>CAWFWJ010000005.1:0-448739 GCA_963819545.1 uncultured Gammaproteobacteria bacterium | reverse complement strand
CGAGGTTTCTTCGGAACCTTCGATCGCCTCCGGCAAATGCATTTCCAGCGGAATTTGCTCATCGCCATCGAGGGGGTCTTCGTCAGCGGTCAGATCATCGCCGCTGCGTGGCACTGGCATTTCGAAATCCGGTGGCAGGTTGGCGTCGAGGAGCCCTGCCCCTTTCAATTCCTGCAGCCCGGGAAGATCCATCACTTCATTCAAGCCGAAGTGGCTGAGGAAGGAATCCGTCGTGCCATAGGTCACGGGCCGTCCCGGCGTGCGGCGGCGTCCGCGCATTTTTACCCAGCCAATTTCCATGAGGATGTCGAGGGTACCCTTGGAAATAACAACGCCGCGAATTTCTTCGATGTCGGCGCGGGTTACGGGTTGGTGATAGGCAACGATCGCCAGGGTTTCGAGCGCTGCCTTGGACAGCCGCTTCTGCTCAAACGTTTCGCGGCGCAGAACAAAGCTCAGGTCCTCTGCGGTACGGAGGGTCCAATGGCCGGCATCTGCACGAGGTTGACTCCGCGGTTGGCATAGTTGGCCTGGAGATCGGAAAGCAACGCCGGCATGTCCGTGCCTTCGGGGAAAAAGCCTTGCAGCTTTTCAATTGCGACAGGTGCTTCAGCGGCAAACAGAATGGCTTCGATGATGCGCAAATGCTGGCTACGATCGGCGCGCGGATGCATTCTCACCACGGCTGGCGAGACTTCCATTTCGTCTGCCTCTGGGGCGTCGCTTGCTCAATGCTCATGCTTGCTTGTACCATAATCATATCCTGAAAACATTAGGCGGCATTTTCGCGCCTGCGCATATAGATCGGGCGAAAGGCATCTTCCTGGCGCAGTTCAATGAGACCCTCACGGACCAATTCCAGGCTTGCGGTGAAGCTTGAGGCGCGCACCGAGCGGCGCATGTTTGGCGGGGCCAGATAAGCTTCGAGCCAGTGATCAAAGGTGCTCCAGTCATCCATGGTGCCAACCAGCCTCTCAAGGGCCTCGCGGGCTTCCTTGATGGACCAGGTGGCATGGCGCTTGAGCGTATAGGTCTGGTGGCTCGCCTTGCGCTGGCGGCGCTCGGCATAGGCCTTCAAGCAGGTCAATCAGATTGTCGGCATATTCGCGCTGGGTCTCAACAACCAAAGGTTCCGGATTGCCACGGCCAAAAACATCGCGCCCGAAAAGATTACGCGCCATGAGCTTGGCTGCGGCATCGCGCATGGCCTGCAGGCGCTGAAGCCTGAAAGCCAGTCGCGCGGCAAGGTCTTCAGCGGGCGCTTCCTCCGATCCGCAAGATTGGGAAGCAAAAGGCGGGACTTGAGGTAGGCAAGCCAAGCGGCCATCACCAAATAGTCGGCCGCCACTTCGATGCGCATTTTGCGCGCGTTATCGATATAGGCCAGATATTGCTCGGCGAGCGCCAGAATTGAAATCTGGGCGAGGTCGACCTTGTGGTGGCGCGCCAGTTCAAGCAGAAGATCAAGCGGGCCTTCAAAGCCACCGACATCCACGATCAGCGCGTCTTCGGAAGCGCAGCAGAATCGCTTGCGCAATGGCCCCTCGCCATCGGGCCACAGTTCCTGCACTTTCGTTTCGTCGGTGTCTGTCATCCTAGTATCAAATTCCCTGCTGCGCACTTTCTCAAATGTGCCGGTGATTCGCTTGAACGGCCTTAGCTTATCCCCAATTTCAAGCGGAAACGACCAATTCCAAATCCTTGAGGGCTGCCTTTTTATCAAAAGCCTGGGGTTTGCGGGCGGACTTGAGCGCCGCCTTGGCCCTCCTCAGGGCCTTGCCCTTCAATTCGCCCGCGGCGGCCGCCACTTCCCGCATTTCGTCCAGCCTGCCATTGCAATGCAACAGCATATCGCAACCGGCGCCCAAGGCCGTGGAACATTTCTCTGCAAGGGTTCCTGAAAGGGCCTTCATGGAGAGATCGTCGGTGATCAGAAGCCCGCGAAAGCCGATCTGCCCACGAATCACCGACTTGATGATTTTCCTGGACAGTGTTGCCGGGGCTGCCTTGTCGATCGCGGTGTAAATTACATGGGCCGTCATCGCCATGGGCGCATCGGCAAAAGCGGCGAAGGGCGGAAAATCCACGCGCTCCAATTCATCCCGCCTGGCGTTCACCACGGGCAAATTGTGGTGGCTGTCGACTTCGGAGCGGCCGTGGCCGGGAATATGTTTCATGACCGGCAGAACGCCGCCATCCATCAAGCCCGCCGTGTGGGCCCGTGCCAGCGCCATGACGTGCTCAATGTGAAGACTGTAAGCCCGGTTGCCGATGACATCATGGGCACCCGGTTTGAGGCACGTCCAAAACCGGGAGGCAGTCGGCGGTTATTCCAGCTTCAATAAGGTCATCGGCCATGAGGCGGCCCACGTGGCGGGCGGTGCGAAGTGCGGCAAGCGGATTTTTGGCGTAGAGTTCGCCGTAGGCGCGCGCCGAAGGATATTTCCGCCAGTAGTTTGACGGCGGCCCCAGGCGTTGCACCCGGCCGCCTTCCTGATCGACAAATACGGGCGCATCCTTGCGGCCAACGGCCTCGCGGAAGGCAGACGTGAGCGCCTTGATTTGCGCGGGCGTTTCGCAATTGCGCTTGAAGAGAATGAGGCCCCAGGGATTTTGCTCGCGGAAAAATGCGATTTCAGCGGAAGACAGCTCTGTGCCTTCGCAGCCGCTAATGAAGCTTCGAATTTTCATGGATGCAATTTCTTGTCAGGGCTTGAACTATTGCTTGCGAACAAGACAATCTCTTTCACCGGCAGCAATCAGTGAACTGCAAATCTTGGTGGCCTGATCGCGCGATGCAAGTGGACCAAGTGCCAGGCGATAACGGGTGCTGCCACTCACGGTGGCGGGATTGATTGCCGAGGGAAGGGTTCCAAGGATGCCTGCATGTTTCGATTTCAGACGGCCAAACTCGGCGCTGGCTTCGGCTTCCGACTTGAATGATGCGAGCTGAACAAAGTAGCCGCTGCCCGTGCTTGCGACCTGCGTTGGTGCGGCCTGCTGTTGGACGGGTGCAGTCTGCGGGAGTGCCGCTACCTGTTGTTCAGGCACAACAGGTGTCGTGGCGGGCGATTGAGCGGCGGCAGGCGCCTGATCATTCGTCCCTCTCAACAAGCCAAATAAGGGTCTTTTTCTTTTTGACAACGGGGGCCGGCGGCGTGGCAATGGGCTGATCAACAACAAGGGGCGCGGCTGCATTTTGGCCCGTAGCAACTGAATCTGATGGAGGTACAAGAACAACGGGCGCGGAGCCCAATGAGTTCTCGGCTGTTGTTTTGGTTTTCTTAAGGACCGGCTTTTTTACGATGGTTTCCGGATCAACGTTTACAATTTCTTCCTTGGCAGGCGCTGTTGCAGCTGGCGGCGTGGCCTGCTCAGTGTAGTCGCCGCTGCTGCATTTTCACCCGGTACCGGAGCAATCTCCGATTCCACGGCCAAGCCAGTTGAATTTGTCGTCGCCGGGGGAGACGTCAAAGCCACAGTCTTGTTTGCCGGAGGAGTAGCAAGCGCCCCTTGCGTGTCATTGTTTGTTCCCGGCGGCGGGGGCATGGGCAATGGAAGAGCTTCACCGCTTTCCGACAGGGAATCAAGCGAACCCGCAGGTTGCGGAATCTGCTCGGCATCGCCCTGCTGGCTTTCCGGCTGAATTGGGGTTTCTTCCGTGGGGACCACCTGCCCGCCGAGAACTTCGTTGTCGCCGATGATGCGATCATAGATTTGCTTCTTCGACGTCGCAGAACCGGCAGCATTGGTCTGTCCATCCAGCGGCTGTTCGGGCGCGGACTTGGCCGACTGCTCAGGGGCTGCAACAACCGGCGCAGACTCAGTGGAGACGTTGGTTGCAACTGTCTTGACCTTGGTCTGGTAATACCAGACGCCAGCGCCTGCGGCACCGGCAGCCAGCATCAGGAACAACAACAGAAGCCAAGGTCCGCTTGAGCGCCTGCGCTCATCGCCATAGGCTCCTTCATTTTCGCGGTAAGCCTGATTGTAGTCGGTGGCACTGGCCCGGCGGGACGATCTCGGCGGTGGAGCGTCCTCAAACATTTCGTCGCCGTAGTCCTGGTCATAGGCCTGGGGCTGCGCCCGCAAGGCGCCTGGCCGCTGCAAGGAACGCTGCGGGTTTTCGTAACCGGCCCCGGCGTAGCCGAGATCATCCGGCTGAGCCCGGCGGAAAGCATCCGGTTTTGCCCGCGGGGCCTGCAGGCGTGGCTCGGCTGCCGGAGGTTGTGACAGTGATCCGGTAAAGCCCCGTTGGGGTTGCTGCAGCGGGGGCGGTGTATAGGATGAGGGTGAATAGCCGCGTGGCGGCTGGGGCCGGTACTGGGGCTGGAAGCCCGCCTGAGGACCCGCCGGCAGCCGGGGTTGCCCACCCAGCGGAGGCCTTGGCGGCGAAAGTTGGGGCTGTTGGGAAACTGGTCTTTGCGGCGGCCGGCCTGGCGGCAAGGCGCGTAAGTCGCGATTGAAGTCCGATTTGGCTTCTTCATCTGCGAAACTGAACTTCGGCTTGGCTGCTGCTGGTGGCGCATCAGCTTTGATCGTAACAATGGTCGGGGCTGCGACAGGAGCATTCTCGGCCCGTTGCTTTGCCGCCGTGACCCGCTGTTCTGCCAATTTCTCCGCGGCAGCACGCTGGGAGCGAAGCTTCTCGGCCAGGACATCAGGCGCCTGTGGCGACGCGCCCGGCGGCGGCATTTGCTGCTGGGGCCTGGCAACCTGGGCGCTTCATTGGAATGCGCGGTGCCATGGGCGCTGGTTTCGCCACGGGCTGGGCCAGCTTAACCTCCGCCTTTTCTTCAAATGGAATCGTTTCAGGCGCCTTGGAGAACTCTCCCGAAATGCGCGGCAATTCTTTGCCACCTATGCCTAAACGTTCGCGCCAGTTGCGTTTTTCCGTATCGTTCGAGGAGTTTTGATCCATCACAAGCTAATTCCGTTGTTACATCTCTTCGACGGGGTTAACGCCTAAAATTCGAAGACCATTTGATAGAACATAGCGAATTGCCCGCAAAAAAGCGAGCCGCGTATCGGTTAATATTATGTCATCTCTAAGAATAAATCTCAATTGCGGCGACTCTTTGCCTTTGTTCCAAAGAGAATGGAAATCGCTAGCTAACTCATAGAGATAGAACGAAATACGGTGTGGCTCGTGGGCGAGCGCCGCGCCTTCCAGCATTTTTGGATACTCCGCCAATCTTCGTACCACATGTCTTTCGGCCTCGTCATTCAAAAGTGAGAAGTCATGGTTAACGGCGACTCGGCCAAGCTCCGCACCATTGCGCAAGACCGAACACACCCGCGCATGGGCATATTGCACATAGAAAACGGCGTTGTCCTTTGATTGTTCCGTGACTTTTGCAAAATCGAAATCGAGCGGCGCTTCATTCTTGCGATAGAGCATCATGAAGCGGACGACGTCAGCACCGACCTCGTCCACTACTTCACGCAGTGTGACGAACTCACCTGCCCGCTTGGACATGCGCACGGGTTCACCGTTTCGAAACAGTTTCACCAACTGGCAAAGCCTTACGATGACATCGACCTTGCCTGGCCCTGCAATGGCCGAAGCTACTGCTTCAAGCCTCTTGACGTAGCCGCCATGATCAGCACCAAGGACATAGATCATTTCGTTAAAGCCGCGACGAATTTTATTGCGGCTATAGGCAACGTCAGAGGCAAAATAGGTGTAAGAGCCATCTGACTTCAAAGAGGCCGATCAATATCATCGCCAAATTCCGTGGCGCGGAACAGGGTTTGCTCGCGATCTTCCCAATCTGCCGGCAGTTCGCCTTTCGGCGGCGGCAGGCGGCCTTGGTAGACATGGCCGCGCGCGCGCAGATCAGCAACCGTGTCGCGCACCTCGCCGAAATCATGCAGGGATTTTTCCGAGAAAAAAATATCCTATGAATTTTCAGACTTGCAAGATCGCTCCTGATCAGGTCCATCATCATGGTGATGGCTTTGCGGCGCGCGATGGAAGCATTGCTCCTCCGTCATTGCCAGAAGATTTTTTCCATGCTCTGCGGCAAGCGCCTGCCCTACCGGAATACGACGCATTCGCGACGCCGGCTCCGGAAAGATAGACCGCCCGGAAACCGGAGTCACGGGCAAGAAGAGCGGTGTAGGCGTTGATCGTGCCGGCGACCTGGAGCGGGCGCTCCGAATCGACCGCATTGCGCAATCTCGTACCTGCGGAGGCTTCAACCATGTCGCCATGATAGCGAGCGGCGCAACATCGCGGCGAGTGATGCACATCTTGCCCGGCTGGTCGCCGGTGCTACCCTTGCGATCTGCCCGCAGGGGATTCGAAATGTGCGAACCAATGAACCCCGCGATTCTGAGTCGCGTCCATCGGGAGCGCCTCTCATTCGCCTCGTGACTTTCCGGCTTGCGGGTGACCGGCCGCGGCTCGGCGCGCTGCGTACGGACGCTAGCGTGCTCGATTTACAGGGTGCGGCGGGCGGAACGCCGGCGTTCGAATCGATGCAATCGTTAATCGAGGCCGGGCCTGCGGCCTGGGAGCAGGCGAGGGAAGTCGAGCGTGGGGCCACAGCGAAACACGCCCATGACCAAATCCGTTTCGCGCTGCTTGCACCGCTGTCGTGCCCGCCGCAGATCCGCGATTTCATGTGCTTCGAGAAGCACGTGGTCCAGGCATTCGGAGCGGCGTTCCGGATGCGCGCCCGGCGCGCGCCGACGCCGGAGGAGCGCGACGCCTTGCTCGCCCAGGCCGACGCCTATCGACCGCCGCCCGTCTGGTACGAACGGCCGCTCTATTACAAGGCGAACCGCTTCTCGATCAGCGGACCGGACGACACGATTCGCTGGCCCGCTTACAGCCGGATCATGGACTACGAGTGCGAACTCGCCTGCATCATTGGTCGCGAAGGCATCGACATCCCGCGCGAACAGGCGCTTGCGCATGTCTTCGGCTACACGATCTTCAACGACTTCAGCGCGCGGGACGCCCAAGCGGCTGAGATGCCGGGTGGTCTCGGGCCCGCCAAGGGCAAGGACTTCGACGGCGCGAATGCCTTCGGACCGTGCATTGTCACGGCCGACGAAATTCCGGATCCGTACTCGCTGCCGATGATCGTGCGTGTGAACGGCGAGGAACGCTCGCGCGGCAACAGTGCGACCATGCACTGGAAATTCGAGGACGCGATCGCCTACGTCAGCCAGGGTGAAACGCTGCATGCCGGCGAGGTCCTCGCGAGTGGAACCGTGGGCGATGGTTGCGGTCTCGAATCATTGCAATTTCTCGAGGACGGCGACAGAGTGGAGTTGGAGATACCCCCGATTGGCAGGCTCGCGAATCGGGTGGTGCGCGCGAACCGGCTGACTGAACCATGAAGCACTTCATCGCGGTGTTCACCCTGGTTTCCGCGTCATTTTGGGCGACGTCCAGTGATGCCGCCTGCGGCTCACTCGATGAATTGCGCTGGTTGCTTGGCGACTGGGCCGGCGGCAGCAGCAAGTCGAGCGTCCAGGAGTCCTGGCGGGAAGTCAGTCCCCGGACTTTTGAGGGCACGGGCCTCGAACGTTCGAAAGCCGACGGGAAAGTCCGAAGCGCCGAGGCGCTGAGGCTCGTCGAATTGGCGGGCGGCGTTTTCTACCTCTCCAAGGTCACGGACAACGATCTGCCGGTCGCATTCCACCTGAGCCAATGCGAAGCCGGGCGCTTCGTGTTCGTGAATCCGGCGCACGATTTCCCCCGGCGCATCGAATACGAACGGGGCGAGCAGGGGCGGCTCACGGTCCGGGTCAACGACGGCGCGGACCAGGGATTCACGTTCGACTACGTTCGTACACCCGAATCGCCGGCGGCGACGGCCGCGATCCTCGCGGCAGAGGATGCCCGATTCGCGGCGATGGTCGCGGGCAACGCCACGGAAATGCATCGTTGGCTCGCACCTGATCTCGAGTATGTGCATTCGACCGGTGAGGTCGAGAATCGCGACCAGCTGATCGACGGAGTCGTGAGCGGCCGCAGGCGTTATCTGGCCATTGCGCCGGGTGAACGTCGCGTGTCATTCCTTGGCGACGGGGCCGCGCTGGTCCAGGGGCCCGCGGAGGTTCGAGTCGCCGCCGGGGCAACAACGGTCGACTTCCAGATCCGCTACCTGGCGGTCTACGTGTTCGTGGACGGCGGCTGGCAGCTTCACGCCTGGCAATCGCTGCGCCTGCCCGACGAGTGAGGCTAATATAGCAATGCATTTGTCCCCTGAAGGAGGATTCCACTATGGGCAAAGACAACGACCAGAAACGAGAGACAAAAAAGAAGCCGCAACACACGAAGGACGAGAAGCGCGCCCTCAAGCGCGAAAAGAAGCGCCTGAAAGGCCAGATGTAAGTTGCTGGCCTACGTTTTCTGGCATGTCCCGCGCCCCGGCGTTGCGGCGCGGGACTACGAGTCCGCGCACCGCGAATTCCACACTGTGCTCTGGAAATCGAAGGTTGATGGTCTCATCGGGCTCCGGGTCTTCAGACTCGCTGCCATTCCCTGGCTTGGCGGAAATCCGGGCTACGAGGACTGGCACTTGCTGGAGAACTCAGCCGGCCTCGACGTGCTGAATGGCGCCGCGGTCAGCCAGGCGCGACAGTTGCCGCACGACCGGATCGCCGCGATGGCGGCGGATGGCACGGCAGGCCTGTATGGGCTGCGAATGGGCTCAATGAATGAAGTCTCCCACGCTTATTGGTTATCGAAGCCGGCGGGTATGAGCTATAGCGACTTCGATACCTCGCTAAAACCGGACGTCGAAGCCGGCGCCTGCCTTTGGGGCCGGCGCATGACGCTCGGTCCGACGCCGGAGTTTTGCCTGCATGCCTCGACGGTACGGCGGCCGGTTCATGATGCCCATCCCATGGTGATGAGCCCCGTGTTTCAGTTCCATCGCGATCAAGTCAACCTATGACCGCCTATGTCATCGCGAACATCGAGGTCAGGGATCCGGCGCGCTATGCCGACTACATCAAGCTGACACCCGGCACGATCGCGCCTTTCGGCGGACGATTCCTCGCGCGGGGCGGGCGGTCTGAAACACTCGAGGGCGACGTGCCGGCCAAGCGGATGGTCATCATCGAGTTCGACACTTATGAGAAGGCGAAGGCCTGGTACGCCTCCGAGGGCTACAAAGTCGCGGCAGCCATCCGACAAAGTGCCTCGACCGGCAGCCTGATGCTGATCGAGGGCAGCTGATGGCCGCGGAATCCCGCGCCACGCGTTGCTGCGCGCTCGCGGGTCTCCTGTTGCTGGGACTGCCGGCTTCATCGCATGACGACTCGCGCGGCGCTCGATTTGTCGATCCCGATGGCGCCAATGCATCCGACTGTCTCCAGCATCACGAGCCCTGCCTGAGTATCCAGTTCGCGCTTGAAATGGCCGAGCCCGGCAATACCGTGAAGGTGGCGGCCGGCATCTACGACATGAGTGGCGTCGAGCCCGAGAGTTTCCTGTTCGGCGTGAATCACGCCCAGGGCGGCTATGAACCGGGCGGGCATTTCGATCGCCAGGATCCGGACGCGTATCCGACGATCCTCATCGGCGTCGACCCCCGGTATCGCCAGGCCCTGATGCGCCTCGGATTCAAATGGGCGGCCGACCTTGCGTCGGCGCAGCTGGGAATCGTGGACGACAGTCCGGCGGCCGCCTTGCAGGCGACTGCGATCGCCGCTGCGAGTTGTGTGCAGGGATTCGCGGGCCAGTTCCCCTGCCGCAATGTCGACTTGGAATCGCAGATCTCCCTGAACCAGTTCACGAGCCAGCCGCTTTCCGCCGCAAACGTCTGGGGCTTCGTCGATCAGAACGACGGACGTGAATACGCCGTCGTGGGCTTGAGCAACGGTGCGGCCGTCGTCGAGGTGACCAATCCGGCAGCTCCTCGTCAAGTCGTGACAATACCCGGGAATTCATCGCCCTGGCGCGAGGTCAAGATCTATCAAGTGTTTGACACGCCAGGCAACCGGTTCCGCGCCTATGCCTACATCACGACCGAAGCGCCGAACTCCGGTCTGCAGGTCATCGACCTGAGTGGGCTTCCAGCGACCGCGACGCTCGCGACGACGCTCGTGGATACGGGATCGCAGCACACGGCCTACATATCCAACATCGACTACGTGACCAACATGGCGCTGCCCGGTCAGGAGGCTTTCCTCTACCTCGCCGGCAGCAACATCGGCACCGGGTCCTGGCGTGTCTACAGTCTCGCCGATCCGGCGCAACCGCAGTTCATTGCCGCCGCGCCGCCGACGGCGCAGTACGTGCACGACGCGACCAGTCTCCTCATTACCGACCAGCGCACGACACAATGCGGCATCGGCCACAACCCTTGCGAGATCTACGTCGATTTCAACGAGGACTCCGTGGATCTCTGGGACGTCACCGAGATAGCGGCGCCGATCCTGTTGTCGTCGACCACTTATTCAGACGCGAGCTATACGCATTCCGGCTGGCCGACCACCGACCAGCGGCACATTTTCGTCCACGACGAGACCGAGGAGATCAATCGGGGCTTGTTCACGCAGATCTACACGATGAACCTGGATGATCTGCGCAATCCGTTCATTGTCGCGAGCTATCAGGGGCCGGATACGACGACCGATCACAACGGTTACGTTAAAGGCAATCTGCTCTACGTATCGCATTACCGGCGCGGCCTTGTCGTATTCGACGTGAGTGACCCTGAGGCCCTTCAAGAGGTCGCGAATTTCGACACCTTCCTCGCGCCCGCCGCGAACAGCGCGGGCACGGACGGCGCCTGGGGCGTTTATCCGTTTTTCCCATCCGGGACGGTCGTCATCAGCGACATCAGCAACGGCCTGTTCGTGCTTCGTGACGAGGCTGCGGACCTCTCCCAGAGCGCGGGCCGCATCGCTTACGCCGGTACGACTGCAAGCGTGAGCGAGAATGCAGCCAACGCGCAGGTCACCGTGCGGCGAAACGGCGGTTTCGCCGGCGCGGTCAATATCGAATACGCAACCAGCGATCTGAGCGCGACGACCGGCGCCGACTACACAGCGACCGCCGGAACGCTCAGCTGGCCGGCCGGCGACATGACCGATCGCACGATTTCAATATCGCTCGTCAACGACACGACCGACGAGGCCAATGAGGAATTCCGGGTCACGCTCACGAATCCGGGCGGCGGCGCCACGATCGAGGGGTCGGCCACGATCGACGTCGTCATCACGAACGATGACGGGAATGTCATGCCGCCCCCGGGTGGCGGTGGAGGAGGGGGTGGCGGCGCCACGGATTTCGTCCTGCTAGGACTGATCGGCCTGATGCTGCTCCACGCCGAAATAAGCCGGCGCAGCCTCAAGCGCCCCGTCAGGGCGGATTAGCGAGGACTTTGGAACGCGCGAGCCAGGCCTCAACCGGCTGTCGAAGTGCAACGGCCTGGCGGATCTCAAGCATCAACGGTCCGGCGCGGTCGGCGTACTTGTCGACGATCTCGGTCGGAACCTGATGTCCAAAAGCGGTTTGATACGCACGAAGCGCGGCAGCCAGGTTGGTTGAAATCGGGGTACCGATGCTCACAAAGAGTGTCTCATGCGCCCCTTTATACGTTATTGCGCCGGATTGCGCCTGACTTGTTTGATCCAGTAACCCGCGCCAAGTCCGATCATTGCGCCGATCAGATGCGCCTGTGGCACGACCGCGGCGCCGAGCCACTGCCGGAACGGGAAACTCGAATCCCAGGGTTGCTCCAGCAGGACTTTGAGTGCGCCACCTGCGAGTGCTGCAAGCGGTAACCAGCGCGCGCTGCCTTTCATCGATCCGAGCCAGACCACGCAACCCGTAAAGTACAAGGCGTGCAAGGTGCCGGAGAGACCGCGATACCAGGTCAGCTCCGGCATGACGATCCAGAATACGAGCGAGATCAGAATCGGCGCGACGCCGAGCACGATCCAGAATTCGGTATCTTGAAGCCGGTCAGAAAACAGGCGGCCGAGAAGCAGCAACGCGACGCCGTTGAGCATCGAGTGGATCAGCGAGAGATGCACGAAGTGGCCGGTGAGGAGTCGCCACGGTTCCGACGCGAGCAGCGGCCGGCGATACTCGAGCTCGGGGCCCCAGGACAGGAACTCTGCTACGAGCATGAACAGGACGACGAGCGGAAAGCCGATGGCGGACGTCAGGCGCATGTAGGCCTCGTTGCGCTAGTCTGTACGCATTATGGCGCCAAATCTTTTCGGGCAGCTCGGCATTTCGCTGCTGCTAGGGCTTCTGGTCGGCCTGCAGCGCGAGCGGACGGATTCCACGGTCGGTGGAATACGCACTTTTCCGTTGATCGCCGCGTTCGGGACGCTGAGTGGCTGGCTCGCGCTCGAGCACGGCGGCTGGATCATCGCTGCGGGCTTCGTGGCACTCGCGGCACTTCTGACCATGCACAACTACATGTTGACGCGCAGTGGCAGTCACGATGCAGGCCAGACCTCGGAAATAGCAGCCCTCCTGCTTTATGGCATCGGCGCCTATGTCGTGGCCGGGGAGTTTTCTGTTGCGGTGGCACTTGGCGCCGTCATCGCGATTCTGTTGCACTACAAAGATCCGCTCCATGCCTTCGCAGCAAAGATTGGCGAGCGCGACGTCACTGCGATCATGCAGTTCGCCCTGATCTCGTTCGTGGTCCTGCCGGTGCTGCCGGACCGTTCTTATGGACCCTACGACGTGCTCAATCCGTTCCAGATCTGGCTGATGGTCGTGCTGATCGTCGGTATCAGCCTGATCGGCTACGTCGCCTACAAGCTGTTCGGAGGAAAGGAGGGCGCTGTGCTCGGCGGTATCATCGGCGGACTGGTTTCGAGTACTGCGACGACCGCCAGTTTCTCGCGCCGCACTTCGATGGCACCGAAGTTTGCCGGGCTCGCCGCGCTCGTGATCACAATTGCCGCCGGCGTCGTGTACCTGCGGGTGATTGCAGAAGTCTCGATTGTGGCCCCTGGGCACGTCCGTGAGATTGTCCCGCCACTGGCCATCATGTTCGGCGCCTGCTTGGTGATTGCTGCCATCCTGTATCTGTCCTCCAGTGATCGGCACGCCACAATGGCAGAACACGGAAATCCGGCGGATCTGCGGACGGCGATCATGTTCGCCGGCTTGTACGCAATTGTTTCCTTCGCCGTCGCCGCCACCAAGTCGGAGATCGGCGTCCAGGCCCTCTATCCCGTCGCCTTGCTGTCGGGGTTGACGGACATGGATGCAATCACGCTCTCGACGTCGCAGCTCGTCAATCAGGGCAGGCTGGATTCGGCGACGGCATGGCGCCTGATCCTGGTCGCGTCAATCGCAAATCTGGCTTTCAAAGGAATCATTGTCGCCGTGCTCGGCGGGCGACGGCTGCTCAATTACGTCGTGGTCGTTTCGGCGCCGCGATCACGGTCGGAGCCACCGTTCTGTGGCTGTGGCCCGCCTGACTGACTTTTGGAGGTTCGGTCGTGATCGGAACATGCCTCTGTGGCGCTGTTGAATTCGAAATCGACCCACCGTATCCGGCGCTGTATCAATGCCATTGTTCCTTGTGCCGGAAGCAGGGTGGCTCGGTGTCGAATACCGGCATGATCGTTGCGGCAGACAGATTCCGCTGGCGCACCGGCGATGCATCGATCAGCACCTGGCAGAGGTCGACCGGCTTTCGCTCGCATTTCTGTTCCAATTGTGGCGCGGCCGTTCCAAATCCTCTGAGGGACACTGGCTACATCTGGGTGCCCAGCGGATCGCTGGACGGCGACGGGCCACTCGCGATTGTTGCGCAGCTCTACGTGGATTCCAGAGCCAGCTGATCAGATTCCTGCATGCAGGAGAGAGCCCGGAGAAATAGGGCCGGTGTTGTAGTCAGCTAAAACGCGCTTGCTGGGTCGGCTATCCACTAGTTCGCATAATGTATATTATGTTAAATGCTGGATAGCTGTTGAACTCCATAGGCCACTGATGCCCTATCCTTCCCGGATGGCAAACGCAGAAGACGTATTCGTCAGCTACTCGCGCGAGAACAATGAGAAGGTCCTCGAGCTGACCGCAAAGCTACAGGCGGCCGGCGTGCCGCTGTGGATGGACGTGGGCAGCATCGACGGTGCCGCGATGTGGGGCGAAGAGATCGTCAACGCCTTGGCGAAATCCAAGGTCCTGTTGCTGTTTGTGACGGAAGCCGCAGTGCGCTCGCACAACGTCACCAAGGAGGTGCTGCTGGCCAGTGAGCAAAAGAGGCACATCCTGCCCGTGCACCTGGAGCCGACCGAGATACCGCCAAGTCTCAAGTATCCCCTCGCCGGCATCCAGCACATCGAGTATTTCCACGGCGATCCCGACGAGAATCTGAAGACCATCCTCCGCTCGCTCGAACGTGTGGGCGTGAGCATCCGCGCGCCGAGCAACGCCCGGGCTGCAGCCTCCGGCGTCGAAGCACCAAGCGCCAGGCCGGACCCGCCCGCCGGGCAAGGCTCCGAGCCTGCGATCGAATCCGGCGCCCTCGCGGTGCTGCCGTTCGACAACATCAGTGCCGAGGCAGATGCCGATTACTTCAGCGATGGGTTGACCGAGGAACTGATCGCAAGACTGTCGCTGGTCAGCGAGATCGAGCTCGTGTCGCGGTGGGCATCGATGCAGTTCAAGGACAACAAGAAGGACATCAAGGCAATCGGTCGCGAACTGGGCGCACGCTACATCGTCGGCGGCAGCGTGCGCAAGTTCCAGGACTCGGTCCGCATCACGGTCCAGCTCGTCGACGCCGGGACCAACCGGCAGATGTGGGGCGACACCTACAAGGGCAAGCTCGACGACATCTTCGACATCCAGGAACAGGTCGCCAAGCAGATCGTCGAAGCGCTGAAGCTGAAGCTGAGCTTCTCGGAAAAGCTTTCGCTGACGAAGCGGCAGACTGACAATGTCCAGGCCTACGATCTTTACCTGCGCGGCCAGGACTACCTGTACCGCATGACCAAGCGCAGCGTCGAGTATGCGATCCAGCTGTTTGAGAAGGCTATCGAGCTCGATCCGCGCTACGCGGCGGCGTACGCGGCCTGTTCGAGCGCATACGGCCAGATGTACCAGTATTTCTCACGCCAGGAGCAGTACCGGGACAAGGCGCAGGAATTGAGCTTCAAAGCGCTGATGTACGACAGCAACCTCCCCGACGCCTATGCGGCGATGGGACTGTCCTATTTCATCTGGGGGAAATTCGACGAGGCCGCTGCATCGGGCAGGAAGGCGATTGATCTCGATCCCGACAACTATATTGCCTACTGGACACTCGCGCGGATTCACTTCTCGACCGGCGATTTCACATCGGCAGTGGAACTGCTCCAGCGAGTCATCGACATCAAGCCGGGGTTCTATACGGCTTACGCCGATCTGGCGCAGACCTATCAGGGCCTCGGGCGCATCGCCGAGGGCGATGCGACATCCCGGCAGCTGCTGGAAATGATGCCCAACTACCTGCTCCAGAACCCGGACGACGCCCGCGCCAGGATGTTCTATGCGCATGCCCTCCTCCGTGCCGGCCAGCGGGAGCGCGCTTTAAGTGAAAGTACTGCTGCGCTCGACCTGAGCGCCGGCGATTCGCTGATGATCTACAACGGTGCCTGCCTGTACGCGCAACTCGGCGAAACCAGGAAGGCTCTTGACACGCTTCGGGAGGCGGTCGCCGCGGGGGTCGTCAATTTCAGCTGGATGGCACATGACCCCGATTTGGATCCCCTCCGCAATGAACCCGAGTTCATTGAATTGATGAAGGATAAGTAGCGGGTCCGGCGGAGTCAGGGCCCCTCCTCCCTCACAAGATATTCCTGCGCCAGATGCTCGAGGTGCAAGCGCCCCCCGGGTTTCAGGAACGGCGCAACCAGCATTAGCACCTGGTACACACCCCGCGCCATGCCGGCGCCCGATGCATCCTGGCGCGGATGGCGCGCGGATTCGAATGACAGCCAGTAGAGCGCGACCACGGCGATGTTCGTGCTGAGGGCATCGATCTCCGAGCCGGTCGCGACCATCTGATCCCGCTCGACCAGCCCAAGGCAGATACCACGGGAGGCCTGCACGGTGCGCTCGAAAACGATCGCGAGCCGCGTTCCCGCTCGACGGTCGCGGGCCATGATGCCGCTCAGGTCCCTGAACAGGAATCGAAAGCGCCACAGGAGTTCGAGGATCAGGTGCAGCAGGAACCAGACGTCCTCGATGTTGTCCGCGCGCCATCCTGGTGGCGGCAGCAGGCCATCGAGCTCGCCGACAAACTGTTCGAGCAACGCGGCGGAGAGTTCGTCCTTGCGGCGAAAATGGTAATGCAGGTTTCCGGCGCTGATGCCGAGTTCCGCCGCAATCAGCGACGTGGAAACCCGGGGTTCGCCGCGCTCGTTATAGAGAGCGAGCGTGACATCGAGTATCCGCTGGCGCGTGCGCCGGCCGGGTCTGGACTTGGGGCTGGTGGACATGCGGCTGGTGTACGACGGCTGGAGCCATCGTACACCAGCGGCAGGAGGACTCAGGCGGCGCGACGAGTGCGGCGGCGCGGGGCCTTCTTCGCGGTCCGCGGCTTGACGCGGGCGGAGAGTTCGTCGACGCGGCGCGACAACGCATTGAACTCGCGTGTCGTTGGCATACCGATTCGGCGAATGACGCGGGTCACGCGCTCCTGGAACGCCTCCTCGAGCGAGCTCAGACGCTCCCCGGCGGCGCCCGCCAGGTTGCCGACGACGCTGTCGACCGTCTTGCGGCTGCGCACGTCGAATCTCTGGCCTTCGTCGATGGCGACGGCCAGGACGCGCCCGGCTTCATGACGCGTGGTTACGAACGCGGCACGGTGGGCATTCCAGATCGTCTTCGCGGAGCGGCGAGCAGCCTTTCCGAGATCGGTCTGGGCGACTGAGCCGATGAACTGGTTGACGTTTTCGATCATTGCGGACTCCTGGCGGCAAGGTTTGATGTGCTGCCAGTATCCAGATTGCGCCTAGGGAGAGCACCCTAGCGTCACAGCGACGCAAACCAGCCCGAAATCGCTTTTCTCTGTGCGGCATCGGGCGTCGCGCCGGAGGCGGCCTCCAGATTCTCGGCGGCATGACGCGGATTACGCGTGCCGGTCAGGACCACGGTGACGGCCGTGTCACCGAGCACCCACTTGATGAACAGCTGCGCGGCGCTTCGGCAGCCGAGCTCCGCGGCGACCGGCGGCAGGGCATGCCCGGCGGCGCGGTCGATCATCGAGCCCTTCGTGAGTGGCCGATTGACAAGTACGGCGACGCCCAGTTCGCGCGCAAGGGGCAGCAGGCGCGCGCCGGCTTCCGGTTCCGCGAGCGAGAAATTCACCTGCATGAAATCCGGCCGCTCGCGTCGAATGACGCGCTCAAGTTCGGCATGGGCGCTCGCGACGTAATGGGTGACGCCGACGTAACGCACGGTCCCCGCCTGCTGCGCGTCGCGCAGCGTCGTGAGATGGGTGGCCAGGTCCTGGAGATTGTGCACCTGCACGAGGTCGAGCGTCTGCGCGCGCATGAGGCGATGCGAATCGCCGAGCTGCGCTTTCCCGGATTCGCGCCCTGTAGTCCAGATCTTGGTCGCCAGGAACGGCAAGGTGGCTGGTCGGATTGCAGCCAGGAGGTCGCCGACGCGCTGTTCGGAGCGTCCATACATCGGTGAGCTGTCGATGACCCGGCCGCCAGCCTCGAAAAAGCCGCGCAGGGCCGCCGCGGCGGCTTCGTAGTCGGCACCGCTTGCGGGAACATCGAGCACCTGCCAGGTACCAAGACCGAGCGCCGGCAATTTCTCGCCGGTCCGCGGAATCGGCCGCTTGATCGGATCAGAGCCGGCGAGCGCCATGCGTGGGAGCATAAACGCTGAAGTCATCATCATCACTTCGCGACGATTCATGAGGTGCCCGACTGTCGCTGCGCGAAAGCGCGACCGAGACCGAGGGAGAGCGCGATGGCGGCAAACATTCCAACACCGCAGATCACCGAATAGCCGACCAGTGCGACGCCCGCGGATTGCACGAGATAGTGCAGCCAGACGCCCACCATGTCGCTGCCGCGTTGCATGACCGTATCGATGAAGTTCTTGGCCTTGTATTTCGTCTCGGCATCCACGACGGTGAACAGCACTTCGCGGCTCGGCTTCGCGATACCGTACTCCCCTGCCCTGCGCAGGATCTGGCCACCCGCAAGTATCATCAGAGTTGGCGCTGCCGCGAGCGCGGCGAAAGACAGCAGTGCCACGATCGGTATCGTGACGAGTGCGCCCGACAGCTCGAAATTTACGGATCAGCCATCCGACCACGAGGCCCTGAAACAGCCATGCCACGACATTGACTGCGGTGTCGAGGCGGCCGAAGAACTGCGCACGGGTCGCGAGATCGTGATAGTTGGCTTCGACGAGCCGGAGCAGCTCGTTGTACATGAATACGCCGGCGATCGAGCCGATGGCGATGACGCCAAAGATTCCAAGCAGGTAGGGCGACCGCACGACCAGCAAGAGGCCCGCCAGCATGCCGCCGCCGATCCGCGCCTGAGGGTCCTCGGGCGGCAGCACGAATCGGCCATGACGCGCCTCGGCCCAGCGTGCGAGACCACGAATGCAGGGCAGTGTGCCGAGCAGCAGCAGCATCGCGAGCCCGACGACGGCGTCCACGCCGATCCGTGGGACCAGGAACTGCATGACCAGCGGCCCCAGGATCGCGCCCGTGCCGCCGCCCGCCGCGATCGGCCCGAACAGCCGCTTGGCCTCCACGTCGCGGAACACGTCCGCCATGAAGCTCCAGAACACGGAGACGACAAACATGTTGAAGACGGACAGCCAGATGAAAAACGAGATCGCGATCCAGCGACCGTCCGGGTTCATTTTGAAGAGCAGATAGAACACGAGGAGGTTCGACGCGAAGAAGCCATAGGTGATCGGCAGCAGCAATTGCTTGCGCACGCGCGATACGAGCGCGCCGAAGAATGGCGTCAGCGTCACCATCGAGATGAAGGTGCCCGTGTAGAGCCAGGGCAGGTTTTCGAGTCCGGCGCCGATCGCCATCGCATCCCGCAGGGGCCGCAACAGGTAGTAGGCGCACATCAGCATGAAGAAATAGGCGAAGGCGTAGCCAACTGCGCGCTCTTCGCCGGGATGGGCGCGAAGGATCCGGCGCATCAGGCCGTGGTACACGGATTCAGCCGGGCCAGGTCGAGCCGGCCAGATGCGGCCGCTCGCTTTCCGCGTCTTTCAACACGAAAACCCGCCGGCCGTCGCGCTGCCAATGCTCGAGATGAACGACAACCGGCATGAACAACGGGAACTTGAACTCGACGTGAACGTGCACGGGAGCGGTGAGGCCCTGGCCGCCGAGCGCCGCGAGCGTGCGGGCCATGGACCACATGCCGTGCGCGACCGCGCGATCGAAGCCGAAGAGCTTTGCGCCGCGATCGCCCAGGTGAATGGGATTCAGGTCGCCCGAGAGCCAGCCATAGCGTCGCCCGATTGCGCGCGGCACGTCGATGTCGATGCTGGCGGGGTCATCAGCCTCGTTGGGCTTCTCGAATCGGAGTGTCTGGCGCGCGCTGCGTGCCGCCTGCCTGCCGCTCGACGGGCGCCGCGCGAGCAGCGTCGATTTTTCCTGCCAGGCGGTGCCTCTGGCGTCCTCGACCGCGGTGTAGAGGTCGAACTCATGTCCGCGATCGGCTTCCCGATGCCCCTCGATCCAGCTCCGCAGGCGAAATTCACCGCCGCTCGGCAGCGGTCGCTGGAGCTGGACCTCGTTGGCCACGTGGATCAATCCCATGAGTCGCACGACGAAGCGCGGATGGGTCAAGATCGCCATGTGAAGCGGCATCGCGAGCACATGCGGGTAGGTGATCGGAAGAAACCCGTCGTCGGCGAAGCCGCACACTTTCCGATAGCGCGCCAGGTGTCCGCTGGCTGCGACCACCGATTCGACGCTTGCTTCGAGGCGTGGGACGACTTGTCCATCCGGGACGAGCTCGCTTCTCCGTCCGAAGACCGCCCTCGGAAAGTAGCGAAAAGCTGATGGCAGGCGCCTGAAGCGGTAATTGACGGCGGCCGGCCCCATCGCGCTCCTCCGGCCGAGAATTACGGAACGATCCGGTCGATGGTGATGCTTGCCGGACGGGCCGAGGCGAAATCATAACCGACCTCGCCGAAGAGGTCGCCGCTGGCAGCGATCGGTTGGCCGCCTTGCGAAATCCGCGCGATGAGCGTGAGTGGACCGCCCGCGGCGAGCGACGTGCCGGGGAGCATCGCATTCGCATCGCTCAGGCGGACGCTGACCGGCCAGGCACCGATCGCCTGGCGTAGCACCGCAAGCGGCGGGCCTCCGGTGCCGCGGCGCGCAATCACGAACAGGGCCGAACTCGGGCCTACCTTGGTCGCGACCTCCGGGCCGACGCTGATCGAAATCTCGATCGCGTTCGAAGCAAGTCCAGATCCGCCGGTCGCAGCAGGCTTGCCCTGGGTCTTTTCGAGTTCCGCCAGCCGCTCGGCCAACACCTGACGCAGATCCGGCGCGATTTCGTGATTCTGTAATTCGACCCAGCGCTGCTGCGCGAGTGCGAGATCGCCGCGACGGTAGGCGGTGATTCCGCCGTACCAGAGCGCGCGCGGATTGTCGGGCGCCATCTCGAGTGCCTGCTCGAAGAGTTGCGCCGCCTGGCCGTCGATCTCGCGTTCATCATTGAGTACGAGCGATTCGGCGTAACCGACGATTGACTCGGCATCGCTGACCTTGGGTGCGTGTATACGCCTCGCCGAAAGCTTCACGCGCAAGGCCATAGTCGCCCAACACCGTGGCTGAGCGGCCGAGAAGCTTCCAGCCTTCAATATCGTCCGACTGTTGAGCGAGTCGCTGCTTCAGTTCTCCGACGACCCGTCGAAGGTCAGGCGCCGACACTGAATCCATCTGCTCCGTGGCATCCCAGTTCCAGTTGCTGGCCTGGAAATAGACCAGGAATGCGGCGGCGGGCAGGAGCGCAGTGACTATAATTGCAGCGATGCCCGCGCGCACTGTCCCTTGCATACCTTCCCCTGGAGTCCTCAGCAAAGGCCAGACGAGCAGCAGAATGGCGGCCGCCGCAAGCAGCGCAGAAAGAAGGATGAAGACCGTCATTGCTGTTCCGGCTCTTCGTCGAGGATGTGTGGATTCGCGCGTGCCGCCCGGGCTCGCCGCGCAATGATCAAGCCGACAACGGTTAGACCGCCGAGCAGAAACAGGATCGGCGCCGACCAGAGCAACCAGGTCCGGGGTGTGAGCGGCGGGCGATAGAGCACGAAGTCGCCGTAGCGCTCGGTCAGGAACGTGCGAATCTCGGTGTCGCTACGACCTTTCACTATGAGATCGTGCACCTCGCGTCGCAGGTCAATCGCAAGCATCGCATTGGAGTCGGCAATACTCTCGTTCTGGCACACGAGGCAGCGCAAATCGTGAATCAGACGTTCATAGCGCACCTGCAATGCCGGATCGTCGAATCGCTGCCCGGAGTCAATCGCGCTTGCGATCGGACCCAGGCACAGGGCGACAGCCAGGATCAGAAAACGCATCAGCCGCCACCGGCCTTTGACTGTAGCAGCGGCACGAATTCCCGCTGCCAGATATCAGCGGTCAGCACGCCGATCCGCTTCTTCAGGACCACGCCCTTGGCGCTGATCAGAAAGGTCTCCGGCGCGCCATAGACGCCCCAGTCGATTGCCGTGCGACCCTCCGGGTCAAAGGCGATGGAGGCATAGGGATTGCCGAGTTCGGCGAGCCAGCCGAGCGCCAGCGCGCGATCGTCCCGCCAGTTGAGCCCCATGATCGGCACCTGGTTGGCACGTGCGATCGCCAGTAGCGCCTCGTGTTCCTGGCGACAGCCGCCGCACCAGGTCGCCCAGACGTTCAGGATCCATGCCCGGCCCGCGAAGTCTGTCGGCCCCACATTCCGGGCGGAATTTTCGAGTGATTCGAGTGAAAATGCCGGTGCGGACTTGCCGATCAACGGCGACGGTATTTCGCCCGGGTTTCGACCCAGGCCCACGACGAAGAATCCGACGAGGATCGCGAATGCGAGCGTCGGCAGCAGGAATTTCAGTGGCAATTTCATCAGGAGGCCGGCGCGGCCGCTGTGTCGAGTTCTCCGGCTCGTGCGACCACGCGTTCGCGGTAGCGGCGATCGAGCGCCGCGATCCCCCCGCCGAGGGCGATCAGGATCGCGCCGAGCCAGATATAGCGAATCAAGGGCTTGTATTGAAGCCGCAGGCTCCAGCGCCCCTGGCCGAGATCGTCACCGAGAGCCACGAACAGGTCGCGCGCTGCACTGACTTCGATACCTGCCTCCGTCATCGGATTGCCACCCGAGTTGTACAGTCGTTTCTGCGGATGCAGGGTCGTAACCGGGCGCCCTTCGTGAGACACGACGACATCGCCTTCGACACCGGTGAAATTCGGGCCCTCGAGATTCTTGAGCGCAGTGAGGCGGAAGGCGTAGCCCCCGATTTCCGCCGCGTCCCCAACCGCGAGTGCGACATCCTTTTCCACTTTGAATGACTGCACGCCGGTGATGCCGAGTGTCGTGAGTCCGATGCCGAAATGCGCGATCACCATCCCGAGCACGGCGCCGGGAACGGGTTGGCGCGCGCGCAGGCGCACAATCGGGATTGCGAGCGACGACACCATTACCCAGATTGCAAGCGCGAATCCGAGCGTGGTCACCGGGCGTATTCCGCCGTAGGCGACACCTGTGATCAGTAACGCGCCGACGACCGCGACGGACGCGGTCATAGACAGACGCGTCCGGGCCAGACTCAACAGGCCGCGCTTCCATGCGGCGTGCATGCCGATTCCCATGAGCGCCAGCAACGGCATCATCGGCACCAGGAACACCAGCTCGAAATACGGCGGACCGACCGAGATCTTGCCGAGTTCGAGCGCATCCATGAAGAGCGGATACAGAGTGCCGAGCAGGATGAGGCCGAGCGCCGCGACCAGCAGTGCGTTGTTGAAGAGTAGGAAACTTTCGCGGGAGGTTACCTCGAAGCCGGCGGCTGACTTGAGGCGCGGGGCGCGCCAGGCATAGAGCAGGAGCGCCCCGCCGATTACTACGGTCAGAAATCCGAGAATGAAAATGCCGCGCGCCGGGTCCGTCGCAAAGGCATGCACCGAAATCAGCACACCGGATCGCACCAGGAATGTGCCGAGGAGTGACAGCGAGAAAGCCGTGACTGCGAGCAGGAGCGTCCAGCTCTTGAAAAGGCCTCGCTTCTCAGTCACAGCAAGCGAGTGGATCAGTGCCGTGCCGGCGAGCCAGGGCATGAATGATGCGTTTTCAACCGGGTCCCAAAACCACCAGCCGCCCCAGCCGAGCTCGTAGTACGCCCACCAGCTGCCGAGCGCGATGCCAACGGTCAGAAACATCCAAGCTGCAAGCGTCCAGGGCCGCGTCCAGCGCGCCCAGGCCGCATCGAGCCGGCCCTCGAGCAGCGTGGCGCAGGCAAATGCGAAAGCCACGGAGAACCCGACATAGCCGAGATAGAGGATCGGCGGGTGCACGGCGAGCGCGAAGTCCTGTAACAGCGGGTTGAGATCGCGGCCTTCCAATGCGCTGGGAATGAGTCGTTCGAAAGGATTCGAGGTCACGAGCATGAAAAGCTGAAAGCCGATGCTGATCAGGCCCAGGAAACCGAGAACGCGGCTGCGGAACGGCGCATCGAGACTGCGACTGCAGGCCGTGACGGCAAGCGTCCAGCCGGCAAGGCATAAGGCCCAAAGCAGCAGCGAACCTTCATGCGCGCCCCACACTGCGGCGATGCGATAGAAAAGCGGCGTCTGCGAATGGGAGTTCGAGGCCACATAGAGCACCGAGAAGTCCTGCTCGATGAAAGCATGGGTCAGCGCGCCGAATGCGAGGGCGACGAAGACGAACTGACCGACGACGGCCGACCGGCCGGCCGCCATCCATGCGCCATTGCCGCGCGCGGCGCCGGCAAGACTGAAGCCCGATTGCGCGATCGACAGGAGGAGCGCGAGGATGAGCGCGAAATGGCCGAGTTCAGGGATCATTTGGACGGCCTCCCCGGAATCGGCATTTTGAGCGAATCTGCAACTTCGGGCGGCATGTAATTTTCATCGTGTTTTGCGAGCACCTCGTCCGCGACGAATTCGCCCGATTCCGTCAAGTGGCCATGGGCGATGACCCCCTGCCCTTCCCGAAACAGGTCCGGCAACAATCCCTCGTAACTTACCGGGATCGAGTGCTCGTAATCGGTGACGACGAATCGGATCTTGAGCGTGCCGTCGGTGCGCTGAAGACTTCCCTGGGTGACCATCCCGCCGATTCGGAAGGTGCGGCCCAGCGGCGCCTCACCCGCCATGATTTGCGACGGATTGTAGAAATAGAGCAGGTTGTCCTGGAACGCAAGCATTGCGAGCGCGGTCGCGGCGCCCACACCGACGAGGATTGCGATCACGGCTGCGAGGCGTTTACGCCGGGGCGTCATCGTCTGTCCTTGCCAGTATCGATGCTGCGCAACACCCGGTTCTGCGCCGCGTTGAGCAGCCGTCGGGCCGCGACGACGTTCCAGACGAGAACGATCGCCGCCAGCAGGAAGCAGGGCCACACGAAGGCTGCATAGCCGCCCATGGCGAAGAACTCGTTCATGAGCCAACCCCCGTCCTCAGCCAGGACGCGTCGCGTTCGCGGCGCAGGATTTCCGCACGCAATCGAACCATCAACACGGCCCCGTAATAGAGCGTGAAGCCCAACAGCATCACGAGCAGTGGCCAGAGCATCTCACCGGCCATCGAGGGCTTGCCGATTTTCGTGAGGGTTGATTCCTGATGCAGGGTATTCCACCAGTACACGGAGTAATGAATGATCGGAAGGTTCACGATGCCGACGATCGCAAGCACGGCCGAGGCCCTGTCGGCGCGGTCGCCGTCGTCGATCGACGCGCGGAGTGCCATTACACCGGCATAGAGGAAGAGCAACAGCAACTCCGAAG
Source organism: uncultured Gammaproteobacteria bacterium (assembly GCA_963819545.1). Lineage (GTDB taxonomy): Bacteria > Pseudomonadota > Gammaproteobacteria > Steroidobacterales > Steroidobacteraceae > SCUD01. The sequence continues at coordinate 423,781 of CAWFWJ010000005.1, read as the reverse complement.
TCAGGCGGGCGTCCCACACCCACCAGGTACCCCACATCGGCTTGCCCCAGATGGCGCCGGTCACGAGCGCGAGGAAGGTGAACGACGCGCCGACCGGAGCGGAGGCCGCGGCGACCGCATGCGCGAGCTTGATTCGCCACACGAGCCCAACGGCCGCCGCGACGGCCATCGTTCCGTAGATGAACATTGAAAGCCAGGCGCTGGGTGCGTGCACGTACACGATTCGGAACGCGTCGCCCTGTTGATAGTCGGCCGGCGCGAGTACGAGGCCGCCATAGAGCCCGGCGATGATCAGGATAAACGCCGGCCAGCCGAACCAGGCCGCGAGCAAACCCGCGATGCGGTACGCATGCGGCGGCGAGGCGAGCTTGTGGAACCAGATCCAGTTCATTCGATCACTCCGCGCTGATCCGAAGTGCCGCTGCGACCGCCGGCGGCGCCAGGGTCACGGCCAGCACCAACATGGATGTCAGCAGCAACAAAGGCCCGCGGGCGCTTTCACCGTGGATTGCCATGTCGACGGCGCGGGCACCGAAAATCAGGGCCGGCATCGCGAGCGGGAGCACCAGCAGCGACAGCAGCAGGCTTCCACGCCGCAGGCCGAGCGTGAGCGCCGAGCCGATTGCTCCCAGTGCGCTCAGGATACCGGTTCCGAGACCGATCGAGAGCATGAGTGTGCAGATTGCGGTGCCCGGCACACCGAGACCGCCGGCGATGAGCGGCGAGATCAGGACGAGTGGCAGGCCGCAGACCGTCCAGTGCGCGGCGCCCTTTGCGAGTGCGAGCATTGCCAGGGGTTGTCCCGAGACCATCATCTGCTCGAGTGTGCCATCCGCGTGATCGGTGCGAAACAGGAGCTCGACTCCAAGTAGCGACGCGAGCAGTGCCGCAACCCAGAGAATGCCGCCGGCGACCTGCCGAAGTTCGCCGAGATCCGGGCCCAGCGCGAGCGGGAAAAGCGTCGTGACCATCGCGAAAAACATCAGCGGTTGCGCGGCCTGGCCCCAATGACGAACCGCCAGCAGCAGGTCGCGCCGGTAGACAAGCGTCGCTGCGCTCAATGGCGGGGTCGTCGTCATGTGCCGAGCTCGACTCGCCGTGGCGAATGATTCGGCATGGACGGCGGCTGATGAGCGGCCATCAGCACTGCGCCGCCCCGATCAAGATGCGCGCCGATCATCGCGGACACGAGCGTGATGCCCGCGCTGTCCAGGTTTGTGAATGGCTCATCGAGCAACCAGAGCGGCGCCGCTGTCAGCATCACGCGTGCCATCGCGAGTCGCCGGCGTTGTCCTGCGGACAGGACCGCGGCCACATGGTCCCGTGCGACCGCGAGCCCCACGCGTGCAAGCATTTCGTCAGATTCGGTCGCACCGAGTCGACGGCGCAATCCGACTTCGAAGGCCAGATTCTCGCGGGCGGTCAACTCGGGTTTCAGACCGTCACTGTGCGCCAGATAGCTGAAGCTCGCATGGTAGGCATCGCGGTCCGTGCCGATCGGTCGGCCACCCCAGGTGACTGTCCCCTGCTCCGGCTCGAGGAATCCTGCAAGCACGCGCAGGAGCGTTGTCTTGCCCGATCCGTTGGGACCGGCGACATGAACACAATCGCCCGCGGCGGCTTCGACGGAAACGCCGCCTAGCACCTGGCGATCGCCGCGCCAGACCTGGAGATCCTGCGCGGAAAGTCCTGAAAAATTAAACGCTTGCAACTGGAATATGACCGTCCATTCAGGTCGCGCGGACTATACCAGAGTAGGCGGATCCGGGCCCCGCGGCCGGTCACAGTGCACACGCCGCCAGGGGCTGCGGCAGAGCCCGACCAAAGCCGGCGAGCCGCAGAAGTTCGAGGCGCGCGCGGAATACGTCAATCAGGGCAAGTGCTGGGAGCTCGTGCCGCCGATGGGGATCTATCCGCTCTGACTGTCGAGGTTTATGAGAATCTTGATGCGTCTTTCCAGTTCCTGGAAAGCCGTACGGAAAGCCATCCACTTCTCTGACTCTGAGCCCGCAACGGCCGCCGGATCCGCGATGCTCCAGTGCGCGCTCATCGGCTGGCCTGGCCAGATCGGGCAGACTTCGCCAGCCGCGTTGTCGCAAACCGTAATGATGAAATCGAACTGCTGCGCGCCGGCCGCGGCAAATTCATCCCAACTCTTGCTGCGCAGACCTTCAGTCGGAAGCTTCATGCCTTTCAGCAACTCGAGCGCCATCGGATGGACCGTGCCTTTCGGGTGACTGCCCGCGCTGAAGCCGGAAAACCGACCGCGGCCTACCTGATTGAGGAGACTCTCGGCGATGATGCTGCGCGCGGAATTGCCCGTGCATAGAAAGAGGACGCTGTAACGTCGCTCACTCATACGCGATCTGTTTCGGAGAGGCGGTCGAGCCGCTTGGACATGCAGCAGGCCGATTGCGGGCAGAGGCTTCTGAACTGCGCACTCGCCTGTACCGGCAAGGGCGCCGCCTGGCGCTCGATGACGCGATAGCCCAGGCTTTGAAAGAATTCCCTCGACGTTTCGGTCAGCAACACGAACTCGTTCACACGGATCTTCCGGGCGCCCTGTTCCAGTTCTCGCACGATCGCGCGACCGAGCCCGGCCCGGCGGTGACTCGCCCGGACCGCAATGGATCGGAGCAGGCCCGTTTCTCCAAAGCGTTCGAATCCGCCCACACCGACGATCGTCGATTCCTCGATTGCAACGACGAAGCAGGGACGCGCTGGCTCGATGTCATCCGTCGGAAGCCTGCTCTGCGTGAGGAGCGACAGGATGTCGTTCATGTCACGCTCGGTCGCCTCGCGAGTCCGCCAATCGCTCACGTCCGGCATTCTCCGCAGTTGTCTGGTCCTGGTGCCCCGGGCAGGAATCGAACCTGCATGGCCTTGCGGCCAACGGATTTTAAGTCCGTAGCGTCTACCCGTTCCGCCACCGGGGCGTCGTCGCGAATCTCATGTGGAGGCTAGGGTCGGAATCGAACCGGCGTACACGGCTTTGCAGGCCGCTGCATGACCACTCTGCCACCTAGCCTTCGGGGGCATTAAACACGAAACCCCGGAATTCCGTCCCGGGGTTTCAGGTAATTCTGGAGCGGGAAACGGGGCTCGAACCCTCGACCTCAACCTTGGCAAGGTTGCGCTCTACCAACTGAGCTATTCCCGCAGGGGCCGTCAATCGGAGGCGACATTCTAGGAGTGCTCGGGGGCTGTCAAGTTTGGCCGGAACTGCGCAATTCGGGGCCCGCAGCATTCAGGTAGGCCGCCATCGACCACAGGGTCAGGACCGCGGCCAGTACGGTCAAGCCGAGCCCAACTTTGTACATCGGCAGCCCGAACAGGTCCTCGCGAAACAGCATCATCGACAGGCCGACGATCTGCACGATGGTCTTGAACTTGCCGACGCCGGATACCTTCATCTTGTGCCGCGCGCCGATCTCCGACATCCATTCACGCAGCGCCGAGATCGCGATCTCGCGGCCGATGATGACCGCTGCCGTCAACGTCACGTACCAGACCGGATTTTTGCTGACGATCAGCACCAACGCGGTCGCGACGATCAGCTTGTCGGCGACCGGATCGAGAAAGGCCCCGAGGCGGGAGACCTGGCCGAGCTTGCGCGCGAGGTAGCCGTCGAACGCATCGGTGATACCCACGAACCCGAACATGATGCCGCAGGCCATGTCGGACCAGTGATACGGCAGGTAGAACAGCACGACGATCGCCGGTATCAGGGCGATGCGTATTGCGGTCAGAAGATTCGGGATCGTGTAGGGACCGCTCATCCGGCTCCAGGATGCAGATGTTCGAAAATGGCCTGGGCCAGTGCCGGTCCGATGCCGGGCGCCCGCGCCAGGTCCTCGACTCCGGCGCGCAGCACGCCCTGCAAACCGCCGAACTGCCGGAGCAACGCGCGGCGTCGCGCGGGTCCGAGTCCGGCAATCGCTTCCAGCATCGAGGTCTGGCGCGCCCGCGCGCGGCTCCTGCGATGGCCGCTGATCGCGAACCGGTGCGCCTCGTCGCGCGCGCGCTGGATCAGGTGCAATGCCTTCGAGTCGGCCGGAAGTATAGAGGCCGCATTCCGGTCCAACAAGAATAGGCGTTCCTGTCCCGCGCGCCGGTCCGCGCCTTTCGCGACGCCGGCCACCGCCGGGAGCGTGAGTTCGAGCTCGGCCAGCACGCGCGCCGCTTCGGCGAGCTGACCCGGCCCGCCGTCGATCAGCAAAAGATCCGGCAGCAGCGCGTTCTCCTGCTTGCGCCTCCGGTAACGGCGTGTGAGCGCCTGACGGAGCGCGCCGTAGTCGTCGCCGCGCGCCACACCTTCGATGTTGTAGCGGCGATACTCCGCCTTGACCGGACCCTGGGGGCCGAAGACGACGCAGGAGGCATTCGTCGCCTCCCCCTGCGTATGGCTGACGTCGAAGCACTCGATCCGCTCGATCGGCGTCTCAAGGCCGAGAAAACTGCGGAGATCCTCGAATTGCTCGGCGAGGCTTGCCTGGCTCGCATCCCGCATGCGCAAGGCATTCACTGCGTTCTGCATTGCAAGCGCAACCCAGCGCTGGGGATAGCCACGGCGCGCCGGACCGATGCGGACCTTGCGTCCCGAGCGCTCCGAGAGCGACGCGGCCAGTACTTCCGCGTCCTCGATCGGGTGCGAGAGATAGATTCGTGACGGCGGGTCGCGTTCGAGGTAGTGCTGGGCGACGAACGCAGACAGCACCTCGGGCGCGTCGCTGATCGGTGCCCGTGGATGGAAAGTCGAGGTCCCCAGGAGTTGCCCTCCTCGAATGAACATCAGGGCAACGCAGAACTCTCCCGCCGCTTCCGTGACCGCGAGCACGTCCGTGTCTGCGCCGCCGCGGGCGCGCGTGACGACCTGCCGCGACTGGATCTCGGTCAGCGCGGAGAGCTGATCCCGAAGTGCCGCCGCGCGTTCGAAATCGAGTCGCTCGGCGGCCCGGTCCATGTCCTCGCCGAGTCGCGTGGTCACGTCCTGCGCCCGGCCCTCGAGCACCATGACGGCGGACTCGACATCGCGTGCATAGGTTTTCGGGTCGATTAACGCGGTGCAGGGCGCCGAGCAGCGCCCGATCTGGTATTCGAGGCAGGGGCGTGAACGGTTCGCGATAGAAAGTGTCCTTGCAGCTCCGAAGCCTGAAGAGCTTGTGAAGTTGATTCAGCGTCTCGTGCACGGCGCTCGCAGCGGGATACGGACCGAACAGACGCCCCGCCAGGCGACGCGAGCCGCGGTAGAAAGACAGTCGCGGAAACTCGTGCGCGGACAGGTGCACGAAGGGAAAGCTCTTGTCGTCGCGGAGGATGACATTGAAGCGCGGCCGGTGGCGCTTGATCAGGTTGTGTTCGAGCAGGAGCGCCTCGGTGTCCGAGTTCGTCACCGTGACCCCGATGGAGGCCACGACGCGCACCAGCGCCTGAACTCTTGGCTGCAGCTGGTCCGCGCGGAAATAGCTGCCGACCCGCGACTTGAGGTTGCGGGCCTTGCCGACGTAGACGATCGTGTCGTCCGCAGCGAGCATCCGGTAGACCCCCGGACGGCCGGGCAGGTTTTTCACGAAAGCCTTGATGTCGAAGCCGCTCACGGGCCCATGGTGTGGGGTTCGTCAGCGGTCAAGCAAGTGGCGTGCCCTGGCAATGATGTGGTCGAACATCGCGGGCGTCAGGCGGCCGGTATTCGTGTTCAGGCGGCTGCAGTGATACGAATCGAGGAGCCTGCGGTCCGCGGCCAGCGCATGCAGGGCACCGTGCGCGAATGCCCGGCCCGCGGGCTTGAGCCCCGAGGCACGGAGCACCGCGGCGTGTGCAATGCCGCCGAGCGCAACCACCACGGCGCCCTTCGGCAGCGCCGCGAGTTCGCGCTCCAGATAGACATTACAGCAGCGAATCTCCGCCGGCAGCGGCTTGTTGCCGGGCGGCAGGCACTTCACCGCATTGCTGATCCGGCAATCCACGAGGCGCAGGCCGTCATCGCTTGAAACGGATTCGGGGCGCGAGGCGAACCCGTGCGCATGCAGGGTTCGGTACAGCAGGATTCCGGCATGGTCGCCGGTGAACGGCCGCCCGGTGCGATTCGCGCCGTGCAACCCCGGCGCGAGTCCGACCACCAGCAGTCGATGACGCGCGCTGCCGAAGGGCGCCACCGGTCGGCAGTGATACTGCGGATGACGCCGGCGCACCGCGTCGAGAAAGTCTGCAAGCCGCGGGCAGAGCCTGCAATCCGGATCGAACGCTTCGCCCTTCCCGCCCACCGGGCGCGCTCAGCGCGCCTTGAACTGCGCTTCCTCTGTCGAACCGTGCATGGCGGTGATCGACGAGGTTCCCGCGGTGACGGTCTGCGTGACGTCGTCGAAGTAACCGGCCCCCACCTCGCGCTGGTGCTTGGTCGCGGTGTATCCATGAGACTCGGCGGCGAACTCCGCCTGCTGGAGCGCAACATAGGCGCTCATCTGCGACTCGCGATAGCCGCGCGCGAGTTCGTACATCGAGAAGTTGAGGACATGGAAGCCGGCCAGCGTAATGAACTGGAACTTGTAACCCATGGCGCCGAGTTCGCGCTGGAACTTCGCAATCGTCGCGTCGTCGAGCTTCTTGCGCCAGTTGAAGGACGGCGAACAGTTGTAGGCCAGGAGCTTGCCCGGATACTGGCGGTGAATGCCTTCGGCAAATTCCTTGGCCTCGTGCAGATCCGGCGTGCCGGTCTCGCACCAGACCAGGTCGGCATAGGGCGCGTAGGCGAGGCCGCGCGCAATCGCCTGCGGGATGCCGGCCCGCACCGGAAAGAAGCCTTCGGCCGTGCGATCATGCGATGCGATGAATGCTTGGTCGCGCTCGTCGCAATCGGCGGTGATCAGCGTTGCCGATTCCGCATCGGTCCGTGCGACCAGTACCGTCGCAACGCCCGAGATGTCCGCCGCGAGCCGCGCCGCGGCGAGCTTGTTGATCGCTTCCTGTGTTGGCACCAGTACTTTCCCGCCCATGTGACCGCATTTCTTGGCGCTCGACAGCTGGTCCTCGAAATGCACACCGGCGGCGCCGGCCGCGATCATCGCTTTCATGAGCTCGAACGCGTTCAGCACGCCGCCAAAGCCCGCTTCGGCGTCCGCAATGATCGGCTGCAACCAGTCGATCTTGTCGTCCCCTTCCGCATGACAGATCTGGTCCGCACGCAGCAGCGTGTTGTTGATCCGTCGCACGACGGACGGCACCGAGTCCGCCGGGTACAGCGACTGGTCCGGATACATCTCCGCCGCCAGGTTCGCGTCGCCCGCGACCTGCCAGCCGGAAAGATAGATCGCCTTGAGGCCCGCGCGCACCTGCTGCATCGCCTGGTTGCCCGTGAGCGCGCCGAGCGCATTCACGTAGGGCAATTCGTGCAGGTAACGCCACAGCTTTTCGGCGCCGTGGCGGGCAAGCGAATGCTCGATCGGCAGGCTGCCACGGAGGCGCACGACGTCGGCCGCGGAATACGCGCGTATGACGCCCTTCCAGCGCGGACTCTCTTTCCAGTGTTGTTCGATCTGCGCGGCGGACTGAAATGTCATGAATGCTCCCGGGTCAATCGATGTCTTCGTAAGCGTTCAGCGTCAGAAACGGCTCGAACTCATGGTTTGCGGTCAGGCGATCCAGGTGTTGCGCGGCGCGCGCGTAGTGGCCCGCCTCGAACTCCGCATCCCCGGTCTCGCGGCGTATCTCCGCCAGCACCGATTTTGCCTCGTCGCGCACCAGGCTGAGCGTGACTGCGATCCCATCCTCGAGCGGCGTCTCGTGGCGCACCCACTGCCAGAGCTGCGCCCGCGAGATCTCAGCGGTCGCGGCATCCTCCATCAGGTGATGAATCGGCACGCAACCGTTGCCGCCGAGCCAGGCGGCCAGGTAACGGACGCCGACGTCGATGTCGTTGCGAAGCCCAGCGCGCGTCACTCGCCCCTCGGGTACGCGCAGCAGGTCAGCCCCGCTCACCTTCACGTCCTCGCGCAGGCGATGAAGATTGTTTGGTCCTGGCATCAGCCGATCGAAGATCTCGCGCGCGATGCCGACGAGCCCCGGGTGTGCGACCCAGGTGCCGTCGTGACCATCACCCGCCTCGCGTTCCTTGTCGGCGCGAACCCGCGCGAGGGCGCGCTCGTTCGCCTCCGCATCGTGCTTGATTGGAATCTGTGCCGCCATACCGCCCATCGCGAAAGCCCCGCGACGGTGGCAGCGCTGGATTACGAGTTGCGAATAGCAACGCAGGAAATGGGTCGTCATCGTCACGGAACCGCGATCGGGCAGTACGAACTCGGCACGATGGCCAAATTTCTTGATGAAACTGAAGATGTAATCCCAGCGCCCGCAATTGAGCCCGACGATCCAGTCGCGAAGCTCCTGCAGGATCTCGTCGATCTCGAAGGCCGCGGTAATGGTCTCGATCAGTACCGTCACCTTGACCGTGCCGCGCGGCAATCCGAGCGTGTCTTCGCTGTACTCAATGACGCGCGCCCAGAGCCGCGCCTCGAAGCGATTCTCGAGCTTGGGCAGATAGAAATAGGGTCCGCTTCCGCGCCGCAGCAGCTCGGCCGCGTTGTGCCAGAGGTAAAGGCCGAAATCAACGAAGACGCCGGCGATCGGCTCCTCGCCATGTTGCCAGTGTTTCTCCGGCAAGTGCCAGCCGCGCGGACGGACGATGAGCACCGCGGTCTTTTCATTCAGCCGATACTTCTTCCCCTCCACGGTTTCGTGCGTCAGCGTGCGGCGCACGGCCCGCATCAGGTTGGCCTGTCCCTCGATAACGTTGCTCCAGGTCGGGCAGAGCGAATCCTCGAAGTCCGCCATGAAGACATTGGCGCCGGAATTCAGCGCATTGATGACCATCTTGCGATCGGTCGGCCCGGTGATCTCGACGCGCCGGTCGAGCAGATCGGCGGGTATGGCCCCGACGCGCCACTCGGACTCGCGAATCGCAAGCGTGTCCTCTGGAAAATCCGGCAGCGCGCCCGCGTCAAATTGCCGCTGCAGCGCGGCACGTCGGGTCAGCAAAGCGAGCCGTTCTTCAGAGAAGCGGTCCGCGAGTCCATTGACGAAGGCGATCGCCTCCGGTGTCAGGACTTCGCGCCATCCGGCCCGCTCAGCATCAGACTCGTTCACGTTGCCGCCCGATCAGCATTGCGAGTTCGAGCGACTGTTCGTAGTTGAGTCGCGGATCAACCGTCGTGTGATACGCGCGCGCGAGATCGCCATCCGAGAGGCCGCGCGCGCCGCCCGTGCATTCCGTGACGTCGTCTCCGGTCAATTCGAAATGCACGCCGCCCAGGATCGAGCCCGCGTCGTGGTGAATCCGGAACGCCGATTCGACTTCCGAGAGGATGTTTTCAAATCGCCGCGTCTTGACGCCCTGCGGCGTCGTCTCGGTGTTGCCGTGCATCGGATCGCAGACCCAGAGGACCTGTCGGCCGCTTTCGCGCACCGCACGGATCTGCGCCGGCAGTGCGCCCTCGATGCGCTTCGCACCGAAGCGGTGGATCAGGGTCAGGCGGCCCGGCTCGTTGTCCGGATTCAGCAGGCGCACGAGCTCACCGAGCGTCGCCGCATCCATGCCCTCGCCCACCTTGACGCCAATCGGATTGGCGATGCCGCGGAAGTATTCGACGTGCGCGCCGCCCGGAATTGCCGTGCGCATGCCGATCCACGGCATGTGGGTCGAGAGGTTGTACCAGCGCTGGCGCCGCTTGAGGTAACGCGTCTGTGCCTGCTCGTAGAGAAGGTGCAGACCCTCATGGCTTGAGTAGAAGCGCACCTGCGACGCCTCGTGAACCGGCGAGCCGGAGATCGCCGCGTAGAAGTCGAGCGAATCGGAGATTGAGTCGATGATCTTCCGGTAGGCGTCCCTGAGCTTCGCGTGCTGGAGAAAACCGAGATCCCAGTATTCCGGGTGGTGCATGTCGGCGAATCCGCCGTCGACGAGCGCGCGAACGAAGTTGAGCGTGAGTGCCGCTCGCTCGTAACCGCGCAGCAGGAGTTCCGGATCCGGCTCGCGATCCGCCGCGGTGAAGGCCGCCCGATTGACGAGATCGCCGCGATAGCTCGGTAGCGTCACGCCATCGCGAGTTTCCGTGTCGGCCGAACGTGGCTTGGTGAACTGGCCTGCGATCCGGCCCACGCGGATCACCGGCTTCTTGAGGCCGTGCAGCAGCACGACGCTCATCTGCAGCAGGATTTTCAGCTTTCTCGCGATCGTGTCCGAATCGCAGTCCGAGAAGCCTTCGGCGCAGTCGCCGCCCTGCAGCAGAAAGCGCTCGCCGCGCTGCGCGGCGGCCAACTCGTCCTTCAGCTGGTCGACCTCCCAGGACACGACGATCGGCGGCAGGCGCGCGAGTTCGCCGAGCACGCGCGCGAGCTGCGCCGCATCGGCGTACAGGGGCTGTTGCAGTGCCGGCAGTCGCTGCCAGCTATCCGGCGTCCAGCCGCTGGTTTCGACCGCGACATTCATGTTTCGGGGCATCGTACACGGATTCATTGCACTGCAAAAATATGAGCCTCAAGGGGTGGTTTATGGTGAGCGGAATGGGCAGAATGCGCCACCCAATTTCAGGCGGAATTGACGATGCATCGCGTACTCGTTCTGGGTGCCGGCAAGATCGGCGCGCTGATCTCCGGACTGCTGGCGGATGCCGGCAATTACCAGGTGCAGCTGGCGGACGTAAACGCGGACGCAGCGCGTGCGGTCGCGCGCGCCCACGGCAAACGGACCCTCACGGCGCATGGAGTCGATGCGAGCGATGCGGCCGCCCTCGCGCAGCACGTCAAGGACAATCCCTGCGATGCCGTGATTTCTTCCCTGCCCTTCTACTGCAATCCGGGCGTAGCGAAGGTGGCGCGCGACCAAGGGCTCCACTACTTCGACCTCACCGAGGACGTCGAGGTCACGCGCGCGGTCCGCGCCATTGCCGAGGGATCGGATCGCGCCTTCGTTCCGCAATGCGGCCTGGCGCCCGGATTCATCTCGATCGCGGCCAACGAACTCATCAGCCACTTCGACGAGTTGCGGAGCATCCGGATGCGCGTTGGCGCACTGCCCCAGCACCCGAACAACGTGCTCAAGTATTCGCTGACCTGGTCGACCGAAGGCCTCATCAACGAGTACGGAAATCCCTGCTTCGCGATCGCCGACCGCCGTCTCGTCGAAGCGGCGCCGCTCGAAGGCCTCGAGGAGATCGAGATCGACGGCACGCTTTACGAGGCGTTCAATACGTCCGGCGGCCTTGGCTCGCTCGGCGAGACTTTCGGCGACCGTTGCGAGCAGATGAACTACAAGACGATCCGTTATCCGGGCCACTGCGTGCAGGTTCGCCTGCTGATGAACGACCTCAAGCTCAACCAGGACCGGGCGACGCTCAAGCGCATCCTCGAGAACGCCGTGCCGCAGACGCTGCAAGACGTCGTGATCGTGTATGTCGCGGTCAGCGGACGCCAGGATGGAGAGTTGCGCGAGGAAAACTACGTCAACAAGATCTATCCGCAGGAAATCCTGGGCCGGCTATGGTCGGCGATCCAGGTCACGACCGCCGCCGGTATCACGGCCGTCGTCGATCTCGTCCTCGCGAGCCCGGAGGATTACCGTGGGTTCGTGCGCCAGGAACAATTCCGCCTGCCGGAGGTGCTCGCGAACCGTTTCGGCGCGTGGTACAGCCATGGCAACGACAAATCCGTTTCGGGGCGAATCGTGGTCGAGGGCAAGACCGGCAGGCAACGCAGCCGCGCGGGAGCAATCCGATGAATACTGAAAGAAAGCCGATGCGTGAGAGCAACACGGTCGATACCGACCGAATCCTGCAAGGCCTTGGACTGCAGGCGGTGAACCCCGGCGCCTGGTCCGGCCAGGAATGGCATGCGGCGGCCGATGCGCCGCTCATCGACTCGATCAATCCGGCCACGGGCGAAGTCATCGCCCGCATTCGCGCCGCGGGCGCCGAGGACTACGAGCGCGTGGTGGCGAGCGCTGCGGCCGCATTCGCCGCGCTGGCGCGACATGCCGGCGCCGAAACGCGGCGAAGCCGTGCGGCTCATCGGCGAGGCACTGCGCGCGAAAAAAGACCTCCTCGGCAGCCTCGTCAGCCTCGAGATGGGCAAGATCAAGATCGAAGGCGACGGCGAAGTCCAGGAAATGATCGACATGGCCGACTTCGCCGTCGGCCAGTCGCGCATGCTCTACGGCCTGGCGATGCATTCCGAGCGCCCGCGCCACCGGATGTACGAGCAATGGCATCCGCTCGGCGTGGTCGGCATCATCTCCGCATTCAATTTCCCGGTCGCGGTCTGGTCCTGGAACGCGTTCCTCGCCGCGGTCTGCGGCGACACCTGCGTCTGGAAGCCCTCGCACCACACGCCGCTCTGCGCGATTGCCGTGCAGCGCATCTGCAATGAAGTCATCGCCGCAGCCAGCCTGCCGCCGATCTTCCAGCTCTTCATCCCGTCAGACAATGCGCTCGCAAACCGTTTCGTCGACGACCGGCGCATTGCGCTCATGAGCTTCACGGGCTCGACGAGCGTCGGGCGGCAGGTCGGAGAGCGCGTGGCTTCGCGTCTCGGCCGGAGCCTGCTCGAGCTCGGCGGCAACAACGCGATCATCGTCGACGAGTTCGCGAATCTCGATCTCGTCGTGCCGGCCGTCCTGTTCGGCTCGGTCGGCACTGCCGGGCAGCGCTGCACGACGACGCGCCGCCTGCTGGTCCATGAATCGCGGATCGACGAAGTCGAGCGCCGGCTGGTCGCAAGCTACCGTCAGGTCCGGATCGGCAATCCGCTCGATGCGAAGACACTGATGGGCCCGCTGGTCGGATCCTCGGCCGTGCGCCAGTACGAGGCCGCGCTCACAGATGCGCAAAGTCAGGGCGGCGAGATCCTCTGCGGCGGCCGCGTGCTGCCGGGGCCGGGCTATTTCGTCGAGCCGACGATCGTCCGCGCCCGCAATGACATGCCTGTCGTGCGGCACGAGACCTTTGCGCCGATCCTGTATGTCATTCCGTTCAAGACGCTGGACGAGGCGATCGCGATGCACAACGACACGGATTACGGCCTGTCGTCGGCGATCTTCACCGACCGGCTGCAGCACGCCGAGCGATTCCTGTCGGTGTCCGGCAGCGACTGCGGCATTGCGAACGTGAATATCGGCACGTCAGGCGCGGAGATCGGCGGGGCCTTTGGCGGCGAGAAGGACACCGGTGGCGGCCGCGAGGCCGGCTCCGATTCCTGGAAGACCTACATGCGCCGCCAGACCAACACGATCAATTATTCAGGCGACCTGCCGCTCGCCCAGGGCATCAAGTTCGACCTCACCTAAGCGCGACCCGCGTCGCGATAGAGGATTTGCAGGTAGCTTTCTGCGGTGATGAATGACCATGACAGCTTCGCGTCGTAGTCCGCGTTGGGTTTTAGCGCCAGCACCTCGTCGACCGACTTGCCAGCCTTCACCAGATCACGCACGCGCTGGCTGGTGATAGCAAGCATCTCGCGGTAGGCGAGGAGCCCGGCCCGATCGGTCACCTCGCCGTGGCCCGGAATGATCCGGGTCTTTTCGTCGCTGAGCGCGAGCATCCGGTCGACCGCGGCGATGAGCCCGTTCACTGATCCCCCGGAGTCCAGGTCGATAAAAGGATACATGCCGGCGAACATCAGGTCGCCCGTGTGGATGACGTTCGCCTTCTCGAAGTGGATGAAAACATCGCCGTCCGTATGGCCCTGCGGCGCATGGATCCCGTGCAGGTCGTCGCCATTGACGTGCAGGGTCAGGCTGTCGTTGAACGTGACGACCGGGAGCGCGCCCGCCGGCGACGCTTCCGTCTTGTGCTGGAGGAATTCCGAGAAATGATCTGAACTCATGCGCGCGCGAACCTGGTCGTGCGCGATGACCACCGTGCCCTTCGCCGCGAGATTCTCGTTGCCGCCCGTGTGGTCGCCGTGCCAGTGCGTGTTGAGGACGAAGCGCGGCGGGGCCGGATTGATCTTCGCAAGCGCTTCCGAAATCCTGGGTGTCATCACCGCGTACTGGTCGTCAATCAGGAATACGCCATCCGCTCCGACTGAAACACCGATATTGCCGCCGCTGCCGTAGAGCACATACACGCCGGGAGCCACCGACTCGGTGCGCACTGTTGCTTCGGGTGGATTCTGGGCGACACAGAGGCTGGCGAAAGCGGTAAGCAGGAGGGGCGCAGCGTGCTTCAACATGTCAACTCTCCGGCCGGACGACCGCCGGCCGGCACATGATCAACGCCCCGGCAGCCTGATGCAAACTCGCGCCCCGCCCAGGCGACTTTCTCCGATCTCGAGCGTGCCGGAATAGGCGGCGGCGATCTCACGGGCGACCGAGAGTCCAATGCCCTGCCCGGCCACGCTTTCGTCGGCCCGTGCCCCGCGTTCGAGAACCCGCGACCGTTGTGCGGGCGGTATGCCGCTGCCATCGTCTTCAACTTCGAGCGCCAGTCCGGGTCGGCGCCACTCCGCCGCGGTCCAGGGTGTGGCACGAACCGCGATCGCGCTGCGGCAGAATTTGCAGGCGTTGTCCATCAGATTGCCGGCGAGTTCCAGGAAGTCGCCGGCATCGATCGGGTATGCGGTTCCAGGGGCGACGGCGAGGCTCGCCCGCACGGTCTTGTCGGCATAGACCTTGGCGAGGGCGACGCGCAGCTGCTCAAGAGGTTCCTGGACTGCAAGATCCGTCAGTATCGTTCCGCCGCCTCCGAATACCGCCCGCTTGAGTTGGTGCTGCACGATTGCCTGCATGCGGTCGAGCTGCGGCGCGAGCGCAGCCGGGTCCGCCTGGCCGGCCTCGATCAAGCCGCGCATGGCGGCAAGCGGCGTCTTCAGGCTGTGCGCGAGATTTCCAAGGGTCGTGCGATAGCGCTCGAGTCGTTTGCGCTCGCCGATCAGGAGTGCGTTGAGGTTTCCGGTGACGCCCGTCAGTTCGCGCGGCCACGCCGTCCCGAGTGATTCACGTCGGCCCGCCTCGATGTCGACGATTTCGCGTTCGAGCCGCCGAAGCGGCCTGAGTGAGACTCGAAGCGAGATCGCGAGGCCGCCCAGGAGCAGCAGGCAAAGCAGCATCGAGCCCGTGATGAGCCCGGTTCGCACGCGAATCATCTGCAGGTACCAGGGCTCGAGACTCTGCGCGGCACGGATCACGAAGTTGCGGGCTTCGCCCTCCGCGGGCTCCCAGCGGATGCCGAGCGACAGACCGAGCACGCGCGTGCCGTCCGCAAGCCGGGCGTGCTCGAAATACCGTTCGCCTGGCGACGGCTCCGCGGCGAGATTGAGGCCGCTGCCGAGCGCGGACGGCGAGCGCCAGCTGCCGCGCGATCCGAGTATCTCGGCATAAAGACCGGAGCCCGGCGTCGCGAGCCGCGGTTCAGCCAGATTTTGCGGCACGAGCCGGCCCTCGGCGTCGATATCCGCGGTCGAGATGAGCGCGATGACCTGCGCATCGAGCACGTCCTCGAGTGACGCGCAATCCGAGATTCCGATAGAGCGACTCGAGCGACCAGGCCGCGATTGCCGCGGCCGCGAGCAAGAGCACCGCAAGCGTGAGCAAGCAGCCGTGACTGCAGCGATGGGGGCGAGCGCGCCACGTTCAGTCGCGCGCGATCCGGTAGCCGCGGCCCCTCAGAGTCTCGATCGGCTGCTGCTTTCCTTCCGGATCGAGCTTGCGGCGCAGGCGGCCGATGAAGACTTCGATCGTGTTGCTGTCGCGCTCGAAGTCCTGCTCGTAGAGCTTGTCGGTAAGCTCGGACTTTGACACGACCTGGCCCGCCCGCAGCATCAGGTATTCGAGCAGGCGGTACTCGAATGCCGTGAGTTCGATGGCAACGCCGGCGACACGCACTTCCTGCGCGCGCGTGTCGAGCTCGACCGTGCCGCTCTTGAGGAGTGGCTGCGACCAGCCGCCCGAGCGGCGGAGCAATGCCTGGACCCGCGCCAGGACTTCCTCGAACCGAAACGGCTTGGTGACGTAGTCGTCGGCGCCGGCATCGAGGCCCGTCACTTTCTCCTGCCAGCTGTCGCGCGCCGTCAGGATCAGCACCGGAAAGGATTTGCCGGCCTTGCGCCAGGCGCGTATCGCATCGAGACCGGAGCGACCCGGCAGTCCGAGATCGACCACCGCAACATCGATCGGATACTCGAGGCCGGCGAACTCACCCTCGACGCCGTCAGCGGCCTCATCGATCAGGAAACCGGCGGCGCGGAACTGCTGTACCAGCGTTTCACGAAGCGCCGGTTCGTCCTCGAGCACCAGCAGGCGCATTAGGTTCCTAGTCCTCGCGGCCGGATGCCGCGTCGACGCGCACCTCGAAGACGCGGCCGTCCTCGCCGAGCAGCCGGATACGGTACTCGATGCGATCCCCGTGCCGCTTCTCCTCAGCACGGACCACGCGCGCCTTGTACTGGCGCTCGGCGCGCGCCACTGCCTCGTCGAGCGAGATCGCCTGCGCAAATGCATCCGTCGCGCCGAGCGCGAGGGATGCGAACATCAGGCTGATTGCCGCAAGCCGAGCCATCCCGATTCATCGCCATACCGACATTCTAGTGGAACCGGATGCCCGGGCCGCGTCTGCGGCCCGGGCATGGACCTCAGCTTGACGCCGGGGTCACGTCAACGCGCACCTGGATGCGATCGCCCGGGTCGTAGGGCATCTGCGTGACGTACTGGCGGCCGGCGTACTCGTAAGTGACCTCGTAGCCGTCGACCCGCTGTTCCCAGCTGTCGCGATAACGGGTGTCGCAGCGCTCGGTGGTCTGGCGCTGGTCACCGTAGAGTTGACGATGGCGGTCGCGCGACACGTTGGCGCCGATTGCGCCGCCGATGAGGGCACCCGCGACGCGTGCGACGTCCTTGCCCCGCCCATGGCCGATCTGGTTGCCGACAGCGGTGCCGAGCGCGCCGCCGATGAGCGTGCCGCCGATGTTGTTGTAGGAGAATGGACCGTCCGGGGCAGTGCTCGTTTCCTGCCAGCATTCGCGAACCGGTTCGCTGACGCGAACCTGGCGACGAATGTGGCTCGACGTGCACGACTTGGGCGTAATCGTAGTCGCCATTGCGTTCATTCCGGCTTTCGTAAGGACCGTTGTGGTCGTCGGCCAGAGCGGTTCCCGATGCGAGGGCAAGGCTGACGGCCGCGGTAATGGATCGAATGGTGCGTGACATGGTGCGCCTCCTCTGTTGGCACGGTGCCAATCTACGGATAGGCGAATGAATGCGTCCTGAACGCCGGACCGCCGGTGGCCTGCCCCAATATGTCAGGGATTCTCGGCCTTTGCAGCCGCCCAGAGCCGGTCCAGGAGCTCGGGAGCGGCACGATCGGCAGGCTGGCCCAGTCGGGCCAGGGACTGCTCCAGGTGGCGGTAGCGGCGCGCAAATCGCTCGTTTGCCTGCCGTAGCGCGGTCTCCGGATCCATATCGAGGTGCCGCGCAAGATTCACGACCGAAAACAGCAGGTCGCCGAGTTCCGCCTCGCGCCGGGCAGGGTCGCCCGTCCGCCATCGCGTGGTCCAGTTCGGCCAGTTCCTCGTCGATCTTCGCGCGCGGACCGGCGGCGTCGGGCCAGTCGAATCCCGCCTGCCGCGGCGCGGGCACCGAGCTTTCGCGCGCGTGTGAGTGCCGGCAGCGCCATAGGCACGTCTGCAAGCGCACCGTCATTGCCCGAGGCCGCCCGTTCCTCGCGTTTGATCTCTTCCCACAGGCGGGTCTGTTCCGCGGCGTCTGCGACGGCCGCCCCGCCGAACACATGCGGGTGGCGGCGCGTGAGCTTGTCGCAGATCGCATCGACGACGTCGTCGAATGCGAATGCGCCCTGCTCGCTCGCAAGCCGGGCATGGAAGACAACCTGGAACAGCAGGTCGCCGAGCTCGTCGCGCAGCGCCGCGAGATCCGCGCGCTCGATCGCGTCGGCGACCTCGTAGGCTTCTTCGAGCGTGTGCGGCGCGATCGATCGGAAGTCCTGCTTGCAGGTCCCAGGGGCAGCCGTGCTGCGGGTCGCGCAGGCGGGCCATGATCTCGAGCAGCCGTTCAATCGCCACGACTGTGCGGCCCGCCGAGTACTTCGCGGAGCGTCAGCAGCATGCCCGCTGTCGCACCCCAGATGTTGAAGCTGCCCCAGGGAAGATCGAAGGTCTCGACTTCCTGGTCGCCGAACTTGCGGCGACGGCGCGCATCCGTTCCGGGATCGAGCAGGTGCCGCAGCGGCGCTTCGAAGGTGCCGGCAACTTCCGTCGGGTCGAGCACGAGTTCGAAGCCAAGCCGCACCAGACCGACGACCGGCGTGACCCGATAGCCGGTGATCACGGCATGATCGGGCAGCAGCCCGAGGATCTCGACGTACTCACGCCGAAGGCCGATCTCCTCCTCGGTCTCGCGCAAGGCCGCCGCGACGGCATCGGCGTCCCCCGGCTCGAGACGGCCGCCGGGAAAGGAGATCTGGCCCGCATGATGCTTGAGGTCGTCGGCGCGAAGCGTCAATAGCACGGTCAGGTCGTCGCCGCGATCGATGACGGGAATCAACACGGCGGCGCGCGTCGTCGCGGTCGGCAGCAGTTCCGCGAGCCGGCGTTTCGTCAGGCCGGCGTAATGACCGATGCGCGGTTCGCTCGACTCCGGCACGCCGGTCGCGAGGCGCATGCGAAGTTCCGCGCGGAGCTGCGCGGTCGGCAGGCGATGCAGTTCGAGGGCGGCGGCCGCGTTCACAGAACTCAGCTCTCGCCGCGAGCCAGCCGGGCAGGATCGAGCAGCCGCGCAAGTTCGTCACGCGGCAAGCCGGTCTCCTCGATCGCAATCTCGAGAATCGGGCGGGCTTCCGATGCAGCGCGCCTGGCGATCGCCGCGGCCCGGTCGTAGCCGATCTGCGGCGCGAGCGCGGTCAGCAGCATCGGATTCCGCGCCAGCGACTCGGAAATCCTTGCGACCTGAACGGTGAGCCCCGGAATTGCGCGCTCGGCCAGGGCATCGGCAGAGTCGCCAATGAGCGTGATGCTCTCGAGCAGCGCATGCGCGATCAGCGGCAGCATCACGTTCAGCTGGAAGTTTCCGGAAGCGCCCGCCATCGCGACCGCAGCGTCGTTCCCCATCACCTGGGTTGCGGCCATCGCGACCGCTTCCGGGATCACTGGATTCACCTTGGCCGGCATGATGCTGGACCCGGGCTGAAGCGCGGGCAGCGAGATTTCCGCGAGCCCCGCGAGCGGGCCCGAGTTCATCCAGCGCAGATCGTTTGAGATCTTGAGCAGGGCGACGGCCGCGCCGCGGAGCTGGCCCGACAGTTCCACCGCCGTGTCCTGCGATGCATGGCTGGCGAAACGGTCCGGGGCCGCCGTCAGGCCAAGTCCGCGTGCGGGCCGCAAGGCGTGCGATGGTTCGCGCCGCGAATTCCGGATGGGCATTGACGCCGGTTCCGACTGCGGTCGCGCCGAGCGCAAGCCGGTGCAGCCGGGTCCTTGCTGACATCGATTCGGATTGCGGCTTCCTCGACCTGCGTCTGCCAGGCGTGCATCTCCTGGCCCAGCGTGACCGGCAGCGCATCCATCAGGTGCGTGCGCCCGGTCTTCACCTGCTCGCCGACGGCCTGGACTTTGGCCTCGATCGCGCGCGCAAGCCGTGCGAGCGCCGGCAGCAGCGAATCGCGAATCGCGAGCGCCGCCGACAGGTGGATTGCCGTCGGGATCACGTCGTTGCTGCTCTGGCAGCGATTGACGTGATCGTTCGGATGAACCGGCTTGCCGGAGCTTGTCGCCCGCGAGGCGCGCGATGACCTCGTTGACGTTCATGTTGGTGCTGGTGCCGGATCCCGTCTGCATCACGCCGAGCGGAAACTGGTCGGCATGGCGTCCGCTCGGCAACCTCGAGCGCGGCTTCGGCAATCGCGGACGCGAGCGGCTGCGGCAGCTCGCCGAGCTCGCCGTTCGTCTCCGCGGCCGCCCATTTGACGAGTCCGATCGCGCGGATGAGCTCGGGCGGCATGCGCGACCGGCCGATGCGGAAATTCTCGAGCGCGCGCTGCGTCTGGGCGCCCCAAAGCGCGGTCGCGGCGACGCGGACTTCGCCGAGGCTGTCCTTTTCGATGCGGTCGTGGGCGCTCACGGGTAACATGCGCATTCTATCATTCGCGCCCCTGCCCCATGACCGACTCCCGCCTGAACGCGTTGTCGCCGCTCGACGGACGCTATGCCGAGAAATGCGCCGACCTGGCCGCGCTGTTCAGCGAGGCGGCCCTGATCGGCCATCGCGTGCGCGTCGAAGCGGCCTGGTTCCGCCAGCTGACGAAAACCGGGCGGTTTCCCGCGCTCGCACGCCTGGCAGAAGCCGTCGATAGCCGTCTCGAAACGCTTGCGCGCGGGCATCGACGAGGCCGGGCCTCGCGCCGCGTCAAGGAACTCGAGCGCCAGACCAATCACGACGTCAAGGCGGTCGAGTACTACGTGCGCGAGCAACTCGCCGCGGCCGGCGCCACGCCCGCGCAGCTCGAGTTCGTGCACTTCGCCTGCACCTCCGAGGACATCAACAACCTGCGCTACGCGCTGATGCTGCGCCGAGGCGCGCGAGCGCGTCCTGCTGCCGGCGATCGCGGCAGTCGCCGACCATCTCGCGGCGCTTGCTGCGCGGCACGCGGCGACTGCCGATGCTCGTCGCGCACCCACGGACAGGCCGCGTCGCCGACGACGCTCGGCAAGGAAGTCGCGAACTTCGCGGCGCGGCTGCGCGCGCTGCGGCGCGAATTCGCTGCGGCGCGTCGAGATCCTCGGCAAGTTCAACGGCGCGGTCGGCAACTTCAATGCCCACGTCGCGGCGTGATCCTTCGGTCGACTGGCGCGCGCGAATCGCGCCGGCTCATCGGAGGCCTCGGCCTCTCGCCGAACGAGCACACGACGCAGATCGAGCCGCACGACTGGATCGCCGAGTACTGCGATGCGCTTGCGCGCGCAAACACGATCCTCGTCGACCTGTGCCGCGATGCCTGGGGCTACGTTTCGCTCGGCTACTTCGCGCAGAAGGCGGTCGCCGGCGAAATCGGATCCTCGACCATGCCGCACAAGGTGAACCCGATCGCGTTCGAGAATGCCGAGGGCAATGCCGGCCTTGCGAACGCGATGCTGCGCCATTTCTCGGACAAGCTGCCGGTGTCGCGCTGGCAGCGCGACCTCACCGACTCGACCGTGATGCGCAATCTCGGCGTCGCCTTTGCGCACATGCGCTGCTTGCGTGGCGTTCGGCGCTCGCGGGTCTCGCGCGCATCGAGCCGGATGCTGCCCGCATCGCTGCGGATCTCGACGCGCACTGGGAAGTGCTTGCGGAGGCGATCCAGACCGTGCTGCGCGCGCACGGAGTCGCCGGCGGCCTACGAGAAGCTCAAGGAGTTCACGCGCGGACGCGGCATCGGCGCGGCCGGAGCTGCACTCGTTCGTCGCGACGCTCGGCCTGCCGGAAGAAGCGCGACGCCGGCTCGAGAAGCTGACGCCATGCGTCGTACACCGGCCTCGCCGAGGCGCTCGCCAGCGCGCCCTTTGAGCCGCCCGCCATGGCGGAGCGGCCAATTAGAATGTGTGCTCACCGACCTGGGACGCGGATCGCCGCGTCCTCGAGCGCATTCGCCGCGAAGTCTTCATCCAGGAGCAGGAAATCCCCGAATCTGACGAGTGGGATGGTGACGATGCCGTGAGCGTTCACGTCCTCGCTCGCCTGAACCGTGAACCAGTTGGCACCGGACGCCTGAACCCCGCCGGTAAGATCGGCCGCATCGCGGTAATTGCCGGGCTGCGCGGCCGGGGCATCGGCGCACTGATCCTACGTCGCCTGCTCGAAGCGGCGCGTCGCCGCGGCATCCGCGAACCATTCCTGCATGCGCAAGTGCAGGCCGTGCCCTTCTACGAGAAGCTCGGGTTCTCGAGCGCAGGGCGATGTGTTCGACGAGGCGGGCATTCCGCACGTGAGGATGTCGCTCGTCCTGGAGTGACAGCGGTGCAGACCCAGCGGCAGAGCGTGACCGGTACGCGCTCCATCATCGGGACGCTCGACGAGGCGCGCAGCGCCACGCAACAGGTGGCATTCGCGGCTCGTCGTCTGCTCACGATGTACACGCAGGACCTCGAGCCGGCGCGTCTACGACCAGCCGCAGTTCCTCGAGACCGTCAAGAAGCTCGTGCTCGCCAAGAGCTACGCCAAGGTGCGCGTGCTGCTCGCCGATCCGTCGCGCGTCGTCTACGAGGGCAGCAAGTTCGTCCACCTCGCCCGCCGCATCACGAGCCACATCGAGATCCGGCGCGTGAAGTCCGAGAACCGCGACAACCAGTCCGCCTTCCTGATCGCAGACGATCGCGCGCTCGTCTATCGCCTCCAGGCCTCGCGCTGGGAAGGCATCGTCGAGATGAACGATCCCGTCGTCGCGCGCCGCTACCTGAACTACTTCGACGAGATCTGGATCGCGAGCGAGCCCGAAGCCGAGACCCGCCAGCAGCATCTCTGACCTCTGAAGGGGACGTTCACCTTTCGATCGCTATGCCGCATCAAAGGTGAACGTCCCCTTCAGCGTCCATATAATCGGCCCATGTCCCTGAAGCTCGACCTCACCGTCGCGGCGATCGCCGAAGACAACGGCCGCTTCCTGTTCGTGCAGGAACGCGCCGCGCGCCGCGTCGTGCTGAACCAGCCGGCGGGCCACCTCGAGACCGGCGAATCGCTCGATCGAGGCGGTCGATGCGCGAGACGCGCGAGGAGACCGGCCGCGAATTCACGCCGGAAGCGGTGACGGGCCTTTACCTGTGGCAGGGACCGGCCGGCCGCACGGTGCTGCGCGTCGCATTCGCCGGCCGCGTCGGCGAGCGCGTCGAACGGCGCCGTGCTCGACCGCGCGATCATCCGCACGCTCTGGCTGGACCGCGAAGAGCTCGCAGCGCGCGCCGGCCGAGCACCGCAGCCCGCTTGTGCTCCTCTGCGTCGACGACTACCTGCGCGGCGCGCGTCTATCCCGCTCGACATGCTGAATCATGTGCCGCTCGACGGGCTCGCGCTCCGCGCGGCGGCGGGCTGACGCCGATGGCCCGCGTCATCATCGCGCTTTCGGGCGGCGTCGACTCCGCGGTCGCGGCTGCGCTCCTGCTGGACGCCGGTCACCGGGTCGAGGCGCTCTTCATGTCGAACTGGGAGCGAGGACGAGGACGGCTATTGCACGTCCGCGGCCGACTTCCAGGATGCGCGACGGGTCTGCGACGAGCTGGGCATCCCGCTGCACAAGGCGAGCTTCGCGCGCCGAGTACCGCGAGCGCGTGTTCGCGCATTTCCTGACTGAACTCGAGGCCGGCCGCACGCCGAACCCGGACGTGCTCTGCAACCGCGAGGTCAAGTTCGGCGTCGGGCTCGACTATGCGCAAGCGTCTCGGCGCCGAACGCTTTGCGACCGGGCACTATGCCCGCATCGGCCCGTCCGGCAGCTGCTGCGCGGCATCGACCGCGACAAGGACCAGAGCTACTTCCTGCATGCGCTCGACGCCGCACAGCTCGCGTCCTGCGAATTTCCGGTCGGCGGCCTGCGCAAGCCCGAAGTCCGGCGCATCGCGCGCGAGCGCGGCCTGCCCGGTCGCCGGCAAAGCGCGATTCGACCGGCATCTGCTTCATCGGCGAGCGCCCGTTCGGCGATTTCGTCGGGCCGCTGGCTGCCCGGCCGGCCGGGGCCGATCGAGAGCGATCGACGGCGCCGTCATCGGCCGGCACCGTGGCCTTGAGCGCTACACGCTCGGCCAGCGGAGCGGGCTCGGCATCGGCGGCCTGCGAGGCCGCGGCGACGCGCCGTGGTTCGTCGCCGCCAAGGATCTCGCCCGCAATGCGCTCGTCGTGGTCCAGGGCGCCGACCATCCCGGCGCTGTATTGCACGGGGCTTGCACGCAGTCGATGCCGCACTGGATCGCGCGGCAAGCCGCGCCGGCGCGATGCCTTCGCCTGCACGGCGAAGGTGCGCTATCGCCAGCCGGATGTCGCCTGCCGTGTCACGCCTCGGTCGCGGGCGGCATCGACGTGCACGTTCGCAGAGCCGCTCGCGCGGCGCGGCGCCGGGCCAGTACGTCGTCTTCTACGACGGCGAGGAGTGCCTCGGCGGGGCCGCTATAATGGCGCTTCACCCGCTGGAGGATTCATGCAGGACAGTTTCAAGGCCCGCCGCAAGCTCGAAGCCGGCGGCCGCAGCTACGAGTACTTCGCGCTCGACGCGCATCGCCGAGCCCAACGTCGGACGCCTCCCCTACTCGCTGAAGATCCTGCTCGAGAACCTGCTGCGGCACGAGGACGGCAAGAGCGTCACCCGCGAAGACATCCTGGCGCTCGCGAAGGCCGACCCCCGGAAGCTCCCCGCAGCGCGAAATCGCCTTCACGCCGGCGCGCGTCATCATGCAGGACTTCACGGGCGTGCCGGCGGTCGTCGACCTCGCCGCCATGCGCGACGCCATGGCGAAGCTCGGCGGCGACCCGGCGCCGATCAATCCGCTGATTCCGGCGGAGCTCGTGATCGACCACTCGGTGATGGTGGATCACTACGGCACCGCGGATTCGCTCAACCTGAATGCGCTGCTCGAGTTCCAGCGCAACCGCGAGCGCTACACGTTCCTGCGCTGGGGCCAGTCGGCATTCGACAACTTCTCCGTCGTGCCGCCGGACACCGGCATCGTGCACCAGGTCAACCTCGAGTACCTGGCGCGCGTCGTGTTCGCCGACGACAAGGGACTCGCCTACCCCGACACCGTGGTCGGAACGGATTCGCACACGACGATGATCAACGGCGTCGGCGTGCTCGGCTGGGGCGTCGGCGGCATCGAGGCCGAGGCCGCCATGCTCGGCCAGCCTTCGACGATGCTGATCCCGGAAGTCATCGGCGTGAAGTTCTCCGGCCGGCTCGCGGAAGGCGCGACGGCGACCGACCTCGTGCTGACGGTGACGGAGATGCTGCGCAAGCGCGGCGTGGTCGAGAAATTCGTCGAGTTCTTCGGCGACGGGCTCGCCCAGCTCCCGCTCGCGGATCGCGCGACGATCGCGAACATGGCGCCCGAGTACGGCGCGACCTGCGGCATCTTCCCGATCGACGAGGTGACGCTCGACTACCTGCGGCTCACGGGCCGCGGCGAGGCGCAGATCGCGCTGGTGCGCGAGTACGCGAAGAAGCAGGGCCTCTGGCGCCATGACGGCGCGCCGGATGCCGCTCTACACGGACGTGCTGCACCTCGACCTCGGCACGGTGCAGCCCTCGCTCGCCGGTCCGAAGCGCCCGCAGGACCGCGTGGCGCTCGGCGACATGCAGAAGGCCTATCGCGACGCCTTCGCCCGCGACCAGGACAAGTGGAAATCAGCGGGTCCGGCGCGCGTCACAGGACGGTGCGGCCGACTTTGAACTCAAGGACGGCGCGGTCGTGATCGCCGCGATCACGTCCTGCACCAACACCTCGAATCCGGCCGTCATGCTCGCCGCGGGCCTGGTGGCGCGGAATGCGCGCAGGCGCGGGCATCACCGTCCAGCCCTGGGTCAAGACCTCGCTCGCGCCGGGCTCGAAAGTCGTCACCGAGTACCTGCAGCGTTCCGAGCTGCTGGACGACCTCGAGGCGCTCGGCTTCAACATCGTCGGCTACGGCTGCACGACCTGCATCGGCAACTCCGGCCCGCTCAATCGCGCCGATCTCGAAGGCGATCAGCGACCACAAGCTGTCGGTCGCCTCGGTGCTGTCCGGCAACCGCAATTTCGAGGGCCGCGTGCACCAGGAAGTGCGCATGAACTTCCTCGCCTCGCCGCCGCTCGTCGTCGCCTACGCGCTCGCGGGAACGGTGGACATCGATCTCACCCGCGACCCGCATCGGGCGCGACGCGCAGGCAAGCCGGTGTACCTGCGCGACATCTGGCCGACGGCCGCACGAGATCCAGCAGTTCATCGGCCGCGCGCGTCACTGCCGCCATGTTCTCGAAGACCTATGCCGACGTGTTCCACGGCGACGAGCGCTGGCGCGGCATCCAGGTTGCCGGAATCGAAGACCTATGTCTGGGACGCGCGCAGCACCTACATCCAGAACCCGCCTTACTTCGACGGCATGGACCAGCAGGCCACCCGGCCTGCCGACCGTGCGCGGCGCGCGCTGCCTCGCCCTGTTCGGCGACTCGATCACGACCGACCACATCTCCCCGGCGGGCGCGATCAAGAAGGACGCGCCGGCCGGGCCAGTACCTGCAGTCACACGGTGTCGTGCCCGGCGGACTTCAACAGCTACGGCTCGCGCCGCGGCAACCACGAGGTCATGATGCGCGGCACTTTCGCGAATACGCGCATCAAGAACCTGATGGTCCCCGGCGTCGAGGGCGGCGTCACCGCGCTACCAGCCGGACGGCGAGAAGCATGCCGATCTACGATGCGGCGATGAAGTACATCGCGGCGGGCGTGCCGCTCGTCGTCATCGCCGGCAAGGAGTACGGCACCGGCTCCTCGCGCGACTGGGCGGCCAAGGGCACGAGCCTGCTCGGCGTCAAGGCCGTGATCGCCGAGACCTTCGAGCGAATCCACCGCGCCAACCTGGTCGGCATGGGCGTGTTCCCGCTGACCTTCCAGGACGGCCAGACGGCCGGCTCGCTCGGCCTCGACGGCACTGAGGTCTACGACATCGAGGGCCTGGTCGCAGGCAGCCGCGAAGCCGACGGTGCATGGCGACGAGTCCGTCGGGCAAGCTGACGCGCTTCAAGGTCAACGTCCGCGTCGACACGCCGAAGGAGTGGGAGTACATGGAGAACGGCGGCATCCTGCACTTCGTTCTGCGCCAGCTCGCGGCCTGAGCCGGCGCCGCGATGCGGATCGCGGTCTTCGATCTCGACGGCACGATCACGCGGCGGGACACGTTCCTCCCCTACCTGCGCGGCTGGCTTCGACGCCACCCGCGGCCGGGCTATCGTCAGGCCCGTCGTCGTCGCCGGTCTTCGCTACACGCTGACCGGTCCGGATCGCGGCCGCTTGAAGTCCGATCTGCTTCGCGCCTGCATGTCGGGCGCGACCATGCGATGCGGTGCAACGCTGGACCGCGGAATTCGTCGCAGGACTCGGCGACGCGGAACTTTGTCCGGGTGCCCTGGCCGCGATCGCCCGTCACCGCGAGGCTGGCGATCGACTCGTTCTGCTGTCGGCGAGCGTCGATCTCTATGTGCCGGACATCGGGCGCCGCCTCGGTTTCGAGGAGACGACTCTGCACGGGCGTCGCCTGGCGGGACGGCCGCCTTGATGGCTCGCTCACGACCGCCAACCGGCGCGCCGAGCGAGAAACGCCGCTGCATCGAGATCGCTGCGGGACCGCTTTCCTGGTGCCCGCTTCGCGGCCTATGGCAACTCCGGTGCGATCTCGCTCACATGACGGCCGTCGAGGAACCGCTGCTGGTAAATGCCGGACCCCGGCTGCGTTATGCGGCGCGGAAACTGGGTATTCGCTCGGAGGAATGGCGTAACAAATCGCCGGGTCGGACGGTCCAATCGGCATGAGCTCCCATTCCATCGACGGCAGTGGACACCTGCCGGCTTCGCGGCCGGGATCGCTGCTCGCTTGCGCCGCCGGAACTTACGAGTTTGCTCGCGAGAACTCCGCCGGATCCGGCGCGCGCCGGCCGCGCATCGCACGAATGGCCGTCGTATGAGCGACCATTCCCGCATCCTGCCGTCGGAGATCACGCCCGAATCCGTCTATCGCTCGCGGCGCGAGTTCCTCGCGAAACTCGCCGGCGTCGGCGCCGCCGCAGTCGTAGGCCCACGATCGCCCAGGACGTCATGAACGTCACGCTCGTCGAGCGTCTCGAGTACCAGCGAAATCCGCGCTACTCGACGTCGGACAAGGCGAACACATACGCAGAGATCACGGGCTACAACAACTTCTACGAGTTTGGCACCGGCAAGGAGGATCCGGCCGCAAACGCGCACCGCCTGCGTCCCCGGCCCTGGTCGGTCATGGTCGACGGGGAGTGCGAAAAGCCCGGGAAGCTCGCACTCGAAGACCTGTTGCGCCCGCATGCGCTCGAGGAGCGCGTCTATCGCCTGCGCTGCGTCGAAGCCTGGTCGATGGTCATTCCCTGGATCGGCTTTCCACTCGGCGACCTGATCAAGCGCTTTAATCCGACCTCACGGGCCAAGTACGTCGAGTTCACGACTCTTCGCGATCCGAAGCAGATGCCAGGTCAGCGCTACGACGTGCTCGACTGGCCCTATGTGGAGGGGCTGCGGATGGACGAGGCCATGCATCCGCTCGCAATCCTGTCCGTGGGTCTCTACGGAAAGCCCCTTCCAAACCAGAACGGCGCGCCGCTTCGCCTCGTCGTGCCCTGGAAGTACGGATTCAAGAGCATCAAGTCGATCGTGCGCATCCACTTTAGCGAGCGCATGCCGGCGACTTCCTGGGCCCTGTCCGCCCCGCGCGAGTACGGGTTTTTCGCCAACGTCAATCCTGAAGTCGATCACCCGCGCTGGAGCCAGAAGAGCGAGCGGCGGATCGGCTCCTCGAATTTCCTCACTCGCCAGCCGACGATGAAATTCAACGGTTACGCGGCCGAGGTCGCCGGTCTTTACCGCGGCATGGACCTCGCGCGGAATTTCTAGCGGGCCATGAACGCGGACTTCCTCACGCGGCGTATCGCCAAGCCGCTGGTATTCCTGCTCTGCCTGTTGCCGGCCCTCTGGCTGGTCGCGGCGATTTTCGCCTTGCAGACGGGCGCAATCGCATGGTGGCAGCCAACATCCCTGGGCGCGAATCCCGTCGAGAAAATCCAGGACACGCTCGGGATCTGGGGCTTGCGGCTGCTGCTCCTGACTCTCGCCGTCACTCCGATCCGGACGATCGGCGGCTGGCCGCGGCTGCTCGCGTTTCGTCGCATGCTCGGGCTCTTCGCCTTCTTCTACATTGTCCTGCACTTCCTCTGGTATCTGTTCGTGGACCAGGAATTCGACTGGGAACAACTCTTCGCCGATGTCGTCAAACGTCCATTCATCACCGCCGGGTTCACCACGTTCGTGCTGCTCGTTCCGCTGGCAATGACATCGACGAAGGCCGCGATGCGCCGGCTGGGCCGCCGCTGGCAGAAATTGCATCGGCTGGTGTATGTCGCCGCGATCCTCGGCTGCGTGCATTTCTGGTGGCAGGTGAAAGCGGACATCCGCGAGCCCGCGGTGTATGCGGGAATCGCCGCCGTGCTGCTGGGTTGGCGACTCTGGCGTCGGTGGCGCCCGCGTCGCCGCGTTGTTGATCCAGCCTCAACCGCGCTGACGCGCGGCGCGGGTACCGAGGGCAATCCCGCCGAGGATCAGCAGGCCGCCGGCGCCGGTGCGCCAGCCCACTTGTTCGCCGAGCAGCCACCAGCCCAGCACTGAGGCGAGCACTGGCTCGCCCACGGAGACGACTGAGACGAAAAGCGGATTGAGGTGCCGCAGCGACCAGTTGTAGCCGCTGTGGCCGATGAGCTGCGAAACGAGCGCCATCGCGCCGAGCGCCCACCAGGTCGTTGAATCGAATCCGGTTGCAGGGGTACGCGTGAGTATCACGGCAATCCAGAGGATCGCCGCCGCAATTCCATAGGCGACACCGAGATAGGTCCGGAACGCCAGCATCGCCTGCGCTTCGCGCGACAACAGGAGATAACCGGCCATCGCGATTCCACCGGCGACTGCAAGCAGATCCCCGGTCAGAGCCGCCCGACCGCCTGCCCCGCCGCCGCTCACGATGGCTGCGCCGGAAACCGCGAGCGTGAGCGCGATCATCGTGGCGCGTGATGGCGCGCCGCGTCCGGCCAGAAACTGGAGCATGGCAACCCAGATCGGCGAGGTGCTGGCGAGCAGGACGCTGCGCGCGATCGTCGTGTGTTCGAGCGAGGCGATCCAGGTCGCGAAATGTACGGCCAGCAATACGCCGGCAGCGGCGGCCATTGCGAGCGGCACCAGACTCGCTGGACTTCGTTGCGGCCCGGCAATCGCGATCGGCAACACGACCAGCGTCGCGAGCCCCAGCCGCCAGGCAGCGATCGCAAGCGGCGCCGCGTGCGCCATCCGCGCAAAGATCGCGCCGTTCGACACGGCGAGAAGCGCGATTCCGAGCACCAGGAAGGGCACGGCACGGCCCGCTCGCCCCCTCCGTGGGGCGATTCAACCGAGGGCCCAGGCCGGTACCACGCGCCAGCCGCCGGTGAGCGCGGCGTCGAGTTCGCGCCACTCGGGCTCCAGGCGCTCGACCAGGTTCCAGAAGCGCCGCGAATGGTTCATGTGCTGCGTATGTGCGAGTTCGTGTATCAGCAGGTAGTTCACGACCCGCGGAGTCTGAAACAGCAGGCACGCATTGAGGCTGATGGTGCCGCTACGCGAGCAGCTGCCCCAGCGCGTGCGCTGGCGGCGGATCTGGAGTCGCTCGTACTTCAGGCCAGTCGTCGCGGAGAGACCGGCAAGCCAGGGTGCGAGCGCGGCATGCGCCTCGCGCATCGTGAAGCGCTGCAGGACACGGCGCAGGAGCGTCATCCGCGCCCGATCCCCATACAGCCGCAGCGATGCACCGTCGGCAACTAGCCGCGGCGGACCGGCGCGCTTCGACGAACTGCAGGTCGTAGTTCCGGCCGCTCGCCCCGAACTGGATCTGTGCGGGCAAGCCGTCGGCCGGCGCGGACCCGGCCGGCCGATACAAGGCGACCTTGCGCTCGATCCAGGGCCGGTGCCGGGTCACGAACTGCTCGATGATGCGCGGCCGCGTTCCGTGCGGCACGACGATCTCGACGAAGCCACCGGGCAGCACGCGAACCGCAAGCCGCCTCGCGCGCGGACTCGGCCGGACGTGCCAGGCATCGCCTGGCGCGTCTAGCAGCGGCAGTTGTTCGACCTCGCCCTGATTCATGTTCACAGGACCGCCGCCAGCCGTGATCCATCCTCGATTGCACGTCGCGCATCGAGTTCGGTCGCGTGCTTCGAGCCGCCGATCAGGTGTGGCTTGAAGCCCGCCGCCTCGAGGCCCGGGACGAGATCGCTCCGCGGTTCCTGGCCGGCGCAGATCACGACCTGATCGACCGGGAGAACCTGGGCTTCGCCGCCATGAATGATCGAAAGTCCCCGATCGTCGATGCGGTCATAAGCGACGCCGGCGAGCATTCGCACGCCGCGGCGCTTGAGCGCGAGTCGATGCACCCAGCCGGTCGTCTTGCCGAGGTCTCGCCCTGGCGGAGTCGGCTTGCGCTGCAGCAGCCAGATCCGTCGCGGCATTTCGCGCGCGAGATCCGGCTGCGGCACAAGACCGCCGCGCGCAGTGAGCTGCATGTCGATCCCCCACTCCCTCATGAAGGCCGGGATGTCGAGACTCGGCGACACCTGCGAGGAATCGTGGCTCAGAAACTCGGCGACGTCGAATCCGATGCCGCCCGCGCCGACGATCGCAACTGAAGCGCCAACGGGCCGGCCATGCAAGAGTACGTCGATGTAACTCAGCACCTTCGGATGGCTGAGCCCTTCGATCTCAGGAATCCGCGGCAGCACGCCCGAGGCGAGAACGATCTCGTCGAACTCGCCGCCCGTGAGGGCCGCGACGTCCGCAGTCACGCCGAGCCGCACGCGGACCTGGCGCAGCTCGAGCTCGCGTCCGTAGTAGCGCAGCGTCTCGTGAAACTCCTCCTTGCCCGGTATGACCTTGGCCATGTTGAACTGACCACCGATTCGATCCGCAGCCTCGAACAGCGTTACCTGATGGCCGCGGCCCGCCGCAACGGTTGCGCAGGCGAGTCCGGCGGGTCCGGCGCCGACCACGGCAATGCGCCTGGGCCGCGCCACGGGTCTGTAGACGAGTTCCGTTTCGCGTCCCGCGCGCGGATTCACGAGGCAGGTCGCGACTTCGTTCTCGAAGACGAGATCGAGGCAAGCCTGGTTGCAGGCGATGCAGGTGTTGATCTCGTCGGCGCGTCCGCTGGCCGCCTTGGCGACGAATTCAGGATCCGCGAGCAATGGCCGCGCCATCGACACGAGATCGGCATCGCCCGAGGCAAGCACCCGTTCCGCCACCGCCGGGTCGTTGATGCGGTTGCTGGTCACCAGCGGGATCGAAACCACGCCGCGGAGTCGCCGCGTGACCC
This sequence comes from uncultured Gammaproteobacteria bacterium, assembly GCA_963819545.1. Classification (GTDB taxonomy): domain Bacteria; phylum Pseudomonadota; class Gammaproteobacteria; order Steroidobacterales; family Steroidobacteraceae; genus SCUD01. Next base: position 391,666 of record CAWFWJ010000005.1, on the reverse strand, counting down.
AGGTGAACGCCGCTCGAGGCACCATCGTCGCGATCGTCGGAATGCGCGCCTCGTGCCAGCCGATGCCCGTATTGATGATCGTGGCACCGGCCCGCTCGACTGCCTGGGCAAGTTCGACCACTTCGGTCCAGCTGTTGCCGCCTTCGACGAGATCGAGCATCGACAGGCGATAGATGACGATGAAATCGCGGCCGACGGCGGCACGCGTCCGCGCGAGGATCTCGAGCGGCAGGCGCATGCGGTTCGGCCAGCTGCCGCCCCAGCGGTCGGCGCGGCGATTCGTGCGCGCGACGAGGAACTGATTGATGAAATAACCCTCCGAACCCATGATTTCGACGCCGTCATAGCCCGCCTCGCTGGGCGAGCGCCGCGGTCTTGACGAAAGCCGAGATCTGCCGCTCGACGCCGCGGTCGGTGAGTTCGCGCGGCGTGAAACGGCGAGATCGGCGCCTTGAGGCGCGAGGGCGCGACCGCGAGCGGATGGTAGGCATAGCGGCCCGTGTGGAGGATCTGCATGCAGATCTTCCCTGCTGCGGCATGCACAGCATTGGTAACGAGTCGATGGCGGGCGAGATGCCGCCGGCCGCTCAGCGTGCCGGCAAAGGGCTTGGTCCAGCCGGCGGCGTTCGGCGCGATGCCGCCGGTGACGATGAGACCGACGCCACCCCGCGCGCGTTCGGCGAAGTACGCCGCAAGCTTTGGGTAGTCTTCGGCACGGTCCTCAAGACCTGTGTGCATCGAACCCATCAGCACGCGGTTTGGCAGCGTCGTGAATCCGAGATCGAGCGGCGCCAGCAGATGCGGAAACGGGTTCAGCGTCACGCGCGCAATCATATAGCATGCGCATCCCCATGAATCCCGTCCTTGAAGTCCGCAATCTCGTCAAAGCAGTATCCCGGCGTGCGCGCGGTCGACGGCGTGTCCTTCACGATCGAGCCCGGCCAATGTTTCGGCCTGCTCGGACCGAACGGCGCCGGCAAGACGACGACTGTCGAGATGATGGAAGGCGTCACGCGTGCCGACGTCCGGCGAAGTGCTCTATCGCGGCGAGCCGCTCGGCGCGCGCTTCCGCGCCGAAGCGGGCATCCAGTTCCAGAAGACCGCGCTCCAGGATTTCCTGACCGTGCGGGAGACGCTTGCACTTTTCAGGCGACTCTATCCGCGCGGCCGCGACGTGGATGAGTTGATCCGCCTCTGCGCCCTCGAGCAGGTCGCCGACCGCGACAACCGCAAGCTGTCCGGCGGGCAGATCCAGCGCCTGCTGCTCGCGATCGCGCTCGCGAACGATCCGCAGGTACTGTTCCTCGACGAGCCGACGACCGGCCTCGATCCGCAGGCACGCCACAATTTCTGGGACCTGATCCGCTCCATCAAGGCCGAGGGCCGCACCGTCCTGCTGACGACGCACTACATGGAAGAGGCTTACTTCCTCTGCGACGCGATCGCGATCATGGATCAAGCGGCCGCATCATCGCCGAGGGCCCGCCGTCGCGGCTGCTGAAGGAGCATTTCGACGACGTGGTGCTCGAGCTGCCGCGCGAGGACTTCCGCGGCGAGACAGCGGATTTCCCGCTGCCGGTTCTGGTCGCGAGCGACCGTGTCGAGATCTCGACCGCCGACGTCGAGGGCGCGCTGCGGGCCCTGCTCGACCGCGGCGTGCCGCTGCGGCACGCTGCAGATCCGCCCGCGCAACCTCGAGGACCTGTTCCTCGAGCTGACCGGCCGGGAACTGCGCACGTGAATCTCCGGCGCCTGTTCGCCGTCTGGCATGCGCGGAATCTCGAGTTCCTGCGCGACCGCTCGACGCTCATCTTCAATTTCCTGTTCCCGCTCGCGCTCGTCGTCGCATTCGCGGTCATCTTCGGCGGCCAGCCGCGGGCGCTGTTCAAGGTCGGCGTCGTCGCGCCGCCGGGATGCCAGCGCTCGATGCGCGCCTGCACCCGTTCCTCGGCAACGCGCCACGTGGATTTCGTGCCGCATCGAACCCGGCGACATCGACGGCCACGGTCCGCAAGGTCGAGCGCCACCAGGTCGACCTGCTGCTCGACCTGCGCGCCGCGCCGCGCTACTGGATCAACGAGGATTCGCCCAAAGGCTACCTGGCCGAGAAGCTGCTGCTCGAGTCGGCGGACCGGACGGCGGTGCGCCAGCCGGTCACCGGCGCGGCGGTGCGCTACGTCGACTGGCTGCTGCCGGGCATCCTCGGCATGAACATGATGTTCAGCTGCCTGTTCGGCGTCGGCTATGTCGTCGTCCGCTACCGCAAGAGCGGCTTCCTGCGCCGCCTGTCGGCGACGCCGCTGACGGCGTTCGAGTTCGGCGCCGCCCAGGTACTGTCGCGGCTCCTGCTGACGGTCAGCGTGACCTCGCTGATCTACGGCGCGCTCGCGCTCCTCGTGCCGTTCCGGAACGAGGGCAGCGTCCTGCTGCTGCTCCTGATCGCCGTCGCCGGCGCGCTCGTCGATGATCGCTTTCGGTTTCATGATGGCGGCGCGCTTCGCGAGCGAGGAACTCGCGAACGGCGTCGATCAACCTCGCGTCCTGGCCGATGATGCTGCTCTCGGGCGTCTGGTTCTCGCTCGAGGGCGCGCCCGCGTGGCTGCAGCAGGCGGCCAGGGTGCTGCCCCTGACGCAGATGCTCGACGCGGCGCGCGCCGTGATGCTGGACGGCGCCGGGCTCGCCGCAGGTCCTGCCGCAGCTCGGCTGGCTGGCCGCCATGACCCTCCTGTTCCTCGGCATCGCGGCCGCCGGATTCCGCTGGCGGGCCGACTGAGAACTGCCGAGGCGGCGACCCGACGCCGGTCTGTGGCAAACTGCGCGGCCCCGGGACACCAGGCCGAACAGCCGCTTGGACAAATCCGAACTGCTCAAGGAACTGCACATCGACCGCGATGCGCCCGACGGAGGGATCGTCGTCCGCGGCTGCGCCTCTGGCTTCGCCCTCGGCGCGGCCGCTCGTCGCTGATCGCCGCGGCGCTCGCGCTGTGGCTGCTTCATCAGGCGAAAAGGCCGGTCGAAGTGACGGTCGCGGCTGCGCGCGCGATGCCGGCGACGAGCGCGGGCACCTCCGTGCTCGATGCCACCGGCTACGTGACGGCGCGCCGGCAGGCGACCGTGTCCGCCAAGATCACCGGCAAGGTGCGCGACGTGCGCATCGAGGAAGGCCAGCGCGTCGCCGCCGGCGACATCCTCGCGACGCTCGACGATTCCGAGGCGCGCGTCGAAGTCGAACTCCGCCGGGCACAGGTCGCCGCGGCACGCGCGCAGCAGACCGCAGGCCGAGGCCGAAAGCGCCAATGCCGCAGCGCGAATACGTGCGGCAGCAGGAACTCGCGGACCTGAAGCTGACCAGCGCGTCCGCGCTCGACGCCGCCCGCACCGCAGACCGAGGCCCTGCGCGCGCGGGCATCGAGCCAGAAGAGCGCCGTGCGGGTCGCCGAGCGAATCCCTGAAGGCCGCGCAGGTCCAGCTCGACAACACGATCGTGCGCGCGCCGTTCGCCGGCGTCATCACGGTGAAGGCCGCCCAGCCGGGTGAGATGATCTCGCCGATCTCCGCCGGCGGCGGCTCGATCCGCACCGGCATCGGCACGATCGTCGACATGGATTCGCTCGAGATCCAGGTGGATGTCAGCGAGGCCTACATCAACCGCGTGCAGCCCGGCCAGAAGGTCGAGGCGGTCCTGAACGCCTATCCGGACTGGCGGATTCCGGCCTAGGTGATCGCGATCGTGCCGACGGCCGACCGCTCCAAGGCGACGGTCAAGGTCCGCATCGCGCTCGGGACCAAAGACCCGCGCATCGTGCCGGAGATGGGCGTGCGCGTGGCTTTCCTCGAATCGCAGGCACCGACGGCGCTGCGCAGCGCGCCGCCGCCGCGGGGCGTTCTGGTCCCGGCCGGCGGCCATCCGGCAGGATGCCGGCAAGGACGTGCGTCTTCCTGCTGCGCGACGGCCAGGCCGAGCGGCGCGCGGTGACGCTCGGCGGCACCCTCGGCGACAGCCGGCAGGTGCTGGCCGGCGTCTCGGCGGGCGACTCGGTCATCGTGGAGGCGCCGGCAGGACCTCAAGGACGGCGATGCGGTCGCGGCGCGGGAGGCAAGCGATGAGTGAAGCGATGGTCCAGGTCCGCAACGTGCACAAGTCCTATGTCCGCGGCAAGCAGACGGTCGAGGTCCTGCACGGCCTCACGCTCGACATCCCCAAGGGCGACTTCGTCGCGCTGATGGGACCGTCGGGCTCCGGCAAGACGACGCTGCTCAACCTGATCGGCGGGCTCGACAGCCCGACCGTCCGGCGAGATCCTCGTCGGCGGCGAGCGCATCGACCAGCTCTCGGGCGGCAAGCTCGCCAAATGGCGCGCGCGCAACGTCGGCTTCGTGTTCCAGTTCTACAACCTGATGCCGGTGCTGACGGCCGAGCGCAACGTCGAGCTGCCGCTGCTCCTGACCAGGCTTTCGGCCGCGCAACGGCGCAAGTCGGTCGCCGTCGCGCTCGAGGTCGTCGGGCTCGCCGACCGCGCGCGCCACAAGCCGAAGGAACTCTCCGGCGGCCAGGAGCAGCGCGTCGCGATCGCGCGCGCGCTGGTCTCGGATCCGGCGCTGCTGATCTGCGACGAGCCGACCGGCGACCTCGACCGCAAGACCGCCGACGAGATCCTGGGGCTGCTGCAGGTGCTGAACCGCGACCATGGCAAGACCATCGTGATGGTGACGCACGACCCGAAGGCCGCCGAGTTCGCGAGCCGCACGCTGCACCTCGAAAAGGGCCAGCTGCTCGAGCAGGCGGCGGCGGCCGCCTGAGCCGCGCCATGACGCGCACCGGATTCGTGCATCGCCAACCTCTGGCGCAAGAAGACCCGCACGGTCCTGACGCTGCTGTCGATCGTGACGGCCTTCCTGCTGTTCGGCCTGCTGCAGGCGGTCAACGTGCTGTTTTCGGCCGGCGCCGACTTCGTCGGCGCGACGCGGCTCGTGACCCAGGCGCGCGTGTCGTTCACGCAGTCGCTGCCGATGCGGCTGCTGCCGCAGATCGAATCCGTGCCGGGCGTCGACAAGGTGATGTGGCAGCAGTGGTTCGGCGCCGTCTGGCAGGAAAACACGCAGCTCATTTTCCTGGCTACCGACTCCGGCGCGGCTCCATGCTCGTCTATCCCGAGTACGTGATGCCGGACGCCGAGTGGAAGGCCTTCGCGGAGACGCGCACCGGCATGATCGTCGGCCGCAAGCTCGCCAACCAGTACGGCTGGAAGATCGGCGAGAAGGTGCCGATCGCATCGAACATCTTCCCGCAGCAGGACGGCAGCAAGAACTGGACCTTCGACCTCGTCGGCATCTATGACGGCAAGGACGAGGAGTGGCAGCGCAACACCAACGTCGGCTGGATCAACTTCGCCTATTTCGACGAGGCGAACCAGTTCGGTCGCGGCGCTGGCCGGCACCTACACGATCAAGCTTGCCGATCCGGACCAGGCGCGGCCGAGGTCGCGCAGACGATCGACTGCGATGTTCGAGAACTCGCCCGACGAGACCAAGACCCAGACCGAGAAGGACTTCAACATCGGCTTCTTCAAGCAGATCGGCGACATCGGCCTGATCGTGCGCTGGATCCTGTTTGCCGTGTTCTTCACGCTGCTGCTCGTGGTCGGCAACACGATCGCGCAGAGCGTGCGCGAGCGCATCCCGGAGCTCGCGATCCTGAAGACGCTCGGCTTCAGCAACGGCAGCGTGCTCGGCTTCGTGCTCGCCGAGGCGGCCGCGCTGTGCGTCATCGGCGGGCTGCTGGGCCTCGCCTCGCGACGCCGCTCGGCATCGCCATCACCGGCGCGACGCGGCGGCAATCTGCCGATCGCGGTCGATGGCCAGGTCTGGCTCGTCGGGCGCGGTCGCGATCGTGGTCCTGAGCCTCGCCGTCGGCCTGCTGCCGGCGCTGCGCGCGAGCGCGCCTCACCATCGTCGACGCGCTGGCCGGGCGCTGAGCGGGAGCGCCGCATGCTGAAGCAGATCCTCTCGATCACGCTGCTGGGCCTTCGCAGCATTCCGGAGCGCCTCGGCCCGTCGCTCGTCATCGTCGTCGGCCTCGCCGGCGTCGTCGCGGTGTTCACCGCGCTGCTCGCGATGGCGGCCGGCTTCCAGTCGACGCTCGAGTCGACCGGGCCGCAAGGACGTCGCGCTCGTGCTGCGCGGCGGTTCGCAGGCCGAACTCAATTCCGGCATCTCGCGCGAACAGGGCACGATCATCAAGCAGGCGCCGGGCGTCGCGCAGGGCGCCGACGGCCTGCCGCTCGCCTCGGCGGAGGTGGTCGTCATTGCCGAACTGATGAAGGCCGGCGAGAAGACCGGCTCGAACATCACCGTGCGCGGCGTCGAGCCCGCCGCGTTTGCGCTGCGGCCGCAGCTCAAGATCGTCGAGGGCCGCACGGTTCAGCCGGGCCTGCGCGAACTGATCGTCGGCCGGGGCGTCGCCGCGACAGTTCGAGGGCGCCGGGCATCGGCGCAGACGCTGCGCATGCGCGGCTCCGACTGGACCGTGGTCGGCGTATTCGCGTCCGGCGACGCCAACGAGAGCGAGCTCTGGGCGGATGTCGACGTCGCGCAGTCGACGTTCAACCGCCAGGGCTACAGCGCCGTCCGCCTGCAGCTCGCGGATGCCGGCGGCCTGCAGGCCGTCAAGGACGCGCTGTCGGCCGATCCGCGCCTCAACGTCGACGTGGAAACCGAAGAGCAGTACTTCAGCGGCCAGACCAAGCAGTTCCGCAAGACCATCGGCATGCTGGCCGGTGTTCGTCACGCTCATCATGGCGCTCGGCGCGATGTTCGCCGCGCTCAACACGATGTACGCGGCCGTCGGCACGCGCGCGCGCGAGATCGCGACCCTGCGCGCGATCGGCTTTCGGCGGCATGCCGGTCGTCGTTTCGATCATGCTCGAGTCGCTCGTGCTCGCGCTCGCCGGCGGCCTGCTCGGCGCGCTGCTCGCCTACGTGCTGTTCAACAACATGGCGGTTTCGACGCTCGGCGCGAATTTCACGCAGGTCGTGTTCCGCTTCGCGGTCACGCCCGCGCTGGTCGTGGACGGGCCTCGTCATCGCGGTCGCGATCGGCATGGTCGGCGGCTTCCTGCCGGCGCTGCGGGCGGCGCGCCAGCCCGTGACGACGGCGCTCCGCGCCGCCTGAGCACGGCGCGGCGCCGGTGACCGCCCGTCCTGGTCGACATCGGCGCCAACCTCGCGCACGACAGCTTCGACGCCGACCGCGACGCCGTGCTCGAGCGCGCGCGCGCGGCCGGCGTCGCCGCGATGATCGTGACCGGCAGCACGCTCGACGACACGGACAGGGCCATCGCGCTGTGCCGGCGGCATCCGCGACCTGCTGCGCGCGACGGCCGGCGTCCACCCGCACCATGCGACGGCGCTCGCAGGACGGCGATGCCGGGCGGCTCGCCGACGCTGCTCGCCGATCCGATGGTCGTCGCGGCCGGCGAATGCGGGCTCGACTACTTCCGGAACTTCTCGCCGCCGGCCGAGCAGCGCCGCGCATTCGAGCTGCAGCTCGGCCTCGCCGAACGGCAGCGGCAAGCCGCTCTTCCTGCACCAGCGCGACGCGCAGGCGGATTTCCTCGCCATGCTGCGCGCGCACCCGCGCGCTCGCGTCGCGCGGCGTCCTGCATTGCTTCACCGGCGGGCCCGCGGAACTCGAGGATTGCCTCGCGCTCGGGCTCTCCATCGGCGTCACCGGCTGGATCTGCGACGAGCGGCGCGGCCAGGCCCTGCGCGAAGCCGCGCCGCGCATTCCCGGCGAGCGCCTGATGCTCGAGACCGACGCGCCCTACCTGCTGCCGCGTACGCTGCAGCCGAAGCCCGCGCATCGGCGCAACGAGCCGGCCTTCCTGCCGGCAGTGCTCGCGGAGACGGCGCGTTGTCGCGGCGAGATCACCGGCGGCACTGGCGCGCAGCGACGACGGCGAATGCCTGCCGCTTCTTTGGCCTTACACTGCGACCTGTCGCGAGCGGCGCACGGATGCTACCGAACTGGATTAGGAATATGGTGACTTACTGATACAGGACTTATATGGACTTCACACGCGCCCGGCAAACGACCGCCGCGACCTTCCAGCGACTCGATCGTCCCGCGGCTCTCCGACTACATCCGCATCCCGAACAAGTCGCCGCTCTTCGACGCCGACTGGCAGGCGCACGGCCACATGGATCGCGCCGCGGAGCTGATGGCGGCCTGGTGCCGCGAGCAGCCGATCGCGGGCCTCAAGGTCGAGATCGTGCGCGAGAACCGGGCCGCACGCCGCTGCTCTTCTGCGAAATTCCGGGCACCGGGCAGCGACACCGTCCTGCTCTACGGCCACATGGACAAGCAGCCGGAGTTCACCGGCTGGGCCGAAGGCCTCTCGCCCTGGGAGCCCGTGATGCGCGACGGCAAGCTCTACGGCCGCGGCGGCGCCGACGACGGCTACGCGGTTTTCTCGTCGCTGACCGCGATCCGGCTGCTGCAGGAGCAGAAGATCCCGCATGCGCGCTGCGTCGTGCTGATCGAGGCCTGCGAGGAGAGCGGCAGCTACGACCTGCCCTACTACGTCGAGAAGCTCGCGGACCGCATCGGCACGCCGAGCCTCGTCGTCTGCCTCGATGCCGAGTGCGGCAACTACGACCAGCTCTGGTGCACGACGTCGCTGCGCGGCAACCTCGTCGGCGACCTCGTCGTCGAGGGCCTGACCGAGGGCGTGCACTCCGGCGCCGGCACCGGCATCGCGCCGTCGGTGTTTCGCATCGCGCGCACGCTGCTCGCGCGCGTCGAGAGCGACGTGACGGGCGACTCTCCTGGTCGATGAACTCATCGTGCCGATTCCCGCCGGCCCGCATCGAGCAGGCGCGTGCGGCCGCCGACGTGCTCGGCACGCAGATCGCCGGCAAGCTGCCGTTCGTGCCGGGCGCGCGGGCGCTCTCGGACTCGCCGGTCGAGCTCGTGCTCAACAACACCTGGCGCCCGACGCTCGCGGTCACGGGCGCGGCCGGGACTGCCGGCGATGGAGAATGCCGGCAACGTGCTGCTGCCGCGCGTCGAGTTCAAGCTCTCGTTCCGGCTGCCGCCGACGGCCGACGCCGAGGCGGCGGCCGCGGCCGTCAAGAAGCGGCTCGAAGCCGACCCGCCCTACGGCGTGCGCGTGCGCTTCGAGGTGGGATCCTCGCTGGCCGGCTGGGATGCGCCGCCGGTCGCGCCCTGGCTCGAGACCTCGATGCGCGACGCCTCGCGCGCCACTTTCGGCAGGGACGCCATGTACCTCGGCACCGGCGGCAGCATTCCGTTCATCGGCATGCTGGGCGAGCGCTTCCCGGAGACCCAGTTCCTGGTGACCGGCGTGCTCGGCCCGCATGCGAACGCGCACGGCCCGAACGAGTTCCTGCACCTCGATTGCGCCGAGAAGCTGACGCGTCTGCGTCGCCAAGGTGATCGCCGACCACCACGCGCGAACGGCCGGCTAGCGTCGCGCGAGCGGGCTCGGCTCCGCCTGGGCCGTCGAGCTGGTCCCAGGCCGTGCGATAGCGTTCCGCCGGGTGGGCCGTCCCCGGCGCCGCCGGCGGGTATTCCGCTTCCAGCAGGTCGAGCCGCATCACCCGCGGCGGCCGCCCTTTCGGAAACTTCGAGCGGCCGGTGAAGACGATGCGGCCGTCGACCGGCACCTCGCCCGCCAGCAGCGGACGGCCGCGATGCGGTCGTAGAGCGCCTCGAGCGGATTCAGGAACGTCGAGCGTTCGCTGCCGTTCATCACCGCCCATTCCCGCATGTGCTCGCCGCCGAACACGACGCCTTCGACGTCGCGGTAATCGACGACGAGCAATCCGCGCCCGGTCAGCAACAGGAAGTCGATATGCAACTGGCCGCCGCTGCCGTCGGGTATCAGGATGTCCCGCAGCACGGCCGCCGGACGCCGTCTCGAAGGACTTGATGAGCTGTCGACGGGCCCGGTAACGGCGCCAGCGCCGGTGCAGGGCGACGCAACCCGCGGCAAAAAGCGCGAGCAGCATCACGCCGGCAGTGACCTGCGACGATCAGGTCTTTCGGTGCTCATGCGCTTCGTCTCGCGTGCCAGCGACGGAGCAGTCTCGCGCCACCCGGCAAGCGCAGCAGCGCCAGCAGAATCCGGACGGCCATCCGATCGGTCGCGCTCAATGCAAAGGGACGGTGCAGTGGCAGGTACAGGGCCGGCTGCGTTTCGATCCGCTCCACGACAGCGGATTCGAAATCGAAACGGCCCTGATCGCAGCCGAGCTGCCAGGCATGCGGACCGGCGCCTGCGCGGCGTTGCAGGGTCGGATGCGTCACGGTGTCCGGCAATGTCGGTCCCTCGTATGCCGAGGCGGCAATGTGCGCGATTTGATCGCCGCCCTCCTCGCCTCGCAACCAGAGGCGGTTGCCGACGCCGGCACGTTCGACGATGCGAAAAACTTCCGATGGGTTCGATCCTGGCATGCGCAAATGATAATCGGCGGCGATCACAGTAACCACCGCCGCAGTGATACGGCATGATGCGCACATGAGCGTGCATGCACCGCTGGCAGAATTGCTCGCCTGCCCGTCCTGTGGTAGCCGGCTGGCCGGCGCGGGCTGCCTGGCCTGCCGGATCGATTTTCCGTCGATCGGAGGCATTCCCTGGCTGATGCCCGAGCCGAGGCTCGCGCTGGCGGAATGGCGCGGGCGACTGCATCACCTGCTGACGCACTATGCGACTGAAGCGGCGCGACAACGCGCGGCCCTATCCGATTCCGGGGACGACAAACTGGCTCGCCACCGGCTCGAGCACGTCGCCGCGGCGCTTGATGACCAGTCGGCGCGCCTGCGCGCGCTCATGCAGCCGCTCGGCTTCGACCGGCGCAACGAAGCGCATGCGGTTCACGTCGCGCTCGGCACGGAGCTGCCCGTCAACCAGGGCCTCTCGTCGTACTACCCGAACCTGCATCGCGACTGGTGCTGGGGCGATGCCGAGAATCGCGCGAGTCTCGACGCGGTCCTCGCAAGCCTGCCCACAGGAACGACACCCGCGCGCGTCCTGGTCCTCGGTGCCGGGGCCTGCCGACTCGCCTATGACCTGCACCAGGCCTTGCGACCGGGCCTTACGGTCGCGCTCGATTTCAATCCGCTGTTCCTGCTGGCGGCCTCGCGAGTCCTCGCTGGCGACGCGCTCGAGCTCTACGAATTCCCGATCGCGCCGCGGACGATTGCCGACCATGCCGTCCTGAGGCGACTCGCCGCGCCCGCCGCAGTGGCGCCAGGATTCGAGTTCGTGCTCGCCGATGCGAGTGCGCCGCCATTTCGCCCGGGCAGTTTCGATCTGGTCCTGACACCCTGGTTCATCGACGTGGCTGGAGAACCGGTCGGGCGCATAGTCGCGCGGATCAATGCACTCCTCGCTCTGGGCGGGCTCTGGGTGAACCACGGCTCGCTCGCATTCGCGGACGCCGCGCCCGCCGAAGCCCTGAGTCTCGAGGAATTGCTCGAGCGACTGCCCGCGGCGCGGCTTCTCCCATGCGGTAGCACGCGAAACGGTGCAGCCTTACCTCGCATCGCCGGCCAGCCGGCATGCGCGGCATGGAGTCCGTCATCACCTTCAGCGCGCGCAAAGAACGCGAGCTTGCACCCCTGCCTGCCGGACGCCCGAGCTGCCGGACTGGCTCGCGCGTGCGGACCATCCGGTGCCGCTGCTGCCCGCAGTTTCGCGCGCAGGCGCTGTCCATGCGTGTCTACGCGTTCCTGCTCGCGATGATCGACGGCGAGCGCACGATCCGCGACATGGCCCGGCTGATGGAACAGCAGAAGCTCATGACCGCCGATGACGCCGTGCCGGCGATCCGGCGCTTCCTGGCGCGGGCGCTTGCAGGATCCGGATCGCCGACCCCAGTTCTGAGTCGGGCACTTGTCCGGGCTACGGCGCGTCCGTTTATCGTGGCGCGCCCGGATCACGGAGACCGTATTCGATGGCGACGAAGAAACTGGCCGAAATCATGACCTGGACCGCGGTCGCCATCGCCGGTGCAACGGCCCTCGGCGGCATCGCGCTGCATCGCGGCGAGACCATCAACGCGCTCTGGTTCGTGGTCGCCGCCGTCTGCATCTACCTGATCGGCTACCGCTTCTACAGCGGCTGGATCGCCGCCCGCGTGCTCAAACTTGATGCGTACGCGGGCCACACCAGCGGAACGACTGGAGAACGGCCGCGATTTCATGCCGACGCACCGCTCGATCGTGTTCGGCCATCATTTCGCAGCCATTGCCGGTGCGGGGCCGCTCGTGGGGCCGACGCTTGCGGCCCAGTTCGGTTACCTGCCCGGAACGCTGTGGCTGCTGGTCGGCGCCGTGCTCGCGGGTTGCGTGCAGGACATGCTGGTGCTCTTCTGTTCGACGCGGCGCGACGGCCGCAGCCTCGCGCATCTGGCCCGCGACGAGCTCGGACGCTTCGGCGCCACGGCGGCGATGATCGGCACGCTCTGCATCATGATCATCCTGATGGCGGTGCTCGCGCTCGTCGTCGTCAAAGCCATGACGCACAGTGCCTGGTCCACGTTCGACCGTCTTCGCGACCATTCCGATCGCTATCGTTCGTTGGCGTGTACCTGCGCTTGTTCCGGCCGGGCAGCGTGCTGGAAGCGACGGCCATCGGCGTCGCCCTGTTGCTTCTCGCAGTGGCGGCCGGCGGATGGGTGGATCACAACCCGACGCTGCATGCGTGGTTCGACCTCGACGAGCGCAAGCTCGCCTGGTTCGTGATCGGCTATGGTTTCATCGCCGCGATCCTGCCGGTCTGGCTCCTGCTCGCCCCGCGCGACTACCTCTCCACGTTCGTAAAACTGGGCGTCGTCTTGCTGCTCGCGATCGCAATCTGTGTGCTGCAGCCGGACATCCGGATGCCGGCGCTCACGCGTTTCATCGACGGAACCGGGCCGATCTTCGGCGGCAAGCTGTTTCCGTTCCTGTTCATCACGCTCGCCTGCGGCGCCATCTCCGGATTTCATGCGCTGGTTGCTTCAGGCACGACCCCGAAACTTATCTCGAAAGAGACCGATGTGCGGATGGTTGGCTACGGATCGATGGCGCTCGAGTCGTTCGTGGCGATCATGGCGCTGATCGCGGCCTGCGTGCTGGACCCCGGCGTCTACTTCGCAATCAATACGGCGGCCGGTGTCGTGGGCGCCGACCCGGCTACCGCCACGGCAACGATTACGGCCTGGGGATTCCCGGTTGACGCAGCGCAAATGCAGGAGCTCGCCCGCAGCATGGGAGAGCAGACGCTTTTCGGGCGCACCGGCGGCGCGCCCTCGCTCGCGGTCGGCATGGCGCATATTTTCGGCAGCGCATTCGGCAAAGGTCTGTTCGCGATCTGGTATCACTTCGCTATCATGTTCGAGGCGGTGTTCATCCTCACGGTCCTCGATGCAGGGACGCGGGTCGGCCGCTTCATGGTGCAGGACGCGCTCGGAACCCTGTGGGCGCCCTTCGGGCAGACCTCCTGGCCTCCGTCGGCCTGGATTGCGAGCCTGATTGTCGTCGCGGGCTGGGGCTACTTCCTCTACATCGGCGTGATCGACCCGAACGGCGGCATCAACATTCTCTGGCCGCTATTCGGAATTGCCAACCAGATGCTCGCGGCGATCGCACTCGCCGTCGTGACCTCGATCTTCATGAAAACCGGTCGTCTGCGTCATGCCTGGGTCCCCGGCCTGCCGCTCGTCTGGCTCGTGACGGTGACGACCACGGCAGCGTTGCAGAAGATCTTCAGCGATGACCCGAAGCTCGGCTTCTTCGCGGCGGCCCGGGATCTCGCCGGCAAGCTCGCGGCTGGCGTGCTGCCGCCGGAACGTGCTGCCGTCGCACCGGAACTGATCTTCAATCAGCAGCTCGACGGTTGGTTGACGGTATTCTTTCTGCTGGTGGTCTGGACCGTCGTAATCGACATGGCGCGTGGCTGTTACCTGCATCTGTCGGGACGGCGCGTGGCCGCGAACACGGAGGCGCCCTACGTGGCGACGCAGCTGGCATGAGGTCGCTCGCGTCCGCGTGGCTTTGGTTCTGGGCGGGCCTGCGCTCGATCACGGGCGACGATGCCTACGAGCGCTATCTCGAGCACTGCCGCGGCCGTCATCCGGGCGTCGCCCCGCTCGATCGCGGGACGTTCTACCGTGCGGAGCTCGACAGGCGATGGAAAGAGGTCAATCGCTGTTGTTGAGATGGGCGGTCGCGTCTCCGCCTGCAATGGTTCTGGGAACGTTTCGTCAGAACCTGGAGCTGTAGCGCAGCATCACTCCGCCGCCCATCGGCAGGACTGCAAGATCCTGCACCCGCTCGCCGTCTGATTTCGCAAATGCATTCCTGAAGAAATTGGCGCAGTAATTACCGAGGGCGATGCTGAACAACGTATCCGAAGGATAGTGTGCGCCTGCCTCGACGCGCGCCCAGGCCGTGGCAAGCGTTAACGCATCCAGACCATACCCGAGACTCAGGCGGACACCTCCGTTCATGTCGAAATATTCGAGGTTGCGCGCCGCCAGGCGGCTGAATGTGGCGGCGGCGGACGTGTGTCCGGATGGAAAGCTTTCGTCGTTCGTTCCGGACGGTCGCGTACGTCCCACCTGAACCTTGAGCACGTGGGTGACTGCGCTTGCCGTGCCAATGGCGGCAAGATCCAGGGCAAGACCTTGTGCCTTGTTCGCCAGCCAGGTGCGGGAATCGTCGCCGCTGTGGGCCAGCAGCAAGGTGACGGTTTCCGCTGCGATCGCCGCACTGCGCAGATTGTCGCTCCACGACTCGGCGTTCTGCTGGGAGCCATAGATCGGGGTCTCGCGGACCGCCCAGTCCGACACTTTGCGGTCCCAGTCGTCGAACTGAAGTGCAACTGCACCCGCGAGCGGCGCCCAGACCCAGGGATCCCGTGCGGTCTCCGCGGCGACATCGCGCACGCGTTCCCAGCCAGGGGATATCGTCAAGTTGTCACCCCAGCGGCGAGCGCCGGGAAGCGCCACGCAGCCCGAAAGGCACATGGACATGAGAACGCAGGCTATTGGCAGTCGCAGGGGCATCTCCTAACCCGGGAACCTTGAACCAACGGCCAACTGGTAAAAAGCAGCCAATCACTCCACGGCGCCGGGCCGAGCGGCGGTGCTCACTGGGTGGCGGCCGGGCGATGCAGCAGTTCGAGGCCCTCGGCGTGACGGCGCTGGAATCCTTTCCAGACCGTGATACCGCCGCCACCGCCACTGGTTTCGTCGTAGCGCGCGGGCGGCGGCGTCCAATCCCCCGCCGAAGACTCGGTGACCGGCACGTCGAGGTAGGCTGCACGTGTCACATCGTCTTTCACAAAGCGATCGAGGAAGGCGGTGATCATGTGCAGGTTGATGGCGATGATGCGCTCCTTGCGCCACACCGGGTCCTCGAACCAGTCGAGGTCCCACAGCCGCGCGCGCATTGCGTCCGGCACCGGATTCAAGCCGATCGCGTGGCCACCGAAGCGGTAGGTCAGCAGGTAACGGTCGCTGCGGACGGCTTGCTCGTAGATGGCGCGCGCCCCGCTCGCGTAGTCCACGGTATGGTCGTGGTCCCCGGCGATCAGCAGCAGCGGGGATCCGATCGCGCCGATGCCGTCCTTGCCCCAGGCAGCCAGCGCGCCGCCGGCAGGCGCCAATGCGACTACGGCGCGCAGGTTCTTCACCAGCAGTTCGTCGCGTTGACTGCCGCCCGCGGCCCAGGGCGCCATCAGGCCGGCCGTGAATTGCTGCACCAGCGGCCCGGCCGGATCCAGCGCTGCGCCGGCGGAGGTGAGCACGCCGTAGCCTCCCATCGAGTAACCGACCAGCGCGGTGCGCGCCGGATCGGCGATCCCCTCGTCACCGAGCGAGCGCTGCAGTTCGCGGGCCACGAAACCAATGTCAAGCGGGCGGCGCATCAGCAACTGCGGAAAGCCCGTGCGGTCGTTGATCGAGGGGTCCTCGTGCCGGATCGCTGCCACCACGTAACCTTTCGAGGCCAGGTTCTCGGTGAGCCACGTGAGCACTGCGGTCACGTTGCTGTAGCCATGCGAAACGATGACCAGCGGGTGTTTCCCCGCGATCGCTTTGGCATCGCGCACCGCGATGCCGGGAACACTGAAGGCAGCCGGCGGCAGCGGAGGTTCGGCGGGCAACTCGGCACGATAGATTTCGGGCACGGCATCCGGCGCCGGCGTGGCCGGGTACCAGATGTCGACTGTCAGCGCGCGATCGCGTTTCGGCGCCGTGCCGGTGCGCGGATCGAAGCCAAGCGGGTCGACCTGGCCGGGCTGCACCAGCGTCACGGTGCGCACACCGACGGCGTGTTCGCCGAGATGGGCGAGTGCGGGCGCGTCGATGCCGGGGCGGCTCGGCGGTTCCATGCCGAGCGCGACGAAAGCGAGCGTCAGGCCGATAACGGACAGTGGAATGGCAAAGCGATGCACGGCGACCTCGTCGAGGCGTGGTGTTCTGATGACAGTGTACTTGCCTTGATGCGATGGCCGCACAAGGCGTGGTTTGTGCCGTGTGCCAGGCGCCGCGCCGCCGTGAAGCCGAGCGCACGGTTTATCTCATTTCCCTGAACGAAATGGTCGCCGGGACCAGCGCCAGCAGGGTCAGGGCCGCCGCGGTCGCGAACACGGCGGAATAGCCGAAGCGCTCGGTCAGCAGGCCGCCGCACAATGCAGCGACACCGGCCACCAGCACCTGCAGTGAGGCCTGCAGGGAGTAGTCCGTGCCCGGCGACTGCGGCCGGCAGCGATCCATCATGATGGTGAAGAGCGCGACTGTGGAGAGCCCGTCTGCAAACTGCTCGAAATAGACAATCGCCGTGAGCAGGTAGAGGTCGTGCAATCCACCCGCGACGAGGAAATACCCGGCGAGCCCCAGGGCCTGCAGCGCGCCGAAACCGAGCAAGGCCGGCAGGCGCCCGAGGCGCAGCAGCGTCGCCCCGCCCACGAAGGCACCGAAGAGGCCCGCGGTTGCGCCCGCAGATCCGGTGATGAGGCCGATGTCCGCGAGCGAGTAACCGCTGTCGCTGAGCAACGGCCCCGTCATGCGCGACCCAAGCGAGTCGCCGAGCTTGTAGAGCGCCACGGTCAGCAGCCACCAGCCGACGCCCGGGCGCAGGACGAACTCGCGGAACAGGCGGACATAGCCACCCATGCCTTGCCATTGCGCGTGCGTGGCCGCTTGCCGCTCACCCGCGGTCGCATCCTTCATGAACAGCACCGGCAGGATCACGACCAGCATCAGGCACGCGAGACCGGCGTAGCTCGCCTGCCAGCCGTGGCGGGCGGTGAGCCACAAGAGTGCGCCGCCGCCCACCACCATGCCGAGCTTGTAGCCGACGACCTGGATGCTGTTGCCGAGCCCGCGCCATGCGGGCTTCAGGGTGCTGACGGCGTAGCCGTCGGTGGCGATGTCCTGCGTCGCGGACGCGATATTCATGCAGAACAGCACGGCGAGCAGCCAGGGCAGCCCGGCGACCCAGGCCGTGATGTCACGCGACGCGACGAGCAGCATCAGCCCCATCGTCAGGCAGTTGAGCGCGAGCAGCCACCGCTTGCGGGAGCCGAAGCGGTCGATGAACGGTGCCCACGCGAACTTGAGCGCCCACGGCAGCGCGAGCGCGCTGGTAAAGCCGATGACCGACAGCGAGACGCCCTGCTCGCGCAGCAGCGGTGGCAGGGCCTTGGCGATCAATCCCGACGGCAGTCCCTGTGCGAAGTACAGGGCCGACAACATCGCAAACAGGCTCAAGCTGCCCGTCATCGGCGTCGGCGCCGCCGCTGGCGTGCGGTCGATCTCGCGCGTGTCTGTAGTCATCCGGTTGCCGCGCCTCTCTGTCGGGAATGCTACCCGAGGGCACGCGAGACAGGCATGAATCCGCCTCGAGGGCGGCCGACCCGCCAGGCAACCACCGATGAATGAGCTGATCGCAACCCTGCGCGGATCGCTCGCACACGATGCGGTGATCGCCGGTGATGCGATCGACTTGCGTTGCACGTCGCGCGCTCGTCGTTGCGCGATGCGGCCGGACAGGGCTGGCCAGGGTGCAGTACTGCGCGGATGAATGTACAAACAATGGACAAACGGCTGAGACAACAACTCTGAGATTGGCTCAACTGATTGTTCTATTTGGTGGGCCGTGGTGGGATCGAACCACCGACCAACTGGTTAAAAGCCAGATGCTCTACCACTGAGCTAACGGCCCGATTCGGAGCGGCGCGAATGATACCTGATTGATCTGCGTCCATGCGCTCAGGCTGGGCCTGGTCAGGATTTCGGCAATCGGATCAAGGTATGCTTCCGGGATGGCTGTGGCTGCGCAATGGTGACGGCGTGAATCGCACTGTCTTTCCCGCGGTCGCCAACGATGTACTTGCCAACGACGGCGACACGGCGCGCTTCTGTTCCACCTGCGCGTTCTCGCAGGCATGTCTTGCCGAAGGAATGGATAAGAGCGCGTTGCATGACCTGCACGTTCTCGTCGAGCATGTCGGGCCGCTGCGACCCGGTGCGCATGTGTTTCGCGAGGGGGATTCCTTTGATGCAATCGCCGCGGTGCGCAGCGGCACGGTCAAGACCAGCCGCGTGGATCGCGACGGCCACGAGCAGGTTCTGGGCTTTCACCTCCCGGGCGAAATCATTGGATTGAGCGCCATCGACGGCGAACGCTACCCCTGCAGTGCCATCGCCCTCGACAACGTACAGTTGTGCCGCTTCTCATTCCCGAAAATCGCGATGCTCGCCACGCGCTTGCCGGGCCTCCAGAAGCAGCTTTTCCGGCTGTTGAGTCGCGACATCGGCCACGCCGAGCGATTGTCGGGAGACCATACCGCGGACGAGCGGATTGCGGCGTTCCTGATCGAAATGTCACGGCGCCTCGCCGCTCGCGGTTATTCGGCCGCCCGTTTCCAGTTGACGATGCCGCGCACCGATATCGCGAACTATCTGCGCCTCGCGCCTGAAACCGTCAGCCGGGTGCTCCGGCGCTTCCAGGACGAAGGCCGGATCCGTGTCCGCGGCCGTGAAGTGGAATTGTTAGACCGGCCAGCGCTCGAGACTCTCGCCGAGGCCATGCTCCGCCCTTGATCGAGTTCTATGCCGAAATCAGGCTGGTTCACGTCACCGCGGTCATCGCAAGCGGAGCGCTCTTCTTCCTGCGGGGGATTCTCGTGCGGATGGGGCGGCAGGCGTGGGCGCTGGGCCCGCTGCCGCGATATCTGAGCTAT
The DNA here is from genome assembly GCA_963819545.1 of uncultured Gammaproteobacteria bacterium. GTDB lineage: Bacteria > Pseudomonadota > Gammaproteobacteria > Steroidobacterales > Steroidobacteraceae > SCUD01. The sequence goes on along the minus strand of CAWFWJ010000005.1, from coordinate 372,406 downwards.
TCGATTGATACCACGCTCTTGGCAGCCGCACTCATGCTGCTGACGATCCTGCCGTCCGCCGTTTACGCCAACGGCTGGCTCGTCGCAAAGCTGGCACTGCTGCCTGCCTATATCGGTCTCGGGTGGCTCGGGCTCCGCAGCACGGCCTGTCGGCAGCTCGCCACTTTCGCAGGCGCCCTGCTTGTTTACGGTTGCATGTTTGCCATCGCGCACGCCCACAATCCACTCGGCCCGCTACCGCACTATTGGTAGCGGGTCGGATCGGCGACGCCGGCCTGTTCGAATCCCGCGCGGCGCAGCCGGCAACTGTCGCAGCGCCCGCAGGCGCTGCCCGCCTCGTCAGGCTGATAGCAAGACACGGTGATTGCGTAGTCGACGCCGAGCGCGATGCCCCGGTGGATAATTTCCGCCTTCGATAAACTGATCAGTGGCGCCTGAATTCGCATCGCCCGTCCCTCGACCGCCGCCTGGGTCGCCAGATTGGCCATACGCTCGAAGGCACTGATGAACTCCGGGCGGCAGTCGGGATAGCCCGAGTAATCGACGGCGTTCACACCGATGAAAATGTCTTCCGCACCGATCACCTCGGCGAATCCGAGCGCACAGGCAAGGAAGATCGTATTGCGTGCCGGCACGTAGGTTGCCGGAATCCCTTGGCCGGGTTGCTCCGGAACCGCGATCGCAGGATCGGTCAGTGCCGAATGGCCGAACGCGCCGATCGGCATGGCAAGCACACGGTGCTCGACCGCGCCCAGCGCGCTTGCCACCCGTCGCGCAGCCTCGAGTTCGATGCGATGACGCTGGCCATAGTCGAACGAGAGCGCATGACAACGATGACCGCGCTCGCGCGCGATGGCGAGCACGGTCGCGGAATCGAGCCCGCCGGAGACGAGGACGACCGCCGGCGTGCCCGCGCTGCCTGGCGCCTCAGCGGCCAGGGACGTCTCCCCAGAGCATCTTGTGGAGCTGGATCTGGAATCGCACCGGCAGGCGATCTGCCAGTATCCAGTTCGCGAGCTGGCCGGCAGGCACCTGCTGATAGCTTGGCGAGAACAGCACCTGGCAACGCGCCTCGAGTCGTTCGGCCCGCACCCGATCGCGGCTCCACTCGTAGTCGGCGCGATCGCAGATCACGAATTTGAGCTGGTCGCTCTGCCGCACGTTCTGAATCGCGAGATCGAGGTTGCGCTGCGACTCCCCGGAGCCGGGCGTCTTGACGTCGATCACGCGCACGACACGCCCATCGACTGCGCTGGCATCGATCGCGCCGCTCGTTTCGAGCGACACCTGGAATCCGCCTTCGCACAGCACGGTCAGGAGGGTGTGGCACTGTCGCTGCGCGAGCGGCTCGCCGCCGGTCACGCAAACATGCCGCGCGCCGGACTGGCGCGCCTCATCGACCAGTCGCGCGATCGTCCGCCATTCCCCGCCGTGGAAGGCGTAGGCGGTGTCGCAATAGTGGCAGCGCAGCGGGCAGCCCGTCAGGCGGATGAAGAACGTTGGCCAGCCAACCGCGTCCGCCTCGCCCTGCAGCGACAGGAAGGTTTCGGTGATGCGTAGTCGGGCCGCCGCAGGGATGGCGGCGATTTCGGCGGACATCCCCTCTCCTCAGCGTCCTTCGGCGCCCAGACGCTCGAGCCTGGCCTTGCCCTCGACGGCGGCGGGCGACTCCGGATAGTCCTGCGTGAGGCGCGTGAGCGCTTCGCGCGCGGGCCCATAACGCTTCAGCTCGTACTGGCAGTAGCCCGCCTTCAGCAGGGCATCCGGCGCTTTCCTTGCCCCCGGATATTCCCGGATCATGCCCTCGAAGGCCGCCAGCGCCGCCGGGTAGTCGCGCCGGACGTAATGCGCCTCACCAAGCCAGTACATGGCATTCGACGCAAGCTCATGCTGCGGATAGCGTCCGAGGAAATCACGAAGCGCCGCGGCCGCCTCATCGTACTTGCCTGCCTTCAACAGGTTGAAGGCCGCCTGGTATTCCGCTTCAGGACTGCCGGGAGCTACGGTCGCCTGCGCGGCCGTCAACGCGGTTTCAGCGGCGCGCAGGCGCGTGTCGAGATCGACGTACTGGTCGCGCTGCTGCCCGCGCGCGCGCTCAAGCTCATGCTGGACCTGCTCCAGTTCGCCGCGCAGCCGGCGCAGCTCTTCGGTCAGCGTCTCGAGCTGCCGCGCCATTTCGAGCAGCCCCTGGTTCTCGAACTGCCGTTCGACCGCGCCCATGCGCGATTCGAGCGCGTCCAGCCGCTCGTTCTTGGACTGTGCGAAGGCCGGCATCGTGACGACGCCCGCGAGCATCGCCGCGACCGCAAGCCGCGAAACGGTCGTCCTCAAGGCGTCAGCGGCCGTAGACCAGTTCGACGCGTCGATTCTTCTCATAGGCGGACTCGTCGCTGCCTGCGACCGCAGGCCGTTCTTCGCCGTAGCTGACGGTCGTCAGCTGGGCATCACCGGCGCCCTGCAGCATCAACGCGCGGCGCACGGCTTGTCGCTCGGCGCTCCGCGAGCGCGATGTTGTATTCGCGTGAGCCGCGCTCGTCGGTGTGACCTTCGACACGAATCTTGGCGCCAGCCGCCGCCGCCAGATGCTTGGCGTGCGAATTGATGAGCGAAGCGTACTCGGGGCGGATGTCGCTGCGATCGAAGTCGAAATAAATGATGTTGGCGACGCCGGCGGGTCCGCCGGTGGCGCTCGCCGAACCGCCCGCAATATCACTGCCCGACCCGACTTGGCCCTCGCCTTGCCCGCTGCCGGTGGCGCTCTCCCCGGTGGTCGAGCCGGAACTTTCCGGGACAGTCGTCGGCTTCTTCGGACAGCCGGCCAGCATCAGGGTGCACAGGATCATCAACAGGACAGGCAACGATCGCATCGTTCGGACTCCTTGGTTCGACTGGCCTTCGGTGACGTGCCGCGCCCTTCTAACACATGGGACCGCGGCGCGTCACGCCCGATCAATTGCGGAACGGCGACCAGGCCGGCTCGCGGACTTCACCCGCACTCGCGGAAATCCGCTGCTGGATCCGGCCGTCGCTCGACACGATTGCAAGCGCATCCCGCCCGCGGTCCCGCGTCGTGTAAATGATGTCGGCACCGTTCGGCGCGATCGACGGAGATTCGTCGAGCTGACCGCCGCTCAGCACCTGCATGCCGCCCCCGTTCGCATCGACGGCCGCGATCCGGTAGGCACCGCGATCAAGTGTGACGACTGCCAGCTGGCGGCCATCCGGCGAGACCCGCGGGCTTGCATTGTAACTGCCGTCGAAAGTGATGCGGCGCGCCCGGTCGCCTGCGCCAAGCCCGACGCTATAGACCTGGGGCCCACCGGCCCGGTCCGACGTGAAGTAAATGGACCGCCCATCCGGCGCCCAGGCTGGTTCGGTATCGATCGCTTCGTCCTCCGTCAGGCGGCGGAGTTCCTGCGTCGCGAGCGTCAGCACGTAGACGTCGACGTTTCCGTCGCGGCGCGACAGGGTCAAGGCAAGCTGTTTGCCGTCGGGCGAAAAACTGGGCGCGCCGTTGATGCCGGATTTCGCCGAGACGCTGGACCTGCGTCGCCGGTCGTGAGCGTCTGCACATAGATGGCCGCGAGACCACGTGTGGAACGATACATAGGCGAGCGATCGCCCGTCCGGCGACCAGGCCGGCGACATGATCGGCTCGCGGCGAAGCGAAGACTACGCGCTCATTGGCGCCGTCCGCATCGGTGACACGATCAGGCGATAACTGCGCTTGGTCGTCGGGACCGTCGACAGCGACGTAAGCGATGCGCGTGGCGAACGCGCCGCGCACGCCGAGGATCTTCTCGTAGATCGCATCCGCGACACGCGGTGGCTCGCGCGCTTCAGGGCATTGCGGTCGGCCGGCATCGCGGTGCCGAGGAGCCGCTCGCCGTTCGCGACCGACACGAGCTCATAGCGCACTTCGATAGCGTCCGTCCGGCATCGGCGACAGGCGGCCGACCAGCACGTAGTCGACCTTCAGCATGCGCCAGTCGGCGGTGTCCACCTCGCTCGCGCGTGCGGCAGCTCGACGCAGCTGCGCGCGCGGCAGCGGCCGGAATCGGCCGCTCCGCTCGAGATCCGCCTGCACCGTCGCCGCGACGTCCCAGGGCGTCTGCCCCGGGCGCATCCCAGGCGAGCGGCACGATGGCGATCGGCACGGACTCCGCCATGCCGCTTGCAGGATCTGGACGGTCAGCTGGGCGCTGGCCTGGCTCGAAAGGCAGGGCGAGCGCGACAATACGAGCAGGGCACGGCGGAACATCAACGGCGGGACTCCTTGGGCGTGAATACGAGCTCGACCTCGCGCTCGAACAGTGCAGGCTCCGGCGGCGCCGGCAAGGGCGAGGCATTGCGGACTGCGGTCTCGATCGACTGGCGCACCGCCGCGCCGCCATTGCAGGACCCGAATCGCATGCCGACCACCTCGCCTCCCGGAATCTGCGTCACGTAGATCGTACAACTAAGCCCCTGCGTGACGCCCGGCGGTTCGAACCAGCGCTGCTCGACGTGCGCCTGGATCGCGCGCACGTAGCTCGCCTTGAGACTCTGGAAGCCGGCGCTGGTTCGGGTTTCCTCGTCCGCGAGCCTGGCGCGCAGGTCCGCCTCGCGCTCCTTTCGCGAGCCGCGCTTCCCTGGTCCGCGCGCTTCTTCTCGGCAGCGGCCTTCGCCTTCGCTTCCTGTTCCGCCTTGCGCTTGGCGTCGGCTTCCGCCTTCAGCTTCGCTTCCGCCTCGGCCTTGGCCTTCTTTTCGGCCTCGTTCCGCGCCTGCTCCTTGCTGCCTCGACTGCTGCTGCTGCTGCTCCTCCTGGCGCTTTTCCTCGGCCAAGGCCGCCTCGCGCTTCCTGGCGCTCGACCTCGACTCGCTGCTCGTCGTTCGCGCTTCCGGCCCGCCGCCTGCAGCACCGCGTCGTCGACCACGAACGGCGTCGATCGGCAGCAGGATCTCCTCGGGCTCCTGCGTCGGCAGCGTCAGGCCGAGATACAGGAGCCCCGCGAGCACCGCATGCAGCGCGATCGACCAGCCGATGGGCGCGATGGGTGCGCGCATGGTCCGCTTCATCGCTTGCGCTCGAGCTCCTCGAGCGCGCGTACCGCTTTCGGGTCCGTCAGGAAGCCGATCTTCGTCGCGCCCGCCTGCTGCAGGAGCACCATGCCGCGCACGACGCTCCCATAGGGCACGCGCTCATCGGCCTTGACCAGCACCGGCGTCGCCGGGTCGCGCCCGAGCACGGCCGCATGCGCGGCGCGCGACTTCCGCCTCGCCGACCGGACTATCCTCGTTGCCGCCGATATTGAGGTAATAGCGGCCGTCGCGATCCACCGACAGCACCAGCGGCTCGCGATCCTTCAGCAGTTCGGGGTCGATCGGCTTCGCGTCCGCGTCCGGCAGCTCGACCTGCACGCCCTGGGTCAGGAGCGGCGCCGTGATCATGAAGATGATCAGGAGCACCAGCATCACGTCGATGTACGGGACGACGTTGATCTCGCCCATCAGTCGCCTGCGGCGCGGGTTGCGCCGGCATCTCAGCCTCTCGATGCCGCGTGGCGCTGCAGCAGTGTCGAGAACTCGTCCATGAACGCGTCGTAGCGCAGCTCGAGGCGACTCACCTTGTCCGCGTAGCGGTTGTAGGCGACGACCGCGGGAATCGCGGCGAAGAGGCCTGCCGCGGTCGCGATCAGCGCTTCGGCAATGCCCGGGCGCCACCATCGCAAGCGTCGCCTGCTGCACGTTGCCGAGGCCCTGGAAGGCACCCATGATGCCCCAGACCGTGCCGAAGAGGCCGACGTAGGGACTGGTCGAGCCGACCGTCGCGAGCGTCGCGAGGCTCGCCTCGAGCCGGTCGATCTCGCGCAGCTGGGCGACCCGCATCGCGCGGCGCACGCCTTCGAGCAGCTCCGCCGCCGGCACGGCCTGCGTCGCGCAGCCGCGTGAACTCGCCGAAGCCGGCCTCGAAGATGCTTTCCATGCCCGACCGTCGCCTTGCTGCGCGTGCCGATCGCGCGATAGAGCTTGCCGAGGTCGCCGCCCGACCAGAACGTGCCTTCGAATCGATTGGCCTCGGTTTCGGCCTGACGCAGCAGCCGCCGCTTGCGGAAGATGATGGTCCAGGAGGCGAGCGACGCCAGCAGCAGCAGTCGCGATGATGACCTTGCACCACCGGACCGGCCTGCAGGATGAGCTGAAGTATCGAATGCGATTCGTTCAAGGCGACTCCTTCAGAGTTGCGCCGTCAGGGCCTCGGCAGCGGCTGCGGCTCAGGCTGTCCGATCGATGCAGGCGGCGCGGACGTCGCGCTGACCAGAGTTCCCCGTCGCCGCGGCGAATTCCTGTGCCAGCGCCATCGACGCGCCGCGCAGCCTCGAGCGCCACCGACACCACGAGCTCGTCGTCGAAGCGCGCCGGCCGATGGTAACGGATGTTCGCTTCGACCACGACGAACTGCAGGCGTTCGTCCGCAGGAGCTTCACCTGGTCGATGCCGAGCGCGCGCAGCCATTCGCTGCGCGCGCGCTCGAGGAACGAGGTAGCTCGCGTAGTAGACGACGCCGCCGGCATCCGTGTCTTCCCAGTAGACGCGCACCGGGAAGTGAAGGCTCCCAGGCCGGTCCTAGCCGCGAAACAGCGGCAGGCTGCCGCCGCCCGCTCGCCTGCGGCGGCTCGCGCCCGAAATGCCGCCAGGCCGCCGGCGTCGCGATGCGGCCGCGCGCCGAGCGCACGAGGAAGCCCTGCTGGATCAGGAACGGCTCGACGACATCCTCGAGCGTGTCGCGCTCCTCGCCGAGCGTCGCGGCCAGGCTGTCGATGCCGACCGGCCCGCCGCGAATTCTCGATGACGGTCAGCAGGAATCGCCGGTCGAGCAGGTCGAAGCCCTCGAGGTCCACCTCGAGCAGGTCGAGCGCGTTCCTTCGCGACCGCGGCATCGATGCGGCCGGCGGCGCGGACTTCGGCGAAGTCGCGCACGCGGCGCAGCAGCCGGTTCGCGATGCGCGGCGTGCCGCGCGAGCGATGCGCAAGACCCGTCGCGCCGGCATCGTCGATGCGCAGTCCCGAGGATGCCGGCGGCGCGCAGGATGATCTGGCGCAGCTCGTCCCGGCCGTAGAAATCGAGCCGCTGCACGATGCCGAAGCGGTCGCGGAGCGGCGAGGTCAGCAGGCCGGCGCGTGTCGTCGCGCCGACCAGCGTGAACGGCGGCAGGTCGAGCTTGATCGAGCGCGCGGCCGGTCCCTCGCCGATCATGATGTCGAGCTGGAAATCCTCGAGCGCCGGATAGAGGATTTCCTCGACCACCGGGCTGAGGCGATGGATCTCGTCCACGAAGAGCACGTCGCGCGGCTGGAGATTGGTCAGGATCGCGGCGAGGTCGCCCGGGCGCTCCAGCACCGGTCCCGAGGTCTGGCGCAGGTTGACGCCGAGCTCGTGCGCGACGATGTGCGCGAGCGTCGTCTTGCCGAGGCCCGGCGGCCCGAAGATCAGCACGTGGTCGAGCGCCTCGTTCCGCCGCCGCGCCGCCTCGATGAAGATGCTCATCTGCTGCTTGACGGCGGCCTGGCCGATGTACTCGGCGAGCCGCCGCGGGCGGACGCTGCGCGCGAGATCCTCGTCCTCGCGCGTAGCCGCGGCGGCGGTGACCCGGTCCTGTTCGATCATCGCGCCGAATCCTACCGGGCCGCCGCCTGCAATGCGCGGCGAATCAGCTCCTCGGTGCCCGCGCCCTCGTGCTCGACGCTCTGCAGCAGGCGCGTCACCTCGACCGGCCGTAGCCGAGCGCGACCAGCGCGGCGTAGGCCTCGGCCCGCGCGCCGGCGGCCGCGCCGACTTGGACGCGATGCCGACGGCAACTGGCCGAGCGCCGGATGCGGTCGCGCATCTCGATGAGCAGCCGCTCCGCGGTCTTGCGCCCGATGCCCGGGATGCGCGTCAGCGCCGCCGACGTCCTGCGCCTCGACGCAGCGCATGAAGGTGTCCACGTCGATGCCGGAAAGGAGCGCGAGCCCGATCTTGGGCCCGATGCCCGTCACGCGCAGCAGGTCGCGGAACAGGCGCCGCTCGTCCTCGGTCGCGAATCCGTACAGCAGGTGCGCGTCCTCGCGCACGACGAGGTGGGTGTGCAGCTCGACCTCGCTGCCGACGCTCCGGCAGGCGGTAGAACGTCGACATCGGCGCCTCGAGCTCGTAGCCGACGCCGTTGACGTCGACGATGAGCGCCGGCGGCGCCTTGCGGACGAGCCGGCCGCGCAGGTGGCCGATCACCGTCCGCTTCCTCGAGCGTCCGTTGCAGCGCTCCGCCGCGATGCTGCGCATGGCAGACCGCGATCGCGAGGGCATCGGCGGCGTCCGCGCTGAGTCGGCCCTGCAGGGCGAGCAGCGCCTTGACCATGTGCATGACCTGGGCCTTCTCGGCGGCGCCGGTGCCGGTGACGGTCTGCTTGACGGCGCGCGGCGCGTACTCGAATACCGCCGCGCCCGGCATGGCAGGCGCCGCAAAGCGCGGCGCCCGCGCGCCTGTCCGAGCTTCAGGGCGCTGTCCGGATTCCGGTGCATGAAGACGCGCTCGATCGCGATTTCGCCAGGCGTGTAGGTATTGACGAGTTCGGTCACGTGGCGATGGATCTCGAGCAGCCGCCCCGCCATGGCGCCGTTGCCCGACGCGGATGCAGCCGCTCGCGACGTAGCGGACGCCCTGCCGGCCGGCGTCCACGACGCCGTAACCCGTGATTCGCGATCCGGGATCGAGGCCGAGGATGCGCACCATGGGAGTTATGATAGCCATTCGCCATGAAGACGACGACCACGGGAGCGGCCGCCGGCGCGGTCGTGCTGGAGGATTTGCGCGCTGCGCTCGATGCTCGGGCGACGGCCGGCGGACGGCTGGGCCGGCCGCCCGGCAGCAAGGTCGATGAGACTGCCGCGATCATCGCTGCGCTCGACGCGGAGCGCGAGATCGTCGCGGGCGCACTGCTGCAGCCACTGCTCGCGCACGGACTGCTGACGCGCGCCGAGGCGGTCGCCGCCTTCGGCGAAGCCGCGACGGTCGCTCGCGGAGGAGCTCGGGCCGCCTCGGCGAATTCCGGGCAGGCGGCGCATGGACGCCGGGCCGCGGCCTGTCGGCGGGCCAGGCCGATGCGCTGCGGCGGATGCTGCTCGCGGTCGTCACCGATCCCGCGGCTCGTGCTCGTGCGCCTCGCCGAGCAGCTGCGCCGGATGCGCCGCGCGCGCGAGCTCGACGAGGCGGAGCGGCTGCATCTCGCCTGGGAGACGCGCGAGATCTACGCGCCGCTCGCGAACCGGCTCGGCATCTGGCAGCTCAAGTGGGAACTCGAGGACCTCTCGTTCCGCTAGCTCGAGCCCGCGGAATACCGGCGCATCGCCGGCTGGCTCAACGAGTCGCGCATCGACCGCGAGCGCTACATCGAGCCGTGATCGCGGAGATCTCGGCGCGAACTCGCGCGCGCCGGCATCGCGGCCGAGGTCGTCGGGCGGCCGAAGCACATCTACAGCATCTGGCGGAAGATGCAGCGCAAGAACCTCGCCTTCGAGCAGGTCTTCGACGTGCGCGCGGTGCGCATCATCACGACGATCGCTCGCCGACTGCTATGCGGCGCTCGGCGTCGTGCACGGCCGCTGGCACTACATCCCGGGCGAGTTCGACGACTACATCGCGACGCCGAAGGACAACCTCTACCGCTCGCTGCACACGGCGGTGCTCGGGCCCGGCGGCCGTGCCGGTCGAGATCCAGATCCGCACGCGCGAGATGCACGACCACGCCGAGCTCGGCGTCGCCGCGCACTGGCGCTACAAGGAAGGGGCGGCGCGCGATGCGGCCTACGACCGCAAGATCGAGTGGCTGCGCGAACTGCTCGCGCCCGCCTCCGGAGGCCGAGAGCGACAGCGACTTCCTGAGCCGCGTGCGCGCGGACCTGTTCGACGACCGCGTCTACGCGCTGACGCCGAAGGGCGAGGTCGTCGACCTGCCGGGCGGCGCGACGCCGCTCGACTTCGCCTATCACGTGCATACGGAACTCGGCCACCGCTGCCGCGGCGCGCGCGTGAACGGCCGCATCGTGCCGCTCAATCACCGCCTCGCGAACGGCGAGGTGGTCGAGATCATCGGCGGCAAGCAGCTCGCAGCCGAGCCGCGACTGGCTGATCGAGCGCGAGGGCTTCCTCGCCTCGCCGCGCAGCCGCGCCAAGGTCCGGGCCTGGTTCAAGCGGCGGACCTGGGCGAGAACCGCCGCGAGGGCCGCGAAATGTTCGAGCGCGAGCTCGCGCGTCTCGGCGGCGAGCACACGCTGACTTCGGACCTGATCGGCGAATTCGGTCTGCCAAGTGCCGATGCGCTGCACCTCGCGCTCGGCTCGGGCGACCTGAGCCTCGCGCAGGTATCCGGGGCGATCGAGCGCCGGCTGCGCGGCAGGAGCGCGCTCGGCGCCCGCCGCCGTCCTGCCCCCGATTGGTCCGTCGCGCCGCGAAGCCGGCGGCAGCCGTCCAGGTCGAGGGCGTCGGCGACCTGATGTCGACCCATGCGCGCTGCTGCAATCCGGTGCCGCCGGAGCCGATCACCGGCTACGTCACGGTCGGCCGCGGCATCACGCTGCATCGCACGGGCTGCCGCAACCTCGCGCGACTCGCGGCGCGCGCGCCGCAGCGCCTGCTGCAGGTGGACTGGGGCAAGCCCGGCGGCAGACGCTATGCCGGTCGAGATCGTCGTGCATGCGATGGACCGGCGCGGACTGCTGCGCGACATCACGACGGTGGTCGCCGAGGAGCGGATCAACATCGAGCGGCTGGCGTCCCAGGGCGACCCCGCACAGGGCAGTGCCGATCTTTCGCTGCGTGTCGCCGTCGGCGGGCTCGAGGAACTGACCCGCCTGCTGGCGCGGCTCTCTGCGCATGCCCGGCATCATCAGCGCCCGCCGCCGCGCCTGAAGGGGACGGTCACTTTCGGAAGGGGACTGTCCCCTCCTGAAGCGGTCTCAGCGGTTCGGGATGTCGATCGCGCGCTTGTCGGCAGCGAGCGCGGCCTCGTGCAGGGCTTCCGACAGCGTCGGGTGCGCGTGGATCGTGCGCTGCAGGTCTTCGCTGCTCGCGGAGTACTCCATCGCGAGCACCGCCTCCGCGATCAGCTCGCCGGCCATCGGCCCGATGATGTGGATGCCGAGGATCTCGTCGCTGCCGGCGTCGGCGATCGACCTTGCAGAATCCGGCGCCCGCTTCCATCGCCCTGGCGCGACCGCTCGCCGCGAACGGGAAGCTGCCGGTCTTGCACGTTGCGGCCCGCCGCCTTCGCCTGCTCCTCGGTCTGGCCGACCCAGGCGATTTCCGGCGCCGTGTAGATCACGGACGGGATGACCTTGTAGTTCACGTCGCCATACAGGCCGGCGATGCGGTCCGCGACCGCGACGCCTTCCTCCTTGCCCTTGTGCGCCAGCATCGGCCCGCGCACGCAATCGCCGACCGCCCAGACATCCGCGGCGCCGGTCCGGCAATGTTCGTCAACCTGGATGAACCCGCGCGCGTCGAGCACGACGCCCGTGCCTTCGGCCAGCAGGTCCTTCGTGAACGGACGCCGGCCGATCGCGACGATCAGGCGATCGACGACGAGCGTCTGGCTGCCCCTTAGGCGTCCGCGTAGCTGACGTGCACGCCGTCCTTCTCGACTTTCGCGCCCGACACCTTCGCGCCGAGGCGGATGTCGAGGCCCTGCTTCTTGAAGTGGCGCAGCGCCTCCTTGGCGAGCTGCGCCGTCCGCCATCGGCAGGAACTGCTCGAGCGCCTCGAGCACGACGGTCTCCGCGCCGAGCCGCCGCCAGACGCTGCCGAGCTCGAGCCCGATGACGCCGGCGCCGATGACGCAAAGGCGCTTCGGCACTGCGTCGAACTCGAGCGCGCCCCAGGAATCCACGATCCGCTTGCCGTCGAAGTCGACGCCGCGCAGCGGCATCGGCTCGGATCCCGAGGCGAGCACCACGTGCTTCGCCTGCAGCGTCCGCTTCGCGCCGTCGTCGGCCGTGAACTCGACCTTGCGCCCCGGCAGCAGCCTGCCGTGACCGGCAAGCGGCGTGACGCCCGCGCGCCTTGAAGAGCGTCAGGATGCCCCTGTCGTGCTCTGCTTGACGATGCCGCCCTTGCGCTTCTGCATCGTGCGCGACGTCGAAACCGATGCCGTCGAAGCTTCACGCCGTGCAGCGCGAACTCGTGCTGCGCGCGGTGATACAGCTCCGAGGACTCCAGCAGCGCCTTCGACGGAATGCATCCGGCATTCAGGCAGGTGCCGCCGAAGGCCGTGCTGCCGTCGCGGTTCTTCCATTCGTCGATGCAGGCGACCGAGAGCTTGTTCTGCGCCGGCGCGGATCGCCGCGGGATAGCCCGCCGGGCCCGCCGCCGATGACGATGACGTCGAAACTGTCAGCCATGTTGGGTCGTTCCTTCAGACCTGCAGCAGCAGCCGCGCCGGATCCTCGAGGGCTTCCTTGACGGCGACCAGGAACTGCACGGCCTCGCGGCCGTCGATGATGCGGTGGTCGTAGGTGAGCGCGACGTACATCATCGGCCGGATCGACGACCTGGCCGTCGACCGCGACCGGACGATCCTGGATCTTGTGCATGCCGAGGATCGCGCTCTGCGGGGCGTTCACGATCGGCGTCGACATCAGCGAGCCGAACACGCCGCCGTTCGTGATCGAGAACGTCCCGCCGGTCAGCTCCTCGATCGTGATCGTGCCGTTGCGCGCGCGCTCCGCGAATCCGGTCACCGCCTTTTCGATCGCAGCGAAATCCATGCGATCGGCATCCCGCAGCACGGGCACGATGAGCCCGCGATCGGTCGAGACCGCGACCCCGATGTCGTAGTACTCGTGATAGACGATGTCGCCGCCCTCGACCGAGGCGTTGACGACCGGGAAGCGCCGCAGCGCCTCGATGCAGGCCTTGGCGAAGAACGACATGAAACCGAGCCGCACGCCGTGACGCTTCTCGAACGCCTCCTTGTAGCGGGCACGCAGCGCCATGAGCGCCTGCATGTCGATCTCGTTGAATGTCGTCAGGAGCGCCTGCGTCGCCTGCGCCTCGACCAGGCGCTGGGCGATGCGCGCGCGCAGTCGCGACATCGGCACGCGCTGGTCCGCGCGGGCGCCCGATGCCGCCGCGTGCGTCGGCGCGGCTTCGAGGTGATGCGCGACATCGCTCTTCGAGATGCGGCCGTCGCGGCCGCTGCCGGCGATCTGTCCGGCCGACAGGCGGTTCTCCTCGACCAGACGTCGTGCGGCCGGCGAGAGCTTGCCACGCCGCCTCTTCCTTGCGGGCCGCCGCACCGGCGGCCGGTTTCCTGATTTCGGCCTTCGGCGCGGCCTTGGGTGCTGCAGCCTGCGATGCCTGCTCGTCGATGACAGCCAGAAGTTCGCCGCTCGTGACAGTAGTGCCCGCCGTCTTGTCGAGCGACTTGATGACGCCGGCTACCGGGGCCGGAACTTCGAGCACCACCTTGTCGGTTTCGAGATCGGCAAGATTCTCGTCGCGGGCCACCGTCTCGCCGACCTTCTTGTGCCAGACGACGAGCGTCGCATCGGCGACCGATTCCGGCAGTTGTGGCACGCGCACTTCGGTCGTCATGAAGTCTTCCTGGTCAACGCCGCCGCGACCAGCGCCTCCTGTTCGCGCTGATGGAGCGCATGGATCCCGGTGGCAGGCGCCGCGGCGCTTTCACGCCCAGCGTACTGCAGCGTCCGGCTCGCGGCGAGCGGCGCCTGCAGGCGGTGCCGGATCTGGTACCAGGCGCCCTGGTTCTGCGGCTCTTCCTGGCACCAGACGATTTCGCTTGCGCCTGGGTAACGGTCCAGGATCGCCTGGTAGTCCTCCGCCGGGAACGGATAGAGCTCCTCGATGCGGACCAAGGCGACCTCGACATTTTTCTCCGCCCGCCGCCGCTCGAGCAGATCGTAGTACACCTTGCCGCTGCACAGCACGAGCCGCCTGACCTTCTTTGCCTCGATCGGATCCACTTCGTCGATGATCGGCTGGAAACTGCCCTTCGCGAGTTCCGACATCGTCGAGATCGACAGCTTGTGGCGCAGCAGGCTCTTTGGCGTCATCACGATGAGCGGCTTGCGCAGCGCCCGCAGCATCTGCCGCCGCAGCAAGTGGAACATCTGGCGCCGGCGTCGACGGCACGCAGACCTGATGATTGTTTTCGGCGGAGAGCTGAAGGAAACGCTCAAGCCGCGCCGAGCTGTGCTCGGGTCCCTGCCCCTCGTAACCATGCGGCAGGAAGAGCGTGATGCCTGATACGCGGCCCCACTTGGCCTCGCCCGAGGTGATGAACTGGTCGATGATCACCTGCGCGCCGTTCACGAAGTCGCCGAACTGCGCCTCCCAGATCACGAGCGTATCCGGATCCGTGGTCGAGAATCCGTATTCGAAGCCGAGCACCGCCTCCTCGGACAGCGTCGAATCGATCACGCGGAATCGCGACCTTCTCGCCTCGCGATGCGAGCGAGCGGCACGTCGGTGCGCCCGGTCGCCTGGTCGTGAAGCACCGCGTGGCGGTGGAAAAAGGTGCCGCGCGCCGAGTCCTGCCCCGTCAGGCGCATGTCGTAGCCGTCTTCGAGGAGCGTCGCGTAGGCCATGGTCTCTGCCGCGCCCCAGTCGAGCGGCAGCTCGTCCCGCATACATGCGCGCGCGGTCGTCAATGATACGAGCGACCCGTGGGTGCAGCGTGAATCCGCTCGGCGCCTTCGTCAGTGTTCTTGCGAGCGAGTCGAGGCGCTTGCGATCGACGCCCGTCGCCACTTTCTCCGATGGCGTCCGCGTTGAGATGCCGGCTCCAGTCGACTGTGTATCGGTTGCCCGTCGTTCCGGCGAACGCCCGCGCCTGCGGGCGGTTCTCGTCGAGGCCTTGGCGGTAGTCCTCGATCATCTTCGCCGCCTGGCCTTCGGCCAGACGTCCGTCCTGTTCCAGGCGAGTGCCGTAAATCTGTCTCGCGGTCGCGTGCTTGCGGATCGCCTGGTACATCAGTGGCTGCGTGGCGGCGGGTTCGTCGGCCTCGTTGTGGCCGTGACGCCGGTAACAGACGAGGTCGATGACGACGTCCTTGCGGAACTTCATGCGGTACTCGAGCGCCAGTCGCGCGACGAACACGACCGCCTCCGGGATCGTCGGCATTCACATGGAAGATCGGCGCCTCGATCATCTTGGCGACGTCGCTGCAATAAAGTGTCGAGCGAGCATCATTCGGATCGGTCGTGAAACCGACCTGATTGTTGATCACGACATGCAGCGTCCCGCCAGTCGAAAAACCCTGTGCCTGCGACAGTTGCAACGTCTCCATCACGACGCCCTGTCCCGCGAAGGCCGCATCGCCATGGATCAGGAGTGGAACGACCGTGGCGCCCACGACATCGCCGCGGCTGTTCCTGACGGGCGCGGACCGAACCTTCGACCACCGCGTCAACGACCTCGAGATGCGAAGGATTGAACGCAAGCACCACATGAACATTGCCACCTGCGGTGCGCAGATCCGCCGAAAAGCCCTTGTGATACTTGACGTCACCGGAACCCTTCAGCGATTCGGGTTCGAACTTGCCTTCGAACTCTGAGAACAGCATCGACGGTGACTTGCCCAGCACGTTGACCAGGACGTTGAGCCGGCCCCGGTGCGCCATGCCGATCACGATCTCTTCCACGCCCGAGGCACCGCAGCGCTGCACGACGTCGTCGAGCAAGGGGATCAGCGCGTCGCCGCCCTCGAGCGAGAAGCGCTTTTGGCCCACGTACTTGGTGTGCAAGTACCGCTCGAGGCCTTCGGCAGCGGAGAGCTGCCAGAGAAAATTCAGCTGCTCCTCGCTCGGTGAATCGATGATTCAAGCGACCGTCCTGGAAGCGGTCCTGGAGCCAGAGCCGTTCGTCGCCGGTCGAGACATGCGCGAATTCCGCCCCGATGCGCCCGGTGTAGATGTGTCGGAGTTGCTTCAGGATCTCCGACAGGCTTCATCTGCTTATCGACGCCGCTGGTGCGGCTGCCGGTATAGAACTCGGTGTTCAGGTCGGCGTCGGTGAGCCCGACATAAGCTGGATCGAGAACCTTCGGCATCGGCCGCTGCATCAGGCCGAGCGGATCGATGTCCGCGATCAGGTGGCCGCGATTCGCATAGAACTGGATGAGGCGAGAAACGGCAGACTGCTTCTCGCCATCCGTCGCCGGCGCACCGCGGCTGAGGGCCCTGCAGCACCGGGTCGCGGCGCCGTCGCGGGCCGCGCTATCGGCGGTCGCGCCGCAGGACGGGCAACCGGCCCGAACTGCCCGAAGAACTCGCGCCATTCCGGCGTGAGGCTCGCCGGGTCATTCAGGAATCGTTCGTACTGTTCCTCGAGGTATGGCGCCTGTGCGCTCGAGAACGGGCTCGATTCGTAGAGTTCGCGCAGGGAGCGGCTCATGGCCTGTCAAATTATACGGGACCGATCCGGTACGGTAAGGAAGACATTTCAATTGCACACGAGCGCCGGCTGCGATCAAGACAGCAGCGCAGGAGCCGTAAATAACTGGCGCCCCGGGCCGGAGTTGAACCGACGACCTGCCGCTTAGGAGGCGGCCGCTCTATCCACTGAGCTACCGGGGCGAGCGCCGCAAAATGTTACCCGAGGACCGGCCCCGACGGGACCGGTCCCGGGTCAAGATGAAATCGCCGATTCCTGCTTCAGGCGGCCTGAGCGGCAGCGAGGGACACTGGCTTCGGTTCGGCCATCGACTTGTCGACTGCAACGGTCGCCTGTTCGACTTTCGCGGCCGCCGTGCTGACAAACTGGTTCGCAGCCTTCTCGACGTTGCGGGTCGCGGCCCGGACATTCTTTGCAGTGCTCCGGATCGCCGAACGCGCCTGGCGCTTCGCGGCCCTGACCGTCTGACGCGTCGCGCGTACCGCCTTGCGGACCGTTCTCCGCGCCTTGCCGGCCACGCTCCGTGCTTTCACGCGCGCTTTGACCCGCGCGATCCTCTTCTTGACCGCGACTCTTCCGGCGAACGACCTTGATCTTTCTGCGAACCGTGCGGCGCT
Organism: uncultured Gammaproteobacteria bacterium; assembly: GCA_963819545.1. Classification (GTDB taxonomy): domain Bacteria; phylum Pseudomonadota; class Gammaproteobacteria; order Steroidobacterales; family Steroidobacteraceae; genus SCUD01. The sequence continues at coordinate 355,358 of CAWFWJ010000005.1, read as the reverse complement.
TGCTTTGCACCGAGCGGCGTCGCGCGGACTTCTTTGCCTTCTTTCTTGCTGCCATGGGACTACTCCAGAAAATGCAGACGCCGATGGGCGTCGCGGGATGCGACACCCGAGCTTCACGCTAGGCCCGCGCGCGAAGCACTGTCAATGCGGGAAATCGGAGAAATTGGTGGAGCGGAAGGGGATCGAACCCTCGACCTCTGCATTGCGAACGCAGCGCTCTCCCAGCTGAGCTACCGCCCCACGAAGAGGGCCGGGATTGTAATGAGGCGCCGCCGGGGCAGCAAGCAAGCGCTTGAGCCGGCCGGCGACGCCGGTGCCGCATTCGTGTACCGTTGCCGGCCCATGAAGATCCGAGACGCGACCGCGGGCCGACCTGGCATTCATTGTCGCGGCCAATTCGGCGCTTGCGACCGAGACCGAAGGGCAGACCCTGGACCCGGCGCTGCTGCGTCCCGGGCGTCCAGGCCGTGCTGGACGATCCCACGCTCGGCCGCTACTACCTGGCCGAGATCGACGGCAAGGCGGTCGGCCAGCTCATGACCACCTTTGAGTGGAGCGACTGGCGCAATGGCCTGTTCCTCTGGATCCAGTCCGTCTATGTGCTTGCCGGGTACCGCGGCGCCGGCGTTTTCCGGGCGCTTACGCCCACCTGGCCGAGCCTGCGCCGCATCCGACACGCGGATCTGCGGAATCCGCCTCTACGTCGACCGAAGCAACGCCCGTGCCCAGGAGGTCTATGCCCGGCTGGGCATGCACCGGTCGAACTACGGAGTCATGGAGACCGTGTACCGCGGCCCGGAGTCGCACGAGGAGACCGGACCATGCTGAAGAACGGCGAACGCGCCCCCGATTTCGCGCTGCCCGACCAGGAGGGCGCGAACGGCGGCTCTCCGATCTGCTCGACGGCAAGCCGCTGATCCTCTATTTCTACCCGGCGGACTTCACGCCGGGCTGCACGAAAGAGGCCTGCGATCTGCGCGACCTGCATGCGCAGATTCTTGCATCGGGTCTTCGCGTCGTCGGCGTGAGTCCGCAGTCACCGGAGAGCCACCGGCCGCTTCCGCGAACAAGCACGGCCTGCCCTTCACGCTGCTGTCGGACGAAGACAAAGTCGCGATCAGGGCCTATCGAGTGGATGGTCCGCTCGGCTTCGGCGTACGGCGGGCCACTTTCCTGATCGACGGAGAACGGCGGATCGTCGACGCCGTGCTCGCCGACCTGCGCATCGGCCGGCACCAGGACTTCGTCGAGCGCGCGATTGCGGCTCAGGGCAAGGTCGAAGCGCGTGACCGCCGCGCGGCTGAAGCGCGGCACGGCGACGATGTAGACGATTCCGTACTCGGTGTCGGACATCGGCCCGACGTCGACGCCCGAGAGCTCCTTCGACGATCTCGGGCACCGTATCGGAGTGGCCGACGATCAGCACGCGTCCGCCGCGGAAGTCATGCGAGCGCGCGCTTGGCCGCGCCCGCCGGATCCTCGCCGGCACGACGATGACCGGGATTCCGAGGCGGTTCGCGAGCGGGCGCACCGTTTCCTGCGTCCGCCGGAGTTCCGTCACGATGATCGCATCGAGTCGCCTGTCCCTTCGGCGCGCCGCCGAAATGCTGCGCGAGCTCGAGCGCCCGCGCCTCGCCCGGCCGGGCGCAAGTGGCGGATCCTTGTCGTCCGGATTGGTCGTCAGCTTTTCGGCGTGGCGCATGACGAAGACGGTCGTCGTCGAGGCCGCGCTCACGAGCCAGAATGCCGAGCGCGATGACGAGGATGCCGGCCAGCGCGGCGATCCAGACCGGCGCCAGCAATGGTCGGCGTCGCAGGTCTCGCGTATTCCTTGCGCATGCGCCTGATGATAGCGCGGCCGGTCAGGCGCCAGCGAGGCTGCGGCCGAACTCGCGGCGAATGCCGCTCGATCGTCGTCGCGCACGTCTTCCCAGGCCGTCTGGTGCGACATGATGCACAGGCGCAGCGAATAGGTCCCGCGCAGGCGCGTCGAAGAGATCATCGCGGTCCCCGATTCGATCACCCGCGCCTGGATCGACTTCGTTCAGCTTCTCGACGCGCTCGGCATTCCAGGCGGCGCCGCCCGGCCGGTAGCGAAAACACAGCACGCCCAGCGACGGCGGGCTCAGGAGTTCGAGCCCCTCGGTGTCCGCTCAACCAGCGCGCCGGCCCGTTCCGCGAGTTCGATGCCTGCGCGCGATGGCCTCCCGGAAGCGCGCTGAGCCCGAAAGTCTGGATCGACATCCACACCTTCAGCGCGCGGAATGAGCGCGTGAGCTGGTAGCCGCGATCCGCGAAGTTGACCTGCTCGAGGCCGAGCTTCGTGTCCTGCAGGTATTCCGCATTGACGCTGAAGGCGCGCACGAGTGTCGCGACGTCCGGACCAGCACGCAGCCCGCCTCGAAAGGCTGGAACAGCCACTTGTGCGCATCGAGGCTGATCGAATCGGCGGCGCTCATGCCCTCCAGCAATTGCGTCCCGCGCTCGCAGAGCACGGCAAAACCGCCGTAGGCGGCATCGACGTGCAGCCAGATTTTCTCGTTCCGCGCAGAACGCCGCGATCTCAGGCAGCGGGTCGATCGCGCCCGTGTTCGTCGTGCCCGCATTCGCGCAGACGGCGATCGGCGTGAAGCCATTCGCTTGCGCGCGGTCTGCAACGCCTGCGCGAGCGCGGCCAGCGGCAGGCGGAATTCCGCATCGCGCGGGACACGATGATGCCGTCGCGACGCACGCCGATGATCCGCGCCGCTCGCTCGACCGCCGAATGCGTCTGGTCGCTCAAGAATGATCGCTGGCCGCTGCGGTGCACCCGCCTGCTCCCGCGCGGCAACCAGGGCGTCGAGGATCGCCGCCGAGCCGCCGGACGTGAAAAGGCCGCCGGCCGTCTCCGGATAGCCGACCCATTGCCGGAACCAGTCGATCACGACGAGTTCGAGCTGGCTCGGGCCGCCCGATCCGAGCCAGGTACCCTGGAAGATGTTGAATCCCGCCGCGAGGTAGTCGGCGATCACGCCCGGCCAGGTCGGTGCCGACGGCACGAATGCGAAGAAGCGCGGATGATCCACCCGTGCGGCGATCGGACAGGACGTCCGTCGTCGCGCGCTCGAGCACGGCGAGGGCGTCGCGGCCCTCCTCCGGCGGCGGCTCACGAAGCAGCGGCTCGAGTTCCGCGCGCGTGGCACCCCGCCAGGGCAACTCGTCGCGAAGGCACTCGAGTCGCGCGATCAGGCGCTCGGTCGCCGCGGCCGCAAGCTGGCGCATCTCATCTGCGGACAGGCAAAGATCGGACTTGCTGTCGCGTGTGTCGTCATTCTTCGGCAATCGGAACTCCGCAGAGCGCATTTCTGCGCAACTCTGCCACACGCAAAAGCAAATTGGTCAGGGGCCCGCTGGAGGCCGATCAGGCGGGGTTTCCCGGTACAGAATCGCGAGGCGCAATTTGCTGACCGCCTGGTTGCGTCACGCCAGTCAATGACTGCTGCGTGCCTACGGCGCAGCCACGGTCAGCAGCAGAACGAAGCGCGTGCTCCCGGCCAGGCTGCTCGCCGTGATCGTATAGGCCGCCAGACTCCTCGCTTCGCGCGGCATACCCGAGACGATCCCGCTCGTTGAACTAAGCACAATGCCTGGGGGCAGGGTCGGCGAAACCGCATAGTGCTCGACGGTTCCGGCGATGCTGGGGCTCAGTGGCGCAAGTGCCGCACCCACGGTCGCATTGACCGGACTGACATAGGACAAACCGCTCGGCGGCTGGGTCACGCTCAGCACCAATGGAAACGAGGCACGGCCTCCGGCGCCGCTGGCATTCACCACAAAGGTCGCTGGTCCACTGGCCTGCGTCGGCGTACCGGAAATGACGCCGGTCGAGTAATTCAGTGATAGGCCGGGTGGTAATGCAGGACTGACCGCGAATTGGTCGATCGGCCCAGACACCGCAGGCGTCAAAGCGATCGCCTCGCCGACGACCGCGGGAAAGGGTTGAGAACCGTTGTACGACAATTCTGGTGGTGGCAGAGACACTGGATCGCCATCGCCACAGGCGACCAGTGCACACAAGGTCATGAACGCACCGATGAGCCGCATCGGCCTAGCCCAGACTGGGCTGGAGCCGATGAAACGCCGCTTCCCCGAGCGCGTAGTCGTAGATCGGCCCGCTGGGGCGATAGTTCGGTGTCAACATCGGTTTGCCGTCAACCCTGTAGGACGTCCGCAGGCACAGACACTCAGCCTCCGGGACCTCAAACCCCCGGCGGCAACGGTCCTGGAGCCAGGCTCCGAGCCAGCCAGGCTGCCCGTGATTAATACGCGGTTCCATATTTGAGTTTCTCCGCGCATTCAGAACGTCGCCAAGAAATCCGGACGATTCCCGGCGGGAAAGGGTGAGCCGGACATAGGGGTCAGTGCACCGGTCGAGGCGTCCAATGTGAAACCGGCAATATTGGCCGCGCCGTCGTTAGCGACATAGAGAAACTGGTTTAACGGATCGATGGTCACTGAATAGGCATTCGCGCCCGCGCCAACCGGGAACCCCGGAAGCGGCGTGAGCGCACATGTGGCCACATCGATGCCGTAGCCGACGACGTTTGCGCCCGTCGTGGCAAACAGGAAGTGGCCCCTGCGATCAGTTGCAATGTGATTGCTCACGGACACGGGAAATGGAGAACTGCTGAGCGGCCTCAATGCGCCGCTCCAAGAATCAACGGCGAAGCCCGAAATGCTCGAGTTCACTCCGTCGGGACTTGCGACGTAGAGACAATTGCCCCATCTCCCGTAATTGCCCCCTGCCCCGAATGCCAGACTCAGCGGACTCGCGCCTACGGGAAACGGTGATCCGGCTACCTCCGTGAGGGCGCCCGTCTGCAGGTCGATCGAAAAGGCCGAAATGTCATTCGAGCCCCCGTTGTTCGCCACATATACGAGACCAGGGCCTACGGCAATCGACGACGGGCCCTTGCCCGTTGCATAAGTGGCGGGCGAGAGTGGCGTCAACGCGCCGGTGCTTGCATTGACGGCGTAGGCCGAGAGGTTGTCGGAGCCTCCGGAGGCAACGTAAAGATATGCCACGACGGGCTCATAGGAATCATTCAGATAATCCTGAAAGAGAGCCAATGCTCGAGGATCGGTGCCTGTTGCAAAGGGCGAGCCGGGAACGGCGGTCAAAGTGCCTGTCGCGGCGTCGACGGCAAAGGCAGAAATGTCATTGTTCCCCTCGTTGCCGACAAACACATATCGCTTGTCCTCGGTACCGACGATTGCGAAAGGGGATGTGCCCGTGGCGATCGGTGTGCCGACGGCCAGCAGCGCACCGGTGGTCGCGTCGATGGTGTAGGCAGATAGGCTGTCGTCCCCCGCATTGGTGACGTACGCAAACTCCCCGCACACAACATCGATGTTGGTCACATTTGCGGTCTGTACATTGACCGTGCCGTCCCTGACTACGCATTCCTGCGCCGGCGAGACCGGCTGGTGCTTCAGCTCGACATACGCGGTCCTTATGTGGTCTGGAAAGACTTCGCCAAAAACAAAGGCACCGTTCGCATTGATCTCCAGGGGATTGCTGATGAAAACCGGCTTGGCACCATACCCCTGTTGGTAGAGTTGCAGTGTCAGACCGGAGCCCAGGAGCCCCGATACCGTGCCTCCGACGGTGTGGGTGGCTGAACTCGGGTCACTGCCTCCGCCGCTCGCAGGGGGTGCTGGGCTATAGCCGCCTCCGCCGCACGCAGCGAGCGTCGCCAATAGAATCTCTGCGGATACGAAACAGGCCAGCCGATGCAATGTTGAGTTCATGACAGTCTCCTCCCGGCCTTTCGAGCCAGGGGTATTTGTCTCTCAACGCGTCGGTGCTTGCATGAACTCCGGATGCTGTTTCCCGGAAGAATTCAGGAAGCGGCCCACCAGCGTAGCCCAGGGCGGGTCGATCTTTCCGGAAACGACCGCGCCGCGTCAGTTAATTGCTGCTGCGTGGCGACGGAACAGTCACGGTCAGCAGGACAATGGCGCTGGTATTACCGGCCAGACTGCTCGCCGTGATCTTGTAGGGGGCCAATGCTCTCGCACCCCTGGGCGTGCCCGTGATGAGGCCGCTCGTGCCATCGAGCAGCACTCCAGGCGGCAGGGCCGGAGTCACCGCATAGTGTTCGACGGTTCCTGCGATTGTTGGCATCAAGGGCGTGAGCGCCGCTCCCACAGCAGCTTTCACTGGACTGGGGTATGAAAGATGGCTCGGCGGCTCGGTCACGCTCAGCACCAGAGAAAAGGAACTGCGGCCACCCCGATAGAATCCAGTGACGGCGAAGATCGCGGGTCCGCTGCCCCTCATTGGCGTACCGGAAATGACGCCGGTCGAGCTATTGAGTGACAAGCCGGGTGGCAATCCGGGACTGACCGCGTACCGGTCGATCGGCCCGGACACCGCAGGCGTTAAAGTGAGGGCCTCGCCGACAACCGCTAGGAAAGGTTGTGACCCGTTGTACGAAAATGCCGGCGGCGACGGAGTCGCTGAGCCGCCACCGCCACAGCCAGCAAGCCAGAACAGAACCAGGAGTACGCCGAAGCGCATTTCCGGCGCGCCCTAAAACCTGGTAGGCAAGGTCGACAGAAAATCGCACTGCGGGTTTCGGTAGCCTCCGGCCAGGTTCATGATGTTGTTATCCAACAGCAGGATGTTTTCACCGGCGTCGTATGGAAACCATTGAACCGCGCCGGGTCCGTTCGGATCGCCGGTCGCCGCAAACCGTGCCCAGTAGTCCATCATTTCGTTGGATAGTGCGATCTCGGCGCTGCTCGGGGAGTAGGGAATGCCCGTCGTCAACGTCTGCAAATTGCCGAAAATGAAAGGCAGCTCGGCCGAGTGAAACGCCCGCATCGCATTGTGAAAGGAGTCGTTCTCGTAGCGATGCGTAAACAGGTAGCGCCAGACCGGTGGTCGCTCGGCGCCACTCACGTCACGAGCGAAATTCCGAGTATTGCGGGTGTAGTAGAGATCTGTTTCCACGGCGTTGAGCGCGTAGTTGGGGTTGGTGTAATCGCTCTCCGGATACAGCGACAGGATCGTGTCGCCGGCGCCTGCCGCCAAGGGATCGAATTGCGTGTGGACGATCGTGGCGTAGCCGCTGGCATCCAGGGCGGGGCCCGTCACGTAAGTAAATGCCTCTTCATCGCTGGTGGAGCCGATGAGTAGAGGGACCGGCGAGCCGAGCCGCTGCAGTTTGAGGTAAGGGTCTTCGGGCACGACACTGGGTTCGATGTTGACCCAGCCGGTGTCGGCGCTGTTGGGGCCGCTTTGCACCAGCGTGTCCGCCGGCACCACTCGCAGGCAGGCCAGTACATCCGCGGCGGTGTCGCAGCCCAGGGCACTGTCCACGTCCGCATACCAGCGATAGGCGGTGTCGATGCTGGTGCCGATCAGATCGCCCTTGAGCACGCCGCTCACCATGCCGGCGGCCGAGAAGAGCCCTGCCGCCGCGGGGGATGCCAGCAGGGCCTGCACGTTCAACGATCCACTGGAATGGCCAAGGATCATCACTCGTGCCGGGTCACCGCCGAACTCGCTGATGTTGTCGTGCACCCATTGCAGGGCCGCGATCAGATCCATCAGGGCATAGTTTCCGGAGGAGTCTTGCGTCGACTCTGCCGTGAGCAAGGGGTGCACGAGGAAGCCGAGCAGCCCCAGGCGGTATTGCACGGTCACCACGATCACGCCGTGGCCGGCAAGCGGCGGGGCGACATCCCACGGTGGCATCTGCGCACTGCCCTTCCTTTCCCCGCCGCCGTGAATGAACACGATCACCGGCTGTTTCCAACTCGCGGGCGGGTTGACCGCATAAACGTTCAGGGTGAGACAGTCTTCGTCCCCCACGGGCATGCCGCTGCTATCGAGTTGCGGGCAGCGGTTGCCAAACGCCGTTGCGGGGCGCACGCCCTGCCACTTGGCCGGAGGCGCCGGTGGATGCCAACGCAAGTCGCCCACCGGCGGCGCGGCGAAGGGAATCCCGCGGAAGGCGCGGTAGCTCCCTTCAAGCGCGCCCTGGAGCTGACCCGATTGGGTGCAGACGACGGTAGCAGTGCTCACGCACCCGGCCGGTGGGGGCGCGCCGCTGCCGCCGCCGCCGCCGCCGCACCCGACCAGGAGCAAAGCCAGGCAAGTTGCAAATCCGATTGAGCGCAGCATGATGATTCCCCTCTGAATGCCGTGGTCTCTGGCCATCAGGATCGGCACCGCCCTAGATGCGCTACTCGAACAGTTCAGCCGACGAAAGCACGGTGTTTGAGCACCCACCACGCCCGCACCTGCGACTGGTTCCGCCCGTAATGAGCACGGCGCCATCGACCAGCAGTGTCGCCGTATGTCCGTCCCGTGCGGTGATGAGCGAACCCATCGCCACGAAGCCCCCACTTTCGGGAGCGAAAAGCTGCGCCGTGGCGGTCGACGCCCCATTACGGCCGCCCGCGACGAGGACTGTGCCGTCGTTACGCCGTGTCGCCGTGGCACTGGATCCCGGCGTTATCAGCTCACCAACCACTGAGAAGGTTTCGGTCCCGGGGCTGAATAGCTCGGCCGTGTTGTCCGGCCCCGTAATCAGGACCGTACCGTCGACCAGCAACGTCGCTGTGTGCGCGGAGCGTCCCGCGCTCATGTTGCCGGTCGCGGTGAACGTGCCACTCACGGGATTGTAGAGTTCTGCGGAAGCGACCACAGATCCGACCGTTGCGCCCCCGGTGATCAGCACGCGCCCATCGGGCAACAGCGTCGACGTATGCCCGGTCCGCGAGGCCGTCATGTCGCCGGTCGCCGTGAATGCGCCAGTGGACGGGTTGAAGAGCTCGGTTTTGGCTGTTTCACCGCCGGCGATGAGTACCTGGCCGTTCTGCAACAGTGTCGCGGTATGCCCGGTATGTGGCGCAACCATGCTGCCGGTCGCCGTGAACGTACCGACCGTCGGATCATAGAACTCCGCGGTCTGGCTCCCTCCGCCGGTCACCAGGACCTTGCCGTAGTTTGGCAGCGTTGCATTGTCGAGCAGCGTAGCGCTGTGCCCGAACCGCGCGATCGTCATGCTGCCGCTCGTCGCAGTGAACATCTGACTTGTCGGGTCATACAACTCCGCGGGTGCCAACCCAGACGACCGGTCGGTGCCGCCGGCGATGAGCACCTGGCCGTTCTGCAGCAACGTCGCTGTATGCGCGTCGCGGGCGACAGTCATGCTCCCCGTGGCCATGAACGCCGCCGCCGGCCGGGCCATGGCGACGCGAACCGTGAAGGGCGTGACCGGCGAACTCTGATTCAGTGCGTCCTTGACCGTCAGCGTGATGGGGAAGATGCCTGGTGTTGACGGGGTACCACTCAGGAGGCCGTCAAGGTTGACGGCCAAGCCTCCCATCGGCGCGGTCGGCGGGGTCCAGACGAGCGGAGCGAGTCCGTCGCTTGCCGTAAATGGAAAGCTATACGGCGAGTCTACTGTCGCTGTGGGCGGCGGCGTGTTGTTGACTGTTGGCGGCCCGGGTTCGCTGATGGTGATCGCATAGGGGAGCGAGTTCGTTGCCGGGGTCGGTGTGCTGCTGTCGGTGACGGTCACCGTAAATGCGAACGGCGTCGAGCTGGCTTTCGTTGGCGTGCCGCTGAGCAAGCCGTCAGGACCGAGCGTGAGGCCCGGTGGCAAGGTGCCGGCCGTGACCGTCCAGCTGAGCGGCAAATAACCGCCCGTGGCGAATAACATGAAGCCATACGCCGTGCCGTGCACACCCGCGTCCGGCGTTAGCCCCGGGTCGATCACGAGCGGTGCGGGCGCATCGATCGTAACGCTGAAGGGATGCGATCCAGTCCCGGCCGGCTGCGCGCTGTCGGTCGCCTTGACGGTGAAAGTGAACGAGCCGATGGCGGTTGGCGTGCCTGAAAGCGTGCCATCCGGGGCGAGCGTGAGTCCGCCCGGCAAGGCGCCGGCCGTGACCGTCCAGCTGAACGGTGGCGAACCGCCGTTCGCATTGAAATAGAAACCGTAGTCATTGGTCACAACGCCCGCCGGGGGCGGGGATGCATCGACCACGACCGGTAGGGGTGGCGGTGGCGGTGGGCCCGAGTCACTGCCACCCCCGCACCCGACCATGAGCAGGGCCAGAACCGTCACAGATCCGATTGAGCGCAACATGATGATCCCCTTGCGGTCGTGTGCCGATGGGGATCATTTGTCACTCAAAGCGTGTGGGCGTGCATGAACTCTGCGTGAAGGTAGGGTGATGTTTCCCGGAAGTTTCACTTCCCCCAGCTTTTCACAATCTGCAGGCTGACCTGCCTTCCGAGAACGGTGGCATTGGCCGCGTCATAGCCCAGAGTCCCAGAAAACAGGTCATATCGATTGACGAAGGGCGGGCGCTGGTCGAAAAGGTTATTGATCCCGAAATTACATTGCGTGTCAGCGAGCCAACCCTGCCCGCCCTCGACGTGGTAGCCGACGTTGAAATCAGCCGTCGTCCAAGAATCAACACTTCGAACGGGCACAGAGCCGGGATCCCGATACGGACCGGTGTAGTTCACGGTCGCTTGTACCGTCCACCGCTGCAGTGACCAGGATACATGCCCGGCAAAACGGACCTGCAGCGGGTTGCCGACGGTGTCCACGTAATCAAAGACTGGCGCCGTCGGCGTGATCTGCTGCTTCTGGTCAAAGATATAGGTGCCGTTCAGGCCGTAAACCCACTGGCCTCTTGCAGTGTCGTTGGAATAATCCAGGGCGACATCCACACCGCGTGTCTTGACGCTGGCCAGGTTGCGAAACCGGTTGTCGAGAATAGCGTCGATCGGTTGGTTGCAATCCCCTCCATTGAGCGGTGGTCTGTAGCAAACGGCATCGATCTGCGCCTGGGTCGGATTGCGCGTGATCAGTGAGGCAAATTCATTCTCGCGCGTGAGAAACTCGGCGGCCTCTGGCCCAGGCGGTTGGACTTTCCCCCGGTAATCGATATCGAAATACGTCAGTGACAGCGTAAAGCCCGGTGCCGCCGGGAGAGTTACGTCCATGCCGACCGTCCAGGCACTCGCCGTCTCCGGCTGCAGATCCGGGATCGGCCCAAACACCCCGAGTGCGCGTGATTGTCCGGTCGGAGACTGGGGATCAACGACGTCGAATATCCAAACGTCACCGATCTGGTCGGGATTGGACCAAAAGAATGGCGGTGCCCGGAACGAGGTTCCCCAGGTACCACGCAGCCGGAGGAGACGCCAGGCCTGCCAACTCAAGCCCACTTTCGGGTTAAAGGTAGTACCCGCATCGCTATACCGGTCGTAGCGGCCAGCGAGCGACAAGTCCAGGCGATTGACATTTGAATTCTGCTGCCCGGCCAGGATCGGAACCGCAAGTTCAAAAAATGCGGCAGCGACCTCTCTGCCACGGTTCTCTTTGCCGTCCCCGATATTGGTGCCGTCGGAATGCTCCTTGCGAAAGTCACCCCCGACAGCAAGTCGGATGGCGCCGGCGGTCCCGTCGAATACAGGACCATCCGCGATCACGTTTGCCGAAGTGGTGGTAAAGGTATTCACGACGTCGAGAACGGTACCCAAGCTGAGCAGCGTTGCAGAGTTCGTGTGCGAGCCATCGCCGAATATGTTGAGTGCCACCGTTGGGTCGGAGTTATCGAGTGCGGCATCGATGGCGTCCGTGCCGAAGTAGCTGAAGTTATTGACCTCGACAAATTCGTCCCTTGATCTTGAATAGTTGGCCGCGAGACTCGCCTGCCACCCTCCCGGCAGCACGTGCTTGACTCCCGCTGAGGCGAAGGACGCCTCAGTCGGCCCACTGTCGACGACCGGACCCAGGTCAGAGGTGAAATCGTAGGCCACGACCACGGGCCCGCCGAGGTGATTGAATGCATTGTTCGCAGGAACCGTAAAGTCACCCGCCGGTTGCGGAAAAGTAGATTTGAACTCGCGCGACGAATAGCGACCGTCGAACGATATCTCCCAATTGTCTGCCAGCCGGTAGGATGAGCTCACGAAGGCGCTGCGCATGGTCTGACTGGGCAGAATGTCGTTGTAGATGACATTGTTCGTATAATTGACAGCGCCCGGGATGAGCTGCGCCGCCGTGAGCTGCGTACCGTCCTGTCCGTGCGGAATGGCAGCGATCGGTGCCAGGGTATCCGGATCGACAATGGTGCCGGGATTGCTGCCGACGCCGCGAAAATCACTGCCGCCGAAACGCCTGAAGTCAGCGTTCGCGGCGCAGTAGGCGCGCGCGCTGCACGCCAGGGTGGCGCTGTCGTCGTACTGAAAGCCCAACAGCACATGACCACGCGACCAGGCGTGGCCCCAGAGTTGGGCGATTCCCCGCTCGTCGGCATCGCCGCCTGCGGTACTCGCGCGCAGGCGGGTTTCGAACCCATTGAAGTTGCTGCGCAGAATGATGTTCACCACGCCGCCGATGGCATCCGATCCATACAAGGCGGCGGCCCCCTCAGGCAAGATCTCGATGCGCTCAACGGCGGAGGCGGGAATGGTCGATACGTCGGTGAATGTCCCCTGGAGGCCGCTCGTGCCCTGACGCTGTCCATTAATCAACGTCAACGTCGTACCGGCGCCCAGGCCACGCAATTGCACCTCGGCTCCGCGGTTGAGGTTGAAAAAGTGATTTCCTTCGACAACGGCCCCGTTGTTTTGATTGAAATTCTGCGTCACGGTCGCCAGCACGTATTCGATTTTGCCGTAGCCGCTGGCGTCGATCTGATCGCGGCCAATGACGGTCAACTTGGAGCCCGCGGCTTCCGCGTCGCGGATCAGGCTCCCTGTGACGACGATTTCATCGAGTCTTGCTGCGTCGGCAGTGATGGGCGTGTGCGCATCTGTGGTCTCAACTTGCGCCAAAACCACCCTGGACAGGCCCAGGACTAGCCCGAGCCCAGCACTCCGATAGCAATTCGTAGCCTCCCGCATTCACGTGGTTTTAACCATTTCAGTGCCGGGTGGCCGGGGTTCCGCGCCGTGGCACATCCCCGTGTCGGCGCAGCACTTCGAGCTCGCTGCGCTCTGCGTCGACATAGCGCCGCACGTCGGTGGCGATAGCCTGGAATCGCGGATCGCCATGGAGCGGCAACCACAGGGGATCGTACTTCATGGTGTACCACCAATCTGCGTAATTCCCTGATCGGAATGAATCCGCCAGTTCGGTGAGCGCCGCGTCCTGCTTTCCGTCGAGCAGCAGAACCAAGGCGCGCAGGCGTCCAGCGCCCGTAAAATACTTGGTCGCGTTGGCGTCTAGCCACGATGACGCGGCACGCCGCAGCGCCAGTGCCTGCGCGCCTTGGCCGGCAGCGGCCATTAACTGTGAAAGATAGACGGCCGCGCGGAAACTACATGGGTCCAAGTGTGCCGCTGGAGCGTCGCCCAAATAGTACTTCAGTTTGATGAACGCAATCGCCCGGCTCAAATCTCCCGTCTTCATTGCATAGTCGCGAATCGCTTCGCTTGCCAGCCAGTTTTGGCAGAAGTCGTCGTCCTTTGTCCAGCCCGCCTCATCGTATGCAGCGAGTCCCGCATGCCGCCAATCGCCCTCGTGCATCGAAAGCAGCCCGGCCGTGCGCACATTGGGCGGCATGCCGGCGGCCACATCACGCGCCGCCGTCACATCGCCCAGATCGAGATACAGCGCCTCCGCGTTCAGACGCAGCCGCGAATTGTTCGGGTCGAGCGCAATGGCATGCTCGGTAAACTGGATGGCTTCCACCAGCTTGCCGTCGAACCGCCAACGGAATACGCCGTAGCGCTGCAGTGCCGGAACGAAGTTCGGATCGAGCTCCAGCACCTGCAGATTCTTTTGCTCGGAAGCCTTCACGCCACTGTCGTCGAGGGTGAGCACGGCATCCGTGAGACGCACACTTGCTGACATCGGATCGACCCACAAGGCGCGTTTCAGAACGCTCCTGCCCTCCTCGGGTCGTTCCAGTGTCCAATAGAGAAACTCGGCGTAAGCCGCAAGCCCGCGGCCGTTGCTGGGATCAAGGGCGGCGCCCTGGCTAAAGTCGCGCTCGAGCGCAACGATCAACGGGTTATCCACTGTCGCGCTCGCATCGTTTGGCGCCTCTCCCCACATCGCACGCGCAAAGTATGCGGCGCCCAACTTGGGATCCAATTCAAGTGCCCGATCGATCAAATGACGGTAGCGCCGCCGGGCCAGCGTCAAATCCTCCAGGCGTCCGCCGACCGCTTGCATCCTCGCATCGTACAAAGAAGCGTAGGCGGCCGCGAAATTAGGATCCAGCGTTAACGCCTTTTCAAAATACGGCACCGCGGCCTCCGATTCGGTCACTGTGAACCGTCCCAACAGGGCGCGACCACGCAGGAAGGCGAGATAGGCCTCGATATTGTTGCTGTGCTCATTGTGGACCGGTGTAGTCTCGAAGCCGCCGAGCCGCGCCGAGAGCGCGTCAGCAACCTGGTCGGCAATCTCATCTTCGACGCTGAAGATGTCGCTCAAGGCCCGATCGAAGTGGGCGGACCACACCTGAGTGCCAGCTGCGGCGTCCACGAGTTGCACCGCAACTCGCAGGCGGTCGGCCTTGCGCTGTACGCTGCCATTGATCAGGTAGCCGGAATTGAGGCGCCGGCCGATCTCGCGCGAATCGATGCTCTTGGTGGCAAGTGCGAATGAGGAATTGCGCGCGATGACCGAAAGTCCACTGATTCGCGACAGACGATTGAGAATCATCTCCGGCAGTCCCTGCGCCAGATAGGCATCTGCGGGATCCGCGCTGATGCTGTCGAAGGGCAGTACGGCCACCGTGCGCTCGCGCGCGCCGATTGCAGCAGTTTCGCGTGGCGAATTGTCTGACGCCAGTTGGGCGTCCGCGGCACGAGATCTGATTCGCCGTACGGACGCCTATTGCGATCGCGAAGATGGCCACCAACAGGATGGGTAACACGAGCCACCACATCCGGCTCGACTTCGTCGTGATTGTTCGAGACTCGATTGTCGAACCGGCACGTGACGACTCGACCGGCGGCGCCAGACGCCCGGCGGGAGACACGGCCGCAACCAGCTGGTAACCGCGACTTCGCACTCCGACGATGTAGCGTGGCTCCTGCGCGTCATCTCCCAACGCCTCGCGCAACAGGTTGACCCGCTTGGTCAGAGTCTCCGGGCTCACGACCAGTCCGGGCCAGACCCGTTCCATGAGTAACTCGTGGCTGAGGACATTGGGCGCGACGCGAATCAGGGCCACAAACAGCTGGAACGATAGATTGGGTAGCGTGATTTCGATGCCAGCACGGGTGACGCGCTGCTGTCCGACATCCACACGCAGGTCGCCGACGAGAAAAACCTCGCTGTCAATGCCGTCCAAGTCGTTCTGACTGTGGTTCATCGGTCTGATCCGAGCTACTGAATGGTGCGCAATCCCCAATGAGAGATCCAAGGACGACGCCGCGTCGGGAATAAGTGCGCCGGCGGCCCCGGCTGCGCATCTTTACATGGCGGAGAGGGTGAGATTCGAACTCACGAAAGTCTCGCGACTTTGCCGGTTTTCAAGTTCTGCGTAACGCATTCTTGCGCAACCGCATCGCACACAAACACGCATTTGGAAGGGTCCCAGAAACCGGCGCTTCCCGGACTATTTCGGCTCTTTCGTCAATTTGCAACTTGAGTGCAACTTGCTGGCTGCTTGGTTGCGTCGCGCAGCTTGGCAGCCAATGTGGCGGCTAGCGCTTCTCTGACTCACGCCCCCTGCCCCACCCGCGGGCCCTTCCAGATTGCACGGCGCAGCCCCGGGGTCGGTCGACCTATCCGGTAACGACCCCGCCGCGCCGGTCAATGGCCGCTGCGTGCCGACGGCGCAGCCACGGTCAGCAGCAGAACGAAGCGCGTGCTCCCGGCCAGGCTGCTCGCCGTGATCGTATAGGCCGCCAGACTCCTCGCTTCGCGCGGCATACCCGAGACGATCCCGCTCGTTGAACTAAGCACAATGCCTGGGGGCAGGGTCGGCGAAACCGCATAGTGCTCGACGGTTCCGGCGATGCTGGGGCTCAGTGGCGCAAGTGCCGCACCCACGGTCGCATTGACCGGACTGACATAGGACAAACCGCTCGGCGGCTGGGTCACGCTCAGCACCAATGGAAACGAGGCACGGCCTCCGGCGCCGCTGGCATTCACCACAAAGGTCGCTGGTCCACTGGCCTGCGTCGGCGTACCGGAAATGACCCCACTTTGCCCATCGAGCGAGAGGCCCGGCGGCAAAGGGGGACTGACCGTGTAGTGGCCCACCGTCCCGGACACTGCGGGCGTCAGTGCCATCGACTCGCCGATCACCGCCGGAAAAGGGATGGACCCATTGTAGGAGAACACCGGCGTCGCCAGCGAAGCCTGCCCGCCCGTGCCGCAGGCGACCAGTGCACACAAGGTCATGAACGCACCGATGAGCCGCATCGGCCTAGCCCAGGCCAAGCTGGAGCCAGGCTCCGCGCCAATCAGCCTGCTCGTGATTGCTGCGCGGTTCCATATTTGAGTTTCTCCGGGCTTTCAAAACGTGGTGATGAATTTCGGGTGGCTACCTGCCGGAAAGGGTGAGCCGGCCATAGGGGTTAGTGCGCCGGTCAAAAGGTCCAGTGCGAAGCCGCTAATATTCGCCGCGCCATCATTAGCCACATAAAGAAGCTGGTTGGTCGGATCAATGGTTATCGAATAGGCATCCGCGCCGGCGGCAACCGGGAACCCCGGCAGCGCAGTGAGCGCACCGGAGGTCGCATCGATGGCATAGCCGACAATGTTTGCGCCCGCCGTGACATACAGGTAGGCGCCCGTTTGATCGGTGACGATGTAATGGCTTACCGGTAGGGGAAATGGCGAACCGCTGAGCGGCGACAATGCCCCGGTGTTCGGGTCGACACTGAAGCCCGATATGCTCGGGTTCGTGGCGTCCGGGTTTGCCGAGTAAAGGAACTTGCCCGCGGCCCCGAGCGCCAGACTAAGCGGGCTGCCGCCAGCGGGAAACGGCGACCCGGGCAGTGGGGTCAGGTTGAATTGATTCGGCAAGTCGCTGGCCAATAGAGTAAATGCTGAAATGTCGTTCGAGCCCCCGTGGTTCGCAACGAAGACAATGCCGTTGTTGTCCACAACTATCGACGCCGGGCTTTTGCCCGTGGCAATTGTGGAGGGTGCGATCAATGCTCCACTGTCCGGGTCGATGAAGTAGGTGGAGAGGCTGTCAGAGCCTGAATTTGCAACATAGAGAATAGATAAACCATTGAAAAAGGCCATGGCCTGGGGGTCGGTACCGGCGGGAAAGGGAGAGCCTGGAACGGTGTTCAATGTGCCAGTTGTGCTGTCAACGACAAAAGCGGAAACATTGTTGCTACCCCCATTGGCGACGAAGACATATTTCTTGTCATCGAAGTAGTTGTAATCGAGACCGAGAATTGCGTGGGGGGATTCGCCCGCGACAGTCGGTGTGCCAATGGCGGTGAGCGCGCCGGTGTTCGCGTCGACGCTATAGGCCGAGAGCGTGTTGTCCGCGGCGTTGGTGGCGTAGGAGAATTTCGTACAGGACACCGTGACGCTGGTGTCATTGGCGTTGTGAATGCTGACCTTCGAGTTATTGAGTACGCAGTACTGCGCAGGCGAAGTGGGTTGTTGGGCAATGGCGACGAAGTCGCCGCCCATGTAACCGGCGGAATAAGCAGAGTCCAGAGTAAACGCGCCGTTGACGCCGACCCTGAACTCACTGAAGCAAGGACCTGGAGTATAGGTGCCGTGTGGACCGCTTACTCCTGGTGCGCAAAGGACAAGTGTCAAACCTGAGCCCACCAGCCCGGAGACCGAGCCTCCGACCGTGTAAGTGGGAGGTGGCGGTGGCGGGCCCGATTCACCACCCCCGCCGCCGCACCCGACCATGAGCAAAGCCAGAACAGTCACAGATCCGATTGAGCGCAACATGATGATCCCCTTGAAGCGGTTTGCCGATGCGGATCATTTGTCGCTCAAAGCACTTGGGCGTGCATGAACACTGCGTGAAGGTGGGTTCCTGTTTGGTGAAGATTCAGGAAGGACGGAAACACCACTTCCCCGAGCACGTAGTCGTAGATCGGCGCGCTGCACTGATAGTTCGGTATCAACATCTGTATGCCGTCAATCCTGTAGTACGTCCGCAGGCACAGACACTCAGCCTCCGGGACCTCAAAACCCTGGTGGCAGCGGTCCTGGAGCCAGGCTCCGCGCCAGCCAGGCCGCTCGTGATTGATATGCGGTTCCATATCTGAGTTTCTCCGGGAATTCAAAACGTCGCGATAAATTTCGGGTGGTTACCTGCCGGAAAGGGTGAGCCGGGCATAGGGGTCAGTGCGCCGGTAATGACGTCCAGTGCGAAGCCGCTAATATTCGCCGCGCCCTCGTTGGCGACATAGAGAAACTGATTCCCCAGATATGTTCACCGAATAGGCATTTGCGCCGGCGGCAACCGGGAATCCCGGCAACGCAGTCAGCGCGCCGGTGGTCCAATCCAAGGCATAGCCGACGATGCTTGCGTCCGTCGTGAGATACAGGTAACCGTGGATCGAGTTACTTCCGATTTGTATTCCGGTTTGTTCGATGGCCATGTAGTGGCTCACCGGCAGCGGGAATGGCGAGCCGCTGAGCGGCGACAATGTCCCGGTAGCGGGGTCGAAACTGAAGCCCGATACGCTTGGGTTCGTGGTATCCGGGTTTGCCGAGTAGAGAAAGTTGAAGCCGCCCCCGAATTCCAGGCTGAGCGGGTTGCCGCCAGCGGGAAACGGCGACCCGGGGACTGGAGTCAGGTTCGAATCAAATGCCGAAATGTCGTTCGAGCCGCCGTGGTTCGCTACGACGACAGTGCCATAGAAGGAGTCAACAGCAATCGATGTCGGGTTCTTGCCAGCGGGAAAAGGCGACCCCGGCAGCGCAGTGAGCGCACCGCTGGAGTAATCGATGTTGTAGGCGGAAACCGTGTCAGACCCCGCGTTCGCAACGTAGAGAGTCGATGCTCCGAAATTGAGGGCCATGCCCTGGGGATCGGTTCCCGCGGCAAACGGTGAGCCTGGCACGGGCGTCAACGCGCCACTTAGGAAGTTGACAGCGAAGGCCGAGATGTCGTTGCTCCCCTCGTTTCCCACGAATACATATCCATATCTCCTATCGTAGGTAGTGACGATCGCGTGGGGCGACATGCCCGTCGCGACCGGCGCACCAACGGCTGCGAGCGCACCACTGGCAGGGTCGACGGTGTAGGCGGAGACCGTGTTGTCCCCAGCGTTGGTGACATAGGCGAACTGCGTGCACCCCACCTCAACATCTGTGACATTTCCGGCCTGGAAGTTGATTGCGTTGCGCAACAGGCAGGATTGATCGGGTGAGGTAGCTTGTTGTGATACACGGGCAACCAACCAATTGCTAACAGTGGGAAGGCTTTCAACAATGGTGAAAGGCTCGTTAGAAGTGATCGGCACCGGAGGGCCAACGTCATGCCCAGGGTGGACGGGAAGCCCATGTCCGCCAGTGCCCGGATCGGAAATTTGAAGTACCAAGCCGGAGCCTTGCAGCCCCGATACCGTGACTCTGACCGAATACCCGTTCCCGCACGCGACTGTCACATTCGTCACATTCGCTGCTGCAACTGTTCCTGTGCCGTTTGTGGTCTGGCAAAACTGAACAGGCGACGAAGTGGGTTGGTTCTTTACCCCGACGTTGAATGTGCTGCCAATCGGGAGTCGTGTGCCGAACGTGAATGAGCCGGAAGCGCTGACCGCCAGATCACCGCCAAAATCACTAGACAGCACCAGGCCAGGGCCAGCGAGCCCGGTGACTGTGCCGCCGACCGTGTACGTGGGTGGGCTAGAATCGCCGCCGCCCCCGCACCCGACCATGAGCAGGGCCAGAAACGTCACAGATCCGATTAAGCGCAACATGGTGATCCCCTTGTGGCGGTTGCCGATGGGGATCATTTGTCGCCCAAAGCACTCGGGCGTGCATGAACACTGCGTGAAGGTGGGTTCCTGTTTCGTGAAGATTCAGGAAGGACGTCCGGCATCGTGGTCCAGGACGCCGCGAACCATCGTCGAACTGACTTAAACCTGGCTCACTGCCCCCAGCGCTTCACAGCCTGCAGGCTGACCTGCCTGCCCAGCAGACTGGCATTGGCTGGGTCGTAACCAAAAGTGCCCGAATCGTCCAGGTTGAATTGGTTGACGAAGGGTGGGCACTGCCCCAGATCTAATGCGCAGCGGCCGGGTCTGCGCGCCTCGGCACGGCCCCCTGTCGCCGCAGCGCTTCCAGCTCGCTGCGCTGCGCGGCGACATAGCGCCGCACGTCGGCCGCGATAGCCTGGAATCGCGCGTCGCCGTGCAGCGGCAGCCACAAGGGATCGTAGTTTATGGTGTACCACCAATGCGCGTAGAATCCTAAACGGAAAGAATCAGCCAGCTCCGCGAGCGCCGCATCCGGTTTGCCGTCAAGCAGCAGAACCCCGGCGCGCACGCGGTGTGAATCGGCCAGATACTTGGCCTCGTTGGCATCGTTCCACGATGACGCGGCACGCCGCAATGCGAGCGCCTGGTCCGCTTGGCCGGCCGCGGCCAGGAGCTGCGAGAGATAGACGGCGGCGCGGAAAGTGCATACGTCCAGATGGGCCGCCGGAGCGTCGGCGAAATAATACTTCGATTTGATGAAGGCAATTGCCCGGTTCAGTTCTCCGGTCTTCAACGCATAGTCGCGCAGCGCTGCGCTCTGCCAGAATTCGCAAATCTCGTAGCCGCGCGTCCAACCCTCCTCATCGTATGCCGAGAGTCCCGCACGCCGCCAATCGCCGACGTACATCGAGAGCAGTCCCACGGCGCGCGCGCTTTGCGCCGCTCCGGCGACTACTGCGCGTGCCGCTTTCGGATCGCCCAAGTCGAGATACACCGTCATGGCGTAGTGACGCGACAATGAATTCTTCGGATCGATCGCAATGGCATGCTCGATGATCTGGATGGCTTCGGCCAGCTTGCCGTAGATCAGCCAAAGGTGCAGTCCGTAGCGCTGGAGCGCCGGAACGAAGTTCGGATCGAGCTCCAGCACCTGCAGTAGTTTTTGAGTCCGAGACCTTGACGCCGCTATCGAAGAGACTAATGTCGGCATCCGTGAAACGCGCATTGGCTGACAACGGATCAACCCACAGGGCGCGCGTTAGAACGCTCCGGCCTTCCTCAGGCTTTCCTAGTGTAAAATAAACAAACCCGGCATAAGCCTCGAGTCCGCGCCCGTTGCTGGGATCCAGTGCGGCGCCCTGGCGAAAGTCGCGCTCGAGCGCAACGATCAACGGGTTATCCACTGTCGCGTTCGCATCGAATGGCTGCTCTCCCCACATCGCACGCGCAAAGTATGCGGCGCCCAATTTGGGATCCAATTCAAGCGCCCGATCGATCAAAGGACGGTAGCGCTGCCTGGCCACCCTCAAATCTTCCCGGCGTTGATCGGCCGCTTGCATCTTCGCGTCGTACAACGAAGCGTAGGCGGGCGCGAAAGTGGGGTCCAACGCAATCGCCCTTTCAAAATAGGGTACTGCGGCATCCGACTCGGCGACCGTGAAGCGCCCCAGCAAGGTCCGACCCCGCAAGAAGGCGAGATAAGCCTCCAAATTTGCACTGCGGGCACCGGCTGGGGGTTTGGGTGCGCCCGCTCCGATTCGCACCGACAAAGCGTCCGCGATTTCATCGGCGATCTCATCCTCGATACTGAAGATATCGTGCAAACCGCGATCAAAATGGGCCGACCAGATCAGAGTACCTGCGGCCGAATCCACGAGGTGCACCGCCACCCGCAACCGATCCGCCTCGCGTTGCACGCTGCCGCCGATCAGATATCCGGAATTGAGACGCCGGCCGATCTCGCTTGAATCAATGTTTTTGGTTGGAAGTGCGAATGAGGAATTGCGCGCGATGACCGACAGCCCCTCAATTCGAGACAGACGGTTGAGAATCATTTCCGGCAAGCCCTGCGCCAGATACGCGTCGGCGGCATCTGCGCTGATATTGTCGAACGGCAGGACGGCCACCGTGCGTGCGCGCGCGCCGATTGCAGCAGTTTCACTTGGCGGATTGCCTGTCGTCAGTTGGGCGTCCGCAGCACGAGTTGTATTCGCCGTACGGACGGCCTATAGCGATCGCGAAAATGGCCGCCAATAGGATGGGTAACGCGAGCCACCACAGCCGGCTTGTCTTCGACGTAACTGTTGACGAAGCATTGATAGGCTGCGTGACTACGTCCGGCGCGGACAACGGACCCTCGACCGGCGGCGCCGGATGTCGTGCGGGAGACGCGGCCGCGACCAGCCGGTAACCGCGATTTCGCACTCCGGCGATGTAGCGCGGATCTTTCGCGTCATCGCCCAGCGCCTCGCGCAACAAGTTGACCCGCTTGGCCACGGTCTCCGGGCTTACGATCTGTCCGGGCCAGACGCGTGCCATGAGCAAGTCGTTGCTGAGGACGTTGGGCGCGACCCGAATCAGTGCCAGGAGCAGCTGAAACGATAGATCGGGCAGGGTGATTTTGATGCCCGCTCGCGTGACGCGCTGCTGTCCCACCTCGACGAGCAGATCGCCGGCGAGAAACACCTCGCTGTCAATGCCGCCCATATCGTTTGGCGTGTTTACGTGCGTAATTCCCAACGAGTGCGCCGACGGCCCCGGTCGCGCATCTTTACATGGCGGAGAGGGTGAGATTCGAACTCACGAGCCCCGTGAAGGGCTGCCGGTTTTCAAGACCGGTGCATTCAACCGCTCTGCCACCTCTCCGATGGAATGAAATCGGCCCCCGGGCGGATTCTATCAGGCGCCGCTCAGGCGCCTTTTCGCAGTGCCCTCCGTCCGCGAAAGGCGCTCATTTCCACTATAATCAGGCGAATATCAGGACGCTCCGTCGGAGGCTCTCGCCATGGAACGCAATCCCGCTCTTCCCACGCAACACACTGCGGTCCGCGAATCGCCGCTTGCGACCAACAAGGTGCTGCGGAACACCTACCTCCTGCTGTCGGCGACGCTCGGCGTTCAGCGCGGTCATGGCGGCGTACCGCCCTCGCCCTGAACCTGCCGCACCCGGGCCTTGCGATTACGCTCGTCGGCTATTTCGGCCTGCTGTTTGCGGTGCACAAGACCGCCAACAGCGCCTGGGGACTGCTGTTCGGTTTTCGCGCTGACCGGCTTCATGGGCTATACGCTCGGACCGATCATCGGCTACTACCTGAAAGCAATCCCCAACGGGCATTCGGTCGTGATGAATGCCTTCAGCATCACCGCCATCGCCTTTGTCGGCCTCTCGGCCTACGCGATCAAGAGCGGCCGCCGCTTCTCGTTCATGGGCGGCTTCCTGTTCGGTCGGGATCCTGACCGCATTCCTGCTCGGGCTGGTCGCGATCTTCTTCTCGATGCCGATGCTGTCGCTCGCGGTCTCGGGAATGTTCGTGCTGCTGATGTCCGGCCTGATCCTGTACCAGACGGCCGAGATCATGCACGGCGGCGAGACCAACTACATCCTCGCGACGCTCACGCTCTACGTCAGCATCTTCAACCTGTTCACGAGCCTGCTGCACCTGCTCGGAGTCGCTTCCGACGACTGATCAGGCCGGCTTCAGGCGCTCCAGACCGCCGAGATAGGAGCGCAGCACGGCAGGCACGGTGACGCTCCCGTCCGCCTGCTGATAGTTCTCGAGCACGGCGACGAGCGCCCGGCCGACGGCAACGCCCGATCCGTTGAGCGTGTGCACGGGTTCCGGCTTTCCGGTTTCCGGATTCCGCCAGCGCGCTTGCATGCGTCGTGCCTGGAAGGCCTCGCAATTGCTGCAGGACGAGATCTCCCGATACGCGCCCTGCCCCGGGAGCCAGACCTCCAGGTCGTAGGTCTTGGAACTTGCGAAGCCGACGTCGCCCGCGCAGAGCGCGACCACGCGATACGGCAGTTCCAGCAGTTCGAGCACCTTCGCCGCGTGCCCGGTCAGTTCCTCGAGCGCGGCGTAGGATTGCTCCGGGCGCACGATCTGCACGAGTTCCACCTTGTCGAACTGGTGCTGCCGGATCAGCCCGCGCGTGTCCTTGCCGTAGGAACCGGCTTCCGACCGGAAGCAGGGCGTGTGCGCGACGAACTTCTGCGGCAGTTCGCCGGCATCGAAGATCCGGTCGCCCGCGAGGTTCGTGAGCGGAACCTCCGCGGTCGGAATCAGGAAAAGTTCGCTTTCTGACGGCTCGCGAGCGAGCTTGAAAAGATCCTGCTCGAATTTCGGCAGCTGGCCCGTACCGGTCAGCGATTTGCGCGTCACGAGATACGGAACCCAGGCTTCGCGATAGCCGTGCTCGCGCTGGTGCAGGTCGATCATGAACTGCGCGAGCGCCCGGTGCAGCGCGGCCACCGGGCCGGTCAGCACCGCGAAGCGCGCGCCCGACAAGCGGCTCGCGGCGACCGGGTCGATGCCGCCGAGTCCTTCGCCGATCGCGACGTGATCGGCCGCCTCGAACGCGAATCGCGGCGGCTCGCCGTGCCGGCGGATTTCGACATTGGCGGTCGCATCGCGGCCGGCGGGCACGCTGTCGTGCAGCAGGTTCGGCAGGTCGAGCAGCAACCGGTCGAGATCGTCCTGAAGGGCCGCCAGTTCCTGTTCGCCCTTGCGTCAGCCGCTCGCCGAGCGTCTCCACTTCCGCCAACAGTGGCGCCACGTCCTGGCCCTGGGCCTTGGCATGGCCGATCGCTTTCGAGCGTGTATTGCGTTCGTTTCGCAGCGCATCGACCGCGATCTGGGCTTCCTTGCGGCGCGACTCGAGCGCGGTGAAACGCGCGAGATCGAGCTCGAACCCGCGGCGCGCAAGGTTTGCGGAAACGCCCTGCGGATCGCTCCGCAATTGCCGGATATCAAGCATTGCCTTCGTCTGTGCTCCGTCGTCTGGCCGTGTCGGACCGCGGCGCCCTGCCGGATTCGTTCGAGTGTTTCCCGAGTTTCAATTCGAGTCCGCGCGGCACCGGCTCATAGTAGCTGCGCGGTTCCATCGAATCCGGGAAATGAGTTTGGCCCGGCGCAAGTCCGTCCGGTTCGTCGTGGGCGTAGCGATAGCCCTTGCCGTAGCCGATGTCCTTCATCAGGCGCGTCGGGGCGTTTCGCAGATGCAGCGGAACATCGAGCGTGCCCTGCGACTTCGCGTCCTCCATCGCGGCGCCGAACGCCGCGTAGACGGCATTGCTCTTGGGCGCGAGCGCGAGGAATACGCAGGCCTGCGCGAGCGCGAGCTCGCCTTCCGGGCTGCCGAGGCGATCGTAGCTGTCCCAGGCCGCGAGCGTCAGCGTGAGCGCGCGCGGATCCGCATTGCCGATGTCCTCGCTCGCCATCCGCAGGAGCCTGCGCGCGATGAAGCCGGGATCGGCAGCCGCCGTCCAGCATCCGGCACAGCCAGTAAAGCGAGGCATCCGGGTCGCTGTCGCGAACGGACTTGTGGAGCGCAGAGATCTGGTCGTAGAAGAGCTCGCCGCGCTTGTCGAAGCGGCGATGACCGCCTGCCGAAGCCTCGCGCACGATCTCCATGCGTCAAGGCGCGCGCATCGCCCGCGTCGACCGCGAGGTCTGCGGCGACCTCGAGCAGATTGAGCGCCCGGCGAGCGTCGCCGTCCGCGGCGTCGGCCAGCAGTGCAATCGCCTCAGGCGTCGCCTGCAGTGCGCTTGCGCCCAAGACCGCGGTCCGGATCGGCGATCGCCCGCTCGATGAGGGTCGCGAGCTCGGCAGTCGTAGTGCGGCTTCAGCAGGTAGACGCGCGCGCGGGACAGGAGCGCCGAGTTCAGCTCGAACGACGGATTCTCGGTGGTCGCGCCGATGAAGACGAGCGTGCCGTCCTCGACGAATGGCAGGAACGTGTCCTGCTGCGCCTTGTTGAAGCGATGCACCTCGTCGAGAAACAGGACGGTCGGCGGCCCGCCCGCCCGACGCGACGCACGTGCCTCGTCCACTGCTTCGCGGATGTCCTTGACGCCGGCGACGACGGCCGACAGCGCGATGAACCGCGCCTTGCAGGACTGGGCCGCGAGCCGCGCAAGCGTGGTCTTGCCGCTTCCCGGCGGTCCCCAGAGCACCATCGAATGCGCAACGCCGTCCGTCAGCAGCCGATGAAGCGGCCGCCCGGCAGCGAGCAAGTGCTGCTGGCCGGCGAATTCGGCCAGCGACCGCGGCCGCATGCGATCCGCGAGCGGACGGTAGCCGCCTGGCGGCGGATCGATCGGCAATTCGGATTGCGTGCGCACGATGCCCGGATTCTAGCCGCTCGCGACCTGCATTCATGGTTCGCGGCCGCGAATGAACCGGTCGGCAACGCGAAGCCCCCACCCGGCCCGGCCGCTGCCGGCGATCAGCCACGCGGTCAGGATGCCGGCGGCGTTGGCGAGCAGATCGCCCCATTCGGCCAGCCGGTTGTCGGTCAACAGCGCCTGTGCCACCTCGAGGCCGAGGCCGAGCAGGAAGCACCGAAGCATCACCCGCCACAGTCGCGCGGGCGCCGACGATGCCGGAGCCAAGCAGCGCCGAGCACGAAGTAGGCGAGCGTAATGGCCGACCTTGTCCGACAGGTCTCGTTCGGCAGCACGGCGGCTGCGGCGACAGGCTTCGCGGCAACGATGAATGCAGCGACCACGACGACGATCGCCCCGATCCAGAGCTGCCGAAAGCCGGATTCGGTCAAGCGCCGCCCGCGGGCGCGCGGCCGACGACGTCGACGCCCGGCGGCGGCGTGAAGCTGAAAGTGGACTTCGCCGAAGCCGCGGATTGCGCTCGATGCGGTCGAATTCGAGTCGCGTCGACTGCCCGAGTCGGTCGAGCAGCGTCATGCGCCGCAGCTCGCCCGCCGCGATGCCGACCCGCAGCTCGCGAAAGTCGCCGTCTGCGCTCCTTCGGCGTCAGGCGGCTCCAGGCGAGCCCCTCGTCAGTCTCCGCCATCCGCTGATCTCGAATTCAGCCCGAGGTCGCCCTCGCCCGACAGCAGCATGCGCCGGCGTCCCGGCGAGCGAGTCGGCCGCGGCGCCGGATCGTGACCTGTGCGAGCCCGACGTCGTAGAACCAGACGGTGACGCCGTCCGAGACGATCAGTTGCTCCGGCACGCGGTAGTCCCAGCGGAAACGGCCCGGGTCGCGCCAGCGAGACGGTGCCCTCGGCGCTCTCGATCAGTTGTCCGCGCGCATCCGTCACCGGTCTGGCGGAATTCCGCGCGCTGAAGCCCGCGAGGCCGCGCGAGCGCGGACTCGAGCCGCTGCGCGGCCGCGGTCGGTGGCCGCGTCCGCACCCGTGCGAAGGGCAGCACGGCGACCAGCGACACGATCCAGCGCGCGCATCAGGATTCCGGCGGCGGCGGCGCCAGCACTTCGCGGCTGCCGTTCGACTGCAGTTGACCCGACGAGGCCCGCCGCTTCCATGGATTCGACGAGGCGCGCGGCGCGGTTGTAGCCGATCTTGAGTCGCCGCTGCACGCCCGACACGGAGGCGCGGCGCGATTCGGTCACGATGCGCACGGCCTCGTCGTAAAGCGGATCCTGCTCGCCGTCGGCCCCGCCATCGCCGCCTGCGCCTTCGGCCGGTTCGTCAGGCCCGGCAATGCCGCCCTGCGGGCCTGTCAGCACTTCGTCCACGTACACCGGCGCGCTGCCGCCTTTCAGCGATTCGACGACCGCATGCACCTCGCGGTCCGACACGAAGGCGCCGTGAACGCGATCGGGCGTCGAAGTTCCCGGCGGCAGGTAGAGCATGTCGCCGTGGCTCAAGGAGCGATTCCGCGCCGTTCTGGTCGAGGATCGTGCGCGAGTCCACCTTCGCCGACACCTGGAACGCGATTCGCGTCGGGATGTTCGCCTTGATGAGGCCCGTGATGACGTCGACCGACGGGCGCTGCGTCGCGAGCACGAGATGGATGCCCGAAGCGCGCGCCTTCTGCGCCAGCCGCGCGATGAGTTCCTCGACCTTCTTGCCGACGATCAGCATGAGGTCGGCGAGCTCGTCGATCACGACGACGATGATACGGC
Organism: uncultured Gammaproteobacteria bacterium; assembly: GCA_963819545.1. GTDB lineage: Bacteria > Pseudomonadota > Gammaproteobacteria > Steroidobacterales > Steroidobacteraceae > SCUD01. Next base: position 327,349 of record CAWFWJ010000005.1, on the reverse strand, counting down.
ACCGGCTGCAGCGCCGGCACCGTCGCCCTCGAACTTGCCGGCGGCAGCAGCCGCGCGATCAGCGGATCCGGGAATCGGCGTGCCCGGCCTCCTGCGCGTCCCGGACCTTGCGATTGAGGCCCGCGAGGTTGCGGACGCCGAGCTCCTTCATGAGGTGGTAACGCCGGTCCATCTCCGCCACGCACCAGCGCAGCGCGTTGGCCGCGTGCTTCATGTCGGTCACGACCGGCGCGAGCAGGTGCGGAATCCCCTCGTAGACCGAGAGCTCGAGCATCTTCGGGTCGATCAGGATGAGGCGCACGTGCTCGGCCGAGCTCTTGTAGAGGAGCGACAGCACCATGGCGTTGATCGCGACCGACTTGCCCGAGCCGGTCGTGCCGGCGATCAGCAGGTGCGGCATCTTCGCCGAGGTCGGCGACGACCGGCGCTGCCGCCGATGTCCTTGCCGAGCGCAAGCGCGAGCGGAGAGGCAAGCTCGTCGTAGGCGCGCGAACGCAGAATCTCGCCGAGCGTCACGAGCTCGCGCGATTCGTTCGGAATCTCGAGGCCGACGACGGACTTGCCCGGAATGACCTCGACCACGCGCACGCTGATCGCCGAGAGCGCGCGCGCGAGGTCCTTCGCGAGCGCGCTGATCTGGCTGACCTTGACGCCCGGCGCCGGCTTCAGCTCGAAGCGGGTGACCACCGGGCCCGGCTGCACCGCGACGACCTCGACGTCGATCCCGAAGTCCTTCAGCTTGATCTCGACCAGGCGCGAGATCGCATCGAGCGCCTCCGGCGAATACGTCTTCTCGCGCGCCGGCGGATCGTCGAGCAGCTTGAGCTCCGGCAGGTCGCGCGACGGCGGCCTCGCAAACAGCTGGACCTGCTTTTCCTTTTCGACGCGCTGGCTGGGCTCCGGTGATCCGGCGGCGCCGGCAGCTCGATGCGCGGCGGCGTGCGGTTCGCCGCCTTCTTCTGCACTTCGCGCACGGCCGTTTCGCGCGCCTCGCGCGATTCGCGGCCTACGGCCTGGTCGCGCGAGGCCGCCGATGCGCGCGCGCACCCAGGCTGCGCCTTCGAGCAGCCAGTGGCCGAGGAAGTCCATGACCGCGCAGCCAGGAGACGCCCGTGTAGAGCTGCACGCTGGCAAACCAGAGTGCGAGCAGCACGAGCGTCGCGCCGAGCAGCGACGCAGACCGCCGCGAGGCCGTCGCCGACCAGGCTTGCCGAGCATCGCCGCCGACCGCCCCGCATGCAGGCACGCCGGCCGAGAAATGCAATGCCGCCAGGCCGCAGCTGGTCGCGAGCGCGGCGACGAGACCGATCACGCGCAGTGCGATCGTCGATCGCCCCTGCCCCGGATCGCCCGGCACGCGCTTGAGACCCGAACCACGCGCTGAAAGCGATCGCGACCGGAAACAGGAAAGCCGGCCAGCCGAAGAGCATGAACAGCGACGTCGGCGAGCCACGCGCCGAGCGGGCCGATCAGGTTTCCGACCTGCCCGGGCTCGCCCGTGTAGCTGAAACTGCGGTCGGAGGCGTCGTAGCTCGAGAGCGCGATCAGGAGCACGAGCGCGAAGCGCCGCGAGCAGCCAGAAGACCGCCTCGCGCAAGGCGCGCGCAAAAACCGGATCGAGTTTTGCGTCCGATGCCGATGGCGTCGGCTGCGGTCTTGGCCACGGGTCAGAATCCCGGTAAGGAAAGCTTCATAAGCGGTTGATTATAAGAGCGTTGCAATTCGGGCAGCAAGCACCCATGCTCGGTTGCCTGCGAGCGCGAGACGCGCGCGTGAGCGAAGAGCCACTATACACATGACGACCCCTCGCCACTCGCGCCTGATCATCCTCGGCTCCGGGCCCGCCGGCTATGCGGCGGCCGTTTACGCCGCGCGCGCCAATCGCAAAGCCGCTGCTGATCGCCGGGCCTGCAGCCGGGCGGCCAGCTCATGACGACGACCGAGGTCGACAACTGGCCGGGCGACGTCGAGGGCTCTGCTGGGCCCTGACCTGATGGATCGCATGCGCCGTCACGCCGAGCGCTTCGGCGTCGAGATCGCCTCGGACCAGATCACGCGCGTGGATCTCGGCAAGCGGCCGTTTCATCTCGTCGGCGAGGACGCGCGAATACCGCTGCGATGCGCTCATCATCGCGACCGGCGCGTCGGCGCGCTATCTCGGCCTCGATTCCGAGACGCAATTTCGCGGCCGCGGCGTCTCGGCCTGCGCCACCTGCGACGGTTTCTTCTATCGCGACCAGCGAGTGGCGGTCGTCGGCGGCGGCAACACGGCAGTCGAGGAAGCGATCTACCTCACCAACATCGCCTCGCACGTCACGCTCGTTCACCGTCGCGACAAGCTCCGCGCCGAGGCGATCCTGCAGGACCGGCTCCGCGCGCTCGAGCAGCAAGGCAAGGTCTCGTTGCTCTGGGACCACGAGGTCGCGGAAGTGCTCGGGACGGATCAGGGCGTGACCGGCGTGCGGCTTGCGCTCCACCGAAGGACTGGGCAGCCGCGATCTCGACGGTGACCGGTCTCTTTGTCGCGATCGGCCACACGCCGAATACCGAGCTCTTCGCACGGCCAACTCGAGATGAAGGACGGCTATATCGTCGTCAAAGTCCGGCCTCGCGGGCGATGCAACGGCAACGAGCTGTGCCCGGCGTGTTTGCGGCAGGCGACGTCGCGGACCATGTCTATCGCCAGGCGGTGACGTCCGCCGGCACCGGCTGCATGGCGGCGCTCGACGCCGATCGCTATCTCGAGCGGCCCGCCGCGCGCTGAAGGCGTCATGGCGACGCACATCGCTCGCTCGCTCGCCGGCGTGGATGCGGCGGCGTGGAACGCCTCCCGGGCGCCGAAGCCTCCGTTCCTGCGCCACGAGTTCCTGCTTGCGCTCGAGCAATCGGGCTGCGCGACGCCGGCGACCGGATGGGAAGCGCATCACGTCCTGCTGCACGGATCGCGATGGACGGCTCGCGCGGCGCCCTGCCGCTCTACCTGAAGTCGCACTCCTGGGGCGAGTTCGTGTTCGACTTTGCCTGGGCGGAGGCCTATCACCGCGCGGGCCTCCACTACTACCCGCGGCTTGTCAGTGCCGTCCCGTTCACGCCCGCGACCGGACCCGCGCCTCCTCGCGGCCGACGACGCCTTGACCGCAGTCGACTGCTCGCCGCCGCCCGCGCACTGCTGAATGCGCAAGCTCGGCGCTTCGTCCCTGCATGTCCTGTTTCCAGCGGGTCGCGACCGCGAGTTCCTCGCGGCCGCCGGCTTGATGCCGCGACTCGACTGCCAGTTCCACTGGCGGAACGAGGGCTATGGCTCTTTCGATGATTTTCTCGCGGGCTTCACCGCGGAGAAGCGCAAGAAGCTCAAACGCGAGCGGCGCCGCGTCGCGGAGGCCGGCATCGAATGCCGCACGCTGCACGGCGGCGAACTCGACGAGGCGATGATTGACACCGTCTACCGACTGCACGCGATCACCTTCGCGCGCTACGGCCATGCGCCCTACCTCAATCGCGATTTCTTCTCGCGTCATCGCCCGCACGCTGCCGGATGCGCTCGTGATCGAGCTCGCCGACACTCGCGGGCGAACCGGTTGCCTGTGCGATTTCGCTGCGAGGGCGGGACGCGCTCTATGGCCGCTACTGGGGCGCGAGCGGCGAATATCCACAGCCTGCATTTCGAACTCTGCTACTACCGCGGCATCGAGTACTGCATCCGCGAGCGCCTCACCCGGTTCGAACCCGGCACCCAGGGCGAACACAAGCTCCTGCGCGGTTTCCTGCCGACGCCGGTCTGGTCGATGCACGAGATCGCCGACGCGCGTTTCGGCGCGGCGATCGGCGACTGGCTCCGCGCGCGAGCGCAAGGCACGGCGCGAATGGCTGCGACGAAGCCGCTGAGCACCTGCCCTTCCGGCGCGATGACATCCCGGCTAGGCTCGATCCCGATGTCCGGGATTGCCTGGCTGCCAGAAGACTGATCCGCCGACGGCCCTGCCGCCGACTTCGCGCGCGCTCGCGGAGCCGAACGGCCTGCTCGCGGTCGGCGGCGCACTGACGCCGGAATGGCTGATCCATGCCTATCGCCAGGGCGTGTTCCCCTGGTACTCCGCCGAGCAGCCGATCCTCTGGTGGGCGCCGGATCCGCGCGCGGTCCTGTTGCCGTCCGAGTTCCGGATCTCGCGCAGCCTCAGCCGGTCGATCGCAAAGCGCGGCTACGAGACCCGCATCAACACGGCCTTCGCCGAGGTCATCGAGGCCTGCGCCGGGCCGCGGCGCGGCACTGCCGGGGACCTGGATCACGCGCGAGATGCACGAAGCCTATGTCCTGCTGCACCGTCGCGGGCTCGCGCATTCCTTCGAGACCTGGCACGAGGGCCGCCTGGTCGGCGGGCTCTACGGCGTGGCGCTCGGCCGCATGTTCTTCGGCGAATCCATGTTCACGCGCGAGACCGACGCCTCGAAAGTCGCGCTTGGCGCGGCTCGTCGCGGAATGCCTGCCCGCAACGTGCCGCTGATCGACTGCCAGATGCCGAGCCCGCACCTCGCGAGCCTCGGCAGCCGCAATCATGCCGCGCTGGGACTTCGAGTCGCGCCTCCTGGAACTCGTCAATTCGCGCGTGCCGCTGTGGCGTGAATGAAACACGCAATTGCGCATGGGGAGCGCCGTGCGGCACAATCCGCGCGGTTTCTGCTACAGCACCGGGGCGCGATGGCGAAAGAAGAGGCAATCCAGATGGAAGGCGAGGTCGTCGAGACCCTGCCGAACACGACCTTTCGCGTCCGCCTCCAGAACGATCACGTCGTGACCGCCCACATCTCCGGCAAGATGCGCAAGCACTACATCCGGATCCTGACGGGCGATACGGTCACCGTCGAACTGACGCCCTACGACCTCACGAAGGGCCGCATCATCTACCGGGCGCGCTGAAACGAAGGGGACGTTCACCTTTAGCCGCAGATGCGGTAAAGGTGAACGTCCCCTTCATTCCTTCGTCTCAATCCTGCCCGAGCAGCTCCGGCGCCTTCGCGGGCCGGATGTCGAGAGCGAGCCCTTCGCCGCCGGCGGCGAGCGCAATACCGCACGCTTCCGCCGTCTGGCCAGCCGGCCAAAGAGCAACTCTTCTGCGAGCGGCCGCTTGACGTGCTCCTGGAGCACGCGCGCCATCGGCCGCGCCCCCATCTTCGGGTCGTAGCCGCGCTCCGCGATCCAGTGGCGCGCATCGTCGTCCATCGACAGCGTCACGCCCTTTCTGCTCGAGCTGGGCCTCGAATTCGATCACGAGCTTGTCGACGACGCGCTCGATCGTCGGCCCGTCGAGCGCCGCGAACTGGATGATTGCGTCCAGGCGGTTGCGGAATTCCGGAGCGAAGATGCGGCGCACGGCCTCCATGCCGTCGGTCGCATGGTCCTGGTGTCGTGAAACCGATGCTTGCGCGGCTCATCTCCGCGGCGCCGGCATTCGTCGTCATCACGATGATGACGTGGCGGAAATCCGCCTTGCGGCCATTGTTGTCCGTGAGCGTGCCGTGGTCCATGACCTGCAGCAGCAGGTTGAAGACGTCCGGGTGCGCCTTCTCGATCTCGTCGAGCAGCAGCACGCAGTGCGGCTGCTTGGCGATCGCCTCGGTCAGCAGTCCGCCCTGGTCGAAACCCACGTAGCCGGGCGGCGCGCCGATCAGTCGCGACACCGTGTGCCGCTCCATGTACTCCGACATGTCGAAGCGCAGGAACTCGACGCCGAGCGCGATCGCGAGCTGGCGCGTCACCTCGGTCTTGCCGACGCCGGTCGGGCCGGCGAACAGGAAGCTGCCGACCGGGTGGCGTTCGTCGCCGAGCCCGGCGCGCGACATCTTGATGGCCGCGGAGAGCGCATCGATCGCGGCGTCCTGCCCGTAAATGACGAGCTTCAGGTTGCGCTGCAGATTCGCGAGCACTTCGCGATCCGAGGTCGAGACGTTCTTCGCCGGGATGCGCGCGATGCGCGCGACGACCGCCTCGATCTGGGCGACCGTCACCGTGGCTCTCGCGCTCCGCCGCCGGCTTGAGCCGGAGTGAAGCGCCCGCCTCGTCCACGACGTCGATCGCCTTGTCGGGCAGGTGGCGGTCGTTGATGTGGCGCGCGGCGAGCTCCGCGGCGGCGATCAGTGCATCGTCCGCGTAGGTGATGCCGTGGTGCTCCTCGAAGCGCGTCTTGAGGCCGCGCAGGATGTCGATCGTCTCCGCGACCGTCGGCTCGACCACGTCGATCTTCTGGAAGCGCCGCGCGAGTGCGTGATCCTTCTCGAAGATACCGCGGTATTCCTGGTAGGTGGTCGAGCCGATGCAGCGCAGCTCGCCGTTCGCCAGCACCGGCTTGATCAGGTTCGAGGCGTCCATCACGCCGCCGGACGCCGCGCCCGCGCCGATGACGGTGTGGATCTCGTCGATGAAGAGGATCGCGCCCGGCTTCTTCTTCAGTTCGCTGACGACGCCCTTGAGCCGCTTCTCGAAGTCGCCGCGGTACTTCGTGCCCGCGATCAGGGCGCCCATGTCGAGCGCGTAGATCGTGCAGTCGGCCAGCACGTCCGGGACCTTCTTCTCGACCACGAGGCGCGCGAGGCCCTCGGCGATCGCGGTCTTGCCGACGCCCGGCCTCGCCGACGTAGAGCGGGTTGTTCTTGCGGCGGCGGCACAGGATCTCGATCGTCCGCTGCACCTCGAGCTGGCGCCCGATCAGCGGGTCGACGCGGCCCGGCGACCGCCTGGGCATTCAGGTTGACCGTGTACTTCTCGAGCGCCGCCGGCGGCGTTTTCGTCCACGGCCTCGCGTTCGCCTGCCGCGCCCTCTTCTCGCGCGCCCTCGCGGCCCTCGCCGGAGGACGGCAGGCCGTGCGAGATGAAATTGACGATGTCGAGCCGCGTGACGTCCTGCAGCGACAGCAGGTAGGCGGCGTGCGACTGCTTCTCGCTGAAGATCGCGACCAGGACGTTTGCGACCGTGACTTCCTTCCTGCCGCTCGACTGCACGTTGAAGACGGCGCGCTGCAGCACCCGCTGGAAGCCAAGCGTTGGCTGGACTTCGCGGTCGTCCTCGGCCGCGAGCGCGGGCGTCGTCTCGTCGATGAACTTCTGGAGCTCGCTCTGCAGCCGCGCAAGATCGGCGCCGCAGGATTTCAGGATTTCGCGCACGCGCGGCGCGTCGAGGATGGACAGCAGCAGATGCTCCACTGTCATGTACTCGTGGCGCGCGTCGCGGGCCTTCTGGTAGGCCTCGTTCAGGCAGTATTCGAGTTCACTCGAAAGCAATCAGGTCTCCTCCATCGTGCAGAGCAGCGGATGCTGATGCTGCCTCGCATAAGTCATCACCTGCGCCACCTTTGTCTCGGCGATCTCGAAGGTGAACACGCCGCAGACGCCCTTGCCGCGCGTGTGGACTTCGAGCATCACCCGCGTCGCCCGTGTCCGGTCGAGACTGAAGATCCGCTCGAGCACGTCGACCACGAATTCCATCGGCGTGTAGTCGTCATTCAGCAGCACCACCTGGTACAGCGGCGGCTTCTTCAGCTGCGGCTGCGCCTCCTCGACCACCAGGTCGAGGCCGCCCTGCCCGATCTCACGTTCCTTGTCGCCAGCCACCGATTTCGCCCGTCCTTGCCCTCGGGTCATTTATAGGGACGACCTGCCTGTCGCACAAGTGACCGGTGCGTCATTCGCCAAACGGCGACACCAGTACAAGCGCAGTTTGAGAAGTGTCGCACAAGTGCCCGCCGTTACTTCGATTTCCGGCCCCAAATCGCCTTGTGGGCCTGCGCCGGCAACCCGTATCATGTTGCGGTTTCCCCGGGGTTTGCCGACCAGATGAGCGGATGCAACTAGTCGACCGAATCGTCGCGCCATGGCGCCGCCCGGCGGGCGGTGTGTCGGCGAGTCTTGCCGGCGCCGCGCCGTCGCTCGTGACGGTTGTGCTGGTCATCGTGATCGCGGCGCAGCTCGCGGCCCTCCTGTGGCGGGCCCTCGGATCTGCCGGAACGGAATCGGAACTCGCGAGCCCGGTCTCCGCGCCGGAGGCACCCGCGGTCGACCTCGCCGCCATCGTCAATGTGCATCTCTTCGGCGTCGCGCCGACCTCGGGCGATCCTTCCATGGCGCCCGCGACTTCCGCCAACCTGACGCTCGCCGGCACGCTCGCAGGCACCCACCCCGAACAGGGCTGGGCAATCATCGGTGCGAGCGGACAAACAGCACGCGTTTATGCCACCGGCGCGGCGCTCCCGGGCGGCTCGAAGCTCTTCGCCGTCTATCCCGATCGCGTGATTCTCGATCGCGGCGGTGCCCGCGAATCGTTGATGCTGCCGCGCCTGAGCGGCGGTGCCGGAACGCCGATGGCCATGGCCAATCTGCCGGGGCCGATTGCGCAGGACGCGTCGCTTGCGGACAGCGTGCGCCAGCTGCTGGTCCAGAACCCGGCGACCGCTGGCGATCTGCTGCGGCCGCAGCCGGTGTTCGCGGGCGGGTCACTCAAAGGCTACCGCGTGTATCCGGGACGAAACCGCGCCCAGTTCGTGAGCCTCGGGCTGCAACCGGGCGACCTCGTCATGGCGGTCAATGGTGCGGCGCTCGACGATCCGAATCGCGGCCTCGAGATCCTGCGCGGAATCGGCCAGGGATCGGCCGTGACGTTGACCATCGACCGGGGCGGACAGCAGCAGCAGATCAGCATCGATCCGGTCGCGGTGGCCCAGGAACTGCAGCCGTCGGCCGACGCCGAAGAGGAAGCGTCGCAGGAAGCAACCGAATGAGGACCGGCCTCCGAAGGAACGACTCAATGACGCCGATTCATCCGACTGGCCACACTCCTCGCCATCGCCTTGCCGCTGGCAGCGGCGGCCCAGCAAGGCGCGCAGATCACGCCGAACTACAAGGATGCCGATCTCGGCCAGGTCATCGAGGCGGTAAGCCAGGTGACCGGCAAGAGTTTCATCGTCGACCCGCGCGTGCGGGCGCAGGTCACGATGCTCTCGACCTCCCCGATGAGCCCCGCGGCCTTCTACGAGGCCTTCCTCGCGATCCTGCAGGTCCACGGCTTCGTTGCCGTGCCGTCCGGCTCGGTGATCAAGATCCTGCCTGATGCCACGTCGCGGCAGATGCCGGCCAACGACCTGCCGGACAGCGTCAGTTCGACGTCCGACGAGATCGTGACGCAGGTGATCCAGGTCCGGAACGTCTCGGCCGGGCAGCTGGTGCCGATCCTGCGGCCGATGATGCCGCAGTCGGCCCATCTCGCGGCGTATCCGGCGGCCAACATGCTGATCCTCTCGGATCGCGCCGCGAACGTGAGCCGCATGATCCGCATCATCCAGCGCATCGATCGCAGCGGCGACGGCGACATCGAGGTCATCCGCCTCGAGCACGCCTCGGCGACCGACATCGTGCGCGTCATCAATTCGCTCTCGGCGGCACAGGGCGCCGAAGCCGCGGGCGGCGCCCGCGTCGTCGCCGACGAGCGCACGAATAGCGTGCTCGCTGAGCGGCGAGCAGTCGCAGCGCCTGCGCTTTCGCACGCTCATCACGCACCTCGATACGCCGCTCGAAGCCGGCGGCGACACCCAGGTCCGCTACCTGCGCTACGCCGACGCCGAGAAGCTCGCCGGCCAAGCTCAAGGAGCAGTCCGGCGCGTCGGCCGCGGCCGGCGCGGGCCAGCCGCGGCACAGTGCCGCAGGCGCGCAGGTGGCATCGACAAGTCCGTGACGATCTGGGCGGAACCAGAAACGAACGCACTCGTGATCACCGCGCCGCCGAAGACCATGCGCTCGCTGATGTCGGTCGTCGACCGCTCGATATACGCCGCGCGCAGGTCATCATCGAGGCGATGCTGGTCGAGGTGTCGACACGACGCCTCGCGCGACCTCGGCGTCAACTGGATCGTCGACGGCTCCGGCGACAACTTCCTGGTCGGCCTCTTCAACCAGCCGATCGCGGGCGTCAGCCTCGGCGACATCGCGCGCGGCGATCCAGGATCCGTCCTCGGTCACCTCCGCACCAGGCGGATTCACCGTCGGCGGCGGACGCAACCAGGACAGCGGCACCAACTTCGCCGCGATCCTGCGCGCGCTCGCCAGCAATGGCGACACCAACGTCGTCTCGATGCCCTCGGTCATCACGCTCGACAACGAGGAGGCGCAGATCAAGGTCGCGCAGGAAGTGCCGTTCCTGACCGGCCAGTACACGAATACGGGGGCAGGGCGGGCGGCGCGGTCAATCCGTTCCAGACCATCGAGCGCAAGGAAGTCGGCAACATCCTGAAGATCACGCCGCAGATCACCGACGAGAACACCATCCTCCTGAAGATCGAGCAGGAAGCCTCCGGCATCGCGGCGGCCGCTGCCCAGGTTTCGACCACCGACCTCGTGACCAACAAGCGCACGATCTCGACTCGCGTCCTGGTCGACGACGGCGGCATGATCGTGCTCGGCGGCCTGATCGAGGACCGCCTGACCGAAAGCGAGAGACCGCGTGCCGTTGCTCGGCAAGCATCCCGGTCATCGGCGCCCTGTTCCGCGTGCGAAGCACTCAGAAGACGAAGACCAACCTCATGGTCTTCATCCGGCCGCGCGTGCTCGGACTGCCGAACAGGCTGCGCATCGAGACCAACGCCAAGTACAACTACCTGCGCGACCTGCAGCTCGATCGCAACGATGGCAAGGTGAAGATGATGCCGGGCGCAACGGCCAGCCCACGCTGCCGCCGCTCGTCGGGCCGACGCAGCCCGCGGACACGACCGTCACGTCTCCGGCGGACGCGCCGCGACCCCGCCGCGCAGGGCCGGCGCCGCAGACCGGACAGCCGCCTGCCGCCGCCCGAGACCACGAACGCGCCCGACAGTCCCGCCGCAGTGACGCTGGAGCGGCCGATGATCGCGGGCACGCCGCCGAAGCCGATCGCGCCCGTCGGGCGCCTGCCTTTCGCTTTCGCGAAGCGGCACGGCGTGCTCGTGCGCGGCGTCGCCGACGGCAAGGCGCAGGTCGTCTATCGCGAAGGCGCGCAGCCCTCTGCCGTCGCGGAGCTGCGCCGCTTCCTCGGCATTCCACTCGTCATCGAGCGAGTCGCGGAGACTGCTTTCGACGACCTCCTGCGCAAGGCCTACGAGGGCGGCAGCGGCGAGGCCGGACAGATCGTCGAGGGAATAGAGGGTGAGACCGATCTGGCTGGATTGGCCGAGGGCCTGCCCGAGCCCTCCGACCTCATGGAGAGCGAGGACGACGCGCCCGGTCATCCGCCTGATCAATGCCGTGCTGACGCAGGCGATCAAGGAAAACGCCTCCGACATCCACATCGAGCCCTACGAGAACCGTCTCGTCGTCCGCTTCCGCGTCGACGGCGTGCTGCGCGAGGTGCTGCAGACCAAGCGTGCCGTCGCCCCGCTCCTGATCTCGCGCGTGAAGGTCATGTCGCGCCTCGACATCGCCGAGAAGCGCCTGCCGCAGGACGGACGCATCAGCCTCCGGATCGCCGGCCGCGCGGTCGACGTGCGCGTGTCCACGTTGCCCTCCGGTCACGGCGAGCGCGTCGTGCTGCGCCTGCTCGACAAGCAGGCGGGCCGACTCGACCTCGCCTCGCTCGGCATGGAGCCGCAGCGTCCAGGGCATGATCGACGATCTGATCCACAAGCCCCACGGCATCATCCTCGTCACCGGCCCGACCGGCTCCGGCAAGACCACGACGCTCTACGCCGCGCTCGAGCGCATCAACGACCGCACGCGCAACATCATGACGGTCGAGGATCCGATCGAGTACTACATCGACGGCATCGGCCAGACCCAGGTCAACACCAAGGTCGAGATGACCTTCGCCCGCGGCCTGCGCGCCATCCTGCGCCAGGACCCGGACGTCGTGATGGTCGGCGAGATCCGCGACACCGAGACCGCGCAGATCGCCGTCCAGGCGTCGCTCACCGGCCACCTCGTGCTCTCGACGCTGCACACCAACACCGCGGTCGGCGCGGTCACGCGCCTGCGCGACATGGGCGTCGAGCCGTTCCTGCTCGCCTCGACGCTGCTCGGCGTCGTCGCGCAGCGCCTCGTGCGCGTGCTGAATCCCGGACACGCGGATCGGCTACCCGGCGGGCGACTACGAGGCGCGGCTGCTCGGCCTCCCGCCGGCGGAAGCCGAACGCGCGAAGATCTACCGGCCGGGCGTCGATGCCGGCAGCGGCTATCGCGGCCGCACCGGCATCTACGAACTCGTGATCATCAACGACCGCATGCGCGTCATGATCCACGACGGCGCGGGCGAACATGAGCTCGAGCGGCAGGCGCGCGAGACGACGCCCGGCATCCGCGACGACGGACGCGCCAAGGTGCTTGCCGGCGTGACTTCGCTCGAGGAACTGTTCCGCGTCACCCGCGAGGAGTGATGGCCGCCTACGAATACACGGCGCTCGACGCTCGCCGGCCGGGAACGGCGCGGAGTCCTGGAAGGCGACAGCGCCCGCCAGGTGCGCCAGCTGCTGCGCGACCAGTCGCTGCTGCCGGTGACGGTCACCGAGGTCAGCGACGCCGCGCCGACGCAGGCTTTCAGCTTCTCCTTCGGCAACCGGATTCGGGCTGCGGACCTCGCGCTCCTCACCCGCCAGTTGTCGACGCTGGTGCGGTCCGGCATCCCGCTCGAAGAAGCGCTGCTCGCGGTTTCGCAGCAGAGCGAGAAGGCCCGCGTGCGCAGCGTCGTCGCCGGCGTTCGCGCGCGCGTCATGGAAGGACGGACGCTGGCCGAGGGACTCGCGGCGCTTTCCGACCGTATTCCCGGAGATCTATCGCGCGACGGTTTCCGCGGGCGAGCAGTCCGGGTCATCTCGACACCGTGCTCGAGCGGATGGCCGACTACACCGAAAACCGCCAGATGCTCCAGCAGAAGATCCGCAACGCGATGATCTATCCGGTGCTCCTGACGATCGTCTGCCTCGGCATCGTCGGCCTGCTGCTCGGCTACGTCGTGCCGGAAGTCGTGCGTGTGTTCGAGGCCGGCGACCGCGAACTGCCGATCCTGACGCGCATGCTGATCGCGGCGTCCGATTTCCTGCGGGCCTGGTGGTGGCTGATGCTCATCGTCGATCGGGGGCGCCGTGCTGGGGCTTCCGCCGCTGGCTGCGCGACCCGGCTGCGCGGCTACCGCTACGACGCCTTCAAGCTGCGCCTGCCGCTCATCGGCCGCATCACCCGCGGCAACAACGCCGCCCGCTTCGCACGCACGTTCTCGATCCTCACCGCAAGCGCGGTGCCGGTGCTCGAGGCGCTGCAAGATCGCCGCCGGACGTCGTCACCAATACGCCCATGCGCCGTGCGGTGCAGGACGCCGCGGTGCGGGTGCGCGAGGGCGCGCCGATCGCCCGCTCCCTGGGCGCAAGCAAGCTGTTCCCGCCGATGCTCGTCCACCTCGTCGCGAGCGGCGAGACGAGCGGCGAGCTCGAAGCCATGCTCGAGCGGGCCGCCGACAACCAGGAACGCGAGCTCGACGGCGTGGTCAATACGGCAGTCGGCGTCCTGGGACCCGGTGATGATCCTGCTGATGGGTGGCTTCGTTTTCGTGATCGTCGATCGCGCTTCTGCTGCCGATCTTCCAGCTGAACCAGCTGGTGCGCTGAGACCCCTTGCGGCGGGCGCCCGCCGCGCTTTATAAGTCGGCCGGCAGTGACCCTGGACTGGTCGCATGAGCGAGAAGCCCAAGGAAGAATTCGAGGAAGACGAGCCTGACGAAGTCGAGGAAGCCGCAGAGGACCTCGATGTCGATCAGCTCATGCGGGATTTCGACACCCGCAAGCGCCGGGGCGCGCGGGTCGGCCGGCGAGCCCGCGTGGCGCAAGCTCGAACGGATACGCGAGGAAAAGCGCACGGCGGGGCTCCTGTCGGACTTCGACGACTACGACGTCGACGAGACCGGCGCCGGACCCGTGAAGCGGCCGCGGCGCCTGCCGGGCCGGCACCGCTAGAACGAAGGGGACGTTCACCTTAACGAAGGGGACGTTCACCTTCATCCCAAGGGACCAAAGGATGAAGGTGAACGTCCCCTTCGTTCCTGCTTCTCTAGCGGAAGCTCCTCGCCTTCGCCACGAGGCTCCCGAGCAGCGCCGAGCGGTCCTCGAGCGCTGTCGACCACGATGTGCCGGACCTCCCCCTCCCGTTGCAGCCGTCCGGCGACGCCGAGGAGCCGCGCCGCCGAGCATCGCCTTGCGGTGCGCATCCGCGATCCGGCTCCAGACCACCAGGTTCACGTAACCCGTCTCGTCCTCCAGCGTCACGAAGATCACGCCGCCCGCGCTGCCCGGCCGCTGGCGCGTGACGACGATGCCCGCCGGTGCGCGACGGCGGCGCCGTCCGGCAGTTCCGCGACCTCGGCCGCCGTCAGCCAGCCGTCTCCTTTTCGAGCGTCGATCGGAGCAGCGCGAGTGGATGCCGCGCCAGCGTGAATCCGAGCGCGCGATAGTCCGCGACGATGTCCTCGCCTTCGCCGGGTGCACGCAGCAGCGGCAGCCCCTCCTCGCGCTCCGCCACGGGCACGAGCGGCAGCGCGCGGCTCGACGCCCAGCACCTCCCAGGCCGCGCGGTGCCGGTGGCCGGCGATGCCCGCAAGCGTCCCCGCCGCGGCGAGCGCCCCGAGATCGCGCCGCGACGAGGCCCGCGCGGCGCGCGAGCTCCGTCACCCGCCCGAAGCCGACCTTCGCGCGGGCGGCGACGATGCGCTCCGCGCGCCTCGCGCGAGAGCCCGCGCACCCGGTCGAGACCGAGGCGCAAGGCGCGGCGGCCCGTCCGTCGCCGGGGTACTCGAGCGTCGACTCCACCGCGCTCGCATTGACGTCGGCGGCAAGCACCGTCACGCCGTGGGCGCGCGCATCGCGCACGAGTTGCGCGGGCGCGTAGAAACCCATCGGCTGGCTGTTCAGGAGCGCGCAGCAGAACGCGGCCGGCTCGTGGCGCTTGAGCCAGGCCGAGACGTAGACGAGGAGCGCGAAGCTCGCGGCATGGGACTTCCGGAAAACCGTATTCGCCGAAGCCGAGGATCTGCTGGAACACCTGCCGGGCGAAGCCCTCGTCGTAGCCGCGCGCGCGCATGCCCTCGACGAGCGTCTGCTCGAACGGGCCGAGCGCCTCCCTTGCGCTTCCAGGCCGCCATCGCGCGCCGCAGCCGGTCGGCCTCGCCCGGCGTGAAGCCCGCGGCGACGATCGCGAGCTGCATGACCTGCTCCTGGAAGATCGGCACGCCGAGCGTGCGCGAGAGCACGCTCCTCGACTTCGGGGCCCGGGTAGACGACCGGCTCCTGCCCGCTCCGCCGGCGCAGGTACGGATGCACCATCTGCCCCTGGATCGGTCCCGGACGGACGATCGCGACCTCGATGACGAGGTCGTAGTAACAGCGCGGCGCGAGCCGCGGCAGCATCGCCATCTGCGCGCGCGACTCGATCTGGAACACGCCGACCGTGTCCGCGCGGCAGATCATCTCGTACACGGCCGGATCCTCGGCCGGAATATCCGCGAGGTGGAATTCCGCGCCGCGCCGAGACGAGACCAACGCGAGCGCACGGCGGATCGCGGTCAGCATGCCGAGGCCCAGCACGTCGACCTTGAGGAGCCTGAGCTCGTCGAGATCGTCCTTGTCCCACTGGATTACCGTGCGCTCCGGCATCGCCGCGTTCTCGACCGGAACCAGCTCATCGAGCGGCCCGCGCGAGATCACGAAGCCGCCGGTGTGCTGCGACAGGTGCCGCGGAAACCCGATCAGCTCGCGCGTCAGCGCGAGCACGCGCCCGACGAGCGGGTTCGCCGTATCGAAGCCAGCATCCTCGATGCGCGAGTCGTCGACCTCGTCGCCGTCCCACCACTGCATCGCGTGCGCGAGGCGGTCGACCTGCGGCGGCGTCGAGACCCGAGCGCCTTGCCGACGTCGCGCACCGCGCTCTTCGGCCGGTAGCAGATCACGGTCGCGGTGAGCGCGGCCCGGCCGCGGCCGTACTTCGCGTAGAGGTACTGGATCACCTCCTCGCGCCGCTCGTGCTCGAAGTCGACGTCGATGTCGGGCGGCTCGTTGCGCTCGCGCGAGATGAAGCGCTCGAACAGCATCGACATGCGCGCCGGATCCACCTCGGTGATGCCGAGCGCGTAGCAGGCCGCGGAGTTCGCCGCCGAGCCGCGCCCCTGGCACAGGATGCCGCGCCCGCGCGCGAACTCGACGAGGTCGTGGACCGTCAGGAAATAGCGCTCGTAGCCGAGCTCGGCGATCAGCGCGAGCTCGCGCTCGATGCAGCTGCCGGACCGTCGCCGGCACGCCCAGGGGCCAGCGCCGCACCGCACCCTCCTCGACCAGGCGGCGCAGATGCGGCGCAGGCGTCGTGCCCGGCGGCACGATCTCCTCCGGGTATTCGTAACAAAGCTCGTCGAGCGAGAAACGGCAGCGCCCGGCGATCTCCCGCGTCGCGTCGATGAGCTCGCGCGGGTACAGCGCCTCGATCCGCGCGAGCGGCCGCAGCGTCCGCTCGCCGTTCGGGTGGAGCGCATGAGCCCGCGCGCGCGACCGTCGTCTTCAGGCGCACCGCGGTCAGCAGTGTCCTGCAGCGCGCGGCGGCGGCGCTGGTGCATGTGCACGTCGCCCGCCGCGACCGCGGGCAGCGCCGAGCTCGCGCGCGAGCGCCGTGAGCCGCTCGAGCCGCTCGCGGTCGCGGCCGCGGCCGACTGCAGTTCCACCGCGACCCAGAGACGGCCCTCGAAGCGCTCGCGCAGCCACGCCCCCTCGCTCGGCCGCCGGCTCGGACCCGGCAGCCACAGCGCGAGGCATTCCTCGAGTCCTGCGTCGAGGTCGGCACGCGACTGAGCTGGTAGTGCCCTTTTGGCGCCGCGCGGCGGCCCCGCGTGATCGAGCCGCGCGAGGCGCCGCATACCCGCGGCGGCTCGTGGCGAGCGCGACGAACCGCAGTCCGTCCGTCGAGCGTGAACTCGCTGCCGACGACGAGCGGCAGACCCGCCTCGCGCGCGGCGGCATGGGCGCGGACGACTGCCTGCGAGCGAGCACTCGTCGGTCAGCGCGAGCGCCGCATACCCGAGTTGCTTTCGCGCGCTGGACGAGCTCCGCCGGATGCGAGGCGCCGCGGAGGAACGTGAAGTTGCTGATGCAATGCAGCTCGGCATACGACATCTCGGATCGATTCCGCACGGAGTCGCGTCAGCCGCGCTCGCGTTGCGCGGCCGGGACTCCGGCTCGCTCGCGCCGCCGGAACTTACGCGCTCGCTCGCCGGGTCCCGTCCGCACGCGAGCGCGCTGACGCCGCCTCCGCCCTCGCGCCGAGCGAGGTGGCGGGGTCTCGCGAGCGAACGTCGTAAGTTCCGGCGGAGTTCGCGAGCGAGGAACCCCGCCGGATCCCGCTCGGCGCGGGGCGTATACAGCACGACACTGCGGCTCGTCATCCGAACACGCCATGCAGAAACCAACGCTGGCCGGGCGGGCGCTCGCGGAAGATCCAGAGCCGTCACGCCGGCGCGACTGGAGAGTGCGACGTAGTAATCGCGGCGCACGTCGTGGCCGTCCCACCAGCCCGTCTCGATGCGCTCGGGACCGGTGACGAGCGCGCCCTCCCAGTCATCGAGCGGCTGCGGCTCGGCGAGCATCCACAACGGACGCTCCGGGCGCGCGGCCGGTCCAGGGCAGCGGCAGCGCGGTCCGTGCGGCCCGGCTCCGCGACCCGGAAGGCGCGCTCGGGGCGATGCTCGGGCACCGGCGAGACGCCGAACACCGCCTGCTGCCCGAGCCGCGCGCGCAGGAGATCGAGCAGGCGCGCCGTCGCCTCCGGATCCGCGCTCCGGCCGCGCTCGAAGAGTCCGGCGTCGCGAAGCATGAGCGGCAGCAGCACTCCGGAACGCAGCCGGAGCGCCGTGACCGGCGCGGCGAGCCGGCACTGCGCCGAGCCGTTCGTCGCACGAGTTCCCGCAGATGCGCCGCATCACCCGCCATGCGCGGCGAGCGCGACGCGGAGCCGTGTCGGCGCCTGCGCCGCGGTGCAGGAGATCCAGGCGCAAGACGCTGACGCCCGACGCACGGGCGCGCAGGAAGGCGTCGAGCCGACGCGAGCAGGCACTCGATCGCCGGTTGCAGTCCAGCCACGAGTTCCGCGGCCGCCGGCAAGTTCGAGCCGCTCGTCGAAACGCTCCGGCACGACGTGACGCCGGCGCGGCATGGAGCGCCGGCCGAGACCCTCGTCGAGTTCATCGAGCAGCTGCGGGCCGAAACGCGCGGCGAAGCCGGCGCGTGGCAGCCGGAGAGATCGGCGACGTTCCGAAGGCCGAGCCCGGCGAGGGTTGCGACCGTGTCCTCCGGCCATTGCAGGCAGGCGAGCGGCAGCCGTGCCGCGAGGCCCGGCATCGCATCGGCGCGGGTCACGGTCATCGCGAGATCGGCGCGCGCGAGCCAGAGCGCCGCGCGCGGCGTCGGCGCGAGCGCGAGCGATGCCTGCAGAGCCGCTCGCGGAAAGACCCGCGAGCGCGCGCCGCAGAGCGCCATGACGCCGCCGAACAGGTCGAGGCTGCCGCGCACTTCGGCAAGCACTGCGGAAGGCGGCTCGAGGCTGACGATGGGCGTGAACTGGAGCGCCCAGCGTCCCGAGGCGATCGAGCAGCGCCGCTTCCGCGGCGGAGTCCGCGTTCCGCAACCCGAAGCCCGGGCACCAGGGCGAGCGCGGCGTTAAGGCTCATGCCGGGCGCGACGCCCTGACGGGTGGCGCGCTCGTTGCAGGCGACGATGGAACGGCGTGGATCGTCCGGGGCGGTGACCGCGGCCGCGCGCGCCTGCCCGTTTCCCGGCAACAGGGCATCGAGCGGCAGGCGTGGGAAATGCGCGGCGAGCCACAGCTCGCCGCGTGCGGAGAGCCGCAACACCGCGGCAACACGGGCACCAGCTCCAGTGCGGGCCGATGGCTCGCCGGTGCCGGCGTGATGGTGGCCGGACGTCCTTCGAGCATGTCCGTGTGCCTAATGGATCGGCAGGCGCTCGATGCGCGCCGGCCCGCCGCCGCGGCTCTTCAGGATTTCGACGTCGAGACCGTAGTCCCGCGGCGTGAGCACAAGCCGGAGCGCGGCCGGCGAGCATTCGGCGCGATGCGCGGAGGGCCGCAACAGGAAACCGGGCGTGCATCCTTCTTCCGCGGCGAGCTTCAGGCGACGCAGGGTCTGATCGCCGGCTGCGCCGATCCAGCCGAGCACGGCGGCGCAGACGCCGGAGCGCAAGGCCTGTTCCATCGCCCACAGCCTGTCGAGCCCGGCGCGCGGACGGATCACCAGCATGCGCGCGGGATCGAGTCCCGCATCGGCAAGCGCCGGCGCATACGGCAGATGTGGCGGAGCGAGCCAGGCGATCCAGCGCGGCTCCCCGGGAGTCGCGGCGGCGAGCGCGCGCAGCGCCGGTAACAACAGGCGGATTTCGCCGACGCCGGCGGCGGGCACGAGGAACTCGATCAGCGTGGACAGGGGCCAGCCGCCCCCCGGCAGGCGTGCATCGAGATGGCGGAAGCCGGTCGAGACAGTCCGGGGGGCGCCCGCATCGCTACCACGCCAGAGCGCGGGGTGACGCAGTAATTCCGCGACGCGTCGCTCACTGCATGACGTCCGGCCGGCCGCGCCGCAGCACCCCGACCACCACGCCTTCGATCGTCATCGACTGCTTGCGAAGATCGACGCGAATCGGTTCGAAGTCCGGATTCTCCGGCATGAGCCAGACTACCGAGCCTTCCTGGCGATAACGCTTGACCGTCACTTCATTCTCGAGCCGCGCAACGATGATCTGCCGGTTGCGGACGTCGGGGGAGCGGTGCACTGCGACCAGGTCGCCGTCGAGGATGCCGACGTCGCGCATGCTCATGCCGCTGACCCTGAGCAGGTAGTGCGGGCGTGGACTGAACAGCGCCGGATCGATCTGGAAGCGGCCTTCGATATGCTCTTCAGCGAGGATCGGGCGGCCGGCGGCCACCCGGCCGATGAGCGGCAGGCCGAACTGCTCGCGCAGCGCGTCCTTCAGCACGATGCCGCGCGCACTGCCTGCGATCAGGGCGAGCACGCCCTTGCGCTGCAGCGCGCGCAGGTGCTCCTCGGCGGCGTTCGCGGAACGGAAGCCGAGCGCTTCCGCGATTTCTGCGCGGGTCGGCGGCAGGCCGTTGGCGGCGATCGCATCCTGAATGAACTCGAGGATCTGGCGTTGGCGCGGCGTGAGGTCGTCTGACATGCTCCACCTGTATGAATACCCAGTGGGTGTGATTATATACAGGCGGAGCTTTCTGGCAAGCACCTGTTATTGAACCGGCACCGACGGCCGTGTGTCGGGCGTGCACGGCGCGCGGCCGGGACCGGCGAGCGAGCGAATAAAGTTCCGGCTGAGCAAGCGAGCCGGATCCCGGCCGCACCCTGCGAACACCAGGAACACTCCCGCATGCACCGCGCAAAATGCGAATGCAGAACGCATACGTATTGTCCGACCCTGACTGCGAACTCGTTGTCGCCGCCCGCCGACATTCGCCGAACGTGCTTTCACCCATCGCGCTGATGCGTTACGATCCGCATCGCAACCGTGCGGACAGGAAGGACCGACGGCGCCGTGCATCCGCGCAAGCGGTTTGTAACGTTCTACGTAACCTTGTGGAGAAAAATCTCATGACCAATATCCTGAAGGTGGGCGTCGCTGCCGCCGTACTCGCCCTTGGCGTCGGCTGCACCGATCTGAAGCCCTTGCAGGCGGAAGTCGACTCGCTCAAGTCCCAGGTCGCCAAGCTGTCCGGTGACATGGACGGCGTGAAGACTGCAGCGGATGGCGCAAGCCGTGCCGCGGCCGCCGCACAGCAGGCTGCCACCTCGGCGCAGAACTCAGCCAATCAGGCTGCGTCTGCGGCGCAGGCAGCACAGCAGTGTTGCGACGCGAACAGCGAGAAGCTCAATCGCATGTTCGAAAAGTCGATGTCGAAGTAATCGACGTCGTACGCCAATAGAAATGCCCCGCGGTGGCAACACCGCGGGGCTTTCGCTTTTTCAGGGTGTGGATTTGGAAGCGGGCGGCAGTAACGCGATGCGCGAGTCTGCGGCCGAAACCGCAGTCGGCAAGCCGCGCGCTTCACGCCAGGTGCGCTCCGCCCCGATCCAGTCGATCGCGAGCGGCTCAGCGCGCGTCGCCTCGACAATCAGCCGCGTGAGGTCGGTCAGCGTCAGCGGCTCGACCGCGTCTTCCTGCAATGGCTGGGTGCACCTCGATCAGGAGTTGTCCGTCGTGCCAGCCCCACTTGTACGGCTGGTTCACGATCATGACCGGCGCGTTCACAGGCACGAGACCGTAGAGCGTCTCGATGTCCTCGGGATACAGGCGCATGCAGCCGTGCGTCACCTGCATGCCGACACCCGCGGGCTTGTTGGTGCCGTGGATCAGGTAAGCGCCGCCCGGAATCCCGAGACGGAGGGCAAAAAGACCGAGTGGGTTGTCCGGTCCCGCCGGAACGACCGCGGGCAGGATGTCGCCGTTCTTCGCATGCTCGTCACGCACGGATTTCGGCGGAGTCCAGGTCGGGTTCTTGACCTTGGCGACGACGCGCGTGACGCCAAGCGGCGTGTGCCAATCCATTTTTCCGATGCTGACCGGAAACGTCCAGACGACCGGCGGCTTTCCTGCCGCCGCGGGCTGATACCAGTAGAGACGGTGTTCCGGAAGGTTAATGACAATACCGGTGCGCGGCGCACGCGGCAGGATCCGCTGCTTCGGTACCGTGACCACGGTGCCGGCGCCCGGCAGCCAGGGATCGACGCCCGGATTCGCGTTCGTAATCTCCTCGTAACCGACGCCGTGACGGCGGGCGATGTCGAGCAGCGTGTCGCTTGCTTCGGCCTGCACCGTGATCGTGACGCCGATGACGTCGTTGTCCTCGGCCGGCAACGCGAACTGTTCGGCCGATGCCGGTCCTATGGCTGACAGCAGCAGTACCAGCCCGAACGTTCCGACAATCGTTTGCCGCATCGTCAATAGCGTATCAGCGCCGAACCCCAGGTAAAGCCGCCGCCGAATGTCTCGAGCAACAGCATCTGGCCACGATGGATGCGCCCGTCGCGGACGGCCGTGTCCCAGGCGAGCGGGATCGAGGCCGCCGAGGTGTTGCCGTGGTCCTGCACCGTGACGACGACTTTCTCCATCGGCAAGCCGAGCTTGTCCGCCGCCGACTGGATAATGCGGAGATTGGCCTGGTGCGGGATCAGCCAGTCGATGTCGCTGCGCTCGACGCCGTTCTTTGCAAGCGTCTCGTCGACCAGTTTCGACAGCGTGCGGACGGCGACCTTGAATACTTCGTTACCCAGCATCTTGAGACCAGCGGTTGAGTTGTTCCGCAGTGTCTCGAAGCCGCTCGAGACCCCGTACGGGAAGTACAGCAGGTCCTTGTACTTTCCGTCGGAGTGCAGGTGCGTGCCGATGATGCCCGGCTCGTCCGCCGGCGTGAGCACGACCGCGCCCGCGCCGTCGCCGAACAGCACGCAAGTCGAACGGTCGGTCCAGTCCACGAACCGCGACAGGCAATCGACGCCCACGACGAGCGCGCATTTCGCCTCGCCGAGCCGGATGTACTTGTCTGCGATCGACAGCGCATAGATGAATCCGCTGCAGGCGGTTTCCAGAGAGAACGCCGGACAACCGTGAATATCGAGCCTCTGCTGGAGCAGCGTGCCGGTGTTCGGAAAAATAAGGTCGGGCGTCGTCGTACCGACGACGATGAAATCGACATCCGCCGGCGACAGTCCTGCCGCCTTGAGCGCGCGCCGAGCCGCATGTTCGGCGAGCGACGAACTGCTTTCATCAGGTCCCGCGATGTGGCGCCGTTCGATGCCGGTGCGCGAGCGGATCCACTCATCGGTCGTGTCGAGGCGCGACTCGAGTTCCTTGTTCGTCAGGATCTGCTCCGGCAGGTAACTGCCGGTGCCGGCGACACGTGAATAACGCATCATCGTAGGCTGAGGTGCAGCGCCCGTGGCGCCGGCCTCATTCCTGCCCGGCGTCGTCGACCGGGACTTCCATCACCTTGCGTCCGCGGTAGAAGCCGTCACGGCTCACACGATGGCGCAGGTGCGTTTCGCCCGTGGTCGGGTCCTTCGACAGCGCCGGCTTCGAGAGGTGATCGTGGGAACGATGCATGCCGCGCTTCGACGGAGTCTTGCGGCTTTTCTGTACAGGCATGGAAAGTCATCTCCGGTTCAATGTTTCAGCAAATCCTTCAGTCCCGCGAATGGCCGGCGCATCTCCGGTGCCTCCGGCCGCGGCTCACTCGCGGCGCCCGGCGGATCGCAGTTCTCCGCAGAGGCATGCTGCGCGATCAACGGCAGCGACAACAGCAATTCGTCCTCAACGAGGGCAGCCAGGTCCAGTTTATGCGGATCGCCGCCGATCGCTTCGTGATCCGACGGCAGTTCCGGCGTTTCTTCCGGCGCAAACACCAGCTGCGCCACCGATTCCAGCTTGCGGCGGACCGGCCCCAGGCATCGCCGGCAGGTCAGCACGACCTCGGCTTCCACCTTCAATGCGGCCGCCGCGAATCCACCCTGCATGCGGAACTCGGCCCGCACCGCGGCCATTCCCGTCGATTCCGCCAGCCGGTCCCGCAATCGCGCGAAGCCGGCAATCGGAAATTCTGTCTCGACGACCGCCGCGCTCCGCGCCAGGCCCTGCGCATCGAGCGGCCCGTCCGGGGGCGTTGGCATGGGGGCGGTATGATAGTGAGCGGCGCCGGGAGTGTCAAAGTGGATACGGCGCAAACCCTTGTTTTTTAAGCACTGACCGACCATGAATCCGCGTCTCGTCCTCGCCTCAGCCTCACCCTACCGGGCCGCCCTGCTCGCCCGCCTCGGCGTCAGCTTCGCGACTGAGTCGCCCGCTGTCGACGAAACTGCGATCGCAGGCGAAAGCCCGTCCGCGCGTGCGCTTCGCCTCGCGCATGCGAAGGCTGCCGCCATCGCCACACGCCTGCCCGACGCCTGGATCCTCGGTTCCGACCAGGTCGCGGTCTGTGCGGGGCGCGTCCACGACAAGCCGGGCGACGCCCTCCGTGCCCGTGAACAGCTGCATGCCAGCAGCGGTCAGGCCGTCGAATTCCATACGGCCGTCGTGCTTTTGCGCGGCCGGCCGCGGGCCGTGCACGAGCACGTTGATTTCACGCTGGTCCGTTTTCGATCGCTCACCGACCTGGAAATTGCGCGCTACGTCGAGATCGACCGGCCCTTCGACTGCGCCGGCGGATTTCGCAGCGAAGGCCTGGGAGCGGCATTGTTTCAGTCGATCGAAACGCGCGATCCTGCGGCCCTCGTCGGCCTTCCGATCATCTGGGTTGCCCAGGCGCTGCGTGCCGCCGGACTCGACCCGCTCGCACCGTCTCAGCCCTGAGCTCGGGGCGATTCCCGCAGCCGTTCGAGAAGCGACCCGAGATCGGCAGGCAATGGCGCTTCGACGCGGAATGCGTCGCCGCCTTCCGGCCAGACGAAATGCGATCGACGCCGCATGCAGGAACATGCGGCGCAGCCCGAGCGCGTGGAGCCGCGCATTACATTCCTTGTCACCGTATTTCTCGTCGCCGGCGACCGGGTGACCCGCGAATGCCGCGTGGACGCGGATCTGGTGTGTACGCCCGGTCTGGATCGCGACATCCATTCGCGTCGCGAGCTCCCCGAAATGCGTCCCGCGGCAAGAATATCGATACTGCGATCTTGCCAGCGCGATGCACTCGCACGACACGTTCGCCGCCCTGGCGTGCGTTTGTGAGGACCGGCGCGTCGATGGTCTTGCGTCCGAGGTGCCAGCGCCCGGCGAGAAGCGTCGCGTAGTGCTTTTCGATCGTCCCCTCGCGGAGCATCGCATGAAGCGCCCGCAAGGCGCCGCCGCGTGCGCGCGATCAGGAGACAGCCGCTGGTATCCCGATCGAGCCGATGCGCGAGTTCGAGCGACTCATCGGGACGCAGCGCGCGAAGCACCTCGATCGCCCCGAATGCGAGGCCGGAACCGCCGTGCACCGCGAGTCCCGCGGGCTTGTTGAGGACGAGCAGGCGCTCATCCTCGTGCACGATCGCCTTGCGCACCGTATCGAGCAGCGCATCCGGCACGCGGCGCGGGCCCGGCGGCGTCTGCGGCAGGTCGCGCACCGGCGGCAACCGCACTTCGTCAGTCGCCTCGAGGCGGTAATCCGGCCTGCTTGCGCTTGCCGTTGACGCGGACTTCACCTTTGCGCAGGAGCCGGTATACGCGGCTTCGCGGCACTCCCGCGAGCACCCGCAGCAGAAAATTATCGAGCCGCTGACCCGCCGCGCCTTCGCCGGCTTGTACCCGCTGCACCTTCCCACCGCGGATTTCGATCCGTCGTCATGCGATTCTCTCTAACGTATTGATTTTCCGAGTGCATCTGATATCGTAGCCCGCAGTCAGGTCTTACGGCGCAGGCTTCGCGAAGCGAAGCGTGGCCGCTGACCGGTACGCGGCCCCCTTCGGGCAGGCCGCATGTTAGTTGGTCCGGAATGTCCGGGCCATCGCCGGCCCTTCGATCGGATGTCATGTTCCCCGCGCGTGTCGATCTCGCTGGATTCGTGCAGGAGTCGACCCCGCCCGCAGCCTGATGCTGCGGCATGCTCCTTTGCGCCCGCGATCCGCGCCTGCAGGGCAACGGGTTTTACTCGTGACAACGCGCGACATCTTTGACGAAGCGGCCCCAAGCACATTGGATGGGGCCCATGAAGAGAATGCTTATCAACGCGACTCAGCAAGAGGAATTGCGCGTCGCACTGGTTGACGGCCAGAAGCTGTTCGATCTTTCGATCGAGATTCCGTCCCGCGAGCAGAAGAAAGGCAACATCTACAAGGCGCGCGTCACGCGCGTCGAGCCGAGCCTCGAAGCCGCCTTCGTCGAATACGGCGCCCAGCGCCAGGGCTTCCTGCCGCTCAAGGAAGTCGCGCGGGAATATTTCCGCTTCCAGCCGGCGCCCGGCGCCCGTTTCAACATTCGCGACGTGCTCCAGGAAGGCCAGGAACTGCTGGTCCAGGTGGAGAAGGAAGAACGCGGCAACAAGGGTGCGGCGCTCACGACCTTCATCAGCCTGGCCGGACGCTTCCTCGTCCTGATGCCGAACAATCCGCGTGCTGGCGGAGTTTCGCGCCGCATCGAGGGCGAGGAACGCGATGCCACCCGGGATTCGCTCGACCTGCTCCATATCCCGGACGGCATGGGCACGATCGTGCGCACGGCGGGAGTCGGCCGCGGCCCCGAAGAACTGCAATGGGATCTCGATAATCTGCGCGCCAACTGGGACGCGATCGTGACTGCGGCCGCCGAACGGTCCGCGCCCTTTCTCGTGTACCAGGAGAGCGACGCGGTGACGCGCGCGCTGCGCGACTACCTTTCCGACGATATCGGCGAGGTATTGATCGACGAGCCCGGCGCCTACCAGCGCGCGGTCGAGTACGTGCAGCGATTCCAGACCGCCGAAGGGATGCGCCAGCTCCGGCAATACACGGACGACGTGCCCCTGTTCACCCGTTTCCAGATCGAGAGCCAGATCGAGTCCGCCTACTCGCATGCCGTGACCCTGCCTTCGGGCGGCGGCATCGTGATCGATTACACCGAGGCCCTCGTCTCGATCGACATCAACTCGGCGCGCGCGACCCGCGGCGCGGACATCGAGACGACCGCCTACAACACGAATCTCGAGGCCGCGGAGGAGATCGCGCGGCAACTCCGGATTCGCGACCTCGGCGGGCTGATCGTGATCGACTTCATCGACATGGAGTCGAAGAAAAACCAGCAGGGCGTCGAGGATCGCCTGCGTGAATCGGTGCGTTCAGATCGCGCCCGCATCCAGCTTGGACGGATCTCGCGCTTCGGTCTGATGGAGATGTCGCGCCAGCGACTGCGGCCCTCACTCGGCGAATCCACGCACCTCGCCTGCCCTCGCTGCAGCGGCATGGGCACGATCCGCAGCGTCGAGTCGATGGCACTCGCCGTGCTGCGGCTCATCGGGGAGGAGGTCCGCAAGGAACGCACGACCCGCGTCATCGCGCAGCTGCCGGTCGACGTCTCGACCTTCCTGATCAACGAGAAGCGCGAGTGGCTGCACCGCCTCGAAAGCCAGCGCGAAATCGAAATCGTGCTCGTCCCCGATCCGAACATGCAGACGCCCAACTACTCGATCCGCCGCGTGCGCGATGACGAGCTCACGCTCCCCGAGAACGCGGTGACGAGCTATCAGATGGCCGGCCAGCCAAACAAGGACCTCGATTTCCAGTCGCAGTCCGACAAGCGCGCCGCGACCCAGCCCGCAGCGGTGCAGCCGATTGTTCCCGCGGCTCCGGCGCCGACGCCAACTCCGGCCAAGCCGAGCGTCCGCGAGGTAGCGCGCGGTCCCGGCCTCTGGTCACGACTCATGGGCTTCTTCCGGGGTGCCGAGCGCCCGGCAAAAGACGAATCCGCGCCAGCGGGAGTCGATCGCCCCGATCGTCAGGGCGGGCGGAACGCCCAGGATCATCACCGCGCCGACCGCGGCGGGCGCCGGCCCCAGCGCGGCGAGCGCGGACCGCGCCGTGATCGCGACCGCGACCGTAACCGCAGTCGGGATCGCAATCGCGATCAGGAACGCCCTGAGCGCAAAGATCAGCCCCGCGAAGACCAGGCGCGGCATCGCGACCGCCCGGCTGAAGCCGCGCCGCGGCAACAGCCGCCGTCACAGTCACAGCCGTCTCCGAACCCGCGCGACGAACAGCAGCAGCCTGCGGAAGGCGATTCGCAGCCCCGGCGGCGGCGGCGCCGTGGACGCGGCGGTCGCGGCGGGCGACAGAACTCGTACCGTCCAACCGATACGCAGCCGATTGCGCAGGGCAATGGCGATTCGCAGCCGCGACAGGACGCACCCGGCATGCCCGCACCGATGACCGCCACCGAGCCCGCGATCGACCGTGCGCCGCAATCGCCCGCTCCGCTGGCGGCGATGCCTGCGGCAGCCCCACCACCCGTCTTCACGCAGGCGGCGGTCGAGGCGCCCCCCGCGCCTCCGCCGAAGCCGGCGCAGGCCCATACCGTGTGGTCCTCGGCGCCAAGCGACGGCCACCATTTCGAGCCGAAGGAATGACCTAGTTGTCGCTGCCGAGCGCGGCCAGCAGGCCGCGCGCGGCCTCTTCGACGAGATCGAGCACTTCCTCGAAGCCGGACTCGCCGCCGTAGTACGGGTCCGGAACCTCGCGCCGCTGCAACTGCGGCGCGTATTCGAGGAACAACCTGACGCGATCCGTCTGTGCGCTCGGCGCGATCTGCCGCAGGCGCTCGTAAACCGGTTCGTCCATCGCGAGCACGAGGTCGAAGCGCTCGAAATCGGCCGCTTCGACGACGCGCGCCCGAAGCATGCTCATGTCGATGCCCCGGCGTCGCGCGGCGGCGATCGACCGCTCATCGGGCGGACTGCCGGTGTGGTAGCCGTGAGTCCCCGCGGAGTCCACCTCGATCGACAGCTGGCCGGCCTCCCGCCGGACAAGCTCGCGGAAGACCGCCTCCGCCGTCGGCGAGCGGCAGATGTTGCCGAGACACACGAACAGCACGCGCGTCACGCGCGTTTTCGCCTGCGTAGCCAGGTGTCGAGGCATTCGATGGCCCGGATCGTCTCAGGCGTCGACACGGCAAACGAAATCCGGATGAAGCGGTCGCCGTGGACGCCATCAAAATCCCTGCCCGTGTTGAGCGCCACGCCGGTCGCATCGAGAACCTCGCGGCACCAGGCCAGCGAATCGACGGTCAGGTGCCCGATGTCGGCATAGAGATAGAAAGCGCCGTCGGCCGGCGCCAGGCGCCCGATGCCAAGACCGGCGAGCGCGTCCATCAGCAGTTTCCGGTTGGTCGCGTAAGTTTCGACGCGCCGCTCGAGTTCCTCGCGTTCCTCCATCGCGGCGAGCGCGACGTGTTGCGAGAGGGTCGGCGGCACCAGGAACAGGTTCGCCGCGAAGCGGCGCATCGTTTCCACGAGCGGCACCGGCACCACGGCCCAGCCGAGACGCCAGCCGGTCATGCACCAGTACTTCGAGAACGTGTTCGCGACGATCGCATCGGATGTGGACTCGAGGACCGAAGCCGCGCGCGTGCCGTAGGTAATCCCGTGATAGGTCTCGTCGGAGATGATGCGGATGTCGCGCTCGGCGCAGACGGCCGCGATCGCAGCGAGTTCGGATGCGTCGAGCATCGTGCCGGTCGGATTCGAGGGACTTGTCAGGATGAGGCCGGCCGGCGCAGGATCCAGCGCCGCGATCATCGCGGCCGACGGCTGGAAGCGCGTGGCCGCGCTGCAGTCGAGTTCGACCGGCACGAGCCCGAGCGCGTGCAGGACGTTTCGATGCGCCGGATAACCCGGACGCGCCATGGCGACCCGGTCGCCGCGCGTGAATAGCACGGACATCGCGAGCACCAGCGCCGCCGATGCGCCCATGGTCAGCAGGATCCGCGACGGATCGATTGCGAGACCATAACTTGCGCCGTAATGGACGGCGATCCGCTCCGCGAGTGCGCTGCTTTCCCAGTAACCCTGGGGGCATTCCTTCAGGGCGCGTTCGCCGGCCGCGATTGCGGCTTTCGGCGCGCCCGCGGAGGGCTGTCCGACTTCCATGTGGATGACCGACAGGCCCTGCCGCTCGCGCTCGTTCGCCAACCGATTGATCTCGACCGCGTAGAACGGCGCGACATTGGCCGCGGCGAGATTCATGGGCGGTTGCCTCCGCGAATCAGCGCCTCGACGCGGGCAAGGTCCTCCGCGGTGTCGACGCCGGGACCCGGCGCCTCGATCGCATCCGCCACGACGATCACAAGTCCCATCTGAAGCGCGCGCAATTGTTCGAGTCTTTCCAGGCGTTCGAGCGACGTCGCGGAAGCGCCGGCAAGCGTGGCCAGGGCTGCCACCCGATAGGCATAAATACCAAGATGGCGGCGCGCGCCCCGGTGACGCGCGGCACTCGCCGTTACACTTTCGGAACCGTCCCGATCCCAGGGGATCGGCGCGCGACTGAAATAGAGCGCCTGTCCGTCGTCACGCGTGACAACCTTGACGACATTCGGATTGAGGTATTCGTCCTCGGTCGCAATCGGTGTCGCGAGTGTCGCGATCGCGGCCGCCGGATTCGCAGCCAGCAGAGCGGCGGCCTGGCTAATCAGGGCTGGCGGCAGCATCGGCTCGTCGCCCTGCACATTCACGACGATCGCATCTTCCGGCCAGCCGCGGCGGGCAGCGAGCTCCGCGATGCGATCAGTGCCGGACGCATGCTCGCGAGCGGTCATTTCGACGTCGGCGCCGGCCGCGGCGCAGACCGCGCGAATCCGGTCGTCGTCGGTCGCGACGATCACTTCCTGCGCACCGGAACGGACCGCGAGGCGATGGACGTGAAGGATCATCGGGATACCGGCGACGAGCGCCAACGGCTTGCCCGGCAGCCGGGTCGAGGCATGCCTCGCAGGAATGACCACGCGAAACATCCGGAAACCTAGCGACCGGCCAGCGCGCCATCATCCGGCGCGAGCCGGCGCGCTTCGTCCGGCAGCATGACCGGGATGCCGTCGCGGACCGGATAGGCGAGCCGGTCCGCCCGGCACACGAATTCCTGCGTGTCGAGCCGCCATTGCAGCGGACCCTTGCACACTGGGCAGGCGAGGATATCGGTCAAGCGTTCACTCACCGTGTCTTTCCTTTAAATTGCGTTGCGAGCGCCGTAATACGCCCGAGCAGTCCTGCAGCTTCCGGCGGGTCGATCCGCGCCTCGACTTCCAGATAACCGGCATCACCCCAGCCCTCTCCCGCGCATTTTACGGCATCTTTTTCTGTCATCAGTATTGTTCTGCCTGCCGCAGCCCCCGCTTCCGCCAGCGTGAACTGCGCGTGATCCGGCAGGACGCGCGTCTTCACGCGCAGCCCGTGCCCGCGCAACAGCGTGAAAAACCGCTCCGGATTGCCGATCGCGGCGATTGCCGTGACCTCGCGGCCGGAGTAGTCCGACAGTGGCCGGCGCGATCCATTGCGGAGTCCGACCACCGCAACCGGCTCGATTCGCATGTGGATCGCCGATGGCCAGTCGAATCCGTCGCCATTGATGACGACCGCATCGACCGATTGCGAGCCGCGACACAGGTTCGCGGAGCGGTCCCGCCGGCAGCAGGCGCCCGTTTCCGAAGCGGCGGGCGCCGTCGACGACCGCGATCTCGACGTCACGGGCGAGCGCGTAGTGCTGGAGTCCGTCATCGCAGAGGATCACGTCGCAGGCGTCCTCGAGCAGACGAACCGCATCAGCGCGACGCACGCCGATCGCGACCGGCATTTCGAGCTTTCGCGACAGCAGCAAGGCCTCGTCGCCCACGGTCGCAGCCGAATCCGCCGACGACACGAGCCGGGCGGGGCCACGCTCGCCCCCGTAACCGCGAAGCGCCACGCCGACACGCAGTTCGCGATGCGCAAGCTCCCGTGCAAGCCAGACGCTGAACGGCGTCTTGCCGGTACCGCCGACAGTCAGGTTGCCGACGACGATGACCGGACGCCGCGACCGGTAGCTCGGCAACCAGCCCCGGCCGTACAGCGCGCGTCGCAGGCGCGCGATCCCGCCGAACAGCCATGCGACCGGCAACAGCCACGCGCCTCGCCGTGGCTCGCCATACCAGGCTGCCAGGAACCAGTCATGCAGACGCGTCGCCAAGCGTGATGTCCGCCTTCGACTCAGACGTTGAACTGCATCCGGTGCAGCGCCGCATAGACGCCCCCGGCCGCAAGCAGCTCCGCATGCGTGCCGGATTCGACGACGCGGCCCTCGTCGAGCACAAGAATCCGGTCCGCTCGTTCGATAGTCGTCAGCCGATGCGCGATTACCAGAGTTGTTCGCCCCTGCACCAGGCTCGCGAGCGCCGTTTGCACCAGGTGCTCCGATTCGGCGTCGAGCGCCGAAGTCGCCTCGTCGAGAATCAGGATCGGCGCGTTCTTCAGGATCGCCCGCGCGATCGCGACGCGCTGGCGCTGCCCGCCGGACAGCAATGCCCCGCGCTCGCCAACCGTCGTTTCGAGCCCTGCCGGCAATTCGTCTGCGAACTCGAGCACGTGCGCCGCCCGTGCCGCGCGTTCGACATCCTCCGGGCTCGCGCCGGGCACGCTGAAGGCGATGTTATTGCGAATCGTGTCGTCGACCAGCATGACGTCCTGGCTGACCAGCGCGAGCTGATTGCGAAGGTCCTGCGAGCCGGTACTTGCGCAGGTCGATGCCGTCCAGCAGCACGACGCCGGAGTCCGGATCGTGGAATCGCGGCAGCAGACTGATCAGCGTCGACTTGCCGCTGCCCGAGCGCCCGACGATCGCGACCGTCTCGCCCGGGTCCGATGCGGAAATTGATGCCATTCAGCACGCGGCCTTTCTCCGCGTCGTAGGTGAAATTGACGTCGCGGAATTCCACGTCCCCGCGGGACCGGACGATGCGCAGGTCGCCGCCGGCATCCTCGACCGCCGTGTCGAGAATGTCGAAAACGCTCTCGCCCGCGGCGATACCCTGCTGCAGCGGACCCACCACGCCTACGAGCCGGCGCAGCGGCGCCGTAACCAGGAGCAGCGCCGCCAGGAACGACGTGAATTCGCCAATGCTCAGGCTCTCGGCAAGGACATCGCGTATTGCCACATACATCACCGCGGCCAGGCCCAAAGCCGCAATCATCTGCACAACCGGACTTGCGATGGCCTTGACCATCACCAGTTTCATGAAACTCGCGCGATTCCGTTCGTTGACCTGCTCGAACACCTCGAGTTGCTGGTCCTGCGCATTGAACACCTTGATCATGCGCTGGCTTTCGAGCGACTCCTTCGCCACGCGGGTGACGTCGCCCATCGACGCCTGAATGCGCGTGCTGTAGCGACGGAACAGAGTGCTCGCTAACCGGATCAGGCCGACAATGATGGGCGCCACGGCGAGCGCAAACACCGTCAGCCGCCAGTTCAGGAAAACGAGATAGCTGATCAGGCCGATGATGGTCAATGTGTCGCGGATGAGGAAGGTCACCGCGGTTGTCGCGGCTTCCGCTACCTGCTCAATGTTGTACGTGAGGCGTGACAGCAGCATCGCCACGCCGTTCCGGTCGAAATAGGACACCGGAAGCTGCAGGTAGCGTGAGAACACATCGTGCCGGATCGACTTGATGACCTGTCGTCCCACCCAGCCGGGCGCGTATACCGAAAGGTAGTCGCCGATGCCCCGCACCAGGAACAGCACGACGATGCCGGCTGGCACGTAGACGAGCATGCGACTGTCGCGCTCGACGAACGCGCCGTCCAGGAATTTCTTGACCAGAAACGCGAAGCCGGTGTCGACGGCCGCGAACATCACCATACCGAGTACGCCGAGCAGGAACATCGGCCAATGTGGCCGCGCGTAAGCCAGCAGCCGCAGGTAGATGCTGAGCCCGCTTGCGGTGAGCGGCGGCAGCTTTTCCTTATTCTTGCGCGCTGACGGTCGCAATGTTGACCTGCGTGAAGCCAAGCCGCGCGGCCACGTCCATCGCCGTCACGACCGCCTGGTGGGTCGAGCGCGCGTCCGCGCGAATGGTGACCGGTTTGCCGTTCGAGCTGCCCGCCACCTGCCGAAGCGCCGCGCTAAGCGTCGACCGCTCGTTATTGACGAGCGCCCGGTCATTTACGCGATAACTTCCCTGTGCCGAGATGGTGATGACCAGCGGGTTGACCGCCCTTTCGGCCGAGGCGGCGCCCGCCTCCGGCAGCTCGACACGGAGCCTCCCCTCCGTCACGAAGGTCGTCGAGAGCATGAAGAAGATCACGAGGAGCAGCACGACGTCGACGAGCGAGATCAGGTTGAGCTCGAGATCGTCCGCGCGCTTGACCTGGAGCCTCATAAGGCGGCTTCACGGCGCCGCGCGCCGGTCTGCGAGCGCGAATTCATCTTGTCGAACGCGCGCACGAGCTTCATCGCTTCCTTCTCCATGTCAACAACCAGGAGATCGACGACGCCGCGCAGGTGGCGATAGCCGAACAAGGCTGGAATCGCGACGATCAGGCCCGCCGCGGTCGTGATGAGCGCCGTGCCGATGCCGCCCGACAGGACGCGCGGGATCGCCAACGCCTTCGGCCGAGATGGCTTCGAAGGCCTGGATCATGCCCGTGACCGTTCCGAGAAGGCCCAGCAACGGCGAAATCGCTGCGATGGTCCCGAGCGTGCCGAGGAAGCGCTCGAGCTCATGGACGACATGACGCCCGGTGTCCTCGATCGCCTCCTTCATCATGTCGCGGCCCTGCTCGCGATTCATCAGCCCCGCCGCGAGTACCCGGCCGAGCGGGGAATTCTGGGCGAGCGCCTCGATGTGCCGATCGTTGAGGCTGCGGGACTCGACCAGCTTCCAGATACGGTCGGTCAACTCGCGCGGGATCACGCGCTTGCGCTGCAGGGTCCACAGGCGCTCCAGCATGATCGCGGCGGCGACGATCGAGCACAGGATGATCGGCCACATGACCGGTCCGCCCGCGATGATGATTTCCCACATGGCGCGGCATGATACCGTGAGGGCGGTTCCGCTGCCCGCAGCCCGGGTCCGGCCCGGCTCTGCCGCCACCAATGGCCACGGTCGCCGCGTTCGGTTTTGACATCCATCGCATCCGGGCGGGCGGGAAATCGCACGCTGATTGCGCCGCTCTCGGCCGTGCCAAGCACCGTCGTTCCAGCGCCGCGCCAGCGCGCCACGACCTCAGCTTGAGGCATGCCCCAGCGATTGCCAAATCCCGCCGACGCGATGCCGAGTCGCGCAGAAACCGCAGCGACCAGGGCAGGCGTCGAAGAACTTCGGCTGCCGTGATGCGGCAGCAGCACCACGTCCGCTGCGACCGGCTGCGCCAGCAGCAGTGGTTCGGCCGCCGCTTCCGTATCCGCGAGCAGGAGCGCTTTGCCCCCGGGGCCGGAGATCGCGAGCGCGCATGAGCGGTCGTTCTCGCTGCCGCCGGCACCGGGCGGCGGATGCAGCACGCGGAATGCAATGCCGTCCCAGTGCCATTCGTCGCCCAGCACGCAGACCGCATCCGCGGCCAGCCGGCTGCCCGGCTGCGTCATCGTGCGTCGAACCCGAAGGGACCGCCGCAGCACATCCACGCCGCCGGCGTGATCCTGGTCGTCGTGACTGACAACGAGAAGATCGATGCGGCGGATGCCACGCGCCCGCAGGTAAGGAAGCAACGACACGCGCGCCGCCGCGCCTCCACCCTGCCAGCGTGCGCCGGTGTCGAAGACGAGCACATGACGCGAGGTCTCGACCACGACGGCAAGCCCCTGGCCCACGTCGACCGCTGTGAGCGACCAGGCGCCCGGCGGCGGGCGCCCGGCGCTGCCGAAAGTCACCGCTGCGAGCATCACAAGCGCTGCCAGTCTCAGTCCCGCGAGCGGCAGCAGCAATGCAGCGAGCAGCGTTACGCCTGCGATCGCGGTGAGCGTTGCGCTCTGCCCTGCAGGCGCCCAGCTCGCCGCGGGCCATTCGGCGATCGCCTCGAGTCCCGGCCACAGGGCGTCGAGCAATCCGGCCAGTGCCTGCCAGAGTCGGGCGGCAAGGGCCGGTGCGACGATCTCGAGCAGGGTCGCGGCGAGTGTCGCGGGCAGGAGGATCGCACTGAACACTGGAATCGCCACGGCATTGACGGCCGGCGCGACCAGCGACACACGTCCGAATGCGGCGACGAGCACCGGCGTGAGCAGCGCTGCGATCGCCACCTGCGCACGCACGAAGCCCACAACCATTCCCCGCCAACCGGCATCCGGCGCGAGGATCGTCATCAGTGCCGCCGTCGCGATGAAAGAAAGCCAGAAGCCCCCGGAGGTCAGCGCAAGCGGATCCGTCGCGACCAGCACAAGTGCGGCAAGTGCGAGCATTTCATGCACGGGCAGGCTGCGACGAATGAGCCGCAGGCCGGCGACCAGGCCGACCATCGCAAGCGTCCGCAGCGCCGGGAGCGATGCGCCGGAGAGAGCCGTATAGCCCGCGGTAACGGCGACCACGAGGATCGTTTCAATCTCGAGCCGCCGGCGCGCAGACGAAGTCCAGGACAGGCGCCAGATCAGCCGCAGCGCCGCAAGGGCGAAGAGCGCGCATCCGGTCACGTGCAATCCGGAAATCGCCATCAAATGTGCGACACCGGTGATCGCGAAGGTCTCCCAGAGCGTGTCGGGAATGCTGCCGCGCACGCCGACCGAGAGCCCCTGCAGCACGGCCACCGAAGGACCCGGCGGCAGCGCTGCGGCAATGCCCGCCGCGATGCGGGCACGCAGCCGTTCGACGGGTCGCTTCGCAGACTGCGCCAGACGTTCGGGCGGTTGCTTGGAGACCACAGTGCCGGTCGCGTCGATCCGTTGCCGCAGGAGGTCGAGTTCGCGGTCGGCGGCGCCGGGATTCGCCATCCCGTAACGGCAACGCAGGCGCACGGTCATGCGCCAGCATTCGCCTGGCTGCGGCAGCACGGATGTCTCGTACCAGGAAAGCCGGACTCTAGACGGGCGCCGGCCTGCCGCCGTCCAATCGATCACGTCGAGGTCGAAATCCGTCCGCCCGCTCCGCGGCAACGCAGGCGCGGAGACGCGGCCCGTCACGACGACTTCCTCCCGATCGCGTTCGCAGGGCCAGCCCGCAGCGAGCCAGACCGATGCCAGTGCATGACTCCAGATAAAGCCGATCAGGAAGGCAGCGGCGGCTGGAAATCGACGAACCAGGTGCCCCGCGCCGAGCAGCAGCAGGCCGAG
The DNA here is from genome assembly GCA_963819545.1 of uncultured Gammaproteobacteria bacterium. Classification (GTDB taxonomy): domain Bacteria; phylum Pseudomonadota; class Gammaproteobacteria; order Steroidobacterales; family Steroidobacteraceae; genus SCUD01. The sequence continues at coordinate 290,580 of CAWFWJ010000005.1, read as the reverse complement.
CACGGGCACAGACCACAGGGCCGGTAGCGCATGCAGCGCCGCGGCGCCCGCGCAGAATGCGAGTGCGATCGGGAACATCGTGAACAGCCCGCAACTGAACGGAGGCGATGATGCCCCCGGACGCAGGCGGCCGAGACGACGTCAGGCTGCGCCTTCGCGCAGAATTCCGTCCTCGAGCACGAGCACGCGATCCATGCGCCCGGCGAGCGCGTGGTCGTGCGTCACGATGACGAGACTGGTCCCGAGTTCCTGGTTGAGCTCCATCATCAGGTCGAGCACCTGACGCGCATTGCGGCCGTCGAGATTTCCGGTCGGCTCGTCGGCGAGCACGATGCGCGGACGCGTGATGAGCGCCCGCGCAACCGCCGCACGCTGTCGCTCGCCGCCCGACAGCTGCGAAGGCCGGTGCGTGAGGCGCTCGCCCAATCCGACGCGCGTCAGCAAGGACTCCGCCTCCCGGTAGGCGTCGGTCCGAGGCATGCGCCGGATGAGCAGCGGCATCGCTACATTCTCGAGCGCGCTGAATTCCGGCAGCAGGTGGTGGAACTGGTAGATAAAACCCATCGCGGCATTCCGCAGCCGGCCCCGTTCCGCGTCCGGCAGCGCCGACATCTCACGTCCGTCGATCAACACCCGCCCCGTGGTCGGCAAGTCGAGCCCGCCCAGCAGTTGCAGGAGCGTCGTCTTGCCGGACCCGGACGCGCCGACGACGGCGAGGCGCTCGCCGCGGCGGATCGACGTATTGACGCCCTGCAAAACGCGAACGATGACCGGGCCCTGCCGGAATTCCTTGACGAGGCCTTCGCAGGCCAACACGACCGCATCGTTCATGATTGCGTTCAAACCTCCTGGCGCAAGGCTTCCGCGGGCTGAGTCTTCGCCGCGCGCCAGGCCGGATAAAGGGTCGCCAGCACGCCAAGCGCAAGCGCGAGACCCGCGATCAACAGCACATCACCGGAACGCACTTCGGCCGGCAATTCGGAAATGAAATAGACCTGTGGATCGACCAGCGTGATACCAGTCAGGCGCTCGAGGCCGGCGACGATGGCCGTAACATTGGCTGCGATCAAGAGCCCGAGCGCGACGCCCACCGCCGTTCCGACAACTCCGATGATCGAGCCCTGCGTCATGAACACGATCAGCATGTCTCGCGGCGAGCCGCCCTGGGTGCGGAGTATCGCAATGTCGGCGCGCTTCTCCTTCACGACCATCACGAGCGTTGAGATGATGTTGAACGCCGCGACCGCAACCACCAGCAGCAGGACGACGAACATGATCGACTTCGTGACCTGGATCGAGCGGAAGAAGTTGCCGTGGCGCCGGCTCCAGTCGCTGATGTAGTAGCGTCCGCCGAGCCCTTCGGCGAGCTCGCGGATGCGCCGCGCGGCGCTTGCCGGGTCGTCGAAGGTGTATCGCAGCCCAGTCACGCTGTCGCCAAGCCGGTACAGGCGGCGCGCATCATCGAGATGTACGAGCGCAAGGCCCTGGTCGAATTCGTACATCCCGGCGTCGATGAGACCGGCGACCGTGAAGCGCCGCATGCGGGGCGTCACGCCCGCGGGCGTCACGTTGCCTTGTGCGATGACGAGTTGCACCGGATCGCCGGCCTTCACCGCCAGCTTTTCCGCAAGTCCGCGTCCGAGCAGGATCCGCCAGCCGCCCGGCCTGAGCTCGTCAAGGCCGCGACCGGAAAGGTGCCGCTCGATCGCAGTGACGCGCCGCTCATCGCTCGGCAGTACGCCCCGCAACTCGACGGCCGCGGAGCGCTCGCCCGCCACCAGCATGCCGCGACCCTCGACGAATGGCGCCACGGCGACGACGTTTGGCTGGTCCCCCGTGCGGCTCGCCACTTCCCGCCAGTCGTCCAGGCGGCCGCCGTCGCCTTCGAGTGTCGCATGCGAAACGATGTCGAGAATCCGGCGCTGCAAGTCGACTTCGAATCCGTTCATCACCGACAGCACCGCAATGAGAGTTGCGACGCCCAATGCGATCCCGGTCATCGCGATGCCGGAAATGAATCCGACGAAGCGGTTGTCCCGGCGCGCGCGCAGATAGCGCAGGCCGATCCAGACGGGCCAGCTTGCCGGCCTACTCATACCGCAGCGCCTCCGCAGGTTCAGTCGCCGCCGCGCGGCGTGCGGGATAGATCGTCGCCAGTAGTGTGAGCACCAGCGCCGTGACCGACACGAGAGTGACATCCGCGGCGCGAAGCTCCGACGGGATGCGGGTGATGTAATAGACCGCGGGATCGAAAATCTCGAATCCGAACCAGCGCTCGAGTGCCGGCGCAATGTCCCCCGCATTCAGCGCAAGCAGGATGCCGAGACCAATGCCCGCGGTGGTTCCAATCCAGCCGATCACGGTTCCCTGGACGATGAACGTTGCGACCACGTCGCCCCGCGACAGCCCCATCGTGCGCAGGATTGCGATGTCGTTGCGCTTCTCCGCCACGACCATCACCAGGCTCGCGATGATATTAAATGCCGCGACCGCGACGATCAGCAGCAGGATCACCGTCATCATCGTCTTCTCGAGGCGGATCGCGCGGAAATAAGCCGCATGTTCCACCGTCCAGTCGCTGCCCTTGCCGGTGCCGAGTGCGGCCGCGAGTGCCGGCGCACGCAGCGGGGCGTCGAATGGATCGTCGAAGAACAGGCGGACTCCGGCCGAAGCCGCCGGTCCCGCGAGCGCCGCCACATCCTCAAGCGAAGCGAAGGCCATTCCCGCATCGTGATCGGCGAGTCCAATTTCGAACAGCCCCGCGACTTCGAAGGCGCCGATGCGCGGCAGCAATTCGCCATCGGGGCCGGTCCGCAGCAACAGCACGGTGACGTGATCGCCGATGGCGACCTGCATCTGAAAAGCGAGCGCCCGGCCGAGCACCACGCGACCGCTGCCGGCCGTGAGCGCCTGGACCGAGCCATCAATCATCGCATCGGCGAGCGGCGTACCGGGTTCATGATCGGCGGGATCGATGCCGCGGAGCACAGCGCCAGCAAGCGTCGCGCCGTTCGAAAGGAGCCCCTGCGCTTCGACGAATGGCTGCGCGCGTTCGACACCGTCCTCGCGCCGCGCCCGCGAAGCAAGTTCCCGGAGCGGTCCCGCATTCGCAGGTCCCGGAAGAGTCGCGTGCGCGGAAAGGGCGAGGAGACGGGTCCGAAGCTCGCCCTCGAACCCGTTCATGATCGACAGGATCGTGATGAGAGCGGCAACCCCCAGGCAGATGCCGGCGAGCGATACCCAACTGATAAAGGAGACGAAATACTGGTGCTTCTGGGCACGCACATAGCGCAGCCCAAGCCCCAACGGCAGCGGAGTCAGCATGGTGGGTTATTCGTCACGATTCGGGATGCCTATCAAGGATTTATCGTGGCAACCTCGACAGGCTCCCACCCGGTGCTACACTCGAAGTGGAGGTATCGCAATGCCTATCCTACGCATTTTGCTGCTGCTTGCGCTCGGCACGGCCGGGCCTGCCCTGGCCGAGACGCTCAACACGGAGACCGGCGATCCGGCCCGGGCCGCCGACCGGCCAAACCGGGGAAACACGATGGCCACGGTCCAGAGCCGTTTTGGCGAACCGACCAATCGTCATGCCACGGTCGGCAATCCCCCCATTACGCGCTGGGATTACCCGCAGTTTGCCGTGTACTTCGAGAATGATCGTGTCCTGCACGCGGTCCTCGTGAGGAACTCGCCCGCAGGCTAGGCCCGCGCTGCCCCGGCAGAGGTATCCTGCGCAGCCTGATCCCGCCGGGTTCGCCCGGAACGGGAAGTTTTGTCTTCAGGACGGCGCATGACACGCGAATCGATTTTAAAGGCCGCCATGCCGGCCGCCTCCCAGGCCGTTCGCTGGGGCGAGCTCTATGGCAGCAGTTCCGCATACTTTCTTGCGGAAGCCGCAGCCACGGCCGGTGCGCCGCTGGTCGTCATCGCGGGCAGCAGCCGCGAAGCGGACCAGTTTCTGTCGGAATTCCGATTCTTCCTTTCCGGCCGGCAGCCCGTCCTGTCGTTTCCCGATCGTGAAACCCTGCCCTACGATCCGTTCTCGCCACATCCGGACATCGTTTCCGAGCGGCTGCGGACGCTTGCGGCGCTACCGGACCTGCGGCAGGGCATCGTCGTCACCACGCCGGCCGCGCTCCTCGACCGGCTTCCGCCGCGCAACTTCATCGAAGCACATGCGTTTTCGTTGTGTGCCGGTGAGCGAATCGACCTGCCGCGGCTCCGCAAGCGCCTCACCGATGCGGGCTACGCACAGGTCACACAGGTGCTTGAGTCCCGGCGAGTTCGCAGTGCGCGGCTCTGTGGTCGACCTGTTCCCGTCCGGCGCGCCACAGCCCTTTCGCCTCGATCTTTTCGACGACCTGATCGAGACCGTGCGCAGCTTCGATCCCGCAGACCAGCGTTCCGCGGCCCGGCTCGCCGCCGTGCCGCTCTTGCCTGCACGCGAAATTCCGTCATCCGCAGAGGCGATTGCGGAGTTTCGCGGGCGCTGGCGGGAACGTTTCGAAGGCGATCCGCAGCAGAGCGCCGTCTATCGCGGGGTGACGGCCGGGCAGATGCCGGCCGGAATCGAATCCTGGCTTCCGCTGTTCTTTGGCGCGACGGCCGCCTTTACCGATTACCTCCCGAAAGACAGCGTGATTGTCGATCTCGCCGCCCTCGACCATGCATTGCCGTCCTACTGGACGGAGATCGAGAGCCGCTACGAGCAGCGGGCACACGATCGCGAGCGGCCCCTGTTGTCGCCGGCAGAGACGTTCATCCCGGCGACGACGATCCAGGCCGCGCTCGCCGCGTGGCCGCGCGTCGCCATCACGCCGGTGAAGGTCGAGCCGATCGCGAGCGGACTTCCGTTCGTCAATTTCTCGTCGGAACCGCCTCCGGAGCTGCGTGGCGATCCCCGCGCCGAGTCTCCGCTCGGGAAGCTCGCGCAATTCGTCGCGGATTCCGGAGCCCGCATCCTGATCGCAGCCGACTCCCCGGGGCGGCGCGAAATCCTCCTCGAAATGCTGCGGCGTCAGGGCTTGCCTGCCGTGGTCGCCCCCGACTGGGCGGCGTTCGTTGAGGGTGGGGCGCCGCTTGCACTCGCGGTCGCCCCGGACGTCCGCGGGCTCTGGCTGCCGGGCCGTGCGACCGCGCTGGTCGCGGAGGCGCAGCTCTTCGGCGAACGCGCACGACAGGAGCGCCGCCGACGGCGCTCGGAGCGAGACCCCGAGGCGATCCTGCGCGAACTGGCGGCACTTTCGCCCGGCGCCCCAGTCGTGCACGAAGACTATGGCGTCGGACGCTACCGCGGCCTGAAGGTCATGCAGGTGGCCGGAAACCCGGCCGAATTCCTCGTCATCGAATATGCCGGCGGCGATCTGCTCTACGTGCCGGTTCATGCACTCGATCGCGTGACGCGCTACACCGGCGGCTCGCCGGATGCGGCGCCCTTGCACCGCCTCGGCACCGAACAGTGGGCACGCGCGCGCCGCCGTGCCGCTGAACGGGTTCGCGACGTGGCGGCCGAATTGCTGGATCTCTATTCGCGGCGCGCGGCCCGCGAAGGTCGCGCCCTCTCCTTCGACGAGGATGCCTACCGTGCCTTCGAGGCGACATTCCCGTTCGAGGAGACGATTGACCAGCACGATGCAATCGAGGCGGTACTCGCGGACATGCGTTCAGGACGGCCGATGGATCGTGTCGTCTGCGGCGACGTCGGATTCGGAAAGACCGAAGTCGCGCTCCGCGCGAGCTTCGCGGCGGTCGCGGGCGGCCAGCAGGTCGCCGTACTCGTGCCGACGACGCTCCTCGCGCAGCAGCACGCTCAGACTTTCGCCGACCGGTTCGCGGACTGGCCGGTGCGCGTTGAAAACCTCTCGCGCTTCCGCACCCCGGCCGAACAGCAGGCCGTTGTCGAAGGGCTCAAGGCCGGCAAGGTCGACATTGTCATCGGCACGCACCGGCTGCTGCAACGCGACGTGACGTTCCACAATCTCGGCCTGGTCGTCGTGGACGAGGAACACCGGTTCGGCGTCGGCCACAAGGAACGCCTCAAGCAGATGCGCGCCGACGTGGACATGCTGACCCTCACCGCGACGCCGATCCCGCGCACGCTCAACATGGCGCTCGGGGGGCTGCGTGACCTGTCGCTCATGACGACGCCGCCGGCCGAGCGCATGGCCATCGAAACCTTCGTCACGGAATGGAGCGACGGCCTCGTGCGCGAGGCCTGCACCCGCGAGATCCGGCGCGGCGGCCAGGTCTACTTCGTACACAACATGATCGAGGACATCGAGAACTTCGCGACACGGCTTCGACGTCTCGTCCCGGAAGCCACGATTCGCGTCGGCCACGGACAGATGCGGGAACGCGATCTGGAACAGCTCATGCTCGATTTTTATCATCGGCGGTTCCAGATCCTGGTCTGCACGACGATCATCGAATCGGGCATTGACGTCCCGACAGCGAATACGATCCTGATCGACCGCGCCGACCGCTTCGGGCTCGCGCAGCTACACCAGTTGCGCGGCCGGGTCGGCCGTTCGCATCACCGCGCCTGGGCCTATCTGCTCGCCCCGCCCGTTGCCGCGCTGCCCGACGATGCCCGCAAGCGTCTCGAGGCGATCGAATCGCTCGAGGACCTCGGAGCCGGCTTCACGCTTGCGACCCAGGACCTTGAAATCCGCGGCGCCGGCGAACTCCTCGGCGAGGATCAGAGCGGCCAGATCCAGGAGATCGGCATTGGTCTCTATCTCGAATTGCTGCAACGCGCAGTAATCGCCTTGCGCGAGGGGCGCGAGCCAGACCTCGATCAGCCAATCTCCGCGGGCTGCGAGGTCGACCTGCAATTGCCCGCGCTGCTGCCTGAAGACTACATGCCGGACGTCCACCTGCGACTTCAACTCTACAAGCGACTCGCGGGCGCCTTGGATCGGGAGCGCATGGACGATCTCGAGGCCGAGATCATCGACCGCTTTGGCCCGCTGCCGCCGCAGGCGAAAACACTGCTCATCGTCCATCGGCTGCGGCAGCGTGCCCAGACGCTTGGCATCCGCAGGCTGGAACTCGGCGCGACCGCGGGCCTCGTCGAGTTCCGGCCTGATCACCACGTCGAAGCGGACCGCGTGGTCCGGCTGGTACAGAAGAAGGATGGCCGCTATCGACTCGATGGTCCGAACCGACTGCGTTTGCGTCTCAACTCGGCCGATGCGGTAGCGCGAATCGCCGCGGCCGGCGAACTGCTCGAGGCGCTTGGCGGCTGAATCGAAGGGGACGTTCACCTTCATCGAAGGGGACGTTCACCTTCATCCTGATGCAGGCAAAAGTCTTTTAGGTTCGCATTCCGATGAAGGTGAACGTCCCCTTCGATGTCCCCTTCGATGAAGGTGAACGTCCCCTTTTAGGCAGGACGCTCCCCTTCGAGCTGCAAGGCCGGCCGCTCGGTGATCTCGCGCGCCGCAGCGACCGCCGATTGCCAACGCGGGTCGGCAGCGAGCGCAGGCTCGCCGGGTTCGCGCCCATGCAGGCGCACGAGCCGCATGCGGCTGACCGGATCCGGGCCGCCGCGCATCGAATCGAGTAGTTCCAGCGTCGCGGCACGATCGTTGCAGACCGGCAGCACGTCGCAGCCCGCGGCCAGAGCCAGGCCCGCGCGCGTGGCGATATCGCCGAAGGCAGCGGCGCCTTTCATCGACAGGTCGTCGGCGAAAATCGCGCCCTGGAATCCGAGCTCGCCGCGCAGCACGCCGTCGATCCAGCGTCGCGACAGGCTCGCCGGCTTCTCGTCAACCGCCGGAAACACGACATGCGCCACCATCACGGCGGGCAGGCCGTTCGCAATGAGGCGCCGGTAGGGCCGCAGGTCCGCCTCGATGTCGGGCCATTCGCGGCGATCCACCGGCAAGGCCACGTGCGAATCGGCGGCGACGGCGCCATGGCCGGGAAAATGCTTCGCCGTCGCGGCCATCCCCGCGTCGCGCATGCCGAGCATATAGGCGACTCCGAGTTCCCCAACCACCGCGGCATCGGCCGAAAGCGCGCGGTCGCCGATCGCACGGCTGACGCCGTAGTCGATGTCGACGCAGGGTGCGAAGGACAAGTCGATGCCGACGTCGCGAAGCTCGGCGGCCATGAGCCAGCCGAGTTGGCGCGCGAGCGCGATCCCGTCCGCCCGGCCCTGGCCATGGCGCCGGCCGACCTCACGCATCGCCGGCAGCCTCGTGAACCCGGTCTGGAATCGCTGCACCCGGCCGCCTTCATGATCGACCGCGACCAGAAGCGGTGGTGTCCTTATCGCGTGGATTTCGGCGACCAGTCGCCGCAACTGCTCCGGACTTTCGTAATTACGCGTGAAGAGGATCACGCTGCCGACTTGGGGATGGAGCAAGAAGCTCCCGCTCGTCCGGCTCGAGTGCGATCCCCATGAGGTCCACCATCACCGGACCGAGCGTCATGGTGGATCTCCCGCTGCCGATAGCATTTCTGTCGCGTCGGATTCCGGAATCCCGTACTCGTATTCCGGCCTCTGTACCAGATACTTGCGCCCGATCTCGAGATTCATGCGGCCGGCTCAAAGAGCGCAATTGATTCGACGTGGGAAGTGTGCGGAAACATGTCCATGATGCCCGCTGCGACCAGCCGGTAGCCCAACTGTTCCGCGAGTATGCCTGCGTCCCGGGCGAAGGTGCCCGCATGGCAGGAGACATACACGATACGCCGCGGTCGGCTGCTGGCTGCGAGCGACAGGACTTCACGCGCGCCGGCCCGCGGCGGGTCAAGCAGCACGAGATCATAGCGTTCGGCAGCCCATGCGGCCTGCAACTCCTCGACCGCAAGATTCGCCAGCGTGGAAGCGGACATTACCAATACCGTTTCTCGCGGCGTTTGCCTCGGCGCGTCGGACCAGCGCGGCGTCGCCCTCAACTGCGGTGACCTGAGCGAGCTTTTGCGCGAGTGGCAGGCTGAAATTGCCGAGCCCACAGAAAAGATCGAGCGCGCGGTCGGTGCCCCTGGGCTCGAGCAACTCGAGCGCGCGGGCGACCATGAGGCGATTCAGCTCCCCGTTCACCTGGACGAAGTCGGTCGGGGCGAACTCGATGCCGGCCTGCAGGCCGGGCAGGCCGTAGTTGAGCGGCACCGCCGGCGGCGAGAGTGGCCTCACGCTGTCAAGGCCGGCCGGCTGCAGGTAGAGCGCGACGCCGTGGCGTGACTCGAACTCGCGGAGCTTTGCGAGATCGGCCTCGAGCGGTTCGTCCAGCACACGCAACACGAGCGCCGTGACGTTCTCCGCGACTGCAACTTCGATCTGCGCGACGCGGCGCTTGAGCTCGAGCCCGCCGATCAGGCCCGCGAGATCCGTAATGAGATCTCCGACCGGCGCTGCGAGCACCTCGCAGCGGCCGAGGTCCGCAAGCAGCGGGCTGCCCCGCTCCCGAAATCCGACCAGCACGCGCTCCTTGCGGTCGACGAACTTGCTGCCGAGCCTTGCGCGCCGGCGATAGGCCCAGATGGGACCGGCGAGCGGCGGCAGCCAGCGCTCCGGACGCACGCCGCCGATGCGCATGAGCTCCTCGGCCACGATGCGGCCTTTTGCGACGAGTTGCGCCGCGTGATCGAGATGCTGCAACGAGCATCCGCCGCAGACGCCGAAATGCGGGCAGCGCGGCGTTACGCGATCCGGCGCGGCCCGCAGCACTTCGACGACGACTGCTTCGTCGTAGCGGCGCCGGCGACGGACCCTCTGGAACCGCACGGATTCGCCGGGGAGAGCGCCGTCGACGAACACGGCCTTGCCGCCGATGCGTGCAACGCCGCGGCCCTCGTGATCCAGCGATTCGATCTCCGCGATCTCAATCGCGGGCGCCGGCTTCAAGCGCCAGCCCAGGCCGCGGCAAACTGCCGCCAGTGCGTCTCCGCGCGGTCGCCGAGCCAGCCGCGAGCGAGCGCGATCTCCGAGTCGTATTCCAGCGGGCGTCAACTGTCCGCGGATCAGTTCGAACCGGAGCCAGACCAGGTAGGTATTCAGGACGTCCGTCTCGCAGTACGAGCGGATCTCGGCGATCCGGCCGGCTCGCCAGTACTCGAACACCTGCTCGCCGCTCATGCCGAGCTTGCCGGGCTGGCCAAGCAGTTGCGCAACGTGATCAAGACTCGCCCGACCCCGCGCCTGGTAAGCCGCCAGCACGTCCATCAAGTCGGCGTGGCGCATGTGATAGCGGTTGAGATAGTTGTTCCACTTGAAATCGCGATCATGCTCGCCGGTCTCCCAGTACGTGGGCGATGCGATGCCGTGCTTCAGCATCCGGTAATGCAGCACCGGAAGGTCAAAGCCAGAACCGTTCCAGGACACAAGTGTCGGCCGGAGCTTGTCGATGCCGCCGAAGAACCGGCGCAGCAGTTCGTCCTCCGGACTGTCAACCGCGCCGACGCTCCAGACCTGGAACTGGTCACCGCTGCGCAGCAGGGTCGAGATCGCGACCACTCGGTGCTGGTCGAGCGGCAGGAAACTGGACCCGGTTTCCTGCTCGCGCCGCGCCAGCATTGCCGCAGCGACCTCCATGTCGTCGCCCTCGAAATCGCCAATCTTCCGTCCGAGCTCGGCGTCCGGCACGGTTTCGATGTCAAAGACGAGGCAGTGGGCGGCGCCGCTCATGACTTCCTCATCAGCACGGCGACTGCCATCACCAGGCCCGCTTCATCGGTCAGGCTGACGTGCCCCTCGCCCGCGCCGAGCCGCTCGGCGACGGCGCGGCCGCGCGGCGAGAATCGCACCTCGGGCTTCCCCAGGCATTCGCCATGAAGCCGAAGTCGCGGATCCAGACGCCGTTGCGAAAACCCGTGCCAAGCGCCTTGGCGATCGCCTCCTTGGCCGCGAAGCGCATGGCGAGAAAGCGCGCGGGACGCTTGTTCGGATCGAATATTGCGCGCTCTTCTGGCATCAGCAGCCGCTCGACAAAGTGATCCCCGAAGCGCTCCCAGGTCGCCGCGATGCGTTCGACCTGCACCAGGTCCGTTCCGATGCCGAAGATCATCGGCCGCGCGCGGCCTGCATCAGCCGCTTCATTTCGGCGACGGCAGGCCCCAGGCCACTCATCACGGCGCGCGCAACGATCGAATGGCCGATGTTGAGCTCGGCGAGTTCCGGCATGGCGGCGACCGGCTGGACGTTGTGATAGTCGAGGCCGTGGCCGGCGTTCACCACGAGTCCGGCTGCCGTCGCGCGCTTTGCGGCGGCGGCAAGGCGCGAGAGTTCGAAGGCGCGGTCCGGACCCTGCGCTTCGGCATAGGCACCCGTGTGCAGTTCGACCACCGCCGCACCGGCGCGGGCCGCCGCATGCACCTGCGAATCGTCCGGATCGATGAAGAGCGATACCCGGATACCGCCGGCCGCGAGCCGCCGGCAGGCATCGGTAATCGCCTCCAGCTGTCCCGCGACGTCGAGTCCGCCTTCGGTCGTCACCTCGGCACGCCTCTCCGGCACCAGGCAGGCGTCCTGCGGCTGCAGCTTGAGCGCGATCGCGAGCATTTCCTCGGTCGCCGCCAATCTCGAGATTCATCCGCGTCTGCAGGGCGCTTCGCATCGCGCGTCACGTCGCGATCCTGGATGTGGCGGCGGTCCTCGCGCAGATGCAGGGTGATCGCGTCGGCCCCCCACTGCTCGGCGACGAGCGCCGCGAGCAGCGGATCCGGCGAACGACCGCCGCGGGCCTGGCGGAGCGTCGCCACGTGATCGATGTTGACTCCCAGCATGATTGCCGCTCGCGCTCATCCACCCTGCTCCCGCCGGCGCATCGCCAGCATCACCTCACGGCTCGCGAGTCCGCGCCCTTCGAGGCAATGCGCGATCGCGGCACCGTAGATCCGCGCGCGCTGCCTTGAGCACCGGCGCCTGCCCGAACTCGCCGTGCGCAACCGCCGAGTACGTCGCGTCCGGCAATACGCATCCGCAGCCGCATCGGTATCGCGAACGGCGATCACGCCGCGGCCCGGCTCGAACTGATAATACCGATCGCTCTCAGCGGCCGGCCGCTGCCGGCATCGCGCGCGAGGTCGACGCCGTAGCCGAGTTCCTCGAGCAGCACGCTTTCGAAGGCGCGCAGCGCCGCGTGCTCCTCCCCGCCCGCGAGTTGCCGCGAGCGCCGCGGCATAGGCGTCGTAGAGCGCCTCGTGTCGGTCCTCCTTCGGCAGCAGACTCAACATTAATTCGTTGAGGTAGAAACCTGACATCAGGCGGTCCGCCGGCAGCGCAGGCCGCCGCCTCGCCGGCTTCCGCCGAGGTCAGCGTTCCGCCGTCCGCGCGGCCCGACCAGGACACCAGCAGCGGCACGAATGGCCGGAGCACCGCGCGCAGCGGCGATTTCGGCCGCCGTGCGCCGTGCGCGAACAAGCGTCACCCGGCCGTGGGCGCGGGTCATCAGGTCGAGAATCCGGCTCGTGTCGCTCCAGGGCCGGTGATGCAGCAGGAAGGCAGGTTCGAGGAGCTTTCGCCGCGCTGGCGCTCATGGCGGCTCGTGGCCGAGCCGCCGCAGCATCGCGTCGTCGTCGCTCCAGCCCTCGCGCACCTTGACCCAGGTGCCAGGTGCACGCGGCGACCGAACAGCTCGTTGAGCGCGAGCCGGGCGGCGCGGCCGATCGACTTGAGCCGCTCTCCTTTCGCGCCGATCACGATCTTGCGCTGGCCCACGCGCTCGACCCAGATCACGGCGTCGATCTCCGTGCGCCCGTCCTCGGTCGGCTCGAAGCGTTCGATCTCGACGGCGATGCCATACGGCAGTTCGTCCGACAGCGCGATCATCAATTGCTCGCGCAGCGCCTCGGCCGCCTGGAATCGCTCGCCGCGCTCCGCGCGGCTCGACCGCCGTTTCCGGCGTCGCCTCCGGCAGCAATGCGACCGCCGCTTCGATGAGCTTCGTCGAGGTTCTCGGGCTTGGTGGCCGATACCGGCACGATCGCCGCAAACTCGTGCCTTTCCGCCGAGCGCGCGAGGAGCGGCAGTAATGCCGCGCGGGGCCGGACCCGATCAATCTTGTTGATCACAAGCACGATCGGCAGTCCCGTCGCTTTCAGCCGCGCGAGCACCGCGTCGTCGCCTCGATTCCAGCGCGGCGCCGCAACGATGAGGAGTGCCGCGTCCGCCGCCCCGAACGCGGCCTGCGCCTTCGCGGTTCATGAAATGGCCGAGCCGGCTGCCGGCTGCGGCGCCGGCGCCCGGCGTGTCGGTCACGACCATGCGGAAGCCAGGCCCGGCGACCAGGCCCTCGATGCGATGACGGGTCGTCTGCGCCTTCGGGGTGACGATGCTGAGCTTGCGGCCCGCGAGCGCGTTGAGGAGCGTCGACTTGCCGACGTTCGGGCGCCCGGCGAGCACGACCGTGCCGACCAGCGATGGAGTAGGCTGCGTTCACCCTGCGGAGTGTAACGCAGGATCCTCGAGGATCTGCTAGCGCCGCCTCCTGCTCGGCCCGTCGACGGCTGCTGACCACCGGCTTCAGCCGCGAGCTCGAGATCGGCGACCTCGCAGCGCACGCGGAAGCGCTGGTCATGCGGTTCGCCGGTGACCTCGAGCACGGAATAAGCCGGCAATGCGTGACCGCGGCCCTGGAGCCATTCCTGCAAGCGCGTCTTCGGGTCCTTCAATTCGGCGGCGGCAGGCAGTGCCGCAAGCGCTTGACGGAAGAGTCGTTCCGCTGCGTCGCGTGCCGTATCGAGGCCGCTGGTCGAGGTAACAGCGCTCCGAACAGGGCCTCGAGCGCGTCCGCGAGGATCGTGGCGCGCCGCTGGCCGCCCGATTTCATCTCGCCGTCGCCGAGGCGCAGCTGCCCGCCGAGTCCGATATCCGCCGCGATGGCGCCAAGCGCCTCGCCGCTCACGAGGCTCGCGCGATAGCGCGAGAGCTCGCCCTCGCTGGCGGCCGGAAACCGGCGAAAAAGCAATTCGGCAACGACGAAGGAAAGCACCGCGTCGCCCAGGTATTCGAGTCGCTCGTTATTGTCCGATCCGTGGCTGCGATGGGTCAGCGCACGCTCGAGGAGCGCGGGATCGGAGAAGTCGCAGCCCAGGCGCTCCTGCAACCAGCCGGCGGCGGCAACCACGGATCCCGCGGCGCGGCTCAGCGCGCGGCGACCTCGACGACCTTGTCGAATTCGACGAGGAACGAGACGTTGCCGGCCAGCGGCACCGTGTCCTCATAGGCGGCGCGCATGGTGAAGCTACCACCTTCCTTGTTGATCTCGATGTCGTTCGACGTGATTATCTCGACCATATCGATGTCGAAATGACGCTCGACCGACTTGCGCAGCATGAATTCCGTCGTGCCCGGGTTGCTCGAAAACTCGTCGCGGACCTTTTCGAGCGTCGAAGCGACCCGCATGTACTCGAGATACTTCGGCGCCAGCCGTATGCCGGCGTAGAGCCACGCCCCGACCACTGCGATGATCACGAGGATCCCGAGCATTGTCATGCCCCGTTGCCTGTGCTGCATACCCTGCCTCCCTATCGAATTCCGGTGCCCATGCGGTTCCAGAGCAGGAGCGATCCCGGCTCCGGATTGAACGATAGCCAGATGGCCTCGGCCTTGCCGATGAAATTTCCCTCGGGCACGAACCCGACCTCGGGGAAGCGGCTGTCACGGCTGTTGTTGCGATTGTCGCCCATCATGAAGTAATGGCCTGCCGGCACCCGCCATTCGCCTTCCATGCCGGGTCGCGCCGGATCCAGCAAGAGGCCATGCGAGATATCGCCAAGCTGCTCCTCGCCCATATGCGAGAACGGATACTGCTCGTTCTTGGGCCCGGAATACAACTCGCTGCCCGAGATCTGGGACGGTGTTCCGTTTACCCACACCTGGGTCCCGGTCACGCGAATCGTATCGCCTGGCAGCCCCACCAGGCGCTTGATGAAGACCAGCGACGGATCGGAGGGCTTGCGGAACACGACGACGTCGCCGCGCTCAGGCCTGCCGATCTCGACGATGCGGGTGTTCAGTACCGGCAGCCGGAGCCCGTAGCGCCACTTGTTCACGAAGATGAAATCGCCCTGGATCAGGGTCGGCATCATCGAATCCGAGGGAATGCGGAACGGCTCGTACAGGAAGGATCGCAGCAACAGCACGATGATGATGACCGGGAAGAACGAGCGCGAGTAGTCGACCAGGATCGGCTCCCGGGTGATACCTCGCTCCCTGCGCGCCGGCTCGAAGAAGTAGCCGGTCGACGGACCCAGACGACGCCCGTGAGCTGCCGCGAGCGCCACCAGCACGAATGCGAAATCGAAAACCATCATTGCACCCCCGCCGTTCATTTCTTGCTCATGCTCAGCACCGCCAGGAACGCTTCCTGCGGAATCTCGACCGTGCCGAACTGCTTCATCCGTTTCTTGCCTTCCTTCTGCTTCTCGAGGAGCTTGCGCTTTCGCGTCACGTCGCCGCCGTAACACTTGGCCAGGACGTTCTTGCGCATCGCCTTGACCGTCGCGCGCGCGATGATCTGCCCGCCGATCGCAGCCTGGATCGCGACTTCGAACATCTGCCGCGGAATCAGTTCCTGCATCTTGTCCACGAGTTCGCGTCCCCGCTGATAGGCGCTCTCGCGGTGAACGATCATCGACAAGGCGTCGACACGGTCACCGTTGATCATGATGTCGAGCCTCGAGAGCGGTGCCGCCTGGAAATGACTGAATTCGTAGTCGAACGACGCGTAACCGCGACTCACGGACTTCAGCCGGTCGAAGAAATCGAGCACGACCTCCGCGAGCGGCAACTGGTACTGCAGCGACATCTGCGTGCCGAGCTGCAGCATCTTTTTCTGCACGCCGCGCTTCTCCTGGCAGAGTCCGAGCACGCCGCCGACGTGCACCGGCGGCACCAGTATGTTCGCGGTGATGATCGGCTCGCGCAACTCGCGATAGCTCGCTGGCAGCTTCGACGGATTGTCGACGAGCATCACTTCTCCGTCGTTCCCGACGCACCTCGTAGATCACGGTCGGCGCGCTGGTGACGAGCGCCAGGCCATACTCGCGCTCGAGCCGCTCCTGGACGATGTCCATGTGCAGCAGCCCGAGGAATCCGCAGCGGAAGCCGAAGCCGAGCGCGGTCGAGACCTCCGGCTCGTAATGCAGCGCCGAGTCGTTCAGCTTGAGCTTCTGCAGCGCGTCGCGGAAAGACTCGTACTGGTCCGACTGGACCGTGAACAGCCCGGCGAACACGCGCGGCTGTACCATCTTGAATCCCGGCAGCGGCTTTTCGCAGGGTCGCGACTCGCCCGTGATCGTATCGCCGACCGGCGCGCCGTCGATGTCCCTGATCCCGGCGGTCATCCAGCCCACTTCGCCGGTGGACAGCGACTCCGTCGCGATCCGCTTTGGCGTAAAGCGGCCGACGCGGTCGACCTGCCAGCCGCGACCGGTCGACATCACCTGGATGCGGTCGTTCGGTCGCAGCACGCCATTCATGACGCGTACCAGCGAAACGACGCCGACGTAGTTGTCGAACCAGGAATCGACGATCAACGCCTGCAACGGCGCCGCCGTGTCGCCGCGCGGCGGCGGAATGCGCCGCACGAGCTCTTCAAGGAGTTCCGGTACGTTCTCGCCGGTCTTGGCGCTGACACGGATGGCGTCGGTCGCCTCGATGCCGATGATGTTCTCGATCTCTTCGATGACCCGTTCCGGATCCGCGGATGGCAGGTCGATCTTGTTGATGACAGGGAGCACCTCGAGCCCCTGCTCGAGCGCGGTGTAACAGTTCGCGACAGTCTGCGCCTCGACGCCCTGGGCCGCGTCCACCACGAGCAGTGCGCCCTCGCAGGCCGCGAGCGAGCGTGAAACTTCGTAGGAGAAGTCCACGTGCCCGGGCGTGTCGATGAAGTTGAGCTGGTAGTCCTTGCCGTCGGCGGCATGGTACGTCAGCGTCACGGACTGCGCCTTGATCGTGATACCGCGCTCGCGCTCGAGATCCATCGAGTCGAGCACCTGCTCCTGCATCTCGCGGGCCTCGAGGCCGCCGCAGGTCTGTATCAGGCGGTCCGCGAGCGTGGACTTGCCGTGATCGACGTGCGCAATGATCGAGAAATTGCGAATCTGCTGCATCAGGGGGAAGCCGGAACGCCCTTGCCGGACAGGCGCGTCCGGGAAAAACGCATTATAGCAGTCGCGCCCGCCCGCCCCGGTCAGTCGCGCACGAGACGCAGGACTGCCGGACGATCCAGATGACCGTGGCAGACGACGCTGCCATCGCAGGTCAGCACCGGAATCTTGAGTCCATAGCGGCGGCGGGTCGTGTCGTCAGCGTCGACATCCCGAACTTCGAATCCTGCGAGAATCTCCGCGAGTCCGGCGATGAATTCGTCGCAGAGCGCGCAGCCCTCGCGCGTGTAGACGAGAAACCGGCTTTCCGGCATCCAGGGTTCCTGGATCAGTTGCGTCTGGCGGCCGTCGCGGGCGACGGCGTCGCGGGATCCGTCGCCGGACGAAGCCCGGTCGCGATGAACTTGAGCGTGCGCGGCGGGACCTCGCCAACGGCGGTCACCTGATGGCCGTCGACGACGGTCGAGAACGCGGATGCGACGCCCGAACGGCCCGAACGCTGCACTGGCGGCTGGCCCGGTGCGGGCGCCTGAATGAAGACGGAAACCGACGCGAGACCGTCCGAATAGACCAGGTGGCTGACCGGCGCTCCGGCGCCCGCCACGGCCTGCATGCCGCTGACCGACAGCCGGAAGCCCGGCGGCACCTGTGCCGCGCGCCAGACCGGTGTTTCGTCCTCGACCTGGGGTGACTGCCGCACCCAGCGGAGCTTGCTGCGATCGAGCGCGGGCTCGAAGGCGGCATCCGGAATGTCGTTGACGAAGTCGCAGCTTGGTGAAACGCAGGCGCTCGATCACGCGTCCTGCGCCGTCCGACAGATCGCTCCTGACCGGCAGGTGCGAAGTCAACGTCGATCCACAGGCGATAGCCAAAGCGATAGCCGTCAAGCGGCCTGACCGCGACCACGGCGGTCGGACCGAAGAGCGTCGGCTTCACGGCCGACGCAGTCGATCTTGTACCAGGACGCCATGCTGCCTTCGAATTGAGGCAGCACACCCATCAGGTCGCTGCGTCCCGAACGCCGTTCGATGATCGCGAGCCGTTGATCCGGCAGGTAGACCACGACCTCGTCGTTCTCGCGCACGAGTTCGCGGCCGTTACCGGAAAGTGAGACCAGGCGTTCAGAGACGACGCCATCGCGGACGCGATGCGTAATTGCGAGCCGTTCGGTGCGGTCGGCTGACTCGGAGACGAACTCGCCGACGTAGCTTGCGTTGTTGAGCGCCGCCGCCATGCGGTCGAGCCACTCCTGCCCGCTTTCAGCGAATGCCGGCGTGGCGGCGAATCCGAGTGCAAGCGCGATGGCCTGGCGCAGGCTCACGGCTTTGCCCGGCCCTCGGAGGGCGCGACGTCGACGAGGCCCGTCTGGCCCGGAGCGCTCATCAGCCCGGCGCCGACGCTGCGGCGAACCAGCGGCGTGACGTATTCATAGTGCGCGACGAGGTAGTTCGCGAGCTGGGCGGGGGCGATCGCGCCCCGCGCGTCGGTTGCGGGCGGCGTCACGTAACTCGTCGCCGGATCGTCCACGGCATCGGCCGTTTCGGAAACGGGCTCGACCGGCGGATCAATCGCCTGGGCGATCACCGCCTCGGGCGTTGCCGGGTCCGGTGTTGCCAGTTGCTGCACCAGCAGCACCGAGCCGAATGCGACGCTTGCGGCGATCGCGAGCCCCGCGAGCGAGCGCTGCAGCGACTCGCGCCGCGGGAGGCGCACGAATGCGGGGACGCGCAGCGGTTCCTTCGCGATTGCGGCGCTCACACGCGCAGCCACCTGGCGCGCGGCCGGCACGTCGCCATCGTTGCGCAGCACGGCGCCGATCAGCGAATAGCGGGACAGCGCGCCGCGCAGCTCGTCATCGCGTTCGCAGCCGCTTCAGCAATAGCGCGGTCTCCTGTTCCGGCAGTTCGCCGTCCAGGAAAGTCGAGAGCTGCTCCTTGATCCGATCCGTCATTCCAGGTCTCCGATTCGCCCGAGGCCACCGTCGAATACCTCGCGCAGGCTGCGATCGATCGCTTCGCGCGCGCGGAAGATCCTCGAACGGACCGTGCCTACCGGGCATTCCATCGTCTTCGCAATGTCCTCGTAACTCAGGCCTTCGAGTTCCCGCAGCACGATCGCGAGTCGCAGATCGTCCGGCAGTGCCTCGATGGCCTCGTTCACCGTCCTGCGGATCTCGTCCGTCAGCGCGAGCGCTTCCGGTGTCTCTGTATCCGAGAGGCGCGCATGCACCTGCACCTGCGATCCATCCTGCAGATCGAGATCGTAAGTCACCGGCCTGCGGCGGCTCGCGACCAGCGCGTTCTTGGCAGTGTTGATCGCGATCCGGTACAGCCAGGTATAAAAGGCGCTGTCTCCGCGAAACGCCGGCATGGCGCGATACGCCTTGATGAAGGCCTCCTGCGTGATGTCCTCGGCTTCCGCGGGATTCCGCACATAGCGCTGCACGAGCTTCAGCACCTTGTGCTGATACTTGAGGACCAGGGCGTCGAAGGCCGCCTTGTCGCCCTTCTGGACCCGGCGAACGAGCGCGATGTCGCCTGCTTCAGCCCGCATTGGCTCGACAACTTGCGCTGCGCCGTCAACGTGCACGCCGGATATGACCGGCCGACCCCCGGATAGTTCGCAAGGTCGTCCGCGGACGGGGCGCAAGCGCCTCCTTTCGTGAGGTAAGCCCTGGATTCTAGCAAGAGAGCCGTATCCGGGCCTTCAGGCGCCGGAATTCGCGGTCCGGAACAGCCCCTCGGGGCAGCAGCCAGCCGAAGCGCCGGCCGCCGACCCGGAGCTCGAGGTACAGCGAGCGACGGCATAGGCGCGCGCGACCCGGGCCGAGCTCCGCGCTGTTCCAGCCGCGTCCGCCCGCAGAGGCGCGCCCGGCAACCGCGGCCGTCCACCGAGAACGCCGCGAGCAGGCAGTGGCGGCCCGGCAGGCGCGCAAGCGTCGCCACCAGGCCCGCGAGCGCCAGGATCGAAAGCGTCGCAGCGAGCACCGGCTCGGACGCGCGCGAGCCAGGGGACAGCCGCGGCTGCGATGTGAACGAGCAGAACGACGGCCGCGAGGCGCGGCTGCCGCCACGGGTTCAATCGCGACGGCTGAACGATGTCATCGACGAGTGCCGCATGCCCTTCATCCGTGGGCCGGGCGCCTCCGATCAGCCAGTCCGCGAGGTCCGGATCCGGCTGCTCGAGCAGCCACTGCGAACGCGCGGCGCCGGTCCGCGTCGGCCTCGGGCCAGCGCCGGTCGAGCCAGCGCACCGAGCAGCATGTCGAGTTCCTTCATGCCGCGCCGGCAGCGCCAGCGCAATCGAGCCTCGGTCGGATCGTGCATCGCTCACTCGTCGCGGTCGAGCATGCGCTGCGCTTGATGTCGGCGATCGCGCGGGCGGGATTCAGGTCCTTCGGGCAGGCTTCGGTGCAGTTCATGATCGTGTGGCAGCGATAGAGGCTGGAACGAATCGTCGAGCTGCGCGAGTCGCTCCGCCTGCGCGCCGTCGCGCGTGTCGACGATCCAGCGGTAGCTCGCAAGCAGCGCCGCCGGGCCGAGAAATCCGTCGCCAGTTCCACCAGTAGCTCGGGCAGGACGTCGAACAGCAGGCGCAGAGGATGCAGGCCGAGGGCCGGTCGATGAGCTCCTGGTCGGCCGGCGACTGCCGGCGCTCGGCACCCTGCGGCGCGGGTTCCTTCGCCTGCAGCCACGGCTGGACGGCCGCGTACTGCTCGTAGAAGCTGCGTCAGATCCGGCACCAGATCCTTGACGACCGGCATGTGCGGCAACGGAAAAATATTAACGGCACCCCGGATGGGCTCGATCGGCAGCGTGCAGGCGAGCGTGTTGACACCGTCGATGTTCATCGCGCAGGAACCGCAGATGCCCTCGCGGCAGGAACGGCGGAAAGTCACGGTCGCATCCACCTCGTTCTTGATCTTGATCAGCGCGTCGAGAACCATCGGCCCGCAGCGCTCGAGATCGAGTTCGTAGCGTATCGATCCGCGGGGGTTCGCGCCGAATCCGGGTCCCAGCGGTAGATCCTGAACTCCTGCACGCGCGCGGCACCGCGGTGCTGCCGGATGGTGCCGGCCCGGCCGGTCCGTGTAGCGCGAGTTCGCGGGCAGTCGGAATTGTGCCATGGCTGTCGCTCCTTCAGTAGGCCCGGACCTGCGGCGGAATCCGTTCGACGTCGGCGGCAAGCGTCTCGCTGCTGCACGGGCCGGTAATCGAATCGGACCCCGCCGCGATCGTCCACCCAGGCCAGGCTGTGCTTCATCCAGTTGGCATCGTCGCGCGCCGGGTAGTCCTCGCGCGCGTGCGCGCCGCGGCTCTCGGTGCGGTTCCGCGCCGAGTGGATCGTCGCGAGCGACTGGCCGAGCAGGTTGTCCGAGTTCGAGCGACTCGATCAGGTCGGTATTGAAGATGAGCGAGCGGTCACTGATGCGGAGATCGCCGAACGAATCGAAGCAGCGCGCGAGCGCCTGCGCAGCCCTCGCGTGAGCGTCTCGCCGGTCCGGAACACGGCGGCATCGCGCTGCATGCGCGCGCTGCATTTCGTCGCGAAGCGATGCCGTCGGGCGGCTGCCGCTCGGCGTGCCGGATGCGGTCGAATCGCGCGAGCGCGGCTTCGAGCGACCCGGCGCGCGGCGCAGGCAGCGCGGCGCCGGGCTTCAGCGCCTTCGCGCAGTGCGCGGCCGCGGCGCGCCCGAAGACGACGAGGTCGAGCAGGGAATTCGAGCCGAGGCGGTTCGCGCCGTGGACCGACACGCAGGCGGCCTCGCCGATCGCCATCAGACCCGGGTACCACCGCCTCCGATCCGCCGCTCGCGCGTCAGCGCCTCGCCGTTGCACGATTGGCGGGAATGCCGCCCATGTTGTAGTGCACGGTCGGCTGCACGGGAATCGGCGCGCGCGTGACGTCGACGTTCGCGAAGATCATCGCGGTCTCGGCGATGCCGGGCAGGCGCTTGTGGATGACCTCGGCGCCGAGATGCTCGAGGTGCAGGTACAGGTGGTCGCGCTGCGGCCCGACGCCGCGGCCCTCGCGGATCTCGATCGTCATCGCGCGGCTCACGACGTCGCGCGAGGCGAGATCCTTCGCATTCGGCGCATAGCGCTCCATGAAGCGCTCGCCTTCGGAGTTCCGCAGGATGCCGCCCTCGCCGCGCACGCCCTCCGTGATCAGGCAGCCGGCGCCGTAGATTCCGGTCGGGTGGAACTGCACGAACTCCATGTCCTGCAGCGGCAGTCCCGCGCGCAGCACCATGCCGTTGCCGTCGCCGGTGCAGGTGTGCGCCGAGGTGCAGGAGAAATAGACGCGGCCGTAGCCGCCGGTCGCGAGGATCGTCGCCTGCGCGAGGAAGCGGTGCAGCGTGCCGGTCGCCATGTCGAGCGCGAGCACGCCGACGGCAGGCGCCCTCCTCCATGATCAGGTCGATCGCGAAGTACTCGATGAAGAACTTCGCCTCGTGCCGAAGGCTCTGCTGATAGAGCGTGTGCAGCATCGCGTGGCCGGTGCGGTCCGCGGCGGCGCAGGTGCGCTGTGCGATGCCCTTGCCGTAGTGCGTCGTCATGCCGCCGAAGGGTCGCTGGTAGATGCGGCCGTCCTCGGTGCGCGAGAACGGCAGGCCGAAATGCTCGAGCTCGATGACTGCCGCCGGCGCCTCGCGGCACATGTAGGCGATCGCGTCCTGGTCGCCGAGCCAGTCCGAGCCCTTGACCGTGTCGTAGAAATGGAAGCGCCAGTCGTCTTCGCCCATGTTGCCGAGCGCGGCGCTGATGCCGCCCTGCGCGGCGACCGTGTGGCTGCGCGTCGGGAAAACCTTCGTGATGCAGGCGGTGTCGAGGCCGGCCTCGCGCGAGTCCCAGCGTCGCGCGCAGGCCCGCGCCGCCGGCGCCGACGACGACGACGTCGGAGCGCATGATCGATCATCGGGTAAGCGCTCATGCGCCGCCGCCCGCGACGAGTCGGACGATCGCCCAGACCGAGTGCGAGCGCGGCCGCAGTGTGCGCGAGCTGCGAAAGCCGAATCGAGAATCTGCGCAGACGGCCGCCGACGTAGTCCTCGAGCACGACCTGCACGCCCTGGAGCGAATGCCAGAGCAGCGCGATGCCGAACAGCGCCGCCAGCAGCGCCTGCAGCGGCTTCGCGAACCACGCCGTCACCGATCGCGTAGTCGAGGATCAGGCTGCCGCAGCAGCGCGATCACGAACCACAGCCCGAGCGGAAGCAGCGCGATCGAGGTCAGGCGCTGGTTGCGCCAGTGACGGCTCGCCGCCGCCGGTGCGACCGCTCACGGCAGCCCCCAGCGAGCAAGCGCCCGGCCGGCGTCAGGAAGAGCGTCGCCGCGAAAGCGCCGGCCGCGAGCAGACCATGACGACGGCGGCGGATTCGCGCGCGCGACGCTTTTCTCGAAGCCGTAACCCACGTCCCAGGCGAGGTGCCGAATGCCGGCGAACAGGTGGTACCAGAATGCCGCGAGCGCGAGCGCCAGCACGATACGCATCGGCAAGCGTCGAGAAGACGCGGCCGCGCAGTCGCATAGGCCGCCGGGTCCCGCGCGCGGCCGCGACCAGCCAGGCGACGAACAACAAGCCGCAGGCGGACAGGTAACAGCCCGCTCGCGCGATGCAGGATGGACAGCACCATCGTGTACATCGGCCGGTACACCTGCAGGTGCGGGGACAGCGGCCGTTCGGCGGGAGATTGCATCGCTAAGCTATTCTGCCAGAAGGGATCAGGCCTTCCCACGGCCAATTGCCGCGCGTTCGGCGAGATGTGCTGCGCTACGATGGCGCGATGGCGACTCACGCCGTTGCACGCCGTTGCCTGTCCCATGCCGTCGTCGCGGTGACCGGCCGCGATGCGCGCAGCTTCCTGCAGGGCCAGCTTTCGAACGACATCCTGGGACTCGAGCGCCATCCCGGGCATGCTGGCGGCCTCCTGCAACCGCCAGGGCCGCGTGCTCGCGACGATGCGCCTGGCCGCGGACGGCGACGACGTGCTGCTCGTGCTGCACCGCGCAGCTCGCCCCGACGCTGATCGCGCAGCTCTCCGCCTTCGTGCTGCGCGCCGACGTGCGCTTCGAGGACCGCAGTGCCCGCGTCTCGGTCGCCGGCCTGATCGACGCCGAACCCGACGCGCACTGGTCGCAGGCCGCGGCCGCGGCGGCGGGACTTTCGATGCTGGTCGCAAGTCCGCGTCGGATCCTGCTCGCAGGCACGCGCGTCCGCGCTCGATGCCGCGCTCGCCGCCGTTCCGCGCACCACACCCGAGCGACTGGGAGCGCGCGTGCATCGAGGACGGCGAGCCCTCGATCATGCCCGCGACCGCCGCGCTCTGGCTTCCGCAGATGCTGAATCTCGACCTGATCGGCGGCGTCAGTTTCAGCAAGGGCTGCTATGTCGGCCAGGAAATCGTCGCGCGGGCCCAGCACCTCGGCCGGCTCAAGCGCCGCACGCTGCGCTACGTCGGCCCGCCGGATGCCGTGCTGCAGCCCGCGCAGGCGCTCTTCAGCGGCGAGACGCTCGCGGCGCAGGTCGTCGACCCACGCGCGCGACGACACCTCCACGCAATGCCTCGCCGTCGTCGAACTGCGCTTTTGCAGCGACCTGCTCGGCGCGAGGCCCGGCGGCTCCGAATTCGTCCCCGCCGATCTCCCCTACGCGATCCCCGCACCGGCGCTGACGACGACGACTGACCGACGCAAAGGGGACGGTCACCTTTTCCTTCGGTCCTTCGGGACAAAGGTGAACGTCCCTTTAAAGGTGAACGTCCCCTTTGCGATTCACTCCTGCTCGGTCGGTTTCGCAGCTGCGGGAACAGCAGGACGTCGCGGATGCTCGGCGAATCCGTCAGCAGCATCACGAGCCGGTCGATGCCGACGCCGAGCCCGGCCGCCGGCGGCATGCCGTACTCGAGCGCGCGGATGTAGTCCGCGTCGAAGTACATCGCCTCCAGGTCGCCCGCCGAGCGGCGCCGCGACCTGCTCGCGGAACCGCTCGGCCTGGTCCTCCGGGTCGTTCAGCTCGGAGAAGCCGTTCGCGAGCTCGCGCCCGTCGACGAAGAACTCGAAACGGTCGGTGACGAACGGGTCCGAGTCGCGCCGTCGCGAGAGCGGCGAAACTTCCGTCGGATAGGAATGGATGAAGGTCGGCTGCAGCAGGCTCTGCTCGCAGGTCTTCTCGAAGATCGCGATCTGCAGCTTGCCCCGCGCCGTCGTCCTTGGCCCGCGCTCGATGCCGAGCTGATCGCACAGAACTTGCCGCAGGTAGGCCGCGTCGCGCAGCCGCGCGCGGTCGAGCGTCGGGATTCGCGCGCGGCCACCGCCTCCTCGACCGACAGCCGCGCGAACGGCGTCGCCGAATTCGATGCGCGCGGCCCTGGTAGTCGAGCTGCGCGCGCCCGCGACCGCATCCGCGAGGCCCTGCATCATGCGCTCGACGAGCCCCATGAAGTCCTCGCAGTCGGCGTAGGCCTGGTACAGCTCGAGCATCGTGAACTCGGGGTTGTGCTGCGTCGACAGCCCTTCGTTGCGGAAATTGCGGTTGATCTCGTAGACGCGCTCGAAGCCGCCGACGACGAGGCGCTTGAGGTAGAGCTCGGGCGCGATGCGCAGGTACATGTCCTGGCCGAGCGCGTTGTGGTGCGTCACGAACGGCCGCGCGACCGCGCCGCCCGGGATCGGCTGCATCATCGGCGTCTCGACCTCGAGGAAGCCGAGCGCATCGAGGAAGTCGCGCAGGTAGCGGACGACGCGCGTGCGCGTGCGGAAAACCTCGCGCGACGCGTCCGTTGACGATCAGGTCGACATACCGCTGGCGATAGCGCGTCTCGGTGTCCGCGAGGCCGTGCCACTTGTCCGGCAGCGGCCGCAGCGCCTTCACCAGCAGCCGCACGGACTCTCGGCGCGCACCGACAGCTCGCCGGCGCGCGTGCGCATCAGCACGCCCTGCGGCCGCCACGATGTCGCCGACGTCCCAGCCCTTGAACTCCTCGTAGGCGCTGCCCAGCGCCTCCGACTGCAGGTAGACCTGGATCTGGCCGCTCGAGTCCTGGAGCTTCGCGAACGAGGCCTTGCCCATGACGCGCTTGAACATCATGCGGCCCGGCGACGCGCACGCGCACCGGGTTCGCGGCCAGCCACTCGTCGCTCCGTCCGCCCTAGGTCGCATGCAGGTCGGCCGCGAGCGCGTCGCGGCGGAAGTCGTTCGGGTAAGGCGACGCCCGCCTCGCGCAGGCGCGCGAGCTTTGCGCGCCGCTCCGCGATCAGCGCGTTCTCGTCGCGGCAGGCTGGCGTTCTCGCGTTGCGTCATGATCGAGCAGCTTACAGCCCCTGCTTCAGGCTCGCTTCCATGAACGGGATCGAGCGCGCCGTCGAGCACGGCCGACGGATTGCCGGTCTCGTGGCCGGTCCGGAGGTCCTTGATGCGCGACTGGTCGAGCACGTACGAGCGGATCTGGTGGCCCCAGCCGACGTCGGTCTTCTGGTCCTCGAGCACGCGCGCGGCGGCGTTGCGCTTGTTGACCTCGAGCTCGTAGAGCTTCGCCTTCAGCATCTTCATCGCGGTCGAGCGGTTCTTGTGCTGGCTGCGCTCGCCCTGGCAGGCGACGACGATGCCCGACGGCAGGTGCCGCAGGCGCACCGCGGAATCGGTCTTGTTGACGTGCTGGCCGCCCGCCCCGCTCGCGCGGTAGGTGTCCATCTCGATGTCGGCCGGGTTGACCTCGATGTTGATCTCGTCGTCGATCGACCGGCGAGACGAACACCGATGCGAACGAGGTATGCCGGCGGTTGCCGGAATCGAACGGCGACTTGCGCACCAGCCGGTGCACGCCGGTCTCGGTGCGCAGCCACCCGTACGCGTAGTCGCCGTCGACCTCGATCGAGGCGCTCTTGATGCCGGCGACTTCGCCGGCACTCTGGTCGGTCACGGTGACCGTGAACCCGCGCGATTCGGCCCAGCGCAGGTACATGCGCAGCAGCATCTGCGCCCAGTCCTGCGCCTCCGTGCCGCCGGCGCCCGCCTGGATGTCGAGGAACGCGCCGCGCGGATCCATCTCGCCCGGGAACATGCGCGACAGTTCGAGCTTGCGCACGCGTTCTTCGAGCTTCGCGGTGTCCTTGACGATCTCGGAGAATCCGGCTTCGTCGACTTCCGCCTCGACGAGCGTCAAGAAGCTCCGCGGCGTCCGCCAGGCCGCTGCCAAGCTGGTCGAGTTCGGTGATCGTGGCTTCGAGCCGCGCGCGTTCTCGCCCCAGTGCTTGCGCCTCCGCAGGCGCGTTCCAGACCGCCGGGATCCGCCGAGCTCGTGATTCAGCTCTTCGAGGCGCTCGCGCTTCGAATCGTACTCAAAGGTACCCCCTCAGCGCCTTCAGGCGCTCCGTGAGGTCTTCGATCAGGCGGCGGGTCGGTGCGGTTTCCATGGCGGGCGGCATCTTAGCAGAGGCTCAAGCCATTGCCAGTCGACGTGCTCCGCCAGCAGCTCCGCGCGCGGCGCGCCGCCGAAGCTCGTCGATTGCAGGCGATATGCGAGCTGCACGCGCGCGCCCGCCGCGGGCCGCTTCGCGTCCGTCCTCGTCGAAGTACCCGAACGCGATCGCCTCGACCGGGTGCGATCGCGGCTCCGGCGCGCAGCCACAGCTTCAGGTGGCGGTCGCCGACCACGCGCGTCTCGACGACCGTCGAATTCGCCCTCGAATACCGGCTCCGGAAATGCCTGGCCCCAGGGACCGCCGCTCTCGATGCGCGCGCGCGGTCTCGAGCGAGATTTCCTCGGCGGCGAGCTCGCCGTCCGTCTCGAGCACGTTCTGCATCTGCGCGGGCGTAAGCTGGCGCCCGACCTCGTCCGCGAACGCGTCCGCGAAGCGCGCCAGCGCGGAGCGCCTGAGCGTCAGCCCTGCGGCCATCGCATGGCCGCCATACTGATCGATGAGATCCGGGTGGCGCGTCGCGATGGCCTCGAGCACGTCGCGCACGTGCAAGCCCGGCGACCGAGCGTGCGGAGCCGCGCAACTCGTCCTCGTGAAGCGGGCGCGAAGGCGACGACCGGCCGATGCAGCCGGTCCTTCATGCGCGACGGCGACGAGACCGACGACGCCCGCATGCCAGCCCGGCGTCGAACAGCGTGAGCCCCGGCGGCAGGTCGCCTTCGGCGATGCGCAGGTTCCGCACCGCGATCGCCGCCTCGTCGCGCATGCGCGCCTCCATCTCGCGGCGCTCGCGGTTCAGCCGGTCGAGTTCGCCCGCGAGCGCGAGCGCCTCGGCAGGGATCGTCCGTCAGCGAGGCAGCGGATGCCGACCGCCATGTCGTCGATGCGCCCGGCCGCATTCAGGCGCGGCGCGATCTGGTGGCCGAGCTGGCGCGCCGAAAGCTCGTCGAGGCGGCAGCCGGCGACCCGCGCGAGCGCCATGAAGCCGGGCGTCGCGGCGCGCGCGCGGGCGCGGCGCAGGCCTTCCTGCACCAGGATGCGGTTGTTGCGGTCGAGCGGCACGACATCGGCCACGGTTCCGAGCGCCACGAGATCGAGCAGGTCCGCGACCGCCGGAAGCTTCCGGCCGCGCCGACTCTCGAGCTCGCGCGTCAGCGAGGCCATCAGGTAGAAAGCGACGCCG
The DNA here is from genome assembly GCA_963819545.1 of uncultured Gammaproteobacteria bacterium. Classification (GTDB taxonomy): domain Bacteria; phylum Pseudomonadota; class Gammaproteobacteria; order Steroidobacterales; family Steroidobacteraceae; genus SCUD01. The sequence goes on along the minus strand of CAWFWJ010000005.1, from coordinate 261,906 downwards.
ACGCCTGCGAGCGCACGGCTGCCGAAGCTGGCGCCGCGGCAGGTTCGGGATTCACGTGCGCTGCGCAGTCCGGCAGCGTCGCGGCCCGGCAAGTGGTGATCGGTCACGAGCACCTCGATGCCGAGTGCGTGCGCGGCCTCGATGCCCGCGAAAGCGGAGACGCCGTTGTCCACCGTGATCAGGAGATCCGCCTTCTCGTGCACGAGTTCCGCGACCAGTGCCGGCGTCAGGCCGTAGCCGTGGCGCATGCGGTCCGGAACGCGCATTGCCGACGTTCGCGTGACCGAGCCGCGCGAGCTGGCGCAGCACCAGCGCGGTGCTCGTCGCGCCGTCGGCGTCGAAGTCGCCGACGACCAGGATGCGCGAACCGCGCTCGAGGTGCGCGGCGAGGAGTTCGGTCGCCGGGCCGATGCCGTCGAGCGTCGAGACGGGCAGCAGGCTGCGCAGATCGAGCGACAGCTCGATCCGCGTCCCGGACGCCACGCGCCGCGTACACGCGGCGCAGCACCGGGTGCAGGCTCTCGGGCAGGGCGTCGATCGGGCCCGCGGGCCTGCGCCTGAGCGTCACGGGCTGCGCGCGCGGCAGGTCGCGGGATTTCATCGGCGGCCATGATAGCGGCGCGGGCGCCCGCGCGATTGGCTATATTTCCGGAGTCAGCGATGCAGTTCATTCGCGAAGACGCGAACGAAGCCCATGCGATCGTCGCCTGCACGGAAGGCGAGGTGCGGCTGCGTGAGCGCGCCTACACCGCGAGCGTCATCGTGACGCGCAACCAGGATCATCGACCGCTGGCAGCCGCCGGCGACGCGGAAGCGCTCACGATCGCGGATTTCGAGCGAGCTGCTCGCGCTCAAACCGGAGGTCGTGCTGCTCGGCACCGGCAGCCGGCAGCGGCTTGCCGCCGCCGGCGCTCTACGCCGGATTTCGCCGCGCGCGGCATCGGCCTCGAGGTCATGGACAACCGCGCCGCCTGCCGCACCTACAACCTGCTGCTCGGCGAATTCCGCGACGTCGCTGTTGCGTTGATGCTCTGACGGCGCGGAAATGAAGGGGACGTTCACCTTTACCAATAGCGAATGTCCACTTCGTCATGCATCACCGGATGAAGGTGAACGTCCCCTTCAGTTCCCCTTTACCGTCGTGGCGGCAATTGCGTCAGCGGGTCCAGAGGCTCGCCTTCGAGGCGGATCTCGAAGTAAAGCATCGCCTGCTGGTCCGGGCCCGAGCCCCATCGCGGCGATCGGCTGGCCGGCGCGCACATCGTCGCCCTCCTTCACCTGCACGGACGCGTTGTGACCATAGGCCGTGAGCCAGCCGCGCACGTGATTGATGATCACGAGCTGCCCGTAGCCGCGCAGTCCGCTGCCGGTGTACACGACCTTGCCGTCGGCAGCGGCGAGTATCGGCTGGTTGAGCCCGCCGTCGATTCGAAGCCCGAGCGCCGCCGGAGGGCTGGCGCACGGTGCCGACGACCGTGCCGACCTCGACCGGCCAGCGCCAGCGCGGCGGCCGGTGCGCAGGATCGTGGGCGATGCGCGCGGCGCAGGCTGGCGCGCGCGGAGCCGGGCTTCCGCCGCCACGACGGCACGCGCCGCCGGGCGGCGATTGAGCCGCAGCCGGTCGCCCGGATGGATCAGGTAGTCGCGGCCGATACCGTTCCAGCGCGCGATGTCGCGGTAGTCGAGCCCGTAGCGCCTGCGCGATCGAATACAGCGTCTCGCCCGGCGCGGACGACATGGTTATCGGGTACGGCGGATCGGCGGTCATTTCCGGTACAGCGCGGCGATCGCGATCGCCGCGACGCATGCGACCCATCGCTTCAGGTCACACCGCCGAGCAGGGGCACGAAACTCACGAAACCGAGCCGCTCGCGCAGGAACTGGTCGCCGCGGCGCGTGAAGCCGCAGGAGCTCCTGCCGGCCCTCGGGGCCGACCGGCGCGACGAGCCGCCCACCCTCGGCGAGCTGGTCGAGCAGTTTCTGCGGAAGCGCATGCGGCGCCGCGGCGAGCAGGATGCCGTCGAACGGCGCCTGCGATGGCCAGCCCTCCGGCACCGTCGCCATGCTTGAAGCGCACGTTCTTGATGCCGAGTTCGCGCAGCCGTTCGCGGGCGCGCTCGAGCAGCGGCTCGATGCGCTCGATGCTGTAGATGCGCCCGACCAGCGGCGACGAGCACCGCCGTCTGGTAGCCGCAGCCGGTGCCGATCTCGAGCACCTTGTCCGGCGTGCCGCCGATGGTGATCGCCTCGGTCATGCGCGCGACGACGTAGGGCTGCGAGATCGTCTGGCCGTGGCCGATCGGCAGCGCGGTGTCCTCGTAGGCGCGGCTCGCGAGCGCCTCGTCGACGAACAGGTGCCGCGGCACGTTCCGGATCCGGTCGAGCACGCGCGGGTCGCGGATGCCCTGCTCCACCAGCCGCTGGATCAGGCGTTCGCGCGTGCGCGCGCTCGTCATGCCGATGCCGCTGCGCTCGCTGCATCACGCCGACGGGTCCCTGCAGCCAGTCGCGCACGACTCTCGAGCGCCGCGTGCCGCGTGAGGTCGACCTGCAGCGGCGTCACCGACACGAAGCCGTTGGCAACCGCGTGGAAATCCGTGCCCGGACCGGCGTCCTGGCCGGCGCCGGCGGCGCCCACCCAGTAGATCTCGCGCCCGCGCGGATCGAGCCCGCGGACCGCGGGCTTCGCGCGATGGCGATGACCGAGGCGGGTCACCTCGAATCCCTGCAGCGTCTCGTACGGCAGGTCCGGCACATTGACGTTCAGGATCATCGAGCGGTGCAGCGGCTTCGCGAGAAGCCGCAGCGACCAGCTCGCGCGCGACGCGGGCCGCGGTCGCGAAATGCGGGCCTGCTGCCGCCGTGCGGCCACGAGCGACACGGCGACCGTCGGCAGGCCGAGGAAGCGTCCTTCGATGGCCGCGGCCACGGTGCCCGGAATACAGCACGTCGTCGCCAAGGTTCGCGCCGTCGTTGACGCCCGAGACCACCATGTCGAACTCGAAATCGAACAGTCCCGTGATCGCGAGGTGCACGCAGTCGGTCGGCGTGCCGTTGATCACGTACCAGGTGTCCTCGTCCACGCGCTGCACGCGCAGCGGCACTTCGAGCGTCAGCGAATGGCTTGCGCCGCTGCAGTTCCGGTCCGGCGCGACGACCGTGAGCGGCGCGACGCCCGTCGAGCGCTTCCCGGAGGAAGCGCAGCCCTTCGGCGCGATAGCCGTCGTCATTGGCGAGCAGGATCTTCAAGGGCGCACTTCCCCGTCGCGCGTCACGCGACCGGGCCGCACTATACTGTAAGCCCCGTTGTCCGCGGCGCATCGACGGAGGACAGCCGCCATCAAGGACGAGGAACGCGAGCTGTTCCGCGCCGCGGTGCGCGACGTTCGTCCGCTCCGCAGTCCGAAGCCGGCCCCGGAACGGGTCGCAGCGCCGGCCGCGCGCGGCCTCGCGTCGCGCCGATGAGGCTAGCGTCCTCGCCGACTCGCTCGCCCTCGATGCCGGCGAACTCGACGTCGAATCCGGCGATGAGCTTTCGTTTCGCCGCGACGGCGTTCCCGAGTCGGCACTGCGTCGCCTGCGACGCGGTCGAATACGCGGTGCGCGACGAAATCGACCTGCACGGCATGACGCAGGACGAGGCGCGTCAGCGCGCTCGCGCGCATTCCTCGCCGAGGCCGGCACACACGGACCGGCATTGCGTGCGGATCATCCACGGCAAGGGCCTCGGTTCCGGCCAGCGCGGCCCGGTTCTCAAATCCGCGGTCAACCGCTGGCTGCGGCGTCATGCAGTGCGTGCGTGCGTTCTGCTCGGCGCGCCGCAACGACGGCGGGACCGGCGCGCTGTACGTGCTGCTCGATGCCTGACGCTCAGTCCGGGTCCGGCTCCGGCACTCCGCACTTCCACGATCTCGCGCAGGACGCTCGTCGCGAACGCGCCCCGCGGCAGCTCGAATCTCGACATCGAGCGTCGTCGCCTTCGAGACCGATGGCCATGTCTGTCGGCCGCAGCACCAGCGCGCGCCGCTCGGCGCGCAGGCCGGCAGCCGCGAGCAGCGTCGGCAGCGGCTCAAGCGTCGCGAGCACCGATCGCCTCGACACTCCCCGCCTCGCCGCGCGGCAGCATGCCCCCGAACCGCAGAGCGGGCCTGTTGGCGCCGATATCGCCCTCGGCGCAGCGGCCGATGCAGCGCTTCATCGGCTCTTCGGCCGCGAACACGGACTGGCTGCCGCTCAGGTTCACGATCTCGCCCGGCAGCAGCCGGTTCCAGGTGCCCGCGCGCGACCCGCGCCCCGAGCACGGCATTGAAGGCGAGCGCCCGCGCCGAGACAGCATGAAGGACCGCGCGCTCGCGTGCCGCGCGGCAGCCGGCCGGTCTCGAGCCATTCGGCGACGCGTCCGAGATTCGCGCCCTCGCTTGCCGAATCGCTGCGCGCCGAAATAGTTTGGAACGCCCGGAGGCGGCGATGCGGCCGAGCCGCGCCTCGATGGCACTGGTATCGCCCTGCAGATCCGCGGACGCGGATGCGGAAACGATTGGCCGCAAGCGCGCCGCGACGCAGTTTGCGGGAATGCGGTGCTTCGGCGAGCACACGGAATCCGTCACCCGCGAATCCGGCAAAAGACGCCAGACCCTTGGCCGCCGGTACCGAAAACCACTGCCGCGCGATGGCGCGGCGGTCTTTCATGCCCGCGAACCCGATCTCGCTGTGCGGGCAGACCGGCGTGGGCCGCAAGCTTGCGCGCGACGTAGAGCGTGTTCGCATCCTGTTTCTCGACCAGCAGCAGCCGATGCGCGTGACCGCCGTCGGGCTCGAAACCGAGCCGCTCCTCGACCAGGAAATCCGCGGCCTCGACCCGAATTGCGCCCGACGCCGAGCGGTCCGCCCCAGGCCCGCGGAGGCTGCGAGCGCGAGCCGGCGCCAGGCTTCGGGTGCGCGCGCTTCAGGCTCCATGCACTTCCTGAAGAAGCACGACCGCCTGTGCGGCAATGCCCTCGGCGCGGCCAAGCGCGCCCAGTCCCTCGGCCGTCGTCGCCTTGACGTTGACGCGATCGCGTGAGATGCCGAGGTCCGATGCAATATTCGCGCACATCGCGTCGCGGTGCGCCCCGATGCGCGGCGACTCCGCGATCAGCGTGAGATCGCAATTGACGACCGTGAATCCGCGCCCCGCAATCTCGCTGCGCGACCTCGCGCAGCAGGCCGCGGCTGTCGGCGCCCGCGTAGCGCGCGTCGCCCGGCGGAAAGTGCAGCCCGATATCGCCGAGCGCAGCGGCGCCCAGCAGCGCGTCCATGAGCGCGTGCAACAGCACGTCCCCGTCCGAATGCGCGACCAGCCCCTGCGCGTGCGGTATTGCGACCCCGCCGAGCCGTACCCGGTCGCCGGGTCCGAATCGATGCACGTCGTAGCCGCTGCCGATCCTCATTGCCGTCTCCTCTGCGCACGCATCGCCGCCTGCGCGAGCAGGAGATCGGCCGGCCGCGTGACCTTGATATTGAGCGGAGAACCCTCGACGAGTCGCGGCCTGAGGCCGAGCCCTTCGATCGCGGCCGCTTCGTCCGTCGCGTCGAATCCCTCTGCGAGCGCCTGTGTGAGGGCGCGCGTAAGGCGGCCGAGACGGAACATCTGCGGCGTCTGCGCGCGCCAGAGGCGCTCGCGCGGCAGTGTGCGCGAGGCTCCGGCCTTCGTCGTCGGCCTGTTTCACCGTGTCGGTCACCGGCATCGCGAGCAATCCGCCGACCGGATCGCGGCGGCATGCCGCGATCAGGGAATCGACATCCTGCGTGCGACAGGCAGGGCCGCGCCGCATCATGCACGAGCACCCAGTCGTCTTCGGACGCGGTGACGAGCGCCTGCAGCCCGTTCAGGACCGACATCGCGCGCGTTGGCCCGCCCGACGACCGCGACCACGCGCCGCCGCAGCAGCTTCGGCAGGCGCTCGAACCGGCGGTCGCCCGGCGCGAGCACGACGACGCCGCCTGCAACGCCGTGCAGCGCCGAAAGCGTGCGCAGCGCAATGCTCGAGCAGCGTCCTGCCTGCGATCTTGAGATAGGGTTTTGGTACGGGGCCGCCGAAGCGTCGGGCGGCGCCGGCAGCGGCGATCAGAACCAGATTCGATCAGCCACCGACGGTTCACGGCTTCATCGCGGCCTGTAGCGCCGCGGGCTCGGTCGAGGCTTCGTGCGTCGGCCGGAGCGGCGTATCGACCACCTGATAGAAAGTCTCGTTGACCGCGACCATGCCGAGGTCGTTCCGCGCGCGCTCCTCGAGCGCGGCGAGCCCTTGCTTGAGGTCCAGGACCTCCGCCTTCAACTGGGCATTGCGCTCGGCGAGCACCGTATTCTCGGCATGCTGGCTCTCGACCGCCTGCTGCAAGATGCCAGACCTCGCGCATGCCCTCGTCCGAAACCCACAGGCGGTACTGGAGCAATACGAGCACGACCAGGAGCCCGGCAACGAGGAACTTCATGGGGCCGGGAGCGTAGCACGTTCCACGCCTCGCGAAGCTCGGGAGCCTCATCGGCGCGCCACTGGAAATGCGTCGCGGCCCGGCGTATCGCGCCCGCGCGCCGAGCAGTTCTTCGATGCGAAGCAGCTGGTTGTACTTCGCCATGCGATCCGAGCGCGAAAGCGACCCCGTCTTGATCTGCGTCGCCGCAGTGCCAACTGCGATGTCGGCGATGGTGGAGTCCTCGGTTTCCCCGGAACGGTGCGAGATGACCGAGGCGTAACCCGCACCGGTTGCCATGGCGATCGCGGCCAGCGTCTCGGTCAGTGTTCCGATCTGGTTGGGCTTGATCAGGATCGCGTTCGCGACGTTCTCGGCGATGCCGCGCGCCAGGATCTCGGTGTTCGTCACGAACAGGTCGTCGCCGACGAGCTGCACCTTCTTGCCGAGCCGGCGTGTCAGGATGGCCCAGCCTTCCCAGTCGGACTCCGCCATGCCGTCCTCGATCGTGAGGATCGGATAGCGTTCCGCGAGCGAAGCCAGGTAGTCGGTGAACTGCTCGGCGTTGAACTTCCGGCCTTCCGATTCGAGCTGGTAGCTGCCGTTGCTGATGAAACTCGCTGCTCGCAACGTCGAGACCGAGCCAGACGTCGTGCCCCGCGTGGTAGCCAGCCTGCTCGATCGCCTCCAGGATCACGCCGAGCGCGGCTTCGTTGGATGGCAGGTTCGGGGCGAAACCGCCCTCGTCGCCGACCGAAGTTGCAAGGCCGCGATCCAGCAGGATCTTCTTCAGCCGGTGGAATATCTCTGCGCCGCAGCGCAGCGCCTCGCGGAAACTCGGCAGTCCCGCCGGCACGATCATGAATTCCTGGATGTCGAGGCTGTTGTCGGCATGGGCGCCGCCGTTGATGATGTTCATCATCGGCACCGGCATGACGACCGCGTCGTCGCCGCCGAGATAGCGGAACAGCGGCAGTTTCTGTGCTTTCGCAGCGGCGTGCGCATTCGCGAGCGATACGGCGAGAATTGCATTCGCACCAAGTCGCGACTTGTTCTCGGTGCCATCCAGCTCGCACATGCGGCGGTCGATGCCGGCCTGGTCCTCAGGATCGCGTCCGACCAGCGAGTCACGGAGCGCGCTCGTTCACGTGCCGCGACCGCGTTCAGCACGCCCTTGCCGAGATATCGCTTTGCGTCGCCGTCCCGTAGTTCGACGGCCTCGCGCGTGCCGGTCGAGGCACCGGACGGCACGGCGGCACGGCCGACCGTTCCGTCGTCGAGCTCGACTTCGGCTTCCACGGTCGGATTGCCGCGGGAGTCGATGATCTCGCGGCCGCGGATGTCGACGATGCGCATCAGAGCGAGGACTCGGCGAAGGGGCGCGACTTAACCGTGCGGTCGAGTTCGACGAGGATCGTCGAGCAGCTCGCGCATGCGCGGCAGCGGCCAGGCATTCGGGCCGTCGGAGAGCGCCTTCTCCGGGTCCGGATGCGTTTCCATGAAGATGCCGGCGACGCCGGCCGCGACGGCGGCGCGCGCGAGCACCGGCACGAATTCGCGCTGGCCTCCCGAGGCAGTGCCCTTCCCGCCGGGCAGCTGCACCGAATGCGTCGCGTCGAACACGACCGGCGCGCCGAAGTCGCGCATGACCGAGAGCGCGCGCATGTCGGAGATCAGGTTGTTGTAGCCGAAGCTGAAGCCGCGCTCGCAGACCATGATGTCCGAGTTTCCGGTCGAGCGCGCCTTCTCGACCACGTTCGACATCTCCCAGGGACTCAGGAACTGGCCCTTCTTGATATTCACGGGCTTGCCCTGCGAGCAGACATTGACGATGAAGTTCGTCTGGCGGCACAGGAACGCAGGGGTCTGCATCACGTCTACGACCGATGCCACCTCGGCGAGCGGCGTGTCCTCGTGCACGTCGGTCAGCACCGGCACGCCGAACTGCGCGCCGAACGTCGGCGAGCACTCTCGAGGCCCTGCTCGATGCCGGGGCCGCGGAACGAGTTGCGCGAGGAGCGATTGGCCTTGTCGTAGGACGCCTTGAAGACGAACGGGATCCCGAGCGAACTGGTGATCTCCTTGAGTTCGCCGGCGATCGTCGAGCGTCAGGCCGCGGATCTCTCGACGACGCAGGGCCCGGCGATCAGGAACAGCGGCCGGTCGGCCCCGATTTCGCTGCCGGCAAGCTTCACGCGCTCGCCGCCCTGCGGCAGCTTGCCTGCCTCGTGCTGCCGCGCGGCGTGCTCGCGCGCGGCGCGCACGAAGCTCGTGAACAGCGGGTGGCCGTCACGCGGATTCGACGTGAACTCCGGATGGAACTGCACGCCGATGAACCACGGATGCGAGGGCAGCTCGATGATCTCGACCAGGCCGTCTTCGGAGAACGCCGAAATCGAGAGGCCCGCCTTCTGCATGCGCTCCAGGTAATTGTTGTTGAATTCGTAGCGGTGACGGTGCCGCTCGTGGATCGCGTCGCGGCCGTAGACCTTGCGCGCCAGCGTGCCGGTCAGGATCCGCGACTCCTGCGCGCCGAGGCGCATGGTGCCGCCGAGCTCCGAACGATCGTCGCGGCGCAGCGTCTCGCCGGTGCGGTCGCGCCACTCGGTGATGAGCGCGATGACGGGATCCGCCGCCGCCGCGCTCGAACTCCGTCGAGTTCGCGCCGGCCAAGCCCGAGCACGCCGCGCGCGAACTCGATCACCGCGACCTGCATGCCGAGGCAGATGCCGAGATACGGGCACGCCGTTCTCGCGCGCGTAGCGCACCGCCGCGATCTTGCCCTCGATGCCGCGCTCGCCGAAGCCGCCAGGCACGAGGATCGCATCCATGCCCGCGAGACGCCGCCGTGCCGGCGCTTTCGATGTCGGTCGACTCGACGTAGTGGACCTGGACGCGCGTGCGCGTCTTGAGGCCCGCGTGGCGCAGGGCCTCGTTCAGCGAGATGTAGGAGTCGCGGATCTGGACGTACTTGCCGACCATCGCGACGTTGACCGTCGCATCGTGCTGCTGGCGGGCGGCGACCACCTGCTGCCATTCGCGCAGGTCCGCGGGCGGCGCAGTCGATCCCGAGCTTGTCGCAGACGATTTCATCGAGATGCTGCTCGTGCAGCAGGATCGGGATCCGGTAGATGTCGTCGGCGTCGATCGCCGAGATGACGGCGCGCTCCTCGACATTGGTGAAGAGCGCGATCTTGCGCCGCTGCTCGTCCGGCAGCGGGTCGCGGCAGCGGCACAGGAGCACGTCGGGCTGGATGCCGATGCCGCGCAGTTCCTTCACCGAATGCTGGGTGGGCTTGGTCTTGATCTCACCCGAGCCGCCGACGATCGGCACCAGCGTCAGGTGGATGTAGACGCAGTTGTTGCGGCCGAGCTCGACGCCCATCTGCCGGATCGCTTCGAGGAATGGCAGCGACTCGATGTCGCCGACCGTGCCGCCGATCTCGACCATGCAGACGTCGGCGTCGCCGGCGCCGAGCATGATGCTGCGGCGGATCTCGTCGGTGATGTGCGGGATGACCTGCACCGTCGCGCCGAGATAGTCGCCGCGCCGCTCGCGCGCGATCACGCGCTCGTAGATGCGCCCGGTCGTGAAGTTGCTGTTGCGGCCGGTCGTCGTGCGGACGAAGCGCTCGTAGTGCCCGAGGTCGAGGTCGGTTTCGGTGCCGTCCTCGGTGACGAAGACCTCGCCGTGCTGGAACGGGCTCATGGTGCCCGGGTCCACATTGATATAGGGGTCGAGCTTGACCATGCGGACCTTGAGTCCGCGGGCCTCGAGGATCGCGCCGAGGCTCGCCGAGGCGAGGCCCTTCCCCAGGGAGGAAACCACGCCACCGGTCACGAACACGAATCGAGTCATCGGGAATCCCCGCCGTCGGTGAGAAACGACGGGAGTTCAGTCTAGTTGAGCGCGCGCGAGCGGTGCCAGAGGAAATGTGAAGCGGTTCACACGCGAGCCGACATAAGTGGGCCGGAAGACCGGCGTTTCCGCCGTTCGTCGCCGCGCGCGCGAGCGCCCGTCGGAAGGCGCCGCTTTCGGGCATGGCGGCACTCCCTATAGTGCAACCCATGAAACGAGCCCAGCCCGGTTTCACGCTTGCTGGAACTGATGGTGGTCCTCGCGATCGCCGGCGTGCTGATGGCCGTCGGCGATTCCGTCGATGGGCGATTTCATCCGCAATTCCCGCATCACGGGCGCCGCCAATGACGTCATGGCGGCCCTGCATTTCGCGCGCTCCGAGGCCATCAAGCGCCGCATGCCGGTGACGCTCTGCACCAGCGCCGATTCGCTGGCTGCCAAACCCGACCTGCGCCGCGTCAGCCCTGCTGACCGGCTGGATCGCCTTCGTCGACACCAACCAGAGCGGGCAGCGCGACGCCGGCGAGGTCGTCCTGCTGCAGCACGAAGCCGATGAACGCGCAGATCACGGCCCGCTCCTCGGTCGATCCGTTCGCCGGTCACCTACCTGCTGAATGGCTTCGCGCTCAACCCGAACGCTGCCCGCCTGCGTGCTCTGCGACGAGCGCGGCAACACGCCCTCCGGCGGCGAACTGTCGTCGGCGCGCGGCATCCTGGTTTCGGTCACGGGCCGCGCCGGCGTGACACGCGACATGGACGAAATCCAGACTCTCCTCGACACGATCGGTGTCGATGTCGGCGGCTGCGAGGCCAATTGATCATGCTAAGCCACCCGAACCGGTTCCCTGTCATGCGTCACCCCGGCCAGGCGGGCTTCACCATGGTCGAGGTGCTGGTCGCGCTCGTCGTGCTGGCGATCGGCCTGCTCGGCATCGCCGCCCTGCTCCTCAACAGCCTGCAGTCCGGCCGCACGGCAGTCTATCGCACGCAGGCCGTCAATCTGGCGGCCGACCTCGCCGACCGAATCCGCATGAATCGCACGGCGACCGGCCGCGTACGGGACGCTCTTTGCCGATGCTGTGGTCGCGGTGCCTGCCTGCGCAACCACCGGCGGCTGCAGGACGCCGACCTGGCAGCCACCGACCTTTCGCGCTGGAAGGCGACCGTTGGCCAGCTCCTGCCGAACGGGCAGGGCCAGGTCGCCGTGACGGCTCCCTTGCGGTGCAGGCGAGCCTGACCAACTACGTCATCACTGTGCGCTGGGCCGAAGTCGGCGAAGTGGCCCCGGTGACGTTCCAGATCGGGTTCCAGACATGAAGACACAATCCAGTGAAGGCCGATTGCAGCGAGGTCTCAGCCTCGTCGAATTGATGGTCGCGCTGGCCATCGGCGCCTTCCTGCTGGCCGGCGCGATCTCGGTCTTCGGCAAGACCCGCGACCTGTACCGGACCAACGACGCCACAGCGCGCCTTCAGGAAACGGCGCGCTATGCGATGAGCACCATCGAGGCGGACCTGCGCATGGCCAATTACTGGGGTCTCATGAGCCGCGCGGACCTGATCGAGAACGGCCCCGCGCTTGATCCCGCGAACCTGCCGGCGGTCGATCCCGACGTACGCGCTGCCGGCTGAACTCAACCGGCTATGCCGGCGCCATCAATCAGTGTGGCGCGATGTGGGCGGTGAAGCTGCCCGCTTACGTCGAGGCCAACAACGACGCCTATGGCTACGGCTGCGCGCGCCGAATTCGGCGCGGCGCGTCGCCAGGCTCCGACACACTGACGATCCGCCGCGTCTTCGACGCAAGTCATCGCGACGGGCGCGCTCGGCGCAAGCGCCGGACAGATCAAGACTGCAGACCAGCCGCGTGCAGGGCACGCTGTTCGCGGGCGGCGCCGTACCGGCCGCCTATCTCGCCGCCCGACTTCCGGAATCGCGCGCGCTGATCGCGAACGGCTATTACGTCGACCAGGATTCCGACGAGCGCGCCGGCACGCCGTCGCTGCGCCGCAAGCAGCTCGACGTCGCGGGCGGTGCGCCCACGATCACGGACCTGCAGATCGTCCCGGGCGTCGAGGACCTCCAGGTCGAGCTCGGCGCGCGACTTCAACGAGCGACCAGAATGCCGACTATTTCGTGCAGCCGAACACCGCCATTCCCGCCGGCGACCAGATCGTCGCGGTCCGCAGTCTGGCTCCTCGTGCGCGCGGAACAGCAGGAGACCGGTTTCATCGACGGCCGCAGCTACTCCTATGCGCAGCCGCGTCGCCTTACGCGCCTGCGGATGCGTTCCGGCGGGTTCTCGTCAGCAAGACGGTCGCGCTCAGGAACACACGGCGATGAAGGGCATGACACGGCCAACCGGCAGCAGGGCGCGGCGCTCGTCATCGGGCTCATCCTGCTCGTCGTGCTGACGATCCTCGCCGTTTCAGGCGTATTCACGTCGACGATGGAACTGCGCATGGTCCGCAACACGCAGAGCCAGGAGCGTGCGTTCCAGGCCGCAGAAGTTGCGATCGAGGATGCGCTGGCCAATCCGGTGATCAGCACCAGCGCCGGATTCAATCCAGGCGACCGATCGCCATCCCAATTCGGCCGGGCGATCAGTTCTCGTACACGCTGGCAGCCCGTCGGCCAGTGCGCCCCTCGGGACCGGCATGACCGGCTTCAGCTTCGGCGGACTTTCCAGACCTACCACTTCCAGGTCGCCGCCACCGGCAACCGGTCCCGACAACGCCGTTGCCCAACATCACCCAGAGTTTTTACGTCGTCGGCCCTGGCACGCGACGACTTATGCGATTAGGAGACAGTCGATGAACCATTCAGACACTGATCCCCATGACGACCGGCTGTCGCCGGCATTTCGCGCGCGCTTCCTGGCTCGCCGCCGCAATCGGCGCGCTCGCCACGACTGCGGCGGCCGCCGCAGCTGCCGCTCAAGACGATCGAGGAATGCCTGGAGACGGGCACCAGCCTCGTCAGGCTCCCCGGAGCCGCCGGCGGCACGCTTGTCAGCGAGCCAATGCAGCGGCTGCCCGTCCGTGCGCCTGAGCTTCAATGCGCGCACGCGCTATTTCATCGGCAGGGAACTGGTCACCTACACGAAGCTGCGCGAAGCGGCAGCCAAGGGCGACGACCTGCGGCTCGACCTGTTCTACGAACCCAAAACCCGGAATCTGACCCGCCTGCGCCTGGCCGCAGCCGGCAACGACAAGTGAGTGCACTGACATGAATCAGACAATCAACCGTCTCTTTCACTTCGCCAGCGCGGCCGCGCTGACGGCGCTCAGCTGCGCCGCGACGGCCGATGAAACCGAGATCTTCGTCGGTGCGGGCAATTCGGTGTCGAGCGAACGCCCGAACATCCTGTTCATCATCGACACCTCGGGCAGCATGGACACCGACGTCGTGACCCAGGTGCCTTTCGACCCGGCGACCGACTACCCCGGGACCTGCGCCGACGAATCGGGTCTACTTCGCAGCAGGGCAACGAATTCCAGCAATCCGCCGGCCTGCACCAACACCAACTTCGGTGCCGTTGGTCGCGTTCAAATGCGATGCGGCGATTCAGTCGTTCACGGCGCGCCGGCTATTACATAGCCGACCGCGCCGCGCAATGGCGCGGCGCCGGTCCCCGCTGGCGCAACATCAAGGGCAACACCGGCAATGCGGTCTGGGTCGAATGCCGGGCCGACGCCGGTATCCACGGCGACGGCGTCAACGTCACGAAACTCTGGGCGAACGATGCGGCGAGCGGCCCATGGACCGCGACCGCGGCCCAGCAGATCGGCTGGAACCTGAACGGCGCCGACCGGAGCTACGTGTTCTATTCGGGTAACTACATCAACTGGCTGCGCAATGGCAGCACGATCACGCAGACCCGCATGGAGATCGTCCAGGCAGTTGCGACGCAGACCATCGACCAGCTACTGGTCTCCGCGAACACGTCAACGTCGGCCTGATGCGCTACAGCAACAACTCGAACATTGGCTGCAGCAATGACAGCTTCGGCCGAGGGCGGCATGGTGCTGCGGGAAATGGGCACAGTCGAGACCAATGCGGCGGGCATGAAGCGCGATATCGCGGGTTTCGTTGCCGACGGATGCACGCCGCTTGTCCGAGACTCATGTACGAAGCCTATCGCTACCTGAGCGGCAGCGGCGTCGATTACGGCATCAATTCACGGCGCAACCCGACGACCGCCATTGCCGAGCATCATTGAGTTCGCGCCAGCCGGCGCCGGACACCGGCATCTACCAGAGCCCGCTGACGATCTCCTGCCAGAAGAACTTCATCGTGCTGCTGACCGACGGCCTGCCGACCGTCCGACAATACGGCGGACACGGAAATCCAGGCGCTGATCGGCGGATCCTGCGCCGGAACCGGCGACGGCCGCTGCCTTGAGGAAATTGCGCAAGTACATGTACGAAAACGACCTGCGGCCGGCGCTGGCCGGCTTGCAGAACGTCACGACCTACACGGTCGGCTTCGGACCTGAGGTCACCGGTTCGGTCGCATCTGCAGAACACGGCGGCCGGCGCTGGCGGCGTGTTCTACGAGGCGAGCGACACCGCGACCCTCATCGACCGTGCTGACCAACATCGTGCGCACGATCCTCGACTTCAACACGTCATTCACGGCGCCCGCGGTGTCGGTCAACGCGTTCAACCGCACGCAGAACCTCGACGACCTCTTCGTCACCGTGTTCCGGCCGAGCGAGACCTACTCCTGGGCCGGCAACATCAAGAAGTACCGGCTCGATCCGCTCGGCATAATCGTGGACGCCAACGATGCGCCCGCTGTCGAAGTCACGACCGGGTTCTTCCGCACGACGGCCCAGAGCTACTGGAGCGACCGGCGTTGACGGCGACAGCGTGAGCCTCGGCGGCGCCGCGAACGAGCTGCCGAATCCCGGCTCCGCGCAAGGTCTACAGCGACGTCAATCCGGCTTCGCGCATTGACTGCGGTCGCCAACTCGGTCGTGACGCACAAACGCGGCCATCACGACCGCGATGCTGGGCCTCGGTGCCGCCGAGGCCCCGGGCCGCGATCGCACTCATCGACTGGATGCGTGGCACCGACGTCGACGACGCCAACGGCGACGGCTCATTCGACGGACGCGCGCCTGGCCATGGGCGATCCGATGAACGGCCGGCCCGGCAACCGTCATCTACGGCGGCTCAGTCGCGAGCCCCGACCCGATCGATGGCGTCGTGTTCGCCGTGACCAACGACGGCTATCTGCATGCGATCAACACGGTCGACGGCAACGAGTTGTGGGCCTTCATGCCGCAGCAGCTGCTGCCGCGCGCGCGGAACCTGTACTACAACGAAGCCGTCACGGATCGCGTGTTCGGTCTCGACGGCAACATCCGCGTCGATCAGGAACGAAGTCAACGACAATGGCGTGATCGAGCCAGGCCTCGGCGAACGCGTGCTGGATCTACTTCGGCATGCGCCGCGGCGGCAGCGAGTACTACGGGCTCGACGTGACCAACCGCAATGCGCCGACGCTGCTGTTCAGGATCGGTCCGAACGAGGCCGGCACCAAGCGCCTGACCAATGGCGGCCAGAGCTGGTCGATGCCGGCGGTCGCGCGGGTCAACATCAGCGGCGCGGCGCAGAACACGCTGCAGCAGGTGCTGGTGTTCGGCGGCGGCTACGACACGGTCCAGGACAATGGCGCCTACGCGACTGACGCGAACGGCAACCAGATCTTCATGGTGGACGCCGAGAGCGGCAACGTGCTCTGGTATGCCGGCCCGACGACGGATGCGGGCGCTGACCTCCGGCATGCGTCGATGACGCACGGCATCCCGGGCGACGTCCGGCCTATCGACCTGACGGGCGACGGCTTCGCGGACCGCATGTATGCGGCCGACATGGGCGGGCGCGTATGGCGCTTCGACATCCACAACGGCCAGACGCGCGCCGAATCTCGTGACCGGCGGCGTCTTCGCCTCGCTCGGCAACGCGCACCTGGGCGCGCACCCGAACGCCACGACGCGGCGCTTCTACAGCGCGCCGGACGCCGGCGTTCCTGAGCGCGGGCGGCCGCACCTGGCTCAACCTCGGCATCGGCTCGGGCTACCGCGGACATCCGCTCAATCTCGATACGGAGGACCGCTTCTACAGTCTGCGCGATCACCAGCCGTTCGCGCGCCTGACGCAGGCGCAGTACGATTCGGCGACCGTGATCACGGAAGCGGACGTCAACCTGATCGACATCACGGACGACATCACGCCGACGATCCCGGCGGGCGCGAGCGGCTGGCGCCTGGATCTGCGCCGCCCGAGCGCGGGCTTCACGGGCGAGAAGTCGCTTGCCGAAGCGCGCACGATGGCAGAGCATGCTCCAGTTCACGACTTACGAGCCGAACAACGCATCGACGGCCCAAAGCACGTCCTGCGCGCCGGGAATCGGCACAAACCGGCTGTACACGATCAGCGCCTACACCGGCGCGCCGGTCTACGATCGCGAGAGCCCGGCCGACCCGCCGGATTCGGCCGACGATCGCGACACGGAGTTGGCCCAGGGCGGCATTGCGCCGGAAGTGGTCTACGTTTTCCTCGACGGTGATACCGACGGCGATGGCGTCCCGGACACTGAAGATGATGATGATGATGGTGATGGCATTCCGGATAGTTCAGATGATGATGATGATGGTGATGGCGTCCCTGACACTGAAGATGATGATGATGGCGGTGGCAAATGCCTCGTCGGCCTCGAGGCATGCGACCCACTGGACGATCTGTCGCCAGTTCGGACCTTCTGGCGGCAGACCGGAGTGAACTGAAGTCAATGCTGCCCGGCCGCACGAGCGGCCGGGCGCTGACCGGAGCAAGGACATGAATGCAATGAAGACACAACGCGGCGTGACCCTGATCGAACTGGTCGTCGTCATGATCATCGTCGGGATCCTGGCGGCGGTTGCGATTCCCTCCTACCGGAACTACGTGCTCCGCAGCCAGCGCTCGGATGCGAAAGACGCGCTGCTCGCGCTCGCGACACAGCAGGAGAAGCACTACCTCCAGTGCAACACCTACGCGACGACATCGCCGCCGCGACCGAACTGCGCGGCGGGCGAGCTGCAGGGCGCGGTCACGCAGCAAGAACGGCTGGTACGACCTTGACGATTCCCGACGCCGATCACGTACGACGATCTTCACGGTACCGGCGACGGCCGTCGGCGGGCGAGAACCAGTGCCAGGACACGGCGTGCCAGGTCTTCCGGTGACCCAGGCCGGCGTCCGCACGGCGCTGAGACTCGGGCGGCACCGACAACACGGCGGAATGCTGGCGCTGAGGCCGGCGCGCGCCTAGAAGATCCGCGGCCGGCCGGTCCACACCGGCTTCAGCGCGGGCCTGCCCGCCTCGGCACGCAAATTCCGCGTCGATCCACAGGTCCGCCGACCGCCGCGAGCCGGTCGCCGACGAAGACGAGCGGCAGGCGCTCGCGCATCCAGGGCACGATGCCCGCTTCCTGGCAGAGATCCTTGAGACGCTTGCGCGGCCGGTCCGGGTGCGGCCGCAGGCTCTCGCCGCCCGCGCGGAACCGGCACTCGGCCGACGCTGCAAGCCGCGCGCAAAGCCCTCCCCGGTCCCCCGCCACCAGGCCGAATCGCCCGAGACCCGGCCCGAGATCGAGCTCGGCGAACGCGACGGGCGCCGGCCTTGCGAGCGTCCGCGACGTCATCGGCGACAGCGCATACAGCCGGCCGCGGTAGCGCCGGATCTCCCCGTCGTCCCAGCGCAGAGCCAGGGCGCCGCATCCTGCCGCGCCTCAAGAAATGCGCGGCATCGCCGCGGCCGAGCCGCGCCGCCGGTGGCGGCCGAGGCCCTGGTCGCGCAGCCACCAGCGCAGCAGGTTGACCTGCCGGTCGGGCGACAGCCGGGCGAGTCGCCTCGATCGACAGCCGCCCCTCGTCGACGACACCCGCCGCATCGGCCGCCGCGATCTCCGACAAGCAGTCGCGACGCCTCGGCGAAATGGAGCCGCGCTGCGCGCGACCGTCGCCGCCGCCGCAGGCCAGCGCTCGCCGCACGGCGGGCAGCACGCGCAGGCGCAGCCACCCGCGGTCGAAGCGCGGTCGCGTCGTTCATCGGATCCTCGATGCCACGCGAGTCCGTGGCGCTTCGGCGTAGTCCGCGAGATCAGCGCGATCGAAATCGAGCAGCGGGCGCAGCGTGAATACCCGCGGCCGAAAGCGCGCGCGCGCGGGCATGGCCGCGAGTCCGGCGACGCCCGCGCCGCGCAGCAGCTGGATCAGGACCGTCTCGAGCTGGTCGTCGCGATGATGCGCGGTCAGCGAGCCACTCGCCGTCTTCAGGTGGCGGCGCGAGCGCGCGCATAGCGCGCCTCGCGCGCCGCGGCCTCGACGCTTTCGCCGCGTGCGCGGGGAGAGACCGAGCGTCAGGACCTCGAGCGGCACGCCGGCCGGCGCGGCATGCCGCCGCGGCAGGACTCTGCCCAGGCCGGCGGATTGCCGGCTGCAGGCCGTGATCGACGTGGACGGCGCGGAGACTCGCGCGATCCCGGCCGCGCGCCAGTTCCGCCATCGCATGCAGAAGCACGGTCGAATCGAGACCGCCCGAGAGCGCGACGCAGAATTCCGCCGCTGCGCCAGCGCGGATCGATGGCGCGAGCGCAGCACCGAGACGCTCCGCGCCGAATTCCATCTGAGGCTCCCTAGGTCCCGCCGTAGACCCCGAACCCGCGCAGCCGTTGCTGGCGCTCGGCGAGGAGCTTGCTTCGACCGGCAGGGCCATGAGCGATCGCCGAGATGGCGCGTCAGCGCATCGCGCAGGCGCTCCGCCATGACCTGCGGCTCGCGATGCGCGCCGCCGAGAGGCTCGGGGATCACTTCATCGATCAGGTTGAGCTTCGACAGCCGCGTCGGCCGTGATGCCCATCGCCTCGGCGGCGAGTTCGCGCCGGTCCGGCGCTCTTCCAGAGGATGGAGGCGCAGCCCTCCGGCGAGATCACCGAATAGATGCTGTACTGCAGCATCAGCAGCCGGTCGCAGACGCCGATCGCGAGCGCGCCGCCCGAGCCGCCTTCGCCGATGACGCAGCTGACGACCGGCACCGCGAGCTGCGACATGTCGAAAAGATTGCGCGCGATCGCCTCGCTCTGGTTGCGCTCCTCGGAGCCGACGCCAGGATAGGCGCCCGGCGTGTCGATCAGCGTGACCAGCGGGATGCCGAAGCGCTCCGCCGTCAGCATCAGGCGGCGCGCCTTGCGATAGCCCTCGGGCTTCGGCATGCCGTAATTGCGCCGCACGCGTTCCTTCGTGTCCCGGCCTTTCTGCTGGCCGATCACCATGACCGGCGTGCCGGCGAGTCGCGCGACGCCCGCCGACGATCGACTGGTCGTCCGCGTACATGCGATCGCCGTGGAGCTCCTGGAATTCAGTGAAAACGAGCGGGGAGATAGTCGAGCGTGTACGGCCGCTGCGGATGTCGCGCGAGCTGAGTGATCTGCCAGGACGTCAGGTTCGCGAAGATGCTGTTCGTCAGCGTGCGCGCTCCTGGCGCGCAGCTTCTCGATCTCGTCGCCGGTGGATTGAGGTCCGATCCCTCGGCGAGGAATCGCAATTCCTCGATCTTCGCCTCGAGTTCGGCGATCGGCTGTTCGAAGTCCAGGAACTGCAGCGGCATGCCGGACAGTATAGTGGAACCGCGCTTCGGCCTGACCGCGATTTCGTGCCCGGCCCGCGGGATCCGGCGGGGTTCCTCGCTCGCAAACGCGGCCGGAACTTTACGCGTTATCTCGCGAGGACCCCGCCACCTCGCGGCGCCGGGCGTGACGCGCCGCGGGCCTTTCACGCGCGCACCGGCCGGCGGGTGCCCGAGCGAAGCGACTAAGTTCCGGCGGAACGAGCGAGGGTTCCCGGCCGGCCAAGTACGCGCGCTCGGCGACAACCACGTCAGTCCGCGCGCGGCCCGTAGGCGAACCGGATGCCGTCGCGGCCGACCAGCCGCACGAGCTCCTCCAGCAGCGCGCGCGTCGGCTTCACCGCCCAATCCTCGCCGAGCGCGAGCGTCCCGCGCGCCTCGCCGCCGATGTAATGCACGGCGACCGCGCAGCGCCCGCCGCGACACGGCGGCAGGATTTCCTCGAGCCGCTGCAGCAGGCGGTCGTCGCCGCCGCCCGCGGGCAGGCGGATCACGAGTCTTGCGCGCATCGCGCTCGCGCAGCTCGTCGATCGGCGTGAGCTTCTTCGCATTGATCCGCCAGTCGTCGATGAACTCGTCGAAGCGCAGCTGTCCCTCGACGACCAGGATCGCGTCGCGCACGATGACCGCGCGGTGCTGTTGCCAGACATCGTCGAACAGGCTCACCTCGATGCGCGCGCTGCGGTCGTCGAGCACCAGCGTCATGCGGGAACCGCGCCGGCGGATCTCGAGCACGAGTCCCGCGACCGTCACGTTCCTGCCGCCGCCGAAGCTGCGGGTCTCGGCGGCCGGCCGCGGCCCGCCGAGGTCCACGATGCGCGCCGGCGCGACCTGCCGGAGCTCCTGTTCGTACTCCGCGATCGGATGGCCGGACAGAAAGAGGCCGAGCGTTTCGCGTTCGCCCTGGAGCCGCTGCGCCTCGCTCCATTCCGGCAGCGCGGCGAACTCGATCGCCGCAGGCGTCGTCGCCGGCAACCGGTCCCGCAAGCCCACCGAACAGGTCGTCCTGACCGGCCGCGAATGGCGCGCGTTCGCTGCTCGCCGAGCTGGATCGCGGCCGGCAGCGCCTCGCGCGAGCGATCGCGCGCGTCCGCCCAAAGCAGTCGAAGCAGCCGGCCTTCAGCATCGCCTCGAGTGTGCGCTTGCCCGCGAGCCGGAGATCCACGCGCCGGCAGAGGTCGACAAGGTCGCGGAACGCGCCGCCGCGCTCGCGCTCGCCGACGATCGCCTCGACCGCGCCCTCGCCCACGCCCTTGATCGCGCCGAGACCGTAGCGGATCGTGCCGGGACCGGCGACCGTGAACGCGATACATCGAATCGTTCACGTCGGGCGGCAGGACCTCGAGGCCGATGCCGGCGCATTCGTCGATGAATGAGACGACCTTGTCCGTGTGCTCCATGTCCGCAGGACAGCACGGCGGCCATGAAGGCCTCCGGATAATGCGCCTTGAGCCAGGCGGTCTGGTAGGCGAGCAGCGCATAGGCCACCGAATGCGACTTGTTGAACCCGTAGCCCGCGAACTTCTCGATCAGGTCGAAAATCTGTGCCGCGCGCGAGGCCGCGGCACGCCGCGATCGACCGCCCCCTCGACGAACACCGATCGCTGCGTCGCCATTTCCGCAGGCTAATTTCTTGCCCATCGCGCGACGCAAAAGGTCCGCGCCGCCGAGCGTGTAGCCCGACAGGGTCTGCGCGATCTGCATCACCTGTTCCTGGTAAAGGATCACGCCATAAGTCGGCTTCAGGATCTCGGCGAGGCTCGGGTGCAGGTAGTCGATCGGTCCGGCCGGTGCGGCCGTGCTTGCGCGCGATGAAGTCGTCCACCATGCCCGACTGCAGCGGACCCGGCCGGAACAGCGCGACGAGTGCGACGATGTCGTCGAAGCAATCGGGCTGGAGCTTTCGCACCAGGTCCTTGATGCCGCGCGACTCGAGCTGGAAGATCGCCGTCGTGCGGCCAGACTTCGCAGCAGCTTGTAGGTCTCCGCGTCGTCGAGCGGCAGCCGCGCGAGGTCGAGCGGCGCTTCGCCCGCCTCGAGGCGACTTCGCATTGATGAGTCGCATGGCCCAGTCGATGATCGTGAGGGTGCGAAGCCCGAGGAAGTCGAATTTCACGAGGCCGACCTGCTCGACGTCGTCCTTGTCGAACTGCGTCACGACGCTCGTGCCGCCCGCTTCGCAGTAGAGCGCCGTGAAATCCGTGAGCGGCGATCGGCGCGATGACGACGCCGCCCGCGTGCGTGCCGGCGTTCCGCGCGAGTCCCTCGAGCCGCTTCGCGAGGTCGATGAGGTCGCGCACCTCGTCCTCCGCGCCGTAAGCGCCGCGCGAGCTCGGGCTCCTTTTCGAGCGCGTCGTCGAGCGTGATCCCGAGTTCGAACGGGATCAGCTTGGCGACTCCGTCGACAAAACCGTACGGCAGGCCGAGCACGCGGCCGACGTCGCGCACGACTGCGCGCGCCGCGAGCGAGCCGAAGGTGATGATCTGCGAAACGCGGTCGCGGCCGTAGCGGTCGGCCACGTATTCGATCACGCGGTCGCGGCGCGACATGCAGAAGTCGATGTCGAAGTCCGGCAGCGAGACGCGTTCTGGGTTCAGGAATCGCTCGAACAGCAGGTCGTGCCGGATTGGATCGAGGTCGGTGATGCCGAGCGCCCAGGCGACCAGCGAACCCGCGCCGGAGCCGCGGCCCGGGCCGACCGGGATCTCCTGCTCGCGCGCCCAGCGGATGAAGTCCGCGACGACCAGGAAGTAGCCCTCGAAGCCCATGCTTGCAGATCACGGCGAGCTCGGCGTCGAGGCGCTCCCGGTAGCGGGCCTCCCCGGCCGTCGCGCCGAGCCGCCGCGCGAGTCCTTCGGCGGCGAGCGCTCCGAGGTACGCGGGCGCCGAGGTGCCGTCCGGAACTTCGAAGGCCGGCATGAAGATTCCGCCGTGCTGCAGCGGCAGCGAACAGCGCCTCGCGATCTCGACGCTGTTCGCGAGCGCTTCCGGCAGGTCTGCGAACAGCCGCGGCCATTTCGGCCGGCGTCTTCAGGTACTGCTCGGTGCTGTAGCGCTGCGGCCGGCCCGGGATCGTCGAGACGCCGGCCCTCGTGGATGCAGACGCGCGCCTCGTGCGCCTCGAATTCCTCGCGGCAGCAGGAAGCGCACGTCGTTGGTCGCAACGACCGCCGCTGGTCGGGCGGCGACGAGCGAGAGGACGCCCGCGATCAGCTCCTCCTCGCCCGGACGGCCTGTGCGCTGGATTTCGAGATAGTAGCGATCGCCGAACAGCGCGACGCCAGCGCTCGAGCAGTGCACTCGCATCGGCCGCCCGCCCGCCGAGAATCGCGCGGCCGACGTCGCCCTGGATCCCGCCCGAGAGCGCGATCAGGCCTTTCGTCGAGTCCGCGTCCAGCCACTCGCGCGCGAGCAGCGGCCGGCCGCGGTCCTGGCCCTCGAGGTAGCTCCGCGAGACGAGGCGGGTCAGGTTGCGAAAACCCGCCAGGCTCTGCGCGAGCAGGGTCAGGAGGACGGGCTCAGCGCGCTCGCCCGTCTCGGCGATCCAGAGATCCGCGCCGATGACCGGCTTCACGCCGCGCTTTTCCGCCTCGCGATGAAACTTCACCATCGCAAACAGGTTGCCGTGGTCGGTCAGGGCCACGGCCGGCATGCCGGCATCCGCCACCGCGCGCATCAGACGCGGCACGCGGACGATGCCGTCCACGAGCGAATACTCCGTGTGCAACCGCAGGTGAACGAACTGCGGATTGCTGCGGTCTCGTCTCAGTCGAACGCATGGTGAGATCTTACCGGCCCGAAGCTCCGGCGGTGCAGCCGGCACGGGCCATGCCGCGCCAGGCTCTCCAGATGGTCCGCCGTCGGATAGCCCTTGTGCCGCTCGAAGCCATAGTCGGGATAACAGCCGGCCACGCGCGTCATCCAGGCGTCGCGGCTCACCTTCGCGAGAATCGACGCGGCGCTGATCTCAGAAATCCGCGCATCGCCCCGAACGACGGCCTCGAAGCCGCAGGCGAAGCCGAGCATCCGGTCCCCCGGACAGCGGTTGCCGTCGACGCAGACGCGGCTCGGCGCGATCGCAAGCCCTAGCAGTGCGCGGCGCATCGCGAGCAGGCTCGCCTCGAGGATGTTCAGCACGTCGATCTCGCCGGCATCGACCCAGCCGATGGCCCAGGCCAGCGACCGGGCCCGGATCTCGCCCGCGAGCCGTTCGCGGATCGCAGGCGGGAGCCGCTTGGAATCGCGCAGGCCCGCAATCGGCTGGCGCGGGTCGAGGATGACCGCCGCGGCGACGACCGGGCCTGCGAGCGGGCCGCGCCCGGCCTCATCGACGCCCGCCGTGAGGCTGCCGGCAAGCTGCGGCCTGAGTACCCTGTCCCGGCTCACGGCGCCCGCCCGCGGGCGAGGTCGAGAACCGCCTCCGCCGCCTGCTCGCTCGCGCCCTGTCTGAGCTGCCTGTGGAAGGCCGTAAAGAGGACCTGCAATTCCGCGACCGCATCCGGCTCGTCGAGCCAGCGCTCGATCTCGCGGCCGAGTCGCTCCGGCGTGACCGCCGCCTGGGCAAGCTCCGGCACGACCTCGCGTCCGGCCAGCAGGTTGGGCTGAGCGAAGAACGGCGCCTTCAGAAGGCCCAGGTGCCGGAGTGCGAAGGCCGTCAGGGCCCCCAGGCGGTAGGCGACGACCATCGGGCGCTTGCACAGCAGCGTTTCGAGCGTCGCCGTGCCTGAGGCGACCAGAACCACGCTCGCGGCCGCGAGCGCAGCCTGCGTCCGGCCCTCGACGACAAGGACCGGGATGCCGGGCGCACGCAGCGCCAGCGCCTTCCCGAATATGTCGCGGGTGCAGCCGTTCGCCAGGGCGGCGACGAACTGCAGTCCGGGCCGCCGTGCCGGCAAGCCAGGCGATCGTACCGGCGAAGTCGGCGGCGAGCCGCGTGACCTCGCCCCTGGCGGCTGCCCGGAAGCACCGCGATGACCGGCGTGTCCGCGCGACAGGCCGAGCGCTTCGCGCGCCGCCGCCTGGTCCGGGACGAGCGGCAGCTGGTCCGCCAGCGGATGACCGACGAAGATCTGCGCGCAGGCCCACCTCGTCGTAGACGCGCACGCTCGAAAGGAAGCAGGCAGAGCACGAGGTCCAGGAAATCCGCCATGCGTCGCGCGCGGCCGCGACGCCACGCCCAGACCTGCGGGCTTACGTACTGGATCGTGCGGATTCCGGCGGCATGCAGCGTCGGCGCGAGCCCAAGATTGAACTCGGGAGCATCGATGCCGACGAAGACGTCGGGCTTCAGTTCGAGCATCGCCGTGCGAATGCGACGCCGGAGTTTGAGGAGCCGCGGCAGGTGATGCAGCACCTCGAACAGACCCATCACGGCGAGTTCTTCGGACGCGGCCCAGGATCTCGCAGCCCGCCGCCTTCATGCGCGGGACCCGCGACACCGACGAAACGGGTGCCGGGCGCGCGCGCGGCAATGGAGCGGATCAGTGCGGCGCCCAGATTGTCGCCGGAGGACTCGCCGGCGACGAGACCGATCGTCAGCGGGCGCTCTGAGGCCATCAGCGGATGATGCTGCGTTCGCTTGCCAAGAGGAAATCCACGAACGGCTTCAACTCCGGCTGGGTCGGGACCAGCGCGCGGAGCTGTTCCTCGGCCTCGGCCCGCTTCAATCCCGACCGGTAGAAAACCCGATAGGCGCTCTTGATGTTCGCAATCTGCGTTGCTTCGAATCCGCGGCGCTTCAAGCCTTCGCTGTTGACGCCCTTGGGTTCCGCAGGCGATCCCGCGACCAGCAGGTACGGCGGCACGTCGCGTGTGACCGCGGCATTGTTCCCGAGGAACGCATGCGCGCCGACCTTGCAGAACTGGTGAACGCCGGCGTAGCCGGAGAGGATCACCCACTCGCCGAGCTCCACATGGCCTGCCAGGGCCGTGCAGTTCGATAAAATGCAGTGGCTGCCGACGATGCAGTCGTGCCCGACATGCGAATACGCCATGAAGAGGCAATCGTCCGCGATGGTCGTGACGCCTCGTCCGCCCACGGTTCCGCGGTTGATCGAGCAGAATTCGCGGAACACGTTGCGGTCGCCGACCACGAGCTTGGTCGGCTCGCCGGCATACTTCTTGTCCTGCGGCGCATCGCCGATCGAGGCGAACTGGAATACCCGGGTTTCGCGGCCAAGCGTCGTCGGTCCCATGATGACGGCGTGCGGACCGATCCGGCTCCCCGCCCCGATGCGAACGCCCGAACCGATGACCGTGAAGGGCCCGATCTCGACGCCGTCCGCAATCTCGGCATCGGCGGCAACGATCGCACGTGCATCGATCAAGGCTGGGCCCCCGGCGCGACCATCATTGTGGCCGATGCCGCCTCCTTGCCTCCGACTTCCGCGACCGTGCCGAATTTCCAGATGCCGCGCAACGCACGTTCGAACGTCGCCTTCAGGATGAGCTGGTCACCCGGCTCGACCGGCCGCCGGAAACGTGCCTTGTCGATACCGACGAAATAGAAGAGCGTGTGCTCATCCGGCACGACGCCGGCGGTCTTGAAGGCGAGTATGCCCGCGGCCTGGGCGAGCGCTTCAAGGACCATGACGCCGGGCATCACCGGGCGGCCGGGAAAGTGGCCGGAGAAAAACGGTTCATTGATGGTCACGTTCTTGATCGCCTCGATGTGCTTGCCCGGCACGCACTCGATGACGCGATCGACCAGCAGGAATGGATAACGGTGCGGCAGCTGCGCGAGTACGGCCCGGATGTCCATTGGAAAACCTTCGCTCATCGCTTCTTCTCCCGCTCGAGCCGGTACAGCCGCGCAACAGTCCGGCGCCATTTGGCGGCCTCGATTGCCGGCATGCCCGAGGAATAGATTCCTGGTCCGGGCAGCGAGCGCGTGACCATCGAGTATCCGGTCACGATCACGCCATCGCCAATCTCGAGATGTCCCACAATCCCCACCGCGCCTCCGATCATGCAGCGACTGCCGATGATCGAGCTCCCCGAAATGCCGACGCACCCGGCAATCACCGTGTGCGCCCCGATGCGGCAGTTATGGCCGACCTGTACCTGGTTGTCCAGCTTGACGCCGTCGCCAATGACGGTGTCGTCGATCGTGCCGCGGTCGATCGTCGTGTTCGCGCCGACATCAACATCATCGCCGAGCCGCAGGCTGCCAAGGTGCGGAACCTTCACGTAGCCGTCCACGTCAGGCGCGAATCCGAAACCGTCGCTGCCGACGACCGCACCCGGCTTGAATGCGCAGCGCGCGCCGACCGTCACGTCATGGCAGATCGTCACGCGTGCCTGGAGTCGGCAATCGTCGCCAAGGCGCGCGCCATCTTCAATGACACAGTGCGGGCCAATGAAGCAGCGCTCGCCGATGACGGCGCCCGCGCCAATGACGGAATGGGGTCCGACAAAGGCGCTTGCGGCGACCGTTGCCGATTCTGCGACCTGCGCGCCCGCCGCCACGCCTGGCTGCACCGGCGCTGGCGGGTACAGGCCCGCCGCCATGCGGGCGAAGCTTGCGTAGGGGTTGCCGCTGATCAGCGCCGCGACCGGGCATTCCGCGGCGAGCTCACGCGGCAGGACGACCGCGGTCGCGCGTGTGGCCGCGAGTTGCTTGCGGTATTTCGGTCCCGTGCAGAAGGAAAGCTTGCCCGGCGTCGCCGCAGCAAGTGCCGCGACGCCGTCGACCGCCAGGCCAGGATCGCCGGCGAGTTCCAGTCCGTAACGGACCGCGAGCTCGCCGAGCGTAATCGCCATTGCGGCGCTGCCCTGGCGGATGCCCGCGACTCAGGTCTTTGGAGGTGCCGCGGGCGCCGGCGATTTGGACTTGATCGCCGCGACGACCTGAGGCGTGATGTCGACGCCCTCGGCGGCGAATAGCACGCCCTCGCTGACGATCAGCTGGTAGCCGTTCGCCTTGGCATAGGCCTGGACTTCCTGGAGCAGCGCGCGCTGCATCCGGCCCACTTCCTCGTTGCGGCGGAGGTTCAGGTCTTCCTGCAGCTCCTTGAAGCGGCGGTTGACGCTGAGCTCGAGGTCGCGGACCTCGCGCTCACTGCGGATGCGGTCCGCCTCCGACATCACGGCGGCCTCTTTCTTCAGCTTGTCGCTCTTTTCCTCGAGCGATTTCTGCTGCGCCGCGACATCGCGCTGGCGCGGCATGAATTCGCCTTCGAGCGCCTGCTGGGCGGCCTTGGCCTGCGGCGACTCCTCGAGCAGGCGGCCGAAATTGACGAAGCCGATCTTGAGCGCCTGCGCCTGCACGGCGGGGGCCGCTGCGAGCGCCGCAATGACGATCAGCGCGCCGAATAATGGTGTGTCTGGTCATATTCATCAACTTGCCTCGACTATCAGAATGCGGATCCGATCGTGAACTGGAAGCGCTCAACCTCATCCTTGTAACGGATGCCGTCGCCCTTGAATTCGTTCAGCGGCACGCCGTAGCTGAACCGGAATACCCCCAGTGGCGCCAGCCACTGGACCGCGAGGCCGACGGACTGCTTCAACTCATTGTAATCGAACTCATAGTCGACCGGCGTGCGTCCGTCCTGGCCGACGAAACGGATTGACTGGCCCTGCGAGAAGACGTTACCCATGTCGAAGAAGGCGCTGATGCGCGTGCTCGCACGCCACTTGTCCGGCACCGGGAACAAGAGCTCTGCCTGGCCGATCACCTTCAGATTGCCGCCGTATGGATTGCCGAAGCCATCCTTGGGTCCCAGCCGGCTCTCGGCAAAGGCGCGAACCGGACCCGGACCGCCGGCAAAGTACTGCCGGTACGGCGGCAGCGAGGTCGTGTCCGTGCCGAGCGCGTCGCCGTAGGCAAGCTCGGCGGAAAATGCAAGTGTCCACCGCCTGGAGATCGGGACGAGCTGGAGATAGTCGTAGCGGAACGTGTAGTAATTGACCTCGCTGCCCGGAACCGTGGCCGCGATGCTCAGTGAATGCTGCATACCGCGGTCCGCGAAGATCGCGCGGTTGCGCGAGTCGTAATACCAGCCGGCGACCAATTCGAAGGTGTCGAACTTGCTGCCGAACAGGATCGTCGTGATGATCGTACGGATCGTCCTCGACCCGGGACATTGATTTCGCGCTCGATCACCTGCGTGTAGGGATTGCCGTTGTTGCGGACCCACGCAACCGCCTCCGGCGCGCTGCTCTGCGGGTTGACGATCAGGTCGGAGCGTTGCGCGATGAGTCCAAAGCGAAAGCCCTGGAACTCCGAGATCGGGTAGCCGTATTCGAGGTTCCCCGAGATGGTTGTCGTCGAGAAGTCCGAGGCCGCTGAAACGAACTGGGTCACGTCGCGGTACTGCAGGCCGATCGTTCGCGACACGCCGTCGATATTTGTATAGGGATCGGTGTTCGAGAGGCTGTACTGCTGCGAGTACTGGCCTGCCAGGAGCTCGAGCGCCACGCGTTCACCCGAACCCATGAAGTTCGAATGCACGAAGCTGCCGTTCAGGATGAACGACTGGGCCTCCGAATAGCCGATGCCACCGGTGAACTGTCCCGGCAAACCTTCCTTGATGTCGAAATCCACGTCGACGAGGTCTGGCGTGCCCGCCACAGGCGTGCGTCTCGAATTCGACCTTCTCGATGTACGGCAGGCGCTGCAAGCGCTCCTTCGATCGCTCGAGCAGTGCATTGGACAGGTAGGAGCCCTCCATCTGCCGCATTTCACGGCGCAACACACTCGTCGTCGATCGCGCTCGTATTGATGAAGTTGATGCGTCGCACGTAGGCGCGGCTGCCGGAGTCGACGAAGAACGTCAGATCGATGGTCTTCGCCTCTTCGTTGGCTTGTCGGGACCGGATCGATCTTTGCGAAGGCATAGCCGTCGGCGCCGAGACGGAACGACATGAGTTCCTGCGTCTGCGTGATGAGCTTGCGCGAATAGGTCTGGCCGGTCTGGACCAGCAGCAGGCGCTTGAGATCCGCTTCCGGAACCTTCATGGTGCCGGCGAGCTTGACCTCTCCGACCGTGTAGACCTCGCCTTCGCGCAGGTTGATCGTGACGAAGATGTCGTCCTTCTCGGGAGCGATCGCGACCTGGGTCGACTCTACCTCGAAGTTCGCGTAACCGCGGTCCTGGTAGTAGGACGTGGAGTTTTTCGAGGTCACCCTGCAGCGATTCGCGCGAATACCGGTCGTCCTGCGTGTACCAGGAAAGCCAGTTCGGGGTATTGAGCTCAAACGCATCGCGGAGTTCCTCGTCGTCGTAGGCCGTGTTGCCGACGAGGTTGATCTGGCGGATCTGCGCGCGCTTGCCTTCGACCATGTCGATCCTGATGCGGACCTTGTTACCCGGGACCTCCTCGACCTGCGGATTGATCGTACCGCGTACTTTCCGCGGCTGAAGTACTGGTCGGTCAGGAAGCCCTCGACCTCGTCGAGCACCGACCGATCGAAGGTCTTGCCGGTCGCGAGTCCGACGCGAGCGCAGCGACTTCTGCAGATCCTCGGTCTTGATGTCCTTGTTGCCCGTGACCTCGAAGCTTTCGATCGACGGTCGCTCGTGCACGACGACGACCAGGGTCCCGCCGTCGCGCCGCAGCTCGATGTCGCTGAAAAAACCGGTGGCGAACAGTGCGCGAATGGCCTCCTGCATGCCGGCGCTGGTCCATGCGGTCGCCGATGTTGACCGGCAGGTAGTTGTAGATCGTGCCCTCGGCGATGCGCTGCAGGCCCTCGACGCGGATGTCGCCGACGGTGAACGCCTCCGGCGCCTGCGCGAGTGGCGCTGCCCGCGTAAGCGAGCAGGGTCCAGCAATGAGTCGCCGCAGCATGTGGCCGTTCTGTCCTCGCGCCTTCAGCCGAAGAGCCGGGTGATGTCGTTGTAGAACGCGACGCCCATCAGGGCGACGAGCATCGCGATGCCGACCTTCTGGCCGAACACCTGCGCCTTCATCGAAAGCGGCGCGCCTTTCACCATTTCGACGAGCTGGAACACGACCTGGCCGCCGTCCAGCACCGGAACCGGCAGCAGATTCAGCACCGCGAGCGAGATCGATACCAGCGCGAGGAAGCCGAGATAGTAAGTGAATCCCTCGGTCGCCGTCAGCCCGGCGTACTGGGCGATGTTGATCGGCCCGGAGATGTTCTTGGTCGACACGTGGCCGGTCACCATGCGCCACAGGAATCGCACGGTGAGCGCGCTCTTGTCCCAGGTCTCGCGCACGGCCGGCGCGAGTCGCCGTAAACGGCCCGTAACGCTCGACAGTCTGCATCGACGTCGGGAATCCGCTGCCGTCGCCGAGTGCAGCGCCCAGGCCGATCTTGCCGACGGTCCGGCCCTCCTCGACGACGGCCTTCGGGCACGAGGTCGAGGTCGATTCGCCTGCCGTCCCGGATCGCCGTGATGCGGGTCGGCCGCTCCGGGCGCGAACGGATCTCGGCGACGAATACCGGGTAATCTGCCGACGGGCGTGCCATCGACCGCGACGATGCGGTCGCCGATCGCGAGTCCGGCGCGAATCGCCGGATCGCCGGGCGAGAGTTCGGCGACGACGACCGGCTGCGGCGGATACCAGAACGACAGCCCGAGTCCGCGCAACAGGACGCCCGGTTCCGTCAATGCGCGCCGCTCGCCTTCTGGCACGCGGATCGTCAGGTTTCGCGTTGCGCCGCGCTCGTCGCGCACTTCGACCGGCACCGCGCCCTCCTCGACCACGCCTTCGAGTATTGCGAGCATGGCGGCCTGGCGCGTCGGCGTTGCCTTGCCGTCGATTCCGACGATCTCGTCGAGCGTGCGCAGGTCCGCGTGCGCGGCATGGGAATCCGGCACGACCTCGCCGATCACGGGCTTCAGTCCCGGCACGCCCTGCATGAAGAGAATCCAGTACGCGAGGATCGCGAACAGGAAATTCGCTCCCGGCCCCGCGAGCAGCACGGCGATGCGCGCAAGCGGCGGCCGGCGATTGAATGCGCGGTGTTCCTCGCCCGGGCGGCACCGGACCGTCGCGCTCGTCGAGGAGGCGCACGTACCCGCCGAGCGGGATCGCCGACGAGCACGTACTCGACCGCGTCCGCGTCCCGGCTGATCCGCTTGAGGAGCGGCTTGCCGAAGCCCGAGCGAGAAACGCAGCACCTTGAACCCGAGCCGGCGGGCGACCCAGAAGTGGCCGAACTCGTGCACCGTAACGAGGATGCCGATCGCGACGATGAAAGCGACGATTGAGGTGAGGATCGCAAGCGCTCATGCGCCCGCCGCCTGGCGCGATGTCAGGGCCGCGTGCGCGCGCTCGCGCGCCCAGGCGTCCGCCGCGAGCGCATCGTCAAGGACCCGCACCGGCCCCGCCTCGTGTTGTTGCAACACGCCCTCAATGACCCCGGCGATGCCCGCAAAGTTCAGCCGCCGGCCAAGAAACGCGGCCACCGCGACTTCGTTCGCGGCATTCAGGACGGCAGGCGTCGTGCCCCCGGCTCGGGCCGCTTCCTGCGCCAGTGCCAGGCATGGAAATCGTTCTAAATCAGGGGCTTCGAACGATAATCTGCGCAATCTGCACGAGAT
Source organism: uncultured Gammaproteobacteria bacterium (assembly GCA_963819545.1). Lineage (GTDB taxonomy): Bacteria > Pseudomonadota > Gammaproteobacteria > Steroidobacterales > Steroidobacteraceae > SCUD01. Next base: position 229,398 of record CAWFWJ010000005.1, on the reverse strand, counting down.
CGAGGGCTGGCGACACCCGAGGCAATCCGCATAGGCCAGCCGAGGGCATGCGCAATCGGTACGCGCATGTCGGGCTGGCTCATCTGCGCGAGCACGGACCCGTCCTCGTACTCGACCAGCGAGTGCACGATGCTCTGCGGATGGATGACGACGCCCACCGCGCTCGGGCATCGACCGAGAACAGATGACAGGCCTCGATGATCTCGAGGCCCTTGTTCATGAGGGTCGCCGAATCCACCGAGATCTTCGGACCCATGCGCCAGTTCGGGTGCGCCACCGCCTGCTCGGGCGTGACGGACGCGAGGTCCTCGCGGCGGGTTCGCAGGAAGGGTCCGCCCGATGCAGTCAGCACAATGCGCGCTACGCCGCGCGGTGCGCACTCCTGGCTGCGCCGCCCGCCGGCAGGCACTGGAAAATCGCATTGTGTTCGCTGTCGATCGGCAGGATCCGCGCACCGGAAGCGCGAGCCGCATCGAGCAGCAGGGCGCCCGCGAGCACGAGAGCTTCCTTGTTCGCGAGCAGCAGACTGCTTGCCGGCGGCTGCAGCCGCAAGCGTCGGTGCGAGACCGGCAGCGCCGACGATCGCCGCCATGACGACTTCCGCCTGCGGCAGCGTCGCAATCGTCGACGAGCGCTTCGGCGCCAGCGAGCACGCGCGTCGGCGAGCCGCGCCGCCGCGACGCGCTGCGGCGAGTTTCGACGCGCCTGCTCGATCGACGAGCACCGCAAACTCGGGGCGGAAGCGCTCGCACTGCGCAAACAGCGTCTCGTGATTGGAATGCGCGGCGAGCGCGACGACGCGATAGCGTTCCGGATGACGGCCGGCGACGTCGAGCGTGTTCTCGCCGATGCTGCCGGTCGAGCCGAGCACGGCGAGGCCTTTCAAGCGAGGACTCCAAGCCAGCCGAGGCCCAGCGCAATGAGCGGCACGGACGACGTCAGGCTGTCGATGCGATCGAGCATCCCGCCATGACCCGGCAGCAGGCTGCCGCTGTCCTTCAGCCCGCTCTGGCGCTTGAACATGCTCTCCAGCAGGTCGCCGACGACTGAAACAAGCACGGCGGCGATGCAGAGCGACAGGAAGGCAAGCGTCGGCAAGTCGAACCAGGCGCGGCCTGCGAGCGCCACCACGAATCCCGCCACGAGCCCGCCGAGGACGCCTTCCCAGGTCTTGTTCGGGCTGACCAACGGGCGCGAGACGGATGCGACCGAAGCGGCTGCCCGCGAAATATGCGCCGATGTCTGCTGCCCAGGCGAGCAGCAGCACGAACACTACGAGCTCGCGGCCGTTGCCTTCCTGCAGATAGAGCCGCGACAGGGCAAGCCAGGTCGGCACGAGCGCCCAGAGTCCCGCGAGGGCTGCGAGCGCCGTCGCGCGCCAATGCGGCGCGAACACGATCCAGCCGAACAGCGGTATCCAGCCGAGCATCGTCAGAAACATCGCGCGCTCGAAGTCTCGCGATCTGCGGCGTAGCCTGCCAGAGGCCGAGCATCGCGCCTGCACAGACCACGACGTAGGCCGATCGCAGAACCGGGCCGCGGAGGCCGGCGAGCTGCGACCATTCCCAGGCGCCGACCACGATGAGAAGGCCGAGTGCGGCGACCGCGAAGTCGCGCGGCAGTACGACCAGCACGAGCGCGAGCACGACGACCAGACCGACGGCCGTCAGGATACGTTGACCCAGCATCAGTTCCCGCCCGCCTGGCCCGCGACGCGGCCAAAGCGCCGTTGCCGCCCGCTGAAATCCTCAAGCGCTGCAGTGAGGCAGGACGCGTCGAAATCCGGCCACAGGGTGTCCGTGAACCAGAGCTCGGTGTAGGCGAGATCCCACAGCAGGAAATTGCTGATTCGCCGCTCGCCGCCGGTGCGGATGAAGAGATCCGGCGCAGGCCGACCGGCGGTCAGGAGGCAGCTGCCGAGCGCATCCTCATCGATTGCGGCGGGCTGGCGGAGTCCAGCGACCGCTTCGGCTGCGAGCTTGCGCGCGGCCTGCGCAAGGTCCCAGCGTCCGCCGTAGGCGACGGCGACCACGAGATCGAGGCGCTCGCGGCCGGCGGTGCGCGTCTCTGCCGCGACCATGCGATCCGTGAGCGGCAGGGCGAGCCGCGAGCGATCGCCGATGAACCGCAGGCGCACGCCATTCGCGTCGAGATCGGCGACCTCGCGGTCGAGCGACTCCAGGAACAGCTGCATCAGCACGCCGACCTCGCCGGGCGGCCGCTGCCAGTTCTCGCTCGAAAACGCGAACAGGGTCAGCGCGCCGACGCCGTGCCGAACGCATTCCTCGATCGTCGTGCGGACGGCTTTCGCGCCCGCGCGATGGCCGGCGGCGCGCGGTAGCATGCGCTGCTCCGCCCAGCGGCCATTGCCGTCCATGATCACGGCGACGTGACGCGGCACCGGGCCCGCGCCCGCCTGTTGGGTGGCTGGAATGGTCAACTTCAGACCTGCAAGAGCTCTTTTTCTTTCTCGGCCAGCGCCGCATCGATGTCGTGCACGTGCCGGTCGGTGAGCTTCTGGATCTCTTCCTGGGCGCGCCGGTCGTCATCCTCGGAAATCAGCTTTTCCTTCAGCATGTCCTTCAGTTCGTTCATCAGGTCGCGGCGCACGCCGCGAACGGCGACCCGCGCGTTCTCGGCCTCGTGTCGTGCGACCTTGGTGAGATCCTTGCGCCGCTCCTCGGTCATCGCCGGCAGCGGCAGCCGGATGACCTGCCCCGCGGTGTTCGGCGTCAGCCCGAGGTCGGACTTCATGATCGCCTTCTCCACGGCGCTGACGGCCGACTTGTCCCAGGGCGAGACGACGAGCGTGCGCGAATCCTCGACGTTGATGCTCGCCACCTGGCTGAGCGGCACTTCGTTGCCGTAGTAATCGACCTTGATTCCGTCGAGCAGGCCGGTGTTGGCGCGGCCCGTCCGCATCTTGCGGAAGTGGTCCTTGAGGAGCGCCACGCATTTCGACATGCGCTGCGTCGCATCCTTATTCATCTCATCCTGCATGACTTGCCCTCCCCGCCCTGCTCACAGCCCGTTCGCGACCAGCGTACCGACGTCCTCGCCGTCGACGATGCGCAACAGGTCGCCTTCGTTCATCAGGTTGAAGACACGGAGCGGAACTCCGTTGTCGCGGCACATGACGATCGCGGTCGCGTCCATCACGCCCAGGCGGTCATCAAGAACCTTGTCGAACGAAAGCGTGCGATAGCGTTGCGCCTTGGGATTCCGGATCGGGTCGTCGTCGTAGATGCCGTTGACCTTGGTGGCCTTGAGCAGGAGATCCGCGCCGATCTCGATCGCGCGTAGCGCTGCGGCCGTGTCGGTCGTGAAGAAAGGATTGCCGGTTCCCGCGGCGAAGATTACGCAGCGGCCTTTCTCGAGGTGCCGGACGGCGCGGCGCCGGATGTAGTCTTCGCAGACTTCCTGGACACGCACCGCGGACATGACCCGGGCGTAGCTGCCGAGCGATTCGAGCGCGTCCTGCAGCGCGAGGCCGTTCATGACGGTCGCGAGCATGCCCATGTGATCGGCGGTGACGCGGTCCATGCCGGCACGGGCGAGGCCCGCGCCGCGGAAGATGTTGCCACCGCCGATGACGACGGCGACCTGGATGTCGCGGGTCATGACTTCCCGGATCTCGCTGGCGATGCGCTTCAGGATCGCCGGATCGATGCCGTAGTCCGCGGCGCCGAGCAGGGCTTCGCCGCTGATCTTGAGCAAGATCCTCGTGAGTGGCTGCCGGGCCTGCGTGTCGGCCATGCCCCTACCTCCCTGCTGAACCAAATTTTGCGTTCAGGCCCTGCCTTTCGCGGCCTCGACCTGGGCCATGACCTCGGCGGCGAAATTCTCCTGCTTCTTCTCGATGCCTTCGCCGACTTCGAAGCGCAGGAAACCGCTCACCGAGGCCTTCGACTTTTCGAGCAGCTGCCCGATGGAAACATCCGGATCCTTGACGAACGGCTGGCCCGTCAGGCAGATCTCGGCCAGGTATTTCCGCAGGCGTCCTTCGACCATCTTGTCGATGATCGCCGGCGGCTTGCCCTCCGCGGCGGCCTGTGCCGCGAGTATCTCGCGCTCCTTGGCGACGACGTCCGCCGGCACATCCGCGGCTGCGACGTACTGGGGGTTGGCGGCCGCAACGTGCATCGCGAGGTCGCGCGCAAGCGTTTCATCACCGCCCTTGAGTCCCACCAGCGTGCCGATGCGGCTGCCGTGGACGTAGTGCCCGACACGCTCCGGCGCACTCAGCAGGCTCGCACGCCGCACGTCGATTTTCTCGCCGATCTTCGCGACCAGGTGCCGGCGCGTCTCGTCAACCGTCTTGCCGTCGGCGAGCTTGAGAGCGGCCAGGGCTTCCGGCTGGGTGACGGCGGCCTGCAGCGCGGCCTCGGCGATCTGAGCCGCAAACGCCTGGAACTCCGGCTGGCGCGCAACGAAGTCCGTTTCGCAGTTCACTTCGACCAGCACGGCCGAGCGGCCGTCGCCGCTTTTCGCGGCGACGATTGTGCCTTCGGCCGCGATGCGCGCGGCTTTCTTGTCGGCCTTCGCGAGGCCGGCCTTGCGCATGATCTCCGCGGCCGCGTCGAGGTCACCGCCGGTTTCGACGAGCGCCTTCTTGCACTCCATCATCCCGGCGCCGGTGCGCTCGCGCAGCGTCTTGACCGTTTCAGCGCTGATGCTCATCGTCAATTCCCGGTCGCGTCCGGTTTGTGCGGCACGGGACGGCGGCGAACGGCCGGCTTCGCGCGGTCGCCATCCGCGACTACTTCGTCCACGATCGGCTGGTCGTCTGGAACGTCGATGACGACTTCAGCCGCACCGACCGGCAGCATCGTCGCCGCCGACGAGGTCTCCGCAGACTGGCGCACGCGTGCCGGCGTCTTGCGCCGCACGTTCGCCGCCTTGCGCGGCGCGCGGGCCTGCGACTTACGGCGCGGCTGGCCTTCCTCGTCGAGTTCGACGAACTCGTCCTCGCCGGCCGGAATGACCGGCACGGAAGACTTGCCGTCCAGCACCGCGTCGGCGATGCCGGCGGCGTAGAGCTGGATCGCCTTCATCGCGTCGTCGTTGCCGGGTATCACGTAGTCGATGCCGTCCGGGCAGCAATTGCTGTCCACGATCGCGACCACCGGAATGCCGAGCTTTCGCGCCTCGTGCACGGCGATCTCTTCATGTCCGACGTCGACGACAAAGAGCGCATCAGGCAGTGCGTTCATGTCCTTGATGCCACCCAGGCTCCGCATCAGCTTGTCCATCTCGCGACGGAGCATCTGCGCTTCTTTCTTGTTGCGACGGTCGAGCGCGCCCGAGTCGCGCAGCTCCTCGAGCTCGTGCAGGCGCTTGATTGACTGCCGGATGGTCTTGAAATTCGTGAGCATGCCGCCCAGCCAGCGCTGGTTGACGTAGGGCATGCTGCAGCGGGTCGCTTCGGACTGGATGGCGTCGCGGGCGCTTCGCTTGGTGCCGACGAAAAGCACCTTGCCGCCGTCCCCGACCACGCCTTTGATGAAGCCGGCCGCGTCGTTGTAGAGCGGCAGCGTGCGCTCGAGATTGATAATGTGGATCTTGTTACGTTCGCCGAAGATGAACGGCGCCATCTTCGGGTTCCAGAAGCGGGTCTGATGGCCGAAATGAACCCCCGCCTCAAGCATCTGCCTCATGGACAAATTGGCCATGATTACTCCTTTTCGGGTTAGCCCTCCGCGTATCCGCATGCGGCAACCGGACATCGGGACCCGGCACCCAGCCGCACGTGACGAGACGCGTGTGGATTTGGTTGAGAAAAAACGCCGCGCTTTATACCATCTTTGTCCCGTCGAAACAACGTGATAGGCGCATTTCGCCCACTACTGCGAGCCTGACCCATGCTGATGCAAAGCCACACCCGCGTATCGGTCAAAACGCCCGCTGAACAGCAGGCGATGCGCACGGCCGGGCGCCTCGCGGCCGACGTTCTGGACATGATCGGGCCCCGGATCGCCTCCGGCATGACGACCGGCGAAATCGACCGGATCTGCCACGACTATATTGTGAATACCCAACACGCGGTTCCGGCCCCCTTGAATTACAAGGGGTTTCCGAAGTCGATCTGCACCTCCGTCAATCATGTCGTCTGCCACGGCATCCCCGGCGACAAGGTCCTGCGGCCGGGCGACATCCTCAATGTGGACATCACGGTCATCAAGGACGGATTCCACGGCGATACCAGCCGCATGTTCCTGATCGGCGAGCCCTCGATCCAGGCGAAGCGGCTCTGCGACGTCGGCCGCGAAGCCATGTGGCGTGGAATCCGGCAGATCGGCCCCGGCCACCGCCTGGGCGATCTCGGCCACACGATCCAGCAATACGTCGAATCCCAGGGCTATTCGGTGGTCCGCGAGTACTGCGGCCATGGCATCGGGCGCGTGTTCCACGAGGACCCGCAGGTCCTGCATTACGGCGAACCCGCCACTGGCATGGCGCTTGAAGCAGGCATGACCTTCACCGTCGAGCCGATGGTCAATGCCGGCCGCCGCCACGTGAAGCTGCTCGGCGACGGCTGGACGGTCGTCACCAAGGATCATTCGCTTTCGGCGCAGTGGGAGCACACCGTGCTGGTCACGGCCGACGGCTTCGAAGTCCTGACACTCGGCGCCGCCGACCGCTCCGCGGCCTGATCGGTGCCGACCGGCATCCGCCAGGCGAACGAGGGCCCGGCCGACCATGCCGTCCCGGCCGCCGCAGGCTGGAATTTTCTCGAGACCCTGGCGCCGCGGCTTGCGGACGCCAGCAATCCCGTCGCCGATTTCCGCGCCGCGCTCGCCGAGGGTGACTGCGAACTTGCACGCCGCTTCCATGACGATGAGCCGGTCGAGACGCTGGTGCGCGACCGCGCCGCACTCGTCGACGCGCTCGTCGTGCGCGCCTGGAGCCTGCATGCCGGCGCCGCAGCGTCGGCACTCGCCCTGGTCGCGGTCGGCGGCTACGGCCGCGGCGAACTCCTGCCCTGCTCCGACGTCGACGTCCTGGTGCTCCTGCCGCAGGGCGAAGAACCGGCCTGGACCGCGCCGCTCGAGCAATTCCTGGCTTTCCTCTGGGACATCGGCCTCGAGACCGGCCACAGCGTGCGGACGATCGACGACTGCCAGCGCGAGGCGCTCGCGGACCTCGGGGTCGCGACGACACTATTCGAGGCCCGCCTGCTCGCCGGACCGCCCGCGCTGTTCGATGCGATGCGCCGCGCGCTGGCGCCCGACCGGCTGTGGTCGTCGCGCGACTTCTTCGACGCGAAGCTCGCCGAGCAGTCCGAACGCCACCATCGCTTCCACGACACCGCCTACAACCTCGAGCCAAACGTGAAGCAGGGCCCGGGCGGTCTGCGCGACATCCAGACCATCGCCTGGGTCGCGAAGCGACATTTCGGCGCCGAACGCCTGCAGCAGCTCGCGGCGCACGGATTCCTCGCGACGCGCGAGCTCGCCCAGCTCGAATCCGCCCAGGCCTGGCTGTGGCGCGTTCGCTTCGCGCTGCACCTCGTGAGCGGGCGGCGGGAAGACCGGCTGCTATTCGATCACCAGATCCGGCTTGCACGTCTGTTCGGCTACGAGGACGCAACCTACACGCTCGCGGTCGAGCAGTTCATGCAGCGCTACTACCGCACGGCCATGCTCGTGAGCTGGCTCAACGAGCTCCTGCTGCAGCAGTTCCGCGAAGAGATCCTCGCCGACCGCGACGCGCCGGCGCTGCCGCTGTCGCGCCATTTCCAGGAGCGCGACGAATGCCTGGAGGCCGTCGTCGGACGACGTCTTCACGCGCAATCCCTCGGCGCTGCTCGAGCTCTTCGTCGTCCTGCAGCAGAACCCGCGGCTTCGCGGCGTGCGCGCGCGGACCATCCGCCTCGTCACCCGAGCACCTGTGGCTGATCGACGAGGAGTTCCGCCAGAACCCGCGTAATCACCGGCTGTTCCTCGAGATCCTGCGCGCACCCGCGGGCGTCACCCACGAACTGCGCCGCATGAACCTCTACGGCGTGCTCGGCCGCTATATTCCGGCATTCGGGCGCATCGTCGGCCGCATGCAGTACGACCTGTTTCACGCCTACACGGTGGACGCGCACACGCTCTTCGTCGTCAGCAATCTCCGCCGTTTCGCACTCGAACGCTACGACCACGAATTCCCCAAGCTGGCGCAGATTTTCCGCTCGCTGCCGAAACCGGAACTCGCCTATCTCGCCGCCATCTTCCACGACATCGCCAAGGGCCGCGGCGGCGATCATTCCGAGCTCGGAGCCGTGGACGCCGAGGCCTTCTGTCTCGAGCAGGGCCTCTCGCGCTACGACGCGCGGCTGGTCGCCTGGCTCGTGCGCCACCACCTGAAGCTCTCGGTCACCGCGCAGAAGCAGGACATCGCCGATCCGCAGGTCGTCAACGAATTCGCGCGCGCGGTCGGCGACCAGGTCCGCCTCGACTATCTTTACGTGCTGACGGTTGCGGACGTGCGCGGCACCAACCCGAAGCTCTGGAATTCCTGGAAGGCGACGCTGTTCGACGAGTTGTACGAACGCGTGAAGCAGGCGCTGCGGCGCGGGCTCGAATCGCCGCTCGACCGCGAGGAACTCGTCGCCGAGACCCAGGCCCTCGCGCGCGCGCGCCTCGCGACCGCAGGCATTGACCCGGCGGCCGTGGACCGCGTCTGGTCGACGCTGACCGAACCGTATTTCCTCCGGCATTCGGCCGCCGAGATCGCCTGGCACACGTCCGAGCTCGCGGCACGCGACCCTGGCGACGGCAGGCCGCTGATCGCCGTCGCCGAGCACCCCGATCGCGGCGGCGCGACGGTCGTCCTCGTCTACACGCACGGCCGTCACCACAGCTTTGCGCGCGCGACCGCCGCGCTCGATCAGCAGGGTCTCAGCATCCAGGACGCGCGCATCACGCCGACGGCGGACGGCGGCAGCCTCGACAGCTATCTCGTGCTCGAGGACACGGGATCGCCGATCGCCGACCGTGACCGCATCGCGGGCATCGAGCGGCAACTCGTGCGCGCGCTCTCGGAAAAGAGCGCCGCCGCCCCGGCCGTGACCCGTCGCATGCCGCGCCAGGTGCGCATGTTCACGACGGCGACCCAGGTGACATTCAGCGCCGACCCGGACAACGGGCGTACGCATCGTCGAAGTCGTCGCCGGTGACCGGCCCGGCCTGCTGTCGCGAGATCGGCAAGGTGTTCTGGGACCAGAAAGTGGAATTGCATGGCGCCAAGATCATGACCGTCGGCGAACGCGCCGAGGACGTCTTCACGGTCACGGACGAGACCGGCCGGCCGCTCGAGGCCGCGCGTTGCCAGGCGCTCGCCGACGCGCTGCAAGCGGGCGCTCGATGCGCGCGTCGCCGCGGCCTGAGGCGCAATGAACACGCGGGAACTCATCGAGCGGAGCTTTCGAGAAGCGCGCGGCGCTCGCGCCGGGCAAAGCGCCGCGCGAGCTGCTCGCCGCGCTCGACGAATGCCTGCGAACTCCTCGGCAGCGGGCGCGCGCGCGTTGCCGAGCCCGCCGCCGGCGGCTGGCGCGTGAACGAATGGCTCAAGAAAGCCGTACTGCTGCATTTCCGCACGCATGACAATGTCGTTCACGAGGCAGGCGTGTTCCGGCTGTTCGACAAGCTGCCGCTCAAGCATGCGGACTACGATGCCGCCCGGTTTCGGGCCGACGGCGCGCGCATCGTGCCCGGAGCGATCGTGCGCACGGGCGCCCACGTGGCGCGCGACGCCGTGCTGATGCCCTGCTTCGTCAATGTCGGCGCCTATGTCGGCGAGGGCACGATGGTCGACACCTGGGCGACAGTCGGCTCCTGCGCCCAGATCGGCCGTAACGTGCACCTCTCGGGCGGCGTCGGCATCGGCGGCGTGCTGGAGCCGCTGCAGGCGCGCCCGACGATCATCGAGGACGACTGCTTCATCGGCGCGCGCTCGGAGGTCGTCGAGGGCGTCGTCGTCGAACGCGGCGCGGTTCTCTCGATGGGCGTGTTCATCGGCGCGAGCACCCGCATCTACGATCGTGAGTCTGGCGAGATCTACTTATGGCCGCGTGCCCGCCGGCTCGGTCGTCGTTCCCGGTAGCCTCCCGGCCAGCGACGGTTCCCACTCTCTCTACTGCGCCGTCATCGTCAAGAAAGTCGACGCGCAGACCCGCGCGAAGACCTCCATCAACGAACTGCTGCGGATGTAGCGGTCGGCGATCGCGCGGACTGCGCCGGCCGGGACTCCCCTCGCTCGCTCAGCCGGAACTTTATTCGCTCGCTCGGGGGTCCCGGCCTGGCGCGTCCGCGCGACTGCCGCCGTCGCGGCCGGCGCGCACGAGGTGGCGGGGTTCTCGCGAGCAAGCGCGTAAGTTCCGGCGGAGCTTGCGAGCGAGAAACCCCGCCGGATCCCGTGCGCGCCGGCCGCGATGACGGTATAACTGCGCCCGCATGCAGCAGTATTCCACGACCGTTGAATTGACACGACAGTTGATCGCGCGTCCTTCCGTGACGCCGGACGACGCGGGTTGCCAGGACATCCTGATCGCACGACTTGAAGCCATCGGATTCGAGGTCGAAAGCAATGCGGTTCGGGAATGTCGACAACTTCTGGGCGCTGCGCCGCGGGGGACCGGGACCCGTCCTCTGCTTCGCCGGCCATACCGACGTCGTGCCATCGGGACCGCTCGCGAGCTGGAGCACGAATCCGTTCGAGCCGATGATCCGTGACGGGTCTGCTCTACGGCCGTGGCGCGGCGGACATGAAAAGTGGCGTCGCCGCCATGATCACCGCCGCCGAGTCCTTCATCGCCGCCCATCCGAAGCATCCGGGAGCGATCGCCTTCGTCGTCACGAGCGACGAGGAAGGCCCATCCGTCGACGGCACGCGCCGGGTCGTCGAGACGCTCAAGGCGCGCGGCCAGCGCATCGACTACTGCGTCGTCGCCGAGCCCTCGAGCCAGCAGGCAATTCGGCGACACGGTTCGCATCGGCCGGCGCGGCTCCTTGTCGGGCGCCTGTCACCGTGCAGGGAATCCAGGGCCACGTCGCCTATCCCGACCGCGCTCTCAATCCGATTCACGCGATCCTGCCGGCGCTTCACCGAACTCGCGGCGCGGCGCTGGGACGAAGGCGACGCGCATTTTCCCGCCGACCCGCTTCCAGGTCAGCAATATCCACTCCGGCACAGGTGCGACGAACGTGATCCCGGGCGAACTGACCGCCGTCTTCAACTTGCGCTGGTCACCGCAGCAGACGCTTGACGGACTCAAGCTCACAGTCGGTGCGGTCCTCGATCGGCACGGACTCCGCCACTCACTCGACTGGCTCAGAGGCCTCGCTTCCCTACTACACGCCGCCCGGAACATTGTCCTCACAGGTCGCGGCCGCTATCGAGGAGATCGCGAGCCGCCGGCCGGAGTTATCGACCGGCGGCGGCACCTCGGATGGCCGCTTCTTCGGCGCGCTCGGCGCGGAAGTCGTCGAATTTGGCGTCGTCAACCGGACCATCCACCAGGTCGACGAATGCTGCGCGTCGAGGACATCGACCGGCTGCAGCCGCGTCTACGAGTGCGTGCTCAGGCGGCTTTTCGCAGGTTGATCCAGATCCCGCCCGCGGTCAGCACCAGCGCGAGGACGAGCACCCAGGCCGGCATCGAAAGTCCGAGGAAGGACCAGTCGATCTTGGCGCATTCGCCGCCCGCCTTGAACACCTTGAGGATCACCTCGGTGAGCGGGAACAGGTCGAGCATAAACGCCAGATCGGCGCCGCAGGCCGGCACCGAGCCCTCGGGCTGCATCTGGATCCAGACATGCCGGCCGGCGGTCGCGATCGTCGCGAATCCGGCAAGTCCGACCAGCACCGCGAACAGGATGCCGCGCATCCCGGGGCGCGAGGTGAACGCGGCAAGCACGAAGACGATTCCGAGCGCCGCGACGGTCACGCGCTGAAAGATGCAGAGGTGACAGGGCACGAGCCCAAGGCCGTACTGCGAGTAGAAAGCGAAGGCGATTGCGGCGGCGCAGGCCGCGGCCCCGAGCCAGTTGCCGGCGCGACGCGACACCATCAGCCGTCTTTCTTCGCGCCCGCAATGTCGCGGATCTGGCGCTCGGCGTCGTCGAGTGACAGGTGACGGATGTCCTTGCCGTGGACCATGTACACGGTGTACTCGCAGATATTCTTGGCGTGATCGCCGATCCGTTCGAGTGCTCGCACGACCCACATGATCTCCAGCGCGCGCCGGATCGATGCGCGGGTCTTCCATCATGAAAGTGATGCTCTGGCGCTGGATCGCTTCGTATTCCTCGTCCACCTTGCGGTCCCGGCGGGCGACTTCGAAGGCCTCGTCGGCCTCGAGTCGCGCAAAGGCATGCAACGCATCGTGGACCATCTCGGTGACGAGCTTGCCGAGGTGGCGGATCTCGCGGTAGTTGTCGGCAGGCTTTTCCATGGTCGCGAGTCGTGCCGCGATGTAGCCGACCTTCTCGACCTCGTCGCCGATCCGCTCGAGATCGGTGATGGTCTTGATGATGGCGACCATGACGCGCAGGTCCGAGGCCGCCGGCTGGCGGGTCGCGATGATGCGCCCGCACTCCTCGTCGATTTCGACTTCCATCTGGTTCACACGATAGTCGTCCCGCGCGACCTCTTCGCCGAGTCGGCTGTCGCCCTCCACGAGGGCGGTAACGGCGCGCTGGAGTTGCTGCTCGACGAAGCCGCCCATCTGCATGACGCGCGTGCGCACGCGTTCCATGTCCTCATTGAATCGCCGGGACGTGTGCTGACCCAAATCTGCTGATTCCATGGAAATAGATCCCAGGCCGGTAGCGCCGGCGTCAGTTCATCATATCAATGCTGCGAGTCCCGGGCGGGCAGATCGCGGCCGGCGTGACGCACGTCCGCGCCGCTCACCAGGAACACGACGTGCTCGGCCACGTTTTTCGCGTGATCGCCGATTCGTTCCAGGCTTTTGAGCGCGAACACTGTATCGAAAATAGGCCGCAGCAGGCGCGTCCGCTCCATCGCGACCGTCATCAGCTGCCGCATGCGCCGACTCGAATTCCTGGTCGAGTTCGCGGTCGAGACGCGCGACGTCGTGTGCGACCCGTTCGTCGCCACGATCGAGCGCGTCGACCGCGACCCGCATCGCTTCGGACGCGAGTTCAGCCATGTGCCGCAGCGGCCGGTGCATCACGCGCGACGGGCCGCCCGTCATGTGGCCCGCGCTCGCGAGCGCGAAGCGCGCGATCTTCTTCGACTCGTCGCCGGCCCGCTCGAGGTCGGTCACGGCCCGGGAGACCGCGAGCACCATGCGGAGGTCGCTCGCGACCGGCGCGCGCTGCGCCAGCAGACGGAAACTCTCGGCTTCGATCTCGGTCTGGTAGGCGTTGACCTGCTGCTCGCGGACGAGCACCCCTTGCGCGGCTTCGAGGTCGGACTCGAGCAGCGCGCGGACCGCGGTCTCGACTTGTTCGGCGACCAGCAAGCCCATTGCATGCGCGCGCAGCCGCAGGTCGGACAAGGCCCCGTCGGTGGCCTTGAAGATGTGCCCTGCACTCGCTTCGGACATGCTGGCTACCGCCGCAGGCTCAGCCGTACCGGCCGGTGATGTAATCTTCAGTCGCCTTCTGCGACGGGTTCGTGAAGAGCTTGCTGGTGTTGTCGAACTCGATCAGTTCGCCCAGGTACATGAAGGCGGTGTAGTCCGAGACGCGGGCGGCCTGCTGCATGTTGTGCGTGACGATGATCACCGTCACCTGGTCGCGGAGCTCCGCGATCAGCTCCTCGATGCGCGCCGTCGCGATCGGATCGAGCGCCGAGGTTGGCTCATCGAACAGCAGGATCTCGGGGTTGGTCGCAAGCGCACGCGCAATGCAAAGCCGCTGTTGCTGACCGCCCGACAGCGAGAGCCCCGAGCTGTCCAGTCGATCCTTGACCTCTTCCCAGATCGCAGCGCGCCGCAGCGCCCGCTCGACTTCCTCCTCGAGGCGCGCTTTCGAACGCAGACCACGGACACGAAGGCCATACGCGACGTTCTCGAAGATCGACTTCGGGAACGGATTCGGTTTCTGGAACACCATGCCGATGCGCATCCGCACTTCGATCGGGTCGACTGCCTTGTCCACGAGGTCGATAGAATCCGGAAAAAGCATGATCCGGCCTTCGTAGCGCGTGCCGGGCGTCAGGTCGTGCATGCGGTTGAAGCAGCGCAGGAAAGTCGTCTTGCCGCAGCCCGAGGGTCCGATGAGCGCGGTCACGCGCTTTTCGCGGATCTCGATGTTGAGATCCTTGAGCGCGCGAACTGCGCCGTAGTAGAAGGAGAGCCCTTCGGCCCGCGACTTGACGACCAGCGCCTCCTCCGTGTTCGCGGGGCTTCGCGCCACGCTCGATCGACGGCCGCGGCGTCACGAGCCTGCCGTCGAGCGCGTGGGTCGGCGCCGGCCGCGGCGGGTTGTCGGGGGTGCTCGGTCCGGATTGCATGGTGCTCACCAGTTGATTCTCTTGCGGAAGCGGTAGCGGACGTAGATTGCGACGCCGTTCATCAACAGCGTCATGCCGAGCAGAATTGCGCCGGCCGCCGCCGCATTGACCTGGAACTTCGGATCCGGACGCGAGACCCAGTTGAACATCTGGATCGGCATCGCGGTGAACGCCTCCTTGAGCCAGGCGAACGAGAAGAACGGAAACTCGCCCTTGAATGGCGATTCCGGCAGGAAGGCGATGAAGGACAGCGCGCCGATCGTGATCAGCGGCGCAGTCTCGCCGATCGCGCGTGACAGGCCGATGATCATTCCGGTCAGAATGCCGCCGGTCGAATACGGCAGCACGTGATGCGCCGTGACCTCCCAGCGCGTCGCGCCGAGCGCATAGGCCGCCTCGCGGATCGCCCGGGGAACGGCGCGGAGTGACTCGCGCGTCGCGACGATGACGATCGGCAGGATCAGGAGCGACAGCGTCAGTCCGGCCGCCGCGATGCTCTGCCCGAGATTGAACTGATAGACGAAGAGCCCGAGTGCCAGCAGACCGTAGATGATGGACGGGACGCCCGCAAGGTTCGTCACATTGATCTCGATGATCGCGGTCATCCAGTTCTTGGGCGCGTACTCCTCGAGATAGATCGCCGCAGCCACGCCGACTGGCATCGACACGGTCGCCGTCGTCAACATGATGAGCGACGTGCCGACCCAGGCCGACAGGATTCCGGCGCGCTCGGCCTTGCGCGACGGGAATGAAGTCAGGAAATCCCAGTTCAGTCGCGGTGCGCCTTCCCGCACCAGGTCGAGGAACAGGACGACCAGCACGAGTAGCGCCGAGAACATGATCAGGAGACCGACCATCACGAACACCTGATCGAGGATCTTCCGCCGGTTGACGTCGGCACGGATCTGCTGAAGCGAGGCTTCCGCGGTCGTGGCGTGCATGTCAGTAGGTCTCGCGGAACTTGCGCGTCAGCGAGAAGCCCGCAATGTTGAACACGAGTGTCATCAGCATGAGCACGAGGCCCGCGGCGAAGATCGACTGGTAACCGATGCTGTCGTGCGGCAGGTCGCCCAGGCTCACCTGCACGATGAACGCCGTGATCGTGGCCGCGGGCTCGGTCGGATCCCAGGTCAGGTTCGGCTGCAAGCCGGCCGCGATCGCGACGACCATCGTTTCGCCGACCGCGCGCGAGATGCCGAGGATGTAGGCCGCCGCAATGCCCGACAGCGCACCGGGCACCACAACCCGCGTCGCCGTCTGGAAGCGCGTCGCCCCCATCGCGTAGCTGCCTTCCCGCATGAAATTCGGGACGGCCCGCATCGCGTCCTCGCTGACCGAGGCGACGTAGGGAATGATCATGACGCCGATCACGAGTCCCGCCGACAGCATGTTGAATCCGGGAAGTCCGGGAATCAGCTTCTGCAGGAATGGCGTGACGATCATCAGCGCGAAGTAACCATAGACGACGGTCGGCACGGCGCCCAGCAGCTCGAGCGCCGGCTTGATGGTCTCGCGCAGCTTGTACGGCGCGAACTCGCTGAGATAAATCGCGATGATCGTTCCGCAGGGAATCGCGACGGCGAGCGCCACGAGCGTGGTCACCAGCGTGCCGGCGACGAGCGGCAGAATGCCGTAGCGCGGCTCTGCAAAGAGCGGGATCCACATCGTGTCGGTCAGGAAATCGACGATCGACACGACCCGGAAGAAGGGCAGCGACTCGACGACGAGGACGATCACGATTGCGAGGGTCGTGAAGACGGCGACCAGTGCCGCAAGTAGCAGTCCGGCTTCGATGACGCGGTCGCGCGCCTTGCGGAACCGGAGTCCCGCAGGCGCGCCCCGTGATGCAACGGACAGATCAGGATTCAGCTCATGGATTCGCGTCGGAGTTCGCCCTGGCCCAATGCTGCTTCAGAGCTTCGCTTCCCGCGCCAGCAGCTCTTCGACCTTGAGGCCGACTTCCGGCACGCCGCCGAAGCCGGTGCCGAGCTTGCCTTCACGGAAATGCTTCGCCGCAAGCTGATAGGCCTGCTTGGGCAGCGGCACGTATTTCACTTCCTCGACCAGGGCAGTGCTCTGCGCCAGGTAGAACTCGACGAACTCCTTGACCTCCGGCCGTTGCGCCGCTTTCTCGCTGACGTAGATGAAGATCGGACGCGACAGCGGTTCGTAGCTGCCGTTCACGACGTTGTCGAGCGAAGGGCCGACCGCCTTGCCGGACTTGCCGACGATCGGCACGGCCTTCAGCTTGGCCGCGTTCGGCAGGTAGTAGGCATAGCCGAAGTAGCCGAGCGCGTTCTTGTTGCTCGCGACGCCCTGCACCAGCACGTTGTCGTCCTCGCTGCCGGTGTAGTCGCCGCGGCTCGACTTCGCCTTGCCGGTGACCGCCTCGGTGAAATAATCGAAAGTGCCGGAATCAGAGCCCGGCCCGAACAGCGCTAACGGCTCGTTCGGCCATTTCGGGTTGATCTGGTTCCAGCGTCGTGATCTTGCCCTGCGCGGCGGGCTCCCACATCTTCTTCAGTTCGGGAATCGTCAGCTGCGTGATCCAGGTATTCTGCGGGTGCACGACGACGGTGAGCGCATCGTAGGCGATCGGCAGCTCGAAGTACTTGATGCCGGCCGCGCGGCAGGCTTCCATCTCCGCCGTCAGGATCGGGCGCGAGGCGTCCTGCACGTCGGTCTCGCCGCGGCAGAACTTCTTGAAGCCGCCGCCGGTGCCGGAGATGCCGACCGTCACGCGGATCTTGCCGCGCTTCTGGATCTGGAACTCCTCGGCCACGGCCTCGGTGATCGGAAACACCGTGCTCGAGCCGTCGATCTTGACGACCTGCGCATCCGCCTTCGGCGTGAGCGCCAGGCCCGCGAACGCGATCGCCGCGGCAGTCAGCAGTGAAGAGGCTTTCATGGGCTTATCAGCTCCTTGGCTTGTTCCGTAACTCTATTTCCGGTGTGTGACAGTCTCGTGACAGCCGCGAATCTCAGAACTTGAGGTTCATGTCGATCTGGTAGCGGTCATAGCTGCGTTCGGTCGCACCCGGCGCGTCGATGAAGCGGTCGTTCATGAAGTAGGTGCCGTTCAGGAC
This sequence comes from uncultured Gammaproteobacteria bacterium, assembly GCA_963819545.1. Lineage (GTDB taxonomy): Bacteria > Pseudomonadota > Gammaproteobacteria > Steroidobacterales > Steroidobacteraceae > SCUD01. The sequence continues at coordinate 211,843 of CAWFWJ010000005.1, read as the reverse complement.
CCAGTTCTTGGCCGGCGCGAAGCCGATCTTGATCACGCTGCCGTCCGTGTCGGTGACGCCGCCGCCGAAGTCCGAGTCGATGAACTGGCCGAACTGCGCGTCCTTTTCCATGACCCCGTAGGCGTAGCCGAACTCCCAGCTGCGCGGGTTGCTGGCCTTGCCCCAGTTGAAGCCGGCGAGATAGCCGCTATCGAGATCGTCCGCCTCCTGGTTCTGGATGTACTGCGCGAAGATCTGCAGCGGCTGGTTGGCAATCGTGAACTCCGCCTGCGCGAGGGCCTCGATCATGTTGAAGTCGTTGAGAAGCGTCGGGCAGCCCGCCAGGTTGTTGACGGTCGTGTTGCCCTGCGGCCCAAGGAAGAACGCCTGGTTCGGCGTGCAGGGCGTCGTCAAGTTGATCGTCGTGACCTCACCCTGGACCGATCCGACGTCAAAGTAGCCGACCGCGCCGGTCAGCTTGACGCCGCCAAACTGGCCGGTGAGGCCGAACTGGCCGCCCAGGAGCGAAGCGTCGGACGCGGCGCTTCGTTCCGACAGCGCCATCGCGAAGGCGTTCGCGAAGAACGGGCCGCTGCCGAACCGAGCGGCGATGCCTTCCGGGTTGATGTCGTTGTCGAAGAAGTAGCCGGTGACCTTGTACCAGGGCTGCGGCATCTTGCCGAACGTCATGCCGAAGCTGTCGACGGGCTTCCAGTCGACGTAGGCGAGGTCAAGCGAGAGGCCTTTGCGCGACCATCCGTCCCCGAGCGTCTGGTTCGTGGATCGCGGGTCGTTGATGCCGCCACTGGTGGCGATTCCGATCGTACCCGTCAGGGTATCGTTGATCTTCGCGGTCATTGCGAGCCGGGCGCGGATGCGCTGGCGCTGCTGTTCGACCGCCCCCTCCGGGTCCACGGACTCGTACCGGTAGCGCAAGTCGGCCTTCCAGCTGATGCGCGAAGCCCATTCCGCAGCCTTGGTGATGCGTTCGGCTTCCGCGACCTTGGGCCCGTCCTGCGCCAGCTGCTTGCGGGTCGCAGTGGCGTTGTCTTTCAGGTATTCCGACGTCGCCTCCATGCGATCGTTGCTCTCTCGAAGCGTGGCATTCTCGGTCCGCAGCTGGGTGTTGTCCTGCTCAAGCCGGCCAACACGTTCGTTCAGCTTCGCCAGTTCCTTCAGGACCTGGTCCATCGTCGAGTTCTGCTGCGCGAGCGCCGGTGCCGTGACGAGCATGCCGAGCGCGCTGGCAATCAAGAGCTTTTTCACGAGCCATTCTCCGGTTTGTTGTGAAGTGATCGCGGGCACCCATGGGCAGTGCTCGCGCCGGATTATGGTCGCGAACTATGACACTTTTATTGCAGCCGCTTCGCGGGGCAGGACGCGCCGCGCCGGGAAATGCGCGATGAAGGCCGAACCGCGCCCTTCCTCGCTCGTGATCTCGAGCCGCCCGCCGTGCCGCTGGAGCCCGTGCTTTACGATCGACAGGCCGAGACCCGAGCCGCCGAGACTCCGGGACCGGCCACGGTCCACTCGGTAGAAGCGCTCCGTCAGCCGAGGCAGATGCTCGGGCGCGATGCCGATGCCCGTGTCAGCGACCGTGAGCCTTGCACCCGTCTCGTCGCGGCCCCAGCGGACAGTGACGGTTCCTTCCGCCGGCGTATATTTGATCGCGTTTGAAATCAGATTCGACGCGATCGAATGAAGCTCGTTTTCGTTGCCCCGCAGGAGACAGGATTCGTCGAGATCGGTCTCGAAACGCAGAGCTCCGGGTGCCGAGGCCCGAGCTTCGCGCAGGAGCCGCGCGACGAGGGCCGGCATGTCGACCGCGATCATCGATGCCTCGTCCGCGGTCGATTCCAGCCGCGAGAGCTCGATCAGGTCGTCCACGATCTCGCGCATGCGCAGCGCCTGGCGGCGCATGTCCGCGATCGGCTCGCGCCATTCCGGAGCGACAGTGTCGTCCTCCGCAAGCTGGTCCACGTAGCCCGAAATTACGGTCAGCGGCGAGCGAAGTTCGTGCGATGCGTTCGCGACGAAGTCTTTGCGCATCTGCTCGAGTCGCGCTTCCCGGGTCACGTCACGCACGAGCATCAGGGACTGGTCGCCGGCCGGGATCACGAGGAGCGCGAGCCAGACCTCACCGCTCTGCACGCGGACGATCACACCGCCGCCCGCGGCCGGTCGTTCGAGATAAGCCGCGAATTCCGGATTACGCACGAGATTGGCGATTGGCAGGCCGGTGTCGACCTTGCGGCGAAGTCCGAGCAGATCCGCGGCCGTGCGATTGAACCACTGGATTTCGCGATTCTTCGACAGCAGGACGACGCCGTCCGGCAGCGCTGCGCTCAGCCGCCGGAAATCACGGAAGAGCTGGATGACCCTGCGCTTGTGAAACTGCTTGCGGCGGTAAAGCCTGCCGATCAGGCCGATGACGTCGCCCCAGAGACCGCCGATGTCCGGCGGTTCCTCGTGCGAGCGATGTCGCAGCCAGTGATCCAGCCGAAACAAGTTGACCAACTGCCAGGCGAGCACGACGCCGAGCACGGCCGTCAGCCAGGCACCCCTGTGACCGAATATCAGCCCGAGCAGCGTCGCAATCGCGATCGCGACCAGGAGCCGCACCAGGGCGAACGACCAGGCCCGCCACATCGTTCAGTCCTGCTGCGCCGAAAACCGGTAACCCGCGCCGCGCACGGTCTGGACGAAACGGTCGTAGCCGCTGTCCTCGAGCGCTTTGCGCAGCCGCCGGATGTGCACGTCCACCGTACGCTCTTCGACGTACACATTTCCGCCCCAGACCCGATCCAGCAACTGGCTCCGCGAATAGACCCGATCGGGATGGGTCATGAGGAATGCCAGCAGGCGGTACTCGGTGGGCCCAAGGCTGACGGACTTGTCACCGGCGAGCACACGATGTCCGGCCTGATCCAAGGTCAGGCCTTCGACCTCGACACGCTCAGCCTGTCCCGCGGGCGCACTTCGCCGGAGCACCGCCTGGATTCGAGCGATCAACTCGCGCGCAGAGAACGGCTTGGTGAGGTAGTCGTCCGCGCCGCTCTCGAGGCCCGCGACCTTGTCGGCCTCCTCCGCGCGGGCCGTCAGCATCACGATCGGGATGTCGCGGGTATTCGCGTCGCGGCGCAGCTGCCGGACGAGTTCGAGCCCGCTCATGTCCGGCAGCATCCAGTCGACCAGGATCAGGTCCGGGCGCCGGTCGCCGATGCTCGCGAGCGCCGACTGGCTGTGTTCCGCGAGCGCCACGTCGCAGCCGACACGACGCAGGCCGAAGGCGATCAGGTCGCGGATCGGCTGCTCGTCCTCGACGACCAGAATTCGGGTATCCGCCATGCGTAGGCGGCCAGCGTGACGGCTCATTATTGAGGAATTATGACACCGCGCGCATCAGCGCTTGTGCACGACGTCGTTTCGCAGATAAACCGGGAGCGCACGGGTCGCGTCGAGCGCCCGGCCTTCCGCCAGATCGACCGCTGCAATCCTTGCGATCTCGCCTGCGCGCGGGAGAATCGCGGAATCCACGCCGTGAAGTCGTGCGGCAAGGCGTACGCCGAGCTCCGGATAGTTCGCGAAGCCGTGGCCCGCGCCGAACCAGTTCGTTCCCGCGGGCAGCGAGACCTCCGCGGGATTCGCAAGGCGCTCTTCGGTCAGGGCCACCGGAAGCGCGCCGCTGCAATCGAAAGCGGCCCAATACACCTGCCCCATGCGCGCGTCCATGCAGACGAGCACGCGATCGATGCCGGTGCTGCGCTTTGCGGCGGCCGCGACCGCCGCGAGATTGCTGACCGGCAACACGCGGCGGCGGCTTCCGGCCGCGAGCCCCTGCGCAATGCCCGCGGCGATGCGAAGCCCCGTGAATCCGCCGGGACCGCGCCCGAAAGCAATCGCATCGAGATCGGTCGTCGCGAGCCGCGCTTCCTTCAGCAGTTCATCCACCATCGGCAGCAGGCGATCCGCATGGCCGCGCCCGATGACCTCGAAGCGCTCGTGCACGTCGCCGTCCAGCAAGAGCGCGGCCGAGCAGGCTTCCGTCGCGGAGTCGATCGCGAGGAGTTTCATGCTTCGAGTGCGGCCGGCACGGTAACGCCGGCAAGCGCGAGCCGTCGTCTCAGGAATGACGCCGCTTCATCGCCATCGGTCACGACCGTGGCCGGCGGCAGCGACGAGAGGAAGAGCCTGCCGTAGCCGCGCGTGCGCAGGCGCGGGTCGCAGAGCACCACGACGCCGAAGTCCTCGCGGTCCCGGATCAGGCGCCCGAAACCCTGCTTGAGCGCGAGCACGGCCTGAGGCAACTGGAATTCCTGGAAGGGATTCCCGCCGCGGCGCCGGATGCCTTCGAGACGCGCCTTGAGGAGTGGATCTTCCGGCGCCGCGAAGGGCAGCTTGTCGATCACGACGAGCGCGAGCGCATGGCCGCGGACATCCACGCCTTCCCAGAAACTCGCGGTCCCGAGCAGAACTGCATTGCCGAGTTCGCGAAAGCGTTTCAGGAGCGTCTCGCGCGGCGCCTCGCCCTGCACGAGCACCGGATAACGTCGCCCGAAATCCGGCCTCGATTCGAGAATCCGCGCGGCCTCCGAAAGTGCCCGATGACTCGTAAAGAGCAGAAAACTTCGGCCGCCCGCGGCCTCGATGAGCGGAAGGGCCGTGGCGACGACCGCAGTCGTGTACTCGCGGCTGGCCGGATCGGGCAGGCCTTCCGGAAGAAAGATCCGGGCCTGGCTCTCGAAATCGAAGGGGCTCTCGATCCGCACGGCGTTCGCCGTCGGCGCGCCGATGCGGCCGAGAAAATGCGAGAAATCGTCGCCGACGGCGAGCGTCGCCGAGGTGAAGATCCAGGCACCGCCCTGTGCCCGCATCAGATCACCGAGCCGCGTCGAGACCTCGAACGGCGTGAACGACAGCGTGTAACCGCGTCCGCCCGCCTCCACCCACCGAAGGCCGTCCCCCGTGCCGGCATCGGCGATTGCCACCAGCGACTCCGCAAGCTTGGCGGCGCGTCGCTTGCATTGGCGGAGTGCCGGATCGTCCGGATCCGCCGATCCGAATTCCTGTCCGAGTTGCCCGAGCGTCTCCCGCGTCCGTTCGAGGGCCCCCAGGAACGCATCCGGCAGCGCGCCCCAGTCAATACGCTCGCCGGTACCCGCGAGCGCCGCGGCACTCTCAGCCAGCGCGGCTTCGAGCGCGGCGAGCTTCTCGCGCGCCGCGGAGTTCGCGAGACCGAGGCGGGAGAGCTCGGCGAGCGCGTCACGCGTGAAGGCCGCGGCCTGGCGCGCGGAGAATTCACGACCGAAGAATTGCGCGGCGATCTCGGGCACCTGGTGCGCCTCGTCGAGGATGACGGCTTCCGTCCCTGGCAGCAGTTCCCCGAAACCCTCGTCCTTGAGCGCGAGATCGGCGAGCAGCAGGTGGTGATTGACGACGACGATGTCGGCGGCCTGCGCCTCGCGCCGCGCGGCGACGACATGACAGCGCGAGTACGCGGGACAGGCGGTGCCGAGGCAATTTTCACGCGTGGAAGTCACTGCGGCCCAGGCGGGATCCGAATCACGCAGGCTCCTGACCTCCGACAGGTCGCCGGTCACGGTCTCGCGCGACCAGCGCCGGATGCGCGCGATCGTGCGCGCGTTCGGCGGGCGCAGGCCGGGTAGCTCGGGCATCGATTCGGCAAGATCGAGCCGGTGACGGCAAAGATAGTTGGCCCGGCCTTTCAGCAGCGCGACGCGCACCGGCCGTCCGAGCGCTTTCGCGACGGTCGGCAGGTCACGGTGATAGAGCTGGTCCTGCAAGGTCCGCGTGCCCGTCGAAATGATCACCTGCCGCCCGGACAGCAGCGCGGGCACGAGGTAGGCGAAAGTCTTTCCCGTGCCGGTGCCCGCTTCGATCGCGAGAATGCCGCGGGCCGCGAGCGTCTCGCCGACCCAGTCCGCCATGAGTTGCTGTTCGCGACGCGATTCGAAGTTTTCGATTACGCGCGCGAGTGGCCCCTGCGGCCCCAGCAATCTGCCATATTCCCCGTGCGCGCTCATGAAGGCAGTCTCCCGGCATTCCTTTTCGAGATCAACGGGTTTCGTGCACGCATGCGCTCGATTTCAGCTCATGCCGGTGGTCGCCTGCTAAACTTCGCATAGTTCCCCGCGAGGCTTGAATGGCAACCGCACCCGACCGCTCGGCCGTACCCGAAGACGCACCCGATGCATTGCAGCACTGGGTGATGCAGGTCGCCGCGCGCACGCGGCCCGGACCAGGTGCACTGGTGCGACGGCTCGGAGGCCGAGTACCGCGAACTGATCCGCCGCATGCTCGCGGCCGGCGACCTGCTCAAGCTGAATGCGGAGAGCTTTCCCGGCTGCCACCTGCATCGCTCCAATCCCGTCGGACGTCGCGCGCGTCGAGCACCTGACTTTCGTCTGCACCGAGCAGCAGCGACGACGCCGGCCCGAACAATCACTGGATGGCGCCGGCCGAGGCGCGGCGCCGAGATGGATGCACTCTTCGACGGCTGCATGCGCGGCCGCACGATGTACGTGATCCCGTACTGCATGGGGCCGATCGAGTCGCCCGTATTCGCGCTGCGGCGTCGAGATCACCGACAGCGCCTATGTCGCCGCCAACATGAAGCTCATGACCCGCATGGGCGCAGCGGCGCTCGCAGCGCATTGCCCGCGACGGCGTGTTCGTCAAGGGGCTGCATTCGATCGGTGAGCTCGATCCTGACCGCCGATTCATCATGCATTTCCCGGAATCGCTCGAGATCCAGAGCTTCGGTTCGGGCTACGGCGGCAATGCGCTGCTTGGAAAGAAATGCCATGCGCTTCGCATCGCGAGCTGGCAAGCGCGCGACGAGGGCTGGCTCGCCGAGCACATGCTGATCGTCGGCGTCGAGAATCCCGCGGGCGAAACGCATTATCTCGCCTGCGCCTTCCCGTCCGCCTGCGGCAAGACGAATCTCGCCATGCTGATTCCGCCGGCCTCGATGCCTGGCTGGAAGATCTGGACCGTCGGCGACGACATCGCCTGGCTGCATCCGGGACCGGATGGGCGGTTGTGGGCGATCAACCCAGAGGCCGGCTACTTCGGCGTCGTGCCCGGCACGAACGCGAAGACGAACCGCCATGCCTTCGAGATGATTCGCCGCGACACGATCTTCACCAATGTCGGGCTCACGGCGGACAACGAACCCTGGTGGGAAGGCCTCGACGAAGGCACGCCGGCCATCGACTGGCAGGGCCGTCCCTTCGACCCGGCGCGCGGGCCCGGCCGCGCATCCGAACTCACGCTTCACCGTCGCAGCAAAGCAGAACCCGAGCTATTCGCCGATGGCCGATGCGCCCCAGGGCGTGCCGATCAGTGCGCTCGTGTTCGGCGGCCGCAGACGAACGCTTGCGCCGCTGGTTTATCAGGCTCGCGACTGGGCGCATGGCGTGCTGGTCGGCGCGGGCATGGCTTCCGAAACGACCGCGGCCGCGACTGGCGACGTCGGAATCGTGCGCCGCGACCCGATGGCCATGAAGCCCTTTGCCGGTTACAACTTCGGCGATTACTGGGGCCATTGGCTCTCGATGGCGAAGCGGGTCCGCAAGCTGCCTGAGGTTTTCCACGTCAACTGGTTCCGGCGCGACGCCGCCGGACGCTTCCTGTGGCCCGGCTACGGCGAGAACCTGCGCGTGCTCGCCTGGATCATCGAGCGCTGCAATGGCGGTGCTGCCGCGCTCGATACGCCGATCGGCGCGGTGCCGCGCCGCGACGCGCTCGATTTGTCGGGTCTCGGACTCGAGGATGGGACGATCGACGAACTGCTCGCCGTCGACAACGGCGCCTGGCGCGAGGAAGCCGCGGAGATCGGGAAGTATCTGGAAAGCTACGGAACGCGCCTGCCTGCAGGCTTGCGCGATGAAGTCGATCGATTGAAGGCGCGGCTCGCGGTTTAAAGGGGGTCTGAAGGGGACGTTCACCTTCAGCGGCTGAAGGTGAACGTCCCCTTCAGAATCTAGAGCTCCGGACCGTCCTCGCAGAAGAATTCCACGGTGTGATAGGACTGCGGCTCGGGCACGCGCCCGAGGCCGATGACGCCCTGCCCTTTCAGCGGAATCGCATCGCGGCGCACGAAGGCGTCGTCGCCGTTTTGAGACTGAACGAAACTGCCGTTCGTGCTCTGGTCCACGAGCATGAAGCGGTTCTTGCCCGCCTCGATGCGCGCATGCAGCCGCGAGACCAGATTGCCCTTGATCACGAGGTCGTTTTCCTGGCCGCGGCCGAGCGTCGCGAACGAGCGGTCGCGCTGATCGAGCACGAGTTCGGTCCCGAGGTAACGCAGCCGGATCCGGAACTGCTTCTGCAATTCCGTGATCGTCGGATCGCCGGCAGCATGCTGGTCGTCTCGCCGTGCTGCCAGAGCACCTCGAAAATCGTGACCTCGTCGTGCTGGCCGCGCGGCACTGCCACGTCGACCCGGCGCGACACGGCGCGCCATTGTTCCGACACGCGCTGCTGGATCGGCATCCGTGATGATGATCTGGCCGGCCTTGGCCTGGCTCGTCATGCGGTTTGCCGTGTGCACCGCGGCGCCGAACACATCGCGGGTTTCGATGACCACCGGACCGAAATGGCAGCCGATCCGGATCGTGATCTGCTGGCCCTTCGATCTCGAGATCCGGATGACCGGCGATCGCCGCCTGCATTTCGACCGCGGCGTCGATCGCGGCGTCGCAGTCGGTGAAAGTGGCCATGATCTCGTCGCCCATGGTCTTGATGACCGAGCCGCCGTGCTGCTCGGTCGCGCGGCGCATGATCTCGATGCAGATCGAGACCTTGTCCCGCGCCGCGACGTCGCCCAGGAGTTCGAACAGGCGCGTGCTGCCGACGACATCGGCAAAGAGAATCGCGAGTTCCTGTTCCTGGCCCATGCCGTCGCGCGTCCCCGCCGCGGATTACATAATTCGGATTATAGGCAGGAAACTGGCGAGGCGCCCAAACCGGGCCGCTGACATGCTCGTTGCCTGCTCCGCAGGGAGGCGGACCATGGCCCTGAGCGTCGAAACCGCGACTGCCGGCGATCCTGCGTCACGTCGTCGCGCGATCGCACGGCCGGCACCCGCTTTATCCCGACGCCTCTTCGCGCGCGAAAGCGGCCCGGCGAATCGCAGACACCTGCGTCCGCCATCGGCTGCATGCGTCGTCTGGTGCGTGACCGACCGCTGCCTGCATCTCGTCGTTGCGCGGATCGCCGGGCAAGATCACGCTCGCGACCGACGAACTCGCGGGCTCGCGCCTGCGCCACGGTCACTGCCTGTCGACGATGGTGAACCCGGACATCTACCTGCTCGAAGTCGCGCGTCATGCCCTCGACGCGCCGGTGCGCGGCGGGCTGGTGCCGGCGCGCGATCGACTGGCCGCATTCCAGCGCGCGCGAATCCTGCGGCCTCAATGCGGCGCCGTCCTGGCTCGACCCGACGCCGCTCTACGACTTGCTCGGCCCGCGCGACGGCAAGGGCTCCGCGCGATTCCGGCGTTTCATGGACAGCAACTAGCCGCGCGGAGCGCATCGTCGATCAGCGCGGGCGATGGCATTCGCACGGTTCACGCCCTCCGAAAGCGCACGCCGCCAGGCGCGCGCGCCGCTGCGCCCGTTGAACAGCCCGATCATGTGTCGCGTGATCGAACGGAGCGGCGTGCCTTCGCGACCTGCCGCTCCGCATAGCGCCGCATCCGTCCGACGATCGTTTTCGACGGTCGGCGTTTCGAATTCGTCGTCGTGGATCGCCCGATGCAGCGCCGGCAGCAGGTAGGGATTGTGGTACGCCTCGCGGCCCAGCATCACGCCGTCCACGTGCGCGAGCTGCTCCGTCACCTGCGGGACGGTGCGCAGACCGCCATTCGCGACGACCGTCAACGCCGGGAACTCCTGCTTGACCCGCCAGGCGCGCGCGTAGTCGAGCGGCGGCACCTCGCGATTCTCCTTGGGCGTGAGTCCCTTCAGGATCGCTTTGCGCGCATGCACGATCACGGTCCGGCAACCGGCCTCGCGATGGCGCTCACGAAGTCGCGGAGGAACGCCCAATCGTCGTGATCGTCGATGCCGATCCGGCACTTCACCGTGACACGGGCACGCTTGACGGCCGCCTGCATCGCCCGTACGCAGTCCGCGACGAGCGCGCGGCCGCGCCATCAGGCAGGCGCCGAAGGTCGCCTGCTGCACGCGGTCGCTCGGGCAGCCGACGTTCAGATTGATCTCGTCGTAGCCAAACGCAGCGCCGATCGCGGCGGCTTCGGCCAGCAGGCCGGGTTCGGCGCCGCCGAGTTGCAGCGCGACCGGGTGCTCCTCCGGATCGAACTCGAGGAGATACCGGCGGTCGCCGCGCACGATCGCCTGCGCCACGATCATCTCGGTGTAGAGCAGCACGCCGCGGCGAGAACTGGCGCAGGAAGTACCGGCAGTGCCGGTCGGTCCAGTCCATCATGGGCGCGACGCTGATGCGTCGCTCGATGTCCTTCATCGTCAGTCGTCCGCTTTTACGACGAGTGCCTTGCCCACCCATTCGCGCGGATCGACTCCTTCGAGGCGCTTGAGTGTGCGTCCCTCGCGAGTCAGGAATGTCACTTCAACGGTGACCACTGCTGCTTTCGCCAGTCCGAAATGCACGGGAACGACGCCCTGTGATCCGTAGCCATCGCCTGTGGAAACGAGGCGCGTGCCCAGCACCTTCCCGTCGGCGGCATACAGCCGCACTTCAGAGCCGGCTGCGCGTGGCGCGACCCGCGCGATCCAGGACCATGACCTGAAGCGAGCGGCTCGCCAGTTCATCTCGGCAGCTCGTTTCGGAACAGCGGATGGTGGCCGTTTTCCGGAAAATCATCAGTCAGCGAAAGATCCAGGTCGCCGTCACGATCGAAATCCGCCCACTGAACGCCGTGATCCGCTGCACGCAGCGGACTGTCCTCGCCGAGCACGTCGACGAACTTGTCCATCCTGGTTCATGAACAGGTGAGCGCGCGAATACCAGTTCTCTCCGTCCACGTAGGCGGCGACGAACAGATCCAGGTCTCCGTCGTTGTCGACATCGCCCCATGACGCGCCGACGGCGTGCAGATTCTGCTGCACGCCGGCCTCCGCCGCGACCTCGCGAAATCTTCCCGCCGCCCAGATTTCGATAGAGCAGCGTCGTGCCATAGGTCGCGACGAACAGGTCGAGCAGCCCGTCGTTGTCGTAGTCGCCCACCGTGCAACCGACCCCGCCTTCCTTCAGCGTTCTTTCGGGCTGATGCATGCCGAGTTGCGGCGCGATGTCGGTGAAAGTCCCGCCGTCATTGCGATAGAGGGTGTCCTTGTCGGCCTGCTGGTTGGCCTGGAAAACGTCCAGGTCGCCGTCCTGATCCATGTCGAACCAGCAGGAGCCGACCGTTCTCCTCGGATCGGCGAGGCCGAGCGTCCAGGCTCACGTCCGTGAACTTGCCGCCGTCATTGCGGAACATGCGGTTGACGCCGGAGCGCTGCGCCGAGAACAGGTCGAGATCGCCGTCGTTGTCGTAGTCGACCCAGTTCGCCTGCCGGCTGTCGGCATCGAGCAACGACCATGCCGAGTCTTTCCGCCACCTCCACGAATGCCATGCCGCCATCGTTGCGGAACAGAAGATTGCGAGCGGGTACGCCTTCGGCCCCTGACACGCCGGCGTGCAAGTCCGGGTCGCCGTCGCCATCGAAGTCCCCCCAGCTCAGACCCCTGACCTGCGGTCCTGCGGCTGGCAGACCGAGCTTTGCGCCCACCTCGACGAATGCGTTCGCATCGTTCCGATAGAGGCGAATCGCGCCGCTCTCGAACGAGACGGCGAGGTCCAGATCGCCATCGCCATCGAAATCGGCAAACGCGTTAGAGAGCGCCTGAGGCGCGCTGAACAACTCCGGCTGCACCGAAGTAAACTTGGGAGCTTCGGCGCTCGCCGTTGCAACGCAGCAGGCGAGAGTGAAGAAGCGGATCGCGCTCTTGCTCATGGGCTCATGATAAACAAAGTAGTCGATAGCTGCTGGACCGGCGGACATCAAGGGAGGCCGAGCGTGAATTTCTCATTGATCGCATTGCTGCTGGTTCGCAGGCCTTCTGCTCGGGCATGCTGGTCGTCGCCGAAGTCGGGCGGCGCATCGGCATTGCGCGACTCGCGCATCATAAGGAAGGCCTGCCGCAGGGAGCGGGCGCGGCGGAAGCTGCAGTGTTCGCCTTGTTGGGGCTTCTGCTGGCCTTCACCTTCTCCGGCGCCGCGTCCAGGTTCGAAGCCCGCCGTCACCTGGTCACGGCGGAGGCCAATGCGATCGGTACCGCCTATCTTGCGCATCGACATGCTTCCCGCCGACGCGCAGCCGGAGATGAGGGATGCCTTTCGCCGCTATCTCGATTCCCGATTGGAGACGTACCGGAACCCGGAAGATCTGGCGGCTACCCAGGCCAGTCTCGCGGAGGATGCGGCCCTTCAGGACGAAATCTGGTCGAGGGCCGTGACGGCGTCCCTGAGGCCGGGGGTGCCCACACAGGCCGCCATGCTGCTCTTGCCTGCACTGAATGAAATGATCGATATCACGACCACCCGGGTGATGGCGACCCGGAATCATCCGCCGCCGATCATCTTTCTGTTGCTGGTCGGCCTTTCGCTCGTCGGCGCACTGCTCGTCGGCTACGGCACTTCTGTCAACAAGGACCGCACCTGGCTGCACACGCTGGTATTCGCGGCCATCCTTACGCTGACGACCTATGTGATCGTCGACCTCGAATTCCCTCGCCTCGGCCTCATTCGCGTGGACAACGCCGACCAGGTGCTCGTTGACCTGCGGGAAAGCATGCACTGACCGACTTAAAGCTGAGCGTCGAGGTGCAACACGCGCGCCATCCAGGCCTGGAATCGGCGCCAGCCGGATGCCTTCGGATCTGAATCGAAACTTTCCTCGCCGTCGCTCCAGCCCATCTCGCCGCCCTTGAGCGTCACTTGCCAGGCGCGCGGACCGGCCGTCTGCGTCGCGAAAATCGCTTCGAGCTGGCGTGTCAGCACCTCATCCTCGACCATCACGCCCTGCTCGCAGTTGAGCCAGGTGGAACGCGGATCGACGTTGTAGCTCCCGACAAACAGCGTCCGGCCGTCCGTCGAAAGCGCCTTGGTGTGGAGGCTGGCGCCGGAGGAGCCGAACAGGCTCGCATTGCTCGCGCTGCCCGGCAATGGCTTCAGCTCCCAGAGTTGCACACCGCCTTCCAGCAAGGGGCGCCGGTAGCGCGAGTAGCCGCCGTGCACGGCCGCGACGTCATTCGCCACGAGCGAGTTCGTCAGGATGCGCACTTGCTTCCCTTCGCGCGCCGCTCCAGCGAGTGCCGCCGTCACCTCGTCGCCCGGGACGAAGTACGGCGAGATGATGTTGACCGAGGTCCGGGCCGCCTGGACCATCGGCAGCAGAGCCGATCCGACCTGGGTCCGTTTCGCATCGCGTTTCTTCATCGTGACCTTGGCCGGGTCGTCCGAGATAAACCGGTAGTTCGCTGACCACTCCATCGGCCAGTCACCCGCAATCATCCGCTTGACCACATTGTCGCCACGAAGCGCAACCGCGTAGCGGCTGCTTTCGGCAAGCTTCGTTTTCGCGACAAGCTTCTCACGCAATTTCCCGAGCGCCGCTTCGCTGACGCCGTCCGCATCCAGGATTTCCATCGGATAGGCGGATACGGAGTTCCAGTACTTGTCGAACGACGCCGACGCGTCGCGCACGATGGGCCCCAGCATCGCGAAATCGAGATCGATGAAGTTCACCTCGTCGCTCGCCCCGAAATACTCGTCGCCGATATTGCGCCCGCCGACGATCGCGACGCGATTGTCGGCGATCCAGCTCTTGTTGTGCATGCGGCGGTTGATACGCTTGAAGTTCGTCGCACCCTCTCCCGCCTTGCGCAGGGTGCCGCTCCTCGTCACAAAAGGGTTGAACATGCGCACGTCGATGTTCGGGTGCGCCGCAAGCGCCGCGAAGCCGTCGTTCTTGGCACGCGCATCGAGATCATCGACCAGCAGCCGTACCCGCACGCCCCGATCGGCGGATTCCAGCAGCTGCTGCGCGAGGTAAATTCCGGTGAGATCGGTGTGCCAGATGTAGGTCTGGACGTCGAGGCTTCGCGCCGCGAGTCGGGCGCTCTGCATCCGGACGACGAAGGCCTCGGTGCCTTCGTTGACCAGGCGGAACGCGGATTCCCCGGGATGCCTGCCCTCGGCACCGGCGCCGAGACCGTCCAGGGAGCCGCCGTCGGCGGGCGCAATTGCCGCGACGTCGGGCAACGCCGGACGTGCCGGCAGCCGTGCGCAGCCACCGAGGGTAGCGAGCGCAAGGCACGCCAGAATTCGCCAGCCCGTAGAGCCGCCCGTGCGCAAGACCTGGATGATCCCGTCCTTACTCGCGCTTGATCTTGGTCTGCAGACCGCTGAGCGTCAAATTGGCGAACGTCAATGCGCCGTCGTTGTCCGGATGGTCGTCAAATTTGACGCGCCACTTGCCGGCAGGATCGGCTTGGGCGATGGTGGCCGGGGTATTGGCTCATGGGCCAATGTACCGTGGCTGATTACTGTAGCAGGCTGTGACCCGATGAGATCTCGCGCACCCCGCCTGGCCATGGTCGCGCTGCTGTGCCTCATTTGCGCCCCGGATCGTGCAACGGCCCAGGAGATCGATCCGCGCTCGTATGCCCCGAGTCCGACGGGCGCAACGATTGTCTTCGCCGCGCTCGGCCGCTCGACCGGCGCCATTCTCACCGATCCGGCCCTACCCGTTCAGGATGTCGAAGCCGAAATAGACTCCGCCGCGGTTGGCGCAGGCCGGACATTCGGGCTCTTCGGCCACTCGGCGAACGCGACAATTGTCCTGCCGTACGTGCAGGGCGATTTCACGGGCACGGTGGACGACGTCGCCCGCGCGGTATCGCGCTCCGGCGTCGGCGATACAAGACTGCGATTGGCGTCCAACCTGATCGGCGGTCCAGCACTGAGTCCCGCGGACTTCGCCCGGCACAAGCCGCAGACGACCCTCGGTGCGAGCCTGACGGTCTCGATGCCGACGGGCGAATATCACTCCGACAAACTCATCAATGTCGGCAACAATCGCTGGGCCATCAAGACCGAGCTGGGTCTTTCACATCCCGTCGGGCACTGGCTGTTCGAGGCGTATGCGGGCGTCTGGCTCTTCGGCGACAACGACAATTTCCGGGGCGGCCAGCGGCGCGAGCAGGATCCGCTCACGAGCGTGCAGGCTCACGTGAGCTACACTTTTCGGCCGCGATTATGGCTCGCCGCAGACGCGACGTCCTACGACGGCGGAAGAACGAGCGTCAATGGCGTCGACTCGGGAGTCCGGCAATCGAATTCCCGCGTGGGGTTGACGTTCTCGTTGCCGATCGGGAAGACCCAGTCGGTGAAATTCAGCTGGAACAAGGGCGCGACGACCCGGATCGGCAGCGATTTCACCACCTACGGCATTGCCTGGCAATACACGATCATCGACTGACGCAGAGCACCCATGGGATCCTTCACAGCTTCTGCTCGGAACCGGCGCGCCGGACCAGGTAATAGCCACCGGTGAGACCGGCGATGAGGGCGGCGATGCCGGCGAGCGACGCGCCGGAGAGGTGTTCGACGTCGAGATTGATGATGTGCCGGGCGACCGCGATGATCGCGACGACGAGGATGATCTCGAGACGCACGCGGTGATGCGTGAAATACACCCGGAGCGTTTCGAGCAGCTCGAGTCCTAGAATGATCATCAGCACGCCCGAGAACGAACGCTGAACCGCTTGCGTCAGCAGTGGAATCGAATCGATGTCCCCGAGACGGTCCCGGATCGCAATCGCCAGCAGATACCAGAGCTGCGCGACGGCCAGGAGGATCACGACGACCAGCAGCAACTGTGCGGCATACAGGATGCCGCGCTCAAAAATGCGATGCAGGCGTTCCATCGGCTTAAGCTCCGTCAGACCGGTTACAACGAAGCATACCGCGTCCGCTTTTCAGGTACCTGCCGTGAATTGCAGGAAAACCATCGCCCCCTCGGGGCTGCCGCCGTAGGCCGCCTCGAGTTCGCTCGCAACCGAGTTGAAGCTGTAAAGCGCGCCGAGTCCGAGCCTGGTCCTGTCTGTCACCCGGAATTCGCGAATCGCGCCCGCGCTCATCTTGGCGACTTCGAATATATCTTCGGCTGGCGTGAGCTCGAGCGTCTCGACCCACTCGGCGCGGCCGAACAGCGTCCAGCCGCGCGCGGGCGCGTAGGCGATCTCAAAGGCCAGCGCGTTCGTCGATTCGCCCTCGGTCGGGTTCTTGTGCCCCCAGGCGAGCGTGGTCGACCAGGAGCGTTCGTCGTCGAGCGCCATGGTGTAGATCGCGCTCGCCGAGACGCGGGTCTCGTCGACCTCCGGTTCGAGTTGCTCGGGACTCTTGACGTCGGCCCAGGACGCTTGCAGTGACCAGCGCCCGCCGGGATTCCAGCTCGCGCGGATGGCCGTGCTGTCTAGGCGCGGCCTTTCGATGTCGTACCGATCCTCGTCCGGTTCCCGCCCCGTGAATTGAGAGACCTCAAATTTCCAGCGATCCCTGACCCAGCCCGCGGTGATCACGCCGAAACTGATGTGCGTCGAGTCGAGCCAGTGATGGGTGATCGGCGCTTCGGGGCTCATCATCGTCGATGTGCGATGCATGAATGCGGGCGGCCCGAACGCCGGTTCGCCCGGCAGGGCCGCATAGAGGAATGCACTGCCCCCTCCTTCGAACTGGCGGGTCCAGGTCACCGAGAGTTCCATGAAGAGGTCGTGGGGATGCTGGCGATCGACGAGTGTCGTCGTGCCGTCGGCGGTTTCCCCGGCCGCCAGCAAGAGCGGATAGCCGCGCTTGCCCATGAACGGATCGGGACTCAGCATCGCGCGTAACGTCAACGCATCGCCGTTCGGCGCATCGCGCCGTGCCGACCCCATGACCATGCCAGCGACGAAGCCGAGCTCGTCTCCGCGCGGACCCTGCTGTCGGTCGTAGATCGCGTTCAGCTGGGTGTGGCCCATCAGCATCCAGTCGCCGCGCATCACATGGCCCATCTCGTGCGCCGTGCTGTCGGGCTGCCAGGCGGTACCTGAGGCATCGCGCGTCATCGTGTATGAACCCAGGGCGCCGGACATCGGCATCGGCATCGCATGCGCTGCGTGCTCGACCTGCGCCGGTGCCACGGCAGCACCGAGCGCAAGCGCAAGCTCAAGTACCGGGCAGACTGGCATGGGCCTGGCGGGCGACTGCTGTGTCCGCCGCCCCTTCCGCGTCTGTCAGTTCCGGGCCGAGCTCCTTTTCCCATTTCGCGACGACCGCCGTCGCGATGCTGTTGCCGACGACATTCGTCGCCGAACGGCCCATGTCGAGGAAATGATCGATGCCAAGGAGCAGGAAGATGCCCGCCTCCGGGATGTTGAACTGCGCGAGGGTCGCCGCGACCACCACGAGCGAGGCGCGTGGAACGCCCGCGATGCCTTTCGACGTCAGCATCAGGATGGCCACCATGATGATTTGCTGGCTCAGGGGAATGTCCATCCCGTACACCTGCGCGATGAACATGACGGCGAAGGAGCAGTACATCATCGAGCCGTCGAGGTTGAACGAATACCCGACCGGCAGCACGAAGCTCGCGATCCGGTTGCTGACGCCGAACCGCTCGAGCACGTCGAGCGTCCTCGGGTAGGCTGCCTCGGAACTTGCGGTCGAGAACGCGAGCAGCACCGGCTCGCGGATGCGCTTCACCAACTGAACGATGCGCGGGCCGATGACCAGCGCGCCGAGGGCGATGAGCGCGAGCCACAGGAGCACGATGCCGAGATAGAACTCGGCGACCATGATGCCGTAGACCCGAACGATGCCGAGCCCTTCCTTGGCCACAATGCTCGCCATCGCGCCGAAGACCGCAAGTGGCGCGACGATCATCACGTAGCCCGTGACTTTCAGCATGATGTGCGCAAGAGCGTCGAGGAGCGTCACGATCGGGCGAGTGCGCTCGCCGAGCGCCGCCATCGCAACGCCAAAAAAAACCGCGAACACGACGATCTGGAGGATTTCGTTGCGCGCCATCGCATCGAGGATGCTGGTCGGGATTGCGTGCGTGATCAGGCCCTGAAGCGAGAGGCCGTCAGCCGCGATGCCTGCCGAGGCTGCCTCAGCTGGAATTGGTAACTGCATTGCCCGACCCGGCTCGAAGAAACCGACGACCAGGAGGCCAATCGTCAGCGAAATGATGGAAGCGAAGATGAACCAGCCGAGCGCCTTGCCGCCGATGCGGCCGACGGTGCGGATGTCGTCCATTTTCGCGATGCCGACGACGAGGGTCGCGAACACGAGCGGCGAGATGATCATCTTGATCAGGCGGAGAAATGCCGCAGGCAGCAGCGCGGTGACTTCCGCGAATCGCGCGCTGTCCTCGGGATAGGCGCTGTTGCTCAGGTAGCCGGCCGCAATGCCGACGATGAGGCCGATCACGATGAAGGTGGTCAGTCGATTGGAGCGCATCCGCTCAACTTTACCCTAAAGGGGGCGTTCCCCTCTGAAGGGGACGTTCACCTTCGATCTTGAAGGGGACGTTCACCTTCAGCGACTGGATCTTGAAGGGGACGTTCACCTTCAGCCGCTGAAGGTGAACGTCCCCTTCAAGATCGAAGGTGAACGTCCCCTTCAGAGGGTGCTGTTTACTTTCGGTGCGGGAATGCCGACATCGGCCCTGGGCGTCCGCACAGGTATCCCTGCGCGTAACCGACACCGATGCGGCGGAGCGTGTCGAGCACGGCTTGCGTTTCGACGCGTTCCGCGACGGTTTCGATGCCGATCGCCCGGCCGATCTGGACGATCGCCTCGACCATGCTGCGGTCGATCGGGTCGTTCGCAACGTTCTGGACGAAGTTGCCATCGATCTTGAGGTAGTTCACCGGCAGCGTGCGCAGGTAATTGAAGGACGACAGCCCGCTGCCGAAATCGTCGAGCGCGATCAGGCAGCCGCGGCTCGCCATCTCCCGCATCAGATAGCTCGCGTGGCCGAGATTCGTGATCGCCGCGGTTTCGGTGACCTCGAAACAGAGCACGCCTGGCGTCGGCTCGTGCGCTTCGAGAGTGTCGATCAGGAATTCCATGAACCCGGGATCGGAAAGCGTCGTGCCGGAAAGATTGATTGCGACGGTGAAGGCCGCTTCCTCGACGCCGTCGCGCGTCGAAGGCACGATGTCTCGCAGCACCTTCTCGACCACCCAGCGGTCGAGCGAAGGCATCAGGTTGTAGCGCTCCGCGGCCGGAATGAACTCGTTGGGGAGCACCATGGCGCCGTTTTCGTCAAGCAGGCGCAACAACAGTTCGTAGTGCGGCCGCGTCTTGGACGACTCGGCGATACGAACAATCGGCTGGAACACAATGTCCAGGCGGCCCTCGTCCCGCGCATTCGTGAGGCGCGCCATCCAGCGCATTTCGCGATGCCGCGCGGAGGCGCTCGCGGGGTCGTAAACCTGCACGCGGTTCCGGCCGCCGTCCTTGGCCGAATAACAGGCAATGTCGGCCGCAGAAAGGAGCGTCGCGACGCTCTCGGTGTGCTGGTCGATCTCGACGATACCGATGCTCGCGCCGATCTGCATCGTGCTCGTGCCCCACTGGAATCGGAGATCGTGGATCGCCTGGCGGAGCGTGTCGGCGATGCGGAGCGCCTGCTCCGGCGTGCAATGCTCGAGCAGCACGCCGAACTCGTCGCCGCCTAGACGCGCAAGCACGTCGTTCGCGCGCACGCGCGCCTGGAGAAGTCCGGTGACCTGACGCAGGAGCTGGTCGCCCGCCGGGTGGCCGCAGGTGTCGTTGACGACCTTGAACTGGTCAAGGTCGATGTAGATCATTGCGTGGCGGATATTCTTGTCCGCGCGGGCCGAATCGATCGCGCTGCTGAGCCGGCTTTCGAATTCGCGTCGGTTGATGAGCCCGGTGAGCGCATCGTGCGCCGCCTGATAAGAGAGCAGCCGCTTCATGCGACGTTCGCGGCTCACGTCGCTGAACACGATCACGGCGCCTGCGGTCATGCCCGCGCGGTCGCGGATCGGGGCAACTGTGGCCTGGATCGGCACTTCGAGGCCGCGGCGGCTGACCAGCGCCGTGCGGTCCCCAAGATGGATCGGGTCACCGCTCGCGAGCGCAAGGCTCACGGGGTCGTCGACCTGCTCCTGCCCGCCGTCCTTCACAAGCTTGACGATCTCGGTGATGTTGCGGCCGCAGGCCTCGTCGGAGGGCCAACCCGTCATCTTCTCGGCGATCGGGTTGATGTAATCGACAGTGCCGGAGCGGTCGGTCGTGATCACGGCGTCCGCGATCGACTGGAGCGTCACCTCGGCGCGCTCCTTCTCGTCGTAGAACTGCTGTTCGGCGCGCTTGCGCTCGGTGATGTCGGTCACCGTGCCCTCGAAGCCGGTCGGCTGGCCGCGTTCGTCGCGGTTGAGACGGGCGTTCTCGGTGATCGTGATGACGCTGCCGTCGCGGCGCTTCAGCTCGTACTCGGCCTCGACCAGCTTCCCCTCGCGCTTCAACTTCTCGATCAGGGCACGGCGCGTTTCAGGTGCGACATAGAGCCCTTCAGTCGAGCCGATGGCGCGCAGTTCCTCGAGCGATGCGTAACCGAGCATCGCGATGAGGGCCGGATTGGCCGAGAGCAGATAGCCGTCGAGCGTCACCTGGTAGACGCCCTCGACCACGTTGTCGAAGAGGCCGCGGAACCGGCTCTCGCTTTCGCGGAGTGCGTCCTCCGAGCGCCGGCGCTCGATCGCGATCCGCGCGAGCTGCGCCATGCGGCCGACGAGCTCGAGATCGCGGCGCGACGGCATGCCCGTACGCTTCAGATAGGTCGCGAAGGTGCCGAGCATTCGGCCGTCGGCGCCCATGATCGGCGTCGACCAGCAGGCGTGCAGGCCCGCGCGCGCTGCAGCCTCGCGGCGGTGCTCCCAGAACGCGTCTTTGGAAATGTCCGGTACGATGATCTGGCGCTGGAGCGCGATCGCGGCGGCGCAGGACCCGAACCGGATCTCTGCCGGGCAATTGTCCATGAGCGCCACGTACTCGCGCGGCAGGCTCTTGCCGGCCAGGTGCATCAGCGCGCGCTTGATCGGGTCGTACATCCGGATGCAGCAGATCGCGTCCGGCAGCACGCGTTCCACGACCTCCGTGATCGAAGAAAGCGCGACTTCGAGCGGCTCGCTCGAGGCGATCTTCTCGAGCGCCCGGCGCTCGCCGGCCGCGATCAGTTCCGCCTGCTTGCGCTCAGTGATGTCGATGATGCTCGCGCGGATCAGGCCGCCGGCAGAACTCGGCAGTCGAACGAACCGCACCTCGCAGGGTATCGCCTTGCCGTGGGCGTCCTGGTGCAGCCACTCGAACACCGGCGTGTCACCGGCCAATGCCCTCTCGACATGGCCGCGGGAGACCCCGAATGAAGGCGTGCCATCGGCCTGCTCCGGTGGGCTGACCGCGGCGGGCCCGATGCGAAGCAGTTCCTCGCGCGTCATCTTGAAGAACTCGGCAGCGTTGTTGTTGCAGTCGACGAAGCGGCTTGTCTCGACGTCGAGCACGACGACAGCCTCGGGCGCATTTTCGACCAGTACGCGGTAGCGTGCCTCGCTGTCCTTCAGGGCCTCCTCGGCCTTCGATCGCTCGGCGGTGTCGCGGATGCAGACGATGTAAGTCGGCCGCCGCTTGATCTTCATCATGCTGACGAGGATCTCGGCGGGCATCATTTCGCCGCGCCGGTGCTTCGCAATCACCTCGCGCGCGGCGAGGTCGTAGTGCGTCGTTTCCTGCGCGGTCGCGAGCTCTTCGAGCGCACGTGCGACGTCGCCGCGCGGCGCAATGTCCGGGATCAGGGTGTCGATCTGGTCCGACAGGACATCGGTCTGGCGCACGCCGAAGAAGCGTTCGGCCGTGCGGTTCATGCTTTCGATGCGGCCGAGGTGATCGACCGAGATGATGCCGTCCTTGACGTGGTCGAGGATCGCCTGGAGCCGGACCACGCTTTCGCGCTCGAGCCGTTCCGTCATCGCGGTCGCCTCGTCCGAGGCGAGGCGCATGACGGTCTCGAGGCTGGTGCGGTCGTTCTCGTAGGCGTCGTACTGGCGGCTGACGATGTCGATCAGCTTGCGAAGCTGCATCTTCCCGGAGGTGTCGGCCGCCTCCAGCAGCTGCTGTTCGAGCGCCGGGTGAATGCTGCTTTTGCTTTCGCTCGGGGAGCGGCGCGGGCGGGCGTGTGCGGGCCGCCGAATCCGCTTCGGCGGTCATCATCAACTGCACGACGTTGCCGGTACTTTTCGTCGTCACCCTGACCCCAAACGCAAAGCGGCCGCACCCCGAGGAATGCGACGTAATGCAGCGATGCTAGGGGATGGCCCAGGGGGCGAACGTGACCCCGTTCGCGGTTCGGCCGGGGCACACACGTGATCCAGGGCGCGGTTATTGCATTGAAGGGGACGTTCACCTTCCTGAAGGGGACGTTCACCTTAGGGGGCGGCATTCCACTTCGAAGGTGAACGTCCCCTTCAGGAAGGTGAACGTCCCCTTTAGGGTCAGGCGGAGCGTTCGGCGCGCTTGCGGTCGCCTTCGCTCAGGTGGCGCTTGCGCAGCCGGATGTTCTTCGGCGTGACCTCGACGAGTTCGTCGTCGCCGATGTATTCCATGGCCTGCTCGAGCGACATGCGGATCGGCGGCGTCAGCAGGACGTTCTCGTCCTTGCTCTGGGTGCGGATGTTGGTGAGCTTCTTGCCCTTCAGCGGATTGACGACCATGTCGCCCTCGCGGCTGGTCTCGCCGACGATCTGGCCCTCGTACACCAGGTCGCCCGGCCCGACGAACAGCGTGCCGCGTTCCTGGAGGTTGAAGAGCGCGTAGGCCAGCACCGGCCCGCGGCCGTTCGAAATCATCACGCCGGCCGAGCGCTCGGCCAGCGCGCGATCGACCACCGGCCCGAAGTGATCGAACACGTGGTACATGAGCCCGGTGCCGCTCGTCATGGTGCGGAAATCGGTCTGGAAGCCGATCATGCCGCGCGACGGAATCTTGTAATCGAGCCGCACCCGGCCCTTGCCGTCCGGCACCATGTCGACGAGCTCCGCACCGCGCGCGCCGAGGGCTTCCATGACGGCGCCCTGCGCGGTCGATTCGACGTCGACGGTCAGCTGTTCCCAGGGCTCGAGCCGCTCCCCGCCCTCTTCCTTCACGACGACGCGCGGCCGCGACACGGCGAGCTCGTAACCCTCGCGGCGCATGTTCTCGATCAGGATGCCAAGATGCAGTTCGCCGCGGCCGTAGACGACGAAACGGTCCGGGTCGTCCGTCTCCTCGACGCGCAGCGCCACGTTCGCGAGCGTCTCGCGCAACAGCCGCTCGCGCAGCTGCCGGCTCGTCACGAACTTGCCTTCCTGGCCGAAGAGCGGCGAGGTATTCGTCTCGAAGGTCATGCTGATCGTCGGCTCGTCCACGACCAGCGCGCGGCAGCGCCTCGACCGTGCCGGGATCGCAGATCGTGTCGGAGATCTTGCGGCGCTTCGAGACCCGAGAACGCGACGATGTCGCCGGCGCGCGCTTCCTCGACCTCGACGCGTTCGAGCCCCATGAAGCCGAACACCTGGCCGATGCGCTCGCTGCGGACCGCGCCGTCGCGATCGATCACGGCGACCGGCATCGCGCGGCGGAGCGTCCCGCGGCGGATGCGGCCGATGCCGATCGAACCGACGTAGTTCGAATAGTCGAGCTGGCTGACCTGCAGCTGCAGCGGACCGTCCACGTCCACGTCCGGCGCCGGGCAACGCGCGACGATCGTCTCGAACAGCGGCGTCATGTCCGCCGTCATCGATGTCGGCGAATAGCCGGCGATGCCTTGCAGCGCCGACGTATAGACGATCGGGAAATCGAGCTGGCGCTCGCTCGCGCCGAGGCGATCGAACAGGTCGAAGGTCTGGTTCACGACCCACTCCGGCCGCGCTTCGGGACGATCGACCTTGTTGACGACGACGATCGGCGCGAGAGCCCGTGCACGAACGCCTTCTGCGTGACGAAGCGCGTCTGCGGCATCGGGCCGTCCACCGCGTCGACGAGCAGCAGCACGCAGTCGACCATCGACAGCACGCGCTCGACTTCGCCGCCGAAGTCGGCGTGGCCGGGCGTGTCGACGATGTTGATGCGGTAGTCGCGCCACTGGATCGCGGTGTTCTTCGCGAGGATCGTGATGCCGCGCTCTCGCTCGAGCGCGTTCGAATCCATCACCCGCTCGGTCATGGGCTTGCGCGCATCGAGCGTGCCCGACTGGCGCAAGCAGCTTGTCGACCAGCGTGGTCTTGCCGTGGTCGACGTGCGCGATGATCGCGATATTGCGGAGGTTCTGGATCATTCTGAAGGGGACGTTCACCTTTACGGGAACGCTCTAGTCGCTGAAAGTGATCGTTTCCTTTAAAGGTGAACGTCCCCTTCAGAATGAAAGGGCGCGGATTGTAACTCAGCGTGCGGACGATGCCTTGAACAATTGCTCGAGACGGCGGTCGAGCGTCACCAATCGGGCCTTCAGGCGATCGGCGAGCCATAAGTAGGCGGCATCGTAGAACGTGATTTCACTTTTTTCCGCCAGTACAAGCACCTGCGCCGGCTCGATTGCCAGCAGCTGGATTTCGAGGCGCAGCATGTCGGCAAAGGCCTGGCGCAGATTGGCCGCCGACGCGGGGTCCCGCCGGCACTTCTTCCAGCAGGTATTGCCGACCTCGTAGACGATGAGCGCGGGCGCAACGAGAGTCTGACCATCCAGCATATCCGCGATGGACGGCGCGTCCGGCTCACCGAAAACCAGAGCTGATCAGGAACACTGCCTAACTGATTGATTCAGTGGTCTTCTGCATCAATCGCACTCAACTGCTCCTCGAGTTCGGCCACGTGCCGCTCCCAGAAGCGCGCTTCGCCGAACCACGGAAAAGCCCTCGGGAACGCCGGATCGTGCCAGCGGCGCGCAAGCCAGGCGGCGTAATGGATCATCCGAAGCGCCCTGAGCGACTCGATCAGCGTGGCCTCGATCGGGTCGAAGTCGGCGAACTGCGAATAGCCCTCGACGATCTCCGCGAGCTGCGCGCGCATTTCGTCGGGCCGACCCGCGAGCAGCATCCAGAGATCCTGGATCGCCGGGCCCGTCATGCAGTCGTCGAGATCGACGAAGTGCGGCCCGGCCGCGGTCCAGAGCACGTTGTTGCGATGGCAATCGCCGTGAATGCGGATGTATCGCAGCGGCCCGCACGCCCTCGAACTGCGCCTCGACCTGATCGAGCAGCTCATCCGTCACTCTCGAAATAGCGATGCGCGGATGTAATCCGGGATGAGTTCGTCCTGTTCCAGCAGTACGTCGACGGAATCGCGGCCCATCGCGGTCGGCGAAAGCCGCGCACGATGGTCGAAAGCGCGCGCTCGCGCCGACCAGCGTGAATTCGCCCGAGGAAGCGCCCGATCCACTGCCGGTCGTCCGCGGTTCCGAGTTCCGGCCACTGCCCGCCGCGCCGCGGATAGATGGCGAGCCGGAAGCCGCCAAAAACCGGCACCGGGCCCGTCGCCGAGTTCGTCGCGCCGCAAGGGTTCGAGTGGCGCCACCACCGGAATCTCGGCGGCCGCGAGCTCGCGCGCGAACGCATGCTCCTCGGCGATCGCCGCATCGGTCCAGCGCCCGGGCCGGTAGAACTTCACGACCACCGGTTCGGCGTCCTCGAGCCCGACCTGGAATACGCGGTTTTCGTAGCTGCCGAGCGCGAGAATCCGGCCATCGCTCGGAAAACCCGCCGCTTCGACGGCATCCACGATCAAATCTGGTGACAGGTTCGCAAACGGGGCCGAGTCGGCCGTTGGTATCATGCGCGGCACGATATCGTGGAGCATCGATGACTACCATCCTGGTCACCGGCGGCGCCGGCTACATCGGCAGCCACGTCGCGCGCCAGCTCGGCGAACGCGGCGAAAAGCTGGTCACGCTCGACAACCTGTCGACCGGTTTCCGCGGCGCCGTGCTGCACGGCGAATTCGTCGCACGGCGACACCGGCGATGCCGCGCTCGTCGCGCGCGTGCTCGCCGAGCACCAGGTCGACACCGTCATGCACTTCGCCGCGCACATCCAGGTGCCCGAATCGGTCGCGAACCCGCTCAAGTACTACCGCAACAACACGGCGAACACGCGCACGCTCCTCGAGTGCTGCGTCGCCGCCGGCGTCAAGCATTTCGTCTTCTCCTCGACCGCCGCCGTCTACGGCATCCCGGCGGGCGGCATCGCTGACGAGGACACGCCGACCGTGCCGATCAACCCCTACGGCTGGTCCAAGCTGATGAGCGAGCAGATGCTGCGCGACGTCGCCGCGGTGACGCCGCTGCGCTACGTGGCGCTGCGCTACTTCAACGTCGCCGGCGCCGACCCGGGCGGCCGCATCGGCCAGTCGCACGCCCGAGGCGACGCACCTGATCAAGGTCGCCTGCGAGCACGTCGTCGGCAAGCGCAAGCAGATCGCGATCTTCGGCACCGACTACGACACGCCGGACGGCACCTGCGTCCGCGACTACATCCACGTCGAGGACCTCGCCGCGGCCCACCTGCAGGCGCTCGACTACCTGCGCGGCGGCGGCGCCTCGACGACGCTCAACTGCGGCTATGGCGCAGGGCTTCAGCGTCCGCGAGGTGCTCGACGCAGGTGGCCCGCGTGTCGGGCACGAAACTCTCGATCACCGAATCGCGGGCGCCGCGCCGGGCGACCCGCCCCAGCTCGTCGCGGCCGCCCGGCCGGATCCGCGAAGACGCTCGGCTGGACGCCCCGGCACGCAGGATCTCGCCGGGATCGTGGCCACGGCGCTCGCCTGGGAAAAAGGCTCCTGCGCCAACCGATGGCCTGACGGTACCATAGGCAGCATGACCACGATCCGCCCACAGTCCCTGAGCGGGCTGCTGTCGGCGGCCCTCCTCCTGATCGTGCTGCCGCTGACGGCGGCGCTCGTCTACGGCGGCGTGCAGTTGCGCCAGCTCTCGCGCACCAGCGACGTGCTGGTGCGGGACAGCATCGCGCTCACCCAGCACACCCAGGTCCTGTTCCAGAACATCGCCGCGATGGAGCGCGCCGCGAACCTCTATCGCGTGCTGAACGACCCGCGCGCTCGCCACGGCCTTCGATTCGAACTACGCAGCCTTCAGCCGCACGCTCGAGCAAGCTCGCCGACTACGTGCCGGAGCCCGACATCGCCCAGGTACGCGAGGCTGGCGACGCCACGCCGTCAGCCTGGTCCACGCCGGCCGCCGCCGAGCGCCCGCCTCGACCCGTCGTGAGCGCGCTTCAGCGTCGCTCGGCGTCGAGGCCAACGGGCTCGCCGAGCAGGCCCGCCTCGGCATCGACGCGCGCCTAAGCCAGGTCGAGCGCGAGGCGAGCGCGACCCAGCAGGGCCTGCTGTGGGCGATCATGGCGCTGGTGCCGGCCGCACTCGCGCATCGCCGGCATCTTCTGGTTCTACGTGCTGCGGCCGCTCCGTGCCATCGATCGCGCGATCAGCGACCTCGGCCGCGGCGCGTTCTCGCATGCGATCGCGATCAGCGGCCCGGCCGACCTCGCCGCGCTCGGCCGCCAGCTCGAATGGCTGCGCACCCGGCTCCTCGACATCGCGCTCGAGCGCAACCGCTTCCTGCGGCACATGTCGCACGAGCTCAAGACGCCGCTCGCGAACATCCGCGAGGGCACCGATCTCCTGCTCGACGGCGCCGTCGGCCCGATCGACGAGAACCAGCGCGAGGTCGCCTCGATCCTGCGCGAGAACGCGATTGCGCCTGCAGCAGCTGATCGAGAACCTGCTCTCCTACAGCGCCTGGAAGTCGCGCGCGAGCAGCGTCGAGCTGACCTCGTTCCGCCTGGGCTCGCTGGTCGGCACCGTGGTCGACAGCCAGCGTCTCGCGATGGCGGCGCGCAACCTCACGCTCGACCTGCACGTCGCCGAGCTGCACCTCGTCGCCGACCGGGCGAAGCTCAAGCTCGTGCTCGAGAACCTGCTGTCGAATGCGCTCAAGTTCACGCCGCGCGGCGGCACGATCCACCTGCATGCCTATCCGGACGGCGCGACGACCGTCATCGACTTCGCCGACACCGGCCCCGGCATCGACGCCGACGAGCGCGACAAGGTGTTCGACGCGTTCTATTCCGGCAACGACGCCGCAGGGCGGCCCGCTCAAGGGCACGGGCATCGGCCTTTCGGTCGTGCGCGAATTCGTCGAGGCCCACGGCGGAACCGTCGAGATCGTCACCGGCCAGTTCCCGGGCGCGCACCTGCGCATCCGCCTGCCGGCCGCGACGCGACGGGAGTCCGCCCATGCGGCATGAGCGTCTCATCGCCTGCTCGTCTGCTCCTCGCCGCCGGCCTCGTCGCGGGCTGCAAGAACGTGGACGACTGGTCGCGGCCTCAAGAAGCGCAAGGACACGACCCCGGTCTCGCTCACCGACGACGGCCAGATCGTCGCCGGCTACTCTCGCGACGCTCGACCGGCTGGGGCGCGGCGGCGCGGCCGAGCAGGCCGAGATCCTCGAGGCGACGCGCGAGCGCCTACCTCGCCGATCCCTCGACCCAGCAAACGCCTGCGCTACGCCTTCGTGCTGGCCGTGCCGGGCCATGCCGCGAGCGACCCGGCCGGCGCCCGGGCGCTGCTCGGCGAAGCGCTGGCGACGCCGGAGACCCTGCTGCCCTCGGAGCGGGCGCTGGCCGAACTGATGGTCCGCGACCTCGACGCGCGGCTCGCACTCACGCGCGAGAACGAGACGCTGCGCAGCGGCAGCCATTCGAACTCAGACCGACTGACCGGATCGCCGACCTCAACCGGCGGCTGCAGGCCGAGATCGGCCGAGAAGGATCGGCTGCGGCGCGAACTCGAGCGCGCCGAGGCCAAGCTCGAGGCCATCGCGACGCTCGAAGGCGGCACCACGGAGCCGCGGCCGTGAAGACACCGCTCGGCCGCCGCCCGCGCATCGTGCTGGTGGACGATGACCCGGGACTGCTGCGGCTCATCACGATCCGGCTGCGCTCCGAGGGCTTCGAGGTCGCCGCCTGCGAGAACGCGGCCCAGGCGCTGACGACCGTGCCGCGCTTCCTGCCGGACGTGCTGGTCACCGACCTGCGCATGAAGGACAAGGACGGCATCATGCTCCTGAAGGAGCTGCAGGGCCGCTATCCGGCCCTGCCGGTGATCCTCCTGACCGCGCACGGCACGATCCCGGACGCCGTCACGGCGACCAAGAGCGGCGCCTTCGCCTTCCTGACCAAGCCCGTCGAGAAGGAACAGCTCCTCGAGCAGATCGCGGCCGCGCTCAAGGTCTCCGGTTTCGCGAGCGTCACCGAGGACTGGCGCGCCGGGCATCATCACGCGCAATCCGGTCATGGAGGAGCGGCTCTCGCAGGCGCTGATGGCGGCGAGTTCCGATGCCCCGCTCCTGATCACCGGCCAGCCGGGCACGGGCAAGGCCCAGCTCGCGCGCGCCGATCCACCAGGCGAGCCCGCGGCGCGGCGCGACGCTTCCTGACGCTCGCCTGCGTGACGGCGACCCAGGAATCGCTGCAGGCGATCCTCGAAGGCCGCGGCGAGCCCGCGCGACCCGCCGCAGCCCGACGACGCGCCGGCCGGGACCGTCCTGCTCGACGAGGTCGGCGACCTGGCGCCGGAGCTGCAGATCGCGCTCAACAGCCTGCAGGACGACGAACCGGTCCGGATCATTTCGACGCACGGCGCGGAACCTGCCGGACCTCATCCAGCGCGGCCGCTTCCGCGAGGATCTCTACTACCGGCTGAGCGTCAGCCGCATCGACCTGCCGCCGCTCTCGCAGCGCCGCGACGACGTGCCGCTGCTCGCCGCCCATTTCATGGACGAACTCGCGCGCCAATCCGGCACGCGCCACGTGCTGGCGCCCGAGGCGGTCGAACTCCTGATGGTCGGCGAATGGCCGGGCAACGTGCGCCAGCTCGCGACGCTGCTGCAGCACGCGGCTTCGCTCGCGACCGGCCCCGTGATCAGCGCGGAACTGGTGCAGCGCGCGCTCGGCACCGGCACCGCGCCGCAGGTCTCGACCTTCGACGAGGCCCGCGACGAGTTCATGCGCAATTACCTGGTGCAGCTCCTGCAGATCACGCGCGGCAACGTGACCCAGGCGGCGAAGCTCGCGGGCCGGAACCGCACGGACTTCTACAAGCTGCTCGCGCGGCACGGGCTGCAGTCGGAGGAGTTCAAGCTCCGCTAGTCGGTCATGCGGCGGCCGCCGCCTGTCATGCGCCTGTCGCTCATTTTGTGGGCGTACGGATGTGTGCGTCAGGACGCGCCGGTCGCGCGTCGCTGCGGCGGTCGTTGTAGTGCGTGTAGCGGCACTGGCAGGTGGCGGACGTGCAACCGGGCAGCGGCAGCATCGGCGCAGTGGATGCGAGGAAACGCCGGCCTTCGAGCTTGCCGGCATCATCGCAGCACTTCGAGCCGGGCTCGATGCTCACCGCGTGATAGGGATTGACGACCCGGCGATGCTCCATCGGCCGGCCGGACTTGCGCACCTGCGCGTCGATCCTCTTGCGCAGGAACCAGTTGGAGAGATTGAAGCCCATGGCCACACCTCCTGTGTGCCTGAGCGCATCTTAACGGCATCGTGCGGAATATTGTCCAACAGCTTTGTTATGTCATACGACTCCGAAGGTCCCGATACAATTCGCTCGCAGTGCTCCGCAGCCTTCGGCCAGCTGCAAATTCTCGATGACATAATCCCTCGCCGCCCGGCCAATCTCCTCCGCTCGACGCGGAGTCTTGTAGGAGTCCTACGATTCCGTCGGCGAACGCTTCGACGTTGCCGCTCTCGACCAGCCAGCCGGTCCGGCCATGTCGTCACGCCCGGGCGCCGCCGAGTCGAACGAAACCACCGGCCGGGCGGCCGCCATGTAGTTCAG
The DNA here is from genome assembly GCA_963819545.1 of uncultured Gammaproteobacteria bacterium. Classification (GTDB taxonomy): domain Bacteria; phylum Pseudomonadota; class Gammaproteobacteria; order Steroidobacterales; family Steroidobacteraceae; genus SCUD01. The sequence continues at coordinate 180,854 of CAWFWJ010000005.1, read as the reverse complement.
GAGCTTGACGGGCACGCCATCGCAATTTGTCCGTGGATTGAGGGCGATATCCGCGCCCGCCAGCAATCCCGGCAGACTCGCCAAAGGCTGGCGACTCGATCAGGTCGATCCGATCGCGAATCCCCAGTTCGCGCGCGAGGTCTTCGTAGGGTGCAAACGACGAGTCCGTGGCAATCACGAGGCGTGCATCGGTCACGCGGGCAACGACATGTCGGAAAGCCTTTAGCATCAGATCGATGCCCTGATACTCGGCCAGGTTTCCCGTGAAAATCAGCGTCTTGCCGTCCAAGGGCCTGCGTCGGTCCTGGCTCTTGCCGGGTCGAAGTGATCGACCTCGGTGCCATTCGCGACGACCGAGACCTTGCCCGGATCCATGCCCGCCTGCTCGACCAGCTTGTCCCGAATCGTCTCCGTCACGCAGACCGTGTGCTCGGCGAGACCGCGGCATCCAGCGATCCATCCATCGGCCCATGCCCGCTTTGGCTGACGCCGGCAGGCCCGAGCGAGTAGTAGGGCAATTCCGACATCAGCAGCGTGTGGGCGTCGAACACCAGCGGTACGTCGAGCCCGACTCGCGCGGCCGCGCCGACCAGGAGGCCCTCGAAGTGGTGGGCATGGATAATGTCAAACGATCGGCTGCGAAGGAGCCTGCGCAGCAGCAGGGTCAGTGCCGGATCGACCCGGAGCAGCTTCTGCGAGGTCGGACCCGGGCCGAGCTTGCGGTACGAACGGCACGTCGCCGATTCGGTGAACGTGGACGTTGGGCGCCACCGGTCCAGAGCCGAGGTGGTAGGTCGCGACGTGGACCTCGTGCCCACGGTCGGCAATCGGCCTCCGCCAGCCGCAGGATGCGTATGGGAGTGCCTCGCGGCACGGGAAACGGACAGGCCGCAACGACAGCAATTCTTAACTTATTGATCTGCTGCGCCTTTCTGGTTTCGTGACATAAGACCGAGCCGTTGCAGCGCTTAGGCTGCGAAAATGAAGCGTATGACATCCGAGCCCGACCTGTCCGTGATCGTGCCCTTCTACAACGAAGAGGAAAGCATACGCGCCATGCACGCGGCGATCGTGGAGGCCGTGGAGCCGCTCGGCATCCCATTCGAGATGGTCTTCGTGGACGACGGCAGCCGGGACCGCACGCTCGAAGTGGCGACCGAGATCGCGCGGCAGGACGAACGGGTGCGTGTCGTCAAGTTCCGCCGCAACTATGGCCAGACCCCGGCCATGGCGGCCGGCATCGAGCAGGCCCACGGCCGGGTGCTCGTGACGATGGATGGCGACCTGCAGAACGACCCCAAGGACATCGAGCATTTCCTGGCCAAGATCGACGAGGGCTACGACATCGTCGTCGGCTGGCGCTTCAACCGGCAGGACAAGCTGATCTCGCGCAAGATCCCGTCACGGATCGCGAACTGGCTGATCGGCAAGGTCACCGGCGTGCCGATCAAGGACAACGGCTGCTCGCTGAAGGCCTACCGCGGGGCGCTGATCAAGGAAATCCCGCTGTACTCCGAGATGCACCGTTTCATCCCGGCGATGGCATCGATCGCCGGCCCGCGCATCGCCGAAATCAAGGTCCGCCACCACGCGCGCCAGTTCGGCCAGTCCAAGTACGGCCTGTCGCGCATCTACAAGGTTCTGCTCGATCTCATGGTGATCAAGACGGTCGCCTCGTTCACCTCGCGGCCGCTGCTCTGGTTCAGCCTGCTGGCCATGCCGCTCGTCGCGCTCGGTTCGATCGCACTCGGCTATGCGCTGTGGCGCTGGGCCGCGACGGATGTCGGCATGTCGCTGCCGGTGGCCGGCACCGGCGTCCTGCTGCTGATGTCCGCCTTCATCCTGATCTGCGGCGGCGTCCTCGGCGAGCTCATTTACCGTTCCGGCGACGTGCGCGACCTGGATTTCTCGCGCCTGACCGGCAAGGTCTGGAGAAGCATTCCGCATGAGTGAACCCGCAGTCAGCCCGTCGACCTGTCGGTGATCATTCCGGTCGGCGGCCGGCATGCGGATCCCGTCGAGCTTTACGCCGAGTACCGCGCCGGCCTCGACGCGCTCGGCCGACGCTACGAAATGATCTTCGTGCTCGACGGCCCGCGCGAAGATTTCGCGGCCGGGCCTCAAGCGACTGGCGGCCGACGGCGCACCGCATCACGGTCGTGAGCCTCACGCGCACGTTCGGCGAGGCGACCGCCATCATGGCCGGGCTTCGAGCAGGCCACCGGCCAGCGTCATCGTCACCCTGCCCGCCTACTTCCAGATCGAGGCGTCGAGAATTGCCGAAGCTCGTCGCGGCGCTCGAGCGACTGCGACCTCGCCATCGCGCGTCGCTGGCCGCGCGCCGGCGGCCCGTTCGAGCGCATGCGCCGCGGGGCATTCCACGGCCTGCTTGCCTGGGTCACCGGCCTCAGTTACCGCGACCTCGGCTGCGGCGCCCGCGCCTTCGACCGGCGCGTGCTGGAGGAAATCCAGCTCTACGGCGACCAGCATCGCTTCCTGCCGGTGCTGGCCGACCGCAAGGGTTTCCGTGTCAGCGAGATGGACGTCCGCCAGTCGCCGAAGGACCGCCACGAGGGCATCTACGAGCCCCGCGTCTATGCGCGCGGGTTTTTGGACATATTCACGGTCTTCTTCCTGGTGCGCTTCACCAAGAAGCCGCTGCGGTTTTTCGGCATGATAGGCGTCACGCTGTTCGCGATCGGCGCCCTGCTCGTGACCTGGCTCGTCATCGAACGACTGTTCTTCGGCCAGGGTCTGACGCAGCGGCCGGCGCTGCTGCTTTCGACGCTGCTGGTCGTGCTGGGACTGCAGCTCTTCGCGCTCGGGCTGCTCGGCGAACTGATCATCTTCACGCACGCCCGGCAGGTCCGTGACTACCAGATCGATTCGGTGCTGAGCTTTCAGGCAGGGGCAGTTGGTTACTTCGAGGCGGAGCGGGACATGAAAGCAGACGAACAGACGTTTCTCGATTTCCTGCAAGATCCTCAGGAAACGCGCGCGACCCGCCGCAATCGCTGCGTTTGCCGTGCTGCTGGCCATGACCTGCTTCGTGTTTCTGCTGCCGGCGGTCTACGAATCCAGGGCGACGCTGCTCATCGAGCAACATGGACATGCCGGTCGAACTGGCCGGCGGCGCGGGCACGCAGGAGTACGTCGAGCAGCGCCTGCAGCGCACTCGCCAGCGCGTGCTGACCGACGAAAACGTCAGCGCTCTGATCAAACAGCTACAAGCTGTACGGACTTCGAGGGCGACAGCCGCCGGACGAAACCCAGATCGCTGAGTTCAAGGAGAATGTCTTCATCACGCCGCAGGTCACGGGCGTCATCGACCCGCGCATCGATGCGCTCCGCCGAACTGACCTACGCCTTCGACGTCGGATTCTGGCATTCCGATCCCGAAGGCTGCCGACGGACGTCGCCAACGAGCTGGCGGACCTCTTCGTCTCCTCGAGCGCGACGCAGGCCAAGGAAGACGCCCAGCGCTCGATCGAATTCGCCAAATCCGAGTCCGAGCGGCTCGCCGAGGAGCTTCGCGTGCGCGAGGCGCAAGCTTGACCGAGTTCCGGGAGAAGAACCCGGGCGGTCTGCCGGACGATCGCGTGAGGAACCAGGATCGCGCGATGTCCCTCGAGCGCGAGCTCGCGGCGATCGATGCCGACCTGCGCGCGGCGCGGGCCCGCAGGGACCTGCTCGACGCCCAGCTTCGCGACACGCCGCGCGACAGTCGCCGTACGATCGACGAGACCGGCCAGATCGTCATGGGCGGCGCCGATCGGCTGGCCGCCGCCCAGCAGGAACTCGTCGCCGCGCTTGCGAAGTACAGCGAGGACCACCCGGATGTTCGACGCTTGCGGCGCGAGATCGCGACGTTGAGCGACGGAAGCCGCAGGCGGCCGGCAGGCGCCGCCGACGAACCCGGCCTATCATCCAGCTCGAGTCGCCAGTCGAACTGCGGCAGCCATCGAAATCCGGGAACTTTCGGCGCGCCGCGCCGCGATCTCGAGCCAGCTCTACAGCGCTGCAAGGCGCGGTCACGCTTTCGCCGCGGCTCGAGGAACAGTACCAGGAGCTCGTGCGCGACTACGAGGTCATCAAGTCGCAGTATGAGCAGATGCGCGCGCAGCAGGCGATCGGCGGAGCTGCGCAGCAAGGCGGCCGGCTCGTCGGCCACCGAAACCTACGTCCTGATCAATCCTGCGCGGATCCCGGACAGACCCGATCGAGCCGGATCGCGTCGCGCTGATGTTCCTCGCGATCGTGCTTGCGATCGCGCGCCGGCATCGGCACGGCTTTCATCATGAATGCGACCGACACGACCGTCCGCGGCAGCTCGGACGTCGTCGCGCTCGCCGGGGCGCAACCATTCGCGCACATTCCGCCGATGCAGAACACTACGGAATGCGGCGCAAGCGAGTGGTCGACTTCGCGCTCGCCGGCGGCATCACGCTTCTCGCGATCGTCGTGCTCGTGATCGTCAACTGACAATTAGCACGCAATTGACAGCGCGTGCGCGACCTCGCGCGCAACGCCTCCTCGCCTCGCTCGCAGGCTACAATTCCTGCGCATGATTAGCTTCAAGCAGATCGTGAAGCGCGTCGACGCTCGGCTGGCACGCCAGGGGAAGCTCGGTTCGGCCCTCGTCAAGGGCGTCACTCGGCACCACCGGCCTCAGGCTTGCTTTCAGCGGCATTGGATTCCTCGTCGCGATGGTGCTGGCGAAATCCCTCGGTCCATCCGGGTACGGCACCTACTCATTGGTGATGGCTCTCGTCGCCTTTTTTTGTATCCCTTCTGAACTCGGGATCCCGAATCTCGCCGTGCGCGAAGTTGCCGTGGCGAATGCCCGCAAGGACTGGGGTCACATGCGCGGCTTCCTCAACTGGGCGCACCGCATGACGGGCGTGCTGAGCCTCGTGCTCATCGTCGCCGGCGGAGCTGCCTTGTACCTGTGGGGCGACCGCTTCGAGCCGGCAAAGCTGAAGGCCATGTGGATGGCACTCCTGCTGGTGCCGCTCATTTCGCTTGGGGCGCTTCGCGGCTCCATGCTCCGCGGTCTGCGGAAAGTCATCCTGGGCCAGCTGCCTGAACAGGTCATCCGGCCTGCGGCCCTGCTCGCGCTTCTCCTGCTGCTTCCATTGTTCGGCCGCAGCCTCGATTCCGCCGATGACGCGATGCTGGCGCAGGTCGGCTCGGTGACCATTGCGTTCTTATGCGGCGTCTTCCTGTTCTTCGCCACCGGCCCCCGGAAGTCGCCCGCGCGACGCCCCGGTTCCAGGCGTCGCTCTGGCTGCAAAGCTGCATACCGTTCGGAATGACCGCCGCGCTGCAGTTGATCAACGGGCGGACCGACATCCTGGCATTGGGCATGTTCCGCGACCACTCCGAAGTCGGCATCTATCGAGTCGCGATGCAGATTGCCCTGCTGGTCATCTTCGGCCTGAAGACGGTCAACGCCATTCAGGGCCCGCACGTGGCGCACCTCTACGCGACCGGGGACATGAAGAAGCTGCAGAAGATGATCACGAAAAGCTCGCAGGCGGTGGCCCTGTTCGCGCTGGTGTCCGTCATCCTGATCGTGCTTTCGGAAAGTTTTTCATTCGAATTCGCATTTGGGCCGGAGTTCAAGGATGCGTACGTTCCGCTCGTCATTCTATGTGCCGGTCAACTCATCAATGCCTCCATGGGCTCGGTCGCTTCGCTCCTGAACATGACTGGCCACGAGCGCGATACAACCAGGGCGATCTTCCTTGGCGCGTCGATCAACCTCGTGCTAAACTTGTCGCTGACCCCGATCTGGGGCGCCATTGGCGCCGCCGTCGCGACGTCGATGACTTTGATCACCTGGAACCTCGTCATGCGCCACAAGGTCCTGGACGCATCGGCATCGAGACCTCACCGATCCACCGGGACCGGTCATAGCGCAAGCGCCGACCTACCTTTCGCAGACGAGATAGTAAGGGGCTGGAAATACGCAGCCAGATACGGCATGCCCGCCGGTTCGGACGCCACTTGATCGGCGGCGGACCGGCTGCGGCTGTCATACTTCCGGTAGAGCTGATCCAGAGAGACTCGGTGATGGCTGTAGATGTCGATTGGCATATGCCGACGTGGCTTCACGGTGAACAGGCGCGCTTTCCGGAGCCCGGCACGATTCACGAGTCTCCGGTAACCGCGGCCGCTTCGAGGTCGCATTTCGACCGTGGATGCGCTCGAGAAACGGCTCGAAAGGTGTTCCGAGACTCGGATAGTGCCAAGCGTTGTCGACAGCCATGATGAGGCGGCCCGTGCGGCGAAGGCATCGCAGGGCTTCGCGCAGGATCGCGAGAGCGAATTCCTCAGCATCTGAACCTGCGAACGTGGCTCGCTCCATCGAAATCGGTTCGTTGATTGCGACAAGGTCGAGGCTTTCGTCGGGCAGCGCGATCTCGGACCCGCTGGCACGCAGGATTTCCAGGTTAACGATTGAATCGGATCGAAACCGGAGTTCCATGAAGTCGGCGCACGCGGGTCGGCGTTCCCACGCGTAGCCGCGCTTGAAATCCTCGCTCAGGCATGAGCTCACGATGCCGGATCCTGCCTGGATCTCGAGGAATGCCTCCCGACGCGGCGGCGACAGCAACCGGAAGAACATTCCCTTTTGACGGTCAGTGAACCAGCGCTGGCGACAGTGCAGCATCTCGAAGCGAGGTTCCGAGAGCACGCTGCGCCAGTGCAGGTCGCCGGACTTCAGCTCGCTCACGAAGAGCGCCATGGCTTCAAGCGGAATTGGCGAGACCGGACTCATCTGGCGTCCACCCTGTGCTAGGAAACAGGTGTTTTCATCGCGCTCGCCCATTCCCCTGACTGGAGCAATTTCGACCACATGGATTGCATGCGCCTGTTGATCGCGGCGCTGAAGCCGCCCTGCTTCAGTGTGAGGAAGGTGAACAGATAAGCCGGAAACACCCGTGTGTACTCCTTGACAGTCAGGCCGAGGCCCCCGAGAAACGCATTGCCGAAGTCGCGGCTGATGAGATCGATCAATGCCGCGGGAGAATCGAGCGCGCGCCCGATCGCGCCTTCGAAGTGGTAGTGACCGAGCAGAAATGTCGTGAAATCGAAGGCCGGGTACGTGATCGCCCCATATTCCTCCCAGTCGAAGATGATGAGTCGTCCCTGCTGCGCGACGCCGAGATTCGCATAGGTGAAGTCGCAATGCTGCGCAACCGCGGGCTGGGACTCCGTCACGTGTCGCAGGGTGCATTCGAGCCACGATCGGGTTGCAGCTTCGCTTGTCTCTTTCTCGAATGCGCTCGCCGGCCTGAATAACGTGGCGACCGGCGCTGCCGCGGCGCAAAAGTCCCGCCCCGCCTCGTGCATCAGAATTAGGGATTTCGCCACTTCCGGAAGGAGATTTCCGGAAACCAATTGCTCATGCGAGACCTTGAAGTGCGCAATGAATGGAAACACTCCGCAGGCGAGATCATCGGTCGTAATTACGCTGGAGGGCGCATTGATGCGGTCGCCGAGGCGCATTTCCAGAAATCGCAGGTGCGCGAAGTGCCGTTCACCATTGGCGCGTTCCAGTATCCGGAGGAAGCGCTGGGTTGAGCCGCTTGCCACCTGCAGGATCTTGAGGTCCCTCGCGACGCTGAGCACGACCGGGCCCTCGTCGATGGCAATCCCGACTGACCTTAGCTGGTCAAGCAGCGCGCCGAGGTTCAACGCGCGCTACCTAGCCATCTTCCAGGCCCATCACTCCGGGCAGGCACATCCTTGCCTTGAGCTCCTCCAGGGAGTTTGCCGATTCCCGCGGAATCTGGAACCGGTCGGCGACTGGAATCCTCGCAATGCCCGTATTGAACGTGAAGGCACATAAGTAGCCTGCCTGACGCGCCAGGTCGACGCTGTCCGCATTGTAGTGCGCGCGTCCGCCGACCGGGTATGCGAACGAACTGATCTTCGAGCCGATGATTGCCTCGAGCTCACGCTTCGACTCTCGAATCTCATGCTCCTGCGCCGCCCGCTCGAGCGTCGAAACACGCGGTGCGAAAGCGAGTGCGAACCGATGCCGTGACCGGCGCTCTTCATCTCGCGAACCTGCTTCCAATTCAGCAGTTCTGCACTCTGCTCGTCCTTCCCGGGAACGCGACTTCGCAGGCACGCGAAAGCTCTTCCAGCAAGCCCGCCGTCCGTTCGGCCTTCTCGAGCTTGAACAGGGCGAGCACCCGTTTAAGCGATCCACGGAAGTCATTGCGCAAATCAAATGTTTGATCATTCAAGGTGAACTTTTCATGCCTTGTTTTCTTCAAGAGGTACGCGGCACTGTCCCACCATCCGAGTCGTCGGGACTCCAGCATTTCCACAGGTACGAAGAACAGTCCGCGTACGCCCAGCTCTCGAGAACGGACCGAGCCAATGTGTAGCAGTCAATGTAGCCGTCGTCGAAAGTTATCGCCGACAGCAGCGATCCCCTTGGCAAGTCTTTGCCGGACAGGAGGCTCAACACTCCTTCCTCGTCCAGGACCGTGGTGGCCGACTTTAGCCATTCCACCTGACGGCGAAACGTTTCGACGTCCGGGCCAAACACGCCGTCGTCGAATCGAGACCGCAGTCGATCGGAGGATCGATGCAACCTATGATAGTTGACGACCAGCAATGAAGGCCGCGAAAGGGCGCCGAGGATGCGGCCCGCCCCAATGGCCATCATTGCGCGCGAAACGATCAGTCTCGTACCAGTCATACTTTCATGATCGAATGGCGCCCCGGTCTATTTTCAAAACCGACAAGCAGATCGCTCAGACGCCTATTCAACGAAAAAACCTGGAAACTTGCCGATTCCAACGCCTGCAGGTAGCCTGCCTGTCGAGCTAGGGTCACGCTGAGTCCATTGATATGCTGCGGCCCGCGTAATTCTGAGAGCCCGCGTCCGGCTAGTCTAGTCAGAGGTCTCATTTTCGCGCCTGCGGGCCCGCCTGGACCACTAGACGGCAGAATAAATGAGTTGTTATCGAAACTTGGGGCCTGCCTTGGCTCAACAATTACAATCCCCGGGAAAACCGTTCGTCATTGTCGCCACCCAGCGCACTGGTTCCACGCTGCTCGTCCGGTCACTCGACGCTTCACCACTCATCTTCTGCGCAGGGGAACTCTTTCACAGTGGCCCGCACGTGCTCCACGCCGAATGGCGATTTCCACAGACGATCTGCGGTAGCCCCCTCCTCGCGAATTTTGCAAACGCACTTTTCGCAAAAAGCAGAATCGAGAATCACCTGGCGCACTACTACGCAACTGCGGGCGCAGGAGTGCGTGCGGTCGGATTCAAGGTGATGGTGTCTCAATTGCGGCGATATCGGACGGCGTTACCGTCTCTCGTAAAACTGGGCGCTGAGCGTTTTTACTTGTTGAGACAGGATAGCTTAGCGACGGCACTTTCATACTTTCGAGCAAAGGCGTCGGGCGTATATCACAGCGATCGCGCTAGCGGTCTCGATACACCCAAGACTATCACGGCAGACGTCGATGAATTTAGGGCGATGCTGGCTCATTGCCAGAAGGAACAACGTGAAGTTCGCATATTACACGCGGCGCACGGCGGTACGCTACTCACCTATGAAGACATTGTGAGTGACTGGAATGCTTCTGTCGCTTCCGTCGGCGCCGCGCTGGGGATCGAGAGCTTGCAACTTGCTGCCGCACTTGACAAGTTGAGTCCAACAATGTCCAGCGTCCAAATTGGAAATGAAGGCGAATTGCGCCGCCAGTTCGCGGCTGATCATCCCCATTGAACTCAGATCAATCCGGCGACGATCTGTGAGCCAAAGCCGCCGTAAGCTGGTCGTAATTTGTGATGTAATCTCGCGCTGACCGTTTTGATTGTTTGCGTTGCTTGCGATAGTCGAACTCGCGGAGTTTCTCCGGATCACACTGAAGGAACTCCATCAACTTGAGCACGACCTTGCGGTCCGACTCCAGGAATTCTTCATACGCGACGCCAAGGTAGGGATTCGATCTGCTCAGCTGTGAGATGCGGCCGTCGATCCAGTGCTTTGTCTCAAGGCGGCGCACTGCCTCACCAAGTGGAATCTCGATTGTCATGCCTTCGGGATACTCCCTTCCGGCGGCATAGGCTCGTGATTTGTCCGCAAGGTACTTTGACTTCAGCCAGTCGATCGGGTCCTGTCGAAAGATGTGAATGACATAAATCGAAGGCCTGGCCGCAAGCCAGCGAAGGTAGGCATCAAAGCGATCCAGCCACAGCGCCGGCGCGTATCTGGGGTGCAGAAGCCACTTTGCTGATGAGCGGAAGAGCACCTTGAAGCCGAGCCAGCGCGTATCCGGGCTCATCACACGCTCGACGCGCTTCCGTTGCCCAGAGGATAAAGCAGAAAAGTTACCGGAAAGTGCCTGCTCGGTAACCGCAAATTTTCGGTGCGCCGGGACACGCTGAGTCCACTCGTCGCCGCATGCGATCTCCGGGTGAAACGTTAGCGCGCGCACAAGCGCCGTGCTCCCGGTCCGCTGAGTACCTACAATCAGAAAGTTCCGAAACATTGGGCTGAGCTACTGAGAAGTGCACCGACTCGCGATCCTATAGATCCGAATCGTTGGACCGGATTGCCCCCATGGAACCGCAGATTCCTGGTGGACCAGTCGAACCCGCGGGTCGGAATCGAGGGAGGCATAAAATCGTGCAGAATCCGGGAACAGCTCGTTGGCGTGGCCGCCACTCCTGAACCGGCCCGCGACCATCGAACTGGTCACGACGTGCGAAAAGCAATTGTCCACGTAGTAGGAAATATCCCGCACCTGAAGGCCGTGAACCGTAGACACGAGTTCATACTTCGGACCCTGCGTCGTGTTCATGGCTTGCTCGTAGATGGAGAGAGTACGTTCCGATACGCCCCGCCCGAAATTTCCTCCCTCTTCCCTGGCCCGTTCCACTTTCTCGCTCACCGTTTCGCTGTCCGGGTTCAACGGCGGGCTTTGCGAGAATCGGTATCGCATGCCATCCATGAGAATGCGCGCGCCGGAGGGAACATGGGATTCGATCCAGCCCTTCGCAAGCACCCGAGTGTCTGGATGTGACTTCTCGACCGCGGTGCGCACGAGCCAGAATGACGGCACAGCGACGATCAGGGCGAGCGCCGTGATCGGCATGGCGCGATGATACCTGCCTAACGCAGATGCACCCCGGCTGCCGAGGATCCAGAGCGCCGGGACGATCGGCAACAGGTACCGCTCCGGCTGCGTCCGATCGGAAGCCGACATGAGCGCGATGAAGACGACGACCATCCCCGCCAGGATCAAGTCCCAGCGGCTTCTCTTCAGCCCGCCGACAATCGCACCGAAAACCGCCGTTGCAGTCAGTACGACGTTGTATTCGCTCACCAAGTGCCTCATGTAGCCGGTCTTCCAACCCTCCTGCATTACCGTGATCGACTTGATATTCCGCTCTAGGTCGGTGTCGGCGACGACTGCAAATGCCGGCTGAACCAACGCCGCGAAGTTGTAGCGGATGATTGCCCCGATGCTCACCAGCCATTCCGGCGCAATGGCGGTCAGCGTGACGATCAGTGCGGTGCACACGATCGCGACCTTCTTGATCAATTGACCCGACGCCGGATTCCCGCGCGGCGCCGTGGCCAGCGCGACCAGGATCGCGGGCACGACCATGCCACCCGGCGTCTTGAAAGCGATTGCGACGGCTGCGAGCGCGCCCGTGCCGACGAGATGCCGTGACTTGCCGGTTGCTTCGAAATTGAGATACACGAGCAGGCAGAGCCACACACCGAGCGTCGCCCCGATGTCGACGTTAATGACGCCCGAAAAGACCGCGTGGAAGTACGAGACTGCGCCGATGAAAGCAGCACCGAGCGCAATCCGCTCGTCATGCATGCGACGCGCGACGTGATAGATCACGTAGCAGGTCGCAACGCCCATCAAGGCGACGGTGATGCGGCCAATCAGGTAGATCGTGGACCGGTCCTGAAGGACCTGGAGCGCGAATTCCCGGCCGCTGTGGACCCATCCGAGCAGCCACGAAACGACGAACAGCACGCCGTACTCGACGAACAGGATCAGGTACAACCCGCCCTTGCCGAAGACCGTGGAGTACTCGCCGGCGCCCAGCTTAAGCGCTCGGTGCACTTCCTGAATCTCCTCAATCGTCAAGGCGTCGTATGTGACGCCGTCGTACGGCAGGCCAAAGTCGATGCCCCAAAGCCGCAGGAAGGCCGCGAGGCAGAGGATCCCCAGCAGGAGTTTCCAAGGCTTGATTCGGGAAAAAATTGAAACCGGCCCGGCAGGTTCGGTCGGAATATTCAAGATTTCGTAGACATATTATATTTGGTGGCCACGCACGGCCCGAGACATCCCGCATGGGATTGTACACGCTGCAGACTGGCGCCCTGTCACAGTTTCGCGAATGAGCACGCTTCGGTTGCGCAGGCCAGTCAAAGGTGTCAGCGTTCCACAATGATCGTCGTTCGGATAGTCCAGGCATTGCTGGCGCTGGTTGCGTTGCTCTGGTCGCTCTATGTGGTCGTCATGCCATTGCTGGCCGGACTGCGACGGCCGCGAGTCGGCGCGACGGCGCATTCCGATTCTCTTCCATCGGTCGCCGTCATCGTGCCTTCCCACAATATGGAGAACGAGATCGAGGCGTGCGTGGCAGCGCTCCATTCGTCGGACTACCCCCCTGAGCTCCTGACCATTTATGTCGTTGCCGACCATTGCACCGACGAGACCGCGTCACGCGGGCGCATGGCCGGGGCAAGCCTGCTTGTCCGACACGAGGATCCGCCGGGAAAGACCTACGCGATCGCCTGGACGCTTCGCGCTCTCGCGCAATCGGGCGCCGACCCGGATCTCTATGTCATCACCGACGCCACGGCGCGCGTCGATCGGGGTTTTCTGCGTGCTCTGATATCCATGTGGCAAGGTGGCGAGGAAGTCATCGTCGGACATTCGCTGGTTGCAATAACCAACACGAAATGGTTTGCCAAGTGCCTGGGGCTAACTCTCGTGCATCGCAACCTTCAGAACTGGGCGCGAGAGCGGCTTGGACTGTCATCATTGATTGAGGGCCGCGGAATGGCGTACGGCCGGCGCTACGTCCAGCGATTCGGATGGAGCCTCGCACTCCCGACCCAGTCGCAAGCCGGCCAGCATCCAACCGAAGACTGGCGCCATGGCGTGCGCGTCGTGGAGAATGGACTTCGGGTCGCATATCAGGACGACGCGAGGGTTTACACGCCGCTACGCGCCGACTTGGCGACCGCGACGCGGCAAGGCGTCCGCTGGGAGCGGGGCAGGCAGCTGAACGCAATCTCGCATGGAATCAGCCTGCTGGCGAAGGGACTTAGGGATCGAGATCGGCTGAGCTTGTTTGCGGCGCTCGACGCGATTCAGCTACCGGTAGCGGTGCTGGGCGTCCTTTGCGTCGCTGTCGCTATCCTGACGTTGATTCTGCCGAACGGTCCTTTGCTCAATTTCCTCGGCATCGCGCCGGTGGTTCTCATCGCGTGCTACGGCTTCCAGATCACGATGCGAGGCCGGCGCGACGGCATCCCCGCCTCCACCCTGCTCTGGGCACCCGTCTACCTCATTTGGCGACTTTCGACGTACGTGATGGCGTGGGTGCCGCTGGATCGCGCGCGGATCCCGCAGGACCGGCCGAACCCGTAGTGTCGCCCGGCCCAGAACCTTGGCGGTAACTGCTTGAGAATTGCGTTCATCGGCCTGCGCGCCATCGGACCGTCTGTGGCAGGCGGCATCGAGAAGGCCGTCGAAGAGCTGAGCACCCGTCTCGTCAAGCTCGGGCACGATGTCACGGTCTTTACCCGCGCCCGCTATGACCAGCATGACAGTGCCGATTTTCAGGGCGTGAGACTCAGGCGGCTGCCCGCGATCTACACCAAGCACCTGGAAGCGATCAGCAACACCGTGGCCGCAGTGTTCCATGCCCTTCGCGGTTACGACATCATTCACATCAATGCGACGGGTCCGGCACTGCTGGCGTTCCTGCCCAGGCTATTCGGCCGGAAGGTCGTCGTGACGGTGCACGGCCTCGACTGGAAGCGCGAAAAATGGGGCGGATTCGCAAAGATTTGGCTCAGGATCGGAGCCTGGGCCGCGGCGACATTCCCAAGTCGAACGACGGTCGTCTCGAAGACGCTTCGACAGCACTATCGGGACGCATACGGAAAGGAAGTCGATTACATACCCAATGGAGTTGTATTGCCCGATCTCGACCGACTCTCCGAAGCGCGAAGTCCGGTTGATCTGTCCAAAGGCGGATATGTACTGTTCCTGGGCCGGCTGGTTCCCGAGAAGGGTTGCCACACGCTGATCTCGGCCTTCAGGCAGCTGGACACCGACAAGAAACTCGTGATTGCCGGTCCGCCATCCCATTCCGAGAAATATGCTTCTTCGCTCAGACGACTGGCCGATGGTGATCCCCGAATCGTATTCGTCGGACCGCAGTTCGGGCCGCAGAAGGACGCTTTGTTTCGCGATGCCTACGCCTTCGTTCTGCCATCCACGATCGAGGGCATGGCACTCGTGCTGCTCGAAGCCATGAGCTTTGGCAAGGGATGCCTTTGCAGTGACATTCCGGAAAACCTGGAGGTCGTCGATGCATCGATGGACCGCGCACCGCGCTGGGTCGCCGCTCGATTCCGAACCGACGACGTCGCCGATCTTCGCGCCCAGTTGAATCGCCTGCTCAAGCAACCCGCGCTGGTCGAACAGCTTGGACGGGATGCCCGGGAACATGTAGCCAGGAGCTTCGACTGGGACAGGATCGTCCGCATGTACGATCGTGTCTATCGCGAATTGACCACCGTCAAGTGATTCCAACGTGACTGAAACACTGAGCCACATCACTGCGGAGTTGATGTCGCTGGCCACCAAGGCCGTACGACGCGCCGCCCAGCTCGGACGACTCGTGGCCTATCGCACCATGGCAGGGTTCGGTCACAACGACTACGCGCGCTTCATCGTCCTCACCCGATCTCGCACGGGGTCGAACCTGCTGCTGTCCTTCCTCAATGCGCATCCGGAAATTTTCGCGGAAGGCGAGATATTTGCAAAACTGAAAGGGCGAAATCCACTCGAGCGGCTCAATTCCGCCTTTGGGAAGCAACCAAGGCACATCAGGGCCAAGGGATTCAAGATCTTCTACTACCACCCGCTCGATGGGAAGGCGGAGGAATTATGGGATGAGCTCACGGCGCGCGAGGACATTCGCGTCATCCACCTGACCCGGCAGAACATTCTCCGAACGCTGTTATCGCGCAAGATTGCCGGGATTCAGGACACCTGGACAGGAACACGCTTTGATGCCGTGAATGCGAAATCCAAACGGGTTCAGTTCACGGTGCAAGAGCTGCAAGAAGGCTTCAGGCAGACGCGCACGTGGGAAAGTGCCGCGGCCGCCCGTTTCGGCAGGCACCCGGTACTGAATGTCTCGTACGAGGAACTTATTGCTGACCCGCGGCAGACCCTCATTGGTCTTTTCGCGTTTCTTAAAGTGCGCAATGAAGAACCGCGCACCAGCCTGCGACGACAGAACCCCGAAAACCTGCAGGCGCTGATCCTGAACTACGAGAAGTTAAAGAAGGCCTTCGAAGCAACCCCTTGGGCGGTATTTTTCGAAGACTAGTATCGCGGATGTGCAGGCAGCTCCGCCTTTAGGCGAGAACTCTCCGGTACGCCGCCCGAGTCGCGAATGCCACTTTTTCTGCGGTAAATGATTCGGTGGCCCTTGCTTGCGCGGCCATAGCCAATCGGCGCGAGAGTTCCTGATCCGTCAGTACGCGCCTTAGCCGGTCCGCGAGTTGGTTGATGTTGCCAGCGTCGAAGAGCATGCCGGAAGCCTCGTCATCGATCTGATTGGGAATTCCACCCACTCGAGTAGCGATGACTGGCAATCCAGCGGCCATCGCCTGCTGAATGACCATAGGCGCCGTCTCCTGGTACGACGGGAGCACAAGGGCCGATGCCTTGGCAAACTCATCCAAAAGTGATCGCTCGTCCAACAAGCCCATGATGCCAAACTTGCTGGTCTGCCCGGCGTCGTCAATCACGGCTCGCAACTGCGATGCAAAGTCTCGATCCGGCGCAGCCCCGGCCAGGATGACCTCGCTGACCATCTCCGATACGCGTGCAACCGCATGGACCAGATCGATCAACCCCTTGCCCCTCGAAATGCGCCCCGCAAAAAGTAGGCGTCCCGCTACTGGTTTCCTTTCCAACTCGAAATACTGTGGCGCGACCGCATTTG
The DNA here is from genome assembly GCA_963819545.1 of uncultured Gammaproteobacteria bacterium. GTDB lineage: Bacteria > Pseudomonadota > Gammaproteobacteria > Steroidobacterales > Steroidobacteraceae > SCUD01. Next base: position 164,587 of record CAWFWJ010000005.1, on the reverse strand, counting down.
GAACGTCGTAAATGGCTCCATGCAATCGGGACCTGTAGTAGTTCGCGACATAGGGGCTGATGGCGATGATGTGCGCCGCCCGCTCAACGACGTGGTGCTCAGTGAGCCGCGCCTGGGCTAATTCGCGCAATCTCTTGACCAGGTTCGTCCGAAGTCTTGCGCATTCACTTAGGATGCCGTGAATCGTCACGACTGCAGGCCAGCCCGACCTGACTGCAAGGTAACCCGATGCGTCTGCTCCTTGAGCATGGACCAGATCGGGCTTGTACTGCCGGAGTAGCGCATCAAAATCTCTGCGCTGCCGCCGAAAAAAAGTGCTGACGCTAAAACGACCCAGTTCCAGGTCGACGACGGGCCATCCCAGGTTCTCAATTGCCCCACGCGTGGACGCAGGTCCGGCGACCCTGACGCCGATCAACTCCATATCCGGCATCTTTGACAGTGCCTGCGACACGTAGGTGGTCGCCGCAGCCACACCGCCGTCGATTCTGGCTAGCGAGGGCGGATATGGACCGAGCATCATGACTCGCATAGACATCGCGGCTGGACTCCTCTCTTCTAGAGGATCGGCCGAGCCTCCTGCGGGCACGACGCATGTCTTTCATAGACAAAGTACTGGAGCGCCACCGCGTACGTCGCCAAGATCGATATAAGCTCCAATCGATTGATAGCCCCATCGTAGTGGCGCTCGAGCATCTCGAGAATTCCTTTTCGGTTGAAGATGGCGCCATCGAAGTATCTGGATTCTACAAACTCCTCTACGATCCTCCGCAAGCCCACATCCCGCCGCTGGTGCTTTGCAAGCTCCGCGGTAGCGCGATCCCTCGATGAACCATTTCTCTTGCAGGGAATGCGTTTTGCAACCTTCGCGAAGACCTTGTCGCCGATCGTTCGTCCATACCCGAGGAGATTCATGAAGGGCGATTGATAGTTGCGAACGCTGGTGTTGCCATTCGGGATTGACCGAATTTCCGGCCCCATTGAACTGATCAGCGATTTGTAGAGACTTTGCCCGACCCGCCACTTGAGTGGAATGGCGGATACGAACTCGAGATAAGCCTTGTCGAAGAAGGGGCGCACCTTGCCGAAGAGATGGCTGTCGACCGGCATCGAACTGACGGTCATACGGGTTTGCCGGTTGCGCAGATCCCACATCTCATGTGCCGTCGGATTCGAAAATGCCTTGAACGGCTCGTATGATTGAGCAAAAGCATGCTGAACTTCTGGCCATTGCTCATCAAGGAAGCCATCGGCAAATACCTGCCTCAGGTCTCCCGGGCCATGTTGTATGTACCAGCGATAAACCTTTCCGATGAACCTACCGCGTTGTGTCGGCACGAACATGAAAGGTCGAAGATGCGAACCCGATGAAATGTCACCGAGCCATCCGCCAATCACGTCATCCGCCAAAGGCCTCATCTTGTCATGCGTAAACATCGACAGGCCGTTCCTGAAATCTGTTTCTCCGTCAGTTCGCCAAACGATTCGCTTCACAACATCTGAGAATTCGAACTTGAACGGATTTTCCACATGGTGCTCGAAGTTCAGCGCACGCGCGATTTCCGCCGCAAAGCGTACTTCGAACGAATTAGCGTGCCCCCATGTCCGGGCGTGAATGGGTCGCTCGCCCCGATCAATTGCGCAAGCAATCGCGCGGCTATCAAGACCTGCACTGAGACTGATCAGCAATTTTGTTTTTCCGCTGAGGCGCTTCGCCGTTGCCGCTTTCAGCAATGCACTCCAATTCTCGAGCAACTCCCGTGAACTGCCCCGAGCGGGTGTCCCGCCGAAGCCGTGACCATGCTCTGACTGCGCCAAACGACCCGCTTCATACGTCAAGCGGGTCGATGGCTTCAGACGATGTAGGCCCTGGACCAGCGTTCTCTCGTCCAGATTGTGCTGATGAGCGAATGGCTGCAGTAAGCCGACAGGATCGAGAATCGGGACACGTCTTGAGGCCGCGAGCAGGCATTTCTTCTCGGACCCAAACAGGAATTCATTGCCCGCGTGCCAGTAGTAAAATGGACAACTGCCCACGTGATCGCTGAATACGTTAACGCGCGTTCGAACGGGTTCAAAAACGACTATGTTGAACTCACCGTCGAGAGCCGTGACGAACTCTTGGCCGATGGATTGATAAGCCTGCAAGAGGGCATCGACCAGGCCGGTACCGGATGTCAGATGCCGCTCGCAGATCTCCTTGCCGTTGTAGATCTCCCCTTCCAGCAGAAGAACTGTGCGGGTGCGAGCATCGTGTGCAATCGCCGGCAGAGAGGGCAACGCCGATTTTCTGGAGAAGGAAACGAGAACGCATTCGTTGGACTCATGCGCTGCCTCAATAAATTCCAGTCCAGGGACTGCGTGCGCCTCGCGTATCACTTCGCGGAATTGCGAAGTGAGAGCACCAGGCGCGGCGAGGCCAAATATTCCGGGCAAGCTACTATTTCGGCATGACTGCCGCCAGGTTGAATTAGAGCTATCGTACAGGAACCGAGCGGAAGGCCTCGCCGCACCATTGCGGCGAGGTATTCAGCATCTTCAAGAGTCGAAGCGACCTGGCGAGTCGTGCGCTCGAGCTGCGCACACGGACCCGACGTCCAAGCGCCTACTCTATGGCTACCTGGTCGGGCGGATTGGGCTTGGAACTCGCCGCCTGACCTGAAATGAACTCGAACGCTCCCGCATCACATGCGCCGCCCTGCGGTCGGTCATTGCCGGCTTGGTCAACCGGAGGGCATTGATTCCCGCCATCGTCGATCGCCAGACTCTGGGCGGTCAGCCGGAAGTCCTTACCCCTAGCATCCAAGAACGCTTGCGCGTTGACCGGGTCCACGAGATTTTGCGACGTCGCGCACTGCGCCGCGATAATCTTCAGTCCGGAAACAATGTTGCTCCTAACGGTACAAGACTTCACCATGGAATTGACGCTGACCCCGCTACTCCCGACCGGACCCACGACCGTATTGTTATAGATGGTCGGTATAGGCGCGGGATTCTCGAGGCCTTTGCGCGTAGAAGAGATGCCTTTGCCTTTGCAGTTGTTGACAACGTTGTTGTAAATCCGAACCGGCAGTGTCGCGACTTGGTTGACTGACAAATAAGCAGTCGATTGAGCAATGCAATTGCCCGGTCCAGTCGCAACAGGGGCCGGACTTTCAACGTAATTGGCGAAGATGTCGGTAAATCCGGCCTCGAAAAGTGAGATGCCGTTTGCGCCGCAGCCGTCCTCGTTGTCGCCGCTTGATTGGCCCGTGTTGGTAACGTAATTGTGGTGAATGCTGCTCGCACCAGCGATGACACTCTTGTACTTGATCCCGTCACAACCCGTTTCGTTTACATAATTGTTCGCGATCTCGTTGTCCCTAAGCTGAAGGTCGCCCTTGCTTACAAGTGTCTGATTTGGCCCAAAGTAGATTCCTGACCGGCCCGTATCATGAATATAGTTGTTTGCAAGGAGGATTCCCTCTCTCCACTCGTTGGAGGCCGCCGTGTACTGGTGATCGTTAACGCTGAGTCCAATGCCCCATTTGCATGTGGGTACGTTGCCATCGATTTCGACACCTTTGACGGTTACATGCTTGCTCGAACCAGACAGACGCATTCCACTCTGAGGGCTGCCGCTTACGCAATGGAACACGATACCGCACTGGTTCGTGCCCAACTTCCATTCGCCGCTACTCGAGATTGATGCGCCACAGTCTCCAGACGGTGCACCAGCCCACTTACCGGTACCGTCAATGACTACATGTTCGCAATTGACGCATTGCGAACCAAATCCATCGCCAGTTTGATTGATGAGCAGCGGGCCAGACTCCGCGTTGTCGTTTCGGATTGCGATTGGATTCGCTGCCGTTCCCTTGCAGTCTTGGAACTTAATTGAGTTCCTGCTCTTGCCTGTCAGAACAATCGTGTCGCCGGGTCGCACTCCCCCACCTAACGATTTGCAGTCGATGGTGGACGTACTTGGTGAAACCATGTAATTCGCGGCATCTGCTCTCGGCGCTGTGGCCAACATCAAGAAGGCAACGGTACACGCGACGCGAAAACTTACGGCCAAACGCGAAAAGTAGATTCTAGAATTCATTAAAACTACCCCAGGGAAGCGTTACGACCACAAATGGCCAATTGCTGCGCGGCTAGACCACAAAGTCCAGGGTTCCTGTCAGGCTGAAAAATATACTCGCTTATAGGCCTGAATGACCTTCTGAATGTGGCACCGCAAGCGGGAACAATGCAAAAGTGTGACCACTTTCGCATACATCAGACGTCGCCATATTGCGACGGGTTGAGGGGCTGCGAGTTCTTAGCGCTTCAGATCGCCGCTTCGCCCTGCCATCCGCGTGGCCACCTCGTGGAAACCCTGCTGCTCTGGCGAGCGATCGCCAATGCCTACGAAGAGCCCCATCAGCGCCAATATGAACTGCCCATAATCAATTGTGCCGGTCCGGTTGAACTCCAGCGTTATCTGCGTCACGAGAAAAGCACCAATTACGATGACACCGGCCTTTACGATTGCCCTTTCGTGCGCGTCGACGTTCTCGCGCCTTAGAGTCGACGAAGTTCAAGCGCGACCCAGGCAAAGAAAGAGAGTACGGCAACGAGGCCCACGATCCCGACCGTCCGCAGGAGAAACAAGTACAAGCTGTGTGGGTACGGATCGTAAACGGACTCGACATCACTGAGGTCCGCGAATTTGACGTCCATGATTCGCAACATGAAGGCATCTTCCACTCGAAAAAAATGCGGCCCATCTCCGAACCAGGGGTGGCGCTCGATCTTTTCAAGCGCTACGGTCCAAGTGCCGGCTCGGTTCATCGGCATGCCATTTTCGGTCTCGGTCACTTGGGTCAGTCGCCTGTACATGTTGCCGAAACCGCTGTAGGCGCCGATTGTCGCCGAGCCGATCACCAGCGCCGCGACCCCTCCTACAAGGTACTTTATAAATCGTCGTGCGCCCAGCTCCCTGCGGAATACGAACAGCATCGTGGGGAAAGCCGCCAAGAGTACGAGGAACGAAGCACGATTCCCCGTTGCGACGATTCCGGCTACGTTGGCCAGGATGAGACCCTGGATCACCTTCCGCCGTCCGTTAGATACGAACATCAGCTCGACGGCACACAACATCGACATCAGCGTGAAATAACCCGCAGTTGTCCCAGGATTGTCGAACGGACCGACAAGCCGTGGATCGCTTGGGTCGCGATTGCTGTTGAAGGCCAGAACGTCGATGCCGAAAGGCACGAAAGCCTTGCCGGCGCCGGCCACGAGCTGCAGCAGACAGTAGATGGCGACCAATATATTCATGGCAACGAGGAGGTTCATCACCGACTGTTCTGTATCAACGAGCCGCGCAAAGTTATAGGCGAGCAGAAACACGACAAAGCACGAGAAGAATTGGAACATTTCGATTATGTGGAAGGACCGATACCCGTCGGCTTGAACGAGACTCATTACATAGGCCAGAAGTACCGAGACCGATCGCGGGCAACATTCGAACTTTAAAGTCGCCCATGACTATCATCGTTCCAGCCATCGCATACGCCATAAGTACGCTTGAAGACGCATAGCGCGTCTCCACGACCTGAAACGGTATGAGCGCGATCAGCACTCCAATGGCTACGGCGCGCCGTGCGCTTGCCGTCACGACCATCATGAAAACAACTGCCAGTAGCCCGACGGCAAGGAGCCAGATATCCGAAGAGTTCATCGGTTTGCCACTGAAAAGCCACACTCTCCTTCGACCTGTGTCGACTCCCGGGGAAACGGCTCATGCAGCACGTATGTACCGAACTCGGCGGCCTCCAGGATTCCGCGCACCTGATCGGTCTGCTCCGCAGTCAAGGCACTCATCCATCTTGGAGTCTTGGACTGCTCGATCGAAGTGGAAATCCTCCCTGCGCCGCTCTGTTGGGACGGCCGTGTCAGCAAATCGATTTTCGGCACGGTGGAAAGGTCCAATGCGGAGCACAGACGCGCCCATTCGCTGCTATCCGATGACCTGAGTCTTTCGTAATACGCGATCTTAATGCCACTGGGTATTTGTCGATTCGACAACCCACTGGTTCTCTATGACCCACCGGGCGGCTAGCGCCTCGACGTGACTCAATTGCCTGTCAGAAGCGGGTACCGACCGTTCGTCAGTTCATGCAGTCTCGCATCGTTCCGGAACCGTTCGAGCGCAAATTCCGCGTTCCAACCTTCCGCAGCTCCGATTCGATCACTGCCCCGGGATGGCGAACGATGAGCACAACCCGGCATTCGAATGCCGCGCAATCCAGGGAAGCATCAGGTTGGCGCGAATGCACTTGACGAGCGGCTCCGTCGCCGGCCAGCCGCAAGGTCATGCTGCGGCATCTCCCTCAGGAACTTGGCCCAATGCCGCCTAGACCCGCCCGGCATCCTGTTTGGTCCGAGAATTCCGCCGGCGGCGGAACAAGCCAGCGCTGCCTGTTGCCGATACTGGTCCACAACCGTGGGCCGCGCCCGGCACACACGTCGATGAGGAAACTCTCTAAGTTCCGGATGATCTCGTCCGGCGCAATCGCGCGATGCGCGTAGCGATCGCCGATCTCCGACACATAGGGATGCAGCGGCTCGAAAACTGGGCGCAGCCGGTTGGCGGCCGCAAGGGCATCCTGCACCCAGGTCGTGCCGCTTCGGCCGGAACCTGCAATCAGTCTCATCGCGGGTCACGAGCGCTCGCCCCCGCACGCGATCGTAGAGATCGTTCGAGGCCCTGCGCCTGCGTCACGATATCGAATTGGACTCGACGAACGCGCGGCCGGCAGCGCCGAATGACTCGACCGCTGCGGGATCGTCGAGAAAGAAGCGGATTGCCTGCGCCAGGCCTCGACATCCCGCTCATCGACCAGCGAGCGCCGATCGGCCTTCGACTACGCCTTCGGCGTTCCCGGCATGACGCGTCGCGACGACGGGCGTACCCATGGCCTGCGCCTCGAGGATGACTGTCGGCAAGCCCTCGCTGTTGCCGTTCGCGGCCGTGACGCTCGGCACGGCCGACGACTGTGCCCGTCCGAGCCAATCCCTGACTTCGGCCAGCGGCAGGAACCCGGTGAATTCGACGTCGGCGCCCGACTTCACCGGCGAGTCGCTCGAGCGCGGGTCGCAGCGGACCGTCGCCGACAAGCACGCCGCGGACCGGCGCGCCCTCGCTCACGCAGTTGCCCGAGCGCGCGGATCAGGTATTCGCAGCCCTTCTTTTCGACGAATCGGCCGACGAACACCACGACCGGCTCACGCGCCTGGCGCGCTGCGCCGGAAGAAGCCGAGGTCGATTCCGTTGCGATGCGTGACGACCTTGTCTGCCGGATATCCCTTCGCGAGCAGCCTGCCGCGGATGAAGTCGGACACCGCGATGATGAGGCCGCCCGTCTGCATGACGCGGCGCCTGCCGCGCAGATATTCGCGGCCACGCCAGCTCCGACGTGCCTCCTCGTCGCGTGATCGTCGCATCCTGGCCATGGTAGGTGACGACGAGCGGGACTCCGAGCGCCTCGGCCAGGGTCAGCGCGGCAGGGCCGGATTAGCCCGAAGTGCGCATGCACCAGTGACGGCTCGAAACGACTGCAGATCGTCCGGCAAGCGGCCGCGCCATGCCGAATCGCCGGAACAGGAACTCCGTCGCAGGCCCGGACAGCCGCCGTCGTTCGCCGTGACGACCCGATCCTCGGGCAGTCGAGAGCCCGTCGACTCGGTGCGCGCCCGGCATATACCGGCCGTAGCGCGTGAGCGCCTCGGCATGGCTCAGGATGAATGTCATGGACCGCTCGAGCAGCGAGTGCGTGTAGATCGACGACCGTCGGCGAGCTCGTGCCGGATCAGTCGTCGTTCCGGCCGGCAGAAGCATCGCCATCAGCGCACCGCGACGCGCGTGAGTTACGCCGAATACTGCTCGTAGCCGATCGTGTGGCTTTCGCTCGACCGATTGATCACGACGCCGGCGACCGTGAACTCGCCCAGCGTACTGAGCGTCTGCGCGAGGTTCTTGCGCTCCGTCTTGCCTTCCGACACGACCACCAGGAACGCGTCCACGCGCGGCCCGACCAGCAAGGCCTCGTCGGTCATCGTTGACCGGCGGCAGGTCCACCAGCACGAAGGCGTCCGGCGAACGCAGGCGGATGTGCGCGAGCAGGTCGCTGAATCGCGGTCCCGCGAGCATTTCCGATGCGCTCTCCGTCGGCGCCAAGGCGCCCGCAACGATCAGGTTCGGAAACGATGTCTGGAAGAGTACTTCTTCAGGCTTTGCGTGGCCCAGGAAATAATCCGGCAAGCGGCCGGATGTCGCGAATGCCGAGGAACTCGGCAGACGCTCGGATTGCGCATGTCGAGGTCGAGCAGATAGACGGGCTTCTGCTTCTCGCGCGCGATGCTGATCGCAAGATTGAATGCCGTGATCGTCTTGCCGTCGCCCTGGCTCGGGCTCGCGATCGCGAGCGAAAACCAGTTGTTGCGCTTGAGCCGATTCTGCAGCCGGCTGCGCAGCAAGCGGTAGGCGGCATCCGCCGCCGGAAATTCGCGAAGCTGGCTGTCCGAGAGCAGCACGCGATTCTGCTCGCAGGCCTCCGCCGAGATTTCGACCTTTTGCAGCGGATCGAATCGCATGGCCGGGCTCGCGCGGTGCGCGCGCGGATGCGCGCTGCCTCGGCCGGCTGCGACTCGCGGCTCTGTGGCTGTCCGTCGTCCTGCATCCTGCTGCAGCCGGGCCTGGCCGAGGATCTTGGCGCGCCGGATTGCGTCTTCGATCGTCATGTGCGTTCCTAACCTCTAGGGCACGACGACGACGTCGCCGCTCTCAAGCGCGATGTTCTGCTGCAGCGACTTGCCTTCCACCACCTGGTCGTAACGGAACGGCAGCGTCTTCTGCGCCGCGCCGGAGCCGCGGATGACGCTGATGTTGTCGAGCTTTGCGAACGGCGTCGATCCGCCGGCGAGGCTCAGCGCCTGCAGCACGGTCAGCTACGGATTCATGACGAACATGCCCGGCTTGTTCACCTGCCCGATCACGTACACGCGGTTGCCGGCAAAAGTCCTCGACGATGACCGTGACAACGGCCTCCGGGATGTATTTCTTGAGCTTGCCCTCGATGTCGACGCGCACTTCGTCGGCGGTGCGGCCCGCGGCCTGGACCTCGCCGGCCAGCGGAAATGAAAATCGGCCGTCAGGGCGGATCATGACCTTCCGCTGAAGGTCAAGTTCCTTCCAGACCGACACCGTGATGCTGTCGCCCGCATGCAGGCGATAGTCGCTGTCGGCGCCCTGCGCATGCGCGCAGAACGCGACGAACAGGGCCAGGAGGCCGGTCAAGAATGCATCGCGCAACATGCCAGTCATCCGCATTCCTTTCATCGCTGAAGCCGCATCACTGTTTCCGGTTGAGGCCCTGGTATCCGAAATTGATGAAGAACTTGTTATTGGCCGCGTCGGAGGGATCTGCCTCCCGGTCCTGCCAGATGTAGGCGTAGCCGCCGCCCAGGTACCACGTCTGCGTCAAGTACCACTTAAGCCCGAGGTCGAGGCGCGCGTAATCGCGCGCATCGCTGCCGCTGGTGCGTGCGTGTCCGAGATACCGCTGCGCGACTCGTAGCGGGCGGCGCCGCGAAATTTCAGGCGCTGGCTCAGGTCGCGGTCGTATTGCAGGCGGATTTGGTCGATCGTCGACTTGCCGCGGTCGCCGGTCGGGGCAAACTGCCTGCCGACCGACAGGCGCCAGCTGCTCACCTCGAGTTTGCGGTAAGCCGTCAGGCTTCCACCGACATCTGAGGTGTTTTCCTGGATTGTGCCGAAGATCGACTCCTCCGTGATGTCGTTCTGCTCATAGAACACCGACGCCTCGATTCCGTCGGTTTCGGACCAGCGGTAGCCGTAGCCGAGCTCGGCTCCGACTGCGTCCACCTTCTCGAGATCCGTCGTCGGTCTCAAAACTCGATGCATAGGCCCCCGTCGAAATGTCGGCGCGCGGATTCAATCGCCAGCTCAGGTATGCACCGAAGCGCCCGTAGTCATAGTCGGACTTCGTGACGACGTCGTCGGAGCTGTATTCGGCGATCTGGTATTCCGCGCTGACGCCCAGGCTCGTGCGCTCCGTCAGCTGGTGCTCGAACGTCGGCCGTACCAGCAAGAGCTGGCGCGTCTCGCCCGTCGTGACCGTACCCGACTCCGGGTTGTCCGGGCTGTCCGGATCGTCCGGGTCGAACTCTCCGCCGAGCGTCTCGGTGTTGTAAACATCGCGGCTCGAGTACCCCGCGTTCAGCTGGAACGAACTGCGCTCCCAGCGGTAAATGGAGTCGAGATCGAAGAATGCTTCGATTCTTTCGATAGCGTCGTCGTCGGGATATTTCTGGAGCCTCACTCGGGGTCGAATCAAGGTCTCGCCACGCGGAGTGGCCACATTGAGCAGCCATACGGCATCGGCGATGTATCCGGTCGTGCTCGACGTGTTGGCGCTGTCCGGATCGAGACGAAAATTGTCGTTCTGCTCGACCTGCAGGTCGATGGCGGGAACAGACTGCACGTCGGCAGCCCACGAGGGCCCGGCCGCGAGCAGCGACGCGGCAGTCACGCCGCAAGCCAGCAGGATCCTTTTCATGGGTTTTCCTTCACCGCAGCCATTTTACAGAACCTTTCCCGGCTTTTTTTGGCACTGTATCACACGCTGCCGACCCCGCTGCCCGGGACTCATCCGAAGCGCCCATCGCTCAGAATTATGTCGGCTAGAATGTGACATGCCCGCCATTTCCGCGTCCCCCGTCGTCGGCGTCGGCATGCCCGTCTACAACGGCGAGCGCTTCCTCGCAGAGGCCATCGAGTCCGTCCTGCGTCAGTCGTTTGCCGACTTCGAGCTCGTTATCTCCGACAACGCGTCGACGGATCGCACCGAGGAAATCTGCAGGTCGTTTCGCGGCTTCGGACGGTCGGGTTCGATACTTCCGGAACGACGTTAACCTGGGCGCGCATCCGAACTACAACCGGACCTTCGAGCTTTGTCGAGGTAAGTACTTCAAGTGGGCGGCTCATGATGACGTGCTGCAGCCGGATTTCCTGCGCGCCTGTATTGATGCGCTTGAAGTTTACCCAGATGCGGCCGTCTGTCAGTCGGACATCGATTACATCGACGAATCCGGCAACAGCCTGGGCGTGCATCAGCACCATGTTCCCGGTTCGGAATCAGACGATGTCACCACACGTTTCGCCGCCCTTGTCCTTGAGCCACACGATTGCTACGACATGATGGGCGTGTTCCGGCGCAGCGTTCTCGAAGGCTCAATGCTTTTGCCCAGTTTCCATGGTGCGGACCGGGCGCTGCTCGCGCAGGTATCGCTGTTCGGGCAATTCATCTTGGTACCAGGCGCGCTAATCAGGGTACGCGATCACGAGGCTCGCTACTCGCGAGCACGGAAGAAGCCGAAAGATAGGGCGGCGTGGCACGATACCCGCAACACAGAGCGATTCAGCTTCCCGGTCTGCCGGCTGTATGGCACCTATTGGAAAGTGGTGTCGAATGCACGCTTGTCGCGGGTTGCGAAGTTGCGGGCGCGGACGGCTCCTGCTCAATTGGTGGTTCAGGAATTACAACGCCGCCCGTATGGCAGTTGACCTGATCGGCAGCGTGGCTCCTGGGATTGTCGGCGCCGCGGAGCGGATCAAACAGACGGTCTTTTCACCTGCGCCCGGAGTCGGCGAGGTCCGGAGGTCCCAGAAGCCCTGAGTGGGCGCCCTGCTCATTGCGAGCATGTCGGCAAATTCGGTCGTGGATATCGCGTCAGCCAGCTCATCGTAGTTGGTCACCATGTCCCGCAAGGACTCAGGATTGAGCTTCGTGAGCTTCGACTGCATCCGGAACTGCGCGACGTCCAGGAAATCGCAGATGCGGCGGGCGGTATCCGCCTGAAGAAATGCGCCGTCGAACAGGCTCTCGTACGAGACCTGAAGTCGCGGATGCTTTTCGAAAGCCCTGTCGAAGGATTCGTAGTACTCGCGGGCCTTGCGCATGTTCGCGATCGCCTTGGCCGGGTCCACGTGAATCCACACGGCCTCGGTGGGCGCCGTGGCCTGGATCTTCTCCCTCTTGTTCATCAGCAGCGTCGAGACATGGACCTTCAGCAGGTTGTGCCGGCGCAGGTGAATGACCCGCACATCCTCATTCTCGACAAGGTAGCGAAGAGCAAATGGACGCGACAGCTGGTTGTACATGGCCTTGAAGCAACGGACCTTCGCGCGACCGCGCCCATAGAAGGCGTCCATCCAGCGGCCCGGCATCCAGGCACCCGTCCGGGCGATTCGCAAGGCTTTCATGACCTGCTTGAACGGCCCGCGGAACGGCGGCACGGCATGGTCGGGCTGGCCATTCAGTATCTCGCCGGAGCACTCGATTTCCGGATGGGAGCGCAGGCATTCGACCAGGAACGTCGAGCCGCTCCGCTGCGTCGTCAGTATGATCGCCCGCACGCGGCCTGATTCATTTTGCTGCACGTTCTTCACCCGATTTCCCTTGCGTGGCCGGAAGAGCCACCAGATGAAGCTCAGTTCATCCCGCGGAAGGACGCGGAATAATGCCACCGCAACGGCCCAACTTCCAACGGCAACGAGGGCGCGCGGCGCGAAGGAAACGTGATCTGCGGCGAGCATCAGGCAAGCCACCGAAAACGCGGCAATCAATGGAGCGATGGCAAAGTGCCAAACTGGAATCGCGATCACATTACGGACGAGATAACGCAGGTCGATCGCCATGATCATCGCGGACGACAGCAGGACGGCCAGTGCGGCTCCGGGCAGGCCGAGGATCCTGGACAGCAGGATGAGCAACGCCAGCTGGGCGGCCACGCCGATCGCGGAGTTGCGAACCGCGGGTCCCACCACTCCCCGCGCAAGCATCGCCTGCTGTAGCACGGCGTCGACGCCGTTGAGTACCTGCGCCCACGTCAGCAGCTGAAGCGGCAGAGCCGCCGCCGCGAACTCGCCCCCGAACAGCAGTTTCACGATCCATTCGGACAGCAGCGCAACGACCGTTGCCACCATCGACAGGCCGATGCACATGTACTTCACGCTGTATCCGATCAGTGCGCCCGAGTCCTTTTCCGGTTCACCGGCGTTTCGCGCGAATGCCGGCATCAGTCCGGTGATGCTTGCGGACATCGTCATGCTCGAGCGTGCTGCGGATGCGGTTCGCGGAATCGAAGATGCCCGCGCCCGCAAGCCCGACCGATGCCGGGAGCACGAATGAGGGCAACCGGGTGCTGAGCTCCCGGATGGCCTTGTTGACCGCAAATGGCGCGGCTCGCGTGAGCAGGTGGCGCGCGGAATGGGCGACTCGGCCCACATCCCGGCGTCGCAGCAGGATGACACGAGAAGACCGCGAGCGAGAGCAGGTGGAAGAGCACACGGGACGCAAATGCCGCCTCAATGCCTGCGCCGCGATAGAAGGCATAGACGAGAAGGGCAACGCTGATGATTCGCGCCAGGAACGTCGACCCAGGTCAGCAACAGCACGCGCTCGGCGCCCTGGAGCACCGCCTGCGCAACGACGAAGGCCCCGGAAATGGGCGTTCCGACCGCCAGAATCACCAGGCTCGAGCGGGCCGACGCGTATTCGTCCACGAGGAACGCCGCAACCACCAGGCCAGCCACCGGCATCACGCTGACCCATCCGGCCAGCTTCAGCGCAGCGAGGTACACCCCGGGCGCCTCGGTCGGACGCGCCGCCACGTCGCGCACGAGGCTGTCCGACATGCCGAGCGATATGAAGGTCTCGACCAGGACCGCGACAGAGAAGAGCACGGCGAAGAGTCCCATTGCATCCGTCGCCGAGAAACCGGGCGACGAGCACCGCAATGATGAGCCCTGCCCCCTTGGCAAACAGCCCCACCAGGAAAAGCGCGGCGGCATTGCGGAGAATCCCCCGGGCCAGTCCGACGGAGCCATGTGTCATGTTCGGGCAGCCTCGGGCCGAGGCTACGTCAATAGGCTTTGCGATCGCGCAACGACCTGGATTGCCGTCTTGAACAGGATCTTGAGATCCAGTGACGGCGTCCATTGCCGGAGGTAGTCGAGGTCGTATTCGATCCGCGCCTTCATGTCTTCAAGCCGGCTGGTTTCGCCGCGGCAACCATTGACCTGGGCGAGTCCCGTAATGCCGGGCAGCACCTTGTGGCGCACCATGTAGCCCTTGATGAGCCCGCGATACTCCTCATTATGCGCCACGGCGTGGGGGCGCGGGCCCGACCAGGCTCATGCTTCCGGCAAGCACATTGAATAGCTGGGGCAGTTCGTCGATCGAGTATCGCCGCAGGAAGCGTCCGATCGGCGTGACGCGCGGATCGTTACGCGTGACCTGCTGAATTTGCGGGCCGTCCTCGACGACAGTCATCGTGCGGAACTTGTACACGTCGATGATCTGGCCGTCGAGCCCGTAACGGCGCTGCCTGAAAATCGCCGGACCCGGCGAGCCCAGCTTGATGAGGAGCGCCACCAGCAGCAGGAACGGCGCAAAAGCACCAGGGCGAGCAGGCTGATGCCGAGATCCATCAGTGCGCTTGACCAGCCCGCGTGTGCCCTGGAAGGGCGTCTCGCACATCGCGACGATCGGAATTCCGGAAATCTCCGCCGTGCGCGACTGAATCAGGTCCATGACGAATATGTCGGGCACGAAATAAATCGAAGCCGTCGTATCGCGAAGCTCGTCCAAGCAGATCCACGACACGCTGCACCTGCCGCATCGGCAGGGCGATGAAGATAAGGTCGATCCTTCTGCGAGTTGACGTAACGCCGCCAGGTCCGAGAGGCCGCCGAGCAACTCCTTGCCGACCGGCAAGCCCGAGGCGCTCGGCGCTCCGGTCGTCAAAAAACCCGGTGACCCGGATGCCGAGCCCCGGGTCCGCCTGGATGCGCTCGACCAGTGCCAGGCTGACGTCGTTGTAACCGGCGACGACCGCCGACGCGAGCGTTGCTCGGCGCGAGCATGAATTGCCGCACGAATCTCGTTGAACGCGAGGCTGACGAATATCAGCGGAATCGGGGTCACCATGGCCCAGGTCAGGACGACGCGGCGGGAAATTCGCGTGGATGTCTTGGTCGCGTAGCCGATGGCAAACAGGATGGCGAGCAGGACAAGCCAGCGCATGATCAGGCTGACCGCGATCGAGCCCCAGCGCGGGATGATCGGTCAGCGTGCTGACCTGCGGACGCTTCATGACGGTGGGCGACAGGAGCGCGACCAGGACCGCGAGCATGCGGAACTCGCTGTCGAACCTAACGTCGTAAAGGACTGTCAGGCCATACAGCGTGCCGATGGCGACCAGGGGCGGCACCAGAAGCTGGATGAGGACGAGCTGTCCGATCAGGACGCTGCGCTTGAATACGATCGGTTCGTTCATCGCTGATGGCCGGATTTCTCCGGGCGAACTCCCTTCCCGTGGATTCGATTGCCGAATCCTCCCCGAACGTCCATTGTCCCTCGTTCGGCAGACACCAATAGTGTGAATTGCGTTCTCGATTCGCTTATGTCAAGCCACCAACGGCGGTTTCGAAGCCTAGGAGATCCTTTTGCTGACCGTCGTCGACCGCGCGCTTTCCGTTCCCTGGGAGTTCACGGCAGTCATCGCGAAATACCACTTGGCACGCGAGAGATTCTCGACTAAATAGCGGGTGAGGCCCGAATTATTTATCACAATTGACTGGTTCAGCGCCGTCGCGCTCTTACCGTAATAGATGCGGTAGCCCGCCAGATTCGTCAGCGCCGTGCCGTCGACGAGCTCGGTCGGGGGGTACCAGGAAAGGGTCGCGGACCCAGCCCAGGCTGGTATGCCGGTCATCGTGACTGCCATCCCAATGGCAATCGCCGACCAATGTTTCGCTTTCATGCCAGCCCCTCTTTTCATGAAGAGGGCGCAAGCTATCGGGTCGGCGAATACTTTCTAGGCGCCGTTGTCGGTGTTCGACGACGTTGTCGCCGATTGGCGAATACTTCAAATTGACTGGAGGTGCTCCACGAGCTTGATGTATCCGCGCATGGCCACGTCCTTCTCATGCCCTTGCGGGCCGCCCAGGCGTCGTGTTTGGCTCGGGCCACGAAGTCGAAGGCGCCGGGTCGCGCGCCGCTGGCGTCGCCCTCCGTCGCCTGCTTGTAATACGAATACAGCTCGAGAAGCGTGTCGTTGTCGGGCTTGTCGTCAGTCTCTTGGCCGCCGCCTGCGCCGCTTCGAAATGCCCTTCCAGATCTGACATGACCCACCTCCGTGTCGCCCGCTCGATGGTCGCGCGGGCGACAAGAGGCGTCAATGTCGGAGCGGACTCAGCTGATCGTCTTGCTGACCTTCGGCGACCTGTTGCTTTCCGTGCCCTTCGCGTTCACCGAAGTCATCGTGAAGTGCCACATCGCGGGCGACAGGTTCTCAACCACATACCGGGTCAAGCCGGGATTGTTTATGACGATCGACTGAGTGAGCGCTGTGGCGCTGCGGCCGTAGTAGATCCGGTAACCCACCAGATTGGTCAGGTTCGACCCATCGGCGTTTTGGGTCGGTGGATTCCAGGAAAGGGTTGCCGAGCCCGAAGCCACCGTGTTGACCGCTATGCCGAAAGCATTCAGCGCGACCGAGACCTTTCCATCTGCCACCGAAATCCGGATATTCGCAAAGTTTCCTGCGTCACCTGCGTCCGGCGTCCCCCAGAGCCGGCCGGTGGCCGGCTCGAAGTTCGCCCAGTCCGGTTTTCCGGCAATCTGGAATTTGAGTGTGTCGCCGTCGGGATCTGTGGCCGCCGGCGTGAATTCATAGGTCTCACCCTCGAGGATGCTGGGCGCTGGCGATCCCGTAATGGTCGGCGGCTGATTGCCTTCCTGCGGGCGAACGCGGGCTCCATTTTGGCTGCTGCCTCCGCCCGAACCCAGGCAGCCCGTGAACAGAAAAGCGACGCACAGCGTGAGTACCAGCGGTAAAATCCGCATACGAGCCCCTCGTACAATCTATTGAGGGGCGCACCGTATCGATCTGCAAGAAATTACTCAGTTGTCACACGTCTTCGAATGACGACAGTTATGGCCGACGTGTAGCGATGCTGCGACAACCTGTCGCGCAATTTTTTCTGGAAGCCGCTAGGCGCGGCCGCTTCGATCAGGTAACTGTCTTGCTGACAGTCGGCGAGCGCCGGCTTTCGACGCCATTCGAATTGACTGATGTCATCGAGAAGTACCACTTCGCGGGCGACAGGTTCTCGACCACGTAGCGGGTCAGGCCCGGATTGTTGAGGACGATCGACTGACTCGGTGAGATTGTCGCGATTGCGGCCGTAGTAGATGCGGTAGCCCGCGAGGTTGGTCAGCGCGGACCCGTCCGCATTTTCGGTCGGCGGCTTCCAGGACAGCGTCGCTGAACCGAGCGCAATCTGATTGACGGTGATGTCGAAATTGCGCGAGTGCGGCCGTTGCCTTGCCGTCCGAAACCGAGATTCCGATGTTCGTGAAATTGCCGACATCTTCCGCGGCCGGCGTACCCCAGAGGCGGCCCGTCGCGCGGTCAAAGCTCGCCCAGGCGGGCTTGCGCGCGATCGTGAATTCGAGCGTATCGCCGTCCGGCTCGCTCGCGGTCGGGATGAATTCGTAGAGTTCGCCTTCCAGGATGTTCGGCGGCGGCGAACCCGCGATCGTCGGCGCCTGTTCTGAGCGGCCGGCGGGTCGCCGTTGCCATCGCCGTTCTCGCTGTCGTCATCGTCATCCGATCGAAGCAGGCGCTCAGGAGCAGTGCCGCACCCATGACCAGACCAACGCGAACTTTCGACTGCATGCCCGCCCCTCTTGCTCCGCAAAGAGGGCGCAAACCTATCGGGCGGATGGGAACTCGTCAGCCGCCGCTGGTCGGTCATTGACGACAATCGATGCGCGGAGCGAGCGAATTGCTGCGATTCAGCGCGCCTCTCTTGCCGGCAACCCCGCTGGCATGGACTCGCGAAGAGTCTTTAGCCCGGAAGCTTTGCGTCCCCACCTTTCGATGGGTTTGCCCTTGGTGCAGGCCCGAGTCTAGTACATAGCTCGCATGCCAAACTGAGAACCGCGTCACGCCAGGGGACATACCGCGAAATTCTTGAGAAATCATCAGGCCTGCGATGCTGCTGTCCGCGATTATTGTGATGTCCGTTGTCGCTCAATGGCGACGCGATGTTAGGATTACTTCCGAACAGACGACATCGTCTGACGAAACGGCACACCCGCTGCGAGGCGGGGTCGCAAAGCCACGGGTCTCCCCGCAATGGGAAGACTGCCGGGTTACCGAACAGGATCGCTGTCCAGTAACCGGCCATGGAGTTTGCGACGTTGCTTCAATCCACGGAATTACTGCGGTGACGGATCGTCGCGGCCACGACACTCGTGGGCCGCGCAGCCGGCGCTTTGCGCCGTCATCGCGATCGAATCGAAGGGGGGGAAGGCGTCAGAAGAACAAGATGGGAATGCTCCGCTGGGGAATGGGGGGCGGCTACGGCCGCCCCTTTTTTATGGCCATGGCCGCAAGCTAAGAAATTCCCGGCCGTCACGATTGCGACGCCGGCACAAGTGCTGCGGCGCCGTCGGCGCGCTGGAAGGCGTGCGGATCCTCGCCGACCACGCCCCGCCGCTGCCGATGCCCAATTGCACGATGCCGACAAAGTGCCGCTGCCGCTTCAAGAAGTACGTCGACCGGCGCGAGGACGAACAAGACCGCCGCTTCAAGTACGGCAGGAACGGGCCGCCTGGTATGCCGGCGGCCAGCGCCGAAAGTCGCGCGGCCGCCGCACAGTCGACTGAGCCCGACGACCCGCGCCGATTCCGAGCCCGGGCTGCCGCCGGCGCAAGGTCATGCGTGGACGCACTGATTCTCAGGGCGAGTCCCGAACTCGCTGAGCGCCGCGCGATCACTTGGCCGCGCCGGCCTGAATGTCACGGTGGCCGCCCCACCGGAGGACTCGGCCGTCGCCGGAGCCGCTATGTCTCGCGATTCGTGCATCTCGATGAACTCGACGACGGGCGATCACCACTTTGCTGGCGCTCGCCTGGCCGCGCCCGGCCCGAAGCCGTTTCTGTTTGCGACCGGTGATCGAGGACGCGCTGCTGGTTGCGAAGCATCAGGAGCGGCTTGCGGAAAAATTCTGCTTCGTATCGCCAAGCTATTCGCGTGCTGGAGTGCATCGTCGACAAGGCGCAAGCCTTTACGCAGACGGCGCGGCAGCATCGGAATTCCGTCATCCGCGATTCCATGTCGTCGGGAACCGGGCGACATCGAAGCGGCCATCGAAATCGTCGGCGCACCCTGCTACGTCAAGCCCGCGATGGGCCACGAATGGCGGCGCGTGCGTCGCGGCAAACTCGAGGCGCAGGACATCGAGAGCTTCGGCGCGATTCTCGAGGACTTCATGTCGCTGCACTCACCGCGATCCCGATCGAAATCATTCCCGGGACGACAGCGACATGCATTCGGCTCTCGACCTACATCGACCGGCGGGGTCAGGCCCGTCGGCTGGCGAACCAAGCGCAAGATCCGCCAGTATCCGCTCGGCGTCGGGCGACGGCAGCCTCAGGACATCGCGGACGAACCGCTGGTGCCGAGTTCGGGCTCCGACTGCTCGCGATCACCGGCCATCGCGGGCCGCCACGGTCGAATTCCGGCGCGACCCCGCGACGGCCGATTCGTTCTCATGGAAATCAATGTGCGCACGGTTCTCGGGCCAGGAATTGATCACGCGATCCGGACTGGATGTGCCCCTGCTCGCCTACCACGATGCAGTCGGACAGGCCTTCCCGGCCCCCGGGACGGCCAGAGCGAGTCCGCTGGATGCTTCCTGGGCCCCGATCTCCGCGCGTTCCGCGAGCTACGCGAGCGCGGGTCGATTACGCACGACGGTTGGCTGGGATCCGTTCTCGGCAGCCGGAGCTTCGCCTATTTCGCCTGGGACGATCCTGGCGCCATTCCTCGCACGGCATGGCGAATGGCTCGATCGCCAACTCAAGGGCAGGCTTTCGGCGCGCTGCCGCAAGCGAATCTGTGAACGGCGTTGGCTCCGCCATGTTGTCGCGGAGGGTCATTCCGGCGACACTTACCGCCAGCAAATTCAATCGATTGGGGATGGATCGCATGTTGTCGTTGAGTTTGCCCGCGGGTGAGCCGCTCAAAGTGCTGTGCCTCGGCGCGCACTGCGATGACATCGAGATCGGCTGCGGCGGCACGCTGATGAGCTTCAGGAGCGCCATTCCGAGCAGCGCGTTCGAGTGGGTCGTGTTCACGGGCGAGGACGGCGCGCGAGCAGGAGACGCGCAAGGCGGCGGCCGCGATCCACCGGCGCGGCGCGGCGCAGAGGTCGAGGTGCTGAACTTCCGGATGAGCTACCTCCCCTTCGACGGCGCCGAGATCAAGGACCACTTCGAGTCGCTCAAGGCAGCGCGTCCAGCCGGACCTGATCCTCACGCACCGGCTCGAGGACCGGCACCAGGACCACCGCTGGTCGCCGAACTCACCTGGAACACGTTTCGCGATCACCTCGTCGCTCGAATACGAGATCCCGAAATACGAAGGCGATCTCGGCCACCCGAATCTCTACGTGCCGCTCGCGCGACGACGATGTGGCGCGAAGCTCGACATGCTGATGGAGTGCTTCCCGTCCCAGCGACGCGCGCCTGGTTCAGCCGCGATCTGTTCCGAGGCGCACCTGCGCCTGCGCGGCATCGAGTGCAACGCGCCCTCGGGCCTCGCCGAGGCGTTCCATGCGCGCAAGCTCGATGCTTTAACGCGCCGAGGAGTCATGCAATGGGACAGCCCGCTGATGCCGCTGGCAGCAGCTGCTCGCGGACGACCTCGAGACGATCTGCACCGACCTCGACGCCGAGTTCTCCGAGAATGGCCGGCGGCCGCGCTGCTGATCACCGGCGGCGGCGGCTTCCTCGGCTACTACCTGTGCAGGCGGCCCTGCACTGGAACCGCACCCGCGCAGCGGCGCGGCGCGATCGACGTCACGGTCTACGACAACTACATGCGCGGCGTGCCGGCCTGGCTCGAGGCGCTGCGCGGCGAGCCCGACCTCGACCCTCGTGCGGCAGGACATGATCCAGCCGCTGCCGCACGACATGGGCCACTTCGACTACATCATCCACGCCGCCGGCATCGCCTCGCCGATCTACTACCGCGCGCAGCCGCTCAAGTGCATCGACGCCAACATCAACGGCCTGCGCAACCTGCTCGACTACGCCGTCGCGGAGCGCGAGGCCGGCCGGCCCGTGCGAGGCTTCCTGTTCTATTCGTCGAGCGAGATCTACGGCGACCCGCTCGCGGACGCGATCCCGACGCCCGGAGACCTATCGCGGCAACGTGTCGTGCACCGGCCCGCGCGCCTGCTACGACGAGTCCAAGCGCTTCGGCGAGACGCTCTGCGTCGACCTTCGCGCAGCACGCACGGCATGCCGGTCAAGATCGCGCGGCCGTTCAACAACTACGGCCCGGGACTCAAGATCACCGACGGCCGCGTGCATCCCGGACTTCGCCCGGACGTGCTCGCCGGGCGCGACATCGTCATGTTCTCCGACGGCTCGCCCAAGCGCACCTTCTGCTACGCCACGGACGCGATCACCGGCTACTACAAGGTTCTCGTGCGCGGCGGCAATCGGCGAGCCCTACAACGTCGGCATCGAACGGCCGGAGATCTCGATGGCCGAGCTCGCGCGGCATCGTCATCGAGACCGCGCAGCGAGCTGTTCGGCTACCAGGGCAAGGTCGTGCTCGGCAAGGCCGCAGGAAGCGGACTACCTGGTCGACAACCCGAACCGCCGCTGCCCGGTCATCGACAAGGCGCGCGAGCAGCTCGGCTACGAGCCGCAGGTGCTCGTCGAAGAAGGCGTCTACCGCTCGCTGGTCTGGTACCACCACAATCCAGTCGGCGGCAGCGGCCTGATGCGGATCTCGATCGTCGGCACCGGCTATGTCGGCCTCGTCACCGGGCGCCTGCCTGGCGGAGCGCGGCCACGACGTCGACCTGCGTCGACCTCGATCCGGCCAAGGTCGACAGCGATCAACGCGGGCCGCGCCCCGATCCACGAGGCCGGGCTTGCCGGAGCTGCTCAAGCGCACGTCGGCAAGCGGCTGCGCGCCACGACCGACCTGCCGCGCGCGGTCGCAGACTCGGACGTCACGTTCATCGCGGTCGGGCACGCCGGCGGCCGACGGGCAAGCATCGATCTGCAGCTACGTCGAGCGCGCCGCGCAGCGAGATCGGCGCGGCGCTGCGCGACGAAGCCGAGGCTATCACGCGGTCGTCGTGAAGAGCACCGTGATTCCGGGCACCACCGACGGCGTGGTCCGCGCGTGCGCTCGAGGCAGGCCTCCGGCAAGCGTCGCGGGTCGCGGACTTCGGGCTCGGCATGAATCCCGAGTTCCTGACCGAAGGCCAGGCGGTCGCGGACTTCATGCGCGCCGGACCGCATCGTGCTCGGCGGCATCGACGACGCGCACGCAGGACGCACTTGCAGACGCTCTACGCGGCGTTCGACGGCCGCGCCCGCGCATCCGCACCAACAACACGCACGGCGGAGATGATCAAGTACGCCTCGAATTCGCGTGCTCGCCACGATGATCTCGTTCTCAACGAGATCGGCCGGCTCTGCTCCGCGCGTCGGCGACGTCGACGTGGCCGACGTGATGCGCGGCGTGCACGCGTCGGCCTACTTCACCGCGCGCCGCCCGGTGGCCGAGCCGGTGACGGCCGGCATCGCGAGCTTCCTCGAGGCCGGCTGCGGCTTCGGCGGCAGCTGCCTGCCGAAGGACGTCACGGCGCTCGTGGCGCAAGGGCGCGATCTCGGGCTCGACATGCCGCTGCTCGCGCAGCGTGCTCGAGATCAACGCGACGCAGCCGGACGAAGCTGCTGCGCGCTGGTCGCGCAAGCACTATCCCGGACCTGCGCGGCGTGCGGTCACGGTGCTCGGTCTCGCGTTCAAGCCGGATACCGACGACTGCGCGAGTCGCCGGCGTTCCCGATCCTCCGGCTCCTCCGCGACGCCGGCGCCAGGTCTCGGCCTACGACCCGATCGCGCGGCCGGAGTACCACCCGGACCTGCGCGGCGTCCGGCTCGCGGCAGCCACGCTCGAGGACGCGTTGAGGCGAGGCCGACGTCGTGGTGCTCGTCACGCGCTGGGCGGAGTTCGCAGGGCTGCCCGACGCTGCTGCGGCGCACTGGGCCGCACGCCGCTCGTCGTCGACGGGCGGCGCATGTTCGTCCCGAGTGCGTTCGCGACGTACGAAGGCATCGGCCGCTAGGGCGCAGGAGGAGACGGGAGTCCATGAAAGTCGTGCTGTTCTGCGGCGGGCTCGGCACGCGGCTGCGCGAGCACTCGGACACGATCCCGAAGCCGCTGGTGAACGTCGGCTACGCGGCCGATCCTCTGGCACCTGATGCGCTACTACGCGCACTTCGGCCACAAGGACTTCGTGCTCTGCCTCGGCTACCGCGGCGACCTGATCCGCGAGTACTTCCTGCACTACAAGGAGTGCATGTCGAACGACTTCACGCTGTCCGACGGCGGCCAGCAAGGTCGAGCTGCACAGCCGCGACATCGAGGACTGGCGCATCACGTTCGTCGACACCGGGCTGCACTCGAACATCGGCCAGCGCCTGCTGCGCGTGCGCAAGTACGTCGAGAGACGAGGACATGTTCCTCGCGAACTACTCCGACGGCCTGTCGCGACCTGCCGCTCGACCGCATGTGCGACGATTCAAGCGCAAGAACGTGGTCGCGAGCTTCGCCGCGGTGCGCCCGTCGCAGAGCTTCCACGTGGTGCAGCGCCGACGCCGACGGCCTCGTCGACGTCGCATCGGCCCGATGCACGGACGACGCGCTCCGCATCAACGGCGGCTTCTTCGTCGCTGCGGCGCGAGATCTTCGACTACATCCAGCGAGGGCGAGGAACTGGTCGAGCAGCCGTTCCAGCGGCTGATCGAGAAGAAGCCTGCTCGGCGCTATCGCCACGACGGGTTCTGGCAGGCGATGGACACCTTCAAGGACAAGATCACGCTTCGATCGCATGGAGGCGCGCGGCGATTGTCCCTGGATGGTCTGGAAGACGTCCGAAGGTATCTTCACCGAGGGCACCAGTGGCGGGTGCGTTCGTCGATCGATCTCGAGCCCGGCCGCGACGAGCGCGGCTTTTTCGCGCGCACCTGGTGCGAGCACGAGTTCGCCGAGCACGGCCTCGTCGACGCGCATCGCGCAGGTCAATACCGGCGTGCAGCCCGCAGGCGCGGACGCTTCGCGGCATGCACTACCAGGAGCCGCCGCACGCCGAGGTCAAGCTCGTCCGCTGCACGCGCGGCGCCGTCTACGACGTCGTCGTCGACCTGCGGCCCGACTCGCCCGACCTTCCGGCGCTGGATGGCGTGGAGCTGACGCCGGACAACGGCCGCATGCTCTACGCTCCCGAGGGCTGCGCCCACGGCTACCTGACGCTTGAAGGACGACACCGAGCTGACCTACTTCACTTCGGCCTGCTACGCGCCGGACGCCGCGCGCGGCGTCCGCTTCGACGACCCGGCGTTCGCGCATCACCTGGCCGGCCCCGGTCCGCGTCGTCTCGGACCAGGACCGGAACTGGCCCGACTTCATGCTGAGCGTCGCCCGCCGCGAGGCGACGCGAGGAGATCCCAATGATCATCGTCGACACCGCGCTGCAGAAGCGGCTCGCCGCGGGCGATCCCGTCCGCGTCGGCATGGTCGGCGCCGGCTACATGGGCCGCGGCATCGCGCTCGCAGATCCTGACCGCGTATCCCGGGACTGCGGCTCGTGGCGATCGCCAACCGCGACGCGTAGACCAGGCCGAGCGCGCCTACCGCGAGGCCGGCGCGACGGAGTTCCGATCGGTCGCGCTCGCCCGCGCGAGCTCGAGGCCGCGATGGCCGCGGGCGTCTACGCCGTCACCGACGATCCGACGGTCGCTCTGCCGCGCCGGCGGCGTCGAGGCCATCATCGAGACGACGGGCGACGTCGAGTCCGGCGCGCGGGTCTGCGCTCGAGGCGATCCGCAACGGCAAGCACGTCGTCCTGATGAACGCCGAGACCGACGCCGCCGTCGGGCCCGATCCTGAAGGTGCTACGCCGACCGCAACGGCGTCGTCTACACCTACACGGACGGCGACGAGCCCGGCGTGGCGATGAACCTGCTACCGCTTCGTCGACAGCATCGGCTACAAGCCGGTGCTGATGGGGCAGATCAAGGGCTTCCTCGAACCGCTACCGCAACCCGGACACGCAGCGCGAATTCGCGGAGAAGCACAAGCAGAAGCCCGCCATGGTGGCCTCCTTCGCCGACGGCTCCAAGCTCGCCCTCGAGTCCGCGATCATCGGCAATGCCACGGGCTTCCGGCCGGGCATGCTCGGCATGTACGGCCATGAGTGCGCCCACGTGAAGGACCTGCTGCAACCACTTCACGCCGCGACGACTTCAAGGACGGCGGCCTGGTCGATTTCGTGCTCGGCGCCGAGCCCCACACGGGCGCCTTCGTCATGGGTTACAACGACCACCCGGTCAAGCGCCAGTACATGGCGTACTTCAAGTTCGGCGACGGGCCGCTCTACATGTTCTACACGCCGTACCACCTGCCGCACCTGCAGCTGCCGCACTCGGTCGCGCGCGCCGTGCTGTTCACCATGATCCGACGCTGACGCCGCTCGGCGCCCCGGTCTGCGAGGCCGTCGCCTACGCCAAGCGCGACCTGCAAGGCCGGCGAGATGCTCGACGGCATGGGCGGCTTCACCAGCTACGGCCTGATCGACACCTACGAGACAGCTTGGACCACAGCTACCTGCCGATGTCGTTGTCGGTCGACTGCAAGCTGGTGCGCGACGTTCCCAAGGACCAGCCGCTCAGCTATTCGGACGTCGTCCTCCCGAAGGGTCGCGTGTGCGATCAGTTGCGCGCGGAACAGATCGCCCACTTCGGCAATACGCGGCCATCGCGGACCGCAGCGGCACGCTGAGCAGCCACACCTGGAGCGTTCCATCTTCGTGGCCCGCCTTGAGTGGCGGCGAAACCCACGTATGGGCATTCGACGTGGATGTGACCCCTCCCCATCTCGCCGAACTGGAACGCCTGCTCGCCGAGGATGAAGTCGCGCGCGCTGACCGATTCCGATTTGCGCAGGATCGCGCCAGATTCGTCGCCGCGCGCGGTATGCTCCGGCAGATTCTCGGCCGCTATGCGGACCGTGCACCGGAATCGCTGCAATTTACTTACTCTGCCTTCGGTAAACCTTCACTTTCGCCTGCGATGGGAATGGATCGCTTTCGGTTCAACGCCTCGGCTTCAGATGCACTCGCACTCATTGCAGTGCGATTCGATGGGGAAGTCGGAGTCGACGTCGAGCGAATCCGCAGCATCCCCGATGCACTGCAGCTTTCCAGGCGCATGCTCGACGCCCGAAGAGTACGACGAGCTTGCTTCACTTTCCGAGACCTTGCGTGAACTCCGTTTTCTGGAGCACTGGGTTCGGCAGGAAGCACTGGTGAAACTGCATGGATTGGGCATCGGTTCCGTGCATGTCAGTGTTGAGGCCGGCAACCGCGTGATACCGATTGCGGCACCCACCAAGGAATTCGTTGCGGCACTTGCGACCAGAGAACCCGTCGGCACCGTGCAATGCTGGAAGTGGGTCTGAATCCCTAGCTCAGCAAGGTCTCCAGCTCTGCGCACAGGTTGGCGACGAACGTGTCGTCCCGCATGCTGCGGTAATGCGTCCGGAGGCTCCGACTGAGATTCGCGCAGACGAACTGCGTTCTGGCAGACGGGGCGCCGGCCTTCAGGACGCGAATGCGAAGGTTTCTGACATACGGTCTGAAGTAGGCTGCGAGCAACCCTACCTGGGGGCCTTCGGGCTCGAAGATCTCGACCCGGCCGTCATAGTTCTTGAGCCGGTAGAAATGCGTCGCCGGCAACTGCAGGCAGTAGTACTGGACCAGGATCCTTTCGACTGTCTCCGCATCGACGTCCGGCGTAACCGTTTTGACGCGCGACAGGAAAGTCGCCAGGTACGCGTCCGGATCCTTGCCGGAAAAGTCGTCGTCGGACATCGTGAATGGCAACGCTGTATTCAGCTCGAATAGCGACGACAGATCCTTCATGATCTTCTGGTCCCGACGTACGTCCGCGACACGGCGATCGAACTCCTGCCGCGACATCGCGTAATCGTTCTCTCCTACCGCAGCGCTGCTCCGACGGCCGGCGCCCGTGATCAGGCGCCACCAGCCCGCCAGGCGAACGACAAGTTTGCTGCGCCGTCCTCGGAACATCGCCTGGAAAACCCGAGAACCAAAGTCCTCGTCGGCCTCGCCCGCAATCCCGATCGGATCGATTAGCAGGAGCTGCGCCACCTCCTGGCCATCCTGGCGCAACCGCTGCGCGATCTCGTAGCCGAACGCCCCCGCAGAGGAGAACGCGCAAACGTAGTAAGGACCGGCAGGCTGCCGCTCCTGGATGGCCGCAACATAGGTCGTGATCCAGTCCTGGAATCCCGACGTCGGGTCCCGCTCGCCCCAGACGAACGGATCGCGGATACCGACGATCTCACGGGTCGTCGTCAGGGTCTTCGAGAGCTTCTCGTACGCCCCAAGCGTTCCGCCTGACGACGCGATCACGAACAGCGGTGGGCGCGCGGGCTCGCCGCTGCGGAGCGTGACGGCGACTACGGATCTCGTGGGCAGCTTTGGCGCGCCGCCGCGCTGAAGCTCATCGATGTAAGTGGCCAGCTCCCGGACAGTCGGGAACTTATACACCGAGTGGTCGGAAAGCTGGGATCGATCCAGTTCAAAGGCAGCCCTCAGTTGATGAACTGCGGTAAACACAGACAATGACGTGCCGCCGACCTCGAAGAAATTGCTTTCGCGCTGGATCGCCCGATGCTTGAGCACTTTCCGCCACACTTCGACGACGCGCGACTCCGTGTCCGAAAGCAGCTCGTCCGCTGCCGGAACCGCAGGGCGCTTCGACCATTCTTCAAGTAGCGTCCTGCGATCGACCTTTCCGCTCGCCGAGAGCGGAAACGACTCGAGACCCACCAGGACGGACGGCACCATGTAAGCGGGCAGCCGGTCCCTGAGGGTGTTCAACAGGGCCGCGTGATCGACCATGGCTGGCGTATAGAACGCGACAAGCGGCGGATTTTCCGCGGCAGGTCCGCCGAGCATCACGACACTCTGCTTGAGATCCGGATGAAGCTGGAGCGCCCTTTCCACCTCGCCAAGATCGACGCGAAATCCCCTGACTTTGACCGTGTGATCGACACGCCCGACGAACTGAAGGCTTCCGTCCGCGAGCCGCCTCACCTGGTCGTGCGTGTTGAAGAGTAGCGTTCCGTCGCCCGACGCACGAACGAATACGGACGAGGTCAGCGCTGGGTTCCTGAAGTACTCCGTGAAGAGCGCCGGCCCCGCCATATGGAGCAGCCCGCTCTCGCCCGCGGCCACCTCCGTCAACGCCGGGTCGAGCACCAGGGCCCTGACCTCCGGCGAAATTGACTTGCCGAGTGGAAGTTCCTCGTCGTCCCGCCAGGACTCGCGCAGGTCGCACACGAGCGTCGAGCTCGCCTCCGTACTGCCGTAGATGGAAAAGATCTTCGTTTCTGGCGGGAAGGCCCCGAGCGCCCTGCCTGCAAGCTTCGGGTGCAGGTATTCACCCATAAGAACGACGACCTTGACCGGCGGAGCGGCGAAACCGGGCATGTCGAGCGAGGCTTGCAGGACTGAAGGCACAATCAGCAAGCGCGAGATTCGCTTTGCCCGGATCGTGTCCCAGAACTGTTCGAGGTTGCGCACGCCCTCGTCCGGGATGATGTGAACAGGAACACCGCGCAGCAAGGGCTCGAATAACTCGTAGATCGAGTGAGTCGTCGTCATGTGCGACTTCTGGCAGCAGACTTCGCCGTCGCCGTAGGGCCAGTTCTCCCACGTCCAGTTGAGTCGATGGAAGAACGACCGGTGACTTCGCACGATCATCTTCGGTTGGCCGGTGGAACCCGACGAACAGAGTACGAACGCGGGCTCATGCGAGCCGCCGGCGGCGCGCTCGCCCGGATCGCCCTGGAACTTCTCGAGCTCCGCGAAATGGATGACGCCGTCGTCGAGGCCCGCGCCGAGGCGCGTGTCCTCGTCGTCGATCACTGCATCGAAGGCGGAGAACGACAGAATCTCCCGGAGCCGGCCCTCGGGATAGGAGGGCGGTAGCGGCACGACGGCAGAGTTCGATTTCAGGATTCCGAGCATCGCCACGACAAACCGGATCGAGCGCTCCATGTGAAGCGCAACCGTAGCTCCGTCACGGATCCCCCTGGAGCGCAGCGCAGCGGCCACCCGGTCGGACGCGGCATTGAGCGCCCTGAATGTGGCCGACTGCTCCTTCCAGTACAGAGCGATCGCGTCGGGTGTCCTGACCGCCTGTTCTTCGAAACACCCGTGAAGCAGGTAGCCCGAATCGACTTGAGCCATGGGGTCTGCCACCGATGCCACGATCAGCCGGTAATTCGCGACTGCGGTTCGTCACCGAAGTTTCGCCATGGAAGCCGGCGACCCAGGAGATCCTCCAGGCGGAGAACGTCGTCGCGATAGTATCGGATGAGGAACTCCCGCGCCTCGGGACCCATTTGAGGCTTTGGTGCGTCCTTGATCAGAAATGTATTGCGGACCAGCTTTCTGATCCGGAATGGAATTAACGTCTCCGAGGCCCTGGAAATCATGCGATTCCCGAACAGGTAGCGCACGAACGACCCGCGCACCTCGCTGTACTGCCGCTGGGGCTGATCTGAGAAGTTGCTGACGTCATGGTCGATGGCCAGAAATGCGAGAACCTGCCGGAGCGTTCCCGGAATATCGGCCATCAGTTCCTCAAAGATCAGGACTTTGAACCGGTCACCGAAAATCCCCCGGTAACGCTCGACCTGCCGGGAATAAAGACCGGTGTCGGCAGCAAGTACGGCCTGGCTTCTATTGCTCTGGAGCGACAGGCCGCGCTCGATTTCCGCCATGAAACTTCCCATCGATGGGCGGTTGTTCAGCATCATCAGGTAGTGGGAGAAGAGCCGTTCGACAGGGTCGCGCAGGCTCACAAGAACCTTGGCGCCCGGTGCCGTTCGATCGATAAGGATCGGCGCCTCTGGATCCTCGAGGTAATTCGGACTGGCCTCCCCGACGATTTTCGCGTCCCCTGCTCCGGCGAAGAGCTTTAGGTACTGCTTTTCATCGCGGATCGGCTGCACCATCGGATGATCGTCCGCGATGACCGTGCGCGAAAAGTAATTCGGCTCCTTGATTCGGGACATGTGGATCCCGGGAATCGTCTGAAGCCAGGCGTGGAGCGAAGACGTGCCGCACCGGGGCGCGCCCGCAATGAAAAGATTCGGCCAGACCGGCATCGGTGCTCCCACACTGGGAATTCAATGATAGTAAAGCCCGTCCGGCCGGCTGTGTGTACCGCGTCAAATTCTCCAATTGGGAGCATGCAGGCAGGGCATTCATCCGGTAGTATTACAAAACCGCGCCATGCAAAAAGCCAACAAGGCCAGCCCTGAGGTACGCCCGCTGGCGGCGGTGCCGGTCCTCGTACTTGGCGGCAGCGTCACGGCGCTCGGGACAATTCGTAGCCTCGGCCCTCTCGGCATCCCGGTTTATGCCGCCTGCGACTCCAAAGACGTCGCAGCACATTCCCGATGGACGACAGTGCTGGATGGCGGCCTGCCAGAGTTCACACCCGTCGAGAAGCTTGCCCAGTACCTGATGCGGGCGCCCGTCGAACGCATGGTGCTCATACCCTGCTCCGATACCTGGGCCGAGGTCGTCGTTTCCCTTCCGCCCGCAGTTGCCTCGCGCTTTCCGTCTTTTGTCTCGCCGCTCGCGGTACTTCAGCGCCTCACGGACAAAGAGAAGTTCGCGAGCCTCGTGCGCGAGCACAATATCCCGCATCCGCAGACGCTTTTTGTACACGATGTATCGGGTCTCGACGGCCTCGAGCTTGCGCGAGGTGCGCAGTTCTTTCTCAAGGCCCGCAATTCGCAGCAATTCATCGCGCGCACAGGGGTCAAGGCCTACATGATCTCGTCGCTCGACGAAGCCCGCCGGCGGGTTGCCGAGCTCTCCGCGGCCGGCCTCGGCATCGTCCTTCAGGAATATGTGCCGGGCCCGCCGACGAATCACTATTTCGTGGACGGATTCGCCGACAGCGACAGCCAGGTCCGGGCCCGGTTCGCGCGGCAACGGCTCCGGATGCACCCGCCCCACTTCGGCAACAGCACGTATCTCCGAAGCGTCGCGCTCTCTGATGTGCAGGACATCGTCGAGACCGTCGACCGCCTCATCAAGGTCGCCGGCTTGCGCGGCATTTTCAGCGTCGAACTGAAGCGCGACCAGAGAACCGGGGTCGCCAAGGTGCTCGAGGTGAACGCCCGGCCGTGGTGGTATGTGCATTACGCGACGGCCTGCGGAGTAAACGTCTGCGAGATGACCTATCGTGCGGCGCTTGGCGAGCCGCTGCCGGCGTTCGATGGCGCCTACCGCGTGGGTCGAACGTGCGTGTACGTCAGGCCCGACTTTCGCGCCTGCCGCGATTTGCGCCGCGCGGGCCAAACCTCGCTTCTTCGCTGCATCCCGTCCTGGCTAACCGGCGAACACATGATTCTTTCCCTTTCGGACCCGATGCCGTTGGTGCATCGGATGGTCGATCAGATTGGTCTAACCCTGCGCGGCCCGGCAGCCCGTCCGTGACCCGCACGGCTGGCGACCAACTCTGGGCCACGCTTCGCGCGTTGGGCGCCGATTGTGTATTCGGCTTGCCCGGCTCGCAGACAATTGACGCATTCCAGGCACTGAAGACGAAGTGGCTTGCGCACGATCGTGCCGACACACGAGATGGCGGCCGCATTCATGGCGAACGGCTACGCACGCGCGTGCGGTAGACCGGGTATCGTCACGACGATTCCCGGCCCCGGTTTTACATTCGCGCTCACGGGGCTCGCCGAGGCCTGGCTAGACTCTGTGCCTCTGCTGCACGTCGTACCGGCCGCGAGGGAATCGCCGCACCATGAATATCTGCTTCAGGCGATCGATCAACGCGTCATGGCCGGGCCGATCGTCAAGCGCATCGTCCGAGTAAACCGTGCCGAGCAGATCGGCGCTGCCGCCATCGAAGCCTATCGGCTGGCGACCGCTGGCGAGCCGGGGCCCGTGATGCTCGAAGTCACCGAAACCGATTTCGCCGTTGAGATCCCGGAATCGCTCGAAGTGCCGCCAAAGGCCGCGCCGGCCGAAGTCCGGGATTCGATAGTCGCCGAGATCGCGGCCCTAATCGCAGCCGCGCCGCGCATTCTGCTCTACTTGGGCGGAGGGGCAGTCGATTCCGCTGCATCGGTGCGCGCTCTCGCCGATGCAACACGCGCAGCCGTAGTGACGACGACTACTGCGAGGGGCATCGTCTCCGAAGACGATCCACGCGTCATTGTTCGCGATCCAGGAATGCAGGATGTGGCTGTTCTCAACACGATCGTCGAGCGCGCAGACTTGGTGATTGCCATTGGCTGCAAATTTTCGCACAACGGCGCCGCCGGATTCCGGCTGCGCCTGCCCGAGTCAAAGCTCATCACGATCAACGCCGCCGGCCCATCAAAGAATTATCCGGCGAGGCTGCATTGTGACAGCGGACGCCGCCAATCTGCTCGCAGCGCTGTTGCCACGACTGACGGCACGAACCGGCGGCACCGCGGGCTGGGATTCGACGGAGCTGGCGGTCTGGCGAAAGGCGGCGCTCCAGTTCGAGCAGGACGCCCGCATCGAGCCGCGACTCGAGGGCAGTGGGATACCCGCGAGCACCATCGTGCACGAGCTGCGTGCCGCGCTTCCGACCGATGCGATCGTTGTCACCGACTCCGGTTTTCATCAGATGAGCATGCGACGTCATTACACGGTACGGGCTCCGCGAGGCCTTATTGTTCCAACGAACTTCCAGTCGATGAGCTTTGCACTGCCCGCAGCAATTGGTGCTGCACTTGCGGTGCCGGATCGGCGCGTCGTCGCGGTGATTGGCGACGGTGGCATGCTCATGTCTGGCCTGGAGTTGATTACGGCAGTTCGAGAGAATGTCCGTCTGACCGTAGTCGTGTTCAACGATGGGGCTTACACTCTCATTCGCAACTCGCAATTGGCCGGCCATGGCGAGAGTCATGGTACCGAGTTGCTGAGCCTGGACTTCGAAGCCCTGGCGGCAACGACTGGCGCAGATTACCGGCTGGTCGGCGTCGACGGGCTAGCTGCGGCGATGGGAGAGCCCGAAGAGGATGCGTCGTCGGTGCGCCTGGTGGAAGTTCCGCTCACCGATTCGCCGGGTCTCAAGCGCGTGCGCGCACGCGGGAAGCTGCGGGCCACCGCGCGGCGCCTTGTCTCTCCCAGGCACCGCGCCCTGCTTTCGCGCCTGTTCCGGCGCTGACGAATCCCCTAGTTCGCATACAGGCGGCCGGCCGAAATCGCAACATACGAAGTTTGACCGGGCTTCCCCGAATCAATCACCACGGCGCTTCCCGAGACCGTCGTTTGACCAGGGAGTCTGGGGCCGCAAATACCCTGCTGCCGAATAGATCTGGCCGCGCAACTGGAAGGCGGTGACTCCGTTCATTGCCTTCAGCTCGGAACTGCGCCAGATCACCTCACGGCCACGGAATGATCTGCCACCGTCATCAGTGGTCAATCAGTCGTTCCCTAAGAGTGGGCGTACAGACGCGCACCGCGGCTTAGCCGCGCCAGCTTATCGCGCAGTATCCAGGGCTCGCATGTCCGCACGGCAAGGCCGAACATCATCCGCAAGATGTCCGAGGGGATCGTCTTGGCACGCATGGGTATCGAGTCCAGATCAATTAACAAGAGCATCAAGGTCGTAGCCCATGACGGCGAGCCGCTCCTTGCCAATCCAACGGAGATATCGCCGGCACCACATCTTGCGAATCGGACTGCCAAGCATCCGTCTCCAGCGCGCGATCGGTTCCTGGCTCAAGTTGTGGTAGCGCCCGACTCCGGTCTTGTCGCCCATTCGACCCGCGAGCTGCACCGCCGAGAACCGGCCGGCCTGCACGGCATCGAATTCGAGCCCCAATTGGCGAAAGAGTCCTTGACGCGCTTCCGGCTGTTCACCAACCAGGTCCTCAAATCGGACCGAGCACGCTTGCGGACCCGCATGCAGGCGCGCGGCAATGAGATTCTCGAGGCCGTCGAACAGCTCGAATTCGAACTCGTAAAGGTTCCAGCGTCCTGCACCCCAGGTCTCGATGATCGAGCTGATGATCGCAAGCGGGTTTCTCCACAGAAACACGAACCGGGCATCGGGGAAGAGCTCTACGATCTCCGGCGCGATCACGTGATATCGGGGCGTCTTGTCAACAAAGTACTTCGCGCCGACGTGGGCTCTCGCCCGGTAGAGGCGAAGCGCCAATTCCTTGATCTCTTGGAGAAAATCCGATGGGCCACCCGGTAGCCCGGCGCAGAAGTCCTCAATTGCCTTGTACGCAACTCGATGAGCGTATTCCGCATAGATGCCATTGCGCCTGCGCATGTACAGAAGCGGCAGCAGGATCCAGGGTTCCGATGCCGTCGCAACCTCCGGATGCGTGGCGAGGATTCGTTGAGTCAGCGTGGAACCGGATCGAGGAAGCGAAAAAACGAAAATCGGGATAATAGTTCCGACATTGTCTTTCAATTGAGCGCCACTCTTGAACTCACTTCGTTGATCAGCCTATGCGAAAATATGCGTGCCGAATTAGATTGATCCCGGAATACACCGGCTCGAGATGGCGTCCCCACGGGGATTCGAACCCCGGTCGCCGCCGTGAAAGGGCGGTGTCCTAGGCCTCTAGACGATGGGGACCCAGGAAAATGGTGGAGCCAGACGGGATCGAACCGTCGACCTCTTGCATGCCATGCAAGCGCTCTCCCAGCTGAGCTATGGCCCCATTCAGAGGGGGCGAATTCTCCGGAACTACCCCTGGAGTGTCAACGCTTTGCGAAGGCGATGGCCTTCGGTCGAGCCGCCCGAGCGTCTCCTCCCGGCCGAGGATCGCCAGCGTCTGGTCGATCGGGCGGCGAGACGCTGCCGCCCGAGACCGCCACTCGGATCGGCTGGGCCACCTTTCCGAGCCCCAGGCCACCGGCCTCAGCCAGCGCCTGGATCGCCCCGTGGATCGGCAGCCGCGGTCCAATCGGTCAAGTTTCGCGAGCGCCGCGCGCGCCTGCTCGAGGACGGGAGCCGTTTCGGCGGTCAGGTGCTTGCGGGCCGCCTTGTCCTCGTAGGCGGCCGGCGCCTCGAAGAAGAAGCGGCTGGCCGCGGCCATTTCCTTGAGGGTCTTCGAGCGCTCGCGCTGGGCCTCGATGACGGCCTCGAGCGCGGCGCTCGTCCCCGACCGCGATGCCGAGCCGCTCGAGCTGCCAGCGCAGCTCCGGCGCGATCCTGCGAGGGCGGCAGCCGCATCAGGTGCTGCTGGTTGATCCAGGCGAGCTTGTCCGGATTGATCGCCGAGGCCGACTTGTTGACGTCGGCGATGTCGAAGAGCGCCGTCATCTCCTCGAGCGAGAAGATCTCCTGGTCGCCGTGCGACCAGCCGAGCCGCGCGAGGTAATTGAGGAGCGCCTCGGGCAGGTAGCCCTCCTCCCGGTACTGCAAGCACCGACACCGCGCCGTGGCGCTTCGAGAGCTTGGTCCCGTCCGGGCCCGAGGATCATCGGCAGGTGGGCGTAGACCGGCGGCTCGACGCCCATCGCGCGCAGCATGTTCATCTGCCGCGGCGTGTTGTTGAGGTGATCGTCGCCGCGGATCACGTGCGTGACCTTCATGTCGTAGTCGTCGACGACGACGCAGAAGTTGTAGGTCGGGTTGCCGTCGGAGCGCTCGATGATCAGGTCGTCGAGCTCGACGTTCTGGAACACGACGTTGCCGTGCACGGCGTCGTCGACGACGACCGCGCCATCGCGCGGGTTCTTGAATCGCACGACCGGCGTCACGCCCTCGCGCGGCGCCGATCGGTCGCGGCAGCGCCCGTCGTAGCGCGGCTTCTCCTTGCGCGCGAGCTGGGCCGTTGCGCATCTGCTTCGAGTTCCTCCTTCGAGCAGTAGCAGTGGTAGGCCTTGCCCTCGCCGAGCCACTGCTGGATGACTTCGCGGTAACGCGGGTAGCGCTGCGGTCTGGTAGAACGGCCCTTCGTCGGCGTCGAGGCCGAGCCACTGCATGCCGTCCAGGATCACCTGCACGGCTTCGGGCGTCGAGCGCTCGCGGTCGGTGTCCTCGACGCGCAGGATGAAAGTGCCGCCGTGGCGGCGCGCGTAGAGCCAGCAGAAGAGCGCCGTGCGGACGCCGCCGATGTGCAGCAGGCCGGTCGGGCTCGGGGCGAAGCGGGTGCGGACGGTCATGGGGCGGCGATTCTAGCGCGTTGACCCATCGAGACAGCCGCCCGTAGAATCGCGGCCCGCGGCGGGCGGTTAGCTCAGCGGTAGAGCACTGCTTTCACACGGCAGGGGTCGCAGGTTCAAATCCTGCACCGCCCACCATTTACATCAATAAGTTACGTTGTTTTCCAAGAACTGGATATCGCCGTACGGACAGAGGTACGGAAACCTGAATCGAGCTACAGACCCGCGCGTGTCGCCCTCTCCAGCTCGCCGCGTCTAGAGCAACTCGACCGCACCGCCATAGGCCGCGAGTGCTCGGTCCGCCGTCACGAGCCGCAATGGTTCACTGAACGCCTGGGCGAGGAGCAAGCGATCAAAGGGATCCGTGTGATGCAACGGCAGTCGCGCAACCGCTGCGGCATGGGCGGCGGTCACCGCCAGTTCCTCAAATCCGCTGGTCTCGATCGCCGCGGCGAAGGCCTGGGCATCGCCTTCGATCTTACCGAGCTGCGCCTTGATGGCAATTTCCCAGATCGAGGCGGCGGACACATACACAGCTTGCGCCGAAGCTAGGTAAGCCCGCGCGTCCGACTTGAGCTGCCGGTTTGCCATCACCGACCAAATAAAGACGTGCGTGTCGAGCAGGAGGCGCATCAGCGGCCCTCGAACTGCGCCAGGACCTCCGCCGGGAGCGGTGCGTCGAAGTCTTTGGCGACTTTGACCTTGCCCTTCAGGACACCGAAGCGCAACGCGCGCGGCGGCTGCGCAAGGCGCGTGAGCCGCGCGACCGGCTTGCCACCGCGCGCAATGATGACGTCCTTGCCTGCAGCGGCCCGTTCGACAAGCTTCGAAAGCTGCGTCTTCGCTTCGTAGATATTGATCGTGGTCATGGATTCCTCAGGCGCCATTCAATTACACTTAGTCTAGTCTGGTCAGTGTGAATTGTCGAGTAGTTCGGTCCCGCCCCTGGGTTACGAAGACTTCCTGGCGTGGCAGGAAGCTCGCCGCAACGAGGTCAGGCGAAACGGTCGAGGACTTCGAGGATCTCCGCCGTCCTTTCCTGCATGAGCGCAAGTTCGCCGCGCGACTCGACGTTGAGGCGCATGAGCGGCTCGGTGTTGGAGCTTCGCAGGTTGAAGCGCCAGCGCGGATGCTCGATCGACAGTCCGTCGACGTTCTCGACCTTGACCGAGCCCGGCTGGTAGCGCTGACCGAACCGCTTCGACGGCGCCCTGCACGTCGCCGATCTTGCGGTTGATCTCGCCGCTCGACGGAAACAGCTTGATGCGCTCGTCCACGAGCGAAGAAAGCGATCTTGCCGGTCCGCGACAGATGCTGCGCCATGACGACCCAGGGAATCATGCCGCTGTCGCAGTAGGCGAAGTTCGCGGAAGTAGTGATGGCCGCTCATCTCGCCGCCGTAGATCGCGTCGGCCTCGCGCATGCCCTGCTTCATGAATGCGTGGCCGGACTTGCACTGCACCGGCCGGCCGCCATGCGCGCGCACGACCTGCTGCGTGTTCCACACGACGCGCGGATCGTGGACGATCGGCGCGCCGCGGTTCTGCTCGAGGAACGTAGCTCGCCAGCAGGCCGACGATGTAGTAGCCGTCGATGAAGCGCCCTTCCTCGTCGAAGAAGAAGCAGCGGTCGAAATCGCCGTCGAAGGCGATGCCGATGTCGGCGCGCGCGAGGCGCACGTGAGCGCGCCGGTCGCCTCGCGGTTCTCTTCGAGCATCGGGTTCGGCACGCCATTCGGGAAGCTCGCCGTCGGGCTCGTGGTGGACCTTGGTGAAGCGGAACGGCAGCTGCTTCTCGAGCAGGTCGAGCGCGATGCCGGCGCCGCCGTTGCCGCCGTTGCAGACGATCGAGAGCGGCTTCAGCTTGCCGACATCGACGTAGGACAGGACGTGATCGCGCCAGGACGGCTGGATGTCGAAGGGCACGACGTTTCCGCGCTTGACCGCATCGACGAACTCACCGGCTTCCGCCAGCTTGCGGATGTCCTGGAGGCCCGTGTCGCCGCTCACCGGCCGCGCCTGCTCGCGCACGAACTTGAGGCCGTTGTAGTCCGGCGGGTTGTGGCTCGCCGTGACCATGACGCCGCCGTCGAGTCCGAGCGACGAGGTCGCGAAATAGACGCATCTCGGTGCCGCCGAGGCCGATGTCCACGACATCGACGCCGGAATCGCAGAGACCACGCGATCAGCGCATCGGCGAATTCCTGGCTCGAATGGCGGATGTCGCGGCCGACAGCGACCCGCTTCGGCTTCAGCCATTCGGCATAGGCCCGCCCGATCCGGTAGACGACCTCCGGATTCAGCTCGTCCGGTATGCGACCGCGGACGTCGTAGGCCTTGAAGCTGTTTGAGAGATCCATGGTCCTTATCGCTTGCGGTAGAAGGCGGCGATCGTGTCGACGACGTACTGCAGCTGCGGTTCGACAAGCTCGGGATAGATCGGCAGCGCCAGCGTCTCGCGGCCGCCCGCGCCGACTCCGGGCAATCCTCGGGCTTGTATCCGAGGTAGGCAAAGCATTTCTGCATGTGCAGGGCACGGGATAGTAGATCTCCGTGCCGACACCCTGTTCGCCAAGGTAGGCACGCAGCCCGTCGCGATCCGGGACCCGGATCACATACTGGTTGTAGATGTGGCGGTAGCCCGGACGAGCGGTCGGTGTGACGACCTGAGCGGCAATCCCGGCCTTCGCGAAAGGCCGCGTCATAATATGCCGCGTTCCGCTGCCGGGCCCGGTGCCAGTCCTCGAGATGGCGGGAATTTCACGAGCAGCACCGCGGCCTGGATTTCGTCGATGCGGAAGTTTCCGCCGATCATCGCGTGGTAATACTTCGGCTCGCCGCCGTGCACGCGAAGGATCCGGAGCTTCGCCGCGAGCGCATCGTCGTTCGTCACGCACCATGCCGGCATCGCCGAAGGCGCCGAGATTCTTGGTCGGGAAGAATGACAGGCAGCCGATATCGCCGCTGCCTGCAGGCGCGCTTGCCGCCGCGGGCACTCCGCGCCGATCGCCTGCGCCGCGTCCTCGATCACCGCGAGTCCGAAGCTCGCGCCCGAGCTGCATGAATGCGTCCATGTCGGCCGCGCTGACCGTACAGATGCACCGGCATGATCGCGCGCACGCGCCCGCCGGACTTGCGGTTGTAGAGCCGTCCAGCGCGCCGCTCGCAGTCCTTCTCGAGGAACTGCTCGGACGAGGTCGACACGAAGGTTGAATGTAGCCGGGATCGATGTCGAGGATACACGGGCCGCGCGCCGACGCGCGCGATCGTGCCGCCGGTCGCGAAGAACGTGTACGGCGTCGTGAGGACCTCATCGCCCGGGCCGAGGTCGTAGGCCATGAGCGCGATCAGGAGCGCGTCGGTGCCGGACGACAGTCCGATGCCGTGCTTCGCGCCGGAGTATTCGGCGACCTTCGCCTCCAGTTCCTTGACGGCCGGGCCGAGGATGAAGTGCTGCGACGCCGCGACCTTCAGGAGCGCGGCGTCGATGTCGGCCTTCAGCGCCGCGTACTGCGGCTTGAGGTCGAGCAAGGGGACTTTCAGGGTGGCCGGCTTGTTCATGGTCAGTCCGTGCGTCCTTTGCGTCCGTAGTTGTCGTCGAGTCGCATGATGTCGTCCTCGCCCAGGTAGCCGCCGGACTGCACTTCGATGATCTGCAGCGGCTCGGTGCCCGGATTCTCGATGCGATGCACGGCGCCGACCGGAATGTAAGTCGATTCGTTCTCCGACAATCAGGAACACTTCCTCGTCGCGCGTGATGCGCGCCGTGCCCTTGACGACGACCCAGTGTTCGGCGCGGTGCTGCGTGCTTCTGCAGCGACAGCTTCGCGCCCGGCTTGACCGTCAGGCGCTTGACCTGGAAGCGAGGGCCCGCGTCCATGCTGTCGTAGCTTCCCCAGGGCCGGAATACTTCGCGGTGCAGGCCGGGCTCGCTGCGCCCGGCTTTCTTCATCTGCTCCACGAGCCGCTTGACGTCCTGCACGCGTTCTTTCGGGGCGACCATGACGGCGTCCTTGGTCTCGATGACGACGTGGCCCTCGAGTCCCACGGCGGCGACCAGGCGCTCGGTCGAGTACAGCAGGCAATTCTTGGACGTCCTCGTGCAACGACGTCGCCGCGGGTGACGTTGCCGCGCGGCATCGGACGGCAGCGCGTCCTGGAGCGATGCCCAGGACCCGACGTCACTCCAGCCCGCGGCCAGCGGAACGACGGCGGCGCGCGTCGTCTTCTCCATGACCGCGTAGTCGATCGAATCGGCGCGGCAGGCCTCGAACGCCGACGATCGAGGCGCATGAAATCGAGGTCGCGCTCGGCCGTTTCAAATGCCTTGCGGCAAGACGTCGAGCATCCTGGATCAAGCCGGCCAAGCTCGTCCAGATAGCCCTGGGCCGGCAAGCAGGAACATGCCGCTGTTCCAGAAGTAGTCGCCGCTCTCGACGAATGCTTTCGCCCGCGCGGCGTCCGGCTTCTCGACGAATTCCGCGACCGGCCGCACATCGCCATCGCCCGCGCCGCGACGGATGTAGCCGTAGCCCGTTTCCGCTTGCGTCGGCACGACGCCGAAGGTCACGAGGCGGCCTTCGCGCGCGGCGGGAATCGCGGCACTGACCGCGCGGCGGAACGCCGCGAGGTCTCCGAGCACGTGATCGGCGGGCAGCACGAGCAGCAGTGGGCGCACCCGGCTCGCCGCCTGCGCGCGCACCCGCAAGGGCCGCGAGCGCTGCGATCGCGACCGCGGGCGCGGTATTGCGCCCGGCGGGCTCGAGCAGGATCGCGCGCGGCTCGACGCCGATCTGGCGCAGCTGCTCGGCGACCAGGAAGCGATGCGCCTCGTTGCAGACGACGATCGGCGCCGCTGACGTCCGGCAGGCCAATGCTCCGCAGCGCCGTGTCCTGGATCATCGTGCGTTCGCCCACGAGCGGCAGGAACTGCTTCGGATAGAGCTCCCGCGACAGCGGCCAAAGCCTCGTTCCCGCGCCGCCCGAAAGGATGACTGGGATCAGCATCGGCTCAGCTCTTCAGGCGGCCCTGCGCCTCGAGGTAGCGGATGACCTTGTCCACGCACTCCGCGACCGAGAGCTTCGAGCTGTCGATCGACGATCTCGGCGGCCTCGGGCGCCTCGTACGGCGAACTGATGCCGGTGAAGTTCTTGAGCTCGCCCGCCGCGCGCCTTCGCGTAGAGGCCCTTCGGGTCGCGCTGCTCGCAGACCTCGATCGGCGTGCTGACGAACACCTCGACGAACTCGCCCTGCCTGGACGAGGTCGCGCACCAGGCGCCGGTCGCTGCGGAACGGCGAGATGAACGCCGTCACGACGATCAGCCCGCGTCCACGAACAGCTTCGCGACCTCGCCGATGCGGCGCACGTTCTCGACGCGACCCG
The DNA here is from genome assembly GCA_963819545.1 of uncultured Gammaproteobacteria bacterium. Lineage (GTDB taxonomy): Bacteria > Pseudomonadota > Gammaproteobacteria > Steroidobacterales > Steroidobacteraceae > SCUD01. The sequence goes on along the minus strand of CAWFWJ010000005.1, from coordinate 122,764 downwards.
CATCGCTGAAGTCGAGGTCCTTGTTGAGGCCGTGGCGGATGTTGTCGCCGTCCAGCAGGTAGCTGTGGTGCCCGCGCAGGAACAGCGACTGCTCGACCGCGTTCGCGATCGTCGACTTGCCGGCGCCGGAGAGGCCGGTGAACCACAGGATGCAGGGCCGCTGCGCCTTCTGGTTGGCGCGCTGCTCGTGCGTGATCTTGGTCGGCTGCCAGTAGACCGAAACGTCGCCCTGCGAGCCCTGCGGCGCGGCGCTGCGCAGGATCATGCCGGCGCCCGCGGTCGCGTGCGTGAGGCGGTCGACGACGATCAGCGCGCCCGTGTTGCGGCAGGTTGCGTAGGTGTCGAAGGCCGCCTGCTCGGCGAGCACGATGCGGCACAGGCCGACTTCGTTGAGCTTCAGCTCGGTCGCCGCGTGCTCGGAGAGGTCGTTGACGTCGATGCGGTGCTGGATGCTCTCGACCGTGCCGCGCAGGTAGCGGTGCGACAGCTTGAACTCGTACTGCCGTCCCGGCAGCAGCGGCGAATCGCTCATCCAGATGATGTGCGCGTCGAAAATGCGGCTGACCGACGGCGAGCGGTCCGGGTGCACGAGCACGTCGCCGCGCGTGATGTCGAGCTCGTCCTCGAGCGCGAGCGTGACCGCCATCGCCGGCCTCGGCTCTCTGCCAGCTTGCCGTCGAACTTGATGATCTCGCGCACCTTGCTCATGCGGCGCGACGGCACGGCCATGATCGGGTCGCCGACCGCGACGGCGCCCGCCGCGATCGTGCCGGCGTAGCCGCGGAACGTGTGGTCCGGCCGGTTCACGTACTGCACCGGCAGGCGCAGGTCCTGGAGCTCCTGGTCGTGGCCCACGTCGATCGTGTCGAGGACCTCGATGATCGTCGGGCCCTTGTACCAGGGCATGCTCGTTGCCCGCGGTCACGACGTTTTCGCCCTTGAGGGCGGACACCGGCACGACGCGCGCGTCGGCGCCCTTGATGCCGCGGATCTCGCAGGCAGTCGTCGTGGATCTTGCGGAACACCTTCTCGTCGTAGCCGACGAGGTCCATCTTGTTGACCGCGACGATGATGTGGCGGATGCCGAGCAGCGAGACGATGTAGGCGTGGCGGCGCGTCTGCACCTGCACGCCGCGCGAGGCGTCGATCAGGATGATCGCGAGGTCCGCAGGTCGAGGCGCCGGTCGCCATGTTGCGCGTGTACTGCTCGTGGCCCGGGCAGTCGGCGATGATGTACTTGCGCTTCTCGGTGTCGAAATAGCGGTAGGCGACGTCGATCGTGATGCCCTGCTCGCGCTCGGCCTGCAGGCCGTCGACGAGCAGCGCGAGGTCGACCTCCTCGTTGCCGGTCGTGCCCCACTTGCGGCTGTCGCTGGTGACCGCCGCGAGCTGGTCCTCGAGGATCTGCTGCGTGTCGTGCAGCATGCGGCCGATCAGCGTGCTCTTGCCGTCGTCCACGCTGCCGCAGGTGATGAAGCGCAGGAGCCCCTTGGCCTCGTGGCGCTTCAGGAAGTCGGCGAGTTTCTCGGCGGCCATCAGAAATACCCCTCGCGCTTGCGTTTTTCCATCGCCGCGGCCTGGTCGAAGTCGATCGCGCGGCTCTGGCGTTCGGAGGTGCGCGTGACGAGCATCTCCTCGATCACGGTCGTGAGATCCGTGGCGGTCGAGCGCATCGCGCCGGACAGCGGGTAGCAGCCGAGGCTGCGGAATCGCACGGTTTCCATGCGCGGCTTCTCGCCCTCCTTCATCGGCATGCGGTCGTCGTCCACCATGATCAGCATGCCGTCGCGGTCCACGACCGGGCGCGGCTTCGCGAAGTACAGCGGCACGACCGGGATCTTCTCGAGGTGTATGTAGAGCCACACGTCGAGCTCGGTCCAGTTCGAGAGCGGGAACACGCGGATGCTCTCGCCCTGGCGGATGCGGCTGTTGTAGATGCTCCAGAGCTCGGGCCGCTGGTTCTTCGGGTCCCAGCGATGCTGGTTGTCGCGGAACGAGAAGACGCGTTCCTTGGCGCGCGACTTCTCCTCGTCGCGGCGCGCGCCGCCGAAGGCGGCATCGAACTTGTGCATCGACAGCGCCGCCTTGAGCGCCTCGGTCTTCATCACGTCCGTGTACCGCGAACCGTGCGTGAAGGGCTGACACGCCGGCCTTCGGCCGCCTTCTCGTTGGTGTGCACGATCAGGTCGAAGCCGAGCTCCCGCGCCATGCGGTCGCGAAACTCGATCATTTCCCGGAATTTCCAGGTCGTGTCGATGTGCATCAGCGGGAATGGCAGCTTTCCCGGATGGAAGGCCTTCCGCGCCAGGTGCAGCAGCACCGAACTGTCCTTGCCGATCGAGTACAGCATGACCGGGTTGTCGAACTCGGCCGCCACTTCGCGAATGATGTAGATGCTCTCGGCCTCGAGGCGCTCGAGCTGCGTCATATGTTGAGTCAGTTCTTTCAAAATGGCCACACCCTTGGCACGATGATCACGGTAATGACGCCGCACATGATGTTGAGCGGCAGTCCAAATCTCACGAAATCGCTGAATCGGTAACCACCCGGTCCGTAAACCATGAGGTTCGTCTGATACCCGAGCGGCGTGGTGAATCCGCAGGAGGCGGCGACCATCACGGCGATCACGTACGGCATGTAATTGACGTGGGCAGCCTCGGCGACCGAGATCGCGATCGGGAACATCAGGACGCCGGCAGCGTTGTTGGTGATCAGCTCCGTCACCAGCATGGTCGAGAAATAGAGCGCGGCAAGCACCAACAGCGGATTGCCGGCCGCCAGTGAAACCAGCGCGTCGCCGACCAACTGTGCCGCGCCGGACTCCAGCAGTGCTGCGCCGAGAGCGAATGACGAGGCGATGCCGGCAACGATGTGAAACTCGATGCTGCGGGTCGCATTGAACATCGTGAGACAACCGGTCGCCACCATCAGGCCCGCCGCGATGAGGGACGCCTGGAGCAGCGGTACCCACTCAAGGGTCGCCACCACGATCATGACCACCAGGATCCCGAGAGCGAGCGGTGCGCGCCGGAAGTCCGGCGGCGCGGAGTCCTGCAATGCGCTGACCAGCAGGAAATCGCGGCTGTACTTGTGCCTGCGCGCAAACGAGGCCTCTGCCTCCACGAGCAGCGTGTCGCCCGGCTGGAACACAATGTCGCCGACCTTTCCGGACACGCGTCCACCGTCGCGAGAGACCGAGATGATCGCGGCACCGTACAACTCGCGAAAGCCGCTCTCGCGCACCGTGCGGCCCATGAGCGGCGACGTCGCGGAAGGCACGATTTCGACGAGCCGGCGCTGCGTGTGCTTCAAGTTCAGCTGGTAGCCCTGGTCTTCCGCAATCGAGAGGCCGGGCAGGCGCCGCATGTCCTTGATCGCATCGACAACACCGACGCAGGTCAACCGGTCGTTCGACTGCAGCACCTCATCCGGCCCGACCAGAGTCAGAAGCCGGGACTCGCGCTCGATTTCGAGGACGTAGGCGCTCTTGAGATTACGCAGGCCCACTTCGGCGATGGTCTTTCCGACCAGCGGCCCGCCGGCGTGGATCCGCACCTCGAAGGCGTACTCGCGGGCATTCTCGAGCTGCTCCATCGGTCCCTGACGGTCTGGAATCAGTACCCGCGACATCGTCAACGCGTAAGCAAAACCTGCAAGCGTCAGCGGCACGCCGACCCAGGCAAGTTCGAACAGTCCGAGATTCGCCTCCGGCCTGGCTTCGATCAGCAAGCCATAGACGATCAAATTCGTGCTCGTGCCAATCAGGGTGCACATGCCCGCCAGGATCACGACGTTGTTCATGGGCAGCAGCAGCCGCGAGATCGAAAGGTCGTAGCGCGCCGCCCATTCCTGGGCAATCGGAATGAACATGGCGACGACCGGCGTGTTGTTGATCACGGTCGACAACAGGCTGCTGGTGCCGAATAGCTTCAACTGCGCCGAGAACAGGCTTTTCGGGCGCCCGAGGATGAAATGCGAGAACCAGGCAATTGTTCCCGTCTCACGAAGCCCTGCGATCACGACGTACAGGGCGGCGATCGTAATGACGCCAGGGCTCGAAAATCCGGCAAGGGAATCCGCCGTCGTAATCACGCCGCTGATCGACAGCACGACCATCGCGCTGATGAGCACCATCTCGGTCGGCGCGCGACTCCACGCAAGTGTGGCGAGCACCGTCCCGACGACTGCAAGGGTGAACCAGATTTCCCAGGTCATGTGCCGGTTGAGCTCCCTTCCCCTCTCCCGAAGACGGCGAATTGTGCCGGAAAACAGGCGTAAAAACAGCTACTTGAATCGTAAACCGTGAAGGCCGTCGAGATCGCCCTTGCAGCGTCGATCCAGTCCATTTATTCTAGATGCATCTAGATTATATTGCGCTGGACCCATGAAGAAAATTGGCGCATTCGAAGCGAAAAACCGCCTGAGCGAGCTGCTCGACGCAGCTGAGAATGGCGAGGAAATCATGATTACGAAACACGGACGTCCTGTGGCCAGGCTGGTTCCGATCGGCAAATTCGATCGTGCAAGAGCGCTTGAAGCCGCAGAGTGGCTGAAACGCACGCGCAAGGAGCGGAGCCTGGGCGGCCTCAGCATCGTGGATATGATCCGCGAAGGCCGCAAATACTGATGCTGGTGCTCGACGCCTCGGCCGCGCTCGCCTGGGCCTACGCTGAAGAGGCCGGGCGCCCGGATGAAGTGATCGATCACGTCACCGCCAATGGCGGCCATGTGCCGGCGCACTGGATTCTCGAGGTGACGAACTCGCTGCTCGTCGGCGCGCGTCGGGGTCGGCTCAAGGGCGGCCAGTGGCAGCAGTTGCTGGTCGAGATCGCGGCGCTGCCGCTTCAGATCGACACCGAAACCGCGATTCGCGGCTGGGATGCCATCCCTGCACTCGCCGAGCAGTTTCAGCTCACCAGCTACGACGCCGCTTACCTGGAACTGGCGCTCAGGCTGGGCGCACCGCTGGCCACGCTCGACCAGGATCTGGCGCGCGCGGCGCGCAAAGCGGGCGTCACCTTGTTTGCCTGAAAGTCCGGAACCTCAGGTCCACGATTGGCGCCTGACTCTGTTCACTCCGGCAGCCGCTCTCCCCGCCCGATCGCGAAGTAGCGGATGCCCTGGCGCGCCATGAGCGAGGGCTCATAGAGATTGCGTCCGTCGAATACGACCGGCTGCTTGAGCGCGGTCTTGAAGCGCCCGAAGTCGGGGCTCCTGAATTCCTGCCACTCGGTACAGATGGCGAGCGCATCGGCGCCGTCGAGCGCCTCGCCGGCGCTTGCGCAGAGCGCGAAATCGGCTCTGGTGCCGTAGATGCGCCGTGCCTCGGTCATCGCCACTGGATCATAGGCGCGAACCGCCGCACCCGCGGCCCAGAGCTCTTCCATCAGCACGCGCGACGGCGCTTCGCGCAGATCGTCGGTGTTCGGCTTGAACGCGAGGCCCCAGACGGCGATCGTGCGGCCTTTGATCTTGCCGCTCGAAGAAGCGCGAGATCTTCTCGAACAGCACGTGCTTCTGGCGGTCGTTGACCGCCTCGACCGCCGTGAGCACGCTGCGCATCATAGCCGGCGTCGCGTGCCGAGCGCACGAGCGCCTTGACGTCTTTCGGGAAGCAGGAGCCGCCGTAGCCGGCGCCCGGATAGATGAATGAGTAGCCGATGCGCGGGTCCGAGCCGATGCCGATGCGGATCTTCTCGATGTCGGCGCCGAGCCGCTCGGCGATGTTCGCGAGCTCGTTCATGAAGCTGATCTTGGTCGCGAGCATCGCGTTCGCCGCGTACTTCGTGAGCTCGGCGGAGCGCAGATCCATGATGATCATGCGCTGGTGATTGCGCGTGAACGGGTCGTAGAGCACCTTCAGCAGTTCGGCGGTGCGCGGATTGTCGGTGCCGACGACGACGCGGTCGGGCTTCATGAAGTCGGCGATCGCCGCGCCCTCCTTCAGGAATTCCGGATTCGAGACGACGTCGAAATCGACTTGCACACCGCGCGCGATCAGAGTCGCGCCCACCGTCGCCTTGACCTTGTCGGAGGTACCGACCGGCACCGTGGATTTCGTCATGACGACTTTGTAGTCGTCCATGTGCTCGCCGATGGTGCGGGCGACGGCAAGCACGTGCCGGAGGTCGGCAGAGCCGTCCTCGTCCGGCGGCGTGCCGACGGCGATGATCTGGAACAGACCGTGGGCTACTGCCGCTTGGGCGTCTGTCGTGAAACTCAGGCGGCCCTTTTCGCGGTTCCGGGCGATCAGTTCGTCGAGTCCGGGTTCGTGGATCGGCACCTCGCCAGCGTTCAGGCGCGCGATCTTGGCGGCATCGATGTCGACGCAGACGACCTCGTTGCCGGCATCCGCCAGGCAGGCGCCCGTGACGAGACCGACATAGCCCGAGCCGAAGATCGTGATCCGCAAGGTAGGACCCTGAATGATCGTGGAAAAACGACGGGCAGCCTAACCCGGCGGGACGAGGCCCGCAAACGATGTACAGGAATCACCTGTTTCTTGTACATTGCGCGCCAAATGACGGGGTCGCGATGCGGGTTGCCTGCATAGAATCAAAGGGATGCGAAACGTGAAAACACACATTGATCTGGACGAGCGACTGTTGAAAGAGGCGATGCGTCGAGGCCGGCACGATACCAAACGAGCCGCCGTCAACGCCGCCCTGGTCGCTTACGTCAGCTTGCGAAAGCGCCAGGATCTGCTTGCGCTGCGGGGGCAGGTGCGATGGGAGGGTGATCTCAAGAAGATGCGCGCCAGCCGGTTCCCGACTGGATGATCGCAGATACATCAGCATGGATCGACTTCCTGAACGGCAATCCGACCGCCACCGCTGATCGGCTCGCGAAGGCCATTCAGGAAGGTGATCTGATTCTGGTGCCGGGCCTCGTCCTGACCGAAGTGCTGCAAGGCTTGAGAACGGAAACGGACGCGGCGCGCGTCGGCGACCTGATGTCGGCGTTTCCTGAGGCGCCTGAACTCGACATGGATGATTACCGCAGCGCCGCCGCACTGTATCGGACTTGCCGCTCCCGCGGCGTCACGTCGGGCTCGACGATTGATTGCCTGCTGGCGCAACTCTGCATCGTGCTCAACATGCCAATGCTGGCGCGCGACCGGGATTACGAAGCGATTGCGCGGGTCGCGCCATTACGGCTGGCTTGAGCCGGCCGGGCCGGATCACTCAGTTCGAAGACGAGGGCTGTTTTTGCGCGCGATGCGCCGTCAAAACCGCAACCTTGGGATCGGCAGGACGCGGCACGGCTGGTTCGGTCGGCTGCTGGCCGAAGACAAGATCGTGAATGACCGGTGAACTGCGGTATTCCTTGACCGCTTTCTCGAGCACCGCCATGACCTGGCGGCAATCGATGCGATTGACGGCGATTGTGAGCTCGCTCAGGAGTTCGCGCGCTTCCTCCCAGGACGGCGACGGCTCGATCGCGCGCATGATCATCGGGTGCTCGGTGCCCGTGACGTTGCTGCCAATCAAGAGCTCCTCGTAGAGCTTCTCGCCCGGGCGCAGGCCCGAGTACTCGATCTCGATGTCGCCTTCTGGGTTCGTTTCGTTGCGCACGGTCAGGCCCGTCAGCTTGATCATGCGGCGCGCGAGTTCGTCGATCTCGACGGGCTGGCCCATGTCGAGCACGAAGACGTCCCCGCCCGTACCCATCGAGCCCGCCTGCAGCACGAGTTGGGCCGCCTCCGGAATCGTCATGAAGAACCGGCGCACCTCGCGATGCGTCACGGTGACCGGGCCGCCACGGCGAATCTGCTCCTGGAAAAGCGGCACGACCGAACCCGAGGAGCCGAGCACGTTGCCGAACCGCACCATGCAGAAACGCGTGCGTTTCGTCTGGGTCTGGAGCGACTGCAACACGATTTCCGCGAGCCGCTTGGTCGCGCCCATCACGTTCGTCGGATTGACCGCCTTGTCGGTGGAGATCAGTACGAAGGTCTCTACGCCGACTTCCAGTGCGGCTTCCGCCGCATGCCAGGTGCTGAAGATGTTGTTGTGCACGCCTTCGACGAGATTCTGCTCGACGATGGGAACATGCTTGTACGCGGCGGTGTGGTAGACTGTCTGCACGTGAAACGCCTGCATCACGTCACGCACGCGGTACTTGTGATGCGCATTGCCGAGCAAGGCAAGGATCTCGATGTCCAGCTTGCGGTTTTCGACGATCGCCTGGAGTTCGCGCTCGATGTTGTAGAGTGCGATCTCGGAGTTCTCGAACAGCACCAGCTGCTTCGGCGCCAGCAATACGATCTGCCGGCAGAGTTCCGTTCCGATCGAGCCGCCCGCGCCGGAAACCATCACTGACTTGCCGCGGATACAGGCATCCAGCAGGCGACTGTCCGGCGGCACGGGATCCCGCCCCAGCAGGTCGGAGAAATCGATGTCACGGACGTCTTCAACTCGAGCACGGCCTGACATGAGATCGGACAGGTCCGGCACTGTCATGACGCGAACAGAGAGTGGCTCGAGTCGCTTGAGAATTTCCTGACGACGTCTCCGCGACAGCGAAGGCAGGGCGAGCAACAACACTTTCACGGCTTCTTCAGAAGTCAGCTCCTCGAGCGTGGCCGGCGAGAACACTTCGATGCCTGCCACGATACTGCCTTGAAGCGCCTTGTCATCATCGACAAAGGCCACAGGATCGAAGCTTCTGGTAATTCGCATCGCGCTCGCCGCCTGGGCGCCCGCGGTGCCCGCTCCGTAAATGACGACGCGATTCGCGCCGGCATGGCGAATATTCATCAGGCTGCGCACGAGAATTCGGCTTCCACCCACGTAGACAAGTGCGAGTGACCAGTAGACTGCCACCGCCGTTACCGGAATGGTGCCGTCGCCAAGCACTAGAACGACCAGCGCCAGGATGAATGTGGATGCCGTAACACCGGACAGTACGGCGACAATGACCTTTGGCCCAATGAAGCGCACAACGGCCCGATAGAGGCCAAGCCGCACGAAGATCGGGATGCTCGCGACGACGGCGATCACGTAGGGCCAGGGAGTCGCGGCAATGCCTTCTGGCAGCTGCCCATGCTTCAAGACGATTGCCAACCAAAGCGCGGCGGGGATGAAAGTCAGGTCCGCAGAAAGCATAAAGGCGCGCTTTCGCGCCCGAGGTAGCGCGACCAACATTCGGGTCAGCCGTTCAATGCCACTCGACAATGCCATCTTCAGAATCCTTCGCGTCGACAGAATCTGCCCTTCACATGGCCGCCTGGTTACCTGTGATTGTACCGCTCAGCCTATCGTGCCGCACCAGGCGACCACAACAGGCACTTAATGCCTAAAACAACAGCATCGGCGTGTGGTTTCGTAGCCTGGCGTGAACGATTACGATCCATTCGGGTGTTGAAGCAATCGAGCGTCACGGCGAGGTACGGACGACGCTATTCCGGCCACAGGTACGTACTACCTTGTGGCAACAAGCATTGCGCGCAGCGTGAACAGATCTGAAGGACTCACTCCGCGGAACGGATTGGCAAGTTGCTCAAGGACATCTTCGTCCACGCCGCATATCTCTGGCTCAGCACGAATTACTTTCATACCCGCATTGGCGAATAGCTGAAGGTACTGACTGTGCCGGAGGCGATTGACGTATTGATACCGACTGTTGAATCGCCGCCAATTCGCCTCATCAAACGTCAGGAAGTTGAATCGCGACAGGTCATTGTCGCTGCGCGCGTAATGATCGCTGTAGTCGATGAGATGAACACAGACTCCATTGGGTGCCATCAGTTCGCGGGCATGCCTCAGGATTTTTTCAAGATCGTCCCGCGGAATGTGTTCCAGCGTGTCAACCGAATAAAAACAGTCGATTGACATTTGAGGCGTCGCTGCTTCCTGAATCCGTCGCGGAGCGACATAGTCGATTCCGAATGCCGCGACATCATCCCATGACTTGAAGTCAGGTATGGATGCTCCGACCTGTTTGCTCAAGTGAGCACCCGCGTGACGAACCAGCGAAAGCCTGGCGAGTCTACTGACATCGAGACAGGTTACATGCCCGACACCGAGCAAGCGAAGAGCAATTGCAACTGCAAGGTCACCCCCCGCTCCGATTTCCAGGAATCGCGCACGCCGGTTCGGTGCATTTTCGAGAATTCTCCGGGCCGCGTCGAGAAGCTGATTCAAGGCCTGCGCGGGGCGCGGCCATTCGCGAGTAACGCGCCTCTGAAGCTGGTAATGGATTTGTTGGCCAAACGGAATTACCGACAGCAACCGGAAGACCGCCGCTTTCGTTTTCCAGTGCATTGCCCACCCTCAAGCGTCCACCGACAGATTTCTACTCAGGCGTGTCCTGCTTTGCCCCAAGTACTTTCACAAGAAAGAACATCGGTACCAGTGCGATCAATGCGGCAATGATCGCGTGTTCCGGTCGAGTTACCGCTATCCATGCCCACGGCGCAAGCCAAAAGCAGTTCGCCGCCGCAACGAGAATCGTCACACGTGAGTGGCTATTCAAGCGCCGAGCCAACTGCTGATATGCATGGGAGCGGTGCGCCTGATAAATGGGTTCGTTTCGCCGCACTCTTCTGACAAGAGTCACTGTCGCGTCGGCAACGAAGACGCCCGCCAGGATTAGCCACGGCATAACGCCCGCTTTCCCCGGTTCCGCCGCAACTGCGAACACGGCAATGACATAGCCGAGAAATCCGCTACCGACATCGCCCATGAAAATCCTTGCCGGTGACCAATTCCACGGCAAGAAACCCAGACATGCAGCCGCTGTACAGATGGAAGCAGCAACGATTCCAGGTTCACTCCCTACTGCGTTCAATAACAGTGCACCGACAAGGCACACGAACACCGCCTCGCTGGTTGCAAGTCCATCGATTCCGTCCATGAAGTTGAAGAAATTCAGAAATGACGCAATTCCCAGCACTGCAATGGCGTTTCCAACCCACCCGATTTCCAGCAATCGATTGCCAACTCGGACTTCGGTGCACCCGCCTAGGATCGTTACGGCAAATATGGCCGCCAACAAATGTACCGCCAGGCGCAAGCCTGGGTGCACGTCAAATCGGTCGTCGAGCAGCCCGATGAGCGCAATGGCAGTCCCGCCCAGACTAAGCGCCACCATCAGGTCGTTTTTGAGCGTACCTAGAGCGTTCAGAGCGACCCAAGCCAGAATACAGGCAAACACAATCGCCAGTCCGCCCCCGCGCAGTGTCGGCGCGGAGTGAGAACTGCGGCTGTTCGGATGGTCCAGCCATCGCTCGCCTTTGAGGTAGCGGCGCGCTACTCCGGTGAGCACAAGCGCAATGACAAATGTAGCCACAGCAGCCATGGCGGATTCCATAGTCATTGGCTTGCCGTGTTCACGTATGCATCAACCATTTGGCAGATCTCGCGTTCAAATGGCACCGTCGGACGCCAATGGAGCAGGCGCAATGCCTCGGACGAGTCCACCTGCAACTCGGCGTTCAATTTTCGCAGTTCAGTGCTGCGCCCAATTAGTTGCGCTCCTGCCGCCAGCAACCGCATCGGACATCTCCACACTCTTGCTCGACCATGCATCGCTCGAGAGAATGCCTCGATCAATTCCGCTGAAGATCGCGGTTCAGGCTCTGACGCCAGAAACAGACACCCCGACGCAGCCGCATGACCGATGCAACGAATGAGCAAGTCACAAAGATTGTCCAGCCCGACGAAATGACGTGGGTTGCGTAGCGCCCCTAGCGGTAGCGGCAATCCCGTTGCAACAAGCTTCAGCAAGCTCTTTAGATTTCCCTTTGCATGCGGACCGTACACCAAAGGCGGTCGCACAATCACGACTTCGAGATTTCCGGAAGCAGCAAGTTTGCCAAGTTCTATCTCCGCCTCCCACTTGGATATCGCGTATGGCCCAGTTGGGTGAGGCTTTTCCATCTCTGTGAACGGGCTTCCGTGAGTCTCTTCCCCAGAAACACCAATGCTGCTTACAAAGATGAATCGCTTGACCTGCGAGGATGAGGCGGCGCTTGCAAGCCGCATTGTTCCGGTCACATTGGTTGCCCTGAACTTTTCCAGGGATCGTTCATTTGAAGATTCAAGCACGTGCGCACGCGCCGCGAGATGCATGACCGTATCGACCCCATCGAGTAAAGCGGGCCACACGTCAATGGTTGCCAGATCGCCAAGCGAGATTGCCGTGCCTTCAGAAACTCCCTTGGCAGCGCGAACGACACGCAGTACGGAGTGGCCTCGTTGCTCCAGCAACTCACAAAGACGGCGGCCAATGAATCCATCAGCACCAGTGACTAGAACTCTTTCCATGAAATCCCAATGCTTCGGCGGTTGGCCCAGCAAAGCTGGCTTGCGACTCAGAAAACGCGATACTTCAGCCATCCCCGGATGGCGTAGTTGCAAAAGCACCAGATTGACCGGACAAGGCCAAGATTCTCGACCTCCCGGTACGTTTTCCACACCCTGTGAGCCGAAACGTGTTTCTTGCGAGAAACCGAATCTCCAACAACTCTATAGCGAACCAAATCCTTCTTCAGTCCGCACGCAATGTGCCCGGAGCGCAGCAACAACAGCCAAAGCGCGAAGTCGTCGTATGGTGCATCCGGCATGAAAATCGCACCCGTCTTTGCACGATCCACGATTACTGTCGAAGTTACGATTGCGGTGTTGCAAAGCAGGGATTTGTAGCCCAAATGTTCAGGCACGGTGATTCTGCGGCCCAGCCTCGATCCGTCTTCGCTGATGCGGCGAAACTCTGAGTAGCACAAGGTCGAATTCTGCTCGGTCATGAATTGCAGTTGCGCAGAAAGTTTGCCTGGACGCCAAATGTCGTCGCTGTCAAGAAAGGCCACGTACCGTCCCCTGCCGACCGCCAATGCAGCATTTCGAGCACGTGCCGGTCCGCTATTTTCACTCTGGCGAATGAGGCGAACGCGATTGTCGTCGGCACAGAATTCCGACACCACTTTGCAAGTGTCATCCGGCGAGCAATCGTCAACCACCAGCAATTCCCAATTCCGATAGTCCTGCGCCTGCACGGACTTGATTGTCGCCCCGATGAATGTCGCGGCCCGATAGGCCGGAGTAATGATGGAAACCAGGCCGGGATCCAGTTCAGGAGGCGCAAGCCGCTGCTTGTTGCTGGTCGAAGTGACTCCGATCTCATTCATGGTTCTTGATGGCGACATGAAGTGAATCAACAACATGGTGCTGATCGGCGTCACTCAAACCATAAAACATCGGAAGCGATAGCGCACGCGCGTAGTATCGCTCCGCGTTCGGATAGTCACCAGGCTTGAAGCCGTACTTTCGATAGTAGGGCTGCAGGTGCACCGGTATGTAGTGCACATTCACCGCTACACCCGATGCATGCATGCTTTTGAATACGTCACGACGGTACGATTCGGCATTTTGCTCGGTCGGCAGCAGCTGAACGACATATAAATGCCAGGCCGAGTCGGAGCGGGAATCCTGCTTGGGCAGTGTCAGTGACAGGCCGCTCAGTAGCTTGTCGTACTGCCCAGCGAGCTGGCGTCGGCGGCGGAGAAACTCATCGAGCCGATCGAGCTGGCTGATGCCCAGCACGGCTTGAAGATCTGTCAATCGATAGTTGAACCCAAGGGAAATCTGCTCGTAGTACCAGGTCCCCTGATTCGTATTCTGGAAATCCGCAGGGTCGCGCGATATGCCGTGGCTGCGCAGCTTGCGCATGATTCCGGCCAACTCGGGATCTCGCGTAACTGCAATGCCACCTTCCGCCGTGGTCATGATCTTGACCGGATGAAAACTGAACACCGTGATGTCGCTATTACTACAATCCCCAGCGCGATTTCCGGCCCAGGTCGCGCCAAGAGCGTGAGAGGCATCCTCGATGACACGAAACCCATATTGGCGCGCGAGATCGCCAATTGCGGGCATGTCGCACATCTGGCCGGTGAAATGAACCGGCACCACGATCTTCGGCAAACGAGTCTCACGCTTTGCTTGCGCCAACTTCCGTTCCAATGCTTCGACCGAGATATTCAGCGTGTCCGGATCGATGTCCACGAAATCGATGCGAGCACCACAGTAGGCACCGCAGTTTGCGGAGGCCACAAAAGTATTGGGCACAGTCCAGAGCCAGTCGCCAGGCCCAAGGCCGAGAGCAAGACAGGCGACATGCAGGGCCGACGTAGCGCTGTTTACCGCGACAGCATGTGGAGCCCCGCATCGAAACGCGACGCGACTCTCGAAGTCTGGAATTGCTGGGCCCTGTGTCAGCCAGTCCGAACGAAGTACCTTCACGACCGCCGCTATGTCCTCGGCGGAAATGTGCTGTTTTCCGTATGGAATCAACTATCGCCCCGTCAACCGGATGAGCACGCGGTAAGTTGCAATCACAGATCACCTCGCGCGAACCGGTCCCGCACGGCGTCGACCCAGCGCAACCCGGCCCGACGACTGACATCCAGACGTTGCGTCGATGGTGCGATATCTTGCCACTGACCAAGCCATTCCCAATCGCAGGCGATTAATTTCTCCACGACCTCGGTTTCAACTTCGGAGGTTTCACCATAGTCGGGGTCATCTGGCTCCAACACCCCGGATTGACACATCCGAATCAACCTCTCCGGTTCAGCACCTTCATAGTACTCATAGTGCACGGTTGTAGTCGCACGAACAAACTTTGAAAACTGCGCAAATCGCCGACCGTGCGTATGCAAGAATCGCAGGGCCCGACGTGAAGTAAGTTCAGGATCGTGCGCGGATAACTCAGCCAAACTGTGCAATTCGTCGGGTCCGTGAACCTGGATGCTAAAACCACCTGCCTCGTAAAAAGAGTGGCCGACGCAAATGACCTTTCGCCCCCTCAGGCCCGCTTCGACACCGGAACTGCTCGTGCTGACGATCACGTAGTCGGCCTCGCCAATAAGACCGTATGTGCTCACTTTCTCCGAGCTGGGGACGACCGTCACGCCCCGATTGACGGCCCAATCTGTCCAATGCTTTTCGGATCGCCAACCGGTATTTCGGCCAATTCTTTCTGACCAGTTGGGATGACAACGAACGACGCAGCCCTGGGCGGCCAGATCCAGGTGAGCGAGCACCGCATCTACGGCAGCCGTAAATTCATGCCAACCGCAGGCGAAATCGCCGTGTCCCTCGAATTCGTTACGACTGCTTGGCAGGATGAGCACGCGAGCACCACGCGCCGTCGCCGTCGGCCAGCTGGAGTAGGTCGCACCGGAGTTGTAAAGGCGCCATTCAAGGAAATTGCGCTGGAGAAATCTGTCAGCGGCGACGCGGCCCGCGTAACGGGCCTGTTCCGCGTTCAACGGCAGATCGCGAAACCCGACGCTCAGGCGATTGATTTCCCGCAGGCCTAGACAATTCTGATTCGGTCGCAATTGCAAACCGTGACCCAGCCAGGACCGTTCCACAGAAACGAACGGAATCTGAAGATCTTCGCAGGCAGCACACAATGCAGCTGTAAGGTCCATCCGTCCATTGAATACGAGAACTGCATCTAGACGCTTCTTCTGGATCCATTTCTTGGCATTTGAATAGACGGTTTCAACCGGGGCCTCGAGAGCGCGCTGGGCAGCAACGAATCCAGGCAGTTTAAGATCTTCCGCGGCCTCCGTCCGCATTACGGTTGCTACGCTCGAAACCGTTAGGGCGCGCAGCCGATCCGAATCCAAAGTCTCACGTTGGTGCGGATCAATGGGCCAAATGTCGGGGACCGGAAATGAGCGAATTCCTCCAAGAATGCAGGCCGGACATTCGCGAACCTTTGTGCGCGCGCGTAGGTCCCGGCTATAGCAATGATCGACCGCCGCGTCGCATGTAAAGCCGCAAACGTCGTGTCCCGCGCTCTTTAGCAATGACATCAAATAGGCCATGTGCTGGACATGCGGCCGAAAGGCGAACAATGTTGCCAGTCCAAATCTCACTGAAGGAATTCCTGGACGGAGACGCGTACTACTTTTCCAGATGGCAGCCAGCTGACTTGAGCATCGGCCAACCATGCAATCAGCCCTAACTGCAGAAATCCAATCAGCATCAATGGAAATGCCAGCAAATCGGGCGCCAGCAAGAGCGGAGAAATAAGACCAGTCACAATGATGGCGACGCAGCAACCTGTCACAGACGCAGGGAACTGCGTCAAATGCGTCAGCGGGCGGATCAGGCCAAGCAGAACCCCCAACAGTGCCGCACCCACGCACATCCCTAGCCATCCGAAGTCGTACCACAGCACGCCAGGTAGAGAAAGAAATCGTCCACTAAGTATCCATCCCTCCACAATCGGGTCGCCAAGACCGAGTCGCGCCAGGAGCGAACGAAAGAACACGAAGGTGGCTGAACCAGGAGTAGCCACCATGTCCATGATGCTTTCGAACGTGCCAAAGCTATGTGTCAGATACGCGCCCGCAATCACTGCGAACTGAGATACCCCTGACAAACCCTCGGGCAATGCCGTGAGCGCCTGGAATCGATCGGTCGGTGCCCCGCCGAGAAAGGCCATGATCTCCACGGAATAAAGCGACGGATCGACCCCAACGGCCGCCGCACGTTCACTGAAAACGTATACGGTGTAGCCAATTGCCAATGTCAGCAAAGCACTTGACCAAATGATTGCCCGGAGCACTCGGCCTGGAAAGACTTTTAGGCCCGCAAGCATTCGCAGCACACCGGTCGCCACGAAGACCGCAATCTGCAAAAGAATTATCGAACGGCCCCCGCTCAAGAGAGAATTGGCCAATACGAGCAACGCCGTTCCAAGTAGCGCGATGGCTCGAATGGCCGGACGCAACGATTCCCAACGCAAGTGAGCAAGTGCAGCCGCCGCAATGAAGGTAAATCCAAACAAGTACCCGAGCAGACTGAAAACAGACGAAATACCCTCGCGAATCTCGCCTTCGCGGCGCCACAGTTCACGCGCAATAGCGATGCCCTGCGAGAAATCGATATGCTGAATCAATACTTTGTCAAACAACAACATTCCGAAGCCCGCAAAGCTCAGAATCATTCCAACTACAATCAGCCTGCCAGCTTGTCGCCCTTCAAAGTCAGTATCGTCACGGCAATACGCGTGAACCCCCGCCGCCTGCCGCGGATTGTTGGTGACGTGATCGATCACCAGTGCGACGAGCAGTGAAATCGCCACAAAGAGAGTCATTGCAAAGGCAGTATCAACCGCTTTCAACGAGCCGTATTTGACTGGAAGAATCACAAGCAGCGATCCATAGGCCAGCCAGCCCAGAGCGACGATAACAATGTGCGGAATGCCTGTAAGACGACTCAGCCTCACCGCACAGCTCCAAGTGGCTCGCTGTTGTGCACCGCCCGAAATGCAATCGAGAAATCCGAAAGGAAGATAAACATTGACACGATGACCGCAAGTATCGCGATGTGTATCGGAGTGAAGTCCATGCCAACGGCCCAATTTGCGATGATCGCCGCAAAAACAATAATGGATCCGAATATAAGATAAATCCTGGCTGTCGTTCGTTCTCTATTGACAAGGATGCTGAAGGTAGCGAAAAAATTTGAGACCCGGATGACCCCCGCCAAAAGAGTGAACTTCAGCACCAGAATGGATTCCATGTACTGCGGAAGGAATTCGCGCACCGTGTACTCCAGAATCCAAATGCTTGGAACACTGCACGCCAGACCCACTACCAGAATTCCGATGCTGATTTTTGAAACCAGTTTGTAGGCCTCCAAGCGATTTCCATCAGCCAACATCCGACTCAACGTCGGAAAGGCGGGCACGGCTATAACCGATTGCAACATTTCGAATGAAGTCAAAACTATCAGGCCGACTGCATAGATTCCGTATTCATGAGAAGACAGCGTAGCGACTCCAATCCATCTGTCGAGCAGGTAGAGGATAGTTACCGTACCCTGCAGTCTCAGCAGCGTCACAGCGGACATCCAGTGAATGCCAATTATCTGGCGGATTTGATTGACTCCGCCAGCTCGAAACAGATGGGACCGAAAACGAGCTTTCGCTACCAAAGGCCCGGCGAGAATGCCAGTTACAAATGCTTCTACCACCACTATCGAAAGCACATTTCTTGTGCGAAGTGCAACCGTGATACCTGCAACAAACAAGGCAGCTGCGCGCAAACAAGACCAGGCTGCGTAAGCAAGGTATTTGAACTCACTCTTGATCCAAATCAAGCGCATCATGAACGCGAGCTGTGACAGCGATACAGCTCCGATCACAAGCACCTCGGTCCCGCTCAAGAATGCAGTAATGCGCCCGAACATCAATCCAATCGAAATTCCGGCGGTCAAGACGACCATAAAGACAACCAGACTCGCAGCCAGAAACTCGCTCGCCGCATCAGTGTCATTTCGCAGGTGATAGTGCGGCAACAGCTTGTGCGCCAGGTGGTTGAACCCAAGCGCCCCAAAACTAACCACACTCGTAGCGATGAGGAATATGACGTTCAATTGCCCGAACTGCGGCACACTGAGAATGCGGGCATAAATGCCACTCTTCAGGAACATCGCTGCGCTTGCCAGAATCAGCAAGGGTGCATAAGCAAGCTGCCAGCGCGACATCAGATTGTTCCCCGAAGAAATTCCTTGCGAATGGCGTCCACAGCGAGGCTGCGGATGGAACGCATCATCGCAAGCTGTGGTTGATCTCCATGAACTTGAATGCCATTTGGTCGATCGTCACATAAGTAGTTCCCAGCTCAACGGCGTGCCTCTTGACACGGGTCGGGTGGCACGACGGCCAATCACGCGTTCGAGGTATTTTGGCAACAGGCCGAATCCGGGCCGAATCGCGCGAACATTTTCCATGGTAAAGATGCCGCCTTCAGGCACATCCGAGACCACGTAGAGTGAGCGACGAAACTGCAATGAAGCTTTCTCATCGGCTGTCACTCCGTAGCTCACACTTCCCAAAGAACGCCACGCTCGGGCCGACTCGGTCACTAGCGTCGCCAATTCCTCGGGTTCGAGGGAGAATGCGGAGTCGACTCCGCCGTCCGCGCGGCGCAGCGTTACGTGCTTTTCAATGAGCCTGGCTCCAAGGCCACAAGCCGCAATTGCAACACCGATACCTTGGGTGTGGTCCGACAACCCAACGTGGCAACCCGTCGAGGCCGCCAAATGCGGAATCGTCATCAGATTCGAGGCGGCGGCGTCTGCGGGGTAGGCGCTAGTACACTTCATAAGTATTACAGCCCCGGCTCCTGCTTCACGAGCCGCGCGTACTGCGTCATCGATTTCTGCTGAAGTCGCCATCCCGGTTGAGATGATCACCGGCCTGCCGGTCGCAGCGACTCGCCTGATCAGTGGCAGATCGACGTTTTCATATGAAGCGATCTTGTAGCAAGGCACGTCCAGCGACGCGAGGAACTCAACTGCGGAACTGTCGAACGGCGTGCTGAAACCGACCAATCCATGCTTCTTGCATCGCTCGAAAAGAGGTTCGTGCCACTCCCAAGGTGTATGGGCAGCCTCATAAAGTTCATAAAGTGAGCGCCCAGACCATAGGCTATTCGGATCTGAAATCATGAACTGCTCTGTGCGCAGATCAAGCGTCATCGTATCGGCTGTGTAGGTCTGGATCTTGAGCGCTTGGGCACCAGAGCGCGCGACCGCATCCACCAGCAACAGAGCCCGGTCAAGTGAACCGTTGTGATTTGCCGGACAGTTCGGCGATCACGAATGGGGGGTGGTCTGGACCAATCGGATGACTGGCAATGAATACGTCACTAGTGGCCATTCTTATCGCTCAACTCTTTTCTGAATCGCAATGCATGCAGCACATAGCCAGCCTGCGTAAACGCAGCACTTGAAGCCGAATTCTCACTCCGAACTTCCGCCTGGATACTGTGAATGCGCGGTAATTCGTCCTTCACCCAACTTTCCGCTGCGATGAGAGCCCTCCTCGCCAAGCCTGTACCCTGAGCGTCCGTCGTAAGATAGATGGAGATTTCCGCGCCATCCGCACTTAGATCGAATCGTATGACCGCAATCGCGCGATTGTCACGCTGCGCGATCAGTAGAGCACAGCATGGATCGGTCAATGCCTGTCGATACCATGATTCGTGATCGTCCCACGGTATCGGTGCAATAGAGCGCGACATGCTTCTTACTCGCTCCTGATTTCGCCATTCCCATATGGCGTGCATGTCATCCAATCCTGCGCGCCTGATTGTGATCTCGGCCGGAAGCACGGCACGAGCGACGCGCGCCGCACCGCGTCCATCGACCAACTCGCGGGCATTGCGGCCGAGTGCTTCCACTAGCTGAGATTGCGAAAGCAGGACAATCGCAAGTTCAGCGATTTTCCGGTCAAAATCTGAATCGGCACGAACGCTCAGCGCACATGGGATAGCACATAGCGATCGTGCCATCTCAGTTTGATTTGGAGCAATAGGAACGACGATCGCCGGAAGTCCCATGCAGGCGCATTCCATTGCCGTGACTCCGCTGGATATCACCGCCATGTCGCATTTTTGCATGACGACTGCAATGTCTCGTGTGCCGATATGCAGTCGTATCGACGGCTGTGCCGCTGAGTAATCCGTCAGTGACGCCAGATCGCGTGACTTTTCGCCTACCACGACGTCAAATTGTACATCCCGACCAACGGCGGCTTGGAGCGCTTGCGTAACGCGGAGAGTATAGCCGCCAGCATCGACCGCTCCGAATGAAACAAGAATCCTGCGGATAATTCCGTCTCTCCTTCTCGGAGACTGGTGCATTGCAAAAAATTCGCTGCGCAGCAGAGCGTATCTGGCACCGAGCAATAGTTCCGTGCCAGCGCCTACGAGCCTCGCGTACCGATCTTGATCCGCTCCAAACGGCGTAGAGTCAACAAGTACATCACACGCATGTTGGCGGTCAGCGAGGTCATCGATTGCGACGATCCTGGGAACCTGTTTGCGCATCAGGTGCTCCCAAGTGGCGTCAACGCCATAATGATCAACGACAAGAGCACTCGGATCACCCCAACCGGAGAGTGCTTGCAACGTTTCGGCAGCATCGTTTTCCGGACTGGCTGCGAGCCAGCCGGCATGTTGTGGCGGATTCGAAGCCTTGCGCGTCGCTGCTGCACCTGATGGCAGCTCACGCAAAATGAAATCCGAGTCGATGACCTCGGAATTGAGGTTGCCGCGGTGATCGCGGCAGATAAAAGCAATCTCCGCACCTTGAGTGCGCAATTCAGCAGCCAATGCGAGACATCTGCGGAGATGACCGCCGCCAATCTCAAGCGAAGAGTCGACCCTGAAGACGACTTTGTGCACCAGCGGGCTACCTAACCTAATGCTTTCTCAAGCAAAAACCAGTTGACGTCGTCCTGTGGAAAATTGCGGTCGCGATGGTAGCAAAAGCCGTAGTCCAAAAGACGCAGCTGAGGAAAGCTATCGAGCATTTCACCGGCGAAATCGCGCTTGAACAGGCGACTGTCATGGCCGCGATAATTAACCGCTATCGGGGTCGGATTGTAGTATTCGACAATGCAGACATACCTGCCCGAAGCTCTGAATAGTCGCTCGTAGAGTTTTGGAAGTGAATCTGGATTGACATGAATCAGGACGCCCTTGATCAGTACCAGATCGTAGGGATGAGCGGGCTCAAATTCCAGGATCGATTGGACATACACCTCGCATTGTCCCCACGCCTTGAGCTCGGTGGCCGCCGAATTGTTGATCTCAATCGCCGCGAGACTTGCGCCCGGAAGCAATACGTCCAGCGCCCGCAGGTTCAGACCGGTGTTGGAACCAAACTCAATCACCGACTTTACGCCTTCTGTGGATGAAAGAACGCGCGAGAACAAGGCACAGTTGGAGGCGATCCATTTTCTACCGGCATTCCGGGAGGAGTATTCGTCGCCAAACTTGCCTGCCCAAAACTCTTCCTGCGGCGTCGTCATTTTCTCCGTCACCTGAATCACTCCGTCATACTGACTTTTGCTGTACGTGAGCATTGATCCGCAGCCAATCCGGGTGCAGTGCCAGCAGATCAAGCACGGCGTCGATGCCAAAGTCATCGCCCGCCGTTGCTGCCTGAGCCGCAAAAATCCTTGTCAGTAGCTCCAGGTCCTCCGGAGTGTCCAGCGTAAGCCGAAGGTGCGACAAGTCCGTGTCCCGGAAATAGTCCGAGATCCTAAAGCGCTCAGGGTGCTCATAAAAAAACGGGGTTACATGTTCCCGTTGGTGAGGCTTGCTTGCCTCCGCGTGGGCTATCGCCAGCGCCGCAGTGGAGAAAATCTCGGTATCGAGGCCCCGAGGAAATGTCCGTACCCTTGCATTGGTTACAAGGTCGGGTGCGGCCGCGGTTGCGCTGGCATTTTTGTAGAGCCCAACCATAGCAGCTACAACGCTAGGGTCAATCAGCGGGCAATCCGCAGTAACGCGGGCGACGACGTCTGCATGACTCACCGCAGCAGCCTTGAAGTAACGACTCAAAACATCTGTTTCGCTGCCCCGAAATACCCGCACACCGAGCGCTCGAGCCGCCGTTTCAAGCCTGTCATCGATGTCGCCAGTGCTTGTCGCGACAGTAATGTCATCAAAGGCTCCCGACTTCCGAAGTCGCTCCACGACGTGCGCAAGCACCGTTTGAGTACCGAGCTGGCAAAGTACTTTTCCCGGCAACCGGGTCGACCCCATACGCGCTTGTATGATTGCAACACTACGCATGAAGTGATTTCCGCATCGCATCCGCTCCGGCGTCGCGGACTATGAGCGCAAATCGGTAGGTCGAAGTGCAATTGCACGACATCATAGTTGACCGCGTTTCGGTATTGCTGGCAGCTCCCCACAACGCACATTGCAATCCATTGCGCTTCAAACTTCTGCCAAGCAACTGAATTCGCGAATCTCGTCAACAGCTAGAAACTTTGAATTGTCTCCCGAGTTGTACTCGAAGCCTTCCCACACAGATACGCCCTTCTCACCCAAGCCATTCACTGAGAAATCGCATTGGTGACCAAAGGAAATGGTCGGCCTGATTACGTAGTGGCTATCGAATTCGAGTGTCAGGTGTGAGTCGTCCCTGGGACACATAATTTCATGTAGTTTCTCGCCCGGCCGGATGCCAACCGTTTTTTGTGGCACACCCGGCGCCATTGCCGTGGCAAGGTCTTTGATTCGAATTGAAGGAATCTTCGGGACGAAGATTTCGCCGCCTTGCATCCTCGCGAAACTGCGATCGACAAGATCTACTCCTTGCTTCAGGGATATCCAAAACCGTGTCATACGCGGATCAGTTATGGGGATGAAATCGGCGTGACGCTCAATGAGCGATTTGAAGTACGGGACGACCGAGCCGCGCGAGCCGACGACATTGCCATAGCGCACAACACTGAAGCGCGTAGGCCGATCACCGACCAGATTATTTGCCGCAACAAAGAGCTTGTCGGAGGCAAGCTTCGTCGCCCCATACAAATTGATTGGATTTGCTGCCTTGTCGGTCGAAAGCGCCATCACCTTCTCAATACCTGCTCCAAGAGCCGCATGAATGACATTCTCCGCGCCGCCAATATTTGTGCGGATGCACTCCATCGGGTTGTACTCTGCAGTCGGCACTTGTTTCAACGCCGCTGCATGGACGACGAAATTGACACCACGCATCGCCATTTCCAGGCGATCACGATCACGCACATCTCCGATGAAGAATCTCATGCAGTCTTCAGGAAAGTCATGACGCATTTCGTACTGCTTCAATTCGTCTCGCGAATAGATGATCACCCTTCTCGGTGTGTATCGCTCAAGCAGATGTCTCGCGAATTTCCGGCCGAACGAACCCGTCCCACCCGTGATAAGTATTTCCTTTCCGTTGAACATTTGGTCGCGGCTCACTTCTCAATTTATCGTTATTGCGATTTGATAAGGGTGCAAGACTTGCGGCATTGCTCTCGAGGCGATCGTGCAATTCGCCTACCCGCCAGTGGGCAAGCACTATTCCTGCCCACTATGTCTTTAGATCTAAATTACGGCAAACGGCGTGCAGCTATCAAGAAACCTAAAAGCGCGCCCACACCAAGCGAAGCCACTAACACAACCGCGACTTTCGGACGTACAACATTTTCGGGACCCGGTTGAAACGCGGGATCGATCACTCTGAAGGCGTACTGTTCCCGAACATTTGCAAGCATTGCATTTCGTGTCTCGGTCTCAATCAGGTGATTAAGTACCAGGCGAAGATCAATAGAGTTCGTTTTGGCGAGTTCGCGATTGAGGTACTCAAGATTGCGCTGTGCCTCCGCTCCAGCCTTGGCACGAATGTCGGCATTGATTTTCGTAATCAGCCTGTTTGCCCAGCGCTGCGCAAGTGCAGGATCAGTCCAATCCATCGAGACCTTGATCAGGCCATTTCGTCGATCCTCCGAGACCGAGCAGATAACTTCATTGAAGTACTTGAAGGCACGCTCATTGGATGGCTGCCTCATGACATCGCCGGACTTCCAACGCTTCTCCGTCTCATCCCATTCGTCAGAAAACAGGATAGGCATCAAACCTTCGTCCTTCAGAAAGGCGTAGGTGAATTCTCGTGAAGTCAGCCGGGCGGTCGCTTCACGCTTTGCTTCCTCGCCGTCGCCGAGTCCAATGCCTGCAAGCGCCGCCAGGCCTCCAAGTTGACCTTTCAGCGAGCCGAGCATCGTATCGGCCTCTTGCGAAACAGGCGCAACAATTACTTGCGCTCGATACCACTTTGGAGCGAGCAAGCAGTAGGCCAGGCCACATAGTCCGGCTAAAACTGCGCAGATGGCGATCATCTTCCAATGTCGGAGCACGATGGCGGCCGCGACTGAGTTCGCCGGGGCATCCGCAGAACGATCTTCCAGTATCATCAAGACGCCTTTTTCACGCGAGTTTCTTGATCTTCCGGCAAGTTCATGCCCCTCAGGCGGACAGCCTGTCGCGGAAATACGCAACAGTTTTCTCGAGTCCTTCCCGCAATCCTACCTTTGGCTGCCACCCCAATTCACGCTGTGCAAACGAGATGTCCGGCCGGCGTTGCAGCGGGTCATCACTTGGCAGTGGCTTGAAAACGATTCTCGACTTGGAGCCAGTAATCCGTAAGACCTCTTCCGCGAGTTCAAGAATCGAGGATTCTGCAGGACTGCCGAGGTTCATGGGGCCGGTGATTCCATCAGTCGTTTTCATAAGACGCAAGAAGGCCTCGATCATGTCGTCGACATAACAGAAAGAGCGGGTTTGCGAGCCATTTCCGTACACCGTGATTTCCTGACCCGTCATCGCTTGTACGATCAGATTCGAGACAACTCTCCCGTCATTCGGATGCATCCTTGGTCCGTAAGTATTGAAGATGCGTGCAACCTTGATTCGCAACTTGTGTTGTCGGTGGTAATCGAAGAACAAAGTTTCGGCGCACCTTTTTCCCTCATCATAGCAAGACCTCAGTCCTACCGGATTGACGTGCCCCCAATATGACTCCGGCTGGGGATGAACGTTTGGATCCCCATAGACCTCGCTGGTGGAAGCCTGAAAGATCTTGGCTTTCACTCGCTTCGCAAGGCCAAGCATATTGATCGCGCCATGAATGCTGGTCTTGGTTGTCTGTACTGGATCGAACTGATAGTGAATCGGCGATGCCGGACATGCAAGATTGTATATTTCGTCAGCTTCTACATAGAGCGGAAATGTAACGTCATGTCGAAGCAATTCGAAAGACGGGTGCTCCAATAATCGAGCAATGTTTTGCCGCCTTCCCGTATAGAAATTGTCGACACAAAGTACCTCGTACCCGTCGTCGATCAGGCGTGCGCACAGGTGCGAACCCAAAAAGCCTGCTCCCCCGGTAACGAGGATTCGCTTGTCTGAATTCGAATTGATCATTTCATTGACAGGCGACGCAAGTCGGCACAGATCCGGGTCAGAATGAATTGACTGCAGCGACCGCGATTGCGGCCTGATACAGGATCTGCGTCACTGCGGCCCACATCGGCAGCGGCCGCATGCGCTCGGCGTCGAGCGGCACGACGATCGTGTCGCCCGGCCGTATCTCGGTGCCCCGAGCGGCCGAACCAGCGACTGCCCGATGTCACGACACTGCCATCCGCGCGAACGACGTAAATGCGGTCCTTGTCAGCCTTCTTGGTCGTGCCGCCGCTCAGGGCGATGTAGTCGTCGCGCGACAGGTCCGGACGATACAGGTGCGACGTGAGGGTCTGCACTTCGCCGATCACGGTGACTTCCTGCGCGCGCCGCGGAACCATGATGCGATCGCCGTCTTTCATCGCGATGTCCCAGTTCGAATCCGCTCCGCTCGCCATTACCTTCTCGAGGTCGAAGACGAGCCGACCGACCGGCTTGGTGCCACTGCAGGTCAGCAGCAATGACTGTCCGATCGGCAAACGCTTGCGAGGCCTGCGCATCGGCCTGGCTGGCCTGCAAGCGCCAGCGCCGCAATATCGCTCTCCAGCCGCGTTGCGAGCTGCTCGATTCTCTCCTGCTCCTTTCGGCGAAGATCCTCGCGCAGGAAAATGCTGCCCTCGGGGAACGCAAGTTCCGTCAATCCGCCCGCGCGCTGCATGACGGAGTGCAAGCGTCTCGCCGCGCTTCATCGGATAAGTGCCGGGAAACCGGACCTCGCCGACAATCTCGACCGCCTCGGCGCGGTTCCATCGCGGCATTTCCTTGACACTAAGGTAGTCATACGACTCGAGCACGATGTCGGCGGTCGACATCCCCGCGCGATCACGGCCGCGAGGTCCACCGGCACCAGATCGATCTGCCGATACTCGCCGTCGCACGATCCGGTGCCGGGTCAATTCCGCCTCCCCTCCGTACGCCGCTTCCTCCAGGCTGCCACCGGCGCGTATCAAGTCGCTGACCCGCATGCCCGGCTCGAGCGGATACCGGCCGGGCGCCTTGACTCGACCGCCGACCCCCACGATCTGCATCGGCCGATCGAGCCGCGACTGCAGCCTCATCTCGTCGAAGAGCGGCGCGAGAATCCGATCGCGCCCGATTTCGCTGTCGAACACGAAGATCCGGTCGCGCGGCTCGAGCAGGATGTCGGCGTCGGAACCCGGCGCAGCAAGCGCGCGCTCGAGATCCGCCGAAAGCGCAGTCACGAGCCGGTCAGGCGGTAACTCGCGTCGGACCAGGACGTAGTGCATGTCTGCGCGGGGCTTCAGCTCGTCGAGCGACCGGATCACGTCGGAAAGGCGCATGCCAGGCCGGTACTGCGTGGCGCCCGGCCGGTGGACATGGCCTTGGCAGCAGTACGGAGTTCTCGAGCACGGTGCGGATCGGCATCACGCGCAGGACGTCGCCGGACTCGAGCGCGGTCGCCGGCCCGTCGGATCGCGAAAGGTCGACGTCGAGCGTGACGCGCTGGCGATCCGTCGTTGATTCGCTCGAGTCTCGCGAGCGACGGGTCGGCTTCAGGCGCAAGGCCGCCCGCGAGCGCCACGAGTTGCCGCGGCGTCGTTTCGCCGCTCGACCTCGTAGATCGCCGGCCGGCGCACTTCGCCGGCGACCGCGACGGTCTTGCCGACCGGCGGAATGAAGATCACGTCGCCGGGCAGCAGTCGCGCATCGTTGCTGGTGTCGCCGTGCAGCAGCAGGTCGTAGAGGTCGAGCCGGCTGACCAGCCGGCCCTTGCGCTTGAGCTCGATGTTGCGCAGTGATCCGATCTCCGTGACGCCGCCGCTCACGAAGAGCGCATTCGTGATGGTGGAAAGCCCGCTCACGGTGTAGGAGCCCGGCCGGTACGGCCTCACCCAGCACGAAAACGCGGATCGAGCGCGTCTCGCCGACCGTGACGCTCGCGCTCGTTCCGATCATCTGCCGCGCGATTCGCTTTTCCAAGTCCTCGCGTACGCTCGAGAACGACTGCCCCGCGACGTCGATCGGGCCGAGTTCGGGAAAATTGATCGTCCCGTCGCGGCTCGACTGTGAGGAGGTAGTTCTGGTTGACGTCGCCGAATAGCTGAATGCGGATCTGGTCGCCGGGACCGATGACATAGTCCGCGGGAACAGGGACGTCGGTCGCGGGCGCAAAGGTCGTCGGAGTGCCTGCGAACAGATCGTAGCCAAATGGCTTGAGCGCTTCCTCGCCGAGGCGCTCGAGCGGCAGCCGGATCACGTCGACCTTGAAGTCGGCCAGCTGTGTCGCGGCCGAAAGTCGCTGCTCGGCCTGTATTTCGGTGAGGCCGGCGAGCGCGATCGGTCCGAGCTCTCCGATGTCGATTCGTCCCAATCGATCGAGCCGGTACGGATTGCGGCCCTGGATGCGATCGCGCAACTCCTCGAGATCCGCGACTTCCTCGGCGCGTCCGGATGATCCGCTCGCGCGGTGCGGGCGCGGGAGGCGCCGCTTGTGCCCCAAGTGCCTGTTGCGCCGCGGGCGTCCCCGTCGCCGGCGGCAACGGCTGCACCGGGTCTGGACCCTTGAACTCGCGGATCTCGAGCAGCAGCAACAGCGTATCGTCGGCCCGCAAACGCGGCTCTTCGAGCAACTGCTCCTGCTCGAACGCCGATGCGCCGGAATCGCGCGGCAATACGGTTTCCGGGAACTGGAGTTGGCTATCGCGCCGTCCGACACCCTCCTGACCCGAGCCGAGGACTTGCTCGATGAGTGCGTCGCGCTGGTCGGGCGGGAGGCTGCGGAGGATCTCCAGTTGCTCGCTCGTGAGCGTCGGGACCTGGCCCTGAGCTGCCGGCCGCCGAACCGCAGAGGCACAAGGCGACCAACAAGCCGGACGCGAGCACCCGCGCCGTACGATCATTCCGCTTCACTTGTATTCCCTTCGCCACTGCACAAGCCCCCGCACGTCGCCTTCATCGAGCCCCGCCGATGCCGACTCGCGCTCTTCGTAGCCGATCGCGAGACTCGAACTCCCCGCCCAGCAAGGTCCGCCGATGATACAGGTCGGCGGAGCGGATTCTAGTCGGCTGCAGCGCCACGGAGTGCACGGGATTGGCGCCCGCGCGATTGACCGTCGCGCTCTGGGCCGCCAGCTCCCAGCTGCTGCCGTCGCGCGTTCAACCAGCATCATGCCCGCCGCGACCTGCTCGCTGTCTCCGTCGAGCGCATGGCCGATCGAGCGGTCGCGGTACTGGTATCCGTCCGAATAGATCGAGTTTCGGTAGGCACAACCGAATGTCGGCTCGCTTTTCTGAGAAATCGCAGGCGGTGTCGGCGTATTCGAGGTGCGCGCGCCAGGATCGCTCACCGAAGCCGCCCCAGAACTTCGACGCCGGCAAGTCCGAGGTACTTGCTCGGCAAGCAAGCCCGCCTCGTCCTCGCCGATCGCCTGGGCATAGAGCGCGACCGGGACCCAGGGCAACGACCAGCGCAGGTCGAATCCGCCCATCTGGTTGCCCGGCTGCTCTTCGAGCGGCTGGTCGTTGTCGTTGCCCGATCAGCAGGTCCCAGAAAGTGCCAGCATCGCAGGGCCGCCCGTCGCCGCACCACTGGGCGCTGCGCGAAATTCCGATCTCGACGCCGCTGATGCGGCTTCCAGGTCACCCGCGCGCCAAAGAAATTGGCGTTCGGCGCATCGTTGCGATCGTCTTCGAAACTGGCCCATCGTCACGGCGAAGCGCAAGCGCCCGATCCATTCGAGCCACGGATGCTCGATCGGATCCGAATAATTGCGCTCGATCGTGATCGAAGGAATCGGCCGCGCGTTGCTGCCGTAGATCAGGCTCCCCTCCCAGCCCGGGCCCCACCAGCGATCGATGTAGCCCGCATGCAGCATCCAGTTGCCGAGCACGACGGCGCCATAGCTGCCATCGGGACGGAAGCTCCTGATCGTCGTCGGGGTCGGCGACGCGCGGTCGCCTGCAGGCGATACGCGAATCGGTGGCCCGTGTACTGGATGCCCGCCGAAATTTCGCCTTCCTCGCGCGGCACGTCGCCAAAGCGGCGAAGCGCCATCGGATTCTCGGAGCCTGCCAGTCGCGCATTGGCTTCGAGCGAACCGGTCTTCGATGCACTGCGCGCACTTGCCTGCACGCGCTCGAGCGCAGCGCCGAGCCACGCGGGACGGCTCGCATCGAGCGTGATGCCGCCCACGTCGCGCGACACTTCGGCCCAGGACACCGGCCAGGCGTGAGCGGCGCGTGAATCGATGCCCGCGTCGGAGAGCAATTCGAGGTCGTGGCGCAGCCGCGCATCACCTGGCGCGATCCAGGGATCGGCAAGCGCCGGCGGAACGGTCGCGCACACGACGAAGACAGCCAGGCGGCAATGCGTCGCGCGGACTTCATGACGCTACGGCGAGATGAGACGTAAGCACATGATCAATCTGGCAAAAATAGACCTCGATCTGTACACCCTGCGCAACGGCGCATACAACAGCATGTCGGTTTCAGCGGTGGCGCGCGATCCAGTCCGAAAGGCCCGCCAGTTCCGCTGGCGGCGCCGACTTCCCGAGCGGCAGCAAGGCGTTGCAGAGCTTCTTGCCGAGCTCGACGCCCCACTGATCGAAGGGGTTGATGTCCCAGAGCACGGACTGGACGAAGACCTTGTGCTCGTAGAGCGCGACGATCGAGCCGAGCGTCGCTGGATCGAGCCGCGGAAAGACGAGAAGCGAGAGCGGCCGGCTTCCCGGATGGACCCGCTGAGACTCGGGCGATTCGTGGCCGTTTGCGAACGCCTGCGCCTGTCCGAGACAATTGGCGATCACGAGCTCCTCCGCGGCCAGGTCGGCCGCGGCCCGAAGCGGCAACAGGAAATCCAGGCTCACGTCCACCGTGCCCTGGTGGAGCAGCTGGAAGAACGAATGCTGCGCGTTTGACGCCGCCTCGCCCCAGATCACGGCGCCCGTCTCCCAGGTGACCGGCCGGCCGCCGCGGGTCGTGCGCTTGCCGAGACTTTCCATCTCGAGTTGCTGGAGATAGCTCGGCAAGCGTGCAAGACGCTGGCTATACGGGAGCACCGCGTGGCTCGCGCAACCGAGCGCGCTCCGGTTCCAGACCGCGAGCAGACCGAGCAGCACGGGCAGGTTGTCGCGCCACGGCGCTGCCGCGGAAATGCTCGTCCATCGCGTGCGCGCCGGCGAGCATCGCCTCGAAATTCTGCGTGCCGATCGCGAGCTCGAGCGCAAGCCCGACCGCGGACCACAACGAATAGCGCCCGCCGACCCAGTCCCATATTGCGAACCGCGCGTCGCGCCCGACGCCGAATTCGTCCATCGCCGCGGCGTTCGTCGAAACCGCGGCAAAATGCCGCGGGACCGCGCCCTCGCCCAGTTTCGACGTGAGCCAGCCCCGGACGCGGCGGGCATTGGCGAGCGTTTCCTGGGTCGTGAAGGTCTTGGAGCAGACGATCACGAGCGTGCGCGCCGGGTCGAGCGCAGGCGCGAGATCGGCGAACTGCGTGCCGTCGACGTTCGACACGAAATGGCAGCGCAGCTTGCCGGCATTGAACGGCGCGAGTGCGGCCACGGCCATCGCGGGCCCGAGGTCGCTTCCACCGATGCCGATGTTGACGACATCCGTGAATCGCTCGCCGCCCGCGCCTGTGCGGGTGCCGTCATGCACCGCGCGCACGAACGCGGCGCACTGATCGCGCACGGCGCGGACCTCGGCATGCAGCGGTCCGAGCGCCCGGGCCTGGGACGAATCCGCCGGCGCGCGCAGCAATGTGTGAAGCGCGGCGCGATGCTCCGAATCATTGACGACGGCACCTTCGAACATCGCCCCGATGCGCGCGCGCAGACCCGATTCGTCGGCGAGTCCGAACAAGGCTTCGAGCGCGGGCGCGTCGACGCGCTGGCGACTGAAGTCGAGCAGGAGACCGTTGAAGTTCCTGGAAAAACCTGCGAAGCGATTGGGGTCGGTGGCGAACAGCTCTCGCACTGGGCGGCCGGCGAGTCTTTGTGCATGATCTCCAAGGTCCTGGATGCTCATGCCGATATAACCGTCAATCCCTGCCGTGCGGCGGCTTCGGCCAGGCGCGTGTCACAGCAGACGAATTCCAGCCGCTCAAGTTCTGACTCGGCGAGCGCGAGCGCAGACGCCAGCTGCAGGCTGTCTGCGGCCCGCAGCGGATGAAGGCGTAATAGCCGCTTGGCCGATTCGCGCAACGGTTCGCCAGGCAGGATTTCATGCCAGGTCGCTCCCATGCGTGCCAGGGTCGTGTAGGCCTGTGTTGCGGTCTGGGCGGACATTTCACTGCTGCGTTCGCGCCGCGCGATGGATGACGCGATTTCAACCGGAGTGACCCACCAAACCCAGATGTCGCTGCCGTCTCCGTAGAGTTTTTCAAGGTTGGCACTTTCGTGGTCTTTGGTCACCAGCGGCACCAGAGCGGAAGCGTCCCAAAACCTCACCGGCCGGACTCGCGTTCCTCAAGCAGGGCCTCGAGCAATCTGGCGCCCGGTGCCGCAGGGCGCATCCGCCGGATCTCTTCAATGCTGAGTGGCGGCGCCTTTGGCAGCGACGCGATGCCCTGTTCTACCAGCCGGGCGATTCGCTGCGTCGTGCTCACCGCCTGCGCGACCGGCCCAAGTCGCGCGACCGGCTTGTTTCGGTCCGTCACGAGCAGAGTTTGCCCGTCCTGAACCTTCCTGAGGTAGGCGCTTAACTGATTCTTGAGCCTCGAAACGCTGACTCTTTCCATCTGGCTATTATAGCCATATTGAGTTGGCTAGACTAGCCACGGCTAGAAGAAACGCACGACACCCAAACCCGCGGCCTTCCCCGCATCCGCCATGGTCTTGTCTGCGGTGGCCAGCCGACGGCAATGAATGCCCTGGGCTATCGCCAGATGCAAGGCATCCAGAGTTCGCAACGGGTACCTGCCGAGCCGCGCGATCAGACCAAGAGCTGCGATCAGGTGCTCGTCTGCAACCGGGTACACCTGCAGGAATCCCGCACCGACATCTTTCTCGAACGAGGCGTACACGCGCGACTCGATCGCTTTCGTGATCTCGCCCGCCCGCCGCCGCCGGGCGAGCAGGCAGCGGAACTCGACGACACTCAGGCGGCTGATGGCCGCCGCGGGTTCCTCCCGGATGAATGCCTCGAATTGCTCGCAGAAGGGCTCATTCAGATACCACTTCGCCAGCGCGCTGGTGTCGAGGTATAGCCCTGTCACCGCTCATCCCGCTCGGCGCGGATGTGCTTTTCGCTGCCTTTTTTCAGGCGCGCCATGCTGGCGCGCAGGTCGGCATGCGATGGCATCCGCATCTTGCTGCGCAGCGGAAGCAGGCGCGCAATCGGCCGGCCGCGGCGGGTGACGACCACCTCTCCCTCGCGCAACACCAGCTCATCGAGCTGCGCCAACTCTTTGCGGACCTGCCGGATGCTGAGATTCTTCATGACAGTCCTCAATGTGTCACAAACGTATCCATTGTGGCACATCGACCCATCCGTCGCAAACAAGCTTCAAAGCCACACCAGCCATGACGGAGATCAATCAGCCGAGATTTGTAACCCTGGGGTCCGCTGGACCGCCGTCCTGGTAGTACTCGAGATACCACTCGACGAAGCGCGCGATGCCCGTCTCGACCGGCGTCGACGGGCGATAGCCGACGTCACGCACCAGATCCTCGGAATCCGCCCAGGTGTCCGGCACGTCGCCGACCTGAAGCGGCAGCAGATTCATCTCCGCCTTGCGGCCGAGGCAGTTCTCAAGCACCTCGATATAGCGCAGCAGCTCGACTGGCCGGTTGTTGCCGATGTTGTACAGCCGGTATGGCGCGCGGCTCGTCGCGGGATCGGGATCGTTCCCGTCCCAGCCGGCATCCGGCGTCGCGGCATGATCGAGGGCTGCGACGACGCCGCCTGCGATGTCGTCGACGTAGGTGAAGTCGCGGCGGTGGTGGCCGTGGTTGAAGACGTCGATCGGTTTGCCGGCCAGAATGTTGCGCGTGAAAAGGAAGAGCGCCATGTCAGGCCGGCCCCAGGGCCCGTACACCGTGAAGAAACGCAGTCCGGTGACCGGGAGCCCGTAGAGCGACGCGTAGGAATGCGCCATCGCTTCGTTCGCCTTCTTGGTCGCGGCGTAGAACGACAGCGGATGATCGGCGCCCTGATGCACGCTGAACGGCATCTTCGTGTTGGCGCCATAGACGGAGCTGGTGGAGGCGAAGACGAGATGCTCCACGCGGTTGCGCCGGCAGCCCTCGAGCACGTGCAGCGTGCCGACCAGGTTGCTTTCGACATACGCGTGCGGATTCTCGATCGAGTACCGGACCCCCGCCTGGGCCGCCAGATGGACGACTCGATCGACCGCGGCGGTGCTGAAAAGCGTCTCCATGCCGACGCGATCCGCGAGGTCGAGTTTTTCGAAGCGGAATCCGCTCCGGGTACGGAGTCGCGCAAGACGCGCTTCCTTGAGCGAGGGATCGTAATAGGGATTGAGGTTGTCGAGGCCGATCACCTCGTCGCCGCGCGCAAGCAGGCGCTCGGCCACGTGATAACCGATGAAGCCCGCCGCGCCGGTGACCAGCACCCGCATTCAGGAGCCTCCGATTGAGTCCCGCATGAGGCGCGTTACGCGCGCGCCTTGGCGGGACAAGGCGCGAGCCGAAGCCCCATAGCAGGGACTATGGGCGAGGCGAGCCACGAAGTCCCGCCAAGGCCCGCGTGTAACCCGCAGGGACCGGGCGATTTTGGAAACAAAGGGGACGCTCACCTTTAACAAGATTGCTGTGACTTTAAACATACTTGTCGCTGCTTAAAGGTGAGCGTCCCCTTTGTTTCATCGCACACGGTCGCGCCCATGCGGGACTCAATCGGAGGCTCCTATAGTCGGCCGTCGGCCTGGTCGCGTTCGAACAGGTACTTGATGTCGTAGATCACGTGCTTGCGGCGAGCGAGGCGGCGGATTTCCGCGGGCTTCATCGCCTTGAACTGCCGGTGGCCGACGGCGAGCACGATCGCGTCATAGGCGCCGCGCGCCGGCCGCTGCACGAGCTTGATGCCGTACTCCTCGCGCGCCTCGCTTCGCGCTGACCCAGGGATCCCAGACGTCGACTTTCGCACCGTTCTCCCGGAGCTCGGCGACGACGTCGGCGACCTTCGAGTTCCTGAGGTCCGGCGTGTTTTCCTTGAATGCAAGGCCGAGCACGAGGATGCGCGACGACTTGACGTGGATGCGCTTCGCCGTCATGAGCCGCACGACCTCGCCCGCGACGTAGAGCGCCATGTTGTCGTTGATGCGCCGCCCCGCGAGGATCATCTCCGGGTGATAGCCGATCTGCTGCGCCTTGTGCGTCAGGTAATAAGGATCGACGCCGATGCAGTGGCCGCCGACGAGGCCGGGCCGGAACGGCAGGAAATTCCACTTGCTGCCGGCCGCTTCGAGCACTTCCTCGGTGTCGATGTCGAGCCGGTTGAAGATCATCGCGAGTTCGTTGATGAGCGCGATGTTGACGTCGCGCTGCGTGTTCTCGATCACCTTCGCGGCCTCGGCGACGCGGATGCTCGAGGTCGGATGCGTGCCGGCCTTGATGATCGACCCATAGAGCTTGTCGACGAACACCGCCGCGTCCGGCGTCGAGCCTGCGGTCACCTTGCGGATCGTCGGCAGGCGATGCTCCCGATCGCCCGGATTGATGCGCTCGGGGCTGTAGCCCGCGTAGAAATCGCGGTTGAACTTGAGACCCGAGTGACGCTCGAGGATCGGAACGCAGACTTCCTCGGTGCAGCCGGGATAGACGGTCGACTCGTAGATCACGATGTCGCCGCGCTTCAGGACCTTGCCGACCGACTCGCTCGCGCGCTCGAGCGGCGTCAGGTCGGGCCGCTTGTCCGCGTCGATCGGCGTCGGCACCGTGACGATGTAGACGCGGCAGGCCTTGAGGTCCCGCAGTTCGGTCGTGAAGCGCAGGCGCTTCGCCGCGCGCAGTTCCCCAGGCTCGACTTCGAGCGTGCGGTCCTTGCCACGGCGCAGTTCCGCGATGCGACTCGGGATTCATGTCGAATCCGGTCGTCTCGTAGTGCTTGCCGAACTCGACCGCGAGCGGCAGCCCGACGTAGCCGAGGCCGATCACGCCGATGCGGCAGTTGCGCAGCGAAAGCTCGGGCGTCTTGTTCCGGTTACGCGCCATTCGGCGTCACCGCGCGGAAAAGCGGCGCGTCCGTTCGACGCGCGCTCGATGGCTTCGAGCGATCGCTCGTGCGCGGCGAGCTCCGCGGGGCTCGCCGGAACCACCGGAATGTGCACCGCGCCGCGTGCGGCCGGGCGCCGCGGCCAAGGCCGCCTCCGCAGGGCTCGCGTCGAGCCCGAGCGCCGCCTGGCCGCCGCTCATCGCAAGATAGACGTCGGCCAGGATCCGCGCATCGAGCAGCGCGCCGTGCAGGTCGCGGCCGGAGTTATCCACGTTGTAGCGCTTGCAGAGTGCGTCGAGGCTGTTGCGCTGGCCGGGGTGCATTCGCCTCGAAAGCGCGAGCGTGTCGAGGACGCGGCAGACGCGCGGCGATGGTCTTCGCCGGTCCCGGCACGCGCGAGTTCGCCATCGAGGAACCCGACGTCGAACGCGCGCGTTGTGGATCACGAGTTCGGCGCCGTCGATGAACTCGAGGAACTCGGCGGCGACCTCTCCGAACAGGGGCTGCGACGCCAGGAATTCGTTCGTGATGCCGTGCACCGCGAGCGCGCCCGGGTCGACTTCGCGCTCAGGCCGCAGGTAGCGATGCCAGTTGCGCCCGCTCGGGCGACGGTTCACGAGCTCGATGCAGCCGATCTCGATGACGCGATGGCCGTCGGAGACTTCGAGGCCGGTCGTTTCGGTGTCGAGGACGATCTGGCGCACGGTGCGAAAGGATACCAGTTAGGGCCGCGGGGCGGCCGTTGCGAGTTCGTCGATGCCGCGGTTCGCGAGCGCATCCGCGCGCTCGTTTTCCGGATGGCCCGATGGCCGCGCACCCAGTGCCATTCGACGTCATGCGCCGCGGCGAGCGCATCGAGCTGCTCCCAGAGATCCTGGTTCTTGACGGGCTTGCGGTCGGCGGTCCTCCAGCCGCGCCGCTTCCAGTCGGCAAGCCAGGTCGTGATGCCGTCGCGCACGTACTGTTGAATCCGTGTAAACCGCAGACCCGGCAGCGGCGCTTCAGCGCCTCGAGCGCGCGGATCGCGGCCGTCAGCTCCATGCGGTTGTTGGTGGTTGCGGCTCGCCGCCGTAGATCTCGCGTTCGCGATCCCCGATAGCGCATCACCGCGCCCCAGCCGCCGGGCCCCGGATTGCCGCGGCAGGCGCCGTCCGTGTAGATCTCGACGCGGCTCAAGAGACGCGCCGCGCGGCGGGCTCGGCGAGACCGCCGATGACGGCAGTGCGCAGGCGCTTGCGCAGGCGCACGGGCGTCATCGAGTGCACGCGCTTGCGCGCATGCAGCAGGTAGGCGCCCGAGAAGCGCGGCCAGGCGCGGCGGCCGAGGCGCTCGAAGAAGCCGCGCGCCTTGCCGGTGCGCAGGCTCGCGAGCGGCGGCGCATAGAGGTAGCGCTCGGCGGCTCCGACCTCGAAGCCGACGAGCTTCAGCCAGTCGGCCAGCCGCGGCGCGGAGATCGTGCGGCAGAGCCCGGGCGGGCAGCCGCCGCGGCGTGAAGGCATGCGGAGCGACCAGCTGCCGAGCGGCTCGAATCCGAGCACGACGAGCTCGCCCTCCCCGGTCAGCACGCGCGCCGCTTCGCGCAGCACTTCGTGCGGATCCGGCGCGAACTCGAGCGTGTGCGGCAGCAGCATCACGTCCACGCTGTCGGACTGCAGCGCGAGCGCCGCGGGTTCGGCGATGAGCGCCGGCGCCCTTCGCCGCGCCGCCTGCGACCAGCGCCGCGCGCCGCGTGCGCGCGCAGCGAGAGGAAAGTCTCAGGATCGCCCCAGGCGCCGACCTGCAGGCAATGCAGACCGAACGCGCATTCGAGCGCGCCCCCGACGCACCCGCGCTCCTGCTCGAGCAGCATCGCTGCCGAGCGGCCCGGCGAGCCAGGCGTCGAGGTCCGTGAACTTGCGGGGCCATGACGAAAGCATAACCGCCGCCCCGCCGTCGCGGCCAGTTGGCCGCACGGGCGCGCTTGCCGCAAACTCGACGCATGCTCGACGTCAGGCCGATCCCGGCCTTTCAGGACAACTACATCTGGATGATCCGCGGCGCGCGCGATCCGCGCGCGGTCGCCGTCGTCGATCCGGGCGATGCCGGCCCCGGTGCTCGCGGCGCTCGCGGCACGATGGACTGCGCCTCGAAGCGATCCTCGCGACACATCATCACGCCGACCACGTCGGCGGCGTCGCCAAGCTCGTCGCAGCAACCGGCGCCGCGGTCTTCGGCCCGGCGCGCGAGCGCATGCCGGTCGCGGTCGACGCGGCTCGCGGACGGCGACCGCGCGCGGCTCGCCGGATCTCGGTCTCGAGTTCGGCGTGCTCGACGTACCCGGCCACACGGCGGGCCACATCGCCTATGTCGGGTCATGGCGCGCTCTTCTGCGGCGACACGCTGTTCAGCGCGGGCTGCGGGCGCCTGTTCGAGGGCACCGCGGACCAGATGCTCGCCTCGCTCGAAGCCCTGGCAGGGCTGCCGGATGACACCCAGGTCTTCTGCGGCCACGAGTACACCGAGGCCAATCTGCGTTTCGCGACGGCCGTCGAGCCCGGCAACTCGGCCATAATGGACTATGTCAAACGGGCGGCCGGCGCTGACGGGCCCAAGGCCTGCCCAACGCTGCCGTCAACGATCGGGCTTGAGAAGCGCGTCAATCCATTTCTGCGAAGTCGACATGAAAATGTCAAATCATCGGCTGAACGCCGCGCCGGCAGGATGCTGCCGACGCCGGCTGCCGTGTTCGCCGAGGTTCGCAGCTGGAAGGATACGTTCCGATGACTGACGCGCGAATCCGGCGCCTGCCCCCGCTCACTGCGTCGCCGCCCTCGCGGCCGCGGCCGGCTGCGCCACGACGCCCCCGGCGCGCACCCAGCGTCGCTCCCGCACGAGCAGATCGTCAACGACCCGACAGCGCGACGGGTCGCCTTCCCGGACGAGGAAGAGGCGCCGGCAGCGCCGCCCGAGGAACTCGAGGCCGCAGGCGCCCGACCGTCGCAGCCGCTCGCGCCCGCCGTCGCCTACGGCGACGTGCTCGCACGCGATCCGCAGCAAGCTCTCGCTGCCGCAGGTCGAGCAACCAGCGCGTGGACCGCGAGATCGAGTGGCTGCAGCGCAATCCCGATTACCTGGCGCGCGTCTTCGGCCGCGCGCAGCGCTACCTGCACTACGTCGCGAACGAGGTCGAGGCGCGCGGGCTGCCCGGGCGACCTCGCGCTCCTGCCGGTGGTCGAGAGCGCCTTCAACCCGTTCGCCTACTCGCGCAGCCACGCCTCGGGACTCTGGCAGTTCATCGCGCCGACCGGCGAGCGCTACGGCCTGCAGCGCAACTACTGGCAGGACCAGCGCCGCGACGTGGTCGAGTCGACGCGCGCGGCGCTCGAGTTCCTCGCGCAGCTGCGCGACCGCTTCGACGGCGACTGGTTCCTCGCGATCGCCGCCTACAACTACGGCCCCGGCAACATCCAGCGCGCGATCAACCGCAATGTCGCGCTCCACCGCAGCACCGACTTCTTCTCGCTGTCGCTGCCGGCGGAGACGCGCGCTTACGTGCCGAAGCTGATTGCGCTCGCGAAGATGATCCGCGAGCCGGAGACGCTACGGCTTCTACCTGCCGCCGATCCCGGACACGCCCTACTTCCGCATCGTGCCGACCGACGGCCCGGTGGACCTGCGCCTGATGTCGGAGCTCGCGGGCGTCGACACCGAGGAGCTGCATGCGCTGAATCCGGCCTGGAACCGCTGGATCACGGACCCCGACGGCCCGCACCGCGTGCTGATCCCCGAGGTCGTCGCCGACGGCTTCGCGACGAAGCTCGCCGCGCTCGACGCCAATGCGCGCGCGCGCCTCGGCGTCCACACGGTCGCCGCCGGGCGAATCGCTCGCGTCGATCGCCGGCCGCTACAAGGTGCCAGAGACCTTCATCGACCGCATGAACGCCGGCACGCGCGCGGACCTCAAGCCGGGCGACGAGCTCTGGGTGCCGGCGGGCGACGTCTCGCAGCTGCGTGCCGGGCTCGGCTCCGACATGGAGCGGCGCACGCACCGCGTCAAGGAGCGGCGAATCGCTCTGGAGCATCTCGCGCCGTTACGGCATGTCGGTGCCGCAGCTCGCGCGCATGAACCACCTCTCGACCAAGGCCGTGCTGCAGCCCGGCCAGCGCCTGCAGGTCGCCGGCAGCGGCGGCAATGCACCGGCAGCAGGCGAGCGGCCGCCGAAACGCAGGTCGCCTCCGACGGACGGCAAGGTCAACTACAAGGTCCGGCGCGGCGACACGCTCTCGGCATCGCGCGCCGATTCGAGGTCACCGTCCGCGAGCTCCAGGCTTGGAATAACATGGGGCGCAGCACGGCACTGCGCGCCGGCCAGTCCCTGACTATCCACGTCGGCGGAGGATCGGGCGTCGGCGGCTGAGTCGGGTGGGAGGGAAGGCATGGGGTTCCTGGCAGGCAAGAAAGCCCTGATCGTCGGGCTCGCGACCGATCGTTCGATCGCCTGGGGCATCTCGCAGGCGATGCAGCCGCGAAGGCGCCGAGCTCGCATTCAGCTACCAGAACGACCGCATCAAGGAACGCGTCGTCGAGCTCGCCGGCGAGCTCGGCTCGAAGCTCGTGATGCCGATGGACGTCGGCATCGACGCCGAGATCGACGCCGCCTTCGCGCGCCTGAAGGACGAGTGGAACGTCGCTCGACGTCATCGTCCATTCCGTCGCCTTCGCGCCGCGCGAGGCGCTCACCGGCACCTTCGTCGAGGCGACGACGCGCGAGAATTTCGGCGTCGCCCACGACGTCTCGAGCTACAGCCTGACCGCGCTCGCGCGCGCGGGCCTGCCGCTCATGGAAGGCCGTGCGGGCGCGATCCTGACCCTCTCCTACCTCGGCGCAGTGCGCTCGATTCCCGTCCTACAACGTCATGGGGCTCGCGAAGGCGAGCCTCGAGGCGAACGTGCGCTTCCTCGCGGCGGATCTCGGCGCGAAGAACATCCGCGTGAATGCGATCTCGGCGGGGCCGATCAAGACGCTGGCGGCGGCCGGGCATTCCGGGTTTCCGGAAGATGCTGCACCACGTCGAGCAGGTGTCGCCGCTCAAGCGCAACGTCACGATCGAGGACGTCGGGAACGCCGCGGCGTTTCTCTGTTCGGACCTGGCGGCGGGCATCACGGGCGAGACGCTCTACGTCGATGCCGGGTATTCGCACGTCGGGATGAGCTTCCCGGAATAACGCGGGATCGCGCCGCGCTGCTCGGGCTGGCGGGCAGTCCTTCGCTCGCTCCGCCGGAACTTAGTCGCTCGCTCGGGCCCCGCCGGCCCGAGCTCGCGCGACCAGTCTCGCTCATAACAGTTTCAGATCGCGACGTGAATTCCACGCGGTCGGCTACGGCGACTGGCCGCTTTGGACGGCCGGACCCCCGAGCGAGCGACTAAAGTTCCGGCGGAGCGAGCGAGGGTCGGTCCGGCCGGCCAGAACGGCCGATCGCCCTTACTCGAACAGCTGCGGATTCACGTCGACGTCCGCATTCGCCCGCATCGACGTGATGTAGACGTTCGCGTCGGACATCGCCTGCGCGGTCCCGCGCCTCGTCGTGCGCCTGCTGGCGGCCGTCCGGCGGCATCGTCGCGAGCTTGCCCGGTGCAACCGCGATCACGGTCCAGAGTGCGCGCGTCGCCGTTTGCAAGCGCCGCCGTCGCCGTAGCGCGGCTTGCCCGCAGGCGCCTCGCGCGGAATGCGGCATCGCGGACTTCGGCCGGCACGCGCGGCGTCCTCGCGACCGACCGGCTTCGGAGTCCTGCGTCGCAGCCGTCGTTTCGCCATTGCGCCGTCGTCGCGCCCAGGCCGCGCCCTTGCCAAGTCCGCGGCGATCTCGCGTCGCACGCGCTGCGGCGAGCTTGCCGGCCGCCTCGAGCCGCGCCGATTCCGTGACCTCGCGCGCGCACCGCCTCGAGCGGCTTCGGCGCGCGACGGCTCATGGCCTTCACGACGAGCGCGACCATCTTGCCCGGGCGCGAGTTCGACGGTGCGGATTTCGCGGCCGGCGAGCACGTCCGGCGCGAACACGGCCTCGGTCAACTTTCGCGTCGCATGCCGAGCTCGGCGCTGCCAGCGCGCGTGTAACGCTCGCATCGCGCTTGACCGGCAGATCCATCTTCGCGGCGACCGCGTCGATGTCGCCCGAGGCCTCGAATGAGCAGCGTGTCGAGTTCCTCCTGCGCGTCGCCGAATGCCTTCTCAACCTGCGAGTGCCGCATTTCCGGCTCGAGTTCCGCGCGCACGTCCTCGAAGCTGCGGACGGATTCCTCGGGCAACGGCGCTCTCGAGCTTGATCACGTGCCAGCCGAACTCCGTCTTCACCGGCCCGCGGATCTCGCCCGGCTTCATGCTCCACACCGCATCGCCGAACGGCCCGACGAAATCCGCGCGCTCGGCGTCGCCGAGGTCGCCGCCCGAGTCCTTCGAACCCGGATCGTCCGACAACTCGCGCGCGAGCTCCGCGAAGTCCTCGCCCGCGCCTGCGCGTTCGTAGGCGCGCTTCGCCTTCGCCTCGGCAGCCTCGTCGTCGCCGCCCGCCGCGATGAGGATGTGGCGCGCATGGCGGCGGCCGGCCTGCGTGTAGCGCGCCTTGTTCTCTTCGTAGTACTGGCGGAGCGCCACTCGGTGACGGTCGCCTTTGCGGCGAACGCATCGATGTCGAGCTCGATGAAGTCGACGGTCGCCTGCTCCTCGCTCATGTAGCGCGACTTGTTGCGCCTCGTAGTACGCCTGGATCGCCGCATCGTCGAGCTTGACCGCGGCCACGAACTCCGCCGCCGGCACCGTGACCCAGCCGAGCGTGCGCGTCTCGCTGCGAAGCGCGACCTGGCGCTCGAGTTCGGCGGGCAGCACGAAAGCGGAGTTGTAAATGCCGCGGTCGAGCTGGCGCGCGAGCACGTACTGGCGCTGCTCCGCCTCGAAGCGCTCGGGGCTCATGCCGATCGAGCTGCAGCGCCGCGTGATACGCGTCCGGCGAGAACTTGCCGTCGACCTGGAAGGCGGGCACCTCGCGGATCGCCGCGAGCACCTCGCCGTCGCTCGCCTCGAAGCCGAGCTTCTGCGTGCGCTGGCGGATGAGCTCGGTGCGCACCGCGTCCTCGAGCACGCGCTGCTGCATCGCGGTCCGCATCTGCTCCGGCACGCCGGCATCCCCATGGCCGCCTGGAAGCGCGACAGCTGCTCCTGGTAATTGCGCCGCACTTCCTCGACTGGCGACCTCGCGGCCGTTCACCTCGATGCCTTGCGCCTTGGTGAAGGCTGCCGAGTCGAGCTGAAGTTCACGCCCCAGAACACGAAGACGACGCCGAGCGCGACGAGGATCGTGACCGCGAAGATGCCTTTCAACTTGTCGTGGATGGTCTGGAGCATATTCAACCGGTGCCGGGTCGAAGGAGTTGAAGGGGACGTTCACCTTCAAGATATAGAGGGAGATCCTCTTGAAGGTGAACGTCCCCTTCAACTCCTTCGATCCGGCACCGTCCAAAAAACGGGGCGCTAGGTTAGCATGATCGCGTTTCGATCCGCAGCCAGGTGCGCCCTGCAACGAAAAAAGGGTCGTCATTTCTGACGACCCTTTACGCGAAAGATTGGCGGAGCGGACGGGACTCGAACCCGCGACCCCCGGCGTGACAGGCCGGTATTCTAACCAACTGAACTACCGCTCCAGGTCACTGGTGGGTGCTGCAGGGATCGAACCTGCGACATTCGCCTTGTAAGGGCGACGCTCTACCAGCTGAGCTAAGCACCCCGGCGGACCGAAATCCGGCCCCCTGGGAGGCGCGGAACTATACGGCATCGACCCCGACGAGGCCAAGCCGCGAAAGCGCGCGCTCAATGCGGCTGCGACGGCTTGATCGGGCGGCGGCTGGCTGCGGCGTTCCGATTTCCTTCGGCGCCTCTCGGCCGGCGCCGGCTGTCGGCGCGGCGGTCGTCGTCGTCACCTGCGGGCTCCGTTCGAGCGCGATCTCGAGCACCTCGTCGATCCACTTGACCGGGCGGATGTCGAGCTTCTCCTTGATGTTCTCCGGAATCTCGACGAGATCCTTCTCGTTCTCGCTCGGGATCAGGACGGTCTCGATGCCGCCGCGCTGGGCCGCGAGCAGCTTTTCCTTCAGCCCGCCGATCGGCAGCACTTCGCCGCGCAGCGTGATCTCGCCGGTCATCGCGACGCTCGCGCGCACCGGGATCTTCGTCAGCGCCGAGACGAGCGCCGTGCACATGCCGATGCCGGCGCTCGGGCCGTCCTTCGGCGTCGCGCCCTCCGGGCACGTGCACGTGCACGTCGATCTTCTGGTGATAGTCGGTCTCGAGACCGAACGATGTCGGCGCGGCTTCGCACCACGGTCATCGCGGCCTGGATGGACTCCTGCATCACTTCGCCGAGCTGGCCGGTGTAGAGGAGCTTGCCCTTGCCGGGCACGACGGCCGCCTCGAT
Source organism: uncultured Gammaproteobacteria bacterium (assembly GCA_963819545.1). Lineage (GTDB taxonomy): Bacteria > Pseudomonadota > Gammaproteobacteria > Steroidobacterales > Steroidobacteraceae > SCUD01. Next base: position 78,361 of record CAWFWJ010000005.1, on the reverse strand, counting down.
CGTCAGCAGTTCGCCGCCGACCTCGGTCCAGGCGAGGCCGGTGACGAGCCCGACGCGATTCGCTTCCTCCGCGCGGCCAAAGCGGAAGCGGCGGACGCCGAGGAACTTGTCGAGGTTGTCCGCCGTCACGGTCGACTTTCTTGATCTCGGGCTCGAGCAGCAGCTGCTTGACCGCCTTGCGGCAGATCTTCGCGGTCTCGCGCTCGAGATTGCGGACGCCGGACTCGCGCGTGTAGTGGCGGATGATGTCGAGGATCGCGGGATCGTCGACCGTCAACTCGCCGTCCTTCAGCCCGTTCTGCCTGACCTGCTTCGGCAGCAGGAAGCGGCGGCCGATGTTCTGCTTCTCGTCCTCGGTGTATCCGGGCAGCCGGATGACTTCCATGCGGTCGAGGAGCGGCGCGGGAATATTGAGCGTGTTCGCCGTGCAGACGAACATGACCTCGGACAGGTCGAAGTCGACCTCGAGGTAGTGGTCGGAGAACGAGGCGTTCTGCTCGGGGTCGAGCACTTCGAGCAGCGCCGACGACGGGTCGCCGCGGAAGTCCATCGACATCTTGTCGACTTCGTCGAACAGGAAAAGCGGATTACGTACACCGGTACGGGCCATGTTCTGCAGCACCTTGCCCGGCAGCGAGCCGATGTAGGTGCGGCGGTGGCCGCGGATTTCGGCCTCGTCGCGCACGCCGCCGAGCGACATGCGCACGAACTTGCGGTTCGTCGCGCGCGCGATCGACTGGCCGAGCGAAGTCTTGCCGACGCCGGGCGGGCCGACCAGGCACAGGATCGGGCCCTTGAGCCGCTTCACGCGCTGCGTGACGGCCAGGTACTCGACGATGCGCTCCTTGACCTTCTCGAGCCCGAAATGGTCCTCGTCGAGGACCTTCTGCGCGGCCGCGATGTCGTGGTGCACTTTCGTGCGCTTCTTCCACGGCACCTTGACCAGCCAGTCGACGTAATTGCGGACCACGGTCGCCTCGGCCGACATCGGCGACATGAGCTTCAGCTTGTTCAGCTCCGCCGTCGCCTTCTCGCGCGCCTCCTTCGGCATGCCCGCCTTCGCGATGCGCTTTTCGAGGTCGCCGAGCTCGTTCGGAGCATCCTCGAGGTCGCCGAGCTCCTTCTGGATCGCCTTCATCTGCTCGTTCAGGTAGTACTCGCGCTGGCTCTTCTCCATCTGCGACTTCACGCGGCCGCGGATCTTCTTCTCGATCTGCAGCACCTCCATCTCGCCCTCGATCATCGACATGACCTGTTCGAGGCGGGCGCGCACGTCCTGCGACTCCAGCACCTTCTGCTTTTCGGAGAGCTTGAGCGCCATGTGGGCGGCGACCGTGTCGGCGAGCCGGCCTGGCTGCTCGATGCCGGCGAGCGAGGTCAGGATCTCGGGCGGCACCTTCTTGTTGAGCTTCACGTACTGCTCGAAGTGCGACACGACCGAGCGCGTCAGCACGTCGATCTCGCGCTCCTCGTACACCTCGATGTCCGGGAGCGGCGTCATGTCGGCGATGAAGTAGCCGTCGACATCCATGTTCTCGACCATGGCGCGCGCGACGCCCTCGACCAGCACCTTGACGGTGCCGTCCGGGAGCTTCAGCAGCTGGAGGATGGTCGCGACCGTGCCGACGGTATAGAGGTCACGGGCTTTCGGGTCGTCGACGTCGGCCGCCTTCTGGGCAACGAGCAGGATCTGCTTGTCGCGGCGCATAGCCTCGTCGAGGGCGAGAATCGACTTGTCCCGGCCGACGAAAAGCGGAATCACCATGTGCGGATAGACCACGACGTCGCGGAGCGGCAGGACCGGCACGCGGGTGGACTGCGGGGCACTCGGGGACTTGCTTTTCTCTTCGGGCACTGTGGACCTCGGGCGGACCCTCGCTGACGTCAGGAAGGATACGTCATGGGGGCAGCAGGTGTGCGCCACAAGTCGCATTCCGGCGGGATCTGAAGGGGACGTTCACCTTCAGTTGAGAAGACCGTCACCGCTGCGCGAGGAGCTCGCTGAAGGTGAACGTCCCCTTCGAGCCGTCCGACCCCGCGGCGCGGCGGATTTCCGGGCGGCGGCAACCTGGGATTCGTCGCTGCGGTAAACGAGATAAGGCTTGCTGTCGCCGAGGATCACGGTCTCGTCCACGACGACCTTGGCCACGTTCTTGAGCGACGGCAGGTCGTACATGATGTCGAGCAGGACGTTTTCGAGGATGGTGCGCAGCCCGCGCGCGCCGGTCTTCCGGTCCATGGCCTTGCGCGCGACCGCCCGCAGTCCATCGTCCCTCAATTCGAGATCGACGCTCTCCATCTCGAAAAGCCGTGCGTACTGCTTGGAAAGCGCGTTCCGCGGCTGGGTCAGGATCGTGACCAGGGCTTCCTCGTCGAGCTCCTCGAGCGTCGCCACGACCGGCAGCCGGCCGACGAACTCCGGGATCAGGCCGAACTTGATCAAGTCCTCGGGCTCGACGTCCTTGAAGAGGTCCGCGCCCTGCGGCCGCTCGGAGGGGGCCCGCACCTCGGCCACGAAGCCGATGCCGCCGCGGGAACTCCGCTTCTCGATGATCTTCTCGAGGCCGGCGAACGCGCCGCCGCAGATGAACAGAATGTTGGCCGTGTCCACCTGCAGGAATTCCTGCTGCGGGTGCTTGCGACCGCCCTGCGGCGGCACCGAGGCGATCGTGCCCTCGATCAGCTTCAGGAGCGCCTGCTGCACGCCCTCGCCCGACACGTCGCGGGTGATGGACGGGTTGTCGGACTTGCGCGAAATCTTGTCGATCTCGTCGATGTAGACGATGCCGGTCTGCGCCTTCTCAACGTCGTAGTCGCATTTCTGAAGGAGCTTCTGGATGATGTTCTCGACGTCCTCGCCGACGTAGCCCGCCTCGGTCAGCGTGGTCGCGTCCGCAATCGTGAACGGCACGTTCAGGAGCCGCGCAAGCGTCTCGGCGAGCAGCGTCTTGCCGCATCCGGTCGGCCCGATCAGCAGGATGTTGCTCTTGGAGAGCTCGACCTCGTCGCGGTCGTTGCGGTGGCGTTTGTCGCCAGGCTTTGCCTGCAGGCGCTTGTAATGGTTGTAGACGGCGACCGCGAGAATCTTCTTGGCGCGGTCCTGGCCGATCACATACTCGTCGAGGACTTTCCGGATCTCGTGCGGCTTCGGCAGGCGGTCGCGGGACCGTTCCTGCTTCTCCTCGAGTTCCTCGCGGATGATGTCGTTGCAGAGCTCGACGCATTCGTCGCAGACGAATACGGAAGGCCCCGCGATCAGCTTGCGGACCTCGTGCTGGCTCTTGCCGCAGAACGAGCAGTACAGCAACTTGCCGTCTTCGTGCTTGCCGCGCGTGTCGTCGACCATGCCGTGCGCCCTCGTTGGCCGGTTGGCCGGCTGCCGTCTTATAGCATGCCGGTTTCGGCCGGTAAAATCCTTTTTAGCTCAACCAGTTGCCCCTGCTAGCTCCCGCGAAGTCTCGCTCAGTCCTTGCCAAGCTGCGGCAACTGGCCGCGCTTTTCGAGGACGCCGTCCACAATTCCATAGTCTCGAGCCTGCTCGCCGCTCATGAAGTTGTCGCGGTCGAGGTCCTTGCTGATCTTCTCGAGCGGCTGGCCCGTATGGTGCGACAGGATCTGGTTCAGGCGGGCCTTCGCATCGAGGATCTCGCGGGCGTGGATCTCGACATCCGTTGCCTGGCCGTGGAAGCCGCCGAGCGGCTGGTGGACCATGACGCGCGAATGCGGCAGCGCAAAGCGCTTGCCCTTGGCGCCCGCCGCGAGAAGCACCGCGCCCATGCTTGCCGCCTGCCCGACGCAGATCGTGCTGATGTCCGGCTTGATGAACTGCATCGTGTCGTAGATCGCGAGCCCCGCCGTCACTGCGCCGCCGGGCGAGTTGACGTAGAGGTGGATGTCCTTGTCGGGATTCTCGGACTCGAGGTAAAGCAGCTGGGCGACGATCAGGTTCGCCATCTGGTCCTCGACCTCGCCGACGATGAACACGACGCGCTCTTTCAGGAGTCGTGAATAGATGTCGTAGGCGCGTTCCCCGCGTGCGGTCTGTTCGACCACCATCGGGACCAGATTCAATGCCTTGGTTTCGATGTTTCCGCTCACGTCTGCCACCCTTATCCTTCGGACGCCGGGTCGACCCCGAAGTTCATGATGTCCTTGAAACTGCCGGGCTGGTCCGTGAGCTTCGCCTGGTTGACCACCCAGCTGACTGCCTGGTCTTCGAGCACCGACATCTGCAGCTGGCGGGTCGCCGCCTCGTTCTGCAGATACTGGCGCCGAGCCTCGTCCGGATCCGAGAATGTCGACACGATTTCGTCGAGCCGCGCCTGGACCTGCGTCGCATTCGGCTGGATGCCGGCCTGGCGGATCACTTCATTGAGAATGAGTCCGAGCGCCACGCGACGCTGCGCCGCCTGCACGAAAGTATCCCGCGGCGGCAGCTGGCGGGCGTCACGCGTCTTGGCGCGTCGCAGGAACTCCATCTGCATGTCGCGGATCTCGGCCTCGATCAGCGCCTTCGGAACGGCGATCGGATTGGCGGCGAGGAGCCCGTCCATGACCTGCGTCTTGAGGCGGGCCTGCACCGCCTGGGCGAGCTCGCGCTCCATGTTTTCACGGACCTCGGCACGGAGCACTTCGATTCCGCCTTCGGTGACGCCGAAGGCCTCGCAGAATGCCGCGTCGACTTCGGGCAGGCTGCTCTCCTCCGCCTTGTGGACGATGACCTGGAACCTGGCGGTCTGTCCGGCGAGCGTACTGCACCTGGTAGTCGTCCGGAAAACGCAGGTCGAATTCGATCTTCTCGCCGCCGGCTGCGCCACGCACGCCCTGCTCGAAGTCCGGCAGCAGCCGGCCCGAGCCGAGCACGATCACGAGGTTTTCGCTCTTGCCGCCGTCGAACGGCACCCCGCCGATCGTGCCTTCGAAGTCGATCGTGATGCGATCGCCGTCACGGCAGCCGCGCTCGACTTCGGTCCAGACCGGGCGCTGCTTGCGGAGGCTTTCGATCATCACTTCGAGATCGCCGTCCGTCACCGTTGCGGTCGGCCGTGTCAGGCGGATCGAATCCATGTTCTTCAGTTCGAATTGCGGATAGACCTCGAAGGTCGCCGTGTAGCGAAGGTCGTCCGGCTGATCGGTCTTCTGGGGCTCGATGCGTGGACCTGCGGCGGGATGAAGTTTTTCCTGCTGAAGTGCCTCGGCGAGCGTCTCGCGAATGAGATCCGAAACGACTTCGTCGCGGACCTGGGGACCGTAATGCTTGCGCACGACATGGATCGGCGCCTTGCCCGGACGAAAGCCCTTGATGCGCGCGGTGCGGCTGACCTTGAGCAGGCGCGCATCGACCTGCTGCCGCACGCGCGTCGCCGGCACCGAAACCTGCAGGCGGCGTTCGAGCCCCGGTAGCGTCTCCACTGAAACCATCATCGATCGATCAACCTCGTGGTGCGAAAGGAGAGACTCGAACTCTCAAGGGTTTCCCCACCGGAACCTAAATCCGGCGCGTCTGCCAATTCCGCCACTTTCGCATCTGGAACCGGCCTCGGCACGCGGCGCCCGCCGCGTTTACAGCCGTTAAGTATAGCGTATGGCGTTCAGCGCCCCGGCGGCGGCCGCCGGCGCGCCCAGCGTGTCCGCAGGAATGCGATGAGGCTCGGCAGCAGGAAGGCGGCGAGCACGGCGGTGCTCGCTATGGCGCGCCCGACCACGAGGCCGGTATAGGTCGCGAGATAGAAAAAGACGATCGTGACGGCCGCCGCAAGAATGGCTCCGATCTTGAGTGCCGCGAGCGCGGATTCGAGCGGTGTCGGATCGTCGTCGGCCGTCGGTCCGCCCGGCCAGTGATAGGTGGGTTCCGGCATCGGTCGGCGCGGCTCGGGCATCGCGGACTCCGCCCGGCCCCACAGCCACTGGCTGCGGGGCCCAGGAGTTGGTGGGCCATGTAGGACTCGAACCTACAACCTACGGATTAAGAGTCCGGAGCTCTACCAATTGAGCTAATGGCCCGTGTGTGGGGCGAGCGACGGGACTCGAACCCGCGACGGCCGGAATCACAATCCGGGGCTCTACCAGCTGAGCTACGCCCGCCACCGTGTTCCGCAAAATTATATATGAACACCGCGCCGGGTTTCTGACGGGAAGTTGCAGCGGCGCGCCGATGGTGCGCCCGGAGGGACTCGAACCCCCGACCGGCGGATTAGAAATCCGCTGCTCTATCCAGCTGAGCTACGGGCGCGCCGTGCACCAGAATTGTGGTCGGGGCAGAGGGATTTGAACCCCCGACCCTCTGCTCCCAAAGCAGATGCGCTACCAGACTGCGCCATGCCCCGCCGCGCCGGCATCGTACGAAGGCACCCCCGGTCCGTCAATTTCGGTTGCGGTTGGCAGGCCAAAGCGCTAGCTGCCCAGGCAAAAGTGTTCTTTTTAAACCACAGTCGCAGTCCGACAAGCGATGCGGATTTGTTCCGCTACTCAGCGCCGCGTTCCTTTTTTGGGACAGAGAAGCGTGCATGCGAGAATGCCCGCATGGGCGCAAAAATCATCGACGGCAAGAAGATTGCGGAAGAATTCCGGCGTGAGGTCCGGGCCGGCACCGATGACTTCGAGCGGCATTTCCTCCGACGTCCCGGCCTCGCGGTCGTGATGGTCGGCGATAGCGCTGCATCCGCCGTGTACGTGCGCAACAAACGCCGCGCCTGCGGTGAAACTGGCATTCTGTCGGTGGCACACGACCTGCCGTCGACAACCAGCGAGGCCGAACTCCTGGCGCTGATCGATCGCCTGAATGTCGACCCCGCGATCGACGGTATCCTGGTGCAGTTGCCTCTCCCGGCGCACGTCGCATCCGTCGCGGTGCTCGAGCGCATCGATCCGCAGAAGGACGTCGACGGGTTTCATCCCTACAACGTGGGCCGCCTTGCGCAGCGAATGCCCGTGGTGCGCCCCTGCACGCCTTACGGAATCATCCTGATGATGGAACGCGAGGGGCTCGAGATTCGTGGCCGGAACGCGGTCATCCTTGGGCAGAGCAACATCGTGGGCCGGCCCATGGCGCTCGAGCTGCTCATGAAAGCCGCGACAATCACGGTTTGCCACAGCCAGACGCGCGACCTCGCCCGTCACGTCGGCGAGGCGGAGATCCTTGTCGCTGCCGTTGGAAAAGCCGGATTCGTGCCCGGTGCCTGGGTCCGACCGGGCGCGGTCGTGATCGATGTCGGCATCAACCGGCTCGCAGACGGGCGCCTCGTCGGCGACGTGCAGTTCGAGGAAGCGGCCGCTCGCGCCGGCTACATCACGCCGGTGCCCGGCGGAGTCGGACCGATGACGATCGCGGCGCTCATGAAAAACACGCTCGAAGCTGCGACCAGACGCCTCGCCGCCGGATAAGCGTCGAATCCTATTTCCGGCGCCAGGTCGTGCCCGCGGCACCGTCCTCGAGCACGATCCCCGCCGCCGCCAGTTCGTCGCGAATCCGGTCGGATTCGGCCCAGTTGCGCTGCCGCCGTGCCTCGTTGCGCGCTGCGACCTGCCGCTCTATGGCAGCCGGATCGAGGTTTCCCACCGTCGACTGCGAGCCTTCCGCGAGCGTGGATGCGGTCGCGAGCCACTGGTCCGGCGCATGTTCGAGAAGGCCGAGCAGGCTGCCCAATTGCCTGAGTTCCGCCGCGAGCGTCGATGCCTTCAGCCGCTCGCCAGCCGCCTTGGCCACATTGAGTTCGCGCGCGCCGTCCTGAAGCGCCGCGATCGCGCCGGGCGTATTGAAATCGTCATCCATCGCCTCGGCAAACTGACGCGAAAGAGCGGACGTTCCCCGTTGCCCGTCCGGATAAAGGGGAACGTCCCCTCTTTCCGGCTTGACGTCGCGCAGCGCCAGATAGAGGCGCTGCAAGGCCGCATCGGCGAGGCGCAGATTCTCGTCCGAATAGTTGACCGGCGCCCGATAGTGGCTCGACAGCAGGAAGGCGCGGAGCACCTCGGGCCGGAGCCTGGGTAGTACTTCGCGGACGGTGAAAAAATTACCGAGCGACTTTGACATCTTCTCGTCGTCGACCCGCACAAAACCGTTGTGCATCCAGACATTCGCGAAAGGCGCGTCGCAGACAGCGCAACTCTGTGCGATCTCATTTTCGTGGTGCGGGAACTTGAGGTCCATGCCGCCACCGTGGATGTCGAAATGCGGGCCGAGCAGCGCAACCGCCATCGCCGAGCATTCAATGTGCCATCCCGGCCGGCCCGCATCCCAGGGCGAATCCCAGGCCGGCTCCCCGGCTTTCGCCCGCTTCCAGAGCACGAAGTCCGCCGGGTCGCGCTTGGCCTCGTCGACGTCGACGCGCGCGCCAGCCCGCAGGTCGGCGAGCTTCTTGCCGGAGAGTTTCCCGTAGTCCTTGAACTTCGCGACAGCGTAGAACACGTCGCCGTTCGTCCCGACGTAGGCGAAGCCCCGTTGCACGAGCCGCTCGATCATGTCGATGATCTGCGGAAGATAGGCCGTCGCGCGTGGCTCGTGATCGGGCTTCTCGATGCCCAACGCGGAGAAATCCTCATTCATCGATGCGATGAAACGCGCGGTCAACGCCTCGTAGGATTCGTTCCGTTCGCGTGCGCGGTCGATGATCTTGTCGTCGATGTCGGTGATGTTTCGGACATAGGTGACCCGCAGGCCGCCCGCCCGCAGCCAGCGGCGGACGATGTCGAAAGCGAGTTGCGAGCGCGCATGCCCGACGTGGATGTGGTCGTAGACCGTGATGCCGCAAACGTACATCCCGACCTCTCCCGGCACCCGCGGGACGAACGGCTGTTTGCGGCCGGTGAGTGAATTGTGGATCCGGAGCACGGTTCTAGGCCGCCTGGGTCCGCGCCGCGCCTGCGAGCCGATCGCGCACGAGCGCTTCTGGAATCGCCGCGAGCAGCGCGGCGAGTTCAGGACCGTCGTGCCGCCCGGTGAGAGCGAACCGAAGCGGCATATAGAGCGACGCGCCTTTGCGTCCGGTCCGCACCTTCAGACGTTCTGCGAGCCCGCGAAGATCCGTGCCTGCTTCGGCGTAGGACGCGAGCGCGGCGTCGAAGAACGCCGATCCTGCCTCCGCGATCGCGCGTCTGGCGTCGGGCGCAAGCGGCGGCAATTCGCCGGCGAGCACCGCGAACCACGGTCGCGCGTCCTGCGGGAGCAGCACATTGCCTTGCAGGAGATGGGCAGCCGCCCTGCGCTGCGGGCCAGCCCAGTCTGCCGGAAATTCCGGCGCGAGCCACGCATCTGCGGCATCGCCGTCGAGGCGCTTCACGGCCTCGCGCTGCCAGTGATCGAGTTGTGCCGGATCAAAATGAGCAGCAGCCCGCCCCAGGCGGTCCGCATGGAAATGGTGCGCGAACTCGGCCGGTTCGATCCATTCGTCCGGTGCGCCATGATGGCCGAGGCGCAGCAGGTAATTGCCGACCGCCGGCGCCAAGTACCCCTGGCGCCGTAATTCCCCGACCGTGATGCTGCCGCGTCGCTTCGACTGCGGGGCGCCGCCGGCATCGAGGAGCAGCGGCAGATGACCGTAGCGCGGAACGGCGAGTCCGAGCGCGCGCAGGATCAGCAGCTGGCGCGGCGTGTTGCTCAGGTGATCGTCGCCGCGCAGCACCTGGGTGACCCCCATCAGGGCATCGTCCACGGCATTGCAGAAAAAAAACATCGCGCCGCCGTCGGCGCGCCGCACCAGAAAATCGCCGAGCGTCGCCGCCTCGATCGCCTGTGGACCCCGTACCAGATCGTCGAAGCGGATGAGTTCCGGGCCGCCGATCGCAAACCGCAGGCCCGGGACACGGCCCGCCGCGATACGCGCGGCGCGTCCCGCGGCATCGAGCGCGCGGCAGGTGCCGGGATAGCGCGGCGGCTCGCCCGCAGCGATCTGGGTCTTGCGGGCGACGTCGAGTTCGGCCGGCGTGCAATAGCAGGGGTAAACCTGCTCCTCGCGTTCGAGCCGCCCGTACAGGTCAGCGTAGATCGCGGCTCGTTCCGACTGGCGGTAGGGACCGCGCCCGTCGTCGCGGCCGGGCCCGGCATCCCAGCCAATGCCGAGCCACTCGAGATCGGCGAGCTGTGCGGCGATGAAATCGTCGTTGCCGCGCTCGCGATCTGTATCCTCGACGCGCAGGATGAAGCGCCCGCCGGCATTCCGTGCCAGCAGGAAACTGAAGAGCGCGGTCCGGGCATTGCCGGGATGCAATGCTCCCGTCGGGCTCGGCGCAAAACGCGTAACAATCGCCGCTTCCATGGTGACCACAGTCTAAAGTATCGGACCCGCCGCCTCACGCGCCCGGTGCGCTAAAATCCGCCCGAGGTACATCCATGACACGCCAACTCCCCTTGCTGCTCGCCCTGCTGCTCGCGCTTCCGGCCGGGGCCCAGGCGCCGAGCTCGCTCACGCCGCGCGTCCGCTTTGAGACGTCCGCCGGCGACTTCGTCATCGAGCTCGACGCGGTTCGCGCGCCGCTCACGGCGGAGAATTTCCTGCGCTACGTGCGCGATGGTGCCTACGACGGCACGGTGTTCCACCGCGTGATCGCGAACTTCGTGATCCAGGGCGGCGGCTACGACGAGCGCCTCGCCGAACGCCCGGCGCGCGCGACGATACCGAATGAGAGCGGCAACGGGCTCTCGAACCGCCGCGGTACCGTCGGCCTCGCGCGCGAGGAGACCCCGCATTCCGGCTCCTCGCAGTTCTACGTCAATCTCGCCGACAACCAGCGCCTCGATCCGTTGCCGAGCCGCTGGGGCTACGCCGTTTTCGGCCGCGTCGTCGAAGGCATGGACGTGGTCGATCGCATCGGATACATGCGCACCGAGACCGTTGCGCCGGTTGGCACGGACGTACCGGTCGATCGTCCCATCGTCCGGCGCGCGTTTGTGATCGAGTCCGGTCCCGCCGCGGCGACGCCGACCCCGGTGCCGCAGCCTGCGGACGAGACGAAGTGATCCGCTGGTTCGCGTCCGACCTTCATCTCGATCCATCGACCCCGGAAATCGCCGCGCGCTTCCAGCGTTTCCTCACCGGTCCCGCGCGGGGCGCGCACTCGTTGTTCCTGCTCGGCGATCTGTTTGAAGCCTGGGTCGGCGACGATGATCCGGAACCGGCACACCGCGAAGTCATCGCGGCGATCGCCGCGCTCGCCCGCGAAGGCACGCTCGTCTACGTGATGCGGGGCAACCGCGATTTCCTGATCGGCGAGCGCTTCTGCGCCGATTCCGGTGCGATTCTTCTCGAGGATCCGGCCATGGTGATGGTCGGGGGTACCCCCGCCCTGCTGTCCCACGGCGACGGCCTGTGCATCGACGATCGCGCGTACCAGAAACTGCGCGCGCTGGTGCGCGATGAAAGCGTCCGCGTAGCCTTCGCGCGGCTTCCGATCGAGGCCCGGCGCCGCCTTGCGACCGAGGCAAGGGCCGGCAGCCGCGAGCACCTCGCAAGAGCGGTCGACTACATCACCGACGTGAACCAGTCGGCGGTCGAAACGCTGATGCGGGATGCCGGCGTCGGTCTCATGATCCACGGCCACACGCACCGACCCGGCATTCACCATTTCGAATCCGGTGGCCTCGCCCGCACGCGAGTCGTGCTCGGCGCCTGGCACGACCAGGCGATGATCCTTCGATCGGATCCCACCGGCTACGAACTCGTGCCCTGCCCGGCTGTAGAAGCGGTTCTCGGCGCGGCTCTGTGCGCCGGGCGGGTCGCCGCTCGCTCAGCCGGAACGGAGTCGCTCGCTCGGCACCCGCCCGTCACCCGCCCGCGCCGCAAGGCTCGGCGCTCGGCGCGCGTCGCGCCGGTCGGGCGGGGTGGCGAGCGAGCGACTAAGTTCCGGCTGAGCGAGCGAGCGAACCCGCCCGGCGCGCAAGCGCGCGCCGCGCGGTTACCGTTCGCGTCTCGTCGCGTTCGAGCTCGCGCGCGGCGTCGAGCAACAGGTCAGCACTGCCGTAACGGCGCCTCGGGTCCTTCGCGATGCAGTTGAACAGCAGTTCCTCGAAGCGCTTCAGCTCGACCCTGAGTTCGGGGAGCGGCGAGTGCGCGTGTTTGTAGATCACCTGCATCGGCGTCCCCGCCACGTACGGTTTTCGCTTCATCAGCATCTCGTAGAAGATGATCCCGATGCTGTAGATGTCGCTCCGCGCGTCCGTGTCCTTGCCGTGGCCCTGTTCCGGGCTCATGTAGTACGGCGTTCCGAAGATTTCGCCGCTGTTCGTGAGCGTCGCGTCCATTGCGACGTGTTTCGAAAGGCCGTAATCGATCAGCGCCACCGATTGCTCATCCCGGAGCATCACGTTGCCCGGTTTCAGGTCTCGATGCAGGACGCCAGCGCGATGCAGCACCTGGAGCGCCTCGGCCATCTGGCGCAGGAAAGTCAGCGAGCGCAGCGGCTCAATCCCCTGCTTGATCCGTGCGCGCAGGTCGCCGTGCGGGAAATATTCCATCGCGATGAAGGCATGGTCGTCCGCGACGCCGAAATCGTACACGCGTGCGATGTTCGGATGCTCGATGGCGGCGGCGATCTGGTATTCGCGCAGGAAGCGATCGAAGGTTTTCGCGCCCGAGCCGTCGTCGGGCGGCTGAAGCAAGACCTTCAGCGCGACTTTCTGGCCGCTGCGCTCGCTCTCCGCCAGATACACGCTCGAGACCGGGCTCTCGGCGATCAGGCTCACGTAACGATAACCGCGGATCGAGGTCTCGCCGAATCGGGTCGCGCGCGCGGTCCCGCCAACACGAACAATGGGGCGCGAGAACTGACCGCGCCGCGCCTGCGCGGCACGGAGCGCTGCGATCAGCGCGCCGTGATCCATCTTGCGCTTTGAAAGGCAGGCGTGCGCGCCGGCGGAGATTGCGGTCTCCTCCGCCTCGGGCGATGGCCGCGAGAGCAGGTAGATGACCGGCGGAAACCCGTTGCGACGGGTCAGGTCCCGCAACCACTCGAGACCGCCCGGCGCGCCCGGCGTGTCGCCGAGCAGGACTGCGTCGTAGGCGCTGCCCGAGAAATCCGCGGGCAATCGCCCGCGCGCCGCCGGGTCGTACTCCGCAACCGAGGGCGAATCAAAGCCCGTGAGGACGTGTCGTGCCAGGAGACGCCGGAACTCGTTCTGGTCGTCGATGATCAGAACCCGGACACTCATGCGGGCATTCTACATGGGCGATGAATTCGCCGGTTGCAGGCGAAGCGCCAGCACGATGTCGCCGACATTCGTGCCGGTTGGCCCGGTGTAGACAAGGTCGCCCGTCGCTTCCAGCAGGCGCCCGGTATCGGCGGCCGCGAGCGCGGCCGCGAGATCCATGCCGCAGTCGACAGCGCGTTCCGCGGTCTCACCGTCGACGATCGCGCCCGCATCTCCGCTCGCGCCATCCTGCCCGTCGCTGCCTGCCGCAAGCAGCAGGTACTCCGGATGTCCCGCAATCCAGCGTGCGGCCGCGACGGCGAGATGCTGGCAGCGCCCGCCACGACCGGGATGCTCCGGCAGTCGCACGACGGTCTCGCCACCGTAAGCCAGGAGTTCGGATCCGCCCACCTCCAAATCGTGACAGATGCGTTGCGGCGGCGGATTCTGCATCGCCTTGCAGCCGATCGACCGAGCGATGCGCCATGAGGCCGCGCGCCTCGGCCCCGTGCAGTACGGCATTGAGCGCGTCGTCGAGCGAGCCCACGAGCCGCGGCCTGAGTCCTGGCGACGCCAGCAGGCCCGAACCGAGCACGGCAGGATCATCGCGCGGCACGTCGGAGATCATGAACGCCTCGACCGCGCCCCGCGAAACATCCCGCGCAGGCGGCCGCCCTTGACCGACGAAAGTGCGGTCCGGCGGGCGTTGAGGCTCTCGATATCGAGATTTTCGCTGAGCGACCGGTCGTAGAGCGAGCGAAGATCCGCGAGTTCGACGCCGGGCGCCGGAATTTCAAGCAGGGACGAGGCGCCACCTGACACGAGAAGTAACACGCGGCTCGTCTCCGGCGTCCCTGTCGCGAATTCGGCGAGTGCCCGCCCCGCTTCGAGGCTTCGCTCGTCGGGACGCGGATGGCCGGCTTCGAGACAGCGCATACCGGGAAGGTCGGCGAGCTCCCGGGGTATTGCGCCTGCGGGCGCAACGACGAGTCCGCGCTCCAGGCGCGAACCGAGCGCGTCGGCCGCGCCCAGCATCATGCTTGCGGCGGCCTTGCCGACCGCGAAGGCGCTGACCGCTTCGTTTCCAAGTTCGCCAGCAAGCGCGGCCCGCATGCGCACACGGCCGTCGACGGCGGCAAGCGCCAGGTGGTACAGGTCGAGCAGCAGGCTTCGACGCGGATCGGTGAGTGATTTGTCGGAGAAGTTAAAGGGGACGTTCACCTTACTGAAGGGGACGTTCACCTTCAGCTGTCAGGCTTTGAATGCCAGCAAACCCGATCTTGCAGGTGAACGTCCCCTTCAGAAGGTGAACGTCCCCTTCGATGCTTTAGCAAAGGTGAACGTCCCCTTTAGATCGCGCGGGCGGTGCGACCGCCCGAAAGATCCAGGAGTCGCTGGGCGCGGACACCGTCGGAACGCTCATGCTCGAGACGGGCCAGGAACTGCGCGGTCACGTCGCTCGTCACATAATCGGCCCGAGAAGCAGGACGTGTCGAAATCCGCGATCCGCGCATTGTCGTGACGGCAGGCGGCCACGAGATCGTCGAGATCCTGATAGATCAGCCAGTCCGCGCCGATGAATGCGGCGACGTCGGCTTCGCTCCTGCCGTTCGCGACCAGCTCGGCCGCGACCGCCATGTCGATGCCGTAGACGTTCGGGAAACGAACCGGAGGCGCTGCCGACGCAAAGTACACCTTGCACGCGCCGGCCTCGCGGGCGAGTTCGATGATCTGCGCAGACGTCGTTCCGCGCACGATCGAGTCGTCGACCAGAAGCACGTTGCGTCCCCGAAATTCCAGATCGATCGCATTCAGCTTGTTGCGTACCGACTTCTGCCGCATCTCATGTCCGGGCATGATGAAAGTGCGGCCGATGTAGCGGTTCTTGACGAAGCCTTCGCGGTACTTCACGCCGAGCGCGAGCGCGAGCTGCAGCGCGCTGGTGCGGCTCGTGTCCGGGATCGGAATCACGACGTCGATGTCGTGGTCCGGCCGCAAGCGCACGATCTTCTCGGCCAGCCTCTCGCCCATGCGCATTCGGGCTTTGTGGACCGAGATGTTGTCGATGATCGAATCCGGTCGCGCGAAATAGACGTACTCGAAGATGCAGGGCGTGTGCTCGAGGGCGGGCGTGCATTGCGCCGCATGCATGCGTCCCTGCACGTCGATGAAGATCGCCTCGCCCGGCCCCACGTCCCTGACCAGCGAGAAGCCCGCCATGTCGAGCGCGACGCTCTCCGACGCGAGCATCCATTCGAGGCCGCGCGGCGACTCGCGCTTGCCGAGCACGAGCGGCCGGATCCCGTGTGGGTCGCGGAATCCCGCAACTCCGTGTCCGACAATCAGCATCACGACGGCGAAGCCGCCACGACAGCGGCGGAATACTGCCTCGAGCGCGTGGAACACGTCGGCGGGAGCGAGCTTTGCGGCGGTCGAGCGCTGCAGCTCGCTCGCAAATACATTGAGCAGCACCTCGGAGTCTGAACGCGTGTTCAGGTGCCGGCGGTCCAGGTCAACCATGGTGCGCGAAAGCTCGTCGGCATTCGTCAGGTTGCCGTTGTGGGCGAGCCCGATGCCGAATGGCGCATTCACATAGAATGGTTGCGCCTCGTCGGCGCCGTCGCAACCCGCAGTCGGGTAGCGCACGTGCCCGATGCCCGCATTGCCTGCGAGCTGGCGCATGTCCTGCTCGCGGAACACGTCGCGCACGAGGCCGGTGTCCTTGCGGACGAAGAGCGCGTTCTGGTCCATCGTCATGATGCCGGCGGCATCCTGGCCCCGGTGCTGCAGCACCGAAAGCGCGTCATAGATGCGCTGGTTGACCGCTCCCGCGCCGACAACTCCGACGATGCCGCACATGCCCTAGGACCCCGGCTTCTCTTTGGCCTGCTCGTAAAGATCCATGGCCGCTGGCCGAGCGTAACGCTCGAGCCAGTTGGCGACGGCATCGGCGGCCGGCATCGACTTCGACTTCTCCCACCAGGGCTCCAGATCGAGGTTCACCGCGCGCCCCGCGATGACCAGGAGCCCGATCACGATCGCGCCACGCATCAGGCCGAACAGGACGCCGAGCAGCCGGTCCATCATCGCGAGCCCCGCCGCGCGGCGCGCAAGGTGGGTGACGAGCGCACCGATGCCGGATCCGACCAGCAGCACAATGAAGAAGACGATCGCGCGGCCGGTCCATTCGCGCACGCCCGGCTCAGCGAGCGCGCCGCCGAGCCACGGATTCACCAGGTAAGCAAAGTGCCAGGCGAGCCAGAGTCCGAGGAGCCAGGTGACGAGTGATATGGACTCGCGGATGAACCCGCGGAAATAGCCAAGCGCGCCGGACAGGAGAAGAATGATCGCAAACAGGTGGTCAGTGCCGTACATCGGTCAGTGGGCCCCCGCAAGGTGCGGCATTCTAGCCGATCAGGGATGCCGTGCCACGACCGGCTGGAAGCCATCCTTGGCGAGCCGCGCTGCGATCTCCGCGGCTCGCTCGCGATCCTGTTCCGGCCCCACGCGGACACGGTAGAGCGCCTGGCCCGTAGCGCGGTATTCGAGCACGAACGCCGCATAGCCGCGCTTGCGAAGCTCCGCCACCAGTTGGTCCGCCTTGGCGCGGTTCGAGAACGCGCCGAGCTGCACGGCCCAGGCCGGTGCTTCGGCAGGCGCCGAAGCGACCGCGGCCTGCGACGGCTTCGCGTCTTCAAGCGGTTTCTCCGGCACTCGCCCGGGCGATTCCATCGGCTTGGTGACCGACGGCGCAGACGGCGCCTCGATCACGGGCGACGGCGCATCCGGCAGCTCGGGTTCCGGTACGAGAACGTCGTCCTGGGGCGGCGGCTCCACGAGGCCGACCGGCACCTCGACTCGTCGCGTCGGCTGCTCTGGCGTGCCCTGCGGCGCCGGATCCCGTCCCTTCAGAATCGAGGGCACGAGCAGCACGACGATGGCGACCAGCACCAGCGCACCCACCAGCCGTTCGCGCACGCGGACTTCCATTGCGATGGATTGTAGCGGCTAAGGCGCGCCTACGGCCGCACCTAAGCAAGTGAGCGCCGGTCCGACGGTCAGGAATGAACCGAACACGAGCACGCGGTCGCCGGGCCTGCATTCCGCGCGCGCCTGCGCCATGCCGGCCGCGACGCTCCCGGCCGCGAGCACGGGCGCCGCGCCCACCCCCGCGATGCGGCCCGCGAGGTCGGCGGCCGCGAGCGCGCGCGGACCCTCGAGACCGATCGCGATCCAGCGAGTGACCTGGCCCTTGAGCGCCGTCACGATCGCTTCGATGTCCTTGTCGCCGAGGATGCCGCAGACGGCAATCGTGCGAGCGCGGCCCGGCCGCGCGGCAAGGCTCGCGGCGAGTGCCTGCGCCGCGTCCGCATTGTGCGCGACGTCGAGTATCCACTCCGGATCGCCCGCGACGACTTGAAACCGGCCCGGCAGGCGTACGGCGGCGAGTCCGGCGCGCACGGCTTCATCCGGAACCAGGATCGCGGGTTCCGCCGATTCCAGCATCGCGAGCGCCACGGCAGCATTGCCGAGCTGCGCCGAACCTTCAAGCGCCGGCAGCGGCAGTTCGCGGCGCCGCGACCCGAAACCGACATAGTCCCAGCCGTCCGCCCGCTCGACGAAGTCGAAATCGACGCCGATGCGGCGCAGCCGCGCGCCGATGGCGGAGGCACCTGACGCGACGCTTCGCGGAACGCGCCGTCCGCCGAAGATCGCGGGTCGCCCGGCCCGGAAGATCCCGGCCTTCTCCGTCCCGATGGCTTCGATCGTGTCACCGAGCCACTCTCGATGATCGAGCCCGACGGACACGACCGCGGCGACGTCGGCATCGAGCAAGTTGACCGCATCCAGCCGCCCGCCCATCCCGACCTCGAGCACGGCGACGTCGATGCGTGCTCGTACGAAGACGATGAAGGCGGCTAGCGTGTTCCACTCGAAGAAGGTGAGCGAGATCTCGCCGCGCGCAGCGTCGATTTCGGCGAACGCGGCAAGCAAGTCCGCGTCAGTCGTCTCGCGGCCGCGCAGCCTGATGCGTTCGTTGTAACGGACCAGGTGCGGCGACGTGAACAGGCCCGACTCGTAGCCGGCCGTCGTGAGAATCGCGTCGAGGGTGGCGGTGACTGAACCCTTGCCGTTGGTGCCACCGACCGTCAGCACCGTCGCCGGAAGTTGCAATCGCAACCGGCGCCAGACCGCGCCTACTCGTTCAAGCCCGGGGTCCACCGCGACCGGATGGGCGACCTGTTGCCAGGCGAGCCACTCCGCAACGGTCGCGAAGCGCATGCAATCCTCCGGCTAGCCGGAGGCCGCCGGCCGGCGCAGCAGCATCCGAAGCTGGGACGCGATCCGTTCGCGCAGGTCGCGACGGTCCAGGATCATGTCGATGGCGCCGTGATCGAGCAGGAATTCGCTGCGCTGGAATCCCTCAGGCAGGGTCTCGCGCACCGTCTGCTGGATCACGCGCGGGCCTGCGAAACCGATCAGCGCCTTGGGTTCGGCGATGTTGATGTCGCCGAGCATCGCGAGACTCGCCGAGACGCCGCCGGTCGTCGGATCGGTCTGGACCGAGATGAACGGCAGGCGCTCGGCGGCGAGCATGGCAAGCGCGGCGCTCGTCTTGGCCATCTGCATCAGCGACAGGAGGCCCTCCTGCATGCGCGCCCCGCCGCTCGCCGAAAAGCACACGAGCGGCGTGCGCTGCGCAATCGCGTGTTCGACGCCGCGCACGAAGCGTTCTCCGACGACCGAACCCATCGAACCGCCCATGAACGAAAATTCGAACGCGCCGGCGACGATCTCGATGCTTTCGAGCGTGCCGCTCATCACGATGAGCGCATCGCGTTCGCCGACCGCCTTCTGCGCGGCGGCGAGACGGTCGCGGTAACGCTTGGTATCCCGGAACCGGAGCGGATCCTCGGGCAGCACATCGGCACCGATCTCGACCCTGTTGTCCGGGTCGAGGAACTGCATCAAGCGCTCGCGCGCGCCGATCCGCATGTGGTGCGCGCACTTCGGGCAGACTTGCAGGTTGCGCTCGACTTCGGGCCGATAGAGCACGGAATCGCAGGCCGGGCATTTCATCCACAGGCCTTCGGGTACGGAGCGTGTGCGCCGTTCCGTCTTGATCCGCGACGGAATGATCTTCTCGAACCAGGTCATGTCAGAGGTTCTCCGCCCCTGTCTGGCCGGCGATCATAGCCCAGGGACTGGTCGTGACGGGTTCGGGGATCTGCAGCGACGGCGGATAGCGGATCCGCCACAGGTAAAGGCCGCAGGCGGGCGCCGTGATGCCGGCGCGGCTGCGGTCCCGGGCCGCGAGTGTCTCCGCGACCCAGACGGGCGGGCGCTCGCCGGCGCCGACCTGCATCAGCGTGCCCGCGATGTTTCGCACCATGTGGTGGAGATAGGAATTCGCGCTGATCTCCATCACGACGAGCGGCCCCTCTCCGCGCACCGTGATCGCGCCGACGTGTCGCAGGGCGGTCGTGGACTGGCACTCGACTGCGCGAAACGACGAGAAATCGTGCTCACCGACCAGCGACTGCGCGCCCTCGTGCATGGCTTCGACGTTGAGTGTCGCGCGGGATCCAGCAGACACGGTCGCGCAGGATCGCGGGCCGCGTGGCCCGCCTCAGCATGCAATAGCGATAGCTGCGGCCCTGTGCCGTGTAACGGGCATGGAACGATGGCTCGACCTCCATTGCCCAGTTGATCGCGATGTCGGGCGGGAGATGGCTATTGGCTCCGAGCACCCAGCCTCGCACCGGACGCTCGGCCCCGGTCTCGAAATGTGCGACCTGAGCGCAGGCATGAACGCCGGCGTCAGTGCGGCCCGCGGCCACAACGGTGATGGGATGATCCGCGACCGCGGAGAGCGCCTGCTGGACGCTGTCCTGGATCGTCGCCAGGCCGGGCTGATGCTGCCAGCCGGCGTACCGTGTGCCGTCGTACTCGATCCCGACGGCCAGACGTCGCGTCGGGCTGCTCACGCTCCCGGCAGGGAATCGATCAGCCGGCGCGCTTCCTGCTTCTGCGAAGCGCTGCCCTCGGCGAGCACCTCCTGCAGGATGTTGCGGGCGCCGTCAGGGTCACCCATGTCCATATAGGCGCGCGCGAGGTCGAGCTTCGTGCCGACTTCGCTCATCGTCACCGGCTCGAGCTGCGAGAGCTGCGGCATCTGCTCGGTCTTCAGCGTGTCGCGCGTCGTCGGCGACGAATCGCCCTGGTCCGGCGGCCGCACCGAGATCGAGGTCGATCTCGCCGAAATCGATCTTCGGCAGAATGGCCGTCGCCCCCGATCCGCCGCCGGGCATGAGCGCGGTACCGTCCTCGTCTTCCACCGCATCGCGCGACAGCACTTCTGTCGCGACGTATTCCTGCGCGATCTGGGTGACGTCCTCGTGGGTGCCGGTCGCGATGGCGGTCGCGTCGTCGATATCCGGCAGGTTGTCGAGATTGCCGAGGTCGAGCCCGAGGTCGTCGATCGCCATTTCGGCCGTCGAATCGGTCGTCGCGGGCGTCATGCGGTCGCGCGCAGCCTGGGCGCCCATCTTGAGCGCGGGGGTTTCCACTGTCGGCGTCTCGGACGACGGCAGTTCGAGTGTCGGCATTTCGACGGTGCCGGGGCCCTCGCGTCCGGTGATTTCCTGGGTCGTGCTGAAGCTGGCCGGACCCTCATCCAGATCGAATTCGAGCGCCGCGTTCTCGCCGGTCACGTCGTTGTCGGCCGAGGCCGCGGCGACCTTGCCGAGGTCGATGTCGAGGCCCTCGTCGCCATCGGGTGCCGACAGCAGGTCGAGGTCGACCAGGTTGTCGCCGCCCTCGAGCGACAGATCCACGCCCGCGTCATGCACGGCGCCCGCGAATATCGGCTCGTCCGGCGCGAGCTGGCGGCCCATGATGACGATGCGGTCCCAGTCGCCGCCTGACCCGAGCGCCTTGCTTGAGGTCGCGCGCCACCGTCAGGAACTGGTTGGTGTCGCCCGCGACGAAATGAATCTCCGCGAGCTTGAGCTTGAGGTCCGTTGCGCTCCGGCTCATTCCGCAGCGCCATGCGCACGAGATCGACGGCCTGGTCGTAGAGACCGTAGGCCATGTGGAAGTCGGCTTCGGCGAGCGGGTCGGCCGTGTCGAGGTCGAGCGCGGCTTCTGTGCTGATCGTCTCTTCGTGGCCGGCGCTCGGCCGCGGCGCTTCGGTCTTCGGACGCGCGACGGGGCGTTCCTCGACGACGATGTCCCCGTCGTCGTCGTCGTCCTCCTCGAATACCGGCGGCCGGACCATCTCGGCGGTCTTGTCGCCGATCGCGAGGGCCCGCAGACGCATGGTTTCCGTCGGCACCGGCGCCGATCGCCGGGACGTCGAATCCCTTGAGCGCAGCCGTCCACGTCCTCTTCGCGGCGGCGACGCCAGAAGCCGTAGCCCAGCATGCCGAGCAGCACGAGGCCCGCAGCGCCGAGCAGGATCAACCAGTTGTCGGTCAGCGTATCGAAGAACGAGGGACCCTCATCCCGCTCCTTCGCAGGCCGCGCTTTCTCCGGCTTCGGCTTGGCCATCGACGGGCGGCGCCTCGGCCGGCGCCGTATCGTCCTCCGGCTGCCACCGCCGATTCGTCGATCGGGCGGTTCCGGCGCTACGGCCTTGGGTTCGGGCTGTCGCAGCCTTGGCCGCTTCTTCCTGGGCGCGCGCCTGGGCGAGCTTCGACTGGAGGTCCGCCAGTTCCTGGTTCCGCAATTCGAGCAGCCGGCGCTGCTCGCACGATGTCCTTCTCGAGCGAGTCGATCTGCGACTCGACGCGGCCGCTGGTTTCGGGACCTTCGGCCGCTTCGGCCTCGCCTTCCGGCGGAGTCACGAGCCGCAGCCGTCCGCTCTCCGGCCGCCGCCGGCCGCGCGCCAGGCGGCGGTCTGCTCGCGGACTTCGCTCGCCGCTTCCGCAGCCGCGACGTTCGCGATTTCCGATCGACGGCGGAACGCGCAGGATCGCGCCCGCGCGGAGCTGGTTGATGTTGCCGTTGAATGCTTCGGGATTCGCGCGGAAAACCGCGATCATTGTGCGCTGGATCCCCTGGCGGTCGCCGCCGGCGAGCGAACCCGCGATGCCATACAGCGTGTCGCCGCGCACAACCTGATAAGTCGATTCGCCATAAGCGGCGGCCGGCGGCGGAGCCGGCTTCCGCCGGAGGCGGCGGCGGCGCGGCTCGGGCGCGCGGCGGGCGCCGTCGTCGGCGCGGCGATCGGCTGGCGGCGCGGGACTGTCATTGGCGGCGAGCATTGCCGGCGGATCGAGCAGCACCGTGTATTCGCGGAGCAGGCGGCCGCGCGGCCAATTCACGTCGATCAGGAAAGAGACGAAAGGCTCGCTGATCGCATCGCTCGAGCGAACCAGCAGGACGCTGCGCCCGTCCTGTCCTCGGCCGACGCTGAATTCGAGCGAACTCAGGAACGCAGGGCGATCGAGGCCGTAGCGCGCAAAAACTTCCGGCGAGGCGAGGTGTGCATCGAGGGCAGCCAGCTCCTCGGTGGTCGCGGCGACGAGATCGATTTCCGCCGCGAGCGGCTCATTGAGCGCCGAACTCGAGTCGGATCTCGCCGAGACCGAGGCCCAAGGCCGCCGTCGGCGTCAGCAAAATCGCCGAAATGAGTGACGCGCAATTTCCAGCTCATCGTGACTCCCCAAGGCCTCGGCAGGCGAAACATTGGCCGCGAGCTTGCGAAATGGGTGTGAAACCGATCACAAGTCCCTGATCCTTTGGGACTATAGCTTACACGCCGTATTTACCAAAATCTTGCCTCGCGTCACGCAATGACGGCCATTCAAAGCGCCTCGGAGGCCGCGACCGCAATGCGTTGATTCGCGGGCATTCAGCGCGTAATGACCGGGGTGCCGGAGACGCACGTCGGCACATTGGGCCCGGTGCCGGAGAACATGGTCCATCAGCACGATCAGGAGCATCGCCTCGACGATCGGCACGGCCCGCAGTCCGACGCAGGGGTCGTGCCGGCCGGTCGTCACGATCTCCGCGGGCGCGCCGCTCGCGTCGATGGTGCGGCCCGGCACCTGGATGCTGGAGGTCGGCTTGAACGAGACGTGCGCGATCACGTCCTGGCCGGAGCTGATGCCGCCGAGGGTCCCGCCGGAATGATTTGAGGCGAATCCCGACAGGCGTGAGTTCGTCGCGATGTTCCGAGCCGCGCTGGCCGGCAACCGCGACGCCGTCGCCGATTTCGACGGCCTTCGCCGCGTTGATGCCCATCATCGCGAATGCGATGTCCGCATCGAGGCGGTCGAACATCGGCTCGCCGAGTCCCGGCGGCACGCCGCGGGCAGCGACCGACACGCGGGCGCCCGCCGAATCGCCGTCGCGGCGCAACTGCCGGAGGTAATCCTCGAGCAGCGGCAGCTTGTCCGGGTCGGCGCAGAAAAACGGATTGCCGCGCGGCCGCGGCCAGGTCCACGCAGTCGAGCCGGTGCGGCCCGACCTGCGACAGCGCAGCCCGCCACTGTCGATCCCCTGTTTCTCGCGCAGATACTTGCGCGCGATCGCGCCGGCCGCAACGGTCGCGACCGTGATTCGCGCCGAGGAGCGCCCGCCGCCGCGGTAGTCGCGGAATCCGTACTTCTGCTGGTAGGCGTAATCGGCGTGGCCCGGGCGGAAGCGGTCCTTGATCTTCTCGTAGTCGCGCGATCGCGCATCGACGTTGTCGATCGTGCAGGCCGATCGCCGTGCCCGTCGTGCGTCCCTCGAACACGCCGGAGAGGATTCGCACGCGGTCGGGTTCCTGGCGCTGGCTCGTGTGCTGCGAAGTGCCCGTGCGGCGCGGCTCGAGATCCGCCTGGAGGTCCAGCCTCCGACAAGTTCGAGCCCCGGTGGGCAGCCGTCCACGATCGCGCCGAGCGCGGGACCATGGCTTTCGCCGAAGGTCGTCACGCAGAAGGATCGGCCGATGGTATTGCCGGACATCGATTCAGTCCGGCAGATCGGCGGCGTGCAGCAGGAACACCTCCGCGCCCCCGTGTTCGAACTCGAGCCAGGTGAACGGCAGATCGCGGATAGCGCCGCCGCACGCGCGGCGGCGCGTTGCGCCGACCTCGACGACCAGGATTCCCTCGGGCGTCAGGTGACGGCGCGCGCCCGCGACGATCCGCTCGATGACGGCGAGCCCGCGCCGCGCGGCGCGAAGCCCGATCGACGGCTCGGCGCGATGCTCGCGCGGCAGGCGGCGCATCTCGGCGCCGGACACATAGGGCGGATTGCTCACGACGATATCGTAACGCCGCGCGCCCGAGACCCTCATAGACATCCGCGCTGCTAGCACGCGCACGCGGCGGCCGAGCCGGTGCCGCCGACGTTCGCCGCGGGCAAGCGTGAGCGCGCCTCGGCGGAAATGTCGGTCGCGTCCACCCTGGCCTTCGGCAGGGCGTGCGCGGTCGCGATCGCGATACAGCCGGAGCCGGTGCCGATGTCGAGCACGCGCCGCACGCGCGCCGCTCGATCCAGGGCGCAAAGCCCGCTGAGGCAGAGCTCCGCGATCGGCGAGCGCGGGACGAGCACGTCCGGCGTCACGCGGAATTCGTGCCCTGCGAACCAGCTGACGCCCGTCAGGTACGCGGACGGCAGGCGCTTCGCGATGCGCCGCTCGACGAGCGCACGCGCGCGCGCGGCATCCCTCGCCGATACCGGCAGCCGGTAGCTCTGCGGCGCGGAATCGTGCGCGAGTCCGAGCGCGTGGAAGACGAGCGCCGCGGCATCGTCGCGCGGATTGTCGGTGCCGTGACCGTAGTGCAGCCGCGCGCGCGCGAGGCGGCGGCTCGCCCAGTCGAGTAGCGCGCCGACGCTTGTCGATCGCTGCGGCCGGCGCCGCTCGCTTTGCCTGCCATCGCGGGCAGTCTAACCGGACGCGCCCGGCGGCGCGCGAAGCCGTGGGATAATTCACGGCCATGAATCGCGCGCTCGTCGCCGCGCTCGTCGTCGCGGGTCTCCTCGCCGGTGTCGCCGCGGCGTTCTATTTCACTCGCGTGCGCGGGGCGCCGCCCGTGCTCGAGCGGGCGACGCTCTTCGAGGCGCCGCGCCCGCTGCCGCGTTCGCGCTCATGGACCAGGCCGGGCGGACATTCGGACCGGAAACGCCTGCGCGGCCACTGGACATTCCTCTTCTTCGGTTTCGTCAACTGCCCGGACGTCTGCCCGACGACGCTGGCGACGCTTGCCGAGGCGCGCCGCATCGTCGCCGACCTTCCGATGGGCGAACAGCCTGCGGTCGTTCTTGTCAGCGTTGATCCGGCGCGCGACACGCCGGAGGTGCTCGGACACTATGTCGCGCACTTCGACCCGTCGTTCACCGGTGTCACGGGCGAAGCGGACGCGATCGACTGCGTTGACTCGCGCACTCGGGCGTCGCCGTCGTCATCGGAACGCCCGCCGCCGACGGCAGCTATGCCGTCGACCACACGGCTGCGATATTCCTCATCGATCCCGCGGCGAGCCAGGCCGCGCTGTTCGGGTCGCCGCATGACGCCGGTGTGATCGCGCGCGACTTTCGCCGCATCGTCGCCGCGCGGCCGCAGTAGGGGCAGCGTATTTCCGGCAGGACCCTCGGCGAACGCGCGTTCATCGGCATGCAGTATCTGCTGCCGCAGCATTTCCTTTCGCGTCTCGTCGGCATGGTGGCGGAAAGCCGCATCGGCTTCCTTCGCACGGCTCTGATCCGCGCCTTTCTCTCGTCATTATCCGGTCGACCTATCGGAGGCGGCAGCACTCCGGCCCGGCCGACTACGAGAGCTTCAACGATTTCTTCACGCGCGGGCTGCGCGCAGGCGCGCGGCATTTCGATTCGGATCCGCACGCGGCGCTCTGCCCCGCCGATGGCGTCGTGAGCCAGGCAGGGCGGCATCGCGGGCGACACGGTGTTGCAGGCGAAAGGCATCGAGTACTACGACGACGGCGCTTCTCGGCGGCGACGCCACGCTTGCCGCGGAGTTCGACCGGCGGCCGCTTTGCGACGATCTATCTCGCGCCCCACAACTACCATCGCGTGCACATGCCGCTCGCCGGGACGCTGCGCATCGCGCGATTTGTGCCCGGCGACCTGTTCAGCGTGAACACCGCGACCGCGGCGAGCGTGCCCGGCCTGTTCGCGCGCAACGAACGCCTGGTCTGCATCTTCGACACGCCGATGGGATCGATGGCCGTCGTCCTGGTCGGCGCGCTCTTCGTCGGCAGCATGAGTCTTGCCTGGAGCGGCCGGATCATGGCGCCGCGGCAGGCGGCGGCCGCGCGACCTGGCGGTGCACGACCCGATCATCGCGCTCGATCGCGGCGCCGAGCTCGGCTGGTTCAACATGGGTTCGACAGTCGTCGTGCTGTTTCCGGAAACAGGACCGGCACTCGTCGACGGCCTCGCTGCCCGGTCGGGCGCGTGCGGGTCGGCGAGCGGCTCGCGTCGCAGCGATGAGCGATTCCGACTGGCAGACCGGCCGCCGATCTCGAAGTCCTGCGCGGGCGCGCCGCGATGCTCGCGCGCGTGCGCGCCTATTTCGTCGTCGCAGGAAGTGCTCGAGGTGCAGACGCCGGTACTGTCGGCGGCGGCTGTCGAGCGACCCGCAGATCGAGTCGATCGTCGCGCGGCCGGCCAGCGGCGATCTGCGCTTTCCTGCAGACCTCGCCGGAATTCCCGATGAAGCGACTGCTCGCCTCGGGCTTCGGCGATTGCTACCAGGTCTGCCCCGTATTCCGCGATGGCGAAGTCGGGACGACTGCACAACCCCGAGTTCACGATGATCGAGTGGTACCGGCTCGATTTCGGCGTGGCGGAGATGCAGCACGACGTCGACCGTCTGCTCCGCGTCGCCTGCGCGCGAGCTTCGGAGTTTCCCGCCGTCGCGCACGCTCACCTAGCGGGAGGCGATCGCAGGCGGCTCCGGCCTCGACTGCCGACATGCGGACGTCCACCGAGCATCCGGTCCACGCTCGCGGCGCGCGGCATCGAGCCATCGAATGCCGACGGCTGGGAGCGCGACGACTGGCTCGATCTCGTGATGGGCGCGCTCGTCGGTCCCGGCCTCGGGCATGATGCGCCCGGTCTTCGTGCGACGACTACCCTGCGTCGCAGGCATCGCTGGCGCGGCTTCGCGCCGTGCCCGACGGTTCATCGGTCGCGGAACGCTTCGAGCTCTACGTGGACGGGCTCGAGCTTGCGAACGGCTTTCGCGAACTTGGCGACGCGCTGGAACAGCGCCGGCGATTCGAGCAGGATCGCGAGACCCGGCGGCGGCGCGGACAGGTTCGAGTATCCGCTGGACGAGCGGCTGCTCGCGGCGCTCGCGCACGGACTGCCGGATTGCGCGGGCGTCGCGCTCGGATTCGACCGGCTGGTGATGGCGGCGTTCCGCCTGCCCTCGCTCGAATCGGCGATGGCATTTCCGGCCGATCGGGCCTGAGGAGCAAGATGCAACTTTCCGACGACCGACGCGGAGGATCTGCTGCAACTCGCAGACGGCGTCTTCGCCGGCGAGCGCGATCCCTGGGCGAACGCGGCGAATGCGGCGGCGCTCGTGTTCGAGTCGCTGCCCGACCTCAACTGGGCCGGCTTTTATTTCCTGCGCGGCGGCGAGCTCGTCGTCGGGCCCTTCCAGGGCCGCGTCGCCTGCGTGCGCATTGCGCTCGGCAGCGGGGTCTGCGGCACGGCCGCCGCCCGGCGCGCGACGGTCATCGTTCCCGACGTGCACGCGTTCGCCGGCCACATCGCCTGCGACTGCAGCCTCGAACTCGGAGATCGTCGTGCCGCTGCTCGTCGGGCGACCGGCTGATCGGCGTGCTCGACCTCGACAGCCCGCGCTTCGGCCGCTTCGGCGCGCCGATGCGCGCGCTGCTCGAGGCGCTCGCGCGGCGACTGGTCGCCGCCTGCGACTGGCGGCTCGCCGGTATCGACGGCTTCTGAACGAGGGAACTGAAGGGGACGTTCACCTTCAGCGCAATGTGACGTGCATCTTGATAGCGTTCGCTGAAGGTGAACGTCCCCTTCAGTGAACGTCCCCTTGAGTTACTTCGCGCGCGCGATGTAGGTGGCGCTGCGCGTGTCGACCCGGATGACTTCGCCCTGGTTGAGGAAGAGCGGCACCTTGACGACGGCGCCGGTCTCGAGCTTGGCGGTCTTGGTGCCGCCCGTGACTGTGTCGCCGCGCATGCCGGGATCGGTCTCGACGATCTTGAGCTCGACGTGCGGCGGCGGCGTCACCGTGAGCGGCTGGCCGTTCCACAGCGTCACGATGCAGACCGTGCCGTCCTTCAGCCACTGGGCCGCATCGCCGACGGCGGTCTCGCCGGCGGCGAACTGCTCGAAGGATTCCGGCTGCATGAAATGCCAGAACTGTCCGTCCGCATACAGGAACTGCATGTCGACGTCCATGACGTCCGCCGCTTCCAGGGAATCGCCGGACTTGAACGTGCGCTCGATGACGCGCCCGGTGCGCAGGTTGCGGATGCGCACGCGGCTGAACGCCTGGCCCTTGCCCGGCTTCACGAATTCGTTCTCGACGATCGAGCACGGATCGTTGTCGAGCATGACCTTCACGCCCGACCGGAAATCGTTGGTGCTGATGCTGGACATCGGATATCGCCGCTGAAATGCCCGGACTGGCCGGGCGGGTGCTGTGTAAAAGGCCGCGTATCATAGCCGCTGCCCGTTCGACCGGCCACCCCGTGCCGGAGCATGACGCGGGTCGCGAAATTGGCCGTTTTCAGGGTGTTACTATCCCGGCCACCCATCGAGGCAGGAGCCCTCGGAGCCGGACTTGAAGCCAACCGCCGCCGTTCCGATGATTGCCCTGACGCGCAGTCAGGACAATGTCGAGGCGATCAACAAGGCGCTCCGGAACGCGGGCCACCCGGTCCACGTCACCTGGCTGCCCGACGCGCGCGACCTGGGCGACGCGCTGACCCAGGCCTCGGCCGAGATGCTCATGCTGTTCGCCGACGAGGGCATCGTGGACCTCGCGAGCGCGATGGATTTCCGCGCGCGCTTCGCGCCGGACGTGCCGGTCCTGATCGTGCGCGAAAATGTCGACGAGGACGTCATCGCCGCAGGCGCTCGCGCTCGGCGCCCAGGACGCGGTGACGCTCGACCAATGTGCCGCGCCTGCAGCTCGTCGTCGGCCGCGAACTTCGCACCTACCGTGCTCGACCGGGCGCTGTCCTCGACGCTCGCCTCGGCGCGCGAGGCCAAGAAGCAGCTGCAGCACATCGTCGAGGGCTCGACCGATGCGATTGCGCTGGTGCAGGAAGGCATCATCGTCGACGCGAATCCCGCGTGGCTCGCGCTGTTCGGCTATTCGAATCCCGAGGAGGTCGTCGGCACGCCGCTGATGGATGCCTTCGATCCCGACGACCATGCCGCCATCAAGGGCGCGCTCGTCGCCTGCATGCAGGGCAAGTGGTCCGGCCACACGCTGCACGCCTCCGCGCTGGTCGTGAGCGGCCACCACCCCTCGCTCGAGTTCCAGCTGGTGCGCGCCGAGTTCGACGGCGAGCCCTGCGTCCAGGTCGTCGTGCCCGCAAAGATCGCCGACGCGGGCGAGTACGAGCGCAAGCTCGAGGACGCGATGCAGAGCGACCCGGCGACCGGGCTTCATGCACCGGCGCAACTTCATCGAGAAGCTGCGCGCTGCGGCTCGCCGAGCCGGTCAAGGGCGGCGTGCGCTGCGTCGTCTACGTCGAGCCCGACAAGTACGAGGCCCTGCACGAGGAGCTCGGCGTGCTGATGGGCGAGGACTTCCTTTCCGACTTCGCGCGCCTGCTGCGCGAGCAGCTGCAGCCGGGCGACCTCGCGGGCCGTTTCGGCGGCCATGGCTTCATGCTGCTCGTCGAGCGCGGCAAAACGCAGGACGTCGAGGCCTGGTCCGAGCACGTCGTGCACAAGGTCGCGACCGAGGTCTTCCAGGCCGGCGCCAAGTCGTTGTCGACGACCTGCACGGTCGGTCTCGGCCCGGTGCCTGCCGGAGGTGCGCACGCCCGACGGGCCGGCGAACGACGCCTACATGGCGCACCGCCAGGGCCGCGAGACTCGGCGGCAATCGCGTGCAGCTGCTCGAGCACACGGGCGCGATGCTGCGCCTGCAGGACCAGGACCGGCTCTGGGTCAAGCAGATCAAGGCCGCGCTGATGGAGAACCGCTTCCGGCTCGTGCAGCAGCCGATCGCGAGCCTCGTCGGCGAGGACCTCGGCATGTACGACGTGCTGGTGCGCATGCTCGACGAGCAGGGCCAGGAAGTGCTGCCTTCCGTTTTCATGCCGGCCGCCGAGCGCAACGACCTCATGAAGAACGTGGACCGCTGGGTCGTCGGCGCGGCGATGTCGTTCTGCGCTGCGCGCAAGCCGGGCGCCCTCTTCGTCCGCCTGTCGCAGGACACGCTCGTCCGATGCCTCGCTGCCCGGCTGGCTCGCGAACCAGCTGAAGACTACGAAGATCGAGCCGGCGCGCATCGTGTTCCAGGTGCGCGAGGAAGTCGCGGCGCAGCAGATCAAGGACGCGGTCGCGCTGCACAAGGCTGCTCGCGCGAGCGCGGCTTTCGGTTCGCGCTCGAAGGCTTCGGCATGGGGCGCGACACGGAGCAGCTGCTCCGAACCACCTGAAGCCCGGACTTCGTGAAGATCCACGGCGCGCTGATGCAGGGCCTCTCGGCGGACCAGGACAAGCAGGCGCGCGTGAAGGCGGTGGTCGAGCTCGCGCGCAAGTGCAAGGCGATCACGATCGGGGAGCGGGTGCAGGACGCGAACACGATGGCGGTCCTCTGGCAGCTCGGTGTCGAGTTCATCCAGGGCTATTTCGTCAACGCGCCTGAGGAAGTCGTCCTCGGCTGACGCTGCGTCGTCCGACCCGGCGAGTGGCAGGCCGGATTCACTCGCATGTCCGCGAACGAGTCACTTGCTCGGAACCCGCTGCCGGGGCCGCGTGCTACTCGACGCTGAGGCGGTCGACCTTTCGCCAGCCGCGCGGCAGGACGGCGCCGCGCTGGCCGCGTGAGCCGAGGTAGTGCTGCAGAGTTCTTTCCAGGAGAGCGTCATCTTGCGTTCGCCGCAGTGAACGGCGACGCGACTGGTTGGGCGCGACGACGACGGCGGCGACCATGAGTTCCTCGCCGGCGCGGGACTTCTTGCCTGGAATGCCGAAGATCAGGTTGCCGCGGCCCTTTTCCATTTCGCGGCAGTTCCGCGACCGGGAATCGCGAGCAGGCGGCCGTCGTTGTTGACGGCAGCGACGAGCGCGCCCTCGTCCGCGGGCACCGGCGACGCCGGCAGGACCTTCGCGTTTTCCGGCAGGCGGAAGACGGTCTTGCCGGCGCGGTTGCGGCCGGTGAGCGATTCGAGATTCGCGATGAATCCGTGGCCCGGCATCGCAGGCGAGCAGCCACCTGTCCGCGGGCTCGCCGATCAGCACGGCGGCAAAGGTCGCGCCCTCCGGCGGATCGAGCCGGCCGGAGAGCGGCTCGCCCTGTCCGCGCGCCGACGGCAGCGTGTGCGCCAGCAGCGAATAGGCGCGCCCGGTCGAATCGATGAACACGGCCTGCTGCGTGCTGCGTCCGCGCGCTGCCGCCTGGAACGCGTCGCCCGTCTTGTAGGAAAGCTGGCCGGGCTCGAGGTCGTGCCCGCGCGCCTGCCGCACCCAGCCGAGCGTCGACAGCACGACGGTGACCGGCTCCGACGTCACGAGTTCCGTCTCGTCGATCGCCTCGCGCCGCCTTGCGCTCGACGATCTTCGTCCGGCGCGCGTCGCCGAACTCCTCCGCGTCGGCCACGAGCTCGTCGCGAACGAGCTTCGTGAGTTTCGCGGCGCTCTTCAGCGTCTTCTCGAGCAACTCCTGCTCCTCCGCGAGCTCTTTCTGCTCACCGCGGATCTTCATTTCCTCGAGCTTCGCGAGATGGCGCAGCTTGGTCTCGAGGATCGCCTCGGCCTGCAGGTCGCTGAGCTTGAAGCGCTTCATCAGCACCGGCTTCGGCTCGTCCTCGCGCCGCACGATGCGGATCACCTCGTCGAGGTTCAGGAACGCGATCAGCAGGCCGTCGAGGATGTGCAGCCGCGCCGTGACCTTCTCGAGCCGGTAACGCAGCCGGCGCTTCACGGTCTCCTTGCGGTAGCCGAGCCACTCGGTCAGGAGATCCTTGCAGTCCCAGCACGCGCGGACGGCCGTCGAGCGCGATGACATTGATGTTGACGCGATAGCTGCGCTCGAGATCGGTCGTCGCGAACAGGTGCGCCATCAGCTGCTCGATGTCCACGCGATTCGACCGCGGCGTGATCACGAGCCGGGTCGGATGCTCGTGGTCGCTCTCGTCGCGCAGGTCCTCGACCATCGGCAGCTTCTTCGCGCGCATCTGCCCGCGATCTGCTCGAGCACCTTTGCGCCCGAAACCTGGTACGGCAGCGCGGTCACGACGATCTCGCCGTCCTCGATCTCGATAGACGGCGCGCGCGCGGATAGCTGCCGTTGCCGGTCTTGTACATCGCGCGCAGCTCGCACTTCGGCGTCACGATCTCGGCGCCGGTCGGGAAATCCGGCCCCTGGACGTGCTTGCAGAGTTCGGCGGGCGTTGCGTCCGGATCGTCGAGCAGGTGAATGCAGGCGGCGGTCACTTCGCGCAGGTTGTGCGGCGGAATGTCGGTCGCCATGCCGACCGCGATGCCCTGCGTGCCGTTCAGGAGCACGTTCGGCAGGCGCGCCGGCAGCAGCTTCGGCTCATCCAGCGTGCCGTCGAAGTTCGGCTGCCAGTCGACCGTGCCCTGGCCGAGTTCGGACAGCAGCACGTGCGCGTAGGGGCGCAGGCGCGATTCCGTGTAACGCATCGCCGCGAAGGACTTCGGATCGTCGGTCGATCCCCAGTTCCCCTGCCCGTCCACGATCGGATAGCGGTAGGAGAAATCCTGGGCCATCAGCACCATCGCCTCGTAGCAGGCGCTGTCGCCGTGCGGATGGTACTTGCCGATGACGTCGCCGACCGTGCGCGCGGACTTCTTGTGCTTCGCAGCCGGCCGCGAGCCCGAGCTCGCTCATCGCGAAGATGATCCGACGCTGCACGGGCTTCAGCCCGTCCGCGAGCTGCGGCAGCGCGCGGTCGAGGATCACGTACATCGAATAGTCGAGGTACGCCTTCTCGGTGAAGGTTCGAAGCGGCTGCCGCTCGATGCCTTCGAAGTCGAGTGCCTGCTCTTTCATGTTCAGATCGTCGCCAGGTTGCCCTTGCTCTCGAGCCAGTCGCGGCGGTCGGAGGCGCGCTTCTTCGCGAGCAGCATGTCCATCAGCTGGTCGGCGCCATCCTTCGCATCCAGGGTCAGCTGCACGAGGCGGCGCGTGTCCGGCGCCATCGTCGTCTCCCGCAGCTGCAGCGGGTTCATCTCGCCGAGTCCCTTGAAGCGCGTGATCACCGGCTTTCCGCGGATACCCTCGGCCTGGATCATGTCGAGCGTGCCGTTCTTGTCGTGCTCGCCGAGCGCGTAGTACACGTTCTTGCCCACGTCGATGCGAAACAGCGGCGGCATCGCGACGAATACGTGCCCGGCCAGCACGAGCGGCCGGAAATGGCGCAGGAACAAGGCGCAGAGCAGCGTCGCGATGTGCGCGCCGTCCGAATCGGCGTCCGCCAGGATGCAGATCTTGTGATAGCGCAGTCCCGACAGGTCGCCGGAGCCCGCGTCGACGCCGAGCGCCGTCGTGATGTCGTGCACCTCCTGCGAGGCGAGGACGTCGGCCGCCTCCACCTCCCAGGTATTCAGGATCTTGCCGCGCAGCGGCATGACCGCCTGGAACGAGCGGTCGCGCGCCTGCTTCGCGGAGCCGCCCGCCGAATCGCCCTCGACCAGGAACAGCTCGCAGCGCTCCGGCTCCTGCAGCGTGCAGTCGGCGAGCTTGCCCGGCAGCGCCGGCCCGCTGGTGATGCGCTTGCGCGTGACCCGCGCGGCCGCCTTCGTGCGTTCCTGCGCATTGCCGATCGCGAACTGCGCAATCTTTTCGCCCGCCTCCGGATGCTGGTTGAGCCAGAGCGCGAAGGCGTCCTTCACGACGCCGGAGACGAAGGCCGCGGACTCGCGCGAGGACAGCTTCTCCTTCGTCTGCCCGGAGAACTGCGGGTTCGGCATGCGCACCGACAGGACGAACGCGACACCGAGCCAGACATCTTCCGGCGCGAGCTTGAGCCCGCGCGGCACCAGGTTCCGGAATTCGCAGAATTCGCGCACCGCGTCCGTCGCGCCCGAGCGCAGGCCGTTGACGTGCGTGCCGCCCAGCGGGGTCGGAATCAGGTTGACGTAGCTTTCCGCGACGGGCTCGGCCGCATCGGGCGCCCAGCAGAAGGCCCAGTCCGCGCTCTCGCCGCCGCCCTTGACGTGATTTGCGTACGGCTCTTCCGGGAGCCGCTCCGCCTTGCCGAGCTGCTCGACGAGATAGGCGCCAAGGTCGCCCGTGAAGTACCACTCCTCCGTCTCGCCGCTCGCCTCGACCGCGAGCTTGACGCGCAGGCCCGGACATAGAACGGCTTTCGCCTTCAGCACGTGCTTGAGACGCGGCACCGAGATGTTGGGCGAATCGAAGATACGCGGGGTCCGACCAGAAACGGATGGTGGTGCCGGTCTGTCCGCGCTTCGCCTGGCCGACCGCTTCGAGCTTCGAGACGACCTTGCCGTCGCGGAATCCGATGTTCCATTCGCGGCCGTCGCGGCGCACGTTGCATTCGAGATGCTTCGAGAGCGCATTGACGACCGAGACGCCGACGCCGTGGAGTCCGCCGGCCTGCTCGTAGTTCTTGTCCGAGAATTTTCCGCCGGCGTGCAGACGGGTCATGATCAGCTCGACGCCGCTCACCTTCTCCTTCGGATGGATGTCGACCGGCATGCCGCGGCCATCGTCGTCGACCGAGACGGACCCGTCCTTGTGCACGGTGACCGAGATGTTCTTGCAGTGACCGGACAGCGCCTCGTCGACGCTGTTGTCCACGACCTCGTGGACCAGGTGATTCGGGCTCCGCGTGTCGGTGTACATGCCCGGTCGGCGGCGAACGGGTTCGAGTCCTTTCAGGACCTCGATGTCCGATGCGGTGTACGACTGTGTCATGCAGGCCTTCAGAACGGGCGATAGACCGCCGCCGGCGCGGCGATTCTAGCAGCCGCGCACGCGCGGGCGCAGTCGCAATTCAAACCAGATCGTTCCTGAGCGACTCGAGTGTCGCCGTCGAGAGTCGATTCGCATGCCGATAGTGCGGATGATCCGCGCCGACCGAGACGGATGCGCCGCGGCGGATCGCGTCGCGCGCGGCGGCGGGGAGCTCGAACCGCAGCCAGTGGACTGCTGAGGTCTTGGTGTCGTTCTCGCGTTCGAGATCCTCGTCCGCGATCGCGATGACGCGCGGGAATCCCTCGACCTCGATGTAGCAGAGATCCTCGATGCCGCGCAGCGTCACCAGTGCCGCCTCGCGCTCGCGTGCGTCCGGGTACTCGATCATCATCGTCGCCTTCCAGTTGCCGCCGTCCGGGATGAGCGGGTTGTAGGCGTCGAGTTCCTCGCGGATTCCGGCGGCCTCGAATATGCGCTCGATACGGAGCATCTCCTGCACCTGGTACTGGACCGAGAGCCGGTCCTCGAAGATCCAGGTCACGTTGGGTCCGACGGCCACCGTTCGCGGACGCTTGTGCTCGAGCACGGACGTGCGGAAATCGTCACGCTCCCGCGCATACTGCTCGAGACTCATCAGGTCGGCGGCGGCAAGCGCCCGGGCTTCAGGGTTCATCGGCTCTCCTCAGATACCGTAGGCGAGGCGCAGCAGCTGCAGGGGATGCTCGGGTTTGCGCGCACCGCCGAGGCCGGATGCGATCTGCGCGCCCGCCATCGGGCAGTCGCTCGCAAGATGCGCAGGACCGAGGGCCGCCACGCGGTCGACGACCGGCTTCGCGATCCTCATCGAGACTTCGCGATATTCGCGCTTTACGGCATAGGTGCCGTCGTGACCCGAGCAGCGTTCGATCGTCGTGAGCGCCGTGTCCGGCACGAGCGACAGCAGCTCGCGCGTCTTCTGCCCGATGTTCTGCACGCGCAGATGACAGGGAATGTGGTAGGCAACCAAGCCGAGCGCCGCGCGGAAATCCGTCCTCAGCTTGCCCTCGGAGTGCCGCAGCATCAGGTACTCGAACGGATCGAATGTCCTGTTCGCGACCGCGAGCACGTCTGGATCGCCCGGAAACAGGAGTGGCAGCTCGCTCTTGAACATCAGCACGCAGGACGGCACGACCGCCAGGATGTCATGGCCGCTCGCGACCATCGCGGCGAGCGCCGGAATGTTGCGTTCCTTGAGTTTCTCGATCGCGGCAAGATCGCCGAGTTCGAGTTTCGGCATGCCGCAGCAGCGCTCTTCGGCCGCGAGTGCGACTGGAATACCGTTGTGTTCGAGGATCGCCACCAGGTCATCAACGATGTGCGGCTCATTGCGATTGCCGTAGCAAGTCGCGAACACCGCGACGCGGCCGGTCGTGCCGGCGGCTGGCACGGCCTCGAGCGCGGGCTTCGCGCGCCGGGCCTCGCGCGCGCGAAAGCTTCCGGCATGAAACTCCGGCAGCGGCGCTTCGCGATGAACGCCGAGCATGCCTTCGAGCAGGCGTCGCCCGGTCGGGCTGCGGTTCGCCGCATTCACGATCTCGCGCACGACCGGGATGCCCGAGATCCGGCCGACGACGTCCGTCGATGACAGCAGCCGATCGCGGAACGGCGCGCCGCTCTCCTCGAATCGCACCACCTTCGCGCGGAGCATCAGGTGCGGGAAATCCACGTTCCAGGGATGCGGCGGTACATAGGGGCACTTGCTCATGTAGCACATGTCGCAGAGGTAGCAGTGGTCCACGACCTCCCACCGCGCCTGTTTCGGCACGTCGGCGACCTCGCCGGTCGGCGTCTCGTCGACGTGATCGAACAGCACCGGAAAGGAATTGCACAGGCTGAAGCAGCGACGGCAGCCGTGGCAGATGTCAAAGACGCGCTCGAGTTCACGATCGAGCGCCGCGTGATCCCGGAACTCCGGGCTCTTCCAGTCGAGCGCGTGGCGCGTCGGCGCGTCAAGGCTGCCCTCGCGGGCAGCGCCCGTCAGGCGCTCGCTCACGCGCGCTGACCTCGCCGCCGGACCGGGCTCAGTTGAGCTGGTCCAGGGCCTTCTGGAACCGGTTCGCGTGAGAACGCTCGGCTTTTGCAAGCGTCTCGAACCAATCCGCGATTTCGGCGAATCCCTCCGTGCGCGCGGTCTTCGACATACCCGGATACATGTCCGTGTATTCGTGCGTCTCGCCCGCAATCGCCGCCTTCAGGTTGTCCGAGGTCGGACCGATCGGCAGCCCCGTCGCCGGATCGCCCACCGCTTCGAGGTACTCGAGATGGCCGTGCGCGTGCCCGGTCTCGCCCTCGGCCGTCGAGCGGAACACGGCCGCGACGTCGTTGTAGCCTTCGACGTCCGCCTTCTGCGCGAAATAAAGGTAGCGACGATTGGCCTGGGACTCGCCGGCAAAAGCCGCTTTCAGATTGTTTTCGGTCTGGCTGCCCTTCAGGTTCACGATGTCCTCCTCGCCGGACCGGTGGTGATGACCGGCCATTTAGACAGATTCTAACACCGCTTTTGAGGAGGTGAAGTAAACTTCCGGCCTCCACCCGCTGCATTGGATCGACCACGTGACTCGACAGAAACCGGCGGCTCCCGACTTCGAAGCGGCCCTCGCGGAACTCGAGTCGATCGTGCAGCGGCTCGAAAAAGGCGAGTTGCCGCTCGAAGAGTCGTTGCGCCAATTCGAGCGCGGCGTCGTCCTGACCCGTCAGTGCCAGAAGGCCCTGCGGCAGGCGGAACAAAAAATCCGCGTGCTCGCACGCTCGGGCGACGGAGAGGTCGTCGAGCAGGATTTCGAAGCGCCGGACGCGGACTGACCGGACTCCAATGCGGCCCGAACCCGTTGCCAGCCCCTGGCAGTCGAACTTCCGCGAGCGCGTCGAGGCCGTACTCCTCCGCGTGCTGCCGGCCGAAGATCGCGAACCGGTCCGACTGCACCGCGCCATGCGCTATGCCACCCTCGGCGAGGGCAAGCGCATCCGTCCCTTGCTCATCTATGCGACGGGCGCCGCGATCGGCGTTGCGCCGGAGTCGCTCGACGCAGCGGCGGCCGCGGTCGAGTTGATCCACGCCTACTCCCTCGTCCATGACGACCTGCCCGCGATGGACGACGACGACCTGCGCCGCGGCCGGCCGACGACGCATTGCGCGTTCGACGAAGCGACCGCGATCCTTGCAGGTGACGCCCTGCAGGTGCTCGCATTCGAGATCCTGGCCGAACTGCCGATGCCCTCGGTGGATGCCGTCGCGCGGCTCGAGATGATGCGGCTACTGGCGCACGCGAGCGGCACTTTCGGCATGGCGGGCGGCCAGGCTATCGATCTCGCCGCGACCGGCCGGCGTCTCGAACCGCGGCAGATCGAGGAGATGCATGCGCTGAAAACCGGAGCGCTGATCCGCGCGTCCGTGCTCATGGCCTGCGCAGCCGCGGCCTCGCTGCGGCAGGCAGATCGCGATGCGCTCGATCGCTACGGTCGCGCGGTCGGACTTTCGTTCCAGATCGTGGACGACCTGCTCGACGTTCTCGGCGACCCGGCCGTCACCGGCAAGGTCGCGGGATCCGATGCGCTCCGTGGCAAGCCGACGTATCCGGCGATCGCGGGCGTCCAGGCTGCGCGCGCGCGCGCCACGGAACTCGCGGAGGCGGGCGTGGCCGCACTCGCTGCCTTCGGTCCCGAGGCGGCTTGTCTCCGCGAATTCGCAGGCGACCTCGTCCTGCGCGGGCGCTGAGCCTGCCCGCCGTATGCCACCCGGCGCCGGTCCAGTAGACTGCCCGCATGAGTGACGGAAAGCCGGCCGGCCTGCTTCCTTCCATCGAATCGCCGGCCGATCTGAGAGCGCTCCCGCGGACGGAACTCCGCGCCCTGTCGGATGAACTTCGCGAATACCTGATCCAGACCGTCGGCCAGATGGGCGGGCACCTCGCCGCCGGCCTCGGCACGGTTGAGCTCGCCGTTGCCCTCCACTATGTGTTCGACACGCCTTACGACCGGCTCATCTGGGACGTCGGACACCAGGCCTATCCGCACAAAGTCCTGACCGGGCGTCGGCGCCGGCTTGGCAGCATCAAGCAGCGCGGCGGGCTCGCGCCGTTCCCGGCGCGCGCGGAAAGCGTGTACGACAGTTTCGGCGTCGGCCATTCGAGCACGTCGATCAGCGCCGCGCTTGGCATGGCGATCGCCAATCGCATCACCGGCGGCGACCGACGCGTGGTCGCAGTCATCGGCGACGGCGCGATGAGCGCGGGGCTCGCGTGGGAGGCGCTCAATCATGCGGGCGGGGTCGACATCGACCTTCTCGTGGTGCTGAACGACAACGACATGTCGATCTCGGAGAACGTCGGAGCACTGTCCAATTATTTCGCGCGCCTGCTCTCCGGGCGCATGTATTCGCACCTGCGCGCGGGCGGCAAGAAAGTGCTGCGGTCGATGCCCTCCGCCTGGGAACTCGCGCGGCGCTCGGAAGTGCACGCGAAGGGCATGGTCCTGCCGGGCACGCTGTTCGAGGAGATGGGCTTCAACTACATCGGCCCGATCGACGGCCATGACGTCGGGGCGCTGGTCACGACCCTCAGTAACATGCGCACGCTCCCGGGCCCGCAGTTCCTGCACGTGGTGACGCAGAAGGGCAAGGGCTATGCGCCCGCCGAGGCGGATCCGATCAAGTGGCATGGTCCCGGTCCTTACGACCCGGCGAGCGGGACGCTCGTCAAGGAGCAGGCCGCAGGTCCGACTTATTCGCAGGTTTTCGGCGAGTGGCTCTGCGACACCGCGGAGCAGGACGTCCGTTTCGTCGGCATTACGCCGGCGATGCGCGAGGGATCGGGGATGGTCGAGTTCGAGAAGCGTTTCCCAGACCGTTATTTTGACGTCGCGATCGCCGAACAGCATGCCGTGACGCTCGCGGCAGGCCTCGCCTGCGACGGCCTGCGCCCGGTGGTTGCCATCTATTCCACCTTCCTGCAGCGCGCCTACGACCAGTTGATCCACGATGTCGCGCTGCAGCGCCTGCCTGTCGTGTTCGCGATCGATCGCGCGGGTCTCGTCGGCGGCGATGGCGCGACCCACCAGGGCGTGTTCGATCTCTCCTACCTGCGTTGCGTGCCGAACCTGGTCGTGATGGCGCCGGCGGACGAGAACGAATGCCGGCAGATGCTCTACACCGCAGGCACCCTCGATCAGCCATCGGCGGTCCGCTATCCGCGCGGGCGCGGTCCAGGGGTACCGGTGCAACGCACGATGCAGGCCCTGCCCATCGGGCGCGCGGAAACCAGGCGGAACGGCGGCAGCGGACTCGCGCTCCTCGCCTTCGGAACCATGCTGACGCCGGCTGTGACCGCCGCCGAGCTGCTGGACGCGACGCTCGTCAACATGCGATTCATCAAGCCGCTCGACGAGGAACTCATCGCAACGATTGCAGCCAGCCACGCCGCCATCGTCACCCTTGAGGAGAACGCCGTCGCGGGCGGCGCGGGATCCGCGGTGCTGGAAGTCTTGCAGCGAATCGGCAGCCGCGTTCCCGGTGCTGCAGATCGGAGTGCCGGACGGATTCGTCGAGCACGGCTCCCGCGAGGACAACCTGGTCGCCGCCGGCCTCGACGTCGCCGCGGTGCGCGCAACGATCGAGCGCTTCTGGCGCGGACACGGCACTCGCGCGCGCCCTTCCTGCCGGTTAATCAGGACCGGCATGGTATGATTTCGCCATGAATGCGAAACCCGCCGGAATCACGGTCACACCGATCATCGACGACGTGCAGGGCCGCGCTGACACGCGCCGGATCCCGATCGACCGCGTCGGCATCAAGGACATCTATCCACCCGGTACGGGTCAAGGACCGCTCGGGCGGCGACCAGCACACGATCGCGAACTTCAGCATGTACGTGTACCTGCCCCATAACTTCAAGGGCACGCACATGTCGCGCTTCGTCGAGATCCTGAACCAGCACGAGCGCGAGATCTCAGTCGAATCGTTCAACGAGATGCTGGCGCAGATGACGACGCGGCTCGATTCCGGGGCGGGCCATCTCGAGATGACTTTCCCGTACTTCATCATGAAGAAGGCGCCGGTGACCGGCGTGCAGAGCCTGCTCGACTACCGCGCGACGCTCGCGGCGCGAGCTCAAGGAAGGCGCGATCCAGACCTGGCTCAAGGTGCTCGTCCCGGTGACGAGCCTCTGCCCCTGCTCCAAGCAGATCTCCGACTACGGCGCCCACAACCAGCGCTCGCACCTGACGATCTCCGCGCGGATCGCCGAGCACGTCTGGCTTGAGGAACTGATCGACGTCGCGGAGTCCGAGGCGAGCTGCGAGCTCTACGGCATCCTGAAGCGTCCGGACGAAAAATTCGTGACCGAGCGCGCCTATGACAACCCGAAGTTCGTGGAGGACATCGTCCGCGATGTCGCGACGCGCCTGAACTCCGACGACCGGATCCGCGGATACGTCATCGAGGCCGAGAACTTCGAGTCGATCCACAACCACTCTGCTTACGCGCGGATCGAGCTCGACAAGGACGCCGACGCACGTTGACGAGCTAGTCCGGCCGCCTGGCGGGGCCGCTTCGCGAGCGAATAAAGTTCCGGCTGAGCGAGCGAACGGCCCCGCCAGGCGGCCGGACTAGCTCGCTACTCTGGATTCGCCGTTTTGCAGGCGCGAGATGAGCGACTTCAGGAAGACTTTGTTGAAGCGCAGCTGGCAGGCCGAAGATGCCTGCTCGAGCAGCGTTGAGCTGACGCGCAGGATCGTGACGCCATGCGCCGGCGATGACCGCGGCCTGGCGCTTGGCGCCGCGCAGGTAGCTCGTCTCGCCGAAACAGTCGCCGGCCTCGAGCCGGCCGACCATCACGCCGTCGCGCTCGACGTTGCAGTTGCCGGTCGACGATCACGTAGAAGCGGTCGTCGATGCCGCCGGCACGCACGATCTCGTCGCCCTGGGCGTGTGCCTGCCAGGTGCCCGCGCGCAGGACCTCCCAGATCTCGCCCGACGAGAAGTCGTGGAAGAACTTGAGGCGCCGCAGCAGGTTGAAATGCTCCTGGCGGTCGCTCCGGTCGGTTTCCTTGCGCTGCTGCGCGTGCACGCGCGCGATCGCGTTCGCGAACTCCGCGCCGTTCGGATAGCGCTTTTCGGGCTCCTTGTGCATCGCCATCGCGACGACGTTCTCGAGTTCCGGCGGGCAGGTCCGGGCGCAGCGACAGCATCGGCGGCGGCGTCGCGTAGACGATCTGGTGCAGAAGCTTCGCGAGCGCGCCGGCGCGGAA
Source organism: uncultured Gammaproteobacteria bacterium (assembly GCA_963819545.1). Classification (GTDB taxonomy): domain Bacteria; phylum Pseudomonadota; class Gammaproteobacteria; order Steroidobacterales; family Steroidobacteraceae; genus SCUD01. The sequence continues at coordinate 35,866 of CAWFWJ010000005.1, read as the reverse complement.
CGGCCGGTGCCCGGTCAGCAGCTCGTACATGACCGCGCCGAGCGAATAGATGTCCGAGTGATTGGTGAGCTCGAGCGACTGCACCTGCTCGGGCGACATGTAGCTCGGGCTGCCGGCAATGCCCTCGATGCGCGAGAAATCGGCGTCATTGTGCAGCGCGATGCCGAAGTCGATCAGCCGCAGGTCGCTGTCGGTCGTCAGCATCAGGTTGCTTGGCTTGATGTCGCGGTGGATCACGCCGCGCGAATGCGCGTAGTGCAGCGCCTTGGCGCACTTGAACATCAGCGTCAGCACGTCGTCGACCGGCAGCAGGTTGTCGGGGCGCGTGTAGGCCGAGAGCGTGCGCGCGCCGTGGATGAACTCGGTGACGACGTAGTAGTAGCCGCTTCTCCTCGCCCGCGTCGTAGATCGGCATGATGTTCGGGTGCTGCAGCATCCCGACCATGTGCGCCTCGGAAAGGAACATCTTGCGCGCGACCTTGGCGCGCGCCGGGTCGTCGTCCGCGGCGATGCGGTAGGCCTTGATCGCGACGTCGCGGCCGTAATACGGATCGTGGGAGAGGTAGACGGTGCCGGTCGAGCCGCGCCCGACCTCGCGAATCACCTCGTACTTGCCGATGTGTTCGGCCATGCCGGCCGCGCCGTCGGCGGGCCGCATGATCGTCGGCACGGTTGCGGTAGCGATGGCCGGCTCCTCCCAGGAAGTCCGGCGGGCGAATGCCACCGGATACCGCGTGAGGATATTTCGTCAAACCCGGCGGAACCGTGAACCGGATCGCGCTTCACCGGGGGCTTGCCGCGCGCTCTGCGAAGTGGTCGAAACCGTGACCGGCATCTCGCCCGGGCGGCGCGCCGTCGACGCGCACGACCGGCGGCCTCGCTGACGGCGCCGATGCGCCGCAGCACGACGCCGGCATCGAGCGCCGCGATGCGGTCGCGATCGGCGGGATCCGCCGTGAACAGCAGTTCGTAGTCGTCGCCGCCGCCGAGCGCGAAGGCAAGCCTCGCCTCGGGTCGCCGCGACCGAACAAAGCCCCGCAGAAAGCGGCAGTTCGCGGCTTTCGATGTCCGCGCCGACGCCGCTTGCCGCGCAGAGCTTCGCGAGGTCGCCGGCGAGGCCGTCGGAAACGTCGATGCAGGCGGTCGCAATGCCGCGAAGCGCGATGCCGAGCGCGACCCGCGCCTGCGGTAGCTGGAACCGCGCGAGCAGGGCGTCGCGCGCCCGGCCCTGCGCCGGCAGCCGGCCCTGGAGGATCGCGAGGCCCGCTGCGGCGTCGCCCGGCGTGCCGCTGATCCAGAGATCGTCGCCCGCGCGCGCGCCGTCGCGCGCAGATCGCCTGCCCGGCTGGCACGGTCCCGGCAAGCGTCACGGTGACGGTCAGCGGGCCGCGCGTCGTGTCGCCGCCGACGAGCGCGACGCCGTGGCGGCGCGCGAGCGCATCGAGGCCCGCGGAGAATCCGGTGAGCCAGTGCTCGTCGACCGCAGGCAGCGTCAGTCCGAGCAGCGCCCAGGCGGGCTCGGCGCCCATGGCGGCGAGATCGCGACAGGTTCACCGCGAGCGCGCGATGGCCGACGAAGCGCGCGTCGAATCCTGCCGGAAAATGCACGCCCTCGACGATCGTGTCGAGCGCGAAGACGAGCGTGCCGTCGGGCGGCGCCGGCCACGAGCGCGCCGTCGTCGCCGACCCCCGCGAAGCACGTCCTCGCGACGTGCGCCGCGCCGCGTGAAGTGCCGCTCGATCAGCTCGAATTCGCCCGCCGGCATCGCGCGCTCAGGCAACCTCGCCGCGCTCGGCGCCGCGGTGCGCGCGTCGAGGCGCGGTCGAGCACCGCATTCACGTAGCGGTGGCCGTCGGTCGCGCCGAAGCGCTTGGCGAGTTCGATCGCCTTCGTTGATCACCACGCGGTATGGCACGTCGGGACGCGTCATCAGTTCCCACAGGCCGAGCAGCAGGATCGCGTGCTCGACCGGGTCGAGCCGTTCTGGCGCGATGTCGGAGTGAAGCGCGCAGTTCCTCGTCGAGCGCGAATCATCCGCGCAGATCGCGGCGATCGCCTCGCGGAAATACTCGCGGATCGACGCGCGCGAACTCCGGCGACGTGGCGAACTGCGCGACGAGCTCGGTCGGCGGCTGGCGGCCGAGGTGCCACTGGTAGAGCGCCTGCACCAGGAGCTTGCGCGCGGCGCCGCGCGCATGCACGCGCTCGCGGCCTGGTGCGCGCATCGTCAGCCGCCCAGCTTGCGCATCAGGTTCGCAAGCTCGATCGCCGCCCGCGCGGCGTCGGCGCCCTTGTTGCCCTTCCCCGCCGCCGGCGCGCTCCATCGGCCTGCTCCTCGGTATCGGTCGTGAGGACGCCGAACGCGACCGGCACGCCGGTTTCGCTATGCGACGCGCGCGAGGCCCGCTGCGCATTCGCCGGCGACGTAATCGAAGTGCGGCGTCTCGCCGCGGATCACCGCGCCGAGCGCGACGATCGCGTCGAAGCGGCCGCGACTCGGCGAGGCTGTCGCACGACGGGCGGCAGGTCGAACGCGCCGGGCACGCGCACGAGCTCGAGTGAGGCGGGATCCGCACCATGGCGTCGCGAGCGCCTCGACCGCGCCCTGCACCAGGCGTTCGACGATGGACTCGTTGAATCGCGACGCGACGAGCGCGATGCGCAGATCGCCGACCCGCAGATCGCCCTCGACAATGCGAATCGCATTCACGCGGCGAGTATATCAGGCGGTCGCCGCGCTCACTCCTCGTAGCCGGTGATTTCGAGGCCGAACGCGGCGATGCCGAGCAGCTGGCGCGGCGCGGACAGCACGCGCATCGCGTGACGCCGAGATCGCGCAGGATCTGGGCGCCGATGCCGTAGGTGCGTAGCACGGCGCGGCCCGCGGCGGTGTCGGCGCCGTGATCCGGTGCTGCCGGGTCCGACGATCTCCGACAGCGACTCCTGCGGGCGCAGCACGACGACGACGCCGTGCGGCTCGCGCGCGATGCGTTCGAGCGCGGCGCGCAGCGTCCAGCCGGCATGCTCGCCGCGGATGCCGATCAGGTCGCGCTGCGTGTCCCGCAGGTGCACGCGCACCAGCGGCGGCTCCGTTCCCGGCGAGCCGCGCAGCAGCGCGACGTGCAGGCTGCCGTGCACGCGATCCGCATACCAGCGCATGCGGAACGCGCCTGACTCAGTCTCCACCATCCGGTCGGCCACGCATTCGATCGAGCTTTCCTTGCTGGAGCCGGTAGCGGATCAGGTCCGCGATCGTGCCGATCGCGAGGCCATGCGCCGCGGCAAAGCGCTCGAGTTCGGGCCGGCGCGCCATCGTGCCGTCTTCGTTCAGGATCTCGACGATCACGGCCGCCGGCTCGAAGCCGGCGAGACGCGCGAGGTCGCAGCCGGCCTCGGTGTGCCCGGCGCGCGTCAGCACGCCGCCTGGGCGCGCCATCAGCGGAAACATGTGGCCGGGCTGGCGCAGGTCCTCAGGACGCGCGTCGGCTTGCGACCGCGGTGCGCACCGTGTGTGCGCGGTCCTGCGCGGAAATTCCGGTCGTCACGCCCCGCGCGGCCTCGATGCTGACGGTGAAATTGGTGCCGTGGCGATCGCCGGATTCGCTGCACCATGAGCGGCAGGCGAGCGCACGGCAGCGCTCCTGGGTCAGCGTGAGGCAGATGAGCCCGCGCCCGTGGCGCGCCATGAAGTTGATGTCCTCCGGACGCACGCGTGCAGCGGCCATGAGCGAGATCGCCCTCGTTCTCGCGCTCCTCGTCGTCCATGACGACGACCATGCGGCCGGCGCGCATTTCGTCCAGCAGTTCCTCGATCGTGTTCATCGGATACCGCGCGCCTCCAGCAGCCGGTCAAGGTAGCGCGCGAGAAGATCCACCTCGAGATTCAATGATTGCCCGGCGGCGATACTACCCGAGGTCGTGACCGCGCGCGTATGCGGCACGATGTCGACGCCGAAGACCGCGCCCGAGACATCGCCGACCGTGAGGCTGACGCCGTCGAGCGTCACCGAGCCCTTGACCGCGATGAAGCGCGCGAGCGCCGCCGGCGCCTCGATCGTCGCACGGATCGAACCCGAAGACTCAGCGGTCCGCAGCACCTGCGCGAAGCCGTCGACGTGGCCGCTCACCAGATGGCCGCCGAGAACGTCGGCGGCCGCAAGCGCCGGCTCGAGATTGACGGTGTCCCCGACGCGGAGCCGGCCAAGCGTCGTGCGCGCAAGCGTCTCGCCGGAAAGGTCTGCCTCGAAATTCCCGCCCGAGAGTCTTGCGACCGTCAGGCAGACGCCGGCCACGGCGATGCTGTCGCCGATTCTCCAGGCGTCGGTCGCGACCTCGCCGGTCGTCGATCGTGAGCCGGCGCGCGTTGTCGCCGCCATCCACTTGGACGATGTGCCCGATTCCCCTGACGATGCCTGTGAACATGCGATTGCCTCAGCGTCGCGGCCGCAGCCGGATCATGCAGGTCTCCGCCGACGTCCTGGCGATCGACGATCGAGAATTCGAGGCGGTCGGCCATCGACGCCGGCGCCGGCAGATCGGCGAGCGGGCGCGAGCCTCTGCCCGAGCAGCGTCGGTGCAAGATAGAGGACCAGTTCATCGACGAGTCCCGCCGCCAGGAATGCGCCTGCGAGGCCGGGCGCCGCATTCCGCGAGTATCTCGTTGATCTCGCGTCCGCCGAGGTGCGCAAGCGCCGCGCCGAGATCCACGCCGCCCGCCCCTGCGGTGACTGCGATCACCTCCGCACCCGCGGCGCGCAGCGCCTCCGCCCGCAGCGAGTCCTCGCCCGTACAGAGAACGAGCAGACGGCCCGGCGGCGCGAGGATGCGCGCCTGCGGCGGAGATCCGCAGCTGCGAATCGAGCACGACACGCAAAGGCTGTCGGGTCGCACCCGGCAGGCGCACGTCGAGCCGCGGATCGTCCGAAAGCACGGTGCCGCTGCCGGTCAGAACCGCCGATGAACGCGCGCGCAGTTGCTGCACGTCGTCGCGCGCAGCTTCGCCCGTGATCCAGCGGCTCTCGCCGCCGGGCAGCGCCGTGCCGCCGTCGAGACTCGCGGCGAGCTTGACGACGACCCAGGGCCGGCCGCGCGTGCATCCGCGAGATGAAGCCGAGATTCAGTTCGCGTGCGGCATCTTCCAGCACGCCGCCCTCGAACCGGGATGCCGGCCGCGGCGAGCCGCGCAATGCCGCCGCCGTCCACGCGCGGATTCGGGTCCCGCATCGCGTACACGACGCGGCCCACGCCCGCCGCGATGAGCGCATCGGCGCAGGGCGGCGTGCGCCCTTGATGACTGCAGGGCTCGAGCGTCACGTACGCCGTCGCTCCGCGCGCGGCGCTGCCCGCCGCCGCGAGCGCCATCGACCTCGGCATGCGGACCGCCGGCACGCTCGTGCCAGCCCTCCGCGAGCACGCGCTCGCCGTCCGCGATCACGCAGCCGACGCGCGGGATTCGGATCGGTCGTCCACAAGTCCACGGCGCGCGAGCTCGAGTGCACGCGCCATGTGGGCCGCGTCGCGTGCGGCGCTTTCACTCATGGCTTGTTCCGCGGTTCGCGCGCCTGGGACGGCAGCAGCGACATCTGCCCGCCGGAAGGATCGCTGCTGCCGGGTCTTGTCGAGCTGGTCGAGCTGTTCGCGGAACGAATCGACGTCGTGGAAGCGGTGATACACGGAGGCATAGCGCACGTAGGCGACCTCGTCGAGGTGGCGGAGCTCCTCCATTACGATCTCGCCGATCGAGCGCGACGCGACTTCGCGCTCACCGAGGACGCGCAGCCGGTGACCGATGCGTTCGATCGCCGCTTCCACCGCGTCGCGCGCGACCGGCCGTTTCTCGAGCGCTTTCATGATGCCGCCGCGCAGCTTGCCTGCGTCGAAGGGCTGGCGCGTGTTGTCGTTCTTGACGACCTGCGGCATGACGAGTTCCGCGGTCTCGAAGGTCGTGAAGCGCTCGCCGCAGGACTGGCATTCGCGGCGGCGCCGGATCTGGTGTCCCTCGCCCGCCAGGCGCGAATCCGTCACCTTGGTGTCGTCGTGATTGCAGAACGGGCAGTGCACGGCCGCCGCCTGTCGGCTTTCAGCCGTAAACGGGGAAGCGCCCGCAGATCGCCAGCACCTGCGTCGCGAACGCGTTCGATTGCGGACTCGTCGCCGATCGCGTCCAGCACGTCGGCGATCCAGCCGCCGACCTGGCGCGATTCGTCGAGGCCCGAAACCGCGTGTCGTGATCGCGGGCGTCCCGATCCTGAGCCCGCTGGTGACGAACGGCGGCCGCGGATCGTTCGGCACCGCGTTCTTGTTGACGGTGATGTGCGCCCGGCCGAGCGCCGCGTCCGCGTCCTTGCCCGTGTAGCTCCGTGCCGATCAGGTCGAGCAGGAACAGGTGATTGTCGGTGCCGCCGGAAACGATGCGGTAGTCGCGCTCCATGCAGCGCCTTCACCATCGCCCGCGCATTTGCGACGACCTGCTGCTGGTACGCGGCGAATTCCGGAGCGAGCGCCTCGAGGAACGCGACAGCCTTCGCCGCGATCACGTGCATGAGCGGTCCGCCCTGCGTGCCGGGGAAGATCATCGAGTTCAGCTTCTTGTGCAGGTCCGGATGTTCGCGCGCGAGTATCAGCCCGCCGCGCGGGCCGCGCAGCGTCTTGTGCGTGGTCGTCGTGACGACGTCCGCGACCGGCACCGGATTCGGATAGACGCCGGCCGCGACGAGGCCCGGCAACGTGCGCCATGTCGACGACAAACCAGGCGCCGACCGCATCCGCGATCGCGCGAAAGCGCTGCCAGTCGATCACGCGCGAGTACGCGGAGAAGCCCGCGAGGATCATCTTCGGACGGTGTTCGTGCGCGAGCCGCTCGACGGCCGCATAGTCGATCTCACCGGTCGCGGGGTCGAGGCCGTACTGCATCGGCGTTGAAGAGCTTGCCCGAGAAATTGACCTTGGCGCCGTGCGTCAGGTGGCCGCCGTGATCGAGGCTCATGCCGAGCAGCGTGTCGCCCGGCGCCAGCAGCGCGAGATAGACGGCCGCGTTCGCCTGCGAGCCGGAATGCGGCTGCACGTTGGCGTATGCGGCGCCGAACAGCTTCTTCGCGCGCTCGATCGCGAGTTCCTCCGCGATGTCCACGAATTCGCAGCCGCCGTAATAGCGCTTGCCCGGATAGCCCTCGGCGTACTTGTTGGTCAGCACGGAGCCCTGGGCCTCGAGCACGCGCGGGCTCGCGTAGTTCTCCGAAGCGATGAGCTCGAGGTGTTCCTCCTGGCGGCGGCGCTCGGAGGCGATCGCGCCCGCAAGCTCGGGATCGAAGGATTCTGATGCTCATGCCGGGTCCGAACATGGGTTTCCTGCGCACGCCCTGAAATGGAGCGCGAAGTCTACCCGAAAGGCTCCCCTCAGGCCGCCTCGACGAAGGCCTGCACGACGCGCGGTCCAGGCGCGCGCGAGGTTGCGCCGGTTGTAGCCTCCGCCGCCGAAGCCGAGGATGCGGCCGGCCGCATGACGGTCCGCGATTGCGCAGAGCCGGCGGCGCGGCATGCGCATGCGACTCCTCGGTCAGCTGCGAGGTGCGTGATCGGATCGCCTCCCAGGCTGTCGGCGCCGCACTGGAAAATCACGAATTCGGGCGCATGCCGCTCGAGGTGCGCCTCGATGGCAGGCCAGGCCGCAAGAAACTCGGCATCGCCCGCACCCGGAGGCAACGGCAGGTTGAGCTTGGTCCCGGCCGCCGCGCCGGCGCCGGTATCCGACGACGCACCGGTGCCCGGATACAGGTAGCGGCCGTCCTCGTGCGTGTCCGCGAAGATCACGGACGGGTCGTCCTCGAACGCATAGAACACGCCGTCGCCGTGATGCGCGTCGATGTCCACGTACGCGATGCGCTTGAGCCCATGAGCGCGCTTCAGGTGCTCGATGACGACGCCGATGTCGTTGAACACGCAGAAGCCCGCCGCATGCCCGCGCCCCGCGTGATGCAGTCCCGCGATCGGCACGAAGCCGCGCTTCGCCGGCCCGTTCATCACCGCCTCCGCGGCGACGAGCGAGGCGCCGACCACGTCGCTCGCGGCTTCGAAGACGCCCTTCAAGGCGGGCGTGTCGCCGGCGTCGAGGAATCCTTCGCCCGTCGCCGAGCGCGCCTCGACCAAGTCCACGTAGTCGGGATCGGTGGAATAGCTCGAGTTCGCGCGCGCGTCGCTGCACGCGGCGCGAGCTGCAGCACGCGCCGGTCGAGTCCCTGCGCCGTCGAATTCGCGCCAGAAGGCGTCGTGGCGGTCAGCGCCGAAGGGATGGCCGTCGCGGAAACCATAGCGGGCGATCCGCTCGCCTGCGACGACACAGGTGTCCGGTCCGCCGTTTTCAGTCACGCGATGCCGCCGCAGTCGGGAGAAGTCCCATCGAGACTAGCACGGTCCTGCGACGGCTGGCGGCGGGCCCGCGCATCGCTGATAATCCGCGGCCCCGCGGACAGGCAGGAAGCGCATGGCCCAGTACATTTATACGATGAACCGCGTCGGCAAGGTGGTCCCGCCGAAGCGGCACATCCTGCGCGACATCTCGCTGTCATTCTTCCCTGGCGCCAAGATCGGCGTGCTCGGCCTGAACGGCTCGGGCAAATCGACGCTGCTGCGCATCATGGCGGGCGTCGATACGGACATCGAGGGCGAGGCGCGACCGCAGCCCGGGAATCAAGGTCGGCCTGCTGCCACAGGAGCCGCAGCTGGATCCGGCCGCCGACGTGCGCGGGATCGTCGAAGAGTCGGTGAAGCCGGTCAAGGACGCGCTCGCTCGGCTCGAGCAGGTCTACGCGCTCTACAGCGAACCCGACGCGGACTTCGACAAGCTCGCCGCGGAACAGGGAAAGCTGGAGGCCTTCCTCGCGACCGTCGACGGCCACAACCTCGAGCGCCAGCTCGACATCGCCGCCGACGCGCTGCGCCTTCCGCCCTGGGATACGCGAAGGTCCCGCAGCTCTCCGGTGGCGAGCGCCGCCGCGTCGCGCTCTGCCGCCTGCTGCTGTCGAAGCCCGACATGCTGCTGCTCGACGAGCCGACGAACCATCTCGACGCCGAGTCCGTTGCCTGGCTCGAGAAATACCTCGAGCAGTACCCGAGTACGGTCATCTGCGTCACGCACGACCGTTACTTCCTCGACAACGTGGCCGGCTGGATCCTCGAGCTCGACCGCGGCCACGGCATTCCCTGGCAGGGCAACTACTCCTCCTGGCTCGAGCAGAAGGAACAACGGCTCGCGCAGGAGGAGAAGCAGCAGGAAGGCCTGCGGCGGACGCTCGCGCGCGAGCTCGAATGGGTGCGCGCGAACCCCAAGGCGCGGCAGGCGAAGAGCAAGGCGCGCCTGCGCCAGTTCGATGAACTGTCGTCCGTCGAATTCCAGGCCCGCAACGAGACCAACGAGATCTACATTCCGCCGGGGCCGCGCCTTGGCGACCTCGTGATCGAGGTCGAGCACCTTCGCAAGGCTTACGGCGAGCGCCTGCTGATCGACGACCTGTCGTTCAAGCTGCCGCCGGGCGCGATCGTCGGCATCATCGGCCCGAACGGCGCGGGCAAGACCACGCTGTTCCGCATGCTGACCGGCGTCGAAAAGCCGGATGCGGGAATCATCCGCACCGGTCCCTCGGTCAGCATCGCCTATGTCGACCAGTCGCGTGACCAGCTCGACGACTCGAAGACCGTGTGGCAGGAAATCTCCGGCGGCCAGGACATCATCAAGGTCGGCAACTACGAGACCGCTTCGCGCGGTTACGTCGGCCGGTTCAACTTCCGCGGCAACCAGCAGCAGCAGCACATCGGCGAGCTGTCGGGCGGCGAGCGCAACCGGGTCCACCTGGCGAAAGTGCTCCGAACAGCGGCGCCAACGTGCTCCTGCTCGACGAGCCGACCAATGACCTCGACATCGAGACGCTCCGCGCGCTCGAGGAAGCGCTGCTGAACTTCCCGGGCTGCGCGATCGTCATCTCGCACGATCGCTGGTTCCTCGACCGCATCGCCACGCACATCCTGGCCTTCGAGGGCGACAGCGAGGTCGTCTGGTTCGAGGGGAATTACCAGGAGTACGTGGCGGATCTCAGGCGCCGCAAGGGCGAGCACGCCGACCAGCCGCACCGCCTGCGCTACAAGCCGCTGCACTGCCTAGGGGACTGTCCCCTTTGCCGGTTTTGCGGCAAAGGGGACTGTCCCCTCTTCGTGTAAACTCGGCGTCTCCATGGCCGTCTACATCGACTCGGCGGGGCGCCTGCATCACGACCAGGAGAGTGGTCTCGCGCTCCACTGCCCGCATTGCCAGGTGCTTGCGCACATCTCGCCGGTCTCGGTCCCGGACTTCAATGCGCTCCAGCAGCACAAGCCCGCGCAGGTCGGGCTCGTCTATCGCTGCGAGTCCTGCAATGCGCCGATCTTCCTGCGCTTCACCGTCAAGCTGTACGGCGGCAGCCGCGTCGAGCTCGCGCCGAATTTCGTCGAGCTCGAGCGCCGCGCGAGAACGCTTCAACTTCACCTACCTGCCGGAAGACACCGAGGCGCTCCTGAAGGAGGCCTTCGCCTGCTTCACGTGCCGCCTGCTACAACGCCTTCGCCTCGATGTGCCGGCGCGTCGCGCAGTGCGCATTCGCCGATCTCGGCGAGGACGGCAAGCTCGAACTGTACGACGAACTTGCGAACATCCGCCGGCTTGCGGAGCTCGACGACGAATCCTTCGCGCGTGGTCAAGAAAGTGCTGTTCGACGTCGACGACGCCGGGCCGCGGGAACCTGCCCGAGATCGACGCCTTCCAGGCGGGCGTGCTGCTCGAGGTCCTCAAGGACCTGCTCTATCAGGCCTATGTGCGCCGCGGCCGGCTGCAGCAGGCGATGATGGTGCGGCGCTACTTCTCCGAGGATTCGTCCGAACGTCACGCCGCTGCCCGGCGCGCGTCCCTGAACGGGGCGCTCAGCCGACCCAGACCCGCGCGTTCCGGAACATCCGCATCCAGCCACTGTCCTCGCCCGCGTCCGCGGGATGCCAGGAATTCTGCACCGTGCGGAATACGCGCTCCGGGTGCGGCATCAGGATCGCGACCCGCCCATCCTCAGACGCGTAGCCCGCCGCACCCTGCGGCGAGCCGTTCGGATTCGCCGGATAGGTCGCCGCGACGCGACCGCGATTGTCCACGAACCGCAGGCACGGTGTGCGCGACTGCCGCGCGCTTCGTCCGCGGCGCTGCGGAACTCGGCCCGTCCCTCGCCGTGCGCGACTGCGATCGGCAGCCGCGATCCCGCCATGCCCGCGAAGAAGAGCGAGCACGATCGCGACGATCTCGACCATCGAGAGCCGGCCTTCGAACTGCTCCGAGCGGTTGCGCCGGAAGCGCGGCCAGCGCGCGGCGCCCGGGATCAGTTCGGCCAGCGCAGCCAGCATCTGGCAGCCATTGCAGACGCCGAGCGTGAAGCGGTCTTCGCGCTGGAACCAGGCCTCGAACAGACGCGCGCACGCGGGCATTGAACAGGATCGATTTCGCCCAGCCCTCGCCCGCGCCCAGCACGTCGCCGTAGCTGAAGCCGCCGCAGGCGACGAGCCCGTGGAAGCCCTCGAGCGTCGCGCCGCGCGTCGATCAGGTCCGTCATGTGGACGTCGACCGCCGTGAATCCGGCGCGATCGAACGCGGCCGCCATTTCGACCTGGCTGTTGACGCCCTGCTCGCGCAGGACCGCGACCCGCGGACGCACGCCCGTCGCGATGAAAGGCGCCGCGACGTCCGTCGCTTGGATCGAATCCGAGTCGCCAGGCTGAGGCCCGGGTCCTCCTCGTCGAGACGCGCGTCGCGCTCCTCGTCCGCGCAGGCCGGCGTCGTCGCGCAGCCGCTGCATCCGCCAGCTCGTCTCCGACCACAGCGCGCGCAGGCGCACGCGGTCCTCATCGATCAGCAGCCGGCCCGCGCCCGCGATGCGGATCTGCCGCGCGCGCGTGACCTGGCCGATGCGGCGCGCGAGTGCGCCGAGTCCGTGCCGCTCGAGGATGTCCCGGGAACGCCCGAGATCGCCGCTCACGCAGTTGCAGGACGGCGCCGAGTTCTTCGCTGAAGAGCGCCGCGATCGGCTCAGCGACGTCGCCGAGATCGACGTCGAGGCGCTGCGCGACCCGCAGAACGCCATCTCGAGCAGCGTGACCGCGAGCCCGCCGTCCGAGCGGTCGTGGTACGCAAGGATCAGGCCCGCGTCGCGCAATTCGCGGAATCGCTGCGAAGAATGAAACGAGGCGCTGCGCATCGTCCAGGTCGGGCGGCACGTCGCCGATGCGGCCGTACACCTGCGCCAGGCAGGATCCGCCGATGCGGTCGCGGCCGCGCCGAGATCGACGAGCAGGAGCTGGCTCGGCCCTGCCGCAGTGTCGAGTACCGGAGTCAAGGTCCGCCGCACCTCGGCGACCGGCGCGAACGCCGTGATCACGAGCGAAAGCGGCGCGACGACCGATCGCGCGGCGCCGTCGGCGCGCCAGGTCGTGCGCATCGACAGCGAATCCTTGCCGACCGGGATCGCGATCCCGAGCGCGGGACAGAGCTCCTCGCCGATTGCGCGCACCGTGTCGTAGAGGTCCGCGTCCTCGCCGGGCTCGCCGCAGGCGGCCATCCAGTTCGCCGACAGCTTGACGTCGCCGAGCTGCCGCACGTCGGCGGCAGCGATGTTCGTGATCGCCTCGCCGACCGCCATGCGCCCGGAGGCCGGCGCATCGAGCAGCGCGATCGCCGGCCGTTCGCCGATCGCCATGGCTTCGCCGGTACGACCGCGAAGGCCCGAGATCGTGACCGCAACGTCGCTCGCGGGCACCTGCCAGGGTCCGACCAGCGGATCGCGGCTGATCAGCCCGCCGACGCTGCGGTCGCCGATCGTGACCAGGAATCCCTTGTCGGCGATGGCGGGCAGTCGCAGCAGCCGCGCCAGCGCTTCGCCCGGGTCCAGTCCCGAGGGATCGAACCCGTCGCCCGCAGCGCGCGCGACGGCGCACGTCCCGTCTGCATGCGCGGCGGCCGTCCGAGCAGGTCGGCAATCGGCATGTCGACCGACGCGCTCGCCCGAGCGTGCATCGTCGACGACGAGCCGTCCGTCGTCGCTCGCCTCGCCGATGACCGCGTACGGGCAGCGCTCGCGACGGCACAGCGCGACGAATTCATCGAGCCGATCCGGCGACGAGCGCGAGCACGTAGCGCTCCTGCGCCTCGTTGCACCAGATCTCGAGCGGCGACATGCCCGGCTCGTCGCTCGGCACGCGCGCGAGTTCGATGCGCCCGCCGCCCGGCGCCACGACTTCGGGTACGGCGTTCGAGAGTCCGCCGGCGCCGACGTCGTGGATCATCAGGACCGGATTGCTGTCGCCGAGCGCCCAGCAGGCGTCGATGACCTGCTGCGCGCGCCGCTGCATCTCCGGATTGCCGCGCTGCACCGATGCGAAATCGAGTTCCTCGCTGCCGGTGCCGCTGCCCTGCGAGGAGGCCGCGCCGCCCCCGAGTCCGATCAGCATCGCGGGCCCGCCGAGCAGCACCAGCGGCGCACCCGCGGGCACGGGGCATTTCTCGACGTGCGAGCGGCGCACATTGCCGAGACCGCCCGCGATCATGATCGGCTTGTGATAGCCGCGAACGCCGGCCTTCGGGGTCGCCCGCCACGCGCTGCTCGAAGCGTTCGGAAGTAGCCGAGGATGCCGGGGCGCCCGAACTCGTTGTTGAAGGCCGCAGCACCGATCGGCCCCTCCAGCATGATGTCGAGCGCGGACGCGATCCGCGCCGGGCGGCCGTGATCGACCTCCCAGGGCTGCACGAATCCCGGAATGCGCAGATTCGACACGGTAAATCCGACCATGCCCGCCTTCGGCTTCGCGCCGCGTCCAGTCGCGCCTTCGTCGCGTATCTCGCCGCCGGAGCCGGTCGCGGCACCCGGGAACGGCGAAATCGCGGTCGGATGATTGTGGGTCTCGACCTTGATCAGGATGTCGACCGGCTCCTCGTGCCAGCCATACTCGCCGCTGCGCGGCCGCAGCAAAGAATCGCGCATCCGCGCGATCCCTCGATCACGGCGGCATTGTCGCTGTAGGCGGAAAGCACGCCCTCCGGACTGCAGTCGCTGCGTGTGGCGGATCATCGCGAACGGCGACTGCGGCATTGCGACGCCGTCGATGCGCCAGTCCGCATTGAAGATCTTGTGGCGGCAATGCTCGCTGTTCGCCTGCGCGAACATCATCACTTCGACGTCGGTCGGATCGCGGCCGAGTCGCGCGAATACGTCCGCCAGATACACGATTTCGTCATCCGACATTGCGAGTCCCAGCGCGGCGTTTGCGCGCGCGAGCGCGCCTGCGGCTCGCCGGCCGAGCGCGATGTGTCCGAGCGCGCGCGCGCTCGTGCGTCTCGAACAGGCGTCCTGCCCCTCGCAGCGTCGACCATCAGCGCTTCCGTCATCGGATCGAAGAGCGGCGCCGCGAGCTCTGCGAGCAAGCGCCGGCGTCAGTTTCCGGTCCGCCTCGATGCGCCAGGCCCTGCCGCGCTCGATGCGGCGCACGCGCGCGAGTCCGCAGACGTGCGCGATGTCGGTCGCCTTCGAGGACCAGGGTGAGATCGTTCCGGGCCGGGGCACCGTGAGGAGCGACTACGCCCCGCGCGCTCCGGCGATTGCGCCTGCGGGTCGAAGTCGAGCAGCCGCTCGAGCACCTCGTTTCGGCAGGCGTCGAGCGTCGCGTTCGACATCGACGAAATGCAGGTACTCGACGGTGACATGCCGGACCGCGGGCTCGATTCGCCGGAGCGCCGCGAGCAGTCTCTCGATCCGGAATGCTGGAAAGTGCTGGCGCGCCTCGGAACAGCAGCATCAAGCCGTCAGCGCTTCACGCCCGGATCGCTGCCGGCGGGATACAGGGCGACCGGAAACTGGGCGACATTGCCGCCTTCGAGGACGCTGATCTTGCTGACGCCCTGCTTGCGCACCTCGTCGATGCGGATGACCGAATGCAGCGGCAGGTAGCTGCGCTTGACGCCCGCGAACTCCGACTTGATGCGCTCTTCCGCCGGGTCGAGGACGACGCTGCTGCGCTCGCCGAACACGAGCTCCTCGACCTCGACGAAGCCGAAAAGCCCGCCATGGCTCACCTTGCGGGCGTAGATCTCGTAGACCTTGCCCTGGTTGACGAAGACGATCCTGAATATGTGACTTGAGGCCATGATCCGGGATGGGGGTCGCCCTGCTGTGGGCGCGTTATTATACGTGCGATGGCGCTCAGGCTGAAAATCGTCAGCGACAACGCAGCGGCCGCTGGCGAGCACCCGCGCTGGACCTTCGGCGTTAATGGCGGCCGCATCGGGCGCCATACCAGCAACGACTGGGTGCTGCGCGATACCGAACGCTACGTTTCCGGCCGCCATGCCGAGATCGAGCACCGCGGCGGCACCTGGCTCCTGCGCGACACGAGCACGAACGGCACTTTCGTCAACGATTCCGACGAGGCGCTCGGACCGGACCGGCCGCACCAGCTCGCGAACGGCGACCGTTTCCGCATCGGCGAGTACGAGATCGAGGTCGAGATCACCGGCGGCAACGATTTTCCGGCGCAGGAGCGCGCATCCGGTCAGCGACGCCGACCTCGACGCATCGTTCGAAGTGAAGACCTTCATCTCGACCGGGCGGCGCGAACGCGAGTCGCAGGCGCGCGCGCGCCCCGAGCGCGTAGCTTCGCGTGCGCTGCCGGCGGCCGCCCGCTCCGCCGGTCGTCCCGCCGGCAGCGCCGGTCGCATCCGCGCGCGCGCGCGAGGACCAGGAGCTGTGGCCGGGCCTCGTCGCGCTCTGCAAGGGCGCGGGCATCGATCCGCTGGCGCTGCCCGCCGAGGTGCGCGGCACGGCGCTGCAGCAGGCGGGACAGCTCCTGCGCGAGACGCTCGTCGGTTTCTCCGAGCTTGCGCGCACGCGCGCCGACTTCGCGGGCGAGTTCGGCATTTCCTCCGGCGCGCGCCGGCGCGACGCGACGAGCCCGTTCGCGCAGATCGCGGCCGTCGAACAGATCCTCGAACTGATGCTGGCCGGTCGCGGCCCGGGCGACGCGCGCGCGATCGACGAGATCCGCGGCCAGTTCGCGCGCGCGCGCAATCACGAGATCGCGATTGCGGCAGCACTTCGCGAAGCACTCGCCGCCGTCTTCGAGAAGCTGAATCCCGAGCTCCTCGAGGAACAGCTCGGCCGCCGCGCGCAGGGCGTCGTCGGAGCCGACCTGCAGGCCCGCCTCTGGAACCGCTACCAGGAGCTCTTCCGCGCGACCGTGCAGTCGGGCGACGCCGGGCTTGCCTGCCGTGTTCCTCGTCGCGTTCGCCCGCGCGTACGAAGTCGATTGCGGCCGGCGGCAGCACGCGCGATCCCGGGGATCGCGAATAATAAGAGGGGACGTTCACCTTAACGAAGGGGACGTTCACCTTCATCGGCCTCGCAAGACGAAGAGGACCAACTCCCTCAAGATGAAGGTGAACGTCCCCTTCGTGAAGGTGAACGTCCCCTTCATCATTTTTCTGGCGGAGAGGGTGGGATTCGAACCCACGAATACCTTGTGAGGTATTACTGGAATTCCAGTCCAGCGCCTTCGACCGCTCGGCCACCTCTCCTTCGAAGGGGGCACAGCCTACTGGAGCCGGGCTCTCCGCAGCAACCGAGGCAACCGCCGCTCAGAATCCCCAGTCGAGAACAAGCTGGAATCGCGTCGTAGGTCGGCGTGCCGTGGCCTTCGGAAAGTCCACCCAGCTCATCCGGTAGCTGCCGCTCAGCGAGAATGACTGATTCATGCGATAGCGCAGGCCGGCACCCAGCTGGTAGGCAAACCCGTCGACGTTCTTCGTGTCCTGGAAGCCCTGCGCAGATGTATCCGTACCACGGATTCCACCAGCAGCCGACCTGGGGCGGTGCGGTCGGGATATTCGTGTCGACGAAGTTCCAGCCTGCGCCCGCCGCGAGGAAAGGCGTGAACCGGCCTGTCATGAAGTAGTAGGTGAGGTCGAACATCACGCCCATGGCTTCAAGCTTGCCGCTGACCGGGAATACTTCGCCCGGATCGTCTCCGGCAAGATCGGCTTCGAAGTCGCGCTCGTCGTAGCGTGAAGTTCGCGCCGATCTCGAAGTGATTCGAGAGGTCGTAGCCGATGCCGACCAGGAAGCCGATGCTGCTGTTGAATTCGGCCGTCGTGCCGCCGTCGAAGTCGGTGTCTGGCCGTGGGCTGGTAGTTGACGCCGAGGCGCGTCTGCCATGGCCTGCCTCTCCATCGCATCCCGAAATCGCAGCTCGCCGCCGGCTCGGCGGCCGGCGGCGGCCGCCGCTGGCGGCTGCCAGCGCCTGCCACTGGGCTGGTCGCGATAGGCGGGCGGGTGATCGAGGCAACGGCCCGGCTCAGGCGGCAGTTCCGGGCTCGTCGATCTCGGGAATCCGGAGCGCGTTGCGCGTGTCCGGCAGGTCGGCGCCAGCAGGTACGCGCAGGGGCTCCGCTTGCCTCGCGGACTGGTAGGGCTGGGCCTCGTCGCAGCCCGAGTAGGCGTCGGGCAGCACCGCGCAGCCGGCGAGCGGCAGGACGATCGCAATCCAGCCCACGCGTTTCAGGCAATTCCTCATTCGATCACTCCGGCGCGGCGCATCGCCGCGAGCACGTCTGCATGATACGCCTCCGACAGGCCGACGAGCGGCAGGCGGATGCCCGCGCCGATCAGCCCGAGCCGCCCGAGCGCCCATTTGGCGGGGATCGGGTTCGACTCGACGAAGAGCGCAGTGTGAAGACCCGCGAGGCGCTCGTCGAGTTCCCTGGCACCGTCCTGGTCGCCGAGACAGCGCCGCTTCGACCATCTCGTGCATCAGGCGCGGCGCGACGTTGCCGGTCACCGTGATGACGCCCTGCGCGCCGGCGCCGATCAGTTCGCGGCAGCTCGGCGTCGTCGCCCGAAAGCAGCAGGAAATCGTCGCCGCAGCGCTCGAGGATTTCCGCGCCGCGCGCGATGCTTGCCGGTCGCGTCCTTGATGCCGATGATCTGCGGGTGGCCCGACAGGCGCTCGACCGTCTCCGGCAGCAGGTCGCAGGCGGTGCGCGACGGCACGTTGTAGAGGATGAGCGGCACGCTCGAGGCATCGGCGATCACGCTGAAATGCCGGTACAGCCCTTCCTGCGGCGGGCGGTTGTAATAAGGTGTGACGACCAGCACGCGTCGGCGCCGAGCTCGCAGGCCGTCGCGCGTCCGCTCGACCGACATGCGCGGTCGAGGCGTCGCCGGTGCCCGCGATCACGGGCAGGCGGCCGCCGAGCCGCTGCACGGCGATCTGCAGGAGCTCCGCGGACTCTGCCGCGGTGAGCGTCGCCGACTCGCCGGTGGTGCCCGCCGATGACGACGCCGTCGCTGCCCTCGCGCGCATGCCAGTCGAGCAGCCGCCCGAATGCGACGTGATCGACGTCGCCGGACTCCGTCATCGGCGTCACGAGCGCGACCAGGCTGCCGCGAAACATCTCACCCCCCGGCCGAACGGCCGGCATCGGAGGCGGGATGGTACGGGCGCGCGGCTTTGCGAGCGCAAGCCGCGCGCGGCGCCGCGATATCATCGCTCTGCCGATCCCGGTACACTCTGCGCCAGCGCTCCCGCTTTCTCCCGCATGAAACAATTCATCGCAATTTCCGCCATCGGCGACGATCGCATCGGTCTCGTGCACGACCTCTCGAAGGTCGTCGCGGACTGCGGCGGCAGCATCAGCGAGAGCCGCATGACGGCGCTCGGCTCGGATTTCGCGATGCTCATGCTGGTCGCCGGCAACTGGCACTCGATCGCGCGCATCGAGACCGACCTCGGCAAGCTCGCGGAGGCCTCGGGCGTCACGATCCAGGTGCGCCGCACGGCGCAGCGCGCGGTCCGCGAGGACATGGTCCCCTACTCGGTCGATGTCGTCTGCATCGACCAGGCCGGCATCGTCTCCGGCCTGTCCGGGTTTCTTCGCGGCGCGCGGCATCGACATCGGCGAGCTGTCGACCCGCAGCTACGCGGCGGCGCACACCGGCGCGCAGATGTTCTCCGTCTACATGGTCGTCAACGTGCCGTCCCGGATCCACGTCGGGGCGCTGCGCGAGGAGTTCATGGATTTCTGCGACCAGATGAACCTCGACGCGATCCTCGAGCCGGTCAAGAACTGAGCGCGATGGCCGGCGGTCAAGCCGGGCGCCAAGGCTCCGAAGTTCACGCATCCCGACCACGGGCGGCGAGTTCCGGCTGGGCGACCAGGGCGACGAGAACCTCGTCGTCTATTTCTACCCGCGCGACAACACGCCCGGCTGCACGCTCGAGGGCAGCGATTTCCGCGACCTCGCGGCGGCGTTCCGGCGCGCGCGCACCCGCATCCTCGGCATCTCGACCGACACGCTCGAGTCGCACCGCCGGTTCAGGGACAAGATGAAGTTCCCGTTCGAGCTCGGCTCGGACGAGGACCATGCGGTCGCCGACGCTGTTCGGCGTCTGGAAGCAGAAAAACATGTACGGAAGGAAGATGATGGGAATCGAGCGCAGCACGTTCCTGATCGATGCCGAAGGGCGCGCTCCGGCGCGAGTGGCGCAAGGTCCGCGTCAAGGGCCACGCCGCGGAGGTCCTCGCGGCCGCCCGCGAACTCTGAACCGGATGCTGAAGAACCGGCCCGCGAAAGGCGCCCGCCGCGCATTCGTGCTCGACACGAACGTGCTGATGCACGACCCGGCCGCGGTGTTCCGCTTCGAGGAACACGACATCTACCTGCCGATGGGCGTGCTCGAGGAGCTCGACGCCGGCAAGAAGGGCCTGTCCGAGTCGGCGCGCAACGTGCGCCAGGTCAGCCGCTTCCTCGACGAGCTGATGGCGAACGCGACCAAGGAGCAGATCGACCGCGGCCTCGAGCTGCCGACCGGCCGCTCCGGCAACCACGGCAAGAAGCCGCCGACCGGCCGGCTCTTCTTCCAGACGCGCCGGCTCGCAGCCGGCCTGCCCGACACCCTCCCGGCCACGGCCACGGCATCGACAACGCGCTGCTCGGCTACACGCTCGCGCTGCAGATGGAGCTGCCCGGCACGCGCGTCACGCTCGTCTCGAAGGACATCAACCTGCGCATCAAGGCGGCGATCCTCGGCGTGCATGCGGAGGACTACTTCAACGACCGCACGATCGAGGACGCCGACCTGCTGTTCACCGGCGTCACCGCGCTGCCGCGCGGACTTCTGGGAGACGCACGGCAACAACGTCGAGTCCTGGCACGAGCAGGCGCGCACGTTCTACCGCGTGCGCGGCCCGCTGGTGCGCGAGTGGCACCCGAACCAGTTCCTCTACGACGCGAAGGACGACGGCTTCGAGGCGATCGTGCGCTCGATCGACGGCGAAGTCGCGACGCTCGAGGTCACGCAGGATTTCCGCAGCGAGCGCCACGCGGTCTGGGGCATCACCGCGCGCAACCGCGAGCAGAACCTCGCGCTGAACCTGCTGCTCGACCCGGACATCGACTTCGTGACGATCCTCGGGCCCGCCGGCACCGGCAAGACGCTGCTGACGCTCGCGGCCGGGCTCGCGCAGACGCTCGACACGAACCGCTTCAGCGAAATCATCATGACGCGCGTGACGATCCCGCTCGGCGAGGACATCGGCTTCCTGCCCGGCACCGAGGAGGAGAAGATGGAGCCCTGGATGGGCGCGCTGATGGACAACCTCGAGGTGCTGACGCAGGGCCAGGAAGGCGGCAGCTGGGGCCGCGCCGCGACGCAGGACCTGCTGCGCCACCGGATCAAGATCCGCTCGCTCAATTTCATGCGCGGCCGCACGTTCCTGAACCGCTACCTGATCCTCGACGAGGCGCAGAACCTGACGTCGAAGCAGATGAAGGCGCTCGTCACGCGCGCGGGCCCCGGCACCAAGCTCGTCTGCCTCGGCAACATCGCGCAGATCGACACGCCCTACCTGACCGAGACGACCTCCGGCCTCACCTACGTCGTCAACCGCTTCCGCGGCTGGCAGCACGCGCGGCCACGTCACGCTGGTGCGCGGCGAGCGCTCGCGGCTCGCCGATTTCGCGTCGGAAGCGCTCTGAGCGCGGGGCCGGCGAACCATGCGCGCGGAGCCGCGGTCGAACCGGTATTTCCGCCAGGATCCACCCGATGCGCGCCCTGCTCGACCGTCCTGTCGCTGCAGCTCGCCGCTGGGCGCGCCGCCGGCCGCTGCGCAGACGACCGGCAGCGAGCTGCCGGACATCGGCACGCCCGGCGAGCACGACGCTCTCGCTCGCCGACGAGTACAAGATCGGCCTGATGATCGTCCGCAGCTGCGCGAGGCCGGCCAGATCGTCGAGGACCCGGAGATCAACGAGTACCTGCAGTCGCTCGGCATGCGCCTCGCGAGCCAGGCGCACGAAGGCGCGCACCGCTTCACGTTCTTCGCCGTCCGGGACTCGGGCATCAATGCCTTCGCGCTGCCCGGCGGCTTCATCGGCGTCAATGCCGGCCTCGTCACCGCGACGCGGAGCGAAGCCGAGCTCGCGGGCGTGCATCGCGCACGAGATCGCGCACGTCACGCAGCGGCACATCGCGCGCTCGATCCAGAATGCGGGCCGCGCGAACCTCGCTTCGATGGCCGCGATGCTCGCCGCGATCCTGATCGGCGCGACGACCGGCTTGCCGAGCGACGCCGTGCTCGGCGGCGTGACGGCCGCCCAGGGCCTCGCGGCGCAGAGCCAGATCAACTTCACGCGCGCGAACGAAAGCCGAGGCGGACCGCGTCGGCATCGGCATCCTCGCGGCGGCCGGTTTCGACCCGGTCGGCAATGCCCGAGTTCTTCGGGACCATGCAGCAGCGCTCGGGCGGCGCCGGCAGCAACATCCCCGACCTGCTGCGCACCCACCCGGTCACGAGCGAGCGCATCGCCGAGACGCGCGACCGCGCGAGCCGCATGCGAGCGGCCGCGCACGCCCGACAGCACGAGCTATGCGCTGATCCGCGACCGGCTCGAGCTCGAGACGCTGCTCGCCGAAGTCTCGGTGCGCGACCTGTATCGCGACCGCGAAGAGCGCGGACTACCCGTCCACCGACGCCGAGCAGTACGGCCGCGCGCTCGCCCTGATGCAGCGCCGGCGCGGCCGGCGGAGGCGATCCCGGTGCTCGAGGCGCTGCGCGACCGCCGCCCCGACGTGACGCTCTACCACACGGCGCTCGGCCAGGCGCAGCTCGCCGCCGGGCCGTCGATGCCTCGCGCGCGACGCTCGAAGAACGCGATGCGGCTGTTCCCGCGCAACGTCCCGGTCACGATGCGCTACGCCGAGACGCTGATGCGCGCGGGCGATCCGAAGCGGGCGCACGTCGTGCTGCTCGACCTGTTCAACAACGTGCCGCCGACCGCCGAGCAGGCCCGCTTCACGGCGATCGCGGCGAATGCCGCCGGCGACGTCGCCGACTCCTACTACTACATGTCCGAGTACCACGTCATCAGCGGCGACCTGGCGCTCGCGATCAACCAGCTGCGGCTCGCGCAGGCCGTGCCCGGGCATCAACGCCGTGCAGCGCGAGCGCTTCGACGCGCGCATCCGCGAGCTGCAGGAATACCTGCCGAAGGGCAAGCGCGCGCGCGAGGTCGCGGAACCCGAGAGTCCGCGAACCGGAAGCGCCGGCGGCCACGGCTAGAATTGCGGTCTGAATCCGCCGCAAGGGATTGCCGATGATCGTCTTGTCTCCGCGCCGCCGCCGGCGCATTGCTCGCTCTGCCTGCTCGCCGGCTGCGCGACCACCAACATGGGCACGCCCGGCGACCCGCTCGAGCGCATGAACCGCGGCACCCACCGCTTCAACGACGCGATCGATCGCGCCGTGCTGAAGCCGGTCGCGACCGGCTACCGCAATCACGTGCCGCGGTTGATCCGGACGGGCGTCGACAATTTCCTCGAGCAACCTCGCGTTCCCGACGACGATCGTCAACGACCTGCTGCAGCTCAAGATCAAGGACACGCTGATCGATCTCGGCCGGTTCGCGGTCAACTCGACGCTCGGCATCGGCGGCCTGCTGGATCCGGCATCGCGATTCGGCATCCCGCAGAACGACGAGGACTTCGGCCAGACGCTCGGCCGCTGGGGCGTGCCGTCCGGGCCCTACCTCGTGCTGCCGTTCTTCGGGCCCTCGACGGTGCGCGACGCGCCTGCGATCTACGCCGACGCGCAGACCGACCTGCGCGTCGCGCTCGATCTCGATTCGACCGACCGAATGGGCGCTCGTCGGCCTTTCATTCGTGAATCGCCGGGCGGAGCTCCTGCCCTTCGACGCCTCGTTCGATTCGGCCTACGACCGCTACGCGTTCATCCGCGATGCCTGGCTGCAGCGCCGCGAATACCAGGTGAAGGACGGCGACGTGCCGGACGACGAGATCCGCCCGAGGAACTCGAGGATCCGGAGCGGGATATGCGAGGACGCCGGAAGCGCACGGCCGGCGCCGGAGGCCGCCGGCGGATCAGCCGCCGCCCGGACGGCGCGGGCTCCAGCAGCTCGGCGACGTCGCTGATCCCGGCGAGCGACGCGATTGCCGGCGGCACGTTGCGGTAGCGCAGCGACCCTGCCCGCTTCGCGCGCCGCGAGCGACCATTCGAGCAGCAGCGCGAGCCCCGCGCTGTCGACGCGCGCGACGCCGCGCGAGGTCAATCTCGGCCTGCTTCAGCGCCGCCGAATGCGGCGTCGCCCTCCGCCAGCAGGCGCGCGGCGTCGTCGAACCCGATGTCGCCCGTGAGCTCGAAGCGGCCCGGGCCGAGCGCCGCGAGCACGGCCGGGCGCGGTCCGCGTCAGTCCGCCGGATTTCTGTCGCGCCACTGCCGTTCTCGTTCTCGAGGCGCTCGATCACGCGACTCGAGAGCCCTTCTGGTCGATCTCCGCGCCGACGTCGTTGCGGAAGTTCCGCACGTAGGAGATGCCCTCGATCGTGACGTCCCAGGCCTTCCAGCCCTGCGGGCGTCGCGCGCAGCGTGTAGTTGACCGGCACGCGCGGCCGTTGCTGCGCTTGACCTCGGTGCGGACGACCGCCTGGCCGGTCGCCAGGTCGCCGCGGAACGGCAGCACCGTCATGCGGTCCGCGGTGAACTCGGCCAGCGCCGATCCGTAGTTGCGGAGCAGCGACTGGTAGAACGCGTCGACGAAGCGCTGGCGCTGCTCCGGCGTCGCATTCCGCCAGTGCTTGCCGAGCACGAGCCGCGCGGAGTAATCGGTGTCGAAATGCGGCAGCAGGATCTCGTCGACCAGCTTGCGCACCCGGGCCGGATCCTTGCTTGGCCTGTTCACGGTCGGCGTCGAGCGCCTCGAGCAGCTCGCGGGCCGTCGTCTCGATCAGCTCCTGCGGCGCGGGCCCGGGCACGGCGTCCGCGGCGCGGGCGGCGACCGCGATCGCTGCCGGCGCGAGCAGCAGCGACATGCGATGCGAGGGCAAGGCGTCGCGTCATTGCGTGGCTTCCTGCGCGGATCCTTCCGCCGGCTGTTCTTCGGCCGCCTTCGAGAACAGGAACTTGCTGATCAGGTTCTCGAGCACGATGGCGGATTGCGTGAACTGGATTTGATCGCCGTCCTTGAAAAAGGTTTCCGAAGCTCCCGGGCCGATTCCGATGTACTGGCCGCCCGAGCAGTCCCGCAGTCAGGATGCTCGGCGTCGCTGTCGTCGGGAATGCGGTCGTACTTCGGCTCGATCCGCAGCATCACGCGCGCGCGGTATTCGTTGAAATCGTAGGAGATCGACTCGACGCGGCCGATGGTGACGCCCGACATCGACACCGGCGCGCCGGGCTTCAGGCCGCCGACCTGCTCGAACGTCGCCGTCAGCCGGTAGCCGCCGTCGCCGAGCCCGAACTCGCGGCTCGTGATCTGGGTGACGAGGAAGAACAGCGCGGCGAAGCCGAGCAGCACGAACAGCCCGGTTCCCGAGTTCGATGGCGCGCGTCTGGCGCATGTCTGGACTCCTTAAAGCATCACCGCGGTCAGCATGTAGTCGAGCAACAGCACGCTGACCGATGAAATCACCACGGTGCGCGTCGTCGCCCGGCCCACGCCTTCCGCCGTCGGCACCGAATGATAGCCCTCGTAGACGGCGACCAGGCTGCAGGCGACGCCGAAGACCGACGCTCTTCAGCACGCCCTCCATCACGTCGTCGAGCTCGACCGCGCCCCGCATCTGCGACCAGAACTGGCCCGGGTCCACGCCCATGAGCTGCACGCCGACGAGCTGCGCGCCGAAGAGGCCGATCATGCTGAAGATCGCGGCGAGCAGCGGCATCGAGATCACGCCGCCCAGGAACCGCGGCATCACGACGCGCCGCACCGGGTCGACCGCCATCATCTCCATCGCCGCGAGCTGGTCGGTCGCGCGCATCAGCCCGAGCTCGGAGGCGAGCGCCGTGCCCGCGCGGCCGGCGAACAGCAGAGCCGTGATGACCGGCCCGAGTTCCTTCAGGAGCCCGAGCGCCGCCGCCGATGCCGAGCGACTCCTCGGAACCGAAGCGCTCGAGCAGGTCGAAGCCCTGCAGGCCGAGCACCATGCCGACGAACAGGCCGGACAGCATGATGATCACGAGCGACAGCGCGCCGGCGTTGTGCACCTGCTCGACCACGAGGCCGAAGCGCCACAGCGCGCGCGGCGTCTCGCGCGCGAGGCGGCCGGCGAAGAGCGCGTAGCGCGCCGAGCGCCCGCAGCGATTCGCGGACGCTCTCGACCAGCTCGCGGATCACGGGCGCGGCCATTCAGCGCACCTGCCGGACCTGTTCGGCGTATTCCGGCGCCGGATAGTGGAACGGCACCGGACCGTCGGGCAGTCCGTGCATGAATTGGCGCACGTCCTCGTGCGTGCTCGCCGCGACGGCGGCCGGCGGGCCGCTCGCGATGATGCGTCCGCCGGACAGCAGGTGGCAGTAGTCCGCGACCGCGGTGATCTCGCGCACGTCGTGCGACACGACGATGCTCGTGAGGCCGAGCGTGTCGTTCAGCCGCCGGATCAGCCGCAGCACGACGCCCATCGAGATCGGGTCGAGTCCGACGAAGGGCTCGTCGTAGATGAGCAGTTCCGGATCCATCACGATCGCGCGCGCGAGCGCGACGCGCCGCGCCATGCCGCCCGACAGCTCGGCCGGCATCAGCCGCGCGGCGCCGCGCAGGCCGACGGCCTGCAGCTTCGTCAGGACCACGTGGCGGACGAGCCGCTCCGGCAGGCGCGTGTGCTCGCGCAGCGGAAACGCGATGTTCTCGTAGACATCGAGGTCGGTCAGCAGGGCGCCGTTCTGGAACAGCATGCCCATGCGCCGCCGCATGCGGTAGATCTCGCGGCGGGAGAGCTTCGGAGACGTCCTGTCCGTCGAACTCGACCAGGCCGCTGGTCCGGCTCGCACCTGGCCCGTGATCAGGCGCAGCAAGCGTCGTCTTGCCGCTGCCGCTCGGACCCATGACGGCGGTGACCGCGCCGCGCGGAAAATCGAGGTCGACGCCGGCGAAAATCGCGCGCCGGCCCGCCGTGTAGTGCAGGTCGCGCACGCGAACGATCGCGCCGGCTTCGCGACGGACTTCGGATGTCAAGTCGTGGACCCGCGCCGCGCGGCCCTCAGGCCGCGGCCTGTTCCATCGCGGCCTCGTAGCGGCCGTCGCGCGCGAGCCCGTTGAGCTTCGCGCGCCGCAGGAAGGTCTTCTGCGCCGCGGCGACGTTGCCGGGCTTGCCCTTCCAGGCGTCGAGCGTGCTCTGCTGCAGCGCGCGCCCGTAGCTGAAGGACAGCTGCCACGGCAGGTCGCGCGAGCGGTTCATCAGCGACAGGTGCAGCGTCGCCTCGGCCTCGCTCTGGCCGCCGGAGAGGAAGGCGATGCCCGGCACCGCGCCCGGCACGCGCCGGCGCAGGCAGCGCACGGTGGCATCGGCGACCTGCTGCGGCGTCGCCTGCTTCGCGCACTTCTTGCCCGCGATGACCATGTTCGGCTTCAGGACCATGCCCTCGAGGCGCACGCGGTGACAGGAAGAGCGCGTCGAACACGAGTCTCGAGCGTCGCGTCGGTGACTTCCTCGCAGCGCTCGATCGTGTGATCGCCGTCCATCAGCACTTCGGGTTCGACGATCGGCACGATCGAGGCTTCCTGGCAGAGCGCGGCATAGCGGGCGAGCGCCTCCGCGTTCGCCTCGAGGCGGCTGGCGGTCGGGATCGCGGCGCCGATGTCGATGACCGCGCGCCACTTCGCGAAGCGCGCGCCGAGCGCCGTGGTATTCGGCCAGACGCTCGCGCAGACCATCGAGCCCCTCGGTCACGGTCTCGCCCGGGAAGCCGGCGAGCGCCTTGGCGCCCGCGTCGACCTTGATGCCCGGCAGGATGCCGCGCGCGGCCAGCAGCTGCGGGAACGGCTGGCCGTCGGCGGCCTGCTGGCGGATCGTCTCGTCGTAGAGGATCACGCCTGAAATGTACTTTTCGGCATCGGGCGCCGTGAACAGCAATTCGCGGTAAGCGCGGCGCGCCTCGAATGAGGATTCGAGCCCGATCTTGTCGAAGCGCTTCTTGATCGTGCCGGTCGACTCGTCGGCCGCGAGGATTCCCTTGCCGGGAGCCACCATGGCGGCTGCATTCGTGTCCAGTTCCTTGATGTCCATGAGATCCGGATCCTCCGCATTGCCGGCTGCCTTCGTGCCGGGCGCGAAGGATACCAGAGCACCCCCGACCCCCTACCGCCGGACTGGTAATAGTACTAAAATCGTACTGTTTAGATCCAGAGCCGCGGAGAGCGACCCATGCTGCGCATCAGCCGCCTGACCGATTACGCGACCGTGATCCTCGCGAGCCTCGGCGGCGGCGGCCTCGCGAGCGCCGCGGAGATCGCAGAACGCACGCACATCGGCCTGCCGACGGTCAGCAAGCTCCTGAAGGAACTCCAGCACGCGGGCCTCGTACGTTCCGTGCGCGGCGCGCACGGCGGCTACCAGCTCGCCCGCCCCGCGGCGCTCGATCAATGCCGCGGCGATCATCGATGCGGTCGAGGGCCCGGTCGCGCTCACGGAATGCGCGGGCGGCGCCGGCAACTGCGGCATCGAGGCGACCTGCCTCGTCGGAAACGGCTGGCAGCGCATCAGCCGCGCCATCCGCCGCGCGCTCGCACGACGTGAGCCTCGAGGAACTCGTGCGGCGCGATGCGCCGTTTGCCACGCTCGATTTCACGCGGAGCGGTTCCGTGCGCCGGCCGCCGGTGCGCGGCTGAGCGGAGCGTCGGATGTCCGACGAAGCAGCCCGAACTCGAGTCCCTGGTCGCCCGGAAGTACCGGCACGGCTTCGTCACGGACATCGCGAGCGATACCGTGGCGCCCGGTCTCGACGAGGACGTCATCCGGCTGATCTCGGCGAAGAAGGACGAGCCGGCGTTCATGCTCGACTGGCGGCTCAAGGCCTATCGTCGCTGGATCGCGCATGACGGTCCCGACCTGGGCCCATGTCCACTACCCGCCCATCGACTTCCAGGCGATCTCGTACTACTCGGCGCCGAAGCAGCGCGGGGACGGGCCGAAGTCGCTCGCCGAGGTCGACCCGAAGCTGCTCGAGACCTACGACAAGCTCGGGATCCCGCTGCACGAACGCGCCCGGCTCGCGGGCGTCGCGGTGGATGCCGTGTTCGACAGCGTCTCGGTCGCGACCACGTTCAAGGAGCGCCTCGCCGAGGCCGGCGTGATTTTCTGCCCGTTCTCCGAGGCGGTGCAGAAGCATCCGGAGCTGGTGGAGAAATACCTCGGCACTGTCGTTCCGATCGGCGACAACTTCTACGCGGCGCTCAACTCCGCAGTCTTCACCGACGGTTCGTTCGTCTTCGTGCCGAAAGGCGTGCGCTGCCCGATGGAGCTCTCGACCTATTTCCGCATCAACGCCTCGAAGACCGGCCAGTTCGAGCGCACGCTGATCGTCGCGGAGGAAGGCTCGCACGTCTGCTACCTCGAAGGCTGCACCGCGCCGATGCGCGACGAGAACCAGCTCCACGCGGCGGTCGTCGAGCTGATCGCGCTGGACGACGCCGAGATCAAGTACTCGACGGTGCAGAACTGGTACCCCGGCGACGAGAACGGCGTCGGCGGCATCTACAACTTCGTCACCAAGCGCGGCGATTGCCGCGGCCGCAATTCGAAGATCTCCTGGACCCAGGTCGAGACCGGCTCCGCGATCACCTGGAAGTACCCGAGCTGCATCCTGCGCGGCGACGGCTCGGTCGGCGAGTTCCACTCGGTCGCGCTCGCCAACCACTACCAGCAGGCCGACACCGGCACCAAGATGATCCACATGGGGCGCAACACGAGTTCGACGATCATCTCGAAGGGCATTTCCGCGGGCCACGGGCAGAACGCCTATCGCGGACTCGTGAAGGTCCTGCCCGGCGCCGACGGCGCGCGCAACCACACGCAATGCGACTCGCTGCTGATGGGGCCGCATTGCGGCGCGCACACCTTCCCCTACATCGAGGTCCAGAACCCGACGGCCGTCGTCGAGCACGAGGCGACGACCTCGAAGATCTCGGACGACCAGCTTTTCTACTGCCTGCAGCGCGGCATCTCCGCCGAGGATGCGGTCAACATGATCGTGAACGGCTTCTGCCGGCAGGTGTTCCGCGAGCTGCCGATGGAATTCGCGGTCGAGGCGCAGAACCTGCTCGCCGTGAGCCTCGAAGGAGCGGTGGGATGAGCGACGCAGGCCGGATGATCCTCGAGGTGCGCGACCTCCGCGTGCGGGCCGGCGAGCGGCTGATCCTCGACGGCGCTCTCGCTCGCCGTACGCGCGGGCGAAGTGCACGCGATCATGGGACCGAACGGCTCCGGCAAGAGCACGCTGACCGGCGTGCTCGCAGGTCGCCCGGGCTACGAAGTCCTCTCGGGCAGTGCCACCTATCTCGGCCGCGACCTGCTCGCGATGCCGCCCGAGGAGCGCGCGCGCGAGGGCCTGTTCCTCGCATTCCAGTACCCGGTCGAGATCCCGGGCGTCAACAACGTCTATCTGCTGAAGGCCTCGCTGAATGCGCTGCGCCGGCACCGCGGCGAGCCGGAGCTCGATGCTTTCGAGTTCCTGAACCTCGTGCGCAGCCGAAGCTCGCCGACATGCACATGGACGAGAGCCTGCTGAACCGCGGCGTCAACGAGGGATTCTCGGGCGGCGAGAAGAAGCGCAACGAGATCCTGCAGATGAGCCTGCTGCAGCCGACGCTTGCGCTCCTCGACGAGACCGACTCGGGCCTCGACATCGATGCGCTCAAGCTCGTCGCGGAAGGCGTCAATGCGCCAGCGATCGCCCGACCGGGCGATCGTGCTCGTCACGCATTACCAGCGCCTGCTCGATTACGTCGTGCCGGACCAGGTGCACGTGCTCGCGGCAGGCCGCATCGTCAAGAGCGGCGGGCGCGATCTCGCCCTCGAACTCGAGCGCCGCGGCTACGACTGGATGCTCGAAGGGGCGGCGGCCGCGTGAACGCGCCGGGCACCATCGAACGCATCGCGGCAGGTCACGCAGGCCTCGCCCCCGCTTCGCGGGCGGTCCGGCCTGGGCGCGCCGCCGCGGGCGCGCGCTCGACACTCTCCTCGCGCGCGGTCTGCCGGACCGGCGCGACGAGAACTGGAAGTACCTCGACCATGCGCGCATCGCCGAATACGCGCTTCGATGCGGTGCCGCAGTCGACCAGTCGACGCGGCCGCACTCTCGTCCCGCGACTACTTCCGTTCGCGGATGCGCGGCGCATCGTCCTCGTCGACGGCCGCTTCGACGCACGGCTTTCGCGATTTCGGCGCGACGGCAGGGCCTCGAGGTCCTCGATCTCGGCGACGCTGCTCGAGCGCGACCCGGAAGCGGCGCTCGCGCTCCTGCGCACGCCCGGCGAGGACGCTGACGACCGCTACGCGCTGCTTGCGGACGCCTTCGCCGCCGGCGGCGTCACTGATCCGCGTTGCGCAGGGCCGCGAGCTCGCAGCAGCCGGTCTATCTCGTCCACGTCGCGAGCGCCGCCGCGGCGGCCGTTCACCAGGCCCGCGTCGTCGTCGAGGTCGGTGCCGGCGCGCAGCTCACTGCTCGTCGAGCACTTCATCGCGCTCGGGCCGAGGCCGCCGCTCGGCAACCTCGCGGCGGAACTCGCGATCGGCGCAGAGCGCCGAAGTCACGCATGTCCGGCTGCACGAGCACGCGCCGTGCCGCCGCGCAGGTCGAGACCTGGACCGGCAGTCTCGCAGCAGGGCTGCCGCTACGACCAGCATCTGCTCGCGCTCGGCGGGCGGCATGCTCCGCTCCAATCTCCGGCTCGCACTCGATGGCCGTGGCGCCGCCTGCCGGCTCGACGGGCCTCTTCCTGGCGGACGGCGAGCGCCAGGTCGGACCTGCATCACGCGGATCGAACATCACGGCGCCGGCGACGGTAACCGAACAGGACTATCGCGGGATCGCCGCCGGCCGCGGCCGCGGCGCATTCAACGGCCGGATCGTGGTGCACCCGAGCGCGCGCGGGCGCGGACGCGAGCCAGTCGATCCGCAACCTGCTGCTGACACCGCTCGCCGAGATCAACGCGCGGCCGCAGCTCGAGATCCACGTGGACGACGTGCAAGTGCCGCCACGGCGCGACGATCGGCACGCTCGACGAGGCGCAGCTCTTCTACCTGCGCTCGCGCGGCCTCGATCCGGCGGCGGCGCGCGCGCTGCTCACATTCGCGTTCTGCCAGGACCTGATCGGCCGCGCTGCCGCTGCCGGAGCTTCGCGCGATGGCGGAGACGCTCGTCGCCGGCGCCCTGCCCGACCGCGACCTGATCCGGGGGCTCCGGCTGATGGCCGCCGTCCGCGAGATGGCGCCATGCGACTCGACGTCGCGCGCATCCGCAGCCGATTTTCCCGTGCTCGTCCGGCGCATCAACGGCCATCCGCTCGCCTATCTCGACAATGCCGCGTCGTCGCAGCAGCCGGCCGCCGTCATCGACGCGGTCGCCGACTACGCGCGCTCGCACCACGCCAACGTGCACCGCGGCGTGCACACGCTGTCGCAGGAGGCGACCGCCCTGTACGAGGGCGCGCGCGAGAAGGTGCGGCGCTTCATCAATGCGGCCTCGACCGCCGAGATCGTGTTCGTGCGCGGCACGACCGAGGCGATCAACCTCGTCGCGCAATCGCTACGGCCGGCCACGGCTCGGCGCCGGGCGACGAGATCGTCGTCTCGCAACTCGAGCACCACTCGAACATCGTGCCCTGGCAGCTCCTGTGCGCGCAGACCGGCGCGAGGCTCCGCGCCGTGCCGATCGACCGCCGCGGCGTCGTCGACTTCGACGCCTACCTGCGGATGCTCGGCCCGCGCACGCGCATCGTCGCGCTCGCGCACGTCTCGAACGCGCTCGGCACCGTGCTGCCGGTCGCCGATTTCGTCGCCGCGGCGCGCGAGCGCGGCATCACGACAGTCGTCGACGGCGCGCAGGCCGTGCCGCACCTTGCCGGTCGACGTGCAGGCGCTCGGCAGCGATTTCTACGCATTCTCCGCGCACAAGATGTACGGGCCGACCGGCATCGGCGTGCTGCACGCGCGCGAGAGCCTGCTCGCCGCGATGCCGCCCTGGCAGGGCGGCGGCGACATGATCCTCTCCGTCTCGTTCGAGGGCTCGACCTGGAATCACCTGCCGCACCGCTTCGAGGCGGGCACGCCGAACATCGGCGGTGCCGTCGGCCTTGGCGCCGCGATCGACTACCTCGACGCCATCGGCTCAGGCGCGCGTCGCGGCCCACGAGCAGGACCTGCTCGACTACGCGACGGCGCGGCTCTTGCAGCATCGACGGGCTCACGCTCGTCGGCACGGCGCCGGAGAAAAGCAGCCTCGTCTCCTTCACGGTCGACGGCGTCCACCCGCACGACCTCGGCACGGTGCTCGATTCGCGGGGCGTCGCCGTGCGCACCGGTCACCACTGCGCGATGCCGGTCATGGAATTCTTCGGCGTGCCGGCGACCGACGCGCGCCTCGTTCGGGCTCTACAACACGCGCGAGGAGATCGACGCGCTGCATGATGCCGCTGCTGGACGCGATCCGGATGCTGCGCTGATGGACCTCGCCGACCTCTACCGCGACGTGATCGTGGATCACAACCGGCAGCCCGCGGAACCGCGGCCGGCTGCCGGACGCGACGCAGCAAGCGCGATGGCAACAATCCGCTGTGCGGCGACCGCTCCGCACTCGACGTCGAGGTCGCCGGAGACGTGATCCGCGACCTGCGATTCGAGGGCAGCGGCTGCGCGATCTCGACCGCTTCGGCCTCGCTGATGAGCGAAGCCGTCAAGGGCAAGACGCGTGCCGAGGCCGCGAAGCTGTTCGGTGAGGTGCACCGCATGCTGACCGGCGACGCCTCGGGTGCCGCGGCGACTCGGCAAGCTCGCGGCGCTCGCGGGCGTGCGCGAGTTTCCCGGCGCGGGTCAAGTGCGCGAGCCTCTGCTGGCACACGCTGAATGCGGCGCTCGCGGGCAGCGCGGCCCCGGTCACGACGGAATGAGCATGCGCCACGCCAGGTCACGAGCCAATCGTCGTCAGCCGCGACGTGCGCGCGGTGATCGTCCCGGCCGGCGTCGAGGTGAAACTTCGCACCGGCAGCGTCGGCTACATCACGCAGGCGCTCGGCGGCAGCTTCACGGTCTACGTCGAGGGCAACCTGTTCCGGATCGCGGGCGCCGACGGCGACGCGATCGGCAAGGAACCGCTGCGCGCCCCCGAACTGCCGCCGGGCGCGACGCGACGACGACGTCAATCGGGTGGTCTGGGACCAGCTCCGCACCTCCTTCGACCCGGAGATCCCGATCAACATCGTCGATCTCGGCCTCGTCTACGACTGCAACATCACCGCCGAATCGCCGACGGCACGCGCGACGTCGCCGATCAGGATGACGCTCACCGCCCCCGGCTGCGGGATGGGCGAGGTCCTGGTGGCTGACGTGCGCGACAAGCTGAAGATGATCCCGACCGTGCGCAAGGCAGACGTCGATCTCGTGTTCGACCCGCCCTGGAACCAGACCATGATGTCGGAAGCCGCGCGTCTCCAGACCGGCATGATGTGAAAACCTTGAAGGGGACGTTCACCTTCCTTGAAGGGGACGTTCACCTTCAGGACTGAAAGCGTCCAGGAATCTGAAGGTGAACGTCACCTTCAAGGAAGGTGAACGTCCCCTTCAAGGTCTGTCAGCTCTCGCCGAGCGACAGGAGCGTGGCGTTGCCGCCGACGGCCGAGGTGTTGATCGTGACCGTCTGTTCGGTGGCGAATCGCGGCAGGTAGTGCGGGCCGCCGGCTTTCGGGCCGGTGCCCGAAAGTCCGCAGCCGCCGAAGGGCTGCACGCCGACCACCGCGCCGATCATGTTGCGGTTGACGTAGACGTTGCCGACGCGCGCACGGGCCGCGATGCGCCGCGCGACGCTGTCGATGCGCGTGTGCACGCCGAGCGTGAGGCCGTAGCCGCTCGCATTGATCTGCGTCCACGACCGTCGTCGATGCGCGACCCGGCGAACCGGACGACGTGCAGGATCGGCCCGAAGACCTCGCGCTCGAGCCGCGCGATCCCGTCGATCTCGACGGCCAGCGGCGCGAAGAAATGCCCGCGCGCGAGCGCCGGCCGGCAGTTTCGCGCGGTGATGCCAACGGGCGCCCGCGACGATCGCGCGCGCGTGCGCCTCGAGACGTCGCAAGCGCCTCCTCGTCGATGACCGGGCCGACGTCGGTCGAGAGCAGCGCCGGGTCGCCGATCGCGAGCGTATCCATGACCCCGCCAGCAGCTCGAGCACGCGCGGCGCGATGTCCTCCTGCACGAACAGGACGCGCAGCGCCGAACAGCGCTGGCCGGCCGCATTGAATGCGGAAGTCACGGCGTCGTTCACGACCTGCTCGGGCAGCGCGGAGCTGTCCACCAGCATCGCGTTCTGGCCGCCGGTTTCCGCGATCAGCACCGGCAGCGGGCCGTCGCGCGCCGCGAGCGAGCGGTTGATGAGCCGCGCGGTTTCCGTCGATCCGGTGAATGCGACGCCCGCGACGCGCGGATCGCCCGTCATCGACGGGCCGATCCTCGAACCGCGGCCGGGCAGCAGGTGCAGCACGTCGCCCGGAATGCCCGCTGGCATGCAGCAGGCGCACCATCTCGGCCGCGACCAGCGGCGTCTGCTCCGCGGGCTTGGCAATCACGCTGTTGCCGGCCGCGAGCGCGGCCGTCACCTGGCCGGTGAAGATCGCGAGCGGAAAATTCCAGGGACTGATGCAGGCGAACACGCCGCGGCCGCGCAGGGCGAGGCGATTCGATTCGCCCGTCGGGCCCGGGCAGCGCGATCGGCCGGCCGAAGATTCCTCGGCGCGCGCCGCGTAGTAACGCAGGAAGTCGACGGCCTCGCGCACCTCGGCGATCGAGTCCGGCACCGTTTTTGCCGGCCTCGGCGACGCAGAGGGCGACGAACCGCGCGGCTGTCGCGCTCGAGCCGGTCGGCCGCGTCGCGAAGCATCTGCGCCCGCGTGCCGGCGGCACGCGGTCCCACTCGGGCTGTGCGGCCGCCGCGAGCGTCGACCGCGCGCGTCGCGAGCGCTGCATCGGCTTCGGCGACCTCGCCGATCACGCGATCGAGATTCGCGGGTGAGCGGCAGGCGCCGGCGCGCACCTTCCTGCACCTCGCCGCCCACGATCGGCGCCGCCGGAGCGGCCGCGACAGGGCCGCGGCGCAGGCCGCGGCGAGTTCGCGCTGCGCGCGGCCGTCGGCCAGGTTGATTCCGGACGAATTGGCGCGCTCCGGCGCCGAAGATCGACTTTGGCGAAGGGATGCGCGGATGCGGTCCGCCGCCTGCGCGCTCGACTTCGGCGAGCGGGTCCCCGACGACGTCCTCGA
>CAWFWJ010000004.1:0-75498 GCA_963819545.1 uncultured Gammaproteobacteria bacterium | reverse complement strand
GGGCCGTCCGGGTCCGGCAAATCGACGCTGATGAACTTGATCGGCTGCCTCGACGCGCCGACCTCCGGGACTTACCTGCTCGAAGGGCAGTCGGTCAGCGAAATGAGCGACGATGAACTGGCCGACATCCGCAACCGGCAGATCGGATTCGTGTTCCAGACCTTCAACCTGCTACCCCGCGCCGATGTGCTCCACAACGTCGAGCTGCCGCTGGTCTACGCGGGTGTTTCGCGCGGCGAACGGCGCAAGCGGGCCGAGGCTGCGATCGCGCGTGTCGGGCTGGCCGACCGCGCGCGCCACCGGCCAAACGAGCTTTCGGGTGGCCAGCGGCAGCGCGTGGCCGATCGCCCGCGCACTGGTCGGCAAGCCGTCGATCATTCTCGCCGACGAGCCTACCGGCAACCTCGACAGCAAGACCGGCGACGGAAATCATGGCAGATGTTCGACGAGCTGCACGCCTCCGGCCAGACCATCATCCTGGTCACTCACGAAGACGACATCGCCGCGCATGCGCGGCGGACCATCCGGCTGCGCGACGGCGTGATCGAGAGCGACGTGGTGGCTGGCTCCACATGAGACTTGGGCTCGACATCGCCGAGTCGGCGCGGATCGCGTGGTCCGCGATCATCGCCAACAAGGCCCGCGGCGCGCTGACGACGCTCGGCATCATCATCGGCATCGTCGCGGTCGTTACCACGATGACCGCGGCGAACGGGCTCGCAGAACAGGTTCCGCGAGAGCTTCTCCGCGGTCGGCGCCGACGTGGTCTACGTGTCGCGCATGCCGTGGGTCATCATGAACGACTTCTTCCTGTACCGCAACCGCCCGAGCATCGACCTGCGCGAGGCCGAGCAGCTCGCAGGAACGCTGCGCG
The DNA here is from genome assembly GCA_963819545.1 of uncultured Gammaproteobacteria bacterium. Classification (GTDB taxonomy): domain Bacteria; phylum Pseudomonadota; class Gammaproteobacteria; order Steroidobacterales; family Steroidobacteraceae; genus SCUD01. The sequence goes on along the minus strand of CAWFWJ010000004.1, from coordinate 74,624 downwards.
GCCGCGCGATCGTCAACCCGACCATCGACATCGACCGCCCGACGTGAAGTACCGCGCCAGACGATCGTCGAAGGCGTCGACCATCATCGGCACCACCGAGAAGCAGATGCATCGTGTCGAGCGCGCGTGCCGGAGACCGGGCGCTTCCTGATGCCCTTCGACGTGCAGTACAAGAAGACGTCTGCGTGATCGGCTATGCGACGTCCGGAGCGGCTGTTCGGCGAGCGTCGACCCGCTCAACAAGGAGATCAAGATCGGCCGCACGACGTTCCGCGTGATCGGCGTCATGGAGAAGCAGGGCGGCAGCTTCTTCGGCGGGCCCAACTTCGACCGGCAGGTCTTCGTCCCGATCACCTCCTTCGTGAAGACGCTTCGGCGGCCGCAGCGCGGGCCGCAGGACGTCAACATCGCGGTCAAGGCGCCGAGCCAGGAGGCGATGGCGGATCTCGAGTACGAGGTGATCGGCGAGATGCGCAAGATCCGCGGGCTGCGGCCGGCCGAGACGGACAACTTCTCGATCAACAAGCTCGACACGCTGGTCGGCACCTTCAACAACGTGATGGGCGTGGTGCTGCTGGTCGGACTGCTGGTCACCGGCATCTCGCTGTTCGTCGGCGCGGTCGGCGTCATGAACATCATGTTCGTCTCGGTCACCGAGCGCACCCGCGAGATCGGCATCCGCAAGGCGATCGGCGCGAAGCGCCGCAGCATCCTGCTGCAGTTCCTGTTCGAGTCGTCGGCGATCTGCCTGCTCGGCGGGCTGGTCGGCATCGCTGCTCGCCGTGGCTGCTGACCGCTGTTGATCAACGCGACGCTGATGCCGGCGAGCCTCTCGCTGCCCATCGTCGTCATCGCGGTCGCTGGTGTCGATCGCTGGTCGGCGTGGTCGCCGGCGTCGTGCCGGCCTACCGCGGCGCCCGGCTCGATCCGATCGAGGCGCTGCGCTATGAATGACCCGTCCGAGGGCCTAGCATGCGAATCGCTCGACACGCTCGTCGATGTCGCTCGGCGTCGATCCTGCGCCAACAAGCTGCGCTCGGTGCTGACGCTGGTCGGCATCGTCGCCGGCGTCGCCTCGATCATCGCGCGTGATGACCGGCATCTCGGTGGTGCAGGCGACGCATGGAAGAGGAGATGAGCGTGCTCGGCGCGCAGACCTTCCAGGTGCAGAAGTGGCCGGCCGGCGGCTTCACCAGTCGACGCGGAGCGCCGCAAGGCGATGCGCCGCCCGCCGCTCACGCTCGAGAACGCCGAGGCGATCCGCGAGCAGGTCAACGCTGGTGGACCTGGTCGGCTCCGAGATCGTGGGACTTCGGCGTACAGTCGTCGCGTACCGCGGCGAGTCGACCGAATCCCAACATCTCGATCTGCGGCGGCACGCCCGAGTACTCCGCAGAACAACACGCACTACGTCGGGCTCGGCCGCAACCTCTCGCAGATGGACGTGCGCGCCGCGCCGCAAGGTGGCGGTCATCGGCCACGCGATCGCGACAGAAGCTGTTTCCGTTCGTCGGACCCGATCGGCCGCAGAGATCCAGCGTGGACGGGCGCAAGTACCAGGTCGTCGGCGTGTTCGACGAGAAGAAGTCGGCGTTCGGCGGCGGCTTCGACAACTACGTGCTGATGCCCGTCACGACCTTCATGCACATCTACGGCATGACCGACCAGCGACGGCTTCGCGCGCTCGGTCAACATCACGGTGCGGGCGAAGACGCCCGAGCTGCTCGACGATGCGATCGAGGAGACCCGCCAGGTGCTGCGGCGCGTGCGCGGCGTCAAGCCGGGCGAGGAGGACAACTTCGACTTCTTCAGCAGCGAGAGCCTGATCACCCAGTTCAACAAGATGACCGTGGGCGTGAAGATCGCGCGCCTTCGTCATCGGCATCATCGCGCTGGTCGTCGCCGGCATCGGCATCATGAACATCATGCTGGTCTCGGTGACCGAGCGGACCAAGGAGATCGGCATCCGCAAGGCGCTCGGCGCGCAGGCGCAGCAGCATCCTGCACGCAGTTCCTGCTCGAGGCCGTGATCCTGTGCAACATCGGCGGGCGTGATCGGCGTGCTGGTCGGCTTCGGGCTCGGCAACCTCGTCGCCGTGTTCACGCATTCGAGTCGCGGTGCCGCTGGAGTGGGCGGTGATCGGCCTGCTGTTCTGCTCGGCGGTGGGCATCGGCTTCGGCCTGCTGCCGGCGATCCGGGCGTCGCGGCTCGATCCCATCGAGGCGCTGCGCTACGAGTAGTCCGCAGCGATCCGGCAGGCGGGTCCCGCGATGAGGCAACATCCTTGACCGGGAGCAACAGTCTCGACGCATGTTCGGCATCGTGATGGATCGTGATGTCGGCAATCTTCGATGCGGCGGCAACGGCCTCGGAATCTCCCGTCTGCAGGTTGAGCGACAGGTGCGGGGCGAAAGAAGCCGAAATCTGCGCGCGAATCCGATGGCCCCTGGCGAATCGGATGCTCGTGTTCAACGCGGGTAGTCGCAGTTCATAGACATGGCCGGGTTCGAGCAACTGCTTTCCCGCCTTGGGGTCGCGATAGCTCGCGCGCAACACATCGTTGCCGGGGCTCATCAGGTTGTATGCGCGGCCGTCAGGGTAGACGTCCTGCAAACGAACCCACAGGTCGAAATCGCGGCAGTTGCACGACGCATGGATCGCGGCGGTGATGGCGCCGGCAACCCATAGATCCTCCTGCAGTGGCTCGCTATCGAAAGTGAGCAGGTCCTTGCGCGTTTGCAGTTCGCGATAGTCATGCGGACCGAAGGCATCGTAGGGATCGGTGACCGGGTTTCGGCGGATCGGCCGTGAACGTGCTGTGCGAGGCCTGCAATGCCGGCTGCCCATTCTGCAACTGGTGTCGTTGGCCGTCTCCGCCCAACCCAAGATACAGCGGCAAGGTCCGGGATTCTGCCGGTGGCCAGCGGGTGTCATCGCGCCATTCGTTGGCGCCCATGGCGAAATGGCGCACTGGTGATGCGTCCTTGAACCGGTTGTCGATGCCACGCAGGTAGTGGTCGTGAAAATCGAGCACGATCTCGTCGTAGTCGATGGCAGCCTCCGGTCCAAAATCGATGTCACCTGTGCGGCGGGCCGCCGTCGACGAAACTCCATGCACCCACGGACCGATCAGAAGATGCGTGCGCGGGTCGCCCTGCCCGATCCGCGCCTGCACCAGGCCGTTGAAATTGGTTGCCGCGCCTTCCGGTCCATAGGCCTCGTCGTACCAGCCGCTCAGGTTCAGCACCGCAGCCGACACGCGCGAGTAGCGACCGCGCAGCTCGGCCCAGTCCCACCATGCGTCATCCGGCGGATGCGCCAGCCACTCGAAGTAGAACGGCGCTTCCTGCCGGAGCCAGGGCAAGTCCTTCAATGGCAGCCACGATTGATACTTCCGGGCGACCGACGGCCAGGTCGCAGCGGCAGCGGCAGCATCCCGTGTTCCAGGCAGATCAAGTCGACTGCGCGCATCCGGCGCGACGTCGGCGTAGATCCATGGCAGCCACGACAAGTCGAAGACACCGCTCATATAGAAGAAATTGCGCGGCGATGAAAACGTCATGGCCGGCGCCATCGCCAACAGGTGCGGAGGCGACTCCATAGCCGCAAGCCATTGCACGGCGCCCGGGTACGACAGGCCATAGCTGCCGATCTTGCCGTTGGACCAGGCCTGTGCCGCGGCCCATTCAATGGTGTCGTAGCCATCCCGGCCTTCGTGCCGGTATGGATCAAAGCGTCCGTCGGACTCGTAACGGCCGCGCACGTCCTGCAGCACCACCGCGTAGCCGCGTTCCACGGCTTTCAGGTGAATCTGATAGTCCTGCCCGGCGCCATGCTTGCCGTATGGCGTGCGATACACCAGTACCGGGAACGGGCCGCCGCGCGCCGGCCGATAGACGTCCGCCCGCAGCACCGTGCCGTCCCGCATCGGTACCGCAACATTCCGGTCGATCACATCGGGATGGATGCAGCCAGCGACTGCCGCCAGCAATAGTGCGGTCGCAATCAAGCCGCTGTGGTTTTCGGTGTCCATCGCTCGTGCGCTCTTCGGAATGCTAGCAGTCACCCTGAGTTTCATGGAAACTACCGGCGCCGCAGCCCGGTTGCGGCCTCCAACCCCAGTTGAGGTCCAGGCGGCATGGCCGACGTCTTTATTTCCTACGCCCGCATCGACAAGGAACGCGTCGCGCCGCTCGTCGCCGCGATCGAGGCGAAGGGCTGGTCGGTGTGGTGGGACCCGGAAATCGCGGCTGGCCAGCAGTTCGACGACCAGATCGAAGCGGAGATCAATGCGGCCAGGGCCGTGCTGGTGGTCTGGACCCCGACTTCCGTCGCCTCCCGCTGGGTGCGCGGCGAGGCCCGCGAGGCCGCCGATCGGGGCATCCTGGTCCCGGTGCGATTCGAAGACGCCCGCCTGCCGATGGACGTGCGCGCCCTGCACACCACCGACCTCGACAGCTGGGGAGAAGATCCCGAGAGCCCGCCGTTCCAGGAAATCCTGCGCGCGCTCGGCTCCATGATCGCGCGCGCTGGCGCGTCACAGGCTGCGAAATCCGCGCCCGGCTCCGCGCCGTCCGCTGCTGCTTCCAGTCCGGCCCGCGTGTCGATCTGCGTACTGCCCTTCGCCAACATGAGCGGCGATGCCGAGCAGGAGTATTTCAGCGACGGGATCAGCGAGGACATCATCACCGACCTGAGCAAGGTCTCGGCACTCGCCGTCGTTTCACGCAACACGGCCTTCACCTTCAAGGGCAAGAACGTCGATGTGTCCCAGATTGCGAAGCAACTCAAGGTCAGCTACGTGCTCGAAGGCAGTGTTCGCAAGGCGGGTGGCCGTGTCCGGATCACCGCCCAGCTGATCGAGGCCTCAAAAGACAACCATATCTGGGCCGAACGCTACGACCGCGATCTGAGCGACATCTTTGCGCTGCAGGACGAGATCTCCGAGGCCATCGTCAAGGCCCTGAAGCTCAAGCTCCTGCCCGAGGAGAAGAAGGCCATCGAGCAGCGCGGCACGACCAATCTCGAGGCCTACAACCTCTACCTGATGGCGCGGCAATTCAGCGTCACGGGAAATTACGGCAATGCCCGCCGATGCGACGCGATCATCCGCCTGTGTCGCAGCGCCACGGAGATCGACCCGGATTATGCGACTGCGTGGGCACTCATGGCCGTTGCGCAGGCCGCATTGAAGTTCTATTTCAACGGACCGGGGGACGGCGGCCTGGCAGCGGCCGAGCGGGCGCTCTCGCTGGACGACAATCTCGCGGAGGCGCACGCCGCGAAGGCCCGGGTGCTGACGTCCGATGGCACTTACCAAGAGGCGCTGGTCGAAATCGAGACTGCCCTGCGCCTCGACCCCGAGTCATTTGAAGTGAACACGGCGGCGGCACGATTGTATTTCACGCAGCGCCGGCACGCGGACGCGATCCGGTACTACGAGAAGGCGGCGGCGCTGATGGAGACCGATTTCTCTTCGGTCGCGATGCTGATGACCTGCTACAACGTGATCGGCGACAAGGAAGGCACACAACGTGCGGCGCAGCGCACACTGGCCCGCGCCGAGAAAATCACGACCCAGGAACCCGACAACGGCATGGCCCTCGGCTATGTCGTCAACTCCCTTTGCTTTCTCGGCAATGCCGAACGTGCGAAGGAATTCGCCAAGCGCGCCATGCTGCTCGATCCGGACAATCTGACCATGCGCTACAACTTTGCCTGCGGATTCGCCCAATTGCGCGAATTTGAGGTCGTGCTCGACTTGCTCGCCCCGGTATTCGAACGAGATGCCGCTGAAACCGTGAACTGGGCGAAGGTCGATCCGGATCTCGACGGCGTCCGCGATCTGCCGCGCTTCAAGAGCATGATGGAGAAGGCGGATGCTCGCCTCGCAGCGGCGAATGATAAAGGCTCCTCAGAGGCGTCCTAGCAGCGAGGCCGCTTGAGAATTGGTAGTCGAGTATACGATACGCCGGTAGTGATCTTGGGAGTTCACTACGGAAGCTTGGCCATCGCCCGCAGCCTGGGGCGGCTCGGAGTTCGGGTCCACGGTGTTCACAGTGATCTGCGGACCAGCGCATTCGCGTCTCGCTACTTCGTGCGGCGGCACCACTGGGACTTTGCAAAGGCTTCACCGGCCAATTCGGTGGAATTTCTGCTCGACCTCCGGACGGAGCTCGGCCGACACGCCGTGCTTATTCCAACGACCGACGACACCGCGCAACTGGTAGCCGATTACGCCGCCGAACTGCGTGATGTCTACCGGTTTCAGGACAACCCGCCCGCACTGGTCTGCGGGCTTCGCCGCAAGTGGGAACTGTTCGCGCTGGCGAAGTACCATGGCGTCCCGACGCCGAACACTCTGTTACCCCGGTCACTGCAGGAAGCGCAGCGATTCGCCGATCAGATCAAGTATCCGTTGTTGCTCAAGGCCAGCGACGGTGCCCGGCTCGAGGCGCGCACCATGCGAAAGATGGTGATTGTGCGTACGGCAGGCGAACTGACGGAGAACTATTCACGCATGGAAGATCCGGCAGATCCGAATCTGATGCTCCAGGAGTATATTCCAGGGGGAGATGACGCGGTATGGATGTTCAACGGATATTTCAATCGCAAGTCGGAATGCGTGGCGGGATTCACGGGGAAGAAGATTCGGCAGCATCCGATTCACACCGGTGCGACCAGTCTCGGAATCTGCCTGCGAAATGATACGGTGCGCGAGCTGACTACTACTTTCATGAAAACGCTCGGATACCAGGGCATCATTGACATGGGGTATCGCTACGATGCGCGCGACGGCCTGTACAAGCTGCTCGATGTAAATCCGCGAATCGGAGCGACGTTTCGCCTTTTTGTCGGCGCCGACGGAACCGACGTCGCGCGCCTGCTGTACCTCGACCTTACGGACCAGCCTCTTCCATTGACCACTCTCGTCGAAGGTCGCAAGTGGCTGGATGAGAATCGTGACTACTTTTCGTCACGCGAGTATCGGCGAGAAGGTTCACTCACAATCGCCACGTGGCTTAGGTCGCTCAGGGGCGTTCACGAAACCGTATGGTTGGCGCGCGACGATCTCGTTCCCGCGGTCTTGTTGGTCCTGGAGATCGCAGGGCGGCCAATACGGAAGCTTTGGAATCGAGCGATGCGACCGTTCCTCGACGCTCGCTGACGAACCGGCAATGCCTACGCCAGCAGAATTCCTTTATCTCGACCAGGCAGCAGTGCTTCGGGCCAATGTCCTCGACATGCCGCGAGCCATAGAGGTCATCTCCGATGCCTTGCGCCTGCTCGAGACCGGGGGATGCGTTCAGCCTTTCAAAGTGGTGTTGCGCGACGGAGACGATGCCCGCAGCGAAGAGTCCGGACGCTTCAACGGGCTGTGCGCCTCCATCAAAGGCCCAAATCCCGCCGTAGGAATCAAATGGATCGGAAGTTACCCGGCAAACCGTGCGGCCGGGTTGCCGCGGGCCAGTGCCGTAATAATTCTGAACTCACCAGTCACCGGTCTGCCCATTGCGATCATCGATGGCACGCTCATCAGCGCCATGAGAACCGGGGCGGTCACGGCCTTGGGGGCGCGTTTCCTTGCGCCGCGCGCAAATCACAAGGCCGCGATCATCGGCGGTGGAGTCCAGGCACGCACCCAGATCCTGGGCTTGTTGACGGGCCTCCCCCAACTTCAGGAAATCTCGGTCTTCTGCCGCCGCCGTAGCCAGGCTGAGGCTCTGCAGTTGGATTGCCAAAAGCTCTTTGGGGCGACGATCGTCATCGCGGATAGCGTATCGGCAGCATTGGCGGATGCGGATGTGGTCGTGCCAGTCACGACTGCAAGCGAGCCGCTGGTCCGCGCCGTGGACGTCAAACCGGGTGCGCTGACCATTCAGATGTCGGGACACGAATGCGATTTCGAAGTCATCCGCGAGTGCGGCAAGATCGTCACCGACAATTGGGAATCAATGAAGCATCGTGGAATCATTTCGCTCGCTCTGATGCACACACAGGGACTGCTGAGAGACGATGACTTATACGCGACCTTGGGTGAATTGATTCTCGGTCGAAAAGCCGGGCGCGAAAACGAGAGTGAGCGGATTCATTTCGCGCATATGGGTATGGGCGTGGAGGACATCGCGCTGGCATCGGCCGTCTATTGCACGGCCCGCGATCTTGGTCTGGGACAACGATTGACGCTGTGGGACTCTCCGCTCTGGATCTGACAAGCAAGATGCACACGTTGAATCGAAGACAAACGCGAGACATTTTATGACGCAACCAGCGATGACACGTCAGTCCTGCAACTTCTTTTCCGCTTCCGTCGCGATGTGGATCTTGATGGTCGCGATGAATCCGGCGCTTGCGGATACAAAACCCACTGTGTCGATTCCGCCCGCTGATCTCATTCAGCCAGCAGATCTTGCGGCCTCACTTGAATCCTCGTCGGTGCCAAGGCCGCTGATTCTGCAAGTTGGCTTTCGCACGATGTACGATCAGTCGCATATTCCTGGCTCCGACTATGCGGGTCCGGGGAATACGCCTGCAGGGTTGCAAGTCCTGAGCGACCGCGTTGCCGCGCTACCGAAAGACACCGCGATCGTGATTTATTGCGGCTGCTGTCCGTGGAGTCACTGTCCCAATATCGCGGCCGCCTACGATACGTTGCGCGAAATGGGCTTTAGCAAGGTAAAGGCGCTGTATATCGCTGATAACTTTGGAATTGACTGGGTCGACAAAGGCTATCCCGCTACCAACGACAAATGATTGCGTAAAGGAGCAAGCCATTGAGCGGGTCACTACGCTGTATTATCGCTGCGGCGTTATTGGTGCTGCTGTGTGGCGCGACTTCCGCAGTAGAGGTCGGCGACGTGGCGCCGGATTTCACTCGCGCCGATCTCGCTGGCAGGCAGGTGCATCTCGCCGACTACCGGGGCAAGCTGGTGTTACTCAACTTTTGGGCCACCTGGTGCGCGCCTTGCCGCAAGGAGATGCCGCTATTTTCCGAGTGGCAACGCGATTACCGTGCACAGGGCCTGCAAATTATTGGCATCTCGATGGACGACGATATCGCGTCGGTCAAGCAACTGCTGGCACAGCGCCCGGTTCGGTATCCCATTGTCGTGGGCGATGCGAAGCTCGGCGAACGCTTTGGTGGCGTGCTTGGATTACCGCTGAGCTTTCTGATTGATGCCCAAGGCCGCATCGTTGCCCGATATCAAGGCGAAAGCGATCTTGCAGACATGGAGGCGAAGCTGAAGGAGCTGCTTCCCGACTAGGCAACCGGTGCACCAACGCCTCGGCCTTTGGTGCTGGCCTGGTTGCGCAACATGAGTGCGTATGCGAACGGCTGTTCGGTCCCGGCAGGCGTACGGTGCCGCTCCTTACGTTCTTGCAGAAGACTGAACGAGGACGCGAATATTCCGGCGATATCTTCTGCTGACCGTCGCGTGACCGGCAGTCCGCTGCACCGCTCTGGGCCGTCGGGCGCAAAACCGCCAATTACCGCGTGTCCGCCGATCCTTACCGCTTCCGCAGCGCATCGCGCGTAGCGAGCCGCCTCGGCTGGATCAGTCAGAAAGTGGAACACCGCCCGATCATGCCAGAGGTCAAAGCCGCCGGCCGGCAGCACCGCGTGCAGGACATCCGCGACGTACCAGTTCACTTCTCTTGCTCGATCACCGAGTCGTTTTCGAGCGATGGCCAGGGCTTCATCCGAGACATCCAGAACGCTGAGGTCACGGACGCCACGATCGAGCAGATCATCCACGAGCGTCGAGGCTCCGCCGCCAATATCAATGACTCGCGAATCCGCCGACAAGCCGGCCAGTTCCAGCAGCTCGATGGACACGTCCAGATGTGGCCGATACCAGCTGACGGAATCGGCTGTCTCTGTTCGATATATCTTCTGCCAATGTGGTTGCGGCTGGTCGGCGCGGTCAGGGCGGCAATCCCATCTTCTTTACCATTGCCGCAAAGCGCGGGTCGGAGTGAAGTCGGGCGAGTAGCGGATCAAACTTGAGCTGGACCAGGATGCCATCGTGTTGCGCATGGGCACGCTCCAGCCAGGTGAAGGCCGCATCCCGCTCCCCGCGCCAGGCGTATGCCTCCGCGACCTGGTATGCATTGGTCGACGCATAGCCGGCGACCAGTGCATCCAGCGCTCGTTGCGAATCCATGGCGTGGCCGAGATCGTGCTCTGCCATCGCGACACCCGCCTCACGCCGTGCCTTGCTCGCCTTGCGGAACTCGGCCAGTGCCGCCTTGGGGTTACCCTCAAGCAACGACGTAACCCCGAGGTTGAACCAGGCGAACGCATGCTCAGGACTGATCTCGAGTGCCCGCGTCGCCGCCTTACGGGCCTCCGGCAGCCGCCCGGCGGCGTTGAGCTGGGTGCTACGCCGGAACCAGGTGTCGGCCGACAGGGGATCGAGTTCGATCGCCTTCTTGTTGATCTCGAGTGCTTCAGACAACCGTCCCAGGCCGGCGAGAAAACAGGCGTAGCAGGTGTACGCTCGATATGAACCCGGATCGAGGGCGAACGCGCGCGACAGGTCAGCCTCGGCACCGGCCCAATCCCAGTTGATCGTGAATCGCAGGAAGCCCCGCGCCGCGTAGCCTTCCGAAAGCGCCGGATCGATAGCAATCGCGCGGTCAGCGGCCGCCAGTGCCCGCTGCTGCCCGGCCAACACCTCCGCAAGGGAATTTTCAGGGTCATGCGACAGCTCGTTTTCCGCGACGGCGAGGCCGGCGTAGGCCGAAGCGTATTTTGGATCGAGCGCAATCGCCTGTTCGTAGGCCGCGACCGCCCTGCGGAAGTCTTCCGTGTTGGTGCGATTGAAGAACTGCCGGCCCAACAGGTATTGGGTGTGTGCCGCCGGGTTTTCCGTGCGGTTTCCCGCGATCAATATCTTGTGATTGGGCAGCAGCTTGAGCTTCAGCGCCCCCACCACGGCAGCAGCAATCTCATCCTGAACCTTGAAGATGTCGTCAGGCTTCCGATCGTAGGTCTGCGACCACTGGTGATAACCGTCCGCGGCGCGGATCAGCTGCACGGTGATGCGCACCTGGTTGCCGGACTTGCGCACCGAACCTTCGAGGAGATGCGCGACGTGCAGTTCACGCGCCATCTCCGCCAGCTTGACCGCCTTACCCTTGTAATAGAACGACGAGGTGCGTCCGGCAACCTTCAACTCGGGAATCTTGGCCAGCAGGTTCAGCAGTTCTTCTGTCAGGCCATCGGAGAAATACTCCTGATCCTTCTTCTCACTCATGTCGACGAACGGCAGCACCGCGATCGATTTGTCCGAAATCGCGGGCGTCGACTCCACCAAAGATTTCTGCTGGTCGGCAAGCTTCGACAGCCAGAACTTGTCGGCGAGGACGTAGATCAGGCCGACGGCCATCACGGCGAGCGCGGCCACCAGCGCTGGCTTACGCCAACGCGACGACAGTGTGCCTGGCGCAGGAGACGGCACCAGATTGACTGGCGGGCGTGCAGCGGCGGTGCCGGTGCCGAGTGCCTCACGACCGGTCTTGCCGGCGTCCCGGCTGCGCACGGACTCGATGAGTGCCGGGAAGATCTGCTCGATCGGGCCGCCGGAAGCATCCAGCCAGTGGTTCGTGCTGACGAAGTACTCGAGCTCTGGCGTTAACTCAGTGGCATCCATGCGAACCGACAGCACCGGCCGTCTCTTCGAACTGGCTCGCTCGACTTCGCGCAACACGTGCGGAGATTCGATGCCGTTCTTCGAGAGCACGAGCACCAGCATTCGGCAGGAGTTGATCGCCTGCACGATTGCCGCGGCATAGGACTCCCCGGCCGCCACGTCGCGCGGCGCGATCCAGCACGGCAGGCTTGCAGTCTCGAGTGCCGCGCATAACTTTTCCGCGACGCCAACATCCCGCGAGGCATAACTGATGAACACCTTGCCGGCCATGTCCGCCGCGTAAGGCTCCGGTCGATCCTCGGTTTTCGGCCCTGGGTCGTCGGTCACGCGGTCGACTCTACTCCTGTCGAGCGTGAGGATCCTAAAGGCAGCCACGTCAACCGGTTAGCCGGAGCGCCCAAGGTCGGCGGGCGTGTCAACGTCGATCGCCGCCGAGGGCATGGGCACGCGAACGACGCGCTCCGGATGACGCAAGAGCAGCGCCCGCGCACCGCGCTCGCCCTGCAGTGATCTCAGTTCCGGGAATACGTCCGATGGAAAAATCGCGGGCGCGCCAGTTGCATCCTGATACCCGGCCGCGACCATGCGGTCGGGCTGCCGCTGCCAGCAACTGACGAGCTGCCGAAGTTCCTGGACCGTTACCGCGACCTGGTCGGCCAGCACAATCAGCACTCCGCAAGTTCCCGCCGGCGCATTTTCCAACCCCGTGCGAATCGAACTCGCCATGCCTTGCTCGAAGTCCGGATTGATGGCGATGGTGACTGCCGCGTCCTGAATGAGCGAAGCGAGACGAGCGGCGTGTGCGCCGAGCACCACCGTGACTGCGTCAGGACCGGCGAGTTGCGTCACCTTGTCGACTGCCCGCGCCAGCATCGGGCGCCCGTCGATGTCGGCAAGCTGCTTGGGCGCGCCGAAGCGGGACGAACAACCGGCCGCGAGTACGATCACGTGCAACATGGGGTGCGTCTGCGCGGGCTGCACTCAGGTCACCTCATCACGGCTGCGTCCGTGGAAGCAGGCCTGGATCTCCGCAACGATGGCGAGCGCGATACTCGCCGGATCACGCCCGCCGAAGGCCAGGCCGACCGGTGCGTGCAACCGCGCACCGAGCAGCGCCGTTGCCGTCGGGCCGAGGTCTGCAAGCAGCCGCTTGCGCCGCGACGCGGGTCCGAGCAGTCCCACGTACGAAATCCGCGTCGGTGCGAGCGCCGCGAGCCCGGCAAGGTCGGTCGCAAGGTGATGGCTCATGATCACGGCTGCGTCGAATGTCGCCAAGTCCAGCTGCAGCGCAAGTTCATCGGGACGCGCCAGCAGCACCTGTCGTGCGCGCGGAAAGCGGTTGGAATTTGCATACAGCGGCCGATGATCCGCAACCGTGATACGCCAGCCGAGCGTGGCGCCGAACTCGACCACCGGCAACACATCCGGTCCTGCGCCCAGTATGAGCAGCGTACGCGACAGGACGAGCGGCGCGACGAAGATCCGCATTCGGGGACTCTCGAGCTCGACAATTCGCGCGTCCGGCATCTGGCCACGCGAGCCGAGCTGGGTGTCGATCCAGCCGGACACGTGCTCTGGCACTTCGGCCGGCATGGGCGAGGTACTTGACAACCAGACAGGCGCGCCGGCCGGCAGGCCCGGAACTGCGGACTCGAGCACCATGCCGTAGGTGACGGGCAGGTGACGTTCAAAGCATGTCGCGAGTGTGCCGAAAGGAGCCCAATTCGCCGCAGGATCGAGGCGGTTGAGCCAGATGTCCATGCCGCCCTCGCAGCCCAACCCGAGCCCCCAGAGCAGGTCATCGTCTCCCGAATGATCGTAGCGCACCATTTCCGGTACGCCGGTCGCGAGCACCGAAGTTGCATGCTCGGCAAGGTCACCCTCGAGACAGCCGCCGGACAACAGCCCTTCGTAGTGGCCACCTTGCGCGATCAACATCTGCGCGCCGGCCTTGCGATAGGTCGAACCGCGCGTCGCAACGACCGTCGCGAGGACCAGGGGCAACCCGCCTGCCCGGGCGCGATCGAACATCGGCAACAACTGGTGCAGCGAGCCGTCCACGCCACCCTGGATATGGGCGCCTAGGATTTGAGCTGATCTCCTATTGGCAACTGTCGTATGCGCTTGCCGGTTGCCGCAAAAATCGCATTGCACAGCGCCGGCAGAATTGGCGGCACGCCGGGCTCGCCCACGCCACCCAGTGGCTTGCTGTAGTCGCCCGGCACGATATGAACCCGAATCTCGCGCGGCGCTGCGGGCATGCGTGTCACTTCGTATTGGTGGAAATTGTCCTGCTGCGAACGCCCCGCCTTGAAGGTGATAGCTCCCGACATGGCCGCGCTCACGCCCATGACGCAGGCCCCTTCCATTTGCGCGCGCACGCGGTCCGGATTGATCGTCGCCCCGCAGTCGATCGCGATATCCACGCGCGGAATGGTCATCGCGCCCTTGGCGTCAACAGCGACCTCTACAACCGCCGCAACGTAACTGACGAAACTGTAGTGCGCGGCGATGCCGAGCCCGCTTCCTTGGGGTCGGGACCTGCCCCAGCCTGCCTCCTTCGCAGCGAGTTCCACAACGCCCCGCAAGCGCCCGATATCCACCGGGTAGAGCTCGGGCGATTCGCCATCGTTGTAGGAATCGCTCAGCATCTGTGGCGTCACCACGCGCGCGGGGCCGATCACCTCGAGCAGAAAGTCCTTCGGGTCTCGCCCGGCAGCCGCAGCCAGCTCGGCGACGAACGACTGCACCGCGAATGCATGGGGAATGTTTGATACCGAACGGAACCAGCCAATCCGGGTATGCGCGACCGCTTCCGGATTCTCAATGCGAATGTTGGGAATGGCGAAAGGTACGTTGATGACGCCCATGCCGAGCTCATAGCTCGCCTGCTGCTTCGCATCTGCGTCGAACGTCGAGTCGATCGTCGGTGCAACGCTGCGGTGCAGCCACGCCACCGGCAGTCCTCTGGCATCAACACCGGCTTCCAGGTGCTCCACGGATACGGTGTGGAAATAGTCGTTGTGAAGATCGTCGTCGCGTGTCCAGACGACCTTGACTGGTTTGCCATCCATTGCCTTGGACAGCACCGCCGCCTCGACGCCGAAGTCGGCCTTGGATTTGCGGCCAAATCCGCCGCCGAGCAAGGTGACATGTACGGTGACATCCTCAACCGGCATTTCGAGCCGCTTGGCGACCAGGTCGCGCGCGCTCTGGGGTGACTGAAAGCCGCCCCAGACCTCGCACTTGCCTTGCTCGATCCGGGCGCAAGCCGCGGGCGGTTCCATCGACGCATGCGCGAGGTGCGGCAGGTAGTAGTCCGCCGTGATTCGTTTCGTGGCAGCGGCCGCCGCCGCGGTGAAGTCCCCGTCATCACGCACGACCCTGGCGGGCTTGCGTGCGGCCGCCTCGAGCGTGGCCTTGTAGGCAACGGAGTCGTAGCTGGCATTCGGACCGTCGTCCCACACGATCTTCAGCGCGCTGCGCCCTTGTATTGCAGCCCAGGTGTTGCGTGCGATCACGGCAACGCCGCCCAGTGGGTTGAACTGCGGCGACCCGGGCGTCGCGTCGATCTGAACGACGTGAACCACGCCCGGCACCTTGAGCGCGGCGGCGCTGTCGTAGCTCACGACCTTGCCGCCAGACACCTGCGGTCGCGCGACGACGGCATAGAGCATGCCGGGAAGACGCGTGTCGATGCCGTACTGCGCTTTGCCGACGGTCATGTCCTGCGCATCGACGAGCTTCAGCTTGCCGCTGCCGATGTAGCGAAATTGCGAAGGGTCCTTGAGCCGGATCGCATCCGGCGCAGGCAGGGGCATGCTCGCAGCCGCCTTGGCGAGCACTCCATAACCGAGACGCCGGCCAGTGGCCGTGTGCACGACCTCGTGATTTTTTGCCTGCACTTCGCCGACTGGTACCTGCCAGCGCGCGGCGGCCGCCGCTTCCAGCATCTGGCGCGCGGCCGCGCCGCAACGGCGCATGGGCAAGAAGAAATGGCGCGTGCTGCGCGAGCCGTCGGTGTCCTGGTTGCCGTAACGCGCCTCGTCACCGGGCGCCTGCACGACGCGTACGCGCGTCCAGTCGGCTTCGAGCTCGTCGGCAACGATCATCGGCATGCCGGTGCGTACGCCCTGGCCCATCTCGGAGCGATGGCAGACGATGCTCACGATGCCATCCTCGCCGATCGCAACGAACACCAGTGGGCTGTCAATCCAGCCGTGCGGCATGGCGTCTGCGCCGTACTTGGGCGGGTCCTCGGCGCGCAATGCATCGGGATATCCAATGGCGAGCACCAGCCCGCCGAGCGCGGAGGCACCCTGGAGGAACGTGCGCCGGCTGACGTTGGCGATCACCAACGGTGATTCGGGTGATGGCGCGTTCATGGCATCTCTCCCTTCTCACCCGCTGCCTGCTTGATGGCGGCGCGGATACGGCCATAGGTGCCGCAACGGCAGATATTCCCGGCCATGGCCGAGTCGATATCGGCGTCGGTCGGCCTGGGCTTCAGCTTGAGAAGCGCGGTCGCGGACATGATCTGCCCCGCCTGGCAGTAACCGCACTGCGGGACACCCAAGTCTATCCACGCCATCTGCACAGCCTTGCCGGTATTGTCCTCACCGATCGCCTCGATGGTGACGACCTTCTTGTCAGCGAGCGCGGAAATCGGGGTCACGCACGCGCGTCCCGGCTGGCCATCGATATGCACTGTACAAGCGCCACACAGTGCCATGCCGCAGCCAAACTTGGTCCCGGTAAGACCGATTTCGTCGCGCAGCACCCACAGCAATGGAGTATCCGCGGGCAGGTCGATGTCGTATTGCTTGCCGTTGATATTCAGTTTGGTCACCCAGACCTCCTTCTGCGCCAATAGTCAATGTTTGGCGGTTTGTTTCATTGCGCTACAACCAGCGGCAGCTCAATCGAGCTGGCCTGTCCGGGCGCGTGATAGATACGTTGCACGGCCTTCCGATAGTCCGCAGGCTTGGCCCAGAAGATGCTTGGCACGAAGGTCTGCGGATTTCGATCGTAAAGCGGGAACCAGCTTGACTGAACCTGCACCATGATCCGGTGGCCGCGCAGAAAGACATGGTTCGCGGCAGGCAGCGCGAAACGATATTGCAGCGGCTTCCCGGATTCGATGGGTTTGGCTATTTCATAGCTCTCGCGATAGCGGCCACGAAAGATATCGGCCGAAACCATGAGCTGGTATCCGCCCATCTCAGGCTGGCTGGCGACTTCGTCTGGATAGACGTCAATCAGCTTCACGACCCAGTCCGTGTCCGTGCCGCTCGTGGCCGCGATCAGGTTCGCCATCGGCTGGCCGCTGATCTTGACTGGCGAAGTCAGGACGTCGGAAATGAATGCGACGACGTCAGGGCGGCCGGACGCCTCACGCTGGTCGTCCACCAGCCATTGGGGCCAGGTCAAGCCCTCGTCTTCGTAGCCGTTGGGACGAATCGGACGCGCCCGGAAGGGCACGGGTTTCGCAGGATCCGAGATGTACTCCGCAAACGCCCCGTCATCAACCCCCGGCTTATCGAATCCGAGTTTCATGCCGGCATGCAAATAGAGCGAAGTCGGGCGCGCGATGCACCCCGTCACGCATCCCGACGGCCACTCACGCAGTTGCCGCCACTTGTTCGTTCCGGTTTCAAATGCAGTGACGGGTGCCACTTCGGATTTCGGCGCGCCGTCCTTTAAATACTGGTCCAGGAAAGGGCGCAGGATTTCCTGGCGGAAATGCAGCGCAGTGTCGCTGCCGAATTTCAAGGCGCCCAGGGAACTGCCCTCCTCGATTTGCTGCCCGTGACTCCAGGGTCCAAGTACCAGGAAGACCTTGTCGTTGTTCGTGTCCTTCGGCTCAATCGCATTGTAGACGGCGATTGCGCCGTAAATGTCCTCTGCGTCCCACAGGCTATGGACCAGCATCACGGGCACGCCGAGCGGCTGGGCCGCCAATAGCTTATCCACCGCCTGCTCGCGCCAGAATGCGTCGTATGCCGGGTGTTCGAGGATCTTGCGCCAGAATCCGACCTGCTCAAGTCCGCGGCTTCGGCCCAAGTCCCCGGCGGATCCGGCCTGCAGGTACATGTCGTAGTCATCGAAGTGACTGGTCCACCAATCGACATCGCCCTCGCGGGTCGCTTGCTGGAAGTAGATG
Organism: uncultured Gammaproteobacteria bacterium; assembly: GCA_963819545.1. Lineage (GTDB taxonomy): Bacteria > Pseudomonadota > Gammaproteobacteria > Steroidobacterales > Steroidobacteraceae > SCUD01. The sequence continues at coordinate 56,803 of CAWFWJ010000004.1, read as the reverse complement.
TAGGGCATGCCCTGCTGGCGGAAGGCTCCGTGGTGGAACCAGTCATCGCCCATCCAGCCGTCCACCATCGGGTTGATGGGCACCGCCACCTTGAGCGCCGGATGCGGATTCACAAGCGCCATGAGTGGCGTGAAGCCGTCATAGGAGATTCCGAGGATCCCGACCTTGCCATTGCTCTCCGGTACGTTTTGCACCAGCCACTCGATGGTGTCGTAAATGTCCGTCGCGTGATCGACCGGCGTCGGATTCTGCGGCCCTCTCAGCGGACGGTTCATGACGTAGTCGCCCTCCGAACCGTACTTGCCGCGTATGTCCTGCACCACACGTATGTAACCGCCGTCCACGATCACGTCGGTGGCGTTGTCATAGCCCTGGAGAATCGCATCCAGATGGCTGCTCTCGGCATGGCTGGTAAGTCCGTCCGCATCGTATGGAGTGGTGGTGAGCAATAGTGGTGCGGCCCTGGCGCCCTTTGGGACGATGATGACCGTATGCAGCTTCACCCCATCGCGCATCGGGATCATCACCTTGCGCCTGATGTAGTCAAAGCTCTCGGTGATCGGCTCGATATTCTCCGGCGTGTCGCTCGGCAGATCGGGGTATGTAGCCGACGGCGGCGAGTCGGCTCGCACTGCGTCCTGCGCCATCACCGCGGGTGGGGCGACGAGTGACAGGATGCCAAGCGCGATCTTGATCAGGTGTTGCACGCGACTCGAATGCTTCATATCACTCCTCGATGCCTCAGCCGATTTCCGTGACAGGAACAGTCTAGTCCTTACTGTCCGCGTACAACTTCACGACCTCGTACAAGAACCGGCGCCCTTCCATGAGCGACTTCACGCGCATGCGCTCGTTGAGGCCGTGAATGTAGTTGCCTTCGGCGTCTTCGAACAGGCCGGACAGGCCATACGTCGGAATGCCGGCCGGGTTGAGGTACTTACCGTCGGTGTAGCCGGGCAGCATCGTCGGCACAAGCGTGACGCCGGGCCATATCCTCTCGGCGACTTCGCGTGCCGGTCCCAGAATAGCCTCCGTCAACGGCGGAATCGGCGACTGCACGCCGCCCTCGCCTTTCGTCGAGATCGTGATTGCATCGTCGGCAATGACTTTCGCGATCGCGGCCCGCACCTCGGCGACCGGCGTGCCAGGCAGGATTCGACAATTGACGGTTGCCTTCACGTGTTGCGGGATCGCATTCGGCGCATGGCCGCCTGCGATCTCGCTGACGATGCAGGTCGTGCGCAACATTGCATTCCACTGTGGATCGATCGCCCACAGGCGGGCTGCCGCCGCGGCATCGGGCGGCGACTGCAGTACCGCACGCATATCCGCCCCGACATCCGTGTCCATGAGCTTCGCCATGGTCTCGAAATAAGCGCGCGTCACCGGGTTGAGCCCGATCGGAAACTGGTGAGCGCCCAGCCTCGCGAGCCCGGCGCTCAGACGCACGATCGCGTTGTCCGCCTTGGGCAGTGAGCTGTGGCCGCCGGGATCGCTCACCTCGAGCGTAAAGTCCTGGTACACCTTCTCGCCCGCCTGGACCTGCAGCACGATTGGCTTGCCATTCCGGTCGTACTCACCGCCCGCACCTTCGTTGATCGCGAACTCTGCAGCGAGCACTTCGGGTTGCGTCTGCACCAGCCAGCGCACGCTGTCGAAAAGGCCGGCCCCCGCCGTCTCCTCGCCGCAGGTCAGCGCGAGCTTGATATCGCGGCGCGGCGTGTAGCCTTCCTGCCGGTATCGGATCAGGCTGTCCGTGAAGATCGCGGCCATTGACTTGTCGTCGCTCGCGCCGCGCGCATAGAACCAGCCGTCCTCTTCCACGAGCTTGAACGGATCGCGCACCCAGTCCTTGACGTTTGGCTTCGACGACATCGATATGCGCGAGCAACAGGATCGGTTTGGCCGACTTGTCCGTGCCGCGCAGCACCGCGATCAAGGCGCCATCGTTCGGCGCCTCAGGCGGAGCCAGAATCTCCATATCCGCAGCCGATATTCCCGCTGCGAGCAGGTGCTTCTGCATCGCCTCGGCCGCCTGGGTGCAATTGCCGACCGAGCGGGTCGTGTTGATTTCGATCAGCTCCTTGTACAGCGCGCGAAACGCGACTTCATCTGCGCTCGGGCTGGTCGTTTGTGCGCTCGCGGCGCCGGCGACCGTGCACATCGTCGCGAATGTCGCGACAACGAACTTCCGCTGCACGGCTGTGCTCATTTGATTCCCCCGTTTGAAGACATGGGAGTTTGCCGGAATGGCAGAGGAAAGTGTTGTCCAGGAGCGAATTCGAACCACCGACACGCGGAGTTTCAGGCGGCAACGGTTTACCTGGTGGTTGCGCAGCGTACGTGCGGATGCTGTACTCGAGGCGCTCGAGGGGCAAGCTGCAGGGGGAGATCGCAGAGATGCAACAGCGAGTCATCTTCTGGACACTGATGTTATTCGGATCATCGGCCGCTGCGTACGGACAGACTGCCGGGAATATCTTTCAGGCGACGCTGGGCGAATCCGCGCAACGAACCATCGAGGTCTCGACCGAGCAGCTCAGGGGCATCCTCACTGACAACAGCGCCGTAGTTCTCGACGCGCGCCCGTTCCGAGAATACGCGATCAGCCACATACCGGGTGCCATGAACGTCGCCGCCAAACCTGGCGTTCCCATATCGGTCTACGTTTCCGATGTCGCGGAGATCGGTCGATTGCTTGAGGGAAAGAAACAGACTCCGCTCGTTGTTTACTGTAACGGTCTCCATTGCGGCAAGGCCAAGCGACTCGCCGAGGAACTCGTCGCGGCGGGCTACACGAACGTTCGTCGCTATCAGCTCGGCATTCCAGTCTGGCGCGCTCTTGGCGAAGTGACGGAGATAGAGCCGGACGGGCTGAGGTACGTCGTCGCCAATGATCAGACTGCAGTTCTCGTCGACGTCCGCGAAGCCGAAGACTTCCGCAGTGGCTCCTTTCCGAACGCGAGAAATATCCCGCGAAGCGGCGTGTTGGAGGGCAAGGACGCAGGGGACATAAAACGGGCGAAGGACGATGGCAGACTGCCCATGGAGGACCACAATACCCGGCTTATTGTCATCGGGCGAGATGTCGCCGAAGCCAAGTATGTAGCCGAAGCGCTCGTACGCGAGGCGTTCCAGAATGTGGCCTACTTCCCCGGAAGTTTTCAGGACGCGCAGACTGCGCTGAAACCATGAGAGATTTGGCCTGGAGACTGCCGTGGTCCCCGCAAGCCTCCGACAACCGCAGGGCTACCCGAAGCCCGCGGTCGTCCGGATCGCGCCTGAGCAGCGCGCCTGCACCACGAGCAGGTCTTGGGCGCCCGACACGCTGATTTTCAGTCCCCGGCTGATATCCGCAGCATTAGCTGCACCAACCGGTTAGCCGGGGCGCCCGTTGCACTGAATGCCCCATGGTGCAGAACCGTGCACGACTGACTCCCGCAATACTCCCGCACACACGCTTTCACAGAAGTTCCTTAATCGCGGCCTTGCAAACGGCAGCCTCGACCTCGTATTATCTATTCATATTCTATTCATTTCTGACTAAGAGAGATTGTGCGACCAACACCCCGCGTGCAAGTCCTCCAGCTCCTGGCCGTCGAGCCGGCGGGCCTCAGGGCTCCGGATCTGGTGCGCTTGATGCGACCACGCATCAGCCAGCCGACACTCTGGCGCGTCCTCGATGGCCTGCGTGCCGAAGGGCAAATCGCGGTCGAGGGCCGCGGCCGGGCAACCCGCTATCACGCGACTGCGCGAATCGACGTGACGACGTTGCGCAGCCTGCGATTGCATCAGTACGCGGCGCGACGCTTGGCTGCCGATCCTGAGTTGCGCGGGATCGTTCATGCACGGTTGCACAAGCTTCGCAAGACAAATCCGCATGGTCGTGACTATCAGGATCGGTGGCAGGCCCTGCTCGGCGGTCCACTGCCCGCGCTCCTGCGTACGATGACCGAGTCGTCGGAACAGGCTGATGCGATGCGCAAGGAGTCCCCCTTCACCACCCTCGTAACGCCAGAGGAACGCCGACGGGCTTTCGAGAACGTGCGAGTGGCCTGAGCACCCATGGTCCGGAGCCAACTGCAGCACGTAATCCTGGAGATTGGGCGCCGCTTCGACCTTCAGGATTTCCACATCGTCGGATCAGCGGCAATTCTCGCGACGCTGCCGAATCCGCCCGAAGGCGCGCTCACCGCCACACGTGATGTCGACGTGGTCCCTCCTCACGATGACGAACGCCTTGCGGACCGGATATCGTTTGTGCTTGGCGAGGCCAGCAACTTCGATTTCGAGCATGGCTACTACGCGCAGGGCGTGACGTCCAAGACGCCGGTGTATGCACCGAGCGGCTGGATGGCGCGAGCCGTGCCGGTTCATGTGGAGAAGTACACCGGTTGGTGCATGGAGGTCCATGACCTCGTGCTCAGCAAGCTGGGCGCCGGCCGCGAGAAGGACATCGACTTCGCGAAAAGCGCGGCGGCACTCGGACTACTGCAGCGCTAAGTACTCTTGCGACGGCTCGAGGATGTCACCTGTTCCGACGAGCACCGCCAACTAATCGGGGCCCGCATCAGCGCTCTTTTCACCTGACGTTACCCGCGGGACCAGCCGATGAAGACTGGTGGCCAAGGGCGGAATCGAACCACCGGCACGCGGATTTCCGGTCCAATGCCCCACCTGGATTTCTCATCCCTCGCGGCATTGTGTAACCTCGGCGTTCCGCCATCAGGTGTCCCGGAATCGACTGTCCATGAACGAAATTGCCGCCGCGTTACCCGTCGACCAACACTCGCTGAGCCGCTCACTGCGACCGCGCCACGTCACGATGATCACGATCGGCGGAATTATCGGCGCCGGCCTGTTCGTCGGCAGCAGCGCTGCAATCGCCGCGGCCGGTCCCGCCATCGTCATCAGCTATGTGCTCACCGGATTCCTGGTGCTGCTGATCATGCGGATGCTGGGTGAGATGGCGGTCGGCATGCCACACATCCGCTCGTTTACCGAATTCGCGCGTGCCGGCCTCGGCAACTGGGCCGGGTTTTCGGTTGGCTGGCTCTACTGGTATTTCTGGGTCATCGTGATCCCGGTCGAGGCGATCGCCGGCGCCGCAATCATCCAGGGCTGGCTGCCCGGGGTGCCGGCGTGGCAAATCGGTACCGCGCTGATGGCGCTGATGACTTGCGTCAACATGATGTCAGCCCGCACCTTTGGCGAGTTCGAATTCTGGTTTGCGTCGATCAAGGTGACGGCGATCATCGCGTTCATCCTGGTCGCGGCAGCGCATGCCTTCGGCTTCCACTCGCCTACCGGACCGACATTCGCAAACCTGATCGCACACGGCGGCTTCGCGCCGCATGGCGCGCTCGCAGCTCTTGCGGCGGTGACGACCGTGATTTTCTCGATGATGGGCGCGGAGATCGTGACCATCGCTGCCGTCGAATCCACTGAGCCAGCCCGTGCCGTGGCGCGGATGACCTCGACAGTCATCGGCCGTATCCTGATCTTCTACGTCGGCTCGATCTTCATGATCGTCAGCGTTGTGCCCTGGAACCTCGTCCAGCCGGGCCAGTCCCCATTCACGCTGGTACTCGACACCATCCATGTCCCATACGCGAGCACGATCATGGCGTGGATCATCCTGACCGCAGTGCTGTCATGCCTGAACTCGGCGTTCTACGTCGCCTCGCGCGTGCTGTTCGTGCTCGCAGCGAATGGCGACGCGCCGCGCTGGCTTGTCAAGACCAACCGGCGGCACGTCCCTGCGCGAGCGGTGCTGCTGGCGAGTGTGGCGGGCTTCGCGGGCGTGCTCGCGGCCATCCTGTCGCCGAGCATGGTGTTCGCATTCCTGGTCAAGGCCTCGGGCGCGCTGATCGTATTCATCTACCTCGCGATCGCGGTCTCGCAGGTCCGCCTGCGCAGGCAGGGCGAACTTGCAGGAAGACCGCCATCGCCGTTGCCGATGTGGCTGTTCCCGTGGCTCAGTTATCTCGCAATCGCCGGCATGATTACCGTGCTGATCGCCATGGCGATGACGCCGTCCCAGATTGCCGAGTTCTGGACCAGCGTCGTGTCGGTGTTGGTGGCACTCGCGGCATACGCTGTCGCCAGAAGGAATTCGCGTGCCCCTGGTATTGAGCGATGATTCCGCAAAAACATTGGCCGGCTTGGCTGGCAGTCCTTGCCTGTCTCGTGCCGTGCGCCACGCATGGCGCAGCGAGTCATCCGCTCGATGCGCTGGATGCGTCCGAAATTACGGCCACCACGGCCATCCTCAGAAATGCGGGGAATGCCGATGACAAGACCTTGATTGCCTCAATCACCTTGCAGGAGCCGCCCAAGGCTGACGTGTTGGCCTGGAAGAAGGGCGCTCCGGTCCCGAGAAAGGCCAAGGCCGTGCTGCGGCGAAACGCGACCACGTTTGCGTCCGTGGTGGACCTGGGCAAGGGCGAAGTCCTGTCATACCGGGAGATCCCAGGGGCCCAGCCCTTTGTCACCATGCCGGAGATCCTCTCCGCCATTGCCGTCACGACCGCGGACCCGCGGATGCAGGCGGGGTTGCGCAAACGCGGCATCACAGATTTCGAGAAGCTCTTCTGTGCTCCGCGCACGGCGGGCAATTTCGGGACGGAAACGGAAAAGACCAGGCGCATCGTCAAGGTCGATTGCTTCGACATTCGGGGCGTCAAAACCGATGTCTTCGCCAACCCGATCGAGGGCCTGTTCGCGACGGTCGACCTGGATCGAGGCGCGGTCCTCGAAGTCACGGACCTGGGAGTCGTCCCGGTGCCAGGTGGCGACCTGGAGCTCGATTCTTCGTCAATCGGCACGCAAAGGGTCGTGAAGCCGATCGTGCAGTCAGCGCCTGAAGGCAGCAACGTTGCCTTCGACGGCTCGATGGTGCGGTGGCAGAAATGGTCATTCCACTTGCGCTGGGCGATTCGCGAGGGCGTGATCATCTCCCTGGTGAACTATCAGGATGGCGACCGGCCGCGCCCGGTCCTCTACGAGGGCCATTTGTCCGAGATCTTCGTGCCGTATCAGGACCCGACTGAGGGTTGGTACTACCGGAACTACATGGATGCCGGGGACTACGGGTTCGGGACGATGGCATCAGCCCTCGTTCCCGGCGCCGATTGCCCGGCGTCGGCGACCTACCTGTCACCGGTCATGTCGAATGTCGCAGGCGGCGCCGACGTGCAGGACAAGCGCGTCTGCATCTTCGAGGTATCACCCGGCGAGCCGGTCTGGCGCCACTACGACTTCATCACGGGAGCGCTCGAGAGCCGCCCCGCGACCGAGCTGGTGGTGCGCTACATCGCGACGGTCGGGAACTACGACTATGTGCTGGACTGGATGTTCGACCAGAAGGGGAGCATCACGTACCGCGCCGGCGCGACCGGCATTGATTCGGTCAAGGGCGTCAAGGCCCGCAAACTGGGCGACGAGACCTCGGCCCAGGATACGGCGTGGGGGACTTTGATCTCGCCGGGACGCGTCGGCATCAATCACGACCACTTCCTGTCGGTACGACTCGATCTCGACGTCGACGGGACATCCAACATGTTTGCGCGCAACGTTCTGGTCCCGCAGAAGCTGCCGCCGCAGGCCAACCGGCGCACCAGCATCTGGACCACGAAGGAGGAAGTGGCGCGCACGGACAGCGAAGCGAAATACCGGCTCAGCTACGAACACCCCGCGATGTGGCACGTGATGAATATGAACCGGAAGAACGCGATGGGCTATCCGGTCAGCTACATGATTCATCCGCAGGGGAATGCGTTGCCTTTGATGGATGCGGATGACCCGGCAGCCCGCCGCGCCCAGTTCGCGCAATACAATCTATGGGTGACGCCCTATGCGCCGGAGGAGCGCTACGCCGCAGGTGAATACCCGAACCAGTCGCCGCCCGGCCAGGGACTGCCGGCGTGGACTTCTCACTCGCGCGACATTCAGGACGAGGACATCGTGCTGTGGTACACGATGGGATTCCATCACGTGCCGTCGTCGGAAGACTGGCCCGTATACAACCTGCGATGGCACTCGGTCTCGTTGACGCCCTACAACTTCTTCGACCGCAACCCGGCGCTCGACGTGCCGCCGGCTCGGTCGGAAACGCCAGCGCCGGGGGCGAACTGACTGCCAACTGTCGGAACGACGCAGTCTAGTCCTCGCTGTCTGCGTACAACTTCACGACTTCGTACAAGAACCGGCGCCCTTCCAGGAGCGACTGCACACCAATGCGCTCGTTGAGACCGTGAATGTAATTTCCTTCGGCAAATTCGAAGAGGCCCGACAGGCCGTACGTCGGCACACCGGCGGGATTAAGGTACTTACCATCCGTATAGCCGGGGAGCATCGTCGGCACGATGGCGACGCCCGGCCAGATCGACTCGGCAACCTTTCGCGCCGGCTCCACGATGGATTCCGTCATCCGGGGAATCGGCGACTGCACGCCGCCCTCGCCTTTCATCGAGATCGTTATCGCGTCGTCGGCGATGACTCTCGCAATCTCCGCTTGCACGTCGGCGACCGGCGTGCCCGGCAGGATGCGGCATGAGTTCCTTGAACAGCGCGCGGAACGCGGCTTCGTCGGCGCTCGGACTGGTGACCTGAGCGTTCGATGCTCCGACTGCGGCATACATCGCAATAGCCGCCGGGACCATTACTTTCCAATTCGCCAAAGCACTCATATGAACCCCCAACGTCGATGATGTGGAAGTCTGCCGGGAAGCCAGGAGGAAGTGGTGGCCAGGGGCGGAACTGAGCCGCCGTGCGCCATGCTCGGGTTTTCCAGGGTGTTAGCATCTGCCCATGACACGAATCCTTGCCACGGCCTTGCTGTTCTTCTGCGGTGCCGCGTACGCCGGCGACGCCGTGCAGCTCAGGATCCTGAGCTTCAATATCTGGTACGGCGGCGAACAGGCAAGCCTCGAACAGGTAATCAACGTCATTCGCACTGTCGACGCCGACCTCGTCGCCTTGCAGGAACCGGATGGAAACACGCGACAGATCGCGAAGGCGGCCGGCTATCCGTATGTCGACGTGCGCCGGCACCTGATCTCGCGCTTTCCGCTGTTCGACTCCGGCAGCGGCGAGTTCACGGAAGACGGCATTCAGCCTTATTCAGTCACAGGTCTTGACGCCGGCGCCTTGCATGCCTGGGCGATGGTTGCGCCGGGCCGAGTGATCGCACTGGGCAACACGCACCTCTCCAGCGAGCGCTTCGGGCCCGACCTGCTGCGCGAAGGACGTTCCATTGCGGAAGTCACCGAGAGCGAAAACGAGAAACGCGTTCCCGAGGTCTTCCCGCTCGCCCGGGGCTTTGGCCTTCTTGCCAAGGAAGGCGTGCCGCTCGTGCTGGCCGGCGATTTCAACTCGGCATCGCATCAGGACGGGACCGGGTTCGAATGGCCCGTGACGAAGCGGCTCGCCGACGCGGGCCTGACGGATACCTATCGACTACTGCACCCGGATCCCGTCGCGAAACCCGGGCACACGTACACACCCGGCTATCCGCACCCGATGAAACGTGACGGCGAAATTAATGGCCGCATCGACTACATCTGGACCGCGCATGCGAGGGCGCTGAAGTGCGAGATCGTCGGCGAAGCCGGCAACCCCGATGTCGACATTCCAGTCATGCCCTGGCCTTCGGACCATCGCGCAGTGCTGTTGACCATCAGTGTGGTTCCGATGAAAGCACCGGCATTGATCGCGGTTGAGCCGCGGCCTGTGGTCCAGGGCCAGTCGTTCCTGATCCGCGTCAACATGCCGGACCGGGCCGACTGGACGGGTGTCGTCACGCCGCGCGGCGGCGATCCGGTGCGAGATCGCCTGACGGGCGTCGAAGCCGTCGGCTTCTGGGTGCGCCCATCGATCAAGCTCTCCACGCTTGGCCTCGATCCGGGCCGCTATGACGCCGTACTGCTCGACACACGGAACGAGGAACTCGCGCGCACGCGATTCTCGATTCTGGCCCGCGATGCGCAGCCGTCGATCGCCGTCGCAAAAGCCGTTTACCGGCCTGGCGAGCCGATCGGCGTCGCCTGGATGAATATGCCGGGATTTCGCTTCGACTGGATCGGAATCTATCGCCGCAGTGAATCGAACGTGTACAACTACCTCGGTTTCGTCACGACGGGCGCCCTGCATGAAGGGGAGCTGCGAATCGAAGGGCAATCATTGCCTGAGCCGCTGGCGCCTGGCGATTACGAACTGCGATTGATGCACGATGACTCCTACGTGACACTGGCGGTCACGCCATTCGCAATCAGCCTCCGGTGAATCGATGACCCTCAGGAGCGCAGAAGCTTCCAAAGGCCGATCGTAAGCACTGGCACGATCAGCAACGCGATGAATGCGTACGTGAGGTAACCGTAGCCCTTCGCGATCAGGTCGACGAGGCCGATGGCGGAAGCCGCATAAACGGATACGACCATGATTCCCACGGCGAGCGCGGGGCGTAGCGCCCTCGGCATGGGCCGTGACTTTTCTTCGTAGACCTTTGCCACTCTTTCATTGATCGCATGCAGCAACGCGACGCCGGTATCGACGAGCGTCAGCAGCACGGCAAACTGGAAAGCCAACTCGAACCAGGGAGCCTGGAGCTTTCCAAGCAGGAAAGCCGACGGCAGCGCCACGTCGGCGAGCTCACTGTGATAGCCGATCATCGCGATGTAGAAGAGGACGCCGGGAAGCATGCCGAGGGGCCCCGCAAGGAATCCGGCAATGAGTGTCTCGCGGGGCCGCGTGAGGTGACGGATGCAGAACAGCACCGCCGGCAGTGTCGCGACGTTGTAGCCGGCATAGGTGATTCCAGCCTTGAACCAGTTGTCGCCGAGTGGCTCGGTAGCCAATGCATGCTCGATCCGGTCGCCAAAGACGACGATGCTCCACACCACGAACACGATGTAGACGAGGTACAAGTAGCCTACCGAGACAGTGAGGAACCGCTCGATGGTAGCGCTGCTATAAAAGAGAAGGAGACCTGTTGCCCCGATCATGCCGAGCGAGCCCAGCAGCTTCGGCAGGCCGAATAGGCTGTGCACGATCTCGCCGGCGGCCGCGCCCATGACCGCGAGGATGATCACGAGCAATAGCAGGTAAGCAATCTCGAACAGGAACCAGCCACGCCCGAGCAGCAGCTTGAAGAAGGAGCGGTAGTCGTAGGTCCGAGCGCGGCGCGCCAGCTCGAAGCTGATCATCAGGACCGCGCTCCAGAAGAGCATGCTGACCAGCATGCCGAGTAGGCCTCCCCAGGGCCCCGCCGGGAGAAAGAACTCCACCAGCTCGCGCCCCGTCGCGTAGCCTCCGGCGATGACCGCCGCTTCGAACACGAATCCAGGCAGCAGATAACGTCGGAACCAGTCGCTCACGAAGCACCCCCCGTCCACGCGGACCTCGCGTCGCAAATGTACGCGAATTCGCAGTGCCAAGGACGGAATCGAATCGCCGACACGCGGATTTTCAGGCGCCCTCTCCCTCCTGCGAACCGGGTTAAGCTAACAAGGTCGCCGGCGAGTTACGTCGGCCAACCCGGGTTCAGGTTCAGCAGGCATGGCCGACGTATTCATTTCCTACGCCCGCAGCGACAAGGCGCGCGTTGCGCCGCTCGTGGCTGCGATCGAGGCGCAGGGTTGGTCGGTGTGGTGGGACCCGGCGATGGATCCCGGCCAGGAATTCGACCGCCAGATCGCCGCCGAACTCAAGGCCGCGGCCGCCGTCCTGGTGGTGTGGACGCCAGCTTCGGTGGAGTCACGCTGGGTGCGCGGCGAGGCGCGAGAGGGAGCTGACCGCGGCATCCTCGTTCCCCTGCGCTTCGAAGGCGCCAACCTGCCGATCGACGTGCGCGCGCTTCACACGACCGACTTCGATGACTGGAATGAAGATCCCCAGAGCCCGCAGGGCCGGGAGGTGCTGCGCGCACTGGGCGCCATCCTCGCTCGTCAGGGCACGTCCAAGCCTGAGATTGCCAAGGCCGACGTGACTGCGCCTTCTCCTGCCACCGCTCCTGCCCGCGTCGCGATCTGTGTTCTGCCTTTCACCAACATGAGCGCCGACCCGGGGCAGGAACATTTCAGCGACGGCATCACCGAGGACATCATTACTGAGCTGTCGCGTTGGCGCCTACTTGCAGTGCGGTCTCGCTCGGCTTCGTTCCGGTATCGCGGCGTCGCGGTCGACATGAAGCAGGTCGCCCGCGAATTGAATGTCCGTTATATCGTCGAAGGAAGCGTCCGGCGCATGGGCGAGAGCATCCGGATCACCGCGCAGTTGATCGATACTGAAACCGGTAGCCACATCTGGGGCGAGAAGTTCGACCGGGACCTGGCCGGTGTCTTTTCCGTCCAGGATCAGGTCGTGCAGACAATCGTCAGCACGCTCGTAGGTCGGGTCCAGGCCTCGGATATCGAACGAGTACGCCGGAAGCCGCCGGCAAGCCTCGCCGCATACGAATATATCCTGCAGGCCAATGCACTGTCCTGGGACGATCCGAATGGCGCTGCGGAGGCAAAACGTCTGATCGAGAAGGCAATCGGGATTGACCCTGGCTATGGTTTCGCGCATGCCTTGCTGGCTTTCCTTTGTTATGGGGCATGGTACGACGACCCGAGCGATTCCGATGTCGCGCTGCAGGAGGCGTATGTCTTGGCAAAACGCGGTGTCGAACTTGATGAAAACGAGAGCACCTGCTTTTCAGCATTGGCTAACGTCTGCTTGCGGCGGCGGTCGTTCGATCAGGCGCTGCAATATGCACGACGAGCGATCGAGCTCAATCCGAACAACCAATGGATCAGGGCTGACATGGGATACATCCTGATCTATGTCGGCCAGGCCGAAGCGGCGCTGGCGTCGTTCAAGCACGCGAGGGAGATCGATCCGTATTTCGATGAGCCTTGGTATTGGCGCTCAATCGGCCAGGCTCACATGGTCTTGCTCGGGTATGGGGAAGCCTTGGAAGTGTTCGACCGTGTGTCCGCTCGGCCGTATCGGACCATCGCACTCATGGCCGGCTGCCACGCCCGGTTGGGTGACAGCGACCGCGCCAAGGCCAGCGTGGCCGAATGTCTGACCCTGAGGCCCGGTTTTTCGATTGCTCACTACATGTCGAAGGAACCGTTCAAGTTTCCAGCCGATGCTGAGAATTTGGCAGAATCCCTTCATATGGCCGGCCTGCCGGACTAACGTTGGCTGATCAGGTGTCCAGTACCCCATCGAAAACTGAAGATTTCGAACCGGCCTGGGTCGGCGAGGTCATCCGCTTCTGGTTCGAGGAGCTGACAGAAGATCATTGGTTCGCGAGAAGCGACGACTTAGATGCGCAGATTCGCAAGCGCTTTCTGACGCTACACGAACAGCTCGTGGCAGATGATGGTTTCGGTGTCGCCGCGCCACGTCCGTTACTCGCCGCAGCCATCGTCCTGGATCAGTTTTCGCGCAACATGTTCAGGGGAACTCCACGAGCCTATGCTGCCGATGCCATTGCCCGGCGACTTGCCAGGACGGCGATTGAACAGGGTTTCGACGCCGCCATGAAAAAGCAGGAGCGACTCTTTCTCTACCTTCCCTTCGAGCATAGCGAGGACCGCGAGGACCAGGCGATGTCGCTCCAACTGTTCGAGTGTCTTGGCCATGAGGAATGGACGCGCCATGCCATGGCGCACAAGGTGATCATCGACCGATTCGGCCGCTTTCCACATCGAAATGCCACGCTCAATCGAGCTTCTACGACGGAAGAGATCGCGATTCTGAAAGAGCCGATGGGTTGGTTCTGAACAGAACGCGAGCGCTATGACATGGCTGATTGATCGGGAAAGAAGTCGTGGCTGGGGGCGGAATTGAATCACCTGTCAACGAGCGTCCAGCATTGACCAGCAGCCGGCGCCCAAGGTTAACCACCCTCGCACAATGTAACCTGCTGATTCTCTGTGCCTCTCGGGCGTGTAGCCTGGTCAGGGTTCGACGCCGGTTCGACCTGAAATCTGGTCAACCGTCGGCGCCTGTTCACAATCCGGTCAGGATCTGTTACCAGGCGATCGGCCGCCCCCGCTGGTCAATGAATTCCCCCGAAGACACGGGTGTCAGCGTGTCGATCAATGTCATGATCCGTTGCGCCGCCGTATCCGGCGACTGCACTTCAAGCCCCGGCTTTGCGAAGCGCACCGACAAACGTGTGTCAACGGTGCCCGGATGCAACGCTACGCATACGGCTTCCGGCCGGGTGCGACGCAGCTCAATCGCAGCGGTGCGCACGATCTGATTCAGCGCAGCCTTCGACGCGCGGTAACTGTACCAACCGCCAAGCCGGTTGTCGCCAATGCTGCCAACACGTGCTGACAAGGTGGCGAACACGCACTTGCCTTCGCGTGGCAGCAGCGGGAGAAAATGCTTCATGAGAAGCGCCGGCCCGATCGCGTTGACCACGAACGCTCGCGCCATCGCGGCGGGATCCAGCTGGCGCCAGGTCTTCTCGGCGACGCAGCCGTCGCCTTCGAGCACGCCGGTTGCGTCGATCAGCAGTCGCACATCTACGCCACGGCGCCTGAGATCCGCAGCGGCCACCTCGATGCTCGACTCGACGCCGAGGTCTAGTGGGATCAAGGAGGTGCGCGAGTAACCCGACACGATCGGGAAATCCGGATGAGCACGGAGCCGGGTCGTGAGCGCGTGGCCGATCCCGCCGCTGGCCCCGAACACGACGGCAATACCGCCTGGCGGGAATGGCGCGGAACGGGGTATTGATTCCCCATCCAGGTTTTCGTCGATCAAGTGATGCACCGTCCCTGCTTTCAGGCAGGCAGCGAAATGCCTTCCGCTTCGACGACACGTGTCAAGGCCTCCTCCAGCATGGCACGGGCATTTCCCGTTACCTCATTCAAGTAGTGATGCAGTGCCGCGTCGGCCGGGCTGCGGCTTTCGCACTCGGCGCTGTAAGTCTCGAAATTGCCCAAGTGCACCAACAGCTCGGAGATGTGATGCGGGCACTCACAGTTCAAGGTTACTGAGGCAAGGGAGATTTCGGCGAGTGTCTTGTTGTCGAAACGCCGCGGCGCGGCAGGGCCAATCTGCGGTAAAGAGGCGGGTGTGCGGCCCCCGGGTGCGGCAGGCAGGAGCTGACACAGCGATTTCAGTTGGTCGATATTCATGGGCGCATGCACCAGGTTGCAGCCGAGTGCGCGCAGCTCCTGCTCGATGCGTTTCGGGCCGTAGCCGTATTCCACGATGATCTGCCGCGACCCGACTTGCAGAGCCAATGAGCGAATTGTCTGCGCCGATTCGCGCTGCAGAGTCGGCAATTCGACCAGCAGGACATCGGCCGTCACACCCCGCAGAGCCTTGATCGCGCCTTCGGCATCAGGACTTGTTGCCACGATTTGCAACGCGGGCAGGTGAAAATGCTCCACGCGCATGGCGAGTGCGTCGCCAACGATCGCAGCGCGCACCGGGGCCTTTGTGCCCGCGGCGGTAGAGCCGGCTAAGCGAGGCACTGCGCGGGAAGCGCGCGCGGCCTTGTCGAGCATGGACTGCAACCTTTCCAGGTCGAGCGTGGCGATTGAGCCGATGGCATGCCCTGAGTCGACAAGCTGCTTGATGACCGTGAGCCGCGCCACTTCTTCTGGTGAGTACTGGCGCTGCCCGGTCGCGCTCTGCCGCGGCCCAACGATCTTGTAGCGCCGCTCCCAGACGCGAAGCGTCTGCACCGGGATGCCCGTGAGTCTTGCCACCGCACCGCTCCGGTACACAGGTCCGTCAGCCGCATTCTGTTGCTTACTTGGCATGGATGCCTCTTATTGAACTTGTTTTGTACTCAATTAAGAAGAAGTATCCCATTATTTTCCTGTTCATTTCCACAACAATCATGTAACTTACGCGTTCAATCACAGTTCAATATTTTACGACCTAAAAGGAAAAGTCATGAATAAGCTGATCTCAGCCGTAGCCGTTTCGTTCTGCCTGGTGTCCGCCGCGAATGCCAAGGACATCGTTGATACCGCCGTTTCAGCGGGCGATTTCAACACGCTTGCGACCGCTTTGCAGGTAGCCGACCTGGTTGACACCCTGAAGGGCAGCGGCCCGTTCACGGTTTTTGCACCGACTGACGCTGCCTTCGCAAAGATCCCCAAGGCAGACCTAGATGCACTGCTTGCTGACAAGGCCAAGCTGACCGCAGTTCTTACTTACCACGTCGTTCCGGGCGCGGTGATGTCCAAGGACGTCAAGGCCGGCATGGTCAAGACAGTGCAGGGCTCTTCACTGACCGTGACCACAATGGGCGGCGTCAAAGTCGACAATGCCAATGTCACCGCCGTCGACATCATTGCTGACAACGGCGTAATCCACGTCATCGATACCGTGGTGATACCCAAGTAAGAAGCACTCTGCAAGCAGCAGACGGTCGCAGATCATTCAGCGGCCGGAACCCTGACAACGCCCGCGAACGCGGGCGCTGTCATGTTCTTTCAACCGCCAGGCTCGACGCCTGCAAAAGGGAAAACTTCAATGGCCGGTTCTCTGGAAAAGATCTTACGCGACACGGATGCCAGCCTGCAGGTTCTTCAGGTGCTGATGGAGGCGAGCTATGACTCGATCTTGATCACGGATGCAACCAAAGCAGCAAAGATCATCTATGCCAACAACGCATTCAAGACACTAACTGGCTATACGCCGTCGGAGGTCATAGGGAAAACCCCGCGAATCCTGCAGGGACCCGGCACCGACAGAAAGGTGATTGCGCGCCTCGGCAAGGTACTGAAGAAAGGTGGCAAGTTCGAAGGTCGAGCCATCAACTACAGGAAGGACCGAACCCCCTTCATCATGTACTGGCGCGTCTTGCCAGTGAAGGTTGGCGATCAGACGAAACTATGGGTTGCGATTCAACGCGAAGGCTTCGCAATTCAATAGTAACCTGTGGGCCAGCCCAACCTGCAACGCACGTGAACACCGCAAAGAGCCTCACACACAGGCTGCTGATTCTTGTTGGCAATTCCCTGACACTGATCAGCTGCGTTGCCCTGATACTCGGTGCGACCGGACTAGTCACTGCAGAATCGTTTGCCACAGGTATCTCGTCGGGCGTACGTGTCATTGGTTCGGTGGCGATAACTGGTTGTCTACTGAGCGCCATTGGTTATGGCATCGTAGACTATCTGGAACAGTAGAACTCCTGGAGAGCTTGCATGTTCAAGAAATCGGATTACTTCATTCTCCTGGCGGTGATGATTTCGTTTTTCATCTCCGCCTATCTGTGGTTTTTCCTGCAAGACCGCGAGCAGGCGATCTTCACGGCGATCTGGGTGCCGTCCATTTTCTGCTTTGGAATCTACTTTAAGCTGGCCGCGTTTCTGGCGAGAAAGCAGTGATGCCTGTCGATCTTCTGTACATCGGCATTTTCGTTTTTGTAATGCTGCTCATCGGCCTGGGCTTTACGGTCATCGAATTTCGCAGCATGTAATTTTTCAGGAGATGGCAATGGCCGCAACGTTCAAGACCACCAACAATCTGAAATCCAATGCCAAGAGCGTGTCGATCACGGTGCTCAATGCCCGGCTGGCAGATTCCATTGATTTGGCACTGCTCACCAAGCAAGCGCATTGGAACATCAAGGGCCCGCAATTCATCGCGCTGCACGAAATGATCGACGGCTTCCGCACCGAGATCGACGGCCATGTCGATACGATGGCCGAGCGCGTGGTGCAGTTGGGCGGCATCGCCATGGGCACGATGCAGGTGGTGGCGAAGGAAAGCCAGTTGGTGGCCTATCCCACCAACATTTCGTCCGGCATGGACCATTTGAAGGAATTGATTGCGCGCTATTCGCAAGTGGCGAATTCTGTGCGCGCGGCCATCGAGGAAACAGATGAGGCCGGCGATAAGGACACCGCCGATATTCTCACCGGCTATTCCCGCGCACTCGACAAGGCGCTGTGGTTCCTGGAAGCTCACACGCAGTAAAGATGGAATCATGAACGCACCCTCCTTGGTTGCGCTGCTCGGGTTCATCGCCGCTTGTTTCGCCGCGGCCCTCACTGGCGTGTTTTTTCGACCGGGCGATTGGTACGAGCGACTGGCTAAGCCTCCCTGGCGGCCGCCGAACCGGCTGTTCGCACCGGTCTGGACCGCACTGTATTTCACTATCGCAGTATCCGGCTGGTTGGTTTGGCGGGAGGCCGGATTCTCCGGCGCCGCGCTGGCACTTGTTGTCTATGCTATCCAGCTTGTTCTGAATGCCGCCTGGACTCCGATCTTCTTCGGCCTGCACCGCCCCGGTCTCGGATTCCTGGACATCGTGCTGGTCTGGCTGTCCATCGTCGCAACAATGTTGCTCTTCTATCCTGTGCACGCTGGGGCAGCCTTGCTTCTTTTACCATACCTCCTATGGGTCAGCTTCGCAGCGGCGCTTAACTTCGCCATCTGGCGTCTCAATCCTTTGACGATGACGCGAGGTTGATCAGATTGTTTTTTGGACAACTCACAACTGGAATTCTGATGCCTCGTGGGCTACTTGCTGACTGGCTCACTAAAAAATAATTGCAAGGGTGGTGGCCAGGCGACCTGACACCCGAGTTTGGTCCCGGACGGGAGTAACGTTGTCAACGAGCGTCCAGCATTGACCAGCAGCCGGCGCCCAAGGTTAACCACCCTCGCACAATGTAACCTGCTGATTCTCTGTGCCTCTCGGGCGTGTAGCCTGGTCAGGGTTCGACGCCGGTTCGACCTGAAATCTGGTCAACCGTCGGCGCCTGTTCACATCAAAGGAGTCCTTTCGCGCACTACTTCCCGGCTTTAACGGCGAACAGCTTCGTAGATGTCCATTCCTCCCTTGCCGCCTAGGCGGTCTGATACAAAAGTCAGAATCGTGCCGTCATCGGTCGAAGCTGGCATCTGATCTTCGCCCACGGTATTTATCGGCTCCGACAAGACTTGCGGATTGACCCATTTAGCCGGGTCGCGTTCGGTTTCGCCGTTTTCGAACTGCCATATGTCACTGCCCCCCTTGCCGGTCGGGTATACGGCCCAGACGTAGCCGTTCTTCGGATCGATGTGCCCGTCAAAGTGAGGAGTGCTGATCGCCATTATGCTGGCAAGGGTCGCTTTTGAGGTCTTTTCATCGAAGACCGTAGCCTTGAATTCAAGATTAGCGGGATTGCCGTCTTTCGCAGAAGTGAAGTACAGGTGTCCGTAATCGTCGTAGTTTGGGCAAGAGTCGATGCCCGCGCCGTTTGGCCCTCCGTCTCCTTCGCATCCCAGATTGCGCGGCTCTTCCCAGGCCATGTCGTCCTCGACATCCTTGCGGAAGCTTGCGTAGAGGTCGAGATCGCCGCAGCCACCCGGGCGGTCGCTAGCAAAAAACAGCCAATGTCCGTCTTGCGACTGCAAGGCGCTGTGATCGCTGTGTTGGCTGTTGACACCTTTGGGCAAGAGCTTCGGCTCGCTCCACTGTGCTGCGCGCGTCTTTCGGTGGCTGACGTAGATGCTGTAGTGGGTCCGGGTGCCGTCCTTGGCGGCGGCCCAGCCGTCTTCGATATTGGCCGGCGTGAAGCCGCCAGGTCGATTCGATGAAAAGTAGAGCGTCAATCCGTCGCCGGTGATCGTCGCCCACCCGTCGTGATATTCGCTGTTGATGGGTGCGCCTAAATTGGTAACGCTCCACTCGCTCTGGGCAGCGACGTTCGGCGACACGAAGAGAGTGGCGCCTGCGACGATCGCGGCACCCAGATGATGTAGAGCCTTTCGGTATCTGACACAAATGCGACCGAGGCAGAGTGATCTCATGGTGTGTCTTCTATCAATGACAGCGTGGAGTCCATGAATAATATCTGGCTTGTTACACATCTGTCCGGAAAGGACCAAAATGGTGGCCAGGGCCGGAATCGAACCGCCGACACGCGGATCGAGAATCGGCGGGTCACCCCACTCCACATACCCTACTGCGGCACCTTCAGCTCGAACTTGATCGCCGCCAGCTGCTCCGGCGACTTGCCTAGTTTTTTCAGGAACGGTAACCACCGCGAATCATTATGCAGATTCCGGAGGAACGGGTCCCTAGGCAGGCTGTTTAGGCTGCTGTCCCGATTGACTACCGCCTTGTCCAACCATTTGAACGCTTGATCACTTTTTCCCTGGTAGGCGAAGACACTAGCGATCGCGTACGCCCAGTCCTCGTGCTTCGCGATCAGTCCGGCAAGCTCTGCGTCGGATTTCGAAGCGTTACCCATCGCGTAATGAGCCATCGCCAGCTCGGTCAACCTCGTGGGTTCCAGTGTGTCTTTTTCATACTCAGTCAAGGCGGCCCGATAATCCCCCATCAACATTAACGCGTGGCCAATCCAAGTGTGCAAGAAGCTCATTCCCGGACTCAGCTTAAGCGCCGTGCGCGAGCTAGTAATCGACTCCTCGAGTCGGCCCGCATCAAAATCAATGTAGGCGAGAAGCACATGGGTCTGGGCGTCCAGCGGATCGCGTCTGACGAGGTATTCCCCAAGTGGTACCAGTGAATTTAGACGACCAAGTGTTCCACTGAAATAGGACGCGTTAACCAAAATGTCTATGTCACGCGGATCCAGTGCCAATGCGCGCTCGAAGTGAGCCGCAGCAGCCGCGAGATCTTGGTCATACTGCTGCGCGATGTAGCCAAGAAGTGCGTGAGCTGGTGCATATTCTGGATCAAGAACAAGCGCCTTACTGACGAATGCACGTGCTTCATCCATGCCCGCAGCGAGAGGACGAAAGCCCCAGTTCGCCTCTCCGGCGTAGTGCCACGCCAGTCCAATCACTGCTGGCGTGTAGTCAGGATCGATCGCCAGCGTTTTTTGGTACAGCACAATGCACTCTGGGCATGGCCATTCGACCTGACGCGACAGCTGCTCTGCTTGCAAATACAAGGTATATGCTTCGGGCCTTGTCTTGCGAACCGTTGGCGTTGCGCCAAGCAAGATAATCTTTAGCTGCGAGACAACTGCTGCCGCGATCTCTTCCTGAACCGCAAAGATATCGTCGAGCGTGCGGTCATAGGTCTCTGACCACTGGTGATAGCCGTCGGACGCCCGGATCAGCTGGGTGGTGATGCGCACGCGATTGCCCGACTTTCGCACCGAGCCTTCGAGGATATTCGCGACCTGCAATTCGCGCGCAACCTCCGTCAGCTTCACGTCCTTGCCCTTGAAATAGAACGACGACGTGCGCGCCGCCACCCGCAGGTCCGGAATTTTCGCGAGGAGATTCAGTAGCTCTTCTGATAGCCCATCGGAAAAATATTCCTGTTCCTTGTCCGAACTCATGTTCACGAACGGCAGAACCGCGATCGACTTGTCGCTGACGGCGGTCGTCGCAGCCGTCGTCGGTGGTTCCGCCGTGACCTGTTTCGTCGGCCAGAACTTAGCCGCCCATAGCGCGGCGATCGTCACCGCGACGACGGCGAGTCCTGCCGCTAGCAGAATCCGATTGCGACGTGATTTTGGATTTGACGCCAGCGCGGTCCTGGCTTCTGGAACCACAGCGGGAATGTCATTCGGCGCAGTTCGGTCAGGCTCGCGAATCGCGTCGATCAGCTTGGCGTATGCGGCCTCCAGATGTCCCGCTTGAGCCTCGATCCACTGCGATTCACTGAGGAAGTACTCGAGCGCCGGGGTGAGCGGTGCCGCATCGACTCGCAGCGCAATGATCGGGCGTTTCTTGGAGGAGGCGCGCTCGATCTCTTTGCCGACATGCGAGGACGCAATGGCATTTGCCGACAACACCAGCACAAGGGCCTTGGCACTGCTGATCGCTCGAAC
Source organism: uncultured Gammaproteobacteria bacterium (assembly GCA_963819545.1). Lineage (GTDB taxonomy): Bacteria > Pseudomonadota > Gammaproteobacteria > Steroidobacterales > Steroidobacteraceae > SCUD01. Next base: position 35,030 of record CAWFWJ010000004.1, on the reverse strand, counting down.
GATCGCGTCCGCATACTGGGCTCCGGCTCTTACGTCGCGAGGCGCGATCCAGCACCTGAGCCCATGCTTTTCCAGGGCCTCGACAATCGCATTGGCGACGGCTACATCCTGCGAGGCGTAGCTGACGAATACCGCGCTGTCCGGGGTTGTCTGGGTGGAAGGGTCCTCGGTCATTCGGGCAGATTCATCTTGCGAAGGAAGGCCTTGAAGCGAGGGTCATCAGCCATGCCCTTGAACAGCGGCTCGCCGACGATTTCGACCAGACTTGCATCCTTTTGCTTGTAGGCTCGTTCGAGCCACTCAAGTGCAAGTTCGTAGTCACCGCGGTACGCATATGTCTGGGCTACAAAGTACGCTCCGGTATCGCCCCACCGCGCAATCAAAGCTTCCAGTTCTTTGTCAGCCTCGGCCAGTCGCCCGGCTGCCTGCAATACGATCGGCGAATACAGCAGTCGATCATCGTCCGCTCGACTCTACCCGCTGCACAATTGCAAGTGCCTCCTGCGGCTTGCCCTGCGCCAGCAGAGTCTTGCCAAGATATGGGCCAGTCCACCCGAAATCCGGGGCGAACTCGAGTAACCTTCTATACGTCGATTCAGATTCCGCGAATCGACCAGCCAGGTAGTAAGCATGTCCGAGGTTAAAAGTCACATAAATATTCAATGGATCACGGACAAGCGCCGCAAGATATTGCCGCTCCGCATCGTCCCACTCGCCGAGTGTTGCGGACAGCTTTCCAGCAGTAAGGTGCGCATACGAATTTGTCGGCTCTAATGGCAAATGCCCGCTGCAATTCGGCTTTTGCAGCCGACCACTCCCAATCAAGGGTTTGATGGATGTACGCGAGTTGGACATGTGCATCCGCTAGATCTGGACTAAATTGCAAAGCTTGCGTAGCAAACTTTCGCGCGCGCCCATAGCCGTCTGTAGCGGGCAGATACCCGTTGTCTGCTTGCATGGCAAAGGCATTTGCCAGCGCGTACCATGCCTTACCATAGGTTCGGATCGAGTTTGATGGCTTGTTGTGCGTACTCAACCGCAGCATCCAGTGACGACCGGGTGGTCTGGTCCGTAGCGCTCCAGGATTGGAGGTACAACCTGTAGGCCTCGAGGTTTTGTGAGCCACCTTTCCTTCGGTTCAACTCTCCGCCCGCAAGCCGAATTTGCAGCGCCTGCACGATTGCATTGGCGATCTCGTCTTGCACGGCGAAGATGTTATCCATCGGCCGGTCATAGCGCTCCGACCACAAGTGTGTGCTGTCAGCTGTGCGAACCAGCTGCGCGGTGATGCGCATCTGCTTGCCGGAGGTGCGTACGCTGCCCTCCAGCACGTGGGCGACGTTTAGCCTCCTGGCGATTTCGGAGACTTCGACATCTTGGCCCTTGAAGGCAAATGAAGACGTACGAGCGATGACCTTCAGGTCGGGAGCCTGCGCCAGCAGATTCAGGATTTCCTCCGCCATTCCATCGGACATGTACTCCTGATCCTTGTCGGCGGACTCATGTCCACGAAAGGCAGTACGGCGATCGACTTATCCGGGGCCACTGACGCCGCCGAAGGATTCGCCGGTTGGGTAAGGCGTTGCCGCCTCAGAAAACTTCTGCTCGTCGACGCGCTTTGACAGCCAGAACTGGTCGACGACCAGGTACGCGAGAGCGACAGCGGTGAGGGCGGCCAACGCGAGGAGCATCAGTCTCGATCGTTGGCGCATCTGGGTAGCTACGGAACCGTCCGGTTCTGTACGCGCCGCCGATCGTGCACCGCCATAAGGAGACGTCGCTGAATCGGATGTGTGCGCTACGCCACGCTGCACTGCATCAACCAGCTTGGGCAACGCACGCTCGACCCCGATGGCGCTCGCATCAAGCCACTGGGAGGTGTTCAGGAAATACTCAAGAGCGGCCGGCAACGGCGCGAGGTCAATGCGGAACGACACTACGGGGTGCCGCTTCGAACTCGCGCGTTCCACTTCCCTGAGTACGTGCTGGGACACAGCGGCGTTCTGCGACAGGATGAGCACCACGACCTTGGCCGAATCGATGGCGTGAACGATCGCCTCGGAATAAAACTCGCCGGGCGTCACGTCCCGCGGCGCGATCCAGCAATTCACACCCGCGCGTTCCAGGGCGGCACAAACGGAGTCGGCAACCGCCCGATCGGACGAAGCGTAACTTATGAATACCGTGTGGGTGCCGGACTGGCGGTGCACGGCTCCCGGCGCCGCAAGCGCGGCATCAGGTGCCTGTTCTCCGTCGCGGCCTTCGGGCATGTCGGGGATTCCCACTTGCCGGCCGGGAATGGTCGCGGATACTCACCGCGTTGGCAATCGCGTGGATTGTGAGCGCCCGCCCCGCGGCGCGAAATCACGAAGTCCGATGGTCGGCCGAATCGCGCGCTGGCGGCCGCCGATGGTCCGTAGGTGATGCTCGAAACCGCATGCGCTTCATCGAGTTGGAGATTGTCTCCGGTATAAACCGTCACCTATGTGACCGGAACGGACCTTGAAAAGATGGTGGCCAGGGCCGGAATCGAACCACCGACACGCGGATTTTCAGTCCGCAGTTCAAGCGGGAGGCGGCCGCGCTGGTTAAAGAGCGCGGGGTTTCAGCGCGGCTGTGCGGAGACAACGAGAGTGCATGCCGCACCGGCCAGGTAGCGGAGAGGCATTCATCCCGTGGCGGACTGCTATAATTGCAACCCGATGCCCGGTTCTAGTCCATTGACCGATTCGCTGCAGAAGGCTGGATTCGATGCTGGCCTCATTGAGGCGAATCTGCGTCTCAGTCTTGAGGAACGGGTGCTGAAACACCAGGCAGCGCTCGACCTGGCAATAGCGCTGACGACTTGCCGTTCGACGATTCGTGGCCGACCTGAAGCAGCTGCTCGAGCGACTGTCCGACGCTGATATCGAGTTCGTCATCGTCGGCGGATTTGCCGCCGTGTTGCACGGATCGACATTGGTGACGCGGGATCTCGACGTTTGCACGGTTCTGACGGATGTCACGGTCGGAAAGCTGCGCAAAATCCTTGCGGATCTGACACCGGTTCATCGTGTGGGCAGCGGGCGACTGTCGTTCCTGACCAATCCGGACCCCGGCATCGAGCTCAAGAACCTGTATCTCGAGACGGACGCCGGCGCGATCGATTTCCTGACTTCGATAACGGGAATCGGTGATTTTCTGCGGGTGCGGGCCGGAGCGGTCGAAGTCGAACTATTCGGCCGTCGCTGCCTGGTGATGTCCTTGCCTGATCTGATCGCCGCGAAGCGTGCCATGGGCCGCGGCAAGGACCAGCTCGCCGCGCAGGAACTCGAGGCGATCGCCGAAAGGCTGAAGTAGCTGCTGTTCCGGGCGCCAACCAGGTTCTTTCAATTCAATTCGCCAAAGCTCCAACGGCAAGTTTGTCTCCGGTATAAACCGTCACCCATGTGACCGGAACGGACCGAGCGAGAATGGTGGCCAGGGGCGGAATCGAACCACCGACACGCGGATTTTCAGTCCGCTGCTCTACCAACTGAGCTACCTGGCCGTATTCAGGGCTGCGTATTAGACAGGGCCCGCTGCGCGAGCGTCAAGAATCCGCCTTGTCGGGGTCGACAAAGCCTTCTGGCGCCTTCGACCCGCCGCCGAAGAAGAACTTCTCCATCTCGCCGACCAGGAACTGCCGCGCCTTCGGTTCGAACGCCACCAGCCGGTACTCGTTGATCAGCATGGTCTGGTGGCCGAGCCACTGCTGCCAGGCTTCCTTCGAGACGTTTTCGAAAATGCGCTGGCCGAGCTCACCCGGATACGGCGGGCGCTCGAGACCGGGCGCCTCGCGGCCGAGCTTCACGCATTGAACCATTCTGGCCATCCCTGCACTCCTTCAGCAATCTTGCCACGGGCGCCGGCAATCCGACCGCATTCAATGCGGCAAGAGCGAGCCAGCGTTCGCCGCCCTCGGCGATCTCGCGGGCCGCGCCGCCAATTTCGAGCACCCACGGCTCGATGTCGAGATCGAAATGCGTGAACGCGTGCCGCAGCACCGGCAGTCGTTTCGCGCGCGATGCAAGCTTCGCGAAGCGCGCGGCGGCCCAGGCGAGCGCCGCATCGGCCTCCGGAAACTCCGGCGGCGCCCAGAGCCCGCCCCAGATCCCGCGCGGCGGACGCCGTTGCGAGCAAGACTCGCCCGTCCCTGAGCACGAAGAGCATGTGCGAGCGACGCAGCCGCCGCGGCGCGCGGCGACGCGGCGCCGGCAATCGGGCGACGCTTCCCGTCGCGACGGCGCGGCAGCGGATGCGGAGCGGGCAGGCAACGCAGGCTGGATTCGCGCGCGTGCAGACCGTTGCCCCGAGATCCATGATCGCCTGCGTGTACTCCGCGACGCGGCTCCGGGGCGTGCACGCTTCTGCATGCTCCCAGAGTTTCCGCACGCCGCTCGTCGACTCCGGCGCATCCTCGATGAGGAACACGCGTGCGAGCACGCGCTTGACGTTGCCATCCAGGATCGGGTGGCGTTGCCCGCGCGCAAGCGCGAGGATTGCGCCCGCCGTCGAACGGCCGATGCCAGGGAGCGCCATCAACTCATCGAGCGATTCGGGCAAGCGGCCATCGTGCTCTGCAGCGACCTGCTGCGCTCCGCGATGAAGATTGCGGGCGCGCGCGTAGTAGCCGAGGCCCGACCAGAGCCGCAGGACCTCGTCCTGTGGCGCGGCCGCAAGCGTCGCCGCGTCCGGAAACCGCTCGATGAAGCGCTCGAAGTACGGCTTGGCGGTCTCGACCTGGGTCTGCTGAAGCATCACTTCGGAAATCCACACGCGATACGGCGTCGGGTCCTGCTGCCACGGCAGGTTCCGGCGGCCATGGACTTCGAACCAGGCCAGCAGGAGATCTGCGAGTTCGGGCGGGCGCTTGCTCATGGTGCTTCGCCGCCGTCGCGTTCGACGCGGATGACGGTATCGCGGAGCTTGGCGCCTGCGACGACGCGCCTCCGCGATGCGGATCTCGGCATCGATGTCAAACTGGGCAAGCTCCGCCACGGCCGCCTCGAGTGTCGGCTTCTTTTTCCGGACGGTTTTCACGTCGGGCGCCAGGTAGCGGTTGACGTCGATACGATCGAGGTTCGCGCGCACCAATCGCCGTGCCGGCACGACCCGGGCATCGAAGTTCGTGTCGTCGAGCCGGCCGGACACGGGATCAAGACTGAGTTCGCCGTCCTGCATGCGGCCTTCGAGCGAAAGCTGCAGGCTTCCGAAGGCCAGCGGGTCGGTGGTCGCCGGCAGCGGATGGCCGAAGATGATCGCCGGCGGTTCGCGGCGCGAAGTCCGCGGTATTCAGGCGGAACTCGGCCTGCAACTGCGGCTCGTCGAGCTCATGGTGCCGTCGAACGCGCCGGGAATGCCCGCGAGACGTAAACCTGCCGTCGTCGAGCATCGCGACACCCGTCGCGCTCTCGAAGGCCGCGCGCTTCAGCGTCCCAGTGAGCTCGACGCCTGCGAGCGGCAGCGGGTCCCCGCCGGCCCAGCCGCGAAAATCAAGTCCTCTCGCTTCGTAGGCGCCCGCATCCAGGTCGAGCCTGGCCTCACCCTTCATCGCATAGTGAATGGTGTTGTCGCCGAAAATTCCGGCGAGACGAAGTTCGATCGGAAACGCGACGGCGGGCGCCACGTCCGTGGCAGCGGCATTGATCGCCGTCAGTTGCCAGTGCGATCCGGCCGGCCGGTCCTCGGTACTCGATCGTGCCGCGCTCGAGATCGAGCTTGCCGATCGACCAGGCCGGACTCGCAGCCTGGCGCGCCCGACTCGACGGATTCGCCGCCGAACCGCGACCAGTTCGTCTCGCCGTTCCCGGCGACCTCGAGCCGCGCGATCGCATCCGAGATCGACAGAGTCTCGATCGAGGTCGTGCCGAACAGACCGCCCCATGGAATCGAAGCACGGACGTGGCCAATTTCGATGAGTGGCTCGGGTCCAAAGCCGGGAGGCTGGGCGATCGCGAGCCCGCCGATATCGAGCACAGGCTTCGGCAGGAATCCGATCCGTAGCGTCTCAATCGTCGCGGGCAGGCCGGCCGACTCGGTCGACCCAGCCTGCGATGACGCGACGCGCGAGCGAAGTGCGTGCGCCGATCCACAGGACGGCAAAGGCCGCCACCGCGACGAACGCGATGACGGCCGGAACGAGTAGCGAGGGGTCGCTTGTATCGCATGAATCCGGTGGCCCGAACGGACCACCGGATTCTAACTCAGTGGTCGCAGATGCTGATCTCGCCGGAGAGCGTTTCAATCTCGATCCTGGCTCCGCCGTTGCCCTGGGTGAAACTGAGCTCGCTGCCCGGCGTGTACTTGCTCGTGTCGCGCGCCTTCTGGCCGAAGCAATTTTCGAGGTGCGCCGCTGAAGGACTCGAGTTCGAAATCGGCATTGACCGGCGGTTTCACCGTCAATGCAATCTGGCCGCTGATCGATTCCATCTCGACACGCGCCGTCGGAGCCAGATCCGCATGGATTTCGATTTCACCCGACACCGAGCTGACTTCCAGGCGCTCCGCATCCGCGACCGTGGCGTTGATGAAGCCACTCACCACCTCGCCCTCAAAGCTGCCGCGGATGCCCGTGACGGTGGTCGATCCGCTCACGTTTTCGGTCGAAACCGCCGCCTTGCCGCCATTGCCGGTCACGGTGACTTCGCCGGATACGGAAGCAAGGGTGACCGGCGCATCGAAGGCCTGGGTCTTGACCTCGCCGCTCACCGACTCGAGACTCTGCTCGCCGCGCACGCCGTTGACCGTGATGTCCGCGCTGACCGTATCGATGATGAGGCGCGCGCCCTTCGGCACGCGAAGCGTCAGGCACCGCATTCCTCATTGTTCGCGTTGCCGTACTTGCCATTCGGACGATTTACCTCGATGCGCACGTGTCGGTCCGTCGCCTCGAATTCGAGTTCGTCCTTGTCGCTCTCGAGTACCGCGACGAGTTCGACCTCGTTGCGGTCCCAGGCGGTGATGCCGACGCTGCCCTGGACGTTCGACACTTCGATCGTCGCGTCGGGTGCGACCGTCGCGCGCTTGGTCATGATTCTGCGCCGCCGTCGCGGGCTGGGCGATCGCCGCCAGGATTGCGGCCGACAGCAATGCGTTCTTGATGCTCATCTCAGGTTCTCCTCGTGCGGCCGTCACCCGCGGTGACGACTGTCGAATACAGCTGCAATTCCTGTTTGTAGGCGCCGGCCAGCAAGCCCTTCAGCATCCCGCTCGCCGGGTCCTTGGCGAGCGCGGCATCGATCTCGTCGGCCGCGGTCTGGATGACCGCGAGATTCTTCGCGATCGCCTCGCGTGTCGCAGGCTGAAGCTCGCCGAACTTCTCGCGGAACTGGACGAGGAGTTTGTCGCGCAGGACGAGTTCCTTGGCCGTGATTCCGGAATTGGGGCCGTAATTGACCGGCATGATCGCGGTTTCAGCCGACTGGACGCCGGCCAGCTCGGGCTGCACCGAGCGGTTCCGGGTTCCGCGTGAGGCCCCAGGTCAACAAAGCCGAAACCGAGGCGACCAGGAAACCCGCCGCGAGCGCGGCCGGCCATCCGAATGCGCGCGCGGCGGGCCGTCTGCGTCTCGCCCTTGAGCCGGGCTTCGATCGAAGGCCAGAGGTCCCGCGCCGGCGCGACGTCCTTTGGCAGTTCCGCGGCCTTCGCCAGCAAGGGATCCTGCGATTCCGTGGCCCGAATGGAATGGTGTTCATGTCGTCTTCTCCGAACCCATGCGCGCGCGCATCAGGTGGCGCGCGCGATGCAACTGGGCCTTGCAGGTGCCGACGGCGACGCCGAGCATCCCCGCGGCTTCCTCGTGGCTGTATCCGTAGATCCCGTGCAACACGACGATGTCGCGCGCACCTGGCGGAAGTGCGGCGATCGCGCGCTCGATGTCGATCGGTGTCGCTTCGTCCAATTCCGCTTCCACCACGAATTCCATCTGTTCTCCTGCCTGGTCCGTCATGCTGATCTCGTTCCTGCCCTGGGGGCTGCGCCTGCGCGCCAACACCGCATTGACCGCGATCCGGTGCAGCCAGGTCGAAAAGCTGCTTCGACCCTCATACCCGGGGAGACTCCGCCAGGCACTGATAAATGTGTCCTGGGTCAGGTCCTCCGCCGAGTCGGGCTGGCCCGTCATTCGCAGGCAAAGCCCGTAAACGCGGCCGACATTCTGGCGATACAGGTCCTCGAAGGCCCGCATGTCGCCCCGGCAGGCGCGCGTCACGAGTTCGCTGCCCCCTTCCGCCGCACTCGCCAGATTCGTCACCTGCGACATCCGATCCTTGGTCTGTTCATGGTCTTGGACGCAGCGGCCGCCCCAAAGGTTGGAAGCCTTACAATCCCGGGGGTATGACCGCACCGTTTGCGACGATCACGGGCTGGGGCAAGTGCATGCCGCCAGCCATCCTCACTAACGCCGACCTGGCGACCTTTCTCGATACCGACGACGAGTGGATCCGCTCGCGCACCGGAATCAACGAAAGGCGCATCTCGCATGTGTCGCTCGGAGAGCTGGGCTACGTCGCCGCCTGCCGCGCGCTCGCGGGTGCGGGCCTCGCGGCCGCGGATCTCGATCTGATCGTGTTCGGCACCTGCAGCATGGACGAGCAGGTTCCGAACATGGCGTCCCTGGTTCAGAAACGACTTGGCGCACACGGCGCCGGCGCCATGGACGTCAATACCGCCTGCACGAGTTTTCTCTACGGCCTCACCACGGCGAGTTCGATGATCAAGTCTGGGGTCGTCAAGAACGCGCTCGTGGTCGGTGGCGAGCTGATTTCGTCGCTGATGGACTGGACCAATCGCAATGTTTCCATACTTTTCGGCGACGGCTGCGCCGCGGTGGTGTTGCAGGCGACCGCGCGTGAGGAAGGCGTGCTGGCCGACAAGCTCGGCTGCTACGGCGAGGTGCGCGGCATTCTCCAGGTTCACGGGATGGGAACGCGTTACGCAAACCGCGGCTGGGTACTCGGCGATACGGAATGGGTATTCGAGGGACAGGAGATTTTCAAGCGCGCCGTGGTTGGCATGAGCCGGGCCTGCGAAACGGTGCTGACGGCGCGCGGTCTCAAGCCCGACGACGTGGACCTCGTCGTGCCGCACCAGGCCAACCTCCGCATCATCGAGGCGGTCGTGAAGCGCGCCGGGATCCCGATGGAGCGTTGCTTCGTGAACATCCAGCGCTACGGCAACATGTCGTCCGCGACCGTGCCGGTCGCGCTCGTCGAAGCGCTCGAGGAAGGCCGCGTGACGCCGGGGTGCAATCTGCTGCTGACCGGTTTCGGCGCGGGGCTTTCGTGGTCCGCGCATGTCCTGCGTTGGGGCGAGCGCACGACCGCTCTCGGCGAAAGCGATGTCGAATTGCCGCCCTGTCCAAAGAGCGCACTCGAAATTGTCCGCGGCTACATGGCGGTCAAGCAAGGCTCGAGCCTGCAAGAATCCGGCTGACGAGTTTTTCGTAGAGGTCGACGAAAGCATCGGCCGCGCCCGCAACATTCTCACGCCAGTGCTCCGCCGCGTTCTCGTCGGCGCCGTCGCTCACGTATTTCGCGCAGGCGAAGCCAGCGCCTTCGATGCGGCAGGCCTTGGCAAGCGCAAACGCCTCCATGTCCACAACATCGCAGGGGATACGCTGCGCGCGGGTCGCAAACGAATCTCCGGTGCCGCAAATCGCCTCGGGCAAGTCAGGAAAGCACGACGGGAATTCGAGCATGGCCGGCAGATCATCGAGTGGCGTCTCGCCCAGCGCGAAACCGAGCGCCGCCGACGTCCATGTCGCGATCAACGAATCGGCGGCAGGCAACGAGCGTGCGCGGCGGAATGCCGACGCCGCCTGCCGTGCCGAAATTCACGACCAGCGGCGGCCCGCGGCCCTCGCGGCGAAAACGCGCGAGCCGGCGCGTGAGCACGATGGCCGCATTGACCTTGCCGACACCGGTGTAGAGCACCTCGATGCCGTGCTTCTCGAAGCGGCCCGCGCTCTCGGCGGGAAGCGCCATCGCGACGACGATCGCAGGCGTGTCACGCCCCATAGTGGATGACGAAGCGCGGCGCCATGCCGAGGCAGCGGAATTCCTTCGCGATGCCGAGGTCGATCAGCACCCCGAGGTGCGGAACCTGGAATCCGGCATCGACCGCAAGCGCGGCCGAGGCCGCGAGCGTGCCGCCGGTCGCCAGTACGTCATCGACGAGGAGGAGCTTCCCGTCCCCGCGCTGCATTTCGAGCACGCCGGAGCCGTATTCGAGTTCATAGCGTCGCTCGACGACCGGCGGTGGCAGCTTGCCTTTCTTGCGCACCGGTACGAAGCCCTTGCGGCGCTTCTCGGCAAGCGCGGCCGCGAGTATGAAACCGCGAGACTCGACGCCGGCGACGGCGTCGATGCTCCGCCCACTCTGCTTCGGACCAGAGCGCGTCGAGCGCATCGACGGCTGCCGCGAAATGCGACCTCAGCAAGGGCGTGATGTCACGGAACAGGATGCCCGGCTGTGGGAAATCCGGGACATCGACAATGTGGCGCGAAAGCGGATGCATGACTTTGAAGGGGACGTTCACCTTTACCGCACCGCGGTAAAGGTGAACGTCCCCTTCAAAGCCCCCGCGGTGTGCTCGCGGATGAAATCGCCGATCTCCGCGATCGCGCGGTCGCCCGTCGCGAGCCCGCGCATGGCCGGGAACACGTGTGGCATGTCGTGCCAGACGGCCGTCCTCGCGCCGGCGATCTTTGCAGCAAAGCGCAGCGTGTCGTCGAGCAGCAGTTCCGTGCTGCCGACCAGCAGCATCATCGGCGGTAGCCCGGTCAACCGCCCAAAGAGCGGCGACAGCCGCGGGTCCCGCAAGTCCAATCCCGCGCCGTACCAGGTCTGCATGGCACGAATGGTCGCGGCCGTGAAGAACGGGTCGATGCCATCATTTCGCTCCATCGAGGCGCCGCTGCACGTCAGGTCGAGCACCGGCGATATGAGGACAACCGCGGCGGGAAGCGGGAGACCCTCGTCCCGCGCGCGCATCGCGGTCACGACCGCCAGGTTTCCGCCGGCCGAGTCGCCCGCAAAGACGATACGTTCCGGATCGATGCCGGATGAGAGCAGGAAATTCCAGGCCGCGAAACAGTCCTCGGTCGCCGCCGGAAAGGGATGTTCGGGCGCGAGCCGGTAATCCAGCATGAATCCACGCGAGCCCGATGCGCGGCCGATCGCGGCAAGCAGCGGATCGTGAATCGCGCGCGCCTCCGCCACGAAGCCGCCGCCGTGAAAGTAGAGAACCACCCCACCCGGCGGAACGCCCGTCGGCTGGATCCACCAGGCGCGCGCTTCGCCGACCGCAAACGGAACCGAAGACTCGAACGATTCGCGGCGTGCAATGAAAGGCGCAGCGCGTGCTGCGAGTTCGCGGACGCGCGCCGGGGTCGCTTCGCGCGCGAGCATCGCCCGCGCCACATTCAACCCGCGCTCGACGATCCAATGCTGCACGGTTTCACGCATTCCGGCATCCTACCCTCAATGGGACGCATCTTCGAAGTCCGCAAGCATGCGATGTTCGCCCGCTGGAACCGCATGGCGAAGCAGTTCGCGCGGATCGGCAAGGACATCACGATCGCCGTCAAGTCGGGCGGCCCCGACCCGCGAACAACCCGACCCTGCGCCGCGTGATCCAGAACGCCCGCGCGATCAACATGCCGAAGGACAAGGTCGAGGCCGCGATCAGGCGCGCCTCGGGCCAGGGCGCGGCCGATTTCCAGCAGGTGCTCTACGAGGGCTACGCGCCGCACGGCGTCGCCGTGCTGGTCGAGACCGCGACCGACAACCCGACGCGCACGGTCGCAAGCGTGCGCAACATCCTCTCCAAGCACGGCGGCAATCTGGCGAGCAATGGCAGCGTCAGCTTCCTGTTCCGGCGCATGGGCGTGTTCCGCCTGAACCCCGCCGGCATCGACCAGGACGAACTCGAACTCGACCTGATCGACCACGGGCTCGACGAGATGGGCGAAAGCACGGGCGAGAATGGCGAGCCGCAGCTCGTCGTGCGCTGTGCCTTCGAGGACTTCGGCCAGCTGCAGAAGCGGCTCGAGGAACGAAAGATCGTGCCCCTGTCAGCCGAGCAGGAATACATCTGCACGACGCCCGTCGAACTGCCGGAAGCGCAGGCGAACGAGGCGCTCGAGCTCATCGACCGGCTCGAGCAGGACGACGACGTACAGAAGGTCTATCACACGCTCGCCTGAATCGGCGCGCGTTCCTAGAGCATCACGGGCTGGTTCGGCTGCTCGTCGCGATCCCCGCCCTGCCCCGGGAAATGCCGGCGAGCAGCCGCCCGACCCCGGCGATCCCGGCCTCCGCGCCCTCGGCGAAGCGCCCGGCGCGGAAATGCGACTTCCATTTCGCGGCAGACCGCGTCCCACTCGGCCTGCGGCACGCGCGCGGCGATCGCGCGGTCCGCGACGATCTCGACGTCGTGGTCGGCCATCAGCACGTAGATCAGCACGCCGTTGTTGCCCGCCGTGTCCCAGACGCCGAGGTGGCCGAAGACCTGCAGCGCGCGCTGTCGCGGCGTCATCCCGTACCAGAGTTCAGGCAGGTCGAAAGCGGTCTCGATCGCGAATCGCATTTCCCCGGCATGCTGGCTTTCGATCCGCTTCGAGCGCCTCTTCGATGCGCGCGAGCACCTCGGCCGTGAACCGACGCCGCGTGCCCCAGCGGGTCGCGAACAGATGACGCAGCACGCGTACTGCTTTCATGGTCTACCAGCGCCCCGACGCGCCGCCGCCACCGAAGCTGCCGCCACCCGCCGCCGAATCCGCCGCCGCCGCGGCCGCCACCCATTCCCCCGCCGCCCCATCCACCGCTGGTCCAGCCGCCATGGCCCGGTCGGCTCGACCAGCGGCCGCCGTTGCCGAAACCGAGCATCAACGAGGCGATGAAGCCGAAGACGCCGACGCCGACCGCGAGCCCGAGCGCCTGCGTGATCCACCAGGCGAAGGCCGCCGGCGACGCCGCCGGTCGCGACCGAGCCGAGCGCGCGTCCGAAAATCGCCGCAGCACGACCGAGCCGATAAAGATCACGCCCGAACAGGAACGGCAGCTTGCCGGCCAGCTTCTCCGGCCCTCCTGCCCACTCCGGATCGGGCGGCGGGCAGCGGCTCGCCGTCGACGACGCGGATCATCTGCTCGACACCCGCGTCGATGCCGCCGGCGAAATCGCCCTGCCGGAACTGCGGCGTGATCGTGTCGGCGATGATCCGCTTGCTCACGAGATCGGTGAGCGCGCCTTCGAGGCCGCGGCCCACCTCGATGCGCAGAGTCCGGTCCTCCTTCGCGACCAGGAGCAGCGCGCCGTCGTCCGGCTTCTCGCGGCCGAGCTTCCAGGCATCGACGACGCGGATCGAGTACTGCTCGATCTCCTCGGGCTGCGTGGTCGGGACGATCAGGACCGCGATCTGCGCGCCCTTGCGCGCCTCGAACTCGGCGAGCCGCGCCTCGAGTTGCGCGCGCTCGGCGGCCGTGAGCGTGCCCGTCAGGTCGGTGACGCGCGCCGCGAGCGGCGGGATCGGCTGCAGCGCCGCGCATGCAGCGCAGCGGCAGCGCGACGAGCACCGCCGCCAGCGCAGCGAGGCGCGCGCGCATGGGCGTCCGCGTCGTCGCGGCATCACTGGCGGCAGGCTCGCGGGTGCGGTTTCGAAATCGACCGTCGGCGGCTTCGAGATCTCCGCCTCGTTCTCGACCGTGAAGTTCGGCTTCACGTCGTAGCCGAACATCATCGCGGTCAGGTTGACCGGGAACCGCCGGATCGTGCCGTTGAAGGTCTGCACGGACTCGATGTAGCGGTTGCGCGCGACGGTGATGCGGTTCTCCGTGCCCTCGAGCTGCGCCTGCAGGTCGCGGAAGTTCTGGTCGGACTTCAGTTCCGGGTAGTTCTCGCTGATCGCGATCAGGCTCTTGAGCGCGTTCGTGAGCTCGCCCTGCGCGGCCTGGAATTTCTTGAGCGCCTCGGGATCGTTCAGCACTTCCGGCGTCACCTGGATCGAGGTCGCGCGGGCGCGCGCCTCGGTCACGCCGATCAGCACCTTCTGCTCCTGCGCGGCGTAACCCTTGACCGTGTTCACGAGGTTCGGGATCAGGTCCGCGCGGCGCTGATACTGGTTGACGACCTCGGACCACGCGGCCTTCACGGCCTCGTCCTGGGTCTGGATCGTGTTGTAGCCGCAGCCGGAAAGGGCCAGGCACAGGTCGCGAGCAGGCCGGTCGTCAAGTAAGCGCATGGGATAACTCCAGTCTCGGTTTGCCTATCGTACTTCGCCGAACCCGTGCGCCGGCGCCCCGGTTCCTGTATAGTCCGCGCGCCTTTCCCTCCCCGGAACTCCAAAAAACATCATGAATTTCAATGATCTCGGGCTTGAGCCCGAGCTGCTTTCTGCCATTGCCGCCCACGGCTACTCGACCCCGACGCCGATCCAGGTGGCAGCCATTCCGCCGGTGCTCGCCGGACGCGACCTGCTGGCCGGCGCCCAGACCGGCACCGGCAAGACGGCGGCCTTCGTGCTGCCGTTGCTGCAGCTGCTCGGCGGCCTCCGCGCGGCCGCGGACCGCGCGCGCTCGTGCTCGCGCCGACCCGCGAACTCGCGGCCCAGATCCTGGAGAGCATCCGCGTCTACGGTGCGAACAAGAAGCTGCGCTCGCGCGTGATCTTCGGCGGTGTCGGCGAACGGCCGCAGATCGACGGCCTTCGGATCGGCTGCGACATCCTGGTCGCAACGCCCGGACGGCTGCTCGATCTGGCGAATCGCGGGCTGGCGAATCTCTCCGAAGTCCAGCACCTGGTCCTCGACGAAGCCGACCGGATGCTCGACATGGGATTCATCCACGACATCCGGCGGATCATCAAGCTGCTGCCGGCGAAGCGGCAGAACCTGATGTTCTCCGCGACCTACACGCCCGACATCCGCACGCTCGCCGCGCGCATCCTCGTGAACCCGGTGCAGGTCGAAGTGACGCCGCCGAACAGCACGGTCGATCGCGTCGTGCAGCTCGCATTCCGCGTCGCGAAAGACGACAAGCGCCACCTGCTGGTGCATCTCTTCAAGAACGGCGCCAATGGCGAGGGCAGCTGGCAGCAGGCGCTCGTGTTCACGCGCACCAAGCACGGCGCGAACCGCCTGGCCGAGCAGCTCGAGCCGCGCCGGCATCCGCTCCGCCGCGATCCACGGCAACAAGAGCCAGGCGGCGCGCACCCGCGCGCTCGCCGACTTCAAGGCGGGCAAGCTGACGGCGCTCGTCGCGACCGAAGTCGCCTCGCGCGGCCTCGACATCCGCGAACTGCCGCAGGTCGTCAACTTCGACATGCCGCATGTGCCCGAGGACTACGTGCATCGCATCGGCCGCACGGCGCGTGCCGGCAACGATGGCCATGCGGTGTCGCTCGTGTCCTCGGATGAGGCTTCGTTGCTGCGGGACATCGAAAGGACGATGCGCCAGTCCGTGCCGTTCTCGCCGACGCCCGAATTCGCGCGCACCGAACATGCGCCGCTCCGCCGGCACAGCGCACCGAACAGGCCGCGCCCGCACGGCGAGTCGATAGCCGCCCGCGGCGATTCCAGCGGCGTCGCTTCGGCTAGTCGATCCGCACCAGCGGGATCCGATCAGCTGAGCAGCGCGTCGAGAACGAGGCGGGTCATTGCGTCGATGCCGGACTCGCGTTCTGCGGCGCTCATGCGCGCTTCGCGCATCAGGTGATCGCTGACCGTCAGTACTGCCAGCGCTTCCGCACCCAGTTCCGAGGCGAGGCCGTAGAGGCCCGCGGTTTCCATGTCGAGTGCCAGGATTCCAAAACGCCGCAGCAGTTCCGTGAGGCCGGCATCCGGGTGATAGAAGAAGTCGCTGGTGAAGACGTTGCCGACGCGGATCGCGGAACCGGCGGCCTGCGCGGCGGCCGCGACCCGGGATAACAGCGCCCAGCTCGCGGTAGCCGCGAAGTCGTAGCCGCCAAAACGCAGCCGGTTCACCGACGAGTCGGTCGATGCGCCCTGCACCAGCAACAGTTCGCCCAGTTGCACGTCGTCGGCGAGTCCGCCGCAGGTACCGATTCGCACCAACCGGCGCACACCATAGTCGCGGATCAGTTCGGTGGCGTAGAGCATCGCCGACGGGATGCCGATCCCGGAACCCATCACCGACACGCGCTCTCCGTTCCATTCGCCGGTGTAGCCCAGCATGTTGCGGATGTTCGTGACCTCGACCGCGTGCGTCAGCAGGCTGTTCGCGACATGACGTGCGCGCAGCGGGTCGCCAGGCAGCAGCAGCAGTTCCGCGAACGCGCCCGGTGCAGCATCGATGTGGGGAGTGCTCATGCGATTCGTTCCACCAATGGCGGCAATGACGGCGGCGTCGCGCTGATCTCATAAGCGTGGGTAACTGCCAGGGACGCCGCCGCAGCGGCGTCCCGATTCGCTGCGTGCACGCGCGCGACCGGCTGATCCTTGCGGACCCGGGCGCCGCGTGGCATCAGTCGATCGAGGCCGACGGCCGGATCGATCGCCTGCCCCGGCGCGGTCCGGCCACCACCGAGTGCAACCACCGCGAGACCGAGCGCGCGCGTGTCGATGGCGGCGACGATGCCATCCCGCGGCGCCGGCACATCGATGACTATCGGCGCTTGCGCCAGATACGCATCCGGTATTTCCACGATATCGGCAGGTCCGCCGAGATTCGCGACCATGCGTGCGAAGCGATCGGCCGCGGCTCCCGATGCAAGCGATGCTGAAAGCGCCGCGCGGGCCGTACTTTCATCTTTCGCGAGCCCGCCGAGAACCATCACTTCCGCGCCGAGCGCGAGAGTGACCTCGAGCAGCCGTGCATCACAGGCCTCGCCGCGGAGCATCTTGATTGCCTCACGAACCTCCAGTGCGTTGCCCGCTGACCGCGCGAGTGGTTCCGACATGTCGGTCAAGTACGCCGACACCGGCAGACCCGCTGCCGCTGCCGTCGAAATCATCGCCCGCGCCAGATCGCGACCACGCTCCGCTTCTGGGATCACGGCCCCGTTGCCGGTCTTGATGTCGAGCACCAGCGCGTCAAGACCACTTGCGAGTTTCTTCGACAGAATCGAGGCAACGATCAGCGGCAGGCAGTCGACGGTCGCCGTGACGTCTCGTATCGCATAGAGCCTCCGGTCCGCGGGAGCAATACGATCCCCCGCGCCGATGATCGCGACGCCGGCAGCGCGCAGGGCGCCACGGAAGCGTTCCGGGGACGGTCGTGACTGGTAACCGGGGATGGATTCAAGCTTGTCGAGCGTCCCGCCCGTGTGCGCAAGCCCGGGCCCGACGATCATCGGCACCCACGCGCCGCAAGCTGCGAGCATCGGACCGAGCACGAGCGATACCAGATCGCCGACGCCGCCGGTCGCGTGCTTGTCGAGCACAGGACCGGGCAGCGACTCGCCACGCCAGTCGAAACTCTCTCCCGTGTCGCGCATTGCGATCGTGAAGGCCGCGCATTCCGCGGGTGTCATGCCACGGAAGTGAACCGCCATCGCGAACGCGCCGACCTGCGCGTCGCTCAGGCTCCCGTCACCGATGCTTTGCGCGATTCGCCCGAGTTCGGTCGCGTCGAGCGTGCCGCCGTCGCGCTTGATCCGGATCGTCTCCTGCGGCAGCCAGGTCATTGACCCTGCTCCTGTCCGAGCATCGAACTCGAGCCAATCCGGAATTTCGCGGGCGTCGCCCAACCCGTGCCGCAGATCCGTTCCGCGAGTTCGAGATAGGCACGGGCCTGCGGGAGCGTCCGGATTCCGCCGGAAACCTTGAGTCCCCCGCGACCGCGTTCGCGGAGGCATTCCAGAATTGCCTGCGCGGCTTCGGGCGTTGCACCGACGCGGCTCCTGCCGGTCGAAGTCTTGACGAAGTCTGCGCCGGCATCGAGTGCGGCAAGACACACTTCGCGGATCAGGAGCGGATCGCCGAGCTCGCCGGTTTCGATGATGGCCTTGAGGATCCTTGATCCGCAGGCTTCCTTGCATCGCCCGACGATGAGCGCGCCACTCTCGCGATCGCCTGCGACGTAGGCGCGCCAGGAAAAGACGAGATCGATCTCGCCGGCGCCGGCCGCGAGCGCGCGGCGAGTCTCCGCGAGCGCGCGGCCCGGATTGTTGGCGCCATCCGGGAAATTCACGACGGTCGCGACCGCTACCCCGGTCACTCCGGCCGCGGCAAGGGCGGACTTGGCCGTGACGATGTGCTCCGGGAATATGCAGACGGCGGCGGGTCGCACCGTGCTCGCGGCGGCCTTCGAGCAGAGCGACTGAATCGTGGCGGGCGTGTCGTCCTCGCCCAGACTCGTGAGGTCGAGGGCAGCAAACACGCGCGCGTCTGCAGGGTTCATTTTTCGCGCGGGGTGGCCGGCAGGAAGAAAGCGAAAGGCAGCAGCTCGCCGATGCTTGCCGTACGCGTCTCGCCGCCCTGCCAGGGAAAATGAACGTTGACCTTGCCGTCGACTGCAAGCTCGTGAATCTGTTGCCGGCATCCTCCGCAGGGCGAAGCTGGAAGTACCCGCCCCTCGATATCCGTCGCCCAGACCGCGATCTCAGAGATCCGGAATTTCGCACCCTCAGCCGCAACACCCGCCGCGATCGCGCTGGTCTCCGCGCAGTTCCCGAGCGGGTAGGCTGCGTTCTCGACATTCACTCCGCGATAGACGGCGCCACTCGTCGAACGCACCGCGGCGCCGACGTGGATGCCGGAATACGGTGCATGCGCCTGTCGGCAAGTCTCGCGAGCAGCGGCGACAAGCGGATCGCAAGTTGCACTCATGACGCCGCGACCTTGCCCGCGACAAAGCTGCCGGCAAACATCGCTGGCACGAAGATCCAGGCGTCCTGCAATCCGGCGGCGGCGCCGACGAGCACCGGTCCCGGGCAAAAGCCGGCGAGTCCCCAACCGACGCCGAAGAGCGCGGCTCCGACCAGAAGCCGCAGATCCACGTCGTCTCGTGCCGGCAGCCGAAATGTTCCGCCGACTGCCGGCCCGGGCATCCGCAGCACGAAACGGAATGCGATCGCGGTGACAGTCACGGCGCCCGCCATGACGAACACGAGTGTGGGATCCCATGCGCCGAAGACATCGAGAAATCCGAGAACGACGAATCGGTTCGTCATGCCGGAAATGGCGAGACCCGCGCCAAAGAGCGCGCCGGATGCCGTCGCGGCCAGCAACACCGTTTTCACGATGCCGCTCCGGCCAGATGTCGCATTGCGTATACCGTCGCCATGCCAGCCGCCATGAAGGTCGCGACGGCGGCGGCCGAGCGCCACGACAGCCGGCCAAGGCCGCAGACACCGTGACCGCTGGTGCAGCCGCCGCCCATGCGCGTTCCGAAGCCGACCAGGAATCCGGCGGCGAGCAGGAGCGGTGTTGCGCCCGTCTGGATGCGCGCGGGCGACGGCACAAACTGCATGACGATCGCGCCCACGATCATCATTCCGGCAAGGAAAGCGATGCGCCAGGCGCGATCGCCCCGGGGCGCGGTCGCAACGCCGTAGAAGATGCCGCTGATGCCCGCAATGCGTCCGATCGACCAGAGCAGCAACGTCGCCGCGAGGCCGATCAGCAGGCCGCCGATAATTGCGCTTGTCGCCGTGATCATGATGGAGCGGGTGATGGGAATCGAACCCACGTTAGCAGCTTGGGAAGCTGCAGTTCTACCATTGAACTACACCCGCTCGGTTCGCGGGATTCCCGTCACTTCGTCACGAGAATCTTCTTGACCCAGCCGCCGCCCTTGCCTGACTCGACCTTCAGGAAGCCGTTCTGTTCCTCGCCCATGTAGATGAGCTCTTCGCCCTTGACGAGCGTCGCGACCGCCTTCCCAGCTTCGCCCGCGCTGCCCATGATCTTCACGCCCGCGATCTTGGGATAGAGCACGTCGCCTTCGTTATAGACCGCGCCCGCCTTGGTCGAGCCGCCCGCCGCCGCTTCCTGCGCGAGCGTGCCGACGTCCCGTTGCAGGCTCGGGTCGTTACGGACCACGCGGACGATATTGTTGTAGTTGTCGGCGAAACTTGCGGCGACGATCTTGCCCTCGTTGGTGTTGCCGTAGCCGCCGATACCGCCGCCCGCGCCGCCGCCCCAGATTGCCGCGCCCAGCGCCAGATCCGCCTTCTTGGAGCTGCCCTCCGCCGATGCGACCTGCACGCCGGAACGCGCGTCCGCGACCAGCATGCTGGTCTGCGCCTCCTTGAACTTGAGGCCGCCTGCAACGGCACCGATCAATCCCGCCTTGCCACCCAGCAGCCCGCCGAGTGCGCCGCCCATGCCCCCGGCGTTGTTTTCGGAGAAGACAACGGCCGGCGTCAGGATGAAGTCGGCCGCGACCATCTGTCCACCGCCGATGTTGGAGTTGGCCCGCATCTCGCCGCCGCCGGCGAGCGCCCGCTCCTGCATCATGTTCTGCATGCCCTGGCCGCGCTCGACCACGATGAAGCAATTCGACTGCTGGATCATCATGCGGATCAGGCCGACGGGCGATTGAAGGTTGTAACGCGCGAGCGCGCCCATCACGTAATCCTGCGGCTCAACGACGGCGACAGCGCCCATCGGCTTGTCGCAACGCTCGAGATCGCTGGCTGCGCCCTGTGCACCCTGCGTGCCGGCCGCGCCTTGCACGTCCGAGCCACCCTGCCCTTTCTTCGTGTCCAGGACGCTCTGCGCCTGCACACTCATCACCACGGCCAGACCGGACAGCAACGCCATTATCGGGCGAAGCATGCGCGCAGTAGAAATCATGTGTCATCTCCCCGGATCGGAATACGCCCGGAATATACTCCGTCATGGCTCCCGATCGCCATTCGGCCGATGTCGCAATCGTCGGCGCAGGAATCGCGGGAATCGCCACGGCAGTCGAGGCGTTGTCGCGAGGCCGGCGAGTACTCCTGCTCGACCGCGATCTCGAGAAGAATCTCGGCGGGCTGGCGAAGGATGCGTTCGGCGGACTCTGGTTCGCCGACACCCCCGTGCAGCGTCGCCGGGGCATCCGCGATAGCGCCGCTCTCGGCCTGGCGGACTGGCTCGCCTTCGGCGAACTTGGGCAGGAACACGAGTGGCCGCGGGCCTGGGCGCGGACTTATGTCGAGCGCTGCGTGCCGGATGTCTACGAATGGCTGACCGCGATCGGCGTGCGGTTCATGCCGATGCCGATGTGGGTCGAGCGCGGACTGTACGTGCGCGGCAATTCCGTGCCGCGCTTCCATCTCGTCTGGGGCACGGGCCGCGCACTGACGGAAACCCTGATTGACCGGCTCCTCAATCATCCGCGCCGCGAATTGCTGGAACTGCGCTTCGGGCATCGCGTGGATTCGCTCATCACGCGAGCGGCAGGCGTCTGCGGCATCCAGGGTGCGACCGAGCCCGATGGCCGTCCATTCGAAGTTGCCTGCGAGGCAGTCGTCATCGCCGCGGGCGGAATCAATGGCGATATCGAACGCGTGCGCCGTCACTGGCACGCGGACTGGGGCGAGCCGCCGCCCGTAATCCTGAATGGATCGCATCGCTTTGCGAACGGTGCGCTGCACGATGCGGCGGCAAGCGTGGGCGCGAACGTCACGCACCTCGACTGGCAATGGAACTACGCCGCAGGGATCCGTCACTGGCGCCCGCGGAAACCCGATCATGGACTCTCGCTCGTGCCGCCGAAGTCGGCGCTCTGGCTCAACTCGCGCGGCGAACGCATCGGACCGATGCCGCTTGTCGCGGGCTATGACACCCACGAACTCGTCGCGCGTATCTGCCATGAGCCGGGCGGCTACAGCTGGCAGCTGCTTAACCGCCGTATCGCTCTCAAGGAGCTCGCGGTGTCCGGCGCCGAATTCAATCCCGCGATGCGAGATCGCAGCAAACTGCGAGTCGCGCTCGATCTCCTGTTCGGCAACCGCTGGCTCTACGACCAGCTCACCCGGAACAGCGAGGACATCGTGCTCGCCGACACGCTGCCGGAACTCGTCGCGCGGATGAATGCGCTGAACGGCGACGACATCGTCGATCTCGCGACCGTCGAGTCCACAGTCGCGCGCTATGACGCGGCGATCCGGCGCGGCGGGCGCTTTCACAACGACGAACAGTTGAGGCGCATTGCCTGGGCCCGGAAGTGGTCCGGAGACCGGATCAGGACCTGCGCGTTCCAGCCGATTCTCGATCCGCGCGCCGGGCCACTGATGGCGATCCGGGAATTCGTGATCAGCCGCAAGAGCATGGGCGGGATCCAGACCGACCTGGAATGCCGCGTGCTCGACACGCACGGTCGCGCGATCGCGGGCCTGTTCGCCGCCGGCGAGGCCGCGGGTTTCGGCGGCGGCGGCATGAACGGCAAGCGCGGCCTCGAAGGCACCTTTCTCGGTGGCTGCCTGCTCACCGGCCGCATCGCGGGCCGGAACGTTTAGGATCGACAGATGCGTTACCAGGATGCGATCAACATCGAGGACCTGCGCGCGATCGCGAAAAGGCGCCTGCCCCGCTTCGTATTCACCTACGTGGACAGTGGTGCGGAAGACGAGGTGACGCTTCGCGGCAATCGCGAAGCCTATGGGCGGCTGCGATTCCGGCCGCGCACGCTGGTGGACGTGTCGAAGCGCGACCTCTCGACCCGGCTGCTCGGCGCGCCATCCGCGCTGCCGGTCATCGTGGGACCGACGGCCCTCAACGGGCTCTCCTGGCGCGACGGCGACATCGAGCTCGCGCGCGCCGCCTCGGCCGCCGGCGTGCCGTTCGCACTGTCCACGGCGTCGATGAACCTGATCGAAGACGTGGCGCGCGAGGCGCCCGGGCGGCTGTGGCTGCAGGCCTATGTGTTCTCCGAGCGGCGGATCACCGATGCGATCATCGGGCGCGCGCGCGATGCCGGCTTCGAATGCGTGGTGCTGACCAGCGACTTTCCGGTCGCGGGCAAGCGCGAGCGCGACCTGCGCACCGGCTTGCTGCCGCACCAGCAATTCACGCTGGCAACGAAACTTGACATGCTCATGCATCCACGCTGGCTCGCGACCGTCGCGACGCACCGTCCGCGCTTCGTCAATGTCGAACGGGAACTAGAACCAGGCCGCGACGTCAATTCCTTCGTCGGGCACGGGATGTTCGACCCGTCGTTCTCCTGGGACGACCTGAAGCGGTTCCGCGACCTGCTGGCCGCGGAAGCTCATGCTGAAAGGCGTGCTGCGGGCGGACGATGCCGAGCGCGCACGTCGCCGCGGGCGTCGACGGCATCGTGATCTCGAACCACGGCGGACGGCAGCTCGACGGCGCGACCAGCGCCATCGAGGCCCTGCCCGAGATCGCGCGTGCGGTCGGCGGGCGCGCGTCGATATTCGTGGACGGCGGCATCCGCCGCGGCAGCGACATCGCGAAAGCGGTCGCGCTCGGCGCCGAAGGCGTGCATTCTCGGCCGCGCGCCGGTCTATGGACTTGCCGCGGGCGGCCGCGCGGGCGTCGCGCGCGCGATCGCGATCCTCGCTGATGAGTTCGACAGGACGCTCGCCCTGACGGGCTCCCCGAATGTCGCCGCGCTGACGCCCGACCTGATCGCGTGAACAGCGACAGGCCATCAGAAGCTACGTGCTGCGGGCCGGGCGCATCACGCGGGCGCAGCGGCGCGCGCTCGATGAACTGCTGCCGCGCTGGGGCATCCCCTATTCGCCGGCGCACCGTCGACCTCGACGCCGTTTTCGGGCAGGCCGAGCGCCGCGCGTGCTCGAAATCGGCTTCGGCAACGGCGACACGCTCGTCGAGCTCGCGGCGGCATGCCGGAGCCGATTTCCTCGGCGTCGAGGTGCATCCGCCCGGCGTCGGGCATTGCCTGCTCGCGATCGAGTCGCGAGGGCTCACGAATCTTCGCCTCATCGCGCACGACGCGGTCGAAGTGCTCGCGAACCAGTTGCCGCCCGCCTCGCTCGACGAAGTGCTGCTCTATTTCCCGGATCCTTGGCCGAAGAAACGCCACCACAAGCGGCGCATCGTGCAGCCGGAGTTCGCCGCGCTCGTCGCGAGCCGGCTCAAGCCCGGCGGCCGGTTCATGCTCGCGACGGACTGGGAGCCCTACGCGGCCTGGATGCTCGAAGTGCTCGAGCGCCTCGCCGGACTTCGCGGAACGCCGCGCCGGCAGGCGGCTGCATCGAACGGCCGGAGCGCAGCGCGACGCGGTTCGAGCGCCGCGGCCGCGTCTCGGGCATTCGGTCTTCGACCTGGAGTTCGTAAGAGGGGTCGACCCATCTTGAGTCCTTGATTTCCTGGTTCGCTAGCCACGAAAATCAAGGACTTAAGACTCGGGTCGACCCCTCTTTCAGCCGAAGGCGTTCGTGATGCCCGTCGATGATGAACTGCACGGCGAGCGCCGCAAGTACGACGCCGGACAGCCTGTTGACGACGTTGGCGCCTGTCACGCCCATCGCCCGCATCACGAGCGGCGTCAGGCGCATCAAAATGTAGGTGATCGCGAGCACCAGCGCGACGACGCCGAACAGCCCGGCCGACAGCGCGAGATCCCCGCGCGAGGCGCCAAAGGTCAGCAGCACGATCGCGAGCGCGCCGGGCCCTGATATGAACGGGAACGCGAGCGGGAACACCGAGATGTCCGCGCGCTTCTTGGCCTCGACGCGCTCCTTCGACGTCGTGCGGGTGCCGGATTCCCGCGCGAACACCATTTCCAGCGCGATCAGGAACAGCATGATGCCGCCCGCGATGCGGAACGCCTCGATGCTGATGCCCATGACGCGCAGGAACCACGCACCACCAACCGCGAACAGCAGGAACATGGTGCCTGACAGCAATACTGCCTTGAGCGCCATCCGGCGCCGGAACGCATCGTCCGCGCCTTCGGTCAGCGCGGCGAAGAGCGGCACCAGCGAGATCGGCTCGACCACCACGAAGAAAAGCACGAAAAACTTCAGAAGCTCATCGAGCATCGCGGCGATCCTCTGCCTCGGCGGTCGATAGCGTACCGCGTGCGTCCACCAGGTGCCTGCGCGTCAGCCAGAGAAGTATCAGTAGCCCGGGAATGCCGAGCGCCGCCGTATACGTGAAGAAAGCCGGGTATCCGATCGCATCGACCACGAAGCCCGAGGTTCCCTCGAGCAGCTTGCCCGGAAGCGCATAGAAAGAGGAGAACAGCGCGTATTGCGTCGCCGTATAGCGCGCGCTCGTCAAACCTGAGAGGAAAGCAATCAGGGCCGTGCCGTGGATACCCTGTGCGAGGTTGTCGAGGCTGTTCACGATCGCGAGCCCGACAAGCGTTGCCGTGTCCGTTGTCGCGAGAATCGCGAACCCGAGATTGGACGCGATGATGAGCCCGCTGCCGAGGTACAGCGCGAGGCGTAGTCCGGATTTCGCGACGATGATCCCTCCGATCACGACACCCAGCATAGACACCGGCAAGCCGAATGCCTTCACGATCGTCGCGATCTGGCCAAGCGTGTAGCCGTGATCGATGTAGAACGGATTCGCCATCGAGCCCATCGTGAATTCGGTCAGGCGATAGGAGCCGATGAGGAGCAGGACGACGACCGCAAGGCGGTTTCCGTAGCGCGAGAAGAAATCCGTGAGCGGGCAGACGACGGCGCCGATGAAGTGACCGCCAAACTCGCGGAGCGGCGCCGGCCAGTGCGCTTTCGCTCCGAGCCATTCGACGACGCGCGCTTCACGTGCCGCCGGCTCGCGCAAAGCCGAAACCTGCGGCTCCCTCACGAGCAGCGTCGTCGCGATGCCGATGCCCGCGAGTGCCGCCATCACGGTGTAGCTCGTCGGCCAGTCGTAGCCCTGCGCGATTCCGAGTGCGCCGGCGCCGCCCGTGATGAGCGCCGCGCGATAGCCGATCTGGTAGGCGGCCGCCATCGCACCCTGGAGATCGACCGAAACGGATTCGATACGCCAGGCGTCGATCGCGATGTCCTGCGTGGCCGAGCAGAAAGCCAGAAAGAGCGCCCCGATCGCGATCTGCATGCACGCCCGTCGAAGGATCGCTCGTGGCGAGATTTGCGATCCCCACCGCGATGCCGACTTGTGCGAACAACATCCAGCTCCGCCTGCGCCCGAGCCACGCTGAACAGGAGCGGCAGGCGGAAGCGATCGACGACCGGCGACCACAGGAACTTGATCGAGTACGCGAGCCCGACCCAGGCCAGCATCCCGATCGTTGCGCGCTCTATTCCCTCCTGGCGGAGCCAGGCCGAGAGCGTCTGGAACACGAGATAGAACGGCAGGCCCGCGGAGAACCCGAGGAACAGCATCGAAAGCACGGAGCGCTGCGTGTAGACGCGGAACGCCTCGCCCCAGCTGCGCTTCCCGGCGCTCAAATTTCGTAGTCCATCGTGAGCGGTGCGTGATCGGAAAACCAGCGGTCGCGGTAGATGGATGCCGCGCGAGCGCGCCCCGCAAGCGATCCGCTTGCGATCTGGTAGTCGATGCGCCAGCCGACGTTTTTCGCGCGGGCCTGGCCGCGATTCGACCACCAGGTGTACTGCTCGGGCCGCGGGTCCACCTCGCGGAACGCATCGACCCACTTGAACTCGCCGAAGACGCGATCGAGCCAGGCGCGCTCCTCGGGCAGGAACCCGGAATTCTTCCGGTTCGATTTCCAGTTCTTCAGGTCGATCTCGCGGTGAGCGATATTGATGTCGCCGCAGAGCACGTAGTCACGGTCGCGCCGTCCGAGTTTCTTCAGGTACGGCAGGAACGCGTCGAGGAAGCGGAACTTCGATGACTGGCGCTCGGGCCCGGCCGAACCCGACGGCAGGTACATCGAGACGACCGACAGCCGCCCGAACTGGAATTCGAGATAGCGCCCCTCGCGGTCGAACTCCGGCACGCCGAATCCGGCGATCACGCGGTCGGGCTTGCGCTTCGAATAGACGGCGACGCCGCTGTAACCCGGACGCAAGGCGTCGAAATACCGGCAGTGGTAACCGACCGGCCGGAATACCTCGTCCCCGAGCTGGTGTTCCTGGGCCTTCGTTTCCTGGAGGCAGACGACATCCGCATCCTGCGCGGGCAGCCACTGGAACAGGCCCTTCGCAGCCGCGGAGCGGATACCGTTGCAGTTGAGTGTGAGGATGCGCATGCTGGACCCGCGGCTGTCCCGCAATGATACGCATTGGCACGAGTAACCTGCATGCGTTCGCACCAGAAAGAGTTCATCGAGATGATCCTCGCGAAGCAGGTGCTTCGATTCGGGGACTTCACGCTCAAGTCCGGCCGCACCAGTCCATATTTCTTCAACGCGGGGCTCATCAATGACGGCGGCTCGCTGGCGCAGCTCGGCGCCTGCTACGCCCAGGCGATCGTCGATTCAGGAACATCCTTCGACATGCTGTTCGGACCCGCGTACAAGGGCATCCCGCTCGCGACGGCGACAGCCGTCGCCTTTGCCGAGCATCATCGCAGGAACGTGCCGATCGCCTACAACCGCAAGGAGACGAAACAGCATGGCGAAGGCGGCGCGCTGGTCGGCGCGCCGCTCGAGGGTCGTGTCCTGATCGTCGACGACGTCATCACCGCCGGCACCGCAATCCGCGAATCGGTCGCCATGATCCGGGGCGCGGGCGCAACCCCGGCCGGCGTCGTCCTTGCCCTCGACCGGCAGGAGCGCGGCCAGGGTCCGCTGTCCGCCGTCCAGGAGATCCAGGCTGCGTACAGCATCCCCGTGATACGGATCATCACGCTCGATCACCTGATCGAGTACCTGGAAGCCGGGGAACAGAGCGAAGAGCTCGCCTCGCTCCGGAATCACCGCAGGAGCTTCTGTGTCGATAGCGAAGCGTGAAGCAGTTACGTTCGACACCCCAGGCCGGAACCGAGAATAATGGCGACGGAGGTGCCCCGGATGAATGGCTGGTCGCTCAGGATCCTGTTTCCCGTCCTGTTGCTCGCACTGCTCGCGGGCGCAGCCGCCGCGCAATCCGACAAGCAGAAGAAGACCTATCGCTGGGTCGACAAGAACGGCCAGGTCCACTACGGCGACAGCGTGCCGGCCGAGTATGCCGAGCAGGACCGCGACGTCCTGAACCGCCAGGGTGTTCCGATCGGCCGCGAGGAAGGCACGATCACGCCTGAGGAGGCCGCAGTCAAGGCGGCTGAGGAAAAAGCGGCACGCGACGAACAGAAGCGCAAGCTACGCGACCGCGTGCTGCTGCAGACCTATCAGTCGGTCAAGGAACTCGAGGTCCTGCGCGACAACCGGCTCGAGCTCGTGGACGCGCAGCTCACGATCCAGGAACAGTCGCTTTCAAACCTGCGCGCGCAGCGCGCGCAGATCGAGCGCCAGGCCGCGCGCTATGCGCCCATCAATACGGCTGCCGATGCCGCCGCACTCCCGGATGAGCTTGCGGCCGACATCGAGCGGTCGGCGAGCGACATCGTCGACGCAGGAAGCGAACCTCGTGAAGCGCCGCAACGAGCGCGAGAGCATCCGCCTCAACTTCGAATCGGACATCAAGCGTTACGAGGAACTGCGCGCGATCAAGCCGCGCTAACCGGTACTTCCGAATCCGCCCGCGCCGCGGGTGCTTGCGTCGAAATCCGCAACTACGTCTAACTCCACCTGCACGACGGGAACGACGACCATCTGCGCGATCCGGTCGCCGGGCGCGATCGTGAACGGATGGCTGCTCCGGTTCCAGACCGAGACCATCACCTGTCCCTGGTAGTCCGAGTCGATCAGGCCCACCAGGTTGCCGAGCACGATGCCGTGCTTGTGCCCGAGACCCGAACGCGGCAGCAGAACGGCCGCGAGACCCGGGTCCTCGAGATGGATTGCGATGCCGGTCGGCACCAGATGCGTCTGGCCGGGTTCCAGCACAAGTGGCGTGTCGAGGCAGGCGCGGAGGTCGAGCCCCGCCGATCCAGCGGTCGCTGGCCTCGGCAATTCGATCTCCCGGCCGACGCGGGGATCGAGGATGCGGACGCGAAGTTTCTTCATGCGCCGATTATCCCAGTACCGGCGCGATTTGCGACGGTCCTGCCGAAGGCGGAGCCTGCAAACTCCACCCATGCAGATCAGAGACTGGCCCCTGGCCGAAAGACCGCGCGAAAAACTGCTGGCGCTCGGATCCGGCGCCCTGTCGGAGGCGGAACTGCTCGCGATCTGGCTGCGTCACGGAACGAGCGGCATGAACGCGCTCGATCTCGCGCGATCGCTGCTGGTGCGCTTCGGCTCGCTGCGCGAAGCCTGCTGACGGCCGGTCGCAACGCGCTCTGCGGTCATTCGGGCGTCGGGCCTGCGCGCTGGGCCGAATTGCAGGCCGCGCTCGAACTGGTCCGGCGCCACCATCTGGAACGACTCCAGGCCGGGCCGGTACTCGCGAGCCCGCGTGCGGCCCGCGACTACCTGATCGCACGACTCCGGGACCTCGAGCACGAAGTCTTCTGTTGCCTGTTCCTCGACAGCCGCCACCGCCTGACGAGTTGCGAGGAGCTGTTTCGCGGGACGGTCGACGGCGCGAGCGTCCACCCGCGGGAAGTCGTCAAGCAGGCGCTCGCCCGCAATGCGACCGCGGTGATCCTGGCCCACAACCACCCCTCCGGTATCGCGGAGCCGAGCCAGGCCGACGAGATCATCACGACCCGGCTGCGGGATGCGCTCGCGCTGGTCGAAATCCGCCTGCTGGATCACCTGATCATCGGCGACGGCAGCTGCGTTTCCCTGGCCGAAAAAGGCCTGATTTGAGCGCGCAACACGCTGATTTGACTGTGCAAAGGCTTCGGCTGGTCTAATACGCGGCCCCGCTGAGAGTCAGGCACATGTCCCGAGTCTGTCAGGTTACCGGCAAGCGCCCGCGCTCCGGCAACAAGGTCTCCCATTCGAACATCAAGAAGCGCCGCCGCTTCCTGCCGAATCTGCACACCCAGAGGTTCTGGCTCGAGAGCGAGGGACGCTGGGTCACTCTGCGCCTTTCGACCCGCGGTCTGCGGACGGTCGAGAAGCGCGGCCTCGAAACCGTGGTTCGCGAACTGCGCGCCGCCGGCACGCACATCTGAGGTAGTCGCCATGCGCGACAAGATCAAGCTCGTTTCGACCGCCGGCACCGGCCATTTCTACACCACGACCAAGAACAAGCGCCTGCATCCCGAGAAGATGGAGCTCAGCAAGTTCGACCCGGTCGTGCGCAAGCACGTGCCCTACAAGGAATCGAAGATCAAGTAAGGACGGGTCCTCGTCCCTTGATTGATGCCTGAACTGCCGGAAGTCGAGACGACACGCCGGGGCATCGAGCCTTGGCTGGTCGGCCATCGCATTGAGCATGTCGTCGTGCGTGATCGCCGATTGCGCTGGCCCGTACCGCGCTCCTTGCCCGCCCGCCTGCGCGGAACCATGGTCCGATCGGTCGACAGGCGCGCGAAGTACCTGCTGATCGCAACCGACGCGGGCACGCTGATTTTGCACCTTGGGATGTCCGGCAGCCTTCGCGTGCTGGATGCAACGGCGCCGCCGCTCGCGCATGATCACGTCGACGTGTTGCTCGACTCCGGGCGCTGCCTGCGGTTCAACGATCCGCGCCGCTTTGGCTGCCTGCTGTTCACGTCCGGTGACCCGCTCAGACACCGCCTGCTTTCCGGTCTCGCGGCCGAACCCTGGTCCCGGGATTTCGACGGCGAGGCCTTGTGGCGCCGCGCTCGCGGCCGGCGCGTCTCGATCAAGGCCTTCATCATGGACTCCCGGAACGTCGTGGGCGTCGGCAACATCTACGCGAGTGAGGCCCTGTTCCGCGCGGGAATCCGGCCTGGACTCGCGGCCGGCCGTGTCAGCCGCGTCCGCATGATCGCGCTCGTCGCGGCGATCCGTGAGGTGCTGACCGAGGCGATAGGCGTCGGCGGAACGACGCTGCGCGACTATGTGGACCCTTCCGGCATGCCCGGCTACTTTCGCCAGAAGCTCTTTGTGTATGAACGGCGAGGCCAGCCCTGCCGGCATTGCCGGACTATCATCCGCAAGTACACCCAAGGCCAGCGCAGCACGTACTGGTGCCCGAGCTGCCAACGCTAGTTGGTGGACCGCGCTTGAGTGGATTCGCCGAACGGCTGGCGGCTATACTCGTCCGCGCAATCCAGCCGCAGGCGCATCCGAACAGGTCGCTGAAGCATATTTCCAGGGGAGCATTCGTCATGACAACAATATCTGTGACGCATAGGTCATGGGTGCGTGATTGTGCGGCCGTGTTCCTGATCGCCGCATTGACCACGGGCGCCGGTAATGCGTTCGCGCAGTCAGAGCGGGGTTCGGTACTCGGGGAAGTCATAGTCACCGCACAAAAGCGCGAACAGAGCCTCGAGGAGGTTCCCTCTGCGGTTTCGGCCATCACCGGTGATACGGTCCGCGATCTCCTGGGTTCCGCAGAGAACATCCGGGCACTGGTCCGCTCGGCAACTTACATTCGGCGCTCCAGCTTCATCAGCAGGGTTGCTATGTCGTCCTTGAGCTTTAGGCGCTGCTTCTTAAGCCTTTCGAGCACCTCATCGGTGGTCGGCGCTTCTTCCGTTTCGATGCGATAGATCTGCCGATTGACCTCATCGTAGTGGGTCGCAAGTTGCCCAAACTCATAATTACTTTTTATCAGGCGCTCGATGAATAGCGCTTCGCCGGGAAACTCATCCTGCAGTTTGGGGAATGTGCATTGTGGCGACCTCATTTATCCAATGATAGCCTTGTGACTGTCGGTGACAGGCAGACGCCAATTTCATCATCCGGTGAGCAGCAAAAATATCGCCACTGTTGCGTACAGGAGGGGACGCAGATGACCTACCACTTCACCAATACTCAATTGACCGACTCACTCGGCTCGTTGGCAAGCTCCGTAGGGGTGTGCATAGGCTCGACTTGGTCTGGGACCAGTTTCACATTCGCCCGCGCGAGCAGCGACTTGTACACCCGCAGGTAGTCCTTCGCCATGCGCGTGGCGGTGAACCGCTCTTCAAAGCGCCGGCGCACCGCACGGCGATCCAACTCCATGACGTGCGGCAGGGTAACAGTTGCCTCGTCGATGCTGTCGACGATATGCCCGGTCAAGCCGTCTTCGACCACTTCCTCGACCGAACCGCGACGCAGCGCCAGCACCGGCGTGCCGCAGGCCATCGCCTCGATCATGGACAACCCGAACGGCTCCGGCCAGTCGATCAGAAACATCAGGGCCAATGCTTGGCCGAGGAAGTCGGTCTTCTGCTGCTCATTGATTTCGCCGATGAACTGTACGCCCGGTCCTTTGAGCAATGGAGCGATCTGCTCGCGAAAATAGACCTCGTCCGCCCGATCCACTTTGGCCGCGATCTTGAGGGGGATGCCAAGCGTCTGCGCCACCTTGATCGCGCGATCGACACCCTTCTCCGGTGAAATGCGCCCGAGGAAGGCCAGATAGCCGCCGCGCGGATTGAACGTCGGCTGGTGCAGATCGAGCGGCAGCCCATGGTAGACGGTAGCGACGAAATTGGCGTTAGGGATCGGCGCGCGCTGAGCGTCGGAGATCGAGACCAGCGGCATTTCATTGAAGCCGAAATAGAGCGGCCGCAGGTCCGGCAGATCCTGCCGGCCATGCAACGTCGTCAGAGTGCGGCCGGCCAGCGGCCGAAACAGCGGAAAATGGAACTGGTCGATGTGGAAGTGCAGGATGTCGAAATCGTCGGCACATTCGCGCACCCGGTCCAGCATCAGCATGTAATAAGGAATTGGATCGCGCACGTTCGGGTCGAGCCGCAGCGCCGTTGTCGCGCAACTGACAAGCCGCGCGGACGTCACGGAATCGCCGCTAGCGAACAGGGTCACATCATGACCCAGGCGGACGAGTTCCTCAGTAAGATAGGAGACAATCCGTTCCGTGCCGCCATAGAACCGCGGCGGCACGCTCTCAATCAGAGGCGAAATTTGCGCGATTTTCATTGAGCACTCGACCAACGTTTTAGGCAGAACGACCTGGTTAAACCTCTACTTTGCATTTGGATCGCGCTCATTACCACTTCAATGAACTAAACCAGTTATCTACATCCTTCTTCGCCTGATCTTTGGCGATGCCATAGCGCTCCTGGATTTTTCCCTCTAGCTGGTCACGACGACCATTCATCTTATCGAGTTCATCGTCGGTGAGTTTGCCCCACTTCTCTTTCACCTTTCCCTTAAGCTGCTTCCAATTTCCTTCAATGCGGTTCCAGTCCATCACGGTCTCCTATTTTGGAGTTCAGGGGCCCTGCCCAAATATTCCAGTAGGTGAACACTGAACATCAGCGGCGGTTCCGCTCAGGCGGATTTAACTTTCGCTCGCCCTTTGGGCACGAGCGTTGATTTATATCAACGAGCAATAGTGGCTTTAGTGCTGTGCGCGCGCCAAATCAGTTTCCCCCGTCCGGTTGACTTCCAGGGATCCATGCGATGCCTTCGGGGATCCATAAGATGTTGAGACAGACCTGGGTCAAACCGGAAATGCCGAGGTTGCGTCCGGCAACCTGTGACATATCAATTATTCTTCCGCTGATGAACGGGCCACGATCGGTGATCCGCACTACAGCGGAGCGTCCGTTTTTTTGATTGTCGACGTGGACCAGTGTCCCAAATGGCAGTGTCCGGTGCGCGGCCGTAAAATCCCCGGGAAGGGTATCTTCTCCACTCGCCGTTTCTTCGGTCACGGTTGCATAGACCGAAGCCAAGCCGCACTCGTCTGGTTTTCTATCGGCTGGGCTCGCCGGTCCCAACAGAAAACTCTGCAACAACGCAACCACAAGCAGTTGTGACTTCGTGATCATTGATCGCTTCGCAAACCTGGAAAAGCTAAATCGATGTTGGCAGCGACACGACAGCGAAGACCAATCAGGAAATTGGTGTAGTATCATTGAGATTAGTCAAAGGAATGTCCCAAGCGACTTGAAGCGGGTCGATACGGGCTTCCGTCGCGCGGCACACCGAGAGGATCCGGTATCCGACATAATTGATTTGAATCAATATGATTTGGCTGGCTCCGAGGCAACCATCAATCGCCGAATTGCGCCGATTGATCTGCAAAATGAGACTTTGCCATGAGCAATAAAGCGCGTTTGACGGTTTTCGTGGTGTGCCTTCTCGCGGCGACTGTTGGGTTTGCACCTTACGCGCCGAGTGCAGCGCAAGAACGGCCCGCAATCAGCACTGATTTTTCCGCACAGCATCAGCAAGAGAATAAAGGGCAGCAAAAGAAAGCCGCGCCGGCCGCACGCCCGGCTCCGCAGCGAGCAGCTCCACAGCGAGCAGCGCCACAACGAGCAGCTCCGCAGCGCGCGGCCCGCACGGTCACTCAGCCAAAGGCCACTTCGCAAGCAGTCAGGCAACCGAAGGCCACATCGCGTGCATAAAGCATCGCGCGCAGTCGCGCAGCGGAAAGCCACGTCACGTACGGTCAAGCAACCGAAGGCCACTTCGAAAGCGGTCGCCCCGACTGCCGGTGGTCGCAAGGTGGTATCGCCCGCTGCCGCTCCGCGGGTCGTCACACCACGCGGCACCAGAACCGTCACTGCGTCGCGCTTGCGCGCGGTGCCGGCGCGCGGCGCGGGCCGCGTTGCCATCCGCGGCCAAAATTACTCGGTGTGGCGTAGCGGATACCGCGTACGTCATGGCAGCGGCTGGTGGACGTTTGTCGCACTCAGCACCTTGGGCGCCATCGCAATCGGCTCGAACCAATACTATCCCTACGCCTACATTTCGGCGCCCGAGCCGTATTGTGAAGGACTGACCGAAGACGGCTGCCAGCTGATGTGGCAGGAGGTAGAAACGATTGAAGGCGGCGTTGTAAATCAATGCGTGGCATATTGTCCGTGGCAGTAAGCTCGCGGCTCCTCACGACCAGCATAGGGGGTTGTTATGCTTTCGGCTTTAATTGGGGTTCTGATCATTTGCGTCGTCGGCGCAATTTGTTTTTGGGCCATCGAAAAGTTCGTCAATGATAGTCGTTTGGCAAATCTTCTCAAATTGCTTGTGGTGCTGATCTGCCTGGGCGCAATCCTACAGCGGGTGCTGCCATTGGCGGGAATTAATTGGTTTTAGCCACGGCT
>CAWFWJ010000003.1:0-445545 GCA_963819545.1 uncultured Gammaproteobacteria bacterium | reverse complement strand
GATCATGATGACGAAGAGAGAGAGCAGAAGACCGCCCATCGCCATTGCCGGAATGCAGGCCGTGTGGAGTCCGCGCTTGCCCTCCGGCGCGTGCTCGCCGACATAGATGATGGCGCCGCCGAACTCGCCGCCGATCGCCAGGCCCTGCAGGATCCGCAGGCCAACGAGAATGAGCGGCGCTGCGATGCCAATGGCGTCATAGCCGGGCAGGACCCCGACAAGCACCGTCGAGAATCCCATAATCAGGAGCGTCGCAAGAAACGTATTCTTGCGCCCGACGAGGTCGCCGAGACGCCCGAATACCAGCGCGCCGATCGGGCGGACGACGAAGCCGACTGCAAATGCCGCAAGCGCGAGGATGAAAGCGGTGGTCTCGTTGACGCCCGAGAAAAAATGGCTGGCGATGAAGCTCGCGAGCGCCCCATAGAGAAAAAAGTCGTACCACTCGAACATCGTGCCGAGCGCCGACGCACCGATGATCAAGGCCGGGTTCTGCTTGAACGCAGCCACAGGACTGCTCACGCGAGCTCGGCTTTCGCCTGTTCGACGTCGAGCCTTTCCATCGCATCGGCAGGCTTGCAGGCCGCGGCCTTTCGATACAGCTCGACCGCCTGCTTCTTTTTCTTGTCGCCGTGCAGCATGAGGAGTCCGTTCGCGAACTCCATGTGAGCGATCGCCGACCCGGGATTGAGCTTCAGCGCGAGTTCGAAATGACTGACCGACTTGGCGGCGTCCGCGCCGTAAGTCAGCCGGCCTGCAAGCGCGCCGACCTTGTCGATGATCTCGGCGTGATACAGGCCGAGCGCAATATGCGCATCGGCGTGCTTCGGCTCGAGCTTCAGCGTGCGATCGAGCGCGTTGCGCACTTTGCCGCCGATTCCTTCCGCCAGCGCCTTGACGATCGAGACCTGTTGCGCATAGCGGCCGACGACGAATGCCAGCATGTACCAGCTGTTGGCGTGGCCGGGCAACTTCCGGGTCGCCTCCTCCGCGCGCTGCGCGGCATCCGCGAGCAAGTGCAGCGCACGACGGTCATCATCTTCGAGATAGGTCGCAGCGACCGCCGCCGCCTTGCTGGCCACGATCGAGCCGAGGGCGCCCTGCCTGGCGCCCTGCGCAATCGCTTGCGAAAAGTCGCCGCGATGAAACGCACGCCAGGCCTGCTGCACGGCCGCATCATCCGGATACGGCTCTCGATCGCCCTTGTGCAGGCGCTCCCAGGACTGCTTCAGCGCGGCACCGTCGTAACTGTAGGATTTCTGCTCGTAGGGAAAACGGAGTGTCTTTGCGGTGGCCATCCTGAACTCCTGTCCGGAACGCGGTATTCTGCGGCATCGACCGGCGGCGATCGCCCGCGGCAAGGAGAGGATCATGGCGGCGAAGAAAAAGGGCAAGCTCGGCGGTGGCGCGCCGAAACAGGAACAGAACCTGCTCTACTCCGCCCACCAGATCTGGCTCGCCGGGCTCGGCGCCCTCTCGCGCGCTCAGGCGGGCGCCCCGAAAGTGTTCGACGAGCTGATGAAAGAGGGTTCGAAACTCCAGGGCGGAGCGCTTCAAGCCGCGCAGAAAGTCGTGATGCAGGCTTTCCAGGGCGCGCAGAAAACCGTCAATCAGCGCGTCGACACCGCCAAGGAGCAGGCGGGCGAAACCTGGGACAACCTCGAGAAGATTTTCCAGACGCGCGTGCAGCGTGCGATCCACCAGCTCGGAATGCCTTCGGCTGAGGAAATGAAGGCCTTGAAGCGCCGGATCGAAGAGCTCGCGGCGAGCGTCGATCGCCTCAGTCGAACGGATGGCGCGAAACGATCGTCTCGTCCCGTTCGGCGCCGGTCGAAACCATCGTGATCGGCACATCGCAGGCGGATTCAAGCCGCGCCAGATAGGCGCGTGCCGCGGCCGGCAGTTCCGCCAGCGACCGCAGACCCGCGGTCCGGCCCTGCCAGCCCGGCATCGTCTCGTAACGCGGCGCGCCGTCGCCGTCGTATTCCGCGCACAGCTTCACCTGCTCGAGACCGTCCAGCACATCGAGCTTGGTGACGCAGAGCCCGGTGATGCCGTTGTTGATGATCGAGCGGCGCAATGCGACCGCGTCGAACCAGCCTGTGCGGCGCGGCCGGCCGGTGACGGCGCCGAATTCCTGCCCGACGCGCGACAGGTGCCGGCCGGTCTCGTCGTCGAGTTCCGTCGGGAATGGCCCCGATCCGACGCGTGTCGTATAGGCCTTCACGATTCCGAGCACATCGTCGATGTCGCGCGGCCCGAGCCCCGTGCCCACGGACGCATATCCAGCCACAGTATTCGACGACGTGACGAACGGGAAAGTCCCGTGATCGACGTCGAGCATGGCGCCCTGCGCACCTTCGAAAAGCGCATTGCCGCCGGCGACGCGAAGCTCGCGCAAGCTCTGCGTGACGTCGCCGACCAGCGGCCGGATCCGCTCGCCCTGGGCGAGACAATCGTCGAGCGTGCGCTGGAATTCGACGGGCGCCTCGCCGAGCTGCCGTTCAAGCAGGAAGTTGTGGTACTCGAGGAGCTCGCGCAGGCGCGCGGCGAATTGCTGCGGCTTCTGCAGCTCGCCGACGCGCACTGCGCGCCGCGCGACCTTGTCTTCGTACGCAGGGCCGACGCCGCGGCCGGTGGTGCCGATCTTGCGTTCACCGCACGCCCGTTCGCGCGCTCGATCGATCAACGCATGCGAAGGCAGGATGAGTGGACACAGCGGGCTGACGACCAGTCGCTCGAACACCGGAATTCCGCGCCCGATCAGCATGTCGGCTTCGGACAGCAGCGCCTCCAGGGAAACGACGACGCCGTTGCCGATGAAGCAGCGCACGCGGTCCCGCAGGACGCCTGACGGAATCAGTGACAGCACCGTCTTGACGCCGCCGATAACGAGCGTGTGACCGGCATTGTGTCCGCCCTGGAAACGGGCGACGGCCGAGACACGCTCGGTCAGCAGGTCGACGACCTTGCCCTTGCCCTCATCGCCCCACTGGGCGCCGACCACGACGACGAACCGGCCCATGGCGCCTCAGCTCCGGACCAGCCACAGAAGCAGGATGCCACCAAGCATGCTCACGGCGCCCGCCACCCGGAACGTCGCATCATCCATCGTGCTGACCCGCGCGAGCGTGCGCCGGATCGCCGCCGGGCTCAGGAACGGCAGGATGCCCTCGATCACGAGCAAAAGGCCGAGCGCGGCCGCGAGATCGGGCCAGGCGATGTTCATTGAAGACTCAGCGGCCCGACTGCTTCAGGTACTTGAAGAACTCGCCCTTGGGCGCGATCACCAGCACGTCGTTCGACTTGCCGATCGAGTTGCGGTAGGCCTGAAGGCTTCGATGAAAGCGAATAGAATTCCGGATAGCGCTGGTAGGCACGCGCATAGGTCGCGGCCGCCTTGGCATCACCCTCGCCGCGGATGACTTCGGCATCGCGGTTGCCGACCGCAAGCAGCTCGGTCCGCTCGCGCTCCGCCTCGGCACGGATCCGCTGCGCCTGCTCGTCGCCCTCGGCGCGCAGCTGCGACGCCTCGCGGGCGAAGTTCTGCCGCATGCGGCCGTAGAATGACTCGGACACGTCGTCGGGCAGGTCGATGCGCTTGACGCGCACGTCGACGAGCGTCAGGCCGAGCTGGCCAACCGACTGGCCCGCGAACTCGAGGATATCGCCGATGAACTCGGCGCGTTCCGCCGCGACCACCTGCTGGATCGTGCGCTTGGCGATGACGCCCTTGAGTCCGTCCTTCACGATCTCGGCGAGTCGGCCGGCCGCGGCCTCCTCGTCGCCGTTCGTCGCGAGATAATATTGCTGCGACGTCCGAGATCCGCCATTTCACGTAGAAATCGACGTTCAGGATCTTGCCTTCGCTGGTCAGGAATGGCTCGGCCGGATAATTCCGCGTTAGCACGCGGCGGTCGAATTTCTGGACCCCATTGATCCACGGGATCATGAAGATGCAGGCCCGGCTCGAAATCCGTCCCGACGATTTCCCGCAGCCGGAACTTGATCGCGAGCTCGGTCTCCTTGACCTGGAACATCGCAGCGCTTGCGAGCCAGAGCAGGGCCAGCACACCGATCGTCAATTGGAGGACGCGGCTGTTCATCAGCGTTCCTTCCGCGCGCGCGGGTCTTCCGCGTCAATCTCGCTGCCGTCCTCGAGCCGGATCGTCGGCGGCGTCTCGTCGGCGGTGCGCGACGGGTTGCGTTGCTCGAGCAGCTTGTCGAGCGGCAGGTAGATCATGTTGCCCGAGCCTTCGACGTCGACCAGGATCTTGGCCGAGGAGCCGAGCACCTGCTCCATCGTTTCGAGGTAGAGGCGTTCGCGCGTGACGCCCGGGGCTCGCTCGTATTCGGCAGCGAGCTGGAGGAAACGGGAAGTCTCGCCTTCGGCATCGGCAATGACGCGACTGCGGTAGGCGCGCGCGCCTTCAACGACACTGACCTGGAGGCCGCGCGCTTTCGGGACGATATCGTTCGAGTAAGTCTGCGCCGCGAGAATCGCGCGCTCCTTGTCCTGAACGCCTTGATCGCGTCTTTCTGTGCCGGCGCCACCTGCTCCGGAACGCTGACGTCCTGCAGGTTGAAGCTGATGACCTCGATGCCGGTGTTGTAGGCGGCGATTGTGCGTTGCACGAGATCCTTGGTCTTCGCCCCAATCTCCTGGCGTCCTGCCTCGAGCACGAAATCGAGCTTGCTCTGGCCAATGATCTCGCGGATCGCGCTCTGGCTGACTTCGCCGAGCGTCTCCTCGGGGTCGCGCACGTTGAAGGCGAACTTCACCGGATCGGCACGCCGGTATTGCACCGCGAGATTGATGTCCACGAGCGCCTCGTCCTGCGTCAGCATGCGGGGCCGGTCGGAGAAGCTCCTGAACTCGGTCACGTTGATCACCGTGCGGCGATCGATCGGCCAGGGCAGGCGCGCGTTGAACCCGCCCGACGTCGTCTTGACGTACTTGCCGAAGCGCGTGATGACCGAGCGCTCCGCGGCCTCGTTCAGGTAGAAGCTGCCGAAAAGCACCCAGATCGCGACCAGGCCGAGCAGCACCGAACCGATGCCGACGCCGATCGCGCGGCCGCTGCCGCCCGCGCTGCCGCCCCCGGAGGGACCGGAGCCGCCGAACAGCGAACGCGAGCTTCTTCTGAAGGCGGCGCAGCACTTCGTCCAGGTCCGGCGGGCCCTTGTCGGGCCTGCGCTGCCAGGGATTCTCGTTCTTGCCAGGATCGTTCCAGGCCATCTATTGCGCTCGCCGGGTGATTGTGGGAATCAAGCCGCGGAACTCGCGGCGTCGCGCGGGAATTCTACGAAGCCTGCGGCGGGCAAACAAGGCGAAACAGCGGTCGCGAAGTCGACGCCGGCCTCGCAACACAGGTTCTCGAGTTCCTGAAGCGACGATTCGACCGTGAGGCGCGTGTCCCCGCCTGGCAGGGCCGACTCCTCGCGCACGAGGCGAAGCTGGTAGAGCCTCGCCCGCAACCGGCCCTGCGACGGCGGCAGCACCACGACGAGCCGCATCACGGCCTGTCCGAAGGTCTCCTGCAAGGCGGTACTCAGCAGCTCGACGCCCGCTCCCGCTGCGGCGGACAACCACACGGCGGCGGGCTGGCCGAGTGCGCCGCGCGTCAGTTGCGGCGGCCGGCCGAGGCGATCGATCTTGTTGTAAACCCGCAGCTGCGGAATCGAGCTGGCGCCGATGCTCTCGATCAGCTCGTCCACCTGCGCGATGTGCCGCTCACGGTCGGGATCCGCCGCATCGACGACGTGCAGCAGCAAGTCGGCGTCGCGCGCCTCCATCAGCGTCGAGCGAAACGCGGCCACGAGTTCGTGCGGCAGGTCCCGGATGAAGCCGACGGTGTCGGCAACGACGAGGTCCGGCGTATGCGGCAGACGCAGGCGGCGCACGGTCGGGTCAAGTGTCGCGAACAACTGGTCGGCGACATAAGCGTCAGCGCCGGTCAGCGCGCGAAAAAGCGTCGACTTGCCCGCATTCGTGTAGCCGATCAGGGCAATCGACGGCACGGGCACGCGCTTTCGAACCTGCCGGCCGGTGTTGCGGCGACGCGCGAGCGTTTCGAGTCTTTTCGAAAGCGTGCGGATGCGTTTGCCGATCAGCCGGCGATCCGTCTCGAGCTGCGTCTCGCCCGGGCCGCGAAGGCCGATGCCGCCCTTCTGTCGCTCGAGATGCGTCCATCCGCGGACAAGCCGCGTCGAAAGATGACGAAGCTGTGCCAGCTCCACTTCGAGCTTGACCCTCGGCGCTGCGCGCGCGCCGGGCGAAGATGTCGAGGATGAGTCCCGTGCGGTCGAGCACTCGCCGCCCGATGAGTTGTCTCGAGGTTCCGCTCCTGGCTCGGCGAGAGCTCGTGGTCTACCAGCACGAGATCGGCGGACTCCGCCTGGACCCGATCGCGGATCTCGTCCGCCTTGCCGCTGCCGACGAAGTAGCGCGGCTCAGGCGTCCGGCGGGTGCCCGTGACGGTCGCGACCGGAATCGCGCCCGCGGAGCGCGCGAGCGCGTCGAATTCGCCGAGTTCGTCGGCGTCGGGTGCCTGGCCGAGCCCGATGCGGACGAGAATCGCGCGTTCGCCGCGTTCAGGCCGTTCGAACAAGGGGTCCTGCCGAGGCTCCCGTCAAGCGGTCTCCGACACCGCGGCGGTTTCTGCTTCACCGCCTTCTTCCTCGCCTTCAACCGACGGCAGCCGCACGTTCCGCGCGGGCACGACCGTCGAGATTGCGTGCTTGTAGACCATCTGACTGACGGAGTTCTTGAGGAGCACCACGAACTGGTCGAAGGAATCCACCTGGCCCTGCAGCTTGATGCCGTTGACCAGATAAATGGAAACGGGCACGCGTTCCTTGCGCAGTGCATTCAGGAAGGGATCCTGCAACGATTGACCTCTTGCCATGGTAACTCCTTGTTTTTTCTAGCACTTTCATGCCGCTCTAGGCTTGTCCGGCGGCTCAAACACGTATCCGAATCGGGCCTTGTCAGGACGCAAGTGGCGTCGCCCGCAAGGTTTGGAGTCTAGCACCTCCCCGGCCAGTTTCACTGCCCGCCGAGCCAGCGCTCGATGCGCTCGGCGACGCGTTCCGGCGTCGCCGGATCGAGCGGGTCGAACCACTCGGCCTGCGGTTCCGCGCGGAGCCATGTCAACTGCCGTCTCGCGAGCTGCCGTGTGGCTATGACCGCTTTTTCGGTCGCGGATTCCAATGTCGCCCCGGCTTCGAGGTGCTCCCGCAGCTGCCGGTAGCCGATCAACCTCATTGACGGCAGTCCGGCATGCAGATCGCCGCGCGCCAGCAGGGCGCGAACCTCGTCGAGCAGACCGCGGCACATCATGTCTTCGAAGCGCGATTCGAGCCGCTCGTAAAGCGCAGCACGATCGGTGGGCGCGAGCACGATTCGCAGGTCCGCGCCCGAGGATGCGCCGCGCAGGTCTTCGCGCTGTCTGCCCGAGATCGGGCCGCCGATCAGCTCGATGACCTCGAGCGCGCGTTGAATACGCTGGCGATCGCCCGGCCGGATGCGCGCCGCGGCCACTGGATCGAGTCGCGCAAGCTCGGCATGCAATGCCGGCCAGCCTTCAGTCGACGCCCGCGCATCGAGTTTCCGCCGGATGCCGGTATCCGCAGCGGGCAGTGTCGCGAGACCGGACTGAAAAGCGCGGAAATAAAGCATTGTGCCGCCGACCAGGAGGGGGCTGCGGCCGCGTGCCGCGATCTCCGTCATGACCTTTCCCGAATCCGCCAGAAAGCGCGCCGCCGAATAGCGCTCCACCGGATCGATGAGATCGATCAAGTGGTGCGGTGCGCGCGCCAGCAGTTCACGCGAGGGTTTGGCCGTGCCGATGTCCATCCCGCGATAGACCATGGCAGCATCGACGCTCACGATTTCCAGCGGCAGCGTTGCTACGATCGCGGCCGCGAGATCCGTCTTGCCCGATCCGGTCGGGCCCATGAGGAGGACCGCGGGACTGCGCGCCATTAAGGAGCCTCTGATTGATCGCGCATGTCGCGCGCGCGAACCAGGTGGATGACGCCGATCAGGTCCCGGTGACCGGAATCTCGAGGATCGTGCCGGACGCGACGGTTTCTCCGTCGAGCTGGTTCTTCTGCCGGAGGTCGTCGATGCTCACCGCATAACGCCCCGCGACGTCGCCGAGCGTCTCGCCTGCGGAGACCACGTGACGCAACGCCTGGCCGCGCTCGCGCGCGGCGAGGATCGCAACGCGCGAGCCGGGCGGCGGATTGTCGTAGAAGTAACGGCGCACGCCCGCGTGGATCGCGCCGGCAAGCCGTGCCTGGTGCGCCGGGTCGCGAAGCCGCCGTTCTTCCTCGGGATTCGAGATGAATGCGGTTTCGACCAGCATCGAGGGCACATCGGGCGAGGTCAGCACGATCAGGCTTGCGTGCTGCACCTCGCTCTTCTTGAGCTGGCCGACGTGGTCGAGCTCCGACAGGACCTGTGCGGCCGCGTCGCGGCTCGCGCTGATCGACGCGTTCTGCGACAGGTCGAGCAGCACCGAAGCGAGCACGTCGCTCTTGTCGTCGAGCGACACGCCGCCGATCAGGTCGGCGGCATTCTCGCGCTCCGCCAGCCAGCGCGCAGCTTCGCTGCTCGCGCGGCGGGTCGACAGGACGTACACGGACGAACCGCGGACTTCGCGGTTGATGAAGGCGTCGGCGTGAATCGAGACGAAGAGATCCGCCTGCTGCACGCGCGCCCGGCGGATGCGCTCCCGGAACGGCACGAAATAATCGCCAGTGCGCGTCAGCACGGCGCGCATGCCGGGTTCCGCGTTGATCTGCTCGGCGAGCTTGCGCGCGACCGCAAGCGCCACTGTCTTCTCGCGGGTGCCCGCCTTGCCGATTGCGCCCGGGTCCTCGCCGCCGTGTCCGGCGTCGATCGCGATCACGAGGTCGCGCTGGCCGTCGCCGCCCGCAACCTTGACCGGTTTCGGTGCCTGGTCGACACCAAGATCGACGACCAGGCGGTGGCCGTAGGTTTCGTTCGGCGGCGTCAGGAAGCTCTTGGGCTGCACCTGCGCATTCATGTCGAGCACGATGCGCAGTCCCCGCTTGCCGCGCTCGCCGAGCCGCACGGCCTTGACGACGCCAGCTCCATCCGGAACGCGGATTGCGGAAAGGTCGACGTCGGCCTGCTCGAGATCAATGACGATCCGCTCAGGCCCGGACAAAGTGAACACCGTGTAACTCGCGGCCGCGGACAGGTCGAGAACGACGCGTGTCGAGTCCGGGCTCGCCCAGACGCGGATGTCTTTGAGGGTCGCAGGCCGCCGCCGCTGCCGATCCCGCGGCGAGCAGCAAGACGATGAGGCCGATCCGCTGCAGTTGGCGCATGGCGTCCAGGCGCGAGGAAGTTCAGGCTACTCTAGCGATGGACTTCCATTAACTC
The DNA here is from genome assembly GCA_963819545.1 of uncultured Gammaproteobacteria bacterium. Taxonomy (GTDB): domain Bacteria; phylum Pseudomonadota; class Gammaproteobacteria; order Steroidobacterales; family Steroidobacteraceae; genus SCUD01. The sequence goes on along the minus strand of CAWFWJ010000003.1, from coordinate 436,127 downwards.
AAGTATTTCAGCGAGATACACCATACTCTTCGAGCAGCGCACGACTTGCATTGAGCCATGCGCGCCCACTTTCGGTCGCGGGTTCGAGCTTGAGCTGTCGGCCGCGGTCCCGATGGGCGAGCTCCGCGCTCAAATCCTGCACGCCAAGCGCCACCCCGCCCCGCTCCGGCCATTCGACCATGAGGAGGCCCGGCAAGCCGCGCAGGTCGCGGTAGCCGAGCCCTTCGAGCGCCGCGCCGCCGGGCTCCAGCCGGTACAGATCGAGGTGATGAACGCTCCCGCGCGCGGTTGAATACGGCTCGACCAGCGTAAAGGTCGGGCTGCGGATCGCCCCGGTCACGCCGAGCGCGCGCAGCAGGCCGCGCGCAAGCGTCGTCTTTCCGCTGCCGAGCTCACCGGACAGTCCGAGCAGCAGACTCTGGTTCGAAAGGTCCGGCAGCGCGCACGCGAGCCGGGCTCCCACATCCGTCGTCGCCGCTTCGTCGGCCAGGATCATTTCCACGGCGAATTGACGACGCCGTGCAGTTCGGCGATCAGGTCGCCGGCGATCACGCCGCGCTCGCCCGCGCGCGACGCACGATCGCCCGCCTCCGCGTGCAGCAACACGCCGGCCGCCGCGGCGAGCGCCGGCGCGCATCCACCCGCCAGCAGCGCCGCAATGATGCCGGTCAAGACGTCGCCGCTGCCCGCGGTCGCCATGCCCGGATTGCCGCGATCGCAGATCCAGGGAAGCGCATCGCGCGTCTGCACCAGCGTGCCCGCGCCTTTCAGCACACAGACCCCGTCGAAACGCTCCACGATCGACTTCGCCGCGGCGAGCCGGTCGCGCTGTACCGTGGCGGCGTCAGTGCCGAGAAGACGCGCAGCCTCGCCCGGATGCGGCGTCAGGATCCAGTCCACATGCCGGCGCGGATGCATCGCGAGCAGATTCAATGCGTCGGCATCGACCACGACCGGCCGGCCGCCGTCGATCGCCTGCTCGAACAGCCGGCGCGCGCGCCGGTCGACGCCGAGACCCGGGCCCGATCGCGACCGCATCGGCCGCAGCCAGGAGCGGTGCGAGGCCCGCGCGACCGCGGAGCGCATGCGCGATGAGTTCGGGCCGCGCGCTGACGACGGCGGCGGCGCTCGGCGCCGAGGTTGCGATCGTCACGAGCCCTGCGCCCGTGCGAAGCGCAGCCTCGCCGGCAAGCCGCGCGGCCCCCGCCATCGCGAGTCCGCCGACCACGAGCACGCGGCCGTGATCGCCCTTGTGCGCGGTGCGACGCCGCGGCGTCAGTGCAGCCGCCGCCAGGCGTCCATCCATCCGGCGAAGCACCGGCGCCTCCGCGTCGCGCGAACCCGCCGGAATATCGAGACCCGCGAGTTCCAGGCCGCCGACATGGTCAGGCGCCGCGCCGAGAAAGAGCCCGGTCTTCAGCGCGATGAATGCGATCGTGCGCGTCGCGCGGATCGCGGCTCCCTGCGGCAAGCCCGTGTCCGCATCGAGCCCCGACGGGAGATCGAGCGCGAGCACCGGCAATCCAGACCGATTGACCCACTCGATGCAGTCGCGCCACGCGCCCTCGACCGGCCGGTCGACGCCGGTGCCGAGCAAGGCGTCGATGACGAGTTCCGATCCGGCGAACGCCGTCGCATCGAAATCGCCGTGCCGTCCGCCCTCCGCCGTGAAATCCGCGTAGGCCTGAAGGGCGTCGCCGCCGAGACGACGCGGGTCGTTGAGTGCCGCGACCCGCACTTCGAGGCCGGCAGCCCGTGCGAGACGCGCGAGCACGTAGCCATCGCCGGCGTTGTTGCCGGCGCCGCAGAGAATCGCGAGTTTCGTTGCGCCCGGCCAGTGCCGCCTGACGGCATCGAGCGCAGCACCACCCGCGCGCTGCATCAGCTTGTATCCGGGAACGCCGGCCTTCTCGATCGCATGCCGGTCCATCGCGCGCACCTGAGCGGCCGAATAGACCTCGGCGGGCAGCGATTCCATGGGCGCGATTATACTGGCCGCCCCGCGACTTCCGCCCTCCCATGGCAAGCCAACTCACAGTCAGCGAACTCGGCGCACTCCGCGTGCGTCTCGACGAGCTCGCGCGGGAGCTCGGCTTCGACCAGGTCGGCGTCGCCGGCATCGAGCTTGCGGAGGACGAGGCGAATCTCGAACGCTGGATCGCCGAGCGGCGGCACGGCGAGATGGATTACATGGAGCGGCACGGCCGCAAGCGCAGCCGCCCGGACCAGCTGATTCCCGGGACGCTTCGCGTCATCAGCGTGCGCATGGCGGCCAATGCGCCGGATGCGAGCCCGGCGCCTGCCGTGCTCGCCGACGGGCGCAAGGGATTCATCGCCCGTTACGCCCTCGGCCGCGACTACCACAAGGTCCTGCGAGGCCGGCTCGCCAAGCTCGCGGCGCGGCTCGAAGCGGAGATCGGGCCCTTCGGCTATCGCGCATTCGTGGATTCGGCGCCGGTGATGGAAAAACCGCTTGCGCGGAACGCCGGCCTCGGCTGGATCGGCAAGCACACCAATCTCATCAACGAGCGCGCGGGATCGCTGTTCATGCTGGGCGAGCTGCTGACTGACCTGCCGCTGCCCGTCGACGCACGCTCACCCGATCGCTGCGGCACTTGCAGTGCCTGCCTGCCCGCCTGCCCGACCGGCGCGATCACGGCGCCCTACCAGCTCGATGCGCGCCGCTGCATTTCCTACCTCACGATCGAGCATCACGGTGTCATTCCAGAAGCGTTGAGATCCGCTATTGGAAACCGTATCTTCGGCTGCGACGACTGTCAGCTCGTCTGTCCCTGGAACAAGTTTGCGCGGGTCGCAGCCGAACCCGACTTCCGCGTGCGACACGGACTCGACGCGCCGGATCTCGTTGAGCTTTTCCAGTGGACCGAAGCGGAGTACGAGGCGCGCAGCGCCGGCAGCGCCTTGCGGCGGCTGGGCTTTCGCCGATGGCTGCGGAACATCGCGGTCGCGCTCGGCAATGCGCCGCGGTCGGAAGCGGCCGCGGCCGCGCTCGCTGCGCGTCAGGACGACGTCGACCCACTGGTCCGCGAACACGTGCGCTGGGCTCTAGGGCGCCAGCTCAGGCACGCACCGGATTGACGTAGTGCCGGCCGCTGGTGGTGCGGCGAATCGTTTCGAACAGGTCGTCGAAATCGCGCGAGTTGTTCGCCGGATCGATCTCGGCGGTGTTGACGATGAGCAGCGGCGAGGCCGTGTACTGGTGGAAGTAACGCGTATAGGCCTCGCCGAGCCGCTCGAGGTAGGCGGCATCGATGTACTTCTCGTAGGGAATGCCGCGCTTGTCGATGCGCGCGAGCAAGACGTCGACGGGCGCCTGCAGGAACACGACCAGATCCGGCACCGGCGCATCCACTGCAAGGCGCGTGTACACCTGGTCGTAAAGCTTGAACTCCTCGTCGTCGAGCACGACGCGTGCGAACAGCCGGTCCTTGTCCAGCATGTAGTCCGCAACACGCACCTGCGCGAAGAGATCGTGCTGGCGCAGCTCGGATAGCTGACGCGCGCGCTGGAACAGGAAATAGAGCTGGGCCGGAAACGCCGCCGCCCGCCGGTCCTTGTAAAAGCGCTCGAGGAACGGATTCTCCATCGGCTGCTCGAACACGGTCCCGGCGCCGACCGCCGCGGCGAGCTTGCGCGCGAGACTCGTCTTGCCGACGCCGATCAGGCCTTCGACGACGACCAGCCGATGGGGCCAGCTTTCCCGTTTTTCTTCAGTCGTCACCGGATCCCCGCGCGGCGAGCCGCTCGATCCCGTCGCCCGAAACCCGATCGCGGAGCACACGGACTCGAGCCAGTCCCGGCACCCGGAAATCCGCAGCGATTTCCGCCAGAGGATACAGCACGAAATTGCGCTGGTGCACGCCCGGATGCGGCAATCGAAGTCCCGGCTCGTCCGCCTGCAGATCGCTGACCGCGAGCAGGTCGAGATCGATCAGCCGCGGACCCCAGCGCAGGGAAGGTTCGGTCTTGCCCATGCGCCGCTCGATCGCCTGCAGTTCCGCGAGCAACTCGTGCGGCTTTTTCGTCGTCAGGAGGCCGGCGGCGGCATTGACGAACTCGGGTTGATCCTGCGGACCCATGGGCCGGCTGCGCCAGAGCCGTGAACGAAGAATCAGCTGCGAGTCGGCGATCCGGGCCAGGGCCTCGAATGCGTTTTCGACCTGTCGCCGTGGATCGGACAGATTGCTGCCGAGACCGACATAGGCGGGACGCCAGAGCATCGGCCGGGCTCAGGATTCGGTGGCCTGCGGCTTGCGACCGCGGCCGCCGCGACGCCTGCGCCTGCGGCGGGGTGGGCCGTCGGCCTGGGCGCCATCGCCGGAATCCGTTCCGACATGCTGCAACTGCGCCTCGGGCGGCAGCTCCTGGATCTCCGTCCACCAGCGCGCGATCGCCGGGTCTTCGACGCCGGCTTCGGCCCGCAGCAGCAGAAAGTCGTAGGCCGCCCGGAAACGCGGGTGGCTGATGAAAGCGAGCGCGCGGCGGCCCTCGCGGCGATGGAATCGCGGTTGGAGCGCGAGCAAATCCCGCATCGGGATCGAAAAACGCTTCGGGATGCCGATCCGCCGGTTCTGCGCCGCGACGACTTCGTCCACCGCATCCGCGATCGCGGCGCCCGGATGCATTCCGGTCTCGAATCTTCGCTGCGCCGCCGCCGAAACCGGTCCAAACAGCAACACTGCGAATAAAAACATGGGCGTGACCGGGCGGTCCTCGGCGACGCGCCGGTCGGTATTCGCGAGTCCTGCGCGGATGAGTCGGAGCGCCACGCCGTCCGTCTCCGTGGCGAGATGGGCCGCCGTCGCCGGGAACAGGTGTTCGATCAGGCCGTGCTTCTGCAGCAGATCAAAGGCGCGCTCGCCGAAGCCCGCCAGAAAAAGTTTCAGGAACTCGTCGAGCAGCCGCGCCGGCGGAATGTGCTCGAGAAGGCCTGCGAGCGTCTCGAATGGCGCGCGCGTCGCCTCGTGAATGCTGAAGCCGAGCTTTGCCTCGAAGCGCACGGCGCGGAGCATCCGCACCGGATCTTCGCGGTAGCGCGTTTCCGGATCGCCGATCAGCCGCAGCGTCCGCGCGCGGATGTCGTCGAAACCGCCGACGTAATCCCAGATCGAGAAGTCCTCGATGTTGTAATAGAGCGCATTGCAGGTGAAGTCGCGGCGCCAGACATCCTGGTCGATCGTGCCGTACACGTTGTCGCGAAGCAGCCGGCCGCGATCGTCATGGACGCGATCCGTGGACGCGACCTCGACTTCGGGTTCGTCCTCGGGCTCGGAGTCGGCTTCCGCACTCTCGCCTTCGACTTCTCCCTCTGCATCCGGAATCATCGGCACGCCGGCCGCGCGAAACGTCGCGACCTCGATAATCTGGTGACCGAAGCGGACGTGAGCGATGCGGAATCGCCGGCCAATCAGCCGGCTGTTTCGGAACAGCCGGCGCACCTCTTCCGGCGAGGCGTCGGTTGCGACGTCGAAGTCCTTGGGCTGCATCCCGATCAGGAGGTCGCGCACGCATCCGCCGACGAGGAATGCCTGGTAGCCGGCGTCCTTCAGGCGGTAAAGGACCTTGAGCGCGTTGCCGGAAATCTGCGAGCGCGAGACCGGATGATCCGCGCGTGCGACGATCACCGGCGCTGCCGCCCGGTCGTTCTGTTGATCCAAGGAGTGAGAGTCCGCTTGAGGTCGAATGATGGGCCGATATAATACCAGCCCCCTTGCGGGCCCCCGGCCCGATGCAAAGGCGCTTCGCTCCCATCGTCTAGAGGCCTAGGACACAGCCCTCTCAAGGCTGGTACGAGGGTTCGAATCCCTCTGGGAGCGCCAACCGACATGATTCGTATCGCCATGTGGTCCGGGCCGCGCAATATCTCGACCGCGATGATGCGCTCGTTCGGCAGCCGGCCCGACACGGCCGTCACCGACGAGCCGCTCTATGCGCACTATCTCAAGGTCACGGGGGTCGCGCACCCGGGCCGCGAACGAAGTACTTGCCGCGCATGAAACCGACTGGCGAATGGTCGCGGATGAGCTGACCGGACCGGTGCCCGGAGGCCGGGCGATCTGGTACCAGAAGCACATGGCGCATCACCTGCTGCCGATGATCGAGCGCGCCTGGCTCGATCGCCTGACGCACGCCTTCCTGATCCGCGAACCGGACGAGATGCTGGCCTCGCTTATCAAGCCCTATCCAGAAGCTGGTCTCGCGGATACGGGCCTGCCGCAGCAGTGCGAGATTTTCGATCGCGTCGCCGATCGCATCGGCCGCGCGCCGCCGGTCGTGCTGGCGAGCGATGTCCTGAAAAATCCGCGCGCCATGCTCGAGGCGCTCTGCGAGGCGCTCGACATTGCCTTCCTGCCCGCGATGCTTGCCTGGGCGCCGGGTCCGCGCGACGACGGACGGCGCCTGGGCGCCGCATTGGTACGCAGCGGTCGAGGCATCGACCGGCTTCGAGCCGCTACCGGCCGCGACACGTCGAATTGACCGCTTCGCTGGCAGAGCTTCGTGGACGAATGCCGGCCCTGGTATGAGAAGCTTTACGCCCTGCGATTGCGGGCCTGAGGAGCACCGATGCAGCAGCAATTCGACGAGCGCAATCGCGACCTGATCGTCAACATCAACGGCGAGCTCCTGCACCGCGACAAGGCCGGCGTGAGCCCCTTCGACAGCGCAGTGCAGGGCGGCGATGCCGTCTGGGAAGGGCTTCGTCTCTACAGCGGGCGCATCTTCGCGCTCGAGGAGCACCTCGCGCGCCTGCGCTCACTCCGCGCAAGCGCTCGCGTTCGAGAGCATTCCCGCCGACGAGGCGATCGTGAACGAGATCCGCCGCACGCTCGAGGCGAACCGGATGAAGGACGGCGTGCACATCCGCCTCACGCTGACGCGCGGCGTCAAGATCACCTCCGGCATGGATCCGCGGCTCAACCGGTCCGGGCCGACGCTGATCGTGCTCGCCGAGCACAAGGCCGCCGGTCTACTCGAAGCAGGGACTCAACCTGATCACGAGCAGCCAGCGCCGCTCGCCGCCCGACTGCCTCGATCCGAAGATTCATCATGCGAACCTGCTGTCGTCGATCCTCGCGAAGATCCAGGCGAATGCCGCAGGCGCGGACGACGCGATCATGCTGGACGTCCGCGGATTCATTGCCGAAACGAACGCGACACATTTATTCATGGTGGAAGGGGGGGCTCGTGCGCACCCCCACCCTCGCGGCCTGCCCGGAGGGCATCACGCGCGCGACGGTGCTCGACATCTGCCGCGCGCAGAAGATTGCGCACGAGGTCTGCGACCTGTCGCTCGCCGAGCTCTATCGCGCCGACGAGGCGTTCTGCACCGGGACGATGGGTGAACTCGCGGGCGTCACGAGGTGGACGGCCGCACCATCGGCGACGGCGGGATCGGCGCCGATGACGGAGCGCCTGTCCGCGCTCTTTGCGGAGCGCACCGCGAGCGGCGGCACGCGCGTCGTGAGCTGGATAATCGGTCCGCGCCGGATGCGCGCCGGGATCGTTCTCACAGTCGCGCTCAGTGCCGCGGGCTGCGCGACGCCAGTCGCCCGCGCCTGCGGCACCGCCGAAACCCTGCGGCAGCGCGCCCGACCTTCGCCGAGGGCAGTGAACGTGCGACGCTGTGGGTCCGGACATCCGCGGAGTACCGCGCCGCGAGCGTAGACGATCTATCGCGCGGCGGGCGCCGCGCTCGCGACGGGACTCGCCGATCCCGCCTGGACCGCGGAACCCACGCAGACCGGCGATCTCGCCGCGCTGCCGCCCGCCATCGTCATGGACATCGACGAAACCGTGCTCGACAACTCGGAGCCGCAGGCCGGGCTCCTGATCGAGGAAACCTGCTTCCCTGAGTTCGCTTCCGTCTGGGACGACTGGATCGCGAAGCGGAGCGCCCCCGCCGTGCCCGGCGCCGCCGAATTCATCCACGCGGCCCGCGCGTCGAAGGACCCGCAGGGCCGGCCGGTGCGGGTCTTCTTCATCACGAATCGCGAATGCGAGCGCCGCGCCGGTACCGAATCGAGTCTGTCCGCAGCAGGACGACACGCTCGCCAACCTGCGTTCGCTCGGTCTCGATTCTCCGACGCTTGCGGACGACCTGATGATCAGGGGCGAGCGTCCGGACTGGGGCAGCGAGAAGCTCTCGCGCCGCCTCGAAGTGGCGCGCCAGTACCGCATCGTTCTCAATGTCGGCGACGACCTCGCAGATTTCCTGCCGGAGGTGCGCCGCCAGACCGCCGCCATTGCGCGAGCAGGCGCGTTGCGCGCACGACGCGCTCTGGGGCCGACGCTGGTTCGTACTGCCGAACCCGATGTACGGATCCTGGCTCGTCGCGCTCGGACCCGACGCCGGGGTGGCGCTTGCGGCCGATCCCCAGGTACTCGAGGACTGCGGACGCCGCTGACCCGCCCGCCACTGTGACGGGCGTCAAGAACTGCCGCGAAATGGCTGCGAAAGCCACCCTCCGTGATTTATGTTGACTGGCATGACGCCCGCCGACGATCGCATTCTGCAACTGCTGCAGAAGTGGCAGAAAAGCCTCGACCTGCATGCCCGCTATGCGGACCTCCCTGAGGACCAGTACTGGCTCGTGCAGCCGTGGCCCAATCACCAGCGCCCGACCAAGTGGGTCATTGACCTTGCGCGCCAGCGGCTCGCCGACCTGCAGAACATCGTGAAGCCGCGGCTCTCGGCCGCCGACCCATCGCTGTCCGAGGCGCTTGAGATGATGTCGTTCCTGACGAACCTCGTCGGTTCGCAGCACGTCGAGCGTTTCGTGCCGATTGCCGAGCCGGAACGCGAGCGCCAGCTCGACAAGGCGCGCGCAGCGAAAAAAACGGGCTCCACCTCGACTTCGACGGTTCTGAAACCTGCGCCCGCGCCGAAACCAGCGCGGGCCGCGGCGGGCCGACCGAAAGCGGCAGCCAAGGCGCCGAAACCAGTCAACGACACGACCGTCACCGCGGTCGTCAAGGACGCCGCGCGCCTCCTCTCCTGGGGCCGCGACTGGCATGAATTGCCGGAAGCGATCGCGCGCATCGCCGGCCGGCCGAACGTTCAGCAGGTCCGCCAGATCCTGAACGGCAGCAAAGACGCCATCGAACAGCGTGTGGCCCAACAGGACAAGCACTAGCTGAAGAGGCTAGAGAGGCTAAAGGGGACGTTCACCTTTGACAGTTCCTAAGGGGAACGTCACCCTGAGACCTGTCAAAGGTGAACGTCCCCTTTAGCCTCACGACCGGCGCCCCTGCCGGACTCCTGCGCCGCCTCGCGGCCCTCCTCTACGACGTCTTGCTGTCAATCGCACTCGCCTTCGTCGCGACATTCGCGCTGCTGCCACTCTCGGGCGGCGAAGCAATCCTCACCTCGACGCAAGGCGTCACCGGCCATCTCTATCACGCGCTCCTGTTCCTGCTGCTGTTGGGCTACTTCGGGCTGTGCTGGACGCGCGGCGGCCAGACACTCGGGATGAAGGCCTGGCGAATCCGGTTGCAGGCGGATGATGGCCGGCAACTCAACTGGGCCGACGCCGTCGTCCGGTTCATGGCGGGCGTCGCAATCACACTGATGGCCGGCGCAGGTTCCGTATTGCTCCTCCGGCACGACAGGTGGCCGGAATTTCTGGTCGGCGGCGTGCTCTGGGCTCCCGCGATTGTGAATTTCGCGTGGATCGCGTTCGACGACTCGGCGCGAAGCCTGCAGGACCGCGCCGGCCGGGTGCGCGTGACGCGACTCGGCTAGCGCGTTCGCCAGATCGCCACAGCCGCGATCGACGACAGCAGGAGCACCGGTCCCCAGGCGACCAGCAGCGGATTGAGGCCATAGACCTGCCCGCTGTTCTCGAGCGTCTGCGTCAGCAGCACGAACAGCACGCCCGCCATGATGCCGAGCACGGTTCGGGCACCCGCGCCCGCGGAGCGCAGCGGCCCGAAGGCGAACGGAACCGCGAACACGCAGACGACGACCGCGGCGACGAGTCGCGAGATGCGCGACCAGAATGCGATTTCCCACACTGACGAATCGAGGTCATTCGCCTTCAGGTGCTCCTTGTAGGCATACAGGTCCGCAAGCGGCAGCGAACCGGGCTCGGTGACGGCGATGCCGAGGAAATCGGCGTTGAACTTCACATCGGTCACCAGTCTCTTGCTGACGTGCGCGCCTCGACGCGATCGGCCTCCGAGCCGCGTCTCGGCGTAATTCGACAGTACCCAGCGCCCGTTCCCGTCCTGGGTCGCCGTCTCGGCGCGGCCGACCATGCTTCAGGCGCCGGTCGTCATCGAGTTCGTAGACGAATACGCCGCCGAACAGGTTCTCCGCCGCCTGCCGGCGCACGTTGATGAACCAGGGCCCCTCGCGCACCCAGGAGCTGCGGCTGCCGCTGAACTCGAGTTGCGAGTAGCGGCTGAAGATCTTGTACTGGCGCGCGTATTGGTCCGCGGGCGGCGCGAAGTATTCGCCGACCACCCAGAGTAACGCGGCGACGACGAGGCCCGCGAGCGCCGCGGAGAGCGCGATGCGGCAGACCGAGACGCCGGCCGCGCGCACGACGGTCAATTCGCTGTCGCGCGCGAGTCCGCCGAGACCGATGATCGCCCCGATCAGCGCGCCGATCGGCAGCAGCTGGTAGGTCTGCTGCGGCAGCTGCAGCAGCGTGACGAGGAATGCGCCCGATGACGTCGATAGCTGCCCTGGCCGATGTCGTCCTGCTGGCCGATGAAAGTCACGAGCGTCATGAGCGCGAGCAGCACCGCCATCACCATCAGCGTGTGCAGGAGAACCGTCTTCGCGAAATAGCGGTCGAGGATCGTCATGCCGCCGCCCCTGCCCGCCGCCGCCAGCCGGACATCGGGCTCTGCCGGTGCAGCAGCACGAATCCGCCGATCAGGAACAGCGCATGCACCCACCAGGTGCCCGCTTCCGGCGGCAATCGGCCCTTCTCGATCCAGACCTGCGCGGCGGAAACAGGTTCGCGTAGATGAAGTACAGGAGGATCGCGATCGCCACGCGGGCATAGCGACCCTCGCGGGGCCGGAGCGCCGAGAGCGGCACGGCGATGAATGCGAGCACCAGCACCATGATCGGCAGCGAAATCCGCCGCTGGAGTTCCGCGATGTCGACGAGCTCGGTCGAGCCGAACAGCTCGCGGCTCGGCTTGCGTTCGGGCACGGTGCGTCCCGCAGCCAGCCTCCGGCACGACGACCGGGATACCGTGCTCGGCGAAGCGGATGCGCCGGAAATCCCGCCTGGCCCGGGCACGCCCTCGATCGCGCTCGCCGTCGTGCAGCACGACGATCTGCGTGCGGCCGCCTTGCAGCACCCGCTGTTCAGCCCAGGCAGCGGTCGCGACCTCGACGCGATCGCCCGGCGATGGTGCTGCATGAAGACGTGGATCAGGCGGCCGTCGGCGCCGCTCTGCTCCGCGTAGAAGACCGCCTTGCCGTCTGCGTAGGTGCGGAAGGCGCCGGGCTCGAGCTGGCCGAACTGCGCATCGCGCATGCCGCGTCCGCGCAGTTCCTCGGCGCCGTTGCGCGCTTCGGGCCCGACGACAAAGGTGAGCCAGGCGAGACCGATCGCGACCGGCAGCGCGAGCGCGTACACCGGCAGATAGAGCCGCTCCGGGCCGATGCCGCAGGCCCGGACCGCGGCCATTTCGCTCTCGTGATAGAGCCGGCCGAGCGCGAGCATCGCCGCGAGCAGCATGCTGATCGGCACGAGCACCATGAGATTCTCGAGGGTCGTGAGCCCGATCAGGGCGAGCACGATGTCGTGCGGAAATCCGCGTTCGGCGGCGATGCCGAGGATCCGGGCGAGCTGGTAGCTCACCAGGATCGCGAGCAGCACGACGGTCACGCCGCGAGCGACATCGCGACTTCACGCAGGACGTAGCGGTCTATGGTGGCAAACAAGGCCGATATTGCGCGGTTCCGGGGACGCGGATCCGCCCTTTTCGATTAAACTGACGCTGACACGGTAAACCAGCGCGGCAACGCACTCAACGGGCGCAGCCGCAGGCCTGCGCAGCATTCGGGGGATCGAGGATCATGCAGTTTCACGCGACCAAGGCCGGCTCGGCGGGCCAGAAGACGGCCTGTGCGATCGTCGGAATTCACGAGAACGCGATCATGACCGCAGCCGCGCGGGCAGCTCGATCGCGCAAGCGGCGGCGCCATCGCACGCCTGCTCCGAGCGTGGCGATTTCTCCGGCAAGAGCGGCGAGACGTTCCCGATCGTCGCGGCTGCGCCGCGGCCCGGCCGAACGCCTGCTCCTGGTCGGGCTCGGCCCGCAGTCGGCGGTTTCGGACGGAAGGCCTACCGCCGGGCGATCTTCGCGGCAACGCAGTGGCTCGCGAAGAGCGGCGCGGCGAATGCCGTGTCCTACCTCGCGAGCGAGCCGATTCCGGGACTCGAGCCGTACTACGCCGCGCGGCATGCGGTCGAGAGCGTGTCCAATGCGCTCTACCGCATTCCCGATCTCAAGACCGCGAAGAAGCCGCCGCGCCCGAAGCTCGCGCGCTTCGGAATTGCCGTGTCGGACACCGACCTGGGGGCCGCACGACCGCGGCATCGAGCGATGGCCGCGGCATTGCCGCCGGTGGCGCGCTGACGCAGGACCTCGCCAACCTGCCGGCAAACGTCTGCACGCCGACCTACCTCGCGGACGCCGCGAAGGACCTCGCGAAAGAGCACAAGAGCGTCCGCGTCAGCGTGCTCGACGTGCGCGAGATCCGGCGACTCGAGATGGGCTCGTTCCTCTCGGTCACGCGCGGCTCGGATGAGCCGCCGCAGCTGATCGTGTTCGAGTACCAGGGCGGCAAGAAGGGCGAGGCGCCGGTCGCGCTCGTCGGCAAGGGCATCACCTTCGACACCGGCGGCATCTCGCTCAAGCAGCCGCCGGGCATGGACGAGATGAAATTCGACATGTCGGGCGCCGCGTCGCGTCTTCGGCGCGATCAAGGCGCTTGCGACGATCGGCGCGCCGATCAACGTGGTCGGGATCATCCCGACCTGCGAGAACATGCCGGGCGGCCGCGCGACCAAGCCGGGCGACATCGTCACTTCGATGTCGGGCAAGACCATCGAAGTGCTGAACACCGACGCCGAGGGCCGGCTGATCCTCTGCGACGGCATCACCTTTGCGCGCCGCTTCAAGCCGCGCGCGGTCGTCGACATCGCGACCCTGACCGGCGCCTGCGTCATCGCCCTCGGCGCGCATTACTCGGGCCTGTTCTCGCCCGACGCCAAGCTTGCCGAGGCCCTCGCGGCTGCCGGCGAGCGCGCCGACGATCGTGCCTGGCGGATGCCGGTCGCAGAGGAATACACGGACCTGCTCAAGAGCAATTTCGCCGACCTGGCGAACGTCGCCGGCCGCGAAGCGGGCGCAATCACTGCGGCCTGTTTCCTGTGGCGCTTCGCCGACGGCCTGCCGCTGGGCCCATCTCGACATCGCCGGCAGCGCTTACCTGACCGGCAGCCACAAGGGCAGCACCGGCCGCCCCGTGCCGCTACTCGTCGACTGGCTGCTGCACGGGGCCTGAGCGGATGCCCGCGCCACGCGTGGATTTCTACGTGCTGGCCGGCAACGATCCGGGCGCCCGGCTGCGCTTTGCCTGCCGCCTCGTCGAAAAAGCCTGGCTGCAGCGGAACCGCGTACGCGTGCAGTTCGACGCGGGCTGCTGAACTCGAGGCCTTCGATCAGACTGCTGTGGACGTTTTCCGACCGCAGCTTCGTCCCGCACCGGCGGGCGGGAGAGCCAGATTCGGTGCCGTCGCCCGCCCTGCCGCCGGTCGTACTCGCGGATACCGCCGAGGCCGATGCGTCCGATGGCGGCCTGGTCGTCAATCTCGGGCTCGAAGTGCCTGCGGACTTCGAAGGCTATGCGCGTATTGCAGAGGTCGTAGATGCGGACGCCGCGCGCAGGCAGCGTGGCCGCGAGCGCTTCCGGTTCTACCGGGAACGCGGCATCGAGCCTGCGACCCATGAAATGAGGAGCGAGTCATGAGCCGTGATTCCGCACGCGAATTGCCGATCCTGACCGACGTCGTCGAACTGCATGCCACCGGAAGTTTTCCCAAGCCCGAGCGCGCTGGCGGAATCCGAAACGCCGTTCGCTTCCGGACTGCTGACGGAGGACGATGTCGCGGCGCTGCAGGCCCTGCTGGTCAGCCGCACGCTTGAACCTGACCGATGAACTACTGCACTCCGCCGCGCGCGAGATCGAGGCCGTCATGTTCGAGCGGGTGATCGATCGCCTGCGCGCCGCGCTGCCGGATCTCGTGGCGGCGGCGCTGCGTGAGCAGTTCGCGCCCGGCGAAGACTGAGGCCACGCCCGGCCGCATGGACAAGACCTACTCCCCGCACGACATCGAAGGGCGCATCTACCGTCACTGGGAAGAAAACGGGCTGTTCACACCCGCGGGCGACGGCCCGCCATTCTGCATCGTCATCCCGCCGCCGAACGTCACCGGCACGCTGCACATGGGCCACGCGTTCCAGGACACGATCATGGACGCGCTAACCCGCTTCCACCGCATGGCCGGCGATCGCACGCTCTGGCAACCTGGCACGGACCATGCGGGCATCGCGACGCAGATGGTCGTCGAGCGGCAATTGAACGCCGAAGGCCGCACGCGTCACGAGCTCGGCCGCGAGGGTTTCAACGAGCGCGTCTGGCGCTGGAAAGAGGAATCCGGCGGCACGATCGCGCGCCAGATGCGCCGGCTCGGCGCGTCGGTCGACTGGAGCACGCGACCGCTTCACGATGGACCCGGGCATGTCGCAGGCCGTGCAGGACGCGTTCGTCCGGCTCCATGCCCAAGGGCTCATCTATCGCGGCAAGCGACTCGTCAACTGGGACCCGGTGCTGAAGACCGCCGTATCCGACCTCGAGGTCCAGTCCGAGGAGGAAACGGGATCGCTGTGGCACATCCGCTATCCGTTTGCGGACGGCAAGGGCCACGTAACGGTCGCGACGACGCGGCCTGAGACGATGCTCGGCGACGTCGCGGTCGCCTTCCATCCGGACGACGAACGCTATCGCGGTTCTCGCCGGCACGGAAGCTCGCGCTGCCACTCACGGGCCGCGAGATCCCGCTGATCGCGGACGCTTTCGCGGACCCGGCCTTCGGCACGGGCTGCGTCAAGCTGACGCCGGCGCACGACTTCAACGACTACGAAGTCGGACTGCGGCTCGCGGCCTCCGCTCATCAACATCCTCACCGCCGACGCGAAGATCAGCGACGAGGCGCCCAAGCCGCTATCGCGGGCTCGACCGCTTCGAGGCGCGCAAGCGCATCGTCGCCGACCTCGAGGCCGCGGGACTTCTCGAGAAGATCGAGCCGCACAAGCTGACGATACCTCGCGGGGCGATCGCAGCGGCGCCGTGGTCGAACCCTGGCTCACCGACCAATGGTACGTGCGCATCGCGCCGCTTGCTGCGCCCGCGATCCGCGCGGTCGAGCAAGGACGCATCCGCTTCGTCCCGGAGAACTGGGACAAGACCTACTTCGAGTGGATGCGCAACATCAAGGACTGGTGCATCAGCCGCCAGCTCTGGTGGGGCCACCGCATTCCCGGCCTGGTACGCGCCGGATGGCGCGATCTATGTTGGCCGAAGCGAGGGCGAAGTCCGCAAGCAGGCACGGCATTCGCCGCCTCCGTACCACTCCGGCAGGACGAGGACGTGCTCGACACCTGGTTCTCGTCCGCGCTCTGGCCGTTCTCGACGCTCGGCTGGCCCGACAAGACGAAAGAGCTCGAGACGTTCTATCCCGACGAGCGTTCTCGTCACGGGCTTCGACATCATCTTCTTCTGGGTCGCGCGCATGATCATGCTCGGCACTCCATTTCACGGGTGAGGTGCCGTTCCGCGAGGTCTACGTCCACGGCCTGATCCGCGACCACGACGGCCAGAAGATGTCGAAGTCGAAGGGCAACGTGATCGACCCGCTCGACATTGTCGACGGCATCGGCCTTCCCGAGGCGCTGGTCGCGAAACGCACGACCGGACTGATGCAGCCGCAGCTCGCGCCAGCGATCGAGCGCGCGACGCGCAAGCAGTTTCCGGGCGGCATCGCCGCACACGGTACCGATGCGCTCCGCTTCACCTTCGCTTCGCTTGCGACGCAGTCGCGCGACCTGCGCTTCGACCTCGGCCGCGTCGAGGGCTACCGAAATTTCTGCAACAAGCTCTGGAATGCGGCGCGCTTCGTGCTGATGTCGACCGAGGCACCGCTGGTCGACGGACCGGAGGAATTTTCCGCCTACGACCGCTGGATCCGTTCACGCCTGCACGGCAACGATCGCCGGTGTACGAGAGGCTTTCACCGCGTATCGCTTCGACCTCGCGGCCCAGGCCGTCTACGAATTCACCTGGTACGAGTTCTGCGACTGGTATCTCGAGTTCAGCAAGCCCGTACTCCAGTCGGGGACGAGCGCGCCGGCGCAGCTTCGCGGGACGCGGCGCACGCTCGTCGAGACGCTCGAGACGCTGCTGCGCCTGCTGCACCCGCTCATGCCGTTCATCACCGAAGAGATCTGGCAGCGCGTCGCGCCGCGTGCCGGCAAGACCGGCACCTCGATCATGCGGCAGCCCTTCCCCGCCGACCTCGCCGGATGCCGCGGTTCCGGAGATCGAGGCCGAAATGCGCTGGGTCATGGATTTCATCCTGGGCGTCCGCCGCATCCGCGGCGAGCTCGACATCGCGCCGTCGGTGCAGATCCCGGCGCGCCTGCAGGCCGCGTCGCCTGACGATCTCGCAGCGCTTTGCCCGCAACGATGCCGTCATTCGCCGGCTTGCGGGCATCGCGGGCGCGATTCCCGCTCGCCGCCGGCGAAGAACCGCCGCAGGCGGCCGCGGCCCTGCTCGGGGAACTGCAGGATCCTCGTGCCGATGGCCGGCCTCATCGACGTCGACGCGGAACTCGCGCGTCTCGGCAAGCGTCGGGGCAAACTGGAGCAGGAGCTTGCGCGTGCTACGCGCCAAGCTCGGCAATGAGAACTTTGTGCGGAATGCGCCCGCCGAAGTCGTCGCCCAGGAGCGCGAGCGGCATCGCGGGGTTCAAGCGTGAACTGGCGCAACTTGCCGAGCAGCACGAGCGGGTAGCCTCGCTTCGATGAACGCGCAAGCGCAATCCATCGATCACGCGCGCGGCCGGCTGCTCGCGGCGCTCGCGAGCCTCAACCAGGTGCTGCTCGGCAAGGACCGCGAGGTCCGCCTCGCCCTCTGCCTGCATGCTCGCCCGCGGGCATCTCCTGATCGAGGACATTCCCGGCGTCGGCAAGACCGTGCTCGCACATGCGCTCGCGCGGGTGCTCGGACTCTCGTACCAGCGCATCCAGTTCACGAGTGACCTGCTGCCGGCCGACGTCATCGGGATCTCGATCTACGATCGCGCGAGCGGGCGCTTCATGTTCCATCGCGGGCCGGTGTTCGCGCAGCTCGTGATGGCGGACGAGGTCAACCGCGCGACGCCGAAGGCGCAGAGCGCGCTGCTCGAAGCGATGGAGGAACGCCAGGTCACGATCGACGGCGAAACGCACGACTTGCCGGAACCGTTCTTCATCGTCGCGACCCAGAACCCGTCGTTCCAGATCGGGACCTTCCCGCTGCCGGAATCGCAGATCGACCGCTTCCTGATGCGGATCGAGCTCGGTTACCCGGCGCCCGGCCACGAGCGCCAGCTGCTGCGCGGCCCCGACCGCCGCGACCTGCTCGCCGACCTGCCGGCCGTGCTCGACCCGGCGACGATTCCGACACTCCAGCATCAGGTCGCGGAGATCCATGCGAGCGATGCGCTGCTCGACTACGTGCAGGCGCTCGCGCGCGCCTCGCGAGACGGCAGCCTGCACCAGACCGGACTGTCGCCGCGCGCCGTCATCTCGCTCCTGCGCGCGGCCAGGGCCTGGGCGTTCCTGCACGGGCGCGCGGGCGTGCTGCCCGAGGACATCCAGGCCGTGCTGCCGGCGGTCGTCGGCCATCGCCTGCGCCCGCGCGACGCTGCGGATTCGCGCAGTCCAAACGAAATCGCCGCGGCCCTGATGAAGTCGGTGCCGATTCCCTGACCGGCGGCGACCGGCTCACCATGCGTATCCGCGGCCAGTTGCAACGCTTCACACGCGACTGGATCCGCCGGCGCCAGGGACCCGACGCAGGCAGTGTGACGCTCCGCCGCGGACGGATCTACATCCTCCCGACCGGTCTCGGCGCGGCGTTCGGACTCATGCTCTTCGCGATGCTGCTGGGCTCGCTGAACTACGCGAACAACATGGGCCTCGCGCTGACATTCATGCTCGCCGCGCTCGGCGTGGTCGCGATGCACGCCTGTCACCGAAACCTCGAGTCGCTCATCGCACGCGCAACGGACACCGAGCCGCCATTCGCCGGCGGCGAGGCGGTGTTTCGCATCGCGCTCGCGAACCCGGGCGGCGCCCCGCGCGCCGATATCGAGGCGACTGCGAGCGGCTGCGCCGACCGCGCCCGTGTCGATCGCTGCCGGCGCCGAATCCACGATCAGCATCGCCGTGCCCACACGGCGCCGCGGGTACCTCGTCCTCGATCGTGTCGAGATCGCGACGCGCTTCCCCTACGGCCTGTTCCGCGCCTGGGCGGTGCTGCATCCCGGGATGCCGTTGCCTCGTCTACCCGCGGCCGGCGACGGACGCGGCCCCGCCGCCGCCGGCCGCGGGCATCGCGGGCGGCGGCGCGGCGCGGCGCGGCGACGACGATTTCGCAGGCCTCAAGGACTATCACCCGGGCGATCCTCCGCGACACATCGCCTGGAAAGCCTTTGCCCGGTCGGATGAACTCCTGATCAAGGAATTCAGCGGCGACGCCGAAGCGACGCCCGTATTCGACCTCGCCGATGCGCCCGGCGCGGACCTCGAGACGCGGCTCTCGGTGCTCGCGCGCTGGATCGTCGACGCGCACGCGCGCGGCCTGACCTTTGGCCTCCGGCTGCCAGGAGAGGACATACCGCCGGAACCCGGCGACGCGCAACGGCGCCGCTGCCTCGCCGCCATCGCGCGCTATGAGGCTCCGGCACCCGATGTCGCCTGAACGTCGAGGATGGCTTCCGGCGCCTCGCCTGGACCATGACGGGCCTGGTCGCGGCGCTCGGGCCGCATCTGCTGCGCCTGAAGCCCTGGGTGATCGGCTTCGTGCTCGCGATCTGCGCCTGGCGGCTCCTCGCCGAGCGGCGCGGATGGCGCATGCCGGTCGACGCTCCTGCGTGGCGCCGATCGCAGCTCGCGCGTGACGGTCGGCCGTCATGTCTCGGCTATTCGACGATCACGGGCCTCGATGGCGGCACCGCGCTCCTCGCGCTGATGTCGGCGCTCAAGCTCCTCGAGACACGCACGGCCCGCGACCAGACCGTGCTGATCTTCATCGGCTGGTTCCTCTGCCTCGCGGCGTTTCTGTACGCACAGGACATCGCGACCGCGGCCTGGGTGCTGCCGACCGTCTGGCTGCTCGCGGCGGCGCTGCTCGAGGTCTCGCGCCAGCGGACGCGACGGTCCGCCGCTGCAGGCCGTTTCGCACGACCGGCGCGATGCTGCTGAAAGCCGCGCCGATCGCGCTCGTGCTGTTCTTCTTTTTTCCGCGGATCGCGGGCAGTTTCTGGGGAGCTCCCTCGGCTGAACGGGCGCTTTCGGGCCTGACGGAGGAAATGTCGCCGGGCGACATTTCGGACCTGACGCTGAACGACATCGTCGCATTCCGCGTGCGATTCACGGGCAGCCCGCCGCCGCCGCCGCTGCGCTATTGGCGGGGCCGTGCTCTCCGAGTTCGACGGCTATACCTGGTCGCGCGGCGCATCACAGGCATTTTACCGACCACTCGTTTCATACGCGGGTACGCCCGTCGAATACACGGTGACCCTCGAGCCGACCGGCCAGTCGATGCTGTTCGCGCTCGACATGGTCGAGCGACTGGACCCCGGGCATCGCGAACCAGTCCTGGGATTTCGGGCTCCGCACTCGCCAGCCGGTCAACGCGGTTCTCCGTTACGACGCGCGCTCCTACCCGCGCTATCGGGCCGGCAATGAGCTCGCGACGTCATTGCAGAACCTCAGCCTCCAACTGCCGCTCGGCCGGAATCCGAGAGCAGCGGAACTCGCCAGAAACCTACGCGCGAGCGCCGGCAGCGACACCGCCTACGTGCAGGCCGTGCTCGACCTTTTTCGCAAGCAGGATTTCTACTACACGCTGACGCCGCCGGGTCTCGACCGCGATTCCGTTGACGATTTCCTGTTCAACACCCGCCAGGGATTCTGCGGTCACTACGCCTCCGCATTCACAATGCTGATGCGGGCCGCAGGCATACCGGCACGCGTCGTCGCCGGCTACCAGGGCGGCGACTGGAACCCGATCGGCGGCTACCTGATCGTGCGCCAGTCGCATGCCCACGCCTGGTCGGAGATCTGGCTTGCCGGCGCGGGGTGGAAGCGCGTTGATCCGACCGCCGCGATCGCGCCCGAGCGCATCGAGCGCGGCATCGAGTTTTCGCTGCAGGACACGGAACTGCTGCCCGGTGGCCTGATGCGCGATTCGCGCTTCTGGTGGCAGGCGGGAATGATCTGGGACAGTGCCAATGCGCGCTGGAACGACTGGGTCGTCAAGTACGACCGCGCGATCCAGGAGGAGATTCTCTCAGGACTGGGGTTCGATGACCCCGACTGGCGTGCCTTTGGCGTCGCGCTTGCGGCCGGCCTCGCAATCGGCGTTGGATTGCTCGTCGCCTGGCTCGCCTGGGAATTCCGCCCCCGCCGCGGAGATCCTGTCGTCCGGAGCTACCGCCGCTTCACCACCCGCCTGGAGAACCGCGGCATCGAACGCAGCATGGGCGAGGCACCGCGCGATTTTGCGCGCCGCATCCGGCGGCTGCGTCCGGATCTCGGGGTCGCGGCACAGGCGATCACGGAAACCTATCTGCGCCTGCGCTACCTGCCGGCGCCGGCGGAAGGCGACCTGCGGCTGCTGCGCGGTCTCGTCGCGCGTTTTCGCCCGTAAGGCCTTGCGCGTTCAGGAACGCGAGCGCGCGAGCAGAAGTGCGCCGCCGACGAAGAGAACGATGATCGAGAGCATGCCGAAACGCGTGTCGCCGGTGATCAGCGCCGTGATGCCGACCATCGTCGGACCGAGAACCGCGGCGAACTTACCCATCATGTTGTAGAAACCGAAGAACTCGCCCTGCTTGCCCGGCGGAACGAGGGTTGCGTAATACGAACGCGACAGCGACTGGATGCCGCCTTGCACCAGGCCGATGGCAGCGGCAAGCGCGTAAAAATGCGCGACCTTGCTAATCCAGTAGGCCGCGACCGTCGCGGCTGCGTAGATCGCGATCGCGAGGAAGATCCCGTTGCGGGCACCGATACGGTTGCCGAGCCAGCCGAAGCCGAGCGCCGCCGGGAAGCCCACGAACTGCGTGATGAGGAGGGCCGCGATCAGGCTCTGCTGCGGGAAACCGAGCGAGAGGCCGTAGTCCACGGCCATCTTGATGATCGTGTTCACGCCGTCGATGTAGAGCCAGTAAGCGAGCAGGAACCACAGGAGCGGCCGGTACTTGCGCACCTCTGCGATCGTCGCGCGAAGCTCGCGCCAGCCGGCCCGTGCCGCGTCGAGCAGCCGGAGCGTCGCGCGCCGGCTTCTCTTCGCGCACCCACAGCAGACACGGCACCGTAAACAGGATCCACCAGCCAGCGACCATCGGGAACGCGATTCGCACCGCATCGGCGGCGCTGGCGAGGCCGAAGGCGGCCGGATTCGAGACCATCGCCACGTTGAGGAGCAACAGGAGTCCCCCGCCCGCGTAGCCGAGCGAATAGCCAAAGGCGGAGACGAGGTCGTACTGCGGGGGATCGGCGACGTCGACCAGCAGCGCATCGTTGAAGATGACGCCGCCCCAGAAGCCGATGCCCGCCAGGGAGTAGACGACCGCGGCGGTGACCCAGTCGCCCTGGTTGACGAAGTATAGGCCCGTCGTCGCCACCGCGCCGATCAGCGTGAAGAACGCGAGCAGCCGGATGCGCGCGCCGCCGCGGTCGGACATCGCCCCGAGGAGCGGCGCGGCGAGCGCGATCACGAGGCTCCCGAGCCCGCTCAGCACGCCGAGCCGGAATGTGCTGACCGCCGCCTCCGTGCCGACGCTCCAGTACTGCTTGAAGAAGACCGGGAAGAATCCCGCCATGACAGTCGTTGCAAACGCGGAATTGGCCCAGTCGTAGAGCGCCCAGGCGACGACCGGCCGGCGCAGCAGGACGCGTCTCACGCGGCCACTGCCAGGTGCTCGCGCGTTTCGCCGGAAAACCAGGTCCGGCCAGCGCTCAATCGTCAGTCCGAGATTGACCCGGCTCGGCGCGAGGTAGACGAGTTCGCCCGCATGGTCGAGGGCGAGATGCTCGAATGCCCTGCTCCCTGAATTGCTGGAGTTTCGGCGCATCCGCGCCGTCGATCCAGCGCGCCGTCACTACGTTGATTGGTTCAAAGACGCAGGTCACGCCGTACTCGTCGGCGAGGCGGAAGGCGACGACGTCGAACTGCAGCGGCCCCACCGCGCCAAGGATGAGGTCGTTGTTCCTGAGCGGCCGGAACAACTGCGTCGCGCCCTCCTCGCAAAGCTGGTCGAGGCCCTTCTGCAGCGCCTTCATGCGCAGCGGATCCTTGAGCACCGCGCGGCGGAACAGCTCAGGCGCGAAATTCGGAATGCCCGTGAAGGTCAGTGCTTCGCCCTCGCTGAACGTGTCGCCGATGTTGATCGTGCCGTGATTGTGAAGACCGATGATGTCGCCGGCCCAGGCTTCGTCCGCCTGCTGCCGGTCCGCGGCCATGAAGGTCAGCGCATCCGCGATGCGGACTTCCTTGCCGAGCCGCACATGATGGAGCCGCATGCCACGCCGGTACTGCCCGAACAGATACGCAGGAAAGCGATCCGGTCGCGGTGACCGGGATCCATGTTGGCCTGGATCTTGAAGACAAAGCCGGTGAGTGCGCTCTCATCCGGGGCAACCAAGCGCGTGATCGCGCGGCGCGGCTGCGGCGGTGGTGCATGCGCGACGAACGAGTGCAGCAGTTCCTCGACGCCGAAGTTCGAGATCGCGGAGCCGAAGTGCACTGGCGTCTGGCGGCCCGCCCGGTAGGCGGCAGCGTCAAAGCCCGGCATCGCGCCGCGGATCAGCGCCACCTCCTCGCGGAAGGACCGTGCGCCATCGCCGAGCAGTGCCCCCGCTTCGGGACTCCCGAGACCCTCGATCGCGCGATTGGTGCCGACGCGGCCGCCCTTGGCGCCGTCGTAGACGTAGATGCGGTCTTCGCCGAGGTGGTAGATGCCGGACAATTCGCGGCCCATGCCGATCGGCCAGGTGATCGGTGCGCACTGGATCCCGAGCACGCGCTCGATCTCGTCCAGCAATTCGACCGGCGGCCGCCCGTCGCGGTCGAGCTTGTTGATGAAGGTCATGATCGGCGTATCGCGGAGCCGGCAGACCTCCATCAGCTTGATGGTGCGCTCTTCGACGCCTTTCGCGCAGTCGATCACCATCAGCGCAGAATCGACCGCGGTCAGCGTGCGGTAGGTGTCCTCGGAAAAATCCTCGTGGCCCGGCGTGTCGAGCAGGTTGATGACCCGGCCCTGGTAAGGGAACTGCATGACCGACGAGGTCACCGAGATGCCGCGCTGCTGCTCGAGCCGCATCCAGTCGGAGGTCGCGTGGCGCGCGGCCTTGCGTCCCTTGACTGCGCCCGCCATCTGGATCGCGCCGCCGAACAGCAGGAGCTTTTCGGTCAGCGTCGTCTTGCCGGCGTCGGGATGCGAGATGATCGCAAAGCTGCGCCGGCGTGAGATTTCTTCTTGCGACACGCGCGATTGTAGCGAATCAGGGATCGCGCAGCGCGCCGAGCTCGAGCCGGTAGACGAGCGCGTCCTCGCGGCCGTCCTGCGCCTGGTAGTAGCCGCGCCGCTGGCCGACGCATTCGAAGCCGAACTCATGATAGAGCGCGATCGCCGCTCGGTTGGAGCGGCGCACTTCGAGGAAGGCATCGCGTATGCCGCGGTCGCGCGCGTGCACCAGCAGGGCGAGCAGCAGCCGGCGGCCGATGCCGCGGCGACGCATGGAATCGCTGATACAGAGATTGAGCACGTGCGCCTCGCCCGCCCCCATCGACAGCACGGCGTAGCCCGCGACGCCCGCCTCCGGTGTCTACAACGACGCAGTGATAGCCGACGCGCAGGCAATCCGCGAAGATCTGGTCGTTCCACGGAAACACGTAGGACTCGCGCTCGATCGCGGCCACGCGCGGCAGGTCCGCCGGCGCCATCGGGCGGAATTCCCAGCTCGCCGCAGCGAGGTCCTCACGCGCGGTCGCCATCGGCGAGAACTCCGAGTGCGAGTTTGAGGTCGTCCCAGGACTTGCGCTTCTCTGCCGGGCGCGCGCAGCAGGTACGCCGGATGATAGGTCACGATGACGGGCACTCCGTCGAGCTGGTGAACGCGGCCGCGCAACCGCGCCGAGCGAAAGCTCCGTGTCCGAGCAGCCGCTGCGCGGCAATGCGCCCGACGCAGAGGATCGCAGCGGGCGCGACGAGTTCGATCTGCCGCCGCAGGTACGGCAGGCAGCGTCCCGGCTTCTTCGTCGCTTGGATCGCGGTTGTTCGGCGGGCGGCACTTGAGGACGTTCGCGATGAACACCTCGCCGCGCTCGAAACCGCAGGCGCGCAGCATCGAGTTCAGGAGCTGGCCGGCGCGGCCGACGAACGGTTCGCCCTGCCGGTCCTCGTCCGCGCCCGGCGCCTCGCCGATCACCATGAGCCGCGCGCGCCGATCGCCCGTGCCGAATACGGTCTGCGTGCGAGTCTCGCAGAGGCCGCAGAGGCGGCAATCGCGGACAGTCGATTGCGAGCGCCTCCCAGGCAGGCAGTTCGGCGCACGCGATCGCCGCCGGGCGCGCGCGGAACGTAAGCATCGACGCCCATCGCGCTGAGGATGGCGAGTTGCCGCGCTTGCACGGCTTCAGCCGCCCTCGCCCGCGGGGCGCATCGCGCGGCTTGCGCCGGAGCTTCAGCCAGCTCCAGCCGACCGGCCCCGACAGGGCATAGACGCCGAACATCGTGAAAAGCACGATCGGAGGATTGATCGCGATCAGCGCGATGACGAGCGGCACGAGCAGCAGCTTCGAATAGCGCACGCGCTCGCCCGCGGCGCGGTCCTTGAAGCTGCGATACGGAAAGCGGCTGACCATCAGCGCGGCCGCGAGCCAGCGTGATGACGAACGCGAGGATGAGACCCGGCAGGCCGGTGATGTCGTGGTCATGCGCGAGCGCGATGAATGCGGCGACGATCGCGGCACCCGACGGGCTCGGCAGGCCCTCGAAGTAGCGCTTGTCCTGGGTGGCCGAGCGCGCATTGAAGCGCGCGAGCCGCATCGCGACCGCGGCGACGTAGAAGAAGGCCGCGATCCAGCCGAAGCGGCCCCAGGCCGAGCCGTATTCCGCGATGCGCTCGACGCCCCACTGGTAGCAGACGACCGCCGGCGCAAGCCCGAATGCGACCATGTCGGCGAGGCTGTCGAATTCCTTGCCGAAGGCCGTCTCGGTGCCCATCAGCCGCGCGACGCGGCCGTCGAGCCCGTCGAAAATCATGGCGACGAAGATCGCGATCGTCGCCCGATCGAAGTTGCCGTCGATCGACGCGATGATCGCGTAGAAGCCGCCGAACAGGCAGCAGGTCGTCAGCAGGTTTGGCAGCAGGAAGATCCCGCGGCGCATGCGTATTTCGTTGAGGTCGACTTTCATGCGGCTGGCGTGGCAAGGCCGATAGGCAGCGCCTAAGATACCGCGCTTTGGGACCGGCGACACGCTCCGTCCCGGATGAGGGAAACTCAGCAATGCGCCTGTCCGCGTATCCGATCCAGAACCTCAAGGAAGTCCCGGCCGAAGCCGAGGTCGTGAGCCATCGGCTGATGCTGCGCGCCGGGCTTGTCCGCCGCGTCGCGGGCGGGCTCTACACCTGGCTGCCGATGGGCCTGCGCGTCCTGCGGCGGGTCGAGGGCGTGATCCGCGAGGAGATGAACCGCGCCGGCGCGCTCGAGATCTCGATGCCGGTCGCGCAACCTGCCGAGCTTTGGGTCGAGTCCGGCCGCTGGGACCAGTTCGGTCCGGAGCTCCTGCGTTTCAAGGACCGCCACGACCGCGACATGGTGCTCGGGCCCACACACGAAGAAGTCGTGACCGATCTCGCGCGCCGCGAGCTGCGAGAGCTACCGCCAGTTGCCGGTCAACTTCTACCAGATCCAGACCAAGTTCCGCGACGAGATCCGTCCGCGTTTCGGCGTGATGCGCGCGCGCGAATTCGTCATGAAGGATGCCTACAGCTTTCACGCCGACGAGTCCTCGCTCGCCGAAGGCTACCGGCAGATGTACGACGCCTACTGCGCGATCTTCACGCGGCTCGGGCTGCGCTTCCGCGCGGTGCATGCCGACTCCGGCGCGATTGGCGGCAGCGCCTCGCAGGAATTCCACGTGCTGGCGGAATCCGGCGAGGACGCCATTGTGTTTTCCGACGGCGACGACTACGCCGCGAATCTCGAACTGGCGGAAGCCCTGCCGCCGCGCGAACCGCGCCCTGCCCCTTCGGCGGCGAAACGCGAAGTCGCCACACCGGGCGCGCGGACCATCGCGGACCTGTCGGCGCAACTCAAGATGGATTCATCGCGGCTGCTGAAGACACTCGTCGTCGAGGGCGCGGACGGCGGGCTCGTCGCGCTCATTTTGCGCGGCGATCACGATTTGAACGCGTTGAAGGCCCAGAAGCAGAACGCGGTCGCGAAGCCGCTGCGGATGGCCGACGTGGGCCGGATCGCGGCGAGCGTCGGCATGCGAGCCCGGATCCCTGGGCCCAGTCGGGCTTCGGATTCCGGTGATCGTCGATCACGCCGCTGCCGCCATCGCCGACTTCGTCTGCGGCGCGAACCGCGTCGATGCCCATCTCACCGGCGTCAACTGGGGCCGCGACCTGCCGGAACCCGTGACTGCGGATCTCCGGAATGTCGTCAACGGCGATCCGAGCCCACGCGGTGGCGGGGCGCTCTCGATCGCCCGCGGCATTGAAGTCGGTCACATTTTCCAGCTCGGCTGCAAGTACAGCGAGGCAATGGGCGCTACCGTGCAGGACGAGCAGGGACGCGACAGCATGATGCACATGGGCTGCTACGGAATCGGCGTCACCCGCATTGTCGCCGCGGCGATCGAGCAGAACCACGACGAGCGCGGCATCATCTGGCCGGCGCCGCTCGCGCCGTTTGACGTCGTGCTGGTCAGCGCTCAACTGGGAGAAATCGGAGGCGGTGCGGACGGCCGCCCTCGCCCTCTATCGAGAACTCGCCGACGCCGGAATCGAAGTGCTCCTCGACGACCGCGACGCGCGACCGGGCGTCAAGTTCGCCGATGCAGAGCTCATCGGGATTCCGCACCGCATCGTCGTTTCCGAGCGCGGTATCGCCGCGGGACGACTCGAGTACCGGCACCGCCGGGCCGAAGCGAACGAGGATTTCCCCCAGCGCGCAGGCCGTCGCCTTTCTGCGCGATCGGATCGCCGCCGCACAATGAGACGGCTTACCGCCGCGACCCGCACGGCGCAGTTCATCGCCGCGGCGTGCTTCGCGCTCGCGGCTTCTGGCGCGGCATGCGCGGAGCGCCAGCGGGATCCTGGCCTTCGCGAGGTCATCCAGGCTGCAATCAAGTCGACCGCCTGCTTCGAAGGAAAGTATGACGACGTCGTCTGGTTTGCGCTGATGCAGCCGCGCGTCGAGATGCGCCTGCGGGCGCAGCCGGCGGACTTGCGGATGGGCGAAGACCTGAATGCGGCGGCGCAGCGGATCCTGCGCGCCGTTCACTGCGAATCGAGCAAGCACGCGATGCTCCGCGATCGGCCCCAGCTGGTACTCGCCGTGATCGACGTGGAAAGCGCCTTCGATCCGTTTGCAGTGTCCTACGCCGGCGCTGTCGGCCTGATGCAGGTGATGCCATTCTGGCCGACTGAACTCGGCCTGTCGCGGAAAGACCTGATCGATGTCGAACTCAACATCCGGATGGGCACCAGCATCCTCGCGTACTATCTCGAGCGCGAGCGCGGCGACTACCACCGGGCCCTCGGCCGCTACAACGGCAGCCTGGGGAAGCGGACCTATCCCGATCTCGTGCTGGGCCGGTTGAATTCGCGCTGGCGGCGCTGACCGGTCACTCCTGCTGGAAGCCCGCCGGCCATTGGTACGCATCCGGTTCGATCGATTCGACCTCGACCGACATCGACGCGGGCCATCGGCGGGCCGCGATGCAGCCAGTGATCAGCTCCTCGAGTGCGGCCGGCCGGCCGGCCGCAACGACGAGCACCGTGCCGTCCGCGCAGTTCTCCGCGAAACCCCGGAGGACAATGCGATTGCGCGCTCGGCGGTGCTCGCGCGAAACCAGACGCCCTGGACGCGCCCGCTGACACGGACGCGCCGCGCGGCCTCGGGTCGTGACCTAGAATTCACTCTTCGAACAGTCTGTAAGTACACTCGAGGCTGAAGGCAAGCACCCATGCTCGGACATCCTGGTTCTCTACTACAGCCGCCACGGCGCGACGGCGGAACTCGCGCGCCAGGTTGCGCGCGGCGTGGACGGCGTCGCCGGCTGCCGCGCGCGGATACGCACGGTGCCCGGGCTTGCGAACCCGTCGGCTGCTCCGGCGGCCCCGACCGAGGGAGCGGCATTTCGCGACGCATGCGGACTTGCGCGAATGCGCGGGACTCGTGCTCGGCAGCCCGGTGCGCTTCGGCAACATGGCGGCGCCGCTGATGGCCTTCTTCGACGGAACCTCGAGTCTCTGGCTGACGGGCGTACTCGCCGGCAAACCTGTCGGCGCCTTCACTTCCGGCAGCACGATGCACGGCGGACAGGAAACTACGCCGCTAGGCATGCTGCTGCCGCTGCTCCATCACGGCATGCTCATCGTCGGACTGCCATTCACCGAGCCCGCGCTTTCCTCAACCTTGAGCGGCGGAACGCCGTACGGCGCCAGCCGCGTCGTGCCTGCCGGCGAACGCCGGGCACTGACCGATGCCGAGCGGCAGCTCGCCCAGGCGCTCGGCCAACGCGTCGCATCGATCGCCGCCCGGCTCGGCGCCGGATGACCGATCGCGCGCGCAGGGCGCGGCAACTGACGATCGCCGCCTGGTTGCTGCTCGCGGGTTCGGTCGCGGCCTGGTCATTCATCGATGCGGCCGGGATCGGCCTGGTGACGGCGTCAATCGCATTCCTGCCGCTGCTGCTGCCGGTCGCCGGTCTTCTGCGCGGCTCGCCCAGAGCCTACCGGCTTGCGGCGCCTGACTCTCGCGCCCGCACTTGCGCTCGCGATCACCGAATTCCTGGTCAACGCGCCGTCACGCCCGCTGACTGGCGCAACCCTCGCGCTGATCCTGCTCGCCTTCGCGGGCCTCGTTGCGGCGCTGAAGAAGTAAGAGCGGATTCCGCGTCTAGAGGGGACGTTCCCCTTTATTGAAGGGGACGTTCCCCTTGTTGAAGGGGACGTTCACCTTCAGTCGCTGAAGGTGAACGTCCCCTTCAACAAGGGGAACGCCCTCTCTCACCTCTTTAGCCACTCCCGCACGAACGGAATCGTGAGTCGGCGCTGAGCCGCGAGCGATTCGGTGTCGAGGTCGTCGAGCATCCGGCAGAGCGTTGCGAAATCGCGCGGCGCGCGGCGCGTCAGGAAGCTGAGCGTCTCTTCCGGCAGTTCGAGTCCGCGGTGGCCCGCACGGCGGCGAAGCGCCTCCGCCTGTTCGGTTTCGGACAGCGGCTGCAGCCGATGGATTTCGGACGCGGCCAGGCGCGATGCGAGGTCCGGCAGGCGGAATCCGAGTGCCAGGGGCGCGCCGGTTGCGGCGAACGCCAGCCGGCCGCGATGCTCGGCGAGTCCGTTATAGAACGTGAACAGCGCGCGTTCCCAGTCGGCATTCCCGGTGACCGCCTCGAGATCGTCGAGGGCCACGAGATCCAGTTGCTCGAAGTCCGTCGAGCAGGGCCGGGCCTTCAGGCTTGAGCGTAGCGAGCGGCAGATACGCCGCTGTCCGCCCCGCCGCACCTGCCAGCGCACAACCCGCCTGGAGCAGATGGCTCTTGCCTGCGCCGGGTGGTCCGAAAGCCAGACCGGCACCCGCGAGCCGCCGCTCGCGAGCCGCGTGAGCGCCGCGACGGCTTCGGCATTGGTGCCCGCATGGAAAGTCTCGAAGCGGAGCGAGACGCCCAGCTGGACGCCGAGTGGCAGCTGTCGCACGGAACTAAGCCGCGCCGCGCCGCGTGCGGCTCACCGCGACCGCCTTTCGGACTGTAGATCTGTACATAGTCGACGCCGCTCACGACCGTCGTGACGAGCACGAGCGCGCCGAGCGCCGTGATCACCCACTCCGGAAACACCGGAAATGCCGCACGCCAGACCACGGCGATGACGAAGAGGAGCTGTACCAGGGTGTTGATTTTCGAGGGCACGGTCGGACGTCCTTCGAGCGGACCGAACAGCCACTTGTAGACGGCGGCGCCGACCCCGATCACGACGTCCCGTGCGACCGCGACCGCCGCGAGCCAGACCGGCACAAGTCCGATGCAGGCGAGTGTGATGAAGACACTGACGAGCAGCAGCTTGTCGGCGAGCGGATCGAGCCACTTGCCAACGTCGCTGGTCCACCCGAAGGTTCTTTGCCAGATAGCCGTCCAGCGCGTCGGATGCCGCCGCGAGCACGAACAGCGCGAGCGTGTATCCGAAGCGACCCTCCGCCAACAGCAGGACGATCGGCACGGTCAGCGCCATCCGCAGCACGCAGATCAGATTGGGAACGGTCGCCAGCTTCATGGCGAGAAGGCGTAGATCAGGCGCCCGGCATCAACCGCCTGGAGGCGGCCGTCGCGCTGGATCGCCTGGTGCAGCGCTTCGGGGTCCCCGCGCACATTGACCAGAAAGGAAACCGCGTCAGGCGTCACCTCGTCGACGGATACGCCTCGCACGGGGGCAAGTCGGGACAGCGCCTTCAGGGCCGATGCGTAGGCTTCGAGCGAGCCAATGCCGGTGATCGTCACGAGCTGCTCGCTGCGCTGCGAGGCGCCGCGCGACGCGTACATGCCTGCATAGCGCTCGGCCGCGAGTTCCGGACCGGCCTCAAGTTCGCCGGTGGCGTTCGCGGCGAGATCCGCGGCCGAAAAACTCCATTCGACCGAATAGGTCCCGGGATCCGTCTGGCGGGCGCGTCCGATCAGGACGCCATCGGCGCCATAGCGTCGGGCGGCGTCGACCAGCGCAGCGTGGTCCCCGGACCAGGCCTGCTGCATTGCGCGCACCAGATCATCGCCCGCGTCGGGCCAGACGAGCGGGCAGGCCGCGGCGCTCGGCATTCGTGTCGATTCGGGATTTCTCGGCGCTCGTGTCGCTCGCGGACACCAGGGCACGGCGCCCGCCGCCGCGATCGATCGCGAGCCAGACGAGCGTTACCGGCCGTTCATTGCCCCAGAAGGCGAGGCCCGACGCATCGACCGCCTTCTCGATTGCCGCCCCGTCGAAGGTCACCGCAAGCTGGTTGCCACCGGCGCGCCGGTAACTGGCCACGTAGCGCGAGGCCTGGGCGACGAGCGGCGCGAGATTCTCGAGCTCGGGCGCGTCGCGCCGGCCCGTCACGCGAACGAGGACGTCGCGCATCGCTTGGCGAAACGCCGTTTCGTTTTCACCGGCGTAGGGCACGGTCACGGAGTACAGGTCGCCGAACGACTCGGCAAGCGCCGGCAGCGAAAATGCCACGCAAGCGAAGGCGGCGAGCCATGAGCGGATACGGTGGACGGGGGTCAGAGTCGGGGCCTCTGCTCACGCTACAATAGTACACTGCCCGCTCGCCGGGCCTGTCCGAGCCCGAATTCCGCGCGATGACAGAACGCCCCTCGCTGACCTACCGGGATGCCGGCGTCGACATTGATGCCGGCGAGGAACTCGTCGAGCGCATCAAGCCGCGCGTGGCCCGCACTCACCGGCCAGAGGTTCTGGCCGGCATCGGCGGCTTCGGCGCGATGATCGAATTGCCCGAGGGCCGCTGGCGACGGCCTGTGCTGGTGGCCGGAACGGACGGCGTCGGAACGAAGCTCCGGCTCGCGATCGATACCGGGCTTCACGACGGCGTGGGACAGGACCTGGTCGCAATGTGTGCGAATGACGTCGTCGTGCAAGGCGCCGAACCGCTCTTCTTCCTCGACTATTACGCGACCGGCCGGCTTTCAGTCGAGGTCGCGGAGCGCGTCATCGCGGGCATCGCCGAAGGCTGCGTCAAGGCCGGTTGCGCGCTGGTCGGCGGCGAGACCGCCGAGATGCCCGGCATGTACGCGGAAGGCGACTACGACCTTGCCGGATTCTGCGTCGGTGTCGTTGAACGCGACCGGATTATCGACGGCAGCCGCACGCGCGCGGGTGACGCCATCATCGGCCTTGCCTCCTCCGGACCGCATTCGAACGGCTTCTCGCTGATTCGCCGGCTCATCGAAGTGACCGGGACAAACGCAGAAACGATGCTGGGCGGCGCCCGGCTCTTCGATCTCCTCATGGCGCCGACGCGGATCTACGTCAAATCCCTGCTGCGGCTCGCCGCCGCGGTCGACGTGCATGGATACGCTCACATCACCGGCGGCGGACTGACAGACAATATTCCGCGGGTGCTGCCGTCGGGCTTCGGCGCGCGCCTCGATGCAGGCTCCTGGCGGCGCGATCCGGTCTGGGACTGGATCCGCGCAAGCGGCCGGATCAGCGATGCCGAGATGCATCGCACATTTAACTGTGGCATCGGCATGATCGCGGTCGTTGCGCGCTCCGAGGCGGATGCGGCGATGGAAATGCTGCGCGCCGCCGGCGAACAGGCAAGCGTCATCGGCGAGGTCGTGACAGGCGCGGGCGTGCAGATCGGCTGATGGGTGGACTACCCTTCGCCGTGCTGATCTCGGGGCGCGGCAGCAACATGCTGGCACTCGAGCAGGCGACGCGGGACGGCCGCATCGACGGACGGATCGTGGCCGTGATCAGCGACCTCGCGGATGCCGCTGGTCTCGCCGAGGCCCGGCGGCGCGGACTTGCGACGGAAGTGCTCACGCCGGATTCGGGTGCGGATCGCGCGGAGTACGGACGTGAGCTCTCGCGCCTCGTCGAGCAGAGCGGTGCCCGGCTCATCGCACTCGCAGGCTTCATGCGCATCCTCGACGGCGGCTTCGTGCAGCGCTGGCAGGGCCGGCTGCTCAACATCCACCCTTCCCTGCTGCCGGCCCATCGCGGGTTGCATACGCACCGGCGCGTGCTCGAAGCCCGCGAACCCCGGCACGGCTGCACCGTGCATTTCGTCGTCGAGGAACTCGACGCTGGCCCCGCAGTCATCCAGGGAAGGCTCGCGGTACGGCCCGGAGACGACGAAGACTCGCTTTCAGCGCGGGTTCAGCATCTCGAGCACATTATTTATCCGCGCGCGGTCGGCTGGTACGCCGCCGGCCGGCTCGATTGGCGGGATGGCCAGGCCCTGCTGGACGGACGGCTGCCCGGTCCGGAAATCATCGAGGAGTCCTGGTGAGGATTTTGGCGCTTGGCCTGGTTGCGCTGATGGCGATGCTGCGGCCTCTGGCCGCGGGCGCCGCGGAAGCCGTGCTCGCCCCGTTCGTCGCGGAGTACGACGTCCGCTATGGCCGCATGTCGGTCGGTACGAGCCGGACCGAACTCTCGCGCGCGGCTCCGCCCGCTCGCTGGATCTTCGAGTCGAGGTCAACGGCCACCGGACTCGCCCGGGTGATCGTGAGCAGCACGCTGAAACAGCGCTCGAATTTCGAGCTCGAGCCTGCAGGGTTGCGTCCCCTGAACTATCTCTTCGACGACGGCACGGATCGTACGGGCCACGACGTGACGCTCGAATTCGACTGGCACAGCGGCACGGTGCGGGGGACCGCTGAAGACGAGCCGGTCGAAATGCCGGTCATCGCCGGCCTGCAGGACGCGGCCTCGATGCAGGCGCTCGTGCTATCGCGGCTGCGAAGCGGTACCGAGCCTGGCACGGTCTCGATGATCGAGAAGGACAAGGTCAAGCATTACCGCTACACGTTCCTGCGACGCGAGACGCTCAAGACCGCGATCGGTGAATACGAGACGGTGGTCTATCGCAGCGCGCGCGACGGATCGAACCGTGAGACGATTTCCTGGCACGCGCCGAAGCTCGGATACACGCTGGTCCAGGCCGAGCAGCGCACCGGCGACAAGCGCGGCTTCCAGACCTACATTCGGAAGTTTCAGCCAGGCGACTAGGTACGCGGAAGGGTCACGCCCTTCTGGCCCTGGTACTTGCCGCCGCGGTCGCGATAGGAAGTTTCGCAGACCTCGTCGGATTCGAAGAACAGCATCTGCGCGACGCCTTCATTGGCGTAGATCCGCGCCGGCAGCGGCGACGTGTTCGAGAATTCGAGCGTCACGTGGCCTTCCCATTCGGGTTCGAGGGGCGTTACGTTCACGATAATCCCGCAATTGCGGACGAATACGCCGGCCTCAAGGCCGAAATTTCCGGCTTCCGGTACGGTCAGGCAATAGACATCGTGTTCACCAGGCAACTCGCGAACTGATGCGACCTTGTGATTGCGCTGCGGTGCCCGACTTTGAACCTGGCCCATGATCTCCGGAAAGCGGCGAAACACGGATCGGTCGCAGCCGAGCATGCGCGCAGCTCCACGAATTGAGCCCGTCTCGTTCAGCGCCTGACGGACGCGTTCCGCAGTGATTTCCTGCCGCAAGTTGATCCGGCGCGCGATCTCGCGCTGCGCGTCTCGTCGCGAGCCTTCGTCGAGTGCCCACGCTGCGGCACTCGATGCACCTAGGCGCAATCGCTGCTCCGGGTCGGCAAACCTGCGAAGCATCGCCACGCGATGGCGCTCGCGCGTTGCATCGGTCGGATTCCGTCGGGCTGCGATCAGGCGACCACGGATTTCGGCGTACCGCTCATCGGTCCAGAACTCGTTCGCGCGGCGGGATTGAGCCTTACGGAAGCGCTCTGCCCAGCCTGAATCCTGCATCAGTCGCTCGAACGCCGCCCGGATTGCCGCACCATGCTCTTTGCCTTCGAACTCAGCGCCGTAGGTTTCCGCGTTGTGGAGCCGAACGTGTTCCGCAGCTGCCATGCGCTCGAGATTGTCAGGACGATTGTTACGACGATTCCAGTCGACGTGGTGGCGGTGTGTGCCGGGAGCGTCAGCATAGATGCCGTGTCTGAGGTTCCATTCGTCGGACAGCCGGTGAGTCGGATAGAGGTGACCGTTGAGCGGCTGGTAGACCATTTCGTAGCCACGCTGTGCGCTTCGGTAAAGAGGCATGAGCGAATCGCCTGGCCGCAGCGCAACCGCGGGCGCCAGCCGCCCGTCCCGCAGCAAGAACTCGTGGTCCGCCGTCGCATTGATTCGCTGTCCGTCGTCGAGCACGACCTCCAGTAGCGAGTTGCGCCCGATGTGCCGCGGGGCCTCCAGCAGCGTGACGATCAGCCTGCCGTGAGCGCCGATGCTGTATCCCCAGAACATCTCGCCGCTGTCGGCACGCCGCGCCATTTCTTCAAGGGTCGGCGCGCTGCCGTCTACGAGCGCAACGCGCGTGTCGCCACGGAAACAGCGCGCGTAGGTACTTTTTCCGAGGCAGATCACGATGACGTTGCGCGGAATCCGCAAGTACTCGACAGTACGCGCCAGCGCAAAAGAATTCGGCGGGACGATGCAGACATCGCCATTGAAATCGACAAAACTGTTCACGTCGAAGTTCTTGGGATCGATGATGGTCGAGTTGATGTTCGTGAAGATCTTGAATTCGCCGGCGCAGCGCACGTCATAACCGTAGCTCGACGTGCCGTACGACACGATCTTGCGGCCGTCCTGGGTCCGCACCTGGCCCTCCGCGAACGGCTCGATCATCCCCTTTGCCGCCATCCGGCGGATCCAGCGGTCGGACTTGATTGCCATCATTCACCCTCGATCCGGATTGCCGGAAGCTTGACCGAACCCTGGAGCGCGCTTGCCGCCAGGCGGCCTGCGGCACGCCTGGCGATCGCATGGAATATCGCTGCGGCCGGCGACGCCGGGTCGGCGACGACGGTCGGCCGTCCGGAATCCGCCTGCTCGCGGATCGCGGCGTCGAGCGGCAGCTGCCCGAGCAACGCCGTTTCGTAGCGTTCCGCGAGGGCGGCCCCGCCGCCCTCGTCGAAAATGTGGGACTCGTGACCACAGGCCGGGCAGCGATGCAGGCCCATGTTCTCGACAATGCCGAGCACGGGCACGCCGACCTTGCGGAACATCTGCAGTCCCTTGCGCGCATCGAGAAGCGCGATCTCCTGGGGCGTGGTCACGATGATTGCGCCCGAGACCGGCACGCGCTGCGTCAACGTCAGCTGGATGTCGCCGGTTCCGGGGGGCATGTCGACGACCAGGTAGTCGATCGCGCCCCAGCGCGTGTCTGCGAGCATCTGGGAGAGCGCCTGCGTCACCATCGGTCCGCGCCAGGCCATCGGCTGGTCCGAATCGACCAGGAATCCGATCGACATCACCGGTAAGCCATGCCCACGCGGCGGATCGAGCGTCTTGCCGTCTTTCGTCGTCGGCCGCTCGCCCGACAATCCCATCATCCGGGGCATGCTCGGACCGTAGATATCGGCATCGAGGAGGCCCACGCGCGCGCCTTCGGCAGCGAGTGCGAGTGCAAGATTGGCTGCCACGGTGGACTTGCCGACGCCGCCTTTGCCGGATGCCACGGCAATCACATTGGCGACGTCCGGCAGCGGCCGCTGGCGGGCATCGGCGACAAAAGCGGGGATCCGTGCGCTGATCCGGTACGACGGCCGCTCCTCGATCCCGGCGGCGGC
Organism: uncultured Gammaproteobacteria bacterium; assembly: GCA_963819545.1. Lineage (GTDB taxonomy): Bacteria > Pseudomonadota > Gammaproteobacteria > Steroidobacterales > Steroidobacteraceae > SCUD01. The sequence goes on along the minus strand of CAWFWJ010000003.1, from coordinate 399,187 downwards.
GAGGTGCGCATCGAGCGCCTGGGTCAGGGATTCGGCATAGCCGCCGACCGGAAATCCGAGGACGATCTCAGCAACCAGCCCGTCCCGGCCTGCAGTAATCGATTCGACCGCGCCAGCGTCCGCGAACGACATGCCGAGGTTCGGTTCGACATAGCTTCCGAGCGCGCTCTTCAGGCGATCTTGAAGGCCGGTGGACATGGGTTCGTTCCAGAACGGGGGCGGCATTGTATCTGAAGCCACCGGCGCGATCGGGCCGGCCGGTCGCTATGGCATAATTCTCGGTCATCAATTTCGTTGCGTCCCACAAGAACAGCCGGGGTCGGATGGGAATTTTCGGAGGCTACCGGGCGGATCGCCTCATTGCCGAGGTTCGGGAGAGCGGCGACCCGACCAGTGCAAAGGCGATATCGGCGCTGACCAAGCTCCAGGGCCTGGGTCAGAACGCGATCCAGCCGATCGTGGACGCGCTTGCGACCGCCGACAAGCGCGAGACCATCGCGTTCGTCGAGACGCTCACGCCGCTCATCGACAACAATTCGTTTCCGGTGATCGCGCGCGCACTTGCCGAGGAGAATCCGCGCGCGGTCGCGGGCGTCGCCTGGGCGCTCGCCTCGTCCCGGAACTATTCCCCAGCCAAGCTTCTCGAGCTCCTGTCCAAGCCTGGCGTGTCGAAACCGGCGGTGCTCGACGTGATCGCCGCGCAGAAGAACCGTTTCCAGCTTCGCGACCTGCTGAACGCGGCCTATCAGCAGGACCCGAACGAAAAGGCGGCGCTCTTCCGGATCGCCGGCGAGATGGTCGACGCGAGTTCGGTGGACGAGCTCGTCTCCAGGGTCGAGGGCAAGGACACCATTGCGCGCACGCACATCATTTCCCTGCTTGCGCGGTTCGACACGCCCAAAGTCCGCGCAGCGCTCCAGTCGACCCTCAAGGACCCGAACAAGCTGGTCCGTTCTGCCGCGCTTCGCGCGATCGCGAACGGCAGCGGCCAGGTCGATCCTGCGCTGGTGGCGCCCCTGCTCCGGGATCCGGAACACGACGTCCAGAATCCGGCGATCGAGCTCCTGTGCCGCAGCAAGCATCCCGACACTGTCCGCCACCTGGTCGAAGTGCTGAAAGACGAGTCCGAGCATGCCCGTCGCGCCGCCGTCGAGGTGCTGAACGTCGTCGGCGACGAAACCTCGGTCAAGTTCCTGCTGAAGGCGATCCGGGACGCCGACTGGTGGGTCCGCAGCCGTGCGGCCGACGCACTCGGCAAGATCGGCGGCCCTCTGGTCATCGGCGCGGCACTCGAACTCGTCTCCGACAAGGACGAGGAAGTCCGCCGGACCGCGATTGAGATCCTCAACCAGACCCAGGATGAGCGCGCCGTCAGCTACCTGCTCGAGGCGACCAAGGACTCCGACTGGTGGGTCAGCGAACGTGCGATCGACGCACTCGGTTCGATGGCAAGCAAGAAGTCGGTGCCGCGGCTGATCGAGATGATGAAGGGCAATCCGAAGTCGGTTCCGACGGTCGTCAGGGCGCTCGGCAAGATCGGCGACGCAGTCGCAACCGAAAGCGTGCTGAAGGCGCTCGACCGCGAGGAATCCGACATCCGCGTCGAGGCGATGTCCGCGCTCGTCAAGCTCGTAGACGATCGCTCACTCGACCCGGTGCGCGCGAAGATCGCGTCGTTTGCGGACCTCGCCGACCAGTCGGTCGCAGGCGCCGCCATCCGTGCGCTGAGCGAGCTCGACACGCGGTTCGGCGGAACGTCCGCGATCTCGCAGCCGGGCAAGCCCGGACTCACGCAGGCGGCGCGTGCGGATGCGCAGCGTACGCTCCTGATCGAATCCGCAGACGTCTCGCAGATCATGAAGCAGGCCGAGTCACTGCAGCGGCTCGACATCAACACGCTCAAGAGCGGCGACATCATCGAGGGCCGCTACAAGTACATCGAGCGGATCGGCCGCGGCGCCTTCGGCACGGTGCTGCTGATGGAGGACACGGTCGTCGACGAGCGGCTGGTGCTCAAGTTCCTGAATCCGAGCATCTCGCAGGACGAGGAGATGATGCAGCGCTTCGTCCACGAGCTGCGCTACAGCCGCAAGATCACGCATCCGAACGTGATCCGCATCTACGACTTCCTGCACATCCGCGGCAACTACGCGATCTCGATGGAATACTTCCCGTCGCATACGCTGGGCGGCGAGGTATCCGACGGCAAGCCGCTCGCGCTCCGCCGCGCCGTGCGCCTCGGCATGGACGTCGCAAAGGGCATGACGGTCGCGCACCAGGTCGGGATCGTGCATCGCGACCTGAAGCCCGCCAACGTGCTGATCAACGACGAGGGCATCGTCAAGATCGTGGACTTCGGCGTCGCCGCGGCCCAGCACCAGGGCGACACCCAGCTCACCAAGACGGGCTACGTGATCGGTTCGCCGAAGTACATGGCGCCGGAGCAGATTCTCGGCAAGAAGGTGGACGAACGGGCCGATATCTACTCGCTCGGCGTGATCATGTACGAGATGCTGACCGGCACGCCGCCCTATCACCGGGGCGATCACATGTCGGTCATGTACCAGCATGTGCAGGGGCGCGCCCGCCCGCCGGTCGAGCTCAACCCGGCGCTGCCGCAGGGAATATCTGATACGGTCATGAAATGCATGGCGGTGGAAAAGGAGAAGCGCTACGCCTCGATGGAAGAGGTGTATGTGGCGCTCGAGCGATTCTTGTGATTCACTCGCGCGGCAATGCCGCGTATCGATGCATTTCTGAAGCTCGGTTCGACCCAGGGATGCTCTGACGTCCACCTGGCGGTCGGCGTACCGCCGATGCTCCGCATGAACGGCGACCTGGTGCCAATCCGGTTCCGCGAACTCGCCGCGCCCGAACTCGAGGCCTACGTCACCGAAATCCTGACGCGCAGCCTGGCCGACAAGTTCCGCGCGGGCCACGACGTCGACTTTTCATACGTGTCGGAGGAAGGCGGCCGCTTCCGCGTCAACGTGTTCCGCAAGGATTCCGGGGTCGGGGCCGTGTTCCGCACGATCCCGGCCGAGGTGCCAACGCTTGATTCGCTCGCGCTGCCACCGCTCGTCAAGAAACTCTGCGACTACCACCAGGGCATGATCCTGGTGACGGGCTCGACCGGTACCGGCAAGTCGACCACGCTCGCGGCGATGATCGACCTGCTGAACACGACCCGGAAACTCAACATCATAAGCCTCGAGGATCCCATCGAGTTCGTTCACCGCAGCAAGCAGAGCCAGGTCGTGCAACGTGAGCTCGGCACGCACCTGCCATCTTTCGCTGAGGGCGTGCGCGCCGCCATGCGCGAGGACCCGGACGTGATCCTGGTGGGCGAGTTGCGCGATCCCGAGACGATCGCAATGGCGATGACCGCCGCGGAGACGGGACACCTCGTGCTCGGCACCCTGCACACGACGAGCGCGGTCAAGACCATCGACCGCATGATCGATGCGCTGCCAGCCGACGAGCGCGAGCAGACCAAGAGCTTCCTCGCGCAGAGCCTGATCGCGGTGATCACGCAGTTGCTGGTGCGCCGGCCGGAAAACCGCGGCCGCCGCGCGGTCTGCGAGATCATGCTGATGAATCGCGCGATTGCGAAGCTGATCCAGACCGACCAGACCCACCAGATCCCCGCCCAGCTGCAGACCGGCAAGGACCTCGGCATGGAGCTGATGGACCAGGCGCTGCTGCGCGCGATCAAAGCCAAGGAAGTTGATCCGGACGACGCCTATTCCTACGCGAGCGACAAGCGCATGTTCTCGAAATTCGTCGTCGACCGCAGCCTGTTGCCGAAATTCGAGACCTTGGACTGACGGAGCGCGTGTTGGCGAAGATCGACGAATACCTCGAGGAGATCCTGAAGCGCGACGGCTCGGACCTGCATTTCATGGCAGGGGACCCGCCGCGCATCCGCCAATACGGCAAGCTTTCCAGCCTGCGCGCCGAAAGGCTCGGCGCCGATTTCGTCCGCGAGGCGCTCTACGAAATCATGCCGCGCAAGGCGCTCGAGCGGTTCGAGACGCGGGACGGCACGGACTTCGCCTATACGCTGGGAACCATTGCACGTTTCAGGGTCAATGTACTGCGGCAGCTGAACGGACTTGGCGGCGTGTTCCGGGCGATCCCGTCAAAGGCACAGACACTCGAGCAGCTCAAGATGCCTGAGGCCGTGCGGAACCTCTGCAAAGCCTCAAACGGCCTGATACTTGTGACCGGAAAGACCGGCTCGGGCAAGTCGACGACGCTCGCCGCGATGATCGACGACCTCAATCTGCGACTCAAGGGTCATATCCTGACGATCGAGGATCCGATCGAGTTCGTCCACCCGCGCAAGAATTGCCTGATCAGCCAGCGCGAGGTGGGTGTGCACGCCGAGTCCTTCGCGTCCGCCTTGCTGTCGGCCCTGCGCGAGGACCCCGACGTCATCCTGGTCGGCGAACTCAGGGACCTCGAGACGATCTCGACCGCGATCACTGCCGCCGAGATGGGCATTCTCGTGATGGCAACCCTGCATACCAATGGCTCCGCGGCAACGGTGGATCGCATCGTCAACGCGTTCCCCGCGGACAAGCAGAACCACGTGCGCACGATGCTCTCGACCTCGCTGCGCGGCGTCGTGTCGCAACAGCTCATCTCGCGCAAGGGCGTCGCCCGGCCGCGTCGCGGCGCTCGAGGTCCTGATCAATACGCCCGCGGCTGCCAACCTGATCCGCCAGGGCAAGATCGACCAGCTCGAGTCCACCATGCAGTCGGGCTCAGCGGCCGGCATGCGCACCATGGATTCCGCGATCGAGCAGCTGCTGGACCAGGGGCTGATCAGCGGCCGTTCCGCCTTACGAAAAGTCCATCAACAAGTCCAAGTTCGAGCCGCTGCGCGAACAGGACTGACGCAGGATGCAGCGCCGCATCCTCGTCACCAGCGCCCTGCCCTACGCGAACGGGCCCACGCATCTCGGCGGAATGACCGAGATGGTCCAGACCGACATCTGGGTCCGCGCCATGAAGCTCGCCGGGCACGACTGTCTCTACGTCTGCGCCGACGACACGCACGGCACGCCGATCATGCTGAAGGCCGCGGCCGAGGGCATCACGCCGGAGGCCCTGATTCAGCGGGTCGGCGCGGAGCGTCGCAGTGATTTCGCGGCATTCAATATCGACTTCGACAACTACTACACGACGCATTCGGAAGAGAACCGGCGCCTGACCGTGCAAGATGTACCGCGCGCTCGCGGCCGCCGGCCACATCACGCGCCGGAGTGTCCGGCAGGCCTACGACGAGAAGGCCGGCATGTTCCTGCCGGACCGCTACGTGAAGGGAACCTGCCCGCGTTGCGGGACGCCCGACCAGTACGGTGACAGCTGCGAGAACTGCGGAGCCACTTATTCGACCTCGGATCTCGTCGATCCTGTGTCTGTCGTCTCCGGCACCCGCCCCGTCGAGCGCGAGTCGGAGCATATCTTCTTCAGGCTCGGGAATTTCGAGGAGATGCTCCGGAAGTGGACGCGCTCCGGCACGCTTGCAGTCGGCCGTCGCCAACAAGCTCGACGAATGGTTCGATACGGGGCTCAAGGACTGGGACGTCTCGCGCGACGCCCCGTACTTCGGCTTCGAGATTCCGGATGCGCCGGGCAAGTACTTCTACGTCTGGCTCGATGCGCCGGTTGGTTACATGGCGAGTTTCGAGAACCTCTGCAAGCGGCGCGGGCTCGCATTCGACGACTACTGGAAGGCGGATAGCACAGCCGAGCTGCACCATTTCATCGGCAAGGACATCCTGTACTTCCATTCGCTGTTCTGGCCGGCCACCCTCGAGGGCGCGGGATTCCGCAAGCCCACGGCCGTGCATGCCCACGGCTTCCTGACCGTCAACGGCGAAAAGATGTCGAAATCGCGCGGGACCTTCGTCACCGCGCGGCGTTACCTCGACGTCCTGCCGCCGGACTACTTCCGCTATTTCCTGGCGGCCAAGCTCGGTCCGGGCCTCGACGACATCGACATGAATCTCGGGGAGTTCGCGACGCGCATCAACGCGGACCTGGTCGGCAAGCTCGTGAATATCGCGAGCCGCTGTGCGAGCTTCATCCAGCGCGGCTATGGCGGTCGACTTGCCGCCGAACTGCCGGATCCGGCCCTGTACCGCGAATTCGTCGATGCGGGCGCCGGCATCCTGGAAGCCTGGGAGTCGCTCGAATATGCGGCCGCCGTGCGCGAGATCATGGCGCTCGCCGACCGCGCGAATCTCTACATCGACCGCAACAAACCCTGGCTCGCGGCGAAGGATCCGGCGCGTGCGGCCGAGGTGCAGGCGGTCTGCACGCAGGGCATCAACCTGTTCCGCGTGCTGATGGCCTACCTGAAGCCGGTGCTGCCGGCGACGGCCGAACGCGCCGAAACATTCCTCGGTGCCCCCATCGCGAACTGGCACGACATCGCCAGGCCGCTCCTCGGCACGACGATCAACGAATACCAGCCACTGGCGACGCGCGTGGACGCGACGACCGTCGGCAAGCTCCTGGAGACTCCGATGACGGAAACCACCCCGAACGCCGCGCCCGCCGCCGGCCCCGCCACGATCAGCGCCGAGGAATTCGCGCGAATCGACCTTCGCGTCGCGCGCATCGAAGCCGCGGAATACGTCGAGGGCGCTGACCGGCTGCTCAGGCTCACGGTCGATCTCGGCGGCGAGCGTCGTACGGTGTTCGCTGGAATCCGCGGCGCCTACGAGCCCGAGAAGCTGGCCGGCCGCCACGTCGTCATCGTCGCGAACCTGAAGCCCAAGAAGCTGCGCTTTGGCGTATCCGAAGGGCATGGCGCTCGCCGCTTCGGGCGAGGCGGGCCTCTTCCTCCTGGCGCCGGATGCCGGCGCGACCGCCGGCATGAAGGTCAGCTGACCGGCTGCGATGACTGCCGATGCCGTGATCGCGCTCGCGGACCGCATCGATGCGCTGCTGCCGCAGACGCAATGCCGCCGCTGCGGCTTCGACGGCTGCCGGCCCTATGCGGAGGCGCTCGCACGCGGCGAGATCCAGCCTCAATCGCTGTCCGCCCGGCGGCGAGCGCGCTGATAGAAAAGCTCGCGCTGCTGCTCGACCGGCCAGACTCTCCCGCTCGATCCGGACTGCGGCGTCGAGACGGCGCCGCTCGTTGCCTGGATCGACGAGCCCGCCTGCATCGGCTGCGCGCGCTGCCTCGACGATCTGCCCGACAGATGCGATCGTCGGCGCGCGCAAGCGCATGCACACGGTCATCGCGGAGGATTGCTCGGGCTGCGGGCTCTGCCTGCCCGCTTGCCCGGTGGACTGTATCCGCATGATTCCGGCGCCCGGCCTGCCCGCCGCGCCGCTCGACCCGCCCGCGATCGGAATCCGTGCCGCGCGATTTCCGCCGTCGCTACGAGGCGCGGCGCACGCGGCTCGCGCGCGACCACGAGGCCTGGCAGGCCTCGCTGCGCGCAAACCTCTCCGGCGATGACCCGAAAGCGCGCTGAGCGAAAACTGTCGGCCTCCGGGCGACGGCAGCTCTTCGAGTGCCTTCGCGCGGCGAATCCGGCGCCGGCGACGGAGCTCAAGTATCACTCGCCGTATCAACTCCTCGTCTCCGTCATGCTCTCGGCCCAGGCCACGGACCGCAGCGTGAACCAGGCGACGGGACCGCTCTTTCGGCGTCGCCGGAACGCCGCAGGCGATGGCTGCGCTCGGCGAACCCGGACTCGCCGGTTACATCCGCACGATCGGCCTGTGGCGCGTCAAGGCGAGGCATGTGATCGAGGCGACGCGGAATCATCCTCGCGAAGCACGGCGGCGAGGTGCCGCGCGATCGTGCGGCACTCGAGGCGCTGCCGGGCGTCGGGCGAAAGACCGCGAATGTCGTGATGAACACGGCGTTCGGCGAGCCAACGATCGCGGTCGACACGCACATCTTCCGCGTCGCGAACCGCACGGGTCTCGCACCGGGCGGTACGGTTCGCGCAGTCGAGGATGGACTGATGCGAGCCGTGCCCGAGGAATTCCGCAGCAATGCCCATCACTGGCTGATCCTGCACGGCCGCTATGTCTGCAAGGCGCGGAAGCCGCTGTGCCCGCAATGCCCGATCCGCGACCTCTGCCTCTATCCGGACAAGGCCGCGCGTCATGACTTCTTCTTCGGGATGAAAAGGTCGGTGAGCGTGCCCTCGTAGGCCTCCGCCGCAAAGGCAATCGTTTCCGACAGCGTCGGATGCGGATGGATGGTCAGGCCGATGTCGGCGGCCATCGCGCCCATCTCGATCGCGAGCGCGACTTCCGAAATGAGGTCGCCCGCATTGCTGCCGACGATTCCGCCGCCGACGATGCGATCGTGTCTCCGGGTCGAACAGCAGCTTCGTGAATCCCTCGTCGCGATTGAGCGCGAGCGAACGGCCGCTCGCCATCCACGGGAAGCAGTCCCTTGCCGAGCTTCTGCCCTGACGCCTGCGCCTCGGTCTCGGTCACGCCGACCCAGGCGATCTCCGGATCCGTGTAAGCGACCGAGGGAATGACGCGGGCATCGAAAGCGCGCTTGTGTCCGGCCGCGACTTCGGCTGCGACCTTGCCCTTCATGCGTCGCCTTGTGGGCAAGCATCGGCTGCCCGACGATGTCGCCGATCGCAAAGATGTGCGGCACGTTTGTGCGCTGCTGACGGTCGACCGGCACGTAGCCGCGCTCGTCGACCTTGAACGCCCGCCGCCTTCGCACGGATCAGTCTTGCCGTTCGGCACGCGCCCGACGGCGCAGAGCACGCGGTCGTAGAGCTGCGGCTCGCCGGCGCCCTTGCCGTCGAAGCTGACCCGAAGCCCTGCGGCCGTCGCTTCCACGCCCGTCACGCGCGACGCCGGTCTGGATTGCGGCATAGCGCGCGCGCAGCCGTTTCTCGAGCGGGCGCACGAGGTCGCGGTCGCAGCCGGGCATCAGCGTGTCCGTCAGCTCGACGACGCTCACCTTCGGAGCCGAGCGCGTCGTAGACGCAGGCCATTTCGAGCCCGATGATGCCGCCGCCGATCACGAGGCAGACTCCCCGGAATGTCGCGAAGATCGAGCGCGCCGGTCGAATCGAGCGACGCGCGGATCGTCCGGCAGGCCCGGAATCCGCGCGGGCTCCGAACCCGCGGCGATGATGCAGTGCTCGAAGCCGACGATTTTCTTCGAGCCGTCCTCGGCGCGGATCGCCGCGCGATGCGGGGAGACAAAGCGGGCGAAGCCGCGCAGACACGTCCACCTTGCGCTGCTTCGCCAGCACCGAGAGCCCGGACGTCAGCTTGCCGATGATGCGGTTCTTCCACTGTTTCAGGGCCTGCGGGTCGATCTCCGGTTTCTGCGAAGCGGATGCCGTTCGCGGACATCGACTCGGCTTCCTCGATCACGCGCGCGGCATGCAGCAGGGCCTTCGACGGGATGCAGCCGACATTGAGGCAAACGCCGCCGAGCTGCGGCCAGCGATCCACCAGGATAACGCCGAGCCCGAGGTCGGCGGCGCGGAATGCGGCTGTGTAGCCGCCGGGACCTGCGCCGATCACGAGGAGCTGCGTCGTCAGGTCCGCGGCCGGCTCGCCGGCCGAGACTGAGGCATCTGCCTGGACGACCGTCTCGCGGAGCGAAGGCAGCTTGACCGTGTCGCTCGCACCCGCGGCAACGAGGGCGATCAACGATCCCTTTGAAACACGATCGCCCTTCCGGACCTTGACCTCCTGCACCACGCCCGCAACAGTCGCGGGCACGTCCATCGTCGCCTTGTCGGTTTCGAGCGTGATGAGCGGCGACTCCGGCTCGACGCTGTCGCCGGGTTTCACCAGGACTTCGATGACTTCGACGTCGTGGAATTCGCCGAGATCTGGAACGCGCTGCTCGACCGGCTGGCTCAAGGCACCGCCTCGGTCAGGCTCTGCGGCGCCGCAAGCGCATCCGCGAGCGCCACCACGAAGCGCACGGCCTCGGCGCCGTCGATGACGCGATGGTCATAGGACAGGGAGAGCGGCAGCATCAGCCGCGGTTCGAAACGGCCGTCCTTCCAGACCGGGCGCTGCTGCGAGCGCGACACGCCGAGGATCGCGACCTCCGGCGCATTGATGATCGGCGTGAAGCCCGTGCCGCCGATGCCGCCAAGGCTCGAAATCGTGAAGCATCCGCCCTGCATTTCGGCGGCGGTCAGCTTTCCGGCGCGCGCCTTACCCGCGAGTTCCCCGAGGTCCCGCGCGAGTTCGTAGATGTCCTTGCGTCCGGCGTCGCGTATCACCGGCACGACCAGACCATTCGGCGTGTCGGCTGCGAAGCCGAGGTGCAGGTACTTCTTGAAGACCTGGTTCTGGCCGGAGGCGTCGAGCGAACTCGCGAAATTCGGGAACTGCGCGATGACGCGCACGCAGGCGCGCGCGATGAAGGCGAGCGGCGTCAGCTTGATGCCGAGGCCCGCGGCGCGTTCCTTCAGCGAACCCGCGCAGCTTCTCCATCTCGGTGATGTCCGCCTCGTCGTGCTGCGTGACATGCGGCATGTTCACCCAGCTCGCCTGCAGTCGCGCGCCCGAGATCCGCTGGATCCGCCCGAGCGGGCGGACTTCGACCGGCCCGAAAGCCGCGAAATCGACCTCCGGTACCCGCGGCAGCCCGGAACCGGTCGCGGCGGCGCCGGAGCCCGCGCGTTGCGGCGCTGCAAGCGCCTGCTTGACGAAGGCTTTGACGTCGTCCTCGCTGACCCGGCCCTTGACGCCGGTGCCCTGCACGAGCGCGAGGTCGACGCCGAGTTCGCGCGCGAATCGCCGCACGGACGGGGCTCTGCATGCGCGCCCGGAGATCGGCATTCGCGACCGACGCCTGCGGCGTCGCGCGGCGCTGCGGCCGGACCAGGGTGCCGCGGTCGCGTCGCGGGCGCCGCGGGCACCGGCGACGCGGCAGGCGCATTCGCGGCGGATTCCGGCTTCGGCGCGGGCGGCGCTTTGGCGGCGGAAGCCGGTCGCGGCCGGCGCCGCTCCCTCGAGCACCAGGATCGCGAGCCCTTCGAGACGCGGTCGCCCTTCTTGACCGAGAGCGCGGCGATGCGGCCGGCGGCCGTGGACGGCACGTCCATCGTCGCCTTGTCGGTCTCGAGCGTGATGAGCGGCGTGTCGACGGCGACCGTGTCGCCCGCTTTCACGAGCACTTCGATCACTTCGACGTCGTGAAAGTCGCCGAGGTCCGGCACGATGACGGTGATGCGGTCGGCCATGGCGTCTCAGCTCACCAGCGGATCGGGCTTGGCCGGATCGATGCCGAACTTCTTGATCGCGAGCGTCACGCTCGACCGGTCGATCCGGCCGTCGTCGGCGAGCGCCTTCAGCGCGGCGACCACGATCCAGCGACGGTCGACCTCGAAGTGCTGGCGCAGTGCCTCGCGCGAGTCGCTGCGGCCGAATCCGTCGGTGCCGAGCGCGACGTAGCGGCCGGGCACCCACTGCCGGATCTGGTCGGCGACCGTCTTCATGTAGTCGGTGGCGGCGATGAAGGGCCCCTGACGCCCCGCGAGGCATTCGCGCACCCAGGGCTGCCGCGGCTTGTCGCCGGGCTTCAGCATCGCCTCGCGCTCGCAGCCGAGCGCGTCGCGCCGCAGTTCCGTAAAGCTGGTGACGCTGAAGACGTCCGCCGGGATGCCGAATTCCGCCTCCAGCAGCTCCGCCGCGGCGAGCGCCTCGCGCAGGATCGTGCCTGATCCGAAGATCGTCGCGCGCACCGCGCCCTTGCCGCCGATATGCAGCAGGTACATGCCACGCAGAATCCCCTGCTCGACGCCTTTCGGCATTGCCGGATGCGCGTAATTCTCGTTCATGCAGGTGATGTAGTAGAAGATGTTCTCCTGCTCCGCGTACATGCGTCGCAGGCCGTCCTGCATGATGACCGCGAGTTCGTAGGCGAAGCAGGGATCGTAGGCGACGCAGTTCGGGATCGTGGACGCGAGCAGGTGGCTGTGGCCGTCCTGGTGCTGCAGGCCCTCGCCCGCGAGCGTCGTGCGCCCTGCCGTCGCGCCGAGCAGGAATCCGCGCGCCTGCATGTCGCCCGCCGCCCAGGCGAAGTCGCCGATGCGCTGGAAGCCGAACATCGAATAGAAGATGTACATCGGGATCATGCTGATCCCGTGATTGGCGTAGGCGGTGCCCGCCGCCATCCACGAGCAGAACGCGCCGGCTTCGTTGATGCCCTCCTCGAGCATCTGGCCCTTGCGGTCCTCGCGGTAGTACATGAGCTGGTCCGCGTCCTGCGGCGTGTAGAGCTGGCCGACCGACGAATAGATGCCGATCTGCCGGAACAGGCCCTCCATGCCGAAGGTGCGCGCCTCGTCGGGAACGATCGGCACGACATGGGAGCCGATGTTCTTGTCCTTCAGGAGCTGCGTGAGGATCCGCACGAAAGCCATCGTGGTCGAGATCTCGCGGCCTTCGCTGCCGTCGAGCTGGCTCTTGAATGCCGCGAGCGGGGGCACGGCAAGCGGGGGCGCCTTCGTGCGCCGCACCGGCAGGTAGCCGCCGAGCGCCTTGCGATGGCCCTTGAGGTACTGCATCTCGGCGCTGTCTTCCGCCGGACGGAAGAACGGCAGCCGGGCGATCTCGTCGTCGGAGATCGGGATGTTGAAGCGGTCGCGGAAGGCCTTGAGCGACTCGTCGTCCATCTTCTTCTGCTGGTGCGTGACGTTCAGCGCCTCGCCGGCCTTGCCCATGCCATAGCCCTTCACGGTCTTGGCGAGGATCACGGTCGGCCGGCCCTTGTGCGCCATCGCGGCCGCGTAGGCGTTCCAGACCTTGAGCGAGTCGTGGCCGCCGCGGTTCAGGAGCGCGATCTCGTCGTCGGACATGTTCGCGACGAGCTCGAGCAGCTCCGGGTACTTGCCGAAGAATTGCTCGCGCGTGTAGGCGCCGCCCTTGGCCTTGAAATTCTGGTACTCGCCGTCGACCGCCTCTTCCATCCGCTTGCGCAGGAGGCCTGCCGTGTCGCGCGCGAGCAGTGGATCCCAGCGGTAGCCCCAGACCACCTTGATGACGTTCCAGCCTGCGCCGAGGAACGCCGCCTCGAGTTCCTGGATGATCTTGCCGTTGCCGCGCACCGGCCCGTCGAGGCGCTGCAGGTTGCAGTTGATGACGAAGACGAGGTTGTCGAGCTTCTCACGCACCGGCATCGTCAGCGCGCCCATCGACTCCGGCTCGTCCATCTCGCCGTCGCCGAGGAAGCACCAGATTTTCTGGTCGCCCGGCTCGACGAGGCTCGCGATTCTCGAGATAGCGCACGAAGCGGGCCTGCATGATCGCCTGCAGCGGGCCGAGGCCCATCGAAACCGTCGGGAACTGCCAGAAGTCCGGCATCAGCCAGGGATGCGGATAGGACGGCAGTCCCTTGCCGCCGACTTCCTGGCGGAAGTGCCGCAGCTGCTCCTCCGTTAAACGCCCCTCGAGGTAGGCGCGCGCGTAGAGGCCGGGGCTCGAGTGTCCCTGGGCGAAGACCATGTCGCCGCGGTGATGATCGGAAGGCGCGCGCCAGAAATGGTTGAACCCGACTTCATAGAGCGTCGCCGAGGAGGCATAGGTCGCGATGTGTCCGCCGTATTCGGTGCTGACGCGGTTCGCGTGCACGACCATCGCGACCGCGTTCCAGCGGATCAGCGACTCGATGCGCCGTTCGAGCGCGCGATCGCCCGGATAGGGTTTCTCGCGCGAGACATGGATCGTGTTGACGTAGGCGGTGTTGGCCTTGAACGGCAGCCAGGCGCCTGAACGGCGCGCGTGATCGATGAGGCGATCGAGCAGGAAGTGGGCGCGCACCGGGCCGTGCACCTTCAGCACGGAGTCGATCGACTCGAGCCATTCCCGGGTCTCGAGCGGATCGATGTCGTCAGTCTGTGGGCCGTCAGCCATGATGGAACCTCGGCAATACTCCCATGCCGGCGGCCGGCCCGATATGATCCTGTCTGCGGCGCCCGCGGGTCAAGATTGAACTCCCCATTGCCGAGCCCGAATCCGACACTGACGATCACGACGGCCGGACGACTGGCACCTGCACCTGCGGGACGGCCCCGAGCTTGCAGCGGTCGTCGCGTGGAGCGCGCGCGTCTTCGGTCGCGCCGTCGTGATGCCGAATCTCGCGCCTCCGGTCGCGAGCGTCGCAGCGGCGCGGAGCTATCGCGACCGTATCCGCGCGGCGCTGCCGGCGGGTTCCGCGTTCGAACCGCTCATGACGCTGTACCTGACCGAAAACATGGATCCGGCGGAAATCGACCGCGCCGCGGACGTCCGGATTCGTCGTCGGAGTCAAGTGCTACCCCGCCGGTGCGACCACCCATTCCGACGCCGGCGTTCGCTCGCTCGCGCGCTGCGAGGCCGTGATCGCCCGCATGGAGGAGCGTGACGTCGTGCTCCAGCTGCACGGCGAAGCGACCGGCGCCGAGATCGATCCCTACGACCGCGAGAGCGTCTTCATCGAGCGCGAGCTCGCTGCCGCTCGCCCGCAAGCACCAGAGGCTCCGCATCGTGCTCGAGCACGTGACGACGCGCGCCGGAGTCGATTTCGTGCGCGCGGGCAGTCCGCACATCGCGGCGACGATCACTCCGCAGCATCTCCTGCTGAATCGCGGCGCGATGTTCGCGGGCGGCCTGCGGCCGCATCTGTATTGCCTGCCGCTCCTCAAGCGCGAGCGGACCGCGAGACCCTGGTCGACGCGGCGACCTCGGGAGATCCGCGCTTCTTTCTCGGCACGCGACAGCGCACCGCACGCGCGGACGGCCAAGGAATCCGCCTGTGGCTGTGCCGGCGTCTTCTCCGCTCCCGCAGCGATCGAACTCTACGCGCAAGGCATTTGAGGAGGCCGGGCAGCTCGGCAGGCTCGAGGCGTTTGCGAGCTTCCACGGCGCGGATTTCTACCGGCTGCCGCGGAACATTGGCACGATCACGCTTGACCGGACGCCGTGGACCGTGCCCGCGAGCTGCGCGTTCGGCGGCGGTGAGGTCGTGCCGATGTCCGCGGGCGAGCGGCTCGAGTGGCGGCTCCGGAAGCAAGGCGACACGGCATGAGCGCGGAACCCGTCGCGATGCGCGACCGCTTTCGCGGCTTCCTGCCCGTCGTCGTTGACGTCGAAACCGGCGGATTCAATGCATCGACTGACGCCCTGCTCGAAATCGCGGCCGTGCTGCTCGCGATCGATCGCAGCGGCCGCGTCGTGCGTGGACGCGACCATCCGCGAGCACGTGCGCCCCTTCGAAGGCGGTCGCCTCGATCCCGCGTCGCTCGCGGTCAATGGCATAGACCCCTGGCATCCGCTGCGCATTGCGTCAACCGAGGGCGATGCGCTCGGCAACATCTTCGGCGACGTGCGAAACGCGGTACGCGAGCAGCAGTGCACGCGCGCGATACTTGTCGGCCACAACGCTTCGTTCGACCTCGGCTTCCTGAACGCGGCTGTTGCGCGCGCCGGGATCCGCCGCAATCCCTTCCATCCATTCTCCTGCTTCGACACGGCGACGCTCGCCGGCGTCGCGTTCGGGCAGACCGTGCTGTCACGCGCGGCCGAAGCTGCGGGTCTCGAATGGAATTCCGGGGAGGCGCATTCTGCGGCTTACGATGCCGAACGCACGGCAGATCTCTTCTGCATCGTCTGCAACCAGTTCCAGCCCGCTGTACGAGGCCGCGGCTCGAAGGCTCGCGGGAACCGAGGCGACGGAGCCGCCGAATCCCCTGCTCGAACCGGCGCCGAGAGTGAAGGGGCGCAGTCAGGCGATCGCGCCGGCGTCCTGCAGGAGCGTCTTGAGTTCGCCCGAGCGGTACATCTCGGTCACGATGTCACAGCCGCCGACGAGCTCGCCTTTCACGTAGAGCTGGGGATAGGTCGGCCAGCTTGAAAAAGCCTTGAGCGCTTCGCGCAGTTCCGGCTCCTCGAAGATGTTGACGTGGCGGTAGTCGGCCTTGAGCGCGCGAAGCGCGCCGGCCGTCTGCGCCGAGAAACCGCATTGCGGGAAATCCGGCGTGCCCTTCATGAAAAGCACGACGGGCGCCGAATCGAGTTTCTCGCGGATACGCTGTGTCATCGTTTCATCGGTCATTTTCCACCCCGTTCCTTTTCATCGGCTCATCGGCGAGGCGCCGTTCTTCCGCCCTCGCGACCGTCGCCCAGCGCGCCGGCGCGTCCATCCGGGTCCATTCTGCGATCTCCGCGAGCGTCCGGAAACAGCCGCGACAGACGCCCCGATCGTCCAGCGAGCAGATGTTGAGACAGGGAGAGCTGGGGCCAAGTTCATCCATGACGGGATCGCGCTAACGCATTGAATTATGGGGTGCCGCTAGCCTATTCTTCAATGAATCCAGGGGAGACACGACATGAATCCGCTCACCAGCGTCAAGGGTTCCCTCATCACCGGTTTCGTGCTCGCGATCCTGTTCGCGGTGTTCGCGGTCGAAGGCGGCTGGAACGAACTCGGTCTCGCGCGCTGGCTGCACATCATCGCCGGCATCACCTGGATCGGATTACTCTATTACTTCAACGCGGTGCAGGTGCCGGCGCTCGCCGAGGCAGCCGCCGACAAGGGCGGGCCGGGCGGCGCGGGCATCACGAAATACATCGCGCCGCGCGCGCTCCTGTGGTTCCGCTGGTCCGCGGTCGTCACCTGGCTCACGGGCTTCTGGTACCTGGCCCGCGCGGGCGCGCTCGGCGCATTCGCGCTCGGCATGGCGGCGACGAGTTCAACACCTACCAGTTCGTCATCGGCGTCGGCGTCTGGCTCGGCACGATCATGCTGTTCAACGTCTGGGTCTTCATCTGGCCGAACCAGAAGAAAATCCTCGGTATCGTGCCCGCGACCGACGAGCAGAAAGCGGCTGCGCGCAAGACGGCGCTCTACGCCTCGCGCACCAACTACATCCTGTCGATCCCGATGCTGCTGTGCATGGGCGGCGCCACGCACGGCCTGCCGTTCTAAAGGGGACGTTCCCCTTTAGCCGTTCCCGCTGCGCCTCAGGGACCAAGTCACTATCGCATTCCCGTGGGAATCACTCACGCTTATGGCGTTGGTCTATCTGGCCTTCATCCCATTCAGCATCAGGGCCTATCGTGGCCACAAGGCAGCGGGACCTTAAAGCTAAAGACACTTAACAAGATCGGCCCAGAGATCATCGCCGTCTTCGATGCCAACAGAAAGGCGGAATACGCCGTCCCCCATATAGTCGCGGAAACGCCGCGCTGCCTCCGGCCCGTGTTTGTAGGTTGATTGTTCGATATCGTCAGTTCCGATCCAGCAGATCAAACTGCGGAGATGGCCCAACGACACGGCATAGTGGATGATCTCCAATTGCTTCACCATGCGCTTGGCAACCGTCATCCCGTCCTCGTGGGTTTGAAAGGTCAGCATGCCTGAGAAATTTTTCATCTGGGCTTTGGCAAGCACGTGCTGTGGATGAGAGGCAAGGCCGGGATAGAACACCCGCTTGATTGCGGGATGACCTTCAAGATAGGTCGCAACTTTCATCGCCGCTTCCTGGTGTGCCCTCATGCGAAGGGGCAGCGTTGCAGCGCCGCGCATGATGAGCCACGCGTTGAAGGGCGATAGAATTCCGCCGAAATGCACTGTTGATTCAAGATTGAGCGCATCGAGATCGGCTTTGCGGCCAAGAACTGTGCCGCCCATGGCATCGCCATGGCCGCCGATATACTTGGTGAGTGAGTGCACCACGAAATCGGCGCCGAGGCTCAAAGGTTTCGTGGCGATGGGGGTCGCGTAGGTTGAATCAACTACAACGTCACGCACACCTTTTTCATGGGCAAGGGCCGCGAGGGTTTTGATGTCGCAGACCTGCATGGTGGGATTGGCAGGAGATTCCAGCCACAGCATGCGCGTGTTGGGTCTGATGCCTGCTGCCACCGCCTTCGCATCCAATGTATCCACGAATGACGTTTCAATGCCGAAACGGGGCAGGGTATCGCGCGTGAGTTCGGCCACGCCCACATAGTTAGAATCCGGCATGAGCAGGTGATCGCTCTTACTCAGGCGTCCGGCAATCAGGGCATGGCTCGCCGCAACACCTGAACCAAAAGCAAGCGCTGATTCCGCCCCCTCAAGTGCTGCCAGCTTGTTCTCAAGCTGGCGCACAGTGGGGCTCGATACCCGGCCATACACAAACCCGTCGTAATCCTTTTCGTCACGCGCTGAAAACCCGGTCACGTCGGTCGGCGCAAAAGTGGCAGACATCACCAGATTTGGGGATGATGCCCGCGTGGCGGGATCAACGAATTCGCCCCCATGAACCGCCAGTGTCGATTCACGCAAAGTGCCGCTATTTTTGCCGGTTTTGGCCATTGTCATCTCATTCTGCAATTCATTGAATCTTGGTTTACGTTGGCGGCGATTTAACGAATCTGCAACGGGTTGGAGGCGGTACCTACTATGCAGAATTGGGAGGAACAGCGAGAGTTGTTTCCAACGCGGCTGCGACCGGCCCAAAGGCCGCCAGCCCGGCCGCGCCTTCGCCCCAATCTTTGCGGATAGTACGAGGATAGGGGTTTTCTGTTAACAGCGAGCGCGAGGCCGGTTGGCAAACAGGGAGCAAGGCGACCAGAATCCCGCCGCCGCGTGCCGCAATTGGCCCCGTCAGACGCGCGTGGCTGGATAGCGTACCGGCGGCGGGTGGTTCCCGGCCCGCGCCGCGCGCGGCGTCACCCGGGCGCTCGCTTCAGGAGCACGCGCACGGCGACGATGGTGGGCGTCATCAGAACAGCGACGACTGCGGCGGCGCCCGCGGCCCGAGCGACGCAACCGGCGCACCCTGCGCACCCCGCTCCCGCCGGTGCGCGAGAATGCGCTCAATCAGCGCCGGCTCCTCGATGCTGGCGATCACCTGAAGCCGCCCGCCGCAGCGCGCGCACTGCTCGATGTCGATGCCGAATACCCGCTTCAGTCGGCGGGCCCAGGTCATGGCCACATGCCGCGGCGTCGGGTTCTCGGCCGTGCCGGCCGCGGCTTCGCGCTCCCGGCCCGCGGCCCGCCGGCGTCACCGCCGCGCGCAACGCCGCATGCGGGGCGAACACCCCATGAAAGCGCGTCAGATGCCCCCGCGGCGGCGGCACCAGCACCGCCAGCCGGGCCATGAAGTCCACCGGTTCGAGCACGATGTGCGTGGTGCCGTCGCGGTACGGGGTCTTCAGGCGATAACGCACCTGCCCCGTGCGCGGTCAGCGCGAGGCGCTCGATCGACACCGGCGGCCGGCTCACGTAGCGGGCCAGCCGCTCGAGCTTCGCGCGCTGATCCGCCTCCACCCCGATGCCCGCGTGCAGCGAAAACCCCGCACGCTGCGCGACGCCTGGCCTCGGCTCTGCAGACCGTGCCGGCACGCTTTGCAAGGCAAACACCTGCTGCCCCGCACGCGGGCCGACCGCCACCCGGTAGGTGATCGAGTGGCCGATCAGGTCGTCCATGGCGCCGCCCGCCTCAGCGGGATCTGCAGGTGGAGATGATCGACCGGTTTGGGTTGCTTCCCGACCCCGCCAAAAACCTGTTCCGGATTGCAGAGTGCAAGTTGCTCGCTGCCGCGCTGGGATTGCGCAAGCTGGATATCGGGCCGGGGGTGGCGTACTGACCTTCGGCCCGAAACCGGCAGCGGACCCTGCCGTCGTCATCCGCTTTGTGCAACTGCGCTCCAAGTCGCACCGGTTCGATGGTCCCCAGAAAATCCGCTTCACCCAGAAGCTCGAAGGGGACGAGCAGCGCTTTGAGGCGGCCGAGCAGATCCTGACGGCACTGAGTACCCCGCTGGGCGGTGCCGGGCCGGGAAACCGGCAAAGCGCGCCAAGAGCGGCCGAGAGACGGTAGCGTTATCCCGGTTTCCCGGCCCGGCACCGCAGGCGTATATTCCGGGCAGCCGATTTTTTCAGGTTCAGGGAGTTTTCACATGGCTGCTCTTGATATCAATGGCAAAAGCGTTGAAGTCGACGTCGATCCGGACATGCCACTGCTCTGGGCTTTGCGCGACCACCTGTCGCTGACCGGCACAAAGTACGGCTGTGGCATGGCGCTGTGCGGTGCCTGCACCGTGCATCTGGACGGCCAGCCCATCCGCAGCTGCAGCACACCGGTGTCCGCGGTGACTGGCAAAAAAATCACCACGATTGAAAGCATCGGCGCGAGCCCGGTAGGCAGCGCAGTCCAGGAAGCCTGGATCGCCGAGAACGTCGCGCAATGCGGCTACTGCCAGTCCGGCCAGATCATGAGCGCAACGGCGCTGCTGACGAGCAACAAGTCGCCGACCGATGCGGACATCGACGCTGCCATGGCCGGGAATATCTGCCGCTGCGCCACTTACGCCCGGATCCGCACCGCCATCAAAAATGCCGCCGCTCGGCTCGCCTGAGGCACCCATCATGAACATTTCCAGCATCGTCAATGCCAGCATGGCACCCGGCGCGAGCGAGCCCACGAGCCGTCGCGATTTCCTGAAAGTCGGTGCCGCGCTGACCCTCGCCATTTACCTCCCCGGCTGCTCGCCGGATTCCTCCACCGACACCGGCGCTACGGCAACGGGCGCCACCGCCTTCGAGCCGAATGCGTTCGTGCGCATCGGCGCAGATGGCAACGTCACCGTGATCTCCAAACACATTGAGATGGGCCAAGGCTCCTACACCGGCCTTGCCACCCTCGTGGCAGACGAACTGGATGCGGCATGGAGCCAGATCAGTGTCGAAGGCGCCCCGGCGGACGCCATGCGCTATGCAAACCTGGCGTTTGGCATCCAGGGCACGGGTGGCAGCACGGCCATCGCGAACTCCTTCGAGCAGTATCGGCAGGCTGGTGCAGCCGCGCGGGCAATGCTGGTTGCCGCGGCAGCCAAGCGCTGGAACGTAGCTGCTGGCGAGATCCAGGTGGCCGGTGGTGTCATCAGCCACGCGGCATCGAAGAACACAGCTGGCTTTGGTGAACTCGTTGCGGACGCAGCAGCATTGCCTGTGCCCACCGAAATCAAGTTGAAGGACCCGAAGGACTTTGTCTTTATCGGCAAGCCCTCCGCCCGCGTCGATGCGCGCGCAAAATCCACGGGCACTGCGAAGTACACACAGGACATGCAGCTGCCCGGCATGCTGACCGCGCTGATCATGCATCCGCCGCGCTTCGGGTCGAAGGTCAAGAGCTTCGATGCAACGAAGACGAAAGCCGTCAAGGGCGTGGTCAACGTCGTGATGTTCGAAACGCCAGTGTCGACGGGCGTGGCGGTACTGGCGAATGATTTCTGGTCGGCAAAGAAAGGCCGCGACGTGCTGACCGTCGAATGGGACGAAACCAACGCATTCAAGCGGGGGTCTGCCGAGATCCTGGCGGACTACCGCAAGCTCGCGGCAACGCCCGGCACTGTGGCCCGCAACGATGGCGATGTGGAAGCAGCGTTCAAGCAAGCGGCCCGCGTCATCGAAGCGACCTACGAAGTCCCTTTCCTCGCCCACTCCTCGATGGAGCCGCTCAATTGTGTAGTGCAGTTGCGGCGAGGGCTCGTGCGAGATCTGGAACGGTGAGCAGTTCCAGACCACCGACCAGGCAGCGGTGGCCAGGCTGTTGGGGGTTCCGCCCGAGAACGTCAAGATCAACATGCTGTTTGCAGGCGGCAGCTTTGGCCGTCGTGCCAACCCGCTCGCGGACTACCCGCTGGAAGCGGCGGCCATTGCGCAGGCAGCCGCAACCACCGTCCCCGTCAAGATGGTGTGGACGCGTGAGGAAGACACGCAGGGTGGCTTCTTCCGGCCGCTGTATGTGCACGCCGTGAAAGCCGGCCTCGATGCCAAGGGCAATATCATTGCCTGGCAGCAGCGCATCGTCGGCCAGTCCATCATGAGCGACGGCCCAATGGCGGCGATGGTTCAGAACGGCATCGATCCGACGTCTGTCGAAGGCGCAGCGAACCTGCCCTATGCAATTCCAAACCTGCGTGTCGAACTGCACACGACGAAAATCGGCGTGCCGATCCAGTGGTGGCGGTCAGTGGGTTCGTCACACACGGCGTATGTCACGGAATGCTTCCTGGATGAGCTGGCGCAGGCGACGGGCAAAGACCCGTTCGAGCTGCGCCGCAGCCTGCTCACGCAGCATCCCAGGCACCTCGCCGCATTGGAGCTTGCTGCCGAGCAGGCCGGCTGGGGCAAGCCTTTGGGCAACGGGCGCGCACGCGGTATCGCAGTCCACGAATCGTTCGGTACGGTGGTCGCGCAAGTGGCAGAAGTCACTCGCAGTGGCCAGAGCTACAAGCTGGATCGCGTGGTGTGCACGGTGGACTGCGGAGTTGCCGTCAACCCGGACATCATCGCCATGCAGATGGAATCCGGCATTGGCTACGGGCTGTCGGCCGCGCTGATGGGCGCCATCACACTGAAGGACGGCGTCGTCGAGCAGTCGAACTTCCACCAGTACCCGGTGCTCAGAATCAATCAGATGCCGGTCGTCGAAGTGCACATCGTGCCCTCGGCCAACAAGCCGAGTGGTGTAGGTGAACCTGCCACCCCGGTCATTGCGCCGGCACTGATCAATGCATTGATGGTCCTCACCAGGAAGCCCGTCCGTGCGTTGCCGCTGTCGAAGCAGGGAATCCAGATGGCATGAGGTGGCCAATCTGGGCCAGCTGCGCGCTACTGGCGCTGGCGACAACTGCCCGCGCCCAGGACGCAGCGCCGATCGTCTATGACGTCGAGCTGGCGGTGTTCCAGAACCTGGGGACAGGTGCGGCGCCGGAAGACTGGAATCTTGAAGCTCAGCTAGCGGCGCGCGATGCGCCCGTCGTGGGAATAGTACGGATAAAAGGGCACTTTGTTGCCGCCGGGTGTAGCGCCAGGCAGTGCGCGGGAATGCGCGGCGAGAATCCGGGCGCCGCGCGCCTCGACCGTGCCCGCCCCGTGAGCGTTTGCTCGCGGCTTCCCGGCTGATCGTCGTGCCCGCATTCATCGCGCGCAGCACCCCGCCTCGCGCTCGCTTGAAACAACGAGCACGGCGACGGTAACCCGATTCAGAACAACGTTTCCGATCTCCCCGGCGGCGGCGCCCGCGGCCCGAGCGACGCAACCGGCGAATCCCCCGCGCCCCGCTCCCGCCGGTGCGCCAGCATGCGCGCGATCAGTGCCGGCTCCTCGATGCTGGCGATCACCCGAAGCCGCCCGCCACAGCGCGCGCACTGCTCGATCTCGATATTGAATACCCGCTTCAGCCGGCGCGCCCAGGTCATCGCCACGTGCCGCGGCGTCTGGCGCTCAAAAAAAGGGGACGCTACCCTTTTCCGCGGTGGAAAAGGGTAACGTCCCCTCTTTTTCAGGCGATCGCGGCCCGCTGCACGCGCTGCGGCTGCGACACGCCGTAGCCCTGCGCATAATCGACGCCGAGGCCGCGCAGCACCTCGATGATCTCGGCGTTCTCCGCCCACTCGGCGATCGTCTGCTTGCCGGTCAGGTGACCGATCTCGTTGATCGAGCGCACCATCTCGCGGTCGATCGGGTCGTGCAGCACGCCCTTGACGAAGCTGCCGTCGATCTTCAGGAAATCCACCGGGAAGTGCTTCAGGTAGCCGAACGACGACAGGCCGGTGCCGAAGTCGTCGAGCGCGAACTTGCAGCCGAGTTCCTTGAGCGCCTGGATGAAGCGGCTCGCCTGCGAGAAATTCGCGATCGCCGCGGTCTCGGTGATCTCGAAGCAGATCTTGCTGCCGTCGATGCCGCTGCGGTGGAACTGCTCGATCACGTAGGGCAGGAACTTGTCGTCGCCGAGGCTCTGGCCTGAGAGGTTGATCGAGCACATCGTCAGGCGCCGGCGCTCGTCCGCCTCCGAGACCAGCCAGCGGAAGGCGCTGTCGATGACCCAGCGGTCGATCGAGGGCGTGATGCCATAGCGCTCGGCGGCCGCGATGAACTGGTCCGGCGCCACGATCTTGCCGCTCTCGTCGCGCATGCGCAGCAGGAGCTCGAAGTGCTCGCCCGCGTCCTCGTCCTGCAGCGGCAGGATCGTCATGCGGAACAGCTCGAAACGCGACTCCTCGAGCGCGTTGTTGATGCGGGCCGCCCACTGCATCTCGCGACGGCGCCGCATCAGGTCGATGTCGTTTTCCTCGAAGCAGTGCACGCGGTTGCGGCCCGATTCCTTGGCCGCGCCGCAGGCGGAGTCCGCGGCGGACAGCACCGAGGCGACGTCTTCGTTTTCGGCCGTGATCGGCACGACGCCGATCGACGCAGCCGAGCCGGAAACTGCGGTCTTCCCAGGTGTAGCGGAAGTTCCGGATCGCCTCGCGCAGCGACTCGGCCGTGCGCAGGGCCTCCTCGAGCGAGCAGCTCTCGAGCAGCACGCCGAACTCGTCGCCGCCGAGCCGCGCGAGCGTGTCGCGCCAGCGGACCTTGGACTTCAGCAGCGCGCCGACCTGGCCGAGCAGCGCGTCGCCCGCGCTGATGGCCGCAGGTGTCGTTGACGATCTTGAACTGGTCGAGGTCGATGTAGCAGAGCGCGTAGGAGGTCTCGCGCGCCTTGGCGCTCTTCAGCGCACGTTCGAGCCGGGTCTCGAACTCGCGCCGGTTGACGAGCCCGGTCAGCACGTCGTGGCTCGCGTGGTACGAGAGGCGCCGGTTCAGCTCGCGCGACTCGGACACGTCGTGGAATACGAGCACGCCGCCCGTCACCGTGCCGGTGCCGTCCCGGATCGGCGAGGCCGTGCTCTCGATGTAGAGCTCGTTGCCGTCCTTGCGGATCAGGAGCATCGGCCGCACCGACTTGATCGAGCGGATCCGGCGCACTGCGACCGCGAGCGGATTCTCGAGCGGCTCGCAGGTCTCCTCGTGGAAGGCGCGGAAGATCTCGTCGATCGTGCGGCCGAGGCTGTCCTCGAGCCGCCAGCCCGTCAGCTCCTCGGCCACGGGGTTCAGGTACTCGACGCGCCCGTGCGCGTCGCAGGTGATCACGCCGTCGCCGATCGACTGCAGCGTGATCTGGGCGCTCTCCTTCTCGCGGAACAGCGCCTCCTCGTAGAGCTTGCGCTCGGTGATGTCGAGCTCGACGCCGATCAGGCGGCGCAGCCGCCCCTGGTCGTCGACGCGCGCGCAGGCGCGGCCGATGACCCAGCGCCATTCGCCGTCGGTGTGCTTCAGGCGATGCACGCTCTCGAACATCGGCGTCTTGCCGGCGATGTGGTCGCGCATCGCGGCCGAGACGCGCGCGAGGTCCTCCGGATGCACCATGCGGTGCCAGTCCGGCGAGGTGATCACGTCGTTCTCGGCGAAGCCGAGCATGCCTTTCCAGCGCGGCGAGAACCAGGTGTGGTTGGTCTGCGCGTCGTAATCCCAGAGGCCGTCGTTGGCGCAGGGCAGCGCCATCTCCTGGCGTTCCTGCATGTCGGCGAGCCGGTCCGCGAGCGAGACCTTCTCGAGGCCGCAGGCGAGGCTCGTGCCGACGAGCTTCAGCAGCAGATGCAGGTTGACGTCCCAGCCGTCGCGCGGCGTCGACGAGACGAAGGCGAGGAAACCGCGCACCGTGCCCTGCACCGCGAAGGCGATCAGCAGCAGCGAACGGATGTCGAGGCCGGCAAGGCGCTCGGCGTCGCCCGCCTGCTCGGCGCGCACATTGTTGACGGTGTCGCGGATCTCGAGGATTCGCACGTGCTCGAGCCGCGAGCGGATCCAGGGCAGCGCGTCGAGCGACTCGCCTTTCAGCACCTCGGGCCGGCACTGCGCGAACGGACCCTTCGCCGTCGCGATCGAGTCGATGCGCTCGCCATGACCGTCGAGCAGCGCGAGGAATACAGCGTCGGTGCTGGTCGCCTCGCGCAGGATGTCGAGGCTCTGGCGGATCACCGCATCGGCATTGCCGGCGGTGATGTTCTGGAAATCGACCGCGATCTTGGTGCAGGCGAGGTCGATGCCGAGCGGCGGCCGGTCGGGCCGCGGCTGCCACAGCTTCGACGACAGGACGTCGGAGGCCGTGAACTCAGGAAGCGATTCGCCTTGCACCGTCGGCACCCCGATGGGCTCCCCCCTGTTTTCAAGGCAGTCTGTCAGCGGTGGCTCCGCCCGGCCGTAGGAACCAGTTAACGAAACCGGTCCTTCCGGCCGAATCCGCTAGTTGCGCCGCATTTTGTCAGAAACGTTTAGGAATGCAAGCTAAGCATATGTATTTGCTATAATCCTGATGTCTAGCTTGGCCGCGCAGATCTCTCCCGACTTCACGATCTTGCGGGTTGCCTTCCGCGTCGCGCTGGACCTTCCAGCGCCGGTAATTCCAGAGCCAGTCGGGCGGACACTCGCGGGTGAGCGACTCGACCTCCGCCGCGTACCGCTCGATCAGCGCGCCTGGCGCAAGCTCCTCGCCGGCCTCGCAATGCGGCACGAAATTCGATCGCGGTAATAGCCGCGGGACTCACGCCGCATCGCCAGATACCAGACCGGCAGTCTTGCGGCGCGCGCAATCGCCTCCGGGCCGATGAAGAATGCGGTATCCAGGCCCATGAACTGCGTGAAGTAACGCACCGCCGATGAGGTCGGTGCCTGGTCGGCAACCATCCCGACGATGCGCGCCGGGCCCCGGTAACGCAGTACGCGCATCAGGAGCCGCTGGGCCGCAATCATCTCGGCCCCGAAGCGCGAGCGGATGGTGAGCATCAGGCGGTCGCCGTAACGCCCCTTGAACGGCTTGTAAGTTGCGTGCAGGGGGTGACCCATGGCCATGCTCAGCTTCAGCAGGGCCCACTCCCAATTGCAGTTATGCGAGGACACGACGATGATCGATTGCCCCGAGTCGAGGGCCGCGCGCGCGGCTTCCGCGCCCTCGAAAGTGACCCGGCGGTCGATCTCGCCGGGTTGCATCGTCACGGCCTTGATAATTTCAACCGAAACGTCGCAAAAATTTCGGAAGAACGCGCACCGCGTGGCACTGATCCACGCGGCATCGCGGTCCGGAAAACAGGCCGCGAGCTGCATGTCGACGAGCCTGTGACGACTCCGGAATACGTGTTCGAGCAGCCAGGCCACGAATCGGGCGAATCCGTACCACAGCGGCAGCGGCAGCGATGACAGCAGGCGCAGCCACAGGGGTATCCGCTCGAACGGCTGGCGATCCTCAAAGTCGGCATCGCGGCGCCGGACCCGCTGATTGCGGGTCTTGTGCAATTGGGATGGTAGGCGCATTCCGCGGGGCAGCTTACCGGAACGGCAGTGCCAGCGGCACCGAAGCCGCCGGGTTCGCCCATGTGACACTGGCTTGCGATGAGGCCACAATCCGCATGGTATCGACACCCGTTGCCGGCAGTGAACGACAGCATGACCGCCAAACTCGAACAGCTGGGGCATTACATCGGCGGGCGGCGCGTCGCGGGACGCTCCGGTCGTTCCGCACCCGTCTATAACCCCGCGCTTGGCGTCGCGACGAACGAAATCGCGCTCGCATCCGCAGACGAATCTCGCGCGGCAATCGCCGCGGCACGGGCCGCGTTTCCCGAATGGTCCGAAACGCCGGCGCTGCGCCGCGCGCGAGTCATGTTTCGCTTCCGGGAGCTTATCGAGCGGCATACGGACGAACTCGCGGCGATCCTCACGCGCGAGCACGGCAAGGTGCTCGCCGATGCGCGCGGCGAAGTCACGCGCGGCCTCGAAATCGTCGAATTCGCCTGCGGCATTCCGCAGCTCCTGAAGGGCGAATTCAGCGACGCCGTCGGCCGCGGCATCGACAGCTGGTCGCTGCGCCAGCCGGTCGGCGTTTGTGCGGGTATCACGCCGTTCAATTTCCCGGCGATGGTGCCGATGTGGATGTTCCCGATCGCGATCGCCTGCGGCAATACCTTCGTGCTGAAACCTTCGGAGAAGGACCCGGGCTGCCCGATGCGGCTTGCGGAACTCCTGACGGAAGCCGGCGCGCCGGCGGGCGTCCTGAATGTCGTCAATGGCGACCGCGAGTCGGTGGACACGCTTGCTCACGGATCCAGGCGTCGATGCGGTGAGTTTCGTCGGCTCGACGCCGATCGCCGAGCACGTCTACCGCACCGGCTCCGAGCACGGCAAGCGCGTGCAGGCGCTCGGCGGCGCCAAGAACCACATGGTCGTGATGCCGGACGCGGATCCCGCGGGCGTCGCGCATGCGCTCGCGGGCGCCGCCTACGGCTCCGCCGGCGAGCGCTGCATGGCGATCTCGGTCGCCGTCGCCGTCGGCGACGCAGGCGACCGCCTGATCGAAGCGCTTGAAGGCCGAGCTCGCCGGCATCCAAGTGCTGCCGGGCACGGCCGACGGGCGCGGACATGGGCCCGCTCGTGACGCGCGAGCATCTCGAGCGCGTGCTGGCTATGTTGAGACTGGCGTCAAGGAAGGCGCCAGGCTCGTCGTGGATGGGCGCAAACTTACGGTCGCGGGCCACGAGCGCGGATTCTTTATGGGCCCGGTGCTGTTCGACGGCGTGAGCGAAACGATGCGGATCTATCGCGAGGAGATCTTCGGCCCGGTATTGGTCGTGCTGCGGGTGCCCGATCTCGATGCGGCGCTCGCCCTGATCGACCGTCACGAGTTCGGCAACGGCACCGCGATCTTCACGCGCGACGGCGGCGCCGCGCGCGAGTTCAGCCGGCGCGTCGCGGCGGGCATGGTCGGCATCAACGTGCCGATCCCGGTGCCGATGGCCTTCCACAGCTTCGGCGGCTGGAAGCGCTCGCTGTTCGGCGCCGCTGCACATGCACGGACCCGACGGCGTACGGTTCTATACGCGACTCAAGACCATCACCGCGCGCTGGCCCGAGGATTCGCAAGGCGCCGAGTTCACGATGCCGACGATGAAGTGATCCGCGCGGTCAGGCGCGGGCCAGGAAGCGCATCACGCCCCTGAATGCGAGGAAAATGACCGGTCGCGAACAGCAGCCAGGCGCCGATCCGAGATTGTCGAGAGGCCCGCCATACTGCCGCCCATCTGCTGGCCCATCTGGCCCATCATCTCGCCAAACTCGCCCATCGCCTCCATCGCTTCCTGTTGCGCCTGGTGCTGCTTGTAAATGGGCCAGAACCCCATGAGTGTCAACAGCAAGCGGCACGGCGAACGCCAGCGGCGCGAATCTTGTGCTTCCAGAAGTACGGAACGGCGATCGTCGCGGTCGCCAGCAGGACCAGGAGCGTCCCCTTGCCGCTCGAACCGGAGTGCGCCGCGCGCGCCAAATCGCTGCTCAAGAGATCCGCGAGTGTGATCTTGATGTCGACGAATTCGCCCGTCGGGATCAGGCCCACGAAGATTGCGATGATGAAAAACACGCCATAGCCGATCGCGACGTCCCGGCCGACATTCTCGAAAATCGCGGCCCGCCAGATCATGCCGGGGCCGCGCGGAAACTGAAATGCAGCGCGAGGCAGACGAGCGACTGCCACGCGAGGTGACCGAGGAGCATCGTCTCGTCGATCGAGAACTTGTGTTCGAACACGACGCCTCCCGCAGCGCCCGCGACGAGCATCAGCGGAATCAGTTTCGCCGTGAATTGCCGCGGTCCGAGCACGACGACGCGCAAGGCCTGCGAGAAGCGCCGCGCCAGCGCCGGAGAGCACAAATGACGTGATCGTGTCGTATCCGAGCGGACCGTCCGCAACGAAGCGCACGGCGGCGTAGTAGATCGCCGCGCTCGCGACGCACATCGCCGCGGCACGCAACGCCCAGCGCCCCGTCGAAACGACATACGGCACCATGACCAGCAGGCCGAACACGAGTGCGGAGAGGTGCAGGCCCGCATTGGCCCTCGAAAGAATCGCCTCAAGCGCTTCGCTCCGCTCCGACAGGAAAGTCAGCAAGCCATACGACGACGCGGAGACAAGCGCGAGCGCGAGCTTGGCCCCGAGACTCAACGACACGAGCGGCTGCCTCATGACAAGCAGGCTCCGGTTCGCTCGATCGTTGCTACCCGTCTACGGATAAATTCGTTTCCAGTCGTTCTTCATGTCGACGACTGTCCAGCCCTTTGCTTTTGCCTCATCAAGGCCCTTGTCGAGCTTGCCGCCGTGCCGAACGGGCCGAGCTGGTAAACGGCCGCGCCTGCGGGCGAGAAGGTGAACGGCTTGAACGGTTCGGCCAGCATCTGGTCGAGGTAGGCTTTGGGGGCGACGCCGGTGCTGACGTGCGGATTGAAGTTCTCGCCGGTCATCTTCGGCACGAACGTCGAGACGTATTGGATGAGGGCCGCATCGGTGGCGGGATCGTCGTGCGGAGCGGTGAACGCGCCGATGGGGCCGGTTTCCGCCAGTGAACGGCTTCACGGCGGCAATGATGTCTGCCTGCAGCTTGAGGATTTCCGGCGTCGGCTTCGCGCAGATGCCCGCGACGCCTGACGGCGCCTGCCGGGGCGTAGTAGTACTTGAAGGCCTCCAGCTTCATGGCGGTCACGTTGGCGGCGGCGAGCACCTTGCCGGCGGCGGCATAGACCTTGTCGAGGTCGGCGGTGCGGACGAAGCACTGGAGCATCGTGATGTGCGGCGTGTGCGTCGCATCCAGGGAGAAGCCTTTCGGGATAGACCTTGAGCAGGCGGGCGTTGTTGTCGGCGGAATGCTCGGAGCATCGTGGCGTCCGGCTCCAGGAGGATGTCGATGGCCGTGACCGCACCTGGCTTGGCCGGGCTGTCCGCAGCTTGGACCTGGGCGCTATGGCGGCCATCGCCAGGATGCACGCGAATAGTCCGTTTCATCAGGAGCTGGTGAGGTGTTTCATGGTTGTATCGTGTGCTTCGTTTGAAGTATTCAGCGGATCATCTTGGCGGAGCCCTGCATGACTTCCGGCAACGGCCCGCTGCGCGAGCCGGACGGCGGTTTGGCGCCAACGATGGCCGCCAAGGTGGGGGCGACGTCCACGGTCTCGATCGGGCGGTAGACCCGTTGCCCCGTCAGCTTGCCGCCGGCGAACACGACCGGCACGAAGTTGTCGTAGCGCCAGGGTGAGCCGTGGGTGCAGGCCACGATCAATCCGTCGAAGTCGTTGATGAAGCAGTGCGGCTCAAAGACGACGAAGATGTCGCCGGAGCGCCGGGGATTGAAGTTGCGCAGCACCGACTGGATGAGCGGCGTGTTCGGGTAGATTGCCTTCGCTGAGCGCCGTGCTGGAGACGGCCAGGGCCACGCCGTCGAATTTCATCAACTCCTCCACGACCGCCTTTTCGACCACGGCCTGGTCGAGACCCTTCTCCCGGATGACCTCACGATTGAGATAAACGTAGGGCTGGCGGTAGGCCTCGATGAGTTCCTTGCCGATGCCGAACTTCTGCTTGAGGGCGCTGATGGCGGGCTCCTTGTCCCACTTCTCGGGCGTCACATATTTGGCCGGGATGCCGAGCGCGTTGAGATAGCCGGGAGCTTCGGGTCCGCCGTGGTCGGCGGACAGCACGATCAGCACGTTCTTCAGCCCGACGCGCTTGTCCACATAGGCGAAGAGGTCCGCGAGCGTGCGGTCGAGGCGCAACTGG
Source organism: uncultured Gammaproteobacteria bacterium (assembly GCA_963819545.1). Lineage (GTDB taxonomy): Bacteria > Pseudomonadota > Gammaproteobacteria > Steroidobacterales > Steroidobacteraceae > SCUD01. Next base: position 367,751 of record CAWFWJ010000003.1, on the reverse strand, counting down.
TTGTCTTCGGCTTCCAGGCTGGAAGGCCCGAACAGATGCCCGACGTAGTCGGTCGAGGAGAAGCTGACGGACAGGTAATCCGTGACTTCGTCCTGGCCGATCTGCTCCGCGTCGATCAGCGCCTTCGCGAAGGCCAGCGTGAGGTCATCACCGGCGGGACTCAGGGTCAGCCGCGTGGTGAAGTATTTTCCCGTGGCCGGGCCGTAAGGGTGCGGGAAGACCCGCCCGTAGCCGCCGAGATCGGTCTCCCACGGCTTGTCATCGGCGTCGCCGAACAGATACGTGGACTTCTCGTGCATCAGTTCCCACGACTTGTCGGCATAGGCGGCGGGCAGCTTCTGCTGGTTGCACGCGTCCACCCAGGCCGGATAGCGGTCGTAGTAATACGAGCTGGTGACGAACTCGCCGGAAGCCTTGGAAAACCAGAACGCCTTGCCCGCGTGCCCGGCCATGGACACCGCGCCGCGATCCTTGATCGAGACGCCGAAGATCTTGGCGCGGCCGGCGGTGTGAATGGCGAGTTCATCGCTGAAGGTGGAGACGAGAATGGCGGCGGGCGAACGTCCGTCCGGTGGACGCCACCTTCTGCGTGGGATCGATCTCCGTGGCCTTGTTCACGTCCGCGCCGGCGGTGAGGATGTGATACTTCGGGATCTTCGATGTTGTAGGTGAGCGTCCCGGTCTGGCGATCCAGCCACACGTTCCCGATCATGCCGTGGGCCGCGGGGTCCGCGCCGGTGGCGAGCGTGGTATGGCCCACGATGGTCTCGGTGTTGGCGTGGGCGTGATGGGCGTCGGCATACCAGATGCCGTGATCCATGAGATAGCGGTAACCCGCCCTCACCCATGTTCTTGAGGTATCGCCCCGGCAGGTCGCCGCGCAATTGGTCCACGGTGATCTGCAGGACGAGCCGCGGTGCGGGCTCGGCGGCGCGGGCGATGGTTGAAGTGAAAGCCAGCGCGCCAACGAGCGCGGCGGCGAAGATCGTGTGTTTGGTTTTCATGCTGCTTGATGCGCATGCGGGATGCAATCCCGCTGCTCCTGGTCAAATGGGCCGCACCCGGCTGGAACAGGTGCGGCCCGGTGATCTGAGTCAGCGCCGCGTTTACTGGGCCTTGCGACGCCTCCTCGATCTGCTTCTGCATCTTCGTCAGGTTGAAGGAACCCGCCGTCTGGCTGGCCGGGTAGTCCTTGAAGGTCATGAGGAACTTCCCGACCATGTCCGTGGCCGGCGTGATGAGGTAAGACGCGATCGATCCACCAGTCGTTGTAGGTGTTCGAGTTGTGCTGGGCTTTTTCGAGCGGATCGCGGCGCAGGTTGAAGAGCAGCGGGGCGCGCAGTTCGACGAACGGCTCGCGCCACAGGGCCATCGTCTCGGCGCGGTTTTCCATGTAGACGACCTTCCAGTCCCTGCACGCGGGCGGCGACGATCTCGCCGATGTCATTCACATAGATGAACTCCTTGCGCGGCGACTCCTTCGACTTGCCGCTGAGGTAGTCGAGCAGGTTGTAGCTATCGAGGTGGTTCTTGTAGGTGCGGCCATTGAGTTCCACGCCCTTGAGGAGCTTTTCCTTGATGTCCGGCGCACCGGCGGCGGCGGCAAAGGTGGTCAGCCAGTCTTCGTGCGCGACGATGCCGTTGAGCGTCGTGCCCGCCGGGAAATGGCCGGGCCAGCGCACGAAGCAGGAGACGCGGTAGGCGCCTTCCCAGTTCGTGTTCTTCTCACTGCGGAACTGCGTGGTGCCGGCATCGGGCCAGGTGTTGTAGTGCACGCCGTTGTCGGTGGAATACTGGACGATGGTGTTGTTGGCGAGGCCGAGGTCGTCGATCAGCTTGAGCAGTTCGCCGACGTGCATGTCGTGCTCGACCATGCCGTCGCTGTATTCGTCCTGCCCGGAGATGCCGCGATGCTCCGCCTTCACATGGGTGCGGAAGTGCATGCGCGTGCCGTTCCACCAGCAGAAGAAGGGCTTGCCCGCCTTGTTCTGGCGCGGTGATGAAGTCCTTCGCGGCGGCGACGGTTTCATCATCAATGGTCTCCATGCGCTTCTTGGTGAGCGGGCCGGTGTTCTCGATGGTCTGGCCACCTTTGCCGTCGGCCTTGGTCTTGCATCACGCCGCGCGGGCCGTATTTCTTCCGGAACTCCGGGTCCTTCGGATAGTCGAGGTTCTCCGGCTCTTCCTCGGCGTTGAGGTGGTAGAGGTTGCCGAGGAACTCGTCGAAGCCGTGCATCGTGGGCAGATGCTCGTCGCGGTCGCCCTGGTGGTTCTTGCCGAACTGGCCGGTGGCGTAGCCCTGGGTCTTCAGCACCGTGGCCATCGTCACATCGGTCTTCTGCCAGCCTTCCTTCGCGCCGGGCAGACCGACCTTCAACATGCCGTTGCGCAGGGGAACGGAGCCGCCGATGAAGGCCGCGCGACCCGCCGTGCAGCTCTGCTGCGCGTAGTAGTCGGTGAAGCCGACGCCTTCCTTGGCGATGCGGTCGATGTTCGGCGTCTGGTAGCCCATCATGCCACGGCTGTTGTGGCTGATGTTCTGGTTGCCGATGTCGTCGCCCCAGATGACGAGGATGTTGGGTTTCTTCGCTTGCGCATGGGCGGGAGCGACTGCGCCGATGAGCGCGATCGCTGCCAGCAGGCCAACAAGGAAGAACCTGGCCACGGTAAGCGGATGCTGACTGTGGATCGACGGATGCTTCATATATTCCCCAATCATGATTGACGTGAAATTAAAGTACTTGATGCCCGGGACGTGCCGGATTGGGCATTTTAGCACTGCCAAAAGCTAACACCCCAGGGCCGTGGTGCCGGTGGAGGGACTTGAACCCCCGACCTCTCGCTTACGAAGCGACTGCTCTACCAACTGAGCTACACCGGCATTGGGGGCGCGAAGTATAGGCAAGGCCCGGGCAGCGGGCAATGCGGACCTCAACTCTGCCGGCGCACCCGGATGACGACTTCCACGGCCACCGATTCGGTGCCGGGCGGTAAGGCCGGCAGTCGCGAGAATTCCACGCTGCCGGGCGGCACGTCGATCAGTTCGCCAGTGTCCTCCACGTGGAAGTGGTGGTGTGGGGCCATGTTCGAGTCGAACAAGCCACGCTCGGGATCCACCTGCATGGGCTTGAGCAGTCCCTTCTCGGCGAACAGTTTGAGCGTGTTGTAGACGGTCGCCTTGGAGACTTGCGTCCCGCTGTCGGCCATCCCCTGGATAATCTGTTCCGCCGTGAGGTGCTGGTCACGCGCGAACAGCAACTCCGCAATTTGCAGGCGCTGCGTCGTGGCCTGTATGCCGTGCTCGGTCAGCCGGGACTGGATGCGCTTGCGGTCGTTGCGGGGGTCCATGGGGCGGGAATATACGCTTCGGTGGAAATCCGCTCAAACACGGCGGAATTGCGACGCGGCGGCACTTCGATACGCGGCTAGCCTCGCCCCATGCTTGACAGAATCACGCGAAGCCGCGGACACACGCTGACGGAACTGCTGGTGATATTCGGGATCGTCGCCGTCATCGCCGGCGCCGCCGCGCCGACGTTCTCCAAGCTGCTGCTCGACAGCCGGATGAACGCGGCGGTCACAACCGCGATGCATGCCGCGAATCTCGCGCGCCAATTTTCCGCGACCCGCAGCGAAACGATCCGGCTTTGCGGCAGCGACGATGAGCAGGCCTGCACCGGGCGATCGGACTGGTCGAGCGGTCTGCTGCTCGCCGATAACGGCGAACTCTTTCGGAGGAGCCTGCCGCTTTCGGGTGGAAACGGCGCGCCAAGCATCCGCTCGAATCGCGCGATCGTGAATTTTGAGGGCGACTCTGGATTCGCGAGTCCTGCGACCCTCACCGTCTGCGACCGGCGCGGAGCCTCTGCGGCCCGGGCCGTCATCATCAGCCGCAGCGGAAGGCCGCGGGTCAGCGAGCGCGACGCATCGGATCGGCCGCTCGCATGCTGAAAGACAGATACAGCGGCGGATTCGCGCTGATCGAGGTACTGGTCGCACTCATGCTCATGCTGGCCGGACTCGCCGGGGCTGGCATCGTGCTGCTGCAAAGCGTGCAGTATGAGCGCGAGTCGTCCCATCGCCGGGCGGCAATTCGCTTTGCCGGATCGCTCGCCGAAGAGCTGCGCGCGCTCAATCGAGGTGACGGCATCGCGCTCGCTGCCGATGCGCCCGCGATTCTCGCGTGGGCGGCGACAGTCGCCGCCGTGCTGCCGGCCGGCAGCATTGCGCGTGTCGAAGCCGACGAATCGATTCCCGTGAACTACCTCATCTCGATCGAGTGGCCGGTCGCAGGCGTCGGCGTCCAACAACTCGTGCTTCCGGTCACGACATGAATCGCGACGCTGGCCTGACCTTGGTCGAGGTCATGATCGCGATGCTCATCACTTTGGTCGTGATCGCGGGATCGATCGCTTTCGTGGCGCGCGGACGAGCCGCCCACCGCACCAGCGAATCGCTGGCCCAGCTCGAGGAGTCGCTCGACGCCGGGTTCGCACTGCTGGTCGACGAGATTCGGCTCGCGGGCTATCTCGGCCTGGCGCCGCCCGCGAGCCCGGTGGTGGGTGCGACGGCGATCGGAGCGGCTGAACGGGCGGATCTCGCCGTTGCCGGCTCCTGCGGCAATTCGCTGGCACACGATCTTCAGTTCGCGCTCGCCATCGCGGACGCTGCCTACGAAGCGGCGCCCGGTGTGCCCATCCGTTGCCGGCCGTCACCCGCCGGACGACGCACGCCGCAATCCGACACGCTTGTCGTTCGCCACGCCGCTGCAGTGCCCGCGCGCTCCCAGGCGGGCAGGCTGCAACTCGAGACGAGTCTCCGGACCGCAATCCTCTCGGCCAGCGGCATTGGCAACCTCGGGGCCGATGCGCGGTGGCACGATCTCGAAGTCGGTGTCTACTACATCAGCGCGGACTCGACCGGCCGCAACGGTTGGCCCTCGCTTCGACGCAAACGCCTCGTCGGGGGCACGCGTCCCGCATTTCAGGACGAAGAACTCGTCAGCGGCATCACCGACATGCAGATCGAGGTCGGCGTGGACGATCCCGCCGACGCCGATACGGCCGTTGATCGCTGGCTGCGCCCCGGTGAACCTCGACTCGAGAGCTCGATCCGCGCCCTGCGACTCGAGCTCGAAGCCCAGAGTGACGTTCCGGAACCCGCGCAACCCGGGATACACCGGCGGAAACGGGTTGCGCGCGTGATCGAACTTCGCAATCAGGGTACGCGGCCGTGAAAGCACGCGTTCGCGGATCCGCCCTCGTCGTCACGCTGGTGCTGCTCTCCGGGCTCGGCGCACTCGCGCTCGCCGCGGCCGCGGCCGCGATGACGGCACTTGCGCTCGCCGGTCATCAGCAGATGTCGCAGAACGCCTTCGAAGCCGCGGAGACCGGAATTGTCCACGCATTGACGCAGGCAGCCGCCGTGCGCGGCGCGGGCACGAATACCGGGGCCATTCGTCCGGACGATGCAACCGCCGCCGCGAGTTTCCGGACGGAAACCCGCGAAGCCGAGGGACCCGGCGCTCTGCCGACCGGTTTCAGCGTGGGCGAGAACGCCGGCACCTTCACGGCCCGCAGCTTCTTTATCACGGCCGACGCCCAGTCCGGTCGCGGCACGCGGGCTCGGCTCGAACAGGGGTTCTACATCGTGGTGCCGACGACATGAGAATGGTGTCGATTCGTATGCTGAAGCAGATATCCGTGGCACTGATCGCCGCGATCGTGTCGCTCAACTGCCGCGCGGATGCAGACGAGGCCTGGATCGTGCGCGCCTCGCTGCCGGTGGGAGTCCAGCCACTACTTGCGGTGATCGTCGATACCTCCGCCGCCACCGCCAGGACCATCGCCGTCGACGAACCCTATGACGCAGTGCGTGACTATGGCGTGGCGTTGCCAGCCACAGTTCGCTGCGATGCGACCCGCGTGTACTGGCGCCGAGCTGCGGGACCTGCGCCCGATTGCCTGGCTCAGGCGGGACTCGAGTACATGCCGTCGCGCCCGACGAACGGCCTGCAATGCGAAGCCGCGCGCGCCACGCTCGGCTTGTATGGGTTCTTCGTTGCGTCACGCGCCGCGCAATGGCACACAGACGGAAATTACTGGTCGGCCCCGAATCCAGACAGTGCGGAAGCCGTCAAATGCCGTGCCGATCGCGGGCGGCACGGCGCGGCAGCGGGCCGCTGGTATGCAAGCGATGGCCCCGGTGGGCCGTGGCAAGGCGACGTCGCCCGGGAAATAGAGTGGGACCGGGCTCCGCACGCGGATCCATACATTTTCTATACGGGCAACTACCTCAACTACCTGCGCTCCTCGCCCGTCACGGTGGAGCGGCCGATCGCGGAGGCAGCCCTGCGGCAACTTTCAGCCGCACTCACGGCGACCGCGGAACTCGAAGTCGCGCTGATCCGCGTCGACCCCGACGGACCAGAAGGCGGCTACGTCACTCGCGCGCCGGTCGCGAACGCGCTCGCGGCTGCCGAACTGCTGGCCATCGCCGGCGAACCTCCTTCAGGTAGCGCGCCATTGGCCGAGACTCTCGCAGAGGCCGCGAACTGGCTGAGCGGCCGAGCCATTCGGTTTGGAGACGATGCGCGAAGCGATCCGGCAACGTTCGATCCGATGGCGCCGGGCCGCTATCTCTCCCCGTTCAGCCATGCCTGCCGACCGGTCTCTCTCGCCTATCTCACGGCCGCGGTCGCGTCCGACGACGGCCTGGCCGCATCCGCCGCCAACGAGCTGCCGCAGTTCGACGAACTGACCGGCGGATGCGGCGCGGACTGTCTCGCTGCGCTCACGCGATGGATCGCGACTGCGGACCTGAGCGACGCACTCGCCGGCGAGCAACACGCGCCGATGGCATGGATCGCTCCTGACACGACATCGATCGGTCTCGCCGGCGCGATCGGGCCGATTGCCGATCCGCTGGCATTCGTCAATCTGGTCGCCCGAAGCTTTCAGCGCGACGCCGCGGTGCCCGCGGATCCTCAGCTCTCGGCTGCCGGCCTGACGCCCTTCGGCGGTGATTCGGACCAACCCGGAATCGTGCTGGGCCTGACCGCGGCACTCGCCCACGAACGCTGGCCCGGAAATCTGTTTCGCTATGCGCTGCGCGCTCCCGCCTCGCCGCTGGCACCGCCTTCGATCGTGGATGCCGACGGTGAGACTGCGATTGACCCAGTAACTGGACTGCCAAAGCCAGGTTCGCGTAGTCTCTGGAGCGATTCGCCGGATGCGAGCCTGCTCGCGGGCGGCGCCGCGGGCCGGTTACCGACGGCCGATGCGCGGCGCATTTACTCTGATGTCGCGAGTCTGCGGATCCTCGATCCGGCAAATCACCTGGTTCCAGGGAACGCGCGCTTCGATCGCGCGATGCTCGGGCTCGCCGCGACCGATCCCGAATCGCTGTCGGACGTGGTCGATTGGCCCGCCGCACAGCGAATGCTCGGGGATCCCGGTTCGCATGCGCCGCTCGTCGTCGACTACCCGGCCGCGCGCCTTCAGCTTGTATTCGCGGCGACCCATGACGGCCTGCTTCACGCCTTCGATGCCGAGAGCGGCGCCGAGCTCTGGGCCTGGTTGCCAAAAGAACTGCTGCCCCGACTGCCGGCGTTGATGCGGGATGAGGCGACGACCGTCCGCGGTCATGGGATCGACGGCCCGCTCGTGCTGCATCGGCATGATCCCGACGGCAATGGTCGCATTGATGCGAGTGCCGGCGAGCACCTGTGGCTGCTGTTCGGCCTCGGTCGCGGGGGCAATCGATACTACGCGCTCGACATCTCGGCACCCGACGATCCGCGCTTGCTCTGGTCGATCGAATTGCCGATGGAGAATGTTGAGGCCATGGCCGAACCGGTCGTGACGCGGCTCGCCGTCGCCGGCTCCGGGCAAACCAGCGGCGATTGGGTCGCGCTGATCGCGGGCGGTTACGACCGCCGGTTCGATTCCCGCGCGTCGACCGGCGCCGGCGCCGGCAACAGACTCCTGGTTCTTGATGCGGTCACGGGCCGGTCGCTTTGGTCGGGCGGCGACGACGCCGAGGACGAACTACGCATGCCAGGGCTCGCCAGCCTCCCTTCCGCGCCTCGCGCACTCGATCTCGACGGTAACGGTTATCTCGATCGCGCCTATCTCGTCGATGTAACCGGCAAATTGTGGCGGCTCAACTTCGCAAGCGGACGCTCCGCAGCCGAGCTAGCCGAAGCGCGATTGATTGCGCGTCTCGGAACCGGAACTCAACGCTTCCATGCAACGCCCGATGTATCAGTCGCTCGAGTCGGCGACGGTAACCGGATCGCGATCGCTGCGGGTTCCGGTTGGCTCGCGCGGCCGCGCGACACCTCGGTTGTCGATCGCATCTACACGATCTTTGATCGCGAGGCAGCGGGCGTGCTCGCGGAAGCGGACCTTCATGACGGGACGAAGCCCGGAAGCGCCATGCCTGCGACCGCTTCCGGCTGGTTCGTTCGGCTCGAAGCGCACGGACCTGGCGAAAAACTCATCGGTTCTTCGGTCACATTCGATCACGCGCTCCGCTTCCAGACCTATCAGCCGGTCGGCAATGACGATTCCGAGCCCTGTGGCCCGCCGCGCGCACTGCTGCGCATGTATGCGCTGGATGTACGGAGCGGCCTCCCGCATGCGACGGCCGTCGAGTCCGAAGAGGACGATGCCGAGGAAATCGCGGGGTCAGGCCTGCCGGTCGGACTGAGCTTCGGCTTTCCGGACCGTTGGGAGGAGACCTGTCCAGGATGCCGGCCGCGTCCGTTCGGCGTCGTCGCCGGAGAAACTTTCGATACTGGCTACGCCGGTGATCCGGTGAAGACCTCATGGCGAAAACTCGCCCCGCCGCCGGCTTCACCCTGATCGAAGTCGTGATCGCGCTCGCGATCGTCGCGATCACGACGATGCTCGCGGCCGCCTCGTATCGCGGCTACATCCTGCGCAGTCATCGCGTCGCGGCGGTCCAGGCCTTGCTTGCCGCCGCTGCGGAACAGGAGAAATTCCATCTCTCCAACGGCCAGTATGGCGATCGCCTCGACGCGGCCGCGGGCGACGATCCGCCCGGCCTGCCCGTCGCGTCCCGCACCCCCGGTGGCCACTACTCACTCACGGTTGCGTCCGCGAGTGCCGCGGAATATCGCGTCGTCGCCACAGCCACAAGCGATCGTAGCGATCCGCTGTGCTGGAGTCTTTCGATCGACGAGAGTGGCCGACGCCAGGCGACGGATTCAAGGGGCGCCGACAGCGCGGGCCGTTGCTGGTAGCGCGAAATCAGCGCCGGGCAGGCTCGGAGCGTGCAACCTGCCGCAAGGCCTGCGGCAATCCAAAGACGACCCGCTCCTCACGGCCGACGACTTCGACGGCCTCGCGTCCGCCCCACTCCCGCAACCGCTCCACAACTTCCTGCACGAGGGACTCGGGAGCGGAAGCCCCCGCCGTCACGCCCACCGCATGCTTGCCCTCAAACCATTCGCGCTTCAGGTCGTCCGCGCCATCGACGAGGTAGCCGGAAATCCCGCGCGTCGTCGCGATCTCACGCAGGCGGTTGGAGTTCGAACTCGATCGCGATCCCACGACGACGATCACGTCGCACTGCGCCACGAGCTGCTTGACCGCGTCCTGGCGGTTCTGGGTCGCGTAGCAGATGTCTTCCTTGCGCGGCGTCGCAAGCGACGGGAAGCGCTCGCGTAGCGCCGCCATGACTCTCGCCGTATCGTCGACCGAGAGCGTCGTCTGGGTGACGACCGCGAGCTGATCCGGATCGCGCACGGAGAGTTCCACGGCATCCGCAACCGTTTCGACCAGGTGGATGTGTCCGCCGAAGTTCGTATCGAAACGCCCCATCGTGCCCTCGACCTCCGGATGGCCGGCGTGGCCGATCAGGATCACGTCGAGTCCGTCGCGCGCGTACTTGCCGACTTCCATGTGCACTTTGGTCACGAGCGGACAGGTTGCGTCGAACACCGCGAGCCCGCGGCGCGTGGCTTCCTGCTCGACTGCGGAGGGGACGCCGTGCGCGCTGAAGATCACGGTCGCGCCGTCCGGCACGGCGTCCAGCTCATCGACGAACACGGCACCAAGATCGCGCAGCCGATCGACCACGAATTTGTTGTGTACGACCTCGTGCCGTACGTAGATCGGCGCGCCGAAGAGTTCGAGCGCCCGCTCCACGATGTCGATTGCGCGATCGACGCCCGCGCAGAATCCCCGCGGATTCGCGAGCAGTACCTTCATCCGCGTCGCCGCCCGGCTTCGCCGGCTGTTCAAGCAGCGCGTCGATGATGAGCATGATCGCGCCGGTCGTGATCGCGATGTCCGCGACATTGAAGGCCGGAAAGTAGGCGCCCCCGAGTGGAAGTGCAGATAGTCGACGACATGTCCGTCGGTGAAGCGGTCATAGGCGTTGCCAATAGCGCCGCCGAGAATCAGCGCAAGACCGATAGCAAGCCAGTTTTGGCCATGGGCCGGCAGCGAGCGCAGCCACCAGACGATCGCGAGCCCGATCACAGACGCGAGACCCAGGAAAAACCAGCGCTGCCAGCCGCCCGCCTCCGCCAGCAGCCCGAAGGCGGCGCCCTCGTTGTGAATGCGGGTGATGTCGAGGACCGGCCCGACCGGCAGGATCTCGAAGAGCGCGAAGTGGTTGACGATGACCCATTTCGTCAATTGGTCGAGCGTGACCACGATCGCCGACAGCCAGACCCAGACGAGCGCAGTTTTTTCGTGGAAGATCGGTCGTGTCATGCGTAACGCCTCGTTTCGCCCGGCCCGTCCAGATTCGTGACACAGCGCGCGCAGATTTCGGGATGTCTCGGATCCTGGCCGATATCCTCGCGCCGGTGCCAGCAGCGCGCGCATTTCGGCGCCTCGAGGACGCCGACCGAAATCCAGGCCCCCTCCTTCGCGACCGATTCGGCGGCGACCGCCGTGGCCGGCCGTTCCGAGGCGGGCCGGAGCCTCGCCTGCGAAGTGATCAGCACGAATCGCAATTCGTCACCGAGGGCGGACATGCGGCGATGCTGCGCCTCGTCGAGGTAGACGTCCACCGCCGCCTCGAGCGGCGCGCCGAGTTCACCCGCGGCACGCAGCCGTTCGAGCTCGCGCGAGACATCGATCTTGAGCGCAATCACGGCGTCCCAATCAACGGCACTGTCCGGCGACACTCCGGGAAGCGTCCACCAGGTCGAAAAGAAGACCGACGCGTCGCGCGGTCCCGGCAGGTATCTCCAGATTTCCTCCGCGGTGAACGACAGGATCGGCGCGAGCCAGCGCACCATCGCCTCGGCGATGTGGTACATCGCCGTCTGTGCCGAACGGCGCGCCTCGCTCTTCGCCGGCATCGTGTAGAGCCGGTCCTTCAGGATGTCGAGCCAGAACGAGCCCATTTCCACGACACAGAAGTTGTGCACCTTCTGATAGATCGAGTGGAAATCGTAATTTCGGTAGGCTTCGGTCACTTCGTCCTGCAGGCGAACGGCGCGCGCGAGCGCCCAGCGATCGATGTCGAGCAGCTCGCTCGACCGGGAGCGCGTCGCTGCGCCGGATCGAAGCCCGCGAGATTGCCGAGCAGGAAACGGACGGTATTGCGCATGCGCCGGTAGCTGTCCGACATGCGCTTCAGGATTTCGTCGGAGACGCTGATCTCACCGCTGTAGTCGGTCGCTGCGACCCAGAGCCTGAGCACGTCGGCACCGAGCGCCTGCACCACCTTCTGCGGCGCGATCGACGTTGCCGAGCGACTTCGACATCTTCCGGCCTTTCTCGTCGACCGTGAATCCGTGCGTGAGCACCTGCCGATACGGCGCGACGCCGCGTCCCGCGACGGACGCGAGCAGCGAACTGTGGAACCAGCCGCGATGCTGGTCGGAGCCCTCGAGATAGATATCCACCGGAAACGGAATGAGGCCCGGCCGAAGCGCCGGCAGGCAGTGGTGCACGACGCCCGAGTCGAGCCACACGTCCATGACGTCGTCGCACTTCTCGTACACCAGCGCCTCGTCGCCGAGCAGATGCCGCGGATTCAGCGCGAACCAGGCCTCGATGCCGCCCTCGGCGACGAGTTCGGCGACGCTGTTCCAGCAGCTCCGGCGTCTGCGGATGCGGCTCGCCCGTTTCCTTGTGCACGAACATCGCGAGCGGCACGCCCCAGGCGCGCTGGCGCGAGATGCACCAGTCCGGGCCGCGTCTCGATCATGCTCGTGATGCGCTGCTCGCCCCAGCACGGGATCCAGCGCACGCCGCGGATCGCGGCCAGCGCGTCGCGGCGCAATCCCGCCTTTTCCATGCTCAGGAACCACTGCGGCGTCGCGCGGAAGATCACCGGCGACTTGTGGCGCCAGCAATGCGGGTAGCTGTGGCGATAGGTCTCGAAATGGATGAGCCGGCCGGCCTCGTTCGAGCGTCTCGACGATCTTTGGGTTGGCGTCGAACACCGAGAGTCCCTCGAAGAGCGGCGTGCCGGCAACGAATCGCCCGTCGCCGCCGACCGGATTGTCGATCGGCAGCCCGTAACGCCGGCCCATCTCGTAGTCGTCCGCGCCGTGACCCGGCGCCGTGTGCACGGCGCCGGTGCCGGCATCGAGCGTCACGTGATCGCCGAGGATCACGGGTACTTCGCGCTCATAGAACGGGTGTTCGAGCCGCAGGCCTTCAAGCGCCTTGCCGGTCGACCTTGCCGAGCACGCGCTGCGCAGTTGCGCCGATGCGGCTTGCGAACGGCTCGAGCAGCGCCTTCGGCAACGACCAGGCGCTCCGGGCCCGCCGGCGCGCTCGAATTCGACGAGCACGTAGTCGTAGCAGCGGGTGCAGGCAGACCGCCTGGTTGGCGGGCAGTGTCCACGGCGTCGTGGTCCAGATCGCGACCGCATGCGCTCGCGAGGTCGTCGCTCGTGAGGCCGAAGCGGCGCGCCGCATCGTGCGCATCCACGATCGCGAAGCGCACGTCGACCGCCGGCGAATTGCGCTCCTCGTACTCGACCTCGGCTTCGGCGAGCGATGAGCGGCAATCGAGGCACCAGTGCACCGGCTTGAAGCCGCGCACGAGGTGGCCGCGGCGGATGATCGCGGCGAATGCGCGCAGCTGCTCGGCCTCGTAGCGCGAGGCCATGGTGAGATAGGGATCGTTCCAGTCGCCCATGACGCCGAGGCGCTGGAAGTCGGTGCGCTGGACGTCGACCTGGCTTGCCGCGTACTCGCGGCAGGCCTTGCGGAACGCGTCGGCGTCGAGCTTCTGGCCGACGCGGCCGTACTTCTTCTCGACCTGCTGTTCGATCGGCAGGCCGTGGCAGTCCCAGCCCGGCACGTACGGGCGAATCGTAGCCGTCGAGCGTGCGCGACTTGACGATGATGTCCTTCAGCACCTTGTTGACGGCGTGACCGATGTGGATCACGCCGTTCGCGTAAGGCGGGCCGTCGAGCAGCACGAACTTCGGCCGGCCGGCGGCGCGGCGGCGGAGCTCCATATAAATGTCGTCGCCGAGCCAGCGCGCGACCGCGCTCCGGCTCGCGGCGTGCGAGGTCCGCCTTCATCGGGAAGTCGGTGTCCGGCAGGTTGATCGTCTGCTTGTAGTCCACTCGCCTCGTCCTCAGGCCGTGAAGCAATTGCGCGCGCCCTGCGCGCGTCTTCGTGCATCTGCATCGGTCATGCTCTCGAGGTCCGGGTATTGGATCTCGTCGCGCAGCCTCGCGATGAAGTCCACGTCCAGCCGCTTGCCGTAGAGGTTGCCATCGAAATCGAACAGATGCAGCCTCGAGCAGCCATTCCTTGCCGCCGACCGTCGGCCGCGTGCCGACCGAGGCGACGCCCGGCATGACGCTCGAGCCCGGCGCCCGAGGCGCGCACCGCGAAAATTCCGGCAACCGGCGACACGCGGCGATGCAGGCGCAGGTTCGCCGTGGGGAAACCCGAGCTTGCGGCCGAGCTTCTGACCGGCGATCACCCGGCCGCTGATCCGGAAGTCGCGCCCGAGGAGCGCCTTCGCGCATCGTCGAGCCGGCCGCTCGCAAGCGCCTCGCGCACGCGCGTCGAACTCGCCGGCGCGCCGCCGATTGCGAACGGCGGGACCTCGTCGACGGCGAATCCGCACCGCGCCGCCTGCACGGCGCAAGCAGTCGCCACGTCGCCGCTGCGATCGCGTCCGAACCGGAATCCTTCGCCGATCACCACCTGCTTCGCTCCCAGCGCCTGCATCAGCACGCGCTCAATGAAAGTCCTCCGCATCCCAGCCGGCGAGTCCCGCGTCGAATCGCAGGACCCTCATCTCGATCAACGCCGGCCTCCGCCATTCGCTCGGCCTTGTCGCGGAGCCGCATCAGCCGCGCCGGCGCATCGGCTCTTGCGCGAAATACTCCCGCGGATGCGGCTCGAAGCAGACGATCGGCCGTCGGCAGCCGCAGACTCGAGGCCGCGCTGCTGCAAGCACTGCCAGAATCGCCTGGTGCCCGAGATGGACGCCGTCGAAATTGCCGATTGCGACGGCGTGTCCGCGGTCCGCGTCCCGGCAGGGCTATGAAACCGCGTCGAATCAGCATGGCCTTGCCGGATCGGTAATTGCCCCGCAATTATAGAGGCTTCAGGTCGCGCGGGCGCGTGCCCGCGAGTCCCAGCACGCCAAAATAAACCACCGCGCCGCCGACGACCGACACCGGAGCCAGAGCGCCCGTTGCGTCGCCGGCCAATCGGTCCAGGCCGACCAGTCGCCCGAGACCCACCAGAGGAACCCGGCCATGGCGACACTCGCGAGCCCGATCTGCGGCAGGAGCCGGCGCCACGCGGCCGTCGGCTGATAAATGCCATCATGGCGGAGCCCGCGAAACAGCAGCGCCGCATTGACGAGCGCCGAGAGGCCCGTCGAGACCGCAAGTAGCACGTGGGGTACCGCGAATCCGTACAGGAACGCCGGCACGACAACGGCGATGTTGAAGGCCATGTTGATCGCAAGCGCGATAAACCCACCTTCACCGGGGTCTTCGTGTCCTGGCGCGCGAAGTAGCCCGGCGCGAGCACCTTGACGATCGAAAAGCCGATCAGCCCGAGCGAATACGCCATCAGTGCGTAGCTGCACATCAGCACGTCGCGATCATTGAAAGCGCCGTATCCGAAAATCGTCGCAATCAAGGGAAACGACAACATCAGGAGCCCGACCGCGGCCGGCGTCACGATCGTGAGCGTCAGGCGCAGCGCCCAGTCGAGTGTCGCGTTGAATTTCTCGGGCGACTTCTCGGCGTGGTGCGAAGAAAGACCCGGCAGGATCACGGTCGCGAGCGCGATCGAGAACACACCCATCGGAAACTCGACGAGGCGGTCCGCGCTGTAGAGCCAGGTGACGCTGCCGACCATCAGAAACGAAGCGATGATCGTGTCGAGCAGAAGCGAGACCTGCGCGACCGATGAGCCGAAGATCCCGGGCAGCATCAGTCGCGCGATGCGCCGCACGCCCTCATGCGCACGGTCGAAACGCGGCCGCGGCAGCAGTCCGAGCGCGCGCAGCGCGGGGAACTGCGCGATGAGCTGGACGACGCCCGCCACGAAAACGCCGACCGCGAGCACGAGCGCCCGGCTTTTCGAAGTAAGGAGCGACAACGCCCGCCGCGACGATCATGACGATGTTCAGCAGCGTCTGGTTAAGGGCGGGAACGGCGAAACGGCCGTAGCTGTTCAGCACCCCGCTGCCGAGCGCAACCAGCGAGATGAAGAACATGTAGGGAAACGTGAAGCGGAGCATCTCGATCGTGAGATCGAAGCGGTCACCGTCCGCCCGAAAGCCCGGCGCGAATACGAATGCGAGCACCGGCGCCGCGATGACGCCGATGAGGGTGATGGCGAACAGCAGCAGCGCCGAACACGCCGCTGACGCCCGCGACCAGTTCGCGGACCTCGGCGTGGCACTTCCGCACCTTGTATTCGGAAATGACCGGCACGAAGGCCTGCGAGAAGGCCCCCTCGGCCGTCAGCCGGCGCATGAAGTTCGGGATCTTGAACGCCACCAGAAAGGCGTCCATCAGGGGCCCGGCGCCGAAGGAGATCAGGTACACCATGTCCCGGATCACGCCCGTGACCCGGGAAAGCAGTGTCAGCAGGCCGACGATGGTCGTATTGCGCAGGAATCCGTGCGACATGCGGGCCGCACTATAGCGCGTTGACATTCCAGGCCCGCATCCGGACAATGCGCGCCCTTATGGCCAACACCAAGTCAGCCGAAAAACGGGCCCGCCAGGCGGTTGCAGCACCGCGCGCGGAATGTCGCGCAGCGCTCGAAAGTGCGCAGCGCCGTGCGCAAGGTCGTCGAGGCGATCCGCGAGGGCAAGAAGGCAGAAGCTGCCGCCGCGCTGAAGGCCGCCTCGCCCGTCATCGACGCGATGGCTCGCAAGGGCATCATCCACCGAACAAGGCCGCCCGGCACAAGAGCCGGCTCGCCGCCAGATCAAGGCGCTGATCTAGCCAAGTATGAAGGGGACCTCAAAAGGGGACGTTCACCTTCAAGTCATGTCGCCACGGAGCGACGTTCACCTTGAAGGTGAACGTCCCCTTCAGTTTGAAGGTGAACGTCCCCTTCAGAAGTGAACGTCCCCTCCTACCGTTCGAGCTCCCGCATCACGGCCTGGCACAGCTCTTTCGTGCCCTCGCCGGTCGCGCCTGAAATCCTGAATACCGGCCCCTTGAAGCGCAGTCGGCGCACGATTTCTGCGCAGCGCTTCTCGCGCTCCTTGCCCTCGCAGCAAGTCGATCTTGTTGAGCACAAGCCAGCGTTGTCTTCTTCGAGAGCTCCGGGCTGAACTTCTTCAGCTCCTCCACGATCGCGCGCGCGCCGATGACCGGGTCCTCGTCCGGATCAGGCGGCGCGATATCGACGAGATGCAGCAGGATGCGCGTGCGCTGAAGGTGCTTCAGGAACCGGATGCCGAGTCCTGCGCCTTCCGCGGCGCCCTCGATGAGCCCCGGGATGTCCGCCATCACGAAGCTCCGGTACGGCCCACGGACACGACGCCGAGCTGCGGATGCAGGGTCGTGAACGGATAATCCGCGACCTTCGGCCGCGCGGCCGAAACCGCGCGAATCAGCGTCGATTTGCCGGCATTCGGCAATCCCAGCAGGCCGACGTCGGCGAGCAGGCGCAGTTCGACGCGCAGATTGCGCGCCTCGCCCGGCAGACCCGGCCCGCTCTGCCGCGGCGTTCGGTTGATCGAACTCTTGAAGCGCTGATTGCCCCAGCCGCCCTTGCCGCCTTTCGCGACGAGCAGCGTCTGTCCCGCTTTCGAAAGATCGCCAAGCGTCTCGCCGGTATCGTCATCGATCACGACGGTGCCGACCGGCATCGGCACGAACAGGTCCTCGCCGCCCCGGCCCGTGCAGTCCTGGCCGCCGCCGGGCTGGCCGTTCTGCGCACGAAACGTGCGCTGGACGCGGTAATCGACGAGCGTGTTCATGCCTTCCTGGGCGCGCAGCCACACGCTGCCGCCGAGACCGCCGTCGCCGCCGTCCGGACCGCCGAAGGGCACGAACTTCTCGCGGCGGAAACCGATCGCGCCGCGGCCGCCGTGTCCGGCCCGCACCTTGACGATCGCTTCGTCGACGAATTTCATGAGTTGACTTGCCGCCCTAACGAAAAACCCCGGCCGGGCCGGGGTTTTCCTTCGATTCTTGCGGCCCTCGCTTACTCCGGCAGGACGCTGACGAAAGTGCGCTGTTCGGCGCCCTTCTTCCTGAACTGCACGCGGCCGTGACTTCAGCGCGAACAGCGTGTGATCGGTGCCGACGCCGACGTTGTCGCCCGCGCGATACGGCGTGCCGCGCTGGCGCACCAGGATGTTTCCGGCGAGCACCTTCTCGCCGCCGAACTTCTTGACGCCAAGACGCTTCGAATGGGACTCGCGCCCGTTCTTGGTACTGCCGCCTGCTTTCTTGTGTGCCATGTTTCTTTCCTCAGGCCGCCGTGATGCCGGTCACCTTCACTTCGGTGTACGGCTGGCGATGGCCCTTCTGCCGCAGGTAGTGCTTGCGGCGCCGGAATTTCACGATGCTGACCTTGTCGGCCTTGCCGTGCGCCTGCACGGTCGCGGTGACCAGCGCGCCCGTGACATACGGCGATCCGACGGCCACGTCCACGCCCTCGCCGACCAGCAGGACCTGGTTGAACTCGACGATGGCACCCGCGTCGACGTCGAGTTTCTCGACCCGCACGACGGTGCCCTCGCTCACCCGGTACTGCTTGCCCCCGGTGGCAATGACGGCGTACATGATTGACTGGACTCCAAAAAGAGCCGGCAATTGTAGTGTCGGGACCCCCCGCGGTCAAACCAATGGCGGTCCGCATTTCCCGCCGGGGCCGATTTGCCGCTAGGATGCCCCTGCCCGCCGGGGATGCCGGGATTCCATGCAACTCAAAGACATACGCGCCCTCGTCGCCGCCGACCTCGACCGCGGTTGACGCCGAAATCCGCCGCCAGCTGGCAGCGACGTCGCGCTCGTCAACCAGGTCGGCGACTACATCGTCGACGAGCGGCGGCAAGCGCCTGCGGCCGCTCCTGGTCGTGCTCGCCGCCCGGGCAGCCGGCGCGCGGGATTCGGCCCATATCCCGGCCGCCGCGCTGATCGAATTCATTCATACGGCGACCCTGCTGCATGACGACGTCGTCGACGATTCGGCCCGCCGCCGGGGGCGCGCGACGGCCAACCAGGCTTTCGGTAATCCCGCCTCGGTCCTGGTCGGCGACTTCCTGTACTCGCGCGCCTTCCAGATGATGGCAGCGCTCGATTCGGCCGACGTTGATCCGCGTGATGGCCGACGCGACGAACACGATCGCTGCCGGCGAAGTGCTGCAACTGATGAACTCCGGCGACCCGGACACGACCGAGATCCGCTACATGGAGGTCATCTACCGCAAGACCGCCCGGCTCTTCGAGGCGGGAGCCCAGATCGCCGCCATCGTCGCCCGCGCGCCGGCCGAGGTTGAATCCGCGCTCGCGCTCTACGGCAAGCACCTCGGCATCGCATTCCAGCTCATCGACGACGCGCTCGACTACCGCGGCGACGACGGATGCGCTCGGCAAGAACGTCGGCGACGACCTGGCCGAAGGAAAGCCGACGCTACCCCTCATCCACGCCTTGCAGCACAGCGACGCGGACGCCGCATCGATGATCCGGGACGCCATCGAGCAGGGCGGCACGGAGGAACAGGCCCGATCCGGGCCGTCGTCGAAAGCACGGGGGGGCTTGACTACACTGCCCAACTCGCTGAAGACGAGGTCGAACGGGCGCTCGACGGCGCTGGCCGGAGTTCCCGCCTCGGCCTATCGCGATGCGCTGGCGGCGCTCGCCCGGTTCGCGGTCAGCCGCAGCAGTTGACCGGTTTGTTGTCCCGCAATTCGGGGTGTAGCTCAGCCTGGTAGAGCACTACGTTCGGGACGTAGGAGTCGCAGGTTCAAATCCTGTCACCCCGACCATTCGAACCTGCAGCACGCAGTGCGAAACGAATCGACCTAGCCCGTGGACCGCTGGATAGAGCGGCAAGCGGTGCGCCGCGGCGTGTAATGGAACATCGGCCGCGCGTTTAGACACACATCTGTGTCAAAAGTCACGCTTTCTGCGCGTCATTGCTGCAAGCATTGGCAGCTTGCTGACCAAGTCTGGTGTTTCACTTTCAATCACGTGGCGAGGATAGGCCCATGAAAACGTTCCTGGTAGTAGTGAGCACTCTCTTGTTCGTGGCCTGCAGTTCCGTTGGCCAAAAGGTCGCCTCAGGCATAAACAATTCTCATCTCAAAGGTACCGTCGGTAAACCCTACACCGAGGTGATGTACGAGCACCCGGACTTCGGCAAGCTGATCGGCCGCGAGAAACTGAATGGCGGCGACGAGGTCATGAAGCACGTCGGCGACTTCGGAACTGCATCAAGCAACTTTGGCGGGCTTTATGGGAAGGAGAAACAGAACGCCCGCGTCATCTATTTCCTGGTAGACACGGAAGGCAAGGTCAAAGACTGGGCTACCGAGTTCTATCAGGCCGGCTCAGCCAAATGCTGGGTGGGCATTTGCGGCGGTGGCAAGAACGAACAGGTGCCTTTCGAGGAACTCGATAAGATCGTGAAGACTTCATCGGGGGGCTCAATTGAATCGTGGCGCTCACGTAGCTGAGCGCGCTTCTCATCTGATTGCGTCCTCGGTTGAGCCGTATTCAGGTGCAGGCTCCTATGTTCCATGGGTTGGCCGTCTCACCTCTGGTTTGGTCTACTAATAACCGGCCGCGTCGTAAGTGCTTGTTCAATCTTGGCGCGAACAAGACCTAACCGCGGCAAGGACATGCTGCGATTCAATGCCAGCGGCTACGAAGGTCGCGAAGGCCAAAAAGAGGCTACCCCGAGCCAATCGCAGCCTCGGCCGGCCAATTTGGAGTTGACCCGCTTTTGTGGACACGTCATGTTCACAAAGAGGTGGGTCAAGCCATGGGTCGGAAGGTCAAGCGGTACACGCCGGAGTTTCGGCGGCAGATGGTCGAGTTGCATCGGGGCGGGCGCTCGTACAACGAGCTGGCGCAGCAGTTCGGCTGCACCCGTTGGTCGATCCGCATGTGGGTCAAGCAGGCGGACCGGGATCGGGGTCGCGGGGATGGCGGCCTGACGACGGCGGAGCGCGAAGAGCTCACCCGATTGCGGCGTGAGAACCGCAAGCTCTTGCAGGAGCGCGACATCCTGTCAAAAGCCGCGGCCTGGTTTGCGAACGAGAAGCCCGCGACACCGAAGCGCTGTTCGGATTCGTGAAGGCGAACCAGGCCACCCAGCCGGTACGGGTGATGTGCCGCTTGCTTCGAGTCTCTGCCAGTGGATTCTATGCGTGGCGGGATCGGCCGTTGTCGGCCCGGCGCCGGGCCGATATCGGTCTGAGTGCCCGGATCCATGCGATCTATCGGCGCTCCAAGGGCCGCTATGGCTCGCCGAACATCCATGCCGAGCTCGCGGACGATCACGAGGTGCACGTCGGCCGCAAGCGGGTGGCGCGGTTGATGCGGGAGAATGGCCTCAAGAGCATCGTGGCGCCGCAATTACGGGGTGACGACGGCGGCGGATAGCGCTGCCCCGGCGAACGAGGATCTGGTCGAAGCGCCAGTTCAAGGCCGACGGACCGGATCAGCTGTGGGTGGCCGACGCGACCTACGTGCCGACCTGGGCGGGGATGATCTATCTGGCGATCGTGCTGGATGTCTGGTCGCACAAGATCGTCGGCTGGGCGATCGAGGATCACCTGCGCACCGAACTGATGCTCGATGCCCTGAACATGGCGCTTGGCCCAGCGGCGACCGGAGAACGTCATTCACCACTCGGACCACGGTTGCCAATACACCAGCTACGCGTTCGGCAAACGCTGCCAGGAGATGAACGTCATGCCCTCGATGGGTACGGTGGGCGATGCCTACGACAACGCCATGGCCGAGAGCGTGTTCGCGTCGCTCGAGAAGGAGCTGCTCAAGCATCGGCGGTTCAAGTCGAAAACCGAGGCCAGAATGGCCCTGTTCGAATGGATCGAGGGCTGGTACAACCCGCATCGGCGTCACTCATCAATCGGCCGCTTGTCACCGAACAACTTTGAGAGGAGATTACTGGCAGGACAGGACGTGAGAATTTAGGAAACTACCCGTCCACGGAAGCGGGGCAACTCCACAGTGCCGCGAGTGCGGGTGCCTTGGCGAGTGGCAGGTCAGGCCGCCGGTCCCAGCGTTCCACGGGACGACGTGGATGCAGTAACAGAGATCCGGGCGCGGGGGCGGGGCTTCCACGCAAGAGTCATTCCCTCGCCTCTTTCAAAATCCTCATGCTCCGGTCATGGAAAGAATTCGACTGGAATAGACCCTTCGACCAATTTCTATGTGGCATGTCCGCGCTGAGTGCGAAAACGGCCCGGACTGAAGCCCATCTCGCTGCGGCTAGCGCCGGCAACTAGCTGGCCCGAAGGCTGCTGGTTTCCGAAAAACAAATGCTTACTATCCCCAACTCGTACAATGCCAGCCGCGGACTTCTTTCGGATCAATGGACAAGAGCAAGACTACGGATATTTGAAGGTTCAGGAAAACTATCCGTTGCTGAGGCACTGACTGCTTGAACTCCGGCCATGCCCACCTGACCCGATTCGAGCACCTGTTAACGCTCGTCACGCGCGTGGCACCCGGCGAGGGGCGCACCGCGTTCCTGTTCTTTCTGCACGCGTTCCTGCTACTCGCGTCGTACCAGGTAGTCAAAGCGCTTCGCGAAGCCTTCATGCTCGTCAAGTTTTCGGCCGAATCGCGCGCGTACGCGGTTGCAATCATGGCGCTGGTGCTGATGCTCATCGTGCCGCTCTATGGCCGGTTGCGACACCACCTCGACGGTGCGCGACTGCTGCGCGCCGTCACGATTTTTTTCGTGGCGACACTGCCGCTGTTTGCCGTGCTCAATCACTATCAAATTCCAATCGCGCTCGCGTTCTTCATCTGGGTCGGCATCTACGGCGTCATGGTCGTATCGCAGATGTGGGTTTTTGCTGCAGACTCGTTCAACGTCAGGAGCGGCCAGCGCCTGTTCGTGGTGATCATGCTGGGCGCCAACGTTGGCGCACTTGCCGGCGCCAAGCTCACACAGGGGGCGGCGGCGGCGCTCGGGCCGATCGGGCTTTTGGTCCTCGCGACCGGCGCACTCGGCGCCACGCTGTTTCTCGCCACGGCTGAACGTGCCGCTATCCCGGCCGGATCGCGCGCAACCGAGTCCGCTCGCCCCCGGCCCTTGCCCAGGCTGCTCGGCGGAATCGGCCTGGTGCTGCGCGATCGTTATCTGCTGCGCATGGCGCTGTTCGTGGTGCTGCTCAACTGGATCAACACCACGGGAGAATTCATTCTCGCCGACTACGTGAAAGCCGATGCCGTGGCACGCGTCGCCGAAAGCGGCGGGAAGCTCGACCTGGGCTCGCTCATCGCCGAGTTTTACGGCAATTTCAATTTCTGGGTGACGCTGATCAGTCTGATCATCCAGCTGTTTATTGTTTCCCGCGTCTACCAACTCATCGGCATGCGCGGCGCGCTATTGGTCCAGCCGATCATCCTTGCGCTGGGATATGGCCTGGTGTTCTTCGGGCCAATGCTCGGCAGCGCCATTCCGTTCTTCTTATTGCTTCGTCGGATCAAGTTTATGGAGAACAGCGTCGATTACTCACTGATGAACACCACACGGCAAGCGATGTTCCTGCCGGTCGACCGCGACTCGAAATACGATGGCAAGACCGCGATTGACACCTTCTTCTGGCGCTTTGGCGACCTCATCACGGCAGCCGGCGTGTTCATCGGGCTCAATGTATTGAGCTGGGCCGTGCACGATTATGCATTGTTGAACCTGGTGCTGGCGCTAGGGTGGATTGCACTGGCGATCGTCACGGGACGCGAATACACCCGCAAGGCAAGCGAGAACGAGGTGCGCGCGGCGCCCCAGGCAGTCGAGCCCATTCCCGACTTGCTCTATGCGCCCGGCGAGTCGTTCTTGCATCCCGTTGCGCCGACAGCGTTCTGCGACGCGGAACCGGGCGATGTGTTGGTGCTGCACGCCCGTTGCGAAGACGGGCATCGACTACCGCACTGGTTGCGGTTCAATGTCCGGCTGCAGGCCTTTGTCGGCAAGGTACCGCGGAATGTCAAGATTTCAGAGTTGCGCATCACCGTCATCGCTTCCAACCTCGACGGGCTCGAGGCACGTAGCACGTTTGTGGCCAAACGCCGGACGCTGTGAAGAGTACGCGTCCGCGGCGATGGATCAGGGTATTGCTGTTGTTGCCGCCACCGGCAGAGCCAGCAACGCGTCCGGCGCTCAAGTATTGCCTTGCGAGCGCGGATCGTGGCTCTGGCGCAGCGTCACCGACGCTACGGCGTTGGCATGATCTACCTGAAGCTGCGGCAGGCTGGCGAGTTCATCAACTACAAGCGCGTCGAACGGCTGTATCGGCTCGAACAGCTACATATCCGGCGCCTGCGACGCAAGAAGATCCCCGTGGCTGATCGGCAACCACTGATTCGCCCTGCCAAGGCTAACGAGATCTGGTCGATCGACTTCGTATTTGATCGCGTTGCTTCGGGTCGCACATTGAAGTGCCTCGTTATCGTCGATGACGCCACGCATGAAGCGGTGGCGATCGTGGAGTACAGGTGGCGCGGATCATGATGAGTCCGGGACGGAGGCGATCGGCGGCCGGCCAGATCGATCTGACAACGGCGCGAATTCACTGGACGGGATGCTGACTGGGCGCATACGCGGCAACGCTGCGGCAGATTGAGCCGGGCAAACCAACCAGAACGCGTACGTGGAATCGTTCAACGGACGACTGCGCGATGAGTGTCTGAACGAACACTGGTTCACGAGCCTGGCTCACGCGCGGACGGTCATCGAGATGTGGAGACGCGAGTACAACGAGGAAAGACCGAAGAGGTCACTGGGTGGGCTGATGCCCGCCCAGTACGCAAAGCAGTTGGCCATCAAGGTCATTACAATGCCGGAAGACTCTAATGCGCTCCGCTACTGAAAGCGGGGGGACGTCGTGACCGCAGCGAGTATCCTATTTGATCCGCACCCTTACCGGGGCCGCAAGGATAAGGGGTATCGCCTCACTCCGACCAACCCTATATAGCCTGGCAATAAGCGGCACCAAAGTGCTCACGGAAGCTGACGCGCATAGGAACCGGTTCATGGTGCAGGTTGTAATCCGATGGTTTGTGGGAATCGGCCTGCTCGCAGCCACGCTCTCGCCGGTGGCGCGTGCCCAGACCCTGCTGTCGAGCGACGAGCAGAACGTGGTCAATTTCGCTTTCGCCACGCAGTTGGGCTCGGGCGTGTATTCGGTTGCAGGCAGGACGCTGCAGATCTACCGACTGCCATTCAGCCACACGTTCAAATCCACGGATGATTCCAGCTTCGGAGTCGAGCTCACCCTGCCGGTGACCTTCGGTTTCTATGATTTCGAATTGCCGGATATCGCGAATGGGGCCATTCCGACGGATGTGGACGCCCTGAGCTTCGTGCCCGGCTTGACACTGGTGTTCGAGCTGCAGCCGGGCTGGAAGCTCGAGCCGTATGTCGAGGCAGGAATCTCGCGAGCTCGCGACGTTGATGCAGATTCAAGCGTCTATGCAGGCGGGTTACGGAGTCTCTACGAGTTCGATGGGCAAGGATTTGACTGGCTGCTGCGCAACGATCTCGTTTTTGCAGGCGTCGATTTACGCGGCACCGCGGGTTCAGATCGTTTTGCGCGCTTCCAGACTGTAATTACTGCACGGCGGCCATTCACCCGCAATTCGAAAGTCGATTACCTGGCCTACGCGATGCACGAATACTACGTCGATCAGCCCAACGGGCCGGTCGACAGCACCGAGCGGAGCGGCAGCTCGGTCCAGTATGAGATTGGCATCACCCTTGGAACGACTGAGACGCGACGCATCTGGCGCGTCCCCTTGCCACGGATCGGCATCGGCTACCGGTTCGGATCGGAACTGGACGTGTTCCGCATCGTGTTCGGGACGCCGTTCTGACGACGTATGGCACTGCACTCGTCCACATGAGGAAATCACATGCGCCTGCTCGATAAGGAGAGGACGATTGCAGCGCCTGGCTTCAATCGCTGGCTGGTGCCGCCCGCGGCGCTGGCGATTCACCTGTCCATTGGCATGGCGTACGGCTTCAGCGTGTTCTGGCTGCCACTTGCGCGCGCGATCGGGATCCAGCAACCGGCGACCTGCGGCGACGCGGGATTCCTGAGACTCATCACGTCGACGCAATGCGACTGGCCAGTCTCGATGCTCGGCTGGACGTACACGCTGTTCTTCGTCCTGCTCGGCTCCTCCGCGGCATTGTTCGGCCATTGGCTGGAGACAGCCGGGCCACGCAAGGCCGGGTTTGTCGCCGCGCTCTGCTGGAGCGGTGGCCTGTTCATCGCTGCGCTCGGCGTTTACTGCACACCAGATCTGGCTGATCTGGCTCGGCTCGGGCGTCATCGGCGGCATCGGCCTCGGCCTCGGCTACATCTCGCCCGTCTCGACGCTCATCAAATGGTTTCCGGACCGCCGCGGCATGGCGACGGGTCTTGCCATCATGGGTTTTGGCGGCGGCGCGATGATCGGCGCGCCGCTCGCCGACCGCCTGATGAACCTCTTCGCAAGCCCAGCGACTGTCGGCGTCTGGCAGACCTTCATCGTCATGGGAGCGCTCTACCTGATCTCCATGATGCTGGGCGCATTCGGCTATCGCCTGCCGCCGCCGGGCTGGCAGCCGGCCGGCTACGTTCCACGCTGCGAAGAACAGTCGGCTGGTGACTTCGCAACATGTGCATGTCAACGAGGCCGTACGCACGCCGCAGTTCTGGCTGCTGTGGGGCGTGCTGTGCCTGAACGTGAGCGCCGGTATCGGCGTGATCGGCATGGCCTCGCCGATGCTGCAGGAAGTGTTCGGCGGCACGGCTGATCGGCGTGCCGATGCGGCTCGCGGAGCTCGCCGAAGATCAGCGCGCCCAGGTCGCCACGATCGCCGCCGCGTTCGCGGGCCTGCTGTCGCTCTTCAATATCGCCGGGCGCATCGCCTGGGCATCGCTCTCCGACGTGATCGGCCGCAAGATTACGTACATGATCTTCTTCCTGCTCGGCATCGCGCTCTATGTCAGCGCGCCGCTCGCGGGAGAAGCCGGGCGGATTGCCGCGTTCGTGACGATCTTCTGCGTGATCCTCACGATGTACGGTGGCGGCTTTGCCACGATCCCGGCGTATCTGGCCGATCTCTTCGGCACGCAACATGTCGGTGCGATCCACGGCCGACTGCTGACCGCCTGGTCCGTGGCCGGCATCGTCGGACCGGTGGTCGTCAACTACATCCGCGAATACCAGCTCGCGCATGGCGTGCCGCCGGACCAGGCCTACAACGTCACGATGTACGTGCTCGCCGCGATGCTGCTCGGCGGGCTGCTCTGCAACCTGCTGATCCGGCCTGTCAGCGAGCGCCACTTACATGACTGCCGAGCAGCTCGCGGCCGAGCGTGCGAAAGCACACGAGCAGGCAGTGGCTGAGCAACCGGCTCCGGTGCGAGTGGCGGCAAGCGGCACGGCGCTCCTGATCGTGGCATGGATCGGCGATCGCGATACCATTGGCCTGGGGTGTGTGGATCACCGTGAGCGAAATCGCTCGCGCTGTTCCGGTAGTCATCCGCAGTTGAGGCATCCGATCCGCATCCTGATTGCGTTCTGCAGCCCTCACCGCCCGACCCTCGGCTTTGGCACCTTGACGCCATATTTCTTCAGCAGGTCATTGACGGCCTCGCGCAGGTACTCCGCCAGGGGAACGCGCGTCTCCTTGCTCAATTGACGCAAGGCATCGTGTTGCGGGCGATCGAAATAGACGCCGGTGAATACGCGCTTTTCCGGATCCTTCTTTTGCGGCATCTACTTCACCCTGCATGGTCCCGGGACAGTCACCGAATAAGCCTATCAGGGCCGAATGCCTGCCGGCGCGCTAAACTGATCGCGTGAATGTGGATACGCAGGCCGATGCCGTTCGCCCGACGGCATTCCTCAGTTACGCCCGCGCCGACCAGGAGCAGGCCGCGAAACTGGTCGATGGCCCTGGAGGCCGCCGGCCTCAACCTGTGGTGGGACGCGCAGATCGAGGGCGGCGCAGCGTTTGCCAAGTCGATCGAAGCGGCGCTCGAAGAATGCGATGCCGTCATCGTCGTCTGGTCTGCGAAATCGGTCGGGTCCGACTGGGTACTGGACGAAGCGGCGAAAGGTCGCGATCTGCGCAAGCTGGTGCCGGTGTCGTTCGACGGCACCGAGCCGCCGCTCGGCTTCCGCCAGTATCAGTCCATCAATCTATCGCGCTGGCACGGCAATGCGGATGCGGCGGAGATCGCGAGCGTCGTTCGTGCCGTTCGGGCCGCGGCCGCGCAGGCGCCGCGTCAACCGCCTGACTTGGGATCGTCGCGCACGCCGCCCATTCGGCGTCCCGCCGCGGCGCACTGATTGCGGTTGGCGGCGCGACGCTCGCGGGCGCGGCCGGCCTGTTTGCATGGCGACAGGGCTTTTTCGGCGGCCGCCAGCTTGCCTCCGGAAACAGTGTGGCCGTGCTGCCCTTCAAGAATCTCAGCGGCGACGAAAGTCAGGACTATTTCTCCGACGGCCTTTCGGAGGAACTTCGCGCAACGCTGGCACGCAACCTGAATGCTCCAGGTCATGGCGCAGGCCTCGTCAGCGACATTTCGCGATCGCAACGAAGATGCCGTCGCGATCGCCTCCAAGCTTGGCGTGGCCTTTTTGCTCGACGGCAGCGTGCGCCGATCGGGTGACATCGTTCGCATCACCTCCGACCTGATTGATGGTGCGACCGGTTTCAGCCGCTGGTCACAGTCGTTCGATCGCGTAATGAAGGATATTTTTGCAGTTCAGAGCGAGATTGCGAACACGGTCGCCCGGGCGCTCGTCGCCGAGGTCGCTTCCGCTGATGGAACCGAGCCGGGCGGCGAACAGCCCCTGACGCCGTCAGGAGCGACGACAAGCGTCGCAGCTTACGACGCCTACCTTGCGCGGCCGCGCTCTGTACGACCTGAGCGCCGACGAAACCTCGGAACGCGCTGCGCTCGCGCAATTTGATGCGGCGATCGAAGCCGATCCCGATTACGCCGCCGCTCATGCGGCGCGGGCTCGTTCGCTGACGGTCATTGCCAATCAGTACGGCGAGGTCGGGCAGCTCGCCGAGTACTACGATGCGGCGATCGCCTCCGCGAAGCGCGCCATCGAGATTGCTCCCGATCTCGCGGAAGCGCATTCGACGCTGGGTTTTACTCTGTTCCAGGGCCAGCTCGACGCCCGCGCGGCACGCGAACCCTTCGAGCGCTCGCGCGAGCTCGGTGCCGGCGAGGCGACGGTCATGGCGCGTTACGCGCAGTTCAGCGCGCGCATCGGCCGCGAGCGCGCCGCCGCCGAGGCGATCGCACGCGCCTTGCTCCTCGATCCCCTGAACCCCCTCATACACCGGGCAGCCGCATCGATCGAGTACGCCGCCCACCGTTACGCCGATTCGATCCCGCATGCGCGACAGGCGCTCACTCTGAATCCGCGCATGTCGCGTGCAAACGCCGCGATCGGCGACGCCCTGCTGATGCTCGGGCGGAGCAAAGAGGCGCGTGCGGCGTATGCCGCGGAACCGTTGGGGGATTTTCGCCTGACCGGTGCGGCAATCGTCGAACACAGACTCGGCAACACGGCAGCAGCGACCGCTGCGAAATCGGAGCTGGTCGAGGACCTGGGCGACAGGGTCCTGTACCAGCAGGCGCAGATTCTCGCGCAATGGGGCGAGCGGGACGCCGCCATTGCCTGCCTCGAAAAGGCGCTCCGGATCGGCGATTCCGGACTCATCTATTCGCGCAACGATCCGCTGCTGGACCCCCTCCGCGACGACCCGCGCTTCGTCCGGTTGCTCGGAAGCATTGGCTTCGATTAGGCTCGGGGCTTCACCAATCGCGGAGATCTCGTCATGAAATCATTGAAGACGGCCGCTGCACTGTTGGCGGCTTCGATACTGCTCGTCGCCTGCGGTAAGAAGGAAGAGGCAGCTTCCGCGCCGGAAGCGGCGCCTCCACCGGCAGCCGAGCCGGCGCCTGCGCCAGAAGTCACGCCTGCGCCGGCTGACGAGATGCCGACGCCACCGGCCGAGAACTCGGAAGATGCCGAGCAGTCGGGCGGCGACAAGGTCAAGCCCTAGGACTGATCCGCGGGGAAGGTCCGCGGCCGGCGGCAATGCCGGCCGCGGACACATTCAAACTGGCGCGATTCCGTTCAGGGCAGCGCGTTCTTTGACGGGTCGAGCAGCATCGCCTGCTTGATCCAGTCGCGGTAGCTTTCGATTCGCGTGTACACGCCCGGCTGGCCGTCGCCGCTGCAGCGTTTCTTGCCCCAGCTGACGACACCCACGACTTTCGGGGCGCCGTTCGTGAAAGTGAGCGCACCACCGCTGTCGCCCTGGCAGGTTGAGCGCTCCGGGTGGCTCGCACAGATGACCTTGCCGTGGATTCTCTCAGGACCGAAGGCGGGCCGATTCTTGCAGACCTCGGTGTCCATCGCCCGCAGATCCACCTTCATCAGCACGGCGCTCGGCGCATGACCTTCGACCGCCTCGGTCTTGCCCCAGCCCGTTCCCGTCACTTCCGCACCGGGGGCAACCTTTCCTTCAAACAGCGGAATCGGATGAATCCTGGCGGGATCGCGGGCGCCTGCCCTGGCGTCGTCGACGATGTGTATCAGCGCGATGTCGTTGGCGTACATGTTGGGCGGCGGCGTGGGCAGGATCTTCTGCTGGTACTGCGAATGCCGGACGATCCGGTCGATCTTGAAGTTCATGCCCTCGTTTTTCGAGATGTCCGTGGCGCCGAGCCGCACCCGATAGCCTGCCTTGACCATGTCTTCGTCGATGCAATGGGCGGCGGTGAGCACCCAGTCGTTGGCGATCAGCGCGCCGCCGCAGAAATGCTGCAGTTGCCACAACGGCATTCCCTTGCTGCGCTTCTCGGCCCATTGCGGCGCCTCGCGCGGGTAATAGATCTGCGCCTGCCATGGCGCGCCATCGGCACGGATGGGCTTGCCACCCGTTGAGTAGGGTGTGTCCTCACTCGCGCCGGCCGCGGGCTTCGCCAGGCTTCGCGCGCTTGACGGGCCGTCTGACGATCGGCATGTCCGCCGGGTCCTGGATGTCGCCTGTCGACTTACCAGCGCCTTCTTCCTGGTTGTCGCCGTCGTCCGCGAATTCGATGACGTCCCAGCTCTCGCCGCTCGGATTCATTTCGAGGTCGGCCGGTATCGCATCGTCCGACTCGTCCACGACGACGTCGTAGGCCCAGTCGTCGTCCATGTCCTCAACGACCGCCATGTCGTCGGCGGCCTGTCCATCGTCAGCTTCATCGTCCGCCGCCTCGTCGGGCGCGGTTTCTTCGACCGGAAACTCCTCATCGCTGGACGGATCATCGTCCTGCAGTTCCGGATCAGGATCCGGGTCAAGTTCCTGTGCAGTTGCGGTGCCGGCCGAATTGATGAGAAGCAGCATCGCCAGACCCAACGCTGCCCCAAGTCCCCTCATTTGCATCGCGCAATCCCCCATGAATCCACCGCTTCAATGCTCATTCTATATCTCGCGGACGAGCGTCACCTGCAACCGACGATGAAGCGGCGGGGGCGATGAACTTGCTCACCAGCAACGCCACGATGACCGCCACGTAGAACTGCCCCACGACCGCCTCGATCACGGCGAGCATCCGCGCAGCTCGGTATTCGGAAAGCGGCCGCTGGCGAATTGATCTCGCCATGTATCAGCCGGCTAGATACAGCCAACACCAACGGCAGCGTTGTACGAGGGTGGGCAGGAAGCGCTGTCCCGGCGCCGAACGGACGCGATCATGGGCCGACGGGTGTGAATCCCGTCGCTTCGAGGAACTGGTCCATCGCGCGCTGATCGACATGCCATGGTTCGTGCACGATGACGGCACCATCTTCGAGGACCAGGGACACCGTGACTGGCGGCGATTTCGCCAGACGGGAAAGTTGCGCCGCATTCAATTCGTACCAGGCGTCCTCATGAACCGGCTGCGGTCCCGGAAAAATAGTCTCGCTTGCGCCGATCGTTTCACGGCCCGCGGCAGCCGGCTTCAGTTCGAGCGTTTCCTCCGGCCAGCTTAGCTTGACCGTGCCTGGCCTGACCGGCGGCACGGGCACCGGCAAAGCGCTGCGGTCGATCGTGCTCCACGCGACGACGCCAAGCCAGTACGCGCGCGTTCCCGTACGGTTGGTTTCGACGACACCGACGTTCAGGTAGTCGCGGGCGTTGGCCGCGAGCATCGGAACGTCGTGGCCGTAGACCCACGGGTCGGCCATGATGGTGACGTTGACTGCCGTTTTCGGATCAAGCAGTTCGACCGGCCACAGGTCGCGCTCCGCGCAGCCCGACAGCGCAAAGACCGCCAGCAGCGCCGCTGGCGCGCGCAGACGGATTCTAGAAGCCGACGCGGTAGGCAAGGCTGAACCAGTAGCGACTGGAATCTTCCTGGTCGAGCGTAAGCTCGCGCGAGCCCCACTCGCCGCCTGCCTCGAACTCGATGGTCGTGTGCTGTGAGTTCCAGTCGATTCGCAGGGCGGGACTCGCCAGCCACTGCGTCAAGCCTCCCGCCGTGAACGTGCGGTAATCGAAGCGCAGGCGCGGCCCGGCGCGCAGGCGGCCCCACAGCGGAAAGCGCGAGCTCATGGAGGCAGAAACTGTTCTCGCCAGGTCACCCTCGTACCAGCGCAAGCCCAGGATGGTCACGTCCCCGGACCGCATCAGGCTGTTGCCGATCAGCTGGGCACCGAGTCCGATTTCCGTCCCCGTGCCCGGAACAGCTTCGACGCCGCCCGAGGCTGGCAGGTCTGAAATGCGCGTGGCCGATGCGTCGGCGGTCCACTGGAAGCGCGTGCCGAGCGGGTGCGAGACGCCGATCGAGAGTGTGTCTGCGTCCGCGGTCCGGTCCTCGGCAAGACTGCGGACTGCGGTCTCTCCGAACAGGGCGACCAGTTCGCTCAGAGATTCCACGGGTTGACCCGAGAGCGCGTTACGCGTCGTCAGGTAGGGGCTCTTGTGACGGTCGAGCGAGCCGGTCAGCGTGTAGTGCCCGGGCAGCTCGAACGATGCCGAGCAGCATCGCCATGTTGACCACGCTGTAATCGAAGTCGTAGTCGAACAGCCCGACGATGGTGCGCCCGGGTGCGAACCACCGCACCTCGCTGCCGATCGCACGACGATCGGCGACGCCGTCGTAGGTCTGGTCAATCACGTACGGGCTGATTTCGAGCCCCTCGACCCAGCCGCTCCAGCTGGCGCCTGCGCTGATGAATTGCCGGCTGGAAACGTACGCTTCCTTGGTCGAGTCGACCGGGCTGCCCGCGGCGAGGTTCAAGCGCAGAGTCGGCTGCGGCTTCCAGCCGAGCAGCAACCCGTCGAAGGTGCCGAGCACGCCGCTGTACCCCGATTGCCTGCCGATTCTCGCGCTGAGGCCGAGCCTGCGATCGGCCAGGTCGCCGTAAGCGATGTTGACGCGTGTCTGGTTGCCAGAGCCGTCCGGCAGGAGGTCGTACAGGTATCCCGCGCTGACGCGCGTCTGCACGTCAAAGCGCTCGCCGCGGCCCCGCATCGAGAAGTCGCCGTCGCTGATGACCATCGACTGGCTGGTGAAGTCGGTCGAAAAAACGCCCGCATCCACCGACGTCGTATCGTAGCGGTATTCCTGCGACCAGCCTCCGAACGACGACCAGTCCATTCCGCCTTCGTCGCTCGCAACGGCGGCGACCCGCGGTTTCGAGTCGAGCGTTGCAAGCGCGTCGCGGCGCTGGGCGACACGGCCCGCCGCAGGGCCGCCGGGATACTGGCGCAGGTATTCGTCGTACTCGGCTTTTGCGTGCGCGAGCTGGCCGCCACGTTCCCGCGCAAGGCCGAGCAGCTCCTGCGCCTCGGCGCGGCGCGGATGCTCCGGGTATTCGACGAGCCGGGTCAGCAGTCGAATCGCAGTCGGGTAGTCTACCGCATCGAACGCGGATCGCGCCTCGAGCCACTGGGCTTCCAGCACCTCGGCCGACGGCAGCGTCCGCGTTGCGGAAGGCGGCGGCGCCGCTTTGGATTGCGAGCTCGGGCGCGGGCGGACGAGCGTTACGCGGCCGAACACGGCGACGTCGAGTCCCAGGAAGTCTGGCGAGGGGCGCACCTCGACATCCACCGGCGACATGAACGACAAGGTCAGCACCAGCGCCGAGCCAGCAGGTTCCAGGCGCACGTCGCCGAGTCCGGCGGCATTTCCGGCGGATGCCTGCAGCGCCCCTTCCATGACAGCGCCGGCGGCAAGGCATCCTGGCAACGGCACCAGGCTGATTCTAAGGTCGGTCACCTGCGTGGCCGGAAAGTGCGTCGTATAGCGCAACGGGCAGCCGAAGCGCATCGACACCCTTGCTCCGTCACCGAGCGGCACAACATCAACCTGCTCCAGGACGCGGCTCGCGATGCCCGATGCGTCGTCGGCCCGCGCGGGCGGGCCGACGCAGGCCAGCAGGCACGCGAAGACTGCGATCAAGGTCCGCAACTTAGAAGCCTCCGTCCTGCGCTTGGTGCTCCGAGTTGCGAGTCTTTGAAATTGTCGTCAGGGTGGCGTCGGTATAGACGTGGCACGAGCCCGCGCAGTTGCGCAGTTCCGCTACCGTGTACATGAGGCCCGTCTCGGTCTTCTTGTGCGGTCCCACCTTGAAGTCGTTGGCGTGGCAGCCGGCGCAGTCGGGCCGATACTGCGGCGATGTCCAGGTGGCGGCGTCGCGATTCGTCGTGTGGCAGGACGTGCACGCGGGCGGCCCGCGATGATCGCCCGGATACTCGGGCGAGATATGGCGATGTGTCACGGGCGTCCAGGCCGTGGTTACGTGGCAGGCATCGCACGCGAGCGTCGTCTGCCAGTGATTCCCAGGCTTGCCGGTCGCCTGGGTGCCGTTGTGGCACTGGAAGCAGGTGCCGGGCGCGACATTGGCGTGGTCGAACTGCGCCGGGGTCCAGGCCACGGTTGAGTGGCAAGCATCGCAGCTCGCGGTGGTGGCGATGTGGTTCGGATCCTTGCCGGTCGCCTGGGTGCCGTTGTGGCATTGGTTGCAGGTGCCGGGCGCGACCCCGGCGTGATCGAAGCGCGCCGGCGTCCAGGCCGTCGTCACATGGCAGTTGTCGCAATCGAGCGTGGTCGGGATGTGCGTCGGCGGCTTGCCGCTGGCCTTGGTCCCGTTGTGGCAGCTCGCGCAGCTGCCGAGCACCTCGGCATGGTCGACGCGCAGCACCGGGCTCCAGGTCGAAGTGCTGTGGCAGGCATCGCAGGTATTGCTGGTACTGACGTGCTGCGGGTTCTTGCCGGTCGCCTGGGTGCCGTTGTGGCACTGGAAGCAGGTGCCGGGCGCGACATTGGCGTGGTCGAACTGCGCCGGGGTCCAGGCCACGGTCGAGTGGCAAGCATCGCAGCTCGCGGTGGTGGCGATGTGGTTCGGATCCTTGCCGGTCGCCTGGGTGCCGTTGTGGCATTGGTCGCGCAGCTGCCGGGCGCGACCCCGGCGTGATCGAACCGCGCCGGCGTCCAGGCCGTCACGACGTGGCAGCTGTCGCATCCGAGCGTGGTCGGGATGTGCGTCGGCGGCTTGCCGCTGGCCTGGGTCCCGTTGTGGCAGCTCGCGCAGCTGCCGAGCACCTCGGCATGGTCGACCCGCAGCACCGGGTTCCAGGTCGAAGTGCTGTGGCAGGCATCGCAGGTATTGCTGGTACTGATGTGCTGCGGGTTCTTGCCGGTCGCCTGGGTGCCGTTGTGGCACTGGAAGCAGGTGCCGGGCGCGACATTGGCGTGGTCGAACTGCGCCGGGGTCCAGGCCACGGTTGAGTGGCAAGCGTCGCAGCTCGCGGTCGTGGCGATGTGGTTCGGATCCTTGCCGGTCGCCTGGGTGCCGTTGTGGCATTGGTCGCAGCTGCCGGGCGCGACCCCGGCGTGATCGAACCGCGCCGGCGTCCAGGCCGTCACGACGTGGCAGCTGTCGCATCGCGAGCGTGGTCGGGATGTGCGTCGGCGGCTTGCCGCTGGCCTTGGTCCCGTTGTGGCAGCTCGCGCAGCTGCCGAGCACCTCGGCATGGTCGACCCGCAGCACCGGGCTCCAGGTCGAAGTGCTGTGGCAGGCATCGCAGGTATTGCTGGTACTGACGTGCTGCGGGTTCTTGCCGGTCGCCTGGGTGCCGTTGTGGCACTGGAAGCAGGTGCCCGGCGCGACATTGGCGTGGTCGAAGCCGGCCGGCGTCCACGCGGTGGTCCGGTGGCAGGCGTCGCAGTCCTGCGTGGTCTGGACGTGCCCCGGCGGCTTGCCTTCCGACTGCACGCCGTTGTGGCAGCTCGCGCAGCTGCCCCGCACATCGCTGTGGTCGTAGCGCAGGGATGGCGACCACGCTGAAGTCGTATGGCACTGCGCGCAGTCGTTGGAGCTCACGACGTGGTCCGCGGGCTTGGCGGTCGCGCTGATGCGGCTGCCGATGACGTGGCAGGACTCGCAGCGCCGCGGCGTTCCGCGGAAAATCGCATCGACGTGGCAGGACTCGCAAGGCACGACCCGGTGCGCACCTGTCAACTCGAAGCCGGTCGTGAAGTGGTCGAAATTGGCGCCCGCCACGGCGGCGTGCGCGAGGCCCGGGAGCCAACAGGCACAGCCAGCCGATGATTGCGATCGATGCGAGCGACCTGGATGCCTGTGCTTTCGTCATGGCCCCCTGCCTTTGACGCTAGTGCGTCAATACCTGGCGGAACGACGCTGTCCCATGGCAGCGGCCGCAATCGCGGCCGAACTGGCCTTCATGGACGTCGTCGGCCTGGTGACATGAAGCGCATTCGCTCGACGTGCCTGACTCGTGTTCCGGCATGGCGATGGCAGTCCCGGCAGCCCAGCCGGTCATGCGCTCCGGTCAACGGAAAATCGGTCATGGTTGCATGGTCGAATTGCCAGAAGCTCCAGCCATTCGGGTTGTGGCAGGAACCGCACTCCTCGCCCAGCTGCTTCTTGTGCACGTCCTTGGCCCGGTGGCAGCTCACGCATTCGTGAGGCGCTTCGCGGAATGCGCGCGTTGCATGGCATTCCTCGCAGGGAACGCCGACATGCAGGCCGACCAGCGGAAATCGTGTGAGGTCGTGGTCGAACTTTACGCTCGTCGCGCCAACCGCTCTCCTTGTGGCAAGGCTGGCAGTCGCGGCCCTAACGATCCCTGGTGCACGTCGTCGACCGCATGACAGCCGGCGCAGTCCTTTGGCACTTGCTGCTGCTTAAGTACGCCCGTATGACAACTATGGCAATCAAGCTTTGCATGTGCGCCGCGAAGCGCAAACTTGGCGCGCTTCTCGTGGTCGAATGACGCGACTTTCCATTCGTCCTGGGTGTGGCAGTCGACGCAGGCTGCACCGAATCGGCCCGAGTGGACGTCGGCTGCCGCGTGGCAGCCACTGCATTCCTTCGGCACCGGCGCCTTGAGATCGCTACCCCGGTGACAGCTATCGCAAGCCAGCTTCGCATGGCTGCCAAGCAATGCGTAGCCGCTGACTTTCATATGGTCGAAACGAGACTGCTTCCAGCTATCGGCGCCGTGGCAACTGGCGCAATCCGGACCCCGGGATCCGCGGTGCACGTCATCGGATGAATGACAGGCAACGCACTTGCCTGGCGCACCCTTGAAGCTTGGGTCGCGATGACAGCTGAAGCAGGCGACTTTTGCATGCGCGCCGCGAAGCGCGAAATGCGTCTTCGCGTGATCGAACTTGGTTGTCCTGAATTGCGCTGTCTCATGGCACTGTGCGCAGTCCTCCCCAAGCTTGCCGTCGTGCGCATCGTCGCCACGGTGGCAATCGACGCATTCGTGCGATGCCTGCCGATACTTCTTTCCAGCTTTGTGGCAACTGGCGCAGGCGGTCACGACGTGCGCCCCGTCCAGCGGGAAGTCGGTACGCCCATGGTCAAGAGCTTCCGGAACGAGACCGACCGTATCCGCATTCCGCCCTTTATGCTCCGAATGACAGGCGTTGCACTGGGCGGACTTCGCTGCGCGCCCATGGAAACCCTTTCCGGCCGCAACATCGCTTGCTATGTCGGCATGATCGTGACAACTGAGACAGAGTTGCCGCTGGCGGGGTTTGTCGTTCCGGTCATGGCACAGACCGCATTGCTCCTCGATGTTCGCATGGGCACGCGCGACGGCGCCCGGCATCAGCAGCTTTTCGAGCTCGGCGCCATGCGACGGAAATGACAGAGTAGCTAATCCCATGGTCAGGGCGTATCCAATCCATGCCGACGCGCGCACGTCAGTAAACGTGCACCGCGATCACGTGTACGACGCCGACGATCACCAGAACGACGAATAGCGGCATGTGCAGCACATGCCAGATCGCAAACAGCCGCTCGGAGGCCTCGAATTCGGCGACACGTCGGGCGGCCCTCAGTCGCGACCGCGACATATCCGGTCGCGGCGCAGGTAAATCGTTCGCGTTCCTGGTGGAGGACCGGGGAGCGGGTCGCAGCCATTGCCACCGCATTCCGGACCAGGCGAAAAATTCGCCGCGTCTCGCGCTGTTCTTGGAGCGCAGCCAGCACCGGTCGGATCACGAATGGCGCTGGTTGGGCGATGCGCTGTTCCGCCTGTTCCACCTCGTTCATGAGGCCCGGAATCATTTTCAACGCACCCGATTGATTGCGCAGGCTCTCCACATCGCCAGACAGTTCGCGCAGCGTGGCCTTGCGGCCATACAGTCCATGATGAATGCGTGCATACAGATAACGACCCACCAGTCCGCTGCCCGCCACCAGCAGCATGCAGGCAAGTGCCACGTTACTGTTGGTCGCACCCAGGCTGAAATTCGCGTGGTACAGAATTGCGAGCGGGCCGAGAATGCCGAGCACCATATGAGTCCTGAACCAAAAGCGCACGCTGCCGAGTACCGCGAGCGCCGGCATGCGCTTGCGCAGCGGGTACACCAGCAAAGCGAGCATCAGCGAGCCGCCCGCGATGCCGAGCCAATAGCCGTATCCATCTTGCGGGGTCAGGTAATGTTCGGTGGGCACTACGAACCCTGCGACCACGGCGAGCAACGTCAGCCACAAACCGACGTGCGAGGGCCGCAGCTGCCAGCGCCTCGATTCGCTTCGACAGATTCGCGGCTGCAATCTCGATTGCGGCGGCCATCAGCTGCCCCGCCCATCGGCAACGGTAAGCGAGCGCGCGAGCGCGTCAGCCTCCTCAATATTCGCGGCGATGACCCGTGCGTCGGCGGAGTCCGCCGGCACCAGTGACTGCAATTCCCGCCACGTGGCGGCAGCGCTCGGCATAGTGCAGTTCCTGCAATTCGAGACTCGCACGGAGCCACAGCGCTTTGTGGTGATGCGGATCGATCGCGAGGGCCCGCATGATGGCATCGCGACTTTTTGTCAGATCCTTGCCGGCTGCTGCCGCTGCACTGTCCGCAAGGTCCGCCCAGGAATCCGCGTCCATTGGGTCGGCCTCGACGGCTTCGCGGTAGGCCGCCTCGGCCTCCGCAAACTTGCGCTGCACGCGCAGTCGCTCGCCTTGCTGCGCAAACTGCCGGGCTGCAGCCGAATTTCCGGCCGGCAATCGCGCGTCGTTACGCACTTCTTCTCCGTGGATCGACGCGCGATTCATTGCAACCGCCGCATCCACGATCCAGGAACTCGGAGCCACGGCCGAACTGGAATCGTCAGTGCGCAGGAAATAGACTGCCACCGCCACGACGCCGACGCCGACGGCTAAAGCGATAATTAGCATTCCATTGCGATATTTCACATAATTTGGCCCGGACAAACGCATTCAATTATCAGCCCACCGAGAAATTTTGTACGGGTCCACTTGTCGGTGTCCCGCGACAATACGCTGTTGGTACTTGTTAGCCAATGAAAGCGGTTCCGGGCGCGCGCTAATATGTGAACTGTCGCAGGAAACTGCCGCCATTGAATTGACGCCGCAGGCTGCACGGCGCCAGCTTGGGAGTCGGCCCGACAGGCGCCACGGCGCTAAGGGCACCTAAAGGGACTCCATGGACCTCCTTGTCTACATCGTACTCATAGCGATCGCATTTGGCATTTACGCCTGGCACCGACGTCGGCTTCATGAGCAGAACCTGAGGGCTCATGAACAAGCCGTGGCAGCGGGCCTTGCGGAACCGCCATCCCTGCACCCCGTCGTGGATCCGCGGATCTGTATCGGCTGCGGCTCCTGCATCAAGGCTTGCCCGGAGCAACCCGAACACCAGGTGCTGGGTTTGATTAACGGAAAGGCCGTGTTGATCGGACCCACCGACTGCATTGGCCACGGCGCCTGCCGTGTTGCCTGCCCCGTCGACGCGATTCAACTCGTTTTCGGTACGGCGAAGCGCGGCGTGGACTTGCCGCGGGTAACGCCCATGGTTTGAAACCAACGTGCCGGGAATCTTCATCGCCGGCGAGCTTGGCGGAATGGGATTGATTCGCAATGCGATTGAGCAGGGCCGGCAGGCGGTTGAGCAGATCCATGAACGCCGCCCGCGCGGCGGCAGTGAACTCGACCTGGTCATCATCGGCGCCGGCCCCGCCGGGTTCTCGGCATCACTTGCGGCGCTCGAGCGCCGCATGCGATTCGTGACGCTCGAGCAGGAATCGCTCGGCGGCTGCGTTTTTCAGTATCCGCGCGGCAAGATCGTCATGACCGCAGCCGGCACGCTTGCCGATTGTGGGAGACATCAAGCTGCGCACCACGACCAAGGAGGAACTGCTCCAGCTTTGGCAAGGCATCGAACGACAGGTCAAGCCTCAAGATCAATTATCGGGAACGTGTCGAAGCCATTGAGCGTCTCAAAGATGGCTTTCTCGTACGCACCGCCGCCGGTCAATACCGCGCCACAAGCGTACTGCTCGCCATTGGACGGCGCGGCACGCCGCGTAAGCTTGGCGTCGCCGGGGAGGATCTGCCGAAAGTTACCTACCGGCTCATCGAGCC
This sequence comes from uncultured Gammaproteobacteria bacterium, assembly GCA_963819545.1. GTDB lineage: Bacteria > Pseudomonadota > Gammaproteobacteria > Steroidobacterales > Steroidobacteraceae > SCUD01. The sequence continues at coordinate 327,171 of CAWFWJ010000003.1, read as the reverse complement.
GGAACAATATGCCGGCCAGCACGTGCTGGTCGTCGGCGGCGGCGACAGCGCGATGGAAGCGGCTGCCAGCATCGCCGAGGCCTGCGCCACGGGCGCGGTTACCCTGTCATACCGCGGTGACGCCTTCAGCCGCGCGAAGCCGAAGAACCGGGAGCGCGTTTCCGCGGCACAGCGCGACGGCCGGCTCGAGGTGATTCTCAAATCGCAGGTGGAATTGATCGAGCCGCGCCAGGTCTCGCTGAAGACCGACGGCGTCGTCAGGAACCTCGAGAACGACTCGGTGATCGTCAGCGCCGGCGGAATTTTGCCCAGTGATTTCCTGCGATCAGTCGGCATCGAAATCGAGACCAAGTACGGCACCGCGTGATGCGGCGAGCGCTTGTTGCCTTTGCGTCGGCGGTGATCATCTTCGCCAGTTCCACAGATGCCGCTGATCTGGAGCCAGCGCGGGATGCCCTTCGCCGGCACGAATATGAGCGCGCCGCCAGCTTGCTGCGCCCGCTCGCCGAGGCGGGCGATGCCGAAGCTTCTTTCCAGCTTTCGCAGTTGCTGCGCTATGGACGTGGCGTTCCCCAGGACCCGGCAGGAGCGTGCCGGCTGCTCGAGGCATCAGCGGCCAGCGGCCACGCCCGCGCTGCAGGCAGCCTTGCTGCGATGCTCGAATCAGGGGAATGCCCGACGTCCGCAAGAACGGCGAGCGCGTGGCGAGAGTTGGCTCGCGGTGCCGGCTACGCCCCTGCCGCAGCCGTAGCCGATCAATCAAGCGAAATTACCGCACCCACCGCGGAGCACCTGTTGCGCGCCGCCCGAGCAGGCGACCTGCCGCAGATCGAGCGCCTTCTCGGGTCGATGCGACCCGACGTCACCGACGAATTTGGCCGCACGCCTTTGATGCTTGCAGTCGAGGCCGGACAGGATGCGGCCGCACGCAATCTCATGGGCCACGGCGCATCGCTTGCTGCCGCCGATAGAAACGGCGAGACGCCCTTGTTGCTCGCCACGCGCAAAGACAACAAGGAACTGTTGTCGCTGATGCTGGCAGGCAGCGCGCCCGTCAACACTGCGAATAATTCAGGCACGACGCCCTTGATGATTGCCGCGGGCGCCGGCTCGCCCGAGCTGTGTGAGCGGTTGCTGGCGGCCGGGGCAGATCCTTCATTGCGCGATCGCAGTGACTTACGTGCCGGGGATCACGCGGCGCGCAGTGGTCATGCGGAACTTGCGGCGCGTCTCGGAGTGAGCGTGAAGCAATCGCCGACGGGACCTGTCAGGTCGGGTGGGTTGCATTCGGGCCAGACTCCGTTGATGACTGCTTCCGAGCGCGGCGACTTGAAGTCCGTAGACCGGCTTCTTGCTGCCGGCGATGACGTGAATGCCAGCGACGCCCAAGGCATGACGGCGCTTGCGTTTGCGGCGCGCGCAGGCCGAACGGCAACCGTATCCGCGCTTCTGGCCGCTGGCGCCAAAGTCGACTCTCAGGATCAAGCCGGCTGGTCGCCGCTCGGCCAGACCATTCTTGCTGGTCAGTTGGATGCAGCACGCCTGTTGCTCGACAACGGGGCGGATCCGCGCGCCATTCAGGCAAATGCAAAGCCATTGCTGCTGGTTGCCGTGGAGTCGAAACGCACCGGCGCAGTACTGATGCTGACAAGTGCGGGTGCTGACCCCGATCAGGCTGACCGTGAAGGCATGACGCCGCTCATGGCTGCCGCATCGGCGAATGACAATGGAACGACCAAGTTGCTGCTCGCAGCGGGCGCGCACCCGCAGAGGGCTGACAGGCACAAACGCACCGCCCTCTGGTACGCCGCGAGTAATAATGCGTCGGGCGTTATTGCCGCATTGGCTGCCAATCCGGTCCTGAATGCAGCGGATGACGAAGGCACCACAGCGCTTGCCATCGCCGCGAGCCGCGGGCATCGCGCTTCAGTGCAGGCATTGCTGTCAGGCGGCGCGGATGCCCGCCTCAAGACACGCAGTGGCAACACTGTGCTGCATCTCGCGGCCGCAGCCGGGCACGGGGCGCTGATTCCGATGCTTATTGCGGCGGGTGCCCCGGCCGACGTCGTCAACTCACACGGCGATACTGCTTTGATGCTCGGCGTCAAATCGCGCTGCCTCGCATGTGCCAGCAACCTCCTGGCCGCGGGTGCAAGCACCCGCGTGCGCAATAAAGACGGCCTTTCAGCCCTCGATATCGCCCGACTTTCCACCGATAAGTCATTGATCCAACTTCTCGATTGACGCTGCCTGCCGCAGTCGGCTTGCAGGTACGATTGCGAAGGTTCACGAGGAAATATGCGAGCAGGCCGCGATCGCGATGAGCGAATGGCGTCGACGCGCGTGAGTCCCCGGGCCACCGCCAGGCCCGCGAAGCCCGTGCCAACGATGACAATTCGAGGTTTCTCCACCTAAGTCCTTGGCATTACACGTGTTTTTATTTAGTATACTTGTCGCGTCCGCACTTGGGAGCGGTCCCAGCTGTTTTGCTGCCGCACCAAGCCGGGCGTAGTGTGATCTGTCGGCGTGAGGGGGTGCCATGCTTCGCATCGTCCTGCTCAACCCGAAGGGCGGCTCGGGCAAGTCCACAATCGCGACCGGAATCGCCGCCATGTATGCGGCACGCGGCTACCGGCCGGTCCTGATGGACTTCGATCCGCAGGGCAGCAGCATGCGGTGGCTCGAGAAACGTTCGCCGCGCCAGCCTCCGATTCACGGCATCGCCGCCTATGCGCGGGCGCTCGCCGTTACGCGCAGCTTCCAGTTGCGCGTGCCGCACGGCACCGACCGCGTAATCGTCGATACACCCGCCGCGCTTCAACCGCCGCATTTCAATGAACATGTGCGCGAAGCGGATGCGGTGCTCGTGCCGGTGATGCCCTCGGATGCCGACATCCACGCCTGCTCGCGCTGCATCGGTCATCTGCTGATCTCCGGCAAGATCAAGCGCCGCGAGAACCGGCTTGCGGTCATCGCGAACCGCGTCAAACCGAACACGATCATCTTCCGCACGCTGATGAAATTTCTCGACCAGATGCAAATTCCGGTCATCACGACGCTCAGGGACTCCCAGCACTACGTTTACGCGAATGAACAGGGCCTCGGCCTGCACGACATGAATCCCGCGCGCGTTCATCCGGAACTCCAGCAGTGGGACGCGCTCTGGGCCTGGCTCGAATCGCGCCGGCCGTTCGCGCAGCCCGCGGTAGCCATCGGAGCCGACTAAGTTTCTAATGGGCTGATGACCGGAACCCGTCGCCGCACCGCCTGCGGCGCACTTCTGCTGGCTTGCCTTCTGACCTCCGCGATCGCCGCCGCGGATGGCTCGCACTATGCAGGCCGCCCGATCGTCGATGTCCTGCTCGAATTCCGGGACGCGAGGCTTGACTTCATCTACAGCTCGGAACTCGTGCCGGCGACGCTGCGCGTCCTCGAAGAGCCGCACGCGAGCAACCGGCTGCTGATCGCGCGCGAAATCCTGCAAGCGCACGGGCTTGTCGTCTCGGTCGTGCGTCCCGGTCTCTATGCCGTCGTCCCGGCGACCCGGAGCGCACAGGAGCGTGTTGTCCATGGACAGGTGCTGGATGCCGCAAGCGGCGAGCCAATTTCGACCGCGCGCGTGGTGTTGCTGCCGCTCGGCGCCGTCGCCTGGTCCGATGCGCAAGGCCGTTTTTCCATCGGGCCGGTGCCGGAAGGAATCTACGCGCTCGAGGCAGAGGCACCCGGATTCGAGGCGATCGAGGTCCCGGGCCTTTCGGTTTCCGGCGAGGCGAAACCGACGGCGCTCCGCCTGACTCCGGCCAGCACGCAATTGAGCGAAGTCGTCGTGTCGACGAGTCGCTATGCACTGGATCGCTTCGCGACCGTTCGGATCAGTGGATATCGACGGTGACACCCTCGCGGCCCAGCCTGGGATCGGCGAAGACGCGATCCGAGCGCTCGGGCGCCTGCCCGGCCTCGCGCAGAACGGCATTTCTGCCCAGTCGAGCATTCGCGGGGGCGAAAGCGGCGAACTACTGACGCTTCTGGACGGTTTTCCCCTGCGCCAGGCGTTTCATCTGCCCGGCTACCAGAGCGTGTTCGGCGTGCTGGATCCAGGCCTGATCGACGAAGCCGAGGTCTATACCGGCGGCTTTCCGGTTCGCTACGGCAATCGCATGGCAGGCGTTTTCGACCTGAGCACGATTGACGCCACGCAGGAACCCAGGACCGCGCTCGGCTTGTCGGTGTTCAATGCGATGGCGCGTCGTGGCGGCAATCTCGAGGTTGTGAACGTGGACTGGCTTGCGGCTGCGCGTGTCGGAACCCTGAGTCCATTGATCGATGCGCTCGCGCGCGACGCCGGCCGGCCGACCTATTCTGACGTTTACGCGCGCGCAGGGTATGGCGACCCCGATCGGGTGCGCGTCACCGCCAATCTCCTGTGGTCGCGTGATGAACTGGACATTACGCGTGAAGGACTCAGACGAAAGCGGCCAGATCGAGAGCAAGAACCGCTATCTCTGGCTGCGTGCCGATCGCGACTGGGAGAACGGGATCCAGTCTTCGCTATGGCTGGGCCACAGCAGCGTCGACAGCTTTCGGTCCGGCGGCATGGACAAGCCAGACATTGCGGTGGGCTCCGTAACTGATCAGCGCTCCTCCGAGTACCAGGAACTACGCGGCAAGGCTTCGTGGCAATTCCGTCCGCACCACTGGCTCGAAGGCGGTTTCGAGTGGATCGGAGAAGATGCCGTCTATCGTTACGCTGCTAACGCAGCTTATACGGATGCGGTCGCGGAACTGTTCTCCCGCGATTCGACGCTTCTGCGCGCGATCGAGCTGAGCCCGAGCCGCGAGCGGTCCGGGCTTTTCGCTGCGCATCGCTGGCAGATCAACGATTCGCTGGTTTCGGAAGCGGGACTTCGCGCGCAACGGACGATTACGGAGGGCACGACTGCGGAGGACTGGCTCTACGATCCCCGTGTCAGTCTTCGCTGGCAGGTCACTCCGGCGACCGAACTGCGCGCGCATTGGGGACGCTTTCATCAGACCGATGAAGTACACGAGTTGAAGGTCGAGGACGGCCTGACGGCGTTTCCCGAAGCTCAGCGATCGGAACAGCTGATCGTCGGCATCGATCACCGCCTGCAACAACGGGCTCGCGCTGCGACTGGAAGGTTTCCGCAAGCTGCAGTCGGACCCGCGGCCGCACTTCGAGAACCTGCTCGATCCGATGTCGGTCATCCCCGAGATCGCGCCGGACCGCGTGCTGGTCGCGCCGCTCGCCGCCGACATTCGGGTGCGGAATTCTCATTGGTTGCGGAAGGCGAGGATTCCACGTGGTGGTTGGGCCTTGCCTGGTCCGAAGCGTGCGACAGCGTCGACGGGCGCCAGGTGCCGCGCAGCTGGGACCAGACCTGGGCCGCAACCGCCGGCATGGACTGGATCGCACGGCAACTGGCGATTCGGCGCCGTGGCCGCCGCGCATCGCGGCTGGCCGACGACTCAACTCGAAGATTCCGAGCTCGGCCCGCGCAATGGCGCGCGCTTCGCGACGCGCGCGACGCTCGACCTGCGCGCGGAGTATCGCAGGCCACTCGCAATCGGCAGCATCGCATTCACCTTTGAGCTCACCAACGCGATCAACATCGGCAACACCTGCTGCTACGAGCTGATTGCCGACGACGATGGCAACGGCAACGTGACCTTCACGACGAAATCAAGCGACTGGCTGCCACTCGTGCCCTCCCTCGGCGTGCTCTGGGAGTTCTGAACCGGGCCCCGGCACCGATTGATTTTGACCGCGGCGGCCGTCCAAACCGTCGTGGCACAAAGAATCTTTCTCCCGCTCTGCCTCGGCCTCGCCGCACTCCTGGTCGGGGCCCTCCCCCGCATCTGGCTGTGGTGGCAATTCGGCCTGTCCGCCGGTATTGGGCCCGGCGCATTACCACTGATCGCGCTCGGCGGCCTGCTGAACGACTTCGTCGTCACGCTTTACCTGCTGACACCGCTCGCCCTGTACAGCGCCCTGCTCCCGGATTCGCTGGTACCGGCTCGCGTGCCAACCGGATGTTGCTGGCGATTGGCAGCTGGCTCTCCGCTGTTCGCCCTCGTTTTCCTCGCGGTCGCGGAGTTCTACTTCTTCCAGGAGTTCGACGCTCGCTTCAATCTCGTCGCCTTCGACTACCTGGCCTATCCGACCGAGGTCGCGGGCGACGTCTGGGCCGAGTATCCGGTCACTTTGGCCGTGCTCACGGCCGCCGCGTTTGCGACGGCGGGCCTGTGGTGGATCCGTCGTCGATCCGGCGCAGCGGCTGCGACCGGGACCCGCGCTCGCAACCGGCTGGCTGTCCTCGCGCTCTATGCGGCTGTCCTCGCGATCGCGGCCGCGTATTGGCCGACTGACAGGCTGTCATTGTCAGGCAATCGCGTCGCGAACGAGCTGGTGCAGAACGGGCTCAGCAGTTTCATGCGCGCCGCCACGACGAACGAGATCGATTACCACGCGAATTACGCCTCGGCCGACCCGCGCGAGAACCTCGCCCTGGTCGACGCAGCGAACTGGCGCGCTGGCGGCGGCGAATTCACGCGCCTCGCCGACGGCCGCCTCGACCGCGCATTTCCGGCGCCGGCCGGATGGTCTCGGCCGGCTCAACGTCGTGCTCGTCTCGAGTGAATCCTTCGGCGCCGAGTTCAGCCGGCTCTACGGATCGGAGCGCGACCTGACGCCGAACTTCGATGCGTTCGCGCAGTAAAGCCTCTGGTTTCCGCATACCTATGCCTCCGGGACGCGCACGGTGCGCGGACTCGAAGCTTTCGTGAGCTCGATACCGCCGATTCCGACCGTCTCGATCCTGCGCCGACCGGACAATCGAGAACGTCGCGACCTGGGGCGCGGTGATGCGCTCGCTCGGCTACCAGACGAGCTTCCTCTACGGCGGCTACGGCTATTTCGACAACATGAACTACTTCTTCGGCAACAACGGCTTCGAGGTCGTCGACCGCACGCTCCATCGACAAGGTGCCCTTCGAGAACATCTGGGGCGTCGCGACGAGGACCTGTTCGACCACTCGCTCGCCTACTTCGACCGCGCTGCATGCCGCAGGCAAGCCGTTCTTCTCGATCATCATGACGACGTCGAATCACAAGCCGTTCACATTCCGCTGAGGGCCTCGAGAAATACGGCATCCCGCCCGAAGGCGGCGGCCGCGCGGCGGGCGTTCGCTACGCCGACTTCGCGCTCGGCGAGTTCCTGCGCGACGCGAAGGCCCACGCCTGGTTCGACGACACGATTTTCGTCGTCGCGGCCGACCACGGCGCCCGGGTTTATGGCGCCGAGCAGATCCCGCTCAAGACCTACGAGATCCCGCTGATGATCTATTCGCCGAAGCACATCGAGCCGCGGCGCGTCGACTCGCTGATGACGCAGATCGACATCGCGCCGACCGTGCTCGGGCTGCTCGGCCTGCCCTACGAGGCGCCTTTCTTCGGCCAGGACGCGCTCAACACGCCAGCCTGAGGCCAGCGCGTCGCCTTCTTCAATCACAACCATGACGTCGCGATCTATCGCGATGGCCGCATGGTCGTGTTTGGACTGAAGAAATCCGTTCATACCTACGACTACGACCCGTGCGACGAATACGCTACGCGCCGGCGCCCCGCGATCCGGAGCTCGAGCGGCTCGGGATCGCCTACTACCAGACGGCCTATGAACTCTTCGATCAGCGTCGCTACCTGCCATCCGGCGCGCCGGCACCGGCGCTGCCCGTGTCGGACGTAAACCATGATGCGCCAAGGACAATTGCTTAGTGTGCCGTCGATGCTATCTTGCACGCCGCATTCGCGGCGGCACAGCCGCCGCAAACGGCGAGCCGGCGCCGGATGCCGCGCCGGCATGGCCCAACGATGCCGAACTCGAAGCGCCGGGTGCCCGCATCGGCAGCGTGACCGATGCGGGGTCCTGCCGATTTTCGACCCGACGCGCCGGGCGAGGACAAGTCGCTGTACCGGCTGGCCGACAAATGGCATATCGATACGCGCGACTCGGTCATCGAGGCGCAACTGCTGTTCCAGCCGGGCGATCCCGTACTCGCGGCGGCTAACTCGACGAAACCGAACGTAACCTGCGCGACCTGCGTTACATCCGCGAGCCGGAGATCCGGATCGTCGGCTATCACGATGGCCTCGTGGATCTCGAGGTCATTGTGCACGATGTCTGGACCACTAATCCCGGCATCTCCTTCGGTCGCAGCGGCGGCGAGAACTCCGGCGGGATCACGCTCGAGGAACTCAACCTCCTCGGACTCGGCAAGCACTCTGCATTTCGATTATTCGCAAAGACCTCGACCGCAGTTCCTACACGCTTCAGCTGGCACGATCCGGCGATCTGGGGAAGCCGCTGGGCGAATGACTTTGTCCCTGCCGCGGACAGCCAGCGACGGCAGGGCTGGAATGTTGATTGCGATCGAGCGGCCATTCTTCTCGCTCGACACGCGCTGGAGCACCGGATCTCAGTACTTGCGCAGGACGATACGGTCGAGAACGTCTACCGGCTCGGCGAGCAGATCGCTGGATACGGACGAACAAGGCAGAATTCGGCGAGTTCAGGTTCGGCCGGTCCAGCGGTCTCGCGAACGGCTGGACGCGCCGCTTCATCCGCGGGTCTACGGCGCGATGATACGACCGAGTTCGACATTCGCGCCGGACGAAACGGCGCCGCTCAGTCGCTGCCCGAGGATCGGCACCTCGACTACCCGTTCCTGCGGCTCGAAGGCGTACAGGACGACTTCGAGACGACGCGCAATCTGCGACCAGATCGCGCGCACCGAGGACCGCCATTTCGGCATGCGCTACGCGCTTGAGCTCGGCTGGGCCGACTCCCGCACTCGGGTCGGACCGCAACGCGGCCTTGTTGCGCGCGGAGGCGAGCCGCGGATCTTCGGCTTCGGCGACGACAATCGCTGTTCCTGTTCAGTTCGCTTGACGGGGCGCGTCGAGAGCGGATCCGCTGGCGGATACCCTGCTCGTCGGCCGGATTGCGCTATTACCATCCAGACGGGACGCCGAACAGCCTGTTCTTTGCCGGTCTGGGCGCCGCAGGTCGGACAGAACCTGGATGCCGACCATGAACTGTCGCTCGGCGGCGACAATGGCCTGCGCGGTTATCCGCTGCGTTTCCAGACGGGCAGCAGCCGCGCATTGCTGACCCTCGAGGAGCGGTACTACACGAAGTACTCGCTCTGGAAGACTCGCGGACGTCGGCGGCGCGGTATTTTTCGACATGGGCCGGACCTGGGGCGATTCGGCTTTCGGGCCCACCGAAAACCTCGGGTTGCTGAAAGATATCGGCATTCGGGCTGCGCCTCGGCAATTCACGCGGTCGGCGCTCGGCAACGTGCTGCACATCGACATCGCCTTCCCGCTCGACGGACCCGAGCTCCATCGACAACGTGCAGTTCCTGATTCAGACCAAGCGCAGCTTCTGATCATGAGTATCGCCCAGACTCTGGAACGCCTGCATCGTCCGGACATGACGCGAGTTCTGGCGGACGCACCTCTGGCTCGCCGGGATCTTCTTCGCTCGCGCGGTCGCGGCGATTCGTGCGCCGGACCTCGATCGCCATCGCTGCGACGCCTTCTTCTATCGACACTCGCACGCAGGCCTGGATCGGCGCGAACACACCTGGTGGGCAGTCGACCTGATTCACGCCGGCGGTCGGCTGGTTCGTCGTCGGTCGGCCTCGCGTCGTGGCGATCGCCGTGCTCGATCGGCGGGTCCCGAGTCGAGCGACTGCGACCCTGGCGCCGCCTTTGCGGCCTACCTTCGTGATCGCCATCGCGCTCTGCGCCGTGGTCGTGAGCTCCTCAAGTTGCCACCAACGTGGATTGCCCGCGCGATCTCGCCGGATTTCGGCGGCGATCGCCCGTATGTCCACCTGTTCGAGGACCGGCCGGATGCCTGCCGCGCGCCGCCTGCTTTCCGGGCTCGCATGCCTCGACCGGCTTCTCGCTGATGGCGTTCTATTTCCTGCTGATGGATCCCGGCCCCGCCTGGCCCAGGGTCCTCGCTGGCGGCAGCCGTGGCCCTCGGGGCGGTCTTTTCCTTCGGCCAGCAGGCCCGGGGGGCCCATTTCCTGTCCCATGACCTCACGAGCGCCGCGATCGACTGGTTCCTGCTCGCTGGCCCTCTGGTCGGCTGCTGCTAAGATCGCCTGCAGTCGGCGAGTCGCGATTGACGCCCGCGGGTGCGCACATCCAACCTTCGGATTGATGCCCAGCGGTCCGTGTGCACCAGGCAATGACAGACGAACAAACAACTGATCCGGCGCATGCTCGCGGGCGACGAGCAGGCATTCGAAGCGTTCTTCAACGCCTATTTCGCGCGGGTCTACCGCTTCGCGCTTGCCGCGGCTGAACGGGGACGTCGAAGCGGCCCGGGAAGTCGTGTCAGTCGACGCTGGCCAAGGCCATGCGCCGCATCGGCGACTTCCGCGGCGAATCGGCGCTCTTCACGTGGATCTGCCAGATCTGCCGCCGGGAGGTCGTGGACCACATCCGCGTCGAATCGCCGTCACACGAGGCACGTCGTGCTGATCGATGACCGGCCGGATCTGCGGGCGGCGATCGACGCCATCGAGGCGCCGGAGGAGTTCGATCTCGTGAAGTCCTACGGGCGCGCCGAAGCGGGCCGCCTGGTGCGCGTCGTGCTCGACCGCCTGCCGGCGAACTACGGCGACGCGCTCGAGTGGAAGTACATGGAAGGAGAGCTCGGTCGAGGAAATCGGCGAGCGGCTCGGCATCGGCACGATCGCCGCCCAGTCCCTGCTCGCCCGGGCGCGCATCGCGTTCCGCGAAGCGCTGGAACAGGTATTCGGCGCCGAAGCCGCGGACATTGCCGCGGGCCTCGGCGCATGAGGATCGAGCCATGAATGACGATGACATCGAACGGGTCCTGAAGGCCGCCGGCCTGCGCGAGCGCGTCGCCGCTCGAAATCGAGCGCGCGCGCACGCGAGCACCTGCGCCGGGAATGGCGCGCGATCGTTGCCGAGCGGCGCCGCGCGCGGCGCCGACTGGGCAGCTTCGCCCTCGCCGCGAGCGTTCTCGTCGCCGCGTTCGGCGCTCTGGTTCGTCGCCCTCGCGGCCTCGGCACGGCTCGCCAGATCCTGTCGCGACGATGGCGGTCGCCGCGGACGACGTTCGCGTCGATTCCGGCTGGTTCTGCGTGGCTGGGAACCGGCGTCCGCCGGGCCATACGCTGAAGGCCGGCGGACGTCGCTCGAAGACCGGGCCGTACGGGCGCGGGGCATCTCGCGTTGCCGGGCATCGCCTCGGCACGGCTCGACCACGACACGCGACTCAATATCACGGCGTGCGGACGAGCTCATGCTCGAGCGTGGCGCACTCTATGTGGATGCCGGAACCCGCGGCGCCTGCCGGCTCGCGCCTTGACGTGTCACACGCCGTCGGGTTCTGTACGCCACGTCGGGACGCAGTACGAGATTCGACTGCGGCGGACGGCGTGCGACTGCGCGTGCGCGAGGGCCGCGTCGAATGGCATGCCAGGACCGGCGGCTTCGAGCAGAGCGGGAGCCGGCGAACAGCTCTCGATCGCGGGCGACGGCGCGGTCGAGCGCCGGCCCATGCCGGTCTATGGCGAGGCCTGGGACTGGGCCGCGGCCACCGCACCTGCCATCGAGATCGAAGGCCATCCCGCTCTCCCGGCTTCCTCGCCTGGGCCGGACGCGAGCTTGGAAGGGAAATCACCTATTCGACGCCTGCGACCGCTGTCGACGCCGCCGGCATCGTCGTCCACGGGTCGATCGCGGGCCTCACGCCGGCACAGGCACTGGATGCGGTGCTCGCGACGACCCGCATGCACGCCGTGCGCTGCCGATGGGCGCAGAATTGTGGGAAGCGACGGGCCCGCCCCGCGGTCGACGGATGTGACCCCATGATTCATACGGACTCGCCGCAGACCCGGGCGAACGCCCAGGGCGCCAACGGCTCGCCGCGATTGCGGACCTTCTCGCCTGCCCGATCTGCAGCGCGCACTCGCGCTCGAACCCAACGCCCTCGCTGCAATGGCTGCGGCGCCCGCTTCGGCATGGATGACGGCATCGCCCATGCTCGCCGTACGCGGCACCTCCGGCGACCTGGGGCGCGCCGCAGCAGAGTCGAGCAGAGCGACGCCTACCAGGCGGAATACCAGACCGTCGAGAAGGCCGCCGCCTACAACCACGGCTACCAGCGCAACGCGTCCACAAGCGACTCGGCACGCGCCACGAATAGCGATGATCGCCCGCGCACCTGCGACGCAGGTCGGCCATTCGCGCGTGATCCTGGAGCTGCCCTGCGGCGGCGGCCGCATGACGCCGCCTTCGCAGGACACCGCGGACTTCGTCATCGAGGCGGACATCGCGATCGGCCAGATCCAGTACGGCCGCGCGACGTCGACCCTTGCGACGCCGCGCGCCTGGATGACCGCGTCCGCCTTCCACATTCCGCTGCGCGACGGCGCGTGGACGGCACGATCTGCATCCGGCTCGCCCATCACCTGCCGACGCACGCCGAGCGCGACCGCCTGTTCCAGGAACTCATGCGCGTCTCGCGGCGCTTCGTGATCGTGACCTACTTCGATCACACTCGCTCAAGAACCTGACGCGCCGCATGCGCCATCCGTTCCGCAGGAAGCCGCCCAAGACTGACGATGACGACCGCGCGCGTCGCCGAGCTCGCGCGCGAACTGCGGCGGGCGGCTGGTCGCCGCACCGCCGTGTCACGCATCTCCTCCGGCCACCGCTACGCCCTGATCGTGAAGGACGGCAGCGCGCATGATGGGCGCCGAAGCCCGGTCGCGGACCAGAAACTGATCAAGGCCGAGCCCGGGACCCTGATCTGGACCGAACCGCTGCCGGAAGGCGGACGGGCATTCGTAAAGATGTACCGGCGCCGGCCGCTCCTCGATCCCGTTCGCCGATGGTTCACACCCTTCCGCGTCGAGCGCGAGTACGATTTGCTGACGCATCTGTATCGAAACGGCGTTCCCTGCCCGGAACCGCTCTCGTGGTCGCATGGGACCAGTCGACCGGCCATGGGCGGCACGAGACTCCTCGTGACGCGCGAGATTCCCGGAACGGCGCCGCTCACAGAATCAGCTGCGCGCCACGGCCGCGACGACCGCCTGGGATCTCACGCCGCTCTTCGCAGATCGCGCGGCGCATGCACGAAGCGCGGCGTTTCGCACGGCGCCTTCTATGCCGACGAATTTCCTGGTTTCGATCCCGATGCGGAATCCGCCTGACCTGCACCTGATCGATCTCGCGCACGGTTGCCGGTTTTCGCGGAGCATCGTCGGCACGCGGCCCGCCGAGTTCGACCTGCTCGACATGCTGCGCGCGATCGAGCGGCGTGACCCGCTCACGAACTGCGAGCGGTGGATTGCCGGCTACGGCTCGTTGACGCGGCCGGCATCGACGGCTGATGCGCCGCTCGAGCATCACCGCATCGAGAAACCCTGGCGGCACCTGCATCGCGCGGAGACCGACACGCGCGCGGCCTGCGCACCGCCTTACGCGGCACGCGCCCGGGTTCCAGCCGAGCGTCAGCAGCAAAGCCGCAAATCCCACGACATACGCCACCGCGATGAGCCATCCCTCGCGCAGCCACCGGCCAGTCGAACGCGCCTCGGGGAACATGTTGCAGATCGCGACCCCCGCTGACGATCCGAACCACATCATCGAACCGCCGAAGCCGACGGCATAGGCGAGCACGCCCCAGTCATAGCCGCCCTGCTTCAAGCGCGAGCGCCGTGAGCGGGATGTTGTCGAAGAAGGCCGACACGAATCCGAGCGCGAGCGCGCTCTGCCAGGACGGATGCGGGCAGCGACTCCACCGGCATCAGCGAGGCCGAGGTCACGAGGCACAGCAGGAAAACTGAACCCTTGATGGCGCCTGGCACGACACTCCAGTCGGGCTGACGCCAGGGGAGGGAAATCAGGAGCGCAGCCGCGACCGCGGCACCGATAACCGGAAATCGGCCGGCGAGTTCCGGCAGCCCTGAATTCAAGGCGACATTGGCCGCGACGGCGCTCGCGAGCATGAAGATGACGATAAACACTCGCGGCCAGTCGATCGCGAGTGACGGTTCCGTATCTTTGATGATCGGCGCGAACCGCTGCTGCGCCCGCGCCGCCGCGAATCCGAACACGAGCAGGGCAACGCCTGAAGCGATATAAGCGTGCAGGACCTGGATGGGCGGCACGCCGCTGATCCACATCATCGTGGTCGTCGTGTCACCGATGACGCTGCCCGCACCGCCCGCATTCGACGCCGCGACGATCGCAGCGAGATAGCCCACGCGCACCTTGCCGCGGAATAGCGTGTGCGCCATTGCCCCGCCGATCAGGGCCGCGGCGATGTTGTCGAGGAAACTGGACAGCACGAATACGATCGCGAGCAACGCGAGCGCGCCGGTCCAGTCGTCCGGCAGATAGCGCGGCAACGCCTTCGGCAGGCCGCTCTGCTCGAAGTGGGCCGCGAGCATTGCGAATCCCACGAGCAACAGCAGCAGGTTTACGAGAATCACCCATTCGTGCGCGAAATGCGCGATGAGGCCGGCGACGCCCGGGCCGGCGGGAAACTGCGTGAAGAACCACTCAAAAGCGATGACCGCCGCGAGGCCGACCGCCGCGATCAGCAGCGCCTTGCGGTGGAACACGGCGACGCCCGCAAGTGTGACGCCGAAGATGAGAAATTCGATCGGCAACGCTTAACGCCAGTCCCGATCGCGTGGCGAAGCGCGGCAGCCAACGCCGGACCATCCGGAGCACGACCAGGCAAGTGGCAGCAGGAGCTCGGTCAGAGTGCGATGTAGACGCATGTCGAAGTCTGATGCCGCGGCTACTTGACGACGACAGTGATCGGCTTCGACATCACCGGCGGGTCATGCGGAATGTGGAGATGATCCGCCAAAAGTAGCTGCAAGCGATGCTTGCCCGACGCGAGCGGGACGACGGCTTCGGTCTGCCCTTTGCCGAAATGAACGTGGTTCGCGTCGGCCGGAATCGGGCGATCGAATGCGGGCAAATCGGCGTCGATCAGCAAGTGATGGTGGCCGGTGTTCTCCATGGCCGATGCCTGCAGGCGCGATACCCATCCCGCGCAGGCCGAAGCGGACGGCCACGGGACTCGCGACCGTCTCGCCGTCCTTCGGCGAGATGAGGTAGAGCTCGACATCGGCCGGCGCCTTGCTGCGCGGCAGGTCGGCCGCGAGCGCCGTCGCGATCGAGACGGCCGCAAGCAGCAGCAGGAGGATGCGTTTCGTCATCGTGGCGCCGATTATGCACCGCCGCGCAGGGGCCGTGCGTGCGGCAGCTGCAAACGTGCGCGCAAGGCAGCACTTTGCTAGGGTTCCGCTGTGGCGGATAACCGAATCGAATCCACCGAATTCTCCGGCCGCGTGCTGATGGTCGGCTGCGGCAGCATCGGCCAGGCCATGCTGCCGCTGCTGCGCCGGCATCTCTCCCTGCCCGAGGACGGCCTCACCGTGCTCGAGGCGAGCGATCAGGGCCGCGCGCTCGCTGCGGCGAACCAGGCGCAGTTCGTCCATTGTCATCTCAAGCCCGCGACCTATCAGCGCGAGCTGCGGCGCCGGCTGAAATCGGGCGACCTGCTGCTCAACCTCTCGGTCGACGTCTCGAGCCTCGATCTCGTCGAATGGTGCGCAAGTCACGGTGTTCTCTACGTCGACACGTCGATCGAGCCCTGGCCCGGCGTGTTCGACAACCCGATGCTCACGATGCGCGAGCGCACGAACTACCGCACGCGCGAGGACATGTTGAAACTCGGCCGCAGGCTGAAGCCGGGCTCGCCGACCGCGGTCGTCGATCACGGCGCGAATCCCGGCCTCGTTTCGCACTTCGTGAAGCAGGGCCTGCTCGACCTTGCGAGCGGGCTCAACAAGAACATCGAGGCGCCCGCGGATCAGCCCGGCTGGGCGACGCTTGCGCGCGATCTTGGCGTCACCCTCATCCAGATCTCCGAGCGCGACACTCAGGCGACCGACCGGCCGAAGCGGCCCAACGAATTCGTCAACACCTGGTCAATTGACGGGTTCATCGACGAGCTGATGCAACCCTCGGAGCTTTCGCTCGGCACCTCGGAGCCGGGCAAGCCGCACGGGCTCGCACTGGCACCGGCCGCGCTGCGGCTCCGTCTATCTGCACCGGCCGGGCGGCGCGACGTTTGCGCGCAGCTGGCTGCCCTCATCGGGCGGATTCCAGGGCCTGCTAATGACCCACGACGAGGTGTTCTCGATCGCGGACTACCTGACGCTCGGCACTCGTCGAAAATCGAGTACCGCCCGACGGTGATGTTCGTCTATCACCCCTGCGACGACGCGATGCTGTCGGCGCTCGAGCTCGAAGGCCGCGGCTGGATGCCGCAACCGACCCGGCGCATCATCCGCGCGGAGATCGTGACGGGCATGGACGAGCTCGGCGTGCTGATCGCGGGCCACTCGAAGAACGCGTACTGGTTCGGTTCCCAGCTCTCGATCGCCGAAGCGCGGCGCCACGTGCCCTACACGAATGCAACCTGTCTGCAGGTCGCCGCCGGCGCGCTCGGCGCGACGGTCTGGGCCATTCGCAACCCGCACGAGGGGCTGCGCGAAGCCGACGATCTCGATTTCCGCCAGGTCCTCGAAATCGCGCGCCCCTATCTCGGCTCGCTTGTCGGTGCTTACACCGACTGGACCCCGTTGCAGGGCCGCGGCGAACTGTTCAACGAGAAACTTACGCCCGAGCAGCCCTGGCTCCTGCAAAACGTTCGCGCCCGCCAGTGGCGCGCCTGAGGGGACAAAGGGGACGTTCACCTTTGGACAAAGGGGACGTTCACCTTTGCCGCATTGCAGTAAAGGTGAACGTCCCCTTTGTCTCCTTTGTCTCAGGGAATCTGGATGCCGCCCTTGCCGCCCATGCCCTTGAGCGCGGCCGCGGATCCGGCATCCGGGATCACGATTGAGGACGCGGCCTGGCGCCGCATTTCCTGCAATTCGTGCGCCGCTTCCTCGATCGCCTGCTGCGCCGCAGGGCCGAACTGCGAGACGGCCTCGGCAAGGTTTTTCGCATCGAGCTCGAATGACAGCGGCAGCGAGCCCATCGGCGTCATGACCGTCGCCTGGCCGACGAAGATCAGCGGTCGCGAAGGATCGTCGCTGCCGTCCGACTTGACCGGCGTCATGCGCCGCACCGTGCCGACGCGCTGGTCCGTGAAAACATCCTCGCGGTAGAGCGTTTCCACGCTCATCTGCGGCTCGCCGGGTCGTTCGTTGTTCATGCGGTGATTTTATCCGAATCAGCGCACGACCGCGAAATCGCGGCTATCCGCGCCCCACGCCGCCGACGACTCGATGGCCGGCAGCACGTCGTCGGGCGTGCCGCACGACCGTCCACATCGACTCGTGGCGCTCGTCCATGAACCGCCCGTCGATCGCGGCCTGGAGCTGCGCGATGAGCGAATCGTAATAGCCGCTTCGTATTGACGATGACGATCGGGCCGAGGAAGAGACCGAGCCGCTTGAGCGTAATGGCCTCGAACAGCTCCTCGAGCGTCCCCGTCCCGCCGGCGAGCGCGACGACCGCCGACGCGCGTGTCAGCATCTCGTGCTTGCGCGTGCGCATGTCCTCGACGACGTGGAGTTCCGAAAGGTCGTCGTGTCCCCACTCGAGATCCACCATGAATTTCGGGATCACGCCCACGATGTGCCCGCCTTCCGCGAGCGCGCCTTCGGCGAGCGCGCCCATCGAGCCCGCGCGGCCACCGCCGTAAACGACCGAGCAGCCCGCACCGGCGAGAATTTCCCCGAGCCTGCGCGCGACGTCGTGATATTCCGCGTCGCAGGCGCGGCTCGAGGCGCAGTACACGAAGATGCTCCGCTCCGCGAGGGCCATCAGCCGGTCGCCTGAAGTCCGAGTGCGATGCCCGACACGCTCGCGAGCAGCGCATCCAGAAGCGCGGCGTCGGCGCTGCCGCCCGCCCGCCAGCGTCGCAGCAGGTCGACCTGCATCAGATGGATCGGATCGCAATACGGCGCGCGCAACAGCGCGGAACGCTGCAGCAACGGCCGGCTGTCGAGCAGGTCTGCCTGACCCCTGATCGTCGAAACCCATTGCTTCGCGAGCGCGTATTCGCGGCGAATCTCAGCGGTGATTGCTGACGACGTCGCCGCTTGCGAGCGCGTCGTAATACGAAGCGATGTCGAGATCCGCGCGCACCAGGTCCATCTCGACATCGTCCAGCAGGTTGCAGAGGAATGTCCAGTCGGCCCCGCGCCCGCGTCGAGGCACTCGGCGCCGTGCTCGCGCGCCGCGGCCTCGAAACCGCTGCCGATCCCGTACCAGCCGGGCAGCACGTGCCGGCTCTGCATCCAGGCATAGACCCAGGGCACGGCACGGACCGACTCGATGCCGCTGCCCGGCGCGGTGTGCGACCCGGCCGCCGATCTGCATGCGCTCGATCACGTCGATCGGCGTCACCTCGCGGAAGTATTGCATGGAAGTCCGGCCGCCCGTGTACGAGCGCGCGATAGCTGCGCTCGGCTCGCAGTCGCGATCGTGGACATGAGCGCCCGAAGTTCCCGCGCGCGGCCGGCCGCCTGCGGCGCTTCGATGCGGTCCATCGCGACTGCGAACACCGCCTTTTCGAAGCTGCGAAGCGCGATGCGCCTCAGGCCGTAGCTGTTGCTGATTCCCTCGCCCTGCTCCGTCGCGCGGAGCCGGCCGCGGGTCGCGCCGTCGGGCGCGCTCTCGCACCAGCCGTTCGATCGGCCCGCCGCCGCGGCTCGAGGGCCCGCCGCGACCGTAGAAGAGCGTCGAGATCCACGTTCGCCTTCGCGGCCGCCTGCATCGAGCTCGACCTGCGCCTGGTAGATCGCATGACGCGATGCCGCGATGCCGATCGCCTGGTTGCTCTCGGAGAAGCCGAGCAGGACCGTCTGGCGGCCGCCGCGCGCCGCGAGATGGCGGCGATAGCTCGGCTCGGCGAGCAGCGACTTCGAGCACCGCCGCCCGCGCCCTCGAGCGCGCTGACGGTCTCGAGCAGCGGCACGACGTCGAGCGGCACCTCCCCTGTTTCGCGGTCCGTGATGTTCGCCCAGCGCGCGAGCAGGAGCACGGACAGCACGTCGTCCGCCGATTCCGTGCCGCTCACGACATAGTCGCCGATCGCGCGCTCGCCGTACTTGTAGCGGGCCTGCATCATCGTCTCGAACACCGCGAGCGTGCGCCGCCCGACGGCGTCGAATCCCGCGACCGGGCCGCGATCGCGCGTGATGGACTCGCAGAGCGCGACTTCCTGCGCCTGCGGCGTCTCCGATGCCCAGTCCTCGCGGCCGAGTCCCTGGGCGACGACGTCGCGATGCACGTGCGGCGTGCTGGCTGCACGTCGAGCGTCGCGAGATGAAAGCCGAAGGTGCAGCGCGCGGCACAGGAGCCGCTCCACCGGGAAGAGTCCCGCGTGGCGGCCATGGTTCGCCCGGAGGCTGGCGGCCGACGAGCTCGATGTCGCGCATGAACTGGTCCGCCGATTCGTAGTGGTTCGGCCGGCCGTCGTAGGTGATGCGCAGCCGCTCCGCCGACCTGCGCGAGAAAGATGCGGTACGGCATCCGGTCGTGCCGCGTCGACGCGAACTCGCGCGCCTTCGGCAGCAGGATGTCGTACTCCGCGATCCGCGCCTCGAGCTCGCTGCTCGCGCCGACGCGGCCCGCGCTCTGCGAGAGCTTGTCCGCGAGCGCGCGGCACTCCTGGAAGTAGGCCGAGATGACGCGCTGCTGCTGGCGATGCAGCGTCTCGCGGATCGTCTTCGCGTGCACTTCGGTGTTGCCGTCCATGTCGCCGCCGACCCAGCTGCCGAAGCGCAGGATGAGGGGCATGCGGTCGAGCTCCGGCGGCAGTCCGAAGACCGTCTGCATCCAGAGCGCGATCTCCTCGTAGAGCGCGGGCACGACGCGATAGACGACTTCCGCGAGGTAGAAAAGCGCGTGCTCGCGCTCGTCCGCGACCGTCAGGCGCTCGCGCGGATGCGCCTCGGTCTGCCAGCCCGAGGTGACTTCCATGCGGATGCGTTCCCACACCGAGCGGCTGCTCGAACGGCGTGAGCGTCGGATCCAGCCGCTCGATCATCATGTCGGCGATCTGCTGGTGCTTGCGGAGCATCGTGCGGCGGGTGGACTCCGTCGGGTGCGCCGTGAAAACCGGGTAGATCGTGACGCCCGCCAGCAGTTCCAGCACCTTCTGCGGCGTCGTAACCCTGCCGCCTTCAGCCGGTACATGCAGTCGCCGATGCCGCCCGGCTGCGGCCGGTCGCTGTGCGAGCAGGTATTCGCGCCGGCGGCGCACGCGGTGAACGCGCTCGGCGAGGTTCACGACTTCGAACCAGGTGCTGAATGCGCGGATCAGGTCGCGCGCCTCATCGGCATCGCGGCCGGCGGTGCGCGCGACGAGCTCCACCGCGCTGCCGGCCTCGCCACTCGCGCCGCGCGATCGCGGCGACGCGGTCGCCCTCGACGCAGCTCGAACAGCCGCTCGCCGCCCTGGTCACGCAGCACGTCGCCGACGAGCCCGCCGAGCGCGTGCACGTCCTCGCGGAGCGCCGTGTCCTTTTCAGGGAACTGTAGGTTCTGGCGGTGGATCACGGGAAGCGCCCCGGCACGCGGGCCGGCCTTGATTAGTGAGCGTGCCCGTCCGGCCCGTGCACGTGGCCGTGGGAGACTTCCTCGTGCGTGGCCTTGCGCACCTCGGCGATCTCGACCGAGAAATGCAGCGTGCGCCCGGCGAGCGGATGATTGCCGTCGACCGTCACGAAGTCGCGGTCGACGCGCTACGACTGTCACGATGCCGCGGCCCCTGCGGGCCGCTCGCGCGGACTTGCATGCCCGGCTTCAGGTCGGCGACCTCGCCGAACTGGTCGCGCGGCACGATCTGCACGAGCCGCTCGTCGCGTCGGCCGTAGCCCTGCTCCGGCGCCACCGTGACGTCCAGTTTGTCGCCGGCGGCCTTGCCCGCGAGCGCCTGCTCCAGGCCCGGGATGATGTTGCCCTTGCCGTGAAGATAGCTGAGCGGCGCACGGCCGCTCGAGGAATCGATGACGGCGCCCTGCTCGTCACGCAGGATGTAATGCAGCGTTACGACTCGGTTCTTTTCGATGTGCACGGCGGCCCCTGCGGATGGCAGGAGCCGAATGTTAGCCGTTTGCGGCCGGCCAGGGTACCGCCGCGCGGTCGGGTTAGACTTGCGCCGGTGATACGGGCAATTTTTCGCATGGTTTGCGCCGCATTGCTTGCTTCAGTTGCTGGAATCGGCGTGGCCGCGACCGCCGAAACGCCAGAACTCGAGGAAGTCTGGGTGGTCGGCAAGCAGCCGCAGCTTCTGCGCGAAACGGTGGCCACCGTCTCGGTGATCACCGCCGAACGAGATCTCGGATGCCATCGCATTCGACTTTCGCGATGCGTTGCGTTTCGAGCCGGGTGTTTCGTTCACGCGCGATCCGAATCGATTCGGCACCGGCGGCCCGACAGTGCGCGGCCTCGGCGGTAATCGCGTACTGGTGGAAACCGACGGCGTCCCATCCGCCAAGACTTTCGCGGTGGGCAATTTTTCGAATACAGGCCGGCAATTCGCCGACCTGGCGATCGTTGACCGCATCGAGGTCTTGCGCGGCCCCGCGTCGGCGCTCTATGGAAGCGACGCGATCGCGGGCGTTATCGCCATCACGACCCTCGACCCGTCCGATGTCCTGGGCGCGGCTGACGATCGGGCGTTTCAGGCGCGCGCCGGCCACTCGTCCGATGACAATTCTGTTCTTGCAGCTTCACCGGTGCGGCGCGCGCCGGGCCAGTCGAATCGCTGCTCGCGTATGCACATCGCGACGGACACGAGCTTGAGCACGCCAGCGGATCGCCACCCGCCAATCCGGGCAGCTACGACTCCGACGCCCTGCTCGCACGCGCGGTGTACCCGGGATCCGGCCAGCCGTTACGGCTCACCGCCGAATGGAACCGGCAGCAGAACCGCACCGACGTCGACTCGCTGGAATTGTCCGGCGGCCGATTCGCAAACACGATCCTCATGCAGGGCGACGATGGCGTTGACAGCCTGCGCGTCCTGCTGGACCAGGACTTCGATGATCCGGCGCACGCCGGCACGGCGTCGTGGCGCGTCTACTGGCACGAAACGGAAGTTCGCCAGCTCACGTACGAAGAGCGACGCGCGGCGCCGCCGTCGACACCGCCACGTCTCGATCGATCGCGAGTTTGATTACAGCGAGCGTGTGGCGGGCGCAGAACTCGTCTATTCGCGGCGATGTTCGAATCCGCCGCGCGGGCCGCACCGGCTTGTCGGCGGGATTCGAATTCGCGGAGACGCGCGTGATCGAGCGGCGCGACGGCTTGCAGACCGACCTGACGATTCCGGCGCTTCGACCGCGACCATCCTCGGCGAATCGCTGCCGGTTCGCGATTTCCCGATTTCCGCAGATTCGGGAGACCGGTCTCTACTTGCAGGACGAATGGCGGCCCGGGACGGGCGCTGGTCGCTGACCCCTGCCCTGCGCGCCGACTGGTACCGGCTGAAGCCGGTCGTGGACGACCTGTATGCCGCCGATAACCCGAATGCGCCGCCGGTCCGTATCGAGACAGGACTCGCTCTCGCCGAAACTCGGCGCTCGGCTGGCGGTTTCGCGACGACGCTTCGCTGTTCCTGCAGTACTGCCCACGGCTTCCGGTCGCCGCCATTTGACGACGTCAACATCGGCCTCGACCTGCCGCAGTTCAACATGCGCGCCATCCCGAATCCGGATCTCAAGCCGGAACGCAGCGACAGCATCGAGATTGGCCTGCGATTCTCCGGTACGCGGGACCGCCGGCACGCTCAGCGTGTATGGCAGCCGCTACCATGACTTCATCGAGTCGCGCGTCAACATCGGCGTGGACCCGGACACCGGCACGACATTGTTCCAGTCGCAGCAACATTGCGAGTGCGCAATCTACGGTGCCGAGGCGGCGCTCGATATGGCATTGGGCGCCTGGCGGCCACGAACTCGCGAACTGGACCGGCCGGTTAGCCTTCACCTGGACGGAGGGCGAGGACACGGTGCGAAACCAGCCGCTCAACAGCATCGACCCGCCACGCGCCCTGGTCGGCCTGGGTTACGAGATTCCTTCCAGAAAGCTGGGGATCGGGCTCGATTTCACGCTCGTTGCAGCCAAACACGACGTCGATGATTCGGCTGGAATCGCTGTTCAAACCCGGCGGCTATGCGGTCGCCGACCTGCAGCTCAATTGGCGCCCCAGTGAGCGGATCAGCCTTGGTGTCGGCCTGTTCAACCTGACCGACGTACGCACTATGAATGGGCGGCGGTCCGCGGCCGCAGCGCGACCGATCCATTGCTGCCTCTCTACCAGGAGCCCGGCAGGAACTTCGCCGTAACGGTCACAGCGACCTTCGACTGATCGCGCTCAGTAGATATCGTGCGTCGTGTTGTAGACGTTGAACTTGCCGGTCGGTGTCACGAGGCGCGGATCCTTGATGACGGCCTTCAATTTTCGCGTCTTGTCGTCCACGATCACGAGCGCGGATTGCTGGTTCATGCCATTCCAGACCGAGAACCAGACTTCGTCGCCCGCCTTGTTGAACTCCGGCTGCACCACGCGCTTCGGGCCCTCGCCGACGTCGGCCCATTCCGCAATCGGCAGCACTTCGTAGCCCGCGCTCGGGATTGCGGATGTCGAACACCGCGACGCTCTGGCTGATCTTCTGGGTCGGGATTGAGCGGCGTGTCCACGTACAGGTTGTTCGAGTGCGGGTGCGTCTTCACGAACAGCGAGCCGCCGCCCTGTCCCTTCAGCACGCGCACCACCTTCCACGCATGCTCGGCGTGCTTGTCGGGATCCGTGCCGAGGAAAGTGATCTTCTCGTTGCCGAGCGCGCTGGTGACCCACACCGGCCCGAAATCCGGGTCCTCGATATTCGCGCCCCGGCCCGGGTGCGGGATCTTGTCCACGTCCACGAGCGCCGTGAGCTTGCGCTCCCTGGAGTCCACCACCGCGATCTTGTCCGACTGGTTGGCGGCGGTCAGGAAGTAGCGCAGCGTGCGATCCCAGCCGCCGTCGTGCAGGAAGCGCGCGGCGCCGATCTGGGTGACCTGCAGGTTGTCGATGTCACTGTAGTTCACCAGCAGGATCTGGCCGGTCTCCTTGACGTTGACGATCCACTCCGGGTGCTCGTGCGAAGCGACGATCGCGGCGACCCGGGGTTCCGGGTGGTATTCCTGCGTGTCGACAGTCATGCCGCGCGTGGACTAGATCTTGATCGGCTCCAGCGTCTCGCCGTCCATCACGGTGAATTGCGGCGGCCAATAGGTGCCGCCGATCGCGTACTTGTCCTCGTAACCCTTGTACTTCGAGGTCTCGACCGAACGCGCCTCCAGGCCAAGCTTGATTTCAGCCACGATCGACGGCGTTTCCATCCACAGGTCGATGAGGTCCACCTTGGCGTCGCGGCCGACCGTGTAGACGTAGCGTCCGGAATGCGACATGCGCGAGATGTGCACCGCGTAGCCGGTCCGCAGCACATTGATGATCTTCTTGGTATCGCCGTCGATCAGCGCGACTTCGCCGGAGTCGCGCAGCGTCACCGCGAAAATGTTCTCGATGTCGTAGCCGTTCATCCTGCGCTTCGGACGGTCGGCCGGCGCCACCAGCAGCTTCCAGCTGTCGCGCATGTCCTTGAGGCCGTATTCCGGTGGCGTCGGCGGCACGTGCTGCACATAGCGCGCCATGATGTCCACGTCGGCGGGCGTCAGGTCGCCGGACGTGCCCCAGTTCGGCATGCCGGCAGGCGAACCGTAGTTGATGAACACCTTCAGGTAATCCGTGCCCTTCGCCTGGGTAATGTCCGGCGTCAGCGGCTTGCCGGTGGCGCCCTTGCGGAGCACGCCATGGCAGCCGGCGCAGCGTTCAAAATAAATCTGCTTCGCGCGGTCGAACTCGGGCCGTGACATCGCGGGCGCGCCGGGCGAAATCACCATTTCCATGCCGGCGGTCGCCTCGCCAATCGCCGATGGCGCACCCTGGTATTTCAGTTCGGCAACCGAGGTTTCCGGATGCTCGGTCGGCGATGCGGCGGTCTGTTTCGGTTTCGGCCCGGCGCGCACGGCGGCGACTTCGGTCGCAGAAACCACGCCGAATGCGTTGCCCCAGGAGTTCATCGCATAGGTCAGTGCATTCGCAATTTCCGCATCCGACAACTGCGTCATCGGCGGCATCACGGAGTTGAATGTCACGCCATTCACGACGACCGGCCCGGTCAGGCCGCGCACCACGTTGCCGATGGCCCGCTGCGTGTCCGCTTTCAGGTAGTCAGAGCCGGCGAGCGGTGGAAATGCGCCGGGCAGTCCTTTTCCGTCCGGCTGGTGGCAGGCCATGCAGGCCGCCTGAAATGCCTTCTCGCCGGCCTGTAACTGCGCGGGATCGGGTTTCCCGGCGGCGGCTTCGGCCTTATGCACCGCGAGCGGATCAACGGTTTCAGCGCCCGCGACCGTGGCGGCCAGCATGCCGACGGCGATCCAGCAGAATACGGTTGCCCGGCTCGCTGAGTGCATGACCCGTCTCCTATCGACCATCGCGGCCCAGCTTCAGGAATCGCCGAGCCTGTTCAAATTCTAAGCCGCTGGTCGCCCACCGGCTTTGATCTGGGTCAAGAGGATCTGGCCGTGCTCAGGCCGGAAAAAACTCGATCGGCTTGGTGGTCGTCATCGCCTCGACGTCCTTGTCCTCGAAGCGGAACATGCGGATCCGGGCGACCAGCTTGCGTTCGAGCTCGGCATCGTTAAGCTCGGTCGAGACGATGCGGCAATCCGTGATTTCCCCGGACGGCGCGATGGTCAGCTGCACGACCACCTTGCCCTGGAGTTCCGGCTGCTCGCGGAGCGCGCGGCTGTAGAGCGAGTAGATCGCCGACTTGTTGCGGTCAAACACGATCTCGATCTCTTCGCGGCTGCGCGAGGCCTTGCCACTGGAGCCGCTGCGGCTCGCCTGGGCCTGGTCCGAACCGATCTTGTCCGCGAACGAAGGCACGGCCGTGCCCGTCGCGTGGCCTTTCAGGTTCCCGGGACCGCTGCCGAAGCCCGAGGACAGGCGGCCGGTATTGATGCCGCCGCTGCCGACACCCGTGCGGGACGTGATGAGCGAACGCTCGGCGCGGCTCGCGCCCTCGACCTTGCCGATCATCGGCGCGGAACTCATCTCGGTCGGCTCGAGCGCCTGCCGCAGGTCCTCCAGCTGGTCCTTCATCGCGAGCAGGCCCGATTTCTCCGCCTTCTTCCGCGCCTCGACCTTGCGGTCGACCGGCTTCGGCACGGGTTTCGGCTTCAGCTTCCTCGGTTTCGGCTCCGGCTTCTTCACTTCCGGCGGTGGCGGCGGTGGCGGTGGCGGCTCGAGGATGAGTCTTACGACCTCCTCCGGCAGCGCGGCAGGCGGCGGCCGCTCCGACACCGGCAGCAGCGGGATGAGGATTCCGAGCGTGGCGAAGATCAGGAGCGCGATGCTCGCGGTCTTGCGCAGGCGCTGCTGTTCGTCCTCGTCGGGCGTCCAGGGTAGATCGAAGATCCGGTAGTTGGCAGCGAACGCCGTCATGGGACCGCCTCAGACCGCGCCCGGGCCGCGAAACTCGCGTTCCCGTTCGATCACTGCGAGCGATACCTTGCCGTACTCGGCGGCAGTGCAGGTCGACAGGATCGTCTTCAGGAAGCTGTACGGCAGGTCCTTGTCGGCGAGCACGGTCACCTCATGCGAGGTCGGATCGTCGGGGTCCTTCAGGACGCGCTTGTCCGCCTCGGCGCGCAGCACCTTGCGCAAGGGCTCGATCACGGCATCGTGCCGTGCGCTTGCAGGTCGGCGACGTTCGCGAGCGCCGTTCCGTTGACGAAAATGGTTTCCTTCGTGATCAGCACGGTCACGGTCTCGCGCGGCTTCGTTTCGGAGACCGACAGCGGGATCTGGATGCTCTTCGTGTTCGGCAGGACCTCGTAATCCGCCGCGTGCACGAGCAGGTAAACGACGAGGATCGTCAGCATGTCGATCATCGGGATCAGCGAGGACATGCCGTGCGAACCCGCCGCGGCGGCCCGGCTTGCGGTGGCGCTTGAGGCGCGAGGCGATCATCGCGCGGCAATCCGGGCGACCGGCGCGTCGCCGACGGAGATCTGCGGGAACAACTCCCCGCGCACCGGCTGACCGTCGAGCATCGTGTCGAACGACTTCATCGTGTCCATCGTCTGGACCATCGTGTCGTACGGGAATGTCCGCCTCGAGCAGCACGGTCGCGTCCTTCTTCTCCGGGAAGCGGATCTTCACGCGCCGCAGGTAGTTCGACAGGCCCGTCGAAGTCGGCGCCTTCAGCGGTGTCCGGCAACCGCTGGAGCAGCCCGGTGTTGCGGTCCGCGACCTCGATGACTCCCTGGCGCACGATCACTTCCAGCTCCAGCACGGCCGGCAGCTCCGGCGGCGGCCCGTCCGTCGACCGGCAGGTTGAGCTCGAGGATGTTCATCTTCGAGAACACGGCCGTGAAGATCAGGAAGAAGATCAGGATGACCATCACGTCCAGCATCGGGACGATGTTGATGTCATTCCTGCCGCGGTAGCGCGCGTGGTTGCGCGACTGCCGCCGTGCGATGCGCGAACCGCTCATGCGCGGGCGCCCCTCACTCCCGCTTCCATCGGGCGGTTGGCGGCTGGCGCGCGGCCTCCTGCTGCGACTCGGGATCCATCTTCTTCTCGTTGAGCGCATTCAGGAACTTGACCGACGCGACTTCGAGGCTGTCGACGATCTCGGTCGTCTTGGTCTCGAGATAGAGGTGCGCGAGCAGCAGCGTGATCGCAGTGACGAGGCCGAGCGCCGTGTTGTTCATGGCGACGGAGATCGAGGCCGCGAGCAGGCTCGCCTTCTCGGCCGGGTTCGCCTGGGCGACCGCCGCGAACGCGCTGATCAGGCCGATGATGGTTCCGAGCAGGCCCATCAGCATCGCGATGTTCGCGAGCGAGGCGAGGTAGTGCGTGCGCTTCTCGAGACGCGGGATCACCTCGACGAGGCTCTCCTCCATCGCCTTCTCGATGTCGTCGCGGCGGCGCGCAGTCTGGATGCGCGTGATGCCGTAACGCATGATGTGGGCGAGCGCCGTGTCCGAGTTCGAGACGGCCTGCAGGGCCTCGCGGAACTTGCCGCCTTCGAGCAGCGGCTGGATCTGCGCCCACATGCTGGCGGTTGCCGGCGCCGACGCGTCATGATGAACCCGAATCGCTCGAGTGCGATCACGAGGCCGACGACCCACACGAGGGCGATCGGGTACAGGAAAATCCCGCCCTCGCGGAAGAAGTTGAGGATGATGTCCAGGGCGTGCATGGGCTGCTCCAGATGGGGTCTTTAAGGGGGTTAGGTTGCCGTTGGTCCGGGTTATGAAAACCGGGACTACGTCTCGGGTTTCGCTTCCAGGGCCTCGAAATAGCGCAGTTCGCGGCGGAAAACCTCACGATCGACCGGTTCCAGCACCTCGTTCAGGAGGCTGTTGGCGGGCCGGCCGGTCAGGTCGCCGAGGTCGGCCCGCTTCCAGGGCACGATCACCATGACCTTCGGCAGCTCGCGGTTGCCCGTGATCGCGGTCGGGTCGAGCTCGAGGTGGTCCATGGTCGGCGAGGCTCGATCCGTCGCCGTCACCGCAGGCTCCTCTGACCGGCGGCTGCCGGTCCTCGGCAGGCGGCGCGCGGGCGCGGCCTCCTGGGCCCACGCGCAGCGGGCGCGAGCAGGACAGCACGCGAGCAGGATGCAGCGGGTATCGGTCTCATGGCTGCACTCCCGCGGTCTGGGCGACGTCGCCGACGCGCCGCTTGAGTTCGGCGATCCAGCCGGAAACCTGCCGGTCCGCCGTCCCCGACTTCGAGAGATAGGCCTCGAGGTGCTGCAGCGCCTCGGCCGGGCGCCACAGGTAGAGGTCGAGCAGCACCGCAAAGTTCCGGTGCGTGCGGTAATGCTCCGGGTCGGCAGTCGAGCGCCTGACGGTAGCGCGTCCTCCGCGTCCTTGAAGCGGCCGGTCCTCGCGCTGCACCGCGGCAAGCTCATTGAGCGCGACCGCGTTCCCGGGATCGCGGCGGATGCCTTCGGCGAGCGAAGCCTCGGCCTCCGGCCAGCGGCTTCTCGCGCGCATGCAGCATGCCGAGGTTCACGGCGGGCGCGGCGAGCGTCGGCTCCGCCGCGACGAGTTCTCCAGGATCGGTCGCGCCGCCGGAAAATCGCCGGCTTCGCAGCAGGCGCACGGCTTCCGCGAACTGCTGCTCGTCGCAGGCGCGATCGCGGGCAGTCGGCGGCACGGCCTCGGGGCTTCTCGTCCTTCCTGCCCTTCTTCGGCGGCTCGGTCGACCGGCGCAGGCGGCCTGCGGCCGGCAGCAGCCAAGGCAGCTCGAGTTCCGTCATGAACGCCTCCGGCTCGACCGCTTGCCGAAGCGCGCAGGCTCGACCTCCGCGAGGACGGCGTAGCTCTTCCGCACCCATTCGTCGTAGAGGCCGTCCGCGGCGCGTGCGCGCGTTCAACTCGTGGATCTCGACCGCCTTCTCCTCGAACGGGAAGGCCTGCTCCTCGAGCAGCAGGTCGTACTGCTCGAGTTCCTCGCGCATCGAGGTTCGCCGGGCGCTCCGACTTCATGAGATCCGCCGCCAGCCGGCGGTAAAGCTCGCCCATCTCGTAGGTCGCAGCCGTCGTCACCTCTGCCACCGCATAGCGCGGTCGCCGCCTGGTAACCGGCGAGCGCCCGCTCCATCGCCGCCTTCTTGTCGGCGAGCGTCCGCTTGCAGCGGCGCGACCAGCGGGATGGACTGGAAGGCATCGCGGCTCGCGTTCGTGAGTTCGAGCGTCGCGAGCGCCGCGAGATAGCGGCTGCGGTCGCTCCGCGACCCGCCCGCCTCGCGATCGGCGACGACGATGCCGTCGAGCCACTTCGCGACGGCCGAGGACGTTGCCCGTGTCTTTCGCGTAATCCGCAAGCTTCTGCCGCGCTTCCATCGCCTCGTTGAGCGGCGCCGGGAAGCGCTTGACGTAGTTCTCGTAGCTCGCCATCGCGCGCGCGCTGCTGATCCGATTTCTCGTAGAGCTCGGCGGCCTGCCAGAGCGCGTTGCGCTGCACTTCGGGCGTTTCCGCGCCGGAAGCCGCGATGCGCTCGAATTCGCCGGCGGCTTCGCCGGGCCGTCCGCCCTCGAGTAGGCTGAGCGCGAGATTCCGGGTCACGTCGGCCTGGCGTGCGCTCGTCGGGTAGCTCGCTGCGAAAGGACTCGAGGACGCCGATCGCGCGCGGCCAGTCCTTGAGCGACACGAGCAACGCGCCGGCGTCGAACTCCGCGGTCTCGCGGATTGCCGCGCCCGGCGCGAGCTTGCCGACGCGCAGGTAATCGTCGACGGCGCCCTGCGGCGTTGCCGACGGCCTGTTTCATCTCGCCTTGCTTGTAAATCGAGGCCGCGAGCCGCTCCGTGATCGCCGGGGCTTCAGGATCCTGCGGCGGCAGCAGCGACTGGACCTGCAGGTAGGCGCCTTCGGCATCGGCATAGCCGCCGGTGTCGAACTGCGCGTTGCCCGTGACCGTCCAGGCCGTGCGCTGCATCGCGGCGATCGACCGGCGGCTGCCGCGCGAGCACGAGACCCGCGACTTCGAGGGCGCTGCGGCAGGTCCTTGAGATCGTAGTACTCGCGCGCGGTGCGCGTGAGGAGCGTCGCGCTCTCCGGATGCGCGGGAAAGGTCATCGCGAAGCGCTGCTGGCTCTCGAGCCGCTGCCGGTTCCATTCGGCCGCGGCGCGCGCCCTCGAGCACCTTCGCCTCGCGCTCATAGGCAGACGAGCGCGGCGTAGCCCGCCTCGGCTGACTTCCCGTGGAACGGATAGGCATAGGCGGTCCGCTCGTATTCGACGGCGGCCGCGCGGAAATCCTCGCTCTCGAATAGCGTATCGGCGAGCAGGTAGTTGGTCCCCGCCGACTGCGGGTCATCCGGGAACGACTGCAGGAACTCGCGGTACCAGCGTGCCGCCTCGTGGTAGTCCGCCTTCTTCTTCGAGCGCTGCGCCTCGGCGTGGTAGTACTGCGCGAGGTCCGTCAGGTTCGTCTTGAGCTCGCGGGCGACCGCGCGGGAACTGCTCCGGCGTGCGAGCTGCCCAGAAGGAGCTGCCGAGCCGGTAGCGCTCGACGAATTCCTTCTTGCCGTCGAGCACGAGCTGCGCGAATCCGCCCTTCTTGTAGGCTTCGATGGCCTGCATCTGCAGGAGCGGCGCGCGTTCGTGGTCCGGGTAGCGGTCGACGAAGGCGCGATAGGTGTCGGCGGCGTCCGTGTAGCGCTGCTTGCCGACGTAGAGGTCGCCGAGTTCCGAATACAGCATGTAGGCGTACGGCAGCTCGCCGCGCCGCGACAGGAAGCGGTCGAGCGTCTCCTGCCCGTCCACGTAGGAGAAGCCGATCGAGAGCACGCGGAACGTGTCCTGCACGAGCTCACGATCGGCGCGCGCGAGATCCGCCGGGCTCGACGACGCCGCCCGGTTTCGATGGATCGATCAGCTTCAGGTCGAGCACGCGCACGAACGGGCTCGATTGCAGCCTCGTTCTCCGACTGCTTGAACAGCGACCAGCCGAGCTTGTAGAGGCTCTGCTCGTAGAACTCGCCGCGTTCGCCGTGGGCACTCACCGCCTCGTAGGCTTTCTGCGCCTCCGGATAGCGCTTCGCGCTGAACAGGATCTCGCCGCGGCGGAATTGCGCCTCGTCGATTCGCGGGCTCGACGGGTACTTCGCGACAAGCTGGTCGAGATAGCCGAGCGCCTTGTCGGCATCGCCGAGCGACTCCCAGCCGCGCGAGAGCTGGTAGAGCACGACGTCGCGCGCGGGCATAGTCCGGCTGCTGTTCGAGCAGGCGCGTGTAGATCTCGATCGCCTCGCGCGTCTCCGCCTCGCCCATCCCCGCAGTCTCGCCGCGGGCGCTGTCGCCCGCCTCCAGCTGCAGGTCGCCGAGGCGGCGCATGGCTTCGGTCCGAAGCGCCGGATCGCCACCCTCGAGTTCGAGGAAGCTGCGATACAGCTGCTCGCGCGCGATCGGGATCCGGCGCGACGGTCTCGCCGCTGCGGATCTCGGGCGGCGGGCGCTTCAGGTCCTTGAGCGTCGGCGGCAGGCGCAGGCTTCGCGGCACCGGCCGCGAAAGGAAGGAGCGCAATGACTGCAGCGGCAATGACCCGGCGGTTCACGGCGTCCCCTGCGGCGTCGCGGGCGGCGGACTCGCCGTCGCCCGATCGTAGATCGTCGCCAGCGCATAGCGCGCCTGGACGGAATACTCGTCGAGGCGCTGGCGCTGGGCCTCGAGCTCGCTCGATCGCGATGTCGGCGAGATGCCGCCCCTGGGCCGACTTGCGCGGCATCCACGCGCACGGCGAGCGCCGCGGCGCGGGGAACTGCGTCTTTCACGCGCGCGCCGAGCGCGGCGTTGCGTTCCGGTGCGCCCTTCGCGCGCGCGTGACGAGGCGGTTTCGCGCGTGCGCGCGTCGTATACGGCGGCATTCAGGTCGCGGAGCGCGCGGTTCGCCTGCCAGCTCCGCACTTTCCAGGCGGCGTCGAGCTTCCAGAGCAGCGCGCCGCGCGCGAGCCGCGCCTTTTCACGGGCCTCGTCATAGGCGGCATCGCCCTGCATGGAGCGCAAGTTCGGCAGTCCACCTCGGCGAGCAGGTCGAGCTGGCCGCGCTCCTCGTCCGTCGCAAGCGCATCGAGGTCGCGCGCACGCGATCGCAGTCTCGAGCTCGCGCATGCAGCGCGTCGCGACGGCCATTGATCGTCGCGACGTCCACGGTCGCGAGCCGCGCGTCGGCCGCCGGCAGCCGCATTTCGAAGGCCTTCTGGCGCGTCTCGACCATGTCGGTCAAATGCGCCGAGGCTGTTCGACCAGCCGGACAGATTCTTCGACATCGCCTCGAGCGCCCGATAGTTCTTCAGGCCTTCCTGGAATTCGTTGCCCGCGAGCAGGTGGTAGAGATAGCGGGATTCCGGCGAGTCCGGGACGTCGGCGAGCTGTCCGAACCAGCCCTCGCGTCCGTCGTCGCTCGGCCTTCAGGGCGGCGTCGAGCAGGCGTCCCGAGCGGATGGCGCCGATCGACTCGCCGATGCGCGAGCGCTCGGCGTCGTACGCGGCGATCGCCTTTTCGTAGTAGCTCGACGGCCTGGGCCATCGCGCCGAGTTCGGCATAGGCGTAGGGAACGGCGAGATACGATTCCTGCACCGCGGCGTCGAGCAGGTTCCGCCCCTGCAGTTCCTGCCAGGGGAGCAGCGCCGCCTCGTACTGCTTCGCCGCCGCGTCGGCCCAGCCCGCGCCGAGCAGCGCCTTGCTCGACTGCGGACCGTTAAGTCGCACGCGGTCGAGCGCGGCGCGCGCGGCGGCCGGCTCGCCGGCCTGCAGATGCGCGTAACCGATCGCGAGGTTCGCCTTGTCGCGCAGCGCGATCAGTTCCGGCCATTCGCGTGACAATCTGCCCGACGCTGTCGAGCAGCGCGAGGCCGCGCTCCTGCTGCCCCACGCGCACCAGCGCGACGCCGAGGTTGAATTGCCCGTAGGCAAGCCAGAGCCGCGGCCCCTGCCAACCTTCGAAGCTCGACGATCGCCTGGTCGTAGCTGCTGGCGATACATGAGGCCCTGCGCGATCAACAGATGGCGCTCGGCATCGAGTTCCGCGGACAGCGTGCCCGCCGAGGAGCGCAGCGCCCGCTCCGATTCCTCGAACAGGCCGGCCGCGTAAAGCACCTTGCCGAGATAGAACCAGGCCCGGTCACGCACCTGCGGTGGAGTCGATACGTCGGCCAGGACGCGCTCGAAGATCTCGCGCGCCTCGCGATGCTGCCCGAGCGACAGGTAGAGCCCGCCGCGCAGCAGCTCCGCATCGCGCGCATGCGCGGCGAGCTGTCCCTGGTCGCGATAGGCGGCAAGCCGGACCAGCGCTTCGAAGTGATCGTGCTGGTAAAAATGGAAAAGCACGTCGCCGTAATGCAGGTCCTGCACCTTCACGGCCGGCAGGCCGGGGATGGCCTCTCTCGACCACGGGCGCCGCGAACGCGCAGGGCGTCAAGCGCCGCGAGAATGAGGATTCTGCGGAGCACTCGACATTCACTCCCAGACGCGGACCACGAACTCGGGCTGCAGCTTCCGCACGCGGTCGCTGATCTTGAGCTCCACATACTTCGCGCCGACGCCCTTTTCGACCTTGAGTGTCGTGCCGCGCTTGTAGTCCCGTTCGTGCGGGCCCTTCCCGGTAAAGAAGGCGACGACCTCGTGCTCGCCGGCTTTCAGGTTGCCGAGCCAGATCCGTTGCACGCCGCCGCGCTTCAGCGCCTCGAGCTCGCGCTCCGTGTAGAGGTAGTTCGAGACTTCCTTGCCGTCCACCTTGACCTGCACCGAATCGAGCGCAAAAAAAGTGCCGATGTCCATCGAGACGAACACCGCGATCTGCGTGCTCGCCGGGAACAGCAGATCCTCTTCCAGCATGAACAGGTCGCGGTTGAGGTCGACAACCTCGCGCCGCAGCGACTGCACCTCGGCGTCGAGTGCCGAGCGCTCGGCGGCGGGTTCCGGCGACATCGGCGGCGAATGCAGGCATCGACGCTGCGATGGCCGCGAGGAAATGATAATCAGTGCAGTATCTCATGCGCACTCCCGATTACTCGTCGATCAGGTCGCGGAGATTCACCAGGAGTCCCCGCTCCTCGCGCTCGTCGAGCGCGTCATGCCGTGCGCGAATCGCGCCGTTCCGGTCGATCAGGACGATCAGGGGCAGATCGTCCGCGCGATAGGTCTTGCTGACGTCCTTGCCGGAATCCAGCAGGACCGGATAGCCGATGCCCGCGGCGCCGGCGAGCGCCGCAGCCCGTTCGGGTTCCTGGTCGAGATTGACGCCGAGCACCACGAGGCCGACGCTGCCGTAGGTGCGGCGCAGACGCTCGAAGCGCTCGAGCTCGCTGCCGGCAGTCGCCGCACCAGCTCGCCCAGAAGACGAGCGCGACGACTTCGCCGCGATATTCGGACAGGCGGTAGTTGCGTGCCGGCGGTGGATGCAAGCGCGAAATCCGGGGCGGCCGTGCCTTCGCTTGCGAAAGCGGCCAGCGCTAATCGTGGCTGAAGCTGCTGCGAGGAAGAGACGCGCTGCCGCACGGCGGCGAAGATTGCGATGGTCCATATCGTCAACCCCGTGTGACATAATGCCGGACAATTCCGGCTCGGGATATGTTTACTTAAGGCAGCGCCGGCGGTCTCGGCGCACGTCACACAATGGTGCCGTTGACGATCGGATTGAACGCGATGAGGCTGTCCTGGAGTGTCGCCGATCCCAGGCCGTTGCCCGGGAATCGCGTGCCGAACTGGCCCTGCTCGCCGTGCAGTGCCATGTAGTTCAGGATCACCGTCTCGACCAGCAGGTTGACGTTGTTCGCCGCCGGCGTCGACGGCGGTCTCGACCGACCCGTCGTTCTTGAACCAGCCGATCTGCTGATGCTGCTCGGGCGGTCGGCTGTCGCCCGTGTAGAGCGGCGGCGCGGCCGCGCCGGATTGTAGACGAGGAAGAACGACGCGGCGGTCTGCTGGTTGTCGCTCGACCAGTCGAACTTGCCGCGGCCGTCGACGCTGTTGTCCACGACGCCGTCCGCGGAGAGCGAGCCGTCGCTGAACACGTAAAGCATGAGCGGAACGCCGCGGCGCGCGGCGTATTCGAGGCAGGCGCCCATGCAGCGGCCCGCGCGGATGTCGCGGAGCTCGCCGGTCGCGCGAC
Organism: uncultured Gammaproteobacteria bacterium; assembly: GCA_963819545.1. Taxonomy (GTDB): domain Bacteria; phylum Pseudomonadota; class Gammaproteobacteria; order Steroidobacterales; family Steroidobacteraceae; genus SCUD01. The sequence goes on along the minus strand of CAWFWJ010000003.1, from coordinate 291,311 downwards.
CCTGGCCGTGGTAGTCGTAGCCGCCCATCGTGATCGTGCCGGCGCCGGCATAGCCGTTGATGACCATCTTCATCACCGCGGCGGTCTTGCGGAACTCGTCGTCGTTGTCGAATTCGGCGCGCGTGAAGATCCCGCGGGGCCGACGATGTCCGGATCGAGTTCCGGATTGAGCGCCGAAGGGTCGCCGTAGCGGTCGGTCAGGTCCGCGGCCTTGACGTAGTTGCAGCGCACGAGGTCCTTGATGACCGCATCGCGCGTGATGCCCGTGTCGACGCGCGCGATCTTGCTGTCAGAAAGCCGCTGGATCGATTCCATGACGCGCACGGCGTCGTCCTGGTCGAGCAGACCGACGAGCTTGCCGGTGTCGACGAGGCCCGTGACGTCGCTGGTGCGGTCGACCTTCGTCGGGCGAGCCGACACATCGACGAGATACGAGGGCGACATCGAATTGCCGCCGGACTCCGAGCTCTCCGAGCCGATCAGCGACAGAAGTTCGCCGTCCGCGCCGGCACGGAAGATGCCGTACATCGGGTTGTGCGGGTTGTTGCCGGTGTCGTTCTCCGAGCGCGCCGGAATCACGGCGCCATTGGTGCTCGCCGCTGTCGTCACGCTGACACGCTCGAGTATGCCGCGCACGAAGGCGCTGTCGAGATGGAATGAGAGACCCAGCGCGCTCTGAATGAAGTCGTTGGTCGGGCTTCCCGCGTTCGGCGCATTCGGCACCATGTCGCCCGGCAGGCCCTGGCGGCCGTAGCCTGCGACCGACAGGAAATCCCGCTGTCCGCCCTGCCCACCGACCAGCACGTTCGAACCAACCATGTTGGCGCCGCCGGCGAGGTCGATGCAGATGAACGGAATCTTGCCCGCGCCCTGTACGGCAAAGCCGCAGCCCGCCTTCAGCGTCTCGAGATCCGGCGACAGGGCCGCCTGCGCGGCGCGCGGGTTGGCGAACAGCCCGAACAGCGTCGGCGCGATGACGGTCGCTGCGCCCGTGACGAAGCCCTGCGCGACGAACTGGCGGCGCGTGACCGGGCGCGGATGGTCTGCCTGATACAGCGGCGCGTCGGGATGCAGCGGGCCGCGGCGCGATTTTCTGCTCATCTTTGCAAGCACCTCATTGGATCAGCGTGCTGGCGCTGCCGATCACAGCCGAACAGGCTGACTTGACGATGACCTCGGTCCGGTCGGCAGCGCAGCCGGCGCCGCAGGCCGTCAGTCGGCCGATCATCGCGTCCACTTCCGTCGTGATCTCCAGGGCCGAGGGCTGCGTCGCCATGCCCGTGCCGACCGCGCGAGCGATCAGCGGACTGGTGATCTGGGCGCGCTCCGCCGGCGTGTCGAAGGCCGTCGCAGCGGATGCGCCGAAGTTGAAGCCCGGGAAGTACGCGGCGCGGAGCCCCGCGTCGTTAACGAGCTCGTTGCAGTACTCGATCGCGAGCTGCGCGGCGCCCACCTGGTGCGAGGAGAGGAAGCCCTCGATGTTCTCGACCGTGGGCAGCTGTTCGCGCACGCGGTTGTAGGTGTCCGCGACCCGCGGATTCGTCGTCGGCACACCGGTCATCACGGACATCGAGGCCGAGATTTCCTCGAAGTTGCGGAGCCCGATCTCCGAGGCCGGGATGCCATCCGGCGGCGGCGGCAGCGGCGTCGGCGCCGGCTCGACGAAGGCGTTCGTGTTCGAGCCGATCTGCTCGAAGGTCAGGAAGAACTCGTCCGCGGCCGGCCCCTTGTCGAGCGCGACGACGGTGCCGATGCCGGAGAGGCCGAATCCGGTCGCCGGCTCGTACACGGCGGCCGTGACCGTGCGGTCGAGCGGCGCATAGGCCTGGCCGACCTTCGCCTCCGCGCCGTTGATGCCGATGCGTACACCGCGGATCGGGATCTGGTCCGGGTCCTGGCTGCCGTCGAGGCTGATGAAGGCCGGCTTGTTGAACAGGTACGAGTAGCTGTCGAACTGGCTCGCTTCGAACATCAGGTAGCTCTGCGGCACGTTGATCAGGTGCGCGACCGAGAACAGCAGGTAGAAGCGCTCGCCGACGCCCGCCTCGAAGTTCTGCAGTGATCTGCGCCTGGGTGAGCGCGCGGTTGTGGATCACGACCATGCGGACCACGCCCTGCCAGGTGCGGTCGTTCGAGACCTCATTGCCGAGCACGAGCGCGAAGGTGTCGTTCCAGTCGGTGAAGAGGCCGGCCGGCGTCGGATCTGCCGCAGTCGTGAGCACGCCGTTCACGTAGATGCGCCGGCCGTCGACCGGGCTGTAGGTCGCGACGACGTGCTGGAGCGTCGCCTGCAGCACCTCGTCGGCCGAAGGCGTCGACAGCGCGGGATCGCCGTTGCCGTCAGTCGTCGTCGCGCGGTTGAAGTAGTCGTAGTTGTACATCGTCTGGCCGAGCGTGAAGTTCCGCGCGGTCGTGCCGCCGGAATAACTCACGATGTGCGCCATCTCCTGCACGACGTTCGCCGGCGCAACCCAGGCCTCGATCGAGTATTCGCCCGTCGCACGGATCAGGTCGTGGAGCTTGCGTGAGGACGCGGTCGTGCCCTGCGCCTTGCCGCCGCGCAGGTCGATGCCCCAGCCGCCGACCCAGGTCGCCGCACCCGACAGCGTCAGATTGAGCGCGGGCTCGACGCCCGAGGTGTCGTAGGCGACGGTGCCCGTGCCGGTCTTGAATTCGTAGAGCGCGATCGCGGCATTGTCGAAGCGGTTGCCGCCGCTTGCGACAGTGCCGTCATAGAGGGTCAGCGCCTTCGAGATGACGAGGTCCGGATCGACCTGCGTGAGCGGCACGCCGTCCGAGAAGTCCTGGATCGCCGCCTGCATGATGCTTCGCGGCCGTGCGCGCAGTCGGTCCAGCAGTTGTGGAACTCGTCGCGCAGCCGCACGACGAGTCGCGACTGCGCCGGCGTGTCGAGATTGATCTTCGCGCGCACTGCCGCGTAAGCGACGTCGACGTCGCCCTCCGCGAAGAACGGCGACTGCGGCGTGATCGCGCCCGACGAGTGGCAGCGCGAGCAGTACTGCGTCAGCAGCGGATAGACGGTCGAGGCGAAAAGCGCAGAGCTCGCCGGGAACGACTTGCTCGCGCCGACGTCGCTTGATCGGCGGCGCCTGCAGCGGCGCGCCGCGCGTGCCGCCGAGTGTCTGCCCGGCCCAGTTGCGGATCCAGACCGTCAGCTGGTCGGCGCAGGCCGAATCGGCCGCGAGCCAGCAGTTGTGCCCGCCGCCGACCTTGGTGACCATCCTCGAGGCCGACGGATTGCCGAGGTCGACGACGCTGTTCGCGGCTTCGTAGGCGAGGTTGATGTCGTCGCTGCGCACGAAGCTCGGCACCTGGCCGCCGGTGACGTGGCACTGGCCGCAGCGATTCGACGCCTGGAGGTTGTCCCAGACGTTGAGCTTGAAGGCCTGCACGTCCTGGCTCGCCGGCGGCGGGCCCGCGTAGCCGGCGGGCGGCGGCGGAGTCGTCGGCGGGTTCTCCGCTAGTCGAGGCGCCGCCGCCGCAGGCCGCGAGCGCGAGCAGGCGAGTAACACCGGCGACAGGGCCGTGAGCAACCGCATGCGGAAATTTGCGTCGCGATTCATCGGCTGACCCTCAGTCGCCCATGCAGTACGTGGCAGCATCGGCGAAGGCCTGCTTCAGCCGGTAGCCGCTCGAACGGAACGAGCTCGTCATCGAACCGATCTGGCTGCGGTCGGCCGCGTCCTGCGGCGTCGCGCAGGCAGACCGTGCGGAACACTTTCTCGACCTGGCAGGTCGCGAACGCATCGCTCGCGCCGAACTCCTCGCCGAGCGACTTCGCGCCGCTGCCCGAGCCCGGCAGCGAGGTATCCAAGCCGAGCAGCGCGTTGTGGCCCGCTGCGCCAGCGGTTCTCCCACTGGTCGTCGGGCGTACGGAACCCGGAGCGAAGGTCGTGTCGTTGTTGAAGTACTTCGGCTGAACGCGTGCCGCCGGTGTAGACCAGCCGGCCCTGCGCGTCGTCGAACGTGTAGAACGCGAACGCCTGCGCCATCGGGTCCATGCCCGAATGGCAGCCGACGCAATTATTCAGGAACAGGCGCGCGTCGCCGCCCGGACTCCGGCTCACGTCCTGGCGGATGCGGTCCGGCGCCCGCGACGTGTCCTGAACCTCCTCCATGTCGCGGCACATGTAGTTCAGCAGCGTGAAGCGGAACATCGCGCGGTTCGTGCCGGCGATGAAGAACGACTGCGCCGCGGCGCGCGACTCGTGATGACACCCGCGGTCGCGGCAGGCGGCGTGCCGTAGACGCCCGACTGCGTCGTGCGCTGCAGGCCGGTGCAGCAGGTTGACGCCGCGGTCTTCGATCTGCTCGTAGTGCGTCGTTGCTGGTCGCGGAAACCGCCGGCAGCCCGAGGCCCGCGTTGCCGACGTAGAGGATGTCGCGCGGACAGCACTTCGTTGAAAGGCACGTCGTCGCGGACCATGCCGATCACGGTCGCGGTGTAGTCGTTCAGCGGCGCGAACACCGTCTGCTCGCGGTTGGTCCAGGGCGTGACGAGGTTCTTGAGTGTCACCGAGTAGAACGACGGATTGTCCATCGCGATCAGCGCCGCGGCCTGCGTGCGGCCCGCCGCGATCTCGGTCTCCATCGCGCCGAGCACGGCAGCGGTGGGCGGCACGCCCGCGATGCGATCGTGCATGCGCTTCGCCTGTTCGCGCGGCCCGGCGTTGGCGAGAGCGGCGAATGCGACGAGCGCTACAAGAGCGGTGACGCGCTTCACGATACGAACCCTGCACAATCTGGCGACCAGGGCATTTCCGTGCTCCACTCGCTCGCGGTTTCAGAAACTGCGGGCGAATATATCGGCGGGTTTCAGGTCGGGTAATGTCTCTGAACGGCGACATTCACCCGAGACACAGGTCAAGGTAGGCTGAATCCGTGACTAGTTGGTTAATCGCGCAAATGGCTTGTATCTAAGGAAACCCATACGGGTTTTCGCGACCGTGACGCAGTCGTTCACCTGCATTCTGTCGTGTCAAAAGGGTTGTCGGAACCGGAGTGAATTGAGATGCGTGTCACGAATCCGACATCACGGATATTGTCGTTAGCGGTCGTTTGGCTCGCCGGATGTGCCACCGGACACGACGGCGACGTGAATATCGGCAGCGGACAGTCGCCCGATCCGGTCGTGCTCGACATCCCGGTCGCCTACATCAAGGGGCCCGCTGCCCGCAGACTGTCGACCTCGATGACCTCGACGTGCGCGAGCTCGAGACCTTCGTCGAGGGAGCCGACGTGTGGCTGCGCGATCGCGCGGCACCGGACGTTCCGGAGCGGAACATCACGAGCGCGTCATGACCGGCGGATTGTGGAGCGTGCGCGACGTCGACGGCTCCTATGACGGCACGAAGCTCGTCTTCGCGATGCGCATGCCGCTCATCCCCGGCGCGATGGACAGCGAGCAGCCGACCTGGAATATCTGGGAATACGACCGCACGACCGACCTGCTGCGCCGCGTCATCGTGTCCGACATCGTCGCCGAGGAAGGCCACGACGTCGCGCCGCATTACCTGCCGGACGGGCGCATCGTTTTCTCCTCGACCCGCCAACGCCAGTCGAAGGCGGTACTGATAGACGAAGGCAAGCCGCAGTTCGCCGCCGAGGACGAAGACCGCAACGAGCACGCCTTCGTGCTGCACGTGATGAACACCGACGGCTCCGGCATCCGCCAGATCTCGTTCAACCAGAGCCACGACATGGACCCGTCAGTCCTCGACGACGGACGCATCGTATTCAGCCGCTGGGAGAACGCGAGCGGCAGCTCGATACATCTTTATACGGTGAACCCGGACGGCAGCGGCCTCGAGCTTCTCTACGGCGCAAACAGCCACGCGACCGGCGGGCGACCGGCACGACGGACACGGAGTCCAGTTCCTCGCGCCGCGCCCGACCGAGGACCGGCCGGCATCGTCGCGCTTCTCATGCCGTTCAAGGCACCGACATCGGCGGCGATCCGGTCACGATCGATACGGCGGCCTTCGTCGAGATCGAGCAGCCCAACCTGGCGAACGCGGGCCTCTCAGGGTCCGGCGCAATCGCGCCTGTCGGTCAACGACGTGCGCACCGATCCCGGCCTCTCGCCGGGCGGGCGTTACTCGTCGGTGTTCCCGCTCCGCGACGGCACCGGCCGGCTGCTCACGACCTGGACCATGTGCCGGCTCAACGACACCGCCGGTCGCACCTTACCCTGCACGCCGGAGAACCTGGCGAACGCCGCGCTCGTGCCCGCGCCTCCTTTATATGGTGTATGGATCTACGACCCGCGCGACCAGACGCAGCGGCCCGTGCTCCAGCCGTCTTGAGGGCATCGCGCTACTCCGAGGTCATCTCGCTGGCGCCGCGCACGCCCCTGCCCGCCGTGATCATCGACGCCGTGGCGGGAGTGGACTACGACCCGGTGCTCGCCTCCGAGAACGTCGGCATCCTGAACATCCGCAGCGTCTACGACCTCGACGGCGCGGATTACGCGCCGGGCGGCTATGCCTCGCTCTCTGACCCGGTGCAGACCACGGCCGACGAAAGGCCGGCGCGTTTCATCCGCATCGAGAAGGCGGTCGGTTTGCCGGACGACGAGGTCCGCGATTTCCGTGGCACTGCTTTTGGTGCCGCGGGCGGTCTCGGCATGCGCGAGATCCTCGGCTACGCGCCGGTCGAGCCGGACGGCTCGGTCCAGATCAAGGTTCCTGCCGGCGTTCCATTCGGGGTCGGCGTACTCGATGCAAACGGCCGGCGCCTGTCGCCGCGTCACCTCAACTGGCTGCAGGTCCGCGCGGGCGAAGTGCTCACCTGCAACGGCTGCCACATTCCGGCGGGCGCGCAACCCGGCGCGCCGCCCGCGATTTCGCACGGACGCCGCGAGTTGTTCGTCTCGGTCGAACCCGGGCGCGACGACGACGGGCCTGCCCTTCCCCAACTCGAATCCGGCGATTTTCGCCGACCAGGGCGAAACCATGGCGGAGGCGCGTGCGCGCATCAGCTGCCAGACGGACTGCGCCGCACAGACGCCGTCGGTCGACGTGATCTACGAGGACGTGTGGACCGACCCGGTCGCCTCGGGCCGCGCACCGGATGCGCCGTTCAGCTATCGCTACAACCTGCTCACGACGCCCGGCGCCGACCAGCGCCGCCTGCCAGTCCGACTGGTCCGCGCTGTGCCGCATCACGATCCACTATCCGGACCACATTCACCCGCTCTGGTCGGTGCCGCGCCAGGTGCTGGACGCGGGCGGCGCCGTGACGGACAACACCTGCATCTCCTGCCACAGCCCGGTCGATGCTGCGGGCGCTGTGCGCTTGCCCGCGTCCCAGCTCGATCTCTCGGGAGGCGCATCGCCTGACGAGGCCGATCACCTGGTCTCGTATCGCGAACTGTTGTTCACGGACAACGCGCAGGAAGTTAACATGGGCGCGCTGCAGGACATCCTGGTGCCGGGACCTCCGGATCCGGTGACAGGACTGCCGACGCTGGTGCCGGTGCCGGTCGGCCCTTCGATGAGCGCCGCGGGCGCGCGGGCATCGGCGGCGTTCTTCAGCCGTTTCGATGCGGGCGGCTCGCACGAGCGGGCATGGCTGACGCCGGCGGAACTGCGGCTGATCGCCGAGTGGCTGGATATCGGTGGACAGTATTACAACGACCCCTTCATGGCACCGGTTAACTAAGGCGATGGCGCGGCTCGCGGCCTGCGGGCTGCTGTTCTTTCTGGCGGCGATATCGACGGCCTGGGCCGAAGGGCTCGAGGTCACCGTCGCCGATCCCTATCTCGAGCTTCGCACCGGTCCCGGCCGCGGATTCCCGATCGTGAATGTGGTCGAGCGCGGCGCCACGGTGCGCGTTCTCAAGCGCCGCACCGACTGGTTCCAGGTGGTCGACACCGACGGCCGCGAGGGCTGGGTGCATCGCGGCCAGATGGCGGAGACGCTCCTGCCCGCGGGCCAGCGCCTGGAGATCGACGATCCCGCTCGCGAGGATTTCGGCGCGCACCGCCGTGAAGTCGGCATGATGGTCGGCGACTACGGCGGCGCCAACGTCGTGACAGTCTACGGCGCCTACGCTTTCAACGAGCACCTCTCCGGCGAGCTCGCGCTCGCGCACATTCTCGGCAACTTCTCAGACGGCCAGTACGCCACGATCGGCGTGACCCATGTGCCGATGCCGGAGTGGCGCATCCAGCCGTTTCTCTCGATTGGCACCGGCGTCATCCGGATCCAGCCGTCGGGCGCGCTCGTCGGGACGCCGGAGCGCACCGACCAGGTCGCCTATGCCGGCATCGGCGTCCGCGCCTACCTGGCACGGCGCTTCATCGTGCGCGGCGAATACAAGGAATACGTGGTCTTCACCGACCGCGACGAGAACGAGGAAGACATCGAATGGAAAATCGGATTCGCATTCTTTTTCTGAGTCGGCCTGCTGGGCGATGGCGGGCTGCTCGCACATGCCGTGGCGCAATGACGAGCCGCGGAGGGACCCCCGCCCCGCCGAAAATGCGGGGAAACGCCCGTCGTCATCGAGCCGCAGGTGGAGCGGCGCGAGATCAAGCCCGCGAAGATCGACACGGAGAACTGGGAGGCCGGCGCCTATGTCGGGTCGCTCTCGGTCGAGGATTTCGAGGTCAACCTGGTCTACGGCGCCCGCATTGCCTACCACCTCAACGAGGACTTCTTTGCTGAGGCGAATAGCGGGTACCAGCGATGCAGGACTGTCCAGTTTCGAGCGGCTTATCGGGGGGAGCGCCCTTATTGACCGACAGTGAGAGGCAATTCACTTATTACAGTCTCGGTTTCGGCTGGAATGCACTACCGGGCGAGATTTTCCTCGGCGGCAAGCGCGCCTACAACAGCGCCGTTTACCTGACGCTCGGCGCGGGCGCCACGCAGTTCGCCGGGGCCGACCGCTTCACGATCACGGCGGGGGCCGGGGTCCGCGTACTGATCAAGGACTGGCTCGCCGTGCACCTCGACATGCGCGATCTCATCATGGACGTCGACGTGCTGGGCGCGAACAAGTCGACCCACAACTACGAAGCGACGCTGGGCCTCACGGCGTTCTTCTGAGGAGGCCACTTGAAGACGATCCTCAGGTTTCCGCTTGCGGCGCTGCTTGCCGCGCTCGTCGCGGTCGCCTGGCCCGCAGCCGCGACCGACGGCTCGCCGCCCGCACCGGAGTTCACGCTCGCGAACCGCGCGGGCGGAGAGGTTTCGCTCGCCGGCCTCAAGGGCCAGGTCGTCATGATCAACTTCTGGGCGAGCTGGTGCGGGCCCTGCCGCCAGGAATTCCCGGCGCTCGACCAGATCTACAGCGAAGTACAAGCCGATGGGCTTCGAGATGGTCGGCATCAACGTCGAGAGCGAGAAATCCGACGCCGAGAAATTCCTCGGCGCGACGCCCGTCAGCTTCCCGATCCTGTTCGATCCCGACAACAAGGTGAGCGGCAACTACGGCGTCAGCGCGATGCCGACGACCTTCCTGGTCGACCGCCAGGGCCGGCTGCGCTGGCAGCACCGCGCCTACAAGCCGGGCGACGAGGCCAAGTACATCGAGCAGATCCGCGCGATGCTGCGGGAGAAGTCGTGAAGTCCGGCGCGCCTCGTTGCCGCCGCCCTTCTCCTCCTCGCAGCGAGCGGCTGCTCGCGCCTCGAGCCCTGGGTGAAGCCCTACGAGCGCGAGAACATCGCCGACCCGATCATGGCCTGGGACAGCAATCCGATCGCATCCTCCTATATGCAACACGTGTACGAGTCGCGCGAGGGCGCGCGCGGCGCCTCGGGCGCGAGCGGCGGCGGCTGCGGATGCAATTGATCCGCGCGCATCGCCCTGCTTCTCCTGCTGCCGCTCACAGCGGTCGCGGGTGTCCTGCCGGACGATCGCGCCGACCTGATGTACCACTACTACGACGGCGGCGGCGTCACGATCGACGGTCCTTCGCTGCTCGTGCGCAAGAAGTTCGCCGAGAAGTATGCGGTCAACGCGAGCTACTACGTTGACATGGTCTCGTCCGCCTCGATCGACGTCATCACGACGGCGAGCCCGTACAAGGAAGAGCGCACGCAGTACGGCGTCGGTTTCGAGTACCTGCGCGGCAAGGTCACTTACGCGGCCTCATTCAGCAATTCGAGCGAGAACGACTACGACGCCGACACCGCGAGCCTCTCGATCAGCCAGGACATGTTTGGCGACCTGACGACGGTCTCGCTCTTCTTCACGCGCGGCTGGGACGATGTCTACCCGCCGCGGCGACGCCACCTTCGCCGACCAGGTCGACCGGCGCATCTACGGCGTCGACGTCTCGCAGGTCGCGACCAAGAACCTGATCCTCGGCCTCTCCTTCGAGACGATCACCGAGGAGGGATTCCTCAATAACCCCTATCGCCAGGTTCGCTTCGTGGACCCCGACGCGGCGCTCGGCTATTCGTACGAGTCCGAGCGCTACCCGCGCACGCGCACGGGCAATGCCCTCTCGCTGCGCGGCGCGCTGGTACCTGCCGTATCGCGCGGCGATCGCAGGGCGGACTACCGCTTCTACACGCGACACCTGGGACATCCGCGGCGAGCACGGCGGAGGTCTCCTACACGCACCCGCTCGACGACGAGTGGACCTTCGACGTCCACTACCGCTTCTACACGCAGAACGCGGCGGAGTTCTATTCGGACCTGTTCCCGCGCGAGAATTTCCAGAACTTCCTCGCGCGCGACAAGGAACTTGCCGCGATGACAGAGCCAGTACGCTCGGTTTCGGCGTCGCCTACGAATTCAAGCCGGGCCGCATCGAGTTTCTTGGCAAGGCTGCGCTCAACCTGAGTACGACCGCATCCGTTTCGAGTACGACGACTTCCGCGACCTGCGCACCACCGGCGTCGCCGCCGGGCACCGAACCGCTCTACCAGTTCGACGCGGACGTCATCCGGCTTCTTCTTCTCCGGTGGTTCTAGGCGGCGCCAGCCCCTTCGAGTAGATCACCTTCCCCTCCGCGGTGACGACCACCGCATCCGCGTCCGGCTGGCGTATTCGACCAGCGCGATGCCCGCGCTCCGGTCCCATGATGAAGACACTCTTCGTCAGTCCCTCGGCGATCGTCGAGGTCGGGGCGATGACGGTGACGCTGCGTGACCCCGTGCGGGCTCTTGCCGGTCTTCGGGTCGATGATGTGGTGGTAGCGCACCCCGTCCTCGTCGAAGAAGCGCTCGTAGTCGCCTGAAGTCGAGATGGCCGCGTCCTCGAGCGGGATGCGCGCGATCACCGCGATTGCGGTCGTCCGGATGGCGGATGCCGACGATCCAGGGCCGGCCGCGCCGGTCGCCGATGATCCGGCTGTCACCGCCCGGCGGTCACCGTGGCATTCGTGATGCCCCGCGCCCGCGAGGATCGCGATGCTGGTGTCGACGGCGTAGCCCTTGGCGATCCCGCCGAGGTCGATGCGCACGCCCGGCTGCGTGAAGCGGACGGTTGAAGTCGAGGAGTCCACCACGACATGCCGCCAGTTGATCGCCGGGCAGCGCCGCCTGGATCTGGGCCTCGGTCGGGTGCTTGTGCGCGCGATAGTCGTAGAGGTAGCCGACGCTCGCATAGGTGATGTCGAAGGCGCCGCCGGACATCTCCGAGAACTCGAGCGCCCGGGAAATCAGCGCCGGCGAGCTCCGGGTCCACCTTGACCGGCCCCGTCGGCCGCGTCGCGATTGACCCTGCGAAAGCTGGCTTTCGGGCTTGTAGACCGACATCAGCTCGTCGATCCGGTGCATCTCGGCGATCACCGCGTCGATCGCGGCAGCTCGGCCGCGGCCGGGTCGTCCTGCCAGACCTCGACCGCGATCCGCGTGCCCATGATCGCCTCTTCGCGCGCGTACCATTCGGCGTGCGCGGGCGGCATCGACAGGCGAGGAGCAGCGTGACCGCGAAAGCAGAATCGGCGCATCATGGCGACCTCAGTGTGGACGATATCAGCCGTCGCACAACGGATACACCAACACCACGCCCGCCGCGCGGAACCTGTCACCCTGCGTGCGGTCTGTCGGGGGGGACTGAACAGGAATACTCCATGAAGTTGTTTTCGAAGGTCCTGGGCGCGACGCTCGCGGCCAGCTCCTGTCGACGCCGGCCGCGGCCGTCACGACCGAAGAAGCGATGATCGACCAGTCGCTGATCGTGCTGCGCGACCTGCAGGCGATCCCGGACACGCAGATTCCCGACCTGCTGCTGGCACGTGCCGAGGGCATCATCATCCTGCCGGCCAACGTGAAAGTCGGCCTGATATTTGGCGCCAGCTTCGGCAATGGCGTGATGCTCGTGCGCAATCCCGATCGCAGCTGGAGCAATCCCGTCTTCGTCTAGACGGGCGGCGGCAGCTGGGGATTCCAGGCCGGCGGCCAGGTCTCCGACATCGTGCTCGTCCTGACGACGCGCGACAGTGTCGAGGGCATCACCGACGGCAAGCTGACCCTTGGCGCCGATGCCTCCGTCGCGGCGGGCCCGGTCGGTCGTCACGGCCAAGGCCGCGACCAGCATGACCTTCGACGCCGAGGTCTACGCCTACGCGAAATCCCAGGGACTCTTCGCCGGCGTCTCGCTCGAAGGCAACGGCATCTTCATCGGCAAGAAGGCGAACAAGCGCTTCTATGGCGGCGAGTCCAGCGCGGCGACGATCCTCGCCAGCAAGACCGCCCCGCCCGCTCCGGCACCGGAGCTCGTCGCCGAAGTGACGCAAGACTGACCACGAGCGCAACCCAGGCCGTCGCCAGCTGAGCCGGCGAAGCCCGCAGATCCCGCGGCACCGGCCACCGAAGCAAAGACTTATCCGCTGCCGGACCCGGAACCGGGGTCGGAGCCGCCGGGAACCTGAGAAGCATTTCTGCGAAAACGCCTTAGGAGCCGCGTCAAACAGCTCGGTTGCCGCGGCTTCGAGGGCGGGAAACAGGATTCCTAGGGCGGCAAGATCTCCGGGTCGAATCCGGCGGCCTTGAGCGCCGCGACAACTTCTTCACCATGCTTTGCATCGCGCGCTTCGAAAGTCAGTTCCAGAGTGTCGCCGAGCGTGCCGGCAGCGCGACGGACAGCCGGCGATGATCCACCTGGAGAACGTTTGCCCCGAGGTCGGCGATCGCCTGGCTGATCCGCGCCAGAAATCCCGGCCGGTCCGGCATCGTGAGACGCAGGCCGACGATTCGCTTCTGCCGCACCAGATCGCGCACGATGACCGAGGCGAGCAGATTCGGATCGATGTTGCCGCCGGATAGCACGAGACCGACCCTGCGGCCGTGAAATCGATGCGGGCTCCGCGAGAACGGCCGCGAGACCCGCGGCGCCCGCCCCTTCCGCCACGGTCTTCTCGACATTCAGGAACAGGGTGATGGCTGTTTCAAGCTTGCATTCGTCCACGAGCACGATGTCGTCGACCCAGTCCCGCGAATGAGCCGGCGGGTGAGGTGGCCCGCAGCCTTGACTGCGATGCCCTCGGCGATCGTGGAACCGATGCACGCGGCCGGTCTCTCCGTTCAGCGCGGCGACCATGGAGGGAAAGGACGTCGACTGAACGCCGATGACCGTGACACCCGGATTGCGCGTTTTCGCGGCCACCGCCATGCCGGCCGTCGAGCCCGCCACCGCCGACCGGCACGACCAGCGTGTCGATCGCGGGCTGCGCCGCAAGCATCTCGAGCGCCACGGTTCCCTGGCCCGCGATGACGTCGGGATCATCGAACGGATGAACGAAGATGCGGCCGCGGGCCCGCGCGAGCTCCCAGGCGTGCTCGCCGGCGGCGTCGAGCGTCTCCCCATGCAGCACGACCTCGGCCCCATGCGATCGTGTCTGCTGAACCTTCACGTAGGGCGTGAAAAGCGGCATGACAACGGTCGCTGGAATGTCGAGTCGCATGGCGTGGCAGGCAACGGCCTGGCCGTGATTGCCGGCGGACATTGTCACGACGCCCGCGGTGGCGCTCCTTCGAATCGAGCTGCAGCAGGAAATTAAGCGCACCGCGTTCCTTGAAAGAGGCCGTGAACTGGAAATTCTCGAACTTGACGAATATCTCGGCGCCAGTGAGTTGCGACAGCGCCGGCGCGTGCAGACAGGGCGTCTCGCACAATGCGCGATCCGATCCGTACCGCCGCGGCCTCGACATCGGCCAACGTGACGGTGGGCGTGGCGGTTGCCACGCTTCTCAGCATGCCGCCCTCGCATCGCTGTGCGCGACTCGACGAAGAGTGCCGCGCGCACGTCGATCAATCGCAGGATCTGGCGCACCAGGACGTCGAACGGCCGGCCTTCGGACGCGACCTCGAGCCGCAGCACGAGCGTTTCAGGCCTGCGTCGCTCCGGGTCGCGATCGCCGTCACGGTGAAGCCGCGCCGCTCGATCAGGCCGAGCGTCCGGACGATCGCTCCTTCCGCGCGGGCCAGCCTGAGTTCAATGGTCCGTTTCATGACATCGCTCCTTCGAGCATGGTCGCGTTGGTATGTCCGGGCGGCACGAGCGGCCAGACGTTGGCCGCCGGATCGATGCGGCAGTGCACCAGCAAGCGCGCCCGGATGGTTCAGCAGTGCATCGATCGCCTCGTCGACCTGGTCGCGCGTCTCGATGCAAAGGCGCATCGATTCCGAATGAGCGCGCCACGGCAACGAAATCCGGATTGTCGGAGAGATCCACTTCACTGAAGCGGCGCTCGAAGAAGAGTTCCTGCCATTGCCGCACCATGCCGAGCGCCTGGTTGTCGATCAGCAGGATCTTGACCGGCAGCCCGTAGCGCTTCAGCGTCGCCAGTTCCTGGATATTGATCATGATCGAGCCGTCGCCGCTCACCGCGACGGCGAGGCGTGACGGATCGGCGTAATGCGCGCCGATCGCGGCCGGCAGGCCGTAACCCATGGCGCCGAGGCCGCCACTCGTCAGGTGCCGTTCTGGGCTGCGAATGAGGCAATGCTGCGCGACCCACATCTGGTGCTGGCCGACGTCGCAGGTGAGCGTCAGCTCGCCGTCCGCCTTTGTCGACAGCCGCCGCAGCAAGTCCGGGACGTAGATGCCTTTGCCCGGCGCATCGTAGCGCCAGGCGTGCTGCGCCTTGAGCGCCAGGCAGTGGCGGCGCCAGGCCGGGATGGCAGTCGTCATTTGAAGCGCGATCCAGCGAGGGCGGCGAAGCTCGCCGGCCAGCGCCACATCGGCGTGGCGCAGCTTGCCGATCTCGGCGGGGTCGATGTCGAGGTGAATCACGCGCGCATGCGGCGCGAAGCCGTCGAGCTTGCCGGTGGCGCGGTCGTCGAAGCGCGCGCCGACGACGATCAGGAGGTCCGACTCCTGCACGGCGATGTTCGACGCGCGCGTGCCGTGCATGCCCATCATGCCGAGAAAGTGCGGATCGTCCGTCGGTACGGCGCCGAGACCCTTGAGCGTGCACGACGACCGGAATTCCGGTCGTGAGCGACGAATTGGCGGAACTCTTGAGCGCCCTGCCAATGCCGATGCCGCCGCCCGCGTAAATGATCGGGCGTTCGGCGGCAGCGATCAGCGCCGCCGCGCGACCGAGCGCCACCAGGTCGAGTCGAGCGTGAGCACTGGCGCGTGCGGCATGGCGCGTCTCGGAACGCCATGCGCCTCGCCCGCGGCAATGTTCTTCGGCAGGTCGATCAGCACCGGACCCGGGCGGCCGCTCGTCGCGATGTGCCAGGCCTCGTGCACGATGCGCGGCAGGTCCTCGATGTGTCGCACGATGTAGCTGTGCTTCACGACCGGCAGCGTCATGCCGAAGATGTCCACCTCCTGGAAGGCGTCCGTGCCCATGAGCGGCGTCGCCACCTGGCCGGTGATCGCGATCATCGGCACCGAGTCGAGGAACGCATTGGCGATGCCGGTGATCAGGTTTGTCGCACCGGGGCCCGAGGTCGCGATGCAGACGCCTGGGCCGGCCGGAGACACGCGCATAGCCGTCGGCGGCGAACGCTGCCGCCTGCTCATGGCGCACGAGGACATGCCGGATGCCGGATCCGAGCAGCGCGTCGTAGACCGGCATGATCGCGCCGCCGGGGTAGCCGAAAACCGTATCGACTCCCTTGGCTCGCAGCGCCCCGAGCAGAATGTCGGCGCCCTTCATGCGGCCGCGGAGCGCCTGAGCCAGTTCATCCGCTCGCGCAGCGTCTTGCCAACCCGCTCGATCGGATGCTCGAGGTCGCGCTGCATGAGTTCGCGATAGCGCGGCAGACCAGCGGCGTTCTCCTCGACCCACTCGCGCGCGAACTGGCCCGAACGGATCTCGGCGAGAATCGCCCGCATCGTGTCCTTGACGTGATCGTCGATCACGCGCGGGCCGCGCGTCAGGTCGCCGTACTTCGCAGTCTCGCTCACGAACTGGTGCATCTTCGCGAGACCGCCCTCATACAGAAGATCCACGATCAGTTTGAGTTCGTGCAGGCATTCGAAGTACGCAACCTCAGGCTGGTAGCCCGCCTCGACCAATGTTTCGTAGCCCTTGACGACGAGTTCCGTCGCACCCCCGCAGAGCACGGCCTGCTCGCCGAAAAGATCCGTCTCCGTTTCCTCCGCAAAGGTGGTTTCGAGCACGCCGCTCCGGGTGCCGCCGATCGCGTGCGCGTAGGCGAGCGTCCGCGCCTTCGCACGGCCGGTTGCATCCTGGGCGACGGCCATCAGGCAGGGCACGCCCTGCCCCGCCTCGTATTGGCGGCGCACGAGATCACCGGGACTCTTCGGCGCGACCAGCACGACATCGAGCGTTTCATCGGGCTTGACGCGCTGGTAATGGATGCTGAAGCCGTGCGCGAACAGGAGCGCGGTCTTCGCCGCGAGAACCGGTTCGATCTGCGCGAACACCGCCGGGTGGGTCATGTCCGGCGTGAGGATCGCGACAAGTGTCGCGCCGCGCGCCGCGTCCGCGGGCGCGCGCACCTCGAAGCCTTCGACTCGTGCCCGCGCCGCGGTCTTGCCTTCAGGGCGCAGGCCGACCACGACGTCGTAGCCGCTGTCGCGCAGATTCAGCGCATGCGCGCGTCCCTGGCTGCCATAGCCGATAACGGCGATTCGCCCGTCCAGGGCTTTCGGATCTGCATCGTCTTCGACATAGAGCTTCATCGATGTCTCCTCCGGAAAATGAAAAACCCCGCAGCGGCTTGACCGGTGCGGGGTTCAGTTTTGAGTTCGGCTTGTGCCCTTCGCTCAGACTACCCCGTACCTCCGCTAATGAGGACTACGAGGACACTTACGACCATAAGCGAGTTGACGGGCGCGAGGCGCATGTCATTGATATTCATGGAACCCACGCGGCAAGTCAAGCTTCCGCTAGACACCGCAGGGATACGCACCTAACAGCTTGAATAGTGAAGCAGTCCGGGCCAGTTCTTCGAGGGCCGCCGCCACCGGCGGGTCCGCCGCATGGCCATCCAGGTCGGCGAAGAAGACATAGTGCCATTTGCGCTGCCCTGACGGCCTCGACTCGATTCGGGTCATGCTGATCCCGTGCCGGGCCAGCGGCTCCAGCAGGCGGAACAGCGCCCCCGGCGATTCCGTATCGGCGACTCGACATCAGAATCGTCGTCTTGTCCCGCCCGCTCGGGGCGAGCAGCGTGCGCCCGACGATGTGAAATCTCGTCATGTTGTCCGGTCCGGTCCTCGATTTCGGACACGATTGTCTCGAGACCATAAATCTGCGCCGCCACTTCGCTCGCGATCGCGGCCGTGCCGGATTCGTCACGCGCCCGTCGCGCGCCTTCGGCGTTGCTTGATACTGCAATCTGCTCGACGCCGGGCAGGATCCGGTCGAGCGTCGTGCGACATTGCGCCAGCGCCTGTTCATGAGCGCAGACCCGACGAACGTCCACGAGTGCGCGCATGCGGCCGAGCAGGTGGTGTCGTATGGCGAGTTCCACCTCGCCGCAGATCTTGAGCGGTGAGGACAGGAACATGTCGAGCGTATGGCGCACCGTTCCCTCCGTGGAATTCTCGATCGGCACGACGCCGAAGTCGGCATTACCGGATTCCACCTCGCGAAACACGTCCTCAACCTCGGGAAACGGCAGCGCGCGCACCGAATGCCCGAAGTGGCGCGTAACGGCCGCGTGCGTGAAGGTGCCATCAGGGCCGAGGAACGCGACATTGAGCGGATCCTGTTGCGCCAGGCAGGCCGACATGATCTCCCGGAACAGCCGCAGCATTTCCTCGTCCTTCAACGGTCCGCGGTTGCGCATCAGGACATTGCGAAGCACCTCCGCCTCGCGCTCGGGCCGGTAGAAGTCCACGGCGGCGCTCGCCTGCTTGGTCGCGCCCACTTCGCGGGCGAGACGTGCGCGGTCATCGATCAGAGCCTGGATCTGCTCGTCGATCGCATCGATGCGCCCGCGGATTTCGCCAATGTCATTGCTCATGTTCACTCCCTGCCTCGCCAAACAAAAACCCCGCAGCGGGTATCCGGTGCGGGGTCTCGGGTATTGCCTGGATTCTTGATGCGCAACTACGCCGCCGGCCCACGCCTCCGTGTGCTCGCAAAGAAGAAAAAGCAGAATCGACGTTGCTGACGCATGCACTTATCATCGACGACCCGCCGAGGCACTGTCAACCCGGTGAAGATCGCGGCATGGCTGGATCGCATTCCCGCAAGCATTCTCGGCTGGTCGTCGACGGCGCCGAGCGCTCGCCCAACCGGGCGATGCTGCGCGCGGTCGGCTTCGACGATGCCGACTTCGCGCGACCGCAGGTCGGCATCGCCTCGACCTGGAGCATGGTCACGCCCTGCAACATGCATATCAATGTGCTGGCAGATGCGGCCCGGGAGGGGGTGCGGGCCGCCGGCGGCCGCGACGTGCTGTTCAATACCATCACGGTCTCGGATGGCATTTCGATGGGCACGCCGGGCATGCGCTATTCGCTGGTCTCGCGCGAAGTCATCGCCGATTCGATTGAAACCGTCGCGGGAGCCCAGGGATTCGACGGCATCGTCGCGATCGGCGGCTGCGACAAGAACATGCCGGGCTGCCTGATGGCGCTTGCGCGGCTCGATCGCCCGTCGGTTTTTGTCTATGGCGGCACGATCCGGCCCGGCGTCCAGGGGCGCGACATCGTCTCGGTGTTCGAGGCCGTCGGTCGCCATGCGGGCGGCGAGCTCGATGCCGCCGGACTTGCGGACATCGAGCGCACGGCGATTCCCGGGCCCGGCTCCTGCGGCGGCATGTACACGGCCAACACGATGGCCTCGGCCATCGAGGCGCTCGGCATGAGCCTGCCGAACAGCTCGGCACAGGAGGCGGTATCGGAGGCCAAGCGAACTCGACTGCCGGCAGGCCGGCGCAGGCGGTCATGCGGATGCTGGAAGAGGATCTGCGACCCTCCGCGATCCTGACGCGCGAGGCTTTTGAGAACGCGATCACGGCCGTCATCGCGCTCGGCGGGTCGACCAATGCCGTGCTGCATTTGCTCGCGATGGCGCATGCGGCGCGCGTGCCGCTCGCTCTCGAGGATTTCACGCGCATCGGTCGGCGTGTGCCGGTCCTCGCGGACCTGAAGCCAAGCGGCAAATACCTGATGTCGGAACTCGTCGCGATCGGCGGGCTGACGCCGCTCCTCAGGATGCTGCTCGACCAGGGACTGCTGCATGGCGGGTGCATGACCGTGACCGGGCGGACGGTCGCCGAGAATCTGACCGAGGTCACTCCCTACCCTGCCGGCCAGGACGTCGTGCGCGACTTTGCGCACCCCATCAAGGCCGAAAGCCACCTCGTGGTGCTGCACGGCAATCTGGCCCCGACCGGCGCGGTCGCGAAGATTACCGGCAAGGAAGGCCTGAGCTTCACGGGCGGCGCCCGGGTTTTCGAATCCGAGGAGCATTGCCTGCAGGCGATCCTCGACGGCAGCATCCGGCGCGGCGACGTCATTGTCATTCGCTACGAAGGTCCGGTGGGCGGTCCCGGGATGCGCGAGATGCTTTCGCCCACGTCTGCGATCATGGGCCGCGGGCTCGGCGATTCGGTCGCGCTCATTACCGATGGCCGGTTCTCCGGCGGCAGCCATGGTTTCGTCGTGGGCCATGTGACGCCCGAGGCGGCGGTCGGCGGCCCGATCGCGCTCGTTCAAGACGGCGACCGGATCACGATCGATGCGAAGTCGCGGGAGATTCGCCTGGACATTTCCGAAATCGAATTCGAGCAGCGCCGGCGCGCCTGGAAGGCGCCGCCTGCAGACGATGTTCAAGGCGTGCTGGCAAAATACCGCCGGCTCGTCGGCAGCGCCGCGGAAGGCGCAGTGACATGCTAAGGAGAATGCAGTGACCGAACTGACGACTGGGCCGATCGCAATTCTCGGCGCCGGTAATGTGGGGCAAGCACTCGCTCGCGGCCTGCTCGGGACCAAGGGTGTTCGCGCAGCCGACATCACACTGACGCGCCGCCATGCGGAAAAACTCGCGGAACTGGCGAGCACCGGATTTGGCATCTCCACCGACAACTGCGCGGCTGTCGAGAAGGCGCGGCAGATTGTCGTCGCCGTGCAGCCCCGTCAACTCGACGGATTGCTCGTCGAAATCCGCGACGCGCTCGATCCGAAGCGTCATGCGCTGATCTCCGTGGTGACCGGCGTGACGATCGGCCAGATCCAGGCAAGAGTCGGTGTCGAGCTCCCGATCGTGCGAGCCATGCCCAATACGGCAATCGCGATCGGCCAGTCAATGACCTGCCTGGCGGCGTCGCACGCGCATCGCGAAGCGCTGGCTCGCGCACAGGCGCTGTTCGATTCGGTCGGCACGACGCTCGAAATTGACGAATCGATGATGGAGTCGGCAACCGCGCTCTGCGCCTGCGGTGTCGCCTTCTTCCTGCGCTCGATCCGCGCCGCCTCGCAGGGCGGCATCGAGATCGGTTTTCATCCGGACGAGGCGCTGCTGATGGCCGCGCAGACCGCCCGCGGCGCGGCGAGTCTCCTGATCCGCGACGGCTCGCATCCCGAGTCGGAGATCGACCGTGTGACGACGCCGCGCGGCTGCACGATTGCCGGGCTCAATGAGATGGAACACCGCGGCTTCAGCTCGGCGATGATCAAGGGGATCGTGACTTCGGCGCAAAAAGCCGTGGAGCTTTATCGGCCAGTCAATCGTCAGCCCTGAGCCGCGCACCAGCAGGATGTCGAGCGGCAGATTTTCGCCGAAGCTGGCGAGGACACCGGGCTGGCACGCGGCTAATCCTGGATTGTGCTGATGTATTAATCCGTTAGTACACTGTCACGACCAAGGCACGGCCGGACTTGACCGGCCTCGTGCCGCCTCGGTAGACTCACCCTTGCTCATCGAGACCGGCTGAGGGAAAGGCCCAGTGAAGCCGGGGCAACCGCCGGGGCCGAATGGCCCGGAATGGTGCTAACTCCTGCGGAGGACGGTTCGCCGTTCGCCGATAGATGAGTGGATGCATCCACCCGGTTTAGCCGGGTTCGCAGGTTGCAACCGGCCCGCCGAACGGGCTCTCCGCAGGAACGGGCCGCAGGCCGTGTCGATGGGAGAGCCTCAATTGCCAAATAGCCATGCCGTCGCGGTAAGACCGCTGACCAAGCCGCGCGCGCGCGCTGCCGGAATCGCCGTGGTTGAAAGCGGTGAGTTGCCGCTCGCCGCCCTCCCCTTGCATCACGGCGGCCGGCTTGAACCGGCCTGCGTTGCCTGGCGTCTTGCGGGGGCCGAGGGTGCCCCGGTCGTCGCCGCGCTGGGTGGCATTTCAGCGCATCGGCAGGTGTACGACACCGCCGATCCCCGCCGCGGCTGGTGGTCAGCGCTGGTGGGGCCCGGTCTTCCACTCGACACCCATCGATTCCGCGTACTCGCCATTGACTGGATCTGGCGGCGACGGCGGCGAGTACCGGTGTGCGCGAAGACTGGGACGATTTCACGCCCATTGACGCGCGCGACCAGGCGCGTGCGCTCTTCGCCGTCTGCGACCACCTCGGCGTCGAATCGCTTCACGCCTTCGCGGGCGCCTCGTACGGCGGCATGGTCGGCCTTGCCGCGGCGGAGCTCGCGCCGGAACGCGTCGGCCACGTGCTCGCGATCAGCGCCGCGCATCGCAGCAATGCGCTCTCGACCGCCTGGCGCGCCATCCAGCGCGAGATCGTGCGGCATGCATTGCGCCTCGGCGATGGTACCAGGCGGATCTGCGCATCGCGCGCGCGCTCGCAATGACGACTTATCGCACACGCACGGAATTCGAATGCCCGTTTTCCGGCTGGTCGTTCAGACCGACGGCCGAGCGGATTTCGCGGTGGAGGATTACCTGTTCTCCCGCGGCGACGATTACGCAGGTCGCCACTCGCCGGAATCTTTCCTGTGCCTGTCGGAGTCCATTGACCGGCACCGCGTGGACCCGGCGCAGATCCAGGTGCCGGTGACGCTGGTCGCCATCGTCGAGGACCAGCTCGTGCCCCTCGAAGAAGTCCGCGAACTGGCGATGGGACTCGGCAGCAACGGCCGACTGCATCGAGCTGCACTCTCATTTTGGCCACGACGCGTTCCTGAAGGAACGCGAACTAGCTGGCGCCGGCTTTCGCCGTCGCGCTGGACGGAACTCGCCCATGACGACAGAAGCACCGACCACAGACCGCGGCCGTGCGCGCCGGCATCGAGAGCGACGCACACCACGGCGCCATCGTGCCGCCGATACACCTTTCGGCGAACTTCGCCTTCGCGGGTCTGGAGCAGCCGCGTACCTACGATTACTCGCGCTCCGGCAACCCGACCCGCGACCTGCTGGGCGACGCCCTCGCTGAACTCGAGGGCGGCGCGGGCGCGGTGGTCACGGCCACCGGCATGGCTGCGGTGACGCTTGCACTGACCATCGCGCAGCCCGGCGAGCGCGTCGTCGCGCCGCATGACTGTTACGGTGGCACGCACCGCCTTCTGGCTGCCTTGCACCGAACCGGCCGCGTCCAGGTCGAGTTTGTCGATTTCACAGATCTCAACGCCGTGGCGCGCGCCTTGCTGCCTGCACCGCGTCTCGTCTGGATCGAGACGCCGAGCAATCCGCTGCTGCGAATCACGGACATCGCCGCGGTCGCTCGACTAGCCCACGTCAAGGGCGCGCTGGTCGTCGTCGACAACACCTTCCTGTCACCGGTCTGGCAGCGGCCCATCGATCTCGGCGCCGACCTCGTCGTGCATTCGACGACCAAGTATCTCAACGGACACAGCGACGTGGTCGGCGGCGCCGTGGTGGTGCGCGACGCCGCACTGCTCAAGGAACTCGACTGGTGGGGCAACTGCCTCGGCGTCACGGGAAGCCCGTTCGACAGCTACCTGACGCTGCGCGGCCTGCGAAGCCTGCACGTGCGCATGCGCCAGCACGCGGAAAATGCCGAGACGATCGTGGCGGCGCTACGCGGCCACCCCGCCGTCTCGCACCTGTATTACCCGGGCTTGCCGGAGCATCCTGGACACGCGCTCGCTGCGCGCCAGCAGCGTGCCTTCGGCGCCATGATCGGACTCGAACTCGCGGGCGGCAAACCGGCGGTGCGTCGCTTCGTCGACGGACTCGCGTGCTTTTCGTTGGCCGAGTCGCTGGGCGGCGTCGAGAGCCTCGTGGCGCATCCCGACACGATGACCCATGCCGGCATGGATCCGGCAGCGCGGCTCGCGGCGGGCATCACGCCCGGACTTCTGCGCCTCTCGATCGGCATCGAAGCGGTGGAGGACCTGAGCGCCGATCTCATGGCAGCGCTCGATCGCGCCCACGGGCGCTTGAGCGCGGTCGGTTAGAGTCGCTTCAATACCGCGTCGCCGGCAGCGCGAGTGCCGGCGGCCGGCGCGCCGGGTTTCGCGATGTCGCGGGTGCAGTACGCCCGCGGCGATCGCGCCCGCAATCGCTTTCTCCAGTGCCACCGCCTCGGCCGGCAGTGCCAGGGAATGGCGCATGAGGAGTGCGGCGCTCCCGATCGCGCCATAGGGATTTGCGATGCCCTGCGCCCGCGATGTCAGGCGCCGAGCCGTGGATCGGCTCGTAAAGGCCGCGCCTGCCCTCACCGAGCGACGCCGACGGCATCAGTCCAAGCGAACCCGCAAGTGCCGCGGCCTCGTCGCTCAGGATGTCGCCGAATAGATTCTCGGTGACGATCACGTCGAAATCCCCCGGCGCGGGTGAGCAGCAGCATCGCGGTCGAATCGACGAGCTGATGCTCGAGCCGCACATCCGGGAACTCTGCCGTCATCACGCGCGTGACGACCTGCCGCCAGAGTCGCGAGGTCTCGAGCACGTTCGCCTTGTCCACGGAGGTGACCTCGCAGCCGTCGCGTGCCCGCGAGCCGTCCGGCGACGCGCGCGATGCGCTCGATTTCCGCGATGGTGTAACGGCATTCGTCGGTGGCGTAGTCGTCCTGCCGCTGCGGCGCCCGAAGTAGATGCCGCCGGTCAATTCGCGGACGACCACGCAATCCACCCCTTCCAGCAGCTCTCGCTCAAGGGCGATGCGTGGTGCAACGACGGATGAGGCCTGACCGGGCGCAGGTTGGCGAACAGCCCGAGTTCCCGGCGCAATTCCAGGATCGCCTGCTCCGGCCGCACTTTCAGGGCCGGATCGGCATAACGCGGCGCACCGATCGCGCCGAACAGGACTGCGTCCGTCGTCGCGCGCGAGTGCGAGCGTCGCCGCCGGCAGCGGATCCGACCCGGCATCCATCGCGGCTGCGCCAACCGGTGCCTCGATCAGTTCGAACTCGTGGCCGAACCTCGCCGGCGACGGCGCGCAGGCAGCGCACGGCCTCGGCTGTCACCTCGGGACCGATGCCATCACCTGGCAGGACCGCAATGCGTGCTTTCACCGCGCGCGGGTTCGCTCGAAAGCGTCGATCGCGGGGCGCTGCGAATGCAGGTAGCCCAGTTGATCGACGCCGTTCAAGAGGCAATGACGCGCGAAGGGTTCGATCGGAAACGGCACGCGCTGTCCATCCGGCAGTGTCAGCGTCCTCGATTCGAGGTCGATCTCGATCTCGGCGCCCGGGTTGGCGAGCAGCCAGGCATGCGTGGCTGCGTCAACCAGCACCGGCAGCAGCCCGTTCTTGAGCGAGTTGTTGAAGAAGATGTCCGCGATCGAGGTGCTGATCACCGCGCGGATGCCGAAGTCGCAGAGTGCCCAGGGCGCATGCTCGCGCGACGACCCGCAGCCGAAATTGCGCCCGGCCACCAGGATTTCGCAGCCGCCCGCCTCAGGCCGGTTCAGCACGAACTCCGGCCGTGGGCGGCCGTTGGCATCGAAACGCCAGTCGGCGAACAGTGCGCGGCCGAGTCCGTCGCGACTCGTCGTCGTCAGGAAGCGGGCCGGGATGATCTGGTCGGTATCGACGTCGGTCGCCGGCAACACGACCGTGCGCGAGCGAATCTGGCGGATCGGCTTCATGGCCAGCGCGCCTCCCGCTTCACGCCATCAGTTCGCGCGGATCGGTGATGTCGCCCCGTGACGGCCGCGGCCGCCGCCGTCGCCGGGCTGGCGAGCAGCGTCCGCGCGCCCTGCCCCTGGCGACCCTCGAAATTCCGGTTGCTGGTGCTGACGACGTACTGGCCGGCAGCGGCGGTGTCGCCATTCATGCCGATGCACATGGAGCAGCCCGATTCGCGCCATTCCGCGCCGGCCGCCGCGAACACCTCGTGCAGGCCCTCCGCCTCGGCCGCGCGCTTCACCTGCTGCGAGCCGGGCACGACCAGCATCCGCACGCCGCGCGCGATCCTGCGGCCGCGCAGAAGGGCGGCCGCGGCGCGAAGGTCCGAAAGCCGTGAATTGGTGCAACTGCCGATGAATACGACATTCGACCGGCTTGCCGGCCAGCGCCTCGCCCGGCTCGAATCCCATATAACGCAATGCGCTTCATCGAAAGCCTCGTCACCGCGCTCCGGAATGCGACCGCTGATCGGGGCGACCATGCCCGGGTTGGTGCCGTAGGTGATCATCGGCTCGATTCGCGAGGCGTCGAGCGTCACCGTGCGATCGAAGATGGCGCCCGCGTCGCCCGGCAATTTCAGCCAGTCATCCACCGCGCGCTCCCACTCGGCACCTTTCGGCGCACGCGGGCGGTCTCGCAGGTATTCGAAAGTCGTCTCGTCGGGCGCGATCATCCCGGCCCGGGCGCCCGCCTCGATCGACATGTTGCAGACGGTCATGCGCTCGTCCATCGACAAGCGCACGGATCGCAGCGCCGCGATACTCGATGACATGCCCGGCTCCACCCGCGACGCCGATTTCCCCGATGATCGCCAGCACCAGGTCCTTGGCGCTGACGCCGGACGCAAGTCTGCCGTCGATCTCGACCGCCAGCGTTTTCGGCTTGCGCTGCAGCAGGCATTGGGTTGCGAGCACGTGCCCGACCTCGGTCGTGCCAATTCCGAAGGCGAGCGTTCCGAAGGCGCCATGGGTACTGGTGTGGCTGTCGCCGCAAACGATCGTCATGCCCGGCTGCGTGGCACCGAGTTCGGGGCCGATCACGTGCACGATTCCGCGCCGCGCGTCCGAGAGGCCCAGCAGCTCGATGCCGAACTCCGCGGCATTCCGCTCAAGCTCGGCCACCTGCCGGGCCGCCGCCTCGAGCCGGATCGGCACGCCCCCGAAGACCTGTTGCGGATCGGTCGGCGTCGAGTGGTCGAGCGTCGCAAGCGTTCGCTCCGGCCGGCGCACGGGAATGGCGCGCTCGCGCAGCACTGCGAAGGCCTGCGGCGAGGTGACCTCGTGCACCAGGTGCAGGTCGATGTAGAGCACTGCCGGCGTATCGGCCGTCTCAGGCACGACCTCGTGGGCGCGCCAGATCTTCTCGAACAGGGTCAGCGCGGTCATCCGCACCGCCCAGCGCTGCGCGCAGTCCGCTGCCCCGCGAGAGTTCAATGCGGTTGATTACTTCCAGAAATGCGCGCACGCCGGATTCTACGATGTTGGTGCTGACGCTGCTGCCGCGATAGGTGCGCCCGTCGCACTCGACGGTGACGAGCGCCTCGCCCTGCGCGTCCTCGCCCTCGCTGACGCTTCGCACCTCGAACTTGCAGCAGCCGCACCGGCAGACCGATCGCGCGCTCGATCGCCGTCAAAGCGGCATCCACCGGCCCGTCACCGTCCGCGGCCTGCTCGATGCGACGGCCGTCGCTATGGGTGAGTATGACGACCGCATGGGCGTCCTGCCCGGTCGAAGCGTCCGTTCGCAGCGCGCTCGAGCGACCAGGGCCCGCCGCTATCGCTCTCAGTCTGCAGCACGAGCGCCTCGATGTCGCCGTCGAACAGCTCCTTCTTGCGGTCAGCCAGCGCCTTGAAGCGCAGGAAAACCTTCTCGAGCTCCTCCTCGTCCAGTTCGAAGCCCAGTTCGCGCACCCGCTCGCGGAAGGCGTGACGCCCGCTGTGCTTGCCGAGCACCAGGTTGCTGCGCGAAAGCCCCACGTCCTGCGGCCGCATGATTTCGTAGGTCGAGGCATGCCGCAGCATGCCGTGCTGATGGATGCCGGACTCGTGCGCGAACGCGTTCTCCCCGATGATGGCCTTGTTACGCGGGATCGGCATGCCGGTGATCGCCGACACCAACCGGCAGGTCGGGTAGAGGCGCTGCGTCTGGATTCCAGTGTGTACGCCGAAGGCCTGCTCGCGCACGGCGAGTGCCATCACGACTTCTTCCATCGAGCAGTTTCCGGCGCGCTCGCCGATGCCGGTGATCGTGCACTCCACCTGGCGCGCGCCCGCACGCACCGCACTCAGGCTGTTGGCGACCGCCATGCCGAGATCGTCATGGCAGTGCACTGAGAGCGTGACGCCTTTCGATGCCGCGCACTTTCTCGCGCAGGTACGTGAAGGTCTCGTAAAACTCCTGTGGTGTGGTGTAGCCGACCGTATCCGGGATGTTGATGGTCGTGGCGCCCGCATCCACCACCGCCTGCACGACTTCCGCCAGGAACTCGTGCTCGGTGCGCGAAGCGTCTTCTGGCGAGAACTCGACGTCGTCGCAGAGACTCCGCGCATGACGCACGCCCTCGACGGCGAGCCGGACGATCTGGTCGCGCGCCATCTTGAGCTTGTGCTCCCGATGGATGGCGCTGGTCGCAAGGAATACGTGCAGCCGTGGCCGCGCCGCTTTGGCAAGCGCCGACCAGGACCTGTCGATGTCTTCGGGAATGCAGCGCGCGAGCGCGCAGATCGTCGGGCCCTTGACCTCAGCCGCGACCGCCGCGACCGCTTCCCAATCGCCCTGCGAGGCGGCCGGGAACCCGGCCTCGATGATGTCCACCCCGAGATCGGCGAGCGCCCGCGCGATACGAAGCTTTTCATCGAGCGTCATGCTGCAGCCGGGCGATTGCTCGCCGTCGCGCAGCGTCGTATCGAAGATTTTGACTCGGTCCAGATCCGGGGCGCTCATATGTCGGTACTCCATGACGAGAAACCCCGCCGCGACTTTCATCGGGGCGGGGTTTCGGATTCGAGATCCTTCCGGGTTCAGCCCGGCAGCCCACGCCCTCGCGGTCGAAGCAGCAGCAGCCCACCGGAAAGGCGCATGCGAATGGAATAGTTGGTGGCTGGCTGTAAATTTGTCATAGGGCGGTGCGGGCCAATCTGAGGCCATGACAACATGGCGGCGATACGCATGTCAACACTCGGTGCCTGCGACGACTCAGGTGTAATCCAGTCGATTCCAGGTCGCCAACAGCTGATCTCTCAGGGCTTCATATCGCGCCTCAACTTCCTGGAAGTCCATGTCTCGCCCAAGCAGTTGCGCCAGCGCAGGCGGTAACTCAATCCGCTTGCCGATAAGCGGCTCGACAATCTCGGAAAACTTGCCCGGGTGCGCGGTCGCCGCGAGCACCCAATGCGCGCGGCGGCGCTCCTGTGACTTCATCGTGCGGTAGACGTGGGCGCCCACGGCGCTGTGCGGGCAGAGAATCAACCCGGATTGCTCGAACTCGCGTCGAATGCTCGCGCGAATTTCATTGTCGCTGACCGATACGGCACGGATGCGTGCAGTCATGCGCGCGTGATCGCCATACAGGCCGTTCAGGCGCTCCATGTTGCTCGGATTGCCGACGTCCATGGCGGTCGCGAGTGTCGTGATGCTGGGTCGTGGACGCCATTCGCCGGTCTCGAGAAAGTCGGGCACGGTGCGATTGGCGTTGTGCGCCAGCACGATGTCGGCGATCGGCAGACCCAGCTCGCGCGCCCAGACGCAGGCGACTGCGTGGCCCAGGTTGCCAGACGGGATCACAAAGGATGCCGCACGTCCCTCCGCTCTCTGAATCTCGAGGCTCGCGGCCGCGAAGTAAGTCATCTGCGGCAGCAGGCGCCCGATGTTGATGCTGTTGGCGGAGCTGAGCGCCATTGCCTCGCGCAGCGACACATCCTGGAAGGACTGCTTGACGAGTCGCTGGCAGTCGTCGAACGTGCCGCGCACCGCGAAGCTACGGACATTGTCGCCCCAGCAGGTCAGCTGTCGGGCTTGCGTTGGCGAGACCTTGCCCGAGGGGAACAGCAACGCGACACGAAATCCCGGCCGCCGATGGAACGCGGCGGCGACCGCGCCACCCGTGTCGCCGGATGTCGCCACCAATATCGTCAGCGGCCGCGAGTCCCGCCGCGGGATTCGTGCGAGACAGGCGGCCAGGAATCGTGCGCCGAAGTCCTTGAATGCGGCCGTCGGGCCGTGAAACAGCTCGAGCACGGACAGCCGCTCCCGGCCGCCGTCGATCGATCTGAGCGGCGCCGGAAAATCGAAGGATTCGTTGATGATGTCAGGCAGAAGTTCCGCCAACGCGTCCCCTTCGAAGAACGGCGCCAGCAGCCTTGGAGCAACCTCGTTCAGCGATGCGCAGAGCGCAAGGTCCCTGGCAATCACGGTCGGCAAGCGCTCCGGGACATAAAGTCCGCCGTCCGGTGCGATGCCGTCTTCGAGCGCGCGCGACAGCGGCAGCTGGAGTCCCGCGTCGCGGGTGCTGCAATAGTTCATTGCTGCTCCACGACGCGCGCCCCTTCGCCGTCCAACGCCGCACTCCATTGATCGCAGGCCAGGCCGTGATCGGAAAAGGCATTTACCATCGCCATGGAGATCGCCTGTGCCTGCGACTCCTCGCACCAGGCGAATACACTTGGCCCTGCCCCGGAAATCGAGCAGCCGAGCGCGCCGCCTGCGAGCGCCGCCTTTTTGACCTGCTCGAACCCCGGGATCAGTTTCGCGCGCTGCGGCTCGATGAGAATGTCTTCGAAAGCGTCACGGATCAGCGCGAGATCATTGGTGTAGCAACCCGCCAGGAAGCCCGCCAGATTGGCCGATTGCCAGACGACGTCGGATAGCGGCACGGAAGGACTCAGCACAGCCCGGGCAGCGCGCGTTGGCAGGTTGAAGTGCGGATGCACCAGTGCACAGCGAATGCCGGACGGAACCGGAATCACCTTGATGCGCGGCGAGTCGATCCCCACTGTCAGCACGAGGCCGCCAAAGAGCGAGGGCGCGACGTTGTCGGCATGCCGCGAACCGCTCGCGACGGCCTCGCCCTCAATCGCGTGCTTCAGGAGCTCGAGCCTCGATAGCCGGCGTTCCAGCAACTCGTTGGCCGCGACTACGGCTGCAACCGCCGAAGCGGCAGAGCCTCCCAATCCAGAGCCGATCGGTATGCCCTTCTCAATCGCGAGTTCGATGCCATATGGAAGCGCCAGCGACTCGGCGAGCGAGAGCACCGCCTTGCCGGCCGTATTGCCTGCTGCCGCCATCGGCAGATCGCTCTCGACGCCGGTGATGGAAACGATCCGAACGCCCGGCACCCGCACGCGCTCCGCGCGCACACGATCACCCAGGGCCGGGAATGCGTGGCCCAGGATGTCGAAACCGACAGCGACGTTGCCGACGGTCGCGGGCGCAAATGCAGTTGCAGTTCGGAATGCCACGTGGCCCGCCTAGAGTCTTGCGCCGAGATAGGTTGCGAGCCGAAGCAGGTCGCCGAAAACGCCGCCCGCCGTCACCTCGGGGCCGGCGCCGGGGCCCTGGATGATCAGCGGATTGTCAGAGTACCGGTCGGTCACGAATCGCACGATGTTGTCGGTCATCGCGATATTCGCAAACGGATGGCCCGCATCGACGCGCTCGATGCCGACCGTCGCCTCGCCGGAATTCGTCAAGCGTCCAACATAGCGCAGTCGCTTGCCCTCGCGAATCGCGGCCTCCAGCAGATTGCGCATGCGTGCATCGTGTCCAGTCAGTCCTTCCAGGAATCCTTCAATACTGCAATCCCGCAAACCATGCGGCACCAGACTCTCGACCACGACTTCCGAAAGCTCCAGTGCCAGGCCCATCTCGCGCGCGAGGATCACGAGCTTGCGAGCGACATCCATGCCGGAAAGATCGTCACGAGGGTCCGGCTCGGTCAATCCGCGCGCATTCGCCTCCGCAACGATCGCCGAAAAGGGCCGGGAACCATCAAATGCGTTGAACAGGTAGGCGAGCGTGCCGGAGAAGACCCCTTCGATCCGGTGGATCCGGTCGCCGGTCTCGCGCAGGTCGCGAAGCGTCAGGATGATCGGCAGCCCCGCTCCCACCGTCGCCTCGTAGAGATAATGCGTACCCGCGTCGCGCCGGGCCTGCTGCATGCGACGGAAATCGGCGAGCACCGCGCTGTTGGCTTTCTTGTTCGGCGTCACGACGTGGAGACCGGCCGAAAACCAGGAGGCGTAACGGCCGGCGACCGCGGCATCCGCAGTACAGTCAATCATGACGTGATGCGGCAGGTGGTCCGCAACGACATGGGCCGCAAACCGGTCAAGATCCGTCGGCTCCGCGTGGGAATCCATTTCCTCACGCCAGCCCGTGAGGTCGATTGCCGCCTCCGCCAGCAGCATGCGTTTTGAGCTCGCGATGCCGCGAATTCGCAGATCGAGATTGAAGTCGCGCCGGAATCGGTCGACCTGGGAGGAAAGCTGCTCGATCAGCACCGAGCCGATCGTGCCGGGGCCGATCAGGCCGATCGACAGGGTGTGTGGCGACAGGTAAAAAGCCGAGTGCACCGCGCGCAGCGACTTCGCGATCTCCACTCGATCGACGACGACCGAAATATTCCGCTCCGATGCGCCCTGCGCGATCGTGCGCACATTGACACCGGCATTGCCGAGCGCCGAGAACAGCTTGGCGGCGACGCCGCGGGCCCCGGCCATCCCATCGCCGACGATCGCGATGATCGAGCAGTCGCCGCTCCGCCCAACGCTCTGGATCTGGCCGTCGTGCAACTCCGATGCAAAGGCGCGCCTCACGGCGCGCTCGGCAAGCGTCGCCTGGATCGCAGGGACTGCGAAACAGATTGAATGCTCGGAGCTGCCCTGAGAAATCAGAATCACCGAAATCCCGGCCTCGTGCAATGCGCCGAACAGGCGGTGGGCGGTACCCGGCACGCCGATCATGCCGGCGCCCTCCAGATTAATGAGCGCGACGTGGTCGATGCTTGTGATGCCCTTGACCGCCAGCGTCGAATCCGTATTGCCGGTGATTGTCGTCCCGGGATTTCCCGGCGCAAAGGTATTGCGTATCCGGATGGGTATGCCCTTCGCGACCGCCGGCGCCATCGTTTGCGGATGAATCACTTTGGCGCCGAAGAAGGCGAGCTCCATCGCCTCGTTGTACGACAGCGCGTTGATGACCTTCGCGCCCGGCACCTGGCGCGGATCCGCTGACAGGACGCCGTCGACATCTGTCCAGATGACGATCTCGCGGGCGTCGAGCAGGGCGCCGAAGATAGAGCCGGAAAAGTCACTGCCGTTCCGACCCAGTGTCGTCCTCAGGCCTGCGCGTGTCGGTCGCAACGAAGCCGGGCAGCACGACGGTGGAATCCGTGTCCAGCCGGATGAGTCGCCCGGCACGTTCCTGCGATTCCTGCCACTGGACGCCGGGGCCGAGCGCGCCCCATTCGACGATGATGATTTCCCGCGCATCGATCCATCGGACGGCTCCGCGCCGCGCGCGAATCCCGAGAAATGCGGCAAAGAGCCGGCTCGACCACAACTCGCCGAAGCCCGCGGCGAGATCGCGCAGGTCGCGCCCGGCCGAACGCACGAGGGCGATCGTCTGGGTAACGCGACGCAGATCCTCGATATCAGCCTGGACCTGCTGCTCAAAGGCTTTGCGCCCGGGCGGATCGAGGAGTTCCGTTGCGATGGCCGCATGCCTCTGATGCAGGCGCGAGAGTACGGCCTCGCATCCAGCCTCGTCGGCGTGCTCGGCGACGCCGACAAGTCTGATCAGCTCATCGGTGACGCCGCGGCAAGCCGACAGTACCAGCGCCACGTGCGATTCAGGCAGCGCCTCGACGATGGCCGCAACCCGCCGGAAGCAATCGGCATCGGCGAGACTCGAGCCCCCGAACTTGTGCACAACCCAGCCTCGGTCCGCCATGGCGAGGCTCACTCCCTCAGACCGCGCAGGAAAGCCGCGACGTCCTGTCCATGGCCCAGGACCTCGACCAGGGCCGAGCCGACGATGCAACCATCGACATGCCCGGAGAGTGCTGCGACCTGCGCCGCGCTGCGGATCCCGAATCCGGCGCAGACCGGCAAGGCGGCGACCTCGCGAATGCGCCGGAGATAGTCAAGCAATTCACTACCGGCCGAGACTGCATGACCCGTTGTACCGGTCATCGTCACAGCATAAATAAAACCGCGGGACTCGCGCGCGAGCAACGCGAGACGCGGCTGCGGCGTGACTGGAGTCACCATCTGGACCAGGGCCAGGCCTTCCGCATCGAACCCTTGCCGAAGTTCCGCGCACTCCTCGAATGGCAGGTCCGGAATGATGAAACCCGATACGCCCGCCTGCCGCGCGTTCACTGCGAGCTGAGCCGTGCCGAAACTCAGCAAAGGATTGAGGTAACTCATCAGCAGCACCGGCGCGGATCGAGTCGACCGGCCTGCGGCAATGGCCGAAAGCGTCCACTCGAGCGTCGTTCCCTGCTCGAGGGCGATTCGGCTCGAATGCTGGATCGTCAGTCCATCCGCCATCGGATCCGAGAACGGCACGCCGACCTCGATGACGTCTGCAACCTCCGCCGCCTGTGCCAGCGCATCCTGGAACGCCGGCTTGGTCGGGAATCCGGCCGTCAGGAACGCAATCAGCGCCGGCTTGCCCCGCGCAGTCGCCGCATGGATCGCGTCCGCAATATTTTCCCCAGGCGGCTTCATGAATCGTCCGGCAGCAGACTTGCCTGCAAGGTTGCGAGGTCCTTGTCGCCGCGACCGGACAGCCCGATGAGTATCCGGCTGCCAGGGTGCGCCGCGGCGAAAACGCGCGCGCCGGCCAGCGCGTGAGCGCTTTCGAGCGCCGGCAGGATGCCTTCCAGCTCACAGCATTCCCGCAGGGCCGCCAGTGCCTCCACATCACTCGCCGTCTCGTAGCGGGCTCGCCCAGTGGACTGAAGATACGCATGCTCCGGACCGACGGCGGAATAGTCGAGGCCCGCGGATATCGAGTGTGTCTCCGAAACCTGCCCGTGCCTATCCTGCAACAGCATCGTGTAGCTGCCATGCAGGACACCGGGGCGACCCGCAGCGAGTGACGCCGCGTTGTCGCCAAGACCCGGCCCGCGGCCACCAGCTTCGATGCCGATGAGCGCGACGTCACGATCTTCCATGAACGGGTGAAAAAGCCCGATCGCATTCGAGCCGCCGCCTACACAGGCGACGATCGCGTCAGGCAGGCCACCTGCCGCAACGCGGAACTGTGCGCGCGCCTCGCGACCGATGACGGACTGCAGTTCGCGCACGAGGTAGGGATAGGGATGCGGCCCGATGGCAGAGCCCAGCAGATAATAGGTCTCCATCGGCTCGGACACCCAGTGGCGCAGCGCCTCGTCGATCGCGGCACGCAGAGTCTGATCGCCGCCGGAGACCGCCCTGACGTCCGCACCCAGCAATTTCATTCGCCCTACATTTGGACGTTGGCGTTCCATGTCCTTCGAGCCCATGTATACGATGCAGGGCAATGAAAGCCGTGCGCAGGCCGCAGCGCAGGCGACGCCATGCTGCCCGGCGCCGGTCTCCGCGACCACGCGCTTCGCGCCCATTCGACGTGCGAGCAGCGCCTGGCCTATGGCGTTGTTGATCTTGTGGGCGCCGG
The DNA here is from genome assembly GCA_963819545.1 of uncultured Gammaproteobacteria bacterium. Lineage (GTDB taxonomy): Bacteria > Pseudomonadota > Gammaproteobacteria > Steroidobacterales > Steroidobacteraceae > SCUD01. Next base: position 256,244 of record CAWFWJ010000003.1, on the reverse strand, counting down.
TATGTGCCAGGTCCTCGCGCTTGAGCCAGATTTCGGCGCCCCATTTCCGTGACAAGCCGTACGCGTTTGTAAGCGCGGTTGGCCGGCCTGCCCAGCTGTTCAGCTCGGCTGCGTAGGCACGCTGAAAATCCTCCGCGCCAAGCGCTGTCGCGACCAGTTCCTCCAGGCGATCCAGCGCAAGTACCAGTGTCTCCGGGACGAATCGGCCGCCGAATTGCCCGAATCGGCCACGCTCGTCGGGAAGCGTTGAATTGCTCATGAATCGCTGCTCCTGTCCGCGGCCCGGGCCGCTGCCACGAACTCCCGGATCAGGATCGGATCCTTAATGCCGGCCTCGCACTCAACACCACTCGAAACGTCGACGCCGATGGGCCTCACCTTCTCGATGGCGCTTGCGACCGTCGACGGATTCAAACCGCCGCCGATGATCAAGAGGCACTTGCGAGCCAGGATGGCTGCCGCCTTCCAGTCCGCCTGCATTCCGTTGCCGCTGACCGCCGCATCGAAAAGCACGGTGTGAGGCAGCGTCTGTGGCGCGCGCGCGCCCGTTCGCAGCACGGGCCAATGACGGATGCCGGCTGGAAGCAGAATCGTCGCAAAGTCCTCGAAGTCCGACTGCCAGACATCAGGCATGAAATCATCGAGAACCCGCTGCACCAGCTCCTGCGAAGGATGGAGCGTGACGGCGACCCGGAGCACCTTTGCCGGCAGGTTTCCCGATAGTTTCGCCGCGCGCGCCGGCGCCAGATTTCGCCTGGACGCTTCGTGAAACACGAAACCGACCGCGTCGGCGCCTGCCTCAGCAGCCGCCACGATATCTGCCTCCCGCGTCGCGCCGCAGATCTTGACGAGAAGACTCACGCGGCCCTCCCCGCTGCCAGCATCTCGCTGATGACCGGCCCCGGATCCGGGCACTTCATCAAGGCACTTCCCACGAGTGCGAAATTGAAGCCGGCGCGGGCCATGTGCGCGCAGTCAAGCGCCGTTTCGATTCCGCTTTCCGCGACCCGCAGGGTCGCCTGTGGCAGCCTGGGCGCCAGTTCCAGCAGGCGCTGTGGCTGCACCTCGAGCGTCCGGAGATCACGGCAATTGACGCCAATGAGAAACGGTGAGTCGTCACCGTTCGATGGCGAGCGACCAAGTTCGGCTGCAGCCTGCTCGAGGTCGTCCTCGTCAAAGGCCTCGAGCAGCACGAACAGGGACAACTCGCGAGCGCAATCGCGCAACTCGGCAAGTTGGGCTCGCGTCAGTATTCGCACGATCAGCAGGACTCCGCCGCCGCCGGCGGCGCGAGTCTCATAGACCTGGTACGGATCGACAATGAAGTCTTTGCGCATAACCGGAATGCCGAACGGTGCCAGCGCTGCCGCCGCAGCGCTGAGATGTGAAATTTCGCCACCAAACTGCATCGGCTCGGTCAATACAGAGACCGCCGCAGCTCCTCCCCTTGCGTAGGCCGTCACACGCGTCGCCAGATCGCATGGGTCGAAAATCCCGGCAGAAGGCGAACGGCATTTGAATTCCGCAATCAGGTCGAATGCACCCCGGCGCTGCAGCCGCAGCGGCAAGGCGGTGCCATTGGCGCGGGACCGCAGTTGCGACATCGATTCGTGGGCGCGGAGTTCCCCGACGCGCACCTGGCTCGCGGCCGCCATCAGACCCAGAAAATCAGTCAAGCGGATCCCTCCCGCCCCCACTGGATCACGCTCGCCAGCAGGCGCGCGGCCCTGCCATCGTCGATGGCGTCCGCTGCGAGGGCGGCGCCCGACACGGGATCGTCAACCTGGCCAGTGACTTCCGCGACGAGTGCGGCGCCCATGATGAGCGCATCGCGGTGCGCCCCGTTCTCTTCATTCCGGAGCACGGCCGCGAGCCTGCAGGCGTTGTAAACCGCATCCCCGCCTCGGAGATCCTGCTCCGGCGAGACCGGCAGGCCGAAGTCCGCCGCAGATCTTTTCTCCTCCCTGACGATTCCCGGCCGGACGTCGAAGAGCGTGAATGGGGCGGCAGGCGTCGGTTCGTCCCAGCCGCCATCGCCGTGAACGACAAACATTCGGGCGATCTCCATGCCGGAGAGTGTCTCCGCCATCAATCTGGCGACATCGAGGCTCCACGCTCCGATGACCGCATGCGCCACACCGGCAGGATTCGTGAGTGGACCCAGCAGGTTGAATACCGTCCGGACGCCGAGCGCGGCCCGCACCGGCGCGACCGCCTTCATGGCGGGGTGGTAGTGCGGCGCGAACAGGAACGTGAATCCGGTCCGATCCAGGCACTGGATCGCGGCCGCCTCATCCCGCGGCAGAACGAGTCCCAGCGCCTCGAGCACGTCGGCGCTGCCGCAGCGCGACGAGACCGAGCGATTGCCGTGTTTCGCGATGCGGATGCCGCACGCCGCGGCCAGCAAGGCCGCACCGGTCGACAGATTGAGACTTTGCGATCCGTCGCCGCCCGTCCCAACGACATCGGCCACCGGCGTCCCCGCGGCGATCTCAGGCTTGCGCGCGAGCGATCGCATGGCGCGCGCGAAACCACGGACCTCGCCCGCCGTGACTCCCCTGACCCGAAGTGCCGACAGGATCGCTCCAGCCATCGCCGGAGCCATCGCCGAGTCGGTCAGGGCAATCAGCAGATCGTAGGCTGCGCTTTCGGCCAGCACTTGCTTGTCGAGCAACGCCTCGAGCATCTCTCTTCCGACCTGACTCATGTCGAGAGGCCCGGCATGAGGAAATTCGCGAGCATCTGCGGACCGAGCGGCGTGAGCACGCTCTCGGGGTGAAACTGCACGCCTTCCATCGGCAGCGTCCGATGGCGAATGCCCATGATTTCTCCCTCGCCGGTCCACGCCGTGATCTCGAGTTCGGCCGGAAGACTTTCGCGCTCCGCGATCAAGGAGTGGTATCGCCCGGCGTCCAGTGGGCTTGGCAGTTCCTCGAACAGTCCACGGCCATCGTGCAGCACCGAAGAGGCCTTTCCGTGCATCAGTCGTCCAGCACGCACGACACGCCCGGTGCAGGCCTCAACCATCGCCTGATGCCCCAGGCACACGCCCAGGATCGGCAACTTTCCCGCAAATGCCCTGATCATGGCAACGGAAACGCCGGCCTCCGCAGGCGTGCCAGGCCCCGGCGAGACGCACAAGTGTGTCGGGTTGAGCCCCTGGGCTTCTTCCACCGTGATGCGATCGTTGCGGTGCACGTCGACTTTCGCGCCCAGCATCAGGAACGCCTGCACGAGGTTGTAGGTGAAGGAGTCGTAGTTATCGATCAGCAGCAGGCGCGCGTTCACAGCATCTCCTCGGCAAGTTCGAGTGCACTCCGCAGCACGGCACTCTTGGCAATTACCTCGTTGTATTCGCGCTCCGGAATGCTGTCGGCAACGATGCCGGCTCCCGCCTGATAGCGGTAACCGCCATTCGCAAAAACGATCGTCCGGATCGTGATCGCCTGGTCCATGCTGCCGTTGCTGCCGAAATATCCGACCGTGCCGCCATAGAGGCCGCGCCCGACCGGCTCGATCCCGTCGATGATCTGCATCGCGCGCACTTTGGGCGCGCCCACGAGCGTTCCGGCCGGAAAGGCCGAGGCGAACAGATCGAATGCATCGCGTCCCGGCGCGAGCTCGCCGACAACCCCGCTGACCAGGTGCATGACGTGGCTGTACCGCTCAATCTGCCGATTCGGATGCACCCGGATGGAACCAGCGCGCGCGACGCGGCCAAGGTCGTTGCGCGCCAGATCAACCAGCATGACGTGCTCAGCGTTTTCCTTTGGATCGTCGAGCAGCCGCTGCGCCAGCGCATCATCTTCCGCGGCATCCGCGCCGCGCGGAAGCGTGCCCGCGATGGGCCGCAATTGCGCAGTCGAACCGTTCAAACGGACCAGCGCTTCCGGCGATGAGCCGACGACCGCCAGGCCGTCACCTTCGCAGAAGTACATGTAGGGCGACGGATTCAGCAGCCGAAGCGCGCGATAGACGTTAAACGGGTCGCCTTCGCAGGCACCTTCGAACCGGATTGACAGGACGAGTTGGTACACGTCGCCCGCCTTGATGTGCGAGTTCGCGCACTCGACTGCGCTGATGAAATCCTGCTGACCAAAGCTGGCGGTGGCGGCAACATGCCGATTCCGGTGCTGTGCCCGCGGCACCGGCCCCGCGAGCGCGCGCGAGACCTCGCGTTTTAACGACTGGCGCTCGCCTTCGCTGCCCGCGTGCAGCAGAGTGACGCCGCGAGTCAGGTGGTCGAAGACGAGCAACGAGCGTGGCGCGACGTAAATCGCTTCAGGTGTAGTCGGATCGGGCGGCCCGGGCAGCGAAGTTGGCTCGAAGTAACGCGCAAGTTCGTACGACGAGAAACCGACCAGACCACCGGGCAGCGGCAGTTCACCATCGAAGGGCTGTAATCGGGGCGCCCGTGCAAGCGCCTCGCGCAGCGCCGTCAGTAACTCGGCTTTGCCGTTCAAGCTTCGGCGTAGCTCGCCATCAACGGACAACCCGCGCGCATCGAGTCGAATCTCCTGGCAGTCGCCTAGCCCGATGAACGAATAACGCGCGACGCGCAGGCCCTGCTCCACGCTTTCCAGCAGGAAGCGCGGGCGTAAAGAGCGCAGCTTCAAGTACGCCGAAACCGGCGTATCCAGATCCGCTGCGATGTCGAACGTCAATGGTTTGGGCATGCGCAAAGGCCAGCCCCGGTGTGTCCGGAGATGGGTCCTGGTTGTAGGGGAAACTTGCGAAACTAGATCAGAACGATACGACCAGCGCCCACTCCGTAGAGCGGAGCCACCACCAGCGAGCAATGAAATACGTGGTGTGCGCGGTCATCTGGCTTCCAGTATCGCCTTGGTGTCGATCATCGGTCAAGTGACAGGCTCAACGACGGCGACCGCTCGCAAGGCGCGCATCGGCGATCATGTAGCCGCCGTTGCCGGCCTGCAGGAATTTGGCCACACGGCCGATGGTAGTGACGCTGACACCGGTTTCGCGATGAATCGCCCGGTAAGGAAGCCGCTGTCCAAGCATGGCGACGACCGCCCAGCGATCCGCCATCGCCTGGATTTCGGCCGGCGTGCACAAATCCCGGAAAAATGCGCGCAATTCGTCGGCCGTTCGAAGCGTCAGAATTGCGTTGTAGAGCGCTCGCTCGTTCAAAGCTTCCTGGCGCGGGCTGATGGTCCGATGCTCCTTCATGAGTGGCTCCGGCGATAGCGTGTACTAGTACGCTAGTTCGTTGTCAGGAATAGCGCAACCGGCGCCTTACGCGGATGTTCGAAGACCCGCTGGACAGGCGACGCCGGTGCCGCCGAGGCCGCAGTAGCCGTCGGGATTTTTCGCCAGATATTGCTGGTGATAATCCTCGGCATAGAAGAATTCAGGCGCAGGCCCAACTTCGGTCGTAATCGGACCGCCGCAGCCTGCATCCGCGAGCGCGCGTTGGTACGCGGCCTTCGATTGCCCCGCGAGCTCGAGCTGCCTGTCACCGATCGCATGGATTGCCGATCGGTACTGCGTTCCGACGTCGCCGCCCTGGCGCATGCCCTGCGTCGGGTCATGAGACTCCCGGAACGCCTTCAGCAGCTCTGAATAGCTGATCTTCTCCGGATCGAAGACGACTCGCACGACTTCCGTGTGGCCGGTCTGGCCGGTGCAGACTTCCGGGTAGGTCGGATTGGGCGTAAAGCCGCCTGCGAAGCCCGCCGGAAATGGCGGTGCCAGGCGATTGCCGTTCACGAAATGCTTTTCGGCGACTGGCAGCGGCTGGGGCGGTCCGGGCAACGCCTCCCCTGCGGCAGGTATCGTAGTCGTGCGGAGTCTTGTGGCCATGTTCCGATCTTACAATGCCCGCCGCTTAGAGAGCTCAAGTCGGATCTGCTCGGGACGGTTCGGCAGTCCTGGTCAAATGGGCTGGACGGCGGCTCCAATTTCGCTATCGTGGCCGCATGGCAATCAGCAACGAACACAACCTGAATTCCCTCCCGCCGGCCGTCAAGCCGTTCGGGATTCGCGTCAGCCTGCGTCCGCGCGATCCGTTCACGCGCCTGGTCGGTGCGGACTGGCAGAAGCTGCACTGGTTCGCGACCGCAAGGGAGCGCGACGAGGCCTATGAGGCCATGGCGAGTCGCCACCGGTATTCGCGCCTCGGCGACGAGCCGGCAGTCGTCCTCGAGAGAATCGCGGAGAACACGGCACGCTGAAGCCTCGGTGGATGCGGCCCGGCAGCAGGTCAGGGCTCTTGCCGCAGCCCGCCGCCGCCGCCGCCGAGGAAATTAAAGTTTTTGGGTACGCGATTCAGCCGTGCGCTCGACTCCATAATCGGACGAATGCTAATGAATCCCAGGGCATTCTTGAATTTTGCAGCGGCAGTACTCTTTTGCACGCTCGCATTGCCTGCTTTGGCGCTCGAAGAAGTCATCGTCACCGCGACCCGCAGTCCTGTCGCGCTGACCAGTTATCCGGGCAGCGCGACCCGGATCGCCGCGGGCGCGGTCGAACTCGACGCGCGCGACGCATTCGGCGGAACTCCTGAATCGCGCGGCCGGTGCGATGCTCCAGCGCGGCAGCGGCCAGGAGTCGCTCACGGCGCTGCGCTCGCCGGTTCTGACGGGCGCCGGCGCCTGCGGTTCCGTGCTGGTGCTGGAAGACGGCATTCCGATTCGACCGGTCGGTACCTGCAACGTCAACGAACTTTTCGAGGTGAATCTCGAGCAGGCGGCCGCCGTCGAGATCCTGCGTGGACCGGGAAGCGTGCTGTACGGCTCGAGCGCCGTGCATGGCATCATCAACGTGATCCCGCCGCTCCCCGACGACATTCCAGAATTCGGCGTTGCGATTGAGGGCGGGAGCGACGCTTATCGTCGCCTGCGGCTTGCGGCCTCCTCAGGGTCGAACGTGAGCGGCCTCGGAATCGTGATGCACGCGCACCGACGACGGCGGCTGGCGCGATTCCTCGGGATTCGAGGAACAGAAGCTGAACGCGGTGTGGGCGCGTCCGCTCGGGGACGGCGGCCTGACGCTCCGCTTCGCCGGCTCGAATCTCGACCAGCAGACGCGCGGGATTCATCGTCGGCGAGAACGCGTATCGCGACCCAGCGATCGCGCACTCCAATCCCAATCCCGATGCCTATCGCAATGCCACGAGCCTCCGGTTCGCAACGCGGTATCTCGATGACGCGAGGCCAGGAACTCAGCGTATTTCTCCGTAGCTCGCGCATGGACTTCCTTCAGCATTTCCTGCTCGGGCATCCGGTCGAGGAAAACGGCCAGGACAGCGGTGGCCTGATGTTCAAGACTGCCGGCAGACTGTTCGCTGGCGGCGAGTTGATGCTCGGTCTCGATGCCGAGGTCGCGAACAGTTTCCTGCTGCAATTCCAGGACGGGCCGACGACCGGCGGTTCGGACGCGGCCAATGCAATCCGGCCAGCCGGAAAGCAGTACGACTACGATGTCGATTCACGCGTGTTCGCGGGCTATGCGCAATGGCGCCGCGCGCTCTCGCCGCGCTGGTCGCTCGAGGCGGGCCTTCGCCTCGAGAATGCGCGCTACGACTACGACAATCGCATGATCGACGGGAATACGGACGAGAACGACGTACCCTGCCCTGGCGGTTGCCTTTATTCGCGGCCGTCAGACCGCTCCGACGACTTCACGAACCTCGCGCCGCGTGTCGGACTCGTGTGGCAGGTCCAGGATGCGGTGACTGCCTATCTTTCGCTCGCGCGCGGGTTCCGCTCACCAGAAGCCACCGAGCTCTACCGGCTTCAGCGACAGCAGACTGTCGCGGACCTCGATTCCGAGCGGGCGGATGCGGCCGAACTGGGCCTGCGCCTGCGGACCGATGCGCTCGCGCTCGACGTCGCGCTCTTCCACATGGACAAGCGCAACGTGATCCTTCGCGACTCGGCCGGGTTCAACGTAAGCGGCGGGCGCACGCGCCATGTCGGGCTCGAATACCAGGGCGACTGGTCGTTCGCGGAGAACTGGATTCTGTCGGCCGCCGGCACCGTTGCGCGGCATGAGTACCGCTTCACGGCGGCCGTCGAACAGGGCGAACAGATCACGGCCGGCGATGATGTGGACACCGCACCGCGGGACATCCATGGCCTCCGGCTTCGCCGCGAGACCGAGAAGTTGTCAGCCGAGCTCGAAGGGCTCTATGTCGGCGGCTACTGGACGAATGCGGCGAATACGGCGCGCTACGGCGGGCACGAGCTACTGAACCTGCGCCTGGCGGTACGGCCGCGCGACGACTGGTCGATCGGACTGCGGGTCATCAACCTGTTCGACACGGCCTACGCCGACCGCGCGGACTTCGCATTCGGCAATGACCGTTATTTCCCGGGGCGCGGTCGCGCATACTTTCTGGAAATCGGCTGGCGCAAGGACTGAGCAATGCAATACGCGGCAATGTCGGTGACGGCCCTGGTGGGCGCTTCGCTCGCCGTGCAGATCGGGCTGAATGCCACCATGAACAGGCACCTCGGCTCGCCGATGGCGGCGGCGCTCATCAATTTCGCGGTGGGGACGGTCGCGCTCTTCTTGATCGTGCTGGTGACGCGAGGTTCAGTCGCGATGCTCGGCCAGGCGGGCGGCGCGCCCTGGTGGGCCTGGTGCGCCGGAATCCTTGGCGCGATGTACATTGCGGCGTCGGCGGTTTTTGGGCCCATGATCGGCGGCGCGACGTTTCTAGCGTTGTTGATCGCGGGGCAGATGACCGCGGCGCTCGCCCTCGATCACTACGGCTTGCTCGGCTTCCCCGTGCGCCCGCTCGACGCCTCGCGCATGGTCGGCGTCGTCCTCGTCATCGCGGGCGTTTTCCTGCTCGCGCGCACAAGATGAAGAGATAAAGGGGACGATCGAAGTGAAGGGGCGAAGTGAAGAGGCGAAGTGAAGGGGACGTTCACCTTCAATCAGATACGTCGCGTCCGCGAGGCACGGTTTCGCGATTGAAGGTGAACGTCCCCTTCACTTCGCCCCTTCACTTCGATCGTCCCCTTTAGTTTTTTCCGCGCGGCTGCTGCTGTGTGATGCAGTGGATGTTGCCGCCGCCCAGCAGGATCTCGCGCGCCGGCACGCCGATCACCTTGCGACGCGGGAAGAGCCGTGCGAGGGCAGCCTTGGCCCGCCCGTCCGTCCGCGGATCGAGTAGCGGCATCACGATGTGCCGGTTCGAGATGTAGAAGTTGACATACGACCCCGCGAGCCGTTCGCCTGCGCGGCGCGGCTTGGATTCAGGCGAATACTGGATGCCGGCTGCTTCCGCCTCGCTCATGTAAAGCGGTCCCGGCTGCAGCAGCTTGTGGATTTTCAACCGCCGGCCGCGGCTGTCCGTTGCCGCCTGGAGCACCTCGAACGCCGCGCGCGAGATGTCGTACTGCGGGTCCTCCGGATTCTCGCACCAGGTCAGCACGACGACACCCGGTCGTACGAAGCAGCAGAGATTGTCGACGTGCCCGTCGGTCTCGTCGTTGAACACGCCGCGTGACAACCAGATGATTTCGCGCACGCCGAGATAGCGTTCGAGCAGGCTCTCGATCTGGCCACGGCGAAGCGTCGGGTTACGGTTCGGGTTCAGCAGGCACTCCTCCGTGGTCAGAAGCGTGCCCGCTCCATCGACGTGAATCGAGCCGCCTTCAAGAATGAGGGGCGCCCGATAGCGTGCGCAGGACTCGATCTCGAGCACTTTCGCCGCGACCTGGTCGTCGAGGGCCCAGTTCGAATAGACGCCGCCCACCTTTCCGCCCCAGGCATTGAACATCCAGTCGATACCACGCGTCCGGCCGCGTCGGTCAACGACAATGGTCGGGCCGACGTCGCGCATCCACGCATCATTCGCCGAAATCTCGACCACCCGGATGCCCGCAGGCAAAGCCTTACGGGCCGTCTCGAACTGCTCCGCCGTTACACCCATGGTGACGGGTTCGCTGCGTCGCGATGGCTGCGGCGACCGCGGTGAAAGCGCGTTGCGCGGGAACGGCTGATGCGCGCCAATTGTCGGGACGCTCCGGCCACAGCATCCAGGTGCCGGCGTGCGGCTCCCATTCCGCGGGCATGCGAAAGCCGTCTTGCGCGGGGGTTTTCATGGCGGCGATTCTACGCGATGCCGTGATAGCATTCGCCCATGGGCGAAAAGATCAAAATCGCGGGCGGCAAACTGCTGGTCCCGGACAACCCCGTCATTCCGTTCATCGAGGGCGACGGCACCGGCCCGGATATCTGGCGCGCGAGCGTGCGGGTGCTCGATGCCGCAGTAAAGAAAGCTTACGGCGGTAAACGAAAGATCGACTGGATGGAAGTCTATGCGGGCGAGAAAGCCAATCGCCTGAAGAACACCTGGTTGCCCGACGAAACGGTCGCGGCCTGCCGGGAATACCTCGTGTCGATCAAGGGGCCGCTCACGACCCCGATCGGCGGCGGCATTCGTTCACTCAACGTCGCGCTCCGCCAGATGCTCGATCTCTACGTCTGCCTGCGGCCGGTACGCTGGTTCAAGGGCGTACCCTCGCCCGTGCGTTCGCCCGAGAGGGTAGACATGGTGATCTTCCGTGAGAACACGGAGGACATCTACGCCGGCATCGAATTCGAGGCCGGGTCCGTCGAGAACACGAAGTTCCTCGCGCTCCTGAAGGAACATTTCCCGAAAATGTACGGCAAGATCCGCTTCCCGGACAGTTCCGGGATCGGGATCAAGCCGATCTCGCGCGAAGGAACGGAACGATTGATTCGATCGACGATCGAGTATGCGATTGCGAACCGCCGCAAGAGCGTGACCATCGTGCACAAGGGCAACATCATGAAGTTCACGGAAGGCGCCTTCCGGAACTGGGGCTACGCTCTTGCCGAGCGCGAGTTCGCGATGCAGACCTACACCTGGGACCAGTGGGAACGCACCCGTGCCGCCAAGGGCGACGCGGCCGCGAACGACGAGCAGAAGCAGGCGCTCGCCGCCGGCAGGATTCTGATCAAGGACGCGATCGCCGACATCACACTGCAACAGGTGCTGACGAGGCCCGAGGAATTCGACGTCATCGCGACGATGAACCTGAATGGCGACTACCTTTCCGATGCGCTTGCCGCGCAGGTCGGCGGCATCGGCATCGCGCCGGGCGGCAACGTGAATTACCTGACCGGTCATGCCGTGTTCGAGGCGACTCACGGCACTGCACCGAAGTACGCCAATCTCGACAAGGTCAATCCGAGCTCGGTGATCCTGTCGGGTGAGATGATGTTGCGTTATATGGGCTGGACCGAGGCCGCCGATCTGGTGCTCGCGGCGATGGACCGCAGCATCGCAGAGAAGGTCGTCACTTACGATTTCGCTCGGCTGATGGACGGCGCGACCGAAGTCAAGTGCAGTGAGTTCGGCGACGCCTTGATCCGCAACATGCGTTGAGCGATCCGCGCGCCGTCGAATGTTCCGCCGCGATCGTCGCGGCTTTCGCCCGCTACAACGCGGAATACCGCGCGATCACACGGCGCGCCCCGGAGCGCTTCGAGAACCGCGACTGGGCCGGCAGCCAGGCCGACGTGGTCGAGCGCCTCGAGCTCTATGCGACGATGGTCAACCAGACGGTCGCGGAAGTACGGAAGCGTCTTGGCGATTCCGCGCTGAACACCGCGTTGTGGGTGGCGATCAAGAATGACTATGCGCTTCGCATCGCGACACTCGCCGATCCGGAGTTCCTGAAGACCTTCTTCAGCTCGATCACCCGGCGGCTCTTCGACACGGTCGGCGTTAACCCGGACACCGAGTTCTTCGCACTCGACGTCGATCCGCTGCGCGGCTCGGGTTCGATCGTGGTCACGAACCGCTACGTCAACCGCGGCTCGCTCGACCTGCTGTTCGAGGAGCTCCTGTCCGACTACCGCTTCCGCACCCCCTGGCGCGACTTCGAGGGCAGCGTCGGTCACGTGACTGCGGACATCGAGTTGCACCTGAAGCGCCTGGGCGAAACCCGGCCGCTCCGCGAGGTCGAGGTCATCGGACCCGTCTTCTACCAGATGAGCCGCGCCTATGTCGTCGGCTGCATCCACGGCGAAGGCTGGAAACTGCCGCTCGCGATCGCCTTCCGCAATTCGCCGCTCGGCGTGCTGGTGGATGCCGTCATGCTCCAGGAGGGCGATGTGTCGGTCCTCCTGAGCTTCACGCGCTCGTATTTCCACGTCGATCTCGAGCGCGTCGGCGAAGTCGTCCTGTTCCTGCACTCGATCCTGCCGCAGAAACCCGTGTCGGAGCTCTTCACGGTGCTCGGCCGTGCGAAGCAGGGCAAGACGGAACGATTCCGCGAGATCTTCCGGCATCTCGCCAGGACCGAGGATCGCTTCGTGCGCGCCCCCGGCGAGCGCGGCATGGTCATGGCCTGCTTCACGCTCGAGAACGCCGACGTGATCTTCAAGGTGATCCGCGATCATTTCCCCGCGATCAAAAATGTGCGCCGCGAGGAAGTGATGGCAAAGTACGACATGGTCTTCCGTCACGACCGCGCCGGCCGGCTCGTGGACGCCCAGGAGTTCCGCCGTATCCGCCTGCCGAAGCGCCGTTTCGCGCCGGACATGCTGGCGGAACTTCTCGGGGAGTGCGCGTTGAACGTGCAGCTGGACGGCGAGGACGTCATCGTCGGCCACGTCTACATCGAGCGCCGGATGACGCCGCTCAACCTGTACCTGCGCAGCGCGACCGCCGAACAGGCCGAGTTGGCCGTCATCGAATACGGCCAGGCAATCCGCGACCTCGCCTACACGGACATTTTTGCCGGCGACCTGCTGCTGAAGAACTTCGGCGTTACGCGCCACAACCGGGTGATCTTCTACGACTACGACGAGCTCTGCCGCGTCACCGACTGTCGCTTCCGCGACGTGCCACAGGCGACCTCCGACGAGGACGAGATGCGGGCGGAAAGCTGGTTCTTCGTTGGTGAGAACGACGTCTTTCCCGAAACCTTCCTTAAGTTCCTGGGATTCGAGGGCCGGCTCGAGGTCGTGTTCCTGGAAAACCACGGCGAGATCCTCGAAGCCGGCTGGTGGCGCGCGCTCCAGGAGCGGCTCACGGCGGGGGATGTCGTGGAAGTGCTCCCCTACCACCCGCACCGGGTCAGGGTTGCCAGCAGCGTCTAGACCTAAAGGGGACGTTCACCTTTGCCGCAATGCGGCAAAGGTGAACGTCCCCTTTAGGTCCTCCCCAGCGCGGCGTCGAGATCCCCGATCAGGTCGTCGGTGTCCTCGATCCCGATCGAAAGCCGGACCGTGCCGTCGCCAATCCCGCTGATCGCTGCCTGCTCCGCGGTGAGCCCGCGCCCGCGCAGCATTTGCGGTGGCATGAGCAGCGACTCGACCGAGCCCAGGCTCGGCGTGATTGCGAAGAACTCGAGCGCGTCAGCGAACTCCCGCACGGCCTCGGCGCCGCCTGCGAGATCAATCGACACGATTGAGCCGAAATCCCGCATCTGCTCGCGCGCGAGCGCGTGCCGCGGATGCGAGCTGAGTCCAGGATAATGGACGCGCTCGACCGCAGGATGATCCTCGAGGAAATCGGCAATCCGCGCCGCGCTCGCCGTCTGCGTCTCGTAGCGCAGGTAGTAGGTCTTCATCCCGCGCATGATGAGGAACGCCGCATGTGGATCGAGGAGCGTCCCCAGCAGGATCGCTTCGCGCCGCATCGTCTTGATCAACTCGGTCCGGGCGATGATCGCGCCGCCCATGACGTCGCCATGGCCCGAGGCGTATTTCGTGAGGCTGTGAACAAAGATGTCGATGCCGTACTGGCCGTGGTTGTGGAAGCCCGCGAAGGTGTTGTCGAGCACAGTCAGCGCGCCGTGCGCATGCGCGGCGCGCGTGATGTGCGCAATGTCCGCGATGCGGGTGACCGGGTTGGTCGGCGACTCAAAATAGACGAGCTTTGTGGGGCGGCCTGCAAGTACGCGATCGATGCCAGCATCGTCTTCGATGGAGAGCATCGTGTGCTCGACGCCAAATCGCTTGAGCAGGCCCTGGATCAGGTGACGGCTCGGCCCATAGGTCTCGACGAAACAGAGCATGTGATCGCCGGCCCGCAGGAGCGCGAGCAGGCAGGTGGAAACTGCGGCGACGCCGGATCCGAGCGCGATGCAGTCGTCGCGCTGCTGCAGCTCGGCGAGCAGTTTCTCAAGCTGGCGCGTGGTCGGGTTCGAGGTCCGCGTGTAGATGTAGCCCTCGCGCTCGCCACGGCTTGCGCGGAGTGTCTCCTCGAGGCTATCGAATGCAAACTTGACGGTCTGGTAGATCGGCGCGACCAGCGCGCGGTTGTCCGCCGGCAGCGTGACTTCCGGCGGATGATTGACGCGCGTGCGGCCCTTCATCAGACCCGCGTGATCCAGCCCGCGGGCGTCGGAATCTCGCCGCGCTGCATCGAAATGAGCGCCGAACGCAACCGCTTCGTGTTCGGCCCCACCTCGCCACCGGCGACCGTGTACTCCTGCCCGCCGGCGCGGATGAGCGTGCCGACGCCAGAGAGCACCGCAGCCGTGCCGCAGAGCGCCGCTTCGCCCGTCTTCACCCAGCCGAGCATCTCGTCAACCGTAAAGACGCGCTCGTCGATCTGGTAGCCAAGCTGCGGGGCGATCGTCAGCAACGAATCACGTGTGACGCCGTGCAGGAAAGTCGTGTCGAGGCTCCGCGTCAGGATCTTTCCGTCGCGGATCAGCAGGAAGTTTGCGGCACCCGTCTCCTGGACTTCGCCGCCCGGGCAGAACACGACCTGGTCCGTCTGGTACTGCCGGCGGGCCGCCATCGTGGATCCGAGCGCCGCCGCGTAGTTGCCGCCGGCCTTGACCGTGCCCATGAGCGAGGCCGTGCGCGTCAACTTCTCCTCGACGTAGATGCGAAGCGGCTTCGCGCCGACTGAGAAGTAGTCCCACACCGGGCTCGCGAGCACGACCAGCATTGCCTCGGAGGCCGGCGCGGTCGCCCCGCCGATGCCCTCACCGGTGCCGAACAGGGTCGGACGCAGATAGAGCGCGCCGGGCGCCTCGGGCACCTCGTTACGTACACGGTCGATAACCGCCGTGATCATCGTCGCAAGCTGCGCCGCATCCGGCTGCGGCAGCACCAGCGAACTCGCGCTCTGGCGCATGCGCGCGATGTGCTTGTCCATGCGGAAGATATTCACGCTGCCGTCCGCCCAGCGATACGCCTTGAAGCCCTCGAAGCAGGTGCTGCCGTAGTGCAGCCCGTGGATCGCGGGCGACAGCTCGATCGGCCCGTACTTGCGCAGATCATGCTGCGACCACTTGCCGTCGCGCCAGGTCGCGACCGCCATCGTGCTCGCGAGCACGCTTCCGAAGGCGGGGCGCGCCGTGGAGTCGGCAACTGTCGTCTGCGGCATGGCCTGTGCGTTCATGATGTCAGTCCTGTATGAAGATGGTTGCAGGATGCTCGAGTCGTTCCTTGAGCGCCTGGATCATCGCAGCGGCGTCGAAGCCATCCACGAATCGGTGATCGAAAGAGGAAGAGAGATTCATGATGCGGCGGATCGTGATTGCGCCATCGACGACGACGGGACGATCCACGGCCTTGTTCACGCCGACGATCGCGACTTCCGGCGCGTTGATGACCGGCGTCGAGGCGATGCCGCCCAGCCGCCCGAGGCTCGTGACCGTGATCGTGGAGCCCATGAGTTCCTCGCGCGTCGCCTTGTTGCTGCGCGCGGCTTCCGAGACACGGCGGATTTCTGCGGCAAGATCGTGGAGCGAGCGTGCCTCGGCGTGGCGCACGACAGGCACCTTGAGGCCATCCGGCGTCTGCGTCGCGACGCCGACATGCACGGCGGCGTGGCGCAGGATGAGGTTGCGTTCGGCGTCGTGGACCGCGTTGCACTGCGGAAAGCTCTCCAGCACGCGCACGAGAGCCGCGACCAGGAACGGCAGATAGGTCAGCGACGGTGCGCCTTTCGGGAGGCGCGAATTGAGGTATTGCCGGAGTGACTCGAGTTCGGTGACGTCGACTTCCTCGACGTAGGCGAAATGCGGGATGTTGCGCTTGGCGGCGCTCATGCGCTCGGCGATGACGCGGCGCACGCCAATAATCTTGATTTCCTCGACGCCCTGGCGCGCCACGTGGGTCACCGGTTTCGCGGCCGCGCCGCCCTGCCCCGCGATGACCGATTCGATGTCCTGTGCGGAGATCCGGCCGCCCGGACCCGTGCCGTTGATCGATGCGAGATCGACTCCCGCGACATGGGCCTTGCGCCGCGTGGCAGGCGACGCCATCACGCGCGACGGCGCCGCAGCGATCGCGGTTGCGACCGATGCGGCCTGTGGCTTTGCGACGGCCGCTGCAGAAACGGGACCCGGCGCCGCAGCGGGCGCGGACGACGCCGCAGCCGAATCCGAGGTTTCGAAGACGATGAGTTCGGCGCCAACCGCCACCATCTCGCCCGGCTGGCCGGTGAGCGAGAGGACGCGGCCGCTGACTGGCGCGGGAATCTCCACCGCCGCCTTATCGGTCATGACTTCGGCGATGATCTGATCCTCCTGGACCGAGTCGCCGACCTTCACCTTCCACTCGACGACCTCGGCCGTCACCGTGCCCTCGCCGAGATCCGGCATCTTGAAGACGTAGCGGCTCATGCAGCCTCCATGACAGCCTTCAGGGCTTTCGCGACGCGCGCCTGGCCCGGGAAATATTCCCACTCGAAAGCATGCGGATACGGCGTATCCCAGCCCGCGACGCGCAGGATCGGAGCCTCAAGGTTCCAGAAGCAATGCTCCTGGATCGTCGCCGACAGTTCGGCGCCAAAGCCCGAGAAACGCGTCGCCTCGTGGACCACGACGCAGCGGCCGGTCCGCGCAACCGAGTTGCAGATTGTATCGGTGTCCAGCGGCACCATCGTTCGCACGTCGATGATCTCCGCGTCGAGCCCGAGGCCGCGGGCCGCAGCCTCGCTGACATGCACCATGGTGCCATAGGTGACGATCGTGAGGTCACTGCCGGCACGCACGATTTCCGCCTTGCCGATCGGCACCGTGTAGTGGCCATCCGGAACCGCCCCTTTCGCGTGAGTGCTCCAGGGCACGGCCGGCTTGTGCGGATCGCCATCGAAGGGGCCGTTGTAGATGCGTTTCGGCTCGAAAAAAATCACCGGATCGTCGTCCTCGATCGCGGAAATCAGGAGGCCCTTGGCGTCATAGGGATTCGACGGCATCACGACCTTGAGGCCGGCGACGTGCGCAAAAAGCGCCTCGGGACTTTGCGAATGGGTTTGCCCGCCGCGGATGCCGCCGCCGCAGGGCGTGCGCACGGTTACCGGCGCGTAGAAATCGCCGGCGCTGCGATAACGGATGCGCGCCAGCTCGCTCACGATCTGGTCGTAGGCTGGGTAGATGTAGTCCGCGAACTGGATTTCGGCAACGGGCCGAAGACCATTGACGGCCATACCGATCGCCGCGGCGATAATGCCGCCCTCCGCGATCGGCGTGTCGATCACGCGACTCTCGCCGTACTTGCGCTGGAGCCCTTCAGTGACGCGGAAAACGCCGCCGAAATAGCCGACATCCTCGCCGAGGACGACGACCGAGGGATCCTGCCCGAGCTTGATGTCCATCGCCGAATTCAGCGCCTGGATCATGTTCATCTGCGCCATGGCGCTATTTCACCCTTGATTTCTTCGCGCAATTCAGCTTCCTGGCGGCGGAGATGCTCGGGCATCTCTTTGAACACGTCCTGAAACATGAGCTCGGAATCAAGCCGCGGCGGCTCGGTCAGCGTGCCGAAACTTGACCGCCTCCTTCCACGAGGCCGCCACGTGTTGCTCGAGTTCCGTGGTGAGCGCCTGGTGCCGCTCCTCGGACCACTCGCCGAGACCGATCAGGTGATTCTTCAGCCGTTCGACCGGATCGCCGAGCGGAAACCCCCGGTAGTCGTCCTTGGGCCGGTAGCGTGCCGGATCGTCGCTGGTCGAATGTGCGGCGGCACGATAGGTCACGTGCTCGATCAGCGTCGGGCCGGCGCCTGTGCGTGCGCGCTCGGCGGCCCATTGCGTTACCGCGTGCACAGCAAGGAAATCGTTTCCATCAACCCGCACGCCCGCGATACCGTAACCCGGTCCGCGCGCCGCGAATGTCTGCCGCTCCCCGCCCGCATGACCCTGGAACGTCGAGATCGCCCACTGGTTGTTGACGACGCAGAGGATCACCGGCGCCTTGTAGACCGACGCGAACAGGAGCGCATGGTGGAAATCCGCCTCGGCGCTCGAGCCCTCGCCGAACCAGCTCACCGCGATCGAATCCTGACCTTTGATCGCGGCCGCCATCGCCCAGCCGACCGCCTGCGGGAACTGCGTCGCGAGGTTGCCCGAGATGGAGAAGATGTTGCCATCGCGCCAGTGGTACATGACCGGGAGCTGCCGGCCCTTGCACATGTCGCGGGTGTTTGAGAGGAGCTGGCACATGAGGTCGAGCAGCGGCCGGCCGCGCACGATATAAATGCCCTGGTTGCGGTACGACGGAAACAGCATGTCCGAAGGCCGGAGTGCCATCGCCATCGCGACCGACACCGCCTCCTCGCCGAGCGACCGCATGTAGAAGGAGATCTTTCCCGAGCGCTGAATGCGCTGCATGCGTTCGTCGTACACGCGCGTCAGCAACATGTGACGCAGCGCGACCTGCAGCTCCTGCGCATCGAGGTGAGGATTCCAGGGACCGACGGCGCCATGTTCGTCGTCGAGTACGCGCACGAGGCCTGCCGAGAGATAAGCAATTTCCAGTGCCGGCGCAGCCGCATCGGGACGGGCGATCTTGCCTGCGGGCGAAAGCTTGAGGTAGCTGAAATCGGGGGCATCGCCTGGCCGCGCTGGCGTCTTCGGCACATGCAGTCGGGACTGGGCGACCATCGGGTCCCTCATGGGGCGGCGGGGCATGGATTCCAGCCGCGCATACTACGCCTGGAAGGCCAATATGTGGCAATTTCTTGTACTGTCATGCAAAATAATGGAATAATCATTCCTATTATTAATCTTCCGTGAACTGATACTTCCAATGACGATCGACGCGATTGACCGCCGGATTCTGGACGAACTTCAGCGCGACGGAGCCCAGTCGGCCGCCGACGTCGCTGCGAAACTCGGCATGTCGAACACGACCTGCTGGCGGCGCATCCAGCAGCTCGAACAGGACGGCGTCATCCTGAAAAGGGTCGCCCTGCTCAACCGCGAAGCACTCGGTCTCGACGTCATGATCTATGTGCACGTGAGGCTTTCGAGCCAGGGCCGCGACGCGCTTGCGCAATTCGAGCGCGCGATCCGCGACCGGCCGGAAGTGCTCGATTGCTGCACGCTGACCGGCGAATGGGACTTTCACCTGCGGATCGTCACGCACGACATGAAGGAGTACGAGGCGTTCTTCCTCGATCATCTCTCGAAGATCGCGAACGTCCAGTCGGTGAACTCTTCGATCGTCGTCACGGTAATCAAGGAATCGACCGTCCTGCCGCTCGCGCGCGGGCCGTGACATCCTACGCCTCTCTCGGCGTAAAATGCCGCCGGCCGCAGCAACAATGAACCGACTCTTCAAGCCGTTGTTCGAGAATCTGCTCGAGGGCACGGGCGTGCAGCTCGGTTCCGACCGTCCCTGGGACATCCGCGTCAACCGCGAACGGCTCTATCGCCGCGCTCTGCGCGGCTCGCTCGGAATCGGCGAGGCCTATATCGACGGGGACTGGGATTGCGATGCGCTCGACGAGTTGTTCCGGCGCGTGTTGTCGGTCAACACCCAGAAGAAACCGCTGATTCGAGCCTCGCGAGCCTGGCGATCGGTCCAGTCCCGCCTGATGAACCTGCAAACCCCGAGCCGCTCCCGCGCCGTCGCTGAAGAGCATTACGACATCGACCACCGGATGTACGCGCACTTCCTCGGACCCTGGAACCAGTACACCTGCTGCTTTTTCGACGGCACCGACGACCTCGAGCAGGCCGAGGTCATCAAGCTCGAGATGCTCTGCGACAAGCTCGAGTTGAAGCCCGGCGAGCGGCTGCTCGACATCGGTTGCGGCTGGGGCGGATTCGCGAAGTACGCGGCGAGCACGCGCGGCTGCGAAGTCACTGGCATCAGTCTTTCCGACGAGCAGATCCGCTACGCGACCGAATACACGCGCGGACTGCCGGTCACGATCAAGCGGCTCGACTATCGCGACCTGCCGGATTCCGGCCTCGCGCCGTTCGACAGGATTTCGATCGTCGGCATGATCGAGCACGTCGGATACAAGAATTACGCTGGCTTGCTCGAGATAGTCCACCAGATGCTGAAGCCGGACGGTCTTTTCCTGCTGCATACGATCGGCAACAACGAGCGCTCGACGGTCGTCGATCCCTGGATCGAGAAATACATCTTCCGGAACTCGATGGTGCCCGCAATGACTCAACTGGCACACGCCGCCGAAGGCCGCTTCGTCATCGAGGACTGGGAAAACTACGGTCACTATTACGTGCCGACACTGCAGGCCTGGTACGACCGATTCAACGCCAACTGGGACCGCATCCGCTCGTTGAAGACAGCGCGCCCCTTCGACGAGCGCTTCCGCCGCATGTGGAATTACTACCTGATGTCGTCGAAAGCGGCGTTCGACGTCGAGCAGCTTCATCTGTGGCAGCTCGTGATGACACGCCATAACTCTGGGCGTGGAATCTATCGGCGGGTGATGCGAAGCTCGCCAACCCCGGCAAGGGCCGCCGCGCAGGACGCGGCCTAGCGTTCAAACGGCCGCAGCCTCTCAATCCGTGAAGACGAGCTGCCGGATCTGGCCGCGGCCGTAGTCGAGCACGTACAACTCGCCGTCCAGGTCCTCCGCAAATGAGGAAATCTGCAGCTCGCCCGGCGCATCCGGCGGCGTGCAGCCCTGCTCCACCAGTTGTTCGACGTTGAAGCCGCCGACGCCATCAGGCGCGAGTGACGCGATCATGCCGCCGAAATCCGCGAAGACGTAACGGCCCGCGATCTGCGTCGACTGAAGGCCACGATAGACGTGTCCGCCGGTGATCGAAAACCCCAGGTCGCGGCCATACTCTGCGACCGGGTCGATGAGGCCGGCGGTCGCGCAGCCCGTCATGGGCTCGAAGCAATGCGCGCCTTCGCGCGTGTCCCACCCATAATTGCCGCCAAGCTCAATGATGTCGATTTCCTCGAAGCTACCCTGGCCGACGTCGCCGGCCCACAAGTCGCCGTTCTGGCGGTCGAAGCTCCAGCGCCAGGGATTGCGCAGTCCGAGTGCGTAGATTTCGGGGCATTGCTGAATGCCGGTCCCATCAACATTGCAAAGCGGGTTGCCGGCAAAGGGATTTCCGGTCACGCCGGCGGGAATCGCGTACGGAGCACCACCCGGCTGCGCATCGACGTCGATCCGCAACATCTTGCCGAGCAGTATCCTCGTGTTCTGCGCGTTCTGCTCCGGGTCGCCGCTGCCGCCACCGTCGCCGAGTCCGACGTACAGGAATCCGTCCGGGCCGAATTCGAGGTTGCCGCCGTTGTGATTGGTGGCGGGCTTGGCGACTGTCATGAGCACGCGCTCGGAGTTCGGGTCGAGGGTCAGTCCGCCGTCAGGACTCGTGAATTCCGCGGTCACGGAGCGGATGACTCCGCCCACCTGCTCGCTGAAATTGAGATAGACACGGCCGTTCGTGGCGAAGTCCGGGATGGAAAGCGAGGCCCAGCAGGCCGGTTTCGCCGCTGAATTGCACGCGGGTTCGCAGGTCGACGAAATCCTGCATGGACGCGACGTCGGGATCATTGTCGAACACGCGGATCAGCCCACCCTGCTCCACCACGAACCAGCGCGACGGATCGTTGGGCGCCTGCTTCATGGCCACCGGCGAGGCAAAGTTCAGGTTGGCAAACGCGCGCGGTGTCGAAATTCCGGAGCTGCATGGGGGCGGCACGATAATTGGAGGCGACCCGCTGCTTCCGCCTCCGCAGGCGAGCAAGCGCGATCGCAAGGCCAGCCGGCCCAAACGCGCGTGGGTTCATGTCGACTCCATTCCGTGGCATCTGGGACCGCCTCAGATGGCAACAAGTTTCCGCGCAGCGTCCTCGAGTGTCCGGTCGTGCTTAGCAAAACAGAAACGGACCAGCCGTGCCGCCGGTGGCTCGTCGCAGAACGGAGACAAGGGAATCGCGGCAACGCCGTGCCTGCGCGTCGAGCTCCTCGCAGAACTGGAGGTCCGGCAGGTCCGAAACCTCGGAATAATCAGCAAGCTGGAAATAGGTGCCCGCGACCGGCCGCAGGCGAAAGCGGGAGCCTGCCATAAGCGACGCGAAGCGGTCGCGCCGAGCCTGGTAGAAAGGCGCCAGTTCGTCCGCGATACTCCGGCGCCTCGCGCATGAAATCCGCAATGCATGCTGCATCGGCGTCGAGACCGCAAAGGTCAGGAACTGGTGCACCTTGCGGAACTCCGCCGTGAGCGGCGGGCGCGCGCGACGCAGTAGCCGACTTTCCAGCCGGTCGCGTTGTATGTCTTGCCGAAGGAAAAGACAGCGAAGGCGCGCTCGCGCAGGCGCGGATTGGACAGAACGCCGGCATGACGGCGGCCGTCGTAGACGAGCGCTTCGTAGACCTCGTCCGACAGCACGCAGGCGTCCGTGCGGCTCGATGAGATCCGCGATCCGCTCCCAGTCGGCGGGCGTCAGCACGCTGCCCGCCGGATTGAGCGGCGTGTTGACGATGAGCAGTGCGCGTGCGCGGCGTGATCGCCTCCGCGAGCCGCTCGTAGTCGATGCCGAAGTCGGCAAGCGAGAGCGGCACGTGCATCACGCGCGCGCCGGCGAGCTCCGCCGCGGGGCCGTAGGAGTCGTAGCTCGGGTCGAGCAGGATCACTTCCTCGCCCGCGCGCACGACCGCGTGAATCGCGGCGAAGATCGCCTCCGTGCCGCCCGCCGTGATCGTGATCTCGGACGCGGGATCGATGCGCCATCCATGCCGTCGCCGGGCACTCTCCGCGATCGCCTCGCAGAGCGCCGGCAGTCCGGCCATCGGCGCGTACTGGTTGTGGCCCGCGGCCAGGTGCCGGGCGACGAGCTCGCGCAGCCGCTCGGGCGGTTCGAAGTCCGGAAATCCCTGGCCGAGATTGATCGCGCCTGTCTCGGCGGCGAGCCGCGACATCACCGTGAAGATCGTCGTGCCGACGCGGGGCAGCTTGCTCGTCGGGCATCACTCGTTGGCCGCGACGGCGCGCTGCACGTCCAGGTCGCGCCGCTTCTGCTGCCGCTGCATGTAGATGCCGAGCCGTGGCAACGCCGATCGCGACGATGAGCACCAGGATCGTCGCGAGCGCGTTGATGTCCGGGCTGACGCCGAAGCGGCACCTTCGAGAAGATCACGATCGGCAGCGTGCTCGAGCCCGGCCCCGTCGACGAAGCTCGTGATGACGAGATCGTCCCACGAGAGCGTGAACGCGAGCAGCCAGCCCGCCAGGATCGCCGGCAGGATGATCGGCAGCGTGATCAGGAAGAACACCTTCGCCGGGCGCGCGCCGAGATCCATCGCCGCCTCCTCGAGCGACTCGTCGAGCGTCGCGAGCCGCGATTGCACGACGACCGTGACGTAAGCCATCGAGAAGGTCATGTGCGCGATCGTGATGGTCGTGATGCCGCGCCCCTCCGGCCAGCCGATGATCTGCTCCATGGCCACGAACAGCAGCAGCAGCGACAGGCCGGTGATCACTTCCGGCATCACGAGCGGCGCGGTCGCCATCCCGGTCAGGAGCGGCCGGCCCGCGGAAGCGCCCGAAGCGCGCGAGTGCGAGCCCCGCGAGCGTGCCGAGGATCGTGGCGCCCGGTCGCATTCATCGCCGCGATCTTGAACGACAGCCAGGCGGCGTCGAGTATCTGCTCGTTCCGGAACAGCGCGCCATACCACTTGGTCGAGAAGCCGCCCCACACCGTCACCAGACGCGACTCGTTGAACGAAAAGACGATCAGCGACAGGATCGGCAGGTAGAGGAACAGGAAACCCGCGGCCATCATCGCCGGCACGAAGATCGGAGCGGCGGCGCTTCATCGGTGCGCCTCCGAGCTGCTGACCCTGGAACCGCTGGTAGGATCATGATCGGAATCACGAGCAGCAGCAGCATCGCGATCGCGACCGCGCTCGCGATCGGCCAGTCGCGGTTATTGAAGAACTCCTCCCACAGCACGCGCCCGATCATCAGCGAACCCGGACCGCCGAGCAGCGCCGGAATCACGAACTCGCCGACCGCCGGGATGAAGACCAGCATGCAGCCGGCGACGATGCCGTTCTTGGTCAGCGGCACCGTGATCCGGAAGAAAGCCTTGACCGGCCGGCAGCCGAGGTCGGCCGCCGCCTCGAGCAGCGAGAGATCGAGCTTCTCGATCGCCGTGTAGAGCGGCAGCACCATGAAAGGCAGGTAGGAATAGACGATGCCGATGTAGACGGCGAAGTTCGTCTGCAGCATCACGATCGGCTCGTCGATGATGCCGAGCCACATCAGGAAGTTGTTGATCACGCCGTTGTTCTTGAGGATGCCGATCCAGGCATAGACCCGCAGCAGGAACGAGGTCCAGAATGGCAGCATCACGAGCAGGAGCAGGAGATTCCGCCAGGACGGCTTGCTGCGCGCGATGCCGTAGGCCATCGGATAGCCGATCAGCAGGCACAGAATCGTCGGACACCGCGCGGTCCGGATCGAGTTCAGGTAGGCGTTGCGGTAGAGCGCGTCCTTCCCAAAGGAAGCTGTAGTTCGCGAGGTTGATCCTGAGTTCCATGACCTGCGTCCGAGACCCAGGTGACGAGCGGCTCGTAGGGCGGCATCGCCAGCCGCATCTCGGACACCGAGATCTTCAGCACGATCAGGAACGGCACCAGGAAGAACAGCAGCAGCCACAGGTAGGGAACGCCGGTGACGAGCGTCCGGCCGCGTGTAGCCGCGCCGGCGCAGCCCCGTGCGCGCCCAGCGCCAGGGCCCATGCGCACGGATCCAGGCCATCAATTCGCGCCAGCACGAAAGGCGAACTGTCCGCCTTGTCGTGATCGCGAGCGCTTCACTGCGTGACCACCACCGGGCTCGAGGAATCCCAGGACAGCCAGACCGCGTCGTCCCAGCGGATGCGGTCGCCGGCGCCCTGGCGCAGCGTGTTCGGCTGCGTGACGCGCATCTGCCGGCCGCTCGCGAGCCGCACGAGGTAGACGGACTGGTCGCCGCGATACGCGATCTCGGAGACGACGCCCTGACGCGATTATCCCCGCTCGCCCTCGGGACATTCGCGTGACACCTGGATCTTTTCCGGCCGCAAGGCGACCCAGACGATCGCATCCGGCGCCGCGCTGACGCCGTGGCCGACATGAAATGTGCCGCCGAGCTCGTCCGAGGCGACCCGCACGTAATCCGGCTCGTCCTCGATCAGCCGGCCCTCGAACATGTTCACGGAACCGATGAAATCGGCGACGAAGCGGGAATTCGGGTACTCGTAGATGTCGCTCGGCGTACCGATCTGGACGATCTCGCCGTGATTCATCACGCCGATGCGCGAGGCGAGCGTCATCGCCTCCTCCTGGTCGTGCGTGACGACGACGAAGGTGACGCCGAGCGTCTCCTGGATGTTCAGCAGCTCGAACTGCGTGTGCTCGCGGAGCTTCCGGTCGAGTGCGGCGAGCGGCTCGTCGAGCAGCAGGAGCTTCGGCCGCTTGACCAGGGCGCGCGCGAGCGCGACGCGCTGGCGCTGCCCGCCGGACAGCTGGTGCGGCATGCGCTCGACAAACTGCTCCATGCGCACGAGCTTCAGGATCTCGGCGACCCGATCGTCGATCTCGCTCTTCGGCACCTTGTCCTGCATCAGCCCGAAGGCGACGTTCTTCTCGCACCGACATGTGCGGAAACAGCGCGTAGGACTGGAACATCATGTTGACCGGTCGCTCGTAGGGCGGCATCGAGGTGACGTCCACGCCGTCGATCCAGATCCGGCCCGCGGTCGGACTCTCGAAGCCCGCCATTATCCGGAGCAGCGTCGTCTTGCCGCAGCCCGAGCCGCCGAGCAGGCAGAAGATCTCGCCGCGGTAGATATTGAGCGAGACGTCGTCGACCGCGACGAAGTCGCCGAACTTCTTCGTCATCTTCTCGAGCCGGACATAGGGCTGGGCGCCCGGATCCTTCCAGGGCTCGCTGCTTCTGTTCCGGTCGCGCGTTGGCCATGTTGCTGGATTCTCCCCTTTCGAGCTTACGCCGATCTACTGACCGGTCTTGATGCGAGTCCAGGCGCGGTTCAGTTCGCGGCTATATTCCTGCGAGCGCGCTCTTGAAACATGCAATTTCTCCCGGGCCGCCTCGGACGGATAGACCGACGGATCGTCCCTGAGTACGGCGTCCACGAAGGGCAGCGAGGCTGAATTGCCGTTGGCATATCCGATGTCGTTGCTGACCTCGGCAATCACCTCGGGCTCCATCAGGAAATTCAGGAATGCATGCGCATTGTCCGGATGTGGGGCGTCGGCCGGAATTGCGGCCGTGTCAAAACAGAGAGGCGCGCCTTCCCTGGGAATCACATAGGCAATCTTCACCGGCGTCGCGGCAGATGCGCCCACGGGCCCGCGCTTGATGCATCAATCCGCTCCAGCTGAGCGAAACGCAGATCTCGCCGCTTGCGAGAGTCGCTGAGATGCTGAGTTGTGTCGAACGCGTGCACGTAGGGGCGCACATTTGTGAGCAACTCCTCCGCGGCCGCCAGTTCCCCCAAGTCTTCGTTGCCAGGATCACCGCCCAGGTAGATTTCGCGCGGTCTCAATAACATCCTCAGGAGCGTCGAGCATCGTGATTCCGCATTTCGCCAGTCTTGACGCTGTCGCCGGGTCGAACACGGCGCTCCAGCTGTCGATCGTGTCTGTACCCAGTACCTTTTTGACCATTGCCGGGTTGTAGCCGATGCCCGTCGTGCCCCACATGTAATCGATCGTGTGCACGTTGCCCGGGTCGTTGATGGCAACCTGGCGCATGACCTCCGGATCGAGGTTGGGCAGATTGGGCAACCGAGCTTTGTCCAGCTTCAGAAACACGCCGACCTTCGACCTTCGCCCCACGATCGTCGAGTCGGGAACACGACGTCGTAGCCCGTATGCCCAGTCAATAGCTTGGTCTCAAGGATCTCGTTGGAATCGTAGGTGTCGTAAGTCACCTTGATACCCGTCTTCGCCTCGAAGTCCGCGATCGTGGTCTGGCCGATGTAGTCGGTCCAGTTGTAGATGTGGAGGACTTTCTCCTCAGCCGCGACCGTCCCGCTCTTGCCGCCGTCTCCACGACCACCGCAGGCCGCGAGCGAAACCAGCGCTGCTGCTGCAAACAACCATTGGATTGGCCTGCTCATTGCCCGGTCTTTACCCGTACCCAGGCGCGATTGAGCTCGCGGCTGTATTCCTGCGAAAACGCGATTGTCGGATACAGTTTCTTCCGGAGCTCTTCGGGCGGATACACCGCCGGATCATTCCTGATCTCGTTCTTGATGAATGGCAGAGAGGCCGCGTTACCGTTCGCATAGCCGACGTCGTTGCTGATTCCCGCGATGACTTCGGGTTCCATCAGGAAATTCAGGAAAATATGCGCGTTACCCGGATGCGGTGCGTCGGCCGGTATCGCAACCGTATCGAACCAGATGTACGCACCTTCCCTGGGCATTGCAAAGGCCACTTCCACCGGAGTCGCGGCGGCCGCACCGCGGTCGCGCGCCTGCAATACGTCGCCACTCCAGCCGAGAGCCACGCAGATTTCGCCCGCGGCGAGGTCACTGATGTAGGACGACGAGTGAAAATACCGAACATACGGGCGGATTTTCATCAGCGTCTCTTCGACGACTGCGAGGTCTTCCGGTTTCTCGCTATTCGGGTCGAGCCCCTTGTAGATCGCAACCGAACCGAAGACGTCAGCCGGCGAGTCGATGAGCGCGATGCCGCACTTCGCCAGCTTGGCTGCGACTGTTGGATCAAGGACTGCGGCCCAGCTGTCGATCCGGTTGGTGCCGAGTGCCTTTTCGACCATCCTCGGGTTGTAACCGATTCCTACCGTAAGCCACGTGTACACGATCGAATGCTCATTGCCCGGGTCATTGACGGCGACACGCTGCATGATGCCCGGATCCATGTTGACGAGATTCGGAAGCTTCGACTTGTCGAGCTTCTGGAATACGCCGGCCTGATCATCGTTCCATGACGGTTGCCACAGGAACGACGATGTCGTAGCCGGTGTGTCCGGTCAGCAGCTTGGTCTCGAGGACTTCGTTGGAATCGTAGGTGTCGTAGTTGACCTTGATGCCGGTCTTCTTCTCGAAGTCCGCGATCGTGGTCGGTCCGATGTAGTCCGACCAGTTGTAGACGTTGAGGACCTTTTCCTCTGGTGCGAGCGCTGAACCCGTCGTGTTGTCGCTTCCGCCACCGCAGGCCGCCAGCAGCAGGACAGCCGCGAGTGTCGAGCCAGCTAGCTGCGTCAGCGTGCACGCGTCACTGACCGCTGCGGACCCGTGTCCAGGAGCGGTTCAGCTCGCGGCTGAACTGCCTGCGATCTCCGCCAGGTCCGGGATCAGCCGCGTGCCCGTGACTTCGGCATCTGGATAGATCGACGGATCGTTCGTGATCGACTCCTCGACGAACGGCAAGCGACGCGGCATTGCCGTTCGCGAAGCGGACCTTGTTCGTGACCTTCGCGATGACCTCGGGCTCCATCAGGTAATTCAGGAATGCGATGCGCATTATCCGGATGCGGCGCATCGGCCGGGATCGCGAGCATGTCGAAATAATTGATCGCGCCTTCCTTCGGGATCGTGTAGCGACCCTGACCGGTTTCGCGCGACCGCGCCGCGGTCGCGCGCCTGCAGTACGTCACCGCTCCAGCCGAGCGCGAGGCAGATCTCGCCGGCGGCGAGGTCGTTGATGTAGGACGACGAGTGAAAATACCGCACATACGGACGGATCTTCATCAGCGTCTCTTCGACGACCTTCGAGGTCCTCCGGTTTCTCGCTGTTCGGATCGAGACCCTTGTAGATCGCGACCGAGCCGAAGACGTCGGTCGGCGAGTCGAGGAGTGCGATGCCGCATTTCGCCAGTTTTGCGGCGTTTTGCGGCTCGAGGAGCGCGCTCCAGCTGTCGATCGTATCCGTACCCAGCGCTTTCTTGACCATATCCGGGTTGTAGCCGAGACCGATCGTGCCCCAGAGGTAGGTGATGGAGTATTCGTTGCCCGGATCGTGTGCTGCGACGCGCTGCATGATGTCCGGATCCATGTTCTTGAGGTTCGGAAGTCTTCGACTTGTCGAGCTTCAGGAACACGCCGGCCTTGATCTGGCGTTCGAGGAACGGCGCGGTCGGCACGACGATGTCGTAGCCCGGTACGGCCCGAGAGCAGCTTGGTCTCGAGGACCTCATTGGAATCGAAGACGTCGTAGGTGACCTTGATGCCGGTCTTCTTCTCGAAGTCCGCGACGGTGGTCTCGCCGACGTAGTCCGACCAGTTGAAGACGTTGACGACCTTCTCTTCCGGCACCGAGGCGGCTGCTGCCGTCTCATCCTCCTTCTTGCCGCCGCAGGCGACGAGCAGCGCCGCGACGATCGCGACCTGCCAGTAACCGGAGATGCTCCGCATGTTCGCCTCCGTCATGAGCTGACCCCGATGTCTCGGGCCGTCAGGTCCAGGCACTTGCCGCGCCTTTTCCACCAGCTCGTCGACATGTTTTCGCTTCGTCATCACGAGCGGCGGCGCCATGATCATCGTGTCGCGCACCGCGCGCATGATCAGGCCGTTCTTGAAACAGTGGTCGCGGCAGATCTGCCCGACCGCCCCGCGATTGCGGAAAAAAGTGCGCTAGCCCTTGTGCGCGACAAGCTCGAGCGCCCCGATCATGCCGATCCCGCGCACTTCGCCGACGAGCGGATGATCGGCGAGCTCGCGGAAGCGGCGTCTGCAAGTACGGCCCGATCTCGTCCCGCACACGGTCGACGATCTTTTCGCGGCGCATGATCGCGAGGTTCTCGAGCGCGACCGCGCAGCACCACCGGGTGACCCGACCAGGTGAAGCCGTGGGCGAACTCACCGCCCTTCTCGATCAGCACGTCGGCCACGCGGTCCGACACCATCGCGCCGCCGAGCGGCTGGTAGCCCGAGGTGATGCCCTTCGCGATCGTCATGAAGTCCGGTTCGAAGCCGAAGTGCTCGCAGCCGAACCAGCTTCCGGTGCGGCCGAAGCCGCAGATCACTTCGTCGGAGATCAGGAGGATTCCGTACTCGCGGCAGATGCGCTGGATTTCGGGCCAGTAGGTCGACGGCGGGATGATCACGCCGCCCGCGCCCTGGATCGGCTCGCCGATGAAGGCCGCGACGTGTTCAGGCCCGAGTTCCTCGATCTTCTCCGCGAGGCGGCGCGCGGCGCGCAGGCCGTATTCCTCGGGGCTCAGGTCGACACCGTTCTCGTACCAGTACGGCTGCTCGATGTGCACGATGCCCGGGATCGGCAATCCGCCCTGGGCATGCATGGCCGACATGCCGCCGAGACTCGCCGCAGCGATCGTGCTGCCGTGATAGGCATTGATGCCGGCTGATGATGATGCTACGCTTCGGCTGGTCCATCAGGTCCCAGTAGCGCCGTGCCATGCGCAGGATCGTGTCGTTCGCTTCCGAGCCCGAGTTGCGTAAAGAAGACGCGGTTGAACTGCGGCGGCGTCACCTCGCTCAGGACCTGCGCAAGCTCGATCGCCGGCGGGTGGGCGCTCTTGAAGAAACTGTTGTAGTACGGAAGCTCACGCATCTGCCGCGCGGCGACATCGGCGAGTTCGTTCCGGCCATAGCCGATGTTGACGCACCAGAGGCCCGACATTGCGTCAAGAATCTGGTGGCCATCCGAATCGTAAAGATGCACGCCGTCGGCGCGGGTGATGACCCGCGAACCCTCGGCGGCGAGCGACCGGAAATCGGTGAAGGGGTGCAGGTAGTGGCGGGAGTCGAGTTCCTGCCAGTCGCGCGTCGCTCGTCCCGTGATACGTGGCTTCGCGCTCATAGAGTCCCCCGGCGATCAGACGTTCAGCAGCAGGTGTTCCCGTTCCCACGAGCTGATGACCCGCGAGAAGGTTTCGTACTCGTTTTCCTTGACGGCACAGTATGCCGCAACGAAGCGTTCCCCGAACAATTCGACCAGCGGCTTGCTGCCACGAAGGAGCGCCAGCGCATCCGCGAGCGTCATCGGCAGCGAGAAAGGCAGGTCGTAGGCCGATCCCGTGATGGGTGCGGTCGGCTTCAGCTCCTCGATCATCCCGAGGTAGCCGCAGGCAAGCGACGCCGCGATCGCAAGATAGGAATTCGCGTCCGCGCCGCCCAGGCGATTCTCGACCCGGCGCGCCTGCGGTTCGGACGTGGGCACGCGCAGCCCCGCCGTGCGGTTGTCGAAGCCCCACTGCACGTTGATCGGCGCCGAGTTGTAGCGCGTGATGCGGCGGTAGCTGTTGACGTTCGGCGCGAACAGCGACATCGACGGCGGACAGGTATTTCTGCAGGCCCGCGATGTAGCGACTCGAACAGCGCCGGTCGGCTTTCCTTCCGCGTCGCTGAAGATGTTCTCGCCGGTCTTCGCGTCGACGATGCTCTGGTGGATGTGCATCGCGCTGCCCGGCTCGCCCGCGAGCGGCTTCGCCATGAAGGTCGCATACATCTTGTGGCGGTGCGCGGCCTCGCGCGCCGTGCGCTTGAACAGGAAGGCCTGGTCGGCGAGGTCGAGCGCGTCGCCGTGATTGAGGTTGATCTCCATCTGCGCCGCGCCCGCTTCGTGGATCAGCGTGTCGATGTCGAGATCCTGCGCCTCGCAGAAGGCATAGATGTCGTCGAACAGCGGGTCGAATTCATTGACCGCCGCGATGCTGTAGGCCTGGCGGCCGATTTCCGGCCGGCCGGAGCGGCCGACCGGGGGCTTCAGCGGATAATCCGGATCGGTATTCGGCTCGACCAGGAAGAATTCGAGTTCGGGCGCGACGACCGGACGCCAGCCGCTGCGCCGCATAGAGATCGAGCACGCGGCGCAGCACGTAGCGCGGCGCCATCGGCACCGGGCGGCCATCGTCGTAGAAGCAGTCGTGGATGACCTGCGCCGTCGGCTCCGCCGCCCAGGGCACGACGCGGATCGTCTTCGGGTCGCCAGTCAGTGCGATGTCGATCTCCGACGGGTGGATCGAGCTGTCGTCATCCGGGTACTCGCCCGTGACCGTCTGCAGGAAGATCGACTCCGGCAGGCGCATGCCCTCGTCCTCCGCGTACTTGTCCGCCGGCATGACCTTGCCGCGGGCGACGCCCGCCATGTCCGGGCACGATCGCCTCGACCTCGGTGATGCAGTGGTCTTTCAGGAACTGCTGGATTTCGCTCATCGGGTCCGCCTGCTTGCGTGTTCGCGTCCGGCCTGGCCGAAGGCCGCGAACAGCGCGCGTGAGAACGGGTTTTCCATCACCTTCCATTCCGGGTGCCATTGCACCGCGAGCGCGAAAGTCTTGGCCCCGTCGATTCGAAACGCCTCGATCACGCCGTCCTCGGCCTTTGCCTCGGCGACGAGATTCGGCGCGAGTTTCTCGACGCCCTGCGAGTGCAGCGAATTGACTTTCATGCGGCGGCTGCCGGCGATCTTTGCAACAGGCCGCCCTCGACGAGCTCGACCTCATGCGCTGGCGCATACTGCTCCTCGAGCGGCTGGTCCTTGTCCTCGCGATGATCGAGATTGCCAGGCAGGTCCTGGAGCTTCTGCGTCAGCGAGCCGCCGAGGGCGACATTGATCTCCTGGAAGCCGCGGCAGATGCCGAGGATCGGCAGCCCGCCTCCATCGCGCCCGTTGATCATCGGCAGCGTCGTCGCGTCGCGCTCGGGATCGTGCAGCGTCCCAGGCGCCGATTTCGGGCCGAGATAGCGGTGCGGCTCGACGTTCGACGGGCTCCCGGTGAAGAGGATGCCGTCGAAGGAGCGAGCCACTCGCGCAGGTAGCGATCGCCGAGCGCCGGGACGAGCACCGGCACCGCTTCGGCCGCCTGGACCATGGCGTTGATGTACTTCTCGCCGACGCAATGGAACCAGTGCGAGCCCAATAGGCGGCGATCGGCGGGAATTCCGATGACGGGCTTCCGCATAGTGCATCTGTTAATTATTTTAAACGGCCCCCGGTATGGAGGCCTGTTCAACGGGGTCCATTGTCTCACAAACAGCAGGGTGAGGCGCCCCGCAGGATCCGCAGGCCGAAGACCGCGTTCTGTCAGCCCTCAGAGTGGGGCATTTTGGCCGGATTATGTTGCACCGCATGAACCTTGCCCGGCGCACGGGGGGCTGGTTATCCTGCCCTGCGGCCACCTCTGGCACGCGATACCAGATCTTAAACGCCCAGGTGACGAATGGCCCTCGTCCGGGACGACTTTACGAATGCCGAGGCTTTCCTCGCCGCGCATCCTGCGGTGCGGTTCGTCGACCTCCTGCTGCCCGATCTCTGCGGCGTGCTGCGCGGCAAACGGGTCGACCGCGCGGACCTCGCAGGCGTCTACCAGCGCGGCATGTTCCTGCCCGGTTCCATGTTTGCGCTCGACGTGCTCGGCGGCACGGTCGAGGCGACCGGCCTCGGGTTTGACGAAGGCGACGCCGACCGGGCCTGCGTGCCGCTCGCGGGCACACTTTTCCCTGCACCCTGGATGGGCCCGAGCGTGGCCCAGCTCCAGGTGCAGATGCTCGACCACGACGGCGCGCCGTTTTATGGCGACCCGCGCCACGCTGCTCGACGCCGTGCTCGAGCGCTATGCGGCACGCGGCTGGACGCCGGTCGTCGCGCTCGAGCTCGAGTTCTATTTCGTCGATCCCGAGCGCACCGCCGAAGGCCACGCGCAGCCGCCCCGCTCGCGCTATACGGGCCGGCGCGAAACGCGCACGCAGATCAACTCGATGGCGGATCTCGAATCCGTCTCCGACATCCTCTCGGAGATCGCGGCCACCTGCGCGGAGCAGGATGTTCCCACCGGTGCGGCACTCGCGGAATACGGGCCGAACCAGTGGGAAGTCAATCTGCGGCATGTGAAGGATGCCCGCCTCGCCTGCGACCAGGCGATCCGCTTCAAGCGCATCGTCAAAGGCATTGCACACCGCAACGGCTTCGAAGCCACGTTCATGGCAAAACCGTACGCGGACAAGGCCGGCAGTGGCATGCACATCCACGCCAGCGTCCAGGACGCTTCGGGCCGGAACATCTTCGAGTCCGAAGATACGCTCGGAAACGATCTTCTGAAGCAGGCCGCGGCGGGCCTGCTCGAAACCATGGCGGACGGAATGGCGGTATTTGCGCCGAACGCAAACAGCTACCGCCGCATACGACCCCAAGCTTACGTGCCGATGAACGCGACCTGGGGCTACAACAACCGTGGCGTCGCAGTTCGCGTTCCCGTTTCCGGGGCGGCCGACCGGCGCCTGGAGCACCGCGTCGCCGGCGCCGATGCGAATCCGTATCTCCTCGCTGCCCTGGTACTCGCCGGAATGCTCCATGGCATGGAAAAAAAGCTGAAGGCACCGGCTGCCTTCGAGGGCAACGCCTACACGCAAAAGCTCTCCACGCCGCGACTGCCGGACGACTGGCCGACGGCACTCGCTCGATTTCGGTGCGAGCGGGTTCCTGCGCGAGTATTTCGGCGAGCGTTTCGTGAGGCTCTATGAGTTGACGCGGCGCGGCGAAATGCAGGCTTTCAACTCGCGGCTGACCTCGCTCGATTTCACCTGGTACCTGGAGTCGGTGTGAGCCACCGGCCCGCCAACAGCTGGTACGAGGCGACCGCGCGGCGGCAGGCCCCGCAACCGGCGCTCGCGGGCGATGTCGAGACCGATGTCTGCGTAGTCGGCGGCGGCATCGCGGGCTGTTCGACCGCCCTGCATCTCGCTGAGCGCGGATACCGCGTCGTCCTGCTCGAAGCGGAGCGCGTCGGCTTCGGTGCTTCCGGCCGCTCGGGCGGCCAGCTGCTTCCCGGCTACGCCAGCGGCATGGCGAAACTCGCGACGCAACTCGGCAAGGCTGACGCCAGGCGGCTCTGGGACATCAGTGTCGAAGGAATCGAACTGACGCGGGATCTCATCGACCGCCACCGCATCGATTGCGATCTCGCCTGGGGCCACATGCACGTCGGCATCAAGCCGCGGCAACGCGACGAGTTAAAAGAATGGCAGCGCGAGCAGGAAGACGACTACGGCTACCGCAAGCTGCGATTCCTCGAACGGAATGAAGTCGCGCAAAGGATCGCGAGCAAGCGCTACGTCGCGGGCCTCTACGACTCGGGTGCCGGCCATCTGCATCCCCTGCGCTTCACGATCGGCCTCGGCCAGGCGGCGATCGCAGCCGGTGTGCGCCTGCACGAAAACAGCCGCGTGGTCGCGATCGACCGCGGACCGACCGTCACGATTCGGACCGAGGGCGGCAGCGTCCGCGCGAAATACGTGGCGCTATGCGCCAATGTCGGTCACAACGACCTGTCCCGCACACTCGCGCGCAAGACCATCGGCATCGCGTCCTATATGGTCGCGACAAAGCCACTGGGCGAAGCGCGCGCCGCGGCACTGCTCCGCGACAACATCGCCGTCGCCGATATCAACTGGATCATCGATTACTATCGGCGCTCGCCCGATCACCGGCTGCTTTTCGGCGGGCGTGTCAGCTACTCCGGGATCGACCCGCTCGGCACGGCGCGCGCGACACGCCAGCGCATGCTGAATGTGTTCCCGCAGCTTGCGGACGCCGAGATCGAGTACGCCTGGGGCGGGATCATCGACATTTCAATGAGCCGCGCTCCAAACTTCGGGCGCCTCGACCCGAACATTTACTACCTGCAAGGCTTCTCCGGCCATGGGATGGTCCTGACCAGCATTGCCGGCAAGATCATCGCGGAATCCATTGCGGGCCAGGCGGAGCGTTTCGATATCTTCGCAAAGCTCCGTCACCACGACTTCCCTGGCGGGCGCTTGTTCCGCCGGCCGACGCTGGTGATGGCGATGACCTGGTTCAGGCTCCGCGACTTCCTGCCCTGAAGGCTTCTCGCTCGAAGTAGTTATCGCGGTAGCAGCGCCTGCCGCACAGCAACTGCCAGGCACTCGAGGCAACATAGGCCGGCAGGAAAAACGGACCCCAACGTTCGTACTGGCGCACGTGAACCTGCTCGTGCTCGCGCGCTGCGGCCAACACAGCTTCGTCGGCCCCGAGAATCACGTGACCAAGCGTCATCGCGCGGTACGGGCAGGCGATGGCAGGCGTTGCAATGAGAGATCCGAGCAGGCCGCCCGAGAACTCGGCACAGCCCTGCGCCCTTCGCACCTGACCGCCGAGGCAAAGCATTGCCGATCCCGGCGATCAATCCGAGCACCGAGTTCGGGCTCGCCCATGTATACGACAGCGCGCGACTGATCATCGAGACGGCTTCCCCGCGATACCCTTGTGCAACAGGGCGGAGATTTTCGCCACCGTTGCCCAGTTGCGCGTCGTTGCAAAACGTCCGGCTTTCGACGCCAGAGTGTTCTCCTTCTGAATCGACGCGATATCGGACGACGACTTGACGATCACCGGCACGTCGACGTGTAGGGTCTTCGCGAGCGCGGCGAGCAGTTGTCGCAGTGCGGCCATCGGCACGCGCTTGCCCTTTCCGACATTCACGCCACGCAGGAGTGCAACGAAGCGAGGCACCGGTTTATCTCAACCGCAGCGAGGGGGCATTCTGTGACTCAACTGACGCAGAAACTCCATCACGGAATCCTCTGATGACGGACCGAAGTCAATCATTGGCCCTGAAATGAAGGCTGAGACATCGGGGAAATCAGCTGTTGCGATCCTGACACAATGGGACGACGCCACGTTGAAAACGTCATCGTGCGGTGCCTAGCTCTTGAGCTCAGCCGAGGGGCGCACGGCTCAATGCCTGATGAAATACGGGATGGCGACCAAGACAGCCCCGATGAAGTACAGCGCCCAATTGTTCGGAACGAAGTATGGAACGACCATTAGCACCAAGCCGCAGAGCAGTGGAACCACTGCGCGTTGCTTTCTGCCGTATATGAAGAACCCCAGCCCAATGCAGCCGAACAGCAGACCCAAGAGCAGAGACGAAGCAGACAGCTCAGCCATACAACGTGCCTGACGTCCGCGTTCAGCGCCCCGGAACGATGGTGCCGCGGGTTCCGGAATACCGAAGCTCGAGGGCCGGCAGGCCAAACCGGGCTGTCTGGGCGACGACTTGCCCGAGGATCTCGCGCGCGGCCGCTTCATCCGTGACCAGCCTCGGAATGCCGCTGGTGGTCAGCCGATCGCCGTAGCCGAGCTCCACCGGATGCAGCACGACTTCTGAGAGCTGGTTGTCCTGGAAGCTGACTTCCGCAACCACGCTCTGGAACGTGAACGCATGGGCGAAGAACAACTTGTTGAGCGCTGCGGTCAGGTCATACTCGGTCGCCTTCGCCGGGTCTTGCCACGTTTCCCGCAGCAGTTCCCGATTCCTGGCGAACAGGTCGGCGGGAAGCAGCTCCTGCACGTCGCTCCAGAAGAAGTTTCCGAGCCCGTAGAATATTGGCCGCTTGCCGCGCCCAGGCGAGTCGTAGATCTCGATCGGGCCGAGATTGTGGTTGCCCGTGGCCACGAACATGTCCGCGCCCGAATCGATGGCTTCGCGCGCGAGTTGCTTCAGGAAGTTCGCCGCGCCGTACGGCGCGTTGTCGTCGTCGCAGCCGACCGAGCATTCGTGGGAATGGATGGCCACGATCACGAAATCGGCATTCAACTGGGCCGAGCGGATGGCACCGTAGATTTCCGCGGAGGTCGTCCGGGTCCATCGAGTGTTCGTACGAAAAGCGGTCAGCCTGCCGGTAGGCCGTGCCGAAGAGACTCCCTTCGGCCGGGACGTCATCGCAGTGCGTGCCGTGCAGCGAACACTGAACTTTTGCCAGCGCCTCCACAGCAGACCGCGGCACCTGCGCCGTCGTTTTCACGTGCAGGGCGCTCAGTCCCGGACGGCCCGGTGCGGCCGCCGCGGGCGGCATCGATTCGCTCGTCGGCCGGAATGTCGATGCGAACGACACCAGGGCGATGCGGCCCTTCGGGCTTTCGAAATAGGCCGGCGCGCGCGCCATCCGGTGCGAGTCGCCGGCGCCGGCGTGGGCAATGCCGGCGTCGTCGAGCCACCTGGCAGTTTCCCGCATCCCTTCCAGACCCCAGTCCTGGCTGTGGTTATTCGCGCGGCCGACGATGGAGAAGCCCATGGCTTTCAGGTCGCGCGCGACCGCCGGCACCGAGGCGTTGGTCCAGTCGCCGTCCCAGGAATACGGCGCACCCTCGAACGAGCGCGGATCGAAGATCGTCGTCTCCAGATTGCCGAAGGTCACGTCGCTGCCCCGAAGGATGTCGAGGACCGCGCTGAAACCCTGCATGGGTCCCGCATATTGCGACAGCGGACGCGAAATGATGAGGTCGCCGACGGCGGAGACCGCGAAGCCGTCGGGCACGCTCGCCTGCAGCTCGCGCTCGATCGGGCGCTTCGGATCCAGTTGACTCGCGTCCTTCACGACCGGATCGGCCGGTCCAAAGCGCGCGTCCTCGGACGAGGGCTTCAGGTGAAGCGACGGCGAGCGCCATCGCGGCGGCGGCTATCCAGGCGGAAGGTATCATCGGCTAGTCCAGCAGTTTCGCGTCGTACGGGTACAGGGAAAGTACCACGGGCCCGTCAGCGGACACCCAGACTTCATCTTCGAGCTTGACCCCATCCTTCGCGCCGACTTTACCCGCGTAGCACTCGACAGCCACCACCATATTCTCCTTGAACTCGCCCTCCGGCATCTCCGTGTAGGGATCGCCCGGCAGTGGCACGTTCGGCGACTCATCGTCGATGCCGATGCCATGCACGATCACGCCGTACGCCTGCTCGCGATACGCCGCCGGCAGCGGCGGACACCGCGCGACGAAATCAGAAAAGGCCAGTCCCGGCTTGATCAGCTCCATGCAGCCTTGCACGAAGTCGTGGGCCACTCTGTAGGCTTCCTTCTGGGCAGCGCTCGCCTTCTCGCCGCACAGGAAGGTGCGGGAGATGTCGCACACATAGCACTCGGGGCCGATCATGTCCGTGTCGATGGCCACGAGGTCGCCGGGCTCGACCAACTTGGCGTCCGCCTCGTGATACCAGGGATTCGTCTTGTAGCCCGAAACGATCAGGCGCGTGAAGCAATGTTCGCCGCCGAGCGCGAGCACGCAGTGCCAGAAGATGGCCAGCAGCTCGTTTTCGGAGATGCCGGGCCTGATCGCCTGCTCCATGTCATGCAGCGCGGATTCCGCGATGGCGCAGGACTGGCGCATCAGCTCAATCTCCGCCGGCAGCTTGATGATCCTTGCCGCCGACATCGCGCGATCCGAATCCGTGAGCTGGATTCCGAGCGCCTGCAGGGCCGAGAACCCGTTGTAGTCGAGCACGTCGATGCCGACCCGCGTATTGGCAAGCCCCTTCTCCTCGAGCACGTCCTTGATCTGCCGCGCCCAGGCTGCCGCTTTTCCGGGCGAGTCGGCATCGGTCACACGCGCCTGCCAGAACATCGACGGCCGCACATCCGGCCAGTGGGCGCGCTGCCGGAACTCGGCGCCGCCGTACTCGAAGATGACCAGATCGCCCTCGACCGGGACGACGATGTAATGCGCGATGTTGACGGCCGTCCAGAGCGGCATGACAGCAACGCCGGTGCAATAGCGGATGTTGACGAGGTCCGTCAGGACGAGCGCGCCGATCTGCCGCGCCGCCATCTCGCGCTGCACCTTGCCGAGCCGGTCGCGCCGCAAGCGCGCAAGGTCGACGACGGGTTGCGCCAAGGTGTTCGCGCGTCCAACCGGGCGCTTGTCACGCGTGAGCACGGTGCTCCCTCATAAGGTGGAATTCGACGATGACGCAATGCGATCCGATTATGATGGCGCTGCACAATCGCAGCAATCAGGAGCGGACTCCATGCGAAACAGAATCACGACGTGGCACCCTGCTCTCTTCTTGTTGCCGGCTTTGTTTTATTGCGGGCAGGCCGCCGCCGAACCCGTGGCTCTAGTGGCGGAACGGGTCATCGACGGCGTCGGCAACACGGCCCGAACCAGCACCGTCGTCGTGATCGACGGCGAACGAATCATCGCAGTCGGCGACCGCTCGACCATACCGGCTGGCGCGAAAGTGATCGAACTGCCGGGTCAGACGCTGATGCCTGGATTCATCAATTGCCACGAACATCCGCTGATGTACGGCGACGACTACCAGAATGCGCACCTCCAGGCGTCTTCGGCGTACAAGGCGCTGATGGGGCTCGCCGCACTCCAGCGCCAGCTCCTCGCGGGATGGACAACCGTCCGAGTGATGGGAGACGCCGACGTCTATTACGCGAACCAGGACATCCGTAAGACGATCGACAAAGGCGTCTTCATCGGCCCGCGCCTGACCGGCGCCGGCCACTACCTCTCGATCACTGGCGGCGGCGGCGACGTCAATTACTTCTCACCCGAGCAGAAAGTGATTGCGGACGGACTGGTCGTCGACGGCCCGGAGGAAATCCGCAAGGCGATTCGTGAAGAGATCAAGTACGGCTCCGACTGGATCAAGCTGCTCGTCACGGGCGCCTACCAGTCCGTCGGCGACGATCCGCGAAACGTCGCGTTCAGCCCGGAAGAATTGAAAGCCGCCGTCGACGAAGCAAGCCGGCACAAAGTGCCCGTCGCTGCGCATGCGCATGCGACGGAAGGCATCAAGCAGGCCGTCGCCGCGGGCGTGCGCTCCATTGAGCACGGCACCTTCATCGACGACGAAGGCATCCAGATGATGGCAGCCAAGGGTACGTTCCTCGTGCCGACCATCTATGTCGGCGACTACTACACGGAAGGCGACAAGCTGCGCGCCCAGGACAAGCAAGACGATTACGCCACCCACCAGCGCGGGAAGTTCCTCGCCGCCGTCGGCCGCGCCCACAAGCAAGGCGTCAAGATCGCCGTCGGCGTGGATCTCGGCGGCTACATGACGGATCCAGTCGTGTTCGTGCGTGAGATGGCGGTTCTCGTCGAGGCCGGTCTGACGCCGATGCAGGCGATCCAGGCCGGCACGCGCGTAGGGGCCGAGTTGCTACGCTGGGACGATCGCCTGGGAACCGTCCAAACCGGCAAGCTCGCAGATCTAGTCGCCGTTACCGGAAATCCGCTCGACGACATGAAGGCGCTCGAGCACGTGACATTCGTGATGGTCGGCGGGCGCGTGGCGAGGTCGCCGGGCGGCGCCACGACACTCGCGGGCATCCTTCCGAAGCCGCACTGAATGGCCAGTGAGAATTCCGTGGGGATACGTGCTGACTAAGGTCCGCGATCGCTCACGATTCCTTCCGAGGCACCCATGTCGGCTCCTATCTTGGAGCGACCTCCGCCATGATTGGGCGGCCGGGCGCGACACCCTCGACGAGACGCCCGTCGTCCACGACCAGCGTTCCGGCAACCAGCAAGTAACGTACACCGACACTCGGCGCGCTGGCAGCGCGAAATGTCGCCTTGTCCTCGATGCGTTGCAGGTCGAATACCACAATGTCGGCGTCGGCCCCGGGTTGTAGCCTGCCTTTCCGGTGCGCCGTGGGGGTGGCCGCTTCAAGTCGCTGGGCTGGCATGAGCGACATCTTTCGCACGGCATCCAGCAGGGTCAGACTTCCCTGCGAACGGACATGGCGCCCCAACACGCGCGCGAAAGTGCCTGCATTTCGAGGATGCTCCTTGATCCCGTCACTGGCGATCATGACCAGAGGATGCTTCACGGCTGCGTCGACAATGTCATCGGGATTCTGGTGCCCCAAGACGACGATTGGATCTTTCGATGAATGGAGTTCGTCGAAACGCTCTTGGGTCAGCCGCTCGCCGGTCTCGGGACGCTCGATATCGTCGTAGTCCATCCCCCACCGCTCGCGCCAACCCGAACTAAAGGCCGCCGAGTTTACAAACGTCATGAACACACCGTAAGGGTAAGCCTCGGTCGTCACATCGAGGTTGCGGGCCCGCGCTCCTGCGATCATCGTAAGGCACTCGGGCGCATCCCCCGCGCACATACTGTTGATGTGAACCACGTGCAGCGGGGCACCGGTTATCGCGGCCGCACCAATGACCTCGCCCACAGCCTCTATGTTGGAACCCGGCTCAAGCTTTCCGCCGCTGCGGATGTGAACGAAGACCGGCCGCCCGAACTCCGACGCCAGGCGAAATACCTCGATTACCTCGTGTCGAGTGGCGCCGGGTGTGTATTCAAGGCCGACGCCGATGCCCAACGCGCCGGCCTGCAGCCCGGTGCGAAGGGATTCCAACAGCCGCCGCAGTCGCTCGGGTGAAGCAGGCTCATTCGTTACAGGGCCTTCGGGAGGATCGGGAACCGCGGCGTCGGGCCCAAAGGTGCTGGGCGAAAGCGGCAAGTTCCAGGCCACGATACGAGCCGCCGCGTGGCTGGCCGTCGCGCCATAGTTGATCAGCGCCTTGCCGCGCCGCACCTCGAGGAAACGAGCGAGGTCTGGCACGCCGCTCTCCAGTTCGAGTGCCGTAGTGACGCCATCGAGTGCCTTGAGCCGATAAGCCTCGGTATCTTGCTGGTGCTGATGGAGGTCAATGAACCCCGGGGCGACCACCAGGCCCCGAACGTCGATGACATGGGCTCCGTCAAGGGGTTCCATAGAAATACGCGCGATTTGATCCCCGCGAATCCCCACGTTCCGCACCGCATCGAGACCCGTCTCGGGATCCACGACTCGGCCGCCTTTCAGCACGAAGTCGAACTGCTCAGCTGACGCCGCCCACGCCGCCAGGACTGACACAAGCGTGACGAGAACAGTTTTGCGCACCGGATTACCTCGCCCAGTCGAACCAACGTCCGCGATCAGCCGCGGCGCGCGGTCGGCGTGCCGCTTGCGGTCCCTGCAAGCGGCGTGACGATAAGCGCCGAACGCTGCATACACGCATAGTCAAGCCACACGCGTTCACAATGCACTTGCACTAGCGTCGCTCAGCGGGTGGCAGCCTTTCAACCAGCGGGTCCGCGTGGCGATGCAGCAGTTTCCACGAGTCACCTTCCTTTCGAAAGATCTGTGTGACTCGCAAGGCGCGCGATGCTGGCGCCTTTTGGCCCTTGATCTGGGCCACTTGGCGTTCGATCGAGATGGTAAACGCCAAGTCACCGCTGGCGCCCTTGTTTACGTACTCAATGTTCTGTTTGGCGCCGCTTTCCTCAAACTGCCCCGATGCCCAGTCGTTTCTTGGCCCAACCTGGGCCCAGCCTTTCTCAAATCCTCCAAATGCGCCAAAAATACTTGCGTCATCTCCGTGGGAAGCATTCTGTTTCCACAGCGTCGG
Source organism: uncultured Gammaproteobacteria bacterium (assembly GCA_963819545.1). Classification (GTDB taxonomy): domain Bacteria; phylum Pseudomonadota; class Gammaproteobacteria; order Steroidobacterales; family Steroidobacteraceae; genus SCUD01. The sequence goes on along the minus strand of CAWFWJ010000003.1, from coordinate 212,890 downwards.
GTCACCATTGATGAATCGACCCTGGGCGGTCTCCCATTGAGGCAGGAATGCGCTGAAGCTCTGTTTGCCACTCGCTTCGATCGAAGTTCCGTCAGAAGCACTTGCAAGAGACACGCAGCCGATTAACGCAATCGCAATCGCCCTATTCATAGCTTACCTCCACCGAGATGAGATGCAGAGAGGCGCAATTCGAGCATCGCTTTCTTGTGTGGCCCAACGCTCGCGTTGAGCGGCCGCGCGAGGCGTGGTCGGCGCGCCGCAGGCGCGACAATAGTCCGCGCGCCTGCGGCGCGCTCGCTTAAATCCGTCACGGACCGCTCCAACGCATAGTTGGACGTCATTGCCGCAGTTTGCGTGAAGCGAACGCCCAAGTGCACATGCTGCCGGCTACGACGACGGCGACCCAGGACACCCAGACTGGGATCTCGACACTGCCAATGTGAGCCGGCACTTGATTCACAGCGCGGAGCAGTTGCGCCAAGGCCATGAGGCCGAAGATCACTCCAGAGACAACAACATATCTGCTACTCATTGTGCTGCTCCTTCAATGACGCCCAACTACAGTTGGATTTTAAAAGTCACATGATGTTTTACGTCATTTTTGACTATTAATCACCGGGCGGCACCGTAAGTGCTTGTCCAGGCTCGCAGTCGTTGATGTTCAACAGCGACATGAAGCGAGCCAATGACGGCCAACAGCCTTTAATCGCTGGAACCGGTTTTGGGGTCAAGTTCATGCCCCACTTCAGATCTAGCGTCAGTTCAGGTGCGCAGCAACGCTACAGTTTGCGTAACCAAGCTCACGTGGCAACGTGTCGCCATTGCAGGCATCCTACGCACGCCTTTCGTGATATCCGGAGAAGATTGAACATGCCACCGTCGAAATCAGGCGCCCCGCTCAGCAACATCGAGATCGCCCAGCACGCCAAGATGAAGCCCATCGTTCCGCTCGCCGTTGAGCAACTGGGCATCCCCGAGAAGCATCTACAGCCCTTCGGCCACTACAAGGCGAAGATTTCGCTCGACTACTGCACCCATCTCGACAGCCGTAAGGACGGCAAACTGATTCTCGTCACCGCGATCTCCCCGACGCCCGCGGGCGAAGGCAAGACGACGATGACGGTCGGCCTCGGCGATGCGCTCAACAGCATCGGCAAGAAGGCGATCATTTGCCTGCGCGAACCGGCGCTCGGCCCGGTGTTCGGCATGAAGGGCGGCGCGGCCGGCGGCGGCTATGCACAGGTCGTGCCGATGGAGGACATCAACCTCCACTTCACCGGCGACTTCTCGGCAATCGCGCTCGCCAACAACCTGCTCGCGGCGCTGATCGACAACCACATCTATCACGGCAATGCCGCCGGCTTCGACGTCCGGCGTATCACCTGGCGCCGCGTCGTGGACGTCAACGACCGCTCGCTGCGCGACATCACGGTCGGTCTCGGCGGCCCGGGCAACGGTTATCCGCGGCAGGACGGCTTCGACATCGTGGTCGCCTCCGAAGTCATGGCGATCTTCTGCCTCGCGACGAGCCTCAAGGACCTCAAGGAACGCCTCGGCAAGATCGTCGTCGGCTATACGCGCGACCACAAGCCGATCCACGCCCGCGACATCAAGGCGCACGGCGCGATGGCGGCGCTCCTGAAGGATGCGCTCGCGCCCGAACCTGGTGCAGACGCTCGAGAACAACCCTGCCTTCATCCACGGCGGCCCGTTCGCCAACATCGCGCACGGCTGCAACTCGGTCATGGCGACACGGACTGCTCTCAAGCTCGCCGACTACGTCGTGACAGAAGCGGGTTTCGGCGCGGACCTCGGCGCCGAGAAGTTCGTCGACATCAAGTGCCGCAAGGCCGGCTTCAAGCCGGATGCTGCGGTGATCGTCGCGACGGTGCGCGCGATCAAGTACCACGGCGGGGTCGAGGTGGCGGACCTCGGCAAGGAGAACCTGAAGGCGCTCCAGGCGGGCATCGCGAACCTCGATCGCCACATCGACAACGTGCGCGACGTCTTCGGCCTCCCCTGCCTGGTCGCGATCAACCATCGCGCCGAGGACAGCGAGGCGGAGCTCAGCTGGCTCATGGAGCGCGCGACGCACCACGGCGTGAAGGTCATCGTCGCGCAAGCACTACGCCGAGGGCGGCAAGGGCGCGCTCGAAGTCGCGAAGGAAGTCGTCGAGCTTTGCGAGCACGCCAACTACTTCAAGTTCGTCTACGACGAGAAGGAAACGCTCTGGGACAAGATGAAGGCGGTCGCGACCAAGATCTACGGCGCCTCCGAGATCACGGCCGACAGCAAGGTCCGCGCGCAGATCAAGCAGCTCCAGGAATCAGGCTACGGCCACTACCCGATCTGCGTGGCGAAGACCCAGTACTCCTTCTCGACCGACCCGAAGCTGCGCGGCGCGCCGCACGGGCATGTCGTGAACATCCGCGAGGTGCGCCTCGCGGCCGGTGCGGAGTTCGTCGTGATGATCTGCGGCGACATCATGACGATGCCGGGCCTGCCGGCGACGCCGGCGGCGAACACATCGACGTCGACCGACGACGGAAAGATTACCGGGCTCTTCTAGGCGCGCGATCAGCTGGTCGACCCAGACTTCGCAGAGGGCCGCGGCTTCCTTCGGCCGGAAGCTCGTGGGATCCAGGCACCATTCCAGCCAGAGACCGTCGAGCAGCGCGGTGAGTCCGATCGTCGGCGAGGCGCGTGTCGAAGCGCAGGCGGCCGGACTCCTTCGCGAGATCGTTCAGTAGCGTGCCGAGCAGGTCGCCGTAGCCGCGACCTTCCTCGTCGTGGATGGCACGCATTTCCGGCGAGCGTCTGCAGCAGGGCCCAGTACACGACCCAGGCCGTCAGCACCTGCGGGGTCGAGGTTCGGGCGCGAGAACACAGCCTTGAAGAAGGCGCGCAGCCGAGCACGCGGCTCGGGACCCGCCGACTCCACCGCCGCCTCGAAGCTCGTCGCTCAGGCGCCGGCTGAACGTGCGGTAGCTCTCGGCGACCAGCGTGTCCTTGTTCGGGAAGTGGTGATTGATCAGGCCGATCGAGACGCCGGCCTCGGCCGCGATACGCCGCACCGACAGGCCTTCGTGGCCGTGGCGCTTCAGGCTCTCGATCGCCGCCTCGATGAGTGCCTCGCGCCGGTCGCTCGCGACCTGGCGCTCGTAGCGCGGCTTGCGGCGCGCGCGCGCTCACTGCGGCCGCGGCGCCTTGCGGTTGATGCTCCAGCCCTTGGCGGCGGCTCGCCCTGGCGCGCATTCCGGAAACAGCGCGCGCATGCGGCGGCCGAAGCTCCGCAGGCACACCTCGCCCTCGCCGAGCGGGCCGACCGTGTAGCTGGAAGAGCCCATGCCCGCCTGCACGCGCTCGATCAGCGACCTTGTCCTCGAGGTTCACGAGCCGGTTGATGCGCCAGTTGAGGTAACGCGCGGCCCGCATCTCGCGCCGACCATCCGGAAGCGCATAGTTGATGTAGCGCAGGACCGTCTCGGTCGGCGACACCGGGACGAACTGCATGAAGTCGATCTGGTCCAGGTACAGCTCGATGGCGACGTTCGGCCAGAGCTTGTAGTAGTTCCACATATGCGCCTCGCCGCCGGCCCTCGGCGCGAGCTGCGTCATGAAGCTTCTGGTACATGCGCTCGGACAGCGCGCGGCGACGGCGATGTCGACGAACTCGCCGGACATCTTGTCCACCCACTCCTTCGCCTCGACGCTGTAGCCCTTGCCGAAGATGCGCGTGAGCCCCGGATGCGCGACGGGGATATGCAGGCCGTCCGAGTAGTTGTCGGAGACGTTCTTCCAGTTCACGGTACGCGTCTGCACCCGCGCCGGGCCGAGCGGCTTGAGGTCCTCGAGCGGGACTTCAGCCAGCTCGTCCGCGTACGGCGCGACATCTGGTCGGCAACCGACGGCAGGCCCGGCGCGAAGCGCACGAACACGAAACCGCGCCAGATCTCCTGCTCGAGCGGCGCGAGGCCGTACTGCTTCGGTGTCCATGCCCGGGTAATTCGCGCGCATCGGCACGCCGACCAGGCGCCCGTCGGTCGAATACGTCCAGGCATGGTACGGGCAGGTGATGCGCTGTGCCGCAGTTGCCGTGTCTCGCCGTCCACGAGCCGCGAGGCGCGGTGGCGGCAGACGTTGTGGAAGCTGCGCACCTGCCCATCCGTGCCGCGCACGGTCAGGATCGACTCGTTGATGAACTCGAACGTCTGGTAGTCGCCCGCCTCCGGCACGTCGTTGACGTGGCAGACGAGGTGCCAGCACTTCCTGAAAATCGTCTGTGCGCTCGAGCTCGAAGAACTCGGGATCCCAGTAGATCCAGCCGGGCAGGCTGAAATCGTCCTCGGTGCGGGACATCGGGCGTGGCGGAGCGTCAGGATGGATACGGGCATTCATTGTTGAACGATCGTACAGTAAGCAGCGATGCCCGGTCAATCTGCGCGGCAGATCTCGAAGCAGTGATGGGTCTTGGGATCCCGGGCGAAGTCCTGCGGGACCGTCCGCTTGGTGATGTCGCGGATCAAGAGGTCCTTGAGGGCGTCGGCATCGAGCTTGAACTTGCGGAAATTATTCGAGAACAGCAGCAAGCCACCCGGCTCGAGGCGCTCAGCGTCGAGCGGATCAGCGCGACATGGTCGCGCTGCACGTCGAACTCGCGCTGCCATGCGCTTGGAGTGCGAGAACGTCGGCGGATCGAGGAAGATCAAGTCGTAGCGCTCGCCGTCGTCCTCCGCGAGCCAGGCGATGCAGTCCTCCTGCAGGAAGCGATGCCGCATCGCCGCGAAGCCATTGACGCCAGGTTGCGCCGCGCCCAGTCGAGATAGGTGTGCGACATGTCGACGCTCGTCGTCGCGCGCGCGCCGCCCGCGGCCGCGAACACCGTCGCCGCGCCCGTGTAGCAGAACAGATTGAAGAAACTCTTGCCCGTCGGCGCGCGCGCGAATGCGCGCGCGCGTCGGCCGGTGATCGAGGAACAGGCCGGTGTCGAGATAGTCCGTGAAGTTGACGAGCAACTCGAGCCCGCCCTCCTCCACGACGACGAGCTCGCCGCGCTCGGCGAGCTTCTCGTACTGCGCGCCGCCCTTCTGCTGGCGGCGCGTGCGCCAGTATATGGCGTCTCGCGCGGCACGTCGACCTCGGGAATCACGGAGATCGCCTCCTCGCGGCGCGCCGCGCGCCTTGTCGCGGTCGATCGTCGCGGGCGGCGCGTACTCCTGCACGTAGAGCCAGCGCCCCGCGTCCCTCCGGATCGAGACTGGTATAGAGTCGATCGCGAACGCGTACTCGGGCATGTCCGCGTCGTAGAGGCGATAGCAGGAGATCTCCTCGCGCTGCGCCCAGCCCGCGAGCTTGTCGAAGTTCTTCGCAGGCGGTTCGCGAACATCTGCGCGCCCGGCCGCGCGCGGGCGGCCTCGGTGTCGATCGACCGGCAGCCGGCCCGGCTCACGCGACTGCATCGAATTCGGACGGCTCGATCTCGAGCCGCAGCAGCCGGCACTCGATCGGCCCGTTGAACATCGGTGCGTGCGCTTCGCCTTGATGCCGAGCTCGCGGCCGAGCGGCGGATTGCCGGTGAAGCACCGCGGCCTCCCAGCCGAGGTAACCGGTGCGCAGCTTCTCGCCGAGCAGCGCGTAGAGCTGCCGCAACTCCTCCGCCTCGCCGATGCGCTCGCCATAGGGCGGGTTCACGGCGACGAGGCCCGTCGGCGCCGGCGCCGCCGGCAGATCCGCGAGCTCGCGCCGCTGGAACGGGATGTGCTTCGCGAACCCCGCGCGCGTCGGCGTTGCCTCGGCGTCGCGGATCGCGCACGGGATCGCGATCGAAGCCCGGATGCGACCCGGCGCAGCGACGACGGTCGCGCCGCGCTTCCGCGGCGGCGCGAAGCGCTGCCAGGCGCTTCGCGTCGTGCTGCTGCCAGCGCTCGAAGCCGAAACGCGGGCGCAGCAGGCCGGGCGCGATGTCGGCGGCGATCAGCGCCGCCTCGATCGGAAATGTCCCCGAGCCGCACATCGGGTCGACGAAGCGCGCCGCCCGTCGGCCGCGATCGCGGGCCAGCCGGCGCGCAGCGAGTATCGCGGCGGCGAGATTCTCCTTGAGCGGCGCCGCGCCCTGCCCGCCGCGATAGCCGCGCCGGTGCAGGCTGTCGCCCGAGAGATCGATGGCGACCGTGACGGCGACTTCGCGCTCGACATGCACATTGATGCGAACGTCGGCGCCGCGCGGTCGACCGACGGCCGGCGACCCGGTCTTCTCGCGGAACTGATCCACGATCGCGTCCTTCACCCGCTGCGCGCCGAATTGCGTGTGCGTGATGCCGGGCATGCTGCCCGAGAAATCGACGGCCAGCGTGCCGTCGACATCCATGTGCGCAGACCAGTCGATCTCGCGCAGCCGCGCATAGAGCTCGTTCGCATCCGCGACCGGAAAGCGGCCGATCTGCCACAGCACGCGCAGGCCGACGCGTGATCCGAGGCAAGCGGCATAGGCGCCGGAAAGCTCGGCCTCGCAGGCAACGCCGCCCTGGACCTCGCGGGAATTCTCGATGCCGAGTGATTTCAGTTCGGCCGCAAGCAGGTCGGCCGTGCCGGTCGCGGCCGTGACGAAAAACGGGCAGATGTTCACGACTCGACCCGGGTCAGCAGTTCGGCCCCGTAGGCGGGCCGGTCAAGGAATCCGGCGAGGATCCGGTAGATGTCCGGGTCGAAATCCTCGCCCTCATAGCACCAGCGATCGAAGACGTGGGTTTCCTCGACGCCGCGCCAGTCGCGCTCGCGGATGCCGATACGGCCGGGAAACGGCCAGTCGCGGCGCTTGAGGCCCGCAAGCGCGAGCCGCACGCGCACAGCATGCAGGGCGGGTAGTTCCCGGCCGGCGCAGACGCCGTGGCATCGGCCGAGCTGAAAGCCGATGCAGGACCCCTCTGCGCGTTCGAGCCCGAGCCATTTCGCGCACAGCGAATGCTCGCGCATCAGGCCTTCGAGCGCCCGCTCGGCGTCCCCGTGGCGGCGGAACATGCCATAGGCCGCGGCAGGATCGTCGACGCTATCGAGTACCCCGATCGATGCGATCGGCGGCGCCGAATCCTCGCGCAGGCAGATCGTCCACAACTCGGACGAGGCCCGGAGCCGCCGATTAAGCACAGGCTTGCGCGACTTGATGAGCCGGGCCTCGGTCACGAGCGCGCCGAACTCGCCCGCCGTTTCGATCCACTCGATGCGCTGGACCAGCCGCGTCAACTGCTGCTCGAGCTTCGCGCGCGGGTTCGCGAAGTGCGCGAGCACCCGGTTCGAAAGGTTTTTCGCCTTGCCGACGTAAAGCAGCGCATCGTTCTCGCCGTAAAAGAGATACACGCCCGCGCTCTCCGGCAGCTCGTCCGCGAGCGTGGGATCGAGTTGCGGCGGCAGGCGCGAAGTACCGGTCAGCTTCTTGACGATCGACGCGACTTCATCCGCAGGGAAGCGCTCGCGCGCAATCCTCAGGAAATCCGCGAGCACCTTCGCGTCGCCGAGCGCGCGGTGGCGCGCATCGCAGGCGATGCCGTGGCGCTGCATCACCGCGTCGAGATTGTGTCCACGCTCCTCCGGCGTGAGCGCGCGCGAGAGGCGCACGGTGCAGAGCACTGGCGCGCGGAATCGCCGGCCGAGACGCCGGAACTCGTTGCGCAGGAACCCGTAGTCAAATCGCGCGTTGTGCGCGACAAAAAGGCTGCCGGCGAGCCGGGACTCGATCGCTTCCGCCACGGCCTCGAAGGGCGGCGCGTCCGCGACCATCGCCTCGGTGATGCCGGTGAACTGCTGGATGGCGTACGGGATGCGGACGCCGGGATTGACGAGCGTCGAGTATTCCTCGACGACCTCGCCGTCCTGCGATGAGGACTATGCCGGCTTCCATGATCCGGTCGCGCCCGGCATGGCCGCCCGTGGTTTCGAGGTCCACGCAGGCGATCCGGCCTGCGAGGGCCTGCTCAGTCGCGGACACCGTCCAGCTTCATGAGCGGGCCATAGAGATCCGGCCGCCGATCGCGATACACACCCCATGAATGGCGGTAGCGGCGGATTTCCTCGAGATCGAAACTTGCGGTCAGGATCTGCTCGCTGTGGTCATCCGCCTGCGCGATGACCTCGCCGGTGTGATCAGCGATGAACGAGTGCCCGTAAAACGTGATCTCGAGCTTCTCGCCGCGTTCGGTGCCGATGCGGTTCGAAGCGACCAGCGGCATGATGTTCGCGGCGGCATGACCCTGCATCGTGCGCTGCCAGTGCCAGCGGGAATCGAGCGAGGCGTCCTGCGGCTCGGAGCCGATCGCAGTCGGGTACAAGAGGATCTCCGCGCCCGCGAGCGCCATCGCACGCGCGGCCTCCGGGAACCACTGGTCCCAGCACACGGCAACGCCGAGCGTGCCGAAGCGCGTCGGCCAGACCCGGAATCCTGTGTCGCCGGGCGAGAAGTAGAACTTCTCGTGGTAGCCGGGGCTCTCGGGGATGTGCGACTTGCGATAGATGCCAAGCGTTTTTCCATCGGCATCGACCATCACGAGCGTATTGAAATAGGCGTTCTGCGCGCGTTCGAACACGGAGACCGGCAGTACAACCTTGAGCTCGGCCGCGACCTTCGAGAGCCGCTTCACGGCCGGATTCTCGGCGATGGGCAGCGCGAGCTCGAAGTGCTTGGCCAGGTGGTCCTTGCAGAAATACGGCGACTCGAACAACTCCTGGATCAGGATCACGTTGGCGCCGCGGCCGGCCGCCTCGCGGATCAGCCGTTCGGCATTCGCAATATTCGCCTCGCGGTCCCAGCCACAGGCCATCTGTGTCGCGGCGACCGTCACCTTCATGAAAGATCGATCCAGGTGGTTTTCAGTTCGGTGTACTTGTCCATGGCATGCAGCGACTTGTCGCGGCCATTGCCCGACTGCTTGAAGCCACCGAAAGGCACGGTGATGTCGGCGGCGTCGTAGCAGTTCACGTAGACCGTGCCGGCGCGGAGTGATTTCGCGATCCGGTGCGCGGTCGTGATGTCGCGGCTCCAGACCGCCGCGGTGAGGCCGTAACTGACGTCGTTTGCGATGCGCACCGCTTCCTCGGCATCCTTGAAGGTGATCGTCGAGAGCACCGGCCCGAAAATCTCCTCGCGTGCGATCTTCATCTTCGGGTCGACGTTCGCAAACACCGTCGGCTCGACAAAGAATCCGCCGCTCTCCTTGCGTGCCCGGTTGCCGCCGAGCCGCAGCTCCGCGCCGTCGTTCTTTCCGGATTCGATGAACCCCATGACAGTGTTGAGTTGCACCTGGTCGACAATCGCGCCGAGACGCGTCTTCGGGTCGAGCGGATCGCCGGGCGCCATGGTGCGGCCGATCTCGACGATCTTCTCGAGCATCGCTTCCGCTACCTCCTCGTGCACGACCAGGCGCGAGGCCGCCGAACACATCTCACCCTGGTTGAAGAAAATGCCCATGGCAGTCGCGTTCGCGGCGCGCTCAATGTCGGCGACGTCGCCCATGACGACGTTCGGCGCCTTGCCGCCGCATTCGAGCCAGACCCGCTTCATGTTGGAGCGGCCGGCGTATTCGAGCATCAGCTTGCCGACGCGAGTCGAGCCCGTGAACGCGACGCAGTCGACGTCCATGTGCATGGCGAGTGCTTCGCCCGCCGTATAGCCGAACCCCGGCACGACATTCAGCACGCCTTCCGGGAGGCCGGCCTCGAGCGCAAGCTCAGCGATTCGAAGCGCCGTCAGCGGGGATTTTTCCGAGGGCTTCAGTACCACCGAGTTTCCGGTCGCGAGCGCGGGACCCAGTTTCCAGGCCGCCATCAGCAGCGGGAAGTTCCAGGGCACGATGGCGCCGACGACGCCCGCGGGCTCCCGGGTGATGAGTGCGATCGAATCGTGGGGGGTCGGCGCGACCTCGTCGTAGACCTTGTCGATCGCTTCCGCATACCAGGCGATGCAGTTCGCCGCGGCGGGGAGGTCGATCTTGAGCGAGTCGGTGATTGGCTTGCCCATGTCCATCGTTTCGGTGAGCGCAAGCTCCTCGCGGTGCTTGCGGATCAGTTCCGCAAACCGGAGCATCACCTTCTTGCGCGCGGCCGGGGCGCGGCGCGACCAGTGGCCGGCGTCGAAAGCGCGGCGCGCGCTCGCGACGGCCACATCCACGTCTGCGGAATCGCAGGAAGCGACCTGCGCGATCGACTTGCCGGTCGCCGGGTTGATGCAGTCGAAGGTCGCGCCCGAGATCGACGGCTGATACTTGCCATCAATGAAAGCCTGCGTGCGTGGCGTAAGCGTTTTCGCCAGTTTGCGCCAGTCGACCGTCTTCTGTTCCCGGTTCACGGCCTGCTCCTCAAAGGGTCGGGGGGCTCGAAGCGCTGATGATCTCACAGCGCTCGCGCCCGCGATTGCGGAACCGGTGTGGCACCGCGCTCGTGAAGTAATAGGCGTCTCCCGGCCCCAGGACCTGGGTTCGGCTGCCGATCGTGACCTCGACCCGGCCGCTCACGACGACGCCGCCCTCTTCCCCCACATGCCGCAGCATGTCGGACCCGGTGTCGGCGCCCGGCTCATAAGTCTCGCGCAGGATCGCCATCCGCCGACCGGGCCGGTGGGCAGCGACCAGGCACAGCGAGACGTCGCCCTCCCCGAGTTCGACGAGCTCGGCTTTCGTGTAGAAAACCTGGGCTGTGCCGGCCAGATCCATCGTGAAGAATTCCGCGAGTCCCATCGGCAGGCCGTCCAGCACTTTCTTGAGCGAGGCAACCGAAGGGCTGACGCGTCCCTGCTCAATCAGCGAGATCATGCCGTTGGTGACGCCTGCGCGCTTGGCGAGCTCTCGCTGTGACAGTCCGTGCATCTGGCGCACCGCCTTGAGCCGCGCGCTGACGTCGTTGGCCATGAGCACTCCGGATGTCTATAATATTAAACAGCAACCCGCGTAATATCGCGTTTCCACCGCAAAAGTGCCAACTATCATGAGCGCAGCCCGACTCGATCTCGACGCATTCTGGATGCCGTTCACGGCAAACCGCCAGTTCAAGGCCGCCCCGCGCATGCTCGCGCGCGCCGAAGGCATGTATTACTGGACGCCCGACGGTCGCATGGTGCTGGATGCCACAGCCGGCCTTTGGTGCGTCAACGCCGGCCACTGCCGGCGCGAGATCACGGAGGCGGTGTCGAAGCAGATCGGCGTGATGGAATACGCGCCGCCCTTCCAGATGGGCCATCCGCTCGCCTTCGAGCTCGCAAACGCCCTCGTCGAAATCACACCCCCGGGTATCGACCGCGTCTTCTTTACGAACTCGGGTTCGGAATCGGTCGACACCGCGCTCAAGATCGCGATCGCCTATCATCGCGTGCGCGGCGAGGCGGCGCGGATCCGGCTGATCGGGCGCGAGCGCGGCTATCACGGCGTCGGATTCGGCGGGATCTCGGTCGGCGGCATGGTCAACAACCGCAAGTACTTCGGCGCGATGCTGCCGGGCGTCGATCACATCCGCCACACGCACGACCCGTCGCGCAACCTGTATTCGAAGGGCCTCCCCACGCATGGCGCCGAGTTTGCGGACGATCTCGAGCGCCTGGTCGCGCTGCACGACGCCTCGACCATCGCCGCGGTAATCGTTGAGCCGATCGCGGGCTCGACCGGCGTGCTGCTGCCGCCGAAAGGCTATCTGAAGCGGCTCCGCGAAATCTGCACGAAGCACGGCATCCTGCTGATCTTCGACGAGGTCATCACGGGCTTCGGCCGCACGGGCTCGGCTTTCGCCGCCCAGGAATTCGACGTCATCCCGGACATGATGACCTGCGCCAAGGGACTCACGAACGGCGCGATACCGATGGGCGCCGTGCTCGTGCGGCGCGAGATCCAAGATACTTTCATGTCGGGTCCGCCGGCAGCGATCGACCTCTTTCACGGCTACACCTATTCGGCGCATCCGGTCGCCTGCGCCGCCGGCCTCGCCACGCAGAAACTCTATCGCGAGGGTCTCTTCGACCAGGCTCGCACCATGGCGCCGTACTGGAGCGATGCCGTGCACTCGCTGAAAGGCCGGCGCAATGTTGTCGATCTCCGGGCCTACGGCCTGGTGGCCGGCATCGAGCTCGAGCCGCGCAGCGGATCGCCCGGCGCGCGGGGCTACGACGCGATGGTCGCGGCCTTCAATGCCGGACTCCTGATCCGCACGACCGGGGATACCATCGCGATGTCGCCGCCGCTCATCATCGAGCGAGCGGAAGTCGACCGGATCTTCGAGACCCTGGTGACAATAATTGACGGTTTGGACTGAATCCGCGACGGCGCGTATGGTGGCGATAGGGAACGGTGCCGGTGGCGCCGTGGGGGATAAATCATGATGAACCTGAATCTGGCTGCAGGACGATGGGTCCTCGGTGCGGCTTTGTCGTGGGCGTTTGCCGCGCAGGCGCAGGAAGAAGCGCCGCCCGCGCCGGCAGAAGAATCGGCGCCGGAAATCGTCGGCCTCGAAGAGGTCATCGTCACCTCCCAGAAGCGGCAGCAGTCGCTGCAGGACGTTCCCCTTTCCGTGTCTGCCTTTTCCGGGGACATGCTGAAAGAGAGTCGCATGGCGGACATCCGCGGCATCGTCGATTTCACGCCGGGATTCAGCGGTAAAACGGAGGATGGATTCACCGACGCGTTGGCGATGCGCGGCATCGCGACGAATGATTTCGGCATCGGCGGAGATCCATCGGTCGCGATGTTCGTGGACGGCATCTGGTCGGGCCGCACCGGCGGCGTGATGACGGCGCTTTACGACGTGGAACGCGCCGAGGTCGTGAAGGGCCCGCAAGGCACCCTCTTCGGCCGCAACTCGATCGCGGGCGCGGTCAGCATCATTACGAACAAACCAGAAGACGCATTCGAGGCGAACGCTGAGCTGACGCTCGCCGATTACGACCACTTCGAAGCGAACGCGATGGTCAACCTGCCGCTCGGGGAGAATTGGGCGCTCCGCGCGGCCGGGTACTTGCTGGACAACAAGGGCTTTCTCGAAAACCTCCAGGGCGGCGACGACCTCGGATTCCACCAGGTCAGCGCGGGCCGGGTGTCGCTGCGCCGTACCGGCGACGTGCTGGATGCGACGATCACGGCGGCCTACGAAGACCGCGAGCAGGATCCCTCCGTCTACTGGGTCCCGGCCGACGGCCTGCCAAGAGACCAGGTCAATACCGACCTCGGCGAAGACGGAATCGACGAATCCGAGGTATTCGAGACGCGCGCGATCCTCGAGTGGTCGCTGGATAGCGACTACACGGTGACTTCGCTCACCGGCTACAAGAAATTCGATTTCCATTATCTCGAGGACTACGACGGCGGCCCGGGCCGTGCGAACGACTACGGCCAGCAGAATGACGTCGAATACTGGAGCCAGGAACTGCGCCTGAACTCGCCAGCCGACGGCAAAGTCACCTGGTTCGCCGGGGCGAGCGTGTATGAGGAGAGCATCGACGGCGTCTTCGATTTCATCTACGACGAAGACGACTTGTGCCGCGCCATCGGAATCAGCGACGCACCCGATTTTTCCGGCCCGGTGGCGGGCTGCGACGACCCCAATTTCGAGGAGTACTGGGAAGACGACATCGACCCGGCAGACTTGCTGACCGGCAAGTCCGAGCGCAGCTACGTCAACGTGGACAGCAAGGGATATGCGTTTTACGGCGACTTCACCTGGAGCGTCACCGAACGGTTCGAACTGACCGCAGGCGCCCGCTACACCTACGACAAAAAGGAGATCGCGAGCCGGGTCCTCGACAGCGGCGGAGCGCTCGGCAACAATTTCAATTACGAGTTTTTCACGGACGGCATCGTGACTAGCAGCGCCAACTGGAGCGACTTCACGCCTCGGCTGGCCCTGAGCTTTGATCTTAACGACGACGTCACGCTTTATGCGACGGCTTCGAGGGGTTACAAGGCCGGCGGGTTCGCGTCCTTCGGCTTCGATCTCCACGGCCAGGACGTCACCGATGAAGGCGCCGCACCGCCCGGAACGACGCCGGTCGAATTCGATCCGGAGCAGGTCGACAGCTACGAGATCGGCGCGAAGACGCGCCTCCTGGGTAACACGCTCCAGATCAATGCGTCGCTGTTCCGCTACGACTACTCCGATCTGCAGCTCGTCTACTTCGATACGGGTTCCTCGCTCGTCGCGAACGTCGGCGAAGCCCGCGGCCAGGGCCTCGAAGTCGACCTGCGCTGGGTGCCGGGCGAGCACTGGGATGCGACGGTCGGCCTGTCGCTGCTCGATACCGAAATCACCGATGCGACCGACATCATCGCGCTCGGCGCCTGCGGCGACTGCGCAGGCAACAACCTGCCGTTCGCGCCGGAGGTCAGCGGCTCAGCCATCGTCACCTACCGGACTCCGATGAAGTCCGGCGAGCTGTTCTTCACGACCGAGTTCGTGTACCGGTCGGAGATGTTTGGCGGTCCGGACAACATCGAGGACGCGGCAGTCGACGGCTGGGACGAGTTCAATTTCCGGTTCGGCTACCGGAGCAATTCGGCCTGGTGGGCGACACTCTGGATCGAAAATGCCTTCGATTCCGAGTACTTCGAGCGCGGCTGGGAAAATGCCGACGTCAACAACCAGTTCGGCTACGGCCTGTTCAACGAGCTGGTCTGGCCGGCGCGCCCACGAACCGTGGGCGTCACCATCGGGATGGACTGGAAGTAGGCCTAGGCGGAGGGCTTCGTCGCTTCGAATATCGCGTAGCGCTTGCGCGCGGGTTCGACCGTCTCCCAGGTGCCGCTGAAGCCCGCGGGAATCACCCACGCGTCTCCTGCATTGAATTGCCAGCGTTTTCCTTCCTCGGACGTGATCACCACGCGGCCCTCGAGCAGGTGGCAGAACTCGCATTCCGTGTAGGCGATCTTCCACTTGCCCACGCTGCTAGCCCAGGTACCGGCGAAAAACTGCCCTGACGGATCGCTGAAATAGTTTTTTACGACGGTTTTGGGCTCGCCCTTGACCACATTGTCGGCGGCAACCGCCGATTCCTCGCCCTTGATGTTGCGCCGAAAGTCCACGATTGCCGGTGTCGCCATCGCCTTCTCCATCGTCTCGTTTTCCCGATTGTAATCTCTGGCATGCGCCGGCATTCGGGCGTAGGATGGAATTGCCGCCCGCCACCCGCGTGTGGCGGGCCTTTGCACCGAGGTGCTGGGCCGTGAGCAATCGCCTGCCGCCGATCGTCGGAAACTGGTACAGCCACCGCGACAAGGGCGAGCTGTTCCAGATCGTTGCGCTCGATGAAAACGCGGGCACAATCGAAATCCAGGAATTCGACGGCGGCATCGACGAGCTCGATCTCGAGGAATGGCGCACGCTCGCCGTCGACACCGCCGCGCAGCCGGAAGACTTTGGCGGACCGCTCGATGACGTGGAACCGGACGAGTTCGGCTACACGGATCTCGGGGAATCCGCAAATCCGGCCAATGCGCTCGAAACGGCGACCACGACCTGGGAGCAGATCGTCGAGGACGACGACCTCGACGAGGTACAAATTCACTGACGGGAGACAGGCGTGGGTAGCAATGAATCACTGGTTGCAAGGCGCCAGGCCGCCGTCGCGCGCGGCGTGTCGATGGCGCATCCCGTTTTTATCGAGCGTGCGGAGAACGCGCTCCTGTGGGATGGCGACGGGCGCCGCTACATCGATTTTGCGGGCGGAATTGCGGTGCTCAACACGGGCCATCGCCATCGCCACGTGCTCGAGGCCGTGCGCGCGCAGCTCGACAAGGTCACGCACACCTGTTTTCAGATCACGCCCTACGAGCCCTATGTCGCGCTCTGCGAAAAGCTCAATGCGCTGGCGCCGGGCAAGGGACCGAACAAGACGGTCCTGATGTCGACGGGCGCGGAGGCAATCGAGAACGCGGTCAAGATCGCGCGCATGGCCACCGGCCGCCCGGCGGTGATCGCATTCTCCGGCGGCTTTCACGGCCGCACGATGATGGCGCTCGCCCTGACCGGCAAGGTTGATCCCTATAAAGCGGGCTTCGGCCCCTACCCGGCCGAGGTCTACCATGCAGCGTTTCCCAATGCGCTGCATGGGATATCGACAGATGATTCCCTCCGCACAATCGAGATGATCTTCAAATGCGACGTCGCGCCGGACCGCGTCGCGGCAATTGTCTTCGAGCCTGTGCAGGGCGAAGGCGGTTTCTACATCGCGCCGAAGGATTTCGTCCTGCGGCTGCGCGAACTCTGCGACCGACACGGAATCCTGCTGGTCGCGGACGAGATCCAGAGTGGCGCGGGCCGCACCGGCAAGATGTTCGCGATCGAGCACTACGGCGTCGCCGCCGACCTCTACACGCTCGCGAAGTCGCTCGGTGGCGGCTTTCCGCTGTCGGCGGTGGTCGGTCGTGCGGATGTGATGGACGCCTGCGGCCCCGGGGGCCTCGGCGGGACTTACGCCGGCAATCCGGTCGCCTGCGCGGCCGCGCTTGCCGTGCTCGAGGTGTTCGAACAGGAACGGATCTTCGAGCGCGCGGAACGGCTCGGCGAGAAGATCGGAAAGACCCTTGACGCGCTGGCGTCGAGGCACCTGGAGATCGTCGAGGTGCGCCGGCTCGGCGCGATGATCGCTTTCGAGCTCGGCGAGGGCGGCGATCCGCAGCGCCCGGCCGCCGACCTGACGAAAAAGCTCACCGTGCGGGCACGGGAACTCGGGCTGATCCTGCTGTCCTGCGGAATCTACGGCAACGTCGTGCGTATCCTGGTGCCGATCACGGCCGAGGATGCGATCGTGGACGAGGGTCTCGCGCTGCTCGCGAAAGCGGCGTCGGACCTGCTATCCGACGCCAATGCGACGGTGCCGCGGCTCCGGCCGGCGCGCTAGCGCGCGCCACCCTCAGGCCGCTTTCCTGGCGGCGATGTAGCCGTCGATGAGTCCTTCGAGGACCGGCAGCGGCACCGCGCCGTTCTTCAGCACGACGTCGTGAATGAGAAAAGGGCCCTTACGGGCCCTTTCTCGACTAACTGACGACCGACGACCGTATCAAACCCGGCGGCGCCTCAGTTACGGCGCAAACGGAATGAGCCGTCTGCTGTACATATCCTGGATGTTGGTGCCGCGCCAGGTGTGTTCGCCGTTGTAGTTCTCGTTCGGGATGACGCTGTAATTGACCTTCCCGACCAACAGCAGGAAGAGCTTGATCTTGAACAGCGCCACGTCGTAGTTGCCACGATCGTGGAAGTAAAGCGCGCCATCGACCAGCACCTTGAGCGCGAGCCAGTCGATCTTCTTCAGCGAGGGTTTCGATTCCACGACGGCGGCCCGCAACAACTCCAGCTTGTATCTCTGCAGCGCGACCATGCGCGTATGGTTGAAGGCCGGCTCGGCGTTATCAAGGCCGAAATTGATGACCAGGCCCTCAATGAACCAGGAGCCCTTGCCTCCGGAGCCACGCGAGGGGTTGATGCAACCATTGGTTACCTCAGCCACCGTGCCCACGAACTCAGCGTCCACTCCTGTCACAAAACCCGTTTCCAGCATCTGCGCTTTGTCGGTGGTCTGCCAAACCACCACATCGTTCTCGGTCGGGTTGATACCCGACGGGATCGTCGCATCGCATCCAAAAGGATTGTCTTCGGTATTCTCGATGGCAACGACACCTTTGGGTATCTCGACCGCCGACAGGGTCTTGGTCACCCGAACATCTTCGCCGCACAGATACCGCGGGATGACGACGGCACCGTCGAACAGCGACAGGGGTTCGCTGCGGCCGCAGGCCACACTAATCTGGAAAGTGGTCGCCGTGAGGTCACCGGTGACGATGGCTTGCGGGGGGAATCGTATGACCTGGGCACCCTCAAAGCTGCCCAGCGGGCACCCGGGACCACCCGCGCTGCACGTGCTTGCCGGGATGCTGGCGAGTCTGTCCCCATATTCGACAACGTACCCGCCGATATTTGCTAAATTCCCTTCGTCGTTCCAACCGCTGACGCCGGTAAGACTGACACCAAGGTGCTTTTCGTCACCTCCGGCGTCATTCGGCTCGCCGCCCTGCCAGTTTGTGTACGGCGAACTGGTGTTGGTGGCTGCGATCGCCTCGCCGTTGAGCCAGGTCCAGCCGCACCCCGGTCCCGGATCGACTGCGCAAGTCGTCTGAGAACCGCCAACCCAGGCCTCCTCACCCATGACCCCGGCCGTAGCCTGGATCAGACAATGTATGTACTCGTCCTCCGCTGGCGAGTTGATGGTCGCAAGCTGCCCCTGGACCTCATCAATAGCGGGCAATCCTTCTGCGGCTGCTTTGGCATCTTCCACAAGATGCCCGGAGCGCTCATCACCTCGTAAAAACGACCGTCGAAGTTGCCGTCGGGAACACCCGCCGGGCAATCAAACGACTGCGCAGTCGCGACGGCTGGTACGGTAGCCAGCCCGAGCGCTGCCAGAGTGACGAGTGCCGTCAGAGTGAAATGGCCGAGTTTGATTGACATCTGCGTTTCTCCACCCAAAGTTCCGCAGCAGCTGCGGGGGTTGCGGCTGCTTGCCGCCCCACCGATCACTGCGCGCGATTGTTGGATCTACCCTTCCCCAGCCTGGTCGTGGCGGACTGGAAATCGACCGTCGTTATTTTGGTTCACCTGAACGTGCCGCCTACCCATCTCGCAGGACAAGCATGTTCGAGCGCGAGGATGCACCCAAATCGTTACAGCAGCAATACTGGCCGCGTCGATAAGAATATTATGTCATCGGGAAGCCGGCCCTCAGTCACCCCCCGACCGGTCGCGCTTCCCGCATGGCCTGCCATCAGCCATGCTGCTTCGCCAGGTACCTTGCCGCCTTGTCGGGTTGGCCCATCGCCTGGTAGAGCTTCGCGAGCCAGCGACTCGAATTCACTACATAGACATGTACTGCGCCCTTTTCCTTGCTTAACACTGCGTTGCTCGTCAGCAGCAACTTCTCCGCCTCGTCGTATCGCCGCAGCCCGGCAAGCGCTGCACCTTCGGCTGACTCGGCACTGGCCGTTCGCCAGTGCCCGGGAGCCAGTGCCTTGAGCCAGATGGCCTTGGCGCCTGTAGCGAGCGTAAGCGCCTCCTCGTAGCGTCCGGTCTCGATCAGGAGGCCGGCCAGCAGGGTCATGCTGCCCGCGACGTCCGCATGTTCCGGGCCCAGGAGCGTTATTCGCATTTCGAGTGCCCCGCGCACCAGCGGCTCAGCCGACGCAAGGTCGCCGTTCTCGATCAGCCACACCGCCAGGATGTGCATCCCCTGGGCCACCAAGGGATGCTCATTGCCCAGCGTGCGCCGGTACATCTCGAGGGAATCCCGCGACATCTTTGCGGCCGTGTTCAGGTCGCCCTTGTCATGGGCGAGGAAGGCGAGGTTGTTGAGCGCCAGCGCGACGTCCGGATGGTCGACGCCAAGGAGCTTCCGCTGCATCGTGATTGCGTCGAGGTAGAGGGCTTCGGCCGCCTCGTATCTACCCTGTGCCTGCAGCACGAACGCCAGGTTGTTGAGTCCGATGGCAATCTCCGGGTGGACATCGCCCAGCAGGACCCGCTTCATGTCGAGAGCTTGCCGGTATAGCTGTTCGGTCTCCCGGTACCGGCCCATCTCGCCGAGCATCCACCCCAGGTTGTTCAGGGCATCCGCGAGGTTGGGATGTGGCCCGTCGTGCAGCTCGCGCTGCATCGCGACTGCCTCACGCATGAGCGTGATGGGCTCCTCGAACGTGCCTTGGTCGAACAGGTTGAGCGCCAGTCCCTCGATGCTCTGTGCGACTTCCGGGCTCTTCTCGCCGGCTATCTTGCGTCGCAGCGCCAGCGCTTCCCGAAACAGGGGCTCGGCCTCGGCAAATTCACCCATCCGGCCGAGCAGGTCGGCGAGCTCGTAAACGCTGCGCGCGGTGTCGACGTGCTCATTGCCGAGCATCTGGCGCCGCAAGGCCAGCGCCTCGCGGTACATTTTCAGCGCCGGTCCGTGCTCGGCCTTGAGTTTCAGGACTTCGCCAAGCCGATCCAGGGAGCGGGCCACTTCCAGATGTTTCTCGCCGTGAAGCGACCGGCGCTTTGCGAGCGCGCTCTCCAGCAGCGACACCGCCTGGTCGTAAAGCCCGAGGCTCGTGTAGACCGCACCCATCGTCTCCATGAGCGTGGCCTGGATGGAAGGCTGCGTCGTGAGTTCCTTCTCGATGCGGACCGCGCCCTTGTCCAGAATCTCGCGGGCCGTGATCTTGTTGCCGAGCGCCTCGCTCGGGTCCGACACCTTGAACAGGTCGACCATGAATCGAGTCGTCTGCTGGGCGGTCTCCGCTTCAGCCTCGGCCCGGGCACGCTCGCGCTGCGCCTCATTGCGAGCGAGCCAGGCGGCACCGGCCAGCGCGGACGTGATGGCCATGCCCGCCAGCGACGCGGAGACCAGCCACATCATGCGCCGCTGCCGCCGACGTGCCTCGCGCTGCTTCAGCTCATCGAGGCCGACGCCGAGCATGCCCGCGAGCAGCTTGAGCTTGACGTCGATCTTGCTGTCCTTGCCCTGGCGCGCGTCGGCGGCGATCGGTTCGCTCTTCTCCGCCGTCAGCTGCCCGTCTGCGCCCATCTTGTAGATCAGCGCGTTCGGGAAGCACTCCTGGTCGGCCGTCGCGGGGCTGGCTGAGGAACCAGGCTCGCCGCCGACGATCAGCGCGAAAATGCGGTGCTCGCGGCCGAGACGCTTGTAGGTGAGGATTTCCTCGTTGACCCACTTCGAGTTCGCCGCCCTGGGCGAGCAGATCACGATCTGGTATGCCGACTGCTCCAGCGCGCGTGTCAGTGTGTCGCCGAGGCTCGTCGCGGTGGCGAGTTCGTCGCGATCGCGGAAGACAGGTGCGAAGCGCTCCGGCACCGGGCCGAATTCCGTTTCCCGACCGACGAGGTGCTTCGGCACGCGGTAGGTCTCGAGCGCCTTGTGCAGCCACGTCGCCCACTGCTCGTCGGAGTGGCTGTAGCTGATGAAGGCGCGGTACTTGAAGTGCGTATCCATGGCGCGTCCCGAAGGATACGGTGCATGATGCGCCGGATTCAAAAAAATGGTGGCTAGGGAGAGAATCGAACTCTCGACCCCGGGGTTATGAATCCCGTGCTCTAACCAGCTGAGCTACCTAGCCACGCGATGGGAAGGTACCCTCGGGGAGGCGGAATTGTCGGGACCGTGCCCGACGCTGTCAAGGATCGGGATTCAGGCTGCTTTCTCTGTCGGGCAGCTTGAACTCGCCCTCTGCCTTGAATCGCAGGGAACCGTATGCGCTGCGGTTCAGCTTGCCGCTCATTGAATACCGGATCTGGTCGACGGGCTCGCCGCCCATGACGCCCATGACCTGCCGCACCATGCGCAGTACCGATGCGGTGACCGGCACGCTGATGATGGATTCGCCGAAGCGCGGCACGCTGCCAGTTGCATCGCTGACGCCGGTGGCGAAGGTCCGGTCCTGCACCTCGAGTTTGACGTAGGCACCGTTGTAGTCGACCGGTGTGTCGTTCGGATTCTGGACTCGAAGCTTCACCAGCATGCGCAATTCAAATCCTTCGCCCTCCAACGGTTCGATGCCCGCGACCGTCACCTGCAGCGGATCCTGCTGCGACAGGGTGGTGCAACCAGATAGGGCCAGCATCGCCAGTAGAGGCAGCAGCAAGGATCGCTGCAGGCCCCCCGTTCGCGGCAAAAGCCACTGGGCATGATCGATATGCGGTGTGTTCATCGCCTTCGCCTCAATGTGACGCGCTGAAGCTCTTGATCGAATGCCACTCGATGACCTCCTGCAGCAGCGCGCGCTCGGTCTTGAGCACGACCTGCTCGAGGCTGTTCCAGGTCCGGCAGGAGGACACCTGGGCGCGACTGGTCGCGAGCAGGTTCCGCATATCCCTGAAACGCGCCACCCGGCGCTGCAGGTCGTTGATCGAAATGATCGAGATGGCCGCGGCCGCCAGTGCCGGCAGTGAAATCGGCAGGAACACGTACGTTGTCCCGCGGACCCATTCCGGTAACTCCAGGTGTAGCGTGAGGCTGATCGCGTAAAACGCCGTGCTCGCCAGGGCGAGGACCGTGGCGATCGTGAAACTTGCCGCCAGCCGCTTGTAGGGCGGCAGCGCACGATTCACCTGCCTGTCGTAATAGGCAAGCTGGTCGTCGATTCTCTTTGCAAGATAGATGCGCTTGAATTCCTCGATCGGCACGGGTCGCGTCGCGGACGAGCGCGTATGCAGAATGTACAGCGAGCGTGTCAGGCCGTGTGCACCCGCAACGTCCAGGTCCTGCAACAGCGGCGCGGCTCGCGGCAGGCCCCAGGTGGCCAGTGCCGAGCGGCAGAACTCCGCGGCGAGCCGGCAGCGCACCCAGCTGTGGTGCGAGTGCATCTTTCGGCGCAGCACCAGTGCCGCTCCCAGGGCGAAGGTGATGCACGACAGTTCGAGCCATGGCAGGGCGAGCAGGTGCAGGCCATAGCCCACGACCGTCGCACCGATTATCGAGGCAGCGACATGCGCCACGACCGTAGAGACGATCAGGCGCCGGAATTGCGGTGCGCCATGACTGGCGTGGTAGTCGCACTTCTGCTGGAACAGGAAGACGGCGTCCGGCGCCTTGAAGGGATTCTCCGACCAGGCGCTTGCGGCTTCCGGCATTCCGTTGAGATCGGCAAGGACGGCGTCATCGGGCTCGAGCCTGCTCCAGTTCTCCTTGCGCACCTCGATGCGTGACGGCATCGATGATCATTACAGGCTTGCCGATCGACTCTGGCATATTCCACGACCTCGGCGGTGCCACCCTTGCCCCGCGCGGGCTCGCCGTCCCAGACCGCGAGCAGCACGTCCGCGCCATTGACCGTCTCGATGCCGCAGTCGAGGTAGCTGTCTTTCCGGTCGTCGTTCTCGCTGACGATGCGCAGATGATCCGCAGTGGCCAGCGTCTCTTCCACGGCTGACCAGTCGGCGGGTGTGAAGTCCTTGGCAAATTCCGCGCGCGACAGCGGCAGGATCGCATGCCAGGACAAGCCAACGGCTCGCGCCTGCTGCACGAACAGTTGGTCGCCGCCACCGGCAACCGAGGACAGCGCAATCCACTCGCCCGGTACCTCCTTGCGCAGGAATTCCAGAGCGACACGAATTGCCTTGGCCGCGCCGGCCGGATCTGTCCAGGTTGCCGGTGGCCGGTGAAGCCGACGATATGAAACTGCGGCAGCTTGCCGACTGGTGGCCATGGGCTGCTAGCTTACCTTCAGACGTTGAAGCGGAAGTGCATGACGTCGCCTTCCTGCATGACGTATTCCTTGCCCTCGAGCCGCAGTCTTCCCGCCTCGCGCGCGCCGTTCTCGCCCTTGTAGGCGATGTAGTCGTCGTAGGCGATCGTCTCGGCGCGGATGAAACCGCGCTCGAAATCGGTGTGGATCGCGCCCGCGGCCTGCGGCGCAGTCGCACCCGCGCGCACGGTCCAGGCGCGCACTTCCTTCGGTCCCGCGGTGAAGAACGTCAGCAGGCCGAGCAGCCGGTAGCCGGCGCGGATGATGCGGTCGAGACCGGGCTCGGCGAGGCCGAGATCGGAAAGGAATGCCGCGCGATCGCTTTCTTCGAGCTCGGAGATCTCGGCCTCGATCGCGGCGCAGACCGCGACGACTTCCGATCCCTCGGCCGCCGCGAGGCGCGTGAGCGCGTCGAGACGCGGATTGTCGGCGAAGCCGCCCTCGTCCACGTTCGCGACATACATCACGGGCTTCGCCGTCAGCAGCGAGAGCTCGCGCAAGTGTTCGCGCTCGAATCCGTCGAGCGCCATCGCGCGCACGGGCTCGCCCTGGTCGAGCTGCGCGCGGATCCGCTCGAGCGAATCGCGCCACCGCATCGCGTCCTTGTCCATGGCCTTCGCCGCCTTGTCGGCGCGCTGGCGCGCCCGGTCCACGGTCTCGAGGTCCGCGAGCGCAAGCTCCGTATTGATGATGGCGACATCCGAGGCCGGATCGATGCGCCCGGAGACGTGCACGACGTCCGGGTCCTCAAAGCAGCGCACGACGTGCGCGATCGCATCCACTTCCCGGATGTGCGCCAGGAATTTGTTGCCGAGGCCCTCGCCCTGCGAGGCGCCGGCGACGAGGCCCGCGATATCGACGAACTCGACGGTCGTCGGCACGATCTTTTCGGGCTTCGCGATGGCGGCAAGCGCCGCCAGCCGCGGATCGGGCACCGGCACGATTCCGATGTTGGGGTCGATCGTGCAGAACGGATAGTTCTCCGCGGCGATGCCGGCGCGGGTCAGGGCATTGAACAGGGTCGACTTGCCGACGTTCGGCAGCCCGACGATACCGCAGCGGATGCCCATCAGGCGGTCGCTTCGGGCGGTGACGTGTGCAGACGGTTCATCATCTTCTCCGCGCCTTCGGTGAGGAGACGCGGAAATTCCGCGATTGCGAGCTCGATCGCCTCGCGCGTCAGGCGCTGGTCAACGGCGCTTGCGCGTTCGAGCACGTAGTCGATCACCTGGTCGCGATGTCCCGGGTGGCCGATGCCGATCCGCAGCCTCCAGAAGTCCTCGCCGAGATGCGCGATGACGTCCCTCATGCCGTTGTGGCCGCCTGCGCCGCCGCCGCGCTTGAGGCGGGCGACGCCGGCCGGCAGGTCGAGCTCGTCATGCACGACGAGTACCTGCTCCGACGGCAGTTGCAGGTAGTCGCAGAACGCGCGCACCGACTGGCCGCTGCGGTTCATGAAGCCCATCGGCTTCAGCAGCCACAGCGGCACCTCCGCGATCGAGATGCGCCCGGCTTCGGCGTTGTAACGGCGTTCCGGCTTCAGGCGGCCGTCGTGACGGTTCGCCAACTCGTCGATGAACCAGAAACCCGCGTTGTGGCGCGTGTCCTCGTGTTCGACGCCCGGATTGCCGAGGCCGACGACCAGTTGCAGTGGAAGTCCCGCCACACCTTACTTCTTGCCATCGCCCTTCTTGGCGTCCTTGCCACCGGAAGCACCCTTCGCGGCGCCCTTCGCGTCGCCAGCGACTGCGGCACCGGGTGCCCCACCCGGCGCGGCCCCTGCGGGCGCTGCGCCCGGTGCGCCCGGCGCTCCGGCGGCGGGTGCTCCCGCAGCACCGGCGACCGCTGCGGCAGCGGCTGCCTCGTCGACGACCGGAGTTTCCTCCTCTTCGACGCGCGGCATGTGGATGGAGGCAACCGGCCCGTCGCGGCCGGCGAGCAGATCCACGAGTTCGACGCCCGCGGGCAGCTTGAGTCCGGACAGCTTGAAGACCTGGTTGATCTCGAGTCCGGAGACGTCGACTTCAACGAATTCCGGCAGGTCCTTCGGCAGGCAGGTCACTTCGACGTCGTTGCGTACGTGCGAGAGCACTCCGCCCTGTTCCTTGACGCCCTTGGACTCGGCGCCGCCCTTGAAGTGCAGCGGAATCTGCATGCGGATTTTCTCGTCCTCCAGCACGCGCTGGAAGTCGATGTGCATGATCTGGTTCTTGTACGGATGGCGCTGCACGTCCTTGAGCACGGCAGCCTGGCTCTGGCTTCCGACTTTCAGCGCGACGATGGTCGAGTAGAAACGCTCGTTGTCCATCAGCTGCGCAAGTCGCGTGTGGTCGAGCAGCAGGGCGCGCGCATCGCGCCGCCCGCCGTAGAGGATCGCCGGGACTTTCCCGAGCTGACGCAGGCGGCGGCTCGCACCCTTGCCCTGGTCGTCCCGGAACTCGGCGTTCAGTTCAAATGAAATCTTCATGACAACTACTCCAGTTCTAATCCACGTAGAGCGAGCTGACGGATTCCTCGTCCCGGATCCGTCGCATCGTCTCTGCCAGCAATTCCGCGACCGAGAGGACGCGGATGCGTTTGCAATTCCTCGCAGCCTCGCCGAGCGGAATCGTGTCCGTCACGACCAGCTCGTCGAGCGCCGAGGTGGAGATCTTCTCCACCGCCTTGCCCGACAGCACCGGGTGCGTGATGTAGGCGATCACGCGCTCGGCACCTTCATCCTTCAATGCGCTCGCGGCCTGGCAGAGCGTGCCCGCGGTGTCGACCAGGTCGTCCACCAGCACGCAGGACCGGCCGCGCACGTCGCCGATGATGTTCATCACCTGCGACTCATTCGCGCGCTGCCGCCGCTTGTCGATGATCGCGAGGTCGGCGTTGTCGAGCCGGCGCGCGAGCGCCCTCGCCCGCACCACGCCGCCGACGTCCGGCGACACCACGATCATCTTGTCGTACTTCTGTTTCCAGACCTCGCCGAGCAGCACCGGCGACGCATACACGTTGTCGACCGGCACATTGAAAAAGCCCTGGATCTGGTCGGCATGCAGATCCACCGTCAGCACGCGGTTCACGCCGGCGCAGCCGATCATGTCCGCGACCAGCTTCGCCGTGATCGGCACGCGCATCGCGCGTTGCCGCCGGTCCTGCCGCGCGTAACCGAGATACGGAATCACCGCGGTGATCCGCCCGGCCGAGGCGCGCCGGCAGGCGTCGGCCATGACCAGCAGCTCCATCAGGTGCTCGTTCGCCGGCGGACAGGTCGACTGCACCAGGTAGACGTCCTTGCCGCGGACGTTTTCCATGATCTCGACCTGGATCTCGCCGTCGCTGAACCGGCCCACCAGGGCGCGGCCGAGCGGCTGCATCAGGTGCCGCGCGATGTCCTGCGCGAGGCCCGGATTCGCATTGCCCGTGAACACCGCCATCGTGGAGTGATCCACAAGCTTCTCCCTGACTCCCTAACTGGCTGGGGTGGAAGGATTCGAACCTTCGTATGACGGGATCAAAACCCGTTGCCTTACCACTTGGCGACACCCCATTTTCAAACCCTCCCGCCATTGCGGGACAGCCGCTCCGCCGCCAGGCGTTCCTGCAGGGGCGAACGGTCGAGGCCCCGTGCCACGAAACCGCGCCAGCCTCCGGGCAGTCCGACGAGAGCGGCCTCCGCGGCCTCGCGCCCGGCGAATGCCGCGAACACGCAACTGCCGGTGCCAGTCAGTCGCGCCCTGCCTCGCTTCGAAAGCCAGACCAGTGCGCTTTGCACCTCAGGACTGCGTCCGGCCACGACCGGTTCGCAATCGTTGTGTCCACCTGCCTTCAGGAAGGCGCGAATTGTCGTCTTGGGGGTTTTCCTTGTCAATTCAGAAGCCTGAAACACGTCGGCGGTTCGAACCCCGACCCCCGGAAAGACGATGGCGTAATGCTGCGGGGGCAGTTCCAGCGGCGTCAGGCGCTCGCCCACCCCCTCGCCCCAGGCGCTATGCCCATGAATGAACAGGGGGATATCGGCCCCCAGCTCAAGGCCGATTTCGGCGAGCCGTCCGGGTCCGAGCCTGAGACTCCAGATCTCGTCGAGTGCCACCAGGGTCGTCGCCGCGTCCGAACTGCCGCCGCCGAGTCCTCCCTGGATGGGAATGCGCTTCTCCAGCCGGATATCGACCCCTTTCGGGGTCGCGCCGACAGCCTGCAGTCGCCGCGCGGCGCGGAGACAAATGTCCTCCGCTTCCGGCACGTCGATCGGCCCCTCGATCCGTCGAATCGCACCGTCGTCCCGCGGCGCGAAGGACAACCGGTCCTCCAGGTCGAGCAGTTGATAAACAGTCTGGATGTCGTGATAGCCGTCCGCGCGCCGGCCGACGACATGCAGGAACAAATTGAGCTTGGCCGGCGCCGGCCACGGACCGCTCATGGCCCGAGGCGCCATTGCGAAATCGCGACGCGAAGGCGCAGGCCCTCGGTCGTCATCTCGATGCGTTCCGGCAGCGCGAGGCTGCCGACCGCACGGTAGCGGTCATATCCGACGGTCCAGCCCGACTGCTCGAGGCCGGAAAGCGACCCGCCCTCTCCAATCGATTCCGTGTACGGCGACTGCGGCGCCGGCGCGCCGACCAGCCAGTAACGCATCTCCGCAATCGGAAGCTCTGAACCCGGGCCGAAATTCTCCTCGATGAGCCGGCGCGCGTCTTCGCCGCCATGGGTCCTGCCGCGCTCGTCGGTCACGACATACGCGACGCCCTCGACCTGGATCCGGATTGCGGTCCCGCCCATCGGGCCACGCAATGTGATTTCCGCTTTTTCGCCGCGCTGATCCCAGCTCAATCCACCGGAGTATCCGTCGGTGCCGGCGGCGACCGCGATGCGGCCGTTCAGATTCCAGCCGTCGAGCGCCTGAAGTTCCGCGCGGCGCTCCGCCCGGTCGCCGCTCATAACCGGTGGCGTCAGCGTCGCGCAGCCGCTCGCGAAAAGCGCCACGACCACGACGGCGTGCCGCGGACTCACTTCGGATGGCGCTCGATCGCGCGCTTCAGGGGCGGGCTGTCCGGATTGTCCGCGAGCGCCTCGTCCCAGAGCCGCCGCGCATCGTCCTCACGTCCCATTCGCCACAGGGTTTCGCCGAGATGCGCAGCCACTTCGGGATCCTCTGAGCGTTTCCAGGCGGTCTCGAGCCAGGTTTTTCCGTCCTCGAGACGGCCCATCTGCACCAGCGCCCAGCCCATCGAATCCTGGACGGCATAACTGTCCGGCTTCGCGGCGAGCGCTCGTTCGATCAGGCGATAGCCTTCATCCACCGAACGGCTGCGATCGACCAGCGTGTAGCCGAGCGCGTTCTGCGCCATTGGATCGTTCGGGCGCCTGGACGCGACCTCGCGCAGATCCTCGATCGCCTCCGGCACGCGGTCGAGCCGTTCAAGCAGGAAGCCGCGCGCGAGCAAGAGTCCGTCATCCGGCATGAGGGTGAGCGCACGATCGACAAGCGCAATCGCATCGTCGCCGCGGCCCTCCTCGACGAGCACCGCAGCGATGCCCGCAACTACGTCGGCGGTCTCCGCAGGCGAAGCAGAAAGGTAGTCGTCGATGAGCACTTCCGCGAGCGTGCCTGCTCCGAGTTTTCGCAACAGCCGATATGCGCGGAGCTGCGACGTGAGCGCCCGCGGTCCCGACTCGATGCCCTGGTACTGGCGCGCCGCGCCCGCCTCGTCGCCACGCTCTTCTGCGATTCGGCCGACGTGCCAGCGGAGCGTCTCGTCCTGCTCGGGATTCCGCGCCGCATCGTCGCAGCAGCCGCGCGGCGTCGTCGAGCCGGCCTTCATCGACCGCGACCGCGGCGAGCGCGGCGGTTGCATCACCTGCCACGGGACCACCCGAGCGGCGGAGTTCCCCGAAGAGTGTGACGGCCTCGTCGCGGCGGTGCTGCTCGAGCAGGAACCAGGCATGGCTGATGCGGAGAAATGAATCATCCTGGGCGGCGAGTTCCGACGAGAGTTTCAGTGCCTCTGGGTCCCGCCCGCAGGTTGCAAGCGCGCGCACACGCGCGAGCTCCGCCTGCGACCAGCCGGCGCGAAGCGCGGCGGCCCGCTCCGCCGCAGCCAGCGCCTTGGCACCGTGTTCCGCGCGCTGCCACAGCACGCTCGACGCGTACTGCGCCTCGGGCGAGGCGGCATCCGCAGCCGCGAGCCCGTCCATGATGCGGGCAGCACCCGTGTCGTTGCCCTCGGCAGACAGGATGCCGAGCAGGACGAGATAACCGCGCGCGCGGTCCGAATACGAAGTCTTGAGGAGTTCGGCGAACTGCTGGGCCGCCGCGTCTTCGGCGTAAAGCCTGAGCAGTCCGGTCGCGAGATAGCGGCGCGCGACTTCGCTGTCGGGCGCGAGTTCGAGCCAGCGTTTCGCGGCGTCCACCGCGCGCGCAAGCTGGAAATTGTCGTAGGCAGACCGAGTCGCCCGTTCGGCGACGGCCGGATCGTCGCTTTCCCGCGCGGCGCAGACGTAGAGGCGGGCCGCTTCCGGCCATTGGCCACGCTCAAGCGCCTGTTCCGCGCCGGTCGAAAGCGTCCAGACGTCGTCCCGCGGGCACTGCAAGTCTTTCGCATCCGCCTGCGCCATCGAGGCCGAAAACAGCAAGACGGCAATGTGACGCACCGGAACGCGCATCACATCACTATATCCCAGCGCTTGTGCTGCCGTGATCGTTACCGGACAATCCTGCGGATTCCTGCAGCCGGCACATCATGTCGCTCGTCGTTCTCGGACTGAATCATCGCACCGCGCCGATCGAGGTGCGCGAACGCATCGTATTCGATGCGGAACGCCTGCCGCGGGCACTCGTGTCGCTGCGTGCGCTGCCCGGCATGCAGGAAGCACTGATCGTCTCCACCTGCAATCGCACCGAGCTCTATTGCGTGGGCGGCGGCGGTGCGGATCCGCTCGCGGCCTGGCTCACGGCGGAATCGGGCGGCAGCCGTGCGCTCGCCGAATGCCTCTATCGAATCGACGGACCCGATGCGGTGCGGCACGTCTTTTCCGTCGCCGCGGGACTCGATTCACTGATCCTCGGCGAGCCGCAGATCCTTGGGCAGCTCAAGGATTCGTATCGCGCGGCGCAAAAGGCGGGCACGGCAGGCGCCCTGCTCAACCGGCTCTTCCAGACGACCTTCTCGGTCGCCAAACGCGTGCGCAGCGAGACCGCGATTGGCGCGAGCGCGGTCTCGGTCGCCTCGGCCGGCATCCAGCTCGCGCGCCGGATCTTCACGGGCTTCGAGCGGCACACAGCGCTCCTGGTGGGCGCCGGCGAGATGATCGAACTCGCGGCGCGTCACCTGCACACGCAGAAGATCGGACGCATGATCATCGCGAACCGCAGCGCGAATCGCGCCGAGCGTCTCGCCGAAGGACTGCAGGCGTCGGCGATCTCGCTCGAAGCCCTCGAATCGCACCTGCCGGCCGCGGATATCGTCGTCTCCTCGACCGCGCGGCCCGGGCACGTGATCGGGCTTGAGCAAGTGCGGCGTGCGCTTGACGAGCGTCGTCACCGGCCGATGTTCATGCTCGATCTCGCCGTCCCTCGCGACATCGATCCGCGTGTCGGCGCGCTCGAGGACGTTTACCTCTATTCAATCGATGATCTTCGGCAGGTGATCGACGAGAACGTCAAGGCGCGGCAGCAGGAAGCGGTCGTCGCGCGGCGGATCATCGATGCCGACGTCGCCGAATTCATGGCCGGACTCAAGGTGCTCGAGGCCGTGCCGATGATCCGGGAGCTCCGCGGCCAGGCCGAAGCCGCGCGCGACCAGGCGCTCGAGCAGGCGCGGCGCCTGCTGGCCGCGGGCCACGCGCCGGAAGAGGTTCTCGAGCAGCTGGCATCGACGTTGACGAACCGGCTGCTGCACGCGCCCTCCGCTGCGCTTCGCGACGCCGCCGAGCAGGGCGACGCGGCGCTCGCCGAAGCGGCCGCCCGCCTGTTCCGAACCGGACGCGATCCGCAATGAAGGAGACGATCCGCCGGCGTCTTGAGCGCCTCGCCGACCGCCACGCCGAAATCGAACGGATGCTGGCGGACCCGAAGGTGCTCGGTCGTTCCGACCAGTTCAGGGACCTGTCCATGGAGTTCGCGCGGATCGACCCGCTCGCGCGCGGTCTCACCCGCCTGGTCGGCCGCGAGCGCGAGCTCGCTGCAGCGCGCGCAGTCGCCGCGGACCCGGACGCCGGCATGCGCGAACTCGCCCTGCAGGAAATCAGCACGCTCGAAGATGCGAAAGCGGCGGATGAAGCCGTGCTGCAGCAATTGCTGGTGCCGCCGGATCCGCTCGATGAACACAACGTTTTTCTCGAGATCAGAGCCGCGGCCGGCGGCGACGAGGCCGCCATCTTTGCGGGCGACCTGCACCGCATGTACACGCGTTACTCGGAGCGGCGCGGCTGGACCGTCGAGGTCGTGTCGGAGAGCCGCGGCGAGCACGGCGGCCATCGCGAGGTCATCAGCCGGATTGCAGGCAAGGGTGCCTACGCGCGGCTCAAGTTCGAATCCGGCACGCATCGCGTGCAGCGCGTGCCGGCGACGGAAGCGCAGGGGCGCATCCACACCTCGACCTGCACGGTCGCCGTCCTGCCCGAAATCGCCGAAGTCGAGAGCGTCGAGATCAACCCGGCGGAGCTGCGCATCGACACCTACCGCTCCTCCGGTGCCGGCGGCCAGCACGTCAACAAGACCGATTCGGCGGTGCGCGTCACGCACCTGCCGTCGGGCATCGTCGTCGAATGCCAGGACGAGCGCTCGCAGCACAAGAACCGCGCGCGGGCGATGGCGCTGCTGCGCGCCCGCCTGCTCGCCGCGGAGCGCGAGCGCGCGGCGTCGGAGAAGGCACAGAAGCGCCGCCTCCAGGTGGGTACCGGCGACCGCTCCGAGCGCATCCGCACCTACAATTTTCCGCAGGGTCGCCTGACCGATCATCGCATCGAGCTCACGCTCTACCGGCTCGACTCCATCATCGACGGAGATCTCGACGAAGTGATCGGTACCCTCGCGCGGGAACACCAGGCCGAAGAGCTGGCGTCGCTGGAATGACGCGCGCAGGCGACGCACTCGCGTCCCTGCGGGGGCGGCTTGCGGCGGTTTCGCACTCCGCGGCACTCGACGCCGAGGTTCTCCTCGCGCAGGTGCTCGGGACGACCCGTGCGGCGCTTGCCGCCGCGCCCGGGCGCACGCTCGCACCGTCGCAGTTGGAAATGCTCGAGGCGCTTGCGCTCCGTCGCATCGATGGCGAGCCGATCGCCTATCTGACCGGCCGGCGCGGTTTCTGGTCGCTCGAGCTCGAGGTCACGCCCGACGTGCTGGTGCCGCGTCCCGAGACGGAGCTCGTGGTTGAGCTCGCGCTCGGCGCGCTCGCGCAAGTTTCCCGTCCCGCGGTGCTCGATCTCGGCA
Organism: uncultured Gammaproteobacteria bacterium; assembly: GCA_963819545.1. GTDB lineage: Bacteria > Pseudomonadota > Gammaproteobacteria > Steroidobacterales > Steroidobacteraceae > SCUD01. Next base: position 180,234 of record CAWFWJ010000003.1, on the reverse strand, counting down.
CTGGCAGTGGCGCGATTGCGCTCGCGATCGCGCGCGAGCGCGACGACGCCGCGGTCACCGCGGTCGACGCGAGCGCCGCCGCGCTCGAGGTCGCCCGCCGCAATGCCGAGCGCCTCGGGATCGAGAATGTCCGTTTCCATCGAGGATCCTGGTACGAGCCGGTCGGCGCCGGTCGCTTCGACGCGATCGTCTCGAATCCGCCGTATGTCGCGGAGAACGATCCAGCGCTGGCCGCGCTCGTCCACGAGCCGCGCCTCGCGCTGGTCGCGGGCCGGGATGGACTCGACGCAATCGCCGAGGTCTGCGCCAGCGCCGGCGTGCATCTGCGGCCCGGGGGCGCACTCCTCGTCGAGCACGGCGCGACCCAGGGCGCCGCGGTGCGCCGACTGATGTCGGACGCGGGACTCACCGGCATCGCAACGCATCGCGATCTCGCCGGCCACGAGCGCGTGTCGACAGGCATTGCGCAGCCGCAGGCATTAGAATTGGCGGGCACAACCAGGAGAGCTGACCATGATCCGATTTGAGACGTCGCACGGGGATTTCACGGTGGAACTCGACGAGGAGTCGGCCCCGGTATCCAGCAAGAACTTCCTGCGCTACGTCGACGAGGGCTTCTTCGACGGCACCGTATTTCACCGCGTGATCCCGGGCTTCATGATCCAGGGCGGCGGCTTCACGCCGGACATGGAACAGAAATCGGGGCATGCGCCGATCACGAACGAAGCCGACAACGGCCTCAAGAACCTGCGCGGCACGCTCGCGATGGCGCGCACGAATGACCTGCACAGTGCGACCTCGCAGTTCTTCGTCAACCTCGCCGACAACGCGTTCCTCGATCACAAGACCGGCAGTTTCGGCTACGCGGTCTTCGGCTGCGTGGTGGGCGGCATGGACGTCATCGACAAGATCGCGAAGCTGAAGACCGGCCGCCGGCGCGGCCACGACGACGTCCCGGCCGAGCCGGTCATCATCAAGCTCGTACGGCGCGCAAGCGCCGCCTGACCCGACGGCCCGGATGAATCGTCGTTCCCTGCCGGCGCGGCTCGCGCGGTGGGTCGCGATCGCACTGCTCGCCACGGCCACGGCAAGCGTCGTTGTCGTGGCCGGATTCCGCTGGTTACCGGTGCCGATGACCGCCTTCATGATGCAGGAGCGCATCGCTGCAGGCAGCGATCCCGCGCCGCTTCGCCAGCATCACCAATGGGTGCCCTCGTCACGGATCTCGCGCCATGCTGCGGTCGCCGCGATCGCTGCCGAGGACCAGAAGTTTCTCGTGCACGACGGATTCGATTTCGAGTCGATCGAGAAGGCCGTCAACGATGCGCGCAGCGGCCGCCGGCTGCGCGGCGCGAGCACGATCAGCCAGCAGGTCGCAAAGAACCTGTTCCTCTGGCCGGGTCAAAGCTGGCTGCGCAAGGGACTCGAAGTCTGGTTCACGCTCTGGATCGAGTGGCTCTGGCCGAAGCAGCGCATCCTCGAGGTGTACCTGAACAGCGCCCAGTTCGGGCGCGGAATCTGGGGTGTCGAGGCCGCAAGCCGGCAATTCTTCGGCAAGGACGCAGCGCGTCTTGGCCGCGAGGAAGCGGCACTGTTGGCGGCGGTGCTGCCGAATCCGAACCAGTACCGGGTTTCGAATCCCTCGCGTTACGTTCGCATGCGTCAGACCTGGATACTCGGCCAGATGCAGCACCTAAAGGGGGCATTAGCTGAAGGGGAAGCTGAAGGGGACGTTCACCTTCGATGGCCCCTTCAGGGCCATTGAAGGTGAACGTCCCCTTCAGGCCGCGAAGGTGAACGTCCCCTTCAGGCCGCGTCGGCCTCGGCGTCACGTCCGAGAATCGGCGAGAGCCAGCGGCGCGCCTCGGTCACCGAAATTCCCTTGCGCCGCGCGTAATCCTCGAGCTGGTCGACACCGATCGTGCCGACCGCGAAATAGCGCGCGTCGGGATGCGAGAAATACCAGCCGCTGACCGAAGCAGCGGGATACATCGCGTAGGACTCCGTGAGCCGGATGCCGGTCGCCGCCTCGGCATCGAGCAGCTTCCATAGTTCCGCTTTCTCCGTGTGATCCGGGCAGGCCGGATAGCCTGGTGCCGGGCGAATGCCGCGGTACTCCTCCCGCACCAGCTGCTCGTTGGTCAAGCTCTCCTCCGGCGCATAGCCCCAGAATTCGCGCCGCACGCGCAGGTGCAGCACTTCGGCCAGCGCCTCGGCGAGCCGGTCTGCCAGCGACTTCAGCAGGATCGCCGAATAATCATCGTGCGCTGCCTCGAAGCGCGCGACATGCGGCTCGATGCCCTGCCCCGCGGTCACCGCGAAGGCGCCGATGTAATCCGTGACACCTGATTCGCGCGGCGCGATGAAATCGGCGAGGCAGAGCTGCGGCTGGCCGGCCGGCTTGATCTTCTGTTGACGGAGATGATGCAGCGTGAGCTGTGCGAGCTCAATGTCGTCGCCGTTGCCCGAGGCCGGGAAGAAGCCAAACACCGCGTTCGCCGTCAGCCAGCGCTCCCGCACCAGCGTGTCGAGCATCTGGCGCGCATCTTTCCAGAGCGCGCTCGCCGCGGCGCCGCGCGTCGGGTCTTCGAGGATGTCCGGGAATTTCCCCGAGAACTCCCAGGCATTGAAGAACGGCATCCAGTCGATGAACGGCACCAGGTCCTTCAAGGGCACGGCCGCGAGCGACCGCGTGCCGAGGAAGCGCGGCACCGGCGGACGATAGCTTTTCCAGTCGGCCGCGAATCGCCGCGCGCGCGCATCCGCGAGCGCAAGCCCCTCGGGGCGCCGCTTGCGGCCGGCGTGTTGCTCGCGCCGGTGCGCGTGCTCGGTCTTTACCTTCTCGAAGAACGCATTGCGCGTCTCCGCCGACACCAGCGTCTGACAGACGCCGACCGAGCGTGAGGCGTCCTTGACGTAAACCACGCCGTGCCCGTACTCGGGTTCGATCCGCACGGAGGTGTGCGCGGGAGACGTCGTCGCCCCGCCGATCAGCAGCGGAATCGTGAATCCCTGGCGCTGCATCTCGTGCGCCACGTGCACCATCTCGTCAAGCGAGGGCGTGATCAGGCCCGACAGGCCGATCATGTCGGCCGACTGCGTGCGCGCCGTCTCGAGGATGCGCTCGGCCGGCACCATCACGCCGAGGTCCACGACCTCGAAGTTGTTGCACTGGAGTACGACGCCGACAATGTTCTTGCCGATGTCGTGCACGTCGCCCTTGACCGTCGCCATCACGATCTTGCCGTTGCTCGCGCGCGCGCCACCCTGCTCGCGCTCGATAAAGGGAACGAGGTGCGCAACCGCGCGCTTCATCACGCGCGCCGACTTCACGACCTGCGGCAGGAACATCTTGCCGGCTCCGAACAGGTCACCGACCACGTTCATGCCGTCCATCAGCGGGCCCTCGATTACGTCGAGCGGGCGCTTCGCGGCCACGCGCGCCTCTTCGACGTCGTCGAGGATGAACTCGTCGATGCCCTTGATCAGCGCGTGCTCGAGCCGCTTGCCGACCGGCCATCCGCGCCAGGCGAGATCCTCCGCGCGCCGCGCCGCGCCGTCGCCGCGGAAACGCCCGGCGATCTCGAGCAGGCGCTCGGTCGCATCGGGCCTGCGGTTCAGGATCACGTCTTCGCAGCACTCGCGCAATTCCGGCGCGATCTCCTCGTAGATGCCGAGCTGGCCCGCGTTGACGATGCCCATGTCGAGGCCCGCGCGGATCGCGTGATAGAGGAACACGGCGTGCATCGCTTCGCGCACCGTGTCGTTGCCGCGGAAAGCGAACGAAACATTGCTGACGCCGCCGCTCGTCTTTGATCCGGGGCAGCGCGATTTGATCAGTCTCACGGCCTCGATGAACGCGACGCCATAACCGGCATGCTCCTCGATGCCGGTGGCCACCGCGAAGATGTTGGCGTCGAAGATGATGTCCTCAGGGTCAAATCCGGCGCGGTCGATCAGCAGGCGATACGCGCGCTCACAGATCGCCACCTTGCGGTCCACGCTGTCGGCCTGGCCCTGCTCGTCGAACGCCATGACGACGACTGCGGCACCGTAGCGCCGGGCGCGCCGCGCCTGCTCCAGGAACGGACCCTCGCCTTCCTTCATTGAAATCGAGTTGACAACGCCCTTGCCCTGCAGGCAGCGCAGGCCCGCCTCGATCACCGACCACTTCGACGAATCGATCATGAACGGCACGCGCGCGATGTCTGGCTCCGACGCGGCGAGATTCAGGAACCGCACCATCGCGGCCTGCGAATCGAGCATTCCTTCGTCCATGTTGACGTCGATCATCTGCGCGCCATTTGCCACCTGGTCGCGCGCGATCGCGAGCGCCGTGATGTAGTCGCCCGCCTCGATCAGCTTGCGGAACTTGGCCGAGCCGGTGACATTCGTGCGCTCGCCGACATTGACGAACAGCATTTCGGGCTCGAGATTGAGCGCCTCGAGACCCGACAGCCGGCAGCGCCGCGGTGGATTTGCGGGCTTGCGCGGCGGCAGGCCGGCGACGGCACGCGCGATGTGGGCGATGTGCTCCGGCGTCGTGCCGCAGCAGCCGCCGACGATGTTGACAAGACCGCTCCTGGCCCATTCGCCGAGCAGCTCCGCGGTCTCGCAGGCCTGCTCGTCGTATTCGCCAAAGGCGTTCGGCAGGCCGGCGTTCGGGTAGGCGCTGACATGGCAGTCCGCGATTCGTGAGAGTTCCTCGACGTGCGGACGAAGCTGCTTTGCCCCGAGCGCGCAGTTGAGCCCGATCGCGATCGGCCGGACATGCCGCACGGAATTCCAGAACGCCTCGACGGTCTGGCCCGACAGCGTGCGGCCCGAAGCGTCGGTGATCGTGCCGGAAACGATGACCGGCAACTCGATGCCGGTCTCCTCGAAGACCTCGCTGATCGCATAGAGCGCCGCCTTGGCGTTCAGCGTGTCGAAGATCGTCTCGACGATCAGCAGATCCGAGCCGCCCGCGATGAGCGCGCGGGCAGCCGTACCATAAGTCGCGCGGAGCGCGTCGAAATTCGTGTTACGGAAACCCGGGTCGTTAACGTCGGGCGAGAGCGAGGCGGTGCGGCTCGTGGGTCCGAGTGCACCCGCCACGAATCGCGGTCGTCCGTCCGCCGCCGTGGCCTCGTCCGCGACGCGGCGCGCGATGCGCGCCGACTCCAGGTTGATCTCGGCCGTGAATTCCTCGAGGCCGTAGTCCGCCAGCGACGGCGCGCTCGCATTGAAGGTGTTGGTCTCGATGATGTCGGCGCCGGCTTCGAGATACTCGCGGTGGATCGCCGCGACCAGGTCCGGACGCGTCAGCGACAGCAGGTCGTTTGCGCCCTTGAGGTCGCGCGGCCAGTCCGCGAACCGCTCGCCGTGGTAGTCGGCGGCCTCAAGCCGGGCACGCTGGATCATCGTGCCCATCGCCCCGTCGAGCACGAGGATTCGAGCCGCCAGTGCGGTCTTGAGCGCGGCGATGCGCGACTTCCTCGATTCGCTCATGCGGCAGCCCGCAGTCCCAGTGCGTGGCAGATCGCGTAGGTCAGTTCGGCGCGGTTCAGCGTATAGAAATGGAATTCCTCGATGCCTTCGCGTCGCAGGCGCGCGACCTGCTCGATGGCTACGGAGGCTGCAATCATTTTCCGCGTCTCGGGATCGTCGTCGAGTCCTTCGAAGCGCTCGACGAGCCAGTCCGGGACCGATGCCCCGCAGCGCGCGGCGAACTTCAGGAGTTGCGGGATGCGCGTGATCGGCAGGATGCCGGGCACCATCGCGGCACCAATGCCGCGGCGAACGCAGGCATCGCGAAAACGCAGGTAAGTTTCCGCTTCGAAGAAGAACTGCGTGATCGCCCGGGTCGCCCCCGCGTCGAGCTTCCGCTTCAGGTTGTCGAGGTCCTGCTCCGGACTCTGCGCCTCAGGGTGGGTTTCAGGGTAGGCGGCAACAGAAATCTCAAAGTCTGCGACGCCCTTCAGTCCCGCCACCAGGTCCGCCGCGTACGCGAATCCGTCCTTGCGCGGGGCATAGGGACCGCTGCCCGCCGCAGGATCGCCACGGAGCGCGACGATGTGGCGGATCCCCTCGTCCCAATAGCTGCGCGCGATATCGAGGATTTCGCCGCGGCTCGCGCCGATGCAGGTGAGATGCGGCGCGCCGGTCAGGCGGGTCTCGCGCTGCACGCGCGAGATCACGCGATGGGTGCGATCGCGTGTCGAGCCGTCGGCGCCGTAGGTGACCGACACGAAACGCGGCGCGAGCGGCGCGAGCCGCTCGATCGAGGCCCAGAGCGTGCGCTCCATGGACTCGTCATTCGGCGGGAAGAACTCGAACGAGACCTGCACGGGAGGCCGGATGGACATTCGATCGAGTATACAAGGGCTAGTGAATTCCCGGCGGCGCCTGTTGCGCCGCGCCCGGAGAACAATCCCGCGACATCGACCGCATCAAAGCGCCAGGCGCGATTGCAGAACTCGCAACGCACCTCAACGTCGCCGCGTTCCGCGAGCAAGTCCCTGACCTCGTCCCCTCCGAGCGCCTGCAGGATCCCCGCGACCCGCTCGCGCGAGCAGCTGCACTGGAAAAACACGGGCGTGCCCTCGAAAAGTCGGATGTCGTCCTCAGGAAACAGGCGCCTGAGCAGTTCGCGGCAGGGCGTGTCGAGGAGTTCGCGTGCAGATACCGTGCCCGCGAGCAGTCCCAAGCGATTCCAGGCGTCGTCCGCCTCGGCGAGTTCCGCCGCGGATCCCGATGAACGCATCGCGACACGCTGCAACAGGAGCCCCGCCGCGCGGTCCGGCGTCGCCGCGAGCATCATCCGTGAGGGCAGCTGCTCCGAGCGCTCGAAATACTGCTCGAGGCAATCTGACAGCCGCGCTGCCACAAGCGGCACGACTCCCTGATATTTGTCTCCACCCTCCGCTTGCTCGATCGTGACCGCGAGCTGGCCGCCACCGAACAGTCTGTCCGCGCCTGCCGAGTCCGCCGGCAAATCCTCGTGCCGCGCGACGCCGCGAATCGCGTGACGGTGCGTGCACTGTGCGAGCAACAGCCGCACGGGACCCGGGCCTTCAAACTGGAGCGACAGTCGTCCCTCGAATTTCAGCGCGCCCGCCATCAGCACGGACGCGGCCATCGCTTCGCCGAGCGCGTCGCCGACGACCTGTGGATATTCCTGGTGTTCGATGACCGCGCGCCAGCTTGCGTCGAGCCGCACCAGGTGACCGCGGACCGGCAGTTGCTCGAACAGGAATCGGTGCAGCAGGTCACCCGTCGCCGTCATGGGCCTGTGAGCATGCGCTTCAGCAGCTCGTTCACCTGCGCGGGATTCGCCTTGCCGCCGGTCGCCTTCATGACCTGGCCGACGAAGAATCCGAACAGCTTGTCCTTGCCCGAACGATAATCGGCGAGCTGGCCGGGATTCGCGGCCATGACTTCGGCGATGACTTTCCCGATCGCGCCCGTATCCGTGATCTGGCGCAGACCGCGGGCTTCGATGATCGTGTCCGCCGCCGCAGACTCGGACCACATCGCCTCGAACACGTCCTTGGCGAGCTTGCCGGAGATCGTGCCGTCGACGATGCGCCGCAGCAGTCCCGCGAGCGCATCCGCGCCGACGGGCGACGCGTCGATTTCGAGTCCATCGCGATTCAGGAATCCCGACAGCTCGCCCATGACCCAGTTCGCCGCGAGCTTCGGCTCGCCAGCGGCCTTCACGACGCGTTCGTAGTAGTCGGCGAGCTCGCGGCTCGCGGTCAGCACGCCCGCGTCGTACTCGGACAGGCCGTGTTCGCGTGCGAAACGGGCGGCCTTCGCGTCCGGCAGCTCGGGCAGGCGCCCGCGTTCGCCTTCGACGAAGGCGTCTTCGAGCACGAGCGGCAACAGGTCCGGGTCCGGGAAGTAGCGGTAGTCGTTCGCTTCTTCCTTGCTGCGCATCGGGCGCGTCTCATCGCGGTTGGAGTCGTAAAGACGCGTTTCCTGCCTGATGCTGCCGCCGCCCTCGATCACCTCGATCTGGCGCGCGACCTCGTAATTGATCGCGCGCTCGACGAACCGGAACGAATTGAGGTTCTTGATCTCGCAGCGCGTGCCGAGCGTGGCCCGTCCCTTCGGCCGCACCGAGACATTCGCGTCGCAGCGGAAGGAGCCCTCCTGCATGTTCCCGTCGCAGATCTCGAGATAGCGGACGAGCGTATGGACCTTCTTCATGTAGGCGATCGCGTCGCGGGCCGAGCGCATGTCGGGCTCGGAGACGATCTCGAGCAGCGGCGTGCCGGCACGATTGAGGTCGATGCCAGTAGAGCTGCCGAAGCCTTCGTGCAAAGACTTGCCCGCGTCCTCCTCGAGGTGGGCGCGGGTGACGCCGACCACCTTGCGCGTGCCGTCCTCGAGCAGGATGTCGACCGTGCCGCCCTCGACGATCGGCTGCTCGTACTGGCTGATCTGGTAGCCCTTCGGCAGGTCGGGATAGAAGTAGTTCTTGCGCGCGAAGACTGAGCGCCGGGCGATCGTGGCGCCGATCGCGAGCCCGAACTTCACGGCCATGCGCACAGCCTCACGGTTCAGAACCGGCAGCACTCCGGGATAGCCGAGGTCCACGAGATTCGCCTGTGCATTCGGCACCGCGCCGTACGCGGTCGACGAGCTCGAGAAGATCTTCGAGCGCGTCGCGAGCTGCGCGTGGATCTCGAGGCCGATGACGGTTTCCCACTCGATGCTCATGGTTTCACGCGTAGCCGGGCGGCAGCCTGCGGTGCCAGTCAGTCTCGCGCTGCCAGGCGTGGGCGGTCGCGAGCAGCCGCTCTTCCGCAAAATGCGGCCCGATGATCTGCAGTCCGACCGGCAGGCCGTCCACCATTCCGCAGGGCACCGACACCGCCGGCAGGCCCGCGAGGTTGGCACCGATCGTGTAGATGTCGTTCAGATACATCAGGATCGGGTCATTCGTCTTGGCTCCGATCGGAAACGCCGGCGTCGGGGCCGTCGGTCCCATCAGCACGTCAACGATCGCGAACGCGCGCTTGAAGTCCGCATTGATGAGGCTCCGCACCTTCTGCGCCTTCAGGTAGTAGGCGTCGTAGTAGCCGGCCGACAGCACGTAGGTGCCGGTCATGATGCGGCGCTTGACCTCGGCGCCGAAGCCCTCGCCGCGCGTGCGCTTGTAGAGATCCATCAGGTCGCGTGGGTCCTTGCAGCGATGGCCGAAGCGCACGCCGTCGAAGCGCGAGAGATTCGAGGAGCACTCTGCCGGCGCGACGACGTAGTAGGTCGGCACCGAGAGCGGCAGCGCCGGCAGGCTCACTTCGACGATTGATGCACCCTGCGCGCGGTACGACTCGATTGCGGCGCGCACGGCGGCGCCGGTTCCGGCTTCGAGGCCCGCGCCGAAGAATTCGCGGATGATGCCGATTTTCAGCCCTTTTACCGGCTTTTCGAGCCCGGCCGCGTAATCCGGCACCGGTACGTTCACGCAGGTCGAGTCGCGCGGGTCGTGTCCCGCCATCGCGCCGAGCACGAGCGCTGCGTCCTCGGCGGATTGCGCGAGCACTCCCGCCTGGTCGAGGCTCGAGGCGAACGCGACCATGCCGTAGCGCGAAACGCGCCCGTAGGTCGGCTTGAATCCGGTCAGGCCCGTCAGCGCGCCGGGCTGACGGATCGATCCGCCGGTATCGGTGCCGGTCGCAACCGGCGCGAGTCTCGCCGCCACCGCCGCCGCCGAGCCGCCGGAAGATCCGCCCGGTACCTTTGACGGGTCCCAGGGATTCTTCACCGGGCCGTAAAAGCTCGTCTCGTTCGACGAGCCCATCGCGAACTCGTCCATGTTGGTCTTGCCGAGCAGGACCATGCCCGCGGCGGCGAGCCGCTCGACCACGGTCGCGTCGTAGGGCGCGACGAAGTTCGAGAGCATGCGCGAGCCGCAGGTCGTGAGGACGCCCTCGGTGCAGAAGATGTCCTTGTGCGCGAGCGGCACGCCGGTGAGCGGCCCGCCCTCGCCGCGCGCGATGCGTTCGTCGGCGCGCCGCGCGTCCGCGAGCGCGCGCTCGCCGGTCACGGTCAGGAACGCGTTCAGCGACGCGTTCGCACGGCCGATGCGCTCGAGGAAGTGCTGCGTGATCTCGACGCTCGAGTACTCGCGCGCGCGCAAGCCCCGGCCGAGCTCTGCGGCGGTCGCGTGGTGCGCGTTCATTCGATGACCTTGGGCACGAGGTAGAGCCCCGCCTCGACGGCGGCGGCGTTTGCCTGGTAGGCGTCGCGGCGATCCGATTCCGTGACGTAGTCCTCACGCAGCGGCTGGATCTGGCCCTCGAGGGGATGGGCCATCGGGACGACGCCCTCGGTCGCGGCGTTCGAGAGCTGCTCCACGAATTCGAGGATCGCAGAGAGACTGCCGACGTAGACGGGCAGCTCCGCCTCGGTGATCTCGAGGCGGGCGAGATGCGCGATGTTTTCGACGTCGCGGCGGGTCAGTGTCACGTGCGCACCATTGCGGAAAAAGTGGGAAAAACTTGACGGAAATCATACATGTCGCCTTGTGGAAAGTCGCGCCCACGGCTACACTTCCGGCCCTCTTTCCGACGCCATTCCGGTATCCAGGCAATCATGTTCAAGAGCCTCCGGGGTTATTTTTCCAGCGACATTTCGATCGACCTCGGCACGGCCAATACGCTCATCTACGTGCGCGGCCAGGGGATCGTGCTGAACGAGCCCTCAGTCGTCGCCGTGCAGGACGAGCCGGGCCGCGGCACCAAGACCATCATCGCGGTCGGTGCCGAGGCCAAGAGCATGTTGGGGCGCACTCCGGGTCACATCACCGCCGTGCGCCCGATGAAGGACGGCGTCATTGCCGACTTCACCTACACCGAGCGCATGCTCCAGTACTTCATCAGCAAGGTCCACGGCAACCGGTGGCTCCGCCCTTCGCCGCGCGTGCTGGTCTGCGTGCCGTTCGGATCGACGCAAGTCGAACGCCGCGCAATTCAGGAATCGGCGGAAGGCGCCGGTGCGCGCCGCGTGGACGTCATTCCGGAACCAATGGCGGCCGCGGTCGGTGCCGGACTTCCGGTCAACGAGGCGCGCGGTTCGATGGTGCTCGACATCGGAGGCGGCACCTCCGAGGTCGCCGTGATCTCCCTGAACGGCATCGTCTACGCCGAATCGGTTCGCATCGGTGGCGATCGCATGGACGAGGCGATTACGAACTACGTGCGGCGCAACTACGGCATCCTGATCGGAGAGGCGACGGCGGAGCGGATCAAGATCGAAATCGGCTCCGCCTATCCGGGCCAGCAGGTGCGCGAGCTCTCGGTGAGGGGGCGAAATCTCTCCGAAGGCGTACCGCGGAGCTTCACGCTCAATTCGAATGAAATCCTCGAGGCGATGCAGGAGCCGCTCCAGGGCATCGTCCAGGCGGTCAAGAAGGCGCTCGAGCAGACGCCGCCTGAACTCGGCGCCGACGTCGCGGACCGCGGCATCGTGCTGACTGGCGGCGGCGCACTCCTGAAGGACATCGACAAGCTGCTGATGGAAGAAACCGGATTGCCGGTGATCATCGCGGACGACCCTCTCACCTGCGTGGCGCGTGGCGGCGGCCGAATTCTCGAGTTGTCCGAGGAGCATCCGGGGCTGTTCGGCCTCGGCTAGAGGCCACGTTGACCATTCACGAGCCGGATTCCCGACCCCTACTCCTCGGCGGTCCCGCCCTCGGACTGCGTCTCATCGTCCTCGCCCTGATGGCCGCCGGACTCATGGTCGCGGATCATCGCCAACATCATCTCGCCGCAATCCGCGACTGGGTTTCGACGGCGGCGTATCCGTTCCAGTGGGCAGTGCAGGCGCCACTTGTGGCCTGGACCGCGGCGCGAGAATCTCTTGCCACGCGCACGCGGGTCGAGGCGCAGAACGTCCGGCTCGCCGCCGACAACCTGGTGCTCCGCCTGAAGCTGATGCGCTTCGAATCGCTCGAGCAGGAGAACCAGCGACTGCGCGCCGCGCGCGAAAGCTCCTCGCGCGTCGTCAAGCGATCGCTGGTGGCGGAAATCGTGCGTGTCGATCTCGATCCCTTCCGCCAGCGCGTGCTCGTCAACAAGGGCACGCGCTCCGGCGTGTTCCGCGGCCAGGCCGCGCTCGACGCGAATGGCATCTTTGGCCAGGTCACGCGCGCAGGACCAGTCTCGGCCGAAGTCATCCTGATCACGGATCCCGAGCACGCGATCCCGTTGCAGGTCAATCGCACCGGCACACGCAGCATTGCGCTCGGCACCGGCCGGTCCGGTCTTCTCTCACTGCCCTACCTGCCGCAAAACGCTGACGTCATCGTCGGCGACCTGCTGGTGAGCTCGGGTCTCGGCGGCGTCTATCCGCCCGGCTATCCGGTCGGCAAGGTCACGGCGGTCGTGCGCGATCCGGCCCAGCCGCTGCTCGCGGTTGAAGCCGAGCCGCTGGCGGCGCTCGACCGCGATCCCGAGATCCTGCTGGTCTGGTTCGACAACGTCGTGGTCGAACCGGCGCCGGAACCCGAGCCCGAGGCGCCCGCGCCGCCGCCGGCAGGTCCGACGCCATGATGCGCACAAGCCGTACCCACATCGGCTGGCCGCGGGTCATGGCGTTGACGCTCGCATCGCTGGTCGCGACCGTGGCCCCGCTGCCAGACTGGCTCGAGCTGTTGCGGCCGGATTTCGTCGCGCTGACGGTATTGTGGTTCAACCTGCTCGCGCCGCGCCTGCTGGGCCTTTCCTACGGCTGGTGCGCGGGTCTCGCGCTCGACGGTTTCCGCGGCGTGCTGCTCGGCCAACATGCGCTCACACTCACCGTGATTGCGTACGTCGCCTCGAAGCTCAGGCTGCAGATCCGCGCGTTCCCGCCCCTGCAGCAGTCGGCGGTGATACTCGCACTGCTCTGGCTGAACGAATTCCTGCTGTTCTGGATTGACGGGGTGGCGGGCCATCCGGTCACCGACTGGCGACGCTGGCTCGCGGTGCCCATCGGCGCCGCGTGCTGGCCGCTGGTCACGGCCCTCTTCGCCCGCCTCGCAGCGCGGCGCTAGGGAACCCGATGCGGCGCGTGCGCATCAAGGACGACGCCCTCGAACTGCGGATGTTCCTGCAGCGGGCGCTGTTCGCAGCCGGCATCGTCGCGGCGCTCGCGCTCCTGCTTTCCGGCCGCGCGTTCTGGCTCCAGGTGGTGCAGCACGCGCACTATGTCGAGCTCTCGCAGGGCAATCGCGCGCGCATCGAGCCGCTGCCACCGAATCGTGGCGTCATCTACGATCGGGGTGGCCGCGTGATTGCCGAGAACACGCCCGCCTACCAGCTCGAGATCGTGCGTGAGCAGGCGGGCGATCTCGAAGTCGCGCTCGGCCGGCTGGCGCGATTCGGGCTGCTCGATCCGGGCGACATCGTGCGCGTCCGTCAGCTCGTACTGTCGCGCCGTTCGTTCGAGGCCGTTCCCTTCCTGCTCCAGCTCGACGATGAGGAGATCGCGCGCTATGCCGTGCACCGGCACGAGCTGCCGGGCGTCCTGCTCGAGACCCGCATGGCGCGTCATTACCCTTACGGCCCGATCGGCGCGCATGCGCTCGGCTACGTCGGCACGATCAGCGAGGACGATCTTTCGCGCGTTGACCGGGAGCGCTATTTCGGGACCGGCGTGATCGGCAAGACCGGGATCGAGCGCGCCTACGAGCAGCAGCTGCTCGGCGTCGGCGGATACCGCGAAGTGCTCGTGAACGCCGAGGGCCGCTCGGTCCAGCTGTTCAATGAAGGCGATGCGCAGCTGCAGAGTCGCGAGCCGCAGGCGGGACGCGAACTGCGCCTCACGATCGACATCGAGCTGCAGCGCGTCGCCGAGGAGGCGATGGCCGGCCGCCGCGGCGCGGTGGCCGCGATCGATCCGTCGAACGGCGACGTGCTCGTCTTCGCGAGCCTGCCGTCCTTCGATCCGAACGGTTTTGCGCGCGGCATCTCGCGAAGCGACTACCTCGCGCTCACCGAGAATCCGGACCAGCCGCTCTTTAACCGGGTGATACGCGGGACCTACCCTCCGGGATCAACTATCAAGCCGCTGATGGCGCTCGCCGGTCTTGAATACGATGCGATCAAGCCGACGGACACCGCCTATTGCCCCGGCTACTACTCGCTGCCGGGTTCCCGCCACCGGTTCCGCGACTTCAAGCGCGAAGGTCACGGCACGATGGACATGGAAAACGCGGTGATGCAGTCCTGCGACGTGTACTTCTACCGCCTCGCGAACACGCTCGGCATCGACCGCATCCACGACGCGATGGCCCGCATGGGCTTCGGCCAGCCGACCGGCATCGACATTGCGGGCGAGCGCGGCGGCATCATGCCCTCTACGGCGTGGAAGAAATCCGCATTCTCGGGCCGCGAGAATCAGGTCTGGTTTCCGGGCGAAACGGTCATCGTCGGCATCGGCCAGGGCTACTGGACGGCGACCATCCTCCAGCTCGCCAATGCCACGGCACTCCTGGCGAATCGCGGCCGGCACTTCCGGCCCAGGCTGGTGCGCGCATTCGCCGACCCTAAATCGCATGCGGTCGAGGAGCTGCCGCCGAAAGCGCTGCCGCCGATCGAGCTCAAGAACCCGGAGAACTGGGAGATCATCGTCAATGCGATGGTCGCAGTGACGAGCGGTCCCCGCGGTACGGCGCTTCGAATGTCCCGCGGCGCGACCTACTCGATCGCCGGCAAGACCGGCACGGCACAGGTCTTCTCGGTCGGCCAGACCGAAAAGTACAACGCCCAGGACGTCGCCGAACGGCTGCGCGACCACGCGCTTTTCATCGCCTTCGCGCCGGCCGAGGCGCCAAAGATCGCGATCGCGGTGCTGGTCGAAAACGGCGGATTCGGCAGCGCCGCGGCGGCACCGATTGCGCGCGCGATTTTCGACGGCTATCTCGCGAAGGCCCCGCAATGATGTATGGCGAACTCGGCGGGTCCCGCACGCGGCGCACGGTCACCGGCATGGCGCGCGTGCTCGGCGCGCTTCGCCTCGACGGCATGCTGCTGTCGGGCCTCATCGTCGTGAGCCTGTTCGGCCTGTTCGTGCTCTGGAGCGCCGCGGGCGACAACACCTCGCTCTGGTTCAGCCAGCTCGCGCGCATCGGCATCGGATTCGCGCTGCTGATCGTGCTCTCGCAGGTGCCCGATCACTTCCTGCGCATGTTGTCGCCGGCGATCTATCTCCTCGGGCTCGTGCTGCTGATCGTCGTCGCCGTTGCCGGCGACATCGGCAAGGGCGCGCAGCGCTGGCTCGACCTCGGCGTGATCCGCTTCCAGCCCTCCGAGATCATGAAGCTGGCCGTGCCGATGATGTGCGCCTGGTACCTGCACCAGCGGCCGTTGCCGCCCTCCATTCGCGACGTGGGGGTCGTGCTGCTCATCATGGTCCTGCCCGTCGCGTTGATCGCCGAACAGCCGGACCTCGGCACTGCCTTCCTGGTCGCGGCATCCGGGCTGATTGTCCTCATCATGGGCGGACTGTCGCCGGCCTACCTGCTGGGCGGCGCGGCCGCCGCAGGTGCAGCCGTTCCGCTCGTCTGGTACCTGATGCACGACTACCAGCGCCAGCGCGTGCTGACGCTGCTCGATCCTCAGAGCGACGCGCTCGGCGCGGGCTATCACATCATCCAGTCGCAGATCGCGATCGGATCGGGCGGCATTTTCGGCAAGGGCTGGATGAACGGCAGCCAGGCGCAGCTCGAATTCCTGCCGGAACGCTCGACCGACTTCATATTCGCCGTGATCGGCGAGGAACTCGGACTGCTCGGCCTGTTCGCGCTCCTGATCGGCTACCTGTTCATCGTCGGGCGCGGCCTGTACATGTCGATGCAGTGCCGCGACGCGTTTGCGCGCCTGCTCGCGGGCAGTATCGCGCTCACGTTTTTCGTCTACGCCTGCGTGAACGCGGGCATGGTGATGGGGCTGCTGCCGGTGGTGGGCGTGCCGCTCCCGCTCGTCAGCTATGGCGGAACTTCCTTCGTGACCCTGATGGCGGGCTTCGGTATCCTGATGTCGCTGCATTCCAGCAGAAAGCTTGTAGGTTGACGATGACTGACGCGACCAGGACGCTGCGGGCGCTATGGTTTGCGCTTGCCCTCGCGGGAGCCGCGCTGCCGGCCATGGCGCTCGACACGACGCGCGCAGACGTGCGCGCGTTCACGGACGAAATGAAGCAGAAGCATGGCTTCGATGCCGCCTGGCTCGACGGCATCATGGCCAGCGCCGCGAGCCAGCCGCGCATCATCGAGCTCATGTCCAAGCCGGCCGAGTCGGTGATGGCCTGGCACGACTACCGGGATCACTTCCTGACGGCCGAGCGTATCGACGCCGGGATCGCGTTCTGGATCGAGCATCGCGAGGAGATCGCCGCCGTCGAGAAGGCGACCGGCGTCTCCGCGCACGCGATCATCGGCATTCTCGGCGCCGAGACGTTCTTCGGCCGCATCACCGGCAAATTCCGCGTCGTCGACGCGCTCGCCACTCTCGCTTTCGACTACCCAAAACGCGGGACCTATTTCCGCGCCGAGCTCGAGCAGTTTCTACTGCTCGCGCGCGACGAGAATTTCGACGTCGCGACGGTGCTGGGCTCCTACGCCGGCGCCATGGGCGCGGCGCAGTTCATGCCCCGCAGCTATCGCGCTTATGCGGTGGACGGCGACGACGACGGAAGAAACGGACCTCTGGGGCAGCTGGCGCGACGTCATCGCAAGCGTCGCAAATTATCTCGCCGAGCACGGCTGGCGCGCCGGCGAAGCAGTCGTGGCGCCCGCGGGCCTCTGGTTTCCTGCCGCCTCCGGGCTCGTTGCAGGCGCACTCGCGCCGGACACGACGGTCAAGGCGCTCCGCGACCGCGGGCTCAGCTTCGAGACGACCCTCGGAGACAAGGCGCCTGCGGTCTTCATCCGCGTGGACGGCGACACCGGACCCGAATTGCGCGCCGGATTCCACAACTTTGGCGTCATCACCCGCTACAACCGCAGTATTCTCTACGCGCTTGCGGTGAACGATCTCGGCCGGCGCATCGAATCGCAGCTGCCGCCGCCGTGAAGCGCCTCAGGATCGCGCTGCTCGCCGTTTCCGTGCTTGCGGTCGCGGGCTGCGCGCGGGAATCGCAGCGGCCTGCGCCGCCGCCCACACCCGTGCCGGCGCCGTTCCCGGGCGGTGTTGCCGTGCCGCACGACGAGCCGCGCGCGAAGAACGGCAATCCGGCCTTCTACGAAGTCGAAGGCCGGCGCTACGTCGTGCTGCCGACCGCAGCCGGGTTTGTCGAACAGGGCGTCGCATCGTGGTACGGACCCGATTTCCACGGCGGACGCACGGCGACCGGCGAGACCTACGACATGAACGCAATGACCGGCGCGCATCCGACGCTGCCACTACCCGCCTGGGTGCGCGTGACCAATCTCGAGAATGGACGGAGCGTGGTCGTGCGGCTCAATGACCGCGGCCCCTTCAGCAAGAACCGCATCATCGATCTGTCGCGGGCGGCCGCCGAACAACTCGACATGATCCGCGCGGGCACGGCGAAGGTCGAAGTCCGAAGTCTTGCCGGCGGTGACACCGCGCCAGCGCCAGCGCAACCCGCGGCCTATTACGCCCAGGCAGGCGCATTCGGCAGCCGCGAGAATGCCGAGGCCCTCGCCGGTCGCCTGCGCGCGGCCGGAATCGCTGGCGTCAGCGTCAGCGAGATGCAGGCCGACGGCCGTGCGGTATTTCGAGTGCGCGCCGGTCCGGTCGCGAGCATCGGCGAATTCGACGCGCTGATCGAGCGCCTGCGCGTGGCGGGGGCCGATGCCCCGCGCCTTGCGCTGTAATAATAGTGTCCGCCCTTCCCACACGATGAGGTCGCCATTGAGAACCCTGCCCGCTTTTATCCTGCTGCTCCTGTCCACGGTCGCCGGAGCCGCAACGGGGCCCGTGCCGCCGCCGCCCTCGCTCGAGGCAACGTCCTGGGTTCTTGTCGACCAGCAGAGCGGCCAGATGCTGGCCGGGCATCGCGCAAACGACCGGGTCGAACCCGCAAGCATCACCAAGTTGATGACCGCCTACGCGGTGTTTCACGCGCTCAGGGAAGGCAAGTTCAAACTCGATACCGAGGTGCCGATCAGCGAGCACGCCTGGCGCTCGGAAGGATCGCGCACCTACCTCGACCTGAACTCGCGCGTGCCCGTAGAAGTGCTGATCCAGGGGATGATCGTGCAGAGTGGCAATGACGCCACGATCGCGCTCGCCGAGGCGATCGCCGGCACGGAAGACACCTTCGCCGCACTCATGAACCAGTACGCCGAACGCCTCGGCATGCGCCAGAGCCATTTCCAGAATGCGACCGGGCTGCCGGGCACGAACCACCAGATGTCGGCCGCCGATATCGCACGCCTTACGCGCGCGATCATCGACGAGTTTCCGGAATACTACCGCTGGTATTCGCAGCTCGAGTTCACCTGGAACAACATCTCGCAGCCGAACCGCAACGGCCTGCTGCGCCGCGATCCGAGCGTCGATGGCGTGAAGACCGGCATGACGGATGCGGCGGGTTACTGCCTGGTGTCCTCCGCAAAACGCGAGGGCACGCGCCTGATCGCGGTCGTGACGGGCACCAAGAGCATGAAGGCACGCGAGGACGCGAGCCTCGCGCTGCTGAATTACGGCTTCAACTTTTTCGAAACGCGGACGCTCAAGAAGGCGCGCACGGAGCTCGCCGTGCACCGCATCTACAAGGCGCCCAATGGGCGCGCGGCGGTCGGGCTCGCGGAGGACCTGTGGGTCACGCTGCCGCGCGGCCAGGCGGATCGCGTCGAATACAAGATCGAGCTCGCGCCGCGCCTGTTCGCGCCACTCTCGAAGTCCGACCGGGTCGGCGTATTGCGCGCGCTGGTGGACGGCAAAGTCGTCGCCGAAGCCCCGTTGCGCCCGATCGCGGACGTGCCGCGCGGCAACATCTTCCGCAGGATCTGGGACACGATCCTGTCCTGGTTCGACTGAATGCCGCTGCCGCTGGTCTGGCTCGACGGCCGCCTGCTGCCGCTCGCCGAAGCGCGGATCTCCCCGCTCGACCGCGGGTTCCTGTTCGGCGACGGCGTCTACGAGGTGCTGCCGGTCTACGGCGGGCGCGCGTACCGCCTCGATGCGCATCTCGCACGGCTCGACCGCAGCCTGAACGAGATCCGCATGCCGCCCGCGCTCGACCGCGCGGGCTGGCTCGCGGCTTTCGGCGCGCTGGTGCACGGCAACGGCGGCGGCGACCTGCTCCTCTACGTGCAGGTCACGCGCGGCGTCGAGCCGGAGCGCAATCACGTACCCCAGGCCGGCACCCGCCCGACGATTTTCGCCTGCGTGCAGCCGTTGCCGGTCGTCCCCGCGGCGACCATCGAGAACGGCGTTGCGGCCGTGACGGCGGAGGACATGCGCTGGGATCGCTGCGACATCAAGTCGACTTCGCTCCTCGGCAACGTCCTGCTGCGCTGGATGGCCGCGGATGCCGGCGCCGCAGAGACGATCCTGCTGCACGAAGGCAATCTCACGGAAGGCAGCACGAGCAGCGCGCATGTCGTGATGAACGGGCGGATCGCAACACCACCGCAGACCCACGCCATCCTGCCCGGCACGACGCGCGGCGTGCTCTTCGAACTCGCGGCACGGGCGGGCATCGGCTCCGAACGCCGGCCGGTCAGCGAGACGGAATTGCGGGCAGCCGATGAACTGATCATCGCCTCGGCCGGCGGCGGCATCCGCGCGGTCTCGAAGCTCGACGGCCGTGCGGTCGGAACCGGCGCGCCGGGTCCGGTCTTCCGCAGCATCTACGCCGGATTCAAGTCGTCGCGCGAGGAATTCTCGACCGTGCTGCCGGCATGAACGCGGCCGACGGGCTTTTCGACTTTCCCTGCGAATTCCCGATCAAGGTGATGGGCCGCGATTCGGAATCGTTCCGCACGCTCACGCTCGCGATCGTCGAGCGCCACGCCGGGGCGCTCCCCGCCTCCCGGATCACCGAGCGGATGAGCAGCAAGAAACGATTCCTCGCGCTCACCTACACGATCCGCGCCGAGAGCCGCGCGCAACTCGATCGCATCTACCAGGATCTGACCGACAGCGGCGTCGTGCTGGTCGCGCTCTGAGACCAGCTCCCGTCCCAGTCGAGACCGAGCGCTTGGCAGGCAAATGGCGCAAGCGCGAGCGTCGCGCGCTCGACATCCGTCGCGGCGCCCTGGTCCGCAAGCTGGGTCATCGCAAGGCCGGCCATGCCGCAGGGATTGATGCGGCCAAACGGCTCAAGATCCATATCCACGTTGAGGGCAAGTCCGTGGTAACTGCAGCCGCGCCGGACCCGAAGCCCGATGCTCGCGAGTTTTCGCGCGCCCACGTACACGCCTGGGGCCTCGCGGCGGCCCGAAGCCTCGATGCCGTGACTCGCCGCGAGCGTGACCACGGCGTTCTCGAGCGCGACCACGAGCTCGCGCACGCCGATGCGGCGGCGCTTGAGGTCAATGAGTGCGTACATCACGAGCTGGCCGGGTCCATGGTAGGTCACCTGGCCGCCGCGGTCGATTCCGACGACCGGGATGTCGCCGGTCGCCAGCAAATGCTCCGGCTTGCCGTTCAGGCCCTGGGTGAAGACCGGCGCGTGCTCGAGAAACCAGAGTTCGTCGGCAGTTGTCGCGTCGCGGACGTCGGTGAACGCCTGCATCGCCTGCCAGGTCGGCGCGTAGTCGACGCGGCCCAGGCGGCGCAGGATCGCGTTCACGCGGCCTCGACCACCTCGCATTCGAGGTGGCGCTCCGCGGTCAGTGAATTCGAGACCGGGCAGCCGTGCTCCGCCTTTTCCAGGAGCTTGCGTGCCCGTGCCGCATCCGCGCCCGCCGGCACGACCAGCCGCACGCGCGTCTCGATGCGCGTGAACCGGCTGTTGCCGTCGATGCGTTCGAGGAGTCCTTCGACGTTCGCCGACAATTCCCGCCACTCGAAGCGCGAGGCCTTCGCGATGGCGCGAAACGTCAGAATCATGCAGTCACCGACTGCCGCGAGGAGCAGCGTCTCCGGCGCCCAGTAGCCGCCGGGACCGTCGAACTCGGGCGGCGGCAGCGACACGATTTCGGGCAGTCCCTCGGCATTCAGGCGGAGCGCGCCCTCGGGCGATGCGCCAACACTGATCTTGTAACGGTGCGGAAAAGGATGCATCAGGCCGCCGGGATGCCGCAATTGTTTCCGGCCAGCGCACGCTCGGCGCGATAGCTCGAACGCACCATCGGCCCGGAAACGCATTCGATGAATCCACGGGTGAGCGCCGCTTCCCGAAGCGCAAGGAACTCCCCCGGCGTCACGAAGCGCTCGACCGGCAGGTGATTGGCGGTGGGACGAAGATACTGGCCGAGCGTCAGCAGGTCGCAGCCTGTTGCGCGCAGATCGTCCATTGTCGCGAGCACTTCGTCGTTGGTTTCGCCGAGCCCAAGCATCAGGCTGGTCTTCGTAAGCACGGAAGGACGATGATTCTTGGAATGCGCGAGCACGTCGAGTGTCTGCCGGTAACCTGCGCGCGGATCGCGCACCGGGTGAGTCAGGCGCTCGACTGTCTCGACATTCTGCGCAAACACTTCAAGCCCTGAATCGACCACGGTCTCGACGTCCGCGAGCACGCCCTGGAAGTCGGGTGTCAGCGCCTCGACGGCGGTCCGAGGACTCTCGCTCTTGATCGCGCGCACGCAGGCGGCGAAGTGGCCCGCCCCGCCGTCCGGCAGGTCGTCGCGATCGACCGAGGTGAGAACGACATAGCCAAGATTCATCAGGGCCACGGTGCGTGCCGCATTCGCGGGCTCTTCCGCATCGAGCCAGCCGCGCGGGTTGCCGGTGTCGACGGCGCAGAATCGACAGGCGCGCGTGCAGACCGAGCCCATCAGCAGCAAGGTCGCCGTGCCCGCGTTCCAGCACTCGCCAATGTTCGGACAGTGCGCTTCCTCGCAGACCGTGCTCAGGCGGTGCTCGCGAACCGTCCGGCGAAGCGCTTCGTAGCGGGGACCCGTTGCAAGCGGCGCGCGCAACCATTTCGGCTTCGCACCGGGCTTGATGGCCGTCGTCGCGGCACTCCGCTTGATGCCGTCGCGGATCGCCGTGAATCCCTGGGGGGTGATGAATTTTTCACCGCTGTTCACGGGCCGCCGCTCGACCTGGATTGGAATACCTTTTAGATCAGGCACTTATCAGTTCGCTCCGTCCACTGTCCGCCTACTTTAGCCGACCGGGGACGAGAGTACGGGGTGTCTGGCCTTGCCGAGACGAAGCTCCGAATCGAGCGCGGCAAGCCGCGCCGGCGTGCCGACGTCGGTCCAGGTGCCCGCGTGCCGCTGACCGGTCAGCCGGCCGCCATCCATTGCGCGCTCGAGCAGGGGCTTCAGCGGAAACGCCGCGCGCTCGCAAGCTGCGAACAGCTGCGGATCGAGCACGGAAATGCCGGAATAGGTCAGTCGTTCGGGCGATGCGCGCAGGCATCCGACGGCATCGATGCCGAAATCGCCGCCGGGGTGATGCTCGGGGTTGTCGACCATCACCAGATGGGCCAGCGAATCCTGCGGCGGCTTCAGCGTCTCGAGCGGAAAGTCCGACCAGACGTCGCCGTTGACGACCAGAAACGGCTCCATGCCGAGGAGCGGCAGCGCCGCAAACAATCCGCCACCGGTTCCAAGCGGTTCGGAGCCTTCATCGCTGTAGCGTATCGCGAGGCCGTACGACTTCCCGTCGCCCAAAGCCTCACGGATGCGCTCGCCGTACCAGGACAGGTTGATGACGACGTCCCGAATACCGTGTTTCACGAGCGCGGCGAGGTGGAATTCGATCAAGCGGTGGCCGCCGACTTCGAGCAGCGGCTTCGGCAGCTTCTCGGTCAGCGGGCGCATGCGTTCGCCCCGCCCCGCGGCCAGGATCATCGCTTTCAACGGGGATGGCCCGCGTGCCGCGACACGGTCGCGAACGCCGGCACGACCTGATTGCGGAGGAAGGCGTCAAAAGCCGCGAGTTGCGGCATGGCTCCAGTCGCTTCGAGCGTGTAGTCGAGCACGCGCGGCAGATCGGCGAGATAGCCCGGCTTGCCGTCGCGATGCCACAGCCGCGCAAAGATGCCGAGAACTTTCAGATGCCGCTGAAGTCCCATCCGGTCGAACCACTCGAGGAACTGGTCGCGGTCGGCGCCGGCATTGAGACCGGCCTCGGCGGCTTTTGTCCGGTAGCGGTCGAGCCACGCGAGCAATTGTCTCCGCGGCCAGACCACGTAGCAGTCCTTGAGAAGCGACACGAGATCGTAGGTGACGGCTCCGCGCACCGCGTCCTGGAAATCGACGATGCCGGGATTGCCTTCAGGCCGGACCAGGAGATTGCGCGAATGGTAATCGCGGTGCACGAGCACGACCGGCTGCGCGAGCGCCTGGTCGCAGAGCCAGTCGAAGGCCCCCGCGATCGCCGTGCAATCGTCACGATCCGGCGCCAGCCCGAGGTGACGCGCGACGAACCACTCGTTGAACAGCGAAAGCTCGCGCATCAGGAGATCGCGATCGTAGAGCGGAAGTTCTGCCGCGGACTCCGGATCGCCCGACTGCATGAGTACCAGCGCGTCGATCGCATCCGCGTAGAGCGGATCAGGGTCGGCGCCGCTGCCAAGCGCCTCGAGATAGTGATGCCGGCCCATGTCTCCGATCAGCACGAATCCCTGCTCGGCGTCGACGGCGAGCACCGGCGGCACGTGGACGCCGGTCGCCGCGAGAACGCGTGCAATCCTGAGCCACGCGTCGAGGCTCTCGCGTTCCGGCGGCGCGTCCATGGCGATCTGCGTGGCGCCGCCGCGATGAACGCGGAAATAGCGCCGGAAGCTCGCGTCAGCGGATGCGGGCGCGATGCGATCGACCGGCGGGCCGGGAAGGCCTGCGATCCATCGTTCGAGTCTTTGCAGCCGCGGATCGGCGTTGTCGTTTGTTGTCATGCAGAGGCGACGGCCGGGGTGCCCGCATTATAGACTTCCCGACTCCAGTGCTTTCCCGACGCTTCATCGTATTGCTTGCGACGACCGGCATGCTGCCGACGGCCGGCGCCGACGAATGCCTCTGGCCCACGTATGCCGATCTGCCGGCCGCGGCTGCCCCGGCGGCCGACGGCGTCACGGTCAAGGGTCCGGACGAGCTGCCGGTGCAGGTCAAGAGCGGTGGTGCGGAGGTGACGCGCGAGGGCGATGCGAAGCTCACAGGCGGCGTTACGATCGTTCAGGGCGAGCGCGAACTTTCGGCGGAATCCGCGACCTATGACGCCTCGGATCGAAGATTCGAAGTCGAAGGCGAGGTCGAATTCCGCTCCCCGGATGTACGCCTCAAGGCCGGCGCGGGCCAGTGGAACGCGCTCGGCACTGGCGAATTCACCGGGGCCGAATTCGAGCTGCCGAAGCGGCCCGCGCGGGGCTCCGCCGGCAAGCTTCAGATGAATTCCGGGGGCGATCTGAAGCTGCGCGAGGTCCGCTTCACCACCTGCCCGGCCGGCAACAAGGACTGGGAGCTCCGCGCTTCGGCGATCGATATCGACCAGGAGACGCTGCAAGGCAAGGGCCGCAACGTCCGCGTCGACCTGAAGGGCGTTCCGATACTCTACGCGCCCGTGATTTCGTTTCCGGTCGGCGATCGCCGCAAGTCGGGATTCCTGTTTCCCTCCTTCGGCAATTCCGACAAGAGCGGCCTCGAGCTCAGCGTGCCTTATTACCTCAACCTGGCGCCGAACTACGACCTGAACCTGACGCCCTTCCTGTTTTCGCGGCGGGGTCTCGGTCTGGGCGCCGAGTATCGGTACCTCACGGAGCGCAGTCGCGGCAATTTCGAGACGCGCTTCCTGCCCGGCGACGATCTCGCAGGCATCGACCGCCAGCTCACGACGCTCCGCCACCGCACCGATTTCACCGAGCGGCTCCGCATCGAAGCCGATCTCGCTGACGCAAGCGACAGCAGTTACTTCGAGGATTTCGGCCTCGGGCCCGACGGCACGAGCATCACTTTCCTCGACCGCTACATCCACCTTGCGTGGCTCGGACAGGGCTGGCGACTCGACAGCCGCGTCCAGGATTTCCAGACGATTGACCTCAGCGTCGATCCGCTCGACCGGCCTTATTCGCGGCTGCCGGAGGTCGCGTTCACCGGGATCTGGCCGGTCGCGGGCCGATTCGAGACTTCGCTGGATGCGGAGACGACGTGGTTCGAGCGCGATGCCGGCACGACCGGACTGCGCGCCGATGTCACGCCTCGCATCGCCTGGCCAGCCCGCGGGCCCGGCTATCACTTCGAACCGAGCGCCGCCTGGCGCGCAACCGCGTACCAGCTTTCGGACGTAGCGCCCGGTGCGGACGATTCGCCCGACCGGTCGGCGCCGATCCTTTCGCTCGATTCGGGGCTCGTATTCGAGCGCGATGCGGGTTCGCGCAACCAGCTTGTGCAGACGCTCGAGCCGCGCGTGCGCTACACCTATATCCCGTTCAGAGACCAGACCGACCTGCCGATCTTCGACACGGCTCTGCCCGATCTCAATCTCGTGCAGCTCTTCCGCGGCAATCGCTACGTCGGCGCAGATCGGCTCGGCGATGCGAACGAACTGGCCGCGGGATTGACGACCCGGCTGCTGCGCGCCGAAAGCGGACAGCAGTACCTGACAGCGACCATCGGCCAGCGGTTCTATTTCGAGAGCCCGCGGGTCGTGCTGCCGGGCGAAGTCGCGGAGACGCGGAATGCCTCGAACCTGGTGGGCGATATCGAGCTGACCGCGTGGCGCAACTGGAGTGCGCGTGTCGCAGTGGAATACGACGCCGAGGAATCGAACACGCTTCGCGGCGAGGCCAGCGTGCAATACCGGCTGCGGCCGGACACCGTCGTCAACCTGGGCTATCGCTATCGCGAGGGGTTGCTCGAACAATGGGACGCGGCGGTCGCCTGGCGACTGTCGCCCGCCTGGCAGGTGTTTGCACGGCAGGTGTATTCGACCAGGGAGGACGAGTCAATCGACCGATTCGCCGGATTCGAGTACGGCGGCTGCTGCTGGCGTGTCCGCCTTCTCGCGCGTAATTATGTTTCGAATCGCACCGGCGAAAGTGACAATTCGGTGCTGCTGCAGGTGGAACTCACCGGCCTCTCGTCGGTCGGAACCCGCAACGATACTTTCCTGGAACGCGGCATTCGGGGATACTCCCCGGCCTCCGCAGCCTCCTTACCCTGACTCGGGCGAATAATGAGCCGAATCCTGACCGGTTTTCTCTGTATGGCGCTGGCGTCCGGGGCGGTCCTCGCACAGACGCGCGAGCTGTCGTCGAGCGGGGTCGCGCTCGACCGTGTGGTCGCCATCGTGAACGAAGGCATCATCCTGCAGAGCCAGCTCGACACCCAGGTCCTCTTCATCACCGAGCGGCTGCGCGGCCAGGGCACGGAGCTGCCGCCGCCGGACGTGATCCGGCAACAGGTGATGGAACGGCTGATCCTGCAGGAGATCCAGGTGCAACGCGCGACGCGGCTCGGCGTCCAGGTTTCGGACGAGATGCTGAACGAGGCGCTGCGCGACGTGGCCAAGCGGAACAACATCGACTTCGAGCAGATGCCGATCGCACTCGAGCAGCAGGGAGTCGATTACGCCGCGTACCGCGACGAGATGCGGCGCGAAATCATGCTCTCGCTGCTGCGCCAACGCGACGTCGTCCCGCGAATCTACGTATCGCCGCGCGAGCTCGACCAGGCGCTCGAGCGCGAGTCCGGCGCTGCCGGCGAGAACACCGAATACGACGTGTCCCACATCCTCCTGTCGCTGCCCGAATCCGCCACCACGGAACAGATGGCAAAGGTCGAGGAGCTCGCGCGCGAAATCCACCGGCGCGCGCAGGGCGGCGAGGACTTCGGCCAGCTCGCGCTCACCTATTCGCAGGCGCAAACCGCGCTCGAGCGTGGCAAGCTCGGCTGGCGGCGGATGAACCAGCTGCCGCAGTTCATCGCGGAACTCGTTGGTCCCATGAAGCCGGGCGAGGTGAGCGAACCGGTGCGGACGCCGACGGGGTTCCACCTCGTGCGGCTCGACGAGACCCGGGGCGGCGAAAGCGGGCCGGTGATGGTCGAGCAGTTGCAGTCCCGCCACATCCTGATGCGGTCGAACGAGGTGCAGGACGACGCGACCACGCGCCAGCGGCTTTCCGCGATCCGCGACCGCATCCTGGCCGGTGAGGATTTCGGCGCACTCGCGAGCGTCACCTCTGAGGATCCTGGCTCGGCGAGCCGCGGCGGCGATCTCGGCTGGAATGCGCCGGGCGTTTTTGACCCGGAGTTCGAGAGAGTGCTTTCATCGCTCCAGCAGGACGAAATCAGCGAGCCGTTTCGCAGCCAGTTCGGCTGGCATATCGTGCAGCTGACGGGGCGGCGCACGTATGACCAGAGCGACGAGTTGCGCCGGCAGCGTGTGCTCTCTGCATTGCGTGAAAGCAAGGTCGACGAGGAGACCGAGTTGTGGCTGCGACGACTCCGCGACGAGGCCTATGTCGAGATCCGGAATCTCTGAGCGCCCGGCGTCTCGTCGTCACGACCGGCGAACCCGCCGGCATCGGCCCCGACCTCGCGCTGGCTGCGGCGCTTTCCGACTGGCCATGCGAACTGGTCTTCGTCGGCGATCCGGGCCTGCTCGCCGCGCGCGCGGCGCTCCTCGGCCTCGGCCTGAGGCCGAACGAGTGGCAACCGGGCGCCGCTCCCGCGCCGCATCGCGCCGGCAGCCTGCCGATTCTGCCTGCAAGACTGGCCCGGGACGCAACGCCCGGCCGGCCTGACCCCGCAAACGCACGCTACGTGCTTG
The DNA here is from genome assembly GCA_963819545.1 of uncultured Gammaproteobacteria bacterium. Classification (GTDB taxonomy): domain Bacteria; phylum Pseudomonadota; class Gammaproteobacteria; order Steroidobacterales; family Steroidobacteraceae; genus SCUD01. Next base: position 152,404 of record CAWFWJ010000003.1, on the reverse strand, counting down.
ACATGATCGATGCCGCCGCCCGCGGCTGCATCGAGGGGCGTTTTGCGGCAATGGTGACTGCACCGGTGCAGAAGTCCTCGATCAACGAGGCCGGCATCGCATTCAAGGGTCACACCGAATACCTCGCCGCCCTCGCCGGTGGCGTCCATCCCGTGATGCTCCTGGTCGCGGGCGACTTGCGGGTCGCGCTCGCGACGACCCACCTCCCGCTCGCCGAAGTGCCGCGGCACATCACGCGAAGCTCACTCGAACGGACACTGACCGTGCTCGACCGCGGACTTCGCGATGCATTCCGCCTGAACGCACCGCGTATCGCCGTCTGCGGCCTGAATCCGCACGCCGGCGAAGGCGGCCACCTGGGGCGCGAGGAAATCGAGATCATCCGCCCGCTGATCGAGGCGCTCAACGAGCGCGGATTCGCGCTCAGCGGCCCGCTCCCGGCCGACACCGCATTCACACCGGCATCGATCGAGAGCGCGGATGCCGTGCTCGCGATGTACCACGACCAGGGTTTACCCGTGATCAAGCATGCCGGTTTCGGCCGCACGGTCAATGTCACGCTCGGCCTGCCGTTTCATCGCACCTCGGTCGATCACGGAACGGCACTCGATCTTGCGGGCACGGGCCGCGCCGATCCCGGCAGCCTGTTCGAGGCGATCCAGCTGGCGCAAGGTCTCGGATGATCCGCACGCGAAAGCGTTTCGGTCAGCATTTCCTGCACGAAATGGGTGTGCTCACACGTATCGTAGATGCCATCGACCCGCGGCCCGGCGAGCGCATCGTCGAGATCGGCCCCGGTCGCGGTGCCCTGTCGCGACCGCTGCTCGAGCGCTGCCGCCGCCTCGAAGCGATCGAGATCGACCGCGACCTGATTCCCCTGCTGCGCGAGCGTTGTGCGGGCGCCGGGGAACTCATCGTGCACGAGGGCGATGTGCTCGAGATGGATCTTTCGGATATTCATGGTGGCGGGCCGCCGCTCCGGGTCTGCGGCAACCTGCCCTACAACATCTCGACGCCGCTCCTGTTCCATCTGCTCGAATCGAGCGCGGTCATCACCGACATGCATTTCATGCTCCAGAAAGAGGTGGTCGACCGCATCGTCGCGGCGCCGGGCGGCAAGATCTACGGCCGGCTCACCGTAATGCTCGCGGCGGCCTGCCGGGCGGAGGCACTGTTCCGCGTTGGACGCGGCGCGTTCCAGCCGCCGCCCGCCGTCGATTCGGCGGTCATACGGCTCCTGCCCCACGCCTCCGCCCCGTTTCCGTTGCCGGATCGCGCACGCTTCGCGCGTGTCGTCGCGTCCGCATTTTCGATGCGCCGCAAGACGCTCAGGAATTCGCTCCGCGGCGTCGTCTCGGCCGCCCAGTTCGAGGCCGCCGGCATCGATGCCAATCGCCGCCCGGAAACGCTCGCGCCCGCCGAGTTCGGAAGGCTGGCCGCCGAGCCCGCCTCGCCCGAAGCCCTATAATGGCGGCACGATGAGCAATTACCGCAGGATCCTCCTGGTCGTGGACCTCGGCGAACAGTCCGAGCAGATCGCCACGCGCGCGCGTGACCTCGCCGCCCTGCACGGCGCCGAGTTGTCGGTCCTGCACGTCGTCGAATACGTCCCGGTCGAGCCGATGGGCGAGACCCTGCTGCCGTCCGTGCAGATCGAGGAGGAACTGGTTCAGCGTGCCCGCCGGCGGCTTGCGGAACTGACCGAGAATCTCGGCATCGGGTCGGCAAAACGCCAGGTCGCCGCCGGCAACATCAAGGCGGAGATCGTGCGCGCGGCACAGGAGCAGCACTCCGATCTCATCGTGCTTGGATCCCGCGAGCGGCGCGGCCCGTCGATTCTCGTCAATTTCACCGAAGACACGGTGCTGCATGCCGCGCCCTGCGACGTGCTGGCCGTCCGGGTGCGCTAGGTGACCGGTATGTCCGAATCGAACGACAACCTGATCACTGTCAATGTGGACACGCGCTATCTCGAGGATCAGTCGGATCCCGACGAGAACCGGTTCGTGTTCGCCTATACGATCACGATCCGCAATCGCGGCACGGTGCCCGCGAAACTCCTCACCCGGCACTGGGTCATCACCGACGCCAACGGCAAGGTGCAGGAAGTACGCGGCGAAGGCGTCGTCGGCGAGCAGCCGCACCTGATGCCGGGCCAGGGCTTCCGCTATACGAGCGGTGCGGTGCTGGAAACGCCGGTCGGCTCGATGCAGGGCAGCTACCAGATGCTTGCCGACAGCGGCGTGAAGTTCGATGCGCCGGTCCCGGCATTCACGCTCGCGATCCCCGGCACGATCCACTAGGACCCTCGTTTGGCCCACTACGCCGTCGGCGACCTGCAGGGCTGCCACACGGAATTCATGGCCCTGCTCGCGCGGCTCCGCTTCGATCCGGCGCGCGACCGCCTGTGGCTGACCGGCGACCTCGTCAACCGCGGACCCGACTCGCTCGCGGTGCTGCGCGAAGTGCGCGCGCTCGGCGGCTGCGCGACGGTCGTGCTCGGCAATCACGACCTGCACCTGCTCGCGATGGCCTGGGCGCCAGGAACCGTGCGCAAGCGTGAGCGTGAACTCGAGGCCGTGCTCGATGCACCGGATGCCGCCGAACTCCTCGAATGGCTCGCGTCGCGCCCACTGCTGCACCGCGACCGGGCGCTCGGCTGGACGCTGATCCATGCGGGACTGCCGCCGCAGTGGTCGCTCGCGCAGGCAGAGAAATGCGCGAAAGAGGTCGAGCAGGCGCTTCGCCGGGATCCCGCCGAGCTGCTGACCGGGATGTATGGCGATCAACCCGACCGCTGGTCGCCCGCGCTCAAGAATCTCGAACGGCTGCGATTCTCAGTCAATTGCCTGACGCGGCTTCGATTCGTCGACGGCGAGGGCCGGCTACTGCTCTCGCACAAGGGGCCGATCGCGGGCGCGCCGGCGAACGCGATGCCCTGGTTCCGGCATCCCGCGCGCGCGACGCAAGGGCGACGCTTTCGTGTTCGGCCACTGGTCTGCGCTCGGATTCCTGTCGGAGCCGGGATTGCGCGGCCTCGATACGGGATGCGTCTGGGGCGGCGCGCTCTGTGCGCTCAGGCTCGATCGGGAAGGAGAAGAACCGGTGCTGCTGCCCTGCCGCGGCAGTCGGCGCGTAACCGACTGATCACTGCTTCTGCTTCAGGCTCTGGCTCTGGGGCAGTGCCGTGTCGACCGACTGGATGCCTGTCAGGACTTCGAATCGCAGGTCGATGCGGTTGCCGACGAGTTGGTGCGGGATGCAGTTGATGTCGCCTTCAATCGAGCGCGTGAGGAATTTCGGCAAAACGCGGTCGCGGAAAATTTCCACGAGCTCGCAATCGCCCATCTCCAGGCCCTTCGGCGAATTGCGCTTGATGACGACCGGTTTCCAGACGCCGAGCACGGAGTCGCCGACGTTGCGGTCGCCCTGCTGCGGAATCGTCGGTGCCCAGAAGGTGATTTTCAGGCGCGGGAAAACTGCGACCTGCTGGTAGCCGAATTCACAGCCGCGCTCGAGGATCTTGACGTCGTCGCGAACGCCCAGGTGTTTCAGGAGGAGCTTGACCTTGTTCTTCAGTCCGCCGCAGGTGTAGCGGGTCGTAAAACCCATGTACTGGAAGTCCACCTCGTGCATGGTCCAGGCGGCCGCTTCCTCGGTCGGCGCGTTCTCGTCCGCGAACGCAGGCGCCGCGGCCAGCAAGGCGCACATCGCGAGTCCGGCACGCAGCGCCATGTCAAAGGCTCCTGTCAACGGTTCCATACCTCAGACCGGAGGCGGGCTGTCGGGTTCCATCGGGCGTCTATAATGACACGATGACTGTCATGCGATTCGAGGCCGGGAACCGGCGGTTTTGGGCCGACTTCTCGAAGCCACTCTCGATCGCAATTCCCCTGGATTTCCGGGGTTCGCAGCCCTCCTGCTTCGATGCGCCGCCGGCGACTTCCCGCCCTCTCTTTGCAAGTGGAAGCTGCAATTGCGAAGTCCTGACGCTTGCGCCGCATTGCAACGGTACGCATACGGAATGCGTCGGTCATGTCACGGACGAACGCGTCGCGATTGCCGAGCGGCTGAAGGGCGGCGTTTCGCTCGCGCTCGTGATCACGGTCGATCCCGCCACTGCCGTCGATTTGACGGAAGACAGCGATCCGCCGCCCGTGGAGGGCGACCGGCTGGTCACGGCCGCGGCGCTCGGCGCGGCATTCGCCCGGCATCCGGGTCCGGCACCCGCGGCGCTTGTGGTTCGCACGCTGCGAAACGGCGAAGGTCCGCTGCTCGCGTATCGCGGACCCTCGCCGGCGCCATACCTCACCCGTCAGGCTGCCGCCTGGCTCGTCGAGCGCGGAATCAAACACCTGGTGCTCGATCTCCCGTCGGCGGATCGCGCCGCGGATGGCGGGCGCCTGACGGCGCATCGCACCTTTTTCGGGCTCCCGCCCGGTTCGAGAAAGGCACGCGAGGCGATGCGGCCGGACTCGAGCATCACCGAGCTCGCTTATATCGCTGCCGAAATCAAGGACGGTTTTTACCTGCTCGATCTCCAGATTCCGCCGTTCCTGACCGACGCGGCGCCCAGCCGGCCCCTCCTCTACTCAGCGCAACCGGAATGACCGCGGCCCTGTCCCTTGAGAACGCGCTTGCGCTCGATGCGGAGGATCCGGGCGCGTCGCGCCGCGGGGAGTTCCATTTCCCGCGGACCGCGGGCAGTGAGCCCGTCATCTATCTCTGCGGCAACTCGCTCGGGCTCCAGCCGCGGCGGGCCGCCGAAGACGTGATGCGCTTCATGACCGAGTGGCAGCAACTCGGCGTGCTCGGCTACCACGACCCGGGTGCCGACTGGCTCAACCTGCATGAACGGCTCGCGCCGACGGCGGCCATGCTCGTGGGCGCGACGATCCCGGAAGTGATCGTCATGAATTCGCTGACGATCAACCTGCATTTGCTGATGGCGAGCTTCTACCGACCGACGCGCGAACGACACGTCATCCTGATCGAGCACGGCGCGTTTCCTTCCGATCGCTATGCCGTGGTCTCGCAACTCGGCTGGCATGGGCGCGATCCAGCTACATCGTTGGTCCAGGTTGCGCCCCGTGCCGGCGAACATCTGTTGCGGCACGAGGATCTCGTCGCGGAGATCGAACGGCAGGGATCGCGTCTCGCGCTCGTGCTGCTGCCCGGCATCCAGTACCTGACCGGGCAGTGGCTCGACCTGAAGGCACTCGTCGACTCCGCGCATCGTCGTCGGTGCCGTCATCGGATTCGACCTCGCGCACGCGGTCGGCAATGTGCCGCTCTCCTTGCATGACTGGAACGCCGATTTCGCAGTCTGGTGCTCGTACAAGTATCTGAACGGCGGTCCGGGGGCCACGGCCGGCGCCTTTGTGCACGAACGGCATTTCGGCTCGAAAGCACCGCGGCTTTCCGGCTGGTGGGGCAACGACCTCGAATCGCGATTCGAAATGGCGACAGAATTCCGCCCGTACCAGGGCGCCGCGGGCTGGCAGGTCAGTAATCATCCGCTGCTCGGCATGGTTCCACTCCAGGCGTCGTTCGCACAGTACGCCGCTGCGGGACTGCCGACGCTCCGGGCTCGCTCGATCGCGCTGACTGGCTGGCTCGAACGCCTGCTCGAAGAGCGCCTCGGCAATCGCATCGAAATCCTGACGCCGCGAGCGCCGGCCAGGCGCGGTGCCCAGCTTTCGGTACGCCTCTGCGACTCGCGCGGAAACGGACGCGCCCTGTTCGACCGCCTGCTCGCCCGTGGCCTCACCTGCGACTGGCGCGAACCCGACGTCATCCGGCTCGCACCCGCGCCGCTCTACAACACTTACGAGGACTGCTGGCGCGCGGTCGCCCTGATCGAAAGCGAGTTCAACGCCGCTCCAGCGTGACGAAGCTGAACGGCCAGGCATGCCGCTCGTCCGTGGCATGCTCCTCGCGGAAGATCTCGCGCCATTGTCGCCGGTCGAATCCGGCAAGCCGCGTGTTGCCCTCGATGTCGCCGTGGACTTCCGTCAATTCGAGGCGCCGCACCTGCGGCCAGAGGGCCGCGAAGACTTCCGCGCCGCCAATCACAAAAAGCGTTGCGTCGCCGGCGGCCACGAGTGCCGCCGCGGGCGTGGCAACGACCTCACAGCCGGCCGCGCGCCAAGCGGGATTCCGGGTCAGCACGAGATTCCGCCGTCCAGGGAGTGCGCGGCCGATCGATTCGAAGCTGCGACGTCCCATCAGGATTGCGTGACCCATGGTCAAGGCCTTGAAGCGCCGCAGATCGTCGGGCAGATGCCAGGGCAAGCGGTTGTCGCGCCCGATCACGCCATTGTCGGCCATCGCGACGAGCGCGATCGGCGGATGATTCATTCCCGCCGCTCAGACCGCGACGGGCGCGCGGATCGCCGCATGCGGCTCGTAGCCTTCGATCCGGAAATCGCCGGACTCATACTCCGCCACGTCCGCCGGCCGCCGCAGCAAAGTGAGTGTCGGCAAGGACTGCGGCTCGCGCGCGAGCTGGAGGTCCGCCTGCGGCAGGTGATTCAGGTAGAGATGGCAGTCGCCTCCGGTCCAGACGAGGTCGCCGACCGCGAGATCGGACTGCTGCGCCAGGATGTGAGTCAGCAGCGCATAGGACGCGATATTGAACGGCACGCCGAGGAAGATGTCGGCGCTCCGCTGATACACCTGGCAGGACAATCGCCCGCCAGCGACATAGAACTGGAAAAGCGCATGACAGGGCGCCAGCGCCATTTTCTCGATTTCTCCGACATTCCAGGCGCTGACAATGATGCGGCGCGAGTCTGGCTCTTGCCGCAGCTGCTGGATCACGCGCGCGATCTGGTCGATGTGGCGGCCGTCCGCGGCGGCCCAGGCGCGCCACTGCCGGCCATAGACTGGGCCAAGTTCGCCGTCCGCGTCCGCCCATTCGTTCCAGATCGTGACGCCCCGTTCCTGGAGCGAGCGCACGTTTGTCTCGCCGCGCAGGAACCAGAGGAGCTCCTCGATCATGGATTTGAGGTGCACGCGCTTCGTCGTCACCAGCGGAAACCCCGCGGAAAGGTCAAATCGCAGCTGATGCCCGAACACCGAGAGCGTCCCCGTGCCCGTGCGATCGGTCTTGCGAAGACCGCGCTCGCGTACGTGCCGCATCAGGTCGAGATAAGCGCGCATCTCAGGCGTAGTTCCCCGACGGTTCGCGACGGCTATGGGCCGACGCGAGCATCGCGAGGCCGGTCGCGAGCACTGGTAATGAAAGCAGTTGCCCCATCGTCACCCAGCCAAGTGCGAGATAACCGATATTCGCATCCGGCATTCGCACGAATTCCACGCTGATCCTGAATATTGCATACAGAGTCAGGACCAGGCCCGTCGGTGCCAGGCGCGGGCGCGGCTTCGAGGTGAACCACCAGATGACGGCGAAGAGCAGGATTCCCTCGAGAGCCGCTTCGTACAGTTGCGAAGGATGCAGCACTTTGCCATTCACCAACATGCCCCAGGGCAGGTCCGTTGGCTTGCCCCAGAGTTCGCCATTGATGAAGTTGCCGATGCGCCCGGCAAACAGCCCGACGGCTGGCAGGGGCGCGGTAAAGTCGAAAACATCGGCGACGCGGCGGCCCCGGCGCCCTGCGAAGAGCGCTGCGGCCACCATGATGCCGATCAGTCCGCCGTGGAAGGACATGCCGCCTTCCCAGATGCGCAGGATCGCGAGCGGATCCGTCCGCAGCGCATCGAATCCATACACCAGAATCCAGCCCACGCGTCCGCCCGCGATCACGCCGACCGCCAGGAAAAAAATCAGGTCGTCGACGTCAACCGGTTTCCAGGTCGAATGCGGTTCCGCCGCGCGCCGGCGCGCGAGCCACCAACCCGCAATGAAGCCGATCACGTACATGAGCCCGTACCAGTGCACCTTGACCGGGCCGATCGCGAGCGCGACCGGGTCGATGTCGGGATAGGTCAGCATGAGTCGGTCACGCGGAACAGGAAAGCGCGGAGATAACGGGTCTCGTCGATCGCGGGATGGACCGGATGATCCGGTGATTGCGCACCCACGACAATGAGCTGTGCGAAACGCCCGAGATGGCGCGCCGCACGCTGGACGGCGTCCGTCAGTTCGCCCGGCCCCATGTGATAAGAACAGGAACAGGACAACAACAGGCCGTCGCGGTCAAGGAGCTGCATCGCCAGCTGGTTGATGCGGCGGTAGGCAGCGAGACCCTTTGGATGATCCTTCTTCCGCTTGATGAAGGCCGGGGGATCGACGACCACAACATCGAAGCGCCGCCGCTCCGCGGCGAGTGCCTCGAGCGTTTCGAAGGCGTCGCCCTGGAGAAGTTCGACCTCGAGTCCGTTCGCATCGGCGGTCACCGACGCCGCTTCGAGCGCAGGCGCCGAAGAATCGACGCAGGTGACGGACGACGCGCCGGCGCGCCGTGCCTGCAGGCCGAAACTGCCGGCATAGCTGAAGACATCGAGCACGCGCATGTTACGTACGTGGCGCAGGAGCATCGCACGATTGGCGGCCTGGTCGAAATACCAGCCGGTCTTCTGTCCCGCGGCAAGCGGGACACGAAATGTGACGCCGCCTTCCGGTACTTCGACGAAATCCGGGACCTCGCCGAATGCGGTTTCGACCCGGCGCTCAAGTCCCTCGAGCTCGCGGATCGGCGAATCGTTCTTCCACAGCAGCGCTTTCGGCGCCACGACCTTGATGAGCGCTTCCTGGATATCCGCTTTCATGGCTTCCATGCCCGCCGTTCCGATCTGGCCGACGAGCACGTCGCCGTAGCGGTCCACGACGAGTCCGGGCAGCAGATCCGCTTCACCGAAGACCAGGCGATAGAAAGGCACGTGATAGAGGCGCTTCCTGAGCGCGAGTGCAACCTTCAGGCGGTGCACGAGCAGCGACTTGCCCGGCGGATAGTCCGGATCGCGCCCCAGCAGGCGTGCGCTGATCAGCGTACGCGGATTGACATAGGCATAGCCGAGAAAACGCTTGCTGCTCGAAAACACCTGCACGTGCGCACCCGGCTCGAAAGCGGTAAGCGGGGTCGCGCCGACATTGACCTCGTTCGAGAAAATCCACAGGTGCCCGGCCTGAAGCCGGCGCTCCTCATGGGGTTTCAGTACCAGCGGCGGCAGCGCGTCCCCGGCAATTGCGGCGGTTTCGGTGAGACTCGGCATTCGCGGGAACGTAGCGCGGTGACTATAGTGACCGCAATTCTACCTGACCGCCGCGGTACCGCCATGAATCGGTTGTCGCAGGAAACCAGCCCTTATCTCCTGCAGCACGCGGCGAATCCGGTCGACTGGCATCCGTGGGGTGCGGCGGCGATTGCAGCCGCGAGAGACGGGGACCGACCCATTCTGCTGTCCATTGGCTATTCGGCCTGTCACTGGTGCCACGTGATGGCGCATGAATCCTTCGAGGACGAAGCGACGGCCGAGGTCATGAACCGGCTCTTCGTCAATGTGAAGGTGGATCGCGAAGAACGACCGGATCTCGACAAGGTGTACCAGTTCGCGCACCAGCTCCTGACTCAACGCGGCGGCGGCTGGCCGCTCACGATGTTCCTCGCGCCCGACGACCTGACGCCCTTCTTCGCCGGCACTTATTTTCCAAAACAGCCGCGCTACGGCATGCCGGCATTCACGGACCTGCTCGAGCGGGTCGCGGGTTTCTATCGCGACGAACGCGCGAATGTGCGCACACAGAATGCGGCGCTCCGCGGCGTATTCGACGACCTCAGGCCTCCGGCCGCCGACGCAGGCCTTGCGATCACGCGCGAACCGGTCGACCGGGCGCGCCGCGATCTGGGGACGGCATTCGACGAGCGCTACGGCGGCTTCAGCCCCGCACCCAAGTTCCCGCATGCCGCGAGCATCGACCTGTTGCTTCGAGCCGGGGACCCCGGGGCGCTCCACATGGCGACCTGGACGCTGCTCCGAATGGCGGAAGGTGGCATCTTCGACCAGCTCGGGGGAGGCTTCTGCCGCTATTCGGTCGATCCGTTCTGGATGATTCCGCACTTCGAGAAAATGCTCTACGACAACGGTCCCCTGCTCGCCCTCTGCGCGCAGGCCGCCGTCGCGACCGGCAACGGGCGCCTGCGCGAGGCCGCGCTCGCGACGGCATCCTGGGTCTTGCGCGAGATGCGTTCTCCCGAAGGCGGTTTCTATTCCGCCCTCGACGCGGACTCCGAAGGACACGAAGGCCGCTACTACGTCTGGCAGCGCAGCGAGGTCGAGTCCCTCCTCGGAGCCGACGAGTTTCGCGTGCTCGCGCGCCGTTACGGGCTCGATCGCGAACCCAACTTCGAGGGCGTCTGGCATCTGCATTGTTTTGCAGAAATCGAACCCGGGGACGAGGCGTTGTTGAATTCGGGCCGCGAAAAACTGTTTGCGGCGCGCGAGCGGAGGATCCGCCCGGGCCTTGACGACAAGATCCTGACCGCCTGGAACGGTCTCATGATCCGCGGGCTCGCGATCAGCGGACGCCTGCTCGGCGAACCCGTCCACATCGATGCCGCCTGCCGCGCGGTCGACTTCCTGCGGCGCAATTGCTGGCGGGACGGTGGCCTGTTCGCCAGCTGGAAACCGGGCGGCGCACGATTCCCGGCCTATCTCGATGATTACGCCTTCCTGCTCGATGCCCTGCTCGAACTGATGCAGTCGCGGTTTCGCGGCGAGGACCTCCGGTTCGCCTGCGATCTCGCCGACGCCTTGCTCGGGAAGTTCGCGGACCGCACCAACGGCGGCTTCTGGTTCACGGCGGAAGGCCAGGATCCGCCGCTGCATCGACCAAAGAGTTTCGCGGACGATGCGACGCCCGCCGGCAACGGCATCACGGCCCAGGCGCTCGCACGCCTTGGCTGGTTGGTTGGCGAGACGCGATACCTCGATGCGGCCGAGGCGACGGTGCGCGGCGGCTTTCCTTCGTTCGCGCGATCACCGCAGGCGCATGCCGCAATGCTGACGGCGCTCGAAGAATATCTCGATCCGGTCGAGATCGTTGTAATCCGCGGACCGGCCGCCGAAGCGGCCGAATGGTCGGCAACGCTCGCTCGGAGATACGCGCCGCGGCGCATGGTCATCGCAATTCCATCGGATGCGAGTGACCTTCCCGAGGCACTCGCGAGCAAACGGGCGCGGAACGGTACGCTTGCTTACATCTGTCGCGGACCGCAGTGCTCAGAACCGGTCACGACCGTCGAAGCCCTGCTGCCCTAGGGGCGCACTGCCTTGAACTTGGCGAGGCCCGGCTCCTCGCTCGTGTAACGCGGCAAGGCATCGCCGACTTCGATCCAATCCGCGTGCTGCTCGTAGAAGACATGGCACTGCGGCTCGCGGTCGATCGGCCCCTGGATCGCCGGCCGCGCGACGTGGATCTCGCCGGGGCAGATCGTCGATGCGAAGAAAAGCGTCGTGCCACAATCGGTGCAGAAACCGCGCCGGCTCTGCTGCGAAGACTGATACCACTTCGGCTCCGCCGAGCCGAGCAGGTATTTGAACCGCGTTTCCGCAGCGCCGACCCAACTCACGAAAGCGGCGCCATGGGCATCACGGCAGTAATGGCAGTGGCAGTGCGCAAAGAAAAGCGTGGGCGGCGTGATCGCGAACCGCACAGCGCCGCAGAGACAGCGCCCTTCGAAATCGCTCATCCGGCGATTCTCGCGAAAAACGCGATCCACATGCCAAACAGCAGGAGCGTGCTCGCCACATAGGCGAGGAACCGGTGCACGACGCGGTTATAGGTCAGGTGGATCAGGCTGTGCAACGCCCGGAGACCCACATACGTCCAGGCGGCAGCGATCAATCCCGGCGTCGATCCGCCATTCAGCGCGATCGCGACGCAAAGCAGATAGAAGAGCACCGGCACCTCGAACAGGTTCCGGAAATTGTCGGCGGCCTGGGTTTTCTCGAGTTTGCCTGCCGCGGCGCGAGCGGTCGAAAGCGCCTGCGGGTCGATGTGCTTCGCGCGCATTTCGCCGAGGCGATCCGCATAGAGCTTGAACCAGACCAGCGCCGTCACGCCGACCATGGCCGCGCAGGGCAGCCAGATCGGATCGGCCAGGCGCACGGTGCCTTGCATGCGGCGTAACATAGCATTCGATGAACGCGGAATACGAATCCGGCCGCCTGCCTGACTTCGGCGACGTTCAGGCAGCCGCAAAAAGGCTTGCGGGTGTCGCTCGACTCACGCCGCTGCTCGCCGGCACGCCGCTCGATGAGCTGACGGGCGGCCGAGTGCTGCTGAAACTGGAATCGCTTCAGCGCACCGGCTCCTTCAAGATTCGCGGGGCCTATAACCGCCTTGTGCAGCTCGACGAGGCGGAACGCCGGAAAGGCGTTGTCGCATTCTCCTCCGGCAATCATGCCCAGGGCGTCGCCGCCGCGGCGAAAATGCTCGGCATCCGGGCGACTATCGTCATGCCGTCCGATGCGCCCCGCGCCAAACTCGAGAACACGCGCGCGCTCGGCGCGGAAGTCGTCCATTACGACCGCGTGCGGGAAAGCCGGGAACAAATCGCCGCAAGACTCGCTGCGGACCAGGGCGCGACGCTGGTGCCGGCATTTGACGATCCCCACGTCATCGCCGGCCAGGGAACGACAGGGCTCGAGTTGATGCAGCAGGCCAGTGAGCTCGGCTTGATGCCTGACCAGGTCCTGATTCCCTGCAGCGGCGGCGGGCTCGTCAGCGGATCGGCCCTTGCGATTCGTGCGCTGTCCTCGACGGCGGCGGTCTACGGCGTTGAGCCCGAGGCGTTCGACGACACGCGCCGCTCGCTCGCCGCCGGACGTCTGCTCAAGAATCCGCCGGAAGCCCGGTCGATCTGCGACGCCTTGCAATCGTCGCCACCGGGAAAGCTGACTTTCGCGCTCAATCGCGAGCTGCTGGCCGGCATCCTCGCGGTCAGCGACGCCGAAGTCGAAACCGCGATGGCCTATGCCTTCCGGTATCTGCGCCTCGTCATCGAGCCAGGCGGCGCCGTTGCGCTCGCCGCCGCGCTCGCCGGCAAGCTGGCGCTCGGCGACCGCACAACGGCAATCATCGTAAGCGGCGGAAACGTGGATGCCGAGCAGTTCGTCGCGGCGCTATCGCGGTAGAGTTTCGTCCAGGAATTCGACCTTCCCGGTTTCGAGGGAATACCAGGCTCCGATCACGACCAGGCCATCCGATGCGATCAGTCCCTCGATGATCGCTGAGCCGTGCCGGAGCTGATTGACAGATGCGAGGACATTGGCCGTCATCGCCGCGTGTTCCACCGCCAGCGCTCCTTCCGCCTCTTTCATCTTGACCAGCTCCTCGACGCCCGGACGGATGCGATCCACGATCGCCCTCAGGTTAGGCGACTGGTTCGTGGTCGGCCGGTGCAGTTCCTCGATCGTCGCGGCGATCGCACCGCAGGAGGAATGGCCCATCACGACGACCAGCCGCGTGCCGAAGCGATCTGCCGCAAATTCGACACTGCCGACCAGCGAAGGTGCGACGATGTTTCCGGCGACGCGTATTACGAACAGGTCGCCCGGGCCCTGGTTGAAGACGATCTCAACCGGCACGCGCGAATCCGAACAGCCGAGCACGATCGCAATGGGTTCCTGCACTCCCGTCAACTTCGCGCGCCGCGCGGCAGTGAGAAGAGTTCCGGTGCCGCGCGCATGCGCCGCGAAGCGCGCGTTGCCTGCACGCAGTTTCCGCAATGCGTCGGCCGCGCTGACGCCGCGGCTCATGACCCGATCTCCGACTGCAGCTGCGCGATGAATGCCCGGATGAAAGCCGTGCGCCGCTCGGCTTCCCGCCGGCCCGCAGCGGTCTGCATCGTCCCGGCAAGCTTCAGGAGCTTCGAATAGAAATGATCGACCGAGGCGCCGCTGTCGTCCGGCGCGCGTGCGGAACAAAACGGGTCATCCGCCTGATAGAGCGGCCGGCCGAGCGCGCTGCCTACCGCGATGCAGCGCGCGACGCCGACTGCGCCCAGAGCATCGAGCCGGTCTGCATCCTGCACCACCTTCGCTTCAATCGTCCGCGGCGAAATGCCCGCCGAATAGCTGTGCGCCTCGATCGCGTGGCGGATATCGGCCAGCCATCGTTCGGGGTAGCCGGCGTCCTTGAGAAAACCGGCCGCATTTTCCGCCGCAAGCCCGGATGCGCGCGCACGGTCCGGGGAATCCTTGGCGACGTGCACGCAATCGTGCAGCCAGGCGGCCGGCAGTACGACTTCTGCACGTGCGCCCTCTTCGGCCGCGAGGCGAAGCGCCGTCGCAACGACACGCTCCAGATGGGCGAGTCCATGGCCGGGATCGGCGCCCGGCTGGTCCGCGGCGAACTGGCGAAACCGCGGTTCCCAGTCGCCGCGAAGCGTATCTGCCGCGTCTGCGGCACTCGCACTCAATGCCGCGTTTCCTTGCGTCCGCGGGCAGGGGCGCGGCGGCGTCGGGCCGGTCGCCTGGTACGCGCGGCGAGTGCGACGTTCATTGCCTCGCGCGCCCAGATCGCGAGTTCCTCGGAATCTTCCAGCGCCTCTGCCGGAACCTGCCAATAGGCCATCGACTTGTCCGGCTTGTCCGGAAACGGGCAGAAGGGCCGTGAGCCCGCTTTTTCATAGCGCGACCGGTTTGAGTCATCGGTCTTGAAGTACAGCGTGTCGTCGTCGATCAGCGCGAAGAACAGGCCGTCGAGGTACAGGCCGATGCCGCCGAACATGGCTCGCGACGTGACCCGGCCCGAAGGACGCAGTTGCTCGAGTACGAATTCCCTGAAATCGTCGGTGACAGCCATCGTCTGAGTGTAATGCAGGACGCGTCAGCGAAACGCGCCGAGCACTCGCGCCACGTTTGCGCCAATCTCGGCGATCGCATAGCCGCCTTCCTGAACCAGCACTGTCGGCAGTCGGGCTGCCGCCAGGCAGGCGCCCAGCTGCGCATAATCCGGTCCCGTCAGCTTGAATCCGCTGATCGGATCCGCTTCAAACGTGTCGACACCGAGCGAGACGACCAGCGCGTTCGGCGCGTAGCGACCGATCGCATCCAGCGCCATATCGAGCGCGGCCCGATACTCGTGCCAGCGCGTGCCGAGCGGCAGCGGCAGATTCAGCGTATGGCCCTCGCCGCGGCCCGCGCCACGCTCGTCCGCATAGCCCAGGAAGTACGGGTACTCCGAATCCGGCGAGGCATGCAAGGACGCGAAGAACACATCGTCGCGTTCCCAGAATATTTCCTGCGTGCCGTTGCCATGGTGGTAATCGACATCAAGGACCGCGACCCGCCCGCAGCCATTGTCCCGCAGATATTGTGCCGCGAGTGCCGCATTGTTCAGGTAACAGTAACCGCCAAAGAAGCTGCGTCCCGCATGGTGGCCTGGTGGACGACACAACGCGTAAACGGCGGAATCGCCTTCGGCGACCAAGGCTGCTGCAGTGATGGCGCATCGGGCGGCAGCATATGCAGCCTCCCAGGTGCCGGCGACAATCGGAGTGCTGGCATCGAAGGTGTAGTAGCCCAGCGCGCCATGGATGCCCGACGGCAGGCGATCGCGCCGCAGCCCGCGCGCGGGAAAACCACTCGGCAGCATGGATCCGTCCCGTCCGCCGGCAGTCCAGCGCGAATGTGCACTTCGCAGGAATTCCACGAAGTCGGCGTCATGCACGTGAAGGAGCCGGGACTCCGGCATGTCGCGCGGCGGTACGACCTCGAAGCCGCCCCGCTGCAGCGTGTCCAGGATATTGTGAGCGCGCGCCGGCGATTCGAAGCTCGGCACCAGCGCGCCACGATGCAATTCGACTCCGCCGTCGTGGCGAGCTTGCAGCGGAGAATAGATGACTCGCATGGCGGGCGGCTGCCTAGGCGTTCCTGCCGAGTTGCGTGTGAATCCGGTCGCGCAATTCACGATGACGATCGACGTCGAACGCGGGCGCGGCATTCCAGTCATACGCCCATGGTTGCGCTGTCGCGAACTCCGCCGGCTCGTCGAGATAGCGCGGTATCACGTGCGCGTGCAGCGCGGGATCCTGGTTGCCGAAAATCGCGTAGTTGATGCGCACCGCATGGGTGACCGAAAGCACCGCGTCGCCGAGCGCCGCCATATCCGCAAGAAATGTGGCGCGAGCGGATCCCTGCAATGAATTCAGCGTCGGCACGACGGGATCCGGCAACAGCAGGCAGTAGCCGGGCAGCACCTGCTTCTCGCCGAGAACCGCCCAACCTGAACTGAGCCGCGCGACAAAAGTCGGGTCGTTACCCGCCCGCAGTGCATCGACGCGGCGATGTATGGATGTGCTCATTCTAGGACTCGACATTGACCGCGATCACCGTGGCCCGCGGGAAGAAATTGAAATCAGTCGCACAGGCCACTGTGTACGCGCCAATCTGGCGCGCGATCAGCAGTTCGCCGATTTCGAGTTCCGGCATCGGCAGGTCCTCGGCGATGACATCGAGGCTGTCGCAGGTCGGTCCCGAGATCACGCAGGGGTGGCGCGGTCGCTTGAGACCGCGGACAGGTTCGATCGGGAACCGCATCTTGTCGTACTGCTGCCCGCTGAACGTGCCGTAGATTCCGTCATCGAGGTAGTACCACCAGCGGCCCTCGCGCTGCGCGCGCCCCATCACCGTGGACAGGCTGATCGCCGCGGGGCCGCAGATGAACCGGCCCGGCTCCGCGATGACGCGGATGCCCTTCGGCAGGCGGCCGAGTGCCGATCGTATCGGCGCGCAGAAGCTGTCGATCGCGGGAGCCGGCTCGAGGTAATCAATCGAGAATCCGCCGCCGATGTCGAGTTCCTCGAGCGGCGGCAACCCGCGCTCGCGCGCCTCCGCGATGAGGCGGCCGCAGGTGTCAATCGCTTCGACGTACTTGTCGGGACGCCCGACTTGTGAGCCGACGTGGAACGAGAGGCCCGCGACGCGGAGGCCTCCTTTCATCGCGCGTTCGATGAGTCCGATCGCAGCGCTCGCGGCGCAACCGAACTTTCGCGACAGGTCGGTGATTGCCTGCGGATTCCGGAATGAAACCCGCAGCAGCAGGCGCACGTGCTCGCGATAGATCAGGAATCTTTCGAGCTCGTCCGGATTGTCGACAACGAAGGTGTGGACGCCGTAGGCGAGCGCGTGGCGGATGTCCGAATCGCGCTTGATTGGATGCGTATGGATGCAGCGTTCCGCCGGGATGCCGGCTTTCCGCACGAGATCGACCTCGCCGTTCGTCGCAAGATCGAACCAGGAACCCTCGCCCGCGAGGACCTGGACCACGGTCGTGTCGGGCAGCGGCTTCAGGGCGTAATGCAGGTCCACGCCCGGCAGCGCCGCCGCCAGCGAATGGTACTGGCGGCGAAGCGCGTCACAGTCGATCACGAACAGGGGTGAACCGAATCGCGCGACCAGCGCCTGGAGCGCTTCCTCGGTGTAGGGCGATGCGAGCCGCAGGTCAGTCTTCAAATCGGTTCCCCGTTATCCGAGCAGAGGGTCAACGAGTGTCAGCAGGCGATCGAGCGCTCCGCGATTGGTGTCGAGCACCGCCTTGCCGGCGGCGCCCATGGCCGTGCGCCGCTCCGAAGCGTCCAGCAGATCGGTGAGCGCCTGCGCGAGTTGCCCGGTATCCTTCACAACGAGCGCGGCGCCCGCGGCCATCAGCAGCTGGGCGATTTCTTCGCTGTTGAAATTGTGGGGACCGGTCAGCACCGGACGCCCGACGGATGCGGGCTCCAGCAGGTTGTGCCCTCCGATCGGCACCAGGCTGCCCGCGACAAAAGCGACGTCAGCGGCTGCATAGAACATCATGAGCTCGCCCATGGTGTCGCCGAGCAGCACGCTCGTCGCGGGCGAGATCGCGGAGCGCGACGAACGATCGGACGAGCGGTCCTTGCGTTTCGCAAGCAGGCCCCGCACCGAATCGAACCGCTGCGGATGTCGCGGCACGAGTACAAGCAGCGCATCGGGAAAGCGCTGAAGCACGATGCGATGCGCGTCGAGGATGATCACTTCCTCGCCTTCATGGGTGCTGCCCGCAACCCAGATCGGCCGGCCAGGCGCATTCTGTTCGCGCCAGCGCAGCCCCTGCGCCTCGATGCCAGGCGGCGGCTGAAAGTCAAACTTGATGTTGCCGGTGACGTGCGTCCGCTCAGGCGTCGCTCCGATCGACCTGAATCGCTCGGCGTCGGTCTCGCTCTGGGCCGCAATGACGATTCCGTACGACAGGGTCTTGCGAAAGAGCGGAACAAGCCGCCGGTACCTGCCGACCGAGCGCGGCGACACCCGTGCGCTCGCGAGCACCAGCGGTATGCCACGTCGACCGCATTCGGCATAGAGATTCGGCCACAGTTCGGTTTCGAGAATCATCGCGAGCTGCGGCTGTACGCGATCGAAGAAGCGCCTGACCGAGCCCGGCAGGTCGAGGGGCACGTACCGGAGCTCGATTGTGTCGCCGAACAGCAACCGCGCGCGCGCGGCGCCGGTCGGCGTCACCGTCGTCAGCAGCAACTTGTACTGTGGGTGTCTCTTGCGGAGTTGCGCGACCAGCGACTGGGACGCCTGCACCTCGCCGACCGACACCGCGTGAATCCAGATCGTCGGGCCGGCAATTGCTGCGCCGAAACCGAGGCGTTCGCCAACCCGGTCGCGATAGCTGGGATCCCACAGGCCGCGCCAAAATTGGGCTGCGATTGCGAACGGCGCTGCGAGATAGATCAGGATGTTGTAGAGGTAACTCATCACGGCTCAGGCGTCATGGGCGAGGCGCAGAAGCGCATAGCCATTCTTCCATTCACCCGCACCGTTGCTGATCTTCGCGAGGCTCCGGGCCAGCCGGTCGAGCACGCGTCCGCTCCAGGAGCCGGGCCCGCGCAGGCGGCCGCGGTCGAAATCGAGCACCCAGACTTCGCCGTTCTCGCCCAGCATGATGTTGTGCGCATTGAGATCCGCGTGCTGCACGCCGGCGTCGTGGAAACGTCGCAGGCAATGACCGATCGCCGCCCAGCGCGCATCGTCCATGCCCCCGGCCGCGAGGGTCTCGGAGAGCGTGCGCGCACCGGGCAGACGCTCCGTGATGAGCGACGCGGTATAAGTCAGGAGCCCTCGCCGATAGCTCGCGGCCACTGGCGCCGGCACCGGAAGGTTCAGATCCCGCAGTTCTGCGAGCAGTCGAAGCTCCCGAAACGAACGCGTTCGTTCCTCGCCCAGGAACAGGTAGTGGTCGCGGGCGAAATGCGCCGCCATTCCGCCGCGCAGGTAGCGGCGCATGACCCAGCGCTGTCCGTCCGCTTCGATGAAATCAATCGAGCCGCGCCCGCCTGCCTGCCCGGCAAGCGCGCCGCGGGCGTTCCAGTGTTCGCGTTCGAACAGCTGCGCGCCCGGTGCGGCGACACGTTCGGCATCAAACAGGATTGCGCCGCGGTCGATTGCGAGCCGCTGGAACATCGTCGGTCAGCGGGACAGCACGTACTCGGCGCTGCAATACGGGCATTTTGCGAAGCCCGTCGCCTCGATCGGCAGATAGACCCGCGGATGGCTGTTCCAGAGTGACATCGAGGGCATCGGGCAGGAGAGCGGCAGGTCGGCCGCCGTCACTTCATAGCGCTCGCGCGCGTTGGGGGGCTGCAGTTCGCTCGTTTGGGACACGGCGTGATTATAAGGGCGCGGGGTCGGCGCCCGCGACCATCACCTGGTCCCAGATTGCCGCCACCTGCGCCCGCATCGCCCCATAGGCTCCGGCATCCACGATGGGCGGCCGCTGTTCGAGCGACAGGTGATGCGCGGCCTGCCGGTAGGCGCGGTAGGCATCGACGAGCCGGTCGATGACCTGGTGATCGACCAGCGCCGCCGACCCGACCGACTCGAGATGCCGGATGGTGTCGGCGAATTCCGCGAGCGGCGGATAGCGGTGCACGTCGCGGAGCACCCAGTACTGGGCCATGAACTCGATGTCCGCGATGCCGCCGCGGTCCTGCTTCAGGTCGAAGTGGCCCTCCCGTGTCACGCCATGGCCCGCGCGCATGCGTTCCCGCATCGCGACGATGTCGTCACGAAGCGATTCGCGCTTGACCGACTCCATCAGCACCGAACGCCGGATGCATGCGAACCGGACGCCGAGCCCCGTATCACCCGCGACCCAGCGCGAATGCAACAGCGCCTGGTGTTCCCAGGTCCAGGCTTCGCGGCGCTGGTAGTCCTCGAAAGCGCCGATCTGGGTGAACGCGAGTCCGCCCTTGCCGGAGGGCCGCAGCCGCACGTCCACCTCATAGAGACGGCCGGCGGCCGTGTGGACGGTCAAGAGATGCACGAGCCGCTGCGCAAGCCGCAGGAAAAAGACCTCGTTTTCAACGGCCTTTGGCCCGGTCGTGGACTGCCGATCGCCCGCCGAATCGTGCAGGAACACGAGATCGAGATCCGAGGCGTAGCCGAGCTCCATGCCGCCCAACTTGCCGTAGCCAATTATCGCGATCCGGGCACCCGGCTCCCCGTAGCGCGCGACCGTGTGCTGCCAGGCCAGGGCAAGCGCCTTCTCCACAATAAGTTCGGCCACGTCCGTGAGCCGGTCGCTGACCTGCATCAGGGGCAGCCGCCCGGTCAGGTCGAGCGTCGCAACGCGAAACGTCGCGGCGCGCCGGAACTGCCTGAGCGCGTCCACGCGCTGCTCGTCGTCGCCGCCCGCGTGCTCGAGCCGCGCGGCGAGTTCCTGTTCAAATTGCGCGCGATCCGGCAGCGTCTCGAACACGCGCGAGTCGAGCAATTCGTCGAGAAGCAGCGGATGCGAGGCCACCTGCCGGGCGAGGTAGTCGCCGAGACCGCAAATCTGCACCAGCCGCCCGAGCGCCTGCGAGTTTTCGTTGAGGAGCGCGAGATACGCCGTGCGTCCGCCGATCGCCTCAACGATGCTGAGGAGCCGTCTCAGAACCAGCAGGCTGTTCGTCTGTGTCATCAGGCGCGGCAACAGGGTTGCAAGCCGCCGCCGTCCATGATCGTCGAGACGCCGGAAATAGGCGGACTGACGCAACTCGAGCAACACTCGGGCGGCGGCCCCGGCATCCGCAAAGCCGAACTGGCTCGTGTCGGCGGCAATGCGCTCGAGCGCGGGTTCCGCGCTCCACAGCGATTCGAGGAGCGCAGCCGCCGGGCGATCGCCTGCGGTCCCACGGCCGAGGACGACGTCCGCAAAATGCGCGGTGACCGTGCCGCGCCTGGCCTCGAGCCTGGTCCAGAAATCCGCCCAGTCCGGGCAGTCCATCGCCATCGCCAGACGTTCGCGGCCGAGCGCATCGGCAGGCAGCGCGTGCGTCTGCAAGTCGTCGACCATCTGCAGCCGGTTCTCGACTCGGCGCAGGAATTCGTAGGCCTCGCGCAATTCAGCGACCGTCGACGCGGGCAGAAGCTTTGCCCCGGCCAGTCGCGGCAAGGCCGCCTGGAGCGACGCGGTCTGAAGGCCCGGCTCCGTGCCGCCGCGGATCAGCTGCTGCGCCTGCACAATGAACTCGATTTCGCGGATGCCACCCGGTCCGAGCTTGACGTTGTCCTGAAGCTCGCGCCGCGCCACTTCGCGCGCGATCATCGCCTTCATTTCCCGCAGACTTTCGTAGACGCCAAAATCGAGGTAGCGGCGATAGACGAAAGGACGCACGACCTCGTCGTACAGTCCGCGATACCTTGCCGAGCCCGTGATGGCGCGCGCCTTCACCCAGGCGTAGCGCTCCCAGTCGCGGCCATGCTGCTGGAGGTAGTGCTCGAACGCGCCGAAGTTCATCACGAGCGGCCCGGGCTCCCCGAGCGGCCGGAGACGCATGTCCACGCGGAACACGAATCCTTCGGCAGTGCGCTGGTCGAGCAGGCGAATCAGCGCCTGCCCGAGCCGCGTGAAGTATTCCTCGTTTGAAATCGGACGCGGCCCGTCGGTTTCGCCGCTCTCCGGAAACAGGAGGATGAGGTCGATGTCGGACGAGAAGTTCAGCTCGCCGCCGCCGAGCTTGCCCATGCCGACGACGAGAAGTTCCTGCGCCTCGCCCTTTGGCGAGCGGGGCGTTCCATGACGCTGGCCGAGCGCGCGCGATGCAAATGCGAGCGCTGTGACAATTGCGGCATCGGCAAGCGCAGAGAGCTCGGCGAGCGTCTCACCGAGCGTCGCGTGACCTGAGAGGTCACGCCAGGCGATGCGCACGAACTCGCGCCGGCGCAGGCGGCGGAGCGCGTCCATGAACGCGGCTTCGTCGGTGGCACCGCTTGCCAGCCCATTCACGAGGTCCGCAATTTCACCCGGGGTGCGCGGCCGCTCGAGCTCACCTCCGCTCGCGAGCGTCTCGATCAGCGCAGGCTCGCGGATTGCGGTTTCGGCGACGAATTCGCTCGCCCCGAAAACGCGTTCCGTCTGCGCGGCGGTCGCCGGCGGAAGCCTCGACCGATCGCCGCCGGCCTCGCACCAGCGGGCCAGCAATTCACCCGTGCGTTGTCGGAGCGCGCTCATCCGTCGACGAGTCTACCTTTTCATGCAAAAGGCCCGGGAGTCGCCTCCCGGGCCTTTAACTTTCGAACGTAATGCCTTGCGGCTTTACATGTCCATGCCGCCCATGCCGCCCATGCCGCCACCACCCATCGACGGATGGTCGTGCTCCTCCTTCGGAGCCTCGGCCACCATCACCTCGGTCGTCAGCAGGAGGCCAGCGACGGATGCCGCATTCTGGAGCGCCAGGCGCGTGACCTTGGTCGGATCCAGGATGCCCATCTCGATCATGTCGCCGTACTCGCCGGTCGCGGCGTTGTAGCCGAAGCTGCCCTTGCCCTCGCGGACCTTGGCCAGCACGACCGAGCCGTCTTCACCGGCGTTCTGCACGATCTGGCGCAGCGGCTCTTCGATCGAGCGCGACAGGATGCGAATGCCGACGTTCTGGTCCTCATTGGCGCCAGTGAGCTTGTCGAGCGACTTCTGCACGCGAACGAGCGCAACGCCACCACCCGGAACCACGCCTTCCTCAACCGCCGCACGGGTTGCGTGCAACGCGTCTTCGAGGCGGGCTTTCTTTTCCTTCATCTCGATCTCGGTGGCCGCGCCAACCTTGATCACGGCAACGCCGCCGGAGAGCTTTGCGACCCGCTCCTGCAGCTTTTCCTTGTCGTAGTCGGAAGTGGCTTCCTCGATCTGGCGGCGGATCTGCTCGATCCGGCCCTTGATCTCGGACGACTTGCCGGCGCCGTCGATGATCGTCGTGTTTTCTTTCTCGGCGACGATCTTCTTGGCCCGGCCGAGGTCATTCAGCGTCGCTTTCTCGAGCGACAGGCCGACTTCCTCGGCAATCACGGTGCCGCCGGTCAGGATCGCGATGTCCTTCAGCATTTCCTTGCGGCGGTCGCCGAAACCCGGCGCCTTGACGGCGCAGACCTTGACGATGCCACGGATGGTGTTGACCACCAGTGTCGCGAGCGCCTCGCCCTCGACATCTTCGGCAATGACCAGGAGCGGCTTGCCGGCCTTGGCGATGCTTTCGAGCAGCGGCAGCATTTCGCGGATATTCGAGACCTTCTTGTCGTACAACAGCACGTACGGGCCCTCGAGTTCGCTGGTCTGGTTCTGGGCGCTGTTGATGAAGTACGGTGACAGGTAGCCGCGATCGAACTGCATGCCCTCGACCACTTCGAGTTCGTTCTCGAGGCCCGAGCCTTCTTCGACCGTGATCACGCCTTCCTTGCCGACCTTCTCCATTGCCTCGGCAATCTTCTTGCCGATGGCCTCGTCGCTGTTCGCCGAGATCGTGCCGACCTGGGCAATCGCTTTCGAGTCCTTGCAGGGCTTGGAGAGCTTCTTGAGCTCCTCGACCGCGGCCGTCACGGCCAGGTCGATGCCGCGCTTGACGTCCATCGGGTTGATGCCCGAAGCGACCGCTTTCATGCCTTCACGGATGATCGCCTGCGCGAGCAGGGTCGCCGTGGTCGTGCCGTCACCGGCCTCATCGGAAGTCGACGACGCGACTTCCTTGACCATCTGCGCGCCCATGTTCTCGAACTTGTCCTTGAGCTCGATCTCTTTCGCGACCGAGACGCCATCCTTGGTGATGGTCGGCGCGCCGAAGCTCTTGTCGAGCACGGCATTACGGCCCTTCGGACCCAGCGTCGCCTTGACGGCGTTCGCGAGCAGGTTGACGCCGCGGACCAAGCGGGTGCGCGCGTCGTCTGAGAATCTGACTTCCTTGGCTGCCATTGGTACTTATCCTCTGGTTACTTTTCGATGACGGCCATGACGTCTTCCTCGCGCATCACGAGGAGCTCGTCGCCGTCGACCTTGACTTCGGTTCCGCCGTATTTGCCGAACAGGATCTTGTCGCCGACCTTGAGGTCGAGCGGACGGACGTTCCCGTTCTCGAGAATCTTGCCCTTGCCGACTGCGACGATCTTGCCGCGGATCGGCTTCTCGGCAGCGGTGTCGGGGATCACGATGCCGCCGGGTGATTTGCGCTCTTCATCTTCGCGCTTGACGATCACACGATCATGAAGCGGACGGATCTTCATGGTTCAACACTCCTTGGAATTGGTTAGCACTCGGGCCGGACGGCTGCTAATGATAGGGATCGCCGCCCCAAATTCAAGCACTCTGTGGCATTGAGTGACAAGCGCTCGTAACCTATTGATAAACAGGCCCTGGCTTCGCGAAACCGGGCAAACCGTCGCGACAAGCAGGCGGCAGGCCGTTAACCTCTCGCGCCATGACGAAACTCAGGACGATCCTTTTCCTCCTCGGTCTCGCGCTCGCGGGCGCCGTTTCGGCACAGGGACTTCTCGGTCCATCGACCAACCAGGATCAGTTCCTGCCGGTCGACCAGGCTTTCGTTTTCAGCGCGACAGCGGACGGCGGCGGGCAGGTCCAGCTCGACTGGCAGATCGCGCCCGGCTACTACCTCTACCGCCACCGGGTTTCGGTGAAAACGGCCACCGCGGGCTTCACGCTCGGCGAAATCGCGATGCCGGCCGGCAAGAAGAAAACAGACGAGTTCTTCGGCGATGTCGAGGTCTACTACGACGCCTGATGGCAACCGTTCCCGTCACGCGGCCGGCTGACGCCTCGTCATTCGAGATCGCGGTCAGCTACCAGGGCTGCGCCGATGCGGGTCTCTGCTACCCGCCGGTCACGAAGACCGTCGCGATCGCAGTTGCCGCCGTCCGGCACCCCGTCCCGGCGCCGACGCCGCGCGCCGATGGTTTCGGAACAGGACCGTCTCTCGAGCCTGATCGCGGACGGCAGCCTGCTGGTCGTGATGGCGAGCTTTTTCGGCTTCGGCCTGCTGCTCGCCTTCACGCCCGTGCGTGCTGCCGATGATCCCGATCCTGTCGGGAATCATCGCCGGCCAGGGCGAGGCGGCGACGCCGCGCCGCTCATTCATGCTGTCCGTGGTCTACGTCCTCGGCATGGCGCTCACTTACACGATCGCCGGCGCCGCTTTCGCGGCCGCCGGCCAGCAGGCGCAGGCGTTTTTCCAGCAGCCCTGGATCATCATCGTGTTCGCCGCGCTGTTCGTCGTGCTCGCACTTGCGATGTTCGGCCTGTTCGACCTCAAGATTCCGGCGGCGCTCGAGTCGCGGCTTGCCGGCGCTTCCGGCCGGCAGAAGTCGGGCAGTTTCGTCGGCACTGCGATCATGGGCGCCCTCTCGGCACTGGTCGTCACCGCCTGCGTCGCTCCACCGATGGTCGCGGCGCTCGCCGTGATCGGCCAGACCGGGGATGTGCTGCGCGGCGCGCTGGCCCTTTTCGCCATGGCGCATCGGCATGGGCTCTCCGCTGCTCCTCGTCGGCGTGGCGGGCGGGCGCTTCCTGCCGCATGCCGGCGCCTGGATGACGACGGTCAAGGCGCTATTCGGCGTGCTGTTCCTCGGCCGTCGCGGTCTGGATGCTCGAACGCGTCCTGCCGGGATCGCTGACCCTTGCCCTGTGGGCGCTGCTCGTCATTGTCGGCGGCTACTACTTCGGCGGATTCGGCCGAGCGAGTCCCGGCGGCGATCCCTCGCGCCTGGTCGCGCGCGGCACCGGACTCGCCGCCATCGTCTGGGGCGTGATCATGATGGTCGGCGCTGCGGCGGGCGGCCACGATCCGCTGCAGCCCCTGCGTGGCGCGGCACTGCCCGGTTTCGCCGGCGAGGCTGCCGCGAAGAGCGCCGAGCCCTTGCCGTTCAAGCAGGTTGCCTCAACCGAGGATCTCGATCGGGAACTCGCGGCCGCCAAGGCGGCGGGAAAGCCGGCGATGCTCGATTTCTATGCCGACTGGTGCGTGTCCTGCAAGGAAATGGAGAAGTACACGTTCTCGGTGCCGGATGTGCAGAAGGATCTTTCCGGCTTCGTGCTGCTCAAAGCTGACGTGACCGCGAACAGCGAGGCCGACCAGGCGCTGTTCCGCCGTTTCGGCGTTTACGGGCCGCCAACCACGGCGTTCTTCGGAGCGCATGGGCGCGAATGCCGCGCATTCCGCCTTGTCGGCTTCGTCGACGCCGACGACTTTCGCTCACATCTCGCCCGCTTCGCGCGCGAATGCTGAGTCTCGGGCGTCAGGGGCGATGGGTCTTCGTCGCCCTGGTCGCGCTCGCCGCTGGCATCGCGGCGTTCCTCGCGAGCCGCGAAATTCTCGCCCCTGAAAAGCCCGGCGCCACCGGCAGTCCAGCCGGCGCCGTGATTCCGGAACTGCGGCCCGACATCGCGCTGGCAGATCGAGATGGCCGGATGCGCGCGCTTGCCGAATGGAGCGGGAAGCCCGCAGATCATCAATTTCTGGGCGACCTGGTGCGCGCCCTGCCGGCGCGAAATCCCGATGCTGAACGACCTCGCCCGCGATCCGGCTTATTCGGAGTTCGCACTGGATCGGCATCGCGATCGACTTCCGCGAGGACGTCCTGCGCTACCTGGAGGCGACACCGATCGACTACACGGTCCTGATCGGCGAGCAGGACGGCCTGGATGCCGCCCGCGCCTTCGGCATGGAGTCCATCGGCCTGCCGTTCACGGTCTTCACCGACGCGAAGGACCGGATCGTGACCATTCATGTCGGCGAGTTGCACCGGCCTCAGGCCGACGTCATCCTCTCGGCCGTCCGGGCGATCGATGCCGGGCGGATCGATCTGAAGACCGCCCAGGAACAAATCCGGACCGGGCTGCCGAAAATCGACTGATTTGGCGTCAGATCGACGCCGATCGCCCCCTGTTCGATGCATAATAGGGGCAATGCATCGAATCCTGCTCATCAATGGGCCCAACCTGAACCTGCTCGGCCGCCGGGAGCCCGGCTGGTACGGCGACGTCACGCTCGCCGCCATCGAGGAGCGCCTGAATCGGAAGCTGCGCAGGCGCGGCGCGACACTCGAGAGCTTCCAGAGCAATGCCGAACATGAACTGGTCGACCGGGTCCAGGCGCTCGCGGCGAGCCCGGTCGATTTCGCCATCGTGAATCCGGGCGCCTTCACCCACACCAGCATTGCGCTTGCGCGACGCCCTGCTCGCGGTCGCCGTGCCCTTCATCGAGGTGCACCTTTCCAACGTGCATGCGCGGGAGCCGTTCCGCCAGCACTCCTATTTTTCCGATATCGCGGTGGGCAGCATCGTCGGCCTTGGAGCGCAGGGTTACGAACTCGCGCTCACGGCCGCGCTCGACCGCCTCGATCGGCCTTCCGGAGGGAAATGATGGATATCCGCAAGATCAAGAAACTCATCGAGCTGCTCGAGGAATCCGGGCTCGCCGAGATCGAGATCACCGAGGGCGAGGAATCAGTGCGCATCGCGCGCTTCAGCCAGGGGGCGCCCGCGTCTGTCGGTGCCCCCAACCCGGCAGCGGTCGTCGCAGCGAGCGCCGCGCTGGCTGCCGCCGCACCCGCCGGCACCCGCAGTTGCGCAGCGCCCCCGCCGCACGCGATGAAAACCTCGTCACCGCGCCGATGGTCGGCACCTTTTATGCGCTCGCCCGCGCCGGGCGCGAAGTCCTTCGTCGAGGTCGGCCAGGAAGTCCGCGTCGGCCAGGTGCTCTGCATCATCGAGGCGATGAAGATGATGAACCAGATCGAGAGCGAGCGCGCCGGCAAGGTCGTCGCGGTACTCGCCAAGAACGGCGAGCCGGTCGAGTTCGGCCAGCCCCTGTTCGCGATCGAGTAAGCGGCCGATGCTGGACAAGATCGTCATCGCCAACCGCGGCGAGATCGCGCTTCGCATCCTGCGCGCCTGCCGCGAGCTCGGCATCAAGACCGTCGCCGTGCATTCGACGGCCGACCAGAACCTGAAGCACGTGCTGCTCGCCGACGAGACCGTCTGCATCGGCCCGCCGGCCTCGCGCGACAGCTACCTCAACATGCCGGCGATCATCAGCGCCGCCGAGGTGACCGACGCGGTCGGCATTCACCCCGGCTACGGCTTCCTGTCCGAGAACGCCGATTTCGCCGAGCGCGTCGAGAACAGCGGCTTCGTCTTCATCGGCCCGAAGAGCGAGACCATCCGCCAGATGGGCGACAAGGTCTCCGCGATCCGTACCATGAAGGAACACGGCGTGCCCTGCGTCCCCGGCTCCGACGGGCCCCTGCCCGAGGACCAGGACGAGTGCTTCCGGATGGCCCGCAGCATCGGCTACCCGGTGATCATCAAGGCCTCCGGCGGCGGCGGCGGCCGCGGCATGCGCGTCGTCCACAGCGACGCGACGCTCGTCAACGCGATCAATGTCGCGAAGACCGAGGCGCTTGCGGCCTTCGGCAACGACACGGTCTACATGGAGAAATTCCTCGAGAAGCCGCGGCACATCGAGTTCCAGGTGCTCGGCGACAACTACGGCAGCGTCGTGTCGCTCGGCGAGCGCGACTGCTCGCTCCAGCGCCGGCGCCAGAAGATCATCGAGGAATCCCCGGCCCCGGGCATCACGGCCAGGCAGCGCGCCGAAATGAGCGAGAAGCTCGTCGCCGCCTGCGACGGCGGTCGGCTACCGCAGCGCCGGCACGCTCGAGTTCCTGTACGAGGACGGCAACTTCTACTTCATCGAGATGAACACGCGCGTGCAGGTCGAGCACCCGGTGACCGAACTCGTGACCGGCGTCGACATCGTCAAGATGCAGCTTCGGATCGCTGCCGGGCGAGCCGCTGCCATTCAAGCAGGAGGACATCGTGCTCCGCGGCTGGGCGATGGAATGCCGTATCAATGCCGAGGATCCCGAAGACCTTCGCGCCCTCGCCGGGCCCGGTCCGGCTCTGGCACGCGCCCGGCGGTCCCGGCATCCGCGTCGACAGCCACCTGTACTCGGGCTATGCCGTGCCGCCCTTCTACGACTCGCTGATCGCCAAGCTGATTTCCTACGGCGAGAACCGCGACACCGCGATCGCGCGGATGCGAAACGCCCTCTCCGAGATGGTCGTCGAGGGCATCAAGACGAACGCACCCCTGCACCAGGAAATTTTCGGCCACTCGGCCTTCCGGCAAGGCGGACTCGACATTCATTATCTCGAGCGTCGCCTCGGGCTGAAGTGAGGCTCGATGCCTTACCAGCTCGTGATCGAGCTCGGCCGCGACGATCTCCCGCGCACCGAGGACGCCTGCACCCGGCTCGGGGCCATCGCGCTCTCGCTCGCGGACGCGGGCGACGAACCGCTGCTCGAGCCCGCGCCTGGAGAGACGCCGCTCTGGCACGAGGTCCGCCTGCGCGCGCTGTTCCCCGAGACCCCGGAGCCGGGCCTGCTCGCCGCGACGCTCGCGGCCGTGCTCGGACTGCCGGCCGACGCGATCCGTTGTCGAGCATCTCGCCGACCGCGCCTGGGAACGCGAATGGCTCAAGGACTTCCGTCCGATGCGTTTCGGCCGGCGCCTCTGGGTCTGCCCCGCGGGCCAGCGGCCGGCCGAGGCGGCCGCAGTCGTACTCGAACTCGACCCGGGTCTTGCCTTTGGCACCGGCACGCACGCGACGACCGCGCTCTGCCTCGAATGGCTTGACGGCGAGACCGCTCGCCGGATCAAGCGCTCCTCGACTACGGCTGCGGGTCGGGCATCCTCGCGCTCGCCGCCCTCAAGCTCGGCGCCGCCGCCGCGACGGCCTTCGACATCGATCCGCAGGCGCTGCTCGCGACCCGGGAAAACGCGCAGAAGAACGGCCTGACCCGCGCGATCACGGTGATTTCCGAAGCCGACGCGATCACCGGCCCCTTCGATCTCGTGCTTGCGAACATCCTGGCGGGGCCCGCTGATCGAACTCGCGCCGCGCCTTGCCGCGAACTGCAGGGCGGGCGGCACCATCGTGCTCGCGGGCCTGCTGGAACGCCAGGCGCGCGGAGGTAGCGCAGGCCTATCGGCCGTGGTTTGATATCGGCCCAGCGGCGGAGCGCGATGGCTGGATCCTGCTCGCAGGCCGCCGCCGCGCGGAGTAGGCGTGTACACCCAATGTCCTGATTGTGCGACGGTCTTTCGCGTCACCGCGGAGGCGCTGCGGGCTGCGCCAGGGCGACGTGCGCTGCGGCGTCTGCTCGACGAGCTTCAACGCACTCGAGAACCTGAGCGAACTGGCGTTCAAGTCCATGCCGGCTCGCCGCGGAAGCGACCTCGCCGGACGACTCGATGACCGTCGAGGAGCTGCCGGGCAGCGAGAATATCGAGCTGTCCGCGCCCGTCGAGCTCGCCGCCGTGCCCGATCCGCCGCGCCCGACGGAGCCGACGACGAAGGCGCGCCATGGAATTTCACGGCAATGCCGCCGACCTCGACCGCCTGTTCGTCGTCGAGAATCCGCGCTCGCGCTTCGAACCGGGAGTGCGCGAACCCGCGCGCCGACCGCGACGATCTCGACAGCACGGATGAACATCCGATCCTCGTGCTCGACGAGCAGGACGAGTCGATCGAGGAAGCCGAGTCGATCGTGCCGAGACACATCGGTCCGTCGACATCGGAGGAGCCTGCCCGCGCCTCCGCGGACTCGACGGCGCCGCGCATCCTGATTCCGGACGAGATGCGCCGTCGACTCGCCGAGGAAGCCGCCGCGCGCGACTCAGCGGCGCGGGAGTTCGAGACCCGAGGAATCGTCGGCCGCATTCCTGTCACAACGCTGGCCCTGGGTTGCGGGCGTCGCCTTGCTCGCCCTTCTCTTCGGCCGTCCAGGTCGTCCACAGCCAGCGCAACGACCTGGTCAAGAGCCCCGGCATCGGACCCGTGATCGCGGGCACCTATGCGTTCTTCGGCCTGTCGCTGCTCGCGCCGACGGACCTCTCCGCCTACGAGCTGCGCCAATGGGGCGCGGCGAGTGATCCGAACGAGGCGAATCGCCTGATGCTGCGCGCAAGCATCGTCAACCGCGCCACCTACGCGCAGCCCTTCCCGTTGCTTCGCCTCGTACTCCAGGATCGATTCGGCGGCACGCTCGGCATGCGCGACATCGGGCCGGCGGATTACCTGCCGGGCGCCGACGCGCGCGGTCTCCTGCAGCCGGGCGAGCGCGCGGACGCGCTGATCCGCATCGTCGACCCGGGCACCGAGGCCGTCGGATTCGAACTCGACATCTGCCTGCCGGCCCAGGGCGGCGTGCGCTGCGCCAACCAGATCAAGACTGCGCTGCAATGAAGATCGGCCCATACGAGCTCGCGGCGCCGCTCGCGCTCGCGCCGATGGCGGGCGTCACCGACCTGCCGTTCCGGCGGCTCTGCCGCCGCATGGGCGCGGGAATTGCCGCGTCCGAGATGGTCACTTCGGACGTGCGGCTCTGGAATACGTCCAAGTCGCGACATCGGCTCGATCATCGCGACGAGCCCGAGCCGCGCATCGTGCAGATCGCGGGTTACGACCCGTCGATGATGGCGGAGGCCGCGCGCATGAACGTCGAGCTCGGCGCCCAGGTCATCGACATCAATTTCGGCTGTCCGGCCAAGAAAGTCTGCAATCGCGCCGCCGGTTCCGCGCTGATGCGCGACGAGCCGCTGGTGCGCAGCATACTCGCCGCGGTCGTCGCCGCAGCCGCAGTGCCGGTCACGCTGAAAATACGCACGGGCTGGGACCGCGAGAATCGAAACGCGGTTTCGATCGCCCGCATCGCGGAACAGGAAGGCATCGCGGGACTCGCCGTGCACGGCCGCACGCGCAGCCGAATTCTTCGCAGGGAGCAGCCGAATACGAAACCGTCGCAGCCGTCAAGCAGTCGGTGCGCATTCCGGTTTTCGTCAACGGCGACATCGATTGTGCGGCCAAGGCCTTGA
Organism: uncultured Gammaproteobacteria bacterium; assembly: GCA_963819545.1. Taxonomy (GTDB): domain Bacteria; phylum Pseudomonadota; class Gammaproteobacteria; order Steroidobacterales; family Steroidobacteraceae; genus SCUD01. Next base: position 120,263 of record CAWFWJ010000003.1, on the reverse strand, counting down.
AGGCGCTGGAACTAAGCGGAGCCGACGGCGTGATGATCGGACGCGCGGCGCAAGGACGGCCCTGGATCTTCCGCGAACTGCGCGCGGGACTCGCAGGAACGGTCGCCGCGCCGCCTTTGCTCGAAGAGGTCCGTGCTATCATGCTTTCGCACCTCGAGGCCCTTTACTCGTTTTACGGCGAGATGAAAGGAGTCCGCGTGGCGCGCAAACATCTCGGTTGGTATTGCCGTCTTCATCCGGAGGTCGGGCACTTGCCAGCCGGGCTGTTGACGACGGAATGCGCGAGGGAGCAGCTTTCGGCTCACGAGCGAATTCCTGTCAGGACTGATCGGCCGCGTGGCACGGGCAGCCTGATCGACAACGATGACGACGGATTCGGGGACCCAGTGGCAATGACCGCGAAGCACGCGATTCGCCCGCCCGTGCTAATGGGCACTCGCGCGATATTCCGCTGCGCGACCACACCGAGCAGGCGCTCTGCACCTATTTCGACAGCCTGAACGGCCATCGGCCCGGGCCGGCTTTACGATCTCGTGATGCGCGAAGTGGAATTGCCGCTGTTCCAGGCGGTGATGGACTACGCGGACGGCAACCAGAGCCGCGCGGCGACGATCCTCGGCATCAATCGCGGCACCCTGCGCAAGAAACTGCGCGAGTACGGGCTCGCTTCCTGAGCAGATGACGCTGCCGAACGCCCGGCGGGCGTTGCTCTCCGTTTCCGACAAGACCGGCATCGTCGAGCTTGCCCGCGAGCTCTCGAAACTCGGCTTCGAACTGATTTCGACCGGCGGCACGGCACGCGCGCTTGCAGCTGCCGGCCTGCCGGTGACCGAGATTGCAAGCGAGACGGGCTTTCCTGAAATCATGGACGGCCGCGTGAAGACGCTGCACCCGCGTGTGCACGGCGCCCTGCTCGGCCGCGCCGGGCAGGACGACGCCGTCATGCGGGAGCACGGCATCCGGCCGATCGATGTGCTCGTCGTCAATCTCTATCCCTTTGCCGACGTCGCAGCGGTCCGTCGAAATCGAAACATCGACGTCGGCGGCCCGGCAATGCTCCGCGCCGCGGCGAAGAACCACGAGCGCGTGACGGTCCTCGTCGATCCCGCCGATTATCCCGGCGTGCTCGCAGAGCTTGCGCGCGGGCACGGTATTGGCGGCGACACGCCGCCGCCTCGCGGCCAAGACGTTTTCCCACACGGGCCAGTACGACGCGATGGTTTCCGACCTGGCTACGGCGACAAATGAAGGACGATTCCTTCCCCGAGACACTCGCTGCAGGCTTTCGCAAGAAGCAGGACCTGCGCTATGGCGAGAATCCGCACCAGCCGGCGGCTTTCTATGCGGAGCCGTTCGCGACGGCCGCGTCGATCGCAACCGCGGAGCAACTGCAGGGAAAAGAGCTTTCCTACAACAACATCGCCGATGCCGATACCGCAATCGAATGTGTTCGGCAGTTCGAGTCGGCCGCCTGCGTCATCGTCAAGCATGCCAATCCCTGCGGCGCGGCGACGGCCAAGGGCACGCTCGAGGGCTATCTCCTCGCCTACGAGGCGGACCCGACCTCCGCCTTTGGCGGCATCATCGCCTTCAACCGCCTGGTCGACGCGAAGACGGCATCCGCCATCGTTGAACGGCAATTTGTCGAGGTGGTCGCGGCGCCGGATTACTCGGCCGATGCGCTCGCGGCCTTTGGCTCGAAGCAGAATGTCCGCGTGCTGCGGACCGGCGCGCTCGACTCGATCTCGCCACCGGCGGTCGAGCTGAAATCGGTCGCGGGTGGCCTGCTCGCACAGGCACGCGACAGCGGCACCGTCGATGCGGCGGCACTCAAGCCAGTCACGCGACGCGCACCCGATGCGACCGAGCTCGCCGACCTCCTGTTCGCCTGGCGCATCTGCAAGTACGTCAAGTCCAACGCGATCGTGTTCGCCCGCGATGGCCGCACGGTCGGCATTGGCGCGGGCCAGACCAGCCGCGTCGTGTCAACGCGCATCGCCGCGATGAAAGCGGAGGACGCGAAGCTCGCGGTCGAAGGCAGCGTAATGGCATCCGACGCCTTCTTTCCCTTTCGCGACGGACTGGATTCAGCGGCGACCCTCGGCATCCGCGCCGTGATCCAGCCAGGCGGTTCGCTCCGCGACGCCGAGGTCATCGCCGCCGCGGACGAGCGCGGCATCGCGATGGTCTTCACCGGCATGCGGCACTTCCGTCACTGAGCGTGCCGTGAAGATACTCGTCATCGGAGGCGGCGGCCGCGAACATGCGCTGGCCTGGAAATTCGCGCAATCTCCGCGGGTCTCGGAAGTCCTCGTCGCACCGGGCAATGCCGGAACCGGGATCGAGGCGAAGTGCCGTAACGTGGCGGTCGCCGCGATGGACATCGCCGGACTCGTCGCGCTCGCGCGCGCCGAGCGTGTGGACCTCACGGTCGTCGGTCCCGAGGGTCCGCTCGTCGCCGGCGTCGTCGATGCGTTCGAAGCCGCCGGTCTCGCCTGCTTCGGGCCGCGCCGCCTCGCCGCGCGGCTCGAAGGCAGCAAGCAGTTCACCAAGGAATTCCTGACGCGTCACGGCATCCCAACCGCGCGTTACGCCGCGTTTACAAGGGCGACCTTCGATCCCGCGGCGATCCGGGCGCAACACTCGCCGATTGTCGTCAAGGCCGACGGTCTTGCCGCGGGCAAGGGCGTGATCATCGCCGCCAGCGCGGACGAGGCGATCTGCGCGGCCGAAGACATGTTTGCAGGCGCCTTTGGCGATGCCGGCCGCGTCGTCGTCGTCGAGGAGCTCCTCAAGGGTGAGGAAGCGAGTTTCATCGTGATGGCGGATGGCGAACAGGTGCTGCCGTTCGCGACTTCGCAGGATCACAAGCGGCTGCTGGATGGCGACGCGGGTCCGAACACGGGTGGCATGGGCGCCTATTCCCCGGCACCCGTCGTCACGCCCGCGTTGCAAGAACGCATCATGCGCGAGGTGATCGCGCCGACGCTCCGCGGTCTCGCCGCGGAGGGCATGCCGTATACCGGCTTCCTGTATGCGGGAATCATGATCGCGCCCGACGGCACGCCGAACGTGCTCGAATTCAATTGCCGGCTCGGCGACCCGGAGACCCAGCCGATCATGGTCCGGCTCAAGAGCGACCTGACGACACTCTGCGAAGCGGCGCTCGCGGGACGGTTGCACGAGGTGCAGGCTGACTGGGATCCGCGGGCGGCGCTCGGCGTCGTGCTCGCCGCCAGCGGCTACCCGGACGAGCCGCGGGTGGGCGATGCCATCGACGGACTCGATGAAGCGGCAGCCCTGCCCGGCAAGATCTTCCATGCCGCCACGCGCCAGGACGGCAAGCGCGTCGTGACGGCGGGCGGCCGTGTGCTCTGCGCGGTCGGGCTCGGTGCGGGGGTCGCGGAAGCGCAGCGCGCAGCCTACATGCTCGTCGATTGCGTGAAATGGAATGGCATGCAGTTCCGCCGCGATATAGGCTGGCGCGCGCTATGAGCAGGATCCAATTGCGCCGGAGTCACGACCTCACGGCAAAGGCCGCGCGGCAGAAAGTTGACCGCATGGCCGCCGCGCTCGCCAAGCGCTTTGAGGCCGAGTGCCGCTGGAAGGGCAATGTGCTCTCGATCGAGCACTCGAGCGTCACCGGCAGGATCGTTGTCGGCAAGGACGAGATCGTCGTGGATGCAAAGCTCGGTTTCCTGCTTGCCATGTTCCGCGATCGCGTGGACGAGGAGTTGGCGCAGATCCTCGACGCGGAGTTTCCGACTTGATGAGATCCCTAAGAATCCTGGGTTGGTCGCTGGCCGCAATCGTCGGCATCGCGATCGTCGCCTATGGCATTGCCTGGTGGGTTGCGAAAACCCGCTACGACCGTCACTGGGTCGTCCATGAGGCCGGCTTTCCAATTCCTTTCCCGCTAAGCAATACCGAACTGGCGGCGCTCCGGGAGGAACGCATCGCCGGCGGTGCTTCGACAGATGACCCTCTTGCCGGCGTCGACCTCGAGGCCCTGGCGCTCTCGCGCGCGAAGGCCCGCGGCCAGCACCTGATCGTGAGCCGCGTTTCCTGCAGTTTCTGCCACGGCGCCGATTTCGGCGGCTTCGCGATTGTCGACGTGCCCATCGTCGGGCGCTGGGTCGCTCCCAACATCACGCAAGGCGCAGGCAGCGTTACGCGCGGATATACCGCATCCGACTGGGACCACGCGGTCCGGCACGGCCTGCGCCGCAATGGCCGGAGTTCGTCGATGCCGGCCGTCGACTTCGTCAATCTTTCGGATCGCGAGCTGTCGGACATCGTCGCCTACATCCAAAGCCAGCCGCCCGTCGACAAGAATCTCGGCCCAGTGAAATTCGGCCCGGTATTCACGTTTCTTACGGCGACAGATTCCAGTGCCTTTTCTGCGTCTTTGATCGACCACCAGAAGGCGCACGCAACGGAGCCACCGGTTTCTGCGCCGACGCTTGAATATGGCGAGCACCTCGTGCAGGTGTGCCGCGGCTGCCATGGCGAAAGACTCTCGGGCGGCAAGCTCAAGGGCGATCCAAACATGCCTATCGTCGCGAACCTGACGCCGCATGAGACCGGACTCAGGGGCTGGACGGAGGCCGACTTCATCCGCGCGATGCGGGAAGGCAAGCGCAAGGATGGGACGGCAATCTCCGAGTTCATGCCGTGGAGGGCCTATGGACAGATGGGCGATACGGAACTGCGCGCCATGTACGCGTACCTGCAGTCGGTGTCGCCGCTGGAGAAAGGCAACCGCTAGCGCGACTCCCGATCGATATCGACAGCCCGCCATAGGTACCACGAGGCGGTCGTCCGGTAAGGCGCCCAGCGCTCGCCGAATTTCGCGAGCGCTTTCGGTTTCGGCATCGTGCGCTTGCCGTAGGCGATCCGATAACCCATGCGGATGCCGTAGTCGTCCACCGGGAGGATGTCCGGCCGGCCGAGCGTGAACATCAGGAACATCTCGACCGTCCAGCGGCCGACGCCGCGCGCTTCGATCAGCCGCTCGATGATCGCCTCGTTCTTCATCCGCGCAAGTGTGCGCCGGGTGGGTATCGTGCCATCGAGGGTCTTCGCCGCGATGTCCTTGAGCGCGGCCGCCTTGGCGCGCGAAAAACCACAACCGCGCAAGTGCTCATCGGGCGTCGCGACCAGCAGCACGGGTTCCGGAAAACCGCTGCCGCCGTAGAGCGCGCAGAAACGGCCGAGAATCGTGTTCGCGGCCTTGCCGGTCAGCTGCTGGTGCGCGACGGCGCGCACCAGGGCCTCGTAAGGCCCGTGTGCGCGCTCCGGTTTCGGTTGGTAGGGGCCGGCGCGGCGGATGAGCTGCGCCATCACCGGATCGCACCGGCGAAGGTAGCGCAGCGCGTCCGTCATCCGCGTTTCATGGAATCGAAGAACTCCGCGTTGGTCTTCGTGTCCTTCATCTTGTCGATCAGGAACTCGACCGCAGCCAGTTCGTCCATCGGATGCAGGAGCTTGCGCAGGATCCACATCTTCGCAAGTTCGTCCGGCGCCGTGATCAACTCCTCGCGGCGCGTGCCGGAACGGTTGATGTTGAACGCCGGGAACACGCGCTTCTCGGAAATGCGCCGGTCGAGGTGGATTTCGCTGTTGCCCGTGCCCTTGAACTCTTCGTAGATCACGTCGTCCATGCGCGAGCCCGTGTCGATGAGCGCGGTCGCGATGATGGTCAGCGAGCCGCCCTCTTCCACATTTCGCGCCGCGCCAAAGAAGCGCTTCGGGCGCTGCAGCGCGTTCGCATCCACGCCGCCCGTCAGCACCTTGCCGGAGCTCGGCACAACCGTGTTGTAGGCGCGCGCGAGGCGCGTAATGGAATCGAGCAGGATCACGACGTCGCGCTTGTGTTCGACGAGTCGCTTCGCTTTCTCGATCACCATCTCAGCGACCTGAACGTGGCGGCTCGCGGGCTCGTCGAAGGTCGACGCGACGACTTCACCCTTCACCGTGCGCGACATCTCGGTCACTTCCTCGGGCCGCTCGTCAATGAGGAGCACGATGAGGTAGAGGTCCGGGTGGTTCCAGGTGATTGAAGTCGCGATGTTCTGGAGCAGCATCGTCTTGCCGGCTTTCGGCGGCGAGATAATGAGGCCACGTTGCCCTTTCCCCAGGGGCGCCATCAGGTCGATGACGCGTGCCGTGAGGTCTTCGGTCGAGCCATTGCCGCGCTCGAGCTTGAGCCGCTTGGTCGGATGCAGCGGCGTCAGGTTCTCGAACAGGATCTTGTGCCGCGCGGACTCTGGCGTGTCGAAATTGATCTCGCCGACCTTGAGGAGCGCGAAATACCGCTCGCCGTCCTTCGGCGGGCGTATCAGGCCCGAGATCGAGTCGCCGGTGCGGAGGTTGAATCGGCGGATCTGGCTCGGGCTCACGTAGATGTCGTCAGGCCCGGCGAGATACGAACTGTCTGAGGAGCGCAGGAACCCGAATCCGTCCTGGAGAATTTCGAGCGCCCCGTCGCCGTAGATGTCCTCGCCGCCGCGCGCATGCGCCTTCAGGATCGAGAAGATCACGTCCTGCTTGCGCTGGCGCGCCATGCTCTCGAGTCCCATGGACTCGGCCATCGTGACGAGCTCGTGGACCGGCTTGGTCTTGAGCACCGTCAGGCTCATGGCACTGCGGGAGGCTGCGAGCTCCTCCGGCGAGATGATGTCGGCTTCCCCGCCCTCCATCATCTGGTCGTCAACCGGCAGCCCTTCCTGGCTGTGCCGTGGACCGCCACCGCCGCGATTGCGATGTCCCTTTTGGCGATTGCGCGATTGATTGCCGAGATAGCCCCTCATAGGTGCTGGTCCAGCAGGGCCGCCAGCTTCGACTTCCCGACCAGGCCGACCTGCTGCGCCTCAGGCGCGCCGTTCTTGAACAGGATCAGCGTCGGGATGCCGCGCACGCCATACTTCACGGGCGTGTGGCGGTTGTCATCGATATTGAGCTTGGCCACCTTGACCCGGCCCGCGTAATCCTTCGCGATGTCGTCGAGTATCGGGGCGATGGCCTTGCAGGGGCCGCACCATTCAGCCCAGAAGTCGAGCAAAACGGGGGTTTCGGATTTGAGGACGTCGGATTCGAACGTCGCGTCGGTCGTATGGACGATATTGCCGCTCACGCGGGCGTTTCTCCTGGTTTAAAGTTGATCGGTGACGGGCGAATGCCCGATACGGCACAATGTTTGGCGCGGTAGGGGGCGATACGTGCGGGAGTCCGCACCGCCAAGGTGCTTTTGTAGCGCGTCGGAGGGCAATTTTCAAGTGATGAGCGTCAAAGTAGTAAACCGGTGACAGAACAGCAATTTTCGGACCTTTCCTTCACTGCCCTGCATTTGCCTGAATCAGTTGCCCGCGGAGTCGCAGATGCGGGCTTCGAGCGATGCACGCCTATTCAGGCCGCGGCACTGCCAAAGGCGCTCGCGGGGCTTGATGTCGCGGGCCAGGCGCAAACCGGCACCGGCAAGACCGCGGCATTCCTGGTCGCCATCTTCGCCCACTTGCTGCGTTATCCGGCCTCCGCCGGGAGGCCGGGGACGTCGCCGCGCGCGCTGATCCTTGCGCCGACGCGCGAGCTCGCGATCCAGATCCATCGCGATGCCGAGATCCTCGTGCAGTACACGGGCATTACACTCGGCCTCGCTTTCGGCGGTGTGGACTATGACAAGCAGCGGCGCACGCTCGAAGCCGGCGTCGACGTCCTGATCGGCACGCCGGGCCGGATCATCGATTTCTTCCGACAGCACGTATTCGACCTGCGCCACGTGCAGGTCCTGGTTCTCGACGAGGCCGACCGCATGTTCGACCTCGGATTCATCAAGGACATCCGTTTCCTGCTGCGCCGCCTGCCGGACCCGGAATACCGCCTCAACATGCTGTTCTCGGCGACGCTCTCGCATCGTGTGCTCGAACTTGCCTATGAGCACATGAACGACCCGGAGCTGATCCGCATCGAGCCCGAGCGCATCACGGCGGAACGCGTACGGCAGGTAATTTATTACCCGGCGATGGAGGAAAAGGCCTCGCTGCTCGTACATCTGATGCGCAAAGGCGCCGCCACGCGCACGATGGTATTCGTCAATACCAAGCGGCTGGCCGAGCGCCTTGAACGCCTGTTGCGCGCCAATGGTGTGGCGGCAGCGGCCATGTCCGGCGACGTGCCGCAAAGAAAGCGCATGCGAATGCTCCGCGAGTTCCACGAAGGCAAGCTCGCGGCGCTCGTCGCGACCGATGTCGCCGCGCGCGGCCTGCATATTCCCGACGTCAGCCACGTCGTCAACTACGACCTGCCGCAGGATCCCGAGGACTATGTGCATCGCATCGGACGCACGGCGCGTGCCGGCGCGGCCGGCGATGCGGTCAGCTTCGGTTGCGAGCAGTACGTCGAATCGCTGCCGGAAATCGAGGCCTTCATCGGGCAGCGAATCCCGGTCGGTACTTTTGATCCGGCCGAGTTGCCGTACCTGAAGTCGGCGCACTACGCGCCCCGCTCCTACGGCGACGAGGAGGGAGACGGGCCGCCGCCGAACCAGATTCAGCGGCCGCCCGTCAGGCAGGGTCAGCCAGGACAGGGCGGGCGTCGGCGGCCTCCCGCGCGCTAGACTGCGCGCCACTTTCCGGAGCCGAGAATGACATCCGATCCGAACCAGTTGCTGCTCGACGTGACAGAACTTGCGCGCGAGGCGGGCCGCGCCATCCTCGAGGTCTATGCGTCATCGTTCAGCGTCACGGAAAAAGGGGATCGCTCGCCCCTCACCGAGGCGGACCTGCGTTCCGAGCGGCTGATCCTCGCGGGCCTTCGGCGCATCGCGCCGGAAGTCCCCGTGCTTTCGGAGGAATCCACCCAGGTGCCCTATGCAACCCGCCGCCACTGGAGCCGGCTCTGGGTCGTCGATCCGCTCGACGGAACCAAGGAATTCGTGCAGAGAAATGGCGAGTTCACCGTGAACATCGCGCTCGTCGACAACCACAGGCCTGTGCTCGGCATCGTGCATGCGCCCGTGCTCGAGCGCGATTACTTCGCCTGCGAAGGGATTGGCGCCTTTCGCTCGGATGCCAAGGCCGCAGGGATGCCGATCCGGGTCGCGAAGCGCGGCAGCGCGCCGGTGCGCGTCGTCGGCAGCCGTTCGCACCGCGGCAGTTCGCTCGATGCCTTCCTCGCACGCATCGGTCCGCACGAATTCGTCGAAGTCGGAAGTTCGCTGAAACTCTGCCTTGTCGCCGATGGCCAGGCCGACGTGTATCCGCGGCTCGGTCCCACCAGCGAATGGGACACGGCGGCGGGACAATGCGTGCTCGAGCAGGCCGGCGGCCAGGTTCTCAGGCTTGACGGCGAGCCTCTCGATTACAACGCGCGCGAGGAAGTGCTCAATCCTCACTTCGTGGGTATTGCCGATCCGGACACCGACTGGCTCGCGATGATGCGATGACCTGGGAGCTGCTGTTCGGAGTTGCCGCGCTCGCCGCACTCGCGGGCTTCTGGCACTCGAGCCTTGCGGCACGCGAGCAGGCGAACCGGGTCGCGATGGAAACCTGCACGGGCGCCAACGTGCAGATGCTCGATGGCACGGTTGCGATCCATCGACTGCGCCTCGTGCGTACGGGCGACGCCCCGCTCGCCTGGCATCGCACCTATGTGTTCGACTACACGACGGACGGTTTCAGACGCCAGCGCGGCTTCGTGGTCCTGACCGGCGACACGGTCGATACCGTCGGCCTCGGCCCACAAGCCGTATGAACGTACAGTCAAGCGTCGACCTGCACCTCCATTCGACGGCCTCCGATGGCATGCTCGACCCGGCGGCGCTGGTCGCGCATGTCGCGGGCTGCGGCGTCCGTCTCATGGCGCTCACCGATCACGACACTGTCGCGGGTGTTGAGGCCGCGGCTGCAGCCGCGCGCGAGCACGGAATCAACTTCGTCGCGGGCGTTGAGCTCTCCGCGGCCTGGCGGGGCAAGGCCCTGCACGTGCTCGGCCTTGCGATCGACCCCCGCTCGTCCATGCTCGAGCGCGGGCTCGAAGGCCAGCAGGCGCTGCGTGAAGAGCGTGCGGAACGCATTGCGGAGAAGCTCGAAGCCGCAGGAGCGCCCGGCCGCGAGGCCCTCGCCCGCATCCGCGCGAATGGCAGCCTGCCCACCCGGACCCATTTCGCCCGCGCGCTCGTCGCCCTGGGTGTCGCGGCCGACAACGGCAAGGCATTCGACCGCTGGCTCGGTCGCGGCAAGCCCGGACATGTCGGGAGCGCCTGGCCGACGCTCGAAGAGGCGACGGCCTGGATCGTCGCGGCCGGCGGCAAGGCGGTGATCGCACACCCGATGCGGTATGCGCTGTCGGCCGGTGCGAGGCGCGAACTTTGCGCCGACTTTGCAGCCGGCGGCGGCCACGGCATCGAAGTGGTCACCGGCGGTGGCAGCGTGCGCGATCGGGAGCAGGCAATATCGCTCGCCGTGCGTTGCCGGCTCGAAGGCTCGGTCGGCTCCGACTTCCACGACCCCGCAGTGCCATGGAATCCTCCGGGTCGATTGGCTAAGCTTCCCGCATCGATCCGGCCTGTTTGGTCCGGTTTCCTGCCAGAATGACCGACGAAGACAAGGTCAACACCCAGCTGTTCGAGCGGATGACGCGTCTGCGCGAACTGCGTATCGAACACCGCGATCTCGACGACGTGATCTGCCGCCTGTCGCTCGACCTCTATATCGACGAGTTGCAGATGCGGCGCCTGAAGAAGCGCAAGCTGATGCTCAAGGACCAGATCATGCGACTCGAGAGCGAGCTGATCCCGGATCTCAACGCCTGATGGAGCGCGTGGACGCATTCTTCGCATCAGTCGCTGAATTCATCGGGAATCCGCAGTTTCCGATTATCGCATTCACCACCGTCGTGGTCACCGCGGGCGTCCTGTGGGGCAAGCGCTGGTACGTCAACCGCTCGAACGGTGGCCACGCGCGCCGCACCCTGACCGACGCGATGGCGGTCATTGCGCCGTATCTCGCAGGACTCGCGATCATCGGTCTGGGCATGCTCGCGTAAGGCTGGCACGCCGAAACCCTGGCTCGAAACAGCGTGGACCCTCCTCGCGCTGCTCGCGTTGATCCGGCTGCTGACATTCCTGCTCCGCCTCTCGCTCGGCAAGAGCCGGATAATCAAGGCTTGGGAGCTGCGCGCGACGCTGATCGTCTGGGCCCTGATCGCGACCGAGCTGCTCGGCCTGCCTCGATCCTGTGATCGCCGAGCTCGACTCGATCGGGCTCTCGAAGGGCGCGACGCGAATCACGATCTGGTCGGTGCTGAAGGCGATCGCGACAGTGACCGTGTTCGTCGTCGTGAGCGTCTGGATCGCGCGCTGGATCGACCGGCGCGTCAGCACCGTCCAGGAACTCGCGCCGTCGACCCGCATCGGCATCGGCAAGTTCGCCTATGCCTTCCTGATCGCTTTCGGCGTGCTGTTCGGCCTGCAGGCGTCCGGCGTCGACCTCACCGCGCTCACCGTGTTCTCCGGCGCCATCGGCCTCGGCCTGGGATTCGGCCTGCAGGCGGTCGCCGCGAACTTCGTGAGCGGATTCGTGCTCCTGATCGACCGCTCGATCAAGCCCGGCGACGTCATCAGCTTCACGGGCACGACCGGCACGAGCACGACCGGCTTCGGCTGGGTCGAGGAATTGCGCGGCCGCCACATCGTGATCCGCGACCGCGACGGCGTCGCGACGCTTGTCCCGAACCAGAACGTGATCACGAATCCGCTCATCAACTGGAGCTACGGTCATCCGCGCGTGCGGCTCCGGCTCCCAGTGCGCATCGCCTACCACGACGACGTCGAGCTCGCGCTGACGCTCCTGCTTCAGGCCGCCGATCATCCGCGCATCCTGCGAGATCCGCCCGCGGTGACGCGCCTGCTCGAGTTCGCCGACTACGGCATGGAGATCGAGTTGCGATTCTGGATCGGCGATCCTGCCGAAGGCGTCAACAATGTGCGCTCCGACGTCAATCGCCGGATCTGGGCGCTGTTCCGCGAGCACGGCCTGACGATTCCGCCGGCGCAGCGCGAAATCCGCATCCTGGAAGGCGGCAAGTCGGCTTCCACACTCGCGCCGCGCACGAGCGCACCGATCGTACCCTCGGCGGACGGCCAGGACTGACCATGATTCCCGAGGGCGAATACACGCTCTCTTACGTACGCAGTCCCGGACCGGGCGGCCAGAACGTCAACAAGGTTTCGAGCGCCTGCGAGCTGCGCTTCAACGTCGGCAGCGACCGTCGCTGCTCAGACGAGGCCGGCAAGGACAGGCTGCGCGTCCTTGCGGGCCGGCGGCTCACCCAGTACGACGAGATCGTGATTGAGGCACATCGTCACCGCGGCCAGGAAGCGAACCGCCGCGACGCGATCGGACGCCTCGAGGAATTGATCATCAAGGCGATGCGGGCGCCGAAAGTGCGCAAGGCGACGCGGCCCGGGCGGGCGGCGAAAGCCCGGAGACTCGAGGGCAAGCGCCTGCGCAAGAACGTCAAGCGATTGAGGGGTCGACCGGGGCTCGATTAAACGTCAAACTCAGTGTGCTCTTGCTCCAGTTGAAGACCTGCCGGTCCGCGCGGATGTCGAGCTCGTGCCCGGCGAGATCCCAGCGGCCATAGACGAACGCGTCGAGCAACCGCAGGTAGGAATCGGCGAGGTCCTTAGTACTCGCAATCGAGTGAGAATCCGGACACGACCTTATCATGTGGTTCCCCAGAGCCAGCACCGATCGGAATTTCGCGCAAGGCTATATCAGCGCCTCCGCTTTGAAGTGCAAGACGCGGCTGCCGATCAGCTGTGGGTCACCTGCAGGATGCTGTTGCGGATCTGCTCGGACAGGACAATCCGCGCGTCCTGCGCGACCGCAATCAGGGCGTCGTCGTAGGTCAGGCGCCCTGCCCCGTCCTGGCGGACGACGCCGCGCTGGCGCAGAAGCTCGATGAAATCGCGGAACATGGCGCGATCGAAGAATTCCGGGGCCGCGAGGCCATAGAGCATCGACATGCGCTGGGCCATTGCGACACAGCGCTGCTCGAGTGCGTCGGCGGTAAGCGTCGAACGCCCAGCGCGAATCAGGAGCGCGATGGCGAGGTAATAGCGCTCGATGGTCTGGATCGTCGCCTGCGCCAATACCGACAAACGCACTGCCTCGGCGCTGCCAGTCGTGGAACGACGCCAGACGGTCCCGTCCGCGTCACGTTCCAGGAGTCCCTGCTGCGCGAGCGCCGCGAGCACGCCATCGACTGCGCCCGGCAACTCATCCTCGCGCCAGCGCAGGCAAAGCTCCGCGCGGATGTACGGGTAGACGCGCCAGACCAGGCGCTGGATGTCCTCGTGCCGCATCGCCGGGTTGTTGAGGAATGCGCAGGCGACGAGCGAGGGCATCGCGAACAGATGCAGGACATTGTTGCGGTAGTAGGTCGCAAGCACCGCGTTGCGCTCGTCCATCCGCAATACGTCACCGAGTGGATGTGTACGCCTCTCGAGAAGCCCCATCTGTTCGCCGTTCTTGATAATCGACGCACCATCGGTCGCGGCGACCGACACGTCCGGCGAATACGGGAAGCTGCGCAGCAGGTCGACATAGAGCTGGAGCTGCCGCTCGAGATCGTTCTCGAGCATCGCCTGGCGCGGCGCCGCGAGCAGCGCGACCGACAACAGGTTGACTGGCGTGACCGCCGCCGCCGCGTTGATGCGGCGCATGATCTCCGCGGCCACCGCATCGACGGCCTCGCCGAACCAGGTGGGCCGCGTGTTCTCATCATGGGGGCCCTGGCGCCAGTCCGGCTGCACCTGGTCCAGCATGCCGTCGAGCAGCAGCGGTTCGCCGAAAGCGACATGGACACGGCCCAGCTGACGACGCAGCTGCGGCAGAACGCGCAGCAGCCCGCCGACCGACTCCTTCGTTTTCGGTCGGCCGAGCAGCTCATCGATGTAGCTCTCGCCCTCGAGCAGGCGGTCGTAGCCGAAATAGACCGGCACATAGGCGACCGGGCGGCGCGTATCGCGCAGGAAGCTGCGCACGGTCATTCCGAGCATCCCGGTACGCGGGCGCAGCAGGCGCCCGGTGCGGCTCCTGCCCCCCTCGATGAAGAACTCGATCGGATGACCGCGATTCATCATCACGTCGACATACTTCATGAATACGATCGGATAGAGGCCCGATCCGCGGAAACTCCGGCGGATAAAGAACGCGCCGCCCTTGCGCAGCAGGCGCCCGATGACCGGGAGATTCAGGTTCACGCCCGCCGCGACGTAGGGCACGGCGTAGCCGCGCTGGTAAATCACATAGGAGAGCAGCAGGTAGTCCACGTGACTGCGGTGACAGGGCACGTAGACGATTTCGCAGGTCGGCGGCAGCCGGTCGAGATATTCCGCGTTCCGGACTTCGACGCCCTCGTACACGCGGGTCAGGAAGCGGCTGAGGATGCGCTCCGCAATCCGGATGAAGGTGTGCGAATAGTTGGCGGCGATCTCGAGCGCGTGCCGGCGCGCGACGCGCAAGCCGTCGCGGCGCGTGTGCCTGGTGTCGCGGATCTCCTGGCGCACGGCCTGGCGCACGGCGCGCGTGCGCAGCACCTGGGCGATGATCGCGCGCCGCCGCGAGAGATCAGGTCCCAGCGTGTCGGTGCGCATGTGCCGGAATTCCGCGCGCATGTCCTTGAGCAACCTGCGCGCGCCGCGGGCGCCGTCAGGACCGGTGGCACCATACGTCCTCAGCGCGCGCGGCTCGCCGAAACGGATCAGGGTGCTGCGGCCGTTGAACACGATTGACAGGAATCGGCGGAACGGACCGACCAGCGCCCAGTTTTCGGACAGGATCATCCTGAGCCAGGACTTCTCGCGCTGCGGCGCGCGGCCCCAGTAGACGGCGACCGGCACGACGTCGAGTTCGAGCGTCTCATCGGCGCCCGCCGCGGCCACTGCGCGCGCAAGTTCGGGCGGCGTGCGGCGATCGGCGCGCCGGCGCAGCACGCCCGCGCGCCGTTCGAGCGCGACCGCCGAATGCGGCAGGTCGAGGCCCCGGAGCTTGAGTCGCTTGCCCGGGCGGCGCAGCCCGCCATTCATGCAGGCGATCTCGAGCGCGAGCAGGTCCGAGACGCTCCGCTCTTCCAGCACATAGAGCAGCGGACGCGCGCGGCCGTGAAGCCGCTGCAGTGCATCCTCGGGCACGACAGCCGGGCGCACGAACACGCGCATGACTCCGCGCAGCGCCCACATCAGGGTGCGATTCACCAGCGCGCCCGCTCAGTCCTCGGCCGGTTCTTCTTTCGGCGCGCCCTCATCTTCCTCCAGGCGCTTGTCCAGCGATTCGCGGTGCAGTTCGACGGCCGCATTGGAGCGATCCCGCGCCTTGTCCTGCGTGCCGATGAGATCGCCGAACACCGTATCCTCGACCTTCATCGGCGGTTCTTCCTCCTTTGGTTCTTCATTGCTGCTGCAGCCGGCAACCAATGCCGCAGCCAGCACTCCGAACGCCCGAATTGCGCGCATCGCGGCCTCCCCGTTCGCCAATCCGGCCAGTCTAGCGCGATCCCGCGACGAAGCTGATCCTGGCGCGGCCATTGGCGCCGGGCGGGCTGGCTCGCTCGTTCCGCCGGAACTTAGTCACTTCGCTCGCCACCCGCCCGTCACCCTGGCCGCGCCCGCTTCGTTTCGGCGCGGCAGCGCGCTCGCGTGCGGGACGGGCGGGGTCCCGCAGCGAGCGAATAAAGTTCCGGCTGAGCGAGCGCGGGAACCCCGCCCGGCACGGAAAGCGAGAGCGGTGACGAATCTGAAAAAACGTGGGTGCGGATCAGCGACGTTTCGGGAGATCGAGCGCGACGAGAAAGTATTCGAACAGGTAATTGACGAGCGAGAGCTCGCTGTGCAGCCGGTGGTCCGAGTCGAGAATATGCAGCGTCGCGGAATGCTCGCGCGCGAACTTCATGCTGTTCTCGACCGGGATGACGTCATCGCGCCACCCGTGCACGATCGTCTTTGGACACGGCGCCGGCTTCGCCGTCAGCTGCTCGGCTCCGGGCATGTAGAACGCGGGCGCCATCAGGAACAGGCCGCGCGCGTGCAGGAGAGCAGACGCCGAGGTCGCGACGTAGCCGCCGAGGCTCGAACCGACGAGTACGAGATCGCCGCGGATGTCGCGGCAGAAGCTCAGGAGCCGCGTGACGCGATCGCGCGGGTCGTTGACGCCGCGATAGTCGACCGAGTCGACATTCCAGCCTTCGCTCTTCGCGACTTCAGACATCGCGGATATCTTGGTTCCCCACGGACCGCTTTCGAGGCCGTGCGAGAACACCACGTGACGACTCGCCATGCGTGGATGGTATCAGTCCCTGCGGGGACGCCACAGCAGGGCGTCGAGGTCGAGTTCACGGGCCTGCTGCGCGAGATTGATCCTGCCATTCCGGAAGACGACGCCCTCTTCCTCCAGCAGGCGCCGTTGCGTTCGGTGCGCTTTCGAGCCGGCTGGCAGGCTGATCCTGCCTCGCGCGTTGACCACGCGGTGCCAGGGAAGTCGCAGTTTCGCGGGTGCGACCTTGAGCGCGTGCCCGACGAGCCGCGCGCGCCTCGGCAGCCCCGCACGCCGCGCGATACCGCCGTAGCTCGCGACTGAGCCACGCGGGATCTCGGCGACCGCCTTCCAGATGCGCTCCAGCAGCTTGCGGTCCGTCACAGTCATGAGCGCCGATTCTAGCCGCCACAACCCTGCGTGATATCGTCCCGCTGCCGTGGACGCAGACGACGACCGGACCCAGATCGACCCGCGGGCAAACCCCTGGGCGATGCTCGCGGCGTTGCCTCTGTTCTCGGGCCTTCCCAAGAGCATCGTCGACGCGGCCGTCGCCGAACTTGAATGGATGTCGCTGCCTGGCGGCCGCGTGCTGTTCGAAGCCGGGGCGCCGGCCGATGCCGTCTATTTCGTGGTCAGCGGCTGTCTTGGCGTCTACGGCAGCGGTGGCGAGCTGATCGGCCGCATCGCGGCCGGAGAAACCGTCGGCGAGATGGGCCTGATCGTTTCGCGGCCGCGAACGGCGACCGTACGGGCGCTGCGCGACTCCGAGCTCGCGACGCTGTCCGCGGGCACGTTCGAGCGCGTCCTGCTTGGGCATCCGGAGGCGATCCTGCGACTCGCGCGCCTGACCGTCGCACGTCTCGAGGAAGCGGGCACAAAGCACGAACGTGTGATGACGCCCCGCACGATTGCCATGATCCCGCAGGACGCCGGCGTCGATCTCACGCTGCACGCGGAACGCCTGGTCAAGGCGCTCTCGCGCTTCGGCCGCGTGGATCTCGTCGGCCGGCAACGCGCCGGCAGCCACAGCCCGCAGTGGTTCCACGAGCGCGAGTCGCGCAACGATTTCGTCGTTTATGCCGCCGACGCCGAAGATACGCCGTGGACTCGCCTGTGCCTGCGGCAGGCCGACGTCGTGCTGCTCGCGGCGCGCGCGAATGGCGAGCACGCGGACTGGACCGGGCGGGAATGGCTCGACGGCACGATGCGCCGCGCGGAACTCCTCCTGCTGCACGAAGGCCCGTTCATGAACGGCGCGGCGACCCGCTGGCATTCGGTCCTGCCCGGCATGTCGCATCACCACATACGCACACCGGCGGACTACGACCGGCTCGTGCGGCTGCTGACCGGCCGCGCGGTCGGTCTGGTCCTGTCGGGCGGCGGCGCGCGCGGATTCGCGCACCTGGGCGTCGTGCGCGCCCTGCGCGAGCACGGCGTGCCGATCGACCTCGTCGGCGGCACCAGCATGGGCGGAATCCTCGCGGCCGGCGTCGCGGCGGACTGGAACGACGAAGAACTGGTCGAACGATTCCGGCGCTGTTTCGTCGACACGAATCCGCTCTCCGATTTCACGCTTCCACTCATCTCGCTCGTGTCGGGCCGCAAGGTGGGCATGCTGCTGCGCCGCGAGCTCGGCGACATCGACATCGAGGACCTGCCGCTGCCTTTCTTCTGCGTCTCCTCGAACCTGACGACCGGTCGCATCGCCGTGCACCAGCAGGGTCTCCTGTGGCGCTGGCTGCGCGCGTCGGTCGCGATTCCCGGCGTGCTGCCGCCAGTCTTCCAGGGCGGCGAGGTTTTCGTCGACGGCGGCGCGATGAACAACCTGCCCGTCGACGTGATGCGGGCGAAGGGCCGCGGCCCGGTCATCGGCGTCGACGTCGGCACGGATCGCGCATTCACGACCGATGTGGACGCGACCGAGGCACCCTCGTTCTGGAACCTGTTCGGCGCCCGGCGGGGGCGCCGGCGGCCGAACATCCTTCAGATCCTGTGGCGCGCCGGCATGGTGAACAGCACGACTGCGACGCAGGAGCGGCGCATTCAGAGCGACCTGTTGCTGACGCCGGCGCTCGAATCGCTCGACCTGCTCGACTGGAAAGCCTTTGAGCGCGCGATCGCGATCGGTTATCGCGACACCTGCGAGCGTCTCGCTGCCGGCGCACTCAAGCTATCCTGAGTGCATGGGCACGGGGAACGGCTGGCAATTCTGGCTTGATCGCGGCGGCACTTTCACGGACATCATCGGGCGCGCGCCTGACGGGCGGCTCTTGATCGAAAAGCGCTTGAGCGTCGCCGCCGCGGGCGCGCCCGACTCCGGCGTATCGGGGATCCTCGGCCTGCTCGAACGCGCAGGCGGCGCAGGCCCGGCGATCGACGTCATCCGCATTGGCACGACCGTTGCGACCAATGCGCTGCTCGAGCGCGGCGGCGTGCCCACTGCGCTCGTCACGACGGCAGGTTTCGGCGACGCCCTGGCAATCGGATACCAGAATCGCCCGTGTTTGTTCAGTCTCAAGATCGAGCTCCCCGCACCGCTTTACCAGTCAGTCATCGAGGTGGATGAACGCGTCACGGCCGAAGGTGAGGTCCTGTGCGCACTCGATGAGCATCGCCTCGCATCAGATCTTCGGGGCCTGCGTGAAATCGGCATCGCGAGTGTCGCGATCGTCTTCATGCACGGTTTCCGCCACCCGGGACACGAACGGCGCGCTGCGGCGCTCGCGCGCGAACTCGGCTTCGGCGAAGTGATTGCCTCGCACGAGGCGTCGCCCCTGATCCGCTTTGTAAGTCGCGGCGACACCACGGTCGTCGATGCTTATCTCACGCCCCTGCTCGGCCGCTATGTGCGCGAATTCCGCGCGGGTCTCGGCGAGCGCTACAGTGGCGCGCGACTCGAATTCATGCAGAGCAACGGCGGACTCGTCGCCCCCGAGTCGTTTCGCGCCTGCAACGCCGTGCTCTCGGGCCCGGCCGGCGGGCTGGTCGCGACCGCGCGCATCGCCGAGAGTCTTGATCGCCGCCGGATGATCGCCTTCGACATGGGCGGGACGTCGACCGACGTCGCACTCTACGACGGTGCCATGCCGCAGCGCTTCGAGACGGTGGTCGCGGGCGTCCGGCTCCAGGCACCAATGATGAACATTCATACGGTCGCGGCCGGCGGCGGCTCTGTGCTCGCGTACGAAGGCGGCCGGCTTCGCGTCGGCCCGCAGTCCGCAGGCTCGCGGCCCGGTCCCGCGAGCTACCGGAACGGCGGACCCCTGACCGTCACGGATGTGCAGGTGCTGCTCGGCCGGATCCGGCCCGAGGATTTTCCCGCGATATTCGGTGCGAGCGGCGACCAGCCGCTCGATTCAGGCATCGTGCGCCGGATGTTCGACAAGTTCGCGGCCTCGGTGTCCGCGGAATCCGCGACGATCACCGATGCCCTGCGCCTCGCATCCGGGTTTCTCGATGTCGCGATCGAATCGATGGCGCGCGCGATCCGCCACGTTTCGGTCCGCGAAGGCCACGATCCTGCCGACTTCGCGCTCTGTTGCTACGGCGGCGCGGCACCGCAGCACGCCTGCCGCGTGGCGGATGCGCTCGGAATTGCCGAAATCCTGATTCATCCGCTCGCCGGCGTGTTGTCCGCCTGGGGCATCGGTCTCGCTGATCGCCGGCTCGTGCGGCGCCGGAGCTTCGAGCGGCCGCTCGCTTCCATGACGCCCGCCGTGCTCGACGCTGAATTCGCGGAGATGAGCCGGCCCCTTGTGGACGCGATGCTTGCTCAAGGCGCAGTGGCAACAAGCGTGCGACTGTGCCGCGTGCTGGAATTGCGCGTGCCCGGCACCGAAACCGCGCTCGAGGTCGAACTCGGGCCCTTGCCGGAGGTGGTCCGGCATTTTCACGCCGAGTTCACGCGGCGCTTCGGTTTCGCGCCGCCTGCGGACGATCCTGTCGTCGCGACGCTTCGGGCCGAGGCCGTGGTCGAAGGCGAAAGACAGGCGCTGCCGGACACGCCGTCAGCGCAGTCCACGGCGCGGAAGTTCACGCGGGCCTGGTTCGACGGCTGGCGCGAGGTTCCGTTCCTCGATCGCGCCGAAATTGCGCAAGGCCAGACCATTGCAGGACCGGCGCTCATCGTCGAGCCGAACTCGACGACCGTGGTCGAGGCCGGCTGGACGGCACTGCGCCTCGACGACGGCAGCCTGCGTCTATTCCGGCAAGAACCCCGGATGTCAGCGCCAGCCGACACCGGACGGCCCGATCCGGCGCAATTGGAGCTCTTCAATCACCGCTTCATGCAGGTGGCCGAGCAGATGGGCGCCGTGCTCCAGTCAACCGCGGTCTCGGTGAATATCCGCGAGCGGCTCGATTTTTCCTGTGCCCTCTTCGATCCGGAGGGCGCGCTGATCGCGAACGCACCGCACATGCCGGTGCATCTCGGATCGATGGGTGCGAGCGTCCGCGCGGTCATCGCGGCGAATCGCGGAAGCCTGCGACGCGGGCACGCCTGGATGCTGAACGCGCCTTACGCCGGCGGCACGCACCTGCCGGACATCACCGTCGTGAGCCCCGTGTTCGTCGCAGACGAGGCGGAACCGGCATTCTTCGTCGCCTCACGTGCCCACCACGCCGACATCGGCGGCATCACGCCGGGCTCGATGCCGCCGGCGTCCCGGACGATCGCCGACGAAGGCGTGCTGTTCGACAATTTCCTGCTGCTCGACGAAGGATATCTCCGCGAGCGCGAGCTTCGGACCTCACTCGCTGCGGGCCCCTGGCCCGCACGCAATCCGGATCAGAATGTCGCCGACCTGAAGGCACAACTCGCCGCGAATGCGCGCGGCATCGCAGAACTCGAATCGCTCATCGCGCGTTGCGGCCGCGAGACGGTCGTTCGCTACATGGCCCACGTACAGGACAACGCGGAAGCCTGCGTGCGCGAAGTCATCGGACGACTCCGCGACGGGCACCTGCGCTATGAGATGGACGACGGCAGCGCGATCGAGGTCACGGTCACTGTCAATCGGGAGCATCGAAGCGCAGTCGTCGATTTCACCGGCACCTCGCCGCAACAGGACGGCAATTTCAATGCGCCCTTCGCGGTCTGCACCGCGGCGGTCCTGTACGTGTTCCGGACGCTCGTCGACGCCGACTTTCCGCTGAACGAAGGCTGCCTGCGGCCGTTGACGATCCGGGTCGAACGCGGCTCGTTGCTGAATCCCGTGGCGCCGGCCGCAGTCGTCGCGGGCAACGTCGAGACTTCACAATGCGTGGTGGATGCGCTGTTCGGCGCGCTCGGTGTGCTCGCAGCATCCCAGGGCACGATGAACAACCTCACATTCGGCGACGCCGGCCACCAGTACTACGAGACGATCGCGGGTGGCGCAGGCGCGGGGCCGGGATTCGACGGCGCGTCCGGCGTGCAGACCCACATGACCAACTCGCGGCTGACGGACCCCGAGGTGCTCGAAACCCGGCATCCGGTGCTGCTGCGCGAGTTCCGGTATCGACGCGGCTCCGGCGGCACCGGGCGTCATCGCGGCGGCGACGGCCTGGTGCGCCGCATCGCGTTTCGCGAGCCAATGACCGTTGCGATACTTTCCAACCACCGCCGGATTGCGCCGTTCGGGCTTGCGGGCGCCGCCCCCGGCGCGACCGGAATCAACCGGCTGGTGCGCCGTAGCGGCGAGTCAATCGGATTGCCCGCCTGCGCGAGCGCCGCGGTCGAAACGGGCGATGAAATCGTGATCGAGACGCCGGGCGGCGGGGGATTCGGCTAGACGCCTGCTACGATCGGAACGTCGAGTTCCGCCAGGACCTGGGTGAGGCCCGTGTCCGGCAGTCCCGTGAGATTGGGGCTGACCGTCTGCACGCGGCTTCCGCCCGCACGATGACTCACGAGATAGGCGTGAAATCCGCCGGAACGCTGCGCCGGAAATCCGAACATCAGGTTGACGATGCCCTGCTCGCGATGACGCTCCCGGTTGACGCGTTCGTCACAGAGCACGAACCATCGATCGCCGGGTTCGCGGTGCGAGAACGCGCCGCGCTCCTCGAGCATGCCGAGAAACTCGCGCACCTGCTGCGCGGCCCGATGCCAGGCGGGCGTTTCGTTCGGTTCAAACAGCATCCAGCGCGTGCCGCGCTCGATGCTGTTGACGATCAGGAGCGCGAGGCGACGGGCCGCGAGCGAACGCCAGTCGGCTGCGACCGCGCCCGGACCCGCGAGCGTGCAGGCGAGCGGCGAATCGCGTCCCGAACGGCGCACGGTCTGTACGGTGTTGACGCCCGCCGTCGCGAGACGCGCGCGATGTTCATCGTCGACCGCGCAGGCCGGCCGGAGACCTGGGCGCAGCACCGCGTCCTCGCCGCAGGCGGTCGTCCAGACCGGCCAGTGTTCCGAGGCGCGCGACAGCGTGCCGGCAATTGCGCCGCAGGGGGCGAAAGCCTCGAAGCGGCCGCGCAGCTTGTCGTAGCCAAGCAGGCGCGGGAAGAACATACAGGCGGAATCGGACGGCAGCTGCCAATGCCGCATCTCGGCGACCGCTTTTGCGGCGCTGTCCCAGGCGAGCGGCGGATCGATGAAGAAAAGCGCGCGCCGCTCGCGGCAGAATCGATTCCCGACCAGGAGCGTGCTCGCGCCAAGATCGACGTCCCGGGCAAGCGGCGGAATGCAGAGCAGGTTGAATCCGTCGGCCGCGTCGAGCGCGAACAGGCCCGTGCCCTGCGCCGCTGAACCGATGACGTCGTAGTCGGTGAGCCGCGTGCCATCGTCCGCGTCCGTACCGGAGAAAACATAGCCTGCGATTCCGCGCGGATCGTTCCGCGGCGTCGAATCGGGACGGAGCGGCGGCAGTTCTCCCGAGACGCGCGCGAGCTCGGATCCGGCGAGTACGGTTGCTACCGAGCGCGCCGCGTCGGGCACGATCGAGAGGCGGCGATAGATCTCCTGGTCCTCGATGTGTTCCGAGCCTGGCGTCCGCACGCGCTGGATCACGAGGTTGAACTGCTCGTCCTCGTTCTCGCCGATGCCGTCGTAATCGACAGCCGCGCGCAGGAATTCGCGCGTACCCGGCGCGAGCGCCTCGAGGACGAGTTTCTGGTTGCCGGCCGGCAGTTCGATCGTGCAGCAGCGCGCGCCGTTCGTGACCCGCACGACGACCGCCGACCGACCGCCGTTCTCGAAGAATTGCTCGACCGCGTATGAGAGCGTGCTCGGCTGCCAGAGCCCGCCGAAGATGCGCTGGAATTCGTTGAAACCGGAAATCGGCACCGGGCGGTTGATCGGGCCACGCAGGCAACGACCGACGAATGCCGTAATGGCCGTCGGCGCTTCCGCGATCGATTGCCCAGAGCCGGCTTCTTCTTGAACCTGGATGCCGGCCAGTCGTTCCGTCACGGCTGACTCCCCCAGCTGGAGCGGCAGATTATCATGAATGGATATGCAGGGCGGTTCCGGCAATTGGCGGCTTGGATTCACGCTATCCCTCTTCACCGCGGTGTTGTGGGGATTGCTCCCGATCGCGCTGAAAATCGTGCTCGAAGGAATGGATGCCTACACGATCACCTGGTGGCGCTTCGCGGTTTCGATGACGGCGCTCGGCCTGTTCCTCGCCGTACGCGGTGAGCTGCCGCGTCTTCGCGGCGCGGGCGCTCCCGCAATCGCATTGCTCGCCGTGGCGATGATCACGCTGATCGGGAATTACGTGCTGTATCTCATCGCGCTCGACCATGTGACGCCTTCCGTCACGCAGGTCGTCATCCAGCTTGCACCGCTCCTGCTGCTCGTCGGCGGCATATTCGTGTTCGGCGAGCGATTCGCGCGGCTGCAGTGGATCGGCTTCATCGTGCTCGGCGCCGGGCTCCTGCTCTTCTTCAACGACCGGCTGCCGGAACTCGCGCATCCCACAGAGGGGCTCGGGCTCGGCGTGATGCTGGTCGTTTGCGCTGCCGTCTCATGGGCGATATACGGCCTCGCGCAGAAACAGCTGCACGGGCATTTCACGGCCCAGCAGGTGCTTTGGATGATCTACGTCGGCGCGACGGTCCTGCTGCTGCCCGCGACGGCGCCAGGGGAAATTCTCGACCTCAACGGGATGCAACTCGGCATGCTTGCCTTCTGCTGCGCCAACACGATCGCTGCCTACGGTGCCTTCGTCGAGGCGCTTTATCACTGGGATCTTTCGCGTGTCGGAGCGATCCTCGCGACAGCTCCGATCTTCACGATTGGCGCGATGTGGGCAATCGAACACTCGGGTCTCGCGCTTGTCGCCGCGGAGGGCCTCAATACGCTCGCGGTTGTGGGTGCAATTGCGGTCGTCGCCGGTTCGATGACCTGCGCGCTCGCGAGGGGATCTGAAGGGGACGTTCACCTTCAAGGAAGATAAGCGATTGCCTTGAAGGTGAACGTCCCCTTCAGGAAGGTGAACGTCCCCTTCAGGGGCCGGTGCTCGCCTTGCTGCCTTCGCCTGCGGCCGGCTTCGCGAACTGCGGGTCGCCGGCATACTGATCCTCAACGCCGTTCCAGGTCGCGCCGGTCGGAATCGCGTTCCTGACTCTCGGGGCGCGCGCGATCGTCGCGGCGAGATCGCGGCTCGCGCCGGGGCCAACGGGAAAGGCGATGCCGCGCGGTTCAGCGGCGGCCGCACGGACCTGTTCCCAGTCGATCGATTCGTCGTGCTCGGCAATTTTCTTCCAGAGCGGAGCCTTCGATTTCTTCGCCTTCTGCCGCAGCGCCTTCGGCACGTCGGACCAGTCGCGCTTGTCGTCCTCGAGTGACTCGTAGGTCTGCACCAGCAGCCGATCGCCGTGCCAGCCGAGCAGATACGGCTGGTTGACGGCCGTCACCTTGGTTCCGTCGGGAATCGCCTCAAACAGGATCGCGATGTCTTCCGGGTACAGGCGGATGCAGCCGTGGCTCGACCGCATGCCGACGCCGGGAGGCTTGTTCGTGCCGTGCATCAGGTAGCTCGGCCAGCCGAGCCGCATCATGTGACGGCCGAGCGGATTGTCGGGGCCCGGTGGAACCTTTTCCGGGAGGATATCGCCGTCCTTCGCATGCTCCTGGCGTACGGAGACCGGCGGCGTCCACACTGGATCCTTCACGTGCGACACAACCTTTGTGCTGCCCTCGGGTGTCACCCAGCCCACCTTGCCTATGCCGATCGGATGGGTGATCACCTCCGCAGGTCCCGTTTTCGCGGGCTTCGGATAATAGTAGAGCCGCATCGCTGCGAGATTGAGGACCACGCCTTCGCGCGGCGCGTCCGGCAGGATGAATTCGGTCGGCAGCACGATCTGCGTGCCTTCGCCGGGCAGCCACGGATCGACTTTCGGATTGGCCCGCAGGATTTCCGCATAACCCACGTTGAAGCGCCGCGCGATGTCCGCGAGCGTGTCCTCGTGCTTCGCGATGGTGACCTGGAGCCGTCCGACCACGTCCTGGTCCGGCGCCACCATGAAGCGATGCGTCGCCTGCGCAAGCGGCAACGGCGGCGCCGGCGCGACAGGCGCCGTGGCCTTTTCCGCGGGCTTCGTCTTGTGGAAGAGCGACTCGAACGGCGTGCAAGCGGCAAGCGTCGCCGCAAGCAACGGAATCGCACAACGGATGAACGGCCGGATCATGCCCCGGCATTATCCCCGGCCGGGCCTGCGTTCACCAGATCTTCACGCGCTCCGCCTCGGGCCGCCACAGTCTGTCGCCCTCGCGGACACCGAATGCGGCATAGAACTCATCCATGTTCGACACGACGCCGTTCGCGCGGAACTCGCTCGGCGAATGCGGATCCGTCAGCACGACTTCCCGCATGAGACCGTCGCGCCACTTCGTGCGCCAGGACTGGCTATAGCCGAGGAAGAAACGCTGGGGCCCCGTGTGGCCGTCAATCACCGGTGCCTCGGCGCCGTTCAGCGAACGGATGTAGGCGCCATAGGCGATCGCCGCACCCGAAAGATCGCCGATGTTCTCGCCAAGCGTCAGCTCGCCGTTGACGTTGAGACCGGGCAGCGCTTCGAAGGCGGAGTACTGCTTGATGAGCCCGCGCGCACGCGTCTGGAATTTCTCGTTGTCCTCGGGCGTCCACCATTCACGCAGGTTGCCGTCGCCGTCGTACTGCCGGCCGCGATCGTCGAATCCATGGCTGATCTCGTGGCCGATCGTCGAGCCGATGGCGCCGTAGTTCGCGGCGTCATCCGCCCGCATGTCGAAATACGGCGGCTGCAGGAAGGCGGCCGGGAACACGATCTCGTTGTTGGTCGGCAGGTAGTAGGCGTTGACCGTCTGCGGCGTCATGAACCACTCGGTCGGATCCTTCGGCTTGCCGGCCCGCGCTGCCTGCCAGCTCCATTCGAACTGGTTCGAGCGCATCACGTTGCCCGCGAGGTCGTCGCGCTTGATCTCGAGACCCGCGTAGTCGCGCCACTTGTCGGGGTACGCGATCTTCACGTTGATCTTCTTGAGCTTCGTATGCGCCTCGGTCCTGGTCGCCGCGCTCATCCAGTCGAGCCGGTCGATGCCGCGGTCGAATTCCGCGAGCAGGTTGTCGACGAGCGTCAACATCCGCGCCTTCGCCTGCGGCGGGAAATGCCGGGCGACATAGGCCGCACCGATCGCCTCGCCCATTGCGCTGTCGGTTTCCTGCACGGCGCGCTTCCAGCGCGGGCGCAGCGTCTCGGTGCCGCGCAACGTGCGCGCATTGAAATCGAACGAAGCCTCGACGAAAGCGGCTGGCAGCACCCGCGCATAGGCGCCGATCGTGCGCACGGTCAGGTAGTCCTTCCAGACCGCGAGGTCGCCGCCGTCATCTGCCTGCCGAGCGCTGTTGCGTAGGTCGGCTGCTGCACGATGAAATCGCCCGCCGGCAGGCCGCTCGCCGAATAATAGGCCTTCCAGTCGAATGCGGGTGCAAGCGCCGCCGCGGACTCGAGCCCGTGACGGTTGTAGGTCGCGATCGGATCGCGGTTCTGCACCGGCGTCCACTGGTCGGTCGCAATGCGCGTCTCGAGCTCGAGGACCTTCGCAGCGCGGGCGGCGCCTTCAGGCTGGCCGACAAGCGTGAAGAGCTTCGCCAGGTAATCTACATACTTGCTGCGGAACTCGACGTATTCCTTTTCCTGTTTCAGGTAGTAGTCGCGGTTCGGCATGCCGAGGCCGTCCTGGCTCAGGTAGGCGACGTTGTGGGTCGAATTGCGCGCGTCCGGATACACGTAGACGCCGATCGGCACGCTGATCCCGAGTCCCTGGGCGCGACCGAAGAATCGCGCGAGTGCCTGCGGTCCATCGATGGCCGCGATCTCGGCGAACAGCGGCTTCAGCGGTTCGATGCCGCGCTCCTCCACTTTCTTCTCGTCCAGGAAGCTCGTGTACATGTCGCCGAGGCGCCGCATGTCGGGAGTCGCCTTGTCGCCGGCCGCCGCGGCCTCGAGGAGTATCGCCTGCACGTCGGCCTGCGCCTTCTCGAAAAGCATGATCCCGATGCCTGCGCTCGCGTACTCAGCCGGGAACGACGTGGTCGCAAGCCAGGTCCCGTTCACATGGCGGAACAGGTCGTCCTGCGGCCTGACATTGCGGTCCATCGCGGCGGGATCGATGCCGGAAGCGAGTGGTGCCTCTGCGCCGTCGGCGGACGCGAGACCCGCGATCGAAATGCAGAGGAGGACAGGCAGCAGTTTGCGGAGCGACATTCCTAATCTCCAGTCAGCGAGGCGCGAAGTATAAGGCGGCGGATCGGCAGCCATGTTCCGCCGCGCGACCAGCCGTTTCCCTGTCGGGACGAATGAAGCGAGGATAAAAAAACCCCGGGCTTTTGACCCGGGGCGGAAATGCGGACTTTCGGTGAAGGGAAGGAAGTCCGCTAGGGGATACTGACGCAGGCAAAAATAGCGACTGAAAGAGTAGCGCCGGCGCCCAAGGCCTTGCGTGAAGCGCGCCACAGTTTGGGATGCAGGACGCAGAAGTCCTGAAACGTTTTATAATTCAAACAGTTAAACATGGGACGGCAAACCGGGGTGGGCTCAAAATACGCGACGCCCGAAGGCGCCCAGCGCCTTCGCACCGAACTCGACCAGCTCTGGCTCATCGAGCGCCCTGCCGTGACGCGCGCAGTCGCCGAGGCGGCGGCCCAGGGCGACCGCTCCGAGAACGCGGAATACATCTATGGGAAGCGCAGGCTGCGCGAGATCGACCGGCGCGTCCGCTTTCTTCGCGGGCGGCTCGATGGCCTCAAGATCGTCGCGGATCCGCCCTCCGACCGCAGCCGCGTTTTCTTCGGCGCCTGGGTGACGATAGAAGAGGACGGCGGCGCCCGCAGGCGACATCGCATCGTCGGCCCGGACGAGTTCGACCGCGAGCCGGGCTACATCAGCATGGACTCACCGCTCGGGCGCGCGCTTCTCGGTAAGCGCGTCGGCGACGCAATTGAAGTCGAGCTGCCGTCCGGGCCCCTCGCGGTGACAATCACGGCCATCGAGTACGAACCTGAAGGGGTCGATTAAAGGAGGGGATTAAAGGGGACGTTCACCTTTAACTCAGACCGCCGGTCCAGATTTGAACGTTGCCTCCCGTTAAAGGTGAACGTCCCCTTTAATCAACGTCCCCTTTAATCCCTTCAGATTCAGATGACGCGAATATTCTTGAATTGCCAGGGATCGCTTTCGTCGAGGTCTTCGGGGAATAGCCGGCCGCGGTCGAACAGCGGTGTCCAGTCCGTGTACTTGCCGACGACCGGCCCGAGATAGGGACGGCAGATCTCGAGATTCCGCCGGAAGTCGATCTCGTCCGGCTCGACAACGCCCATCGCCGGGTTCTCGATCGCCCAGATCATTCCGGCGAGCGCCGCGACCGTCACCTGCAACGAGGTCGCGCTGTTGTAGGGCGCAAGCTTCCGCGCCTCGTCAATCGACAGCTGCGAACCGTACCAGTAGGCGCCCTTCGCGTGCCCTGCAAGCAGCACGCCGAGCTCGTCGATGCCCGTCGTGATGTCGCCCATCATGATCCGCTTGTGTTCCTGCATCTGGAAATTGCGTCCGCACAATTCGTGCACCGAGAGCACTGCGTTGTCGGAAGGGTGGTAGGCGTAATGCACGGTCGGGCGGTAAGTCACGCGATCGTTCTGTCGGACGCTGAGGAAATCCGAGATCGAGATCGATTCGCCGTGCGTGATCAGGAACCCGTGGAAGTGCTTCGCATCGGGCGTCCAGGTGCGTACGCGCGTCGCACAGCCGGGCTGCGCCAGGTAGATCGCGCTCTTGCGCCCGAAGTCGTACTGGCGTCCATCGCGCGGGAAATGACGCTCGTGCGTGCCCCAGCCGAGCTCGGCCGGCTGGCTGCCTTCGCTGACGAAGCCGTCGACCGACCAGGTGTTGACGAACTCGCCCGGCATCTTGGGCTTGCTCGAGACCTGCGTGTCGCGCTCGGCGATGTGGATGACCTTGATGCCGAGATCCTTCGCGAGATTCGCCCAGTCCTCGCGGCTCTTCGGATCGTCGCCCTCGCGCCCGGTGGCGCCCGCGATGTCGAGCAGCGCCTGCTTGACGAAATGCGAGACCAGCCCCGGGTTCGCGCCATGCGTGATCACCGCGGTCGGCCCATTCGTCCAGCCCTTGCGGAGTTCGAGAACTTCCTCGCGAAGCGCGTAGTTCGTGCGCCGGCTCGCGGGAATATTCGGATCCGTGTAGCCGCCCGGCCAGGGCTCGATGCAGGTGTCGAGGTACAGCGCGCCCTTCTCGTGGCAGAGCTTGATGAGCGCGATGCTCGACACGTCCACCGACAGGTTCAGGACGAAGTCGCCGCGCCCGACCAGCGGATCAAGCACGTGCCGGAAATTCTCCCGAGTCAGCGGGTGGTTGATGAGCTTGATCCCGAACTTGCCCGCTTCCTCGCGGCCTGCGTCGTCGGCCGTGACGATCGTGATGCGATCCGCGGTCAGTCCGCCGATATGGCGCATGATGAGCGGCAGGACGCCCTGCCCGATGCTGCCGAAGCCGATGAAGATCAGCCGGCCGGGGAAATGCGTGTGGACGACGTACTCACTCATGATGTCGGCAATTCCGTTATCTTGGGAATCAAGGGCGCAGAATGTACCGCAAAACCATACCGTCGTGGCGCTATCCACTGGTCCTGCTGACGGTCTACGGCGTGGTCTGGCTGGCGCTCGGGATCGATCCCGTTTTTCGCCAGGACTGGCTACTCGAAAACGCGATCGTGTTTGTCGCCGTGCCGCTGTTCGCGGCAACGGCGCGTCGGCTGCGATTCAGCAATTTCGCCTATACCTGCCTGTTCGTGTTCTTCGTGTTTCACGCGGTCGGCGCGCACTACACGTATTCCCTGGTGCCGTACGCCGACTGGTGGCAATCGCTCACGGGCATCGCGCTCGAAGGGCGGAACCACTACGACCGCCTCGTGCACTTTCTATACGGTCTGCTGGTGACAGCCGCGGCCGTTGAGCTCTTCGCGCACTACGGGCGGTACTCGCGGGCCTGGGCCTTCCTGTTTCCCTGCATGTTCATGGCCGGACACGCTGTCATCTATGAACTGATCGAATTCGCCGCGGCCATCGTGTTCGGCGGTGACCTCGGGCAGGCGTACCTTGGGACCCAGGGTGACATCTGGGATGGACAGAAGGACATGGCATTCGCGCTCGCCGGCACAACAATCATGCTCGTGGCGCTCGCGCTTGCGGGCCGCCTCCCCGTGCGAGCCAGGCAGAGTCAGTAGCCCTGGAACGGAAACGGCACTGGACCGCCGCAATTCTGCCGCGCACGCTCGACTGCGACCGCGCGCCGCCAGAAATCGCGCTCGGCCTTCGAAAGCGAAGGCAGCGGCCTCGTCGATTCAAGCAGGTGCTGGGACTCGCGGGTTTCTGGCATGTCTTCGTGGGTGTAGTCGTCCATCGCAGGTAAGATGCACGCGGCGGAAAAAAGGTTGCGTACCCCTCTCCTATCCACGGCTGACCTCGCGGCGCGGCTGACCGACGCGGACCTGCTCGTGGCCGACTGCCGCTTCGAGCTCACCAAGCCCGAGGCCGGCGTGCAGGCCTGGCGCGCGGGTCATATCCCCGGCGCGACCCACGTCGACCTCGAACGCGATCTGGCCTCCCGCGTGACCGCAACCACGGGGCGGCATCCGTTGCCCGCGGTTTCGGATTTCGCCGCGACGCTTTCCAGGCTCGGCGTCAACGCGACTACCTGGGTGGTCTGTTACGACGCCGGCAACAGTGCCTATGCCGCGCGGCTCTGGTGGATGCTGCGGTGGGTCGGCCACGACCGCGTCACTGTGCTGGATGGCGGCTTTGCCGCGTGGACCGCCGAGGGCCGCCCGATTTCGACCGAGACTGCGGCGAGAAAGCCCGCCGCTTTCGTGGCGCGACCGCGTCCGGAAATGCTTTGCGACGCCGCCGGCGTCGCCCATGCCCTCGCCCAGGGCGAAACCCTGGTCGACGTTCGTGGCGCCGAGAGATTTGCGGGAAGCGTGGAACCGCTCGATGCGGTCGCGGGACATGTGCCGGGCGCGGTGAACCTGCCGTTTCTCGAGAATCTTGACGCGAATGGCCGGTTCCGCCCGGCGCACGGGCTTGCGGCACTCTGGCGCGAACGCACCGGCGCAGCGCCCGGCGCCGCGCCAATCTGCATGTGCGGTTCCGGGGTCACTGCATGCCAGGGCCTGCTCGCGCTCGAAGCGGCCGGCGTCGAGGGCGCGCGGCTCTATGCGGGCTCATGGAGCGAATGGATCCGCGATTCGTCGCGCCCGGTCGAGCGCAGTAGCGACTGAAGTTTTCCGCAACGGCGTCCGGGCTCAAGCCTGCTTCATTCGTGCCCGTCAACCGTGAGCGATCAGCCGCCAGTTGAAATGCGCGGCACCGTACCATGTTGCTGTAATTGCAATATGTGCAACGCGAACACCCGCGCCACTCGCGTCTACAAGGTTCACTCGACCCCCCGCTACCTACTGCAGCCCATTGTCCGGATACGGCTCTTGGCGCTGAATGGCACGAGGCGACTATTGCGCGATTTCAGCGGGGTTCACTCAATGCATACAACAATTAGAGGCCGACAGGCCTGGATCATAGGCTCGCTGCTGGCGCTGATGTGCGCTGGCACCGCGCAGGCGATACCGGCCTGGGCACGGCAGTACGAAAAAGACTGTTCATCCTGCCACACCGCGTGGCCGCAGCTCAACGCGCAGGGCCGGGAGTTCAAGGAAAACGGTTATCGGATGGCCGATGAAATCGGTCAGAAAGTCGAGCACGATTCGTTTCCGATAAGCGCCGTATTGATCTCGCGCCCGTACGACAAGAGGGACTCGCAAAGCGATCAGCGTTCGCGCCTGCTGCATGAGGTTGAAATCTTTCTGGGCGGCGCGTTTGGCGACCAGTTTTCCGCGTTCGTCGAATTCGAATACGAAGATGCGCAAGATGTCGCGCTGAATGACCAGATCAAGCCAGGCATGGTGGCTTGGAATTTCAGTCCCGCCTTCAATCTCCAGGCAGTCTGGGGGCAGTCCCTGTTCGCGGACCCGTACGGGTTCTACCGCGGTTTGCAGAAGCTGAGCCGCGGGCAAGTCGGGGTGGTTGACCACTCGTACGGCGACGCAGACGGCTCTTTCAACTCAAGCCGCCAGAACCTCAGCGCGACCGGACGCATTGCGAAGAAGTTTTTCTACAGCGCAGGTGTGAGTGGCGAAGCCGAAGATGTCAATGCCGTCGATGCACAGAACCTGCATTTGAGGCTGGCCTACGACATCACTGACAAGATCATGGTCGGGGCGTTGTTGATCGACGGAAACGCTGCATCGAAGAACCGCAATTATTCCCGATATGGCATCGATTCGCAGATTGATGTCGGCGATTCGCGCTTCAATCTTGCCTACATCGCGGGTTCCGACGATGTTTGCGGCGCGGATGACTGCACCGGTCTCGCAACCTCGGAGGAAGACAACGACGCCTTGTCGGCGCAGTGGTTCTACACGTTCACGACGGATGGTGGCCGGCCGACATTCGTGCCGCTGGTCCGCTTCGACCAGGTCGAATCCGATGACGGTGACAGTGAAAGCAAGAACTTGACTCTCAATCTCACGTACTACTTCCGCGAGAATGTCAGGGCCTACATCGAGTACTGGGATCACAACGGACCGACCTCGGCGGAGGACGACAGCCGCGTCACGTTGCAAGCGTACTTCGGCTTCTAGCCGCAGGCGCCGCGAGTTTCGCACCAGGACCGGTTCCTGAGGAGCCGGTGCTGGTGCATCGCAGAGCAAATTCGACCGACTGGGGGTCTCAACCATGCGTCGCCTGCCGAAATCGCTCTCTGCAGCATTCCTTGCGGCGCTGAGCGGCCTTGCGGTCGCTGGTCCCTGCCAGGCCGATGACATCGACCGCGCCATAGCGCTCGCCTTCAACTGTACGGCCTGTCACGGTCCGGCAGGTATGGGTTCGCGCAGCATTCCCAAACTCAGGGGTCTCGACCGCAAGGACATCGTGCAGAGCATGAAGGGATTTCGTTCGGGCGAGGAGCGCCAGACGATCATGGGCCGTATCGCTCAAGGCTACTCCAATGAGGAGTATGAACTTCTGGCCGACTATTTCTCCGCGGTCCAACGGCAGTAAGGCTCGACAGGAGTTGGCCGTGAACAACCTGACGCGGCGCGAATTCGCGCGCTGGCTGACCGTCGCCGGCACCGGCGCCTGCCTCAATCTGTTTGGCTACGCAGCCGCGGCCGGCAACATGGCACGGGCGCGGGTGGTCGTGATCGGCGCCGGTTTCGGCGGCGCCACCTGCGCCAACGTCCTGCGCAGCTACGCGCCTCAGCTCGAAGTCACGCTGGTCGAGCCCAAGAAGCAGTACGTCACCTGCCCGTTCAGCAATACCGTGATCGGCGGCTTCAACGACATGTCGTACATTACTTTCGACTACGGTCAGCTGCAGGCACGCCGTGGCTGCAAACTCGTCCAGGATCGAGTTGCGTCAATCGACCCCGGCACTCGCGTCGTCAAGCTTGAAAGCGGCGCGAGCCTGCCGTACGACCGGCTTGTAGTCGCGCCGGGGATCGATTTTCTGTGGAACAAGATTGCCGGTTATTCGCAGGCGACCGCAACGGCAATTCCGCACGCCTGGACCGCCGGTGAACAGACCCAGATACTGGTCAAGCAGTTACAGGACATGCCGGATGGAGGCGTCGTCATCATTGCCGCTCCGCCCAAGCCATTCCGGGCGCCGCCCGCGATTCTCGAGCGCGCCAGCCTTATCGCCTATTACCTTACGGCCAGCAAGCCGAAATCGAAAGTGTTGCTGCTCGATCCAAATGATGATGAGCCGAAGCTCGCGCAATTCCACGCGGCATGGGATGAACTATATCCAGGCATGATCGAGCGCATAGCCGGACCTGCCGCGGAAGTCACCCGCCTTGACGTCACCGCGCGAACGCTGCATGGCGCAAATGGTGCGACTTACAAGGGAGCGGTGATCAATCTGATACCACCGCAGAGTGCGACGGGTATCGCGACCGCCGCCGGACTTACGGACAAGAGCGGTTGGTGTCCTGTTGATCCTCGGAGTTTCGAATCGACGATGCAGAAGTCGGTGTACGTCGTCGGTGACGTCTGCAGCGCCGGGGAAATGCCGAAATCTGCTTTCGCCGCCAACGCCCAGGCCAAAGTTTGCGCGGCAGCGATTATTGCGAGCCTGAATGGAGGCTCGCTGCTCGAACCCGCCCTGACGACAGTGTTTTACAGCCTCGCCAGCCCGAAGTTTGCGATTTCGGAAGTCAACCTTTATCGCGTGGTCAAGGGACGCATCGTGTCGGTTGCCGGTGGTCTCAGCGAAATTTCCGCCGCCAGGCGCATCCGCCTGAAAGAAGCCGAGTATGCAGCTGGTTGGTACAAGGCCATCACGGCGGAAATGTTCGCGCTGTAGCACGACCTCGCCAGATGAACGTTCCCGACGGTACATCAAATTCACCCAAGTCCGGCTGGCGTGGATGGCCCCTCGTCAGATGGCGGCTGCCGTCGCTGCTCGTGGGGGTACTGCTGATCGCCTCCGGAATCCTGGTGTGGAGCGCCTTCTCCGCGACGCTGGCATGGACGAATACCGAGCAATTCTGCATTTCGTGTCACGAAATGCGCAGCAACATGTACGAGGAATTTCTCGATACCATTCATGATCGAAATTCGGCCGGCGTGCGGGCGACCTGCGTCGACTGTCACGTTCCCGTGGCATTCGGGCCGAAACTCGCGAAAAAGATCCGCGCCAGCAAGGATGTGTACCACCATCTGCTCGGGACCCTGGATAACCGCGAAAAATTCCGCGCGCGCCGCCTGCAGATGGCAGAGGCCGTATGGACCTACATGAAAGCCACGGATTCGCGCGAATGCCGTGAGTGTCATGTGGCTGCCAAAATGGAACTTGAGACGCAAAACGGCCGTGCAGCGCGCAAGCACGAACAGATGGTCACCAGTGGCAAGACCTGCATCGATTGTCACAAGGGCATTGCGCATGACTTGCCCGACGACTACGTCGTCGAAGCTGGCTGAGTCTCCGGCCGGTTAGCGCGCCCACTTCCTGTATCCACGGCGGCACTGCTTCTGGTATCGTCCGCGCCCGGTGGCGATCATCAGGACTGGAGCCTTGGAAAGCACGACGCATGGCGCAGTTCCGCCCCGGCCATGGAGCGTCGAGGACTCCGACGACCTCTACGCCACCGCTCCTGGGGCAGCGGCTACTTCGGCATCAACGCCGCGGGTCACGTCGTCTGCCGACCGGGCCGCGACGCCAACCGCGAAATCGATCTGTTCGAAGTCGTACAGCAGCTCGGCGCGCGCGACCTGACGGCGCCGATGGTGCTGCGATTCTCGGACATCCTGCGCGATCGCCTGCGCTCGCTGCACGACGCCTTCGCCGCCGCGATCGCCGAGAACGACTACAAGAACCGCTATGCCGCGGTGTTCCCGATCAAGGTCAACCAGCAGCGCCTGGTCGTCGAAGAGGTCTATCGCGGCAGCGCGGAACTCGGCTTCGGGCTCGAGTGCGGCTCCAAACCCGAACTGCTTGCCGTGATGGCGATCACTGCGGACGCACCGGATCGCCTGATCATCTGCAACGGCTTCAAGGACGACAGTTACATCGAGGCGGTGATCCTCGCGACCAAGCTCGGGCGCGCGATCATCCCGGTGATCGAGAATTTCTCCGAGCTCGGCTACATCCTGCGGCACGCGGAGAAGTACCAGGTGCGGCCGAAGATCGGGGTGCGCGTCAAGCTCGCGGCCGAAGGCGCGGGCCGCTGGCGGGAATCGGCGGGCGACCGCTCGAAGTTCGGCCTGTTCACGACGGAAATCCTCGAGCTCGTCGAGGTGCTCCGCTCGCACAACATGCTCGATTGCCTGAAGCTCGTGCACTGCCACCCCGGTTCCCAGCTACACGACATCCGCCGCGTCAAGGATGCGGTCAACGAGCTCGCGCAGGTTTACGCAGAGCTCGCGCGGCTCGGCGCGGGCCTCGAATACATCGACGTCGGCGGCGGGCTTGGCATCGACTATGACGGGTCACGGACGAATTTCGAATCCTCGACCAATTACTCGCTCCGCGAATACGCGAGCGACGTCGTCTATCGCGTCGCGAGCGTCTGCAATGCGCGCGGCCTTGCGCACCCGATGATCATCAGCGAATCCGGCCGCGCGATCGCCGCCCATCACAGCGTTCTCGTCTTCAATGTGCTGGGCGCGGCGCGGCTCGATCTTTTCAGCGTGCCGGACCGCGCGACGGCCGACGACGGCCGGCTGCCGCAACCGGTTGCGGACCTGTTCGATGCCTACGCGACCGTCAGCGAGCGCAGGCTCGTCGAGTGCTGGCACGACGCACAGCAGGCGCGCGAGCAGGCGCAGCAGATGTTCAGCCTGGGCTACCTCAACATCGAGATGAGGAGCCTTGCAGAGCGGCTCTACTGGGCGACCTGCGCGAAGGTACGCGACATGACGCGCAAGCGCGGACGCGTCCCCGAGGAGCTCGAAGATCTCGAGGCGGTACTGTCCGACATCTACTTCTGCAACATGTCGGTGTTCCAGTCGCTGCCGGACAGCTGGGCGATCGACCAGCTGTTCCCGATCATGCCGCTGCACCGGCTCGACGAGCGCCCGGCGCGCAGCTGCGTGCTCGCCGACATCACCTGTGATTCCGACGGCAAGATCGACCGCTTCGTGTCGCAGCGCGACATCAAGCGCTCGCTCGAAGTGCACGAGCTCACACCCGGCGAGGACTACTTCCTTGCCGCATTCCTGGTCGGCGCCTACCAGGAAACACTCGGCGATCTCCATAACCTGTTCGGCGACACACACGTCGTGCACATCCGCCTCGACGACGAGCACGGCTGGTGGATCGAGGAGATCATCAAGGGCGACACTGCGAGCACCGTGCTCGGCTACATGCAGTACGATCCGGGCGAGCTCTATCCGCCGTTTGCCCGCGATTGCGAGCGCGCGATGCGCGTCGGCAGCCTGTCGGTCGCCGAAGGCCAGGCGCTCAAGCGGTTCTACGAATCGGAACTGGCCGGCTACACTTATCTCGAACCGGATAGCGCCGCCTGACGGCGCATTCAAGGAGCAATCTGATGAGCGCGACTCGACTTCTTCCCCGCACTGCCCTCGCGGCGGCCGCCTGCCTGCTGGCCTGGAGCAGCCTCTCGGCCGCGGCGTCGGATCCACCCGTCACGGACGCGGCGACCCTTGCGACGCTCGATCGCGTGCTTGCAGGCGATCACCGGTCCGAGAAGAACCGCGCGCGCGACGCCTGGCGCCACCCGAAAGAGACGCTCACGTTTTTTGGACTCAAGCAGGATATGACGGTCTTGGAAGTCTGGCCCGGCGGCGGTGGCTGGTACACCGAGGTGCTTGCGCCGACACTGCGCGAGCAGGGGCAGCTCATCGTGGCGAGCTGGGACCCGAAATCCGAGAGCAAGTACGTGCAGGAGAACTCGAAGAAGTTCGCCGCAAAGCTTGCCGAACGTCCGAATCTCTACGACCGCGCGAAAGTGGTTGCGCTGCAGGCCCCCAACGAGTTGAAGCCGGTGCCGGACGCAAGTGTCGACATGGTACTCACCTTCCGCAATGTCCACGGCTGGATGGACGATGCCAGCGCCGAGGCGATGTTCAAGGCCATGTACGCGGCGCTGAAGCCGGGCGGAATCCTGGGCGTCGTCGAGCATCGCGCCAGCAACGACAAGCCGCAGGATCCGAAAGCCGAGTCAGGCTACGTACGCACGGATTATGCGATCGCGCTTGCCAGGAAGGCCGGCTTCGAACTGATCGGCCAGAGCGAGATCAACGCCAATCCGAAAGACACCACCGATCATCCGAACGGAGTCTGGTCGCTGCCGCCTACACTCGACGGCGGCGACACGGATCGCGAGAAGTTCGTGGCTATCGGCGAGAGCGACCGTTTCACGCTGCGCTTCCGCAAGCCGCTCTGAGTTTCGCGGGACCGTTCAGTTCGAGGCGACGGTGACCGGCGCGGCGGCGCCGCAGTTCAGGAACTTCGAGGTCGTGAGCCAGGCGGGATCGGGATAGTAGGAAAAGATCACGCCGCCGCCGCGGACCGTGTCGATCACCCGCCGCGCAATGGCCTGGCGCAGCGCGGGGCATCCCCAGCTCCTTCCGACGCGCCCGTTGATGCTTGCGAGCGCAGGATCGACGTACTTCGCCCCGTGCATCACGATCGCTCGCGCTCGCGCCTGGCTGTTGATGCCCGGCTCGAGCCCGTCGAGGCGCAGCGAGTAGCCGTTCTGCCCCACATAGGTGTCCGCTGTCAGGAATAATCCGAGGCTCGACTGGCGGCTGCCCATCGCGTCGGAAAATCGCGTGGCCACGTCAACGCCGCTGTTGCGCCCATGGGCAACGAGTTCCCTGAAAAGCAGCTGGCCCGAGCGCAAGTCGAAGACCCACAGCCTTGGCCGGGAAGACGGCAGCGAATAATCGATCAAGGTCAGGGTGGGCGGCGCCGTGAGATCGCCGGAAGCCAAGCCGCAACTGACGGCGCTCATCGCAAGATCCAGCACCTGTACCGACACGCCGGCGCGGAGCGCAATTTCGCGATCGAGGTTCAACCCCGATGCCGCTTCGGTCCCTGCGAACGCCTGCTGCGCGCCAAGACCCGCGACGGCCGCGAGCAGCGAGGCGCAAAATTTCTTCTGGATAAACAAGATATTGCCGAGCGGTACCCGGTGTGAGACGGGCATACTACTGGCGCTCAATCATCGGATCAACCAACCCCCTCTCAAAATGAAAATACACCCCGCTGTCCGTGCCTGCCTCGTCCTGCTGATCACCCTGCCTGCCTTTGCCGCTGCGGGTCAGACGCCGCCCAAGCACACCTCCACCCTCGGCACGGCGAAAACGATCATGCCGGCCGAACTGAAGCCGGGTGAATACGCGTGGCACCCCGAGTTTTCGCCGCAGGGCCCCGTTGTGCTCATCGTGTCGCTGCCCGAGCAGCTGGCCTATGTGTACCGGAACGGCGTGATCATCGGCGCCTCCACGGTGTCCACCGGCAAGAAGGGCCACGAGACGCCCACTGGTGTTTTCACGATCCTGCAGAAGCACGAAGACCATTATTCGAATCTCTACAACGATGCGCCCATGCCCTACATGCAGCGGCTCACGTGGTCCGGCGTTGCACTCCACGCGGGCAGGCTGCCTGGCTACCCGGCGTCCCATGGTTGCGTGCGCATGCCTTATGAATTCGCGCAGCTGTTGTACGGTGAGACGAAGACCGGGCTGACCGTCATCGTCTCCGACGAGAAGGCATTCCCCAGCACAGTTGCGCACCCGGGGCTGGTCGCGCCGGTGGACGCCAAGGGCACGCTGGCTGGCGAACTGCCGCGCACGGGCGACATCGCGTGGCAGCCGGAGGCGGCGCCGGAAGGCCCCGTCACGATTCTCATCACCATCGAGGACCGGCGCATCCGCATCTTCAGGGCGGGCGTTGAGATCGGTCACGCGCCATTCACGCTGGTGGATCCGAACCGCAAATTCAACCTGACCGTGCTGACGCGGCTCGAGCGGTCCGTTGCGGATCCCGTTTCCCCGGCAACTGGCAGACCCATGCCCCGCTGGCTGGTGGTCTCCGGAGGCCAGGAATCGATCGCCAGGGTGGACCAGCTTCTGGCCGTGTTCAAGGTAGCGCCCGAATTCCTGCGTCAGGCAGAGACGGTGGTCGGTCCCGGCACGACGATGGTCATTGCACAGCCGGCATCGACGGCCTCGACGACCACCCCGACCGAGACGGATTTCACCGTCATCACCGGCGAGAAATAGGCGAGGCCAGCCGGTCCAGTATTTACCAGAGGGCCCTGAGGTGTCCGGCGACATCGACGCGCACAGCCGTGTCCGTCGCCGCTGGAGCGACTATGCCTTCCGCCGCTGCAGGCCAACCCATACAATCCAGCGCCGACAGTACATCGGCGTCGAGAAATCGGCTGCGCGCGCCGTAGACATGCCGGTCGCCCGCTCGTGACTGCTGCGTGACGTAGTAGCGCTGTGGCTCGATCAGATGCAGTTCGAAACGGGCCCGCGTCATCGCGACGTACAGGAGCCGCCGCTCCTCGTCGATCCCCGCGGCGGAGCCGGTCGCAAACTCGTTTGGGAATGTCCCGTCGTTGACGTTCAACACGTGGACTGCATCCCATTCCTGTCCTTTCGCCGAGTGCACGGTCGAGAGCACGAGGTAGTCCTCGTCCCTGAGCGGCGGGCCTGACTGGTCGCCGGTCGCGGCCGGAGGATCGAGCGCAAGCTCGGACAGGAAGCGTTCGCGCCGCGCGAACTGCCCGGCGAGCTGCTCCAGCATCTCGAGGTCGCCGGCGCGGACGGCGGGC
This sequence comes from uncultured Gammaproteobacteria bacterium, assembly GCA_963819545.1. GTDB lineage: Bacteria > Pseudomonadota > Gammaproteobacteria > Steroidobacterales > Steroidobacteraceae > SCUD01. The sequence continues at coordinate 79,106 of CAWFWJ010000003.1, read as the reverse complement.
GAATCGTGCAGCCGCGGCAATTCCGGCTCGTACCAGGCGCGTACTTCGGCAATCTGGCCGGGCCACACGGCGCGCGGCGAAACAAGCGCGTTCATGAGCGCCGCAAACCGCGGCCAGAGTTCTGTCGCGGCTGCGGGCGCGTCGAACTCCGCGAGCCCCGCCATGCGGAAACCACCCTCGGCAAAGCGGCGCCAGCATCGCGCGGCATTGGCCGGGCCCATGCCGGGCAGCAATTGCAGCGCGCGGAATGCAGCGAGACCGTTCTTCGAATTGTCGGCCCAGCGCAAGATCGACAGGAAGTCCTTGACGTGCGCCGCCTCGAGAAACTTGAGCCCGCCGTACTTGACGTAGGGAATATTGGCGCGCATCAGGGCGATCTCGAGCCAGTCGCTGTGATCGGAACTGCGAAACAGCACGGCCTGGCGCATGAGCGGCGTGCCCTCCTCGCGGCGGCGCAGCACGGATTGCACGACGTACTCGGCCTGCCGGCGATCGTCCTCGACAGTCACGAGCCGCGGCCGTGCGCCGCCGCCGCGCGCGGCGGAAAGCGACTTGCGGTAGCCGCGCGACGCGCCGGCGATGAGGGCGTTCGCCGCATCGAGCACCGGCTGCGTCGAACGGTAATTGCATTCGAGCGCAATGACCTCGGCCGGCGGATCGCAGCGCGATGGAAATTCGAGGATGTTCTCGACCGATGCCGCGCGGAAGGAGTAGATCGCCTGGGCGTCGTCGCCGACCACGGTGATGCCGCTACCACCGGGCTTCAATGCGAGCACGATGTCCGCCTGCAGGCGATTGACGTCCTGGTACTCGTCGACCAGCACCTGGTCGAAGCGGCCGGCGACCTCCGCGGCGAGCCGCGGCTCCTGCATCAGCGCGTGCCAGTACAGGAGCAGATCGTCGTAGTCGAGCAGGGCCTCCGCCTGCTTCCGCTCGGCGTAAGCGCGGAACAGACCTCCAAGCTCCTGCGACCACTCCTCGCACCAGGGGAACGCCTCATGCAGGACCTCGTCGAGTGTCCGGCCGCCGTTGACCCGGCGCGAGTAAATCGCGAGACAGGTGTCCTTGCGCGGAAAACGCCGTCGCAAGGCCGCAAGTCCCCGTTCCTGGCGCAGGAAGTCCAGGAGATCGGCCGAGTCGCCGCGGTCAAGTACGCTGAAATCGCGCGCGAGTCCCAGATTCAAGGAGTACTCGCGCAGCAGCCGGTTCGCAATCGCATGGAAGGTGCCGGACCAGGGCAGGCGCATGGTCCCGCCGAGGATTCCTTCCGCCCGACGCGTCATTTCGAGCGCCGCGCGGCGCGTGAATGTCAGTAACAGGATGCGTGCCGGATCGACACCGGCGGAAATGAGGGCGGCGACGCGGTGCGCGAGCGTCGCCGTCTTGCCGGTCCCGGCGCCCGCGATGATGAGCAGCGCAGGCGCGGGTGCTTGCCGGCCGGTGCCGAAATCCACCGCCGCGCGCTGCGCTTCGTTAAGCGTCTGCTGGAGGCCTGCGCCCATCGCCAGCATCCTAGCGGGCACCTGTATATTCATCCAGTCCTGAATTCCGCGACGGACCCCCATTATGTGAAGCCTTTCGCGGATTGGCCGCGCCCGCTCCGCTACCGTTTTGCGATGGCCGGGGATGACAAATCACGGAAACTTTCCGACGACGCGAAGGAGATGTCGCACTACGCCGAGCAGCAGCGCCTCGGCCACGGCCGCATCGAATTCGACGAACTCGGCAATGCGATCTGGGTGCCCTTCACGGGTACGACCGGCGATGATGTCATGCGCCGCCTGCTTGACGATCCGACGCTCGCGCTGAGCAACGAGTATTCGGAGGGCACGCAGAAGCGCATCGAGAAGAACCAGCTGGGCGTGAAGAAAGGCTACGACCCTTACGACAGCGGCCTGCTGGTCAGGAAGGAATGGAAGAAGAAGACGGATCTGCGCAAGCTTTCCACCTGGATCAAGTCGCGCAAGCCCAAAGACGAATGAGCTGTTGACCCTCCGGGGCCGGGCGCGCAGTCTCGCGCGCATGGATCCCCTGACGCTCGTCATCGGCACTCGCAACTACAGCTCCTGGTCCCTGCGTCCCTGGATCCTGCTCAGGCATCTCGCGCTTCCTTTCTCCGAGCGGCAGTTTGATCTCGATTCACCCGAGTTCCATGCCGAGGTGCCGAAGTACTCTCCGACGCGGCAGGTGCCGGTCCTGATTCACGGCGAGTGCCGCATCTGGGAATCGCTTGCGATCTGCGAATACGCCTCGGAACTCGCAGGCGGACGCGGCTGGCCGGCGGACGCGGCGCTCCGGGCAACGGCGCGCTCGGTCGCAACCGAGATCCATGCGGGATTCAACGCGCTTCGCGCGACCTGCCCGATGAACGCGCGCGCGACCGGGCGGCGCGTGCCGATGACGGCGCCGCTTGAGCGGGATCTCCGGCGCATCGACGCGATCTGGTCCGGATGCCGCCGCGACCACGGCGAGCGCGGCCCTTTTCTGTTCGGCCCGTTTAGCGCCGCCGATGCCATGTACGCTCCGGTCGTGCTGCGCGTGCGGAGCTACGGTCTTCCGCTGTCCGGACTCGCGACGCGCTACCTCGAGACAATGCTCGCCGACGATCATCTCTGCGACTGGATCGGTGCCGCGAGCCGGGAAACCCTGGTGATCCCGCAAGAGGAAGTCGGTGCCGGCGCCTGAATTGCAAAGCGCCATGTCCTGGGCGAGCGCGATCGGGCTCGGCCTCAAGCTGGAGGACGCCGTCGCCGAAGCCGCCGAGCAGTTGCGCGACGAAGCAGGCGCGCTGAAACCCGATCTCGCGATCGCATTCGTCACGGCCGCGTACGACTCGGCCATCGATCGGCTGCCGCAGCTGCTGCGGCCGTTCCTGGGCGACTGCCTGCTGTTCGGATGCAATGCGGGCGGACTCATCGGCGGCGGCAGCGAGGAAGAGGAAGAACCGGGCGTCGCCCTCCTCTGCGGCCGGCTGCCCGATGCGACGCTGACGACGCGGCATCTCGAACAGGCGACGCTTCCGCCGCTTGCAGCCTCGCGCGAGAACTGGTGGCGCCTGCTCGATCTCGCACCCGAATCCGAAGCGAGTTTCATGCTGCTCGCAGATCCGGGAACGATCGACGCCGAGGTCTGCGCGCGCGGCATCGATCGCGCGTATCCGGGCTCGACCGTGATCGGCGGCCTGGCGAGCGGCATGCTGGAACCGGGTTCCGCCCGCCTGCTGACGAACGGCACGGTGCACCGCTCGGGCGGCATAGTGCTCGCACTCTCCGGCAACGTCGTGATCGATCCGGTACTGGCCCAGGGTTGCCGCCCGATCGGCGATCCGCTTTTCGTCACCGCCTGCGACGGCAACCTGATCAGCGAGCTCGACGGGCGCCGTCCGAAAGAGCTCCTGACTGCAATCTTCGCGACGCTCGATGAGGCGGATCGCAGCCGTTTCGGCGATTCACTTTGCATCGGCCTCGCGCTGCCGGGCCCGCGGCAGGCGATCGGCACGGGCGATTTCCTGATCCGCAATGTGCTTGGACTCGACCCCGACAACGGCGCGCTGTGGATCGGGTCGCGCGTCGCCCCGAACGCCGTCGTGCAGTTCCACCTGCGTGACGGAAAATCCGCGTCCGACGAACTCGAGACGCGGCTCGCCGCGTCGCTCGAAGGCCGACTTCCGCCCGCGGCCGCCCTGCTCTTCGCCTGCGCCGGCCGCGGCCGCGATCTCTTCGGAGTCAGCGGGCACGATTCGGGAACGCTGCTGCGAATGATCGACATACCGGTCGCCGGCATGTTCAGCGCGGGCGAGATCGCCCCGATCCAGGGCGCGACCTTCGTTCACGGCTACTCGAGCGTATTCGGGCTGATCCGACCGCGGCAATAGATTAAAGGGGACGGATTGATTGAAGGGGGATTGAAGGGGACGTTCACCTTTAACGATAGGTGACGTCTAGATCTGGAACGGCGGCCTGAGTTAAAGGTGAACGTCCCCTTCAATCCTTCAATCTTCCCTCCACTCGGCGCGATACGAGCGGCCGAGCGAAATCAGGCGCTTCAGGAGACCCGGATACGCGATGCCGTCGTGCAGCGCGGCGTCCGCGAAGTCCTCCTCCCGTTCAAGGTTCGGATTGGCGTTGGCTTCGAGCACGAACGGCGTGCCGTCTTCGCGCACGCGGAAATCGATGCGCGCATATCCCGTCATGTGCAGCGCGCGATAGACCCGGCGCGCGAGCCGGTCGAGCCGGTCCGCGAGCCCGGGCAGCAAGTTCTCTGCCTTGCCGCTGGTGATGCCGTGCCGCGCCTGGTAGGCGCGGTCCCACTTGGCTTTTCGCGTCGCGATGGCGGCGCGCCCGGATTTCAGTTCGCCGAAGATGAATTCCCAGGGTGTGAGCGTCCGGATGCGCTCGTTGCCGAGCACGCCAACATACAGCTCGCGACCGGCGATGTATTCCTCGACCAGGGCATCCGACTCCGTGTGCTGGTGAATGAACTCGATGCGCTCACGCAGTCGCGCCGCGTCCTCGACGATCGACGCCTGCGAGATGCCTAGCGAGGCATCCTCGGTCGCCGATTTCACGAACAGCGGGTACCGCAATTCCTTCGCGATCCTGATCGCTCCGCCGCGCCTGAACACGGCGAAGTGCGGCGTCGGTATCCGGTGATACGCGAGGATCTGCTTCGACAGCACCTTGTCGCGCGACAGCATCATTCCGCGCGGATTGCAGCCGGTGTACGACTGGCGCAGCAGTTCAAGATAGGCGACGACATGCTGGTCGTAGGTGACGATGCCGCCGAATTCCTCGAGCAGGTTGAAGCAGACCTGCGGCTGCCAGTCGTGGATGACGGCGCGCAGCTCCGTCAGGCTGTCGCCAATCCCGACCGGCCGCACCTCGTGCCCGGATTCCCGCAGGCAGCTCAAGACGTCGTACTCGGTCCGGTACTCGGCGGCCGCCTGCTCGCCGACGCCTTCAAGCGAATCCGGCGGCACCAGCGTTTCGTGCATGAGGACGAGGATCCGGAACCTATGCTTTGCCATCAGTCCCCGCGCGCGTGCCCGGCCGCGTCGAACAGGCTGTCCGCGAGCGCCTCGATCTCGGCGCCGCGCGCAAGACCCGCACGCCACGCCGCCGGCAGCGACGATGCGCCGTAGTGCGCGCCTGCGAGCTGCCCGACCATCGCGGCCGCCACCTGCGCGTCGCCCGGCTGCGCGGCTGCGGATTGCACGCATTGCGCGAGATCGCCGCCGCCGTCGAATGCCGTGATCGCCGCCTCGAGCGCAGTGGCGGCCGCAAACCGGCTGCGATGAATCTTGCGCGGCTTGCGGCCGCGCCAGGCGCCGGCCGCGAGCTCGCGGATGGGAGGCCGCAGCGCGGACGCATCCCAGCGCGCGGGCAGCGGACTGAAGTCGGGCGAGAGCAGCTCCGACCTGGAGGCCCCGGCGAGCGCGCCGGCGAGCAGCACGGCGAAAAGGCGTGCGGCGTCGAGCGTGAGCGGCGCCTGGTGGGTAATCCGGACGCAGTTGACCGCCGCATCGACCGCCAGAAGCGGATCGTTGAAGTGCCAGAATACGGCCGGCCCGATGCGCGCCAGCGGTTCCGCATCCGCATGCGCCGGATCATGCGAACCCGCGTAGGGGTTTCCGGTCCATTGCGCAGCGGCGAGCGCGCGGCTGGTGGCGGCGCTGATGCCGACGCAACTGCCGGTGCTCGACCAGTGGCCGCTGCGTTGCCAATCGTGGTAACGCTCGACCTGGTCGGCCGGATCGGGGCCACCCCGGGAGACGAGGCTTTCCGCAAGACAAAGCGCCATCGCCGTCTTGTCGGACCATGCGCCGGCGGGCAGGCCGTGAATCGAATGGTTGAGCGCGTCACCGGCCGCGAGGCCGAGCAGCATGCCGCGGACGCGATCGCGCAGGTCCCTAGCGGCCCTGGCGGGCCCGGAAGGTTTTGCCGTGGCGCCCGGCCGCCGCGCGCGGCCCGCCCGCCAACCGCGCACGAATTTGGCCTGCTCTTCCGTCTCGGGCACCGTCGGCCAGGTGCGTGAGCGCGCGGATCCGCGCCACAGCCGGTTCATGAGTTCGAGCGCGGCATCTCCGCCGCCACCCTGATTCGCAATCCAGCAGCCCGCGACGACATTGGTGCGGCCGATTCCGGCCCGGCAGTGAAGATAGATGCGCCGCCCGTCGGCGAGCGCCCGGTCAAGCGCCCCGAGGATTTCATGCATTCTCTCGTCTGAATCCGGTACGCCGTGATCGCGGATGGGTTCGCGCAAGTAGAGCGTCTCGCGTCCCGCCGAAGGCGCCGCCAGCAATTGTTCGTAGGAGTCGAGTTCCCCGGTCTCGGTCAGGTCGATGAAACAGTCGATGCCCGCATCAAGGAGTCGCCCCAGCCGCTTTGAAGTCGCTTCTACACCGGCCGCCGAGGGGTGCTCGCCGGCCAGGATCCGCTCCGGCTCCACCCAGTAGCTGTTCGGGAGCGGCGTTTTTGCCACTTCAGCCGCCGGTACCGGGAGGCGCGCGCTCGAGAACGGCGAAATCGAATGCCGCGGGATCCGCGAGATGCGAGGTTTCGACGTTGCAGATCGCATTGAAGATCGACTCGACGCGACCTGGGCTTACACGCTCCCAGTCCTCCAGCATCCGCGCGATCGCCTCGCGCTGCAGTTTCGGCTGCGAGCCGCAGAGCGTGCAGGGAATGATCGGAAATTCGCGCGCACGCGCGTAACGCGCGATCTCGCGCTCCGGCACGTAGCAGAGCGGGCGGATCACGACATTCTGGCCGTCGTCGGAGAGGAGCTTGGGTGGCATCGCCTTCAGGCGACCGCCGTGAAACAGGTTCAGGAACAGCGTCTCGACGATATCGTCGCGGTGATGACCGAGCGCAATCCTCGTGAAACCGTTCTCACGCGCGAACCGGTACAAGGCGCCGCGCCGCAGGCGACTGCAGAGACCGCATTGCGTGCGTCCCTCCGGTATCAGGCGCCGCACGACGCTGTAGGTGTCTTGCTCGATGACGTGAAACGGCACGCCGAGCGACTCGAGGTAATCCGGCAGCACGCGGACCGGAAAATTCGGCTGCTTCTGGTCGAGGTTGACGGCGCAGAGTTCGAAGGACACGGGCGCCGCGCGTTGCAGCGAGAGCAGCATGTCGAGCAGCGTGTATGAATCCTTGCCGCCGGACAGGCAGACCATGACCCGGTCGCCCTCGCCGATCATGCGGAAGTCGGCGATCGCTTTGCCGACCTGTCCCCGGATCCGCGCCGCAAGCCGGCGGAAATTCGCGGATGTTTCGTTCTGCGCGGGAATCATGCCGGCATTCTAAGGGGACTGGTTCTCCTGGACGTACTTGCGCTCCAGGTAACGCAGGAACGCCGTGGCCGAGAGCGGACGCCCCGTTGCGTGCTGCACGAGCTGCGGCACCCCCATGCTCGCGCCGGTCGAATGCACCCGTTCGCGCAGCCAGCCGAAGAAGTTTCCGAACTGGCCGGCCGCGATCTCCGCCTCGATGCCAGGAAGCTGCTCGCGGATCGTTTCCCAGAGCTGGCCCGCGATCACTGCGCCGACGCCATACGAGGGGAAATGACCGAACGAGCCGGTCGCCCAGTGGATGTCCTGAAGACAGCCCTCGAGGTCGGTCGCCGGCACCAGGCCGAGCCGGTCTGACGAAAGTGCGTTCCAGGCGTCGCGCAGGTCTTTCACCGCGAGATCGCCCGACAGCAGCCGCCGTTCGAGTTCGTAGCGCATCCAGATGTGGGTCTGGTACGTGAGTTCGTCTGCATCCATGCGGTTGGTGCCGCGCGCGACGCGGTTTAGATGGCGGTAGAGATTCTCCTCGGACCATTCCGGGCCCGCGGCGCCGTAATGTTTCTCGAGCAGCGGCCGGAGAAAGGTGACGAAAGCGCGGCTCCGGCCCACCATCATCTCGAGCAGGAGCGACTGGCTTTCCTCGAGCGCCATGCCGCGGTCCTGCCCCACCGGCTGATCGACCCATTCGGCCGGCAGCCCGAGTTCGTAGAGCGCCTGCCCGGTTTCATGCAGCGCGCCGAGCAATCCCTGGAATGGATCTTTCAGTACGAAACGAGTCGTGACTCGGATGTCGCCGGACACGCCCTCGGTGAACGGATGATCGCTGTCGTCGAAGCGGCCGCGATCGAAGGGAAAGCCGAGCGCCTTCATGACGTCGGTGCAGAGTCCGCGCTGGCGGCTCGCCGAGAATCGCCCCTCAATCCGAGTCGCTGGCATGGCTGCCTGCAGTTCGATCGCCTCCGTCACGAGTCCCGGCAAGCGCTGCGTGAGCGGAGTGAATATCGCCTCGATGTCACGGGACAGGAGCCCCGGCGTGAACTCGTCGGCAAGCGCATCCCAGGGATCGAGCGAAAACCGCTGCCCGAGAAGCTCGGCCTTGCTGCGCACCAGCTTGACGGTTTCCTCGAGCTGCGGCGCGAGGATGTTGAAATCGTTCTGCTCGCGCGCTTCGCGCCAGCGTGCTTCGGCGCGCGCGAAAGTTTTCGCCATGCGCCCGATCAGGGACGGCGGCGTCGCGATCGCGTGATCGTGCAGCCGGCGCATTTCGCGCAGGTTGGCCGCCTGCCAGGCGGCGAGCGAACGCGCACTCGCATCAGCGCGATCGAGCAGTCTGGAAATGCGCGGCGACACCAGCAGGGAATGGACCTCGAGCTGGATCGCTGCGAGCTGGTCTCCCCGGAGCTCGGCGCTCGCGCGCGGCATCGTGATGGCAGCATCCCAGCGCAGCAGCGCAAGCACGCCCCGGAAGGCATGCAGCCTCCGGAATTCCTGTTCGAGCTGCTGATACGGGCTTGCGGTCGCCAAGTCGCTCCTCTGGCCGCCAGGTCGACGGCGGGCCCAAGCCGGTCGGGCTCCGATTGGCTTCGAAGACTGGCTTGCAGGGCCCCTGTTTTTTGAACCCCGCAGGACCTGCGGGGCACTATTTGAAGGCCGATTCTATCAGCCCGGCGATTGATGCCGCCGCAAAGCGATGAAAAATATTAATTTTTTCAATGCCTTGCGATCATTCTCGCCACCTTGACACCCCGCCGAGCCCGCAACATGCCGGCTTATCCTTCAGGCAGGGCCTGCGACTTCCGGCGACTCGAGCTCGAGTCGCTCGAGTCGCTTCGACAAGACCTCGGGTGAGCGGGTGAACGGCGCCAGCAGGGCGTAGAAGGAAGGCACGACGTAGAGCGAAAGCACAGTCGAGAACGCGACGCCGAAGATCACGACCACGCCGATGGTCGAACGGCTTGCCGAGCCCGGCCCGCCGGAAAGCACCAGCGGCAGCGCGCCCATCATGGTGGCGATCGAGGTCATGAGGATCGGGCGCAGCCGCACGCTCGCCGCCTCCACGATCGCGTCGTGGATGCTCCGACCTTCATCTCGCAACTGGTTCGCAAAATCGACGATCAGGATCCCGTTCTTGGCTGCGAGGCCGATCAGCATCACGATGCCGATCTGGCTAAATAGATTGAGCGTGCCGCCGGACACGGCGAGCCCGATCAGGGCGCCGAGCACGGCAAGCGGGACGGTCAGCATGATGACGAACGGGTGGATGAAGCTCTCGAACTGCGCCGCGAGCACCAGGTAGACGATCAGGAGTGCCATCGCGAACGTGAACAGCACGGCTCCGCCCGCGGCCCGGTATTCGCGCGACTGGCCCTTGTAGTCGAGCTGCGCGTAGTCCGGCAGCTCCTCCGCGGCGGTTCGCTCGATCCAGGCGAGCGCCTCGCCAAGCGTGTAACCCGGCGCGAGATTTGCCGACAACGTGATTGCGCGCAGTCGATTGAACCGGTTGAGGCTTCCCGGCTCCGCGATCTCGGTCAATGTCACAAGCGAGGAAAGAGGAACGAGCTGCCCGCTCCTGCCGGAGCGCACATAGAGATTTTCGAGGTTGGCGGGTGTGGAACGGTCGACGCGCTGTGCCTGCAGCATCACCTCATATTCCTCGCCATCCTCGACGAAGGTCGTCACGCGGCGGGAGCCCATCATCGTCTCGAGCGTGCGGCCGATCTCGCCGGTCGAGACGCCCAGGTCGGCGGCGCGCTCAAAGTTGATTTCGACCCGCATCTGCGGCCGGGTCTCCTTGTAGTCGGAGTCTGCGTCGCGCAGGCCCGGATTCGCCGCCATGCGCTCGAGCATGCGGTCGCGCCACTGCGCCAGCTCCGCATAGTCCGGCCCGCCCAACGCAACCGAAACCGGCTTCCCGCCGCTTTGAACGAGCCCGCCCCTGACGCGCGGCACGGCGCGAATGGCCGGGATGGCGGAGAGCTCGGTCCTGAGCTCCTCGACGACTTCGGCCGTCGTGACGTCGCGCTCGCTCCACTCCTGGAGGAAGATGATGGCATTGCCGGTATGCATCTCCTCACCCGCGCCGAACCCCCCCGGGACGCGCGTGTTGACGCGCTGGATCGGCTTGCCCTCGCCGATCTTGGCGCTGACCAGGGCTTCCACCTTGCGGATCTGGCTCACGGTGTAGTCGAAGCCGGCGCCCTCCGGTCCCTCGATCGCGATCCAGAACGCGCCCCGATCCTCGTCGGGTGCAAGCTCCTTCGGCACCACCAGCAACAGCACGACGCTCAGCAGCGCGCTTGCGACCATCACGGCGCCGAAGACGATCGGCCGGCCGACCGTGCGCGCCACCTGCCGCCGGTAGCTGTCCGACAGTGCGGCGAACCGCGCCTTGATCCAGGCGTTGAGGCCGCGCGTCTCGGCATGTGCCCGCACGAGCTTGGACGACATCATCGGCGTCAGGGACAGTGCCACGAAACAGGAGATCGCAACCGCGCTCGCGAGCGCGACGGACAGTTCACGGAACAGTCGGCCGGTATTGCCCTCCATGAATCCGATGGGCAGGAACACGGCGACCAGCACCGCGGTCGTCGCGACGACCGCGAACGACACTTGCGCGGTGCCGCGCTTGGCCGCGACCAGCGGCGGTTCGCCGAGATCAGCGCGACGCTGGATGTTTTCGAGCACGACGATGGCATCGTCGACCACCAGGCCGATGCACAGCACGATCGCGAGCAGCGTCAGCAGGTTGATCGTGTAACCGAATACCCACAGAGCCGCGAATGCGGTGACCAGGCAAACCGGAATGGTCACGGCCGGAATCAGGGCGGAGCGTGCATTGCCCAGGAACAGGTAGATCACGACGATGACGAGTGCGATTGCCTCGAAGAGCGTCATGAACACGCGCTTGAATGCGGCATCGATGAAGACCGTGCTGTCGAAGGCGACGAAGATCTCGGTGCCGTCCGGCAGGCTCTTCTGAATCTCCGCGGCGGTGGCGCGCGCGGCCCGGGCCACGTCGAGGCTGTTCGCCGTCGAGGTTTTTACGATGCCAAGGCCGATATTCGGTTCGCCATTGCTGCGCAGATACGAGCGTCGCTCCTCGGCCGCGAGCTCGACGCGGGCCACGTCGCCGAGACGCACGAGGTAACCGCCCTCGCCCTTGGCGAGGGTCAGGCGGGCAAAGTCCTCGGGCGCGCGGTAGCCGCGCTGGACGCGCAGCGTGAAATCCCGGTCGGTCGACTCGAGCCGCCCCGCCGGCAGTTCGACGTTCTCGCGCCTGAGCGCTTCCTCCACGTCGGCGACGGCGAGCCCGCGTGCCGCGAGCGCCGTGCTGTCGAGCCAGATCCGCATCGCATAGCGCTGCGAACCGCCCACCCGCACCTGCGCCACGCCGTCGAGCGCGGACAGCCGGTCGAGGACGTAGCGGTACACATAGTCGGTGAGCTGCAAGGTATCCATGCGCGTCGAGCGCATGTTGAGCCAGACGATGACCTCTGAATCCGACTCGGCCTTCTCGATTTCCGGCGGGTCCGCCTCGGGCGGCATGCGATCGAGTACACGGCTCACTGCGTCGCGCACATCGTTGGCCGCAGCCTCGATGTCGCGAGACAGGGAGAACTCGATGCTGATCTCGCTTTCGCCGTTGCGGCTGCGGGAATCGATGGTCTCGACGCCCTCGATGCCGGACAGTGAGTCCTCGAGGATCTGCGTCACGCGCGTCTCGACCACCGCGGCGGAGGCGCCGGGGTAATCGACCCCCACGGAGACGATCGGAGGGTCGATCGCGGGCAATTCGCGCAGCGTCAGCCGTGAATAGGCCATTACGCCCAGCACGACCAGCAGGAGGCTCACGACCGTCGCGAACACCGGGCGCCGGATCGAGAGTTCCGAGAGATTCATTGCGCAGTCTCGCGCGGCACGTCAGGCGCTTCCACCACGCGCGCGCCGGCCCGCATCTTTACAGTGCCCTCCGTGACGATGCGGTCACCGTCCTTGAGCCCCGCCTTCACTTCGACTTCTCCCTGTCTGCGCGAGCCCAACTGGACCTTCACGCGCTCGACCGACTGGTCCTGCATCAGGCGATAGATAAAGGAGTCGGTACCGACCTGCACCACGGCGATCTCTGGCACTGCGATTGCCTCTCGCGGCGCGAGCAGGACCTGGACTGACATCAGCATGCCCGGCCGCAGCAACCGGTCCGGGTTCGGAATCTCGGCACGCACGGTGACCGAACGGGTCACGGGGTCGACGCGGGAATCGACGCTCGTCACCTTGCCGCTGAATTCGCGCTCCGGGTACGTTCCGCTCTTCGCCGTGATGTCCTGGCCGCGCTCGAGCACCGCGAGGAACCGCTCCGGCACCGAAAAATCGAGCTTGATCAGCGAAATATCGTCGAGGGACGCAATCGGCGTGCCGGGTGTCACGAGTGAGCCGGGACTCACCTGCCGGAGTCCGAGCACGCCGTCGAATGGCGCGGTGATGACGCGGTCGGCGAGCGCCGCCCGCACCACGTTCATGCGGGCAAGCGCGGCATCGCGGGCCGCGCGCTGCGTGTCGATCGCGCTTGCCGAAATGAGCTGCCGATCGGCCAACTCCTGCTGACGCTTCAGTTGTCGTTCCGCTTCCTGGTAAGCCGCACGGACTTCCTCGAGCCCGGCAAGCTGGGCGCCGCTCGACAGGTCGACGAGGACGTCGCCCGCCTGGACCACATCCCCGCTCTCGAAGGCCACCTTGCGCACGATTTCGCTGACCTTCGCCGTCAGGATCACGGACTCGTTCGCGCGTGCCGTGCCTAGGGCCTCGACCGTGTCGCGCCATTGCACCGGGGCAACCGTTGCCGTGACGACCGCGATTGCCGGTAGCGCCTCGCCGACGTCAGGCGCGTCGCCGCCGCAGCCGGCAAGCACGACCGCAAGCAGGAGCGGAATTGCGAAAGCGCAAAATCGGAAACGGGTCCCGCGGCTTCTCATGGAGTCGATGCTAACCGATGAATCCGCACGCCGAGGGCTCAGCGTGCCGCCAGCCATTGGGCGATTGTTTTCGGCAGGAGTTCCTGTGCGCTCCGGCTGACGTAGATGCCGATGTGGCCACCGTCAAACTCGAAGCCCGTGTAGTCGCGGCTTCCCGTAAGTCCGGCGAGGGGACGCGATGCCGATGGCGGCACCAGGTGGTCCTTGGTGGCGTAAATGTTGAGGAGCGGGCATTCGATGCGCCGCGGATCGACTGCATGCCCGCTGATCGCGAGCCCGCCCCGGACCAGCCGGTTCTCCTGGAAAAACCAGCGGACAAACTCCCTGAAGGCCGTGCCGGCCTGGTCGGGGCTGTCCTGGATCCATCGCTCCATGCGCAGGAAGTTTGCGAGCGCGTCGCGATCGTCCGCGATGTCCGCAATGCCTGCGTACTTGCGCGTGGTGAGCCGAAGCGGCATCAGCGACAGGAAAGCGGCATTGAGGAGTTCCCCGGGCACGTTGCCGAGGACCTCGACCATCCGGTCAACGTCGAGTTTCCGCACCCATTTCGACAGCAGGTTCTCATCCGTATGGAAATCGACCGGAGTGACCATCGTCACGAGGTTTCGCACGCGTTCCGGATGCAGCGCCGCATGGCACAGCGATATCGTTCCGCCCTGGCAGACACCGAGCAGGTTCACGGCAGGTATGCCATCGCATTGACGAACATGGTTGATGCAACCGCCGAGATAGCGATTGACGTAGTCGTCGAGCGCCAGATGCCGGTCGTCCGCGTCCGGATATCCCCACTCGATCAGGTAAACGTCGAGCCCGCGCGCGAGCAGCCCCCGGATCAGCGACCGATCCGGTTGCAGATCCAACATGCTGGGCCGGTTGACGAGCGCGTAGCAGATGACGAGCGGCGGAACTCCAGTTTCGGGCGCCGTGCGCTGGTAGCGCCAAAGGACGGTCTTGTCCAAGCGGAAAACTTCCCTGCGGGGCGAACAGCCCTCCTCCAGCGAGCCAATTTCCGCGAAATTCCGCGCCGCGACCGTCATGCGCTGGATGAACTCGACCATTTCGGCCGAGGCGCGAGCGGGGTCGAGTGCGAGCCGCGTCATCGGGGCAATTGCCCGGCGCGAAGTTCGACGAAGGCCGCGAGGAGCTCCGCCTGCGCATCCGCGAAATCCTCACGGTGTGCAGCAGCAGCAAAGGCCGCCTCGCCGCATTCGATCCAGAGTTCATGCAGTTCGCGCAGGCTCGTGATCGGTGGCGCATCAGCACCGGTCGCCGAGAGTGCGGCGGTGAGCCGCTGGCAGGCGTCGACCGCTATCGCCGATGCGTGCCGGCCGAAGTGTTCCCCAGCTTGCCAGCAGCGTATGAATGCAGCACTCGAATCGGCCGGACCCGTCTCGGGTACGGTGACCGGCGTGAACAGTTTCCGGTAATGCTCGACAAGACCCGCCCGCATTCCGGCGAAATCCGGGTCCTTCGACTGGGACTGTTTCCAGAATTCGGCTGCGACTCCGGCGTAATCGCCGCCAAATTCCATGAGCCGGCGCATGGCCTCTGCACCCGGTTCAGGACGCGCCTCTGCGGCCCCGACCGCGCCTTGCGAAAACTGCCGCTGGAAACTCAGCCAGGCGGTCATCCACGGCGGGGTGGTGCCGGCGTCAGCCATGGAGTCCGCCTTCGCCCATCGCAGTGCGCCGCAAAACGACTGGCCTTGATAGTGCATCTGAAAGGATAGTTATATTCATCCGTACATATCTTATATATTTGTTATATATGATAATTAACTGAGGGTCTTAGGGTTAGCCTGAAATCATGTTGCACTGCAATAAAAACTGGTCTACACTCTCGCCATCGTCGACCGACCCCACTGCTTTCAAGGATGCCAGAAATGACCAGCCCGACTTTCGATTTCACTACTTTCATGGACGCCGGCAAGAAGGCTTTCGCCCCGGTCGTCAAGTTCAATGAACTCTCGGTGCAGAGCTTCGAGCGCATCGCGCGCCAGCAGTACGCGTTTGCCGGTGAAATGCTTGAGTTTTCGCTGAAGCAGCTTCAGCTCACGAGCACCGTCCGCGACATCAACGACCTGACCGCGCGTCAGATCGAGCTGTCGACGCAGTTCGCCGAGCGCGCGACCCAGCGTTCACAGGACCTGATCAAGGCTTCGACCGAGCACCAGGCTCAGTTGTCGAAGTGGTTCGACCAGACCGTTGCTGAGTCGGCTCAGACCGTTTCCGAATCCGCCAAGAGCGCCAAGAAAGCCGCCTGATCGAATTCCAACCCTCCCCCCTCGGGACGGCGTGCCTTCAGGCCGCCGTCCTTTTTTTCGCCTTTTAACGCACTGCGGCATGATCCGGTAGACTCCGGCCATGACCAAGGAACGGCTGATCAAGAAGTACGCCAACCGGCGGCTTTACGATGCCTCGATCAGCAAGCACGTCACCCTCGAGGACATACGCGACCTGATCGTGCGGGGCGAGAAAATCCGCGTCGTCGAAGACAAGAGCGGCGAGGACATTACCCGGTTGATCCTGCTTCAGGTCATCGCGGAACAGGAGCAGTTCGGCAAGCCCATCCTGACGACCCAGCTTCTTGAATCGATCATCCGCTACTACGGCGGACCGATGCAGGAGTTCATGGCCGGATATCTCGAACAGAGTGTCGCGGCCTTCATGCGACAGCAGGAAAACGTCCAGCAGCAGATCTCGAGCATGTTGACGAGTGCGCCGCCCCCGGTGAACGCCATGGCGGAATTCACGCGACAGAACCTGGAAATGTGGAATCGCATGCAGGAAGGGATGCTTGCGATGCTCGTTCCCCCGCGAAAACCCGGCAATCCAGCCGATCCCGAAGAAAACGCCGGAAGCTGAAGGGGACGTTCACCTTTAAGCCGATTTCGATCTAACGTTGGTTTTGGGCAACACGACTCGACAGGGCGCGCGCGTCAAGCGTATCGTCAGACCCATAACGTTACCAATCGGTCAGGCAGTCGCGCAGCAACGTATTCAGCGACGCACGCGCAACTGTCGGCCACTCAGCTGATTCAGGCAATGGGGAGAGAGAATTCATGAACAGGCAGTTAGCAGCGACGATCAGCAGCATCCTGGCTTTGTCGGCCTATTCCAGCCTGGCCACGGCCCAGGAAAATGCGGCCGCCGAGGCAGGGACAAAGCCTGCTGAGCTTGACCTGGTCATGGTGACCGGCTCGCTGATTCCCCAGTCAGGGGAGGAGACCGCATCGCCGGTAATCGCAATTACTGCCGAAGAAATCGAGCGTCAGGGCTATCGCAGTGTCAGCGATGTATTGCGCGCGCAACCGCTGTCGACCGGTTCGGTGCAGGACAACCAGTTCTCCGTTGGCTTCACGCCCGGTGCGACGACCATCAGCCTGCTCGGCCTCGCGCCGGGCTTCACCCTGATCCTGCTCGATGGCCGCCCGTTGGCCGACTATCCGCTGCTGTACAACGGGCAAGCCAATTTCACCGACCTGTCGAGTATTCCGACCGGCATGGTCGAACGCATCGACATCCTGCCCGGCAACCAATCGGCGATTTACGGATCGGCGGCCATTGCCGGTGTCGTGAACATCATCCTGAAGAAGCACCTGAACGGCACGCAAATCAGCGCGCGCCTGGGCGGTTATGAACATGGTGGCGGTGACAACGTGCGCCTCGAGCTCACCGGCGGCCAGAGCCGCGAGCGATTCGACGTCACTTACGGCCTGCAGTATTCCTCCCAGGATTCGATCTATGGCTATGATCGCAGCCAATACGATTCGACCGACGACAATCCAAATGCGGACCAGCGTTATGGCTCGCGTACGTTCCTGATCCTGGACGGGTTCACAAACACCTATTTCGATCCGAGCCAGGCCGCTTGCGACGGCCTCTCTGAGAATTTTGGTGGCACAACCATCCGGGACTTCCGTCCAGGTCGCGGCTCTTACTGCGGCAGCCGTGCCGAGCCGGGCTACACGACATTCTTGAACGACGAAACCGGTACCAGCGCTTACCTCAATACCAACTTCACGCTCAATGACAACGCCGAGCTCTATGCCAGCCTGCTGTATGGAATGAACGAGACTAAAACCGACAGTGGCACGCGCTTCTGGGTGCCGGATCTCAGTGGCACGGGTGGTTACATCTTTGACGACAGGGATTTCTCGCTGAACTTGTACCAGCGCATTTTTTCGCCCGAGGAAACGGGCGGTGCGAACAAGTATGTGACCGAGTCGGACTCCTACAACGTGGCCCTCGGCATCCGTGGGTCCTTCGGCGACTCGCCCTGGAATTACGACGCGTACTACGATCGTTCCGAATACGATCTGAAGGACAGCCAGAAATGGCCGCTGACCGCCGATATCGAGGACTTCTTCCGCGACCAGTTCCTGGGACCGCAACTCGGCACGTATTACGGCTACCCGGTCTATCACCCCGATCAGGCCGCCTTTTACCAGTCGCTGACACCCGAGCAGTACGGCAGCTTCCTGGGCGAGATCCGGACCCGTTCAAAGACCTGGACCCACAACGTCAATTTCGCGCTCACCAACGCCGACTTGTTCGAACTGCCGGCCGGCCCCGTCGGTCTGGCAGCCCGAGTTCAGGCCGGGCGCCAGTCCTGGGAAAATCCGACGGATGAGGGGGTGATCAATGGCGACTTCTGGGGCATCACCGGCACCCAGGGCGCGGGCGAGCGCGAGAGCTGGGCGGTGGCGGCCGAATTCCGGGTTCCGCTGTTCAGCATGCTGACGGCCAATATCTCTGGTCGTTACGACACCTATAAGAACATTGATGCCGGCGACGACGCCAAGACCACCTACAAGCTGGGCCTGGAATTCCGCCCGATCGACAGCTTGCTGATCCGCGGAAACTTCGCCACGGCCTTCCGCGCACCGGACATGTCGTACATCTATGCCGGCGAGAGCGGGTTCTTCACGAATGTGACCGACTATTTCCGCTGCGAAGAGGACGGACAGGATCTGGATGATTGCGATTTCAATCCCGACAATATCCAGGGCCAGCGTATCGGCAACCTTGACCTGAAATCGATCACCGCGGATTCATACGGATTCGGATTCGTCTGGTCGCCGATGGAAAAATTTGAACTGCGCGCCGATTATTACGACGTCAGTATCGACGACGAAGTCAGCGACCTGAGCATCAACGGTCTGCTTTTCGACGAAAACGAGTGCCGCCAGGGCCGCCTGGACATCAGTTCGCCGACCTGCGTGGATGCCCTGGCGCGCATCGACCGCCTGCCGCCTGGAGGTCCGCAGTCGAATGCCGTGCAACTGGTGCGCATCAACCCGATCAATATCTCCAAGGAAAAGGTCAGCGGAGTCATTGCCGGCACGACATTCCGTTGGGGTGGCGGCCGCGCCGGGCATTTTGAAGTGGACGTCGACTACAACCAGACGATCGATCACACCTACACCCAGTATCCGGGCGACGATTCCGCCGATTTGTTGAGCGATGGTTTTCAATCCACGGAGTTCCAGACGATGTGGGGCGCCGACTTCATCTGGGACATCGGCAAGTGGACGACGTCGATTCACGGGACCCGCTACGGCAGTTCGCCCAATGCCGCGGCGAGTCTCGGCCTGACCGAACAGAATGATGTCGAGGCTGGTCTGATCGATGCGTTCTACTTGTTCAACCTCAATCTCAACTACCACGTCACGGACAATAGCGACCTCAACCTGACGGTCAACAACCTCCTGGACGAGAGTCCGCCGCGCGACCGCAGCGACACTACGTATCCGTACTTCAACATCTTCAACTACAACGACTATGGACGCTCTTTCTGGGTGCAGTACAGGATTAATCTGGGCTCCACCCAGTAAGAAGGCGGGCCATTCCTGGGGCCGGCAAGCTACCGCAGTGCTTGCCGGAGCGGCTCTAGTTGCGCCGCGTAGCGTCGCCACTCCTGCAGCGCGCGGGTGTGGATTGGCTCGCGCACCTGCGCACTGCTGAGCGTGGCGACGGGAGCACGATTGCTCACGGTGTCGATGCAGCCCGGCTCAAACGGCAAGCCGCAGTAGTCCAGCAAGGCGCGCGTGGTGACTTCCGTGTCCTGCACCAGCGCGGTGTATTCGACGTCGTGCACGGCTCCGGGCATGACCTCGTGCCAGTGCCGCATCAGCCGCCGGTACTGCAAATGATGCGCAATCAGCGTATTCAGGTCGTAGCTGTAGGCGAAGGCATCGCCGAACAGTGCGCGATAATTCGAAAAACACAGGTCCATCGGATCGCGACCCATGTGCACGATCCTGGCCTGCGGCAACGCCCGCCGGATAAAACCGGCCAGCATGAAATTGGGGGGCAGCTTGTCCACATACCAGGGTCGGCCGCTGGCGCGCCACTGAGTCTGCTCCAGGTACCGTCGACCGACCTCGGCAAAGTCGATCGCACCGGCTGCGCCCACCATCGCCTGATCGAGCAATTTGTGGCCGTGCTGGTCGGCGACCCAGCGCCACTGTCGTGAGAAATCGGCCAGTTCTCCCGCCGGCGTCACCTGCGAATGATTGCCCAGGATGCGCTCGAGCAATGTCGTGCCGGAACGCGGCATGCCGACGATGAAGATTGGCATCGGCCCATCGAATCGATGCGCGGGCACTCGGGTGAACTCGCTGTTGCAGCGCGCGATGACCGCGTCGAACAAGGTCTCTTCATCCTGAACCTGGTGCTTCAAGCGCTCGTGCATCACGACATTGGCGCGCTGCAACGCGGCCCAGGCCTCGTCGAAACGGCCCAGGTCCTCGAGTTCCTTGTATTGCGCGAACTCGAAAGCGGCGTGGTCCTCGGTTCCCCGCTCCACCGTTTCCAGCCGCCGCCCAATAAATTCCAGGTGATTGTCGTCGAACTTCCACGTCCGCAATCTCGCCAGCGTTAAGGATGCGCGCCCGAAAGTCGGACCGAGACGCAAACACGCCTCCAGTTCGGCCTCCGCCTCGGCAATTCGGCCATTGAACTGCAACTGGATGGCGCGGAAATAGCGGAAGTCCGGAGTGTCGAAACCCAGCGCACGGGCACGATCCATCAAGCTCAGCGATTCCTCATGTAGATTCAGCCCCTGATAAATATGCGCCAGCGCCGCGAGCGCAGGACCCGAGCGACTGCGACCGATTTCTGGGTGCTGCATGCAGGCGCGCGCGGCATTGATCTCGCCGACCCTGACCAGGCACTGAGCCACGCGGCAGATCATGTCGGCATCGTTCGGCAGCGCAAAAGCCGCGTACTTGGCCTGTTCCGCCGCGCCGCGGACGCGCCCTTGTGCCAGAAAGACGCTGGCCAGCAGGAGCCGGCCCGGGATATGCCATGGATCGATCTTTACCAGGCTTTCGAATGACGATTGCGCCGCCTGCAGCCGGCCGCAGCGTATCTGCTGCTGACCGTCCTCCCACAACTGCTGCGATTTGCTGTGCATTTCAGGCGTCTTGAACTCCCGTTCCGAACTGAAGGGGACGTTCACCTTCACCGCTTCATCCTCGCCGCGGGGCAGTGAAGGTGAACGTCCCCTTCAGTTGAGCGTGTTCCCAGGCGAGCATGGCGCGCTTGCGCGCTACGCCCCAGTGATAACCGCCCAATCCGCCGTCGCGACGCAACACGCGATGGCAGGGAATGAGCCAGGCCACGGGATTCGCACCGACCGCCTGCCCGACCGCCCGGCTTGCGCCGGGGTTGCCGATCGCAGTCGCAATTGCCGAATAACTGGTCGGGCCGCGTGAGCCGAGCTCGAGCAGCGCCTCCCAGACCTTGACCTGGAAATTCGTCCCGACCGGGGTCAGCACGATGCGGCCGCCCCTTTCCTCGAATATCTGCCGCGCGACGGAGCCGACGGCACCGTCATCGCGCTCGAGATCCGCCCGCGGCCAGCGGCGTCGAAGCTCCGCAATCGCCTTTGCATCGCTTCCGTCCACGAACGCGAGATACGCGAGTCCGCGATCCGAAAGCGCCGCGTGAATACGCCCGAAGGGCGATTGTGCGAATCCGTGGCGCAGCCGCAAGCCGCCGCCGCCCGCCTTGTATTCGCCGGGCGTCACGGCTTCGAACTGAATGAAGAGATCATGGAGCCTGCCGCCGCCCGAGAGCCCGGCCGCCCAGGCCGCGGTGAGCACGGAACCGCGTTCGTCGAGTTCCTGCTTGGCCACCGACAGCGACAGGGTCCGCAGATAGCGCGTGGGCGATAAGCCTGCCCAGCGGCGGAATTCCCGCGAAAAATGAAAGACTGAAAGGCCCGCGACGCGAGCGAGCTCGTCGAGATCCGGCTGCCGCGCGTGGTGGCGGTCGATGTGCGTGATGACCTTTTCGATGCGGCGATAGTTTGCAGATTCGTTCATGGCGCGAGATTGAAACGACGGGACCCGGGAGGCAACCCGGATCTTGCTGACGTCACTCTTTCTTGCGTTTCTTGCCGAGCAAATCCGCGATTGGCAGCGTCCCGGACTCCTCGAACGGGATCGTCCGCAGGAGACCCAGATGCGTGGAAAGTTTGCCCTTTAATTTATAACCGACTTCCCCGCGCTGGCCGTCGCTGCCGATGATCTTGAGAATTGCGTTCGCGGCATTCGCCGTGACGATCATGTCGAATTCCGCCTCGCCCTCGGCCGGCACGACGAATTCGCGTACCGAAACGCCGTGCGCGAACGGTTCGTCCGCGAGTTCCACGTCCACATCGAGCCCGTTCACCGGCAGTTCGATCGAATTGGGGTTCTGCACGCGCATGCGGACTTCGAGCCGCTGCTCGAAGAAATCGGCTTCGAGTCCCCGGATGCCCACGAAAGACACCTCGGGCGTCTTGAGGTTGGTCGGTATCGCCGCGCACCCTGAAAGCATCAGGCCAGTCGCGATCAAAAAGATCAGTTTCCGCATCAGGACCCAGACTGCCTGAACACCGGAACCTGATGAAGGGTATTTCTTGACTACTACTTACTTAGTAGTATTATCTAGTCAACAGTGCTGCTAGATAGGTAAGCATTCGTGGACACAGTTACCGACGACCAGGAGCGACTGTCGCTGAAATTTCAGCGCGAGCTCAATGCCGGCCTCGTCGGCCTCGTCCTTCTGGCGGTCCTCGAACAAGCCGAAGAAGACCTGTACGGCTATCAGATCGCAAAGCGCCTCCAGGAACTCGCCGACGGTAGCCCTCCGGTGAAACAGGGTGCGCTCTACCCGGTGCTGCGGCAGTTGTCGGCCAACGGCCTGCTGGCGAGCCGCATCGTGCCGTCATACGCTGGCCCGCCGCGGCGCTACTACCGGATCACCGAAGCCGGACGCGGCACGCTCGCCGAATGGCGCGGGATCTGGCGCAACACACGCGACTTTGTCGACGGGTTTATGGTTTCGAACGGAGCCTCCTCATGAACGAAAAAACCGCCCCGCGCTCGATTGAGCAGTACCTCGCCGCCTTGCGCGCAGCGCTAACCGGTGAAGATCCGGCCCTGGTGCAGGATGCTCTCTATGATGCAGAGGAATACCTCCGCGCCGAAGTCGCCGCGAATCCGACGCGCAACGAAGCCGATACGCTCGAACTGATCTCGAGCACCTATGGCGCGCCGGAGGAAGTGGCCGAGGCCTATCGCACGACGGAAAAGCAGCTGCGCACCGCCCTTGCGCCGCCGCCCCGCAAGCAGTCGCAGACTGCATTTGGGCGCTTTTTCGGCGTTTACAGCGACTCGCGAACCTGGACCGCCCTCTTCTTCATGCTGCTTTCGCTGGTCACAGGCATCTTCTATTTCACGCTGACCGTCACGGGCCTGTCGGTCTCCGCCGGCATGAGCCTGCTGATCGTCGGAATCCCGTTCTTCCTGCTATTTGTCGGCTTTACCCGCGTGCTCGCGCTCGCGGAGGGTCGCCTCGTTGAAGGACTGCTCGGCCAGCGCATGCCGCGGCGCCCGCTTTATCCCTCGAAGGGCACCCCGATCTTCGAGCGCATCAAACAGATGCTCGTCGACCGTCGCACCTGGACGACGATGTTCTATTTTCTGCTGATGCTGCCGCTTGGCATCATTTACTTCGTGATCGCGACCGTCGGCATCTGCGTCAGTCTGGGCTTGATCGGCGGCTCGATTGGCGGTCTCCTGCTCGCAATTGGCGTCGGCAGCGGTGGAATCACGCTCGAAGATCATGCGATCTTTTACGGCCCTTCTGTGTACTCGGCGCCACTCGTGCTGGTCGCCGGGATCGTGCTGCTGACCGCGGTGATGCACCTGATTCGCGGCATCGGCCGCGGCCACGGTACGCTCGCGAAGCATCTCCTGGTCGCACGTGCAGACGGCTGAAGTCATGACCGGACCATGATGGCCGCCGCACTCCTGCTGCTGCTCGGGCCACAGGCGGTCGCGGCGCCTGCCCCGGCGACTGCGATCCGCTGCCTGCCGGATCAGGCGGGATTCCTGACGATGCGACTGCGCGGCAGCATCGAGGCGGAAGTCTCACTGGCGCGAGCCGGATCTCGAATGCACGGGCATGGCGCGCCCTGATGGACGGGGGCTGCGCCTTCGATTCGCAGGCCCCCGGCCCGGCAGCGGCGCCCTCGCGATTGTCTTTGCAGCACCTGACCTTGGCATGGGCGTTGCGGCGCGCAGCGTGCCAGTCAACGTCACGCTGATAGATGAGGCCGGTGAGCGCATCTACGGCACCCAGGGCGACAGCCGCTGTATGTTTGATTCTGTGGAGCAGCGGCCCCTGACGGACGCGACGCTGCCGCCGCACACGTTTCAGGTCAGCGCGCGCGGTTTTTGTACCGTGCCCGCGCGCGCGGTGGACGGTGACGGTTCCGTGCTCCTGACGCGCTTCGATTTTGCGGGGCTGGTGACTTTTCCGGCAGAAGATAGCCCTGCATCCGTTCCTGTGCAGGCTAACCAATGAAGCGCCTGCTGGCAGTGTTGGCGCTCGCAGGTTCTTGCGCCGCTTCGGCGCAATTCATCAGTGAAAAACCACCTGCGCCGCTCAGCGGCCTGCCGCGGTCCGAGGTACGAGTCGAAACCGCCGACGGCCGGCATGTCTTCCAGGTCTGGATTGCCGACAACAATCAGAGCAGACAGCAGGGGCTCATGTTCATCAAGGAGTTACCAGCCGATCAGGGGATGCTGTTCCTGTTCGAGCGGCCCGAGTTTGCGTCCTTCTGGATGAAGAACACCACCGTCTCCCTGGACATTGTTTTCATTGCTCCGGGCGGGCTCGTCGTCAACATCGCCCACAACACCCCGCCCATGTCGCTGGCGCCTATTGAGTCAGTCGCACCGGTCACCAGCGTGCTTGAACTCGCGGCGGGTACGGCAGCGCGACTCGGTCTTGTCGCTGGCGACCGAGTGCGGTATCCCGCTCCTGCCACCCCGTAACTGTCACTTTTTTACCACATTTGTATTCTTTTCGGCTTTGTTGGTAGTATCGCCGCACCGAAAGCTTTGGACTTCTGCAACAGTTGAAAGCTATCTCGACGATCCAGGGTTTCTTAACCGATGATGTATGGGGAATCAAACTCATGAACAGTAAAATGCTGCTGCGCAGCGTATTGCTTGCTTTTGCGATGTGCCTGCCGTTTCAGGTACAGGCCCAGGTTGGTGAATCAACCGGCAACATTGTCGGCCAGGTCGACAATTTAGGCAGCGGAGTTTATAGCGTTAATGCTACGAGTCCATCGACCGGTCGGTCCCGCACCGCAAAGGTCGATGCTGACGGCAGTTTCCGATTTTCGCAGTTGCCGGTCGGCACCTACGAACTGACCGTGACTCGGGATGGCAAAGCCGTGGCCCGCGATACTTTCGCGGTGGGCCTGGATGGCAATACGGCCGCGCGTTTCGCGCTCGCCGATGCGATGCAAGCCATCATCGTCACCTCGACGCGAGTGACGGGGGACGTCTACTCCACCGACTCCGGCCTCGTGTTAAGCGCCGATGACATCAAGGTGTTGCCGGTTGCGCAGAACCTGACCGGCGTTTCCATGCTGGCGCCGGGCGCAGTTCTCGGCGACGAGAAGTTTGGCCTCAGCGGCGGCCAGGGTCTGGTTTCTTTCGGCGGCTCGTCGGTCGCCGAGAACTCGTGCTACATCAATGGCCTTGAAGTGACCAACACCCGCCAGGGTCTTGGCTGCGGCGAGATACCGTTCCAGTTCTACGAGCAGTTTCAGGTCAAGACCGGCGGTTATTCCGCCCAGTTCGGCCGCACCACAGGTGGCGTGCTAAATGCAACCACCAAGAGCGGCACCAACGAATGGGAATTCACTGCCGGCCTGGGCTGGGAACCTGAGTCCCTTTATGAAGAAGGCCAGACCTCGCGCGGCAGCGGCGGATTTGGAGGCGGTGCCGGCGGTCCGGGTACTGGCAGGGTTTTCACCAATAGCACGAAGAACCAGAGCGGCCTGACTGAGGCCTGGGTCACCGCGGGCGGACCCATCATCCAGGACCACCTGTTCTTTTACGGCATTGTCAATCCGCGCGATACCACGCGCGAATTTGCCGGCGAGACATCCGGGACCGAAGAGACCGGGGTGGTCAACGAGTTTCGTCGCATCGACAGCAGCGGATCGGACAATCTTTTCTGGGGCGCCAAGATCGACTGGGATATCAACGACAACCATCGCCTGAGCGCCTGGGGCTATTCCAACCGCAACGACGGAACGGATGTTCACTATAACTTTGACGGGGACACCAGCACGATCGGCGACACCGTCACCCAGACCAGAATTCGCAAGCGCGGTGGTGAGGCGATGAGCGCGACCTATCGCGGCCACTTCTTCGAGAATTTTACGGTATCCGCGATGTGGGGCGAGATTAAGACCGAGTACCAGGCGGATCCCGAGGACGTCACGACTTGCCCGACAATCATTGACCTTCGTACGGATCAATCGGGCGGCACGATCGTGGGTTGCGGCCCGGGCGGCGCCTATGGCCCCAACAACGACACCAACGAGCAGATCCGCCTGGATCTTGAATGGGCGCTTGGCGATCACGTCTTGCGTGCAGGCTATGACCAGCAGACACGCGATTCCATCAATATCACCCAGCCTGTTGGCGGTCATCAGTGGTCGTACAGGACAGTGGCCCCGGGTGGATCATTTCAGACAACCGCCGGCACATTCACGAACAACACCGCTGCGGACATCAATTATGCGCGCGACCGCATTTTCGATAACGCAGGACTCGGCGGCCAGTTCAGCAGCGACTTGACCGCGTACTACCTCGAGGACGAATGGCAGTTGAATGACAATCTGGTGCTCTATCTGGGCATACGCAAGGACCAGCTCAGTAACAGTGGCGTCACAGGTGTCAAGTTTGCGGACTTCGACCAGGAGTGGGCGCCGCGTATCGGCTTCAGTTGGGATCCGACTGGCGCTGGCAGCAACAAGCTCTTTGGCACTTTTGGACGCTACTACCTGCCAATCGCCAATAACACCAATTTCCGCGTGGGTGCCGGTGTCAGCGACGTTCGGTACTACTACAACTACACCGGGGTCGCTGCCGATGGTCAGCCGACAGGGCTTTCACCAATGGACTGCGGCGGGGTCGATTGCATCACTATCAATTCGGCGTCTGCTCCGCCAACGCAGGGCGAGTTCCAGGCGAAGGAAGCCGATCCGTTCTACAAGGATGAGTACATCCTTGGATATGAGCGCCTGTTGGGTGACGAGTACACGATGGAGTTGAGCGGCGTTTACCGCGAGACCGGCTCGACGCTGGACGACTACTGTGGTCCCGTGGCCAACCCCGGTTATTGCACCTTGGTCAATCCGGGCAAGGGCGGCTCCTGGGCCGCGTTTGCCGGCGGCCCGCTGGTCTTCCACTCTGCGGAAGAGATCGGCCTGGACGATGCAGTCAACAAGTACTACTCGGCCCAGTTGAAGTTGAACCGCGCAACCGACCGGATGAATTACAGCGCCGTTTACGTGTGGTCAAAGAGCTACGGCAATTTCGAGGGCGCGGTGAAGTCTGACATCACGCAGGCGGATCCCGGCATCACCCAGGACTTCGACTTCCCGGCGCTGATGACTGGCTCGTATGGCGACCTGCCAAACGATCGCCGCCATGCGTTCAAGTTCTACGGTAACTACGAGTTCGCGGAAAACTGGAACGTAGGCTGGAACACTTCGCTGACCAGCGGTCGGCCGTTGAGCCGCTTTGGTAAGGGTTATTTCACTTATGACCCAGCCGTATTCGGCAGCTACGGCGATACGTTCTTTATCTTCACCAATAACTGCAACACGGGTGGCGTAGTTGCGCCTTGCACCGGTGCCGAACCGCAGTCCGCGAAGATTTACAGCTACCAGTCCCGCGGCAAGAATGGCCGCACGCCATGGCTGTTTAACTTTGATGCTTCGCTCGGTTACGAGTTCCAGACGGGCAGCGTCGATTGGACCGCCAACATGGGCGTGTACAACGTGCTCAATATCCAGGAACCCATGATGATCAACGAGCATGCAGAAGTTGAAGAGGGCATCTCGAACGAGTTTTACGGCTCCACCTACTTCTGGCAGCAGCCGCGCCACTTCCGCTTCAGCATTGAGGCGCGCTTCTAAAGCAAACACTTTTACGAGAACTTCAAGGGGGCCGAAAGGCCCCCTTTTTTTGATCTTCGCCGATGGATTCGCGATGAGCGCTGAACCGCTGGTCTGCTGGAAATGCGGCAACTCGCTTGCCGAACTCAGCCTGCCGCTGTTGCGAACCGAGGAATGCCGAGCCTGCCGCGCCGAGCTGCACGTCTGCCGGATGTGCCGGTTCTACGATCTCACGAAAGCAAAGCAATGCGCCGAGCCGGTCGCGGACCCCGTGGCCGACAAGGAGCGGGCCAATTTCTGCGGGTATTTCGAGCCGGTTGCCGGGCGATTCCGCGCGCCTGGAACGGCACCAATCCAGGCCCTGGACGCGCTCAACACGCTATTTGGGCCAAAAAAGTGAACTTGCCCCGGATTCGGGGTAGGCACGCCGCGCCGCTTCGGCCACAATGCGGCCGTCTTTCCCTGCCGGAAATTCCACGATGAATTCGACCGCCACCGCCGACAAGCCACGCCTGCTCTGGGCCAACGTCCTGATGTTTGCCCTGACGATGGCCGTCGCCGTGACCGTCGTTCCCTGGTATGGATTTACCTACGGCTACAGCCTGGCGGCCTGGGTCTGGTTCGCAGTGTTTCTGTATGCCAACGGACTCGCGATCACCGGCGGATATCACCGACTCTGGTCGCACCGGACTTATGACGCGCATTGGTCGCTCAGGCTGATTTACATGCTGCTCGGCGCCATGGCCTTGCAGAACAGTGTGCTGGTCTGGGCCTCCGGTCACCGGAATCACCACCAGTTCGTCGACGATGCGGACCGGGATCCTTACTCGGCAAGCCGCGGCCTCTGGTTCTCGCACATCGGCTGGATGCTGCGGCGCTACCCGAGCGGCGATACGGACTTCAGCAACGTCCGCGATCTGGAGCGCGACCCGATCGTCGCGTTCCAGCACAAGCACTACTACCTGCTCGCGATCGGCCTCAATGTGTTTGTGCCGCTTGCGCTCGGCTGGCTGCACGGCGATCTGTGGGGCGTGTTCCTGCTGGCAGGCGTACTGCGCCTCGTGGTCAGCCACCACTTCACGTTCCTGATCAACTCGGTCGCCCATGCGTTCGGCCGTCAGCCGTACACCGACGAGAACAGCGCGCGCGACAATGGCTGGCTCGCCTTC
The DNA here is from genome assembly GCA_963819545.1 of uncultured Gammaproteobacteria bacterium. Lineage (GTDB taxonomy): Bacteria > Pseudomonadota > Gammaproteobacteria > Steroidobacterales > Steroidobacteraceae > SCUD01. Next base: position 50,187 of record CAWFWJ010000003.1, on the reverse strand, counting down.
CTGACCTATGGCGAGGGTTATCACAATTTCCATCACCAGTTTGCCCACGACTATCGCAACGGAGTCCGCTGGTGGCACTGGGATCCGAGCAAATGGATCATCTGCTCGCTGTCCTGGGTCGGGCTGACGACGCGGCTCCGCCGCACGCCAGCCGTCGTGATCCAGCGCACTCGTCTCGCGATGCAGTTCCGCCGGGTTGAGGCGAGCCTGAAACACAAGAGCGCGAGCCTCCCGCACGTTGATCTCGAACGGCTCCGCGCGGCGATCGCTCGCGAATACGAGCAGTTCGCCACGACCGTCGCCGAATGGTCGAAGCTCACGGATGCCTGGTACACAAAGACCCGCGAAAGCATCGTGCAACGCTGGGACAAGGCCCATTTTCGCAAGGAAACGCGTGCGCTCCTGTTCCAGTTGCGCATGCAGCACCGCCGGCTGGAGCTCCTGGGCGCTCAACTCGCCTGAGGGGCGGAGCAGCGCCGGTTGCCTCAGGGCTCCGCTGAAAATGCGCTTCCGATCGCAGTGGGCGGCAGCCGCAGCAGCCTGCCTCGCCAGCTTGATCGCCGCCTGTGGCGGTGACGGTGCCGGATCGGTGACGCCCGGCGGGTCCTGTTCAGCCACAAAGCAGAATAATTTCGTGCTCGAGGCGGCGCGCGAGTGGTACCTGTTCCAGGATCTGCTGCCCGCAAGCGTCGATATCGACGACTTTGCCTCCCCAGAGTTGCTGCTGGACGAACTGACCTCGGGCGCTCGCGCCGAGGGCAAGGATCGCTTCTTCAGCTACGTGACGACGCCGCAAGCCGACAGCTCGTTCCTGGAGGAAGGCGAATTTATCGGCTTCGGTTTCCGGACCCGTATCGAGTCCGACCAACTCTTCATTCCGGACGTGTTCGAAGGCAGCCCGGCCGACCTCGGCGGGCTGACGCGGGGCGCCGAGATCACCCACGTGGATTCCGGCAACGGTTTCGTACCCGTCGCGACCATTCTGGCCGCGGACCCGAATCTGGACGAAGCGTTCGGCGCGGCTGCCGAAGGCGTGCAACGCGGATTTCGGTTCGTCCTGCCGGGTGGCGGGCAGCTGGAATCGGTCTTCACGAAGGCAGTCGTCACGATTCCACCGGTTCCCGCGGGAGGCACCGCAATCCTGGCGCTGCCGTCGAATTCCTCGGTGTCGGTCGGATACATCAATCTGCGTACTTTCATTTCAACCGCGGAATCCCCTCTTCGCGATGCGTACGCGCAATTTCGCTCGCAAGGCATCCAGTACTTCATCGTCGACTTTCGCTACAACGGTGGCGGCCTGGTCAGCATCGCCGAGCTTGTCGGCGACCTCCACGGCCAGGCGAGAAGTGCCTTCGATGTCTTTTCGCGGACCCGCTTCAATGCGAGCAAGTCGTCGAATAATTTCGTGCGCGAATTCATACCGCGCGCGCAATCGGTTGCGCCGGTGCGCATTGCATTCATCACGACCGGGGCCACGGCTTCCGCGAGCGAGCTCGTCATCAATTCCCTGGAACCGTGGATCGAGAGCGCGATCGTGGGCGCCGACACTTTTGGCAAGCCGGTCGGCCAGTCCGCATTCGACCTGGGCGGTTGCGATCTGCGATTGCGCCTGGTCAGTTTTGAGACCCGGAACGCGGATGACGGGGGCGAATACTTTGCCGGCCTCGCAACGACACTCCCTTTCGCCTGTGCCGCCACCGACGAGCTTGCGCGCGCCCCCTGGGACAGCGCCGAGGCATCGACCTCCGCGGCACTCTACTGGCTGGAAACCGGCGCCTGTGGCCAGATCATGACCGCAGCGGATGCGCCCTTCCAAAAGGCCCGAGCGGGCTTCCGAACGCCGCAAGTGCGCCGACCGACCGCGGCACAGGCCTGGTTGCCCGGCCTGTTCTAGCCACCCGTCTGCCGGAAGATTGTCGTAATAGGGCAACAGGGGCCTTTCCGGCTCAAATTGGCACTGCGTGCTCGCCCGCGGGCGCCCAAGTGGCTACTCTAATCGTCCCCCACCGGAGGAACCCCCATGGCCATTTGGAAGGACATTGTTTCAAAGGATTCAACCCAGCCCGACACGGGCGCGGGCAGTAGCGCGCCGCCCGTAAATCGCCCGCGGCCGGAGGCCGTGCCGAGCGCGCCTGCAACGCTATCCGGCGCAGCAAGCCGCAAGGACATGAAGGAGACGATCATTGCAGCCGGGCTGACCTTCGAGGGCAAGATCGAGGGCTCGGGCCACGTGCGGATCTCTGGCCGCTTCAAGGGCGACGTCCAGGTCGACGGCACCCTGACGGTCGAAGCCGGCGCCCATCTCGCGGGCGCGGTTCGTGCGGGCTCGGTGGTCGTCGCCGGTGAAATCGAGGGCAATATCGAAGGCGCCCAGCGGGTCGAGCTGCACCAGAGTGGCGTACTGAATGGCGACGTCAACGCGGGTTCGCTGACAGTCGCCGATGGCGCGCGCATGCGCGGCCGCGCGGAATTCGGCTGGAGCGAGTCCGGCGGTTCGAAGGGTGGCCGCTCCTAAGTCATGGCACGCGTGGTAGACCGGCGCGCGGCGGCGAGCGGCAAGACGCGCTCCTGTCCGCATTGCCGGGCGACGATCCTTGAAAGCGCGGCGGTTTGCCCCGCCTGTCGACATCACCTCCGTTTCGAATCGAGACGCGGCGAGCAGCCCGAGCAGGCGAGCCAGGTCGCGCTCAGGATTTCCGGGCAGTTCGCGCGGGCTTCGGCGGAAGGACCGGGGGAATATTCCGTCGTCGTCGTCATCCGCGATGCGGGTGGCGCGGAGCTCGCCCGCAAGGTGATCGGTGTCGGCGGCCTGGCGCCGGGGGAAGAGCGCCGGGTTGACCTCTCGGTCGAGATCTTCGACCCCCAAGCCGGGTCATGACGCTCAAGATCGCGGAATTGCATCATCTCGCGGTGCGTGTCGCCCCGGGTCCGGATGCCGCGGGCGCGGCGCTTCGTTTCTACGGCGAGATCCTCGGACTCGAGTGCGACCACGTGCCCTGGGACCGTCCCGGCGAGGGCCAGCGCATCAATGCCGGCGCCTTCGCCCAGATCCACCTGATCGCAGGCGCCCCGAAGAACACGCTGGCCGCGGGCGAACTCGATCTTGCGGCGCCGCACCTGGCGCTCGCTGTCACTTCGATCGACGAGGCGCAGGCGGAACTCGACCGCCTTACCGTGCCCTACCGGGTCGTACATGGCCGGCTCGGACCCGGTTCGCGCCGGCTCTTCCTGGCGGACCCGGCCGGGAACCTCATCGAACTGCATCAGCTCGGGACCTGCCGCTGCACGGCCAGGGCCCGCGACGGCGTCGGCCAGGCGCGGGTCTCCGGAACGGTCCTGTTCGCCGACATGCGCGGTTTTACTGCGGTCGCCGAGCGCCTTTCGCCCTCGGACGTCGTTCCCGCTCCTGAACGAGTATTTCTCGATGCTGTCGGCCGTTACGCGCGAGCATGGCGGCACGGTTTTCCACATGGCCGGCGACGGCCTGATGGCCGGTTTCGGCCTGCCCTTGCCTGCCGACGATGCGAGCGGCCGCGCGATCTCGGCAGCCCGCGGGATGATCGCGGGTTTCGGCCAGCATGTCGACCGACTGGAAGGCGCGGCTCGGCATCGAAACCGGCATCGGCATCGGCATCAATGCCGGGGACGTCATCGTGGGCGACGTCGGGGCGCCGGAACGGCCGAGCTACACGCTGATCGGCGACACCGTCAACGTGGCTGCCCGCCTGGTCCAGCGCGCGCGCGCCGGCGAGGCCCTGTTTTCGCTCTCGGTGAAGCAGTCGCTGGACCCGGTCCCCAAGGGCATCGTCGAATTGCCGCCGCTTGTCTTGCGGGGAAGGACGCGCCCAGTCGAGATTTATTGCATGGCCTCGTCGCAGCGACTCGACCTGCGCCCGGTCGCCGCCTGAACCCGGGTTCACGGGTTCGCCGAGGCTATAATGTTGCGATCCGCCGGGAGCCGGCGGAACTGTCGCGCAGCGCGACCGTCTATCGGTCGCGGAACACCAACTGAGACGGAATCCCGAACCAATGGTATTGGCAGCTAGAACCGCCTCCAGGGCGGTGACCGGAATTTGCACCCTGCTCGGGCTTCTCGGACTCGCGGGCTGCGAGGGCGTCTTGGGCACCAGCCCTCCGCATGCCGCACCCTCGAATCCCATCGCCGAAGGTGCCGATGGCCAGGTCCTACTCGCCTGGGGCGCAGTCACGGATGCCACACGCTACGTGATCGTCTGGGACGACAGCACGCCGGGTGACGATTTTGACAATGCAATCAAGGAGATAGAAGGAACGACCTACGTCCATACCGGGCTGACCAATTTCACCCGCTATCGCTACAAGATCATCGCCGAAACGAGCGGCGGCCGCGGTCCCGAAAGCAATCCGGTCATCGCAACGCCAGGGCCAGTGCCGGGCCCCGTCGAATGGGTCGCTGTGACGAGCGAAGCGCCCGGTCACACGGTTTACTTCGGAACGGCAACGGCGGCGACGCACTATCGTGTTTATTCCGCGGCATTCGAATCCCAACTGGCCGGACGCCGACCGAATGCGCCATTCGAGGAAACGGATGACTCGCCGCTGGTGCTGCCCCTGATTCCCGTTACGACGCCCATTTTCTATCGCGTCATCGCAATGAACGACACGCGGATCGGCGTCGGCGGCCCGACTGCGCTTTCGCCGACCCACGTCGTGACCGGATACACGCTGCCGGTGGCCGGTGCCGCATTCGGCGATCCGAACGACGACGGATGCCTGGACACGGCAACCGCAAACGGTACGATCGATACGGAAGTCTGCACCGGCAACTTCTTCGCCCGCGTGCTGCCAGATGCCGGGCTTGCGGACCTGCTTGCGGCCGGACGCACGACCGGCGACTCGCGCTTTGCCGATTTCACCGGCGACGGCTTTGACGATCTCTTCAGCAACACGCTGTCGCCAGCAGGCACACCCGCGTCGATCGCGCTCATGCACGTCAACAAGGGCGACGGGAACTACCAGACGTCCGCCGGCGTTTCCGCGCTCGCGATCGGCGGATTCGGCGGGACGCTGCTCGCCGCCGACTTTGACAATGACGGCGACGTTGACCTGTTTGCGCCCAATGACCAGACGCGCGGCGACGGCGCCCGCAACTGGCTACTCCGCAATGACGGCAGCGGCGGATTTGCCGACATTGCCGCAGCCGCCGGCGTCGACCCCAATCCGCCCGGCGCACTCTACGTTCCGCGCGGCGGGCAGGCCGTGGACTTCAATGAAGACGGCTTCGTCGATCTGTTATTCGGTTCGCGGTTGATGCTCAACAACGGCAACGGCACGTTCACCGATGGCAGTGCGGCGGCGGGCATTCCGGTGATTGCGGACAACGGGCTGAAGCTGCTCGACGTCGACCTCGACGGCGATCTCGACCTCATCCACCACACCGGCTCGGTCACGCGCCTGCACCTCAATGCCGGCGGCGTGTTCGACGCCGGCGAAATTCTCGATCCCGATCCTGCCGCCACTTTCGGGTTTGGGCTCACGATCTGCGACATCAATGTCGACGGCTTCGAAGATGTGGTGATCGCAAACAACCTCACCGCAACCGGACTGGGCGTGCCCAAGCTTCTGGTCAATGTCGCTGGCACATTGATGCGGTCGGCGATTCAGGAGGGAGTCGCCGCGGACCCGGATTCCCTCGTCTCGCGCAACGATCAACTCGCTTGCGGCGATGTCAACGCCGACGGCAATAGCGACATCCTGTCGCGCTGGGGCCCTTCCTACCGCCTCCTGCGCGGCGCAAACACGCTGACGCGGAGGATCCGGCTCCGGATCGTCGGGGAAGACGGCGAGCGCAATCAGCAGGGGCGGATCGTGCGCGTCGTGCCACAGGATGAGCCGACCCGAATCATGACCCGCGTGGTCGAATCGGGTTCGGGTCTTCGTTCCCAGAACATGTACGACCTGATATTTGCCGCGCCCTGGACCGGCACTTACGACGTCACTGTGAGATTCGCTGCGGGCGACGTCACCACGACCGCCGAGGCCGGCGATCAGCTGGCGATATCCGCAGACGGCACTGTCGAGGATCTGGATCCCGGGGTTCCCTAGCCGCCCTATTCCGGAAGAAGTTCCAGCCCGAGCTTCTTCGCCGCCTTGCGGACTCGGTCGTCCAGACTGAGGAGCCTAAGCCCAACGATCGCCGTCCGTGCGGTCAGAACCGAGGCGAGATGAATGGCATCCAGCGTGCGAATCGGTTCGCCAGGAAATGGTTGTCGAGCGCGATCTACGATTTCCGGAGCGATGCGCAGGATGTGCCAGTGCGAGGCTGCCGCCGCCAGGTACGCTCTTCGATCCGCTGCCTCCACTTCTGTCAGTTCACCGAGGGTGACCGCACGGATGAGCACCCGATCGCATTCGATGAGAGTCAGATCTGAAGCAACGATGAACTCGGCCGCGGCCAACGACCTGCGCACCGATTGTGCGGAGCTTTCGTCGAAAAGCCAGGCCAGGACGGCGCTGGACTCGGCGTACAGGTTCACCTGGAACCGCGCTCTTCATCCAGCAGCTGCGCGGCGCTACGTTTGCCAGGATGCTTGCGCGGCAATGCCTGGTACAGGCCAGCGTCACCCGGAGAACCCAGCGTGGCCAGGCCACGCCTCGCCAAGGCACGCAGCCCTGCGGGAACAGACGCATCGATTTGCCCCTGTCCAGGCGGTGAGAACTCCGCCACGACCTCCCCCCGGTCCGTGACGAGCACACTCTCGCCTGCGCGTACCTCGCGCAGATACTCGCTCAGGCGGTTTTTGAGTTCACGAATGCCCACGGTTTTCATAGACGGCAATGTAGCTACGTGAGGCTACATTGTCAAGTATTCAGCCGAGCGCCGCTTCCAGGTCCGCGATCAGATCCACCGTATCCTCGATGCCGATCGAGAGCCGCACCAGCGAATCGCTGATGCCGAGCTTCGCGCGCGTCTCCGGCGGCACCGAGGCGTGGGTCATGATCGCCGGGTGGTCCACCAGGCTTTCGACGCCGCCAAGGCTTTCGGCCAGCGTGAAAACTTCGAGCCGCTCGAGGAAATGGCGTGCTTCAGGCAGGCCGCCCTGCAGGAAGAAGGTGACGATTCCGCTGCCGCCATTCGCCATCTGGCGCTCCGCGAGCGCGTGTTGCGGATGCGACGGGAGGCGCGGATAGATCACGCGCTCGACGCGTGGGTGGCGCTCGAGGCGCAACGCGATCGCGAGCGCCGATTCGCTCGACTGGCGCATCCTCAGGGGCAGTGTCTTGAGCCCCCTGCAGCGCGAGAAAACTGTCGAAGGGCCCTCCGATCGCGCCGATCGCATTGTGCAGAAATCCGATGCGCTCGCCGAGCTCCGCGTCGCGAACCACGGCGACGCCGCCGACCATGTCCGAATGCCCGTTCAGGAACTTCGTCGCCGAGTGCATGACGATGTCGGCGCCGAGTTCGAGCGGCCGCTGGATCCACGGCGTTGCGAACGTGTTGTCGACGACCGTGAGGATTCCGCGGCCGCGTGCGGCTTCCGCGACTGCCGCGATGTCCACCAGCCGCAGCAGCGGATTGGTGGGCGTCTCGATCCAGATCATCCGCGTTTTCGGCCGGATTGCCGCCACCGCGGCCTTTGGATCCGACAGGTCGGCGAAACTGAATTCGAGCGCGGCCGAGCGCCGACGCACCCGTTCGAACAGGCGGAAGCTGCCGCCGTAGAGATCGTCCATCGCAACCACGTGATCGCCGCTGTCGAGAAGCTCGAGCAGCGTCGCGGTCGCCGCCATGCCCGAGGCAAAGGCGAAACCGCGGCTGCCGCCCTCGAGGTCCGCGATGCAGCGCTCGAATGCCATGCGCGTCGGATTCTGCGTGCGCGAATACTCGTAGCCCTTGTGCACGCCCGGGCTCGTCCTGCGCATAGGTCGAGGTGGCGTAGATCGGCGGCATGACCGCGCCGGTCGTCGGGTCCGGCGACTGGCCGGCGTGGATGGCGCGGGTCGAGAATCCGCGTGGCTTCTTCGAATCCTTCATCGATCGCCTCAGTGCGCCGGTGTTGCGGTCATCTGGCGGCGCAGGTAGTTGAGCACGTCGGCACGGGTGATGAGCCCGTGGAATTCGCCCTGGTCCATCACCGCGGCATAGGGCTGGACGTCGAGCATCGCGACGAGGTTCCGCATCGAGAGGGTCGGCTCGACCACGAGAAAATTCGTATGCATTGCCGAGCGCACGGGGTCGTTGAATCGCTCGGGCTTGCCGAACGCGTGCCGCAGGATGTCGTCCTCGTCGATGAATCCGACCAGCCGCTCGGTTTCCATTACCGGCAGCTGGCTGAAGCCCGCGTTCCGCAGCCGGTTGTGCGCCGTCGTCAGCACGTCGTCGGGGCCGACCGTGATCGTCGCGCGCTCGCCGTGCGGCCGGCCGACGAGGTCGCGCAGGTCGCCGTGCTGCTTGCGCTGGATGAAGCCCTGGTCCTCCATCCAGAAATCGTTGAAGAGCTTCGACAGGTACTTGTTGCCGGTGTCGCAGGCGAAGGTGACGACGCGCTTCGCCTTCTTCTGCTCGCGGCAGTACCGCAGCGCCGCCGCCACCAGCGTCCCCGTCGACGAGCCGACCAGCAGCCCCTCCTTGAGCAGGATCTCGCGCGCGACTGCGAAGGATTCTCCGTCGGGAATGCTGTAGGCCTTGCGGCACATCGAGAGATCGCAGATGTCCGGGATGAAATCCTCGCCGATGCCCTCGACGAGCCAGGAACCGGCCTTGTCGTAACGGCCCTTGTTGACCTGGTCGGCGAGCACCGATCCTTCCGGGTCGGCGAGCACGATCTCGACTGACGGCAGCTTCTCGCGGAAGCATTGTGTCAGGCCCGTGATCGTGCCGCTCGAGCCGATGCCGACGACGACGGCGTCGACATTCCCATCCATCTGCTCGAGGATCTCCGGGCCGGTCGTGGTCGCGTGGGCCTTCGGGTTGTCGGGATTGCCGAACTGGTTGATGTAGTAGTAACCCTTTTCGCGCGCGATCCGGGCGCCGAGATCCTGGTAATACTCCGGGTGGCCCTTCTCGACGTCGGAGCGGGTCAGCACGACCTCCGCACCCATCGCGCGCAAGTTGAAGATCTTCTCCTGGCTCATCTTGTCCGGCAGCACGAGCACGACGCGGTACCCCTTTTGTGCTGCGACGAGCGCGAGGCCGAGACCGGTATTGCCGGCGGTCGCCTCGATGATCGTGCCGCCCGGCTTGAGGTCGCCGCGGCGTTCCGCCTCCTCGATCATCGAGAGCCCGATGCGGTCCTTGATCGAGCCCGCCGGATTCTGGAGATCGAGCTTGAGGAATAGCCTGCAGATCCCGGCATCGAGCTTCTTTGCTTCGAGCATCGGCGTCCGGCCGATCATGTCGAGTACGTTGCCGATAGACCTTCATGCTTGTTGCTCCGCCCGCAGGAGGCTACTGTGACGGAATTGTAGCGGAAGCATACCGACACCCGATGACTGAAAAATCCGACCGGCTGCGAGGCATCCTGTTGATGATCGCGGCCGTTGGAGTCTTCGCGGTCATGGATGCGCTCATGAAGCAACTGACCGTCCGGTATCCGCCGCTGCAGGTCGCCTGTCTCCGCGGCGCGAGTTCCCTGCCCCTGGTGTTCCTCGCCTATCTGGCGACCGGCCGCGTTCACCTCCTTCGGCCCGTGCGATGGCAGCTCCACCTGCTGCGCGCCGTGCTCGCCGTCCTCATGCTCTGGGGATTCCTGTGGGCGCTTGCGCGCGGGAGCATGACGGACACCTACGCGGTCTACATGAGCGCGCCGCTTCTGGTCGTGCTCTGCGCGGCGTTGCTGCTCGGTGAGAAAGTCAATCGTCATATCTGGGGTGCGATCTTCGCAGGACTTGCAGGCGTATTTGTGATGCTGCGTCCGAGCGTGTCGGGCTTCGCGAGCCTCGCGGGTGTCGCGGCTCTCGGCTCGGCGCTTGCCTATGCGTTTGTAGTCGTCCTGGTGCGCCTGATGTCCGCCACCGAGACCACGGCTTCCATGGTTTTCTGGTTCCTGTTGATGGTCGCCATCGGAGCGGGCGCGCTCGCCGCTCCGGCCTGGGTGCCGATCGTGGCGGCGGACTGGAAATGGATCATCGCCGTCGGGCTCACCGGCTGGGCAGGCCAGCACCTCATCACCGAGGCATTCAGGCTCGCGCCCGCATCGGTGGTCGCGCCTTATGAATATCTGGCCCTCGTCTGGGGCGTCGCCATCGACTGGTTCGTCTGGCAGACGCTGCCCGGAATCCAGACTCTTGCCGGGGCGGGCATCGTCATCGCAGCCGGCCTCTACCTGCTTCACCGGCAGCGGCGCAACGCTTGACCGTCGGCATGCCCGTTAGCGCGTGAGCTCGCGGAGCATGCTGCGCCACTGGATCACCGCGCCGTCGATGGTCGCGACGGGCACGCGTTCGTTCAGGCCGTGCGCGAAATTGTCCTTCGGGTGCATGAAAATGCCCGACACGCCGTAACTTGGCACACCGACATTGCGGTAAAAGAGGCTGTCGGTCGCACCCGCCGACATCGACGGCACGATCGGCAGGCCCGGCGCGCGCAGATTGATCGCCTGCCGGACTGCCTTCATCACGTCGTCGCGGAGCGGCGAAGCATCGCTCGGCATGGGATGGCCGACGACCGCGACCTGCGCCTTGGGATCGTCGATCACCGTGACGAGCGTCGATTTCACGCTTTCGACCGATTCGCCCGGAAAGACTCGGCAATTGATGTTGACCATCGCGCGCTGCGGCAGCGCGTTCGGCGCGTGACCCGCCTTTGCCATTGTGGCCACGCAGGTCGTGCCGAGCTGACCGACATATTCGGGATGGGATGCCAGCAGGTCGTAAGCCGACTTGTCGGCCGGATTGTCGGCGTAGCGGAGCATCGCGGGGCCCACGGGGGCAGGCGTGATCGCGCCGGCCGCGCGGAAATAGGCTTTCGTCAATTCGCTGCTGCGGGCCGGGAACCGAAACCCGGCGACGCGCGTGATCGCTCGCGCCATGTCGTAGATCGCATTCATCGGCCCCGGCCGGCTGCTGTGGCCGCCGGGATTCGTGAAGCTGACCTCGAAGTCCATGTAGGTCTTCTCGGCGGCCTGCAACGCATAGACGACTGGTTTTCCGTCATCGCCGAGATAGGCTCCGCCCGCGTCGCTGTTCAGTACCATTTCGGCGTGTTTCAATTCCTGGGCCAGCACGGCAGTCGTGGCCCCATTCGTTTCCTCGTCGCCCGTGAGTGCGAGCACGATGTCCCGGCGCGGTTTGTAGCCTTCTTGCTTGAGCCAGAGAAGCGCCGCGACGGTCGAAGCGATTCCAAACTTGTTGTCGGAGGAGCCGCGCCCGAAGACATAGCCGTTCTCGACCACCGCGACGTAGGGATCGCGCTCCCAGTCCTCGCGCAGCGCCGGCACGACGTCCATGTGCGCCGCAATCACGATCGGCTTCGCAGACGAGTCCTTGCCACGGTAATAGGCGACGAGTGTCGCGGTCTGGCCGCGCGGCGTGATCGTGATGTCTTCAGCAGCGAAGCCCCCGGCCTTCAATACGCTGGCGATGTATTCGGCATAGGCCGGGACCTGGCCTTCGCCGATCGCGGTCTTGAAACCGATCGAGCGTTTCAGGATTTCGAGCGACTGCCCGGAAATGTCCGGCGGAATTGCGAGGCTCGGCCGCCCGTCCGGCAGGTGCGAGCAAGATACAAATTAATGCGGCGCTCAGGCGGCGCCCGAAAAGCTTGAGATGCATGTACCCAATCCCCTGGAGCAGGTGGCGACATTCTGAGGTAGAGTACGCGCGATGCGCAAACGCGGGTCCCCATGATCGTCGCCGCCCTGCTCGCCGCGCTCGGCATCCTCAGCGTCGCATTCACCAACGTTCTCTACACGACGGCGCGGAAGCACAATGAGCTTCGACCCAACGTCGAAGCCATCGCCCTCGGCGCGGTCACAAATTTCTTCGATACGCTCGGCATCGGTTCGTTTGCGCCGACGACCGCCTGGCTCAAGCTCCGCAAGATGGTGCCCGACAGCTTCATCCCGGCGATCCTCAATGCGGGGCACGCCTGGCCCACCTTCGCGCAGGCCTTCATCTTCATCAATCTCGTCAAGGTCGACCCGATGTTGCTGATCGCCTGCATTGCCGCGGCAGTTGCCGGTGCGCTCGTTGGCGCGCCCATCGTCGTGCGCGTCCCGGTCCGCGTGGTCCAGGGCTTCGTCGGCGTCGCGCTCCTGTTGGCGGCTGGCCTCTTTGCGCTGACCAATCTCGGCCTGATGCCGGGCGGCGGCGACGCGCTCTCGCTGCCGGCGGGCGCGTTTGCGATCGCGACGATCGCGCACTTCGTGCTCGGGGCGCTCATGACCTTCGGCATCGGGCTGTACGCGCCGTCGCTCATCAGCCTGTCGCTGCTCGGCCTGAATCCGATCGCTGCATTTCCGATCATGATGGGCGCCTGCGCCTTCCTGATGCCGGTCTGCGGCATGAAATTCCTGCGTGCGGATCGCATCGACCGCCGGGTCGTGATCGGGCTCGCGATCGGCGGTGTGCCGCTCGTGCTGGTCGCGGCCTTCCTGGTGAAATCCCTGCCGCTCGAGACGCTGCGCTGGGGCGTGGTCGTCGTCGTACTGTACGCCGCCGTCCTCCTGCTCCGTTCCGCGTTCAAGGGACAAGCCGTCCCGATTGGGGAGACCACATGAATCGCCGGCACTTCGTCCAGACTTCCGTTGCAGCGGCAGTTGGCTGCGCACTGCCCTGGTCCCGCCTCTACGCGCTCGACCAGGAAGCGTCGCAGGCCGCGGGCGGCATCGCCGCCGTCAAGCTCGATGGTTCGGCCACGGTCATCGAACAGGCGGCGCTCAAGGATCTCAGGGCGAGCCTGCGCGGCCCGATCCTGCTTGCGGGCGAGCCGGGCTACGACCAGGCGCGCCGCGTGCTCAACGAATCGATCGACAAGCATCCTGCGCTCGTCGTGCAGCCTACGGGCGTCGCTGACATTCAGAGCGCCGTGAACTTCGCGCGCGAACGCGAGCTGCTCCTTGCAGTGAAATGCGGCGGCCACAGCACCTCCGGCAAGTCCACCTGCGAAGGCGGCATGCAGATCGACCTGTCACGCTTCCGCAACGTGCGCGTTGACCCCCTGTCGCGGCGTGCCTATGCAGCCGGCGGCAGCCTGCTCGGCGAGCTGGATCACGAGGCGATGGCTTTCGGCCTCGTGACGACCGGCGGGAACCGTGTCGCACACCGGAATCGGCGGCCTGACGCTGGGCGGCGGATTCGGACGGCTTGGCGCGGCGTTTCGGGCTCGCGCTCGACAACGTGCGGGCGGTCGACATCGTCACCGCCGATGGCCAACGACTTCATGCAAGCGCCGACGAGAATCCGGAACTGCTCTGGGGAGTGCGTGGCGGTGGCGGCAACTTCGGCGTCGTCACCGGTTTCGAGTTCGGCCTGCATCCGATGCAGCGCCAGATCGTCGGCGGCGACATGATTTTCCCGATTGCCAGGGCGCGTGAAATTCTGGAGTTCTACGGCGACTTCAGCTCGAATGCCCCGGATGAACTGTATGCGGACGCCTTCATGGTGGCGCCGATCGGCGGCAAGCCCGGCGTGATCGGCATATCGGTCTGTTTTTCCGGTTCCGCCGGCGACGCCGAGCGTGTGCTCGCACCGTTGCGCAAGCTCGGCACGCCGATCGCCGACACGATCAAGGCACAGGAGTACGTCGCGATCCAGCGCAGCTCGGACCGGAGCGATCCGCGCAATGAAGGCGCCTACATGAAGGAAGGGTTCATCCGCGACTTCCAGCGCAGCATGGTCGACAAGCTGCTGGATGGTTTCCAGCCGGATCCGGGTCGCGGCACGGTGGTGTATTTCCAGCATGCCGGCGGGGCGATCGGTCGCGTCGCGCCCGACGCCACCGCCTTTTCGCACCGGCACGTGAAGCACGGGATGTTCTCGATCGTCTCGTGGAAACTCGACACTGATTCAGCGCCGCATATTCGTTACATCAAGGATTACTGGGCGACCCTCGAGCCGTTCACCCTCGGCCGCTATACCAATTCGATCGGCGACGAGCCCCAGAAACTGGTCAGCGACAATTACGGCATCAGCCTGCCGCGGCTGCGGGCACTCAAGAAGAAGTACGACCCGATCAACCTGTTCCGCCTGAACGCGAACGTGCAGCCGGCCTGAGAGAACGCTAGGCAGGGTCTGACAAGCGGGCCCGGCCATCCGGGCCCGCCTGGATCGTTCAGAAGTCCCGGGTCACGCGCACTCCGAACTCGCTGGCGTCGTTCGACTGAGTATGACCAGCACGTAGTCGCCGGGATTCAGCCGCGCGTTGTCGTAGCGCTCATCCGTGACGTTCTTGCCATAGGCCGGAAACCGACCAGTTGCCGTCGGACGGCCGGTACGTGATGTCGAAATTGATCAGGTCGCGGCTGTCGATGCGCGTGAAGCGGCCCGGATCCGAGCTCGGCTCGCCGTACATGTCGTCGCGGAACGACCAGTCGGCGCGCAGCGGTGACCTCGCCATTGCCGAGCGGGAAGTTGAACTCCGGGCTCATCGAGAACGTGAGCTCCGGCGTCAGCGGCGCAACCGCGGCGCGGGTTGTCGGGTCCTCACGTCTCACGTCGGCGTCGATGTAGCCGAGCGTCGCGTGGAGGCGGAAAGCGTCCGTCACCAGCCAGGTGCTCTCCCACTCGATGCCCATCGATGTCTGGTCGACGATGATGTTCTGCGTGTTGAAGCCGGCGCCGGCATCGTCGTGCTCACCTGGTACGGCAGGTCCGAGTAATCGGTGTAGAACACGGCGATGCTCATCTGCAGGTTGTCGAACGGCTGGCCCTTCAGGCCGACCTCGTAGTTCAGCGCCGTGACGTTGTCGTTGGCCACGAAACAGTAGTTCGGGTCATCCGAGAGCGGATCGAAGTCCGCCGAAGACCACGAATCCGAACAGGCAGTACGGACGCGGCGGGAACTGGCCCGACTGGTAGCCGCTCTGGATCGTGCCGTACACGTTCAGGCCGTCGTTCAACTGGTAATTCGCCGAAACGTCCCAGCTCGTCTCCGACCAGTCGCGGCTGTTGGACGTCGTCGACGAATCAGGCCGCTGTTGATGTCAGATCGTACCGGCCGTCTTGTCGTCCTGCGTGTAGCGCAGGCCGCCCGAGACCCGGAAGTCGTCGGAGAAGTTGTAGCCGACGTTCGCGTAGATCGCCTGGCTGTCTGACTTCCTGCGTCAGCAGGAAATCGCCCGGACCGCCGAGGAAAATCGTCGGGTCCTGGACGTTCTTGCCCTCCTCCTCGAACCAGTAGAGGCCGGCGACGTAGTCCCAGGCGCCGAACGTGCCCGTGAGCTGCAGTTCGGCCGATTGCTGGTCGGCTTCGCCCGTCTCCGGGAAGCTCAGGAAATCGTCGAAGAAGCCATCGTCGTCGAGGCCGGCCTTGTATTCCGAATGGCGGTCGCTCAGGAGCAGCTTGGCGGCCATGCCGTCGGATATCGTGTAATCCACGGTCAGCGAGACGCCCTCCGCCTCGTTCGTCACCGCGATCTGCGACTCCTGGCCGGTGTTGTTGTTGTACGGATTCGAGGCCGTATCCGAATTGCGGTAGCCGGCAGGCGTACACGCCGCCGTTCGGCACCTCGTCGATCAGCGTGTCGTAGGGACGGAGGCCGTTGTCGCCCTCGTTGCCGTCGGCAGTGAGGAGGAACGAAAGTCGATCGTTCGGCGACCACTTGAGCGCGACCCGCGCCGAAATGTCCTCGAGCTCGCCGACTTCCTTGCGCGGGTTCTCGAGCATCAGGAACTTGCCAAGTCCGTCGCGGCTCTGGAATGCGCCCGTCAGGGACATCGCGAACTGGTCCGAGAAACTCATGTTCGTGTAGAAATCGGCGTTCAGGCGTCCGCGCGATCCGGCCGTCAGCGACACCCGACCGCCGTCCTCGTCGCCGGGCTGGCGCGTGATGATGTTGATGGCGCCGCCGATCGAGTTGCGTCCGTACAGGGTGCCCTGCGGACCGCGCAGCACCTCGACGCGCTCGATGTTCGCAAGGCTCCAGTTCTGGCCCGACCTGGCGGCCCAGGTAGACGCCGTCCACATAGACGCCGACACCCGGGTCGGTCGTGATCAGGTGGTCCTGCAGGCCGATGCCGCGAATGAAGGGATTGGCCGAGGACGTGTGACCGGCCGAAAACCCCGTGACGTTCAGGTTCGGCACGAACTTGCCGATATCCGTCAGGTCCGAAATGCCCTGTTTCTCGATCATCTCGGCCGAAAACGCGCTGATTGCGACCGGCACTTCATAAATGCTCTGTTCGCGCTTCTGCGCCGTCACGATGACGGGCTCGAAGGACGTTTCCTGCGCGATGGCGGCATGTCCGGCTATCAGGCTCCCGATCGGCAAGGCGCTCGCGATGAGGGCCAGGTTTTTCTTGTGCACTGCGAAACTCCCCTGTCCGGTTTCAAGTGGTGGCGATCATAACCCTTGGCGAGGATTCGTGGTCATTCCCGGCCGATGTCTTCGTTCCAGACGCCGGGATGCTCGCGAATGAAGCTTGCCAGCATGTCGACGCATTCGGCCGAGTGCAAGTCGATGACCCGAATGCCGTTTTCCCGGAGCCATGCGACTCCGCCTTCGAAATTCACCGATTCGCCGACGACCACCGTGCCGATCCCGAACTGACGCACCAGTCCGCTGCAATACCAGCAGGGGGCCAGCGTCGTGGCCATGACCTTGTCCCGGTAGGTTTTCTGCCGGCCGGCCTTGCGGAAGGCGTCCGTTTCGGCGTGAACCGAGGGGTCGCCCTCCTGTACCCGGCGATTGCGTCCCCGCCCGATCACGCGGCCGGCCGAATCGAAGAGTGCAGCGCCGATCGGGATTCCGCCCTCCGCGAGGCCGGTGCGGGCTTCCTCGATCGCGACCGCGAGCATCGCACTATATTCAGGATTCATCCGGCCGGCGCATCGGGTTATTGGGATGCGTGGTCCAGTCCGATTTCTTGTTATTAATAGGACGCCCCGTTCGGGTGTCAACACCTGAGGTCAGCCGTTCCATCGTGATGCAGTCGACGACCGGGCAGACGCTGACGCAAAGATTGCAGCCGACGCACTCCTCGTCGATGACCTCGAACCGGCGCTGGCCGTTCACCGTGTGGGTGATGGCCTGGTGCGACGCATCCTCGCAGACGATGTGGCAGCGGCCGCACTGGATGCACAGGTCCTGATCGATGCGCGCCTTCACGACGTAGTTCAGGTTGAGATATTGCCAGTCCGTCACCGAGGGCACGGCGCGCCCGACCAGCTCCTTCACGCTCTTCATGCCCTTGTCACGCAGGAAGCGCGAAAGCCCGCTCGTGAGATCGTCGATGATCCTGAAGCCGTACACCATCGCCGCCGTGCAGACCTGCACGTTGCTCGCCCCGAGCGCCAGGAAATCGACCGCGTCGCGCCAGTCCGTGACGCCGCCGATGCCGGAAATCGGCAGCTCGCGCGTTACGGGATTGCGCGCGATCTCGGCGACCATGTGCAGCGCGATCGGCTTGACCGCCGGGCCGCAATAGCCACCGTGCGATCCCATCCCGTCCGTCGCCGGGTACATGGTGAGCGTGTCGTAGTCGACACGCATGATCGAATTCAGCGTGTTGATGAGCGACACCGCATCCGCGCCGCCCTGCTTCGCGGCTTTCGCGGGCCCGAGAATGCTGGTCACGTTCGGCGTCAGCTTGATGATGACCGGCACCCGTGCGACCGACTTGCACCATTCGGTCGCCTGCTGGATGTACTCGGGCACCTGCCCGACCGCGGAACCCATGCCACGCTCCGACATGCCGTGCGGGCAGCCAAAATTGAGTTCGAGGGCATCGGCGCCGGTGTCCTCGATCATCGGCACGACCTTCGCCCAGACTTCGCGATTCATCGGCAGCATGACTGAGACGACCACGGCCCTGTCCGGCCAGTCGCGCTTGACCTGACGGATCTCGTTCAGGTTTGTCTCGAGCGGCCGGTCGGTGATCAGCTCGACGTTGTTGAAGCCGATGACACGCCGGTCATTCGAGTGGATCGCGCCATAGCGCGGACCACTGACGTTGACGATTGGTGGATCCTCGCCGAGCGTCTTCCAGACCACGCCGCCCCAGCCGGCTTCGAATGCGCGATTGACGTTATAGGCCTTGTCGGTCGGCGGCGCCGAGGCGAGCCAGAACGGATTCGGTGATCGGATGCCGAGGAATTCGGATGCCAGGTCTCATCATTTCAGATACTCGTCGATTGCCAGCGCCGCGAGCTTTCCGTCCTGCACCGCGGTCACCGTCAGGTCCTTGCCGCCCGCGGCGCAGTCGCCACCCGCCCAGACATTATCGAGCGACGTTTTCCGGTGGGCGTCGACTGCAATTCGCCCGTCCGCGACGCGAAGTATGGCGCTGGCGGCCCCCAGTTCATTCCACGCGATCTCCTGGCCGATCGCCTTGAAGACGACGTCCGCGTTCATGGCAAAGGTCTCGCCCGTTCCCTCCAGCTTCCGTTCCGCTCCTTCGCAGGTGCTCTCGAACTCGACCCGCGTCACGAATCCCTTCCCGACCAGGCGCACCGGCTTCGCCCAGTCCTTGATGCGCACGCCGCCGCTCTGGGCCAGGTCCTGCTCGAACCGGCTGGCACCCATCTGTTCCTTGCCGCGGCGATAGACAATCGTCACGTCTTCGGCGCCCAGGCGCTTGCACTGCAACGCCACGTCGATGGCCGTCATGCCGCCGCCAATGACGACGACACGCCTCCCGACCGACAACTGCGATTTGTCCGGCGCCTGGCGAAGTTCCGCGATGAAGCGCACCGCGTCGATCACGCCCGGAAGGTCTTCCGCTTCAAGGCCGAGCCGGTTGACGCCGGCGAGGCCGACAGCCAGGAATACCGCATCGAACTCGCGGCACAATTTCGCGAGTGACAGGTCTCGGCCGAGCGCGCTGCCCGCGCGCACATCGATGCCGCCGATGCCCAGGATGTACGCAACTTCGCGCTGCGCAAATTCGTCCACCGTTTTGTAGGCCGCGATGCCGTACTCGTTCAGTCCGCCGAGCTTGCCGTCGCGGCTGAAGATCGTGATCCCGTGACCGAGCCAGGCCAGGCGATGCGCGCAGGAGAGCGCCGCGGGTCCGCCGCCGACGACTGCGACGCGCCTGCCCGTAGGCGCAGCGCGGAAAAATAGCTGGGTAGCGGCGCCGATGACCGGATCGGTCGCAAAACGCTGCAGCAGGCCGATGTCGACCGGCTTCTCTTCGTGGACATTCCGCACGCAGGCCTGTTCGCAGAGCACTTCGGTCGGGCAGACACGCGCGCACATGCCGCCCATGATGTTCTCGGAAAGAATCGCGGTGGCGGCGCCCTCGATGTCGCCGCTCCTGATCGACTGAATGAAGCGCGGAATGTCGATTCCCGTCGGACAGGCGGCAATGCAGGGCGCCGCGAAGCAGAAGTAGCATCGATCGGCGGCGATCAGCGCCTCCGACTTCGACAGCGGCGGGTGCAGGTCCGCGAAATTGCGTTCGATTTCGGCAGTGGTCAGCCGGCCCGGCGCGATGTCGGGTGTGTTCACGTTCGCTTGACGGCGGAAGGCCGCGCGAGTTCGGCCTGCTTCTTCACGGCTTCGTAATAGGACGGATACGGGGGTCGGTCGACGTAGCGGCCGGCGCCACGCTCGACACGCAGATCCCCATCCGCATAGACGAGCTTGCCGGCGCTGATCGTGTGCGATGCCCTGCCCTTCACAGTCATGCCTTCGAAGATGTTGAAGTCGATATTCTGGTGATGCGTCTTCGCGGAGATCGTCTTGCTGCCGTTCGGATCCCAGACCACGAGGTCCGCATCGGCGCCGACGGTGACGCTGCCCTTCCGCGGGTAGATGTTGAATATCTGCGCCGCGTTCGTCGACGTCACGCGCACGAACTCGTTCATCGTGAGTCGCCCGGTGCCGACGCCATGGTGCCAGAGCACTTCCATGCGGTTTTCGATGCCCGCGGTGCCGTTCGGGATCTTGCGGAAATCGTCACGGCCCGCAGCCTTTTGCGGAGCGCAGAAACAGCAGTGATCCGTCGCCGTGGTCTGCAGGTTCCCGGATTGCAGGCCGCGCCAGAGCGCCGCCTGGTGCTCGGCAGAACGGAACGGCGGGCTCATCACGTGCGCCGCGGCGCGGGTGAAGTCCGGATCGCGGTACACGGAGTCGTCGATCAGCAGGTGTCCTGCCAGTACCTCGCCGAATACGCGCTGTCCCTCGTTGCGCGCGCGCGTGATCGCCTCGAGCGCCTGCCGGCAGGAGACGTGAACGACGTAGAGCGGCACGCGCAGCACCTCGGCGATGCGGATCGCGCGATTGGCGGCCTCCCCTTCCACTTCCGGCGGCCGCGACAGCGGATGCCCTTCGGGACCGGTGATGCCCTGGCGAAAGATGCGGTCCTGCAGCGTGTAGACCAGCTCGCCGTTCTCGGCATGCACGGTCACGATGGCGCCGAGCGTGATTGCCTTCGAGAAGCTGTTCACCAGCGTCTCGTCGTCCGCCATGATCGCGCCCTTGTAGGCCATGAAATGCTTGAAGCTGTTGACGCCGTGCTCACGCACCAGTGTCTCCATGTCGCGGCCGACCGTCTCGTCCCACCAGGTGATCGCGACGTGGAAGGAATAGTCGGCGCAGGCCTTCTCGGCCCAGCCGCGCCACTGGCGCCAGGCCTCCAGGAGGTTCTGCTGCGGATTCGGAATCACGAAGTCGATGATCATCGTGGTGCCGCCGGCGAGACCCGCCGCCGTGCCCGTATAGAAATCGTCGCTCGCGACCGTGCCCATGAAAGGCAGCTGCATGTGCGTGTGCGGGTCGATGCCGCCGGGCATCACGAACTGCGAGCCGGCATCGACGATCTCGGCGCCTTTCGGCGCATCGATCGACGGCGCGATCGCGACGATGCGGCCGCCGTCGCACAGCACGTCGGCACGCCGGGTTTCGTCCGCCGTAACCACCGTGCCGCCCCGGATGAGCAGTGCCAAGCGAACTACCTCTTGCCGCTCAGCAGATAATAGAGCAATCCACCGAGCAGGGAGCCGGTGAACCAGCCGTAGTCGTAGAACCAGCCGAGCCAGCCGGTCGTGATCGCGATGAGCGTCAGGCCGACCGGCACGAGGAAGGCAACGAAACCCGCCCGGTTCCACGCCGGGTAAGGTCCATCGTCCTTGTAAAGACCTGCGAGATCGAGCTTCTGGCGGCGGACGATGAAATAGTCCGTGATCATGATGCCCGCGATCGGGCCGAGCAGGCTCGAATAGCCGATCAGCCAGTTCGAGTAGAGACTCTCGACGCTGACGTCGGACACCAGCCATCCCATCTTCTTGAAGAGTTCCCAGCCCATCAGCAGGATGCCGATCGCACCTGTCAGCAGCACGCCTTTCGTCTGGTTGATCAACTTGGGCGCGACGTTCTGGAAGTCGTTCGTGGGCGAGACGACATTCGCCGCCGTATTGGTCGAGATGGTTGCGACGATGATCACGAACATCGAGACGACGGTCCAGAACGGATTGTCGATGAGGCCAATGAGCGTTATCGGATCCGAGACCGTCTGTCCGACGAGTCCGGCGGACGCCGCCGTCATCAGCACGCCGAGCCCCGCGAACAGGAACATGGTCAGCGGCAGGCCGAGGATCTGGCCGACGATCTGGCTCTTCTGCGAATCGGCAAAGCGGCTGAAATCCGGGATGTTGAGCGACAGCGTCGCCCAGAATCCGACCATCGCCGTGAGCCCGGCAAAAAAGTAGCTCGCAGGCGATGCGCCTGCCGGCCGATCCGGTGGCTGCGCGATCAGGTCGGTGACCGAGGCCTGCGGCCAGGCCCAGAAGATGAGTCCCACGCCGACGGCCATCAGCATGGGCGCTGCGAACACCTCCAGTTGCTTGATGGATTCGGAGCCGCGGATCACGACCCAGACGTTCGCGAGCCAGAAGATGAAGAAGCCGGCGACCTCGCCTTTTCCTCCCAGGCTCGCCCAGGTGTCGGACACCGCCGAGAGCAGCAAGTGCACGGCGATTCCGCCGAACAGTGTCTGGATGCCGAACCAGCCGCAGGCGATCAGCGCGCGGATCAGCGCCGGAACATTCGACCCGATGATGCCGAAGGACGATCGCAACAGCACCGGAAATGGAATGCCGTAGCGGGTGCCGGGAAACGCGTTCAGTGTCAACGGGATCAGGATCACGACATTCGCGATCAGGACCGTCCACAGCGCCTCGACCACGGACAGCCCGAAGTAGGCCGTCAGCACGCCGCCCAGCGTGTAGGTCGGCACGCAGATCGACATCCCGATCCAGAGCGCCGCGATATGCCAGTGATTCCAGGTTCGCTGACTGGCGCGGGTGGGCGCAATATCCTTGTTGTAGCGCGGGCTCGTCGTGACGTCGGTGCCGGCATCGAGCTCGACAAACGCGCCGACCGTGATTGCCTGGCTGACGGTCTTCAGCTCGGCCATCGACTCAGACCAGCGGCCCGTAGGTCTCCGGTCGGCGGTCGCGGAAGAATTGCCACGTATTCCTGACCTCGCGAATCATGTCGAGGTCGATCGTGTGGACCAGGAGCTCGTCCTTGTCGGAACTCGCCTGGGCCTCGATCTGGCCGCGCGGGTTGACGATGTAGCTCGAACCGTAGAACTCGCCCATTTTCGCGGCCCAGGGCTCTTCCCTGCCGATGCGGTTGATCGCGCCAATGAAGACGCCGTTGGCCGCCGCCGAAGCCGGCTGCTCGAGCTCCCAGAGATACTTGCTGAGACCCGCAACCGTGGCCGACGGATTCACGATGTACTCCGCGCCGTTCAACGCGAGCGCGCGCCAGCCTTCCGGGAAATGGCGGTCGTAACAGATGTAGACGCCGAGCTTCACATAGGCCGTGTCGAATACCGGGTAGCCCAGGTCGCCCGGTTTGAAGAAGAACTTTTCGTAGAAGCCTGGATCGACCTGCGGAATATGCGTTTTGCGGTACTTGCCGAGGTACTGGCCGTCCGCATCGATCACTGCCGCGGTGTTGTAGTAGACGCCGGGCATCGCCTCTTCATATAGCGACGCGACGATCACCATCTTGTGTTTGAGCGCGTAGTCCTGCATCAGGCGCGTGGTGTGGCCTTCCGGGATGCGCTCCGCGGCCGCGTACCATTTCCGGTCCTGGCCGGGACAGAAATAGGGCTGCGTGAACACTTCCTGGAAGCAGAGGACCTGCACGCCCTTCCTTCCCGCTTCCTCGATGTACGGGATGTGCGCCTCGATCATCAGATCGCGGATGCGATCCGGCACCATCGAGGTGTCGCCCTTCAACCCCATCTGGATCAGGCCGCAGGTCAGCTTGGTCATGCCTGGACTCCCGGTGCTGGTTCCTCTGACACGCTGAGTCTAAGGCAACAACCATTTCCAGGCACTCGCCGGGTTAGAAGCGCGCAGTCACTCCCACGCGAAGCGCCAGCGGCGAGCCCGGCGTAATGTTGTTGTTGTTGTGCGCATTCGGGTAGTACCGCTCGTCGAGCAGGTTTTCGACATTCAGCTGCATCCGCAGTCGATCGTTTGGCGTATAGAAGACCGCGGCATCCACACGCGTGAACTCGGGCAGCGTCACAGCATTGTCCGCGGCCGCGTACATCTCGGTCTGGTGAACGACACCCAGGCCGACGCCCCAGGCGGGCGTCAGGTCAAATCGGTTCCAGAGCGAAATGACATGCTCCGGAAGCTGCGCGAGCCGATTTCCGCCAAGCGCCGCCGTCAGCTCGCCGTCCTGGTATGCGTATCCGCCCTGGATGCTCCAGGCCTCGCTGATCTGGCCACTCGCGCCGAACTCGAAGCCATTGGCGCGCTGTCCATCGACGAGAATCGAAACGGTCGGATCGCTCGGGTCCGGAATCACGACGTTGGTGCGGTCCAGTTGGTACAGGGCCGCGGTCAGGGCGAGACCGGGCCGAACGTCCCACTTGGCGCCGACTTCAATGTTCTCGAATTCCTCCGGCTCGAGCGCTTGATTGGTCAGGTTGAGGGACGTCAGCTGCGCGCCCGCCCGCGGCACGTAAGTCATGCTGTAGCTCGCATAAATCGACATCTGCTCAATCGGCTTGTAGATCAGGCCGGCACGCGGCGACAGCAAATCGTCGGAACTCTCGAGGTTTTCACCCGTTCGGTTGTTGGTGAAATCCATTTCGAATTTGTCGAAGCGCAGCCCTAGCACCGCCTCCCACTTCGGCGAAAGCGTGATCTGGTCCTGCACGTAAATGGCGGCGATCGTCGCCCGGCCGTGATTGTCTGCGTCGGTCGCGCTCTGCCGGAACGTCACCGGCACCGAAATCGTCGGATTGTCGAGCGGCGCCTGGATCGACGTGTCGACGTCGTTGAAGAAGCCGGTCTCCCGGAAATTGTCGGTGACCTGCTCACCGAGCTCGACCCCTGCCAGGAAACCATGGCGGATTCCGCCGGTTTCGAACGAGAAGATCAGGTCGGTCTGGTTGAACAGGTTCTCGCGCAGCTGCTCGTTGTTATAGACCGTGATCGCCACCGTTCCGGCCAGCGCATCCACCGCTCCCGGAAACACGTTCTGATAGAACTTGTCGTAGTCGGCGTACATGGTGCGATTGCGGATCGCCACGTTGTCGTTGAACGCGTGGTCGATAATGACCGAGCCCTGGTTGACCGTCGCATGGGTCGGGCTTTGCGTCGGATCGCCGAAAAAAGTCGACTCGTCCGTCTGGTAGGGCTGCCCGTCGAGCGATGGAATGCCACGGTCAACAACCCGGTCGTAATCGAAGTACTCGTATGAGAAGCGAAGCACCGTGGCGTCGCCGATGCCGAACGCCATGGTCGGATTCACGCCCTTGCGCTCGAGCTCGACACCGTCGCGATAGCTGTCCGAATCCTCGTACACGCCGGTGATGCGCGCGGCCACGGTATCGGTCACACCGTCGCCCAGATCGAAGGTCGCGCGGCGGTTGTCCCAGGAGCCGCCCTGCAGTGAAACTTCGCGCACCGGTGCCCAGTTCGCCTGGCGGGTCACCCGGTTGGCCACGCCGCCCGCGCCGCCGCGGCCGAAGATCATGGCATTTGGACCCTTGAGCACCTCGACCCGGTCGAGGTTGTACAGGTCGCGAAAATACTCGGCATCGTCGCGAACGCCGTCAACGAAGAAATCCGAGGTCGAACTGTTTCCGCGCAGGATGATCGTGTCGCGATGGCCCTCGCCCTGCGCCATCCCGGCGCCCGGTACGTAGCGGACGACGTCCGCGAGGTTCTGCATCGACTGGTCCAGGATCAGGTCACTAGTCACGATCGAGACCGACTGCGGCACGTCAAGAAGCGGCGTGTCCGTCTTCATGGCGGACCGGTTGCGTTCCGCCAGGTAACCATCCGACTCGTGCTCGGCCGTCACCGTGACCTTGGGAAGCTCCGTCGGCGCAAGGGCCGCCGCGTCGTCCGCACGCGCGGGAGCGAAGGCGGTTGTCCCGAGGGACAGTGCGATCGCGAGACTCAGGGCACGGGACGTGGCCATGTCGGTTCCTTATGTGAATACGAATGCGAATGATTCGCATTAGCATACATCAGGAACTTCGCGGTTGTCACGGGACCCCGCTGCGGACTGAATTCAGGAAATCTGGAAGCCCGTTTGGGCGATCAGCCGGCGGCCCTGGCGATCGCCTGGTACTGAGCCGAGATCCAGTAATCGACACGCTGATTACAGGGCTGCCGCGCCGTCCCGCCCGCGGTGCGCGAGCCAGGGCAATGAAAGGTGCCATCGGCCTGTACGCCGGAGCTCCGCAGCAGTGGCAGCGCGATCGTGTTCAGATCAATGCTGCCGTCGCAATCGCCGTGCGGGCAGGCGAATTCGAAATAGGCCTGTGCGGACGGATAGAGCGCATGAGTCTGCGCTGCCGGTATCGCGCCCTTGGTCGAGACGAACCGGAGCTGCATGCGGATTTGTTCCACGCGTGGAAACGCCGTCGCAAGCGTGCCCGCAGCCTGGCGCTTGCGCATCGACTTTTCGCGTTTCTGTTCGAGTAGCGATCGGGTGGTTCGAGACACGATGCGCATGGGTCAAACCTCGCAGAATCGAAATCGGGCTGCGCCGAACGCCCCTTTCGGGGCGCCGCCGGTCTGCCCGGCCTGCTGGAATCAGTAACGATTCCCGCCGCCGCCGCCGCCGCGGTTTCCACCGCCGCCGCCGCCGCCACTGCGCTCATGCGCCTGGGCCTCGTTGACCTTGAGGTCACGGCCTTCGAAGTTCTTGCCGTTCAGGGCCTGCATGGCCTTGGCAGCATCGGCATTCGACATCTCGATGAAACCGAATCCGCGGGGGCGGCCGGTCTCACGATCGTTGATCAGGGCAAGCGACTCGATCGTGCCGTGCGGTGCAAACAATGCGCGCACAGACTCTTCGGTCGCGGAGAAGGGAAGATTTCCAACAAATAACTTGGTCACTAGGATTACTCACTTAAGAAAGATGGCAACAAGCGGATTTCCACCTGCTGGTTCGGCGATGCTTTTCGTGGTGGCTAGACCGGGTCAGAAGGCGCGCCGGAGCGGCGCAACGAGCCAGACAAGACAGAACTAGGGAATCACCAGACCCGGGCATTCTACCTGATTTTGGGCCCCTTCGCACGACTTTGGCATTGGCCGCTCCTGGGGCATAAGACGGCCGTGACGCGCCTCACTTTCGGCTGCCGCGGCGGCTGCGCGCCTTCCGGCCATAATGGCCCGGCTTAGCGGGTGGCATCCAGGGATTCCCGGTACGCTCCTCGATGTAGCGACGGATGAGGCGGCGCACGACCTGTGAAGGCACGCCGTCTTCTTCCGCGCAAAGACGTTCGAAGAACTCCTTCTTGCGCGGATCGATGAGGATCGTGAGGCGAGCCGCGCGCTGTGCGGTCTTCAAGCGCCAGGTTGGAATTGATCCATATTATCATTCAACGCGTATCCGACTAACACCCGCTGTGACGCCCCTCATTCCCTCACCGCTCGACGCCTGCCTGGTGCTGCTTTCGGCATGGGGCGTGATTGGCGCAGCCGGTCTCGTGCGGCCGATGAGCGTGCCGTTCGTCGGCCGGGTGCTTTTCCCGATCGGCGCCTTGTGCGGCGTGGCGCTTGCGTTCGTCGCCGCCACAAGCCTCGCCGGCGCCCCCGAGCGGTTGATACTTCCAATCGGGCTGCCGGATCTTCCGGTCCACCTTCGCCGCGATTCGCTGACGAGCATATTCCTGCTGCTGCTCGGTGCAACTGCAGCGGGCATCTCCGTGTTCGCGGCAGGCTACTTCCGCCGCGGCCAGGGAACACCACCGGGCGTGCTTTGCCTCCAGTACCACATCTTCCTCGCGAGCATGGGCTTCGTGCTGCTCGCCGACGATGCCTATGCGTACATGGTCGCCTGGGAAACGATGGCGCTGTCGTCGTACTTTCTGGTCACCGCACAGCACGGTCTCGCCGAGATTCGACGCGCCGGTTTCCTCTACCTGCTGATGGCGCACATCGGGGCAATCGCGATCCTGCTCGCATTCGGTGTGATGCAAGGCGGAAGCTGGCAATTCACATTTGATGCCATGCGTGGCGCCGAGCTTTCCCCGGACTGGGCCGCCGCCGCTTTCCTTCTGGCACTGCTCGGATTCGGCGCCAAAGCCGGGCTCGTGCCGATGCACGTTTGGTTGCCGGAAGCGCATCCTGCGGCCCCGTCACCGGTCTCGGCGTTGATGAGCGGCATCATGTTGAAAACCGCCGTCTATGGCGTGCTGAGGGTCTCGTTCGACCTTCTCGACGGTCCGCAGTGGTGGTTGGGCCTGGTCCCGCTCAGCCTCGGTCTTTTCAGCGCGTTCTACGGTGCCGTGTTCGCAGCTGTTCAGACTGACATGAAAAGACTGCTCGCCTATTCGTCGATCGAAAACGTCGGGATAATCTTCACAGCGCTCGGTCTCGCAATGGTCTTTCACGGTGTTGGCATGCAGTCATTCGCAACGCTGACCCTGATCGCCCTCCTGTATCACTGCCTCAATCACGCATTCATGAAGAGTCTCTTGTTCCTCGGCACGGGCGCGGTCCTGCATTCGACGGGGGAGCGCAACCTCGGCCGCCTCGGTGGACTCATGCGCCGCATGCCCTGGGTCGCGTGGCTTACGCTGATCGGCGTGCTCGCAATGGCCGGCCTGCCACCGCTCAACGGATTCGTCTCGGAATGGCTCCTGCTTCAGGCATTCCTGTTCGCGCACGAAGTTCCGCAGCCATTCATCAGCATGCTCCTGCCGATGGGCGCCGCGGTCATCGCGCTCGTCGCGGCACTCGCCGCCTATGTCATGGTGAAGTTTTTCGGGATCATCTTCCTCGGCCAGCCGCGCGAGCAGTCGCTGAGCCAGGCCCGTGACGCCGGTGTACTCGAGCGAATCGGGCTGTTGTGGCTCGCATCCGGCTGCGTCCTGCTTGGCCTGCTGCCAACGCATGTGATCGGGATGCTGCGGATCGTGTCTACCAGGCTGACCGGCGCGGAACTGCCGGACGCCGATGCGCCCTGGTGGCTGCTCGTCCCGCTGCCCGACCGTCAAGTATCATATTCGGCACTGATATTCCTGGTTGCGATCGCGGCGGTCGTCCTGATCACCGCGATCGTTGTGCGCACTTTCTATCATGGCCGAATCCGCCGCGCCCCTCCGTGGGACTGCGGATTCGCGCGGCTCGATGCGCGAATGCAGGACAGCGCGGAAGGCTTCGGCCAGCCCATCAGGCACATTTTCCAGGAATTCTTCGACATCGACCGCCAGCTTCCCGCGCCGGCGGACGTCGCGCCGCGATACCACGTGAAGGTCGGCGATCGGATCTGGCGCATTTTCTACGAGCCGCTCGGCCCGCTCGTGCAGCGCATCGCGGACCGGTTTGCGTGGCTTCAGCAGGGGCGAATTGCCAATTACCTCCTGTACAGCTTTGTCACGCTCGTCGTGCTGCTGGCGCTCGTGCTATGACAGCCATAGAGACAACTACACAGCTGATGCATGTCATCGCCGCCCTGATCGCGGCGCCGCTGTTTGTTGGCTGGACCAATCTGTGCCGCGCCTGGCTGCAGAATCGCAGTGCTCCCAGCCTGTTGCTGCCCTATCGCGGAATTCGCAAGCTCTTCCACAAAGACGCAGTCATCGCCGACGGCGCCTCCCCGCTCTTCCGACTCGCTCCGTACGTCGTGTTCGGGGCGATGGTGTTGGCGGCGGCAATCATTCCGTCGATGGGGACGCGACTGCCATTCACCACAGCGGCCGATGCGATCGCCCTCGTCGGCCTGCTCGCAACGGCGCGCGTGTTCATGTCGCTCGCGGCGATGGACCTCGGAACGGCATTCGGCACGCTCGGCGCGCGCCGCGAAATGATGGTGGGATTTCTGGCGGAACCTGCGTTATTGATGGTCATCTTCGTCGCGTCCCTGATTTCGGCGACGACGGCATTGCCGGCCATCACGGAAAACCTCGCGACCCAGACATTGGGGTTGTACCCGAGTCTCGCGTTCACGGCCGTCGCGTTCACAATGGTGCTGCTGGCCGAGAATGCGCGGATCCCAGTCGACAATCCCGCCACGCACCTCGAACTTACGATGATCCACGAGGCGATGCTTCTCGAGTACTCGGCGCGGCACCTGGCGCTCATGGAATGGGCGGCGGCCCTCAAGCTCTTCAACTATGCCTGCATCGGATTCGCGTTGTTCGTCCCGTGGGGGGTTTCGACGCAGGAGAGCGGGCCACTCGCGCTCGCCGCCTCGATTCCGATTCTCGCGATCAAACTTGCGATGGCGGGTTTCGGGCTTGCGCTGATCGAGACGGTTTCCGCGAAGCTACGCGTATTTCGCGTGCCGGAATTTCTGGCAACCGCATTCCTGCTCGCGGTCCTCGGGCTCCTCGTGCACTTGCTGCTGGGGGCCTGAGACATGGCTGGAACGCCTTTCGACCTGCAGCTCCTGAACTTGTTCGCCGCATTGCTGCTGCTTCTGTCGTTCGCAATGCTTGCGCAGCGTCGCATCGTCACGCTCGTCAATCTGCTGGCCGTACAGGGTGCATTGCTGTTCTTCGCGACGCTGCTTCTGGCCTGGCGCACGGAGCAGCCGCACCTGTATTTCTCCGCCGCGTTGACCCTGGCCCTCAAAGTCTTCTTCTTGCCGTGGATCCTGCACCGGCTGATCCGTCGCCTCGCCGTTTACTGGGACAGCGAGCCGCTCGTCAAACCCGCCGCGACGATGCTCGTCGGCCTGCTGGTCGTCGTCTTCGCCTTCGGGCTGGCGCAGCCAATATCCGCGCTCGCCAGCACCGCCACCCGTAGTTCCATCGGAATCGCCGTCGCCGTCATCCTGCTTTCCTTCATCACGATGATTACGCGGCGCAAGGCGATGTCGCAGGTCGTCGGATTCCTCTCGATGGAAAACGGTCTTTTTTTCGGCGCCATGAGCGCGACCTACGGTATGCCCATGATCGTCGAGCTGGGCGTCGCTCTCGACGTTCTCGTGGCAGTGCTGGTGCTCGGAATATTCTTTTTCCAGATTCGCGAGCAGTTCGACAGCCTGGATCTCCATCACCTCGAGTCGTTGAAAGATCAACCGCGCGAGGAGCGTCCGTAAGTATGGAATTCGTGGTGCTGCTCGGGACCCCGCTGATCGGCGCGCTCGTGATGAGCGTGCTGGGCGGGAAACGCTGGGCGGCGGAGTTGAACGCGGCCGTGAGCTTCGTGACGCTGATTGCCGCCGTCGCGCTCGCGGTCCGCGTGGTCGCCGAAGGGCAGTTCGTAACCGCACACGAGCAATTCTTCATCGATCCGTTCAACGTCTTCCTGGTCACGCTGACCGCATTCGTCGGACTCACCACGTCGCTGTTCTCACGCCCCTACATGCGAGTCGAAATGGAGCACGGCAGGATAAGCATCGGGCGACTGCGCCTCTATCACAGCATGTATCAGCTCTTCATGGCGACGATGCTGATTGCGCTCACCACGAACAACATGGGGCTGCTCTGGGTCGCCATGGAGGCGGCAACCCTCTCCACCGTGCTGCTCGTGACGCTCTACCGGACGGCTGCAAGCCTCGAAGCCGGCTGGAAGTACTTTATCCTGTGCGGTGTCGGTATCGCACAGGCGCTCTTCGGCACCATCCTCCTTTACTTCGCGTCCGAGAAGGTGCTTGGCGCGGAGGGAGTAAGCGCGCTGCTCTGGACGCATCTCGACGCCGTCAAGGGTCAGCTCGAACCCTCCGTGCTGAGTCTCGCCTTCGTTTTCCTGCTGGTCGGATACGGCACGAAAGTCGGGCTTGCACCGCTGCACAACTGGCTTCCGGATGCGCATGCCGAGGGGCCGACCCCGATCTCCGCGGTGCTGTCGGGACTCCTCCTCAACGTCGCGATTTACGCTGTAATCCGCTGCAAAGTGCTGGTCGAAGGGTCGCTGCAGTCGCCGCTTCCGTCGCGCATGCTCATGGGGTTCGGCCTTCTGTCCGTCGTGCTCGCGGCGTTCTTCCTCTGGCGGCAGCGCGACATCAAGCGCCTGTTCGCCTATTCCTCGATCGAGCACATGGGGATCATCACATTCGCTTTCGGAATGGGCGGACCGGTGGCCAATTTCGCCGCGCTGCTCCACATGACCGTGCATTCGCTCACCAAGTCGGCGATCTTCTTCGCCGTCGGACACGCGGCACAGAAAGCGGGCTCTCAATTGATCGCGGATATTCGCGGCCTGATCACCTTGAGCCCCACGATCGGCTGGGGCCTGCTGATGGGTTCGCTCGCGATCCTCGGCATGCCGCCCTTTGGCGTCTTCGCGAGCGAGTTCCTGATCCTGACGACGGCCATGCGCGAACAGCCGTGGGCAACGCCGATACTGCTCGCGGCACTCGGCGTCGCATTTGCGGCCATCTTCGGCCGGGTTCAGCCGATGGTCTTCGGCGAAACGACAGCGCGGCGCCTGCCTCATCCGCCCGCGCTTATTCCGGTGTTCACGCACCTCGGCCTCGTCCTCATGCTCGGAATCTATGTGCCGCCGTATCTGGCTGACTGGTACCGCGCCGCGGCACGCCTGATCGGGGGCGGCTGACGTGCCGCTCGGAACCTGGACGGCGCGCGCCACATTTCAATGCGGAGCCACCGGTCTCCTCGCGCTCGAGGTCGCGCACGAGGAATGGCGTCGCCTTGCCGAAGACGTCGCAGGTGCAGGCGGATGGCTCGCGGCGCTCTGGGCGAGCGGGCCGATACGCGGGAAGGCGCGGGTCCATGCGGTTTATCGCGCCGACGGACGCGGGCTAGTGGCAACCCTCCGGCTGGATGAAGGCGTCGGGTGCCCCGGGCTCGACGGCGTATTCCCGGCAGCGCAACGCATGCAGCGCGCAATGGCGGATCTCTCCGGCGTTCTACTTGCCACGGCCGCGGATTCGCGCCCCTGGTTGCGTCATGCCGCGTGGCCGCCCGCGTATCGACCGCTGCTCGATCCTGTTCAGCCGCAACCGTCCGGGGACCCGACCGTCGACCAGTACGATTTTGTCCACGTCGAGGGTGAAGGCGTGCATGAGATTGCCGTGGGCCCCGTGCACGCCGGCATCATCGAACCGGGACACTTCCGATTCTCGGTCGTCGGCGAAAAAGTTCTTCGGCTCGAGGAACGACTCGGATATGTTCACAAAGGCATCGAGCGCCGCTTCACGGAGTTGCGCGCACAGGATGGTCACCGTCTCGCCGCGCGCGTATCCGGTGACTCCGCCGTGGCGTTCTCCTGGGCCTATTGCCAGGCGTTCGAATCGCTCTGCGCCTGCACGATTCCGCCGCGCGCGGAATTTCTGAGGGCGCTGTGCCTCGAGATCGAGCGCATCCAGAATCATCTTGGCGATCTCGGGGCGCTCGGCAACGACGCGGGCTTTGCATTCGGCCTGGCGCAGTTTTCAAGGCTGAAAGAATACTTGCTGCGGACGGTGGAAGAAGCACTGGGACAGCGTTACCTCTTCGACGCGGTCGTACCGGGCGGCATGGGAATCGACCTTGCCGAGTACCCTGCGCGTGCACTGGCGTTGCAGGTCGCGCGCCTTGCGACCGAAGTACGGAAGCTCAGGGAAGTCTACGACGAGCACCCCGGCATTCGCGATCGTTTTGTCGGCGCGGGCCAGGTGAATCGCGAGCTTGCGCGGCGCCTTGGACTGATCGGCCTCGCCGGGCGAGCGAGCGGAAATTCGCACGACGCGCGCGTCGATCTGCCCTCGCCTCCGTATGACTCGCTCGAACCCCGCAAGGCCGAGCACGAGGCCGGCGATGTGGCCGCGCGCGTCGCAGTGCGCTTCGACGAATTGCAGGAGTCCTGCCGGCTCATCGCGCTGATTCTCGAGCGCATGCCGCACGGCCCGCATCGGGCCGATATGGGGACGCCCTCCTCAGACGTGCTGTCGGTCGGGTTGATCGAGGGGTGGCGTGGACCTGTGCTCGTCGCGCTCGAGGTCGCTGCGAATGGTCTCGTCAGCCGCTGTCATCCCCACGATCCGTCGTGGCAGAACTGGCCGGTGCTCGAATACGCAGTCATCGGCAATATCGTGCCCGATTTTCCGCTGATCAATAAGTCATTCAATCTTTCGTACAGCGGTCACGATTTGTAACCCGAAACCATGCTCAAAACACTACGGCACATTTCGTCGATCGGAATCGTCAGCGAACCACCGCCGCCGGGTGACGATGAACTGCGTCTCCGCGAACATCTTCAGGACCGTATTCGCACGGTTCTCGGTCGCGCCCTCTGCATCCGGCACGTGGATGCTGGCTCCTGCAACGGTTGCGAGCTGGAAATTCATGCGCTCAACAATCCCGTCTACAATATGGACGGGCTGGGTATCCGGTTCGTCGCCAGTCCGCGTCACGCCGACCTTCTGCTCGTGACCGGTCCTGTTTCGCGGCACATGGAGGCTGCTCTGTTGCGCACCTTCCATGCGACGCCGGACCCAAAACTCGTCGTTGCCGTGGGTGACTGCGGCTGCACGGGCGGGATCTTCAATGAAAGTTACGCGTGCCGCGGGCGAGTCTCGCAAATCATTCCTGTGGATGTCGCCGTGCCGGGCTGTCCGCCGAGTCCGACAAGGATTCTGCAGGGCATCCTGACGGCCGTCTCGCCCGAGCGGGCGAGCAAGTGACCTGTACGCTACGATGTTCACCGGTTTTGACGACGAACTGTTGATTCTGGACGGCGGACTCGCGACCGAGCTGGAACGGCACGGCCACGATGTCTCGAGCTCACTGTGGTCGGCGCGATTGCTGAAGACCGCTCCCGAAGCCATCGAACAGCTGCACTACGACTACTTCGCCGCCGGAGCGCGCTGCGCGATCTCGGCGAGCTACCAGGCGAGTTACGAAGGCTTTGCCGCGCTTGGCATCGGCGCCGACGAAACGACTGCGCTGCTGCGCCGTTCCGTCGAGCTGGCCCAGGCCGCCCGCGCGCGCTGGCGCCGCGATCATCCTGCGGACCGTCGCAAGTTGTATGTGGCAGCCTCGGTTGGACCCTATGGCGCCATCTTGCATGATGGCGCGGAATATCGCGGCGACTATGGGCTCTCTGTCGAGGAGCTCATCGCGTTCCATACTCCGCGGTTCGAGGTGCTTGCGACCTCGGGTGCGGACTTCCTGGCCTGCGAGACCTTGCCGGTACTCGACGAGGCGCGCGCGCTGGCCACCCTGCTTGCGCGGTATCCCGACGCGCTCGCCTGGATGAGTTTCACCTCGCCTGACGGCATCCACACTTCCCATGGCGAACTCCTGACCGAGTGCGCGCAGGTTCTCGATCGCGTACCTAACGTCGTCGCGATCGGTGTGAATTGCGTAAAGCCGGAAATCGTCGGCACCGCCATCCGCGGGCTCAAAGCCGGCACCAGCAAGGCAGTCGTCGTTTACCCGAATTCAGGCGAGCACTGGGATGGCAAGTCGCATGACTGGCACGGCTCGGCTTATCAGAACAGTCTGGCAGCGCTCGCCCCGCAATGGATAAGCGCCGGCGCGCGATTGGTAGGCGGCTGTTGCCGCGTCGGACCGCAGGAAATCGCTGTGCTTGCTGGGGTGCTGTCGGACGTCAATTCAACTGCGGTTCGAAAGAATCTTCAGCGCGCGCGCCTGTATCAGCGTCGAGTCCGCGTCGCCGAGGATCTGATTGGCTTCGCGCACGTAACCAACACCGCGTCAGCGGCCAACGGCTTGCTGATCAGGTAGCCCTGGGCGTAATCGCAGCCGAGTCCGCGCAGCATCAGCAGCGTATCGGCTTCCTCGACGCCTTCCGCCACCACTTTCAGTCCCAGGTTGTGGCCGAGCTCGATCGTGGAACTGACGATGCTGGCATCGTCAGCGTCGACGTGAGCTCGCGACACAAAGGAGCGGTCGATCTTGAGTTCGTCGACCGGCAGCTTGCGCAGCTGCGAAAGCGACGAGTATCCCGTGCCGAAGTCGTCGATCGCGAACCGCACGCCTGCCACGCGCAGTAATTCCATGTTGCGCGCCGAAGTGCCGGGATCGCGCATCATCGCGCTTTCGGTGATCTCGAGAACCAGGCTAGTCGCCGCGACGCGGTACTTGGCAAGCAGCCGCAGAATCGCGTCACCGAGGCCGGCGTCGACGATGTCGCCCGCCGAAAGATTCACGGCAACGTCAAGCACGAGATCGTTTCGCTGCCATTCCGCCATCTGACGGATCGCAGTGCGCAGCACCCAGTCCGTGAGCTGGCGCGATCCGCCCGTCTGCTCGGCAAGGGGCACGAACTCGGCCGGCGACACCGCCCCCAGCCTGGGATGATTCCATCGCACCAGCGCCTCGACGCTGGTGACGCGACGGGTCGCGATTGCCACCTTCGGCTGGAATGCGAGATGCAGTTCGTTGCTCTTCGATTGCGCGGCGCAGGTCCGTCATCATTTCGAGCCGGCGACGATGTTCTTCGTCGCTGCCGACGCGGAAAACGCCGATGCGGTCGCGCGATTCTTCGGCATCGTGCAGCGCGATCTCGGCCCGCCGGATCATTTCGTCGGCTGCGCCGCCCTGCTCCGGACTGGTGCACAGGCCGGCCCTGACCTGGAGTTCGACCTCGACCTGGTCGACGCGTCAGCGGCTCTCGCGCAATATCGATGACCGTGGCCGCAAGTCGCGGTGCATGTTGCGCGGAGTGCCGACGCGCTCAACAGCATCAGGTAGCGGCTGGCGCCAAGCCGTGCCACGAATTCCCCGGGACGGCAGGCGATCACCAGCCTCTTCGCCGTCTGACGCAGCACTTCATCGGCGATTCCGTGGCCCAGCGACGCATTGAGTTCCCGGAGATTGCTCAGGTGAATCACCATCGCCGTCACGCAAGATTTGCCGCCCGCTTCTGCAAGCATGCGAGCGAGCTCGCCTTCAGCCTGCGCCCGGTTCGGCAGCCCGGTCAGCTCGTCGTGATAGGCCTGGTGCCTGATTCGGGCCTCGCGCTCGGCGACCCGTTGCTGCATCGCATTCAGCGTGCCCGCCAGTCTCCGGAATTCTTCGCTGCCCTTGATCTCGATCGGTTCGTCGTACTGCCCGTCCTCGATGCGCCGGGCCGCCGCGACCAGCTTGCCGATCGGCCGCGTTGCGCTGCTGCCCGAGCAGCACGGCGACGATCATCGCGAGCAGCAGCGCAGTGCCACTGACGAGGTACATCGCATTGCGAATCGCGAGGAACGGCGCCAGCACTTCCTGCGCCGGCTTCAGCAGGACGAGCTGCACGGCGTCGTTGCCGGGCTCGATCCTGACGACGTGGGCGAGGAATTCCTCGGACCGCCAATCGCACCATGCCGGTGTTCGAACCGTCCGGCGTCGCTATCGCCCCGCAAGGCGGCCAGCGGGATCCGCAAGCTCCTGATCGAGGGTCGAGGCAACGCTATGCACCGTCACGCCCTCGACGGCGATGAAACTCACGTCCACGCCCACCAGGTCGCCGATCTTGCGCGCCAGGGCATCATTGACGGCAAAGCCCATGACCAGCCAGGCGATGGTGTCCGGCGCCTGCACCGGGGCCGCAAAGAACTGGTACAGCCGTCCGGATCGCAGCGCGAAATGCGGCAGGCCCGGGCTCATCAGCGCGCGATCGATGAGATCGTCCATGGACGCGACGAAACTCCGGTCCGCATCTTCCGTGGATGCGATCAGCTCGCCCTGGGTATCCACGATCAGCAGCAGGTCCGCATCGATGCGCCGCGAATGATTCGAAGCGGCCGACAGGATCGTCGGGACATCGCTCGACGACACCGCCTCGCGGAATCCGAAATCCGCCGCCAGCACCGCCACGCCGCTGGCCAGCTGGCTCGCGCGAAACTGCACGAGCTGCAGCGCGTAGGAGCCTCCGGCCGTCAGCTGCTCGGCTGCCCGCGCTTCGACGTTTCGCCGCGTGCTGGCGAGCACTGCGACGAGCGTCACGGTTTGCGTGACCGCGATCAGGCCGATGATCAGCACGAGAAGCCGGTTGCGAAAGCTGTTCATGGGACCGGTTGTAATGACCTGACTTAATCCTAGGTGCCGGACCCGTCCACGGCGAGCGAGCAAGGGGCAGTTTTGAGACCTCGCGCAAATGCTGATCGCCAGAAAAGCCTTGCGGCAGCGCGTATTTCAGCCTTGCCGCGATGCTTGCAGTCGCTGCCTGGACTGCTGGCGCCGGCGCTGCCGCGCTGCTCGTGAAGGTCGCGAGACCGGACGGCACCCCGCTCAGGGGTGCCGTCGTGATGCTGCACGGCCCCGCGGGTCTCGGCGTCGAAGGCGCCGGCGACGTTCGTCGTCGATCAGGTCGACCAGGCTTTCACGCCCGACCTCACGGTCATTCCGGTCGGCTCGACCGTGACATTTCCGAATTCGGACAAGGTAAGCCATCAGGTCTACTCGTTCTCGCCAGCCAAGCGTTTCCAGTTGCCGCTCTACCGCGGAACGCCATATGCGCCGACGAAATTCGAGAACGCCGGCATCGTCACGCTCGGCTGCAACATTCACGACGACATGATCGCGTACCTGATCGTCACGGATGCCGCCTGGTTCGGCCGCACCGGTCCTGACGGGAGCTGGAGTGCGATCGAGCTGCCCGCCGGCGAATTCCGGGTCGAAATCTGGCATCCGCGCATGCGCGAAAAGACCCGAGATGATCGAGCAGCGCGCTGATTCTCGATGCATCCGCAATCCGGCAAACTCGACGTGAAACTCACGCGGACGCTGCGACCCGAACCGCTCGGGCGCAAGCCGCGGTCCTGGAGCGATTACTGATGCGCGTGACAGCCTTGCTGCTGCTGGCGCTTGTATCCGCAACCGCGCGGGCCGAAGGACAGTTCGACCTGTCGGTCGACCTGCGCCTGATTGCCGTCGATGGTCCGACGTCGTACTTGTACGGCGGCCTGGGCAAGCTGCGCTTTGACGAAGATCACGACGGCCTGCAGGTCGGAAGATTGCGTGCCGCCTGGAGCCAGCCACTCGGCGAAACACTGAATGTCCACGTCGACGCATCGCTCTGGCGACCCGGGCGACGACAATGCTTTCGACCTGACCGAGGCCTATCTCGAATACCGTCCTTACCCGGCCGGAGGCTGGCGCTCGCGCGTCAAGATCGGCGCCTTCTATGCGCCGATCTCGCTCGAGCATCGCGCAGCCGGCTGGACCAATCCCTACCTGATCAGCTCATCCGCGATCAACACCTGGGTCGGCGAGGAATTGCGCACGATCGGAGCCGAGTACAGCCTGGAATGGCTCGGCACGCGCTCCGGCCACGATTTCGACGCAGGAGTCGTCGCCGGAATCTACGGCTACAACGACCCGGCCGGCATTCTGGTGGCATCCCGCGGCTGGGCCCTGCATGACCGCCAGACCACGCTGTTCGGCGAGGTCGGCGAAGCCGGCAACGGGCCCGTTCCCGGCCGGGTCCTGTTCAAGGAAATCGACAGTCGTCCGGGCTACTACGTCGGAGCACAGCTGCGGTATCTCGACCGCGCCGAACTGCGCTTCATGCACTACGACAATCGCGCGGATCCTGAGGAGTTCGACCCAGGCATCAATGACTTCGCCTGGCTGACCTACTTCGACAGCATTGGCTTGCGTGTCGAGACCGCAGGCGGCTGGACGTTCATCAGCCAATGGCTTCGCGGCGAAACCATCATCGAGCCGGAATCGGGTTACGAGAAGTGGGAATACAGCTCGACATTCGCGCTTCGTGAGCAAGGCAATCGGCCCGCATCGCCTCTCCGTGCGCGCGGACTGGTTCGACACCGATCATTTCGAGACAAGCTATCCGCCGGGCGACCAGGAATCCGGAAACGCATGGACAGCCGGCTACTCGTACGAGCGCAATGATCACTGGAGCTTTGCCGTCGAAGCCCTGCAGATCAAAAGCGATGTCTCAAAGCGCGCGATATTGGGTGAGCCGACTAACGCGACCGAGCGGCAACTGCAGTTTCTGGTCCGATATTCACTCTGAGGGCCGCGAATCGCCTGGGGCCCCTCCGAACGGCCTCTGCTCCGGCATCACCAATTAATTCAATCACTTAGCCAAAAGGCCAGTCGCGGCCCGTCATGCAGGCACCGACTCTAGTTGCGAATGATTCTCACTTACTATTATGCTAGACGCTGCTTTCTTGATTGCAGGTCGATTCATGAAAACCGCTGTTCTTCGCTGGGTCATGGCAGTCGCAATCAGTGTCGGCCTGGCGGCAGCACCCGCGCGCGCAGACACGCCGGAATTCACGCTCGTGATCGAGTCCCATCGCTTCATCCCGGTGGAGCTCAAGGTGCCGGCCGGGCAGAAAATCCGGCTGCTGGTCGAGAACCGCGATCCGACGGCCGAGGAATTCGAGAGCTACGACTTCAATCGCGAAAAGATCGTGCCGGGGAAAGGCCGGATTGCCCTCTTCGTCGGGCCCCTCAAGCCCGGTCGCTACGAGTTTTTCGGTGAATTCAACCCCACTACCGCTCGCGGATTCCTCATCGCCGAGTAACGCATGATCGCCTCATTCATCATCGTATTGCGTGAAGTCTTCGAGGTGGCGCTGATCATCAGCATCGCACTCGCAGCCTCGCGGGGGCTTGCCGGAAGCCGGCGCGCCATTCTGATGGGTTGCATGGCCGGGCTGGCCGGAGCACTTGCGCTGGCCGGTGCGACCGACTGGCTCGGCGAGACGCTCGAAGGCATGGGCCCGGACGTCTTCAATGCGGCCGTCCTGCTGGCCGCGGTCCTGATGCTGTCCTGGCATCACATCTGGATGCAGCGGCACGGCGCCGCCATTGCGCATGAACTCAAGTCGGTCGGCGGCGAGGTTCGCGCCGGCGCCCGCCCTTTGGGCGCGCTCGCGATCGTGGTAGCGCTCGCTGCGCTGCGCGAGGGTGCCGAGGTCGTGCTGTTCCTCTACGGAGTTGCCGCGGGCGGTGAGAAAGCCGCGCCGATGATTCTCGGTGGTGCACTCGGCCTGGTCGGTGGCGCCGCAGCGGGCACGCTGTTGTACTTCGGCCTGATGCGCATCCCTGCGCGGCATCTGTTCGCGGTGACCGGCTGGATGCTGCTGTTCCTCGCCGCCGGAATGGCCGCACAGGCAGCCGCATTCCTGGTTCAGTCCGGGTGGCTGCCCGCAATCGTCGAACCGCTGTGGGATACCTCGTCTCTGCTGCCGCAGCACAGCCTGCCCGGCCAGATTCTTCATGCGCTGGCGGGCTATGACGACCGGCCGAGCGGGATCCAGCTGCTGTTCTTCTGCTTGACGTTTGCATCGGTACTGATGCTGGCGTGGATCGTGAATCGCAGGAAGCCGTCCGGCATCGCGAGTTCCTGTCATCGCGGCACTGATCATCTTGACCGCCGCGGCGATCGTCGCCGCACCGCGCGCCGAAGCCGTGGACAAGGTGTACTCGCCGATCATCGAGGAAGGCGAAAGAGCGATCGAATTGCGCGGCCATCGCGAATCCGATGGCGATCCAGGCGTGGACGGCGGCCAGCAGTACAAGCTCGACCTTGAGTATTCGCCGACCTGGTACTGGAAGACCGAACTCGTCGGCGAATGGGAAAAGGAACCCGGCGCAGATCTCGAGAATACCGAAGTGGCCTGGGAAAACATCTTCCAGCTGTTCGAGCAGGGTCGCTACGCGATCGATGCAGGCCTGCTCGTCGAGTACGCGCATTCCACTGAGCCGGGTGGCGAGGACAAGCTGGAGCTGGGTGCCTTGCTGCAGAAGGATTTCGGCGTGAACCAGATGCGCTTCAATCTGGTGGCGGAACGCGAGTTTCACTCGGATGCGGAGACGGAGCTCGAGTACGCGCTGCAGTATCGCTGGCGGCGCAACCCCCGCTTTGAACCCGGCATCGAAATGTATGGCGAATTCGGGGAGCTCGATGACTTTGGCTCACTCGGCGATCACGGGCACGAAGCTAGGCCCGGCCGCGTTCGGCCGAGTTCCACTCGGACGCGGCGCACTCAAGTACGAGTTCGCCTGGCTGATCGGACTGACCGATGATGCCGCGGCGCAGACCGCGCGCTTCCTGCTCGAATACGAATTCTGACCGGCGGGTGGCGCTGGCCGTGCAGCGGCAAAAACCCGATAATCGGCGCCGCTATCCGGGGAGCGCGAGCGCATGGACAGTTTCTCGATCGCCGGCTTCGCCTGGCGCGTGGTATTCGCAGTGGCGCTGGTGCTGCTGACGTTCAATCCGGCTGGTTTCAGCTATTTCCACTGGGTCAGCGGCGATTTCCCCTCGATCACGCCGGCGCAGGTCGTGGTCGGTATCGCACTGCTGGTGCTGTGGATTTTTCTCTGGCGATCGATGATGCAGGCGATCGGCAAGCTCGGTCTTCTGCTGATGGTGGCGCTCACCGCCGCGTTGGTCTGGCTCTTCGTGTCCTGGGGTTGGCTCGACATTCGCAATGCCACCACGATGACCTGGGTGGTTCTCGTCGCGCTCGGCTTGATCCTGGGGGTCGGCATGTCCTGGGCGATCATCCGGCGCGAACTCACCGGTCAGGCCTCGGTGGACGAGATCGAAGACAATCGATAGCGAGTCCGAAAGGGCCAGAGTGTGGTGGGCGTGCGACGAGTCGCGGGAGCTCGCAGGAGCGATGATGTCCAATAGGCAGGGCCGGTACGAGGGTGCTGGCCTGAACGAGGGAACCGATGAAGAAAAGGACCATTGTCATTGCAGCGGTTGTCGTGGTCGCCGGCCTCGCGGCGGCGGCACTGGCCTGGCGCGCCCGCGGCGACAAGCCGCTCGAAGTGCAGACGGCTGAGGTCGATCACCAGAAGGTCGTGCAGAAGGCCAATGCGACCGGCAAGGTTCAGCCGAAGACGCAAGTGAATATCAGCGCGGACGTCAGCGCGCGGATCATGCGCCTTGGCGTCAAGGAGGGCGACCGGGTCGAACAGGGCCAATTCCTGGTCGAACTCGACCGCGAGGCCTACCTGGCAGCAGTGGAGAGAGCGCAGGCCAACGTACGCTCAGCCGAGGCGAATGCAAGGCTGGTGCGAGAGAGCATGTTGCAGGCCGAAAGGGAATTCAATCGCGCCAAGGAGATTGTCAGGCTCAAGCTCGATTCCCAGGCGCGGCTCGATGCAGCCGAGGCGGCTTTCAAGGTCGAGACGGCTCGTTACGAGTCGGCGATGGGCGGCGTCACCGAGGCGCGGGCGGCCCAGAAGCAATCCCAGGACTCCCTTTCGAAGACGGCCATCTATGCACCGATGGCCGGCGTGATCACCGAATTGCGGCGCGAGCAGGGCGAGATCGCAATCGGTTCCCAGTTCCAGGAGGACGTCATCCTGGTGGTCTCGGAATTGTCCGAGATGGAAGTGCAGCTCGACGTCGACGAGAACGACATCGTCACGGTGGCTCTCGGGGACCTCGCGGAAATCGAGGTGGATGCCCTGCCCGGCCGCACGCTGATCGGCACCGTCTATGAGATAGGCAACAGCGCCAAGTCGCAGGGTGCGGAGGGTGAGGCAGGGAACCGGAAAACCGAGTTCCTGGTGAAAGTAGCCATCACCGATCCGCCCGCGGAGCTCAGACCCGGCATGACGGCGAGCGCGGACATCGTTACGGATACGAAGGAGTCCACGCTGAGCGTGCCAATCCAGTGCGTCACTGTCCGCACGCTCGAGCAATTGAAAGCCGGCAAGGAAGGCAAGGAGGCCGAGGATGCGGCGGCGGTATTCAAGGCCGACGACGACGGCTTCGTGCAGGTCGTGTTCGTACTCGAGGGTGAAACAGTGGTCGCAAGGCAGGTCGAGACCGGCATCCAGGGCGAAAACCTGATCGAGATCGTGGGCGGGCTCGAGCAGGGCACGACCGTGATTTCCGGCAGCTACCGCGCAATTTCGCGCGACCTGGTGCCGGGAGCGAAGGTCAAGGTCAATAACGAACCCGAGAAGCAGGACCAGACCTGACATGAGCGAGACCCGGGAAGGCGTGGCGACCCATGAGCGGTCGCCGACCCTCGTGATCCAGGATCTCGTCAAGACCTACGTCATGGGTGAATCCGAAGTGCGTGCGTTGTGTGGCGTGTCGCTGAATATCGACCGCAATGAATACGTCGCCATCATGATTGTCGCAGACGATGATGATCAGCTTCCGGCTGCTCAGCACGGAGGAATAGATGTCCGAATTCATCATCAGGTAGGAACCGTCGCCGGTGAAGACGATGGTGTCGCGCTCGGGTTCGGTTTCCATCTGCGCGATGCGCGCGCCCCAGCCGCCGGCGATTTCATAGCCCATGCAGGAATAGCCGAATTCGACG
This sequence comes from uncultured Gammaproteobacteria bacterium, assembly GCA_963819545.1. Lineage (GTDB taxonomy): Bacteria > Pseudomonadota > Gammaproteobacteria > Steroidobacterales > Steroidobacteraceae > SCUD01. Next base: position 6,448 of record CAWFWJ010000003.1, on the reverse strand, counting down.
TCAACCGATCCCGTGGTAAGCGTGCGCCAGTTGGCGGCGACTTCGGCGGGAAGGCCGCCCGCTGCCGCAACAACGCGGTCGCGTGGGTGGCAGAGCGCATTGATGGCGCCGATCACCTGGGCATAGGACATGGGGCGATTGCTGCCCGCGGCGGTACCGGGCTGATGTTGTCGTCGACGTAGGCGTCCCAGGCGTTGCGCTCCGATCGGCGCGGGCGGTCCATGCCTTGGCTGCACGTAGTCCTTCGAGCGCTTCGGACAGGTCGTTCAGCGAGACCAGTGCATCACCCACCACCGGCACCGCCATATGCTTTGCGGCGTCGAAGCGCCGGACATTGATGGCCATGATGCGGGCAGCACGGTCGAAGGCCGTCCAGGAGCCAGTGGTGAAATCCTGCAGCCTGTGTGCCGACGGCCAAGATGCAATCAGCCTGCGCCGCAATGGCATTGGCTGAATTGGATCCGGTGACGCCGATAGGGCCGATGTTCAAGGTATGGCCATGCAGGAGATTGGCCCTGCCGGCAATGGTTTCGACAACCGGAATGTTGTGCTGTTCGGCAAAGGGCAGGAGTTCTGCCGTGGCGCCCGAATATTGCACGCCGCCACCTGCTATGATCACCGGGCGCTTTGCAGCCTTAGCATTGCATGGCTGCCGCTTCTGACCTCGGCCGATCAGGCGCCTGGCGGCGGATCTGATGGACGCGCTCGGCGAAGAACTCCTCAGGATAGTCATAGCTCCAACCCTGCACATCCTGTGGCAGGCCCAGAAACACAGGACCGCAATCGGCAGGATCCAGCATGGTGGCAATGGCCCGTGGGCAGGGACTGGATGATCTGTGCGGGGTGCGTGATGCGGTCCCAGTAGCGGGTGACGCTCTTGAAGGCGTCATTCACCTAGATCGTCGGGTCGCCGAAATGTTCCACCTGCTGCAGTACGGGATCAGGCAATCGGCTGACATAGGTGTCGCCACAGAGAAACAGGATGGGCAGGCGATTGGTGTGGGCCACAGCTGCCGCCGTCACCATGTTGGTCGTGCCCGGGCCCGCCGAGGCTGTTGCGAACATGAAGCGGCGGCGCAGCTTCTGCTTGGCATAGGCAACCGCGGCCAGTGCCATGGACTGTTCGTTCTGGCCCCGCCAGAGCGGCAATTCCGCCGGTATTCATGCAGCGCCTCGCCAAGGCAGATGACATTGCCATGGCCGAAAATGCCAAAGCCGCCGCCACAGAGACGCTGCTTCACGCCGTCGATCTCGATGAACTGGTTGGCCAGATGGCGCACGAGTGCCTGCGCCATTGTAAGCGAACGGTGCGAGATTGTGTGGCATGGCGATCTCCAGCCGTCTTGACGGCATAGTTAGTTGGTGTCTATTCGGTTTGCAAGCGCTTGCAAAGATAGGAGCCACGTGTGGCGGAAATTGGGATCGGAATTGTCGGTGGCGGCTACATGGGCAAGGCCCATGCGGTGGCCATGGCGGCCGTGGCGGCGGTGTTCGACACAGCACTGCGGCCGTCGCTTGAGATGATCTGCACGACCACGGAAGAAGGTGCCGCCGAGAAGGCCAGGCAGTTCGGCTTCAAACGCTCGACCGCCGACTGGCGCAAGCTCGTGGATGATCCCGCAGTTGAGGCCGTGGTCATCGCCAGCCCGCAAGAGACCCACCACGATATCGCGCTCGCGGCCTTCGCCTGGGGCAAGCATGTGTTCTGCGAGAAGCCGCTCGGGCCTCGGCCTTGCGCATAGCCACATCATGCTGGATGCCGCGAGGCCAGCGGCTGCATCCACATGGTGGGCTTCAACTACATCCGCACGCCGGCCTCGCAGCTGGCGCGGCAGATTATCGCGCGGGGCGAGATTGGCGACATCACCTTCTTGCGGGCGAGCACACGGAAGATTTTCTGGCTGATGCGCCCCTGCCCGGCGACTGGCGCACGCACGGCCGCCCAACGGCAACATGGGCGACCTTGCGCCCCACATCATCAATGCCGCACTGGCCCTGGCTGGGCCCATCACCTGCGTTTGTGGCCGACATCGCGACCGTGCACCACACGCGGCGGCGTAGCCGTCACCAATGATGACCAGAGCCCCATCATGTGCCGCTTTGCCAATGGCGCCATGGGGCATTTGTTTATCAGCCGCATCGCTACGGGCCGCAAGATGGGCTACGCCTACGAGATCTACGGCACGAAGGGCTCCATCCGCTTCGACCAGGAAGACCAGAATGCCCTCTGGCTCTACCGCGCCGAAGGGCCGGAGGAGCGGCGCGGGTTTACCAAGATCCTCACCGGCCCCCTACACCCGGACTACAAGCCCTTCTGCCTCGGGCCGGGCCACGGCACCGGCTATCAGGACCAGATCATCATCGAGGCCCGCGACTTCCTTGCAGCGATCCACGAAGGCAAACCCCGCTGGCCGACCTTCCGTGACGGCATGCTTGTGAACCAGATCATCGAAGCCGGCTGGGGCTCGCATGAGGGCCGCGGCTGGGTCGACGTCGAAGATGTTTGAGAGCAGCGACATGAGTATCAGAATTGGAAATGCGCCCTGCTCCTGGGGTGTGGAATTCGCGGATGATCCGCGCAATCCGCCCTGGACGCGGGTGCTCGATGAATGCAGGGCGGCGGGCTATGACGGGATCGAGCTGGGCCCCATCGGCTTCATGCCGGAAGACCCGGCGGTGCTCGGCCATGCACTGGCAGAGCGCGGCCTCAGCTGATCGGCGGGGTCGTCTTCCGGCCCTTCCATGACCCGGACAAATGGGACGAGGTGAAGGATGCCGCCGTCCGCACCTGCAAGTCGCTTGTCGCCCATGGCGCCCGTCATCTGGTGCTGATCGATTCGATTTCGCCGCGCCGCGCGCCCACAGCCGGAAGACCCTCGGAAGCCGAACAGATGGACAAGGCCGAATGGACCGGTTTTGCCTCCCGCTTCCGCGACATCGCCCGCATGGGCACCGAAGAATATGGCCTGACCGTCTCGATGCATCCGCACGCAGCAGGCTTCATGGATTTCGAGCCGGAAGTCGAACGGCTGCTCGCCGAAATTGATCCGGAGCTCCTGAAGCTCTGCCTCGACACGGGCCACTCGCATTATGCGGGCTTTGATCCTGTGCGCCTTCATGGAGCGCCATGGAGACGCTCGCCTATGTCCATTTCAAGGACATCGACCCCGCCGTGAAGGCCGATGTGGTGGCGAAGCGCACCGACTTTTACGACGCCTGCGGGCAGGGCATCTTCTGCAACCTCGGCAAGGGCATGACCGACTTCAAGGCCGTGCGGAAGCTTCTCCTCGATACAGGCTATGAGGGCTGGTGCACGGTCGAACAGGACTGCGATCCGGCTGGGCCGACCAGCCCCGTTGATGATGCCCGCGCCAACCGCGCCTATCTTTGTTCCATCGACTTCTGATTTCGGAGTTTCATATGGCACGTCTGAACTGGGGCATGATTGGCGGCGGCGAAGGAAGCCAGATCGGGCCGGTGCACCGCATCGCTCAGCCTCGATGGCCTCTGACATCAAAGCGGCGCGCTCGATGCCGACCCCGCCAAGGGCAAGGACTTTGCCGAGCGCCTCGGGATCGCTCCGGATCGCGCCTATGGCGACTGGAGCGAGATGCTGGCGGGCGAACGTGACCGCAATGACCGCATCGACCTCGTCACCGTCGCCACCCCCAACGCAACGCATTACGCCATCACCAAGGCCTTTCTCGAAGCCGGCATTAATGTGCTGTGCGAAAAGCCGATGACGGTCACCGTCGAGGAAGCCGAGGACATTGCGGCCACCGCCGTCCGCACCGGCGCCATCTGCGCCGTCAATTATGGCTATACGGGCTATCCGCTGGTGCGCCATATGCGGGCCATGGTGGCGCGTGGCGATCTTGGCAAGGTGCGGCTCATCGTTGTTGAATTCTCGCACGGCTTCCATGCTGACGCGACCGATGCCGACAACCCGCGCATGCGCTGGCGCTATGATCCGGCCCAGGCGGGGATTTCCGGCCAATTTGCCGATTGCGGCATCCATGCCCTGCACATGGCAAGCTTTGTGTCCGGCCAGAATGCCCGCGAGCTCTCAGCCGATTTCGTCTCCGCCATCGAGAGCCGCAAGCTCGAAGATGATGCGATGGTCAATGTGCGCATGGATGGCGGAACGACCGTGCGGCTGTGGACCAGTTCCGTAGCTGTCGGCAGTTTCCATGGCTTCAACATTCGTGTCTTTGGTGAAAAGGGCGGGTTGCGCTGGGCCCAGCAATGGCCGGACCAGCTGCACTGGACGCCGCTCAACGGCCGCACCGAAACGATCGAGCGCGGCAGCGGCGGCTTGTCACCCGAGGCCGAACGCGCCACGCGCATCGCCACCGGCCATTCCGAAGGCATGCTGGTGGCCTTCGCCAACATCTATGCCGACCTTGCAGATGTGATCGAAGCTGCGCCGCAGCGGCGCTGCTCCCAACCCGCTCGCCCTGCATTTTCCAACGGCAGTCGATGGCCTGCGCTCCATCGCGGCGATCAAGGCATCGGTTGAATCAGCAAAAGCCGGTGGCGCATGGACGGATGCGCGACCGCCGAGTTTGCGGGGTTAGACTTTGCGCAAGGTGCGGCGCAGCACAGGCTTTGCAGGCGAAGAGTTTTGGCTTCTGGCGGAAGCTGATGATCTGCAACGAGCCTGATCGCCAGTTCGACGGCAGCCACAATGATGTCGGCAATCGGCTGGCGGATTGTTGAGAGGTCATAGGCCGCCCAGGATGCCATGGCGATGTCGTTGAAGCCAAGAATGCCGATGTCATCGGGAACAGACTTGACCAGCTTCCTTGCAGGCGTCCAATGCGCCCATGGCCAGAATGTCATCGCCACAAAACACGGCGTCAATGTTGGTGTCGGCCAAAAGCTTGCCGCATCACTTCCGCCCATCCTCATGGGAATAGCTGTTGGCGAAAACTTCGGCGACCGGCTTTAGTCCCTTGTCTTTCAGCCCAGCCCGAAAGCCCCGCAACCGATCAATCGGTCGAACTCGCCGAACGCGGGCCACCCAGGAACGCCAGATTTGCCGATAGCCATGGTCCAACATGATCTGGGCGGCAAGCTTTCCGCCTTGTATGTTGTCAGCGCCCACGATGTGGGTGGCGAAGCCGCCCGTGGGCTTGCCAAAGGCATGAACCAACGGGAATGTTCGCAGCAAGGCAGCCTTCGATAAAGCCGTTGTGAAACGGTTGAAGACGCGACGATCACGCCATCAACATTGTATTGCCGCAGCATGGCGATGGCTTGTTGCGGGATCAGAGTTGCCAGAAAGATTGGCCAGACAGAGGTCGCAATCCGCGGTCCTGCAGCCCGCGGGTGAACAGGTCAAAAATCTCCATGAAGGCTGGATTGTCAAAATTGTTGGACACGAGGCCGATCAACTCCGTGCGGCCAGTCATCAGGCTTCGCGCCATGACATTCGGCTGATATCCCAGTGCTTGCGCCGCCTTCATGACCTTGCTGCGCGTGGCCGGAGACGCTGGCACCTTGCGTGAAGGCTCGGGACACGGCAGAAATCGAAACGCCTGCACGGTCGGCAACTTGCTGAGCCGTGACCCTCCTTGTCTTGACGACTCCGCTCGCTGTCGGCACCGTGGATCACCCGCCCTCGTCAAGTTTAGGGGCAACATATTCAATGCCCACCAAGGACTTGTCCTTTGGACCGAGTTTTGTCAATCGGCAATGCCTTGGCAAGTTTGAACTATTGTCAGCTTCTGATCACTGGCAAAAAGAATTCTGCTCGTATCCGAAACTTCGGTCCTTTGCCAGTTTAGTCCCACTGCAGTTCGGCTCTGGATTCTCGCGCATGACCAATTGCACGGCAGCACGCGGACCAGAGCATTTTCCGTTGCGCCGATAATTGGTGGGGCAGATCAATCACAATAACTCATCAAGCTCGCAAGCTTCTTGCACGATGCTTTTCCGCAATAAACGGCATCCGGCATGTACGGCATGACTTTGGCAATCTGTCTCGGCGTAATGATTGTCATGCCCGATCGTCTACTTTTCGCGCAGGATTGTCACTTGTTGCGGTTTCATATCCCGCGACCCCAGCACGTACCTCACCAGCCATCGGCAGTTTCCACGACGTTGCGCCATAGTTAAATGCAAACAGCAGATCGCCGCGGCGTCGAATGCGTACGCCGTCGGGAAGTCCCAATGTTTGACTTCGGCCTTGTTTGTGATGAACGCGATGAGCGATCCTAGGAGCTCTGCATCTGGCCAGCACGCCAGATAGTGATGATTGCCTGATGTGGTGAGAGCTGCGGTAACCGTCTTCAAAGGAGGCCAACACCTTCTGCCCCGTTTGGCTCCAGCACATCGCGCCAGCGGATAGCCGCACCCCGCACCATGCCACTGACATTGTTGATCAGACCAGGGCGCAGGGATGAAACTTCCAGAATACGGGCCTTGATGAGGTGCGCAATGGGAC
>CAWFWJ010000002.1:900000-1859840 GCA_963819545.1 uncultured Gammaproteobacteria bacterium | reverse complement strand
TTCGGGCTGCCGGACCTCGGCATCACGAGCCTCAATGACGTCTGCGAAGACGCGCGCCGAATCTGCGGCGCGACGGACCTGCCGCTGCTCGTCGACGCCGACACGGGTTTCGGCGCCGCCTTCTCGATCGCGCGCACGACGCGCGAACTCGATCCGCGCCGGCGCCGCGGGCATGCACCTCGAGGACCAGGTGCAGGCCAAGCGCTGCGGCCACCGTCCGGGCAAGGAACTCGTGGCGGCGGCGGAAATGGTCCGACCGGATCCGGGCCGCGGTCGATGCGCGCACGCGACGACGGTTTCGTCGTCATGGCGCGCACCGACGCGCACGCGGTCGAAGGCCAGCAGGCCGCGATCGAGCGCGCCGCCGCCTACGTCGAAGCGGGCGCCGACATGATCTTCGCCGAAGCCCTGACGACCCTCGACGAATACCGCGAGTTCACGCAGCGCTCTGCGGTGCCGGTGCTCGCCAACATCACCGAGTTCGGCCGCACGCCCCTCTTCACGACCGAGGAGCTCGGCAAGGCCGGCGTGCGGCTCGTGCTCTATCCGCTCTCCGCCTTCCGGGCGATGAGCCGCGCGGCCCTCGAGGTCTACGGCGCGATCCGCAAGGACGGCACCAGCGCGCCGTCGTCGACCGGATGCAGACGCGCGACGAACTCTACGAGGTGCTCGGCTACCACGATTACGAGCGCAAGCTCGACGAGCTCTTCAGCCGCACCGGGAGCACAAGGCATGAGCGACCCGGCGACGCCGCGCCAGGCTTCAAGCCGAAGAAATCCGTCGCCCTGTCCGGCGTCGTCGCGGGCAATACGCGCGATCTGCACCGTCGGCCGCACCGGCAATGACCTGCATTACCGCGGCTACGACATCCTCGACATCGCGGAGTCCTGCGAATTCGAGGAGATCGCCTATCTCCTGATCCACGAAAAGCTGCCGAACCCCGCGGAGCTCGCCGCCTACAAGCGGCGCTTGAAGGGCATGCGCGGCCTCACGTCCGCGGCTGCGCACCGTGCTCGAGCAGATCCCGGCGAGCGCGCACCCGATGGACGTGCTGCGCACCGGCGTGTCGGCGCTCGGCTGCGAGTCGCCAGAGAACGCGGCGCACCAGCCGCGGGCGCGCGCGACATCGCCGACCGGCTCGTGGCCTCGGCCGGATCGATGCTCTGCTACTGGCATCACTTCGCGCACACCGGCAGCGCATCGAGGTCGAGACGCGACGACGACTCCGCCGGCGGGCATTTCCTGCACATGCTGCACGGCAAGCCGCCGCCGGCGAGCTGGGTGCGCGCGATGCACACCTCGCTGATCCTCTACGCCGAGCACGAGTTCAACGCTTCGACCTTCACCGCCCGCGTCATCGCCGGCACCGGCTCCGATATGTATTCCTGCATCACCGGCGCGATCGGCGCGCTGCGCGGGCCGAAGCACGGCGGCGCCAACGAAGTCGCGCTCGAGATCCAGCAGCGCTACCAGAGCCCGGACGCAGGCGGAAGCCGACATCCGCCGCGCGCGTCGCGGCAAAGGAAGTGATCATCGGCTTCGGCCACCCCGTGTACACGATCGCGGATCCGCGCAACGACGTCATCAAGCGCGTGGCCGCAAGCCTTGCGGCCGAAGCGGGCGACATGACCGCCTGTTCCGCATCGCGGAGCGCATCGAGTCGGTCATGTGGGAGATGAAGCGCATGTTCCCGAACCTCGACTGGTTCAGCGCCGTCGCCTACCACCTGATGGGCGTGCCGACCGCGATGTTCACGCCGCTGTTCGTGATCTCGCGCACGACCGGCTGGGCGGCGCACGTCATCGAGCAGCGCGCGGACGGCAAGATCATCCGCCCGAGCGCGAACTACACCGGCCCGGAACCGCGCAAGGTTCCGCCGGCCGACCAGCGGTGATTCACCCGTCATGAGCCATCACGACATCCGCTCGGCCGAGCGGCCCGCACCCGATCGCGTGCTGGTCGACATCGCGACCTATGCACGCGACGCCCGGATCACGAGCGACGTCGCCTACGAGACCGCGCGCTACTGCCTGATGGATACGCTCGCCTGCGGCTTCCAGGCGCTCGCCTTCCCGGCCTGCACGCGCATGCTCGGGCCGGTCGTGCCCGGCGCGACGATGGCCGGCGGCGCGCGCGTGCCGGGCACGAGCTACGAACTCGATCCGGTCCAGGCCGCCTTCAACATCGGCGCGATGATCCGCTGGCTCGACTTCAACGACACCTGGCTCGCCGCCGAATGGGGACATCCCTCGGACAATCTCGGCGGCATCCTCGCGGTCGCCGACTGGCAGGCGCGCAAGGCCGTCGCCGAGGGCCGCACTCCGCCGACCGTGCGCGACCTCCTGACCGCGATGATCAAGGCGCACGAAATCCAGGGCGTCACTGCGCTCGAGAATGCCTACAACCGCGTCGGCCTCGATCACGTGATCCTGGTGCGCGTCGCGACGACGGCGGTCGTCACCGCGATGCTCGGCGGCACCGAGGAGCAGGTCGTCAATGCCGTCTCCAATGCCTGGATCGACGGCGGGGCGCTGCGCACCTATCGCCACGCGCCGAATACCGGCTCGCGCAAGAGCTGGGCGGCCGGCGACGCCACCAGCCGCGGCGTCCGCCATGCGCTCATCGCGCTGCGCGGCGAGATGGGCTATCCCTCCGCGCTCACGGCGCCGAAATGGGGCTTCTACGACGTGCTTTTCGGCGGCAAGCCCTTCAGTCTACACGCAGGGGTTCGGCAGCTACGTCATGGAGAACGTGCTCTTCAAGATCAGCTTCCCAGCCGAGTTCCACGCGCAGACCGCGGTCGAATGCGCGATGCGCCTGCATCCCGAGGTGCGCGGGTCGCCTCGATGCGATCGAGCGCATCGTCATCGAGACCCAGGAGCCGGGGGTGCGGATCATCGACAAGACCGGCCCGCTCGCGAACCCGGCGGACCGCGACCACTGCATCCAGTACATGGTCGCCATGCCGCTGATCCACGGCCGACTGACCGCCGACCGATTACGAGGACGGCGTCGCCGCCGACCCGCGCGTCGACGCGCTGCGCGCGCGGATGGAGGTGCGCGAGAACCCGCAGTTCACGGCCGACTACTACGCGCCGGACAAGCGATTCATCGGCAACGCGATCCAGGTTTTCTTTCAGCGACGGCACGCAGACCGCGCGCGTGCACGTCGACTGTCCCATCGGCCACCGCCGCCGCCGCCGGGAAGGCTATCCGCTGCTCGTCGAGAAATTCCTGCGGGTCACTGCCGCCCGGTGTTTCCGGAAAAGCAGTGCCGGCGGATCGAAGCCATGTTTGCCGGATCCGGCTCGGCTCGACTGCGACGCCCGTCGACGACTTCGTCGCGCACCTGGTGCGCAACTGACGGGCCGCCGGACTCCTCAGTCGCCGAATATCGAGAGCTGATTGCTGTCGTCTGCCCCGCGCCTTCCGCGCCCGGCGCTCGCCATCTGACCTTGCGTCGGCGGCCCGGACGCACCGGCCCGGCGAGCCCTGCGATGTAGACCGCGAGTTCCCTCAGGGCTGGGCGCTGCAGAGAGTAGTGAATGAATCGCCCCTCCGGTCGCGCCTCCAGTACCCCGGTCCGGCTCAGTTCCTTGAGGTGGAAGGACAGCGTCGAAGCCGGGCAGCGGATCGAACGGGCGATTTCCCCCGCCGCCACGCCCTCGGGTCCCGCTTCGGCAACCCGGTCGAGGATCTGAAGCCGGGTCGTCTGGGCCAGGGCAGCCAGGATCGGCACCTGTTTCTGGGCTGGGTCTCGTCCGACATAGGCCCGCCTCGAGCAACGATCCTGGAACTATAGAACCCAATTTCTTGACATAGCGCAAGAATTCATCCCAGCAACCCTTCCCAGGCGTAGAAATCGCGCTATATTCGGCTCGTATCGAATTGATGTTACGGGGAACTTCGAAGTCGATACGCGGTGTTCAGGTTCGGGGTTCAGCCACCTTTCCATCGGAATAGAAATCAAGAAGATCCATCAGGGAGCTAGGGACACCGTGAGTGCAGCCGCCTGGGAGAGTCTGCACAAGGCCACGCTCGAGCTGGCCAAGTCCATCTGCGCTTGAAGCAGCGCCTGACCGACGCGTTTACGCGCCACCTGCTTGACCTGCCGACACAGACCTGCCGGGCGAAGTCGCGCCAGGATTTCGAAGCCCTGCGTCAGTCGATGACGCGCATGCGGCCGCAGCACGGGGAATGCCCGGTCGCCGCCACCGTCCGCAAGATGTCGATCGGCGAGGCCGATGCCTGCGCCGCGCGTATCGTGGCGCTGCTCGATACGCTTCACCGCACATCGGCCAGCGCGCCGCCCAAGGCGAACGGCCAGACGCACGGCCGCGGAACCGGTGACACCGGCACCTCGCGGATCCCGACGCTCATCAGCGTCAATCGAGCTTGAATTCGATCACGTCCCAGCGCGTCGTATCTTCGTGACGCGCCTGGCGGCGGATCGCATCGCCCATTTCCCGCCCGTTCCACGGCACGACTTCGTCCGCCATCTCGCGCAGCTTCGCCGGCACCGGTTCGGTCGTTCCGAATGGCTCCATCACGATCAACGGCTTTTCGCAGGACTGGGCGTAGAGGCACTGGTATTCGATTGCGACCGGGTCGCGCAGATACAGGGATGGACAGCACGACCACGACTTCCGCATCAGTCATCTGGCGGCGCAGATCCTCGCGAATCGCTTCTTTTTCCTTGCTGCGCGGCGGCTTCTCCGGCGAGGCGAGATTCGTGTAGTAGAAATTCGGCTGGCTTTCCAGGTACTCGAAGACGCGGAAGTAGGACTCGTCCGGCGCATACAGATGAGTGACGAAAAGCCGGATCGGATTACCTTCCGTCACGTGTGCCGTACCTCCGTTGCCGCCCAGCGCCTAGAATACGTCTTTTGACGGGACTCTGGAACCGGCACCGCTGATGCGACTGCTCGTCTACAACATCCGCTACGCGACCGGCACCGGGCCCGGCGTTCCATCTGCCGGTGCCCGGCGCGGGCTACCTGCGCAGCAGCCGCCAGATCCTCGAGCGCATCACCGATTTCATCGCCGAACGCGACCCCGACATCGTCGGCCTGATCGAGGTCGACACCGGCTCGATCCGCAGCGGGATGATCAACCAGGCCGAGTTCATCGCCAGCCACCTGTCGCACTTCTCGACCTACCAGTGCAAGTACGGCGAGGACTCGCTCAACCAGTTCATGCCGATCGTGCGCAAGCAGGCGAACGCCTTCCTGGCGGCGCCGCGCGTGCACGGCGAGCGCTTCCACTACTTCGAGACCGGCATCAAGAAGCTGATCATCGAGCTCGAACTCGAGAATGTCGCGGTGTTCCTGGTGCACCTGTCACTCAAGTTCCGTCACCGGCATTACCAGCTGCGGCACCTGCACCAGCTGGTGCGCGCGCAGACCAAACCCGTGATCGTCGCCGGCGACTTCAATACGTTCTGGGGCGAGCACGAGATCTACCTGTTCATGCAGGCGGCGGGCCTTGCGCAGCGCCAACATCGCGAGCCTGCCGTCCTACCCGAGCCGCTGGCCGCGCAAGGAACTCGATTTCATCCTCTACGGCAAGGGCATCATCCCGAAGGGCTTCGACATCCCGACGGTGCCCGCTCTCCGACCACCTGCCGCTGGTATTCGATTTCGACATCGATCCGGACTTCGTGCGCGCGCCGACACGGGCGCCGCGAGCGTGACGTTCGCGGAGCGCATAATCGGGCATCCCTTCGGCCAGGTGTCCCGAACGATGCGAGCCCTGCAATGCACTGGCGCCTTGAAACCGATGCCGACCGCATCGCCTGGCTGACCTTCGACCTCCAGGGCAGCGGCACCAACACGCTCGGCAGCGCGCCGATGCGGGAACTGAACGAACGCCTTGCGGAAATCGAAGCATCGCAGCCCGCGGGCGGTCGTGATCCGCTCGGCCAAGGAAGGCGGATTCGTCGCCGGCGCGGACATCACCGAATTCGGCGGCTTCACGGATCTCGAGCAGGCGTACCAGCTCGTGCGCACCGGCCAGCAGGTATTCGACCGGATCGAGGCGCTGCCGATGCCGACCGTCGCGGCGATCCACGGATTCGCGCTGGGCGGCGGACTCGAACTCGCCCTTGCCTGCGACTACCGCGTCGCCGCCGACGACGGCAAGCTCAACCTCGGCCTGCCGGAGGTGCAGCTCGGCGTCCACCCGGGATTCGGCGGCACCGTGCGCGCACCGCAGCTCATCGGCGCAGCCGCCGCGCTCGACCTGATGCTGACCGGCACGATCGCTCGCGGAGCGACGAGGCGCTGAAGCTCGGCCTCGTCGACCGGCTTGTGCCGCGCGACAAGCTCCATGCCGCGGCGCGCGAGATTGCGCTCGCGCGCGCCGCCGCGCCAGCGGCCGCCCTTCGGCACAGCGGGTGCTCTGCCTGGCCGCTCGTCCGCTCATTCGTCGCCGCCCAGGCGCGCAAGCAAGTCGCGCGCCGCGCGAAGCCGGAGCACTACCCCGCGCCCTACGCCATCCTCGATCTCTTCGCGCGTTACGGCGCCGCCGGCACCGCCGCCTACGAGGCCGAGGCGCGCTCGATCGCGCGGCTCTTCCTCAGCGAACAGTCGCGAAACCTCGTCCGCGTCTTCTTCCTGCAGAACCGGCATGAAGGCCCTCGGCGGCAAGTCGACGCGCAAGGTGGCGCACGTGCACGTCGTCGGTGCTGGCGTCATGGGCGGCGACATCGCCGCCTGGTGCGCCTCGCGCGGCCTCACGGTCACGCTGCAGGACCGCGAGATGAAGTACGTCGAGCCCGCGCTCGCCCGCGCGCGGGAGTTCTTCGGCAAGCGCGCCCGCGACCCGGCCAAGGCGGCCGAGATGGCGGCCCGGCTCACGGCCGACGTCGAGGCGGCCGGCGTCCCGCGCGCCGACATCGTGATCGAGGCGATCTTCGAGAATGCCGACGCGAAGCGGGCGCTGTACGCGAAGCTCGAGCCGGCGCATGAAGCCCGAGGCGCGATGCTCGCGACCAATACGTCGAGCATCGTGCTCGAGGAGCTGGCGCGCGGCCTCGCGGATCCCGGGCCGGCTGGTCGGGCCTGCACTTCTTCAATCCGGTCGCGAAGATGATGCTGGTCGAGATCATCCGCTCGGAGCAGACCCGCGCCGACATCGTCGAGGACGCGCTCGCCTTCACGCGCCGGCTCGACAAGCTGCCCCTGCCCTGCCGCAGCTCGCCCGGCTTCGTCGTCAACCGCGTGCTGATGCCCTACATGACCGAGGCGATGCTGGCCGCGGACGAAGGCGTGCCGCTCGCACTGATCGATCGCGCCGCCGTCGAGTTCGGCATGCCGATGGGGCCGATCGAACTCGCGGACACCGTCGGACTCGACGTCGCCTCGCACGTCGGCAAGATCCTCGCCGATGCCTTCGGCCTGCCGGTGCCGCGCGGCACGGCGGAGCTGATTGCCGCCGGTCACATCGGCCGCAAGTCCGGCCGCGGCTACTACGAATGGCGGGACGGCAAGCCGGTCAAGCCGCCGGCCGCCGGCCGCGCGCCGGACGACCTCACCGACCGGCTCGATCCTGCAGTACCTCAATGAGGCGGTCGCGTGCCTGCGCGAGCGCGTTGTCGACGACGCAGATCTGCTCGATGCCGGGATGATCTTCGGCACCGGCTTCGCGCCGTTCCGCGGCGGCCCGCTGCACTATGCGCGCGCACGCGGCGTGCCTTCGATCGTCGCGCGGCTCGAGGAACTCGCCGCAACGCACGGACCGCGCTTTCAGTCCGGATGCCGGCTGGGCCGCGCTCGCAGCAGCCCGATAAGGCTATGATAGGATTCGCGCCCGCATGGGGCGGCAATTGCCGCCGCGGATTGCGCCTGACGAAATGGCACAAGACAAGCCGGTCGAACTCGATGTGCTTCGAAGCTTCAGCCCGCTCGACGGACTGAAGCGCGAAAACCTGCACGCGCTTTCGCGAAAGACCCGCCTGCAGGAACTCGATTCCGGCCGCGTGCTGTTCAAGGAAGGCGAGTCGGACAAGCGCACGATCTACCTGGTCGGCGGCGAGCTCGAACTTCGCGTCGGCGACCGCACGGTTTCGATGCTCCGCGCCGGCACGCCGGAGGCCCGCATCGCGGTCGCCCCGGGCCAGCCGCGGCGATTCACCGCGCGGGCGCTGTCCGACGTCACCTTCGTCGCGATCGACTCCGACCTGCTTGACGTCATGATCACCTGGGACCAGACCGGTTCCTACGAAGTCAGCGAGATCGCCGGCGGCGGCGGGCCGGCCGGCGACGACTGGATGACGGTGCTGCTGCAGACCAAGGCCTTTCACCGCATCCCGCCCGCCAACCTCCAGGCGCTCTTCATGCGCATGCAGCACGTCGCCTGCCGCTCGGGCGAGGTCGTCATCAAGCAGGGCGACGACGGCGACTATTTCTACGTAATCACGAAGGGCTCGGCCGTCGTGACGCGCGAGACGCCCATGAATCGCGACGGCCTCAAGCTTGCCGAACTCGGCGTCGGTGAATCCTTCGGCGAAGAGGCGCTGATCTCGGATGCGCAAGCGCAATGCGACGATCACGATGCAGACCGACGGCGCGCTCGTCCGGCTCGGCAAGGACGACTTCAAGGAGCTCCTGAACGAGCCGCTGCTGCACTGGGTCGAACTGCCCCATGCGCGCGAGCTGGTCGAGCGCGGCGCCAAATGGCTCGACGTGCGCCTGCCGAGCGAGTTCGAGACCTTCCACCTCGACGACGCGCTGAACGTGCCGCTCTATTTCATCCGGCTCAAGGTGAAGACACTCGACACCAAGACGCCCGTACATCGCGGTCTGCGACACCGGCCGGCGCAGTTCCGCCGCGGCGTTCCTGCTGAGCGAACGCGGATTCGATGCCTATTGCCTCCAGGGAGGCATGACGGGCAACCAGCTCGGGCCGGAGTGATCGGCAAGGGCGCTGAAGGGGACGTTCACCTTCACCGCAACGTGGCGAAGGTGAACGTCCCCTTCGTCTACGATCACATCGTGTGGGTCGCCTTGTCGCCGCCGAGCGCGCCGGCGAGATAGGACTCGATCTTCTTCTGCGTCGTGCCGCGATCCTGTTCGCTGAACTGCACGCCGATGCCCGCCGTGCGCTTGCCCTGGGCGCCCTTCGGCGTCAGCCAGATCACCCGGCCCGCGACCGGCAGCTTCTCCTCCTCGCCCATCAGGTTGAGGAGCATGAAAACCTCGTCGCCAAGGCGATAGCTGCTGTTGGTCGGAATGAACAGGCCGCCGTTCTTCACGAACGGCATGTAGGCGAGATACAGGGCGCTCTTGTCCTTGATCGTCAGGGTCAGGAGCCCAGGCTTGGTGGATGGCGCCCGCATTTTCAATTCGTTCACTCCGCCGCCTCGCCCCGTGGCTTATCGACCAGGGCTGCCAGTGAGATCCAGAGCCCCTCGAAGAGGAGCTGCGTATTCAACGAACCGCCCACCCGCTGCCGCGCTTCCCGCAACTTGTCCAGCAGGCTCGAAGCCCGCCCGTATCTTCGTTTCAAGACCGGGCTGCCGCAACCATGGTAAACGATTATTGTTAACCAGATCACTAGCCAGAACGGCATCCTTCAAGCTGCGCGTAAGCCAGGATTCGAACCAGACGAGGCGCACGGCAGGTGCGTTGCTCCGCGCAGGTCTTGGCGAAACCGATGAGATCGAGCCGGCCCTCCGTCGCGGCCGCAATGGCTTCCTGCATCTCGGCATCGAGTTCGCCGATTCCTTCACGGGCATAGTCCTCGGCCAGGAACGCGGCTCCGTTTGCGAGTTCGAGCAATGCCGCCCAGTCGCTCCGCCCTGCAACGCCGGCAAGCCATTCAATCGACGCAGCCATGGCCGGCAATGGCAGTGAAAGCCGCATGCAGCGGCTCGCGATCGTCCGCGGCATCCGGTCGATCCGGCTCGTCGCGAGCACGATATAAGTGTCTTCCGGCGGCTCTTCCAGCGTCTTCAGCAACGCGTTGAACGAATGGACGTTCATTGCTTCGGCCGGCGCGATGACGGCGACCTTGGCGCCGCCGCGGTAGCTGCGCATCGTCAGCGCCTCCGACAGCGATCGCATCTGATTGATGCTGATCTCCTTCTTGTCGACCGGAATGCTGATCCAGAAAAAATCCGGATGGCTGCCGGCGAGGACTAACCGGCAATCCGGCGCAGCTGCCGCAGGCGTCCTCCGACCGCTTCCGGCACAGAATGCGCGACGCGGTCCAGGCTCCGAGTTCCGCCTGTCCTGCGCCGGGCGGCCCCGCGAGCAACAGGCCATGCGGCAGTCGCGAACGATCCTGCATGCCACGCAGGCGCGCGCGGAGCGGCCCAAGCCACGGCACGCCCGCCCGCCGCAGCATCGGGCCGACGTCGGGCAGCAGGATTTCGGCTTCTTCGCGTTCGGCCGCGGCCATGGCTCAGACTCCGCGATTCCGCGCGGCGGCATCGAGCGCCTGCGCCACCGCATCGGCCACCTCGGCCTCGGGCCGGGTCGCGTCGACCACTCGTACGCGCGCGGGCTCGCGCGCCGCGATCGCAAGGTAAGCCCGGCGGACTCGCTCAAAAAAGTCCGTGTCTTCGGCTTCGATCCGGTCGTGACCAGTGCCGCGATGGGTCAGCGCGCGCACTTGCGACGGCGGCCGGCGCATCGAAGATGAAGGTCAGGTCGGGCGTCAGGCGCGGATGGGCGATGCGGGCAAGCTGCCGGATGGCGGCGCGACTCACGCCGCGGCCACCGCCCTGATAGGCCTCCGTCGCATCGGTGAATCGGTCGCAGAGCACGCAGCGCCCTTGCTGCAGCGCCGGACGGATGACTTCCGCGACGTGGCTCGCGCGCGCCGCGAACATGATGAGCAGTTCCGTCGGTCGGGCCCACCGGACCCTGTCTCGGCTCGAGCACCAGCGCACGCAGCTTCTCGGCGAGCGGCGTGCCGCCCGGCTCGCGCGTCACGAGTCGGCTCGATGCCGCTGCCGGCGAAGGTGCTCAGCGGCGTGCGCAATCTGCGTCGACTTGCCGACGCCCTCCACTCCCTCGAACGTGATGAATCGGCCGCGCATTTCGACTCAGCGTACCTGAACGCCGCTACCGCCACGCAGGTTGGCGAGATGCCGCGAGACGTTCGCATTGTGCGCGACCAGGGAGTCGCGAAGAAATGCCGGCCGTCGCCGAGGCCCGTTGCGACGAAATAGAGCGCCTTCGTCTTGGCCGGGCGGACGGCCGCTTCAAGCGCAGCGCGCCCCGGCAGCGCGATCGGCGTCGGCGGCAGTCCGGCACGGGTGTAGCTGTTGTACGGCGTGTCGTTCAGGAGATCACGCCGGCGCAGGTTGCCGTCGAATTTCTCGCCGAGGCCGTAGATCACGGACGGGTCGGTCTGCAGACGCATGCCCTATCCGCAGCCGATTGATGAAAACGCCCGCGATCAGTGGCCTCTCCTCGGCCGCGCGCTGTTTCTTTTTCGACCAGAGACGCGAGGATCAGCGCCTCGTAGGGCGAGTCAAGCGGCAGGTCCGCAGCGCGGCGGTTCCAGGCTGCCTGCAATTCGCGCTGCATGCGCGTGTGCGCCTGCAGCAGCAGCTCGCGGTCGGTGGTGCCGCGCGGAAATCGATAAGTGTCCGGAAAGAACTGTCCCTCGGGACGGCCGTCCTGGATTCCGAGGCGCGCCATCAATTCATTGTCGTGCAGGCCGCGCAACTCAACCTTCACCTGCGGATGCGCCTGGATTGCCGCCAGCCCCTGGCGAAAGCTCCAGCCCTCCGGAAGTGTCAAGGCATGCAGGACGACGTCGCCGGCGATGAATTGCGCAAGCAGGGCGGCCGGCGACGTTCCGGGCGAGAGACGGTACTCGCCCGCCTGGATGCGCGTTGCGCCCCCGGTGCGCTTGGCGAGCCGAATCCAGGCGCCCGGCCGTTCCATCAGTCCCCGTTCATCGAGGTCTCTCGCTACGGCGGCGAGCGACGCGCCGGGTTCGCACTTCGAATGTCACGGGCTCGTGAATCGCCGCGATCGGTTCATTGAGCCAGCGCAATTCGTATTGCCGCCAGCCAAGCCACGCGGCGATGGCGAGGACTGCAAGCAGGCCGAGCCATTGCTGATGGCGTTTCATTGCCGCATGAGCCAGTCGTTGAATTGCGCGACGCCAGGATCGAGCGCAAGACTTCGCCCCGCGATCTCGCGAACCGGCCAGGCGCCGATCAAGGCATTGGTCAGGACGATGTGGGTTGCCGAAGCCAGTTTCCGCGCGGGCAGCGCGCGGGCGACGACCGGATCGCCCGCTTCCGCCGACCAACCGAGGAACGCACGACGCATGATCCCGGCGACACCACACTGATCAAGCGCCGGCGTCGTCCACCTCCCATCGATCCGCGCGAATACGTTGGCCTGGGTCGCGGAGATGACCAGGTCCCGATCGTCCTGCATCAGGCCTTCGTCCATGCCCTCATCATCCCATTCCGCCCGCGCAAGCACCTGCTCGAGCCGGTTCAGGTGCTTGATGCCGGCAAGCGCAGGATTGCGGCCATAGCGCGTCCGACACCAGCCAAGACGCACGCCTTCCGACCACAGCGTCGCTGCTCGGTCCGGCCACGCCGACGCCGCCACGATGCGCGTCGGCTCGGGATGGCTCGGTGGACGAAACCCGCGAGGTCCCACGCCGCGCGTCAGAATGACCTTCACGACCGCCGCGCGCCTCCGGGCAGGCCGCGGCAAGCTCGGTGCGCAGCTTCCCGAAATCCGGCAGCGGAATGCCGAGGCAGGTCGCGCCGTGCGCCAGGCGTTCGAAATGCCAGTCGAGAAATCGCGGGCGCCCGGCAACCACCGCGAGCGTCTCGAACAAGCCGTCGCCATACTGCAGGCCGCGATCCCGGGCGTCGAGCCGTTCTTCGGCGCGGCCGTTGATGAGGATACGCATCAGTCCGGCATTCCGAGCGCCCGCAAGAGGCCACGCGCCTTGGCACGGGTTTCGTCGAGCTCACACATTGGATCGGAGTCCGCAACGATGCCGGCACCGGCGCGCAATTCGATCTGGCCATCGCAAAGCGTCATCGTGCGGATCAGGATATTGAGATCGAGGCTGCCGTCGAGCGCAAGATAACCCATCGCGCCGGTATAGGCGCCGCGACCGACACCCTCGAGATCGCCGATCAACTGCATGCATCGCACTTTCGGACATCCGGTGATGGTCCCGCCCGGAAACAGCGCACGGATGACGTCGCCGGGCTCGACATCGGCCCGCAGCCTGCCACTCACGTTCGAAACGATATGATGCACGTGCGCGTAGCTCTCGACGACCATGAATTCGTCGACCTGGACTGAGCCCGCCTCGCAGAGGCGGCCGAGGTCGTTGCGTTCGAGATCGATCAGCATGACGTGCTCGGCGCGCTCCTTGGGGCTGCCGGTCAACCCGGCAATCGCGACCGCATCGCCTGAGGCGAGCCGCGGTCGCGTACCCGCGATCGGCCGCGTATCGACACGGCGCCCCTGAACCCGCACCAGCCGTTCGGGAGAACTCGAGAGAATCGTGAATCCGGGCAGCGCGGCGATGCCTGCGAAGGCGCCCGGATTCGCGGCGCGCAGTCGCGCGTAGAGTGCGGCTGCCGAGCAGCCGTCCGGCAGCCGTGCACGCCAGCTGCGGGCCAGATTCGCCTGGTAGATGTCGCCGGCGGCGATATGCTCAAGCGCCCGCCGGCAGGCGGCGAGATAGATCGCCGGGTCGTCCTCAATCACGGTTTCCGGCATGCACGAATTGGCGCCGAGCCCAGGCTCCACGCGTCCAAACTCTTCCCGCAGCTGCTCGACCGCGGTCTCCGAACCGGCTTCGGCAATGACGATGCTGCGGTCGGTTTCATGATCGTGCAGGAGCGCCGCACGCATCCTCCAGGCGCAGGCAACGATTTCCAGCGGCGATCCCGGCAATCTCAGCGTTGGTTCCACCTCACCGGCCAGTTCGTAACCGAGATACAGGAACCACCCGCCGGCGAACGGCCAGGCACCGGCAGGCGCCGCGCCCTGCTCTGCCCGCCACCAGTCATTGAGTCGTTGCGCAGAAACGCGAACCGGTGCCCGGCCCTGACAGGCGCCCGTCGCGATGCAGGCAGAGCCGATCACCGGGTGCAGCCAGCAGAAGACTGAAACGGCCAAGCGAACCGCCGGTTTCGGCGCTGTCGAGCAACACGGGATAGCGCGCGGGATCGCGCGCATGCAGAGCCAGCATCCGCGCCAGCGCATCCGCGACCGCCGGTAGTTCGTGCACTATTTCGGGTAGCCGCCGCATGCCGGGGCCGGGCGCGGCCTCAACGCAGCGCGCGGAAGATCAGCGTGCCGTTGGTGCCGCCGAAACCGAAGGAATTGCTGACGGCCGTGTCGATCTTCATCTGGCGGGCCGTGTGCGGGACGTAGTCGAGGTCGCAGCCCTCGCCTGGATTGTCGAGGTTGATGGTCGGCGGCGCGACCTGGTCGCGGATCGCGAGCACGCTGAAGATGGCTTCGACGACGCCGGCGGCGCCGAGCAGGTGGCCGGTCATCGACTTGGTCGAACTGACGGCGAGCCTGGACGCATGCGTTCCCGAATGCGTTCTTGATGGCGATCGTCTCTGCGACGTCGCCGAGGGGCGTCGAGGTCGCGTGCGCATTGACGTACTGCACCGCGTCCGCATTGATCCCGGCATCGCGCAGGCAGTTCTCCATGGACAGCCGCGCGCCGGCGCCGTCATCCGGCGGCGCGGTGATGTGGTAAGCGTCGCCGCTCATGCCGAAGCCGATGAGCTCGGCATAGATTCGCGCGCCGCGCGCCTTGGCGTGCTCGTATTCCTCGAGCACCATGCCGCCGGCGCCGTCGCCCATCACGAAGCCGTCCCGGTCGCGATCCCAGGGCCGGCTCGCCTTGGTCGGGTTCGTCGTTCCGGGTCGAGAGCGCGCGGGCCTGGCTGAACCCGCCGACCGCGGTCGGCGTCTGGGCCATTTCCGAGCCGCCCGCGACGACGACGTCGGCGTCGCCGTACTGGATCGTGCGCATGCCGATGCCGACGCGCGTGCGTCGAGGTCGTGCAGGCGGTGATGACGGCGAGGTTGGGCCCGGTGATGCCGTACATGATCGACAGGTGCCCGGAGATCATGTTGACGATCTAGGCCGGGATATAGAACGGCGAAATCTTCTTCGGCGACTTCGTTTCGAGGTACTTCGCGTAGTTGTCCTCGATCGTCGCGAGGCCGCCGATGCCGGCGCCGAACACGAGACCGATCCGCGCGCGATTGGCGTCGGTGATCTCGAGGCCCGCAATCGGCGATCGCCTGCACGCCGGCCGCGACGCCGTACTGCATGAAGAGATCCATGCGCCGCGCTTCCTTCGCGGGCATGTACTTGGTGACGTCGAAATCGGGAATGCTGCCCGCGAACGTGCAGGGGAATCCGGTCGTGTCGAAGCGCGTGATCGGACCGATCCCGCTCTTGCCCGCCAGCGCGCCCGCCCAGGTCTCGGCGACGGAGTTGCCGAGCGGGGAGACCATGCCGAGACCGGTGACGACGACGCGTCGCTTGCTCAAGGCATCAACCTCAGGCTGGAAGTGGGCCGCCATGACGCAACGAGCCCCGGCCGTCGAGGCCGGGGCTCGCGCGCGAATGACTTCAGGACTTGGACTGGTGCTGGACGATGTAATCGATCGCCTGCTGCACCGTGGTGATCTTCTCGGCATCCTCGTCAGGAATCTCGGTCTCGAATTCCTCTTCGAGCGCCATCACGAGCTCGACGGTGTCCAGTGAGTCGGCACCCAGATCGTCCACGAACGACGCGTCGTTGGTGACTTCCTCGTCCTTCACCCCGAGCTGCTCGGCGACGATCTTCTTTACCCGTTCTTCGACTGTGCTCATCGGTTTGATGTCCCTCACCTTGTGATGCCCATGGGCGCTCGCCGGCCCCGGGGGTCGCCATTCTATGCCACGGACCCCCCACTGGCTACCAGAGGCCCGTCGTTACGCACTGTTTCTCATGGCATTTTTCAGGCCATGTGCATGCCGCCATTGACGTTCAGCGTCTCGCCCGTGATCCAGGCGGCGCCCGGGCCCGCCAGGAAGCACACGGCCTCGGCGATGTCCTCAGGCCGGCCCAGCCGCCCGAGCGGAATCTGGCGCCGCAAGCGCCTCGCGCTGCGGCTCGGCGAGCGCCTTGGTCATGTCCGTGTCGATGAACCCGGGCGCGACCACGTTGACCGTGATGCCGCGCGAGGCGACCTCACGTCGCCAGCGAGCGCGTAAATCCCCCGATGCCCGCCTTGGCGGCGCAGTAGTTGGCCTGGCCGGGATTGCCGATCGAGGCCGACGACCGAGGCGATATTGATGATGCGGCCCTTGCGGGCCTTCATCATGCCGCGCAGCACGGCCTTGCTGAGGCGAAACACCGAGCCGAGGTTCGTGTCGATCACCGCGTCCCAGTCTTCCGGTTTCATGCGCAGCAGCAAGGTGTCGCGTGTGATGCCCGCGTTGTTGACGAGGATCGTGACCGCGCCCTCCTTCGCCTCGATGTCCGCGATCGCGGCATCGCAGGCGGCCCCGTCGGCGACGTCGAGTACGATCCCGCGTCCAGCGATGCCCGCCGATTTCAGGGACTCGCCGAAATCGCCGCGTGCCCGCAGCACTCGTCGCCGTGCCGATGACAGTCGCGCCCTCGCCGCCGAGCGCGAGTGCGATCGCGTGGCCGATGCCGCGCGAAGCGCCGGTCACGAAGGCGATTTCGCCGGTGAGAGGCCGTGTCGTCATGATGCCCCGCTCCTTTGTGTCGCGCCGAGTGCGGCGTCGAGCGACTCCGGCGACTCGATCGCCTGCAGATCGAGTTCGCGGCCCCCGGGAGCGCGCCGCGCAAGCCCCATCAGGACCTTGCCAGGACCGCACTCGACCAGATGCGTCGCGCCCGCCTGCGATCATCGCGGCCACGATAGCCGACCAGCGCACCGGATTGAACAGCTGGCGATACAGGCCATCCCGGATCGAACGCCGCGTCCGAGTAGGTCCCGGCGTCGAAGGACGCACCCGCATCGAGGGAGTCGGATCGTCAAGGCGCGCAGCCGCTGCGCATTTCCTCGGCCGCGGGTTTCATCAGGGCGCTGTGCGATGGCACGGAAACCGGCAGCAGCACTGCACGCTTCGCACCGCGCGCCTTGCAGGCCTCGATCGCGCGCGCGACCGCCGCGGCCTCGCCGGCGATGACGAGCTGGCCCGGCGAGTTGTAATTGACCGGCTGCACGACCGCGCCCTCGGCGGCCTCGGCGCAGGCCGCCTCGATGACGGCGTCGTCGAGACCGAGTATCGCGGCCATTGCGCCGCTGCCTGCCGGCACCGCGCGCTGCATCGCTTCGCCACGAAAGCGCACCAGTGCGATCGCATCCGCAAATCCATTGCGCCCGCAGCAGACCAGCGCGCTGTACTCGCCGAGGCTATGGCCGGCGAGGACTGTCCGCAGCGGCCCGCCCCGATGCTGCCAGGCCCGCCAGCATGCGATTCCGGCCGCCAGCATCGCGGGCTGCGTGCGCTCCGTTTCCGAGAGTCGATCCTCCGGCCCTTCCTGACAGAGCGCCCAGAGGTCGTAGCCGAGCACGGCCGAGGCCTCGCCGAAAGTCGCGCCAACGGCCGGTTCCGCAGACGCGAGCGCTGCGAGCATGCCGACCGACTGCGAGCCCTGGCCCGGAAACATCATCGCCAGCTTCAATGTCGTCTCCGCCTTGCGACTGGCTGGATTATAGGTTGAGCGCGGCGTCACATCGCCGGGCCCGCCAGCCGGGGGCCGGGGAACCGCTCTGTTATCATCCGGTCACTAGGCAGGAGGCCGCATCATGCTGATTTCACGCCGCGAATCCGGTTTCACGCTGATCGAGATCATGGTCGTGCTGGTGATCATCGCGATTCTCGCCGCACTGATTGCGCCCCAGATTCTGGGCCGGGTGGACGAAGCGCGGGTGACGGCGGCCAAGCAGGACATCCAGACGCTCGGAACCGCGCTCGATTTCTACCGGATGGACAACTTCCGCTATCCGACGAGCGACCAGGGGCTCGAGGCGCTGGTCAAGAAACCCGACGATCCGACCGTGCGCAACTGGCGGTCCGACGGCTATCTGAGGGCCAAGACAGTGCCGAAAGATCCCTGGGGCAACGACTATCGCTATCTGAGCCCGGCAGCCACGGCGGCGGATACGACCTCTACTCCCTGGGCGCCGATGGCGAGACTGGCGGAGAAGACGCCGACGCGGACATCGGCAGCTGGAATCTCAGTGACTGCCTGAGGCCCGGCGATGCCGTCGCCCGTTCGGCCGCGCCGAGCGCGGCATGACGCTGATCGAGATCCTGGTCGTCGTCCTCATCATCGGCATCCTCGCAACGCATCGCAACACTCTCGGTCGGACTCCTTGGCGAGGATCGCGAGATCGAACGCGAATCGGAACGCATGACGACGGCATCGCCCTGCTCCAGGAACAGGCTCAGCTCGAGGGCCGCGACTACGGAATCCTGCTCGAGACAACGCGTTACGAATTCCTGCGGTTCGACACATTCGAGCAGCGCTGGGCCGAAGTCGAGAACGATCCCGCCCTGCTCCCGCGTCAATTGCCGCCCGATCTCGCCTTCGAGCTCCTCATCGAGGGCCGTCCGATTCTGCTCCGGCACGAGCCGCTCCCGGAGGCCCGCCTGCCGCAGCTGGTCGCCTGGGCGAGCGGCGACATGACGCCCTACCGCCTCTCGCTGGTCCGCAAGGGCGGCGGGCGCGTCACGCTGGTCGGCGACGCTGACGGCATGATCGAAATCGAGCGTGGCGATGCCACGACCATAGGTCCCGCGGCTTCACGCTGGTCGAAGTGGTGGTCGCGCTCGCCATTGTCGCGATTGGCATGCTCGCGGTCTTCAAGACGATCGGCGATACCGTTCACAACATTACCGATCTCCGCGACCGGACTTTCGCCGCCTGGATCGCCGACAACCGCATCACCGAGATCCGGATCTCCGGCGAGATGCCGTCTGTCGATGAAACCGCGGGCGAACTCGAGTTCGCCGGCCGCCGCTGGACTGGGTCACCAATGTCTCGCAGACGCAAGTCGCGGGGCTGCGGCGTATCGACGTCAGCGTTCGCCGCGAGGACGACACCGAAGACTCGGCTCTCGTGAAACTCTCCGGTTTCGTCGGTGCGACGGCGACTTCGGCGGCAGCGTTCATGCCAGACTGGAACGCCATCGACGATCCCGGCGGCGAAGGCGATGGCCACGGCGGTGGCGAAGACGAGGACGGCGACACCGGGGACGAAGAATGACGGCTCGACGGTCGGGAACGAGGCTTCACCCTCCTTGAGGTCCTCGTCGCGACCGTGATCCTCGCCGTCATGGGCCTCATGGCCTATCGCGCGGTCAGCGAGGCGCAGGTCGCCGTCTCGGTCGCCGACCGCCACATGGATCGCCTGCGGCAGGCGCAGCGCGCCGTTCACCTGCTCGCCATGGACTTCCGCACGCTCTCCCCGCGGCCCGTACGCGAGACGATCGGCGACGGTTTCCGCGCCGCACTCCTGCGCGATCCGAATGCGATCTCCGTCGTGGAACTTTCGCATGGCGGCTGGCCGAACGGCGCCGGCACGCCGCGCGGCACGGTGCAGCGCGTCACCTATCGCCTCGAGGAAGGAAAGCTGATCCGCGAATACTGGACGGTTACGGATCCGACGCTCGCCACACCGCCGGTCAAGCGGGAGCTGCTGGATCAGGTCGAGCGCATCGAAATCCGGTACATGAACTCGAGCCGCGAATGGATCGCGCAATGGCCGCCTTTCGGCAATACGGCGGACTTCGGGTTCAGTCTGCGTCCACTCGCCGTCGAGATCACCCTGGTACTTTCGGACTATGGCGAATTGCGCCGGATCGTCGAGGTGCCGGGATGAAAGAACGCGGCGTCGCGCTGATCACTGCGATCGTGCTGGTCGCCATCGCGACCATGCTCGCCGTTCACATTGGCACGCGTGCCGCGCTCGACCTGCGTCGCACGGCCGGGCTCGCCGCGCTCGAGCAGGGCTGGCACGTCGCCCTCGGTGCAGAGGCGTGGGCCGCAGAGGTCCTGAGCGACGATTACGACGACGATCCCGGCGTCGATCATCTGGGCGAAGCCTGGGCCCAGCCATTGCCGGCGCTGCCGGTCGACGGCGGCGAAGTCCGCGGCTCGGTCGAGGACATGCAGGGCCGTTTCAACGTCAACAACCTGCGCTTTGGCGACCCGCCAACGCGGGAAGCCAGTATCGCGCGCTTCGAACGCCTGCTCGTCCTCGTCGGCGCCGACGGGCGCTGGGCGCGGATCATGGCGGACTGGGTCGACGACGACACCCTCTCGGGAATTCCGGAAGGCGCCGAGGACGGGACCTATCTCTCCCAGAACCCGCCCTACCGCGCTGCGAATCGCGCGGTGACGACGACGACCGAGATGATGGCGCTGCCCGGTATGACGCGTGATGAGTTCGAACGGATCCGGCCTTATGTCGCGGCGCTGCCGGCCGGCACGCCGATCAACCTCTGCACCGCGAAGGCGCCCGTGCTCACGGCGCTGATTGAAGGCGGCACGGATTTTGGCGACCCGGAGCTCCTGGCCGCGAACCGCAAGGACGGTTGTTACCCGACTATCGAGTTCCTGCGCAGCACCATTGGCAACGACAAGGTCGATGACCTGGTCGCGTCCGAAGCAATTTCCGAAAACACCGATTGGTTCCGCGCCGTGACGGCCGTGCGTATTGGCACCTCGGAACTCACGTTGTACAGTCTGATGAACCGAGACAACGCCGGCAGCAGCCGGACCGTACTGCGTTCGACAGGCGCCGAGTAGCCCGAATGAATCAATTCCTTGTCCTGCGACTCGCCGAACCGATCAGCTGGGTCATCACCGGTGCGGACGGCGGCCGTCTCGGGCCGGTTTCCACGGGCGAACTTCGTGACGTCGCGCCGATCGCGGCGGAGCGCCCGGTCGTCGTCATCGCACCGGGATCGAGCGTGACGCTGGCGCGCCCCGAGCTTCCGGTCCGGAGCGGCGCGCGTATCGCCCAGGTTGTCCCTTACGCGATGGAAGAATCGCTCGCGGGCGAAGTCGAACAGTTCCATTTTGCGATCGGCCCAACGGACGATGCGGGCGCAACGCTGGTCGCCGCGCTCCGGCGCGAGGAGATGCGGGGCTGGCTCGACACTCTCGCCGCTGCGGGCATCGAGCCGCAGTCGGTCGTGCCCGACACGCTCTGCCTGCCTGCGAACCCCGGCAAGATCGTGGCGGTCATCGACGCCGGACAGCTGCTGGTGCGCGCGCCCGGCGCGCTCCCGGTCGCGCTCGACGCCGAACCGCTGACCGAATCCTTCGCGCTCGCCGGACTTGAAGGCGACGACCGTCACGTGCAGCTCTACGTGTCGCAGCAGGACTGGCAGAACTCGCGCGAGATGATCGAAGCGCTACGCGAAGTGACGGGAAGCCTCGATCTCCAGATTCTGCCCGATGGCGCGCTTCCACTCCTCGCATCCGCTGCCGTCAAGCCCGAGACGACATCCCTGATGCAGGGCGAGTTCGCGCGCCGCAGCGGCTGGCGTGCCGAGTGGCAACGCTGGCGTATCGCCGCCTTTCTGGCGCTCGCGGCGTTCGCGCTGCACCTGGGCGTCCATGGCTATCGACCTGATCCGGCTGCACAGCGAACAGCGCCGTCTGGACGCCGCGATCGAGCAGGCTGCGCGCATCGCGCTGCCCGGCGTCGAACGCATCGAGGACGCGCGTGCCCAGGTCGAACAGCGGCTCGCCGGCGGCGGAGCCGGTGATCCCGGCGGTCTGCTGGTCCAGCTCGCCGCGGTCGGCGGCGCGCTCGCGGGTGCGCCGGGTCCGAAACTCGAATCGCTCGGCTGGCGCGACCGCACGCTCGAACTGCAGATGATCGCGCCGAACACCGACTCGATCGCGCGCTTCGCCCAGGGCATCAATGCGCGCGGCCTCGCCGCCAACGTCGCGTCGACCACCAACAACGAGAAGGGCATGCAGGCCCAGGTGCTGATCACGGCAGGAACGCCACAATGAATCTGCGCGACTGGTATGCCGGGCTCGCGGAACGCGAACAGCGCATGGTGCTCTGGGGCGGCGCCGCGGCCGTCGTGCTGCTGCTCGGCGGACTCATCTGGCAGCTCGGCAGCTCGGTCGCTGCAGCCGAAGAGCGCGTCGAGCGCCGTCGCCAGGATCTCGCCTGCATTGAGTCGGTCACGCCGCGCCTCCAGGCCACGCCTGCGGCGCGGCCCGGCGAGCCGCTCACGATCGCCGTGGATCGCATGGCCCGCGAGGGCGGCCTCGCCGACACGCTTGCATCGGTCGAGCCGGCATCGTCCGGCGCCCTGCGCGCACGATTCACGGGCGCCTCCTTCGATGCGTTGACGCTCCTGCTCGCGCGGCTGCAGAAGGAACGCGGGGTCGTGACCGAATCGGCGAGCGTGTCCGCAACCGGCGAGCCCGGTCTCGTCGACGCTACGCTCGTCCTCCGCGGCCCCTGACCCGGATGTCCCGTCGCAGCACGCTCGTTGCGGCAGGAATCGCCGCATTCCTCGTTTGCCTGGTTGCCATGGTGCCGGCGAGCCAGCTGGCATCGCGCCTGCCGGCCGGCGTCGTGATGGCGGGAGTCGGCGGCACGATCTGGTCCGGCCGCGCCCGCGATCTTGCGTTCAACGGACGGACGATCGGCGCAATCGCAGTGGTCCTGCCGGCCCTGGCGCCTGTTTCAGCTCGAATGGTCCTGCCACGTGACGCTGCAGCCCCGCTGGCGGCGAGGTATCGGGGGACTGTCCAGGGCGATTTCGCCGGCGACGAAATCATCGGCCACGACCTGGCGGGCCAGGTGCCGATCACTGCGTTCGAGGGCCTCGCGACGCCGCGTGGCTGGACCGGCCTGCTCGAACTCGAACTGGAGACGCTTCGCCTCGCCGATCGGCGCCCGGCGGACGCCGCCGGCACGTTGATCCTGCGTTCGTTACGGGCGCCGGGCTCCGGCGGCCAGATTCTGGGCGACTTCGAGCTCGCGATCGGAGAAGGCGCAGTCGGCACCGGGTCGCTGAACGGACGCCTGAGGGATCTCGGCGGCCCGCTTCGCGTGCGCGGCGCAATCGAACTGGATCCTGATGGACGCTATCTGTTGAGCGGAGAAGCCGCACCGGGGCCAGACGCGGGACCCGCGATCTTCGACACCCTCGCCTTCCTCGGCCCACCCGACAGCCAGGGCCGCCGCCCCTTCACGATCGAAGGCAGTCTCTAACCTGAAGGGGACGTTCACCTTCAGCCGCTGAAGGTGAACGTCCCCTTCAGGTTCAGATCTCGCGCCAGGCGTCGAGCAGCGGGAAGTAGAGCCCGACCCGGAGCGGACGATCCGGATCGGCCAGCTTCATGACACGCGCGTAGCGCTCGAGCTGACCGCGATAGCGCGCGAGTTCATTGTCGAGAAATACCTCGCGGTCGCCGCCTTCGTGGGTGCTGGTCTTCCAGTCAACCACCCAGCGCTGGCCTTCGGCATCCACGAAACTGCGATCGATCCGCAAGCTCTGCAGGACGCCGTCGATGACGGCCGTGAGCGCCAGTTCGCTGCGGCCTTCCAGCGCCATTGGATCGAGCAGCCGCGCGGCGCGCTCGCTCCCGGCGACCGCGATCAGCGCGCGGCTGATCCGCTCGAGCGCGGCGGGCCGATGCGTATCGTCGATTCCAAGTTCGCGGAGTCTTCGCTCCCAGCGCGGCGGCGACGGATCGCCAGGCTTCAGCATGACGCCGCCTTCAGCGATGCGCTGCAATTCGTCATGCACGATCTGGCCGACAGCTTTCGCGATTTCACCCGCCCAGTCGAATTCGGGCCGGATCGAGCCCTCCGGATTCACCCGAGATTCGCAGCACCGCCGCGCGCGGCGGTGACGGCGGCGAAGGCGAACTGAAACCGGCGACGAGGCGCCATGCCGGCGGCGCCGTGAGACGGCGCCTGCCGTCGCCGGGCCGGCCGAAAGCGACTGGCGCAGACGGCCGGGCGGCGAGCGCCTGTTCGAAGTGAGCGGACAACACCGGCCAGAGAAATCCCAGCAGGCTCGCGGAGCGCGGACGGCGCAGCTCAGGACCGTCGCCGGTCTGCCGCAGGCCCACGGTTCCGATCAGATGCAGTCGCTTGCGTGCGCGCGTCGCGGCAACGTAAGCGATTCGGCCAAGCTCCAACGACTCGCGTTCAGAGCCGAGTTTGCGCATCCAGCGTTCCAATGCATCGGCGCCGCCGTCGCCTTCGGACGCATCCGCGCGACTTGCGAGCACGATGCCGCGCTCGCCGGGGCCGGTCGCGACCGGCGTCCAGTACAGCAAGGGTCGATCGGCAGCACGCGGCCCGCGCTGCAGGTCCGGCAGGATGACGATGTCGAACTCGAGTCCTTTGGCGCGGTGGATGGTCATGACCTGGACCGAGGCGCTTTCGCTGCCGACCGGCGAGGCCATGATGCCCGCGACCGCGGCGTCGATCGCCGCGGCCTCTGGCAGGCAGCCCGCTTCGAGCTCGAGGCGATCGAGCGCGTCGAACAAGAGCTCCGCATTCGAAAGGTCGGATGCATCCGCAATCGTGGCGGGACCGTCGAGTGCGAGCCAGGCCGCCTTGACCCAGCTGCCGAGCGAAAGCTCGCCGCGTCCCGCGATCGCGGCTTCGAGCGCCGCATGCAGGCGCCGCAAACGCGCGGCCGAATCGGCCGACAGGATTTCGAGCAGATCACCGTCGCCGATGCGCTCGCGCACCGGGCTTTCGGCATCGCCGCCCGCGACCTGCAGCAGGTCCGAGAGCGTGAGTCCACCGTAGGGTGCGCGCAGCACGGCGAGCCATGCCGTGCGATCGCCGTCATGCAGCAGGGCCCGCGCCAGCGCCACCAGGTCGCGAATCGCCGGGCGGTCGAGCAACGACTCGAGTTCCACGCCACGGTATTCAATCCCGGCCTCGCGCAAGGCCGCGAGGATTGGCGGCAATGATGCTCGTCCGCGCACGAGCACGGCGATCGAGGGCGGCTCGCCGTCCGCGGCCAACGCATCCCGCACGACTGTCGTTACTTCGGCAGCCATCGCGCGCGCATCGGCGTCGATGAGGGCATGCACGCGAACACCGTCTTCGACCGAACCTGGTTTTACCGCGGCCGCGGGCGAATAACGCACGGCGCCGCGTTCGAAATCGTCGGCCGCGGGCAGAAGCGCTGCGAACGACGCGTTGACCCAGTCGACGATCGCAGCGCTCGAGCGGAAGTTGCGACCGAGGCGTTCCGCGACGAGCGGCACGGCGCCGATTCCCCGGCGCTGGGCCTGCAGGAACAGCGTGACGTCCGCCTCGCGGAACGCGTAGATCGATTGCATCGGATCGCCGACGCAGAAAAGGCTGCGACCGTCGCCGGGCTGCCAGCCGGCGACCAGGAGCTTCAGCAAGCGCTCCTGCGACGGCGACGTGTCCTGGTATTCGTCCACCAGCACATGACGGATCCGATAGTCGAGTGAGAGCGCGAGATCGGTCGGTGCCGATTCATCGCCCAGGGCATCGCGCGCAGCGGCAGCGACCGCCGGGTGATCGAGACTGTCGCGCTCGCCGAAGAGCGCAAGCAGTTGCGCGACCGCGTGCGGCAGCACGGCTGAGAGCGCATCGATACGTTCCCACTGCCCATCGGTCAGTGCTGCGGGCGCCAGCTGCCGCAGCGCCCCCAATGCCGTCGTGAGGTTCTCCGTTTGCGGCCAGCGCCTCAAGCTGCGACTTCATCTCGCGCTTCAGCGACACCCACGCCCGGCCATCGCTTGCGGGCAGGAAGCCCTGCTTCGCAGCGACCTGCTTGCGGAGCGCGTGCTTCGGATCGCCAGTCAGCAGCAACTCGGCGAGCGCCTGCCACTGCGGCACGGCGTCCACGGCCGGCGCCGGCAGGCCCTGCAAGTTCGCAAGCGGCAATACCGGCCCTTCGCGCGCGCCCGCGGCTGCCGCGGCCCGGCAGATCGCAAATAGCGGCTGCCAGTCCACCACCGACAGTGTGGCCGAAGCTGCCCGCAGTTCCGCCTCGAGCGCCGAACGCAGCAACCGGTCGATCTCCGCGCGCAAAGCCTGCCGATCAAATGAATCGAGGAGCTTTGGCAACCACAGCTCGCGCGCGCCCAGCATTCCTTCGATCAGCTGCGCGAGGATCCGGGGTTCGTGATTGAGCGCGCGCG
Organism: uncultured Gammaproteobacteria bacterium; assembly: GCA_963819545.1. Classification (GTDB taxonomy): domain Bacteria; phylum Pseudomonadota; class Gammaproteobacteria; order Steroidobacterales; family Steroidobacteraceae; genus SCUD01. Next base: position 1,833,656 of record CAWFWJ010000002.1, on the reverse strand, counting down.
CCAGACGATCGAGTTCCGCCGCGACTGGCGTGGCCTCGTCCAGCATGGCGACGGTGCGGCGGGCCGCTTCCGCATACAAGGCACGGGCATCGTCCACCAGCGCCGCCGACATGCCGATGCGCGCCGCAAGCGGCAAGCGCCGGGCAAGCCAATGATTCAGGCTGTCGATGGTCTGCACGTGCAGACGCGCGGGATTGTGTTCGAGACCCCAGTTCCGCTCGCGGCTGCGCGCGAGCGCCGCCCGAGCATGACGATGCAGCGCCTCGTCATGCGGCTCCGCGCCGAGCGGAAGTGGCAGGGTCGCTTTCCCGAGCGACTCGATAATGCGGTGGTGCATCTCGGCCGCGGCCTTGCGTGTGAATGTGATTGCAACGATCTGCTCCGGGCACTCGACCTCTGCGAGAAGGCGAAGGAATCGCAGCGTCAGCAGGCTCGTCTTTCCCGAACCGGCCGGGGCCTGCACGATGTACGAGCCTGAGGGCTCGATCGCGCGTTCGCGTGCCGCGCGATCGAGTGCCGTGGCGTCACTCACCATCGGTGTCCTCCTCGTCCGCGTCCACCAACGAAGCCGCCTCGACGCGGCAAAGCGCGCCCAGATGGCAACGGCGGCAGCTGTCGGCCGCGAGCTTGGGATTCACTTCGGCACTCCCGGAGGCGAAATCCTCTGCCAACTGCGCGAGCCAGGCATGCCAATGCGCGACGAGTTCGGGCCACTCGAAACCGGTTTGCTTGTCCTCGGTCAGCGGAAACTTTGCCGCCGGCAGCAGGCCGGCTATCGCCGCCCCGTCCCGGCTCACGCCAACGTACTTTGCACGCGCAGCCCCAAGGCCGGCGAATGCGAGGCCGGACGGACGGTCGGGATGCAGGACCGCGTAGAGCGGAAGCTGGGGCGCATCCATCCGCGCACCGCGCCAGGCCGAGTTCTGAACTTTGCCGGTCTTGTAATCGATGACGATCAGGTCCTCGCCGACGCGATCCACCCGGTCGACACGCAACTTCAATTCGAGGCCGCCGATCGGAAGCGAAAGCGCGCGCTCGATTTCGACGACCGTGAACGGCGGGCGGGCGCGATCGAGATCGAGCAGCTGGCCAATGGCGCGCGCTTGCCAATCGCGTTCAAGCAAGCGGGTCCGTGCACCGGTCCCGGCCGGCACGACAGCCGCCATCGCTTCTTCGACCGCTGCTGCAACCCGACTTTCGCGTGCGGCGTCGTCAAGCCCCGCGAGCGCTTCCTGGGTGCGGAGCGTCGACCACAGGGACTGCAGTGCGCGATGCAGCACGATGCCGCGCAGGCGGCGGTCGAAACCCGCCTGCGGCTGCTCGAGCGGTAGCGCCGAAAGTCGCAGCTCCGCAAATGCCCGAAAGGCACACTGAGATTGAAGCTCGAGCACCCTTGCGCCGCCAGGCACGACTGCCGAGGCGAGCGGCAGCGCTCCGGCATCCGGCACGGGTTCGAGCCGGGCGGCCTTGAATGCGAGCCATTCGCGCGAGGGCAACGGCGACGGCGGCTCGAGCATCGGCGCATCCGCGGGCAGGAGCGGCGAGCCGTCGACGTCGGTGTCGTTCTCGAATGTCGGCCAGGACAAGACGAGCGCCGCAGACTGAGACTTGCCAGCGCTCGACGATCGCGCGCGAGCTCGGCGACGCAGTCCTCCGGATGTCACGTCCGGCATCCCGAGCAGCCGCTGAACCTCGATCGGCAACAACGGATCGACATTGACTGGACGCGGCCAGACCGTCGCGGTCAATCCGGCGACCCAGAGACTGTCGAAATGGACTCCCGGATCTTCGTAGGCGTCGAGCACGAATACCGCCGGCTCTCCGCTCTCCTCCTGGAACGGCGCCGCGGCGAGGCGACGCAATTCGTCGAGCGCCTGTGCCGCGTCGAGATCCGGCGCGACGGCGGCGAGCGATGCCAGCTCCAGGATGAGTTCCCGGAACCGCCGTCGCCGCCTGATACTGGCCGGCTGCCGGGCGGCATCTCGCCTGGCCAGCCCCAGGCGGCGAGACAGGCGCCGAAAGCCTCAGCCCAGGCGGCGGCGACTACGGCGCCCTGCGCCGGACAGCGCGGCGCTCGCCGCCTGCAACGACGCCGCGAATACCGTCGCTCCTGCCTGCGACGCGTGCCGAGCCAGCAGAGTTCCGGTCGCCCTCGCCTGCCCCGGCTGCTTTCGCAACGAAAGATCGGCGGCAATCCGCGCCGGCCGTTCCAGATGCGACCCCGCAAGATGCGGGCTTCGCAGGAGCCGGCTGGCCACGTTCCAGTCGATGGGACCCGCCGCGCAGGCGATCGCGGCGAGAGCCGTATCGACGATCGAGCTGCGACGCGAGCGCATGACCGCCCGCGAGATCGAACAGGCGCTGGTCGCGCCTGCGCTCCGCGGCAACTCCCGTTCCGGCTGCAAGGCCGACGCGAGCGCACGCTCGAGCGCCCCGCGATGTTCATCGAGATCCGGGACGACCAATGCATGGATGCCGTCCGGCGATCGCTCCAGGCGCTCGCGGAGCCAGGACAGCATGGCGACGCGCTCGGACTCGGGATCGCGCGCCGCGTAACGCCAGCAGCTGCCCGCGCCTGCCTGCGGTTCGACTCGCTCGACCGCCCATCCCTTCGCCGACATCGCGGCCAGCAAGGCCTCCACGGCCGGAGTCAGCCGCCGGAAACCCGAGATCGAGTAGCGGCGGCCCCGCGGTGCGGCACGAGCTCGGCTTCTACGAGCAGTCGCGCAAGGTCCGCGCCATCGCAGCCGCGCCGGGCGCGCAGTTCGCCCTCCACCGCCCCGGCCCAGCCGAGAAAGGCCTGCTGATCGCGCGTCAGCGGCCAACGGGAGAGCCCCGCCAGATCCCCGCCGTGGGCCCGCAGCCGCAGCCAGCTCGCGCGAGCCCTCTGCCCCGAGATCGGCCGGATCCAGGAGCCCGGGCGCATCCCGTGCCGCCTGCGCGCCACCAGAGCCAATGCAAGGCGACGGCCGGCAGGATGCCGGGCAGTGACGGGCCGGTCCGCAGACGCTTTCTGCCATTGCAGCGCGAGCCAGGCGTCGAGCGGCAGCACCTGCGCGGACGGCCAGACCAGGCGTCCGGCGGCGACCTGCGCGCGATCGTGCAGGCGGCGCAGGATGCGGGCCTGGCGCAGGTCCCGCGTCAGCAGCAGGCCGCCGGACTCGAGATGGGCGATGCAACGGGTGTTCGGATTCAATCGGCCGCTTCCCTGACTCCGGCCCCAGCATAGGGCGGCCGCAAGCTCAACGGATGAGCCTGCGACGGATCAGGCGGATGTAAGCCGGCGGCAGGCCGCCGGGCCACTCGCCGGCGCGATGGCAGGCGACGAGCCGCGACCCGCCGCTGCCGCCTGCAACGGCGGACGCTCGACGTGACAGCGCGGCAACACCTGCGGACAACGCGCCGCGAATGGACAGCCCGACGGCCTGCAGGCGGGTCCTCCACGACGGCTCGCGGCTTCGCCGCCCGGCCGCAGGACCCGCCTGCGCGCGCCGGCATCCATCGCCGGCACCGCATCGAGCAGCTCGCGCGTGTACGGATGCAGGGGCGACTCGATGAGGGCCCGGCGCCCGGCCGCCTCGACGATGCGGCCGCGAAACATGACCATCACGCGTTCGCAGAGCCGCGCGACCACCGCCAGGTTGTGGCTGATGAAAAGACTCGCGAGCCCGCGATCGTCCCGGATCCGCTCGAGCAAGCCGACGATCTGGCCCTGCACGCTGACATCGAGCGCACTCACCGGTTCGTCGCAGACGACGAATCGCGGATCGACGACGAGCGCGCGCGCAATGACGGCACGCTGGAGCTGTCCGCCGCTCAGCTGGTGCGGATAGCGCGCGGCGAGGCTCGCGCCGATGCCGACTTCGTCGAGCTGCGCCTGCGCGCGCCGTGCGCGCTCCGCGGGCGCGGCACTCGCGGATCGAGCGCCCGCAGCGGTTCGGCGACGCTTTCGAGCGAGCGTCATGCGCGGGTCGAGGCAGGCGTTGGGGTCCTGGAACACGCACTGCAGTTCGCGCCGCAAGGGGCGAAACGCGCGCTGGCCGAGCTGGTCGATGCGCTGCCCTCGCCAATGCACTTCCCCGGCGGCGAGCGGCACGAGGCGCAGGATCGCGCGGCCGAGCGTCGTCTTGCCGCAACCGGATTCGCCGACGAGACCGAGCATCTCGTGTTCGCCGATCGTGAAATCGACGCCGTCGACCGCCGCGAGGTCGCGGGCCGTTCGTTCCGGACTGGCGGAACGTCACGGACACGCCGCGCAATTCGAGGAGATTCACGGGAGACCCGCCAGGGTCGGCACCGCCGCCAGCAGGCTCGCGCTGTACGGATGCCGCGGCCCGGCGAAGAACTCGGCAGCGCGCGGCCTCCTCCACGAATTCGCCCCGCTTGCATGACGGCAATGCGGTCCGCGAGCGCCGCGACCACGCCGAGGTCGTGCGTGACCAGCAGAAGTGCCATGCCGAAGTCACGGCAGAGTTCGGCCACGAGCGCGAGGATCTCCGCCTGGACGGTGACGTCGAGCGCGGTCGTCGGCTCGTCGGCGAACAGGAGCCGCGGCCGCGCCACCAGTGCGAGCGCGAGCGCGACCCGCTGGCGCATGCCGCCGGAGAGCTCATGCGGATACTGCGAGAGCCGCCGTCCGGCATCCGGCAGGTGCACGCAGTCCAGCATGCGTCGCGACTCGGCCCGCGCCGCAGCATGCCGCCATGCCCTGCGCCGCCATCGCGACTTCCGCGAGCTGGACGCCGATGCGCCGGTGCGGCGTCAGGCTGCCGGAGGCATCCTGGAACACGAAACCGATGCCGCGGCCGCGAACCGCCGCCGCATTGCCGTCCGCCAGCAGCTCCCTGCCTTCGAAACGCACTGATCCCCGCGCCCGGCCGTTGGCCGCGAGCAGGCCGACGCAGGCATTCAGCAGCTGGCTCTTGCCGGAACCGGACTCGCCGACGATCGCGACGCTCTCGCGCGGCTCGATCGGAAAGGTCGACGCCGTTCGACGGCGCAGATCGCAGGCGCGCCCGCGAACTCGACGGTCAAGGCGCGTATCTCGAGCAGGGCCATCAGCGGTCCCTCGGATCGAGCGCGTCGCGCAAGTCCGTCGCCCAGGAAATTGAACGAGAACACCAGCAGCACCAGGCATCCCGCCGGAACCGCGAGCATCCACGGCGCGGTCTCCATCTCGGCAGCGCCATCCGCGATCAGGTTGCCGAGGCTCGCGAGCGGTTCCTGGATGCCGATGCCGAGAAAACTCAGGAAGCTCTCGACCAGGATCACCTGCGGCACGGTCAGCGTCGCGTAGACGATGACCGGGCCGAGCAGGTTCGGCACGATGTGACGCGCGACGATGCGTAGCGTCCCCGCGCCGCCGACGACGGCCGCTTCGACGAATTCGCGCTCGCGCAATGCCAGCGCCTGGCCGCGCACGATACGGGCCATCGTCAGCCAGCCGAAGGCGCCGATCGCGACCAGGAGTACGAGCGGCCCGCGCCCGAACACGACCGTCAGGATGATCACGAAGAACACCTGCGGCAGCGCATAGAGCACGTCGACGAAGCGCATCATCAGCGCGTCCGTGCGGCCGCGCAGGTAGCCCGCGAGCGCGCCCCAGGCGACGCCGATGACGAGGCTGACGAGCGTCGCCGCGAGCGCGATCGCGAGCGAGACGCGCAGGCCCAGCAGCGTGCGCAGCAGCAGGTCGCGGCCGAGCCGATCGGTGCCGAGCCAATGTCCGTCGCGCCTCGAACGGAGGCGCCGCCATGTGTGCCCAGTCGATCTCATCTTCGCGAAAACCGATGAACAGCGGCCCGATGACGCGCAGCGATCACGAGCAGGACGAGCAGCGACGAGACCGGTCATCGCGAGCCGGTCGCCGCGAAGCTCGCGCCATTGCGTCGCTCCAGAGGCCCGATTTCACGGCCGCCGCTCCTCGCGGATGCGCGGATCGAGCCAGGCATAGACGAGATCGGCCAGCAGGTTCAGCAGGATCATCAAGCGCGGCATAGACGATCACCATGCCCATGACGAGCGTGTAATCGCGATTCAGCGCGCCCTGCACGAGATGCCGTCCCATGCCGGGCAGTCCGAACAGCGTTTCCACGACGAGCGAGCCCGCCAGCACGGCGGCGGCGGCGGGCCCGAGATAGCTGACGACGGGCAGCAGCGCGGCCGGCAACGCGTGGCGCAGGATGACGGTCCGTTCCGGCAAGCCGCGCGCGCGGGCCGCGCGGATCCAGGTCGCGCGCAGCACCTCGAGCAGGCTGCCGCGCGTCAGGCGCGCCAGGTACGCGATGACCGGCAGCGCGAGCGTGACGACCGGCAGCACCAGATCCGCGGGCCGCCCCGGCATCCAGCCCGCGACCGGCAGCCACCGCAGCCAGATCCCGAACACGAGCATGAGGAGCGGCGCGATCACGAACACCGGAACCGAAATGCCTGCGACCGCGAGCGTCATGAGGAGCCGGTCCGCGAGGCGCGCCGCGAGAGAGCGCGGCCAGGATGCCCGCCGGGATGCCGATCGCGAGCGCGAGGCCGAGCGCGGCGAGGCCGATCGCCAGGCTGACCGGCAGCCCGTCGGCGATCAGTTCGCCGACGGTGAAATCGCGGAACTTGAACGAAGGGCCGAAATCGCCGCGCAGCAGTCCCCGCGACATAACGGCCGAACTGCACGTACACCGGCTGGTCGAGGCCGTAGGCCGCTTCCAGGTTGGCGCGGATCTCCGGCGGCAAGCGCCTGTTCTTCGTCGAAGGGTCCGCCGGGCGCGAGGCGCGTCAGCAGGAAGGACATCGCCACGATGAGCGCAAGCGTCGGTATTGCGCCGAGCAGGCGCCGCAGGATGAAGGCGACCGTGGACATCCCGCGGCATTTGTAGCGCATGGCACCTCGGCAGCGAATACGCGGATCGTAACGATCCGCTTTGAATCACTTAATTAGAATAATGATTAACCGCGCATGTCGCGTCGATCGCGAATCCGATACCATGCGCGGCGGAACACTGGAGTGGACTGAATGCGAAGAATCCTGGTCGGCATCAAGCGCGTCATCGACTACAACGTGCGCGTGCGGGTGCGTCCCGACGGCACCGGCGTCGTGACCGACGGCGTGAAGACTGAGCGCCAATCCGTTCGACTCGATCGCGCTCGAGGAGGCGCTGCGCCTGCGCGAGCGCGGCGAAGCCGATGAAGTCATCGCCGCCAGCGTCGGACCTGAGGAGGCCCAGCAACAACTGCGCGATGCGCTCGCGATGGGTGCCGACCGCGCCATCCTCGTCAAGGCGGACGCCGTCGATCGAGCCGCCGGCGGTCGCGCGCGTGCTGCTGAAGCTCGTCGAGCGCGAGAGTCCCCGCGTCTCGTCATCCTCGGCAAGCAGGCGATCGACGACGACTGCAGCCAGACCGGCCAGATGCTCGCGGCACTCTGGGATCGCCCGCAGGCGACTTTTGCCTCGAAAATCGAACTCAAGGGCGACGTTGCGCGCGTGACGCGCGAAGTCGACGCCGGTCTCGAAACGATCGAGGTGGATCTGCCCGGCGTCTGCACGACCGATCTCCGGCTCAACGAGCCGCGCTACATCAAGCTTCCCGACATCATGAAGGCGAAGAAGAAGCCGCTCGACGTAGTCGAGCTCGCGGCGCTCGGCGTCGATGCGACGCCGCTCCTCAAGGTGCTGAAGTATCGAAGCGCCGCCGCAGCGGCAGAAAGGCGTGATGGTCAAGGACGCCGCGGAACTCGTCGCGGCGCTCAAGCAGAAGGGGCTCGCCTGATGAACCGCATTCTCATCGTTGCCGAGCACAGCGACGGCAAGCTCAATGCCTTCCATCGCCAAGTGCGTCGCCTGCGCCGCGTCGATTCCCGACGCGGAAATCGCGATCGCCGTGCTCGCGAAGGACGGGACGACCGTCGCCGCCGCGGCCGCCGCCATCCAAGGCGTTGCCCGCGTCCTGCTGCGTGCAGAATGCAGCGAACGAGCCCGCGCTCGCCGCGGTGCTCGCGCCCCAGGTCGCGAAGCTCGCCGCAGGCTATTCCCACGTATTCGGCCCTTCGACCACTTTCGGCAAGGACCTCATGCCTCGCGTTCGCCGCCCTGCTTGGCGCACCGCAGCTCAGCGACGTGATGGCGGTCGAGTCGGCGACCCGCTTCCGGCGCCCGGTCTATGCCGGCAATGCGATCGCGACCGTCGAGGCCCCCGCCGGCCGGCAGATCGTCGCCACGGTTCGCGTCGCCTCATTCCAGGCGGCGGCCGGCGGCGGATCGGCGCCTGTCGAGACGCCGATGCTCGACGTGAAGCTGCCGCAGTCCACGCGTTTCGTTTCGGTCTCGGCGGCGCGCAGCGACCGCCCGGACCTGCAGACGGCCGCGCGCGTCGTCTCCGGCGGCCGCGCGCTCGGCAGCGCCGAGAACTTCAAGCTGATCCAGGCCTCGCCGACAAGCTCGGCGCCGCAGTCGGCGCCTCGCGCGCGGCCGTCGATGCAGGCTACGCGCCGAACGAGCTGCAGGTCGGGCAGACCGGCAAGATCATCGCACCGGAGCTCTATGTCGCCATCGGCATCAGCGGCGCGATCCAGCACCTGACGGGCATCAAGGACGCGCGCACGATCGTCGCGATCAACAAGGACGCCGAGGCGCCGATCTTCGAGGTCGCCGACTACGGCCTGGTCGGCGACCTCTTCAGCCTGGTGCCGGAGATCGAGAAGCTGCTGTAGTCGCGTACAACGAGCCAGAGCGACAGCGCAACGATCACGAGCCAGGTGCCCGCCGTCCCGTAGAAGCGCCCGAAGGTGCGGCCCGGGCTCTGCGACAGACCCCACGGCGTGCAGCACGCGGCTCGCGAACAGCAGGATTCCGGCGCCGTGCACTGCGGTCCGACGGCAAGCCCGGTGATCTCCGCCAGGACCAGCAGCAGCACCGCGAACGGCACGTACTCGGTGAAGTTCGCCTGCACGCGAACCGCCTGCTGCATCGCCGTCCTCCGTGCCCGCGCCGAGCCCCACCCGTAAGCGGCGGCGCGCCAGCACCACCTGCGACCGAAAGCGCGATCAGCAGCAGGCCGAGCAGGCCCGCGTACAGGAACGAAACCGGCCCGGCGATCACTGCAGTCGCAGCGAGCACGTGCTCGGCGCTCGAGACCTTGAACTCGCCCGGCGCCTCGACGTTGACCTGCTTCACGACGCCGTCCTCGATCACGAGCGCGAAGCGCTGGCCGCGCATGCCCATGCCGAATCCGCGGGCGTCGAGTTCGAGCCCGAGCGCGCGCGTGTAGTCGCCGTTGCCGTCGGCCGCCATCACGATCGCATCGCCGACGCTCGCTGACTTGCCCCAGGCATTCATGACGAACACGTCGTTGACCGCCAGGCAGACGATCTTCGACGACACCCTTGCCGCGCAAGCGCCGCGGCCTTCTCGACGAATCCCGGCAGGTGCTTGGCGCTGCAGGTCGGCGTGAACGCGCCGGGCACCGAGAAGAGCACGACGCGGCCCTTGCCGAGGAGTTCCTCCGCGCTCACGTTCATCGGGCCGTCTGCGCCCATCACCTTCAGCTTACCTTCGGGAATCCTTGCGCCAGCCTTGATCGTCATCGTGCTAATTCCTTTTGTGGTTGGCTTCCGGGAAAGTTGCCCAAGCGGGAGAGCATGTAGACGTCGATCAGCCGCCCATGAGGTTCCAGAGATCGGCGACGCCGCGGATCTTCTCGTTCGCGGCCGCGGCGGCCGCGAATGCTTTCTTCGCCTCGGAGGTCTTCTTGCTGTTGGCCAGCGAGATGCCCGAGCAGCATGTTGACGTCGTCAGGCCGCTTGAGGTTGCCCTTGGTCGATCGCCGCGCTGCGCCGCCTCGGTCGCCTTCGCATAATTCTTCAGCGTGAAGTAAGCCGTCGCGAGCTTCGCCTCAGGCTCGCCGGTCTTGGTCGCCTTCGCCTCCTTCTCCTGCTGCGGCAGGGTCGCCTTGACGCGCTCGAGCTGCGACTTCGCGTCCGCGAGAATGCGGTTGTTGCGGTCGTCCTTCTTGATCGCGCCGGCCGCCATGCCCTTCTCGAGCATCGCAACCGCCTCGCCCGGGCTCGAGAGGTCGAGCGCGGTCTCCGCGTACTTCGCGAAATGCTCGCCCGACAGCAGGCCTTCGAGCCGCACCGAGGCGATAGACATTGATCATGACGACCGGGTCCTTCGCGGACTCTTCTTCGTATGCGCTCGCGAGCTGCTTGAACGTGCTCGCCTTCGGCGCGACCGCCATCAGGCGATGCAGCGTCTCCATGCGCTTGGCTTCGTTCTTGGTCTCGAAGTACGCGGAGTTCAGCATCTCGAGCAGCGCGACCGTTCTTGCCCGCGCGCCCGGCCTTCTCGTTCGCCGCGATCGCCTTCTCGAGTGTCGCCGGCGCCTGCCGTAGTCCTTCAGCTGCATCTGGCTGGTCGCAAGCAGCGTCAGATCGTCGGCCGTCAACGCGCCCTGCGCAGCGAGCTTGTCGAAGGTGGCCGCCGCACCGCGGTAATCGCGAAGCGAGTACTGCGTCGTCGCCTTCAGGCGCAGCTTCCGCGTGAGGTCGGCGCCCGTGACGCGACCGGTCGCCAGCCGCTCGTCGACGGTCTGCGAGCACGAGCTTGTGGTCCTTGGCGCCGCTTGCGGCCCAGATCAGGAGCTCATTGATGCCCTGCTCTTCCTGCGGCGACAGCGGCGCCTTTGCCTTGGCTTCCTTCAGGAGGCGGATGGCCTCGCTGTAGTTGCCTTTCTGGCCGGCGGCCTGCGCCTCCTTCGCCTTGTCGGCCAGCTCCTTGCGCCAGCCGCCGCTGTCGCCTGCGCGAAGGCTTCGCCCGGACCAGCGAGCAGCGTGACCCCGGCGACCGACAGGGCCAGCAGTATCGCGGCAGCGCGCCGGCACGGAAAATCGACGTCTTCGACATCATCAGTCTCCTGCTCAACCGGCCGCCGGGGCCGTATCACCGTACGCGACGTACGCGCGAGCCACAAATCCGCGATCCGCGCCGAGCGGGCTGCCGCCCGGGGCCGCGGCCTTGCCGCGGCCTGGAAGGCCGCACGCGCCTCGTCGCCTTGCCGAGTTCAAGCAGCGAGGCGCCGAGCAGCAGATTGGCGTCGTCGAGGCGCGCGACGCCGCCCTTCGCGATGCCGCGTCTTGATCGCCTCGGCGGCCTGCGCGTAGTCGCCCGTGCTGTAGAAGCCGAGGCCGACCTTCACGTCCACTCTCGCCCTTGGCGTTCTTGGCCGCGGTCGCAGCTTCGCCCGGCAGCGACTTCTTGTCCGGCGTCGACGGCCGCCTTGGCCTGGCCGCGAGCTGCTGGTTGGTGCCGGCAGCTCGGAACGACGCCTTCCTTCATGCCGCGCTCGAGCGCACGCGCCGCCTCGCCCGGGCTGCCGGCAACTAGCGCCGTGTCCGCGTAGTTCAGGTAGGCGCCGACCGTCGCAAGCCCGCCCTGCGGATCGGCTGACTGCCAGCCGATAGGCATTCAGCATCACCATGCGGTCGTCCTTCGTACTGCGATCTGATAGAGCGCGACGATGCGGCTGTAGTACTCCTTGTCCGGATACTCGGCGACGAGCGCCTCGAGGTTCGCCAGGCGCGCCGCGTCGTCCTTCATTTCGATGAAGCAGCGGTCGCGCAGCTGGAACCACATCTCCTTGGGCTTTTCGTTCTTGGCCTTCGGTGAGCTCGATCGCCTTGCCGAGGTTCTGGCAGGCCTCCGCGATAGTGACTGGTCTGCAGGTGCAGGCGCCCGAGCGTCTCGTATTCCTCGGCCTGCACGTCCGGCGTCGCGTCCACGAACTTCTGGAAATGCTCGAGCGTCTTGGCATTGTCCTTCTTGGCGCTGTAATGCGCAGCGAGCTGGCGGTGCATGGCGCCGACGTTCTCGGGATCGGCGAAGCCTTCGCTCAGGAAGCTCTCGATCGCGGCCGCGAATGCATCCTGGTCGCCGACGCCCTGCGTCGCCTGCAGGCGCCAGGTGGCGATTGCCTTGCGGTCGTCAGGCGTCGGCGTCGGGCAGTGCCTCCAGTGCCGGCAGCGCCGCCAGCACTTCGGCCCATTTCTTCTCGTTCACGGCGCGTCTGCACCGGGCGCGGCCAGCTTGCGGAACTCCTTGCTGTAGTCCGCCTTCGGCGCCTCGCCTGCCTTCGCCGCGGCCGCCTCCGCCGCGCGCTCCTTGCGCGACTTGGGCGTGTCGTACTGGGCCGACGCAACGGGGGCCAGTGCGACCGCAAGCGCGAGCGCGCCTGCCGATCGCCACCAGGCCGTTCAACCAGCGATTTCCGTGTTGTCATGTGCCTGTTCCTCGCCGGCGGCAGCCCGCCGCCTTGTCGCGTGGGGCGGGTTTATACCCCAAAACCCGCCCGGCTGTCTGCACGCTGCCTATACCGATGGACTGCCCGCTGAGGCTCCCGGTTCCGGTGCCGAAAATAGACTCCGCGGTTCAGCCTGCATTCAGTCGCCGTCCAGCCACGAAAAAAGGCCCGCCATCGGCGGGCCCCCTCTGTCATTCTCCGGCCCCGCCGCGGCTATTCGCCGTGCGGCGGTTCCGCGATGAATCCGACCTTGCGCATGCCTCCCCGCTGCAGCACCGCGAGCGTGTCCGCCACGGCCTCGTACCGCGCCCGCTTGTCAGCCCGGATATGGACCTCCGGCTGCGGATCCTTCACGGCTTCCGCAGCACGTAGTTGAGGAGCGATGCGCGATCCACGCTGTTCTCGTTCCAGTAGATCGAGCCGTCGAAATCGATCGAAAGATTGATGTTCTCCGGCTTCGTTTCAGTCGGCCGATTCACTTCCTTCGGCAGGTCGATCTTGACCGCATGCGTCATTACCGGGACCGTGATGATCATGATGATCAGCAGAACCAGCATGACGTCCACGAGCGGAATGACGTTGGGCTCGACCATCGGGTCGCCTTCGTCCTTGCCGACCGAAATCGCCATCGCCTACTTCCCTGGCACGCGCGAGCCGGCCAGCAGGGCCGCCTGGACGTCGTGCGCGAAATAGTTGGCGCGCTCCATCAAGTGTCTTGTTGCCGCGCAACAGGCCGTTGAATCCGAGCACCGCCGGCACCGCGACCGCGAGGCCCATGGCCGTCATGATCAGCGCCTCGCCGATCGGACCGGCGACCTTGTCGAGCGACGCCTGGCCGGCGATCGAGATGCTGATCAGCGCGTGGTAGATGCCCCACACCGTGCCGAACAGGCCCACGAACGGAGAGGTCGCACCGACCGACGCGAGCACGACCATGCCGCTCTGAAGGCTGGACTGAAGCATCGTCGGTGCGCCTGTCGATGTGCGACCCCACCCAAGTCGGAGAGCTCGATGTTGCTCGAGACGTCGCGCGTCGCGCTCTTGCGGTGATGCTCCACCGCCTGCGACGCCGTCCTTGGCGATGTCGCGGAAGGGGTTGATCTTGCCCTTCAGCTTGCCGATGCCTTCCTGCATCGACCCTGCCGCTGAAGAAGCTCTTTTCAGCCTCCGCCGCCACCTTGCGCAGCATGCGCTGGTCGAGCCACTTGTTGATCATGACGAGCCATGACCAAAGCGACATCACGATCAGGATGACGAACACGCCCTTGCCGACATAGTCGCTCGTGCGTCCAGAGCGCTTCGATGCCGTAGGGGTTATCGGTTACTGTGGTTTCACCAGCCATTCTGCAATCCTTCTAACAGAAAAGATCTTCCGGAAAGCCGTCGCCGCCAACGGCGGATTGCGCCCCTCCGGTCCCTGAAAATTCCTTGCCCGTCACTCCAGCTTGAAGACAATCGGCAATGTTGCCTGTGCGGCTACCGGCTGGCCATCGCGCTTGCCCGGCTCGAACGGCAGCCGGCGCACGACGCACTCGACGGCCGCATCGAGCCGCGGGAATCCGCTGCTCTGCGTTGACGTTGACGGCGCCCAGCCTTGCCGTCCGCATCGATCGTGATCGTGAGCATCACCCGCCCTTCTTCGCTCAGGCGCCGCGAAGCCGACGGATAGCAGGCATTGATGGCGGCGCTGATGCGGTCGCCCTTCGCCTTGATTCGCGGCGGGGTGATCTGCACCTGACGGGCCGAGGTTTGCGCCTGCGCCCGCGGTGCTTCCTTGACCTGCGCAGTGATCGCCGATGACGGCCCTTCGAAGGCCGGCAGATCGATCAACGGCGGCGGAACGACTGGCGGCGGCACGTCTACCGGCGGCGGCGGCGGCGGCTCTTCGAGATCCTCAGGCGGCGGCGGCGGCGGCGGCAGATCCATGATCGAGTAATCCTGGATCATCTGCATGCCAGCGCGTACCAGGCCCTGCTTCAGCGCCCAGAAGAAAATCACGTGAAGAATGATGATTCCGACGAAGACCGCCGTCGTGCGAGACGCCCCTGCGGAATAGGTGTTCGCCATACCGGACCTATCTCACCCCTTGTCCGTACTAGCCGGTCGCATGCCCTTCGTCAGGGCCGCGGCCCCTGCCAATTTCTTCTCGGCGCACACATCGGCGCGCCCCGATTCCGGCCACGGCCACCTTAACGGTTGGCCGTATCGACTGCAAGCGCCGGACCCGGCGGCCCAGGCTGCGGCGCTGCCGTCCCGCAATACTGCTAACGCTTGCTCCTCGTGATTCGGGTTGAGCAGGAGGCCGCGCAAGCGGGCTCGACCAACGGCTCAGGTGCCCGTGGCCGCGGCCTTGCGTTCGCGCGCGACGATGACGGTGATGCCCGAGAGCGTCAGCAGGCCGCCGATGATCATCCGCCAGTCGAGAACGTCGCCGAGCAGCAGCACCGAGAACAGCACGCTGAAGAGCGGCGTCAGCACCGTGACCGGCGCGACGCTCGAGACCGGATAGCGGCGGATCAGGGCGAAATAGGCCGTGTGCGCGACCAGGCTCGCGAGCAGCGCCGAGTACAGCAGCGCGCCCCAGCCCATCGTTCCGGCATGCCGCAGGCTGTCGAGCTGTCCGTCCTCCAGCAGCCAGGAAAGCGGCAGCAGCAAGGGCAGGCTGCCCCAGGCGAGCCAGGCCTGCAGTTCGAGCGGCTCGAGCTCGTGGACGCGCTTGATCGCGACCAGCCCGACGGCGCCGATGAACGAGGCGATCACGATCAGCAGCAGGCCCGACCAGGACGCGAAGACCTCGGGGCTGAATCCGATCAGCACCACGCCGATGAATGCCATGCCGATGCCGAGCCAGCGCCGCCAGTGGATCCGTTCGCCGAGCATCAGCACCGACAGCAGCGTCGCGAACGGCACGCCGAGCTGACCCGCGATCGCGACCGAAGACATGTTGCCGGACAGCGCGACGCCCGAATACATCAGCGCGAACTGCAGGCCGCCGCTGCAGGTCGCGGCCGTCAGCAGCCATCGCATTTCGCCGCGCCGCACGCGAAGCCACGGCCAGACGACGAGACCGACGATCAGGAATCGCATGAAGCTCAGGAACACTGGCGGGAAGCGATCGGCCCTGAGCTTTACCGCGACGATGTTGAAGCCCCAGATCGCATTGATGATGACGAGCTGGCCAGAGATGGCTTCGATGGACCTCGGTCACGCCGGCAACCAGGAGTTCCGGCGCGGGCGGACGCAGGTTGTAGTGCGAGGCCATGGCGTGGCCGTAGGCGCCGGCGTCGGCGATCAGCAGCACGTCGCCTTCCTCGCAAGCGCGGCAGCTGCCGATCGCGACCCGAGTTCGTCGCCGCTCTCGCAGATCGGACCGACGATCGTGCAGGTCTGGGTGGCAGGTTCATCGAGGCGCGAGAGATTGACGATCTCGTGCCAGGCGCCGTACAGGGCCGGCCGGATCAATGAATTCATGCCGGTCGCGATGCCGACGTAGCATATCGATCCCTTGCCCTTTGTTTGTGTCACGCGCGCGAGCAGTACGCCTGCCGCAGCGACCAGGAAACGCCCCGGTTCGAGCCAGAGCTCGAACTGCGCGATTCGTATTGCGAAACTCAATCGAGCTTTCGGTCGAGACCCGCGAGATCGACGGGTTTACGGTGCCTGCGATCGGGCACGCCGAAGCCGCCGCCGAGGTTCAGGATCCGGACTTCCGGGTAGTGAACGGCATTCTGCGCGAGCACCCGCGCCGGGCCGAGCCAGCCTTCGAGATCGAAATTCCCGCTGCCGCCATGAGCATGGAGTCCGACGACGCGCGCGCCCGCAGACGCGACCGCCTGTGGCAGTTCTGCGAACTCCTCCGGCGGGACGCCGAACTTCGAATGCAGTCCGCCGGTGCGGACCTTTTCATGATGGCCGTGACCCTGGCCCGGATCGAGGCGCAGGAAAATCTCGCGTCCCTTGAACAATTCGGGCCAGTGACTCAGGACGATACAGGTTGTCGACAGTCACGCGAAAACCCTGTTCCAGCGCCCATCGGTATTCCGCGCGCGGCGCAAAGTTTGGCGTGAACAGCACGCGTTCGCGAGCAATGCCGGGAACCGACTCCATCACGCGCTCGATCTCGCCGCGGGACACGCACTCGAAGCCGCAACCGAGCGAAGCCAGCGCGCTCAGGATCTTCGGGTGGGGATTGGCCTTGATCGCATAGAGCACGCGGGCGACCGAGCGCATGCCGAGAATCGCGCCTGCCTGGGATTCGACCGTCGCAAGGTCGTAGGCGTAGGCGCAGTCGCGCTCGCCGAGGGACTCGAGCAGGGCCTGCCGCCGCGTGCGCCACCACGGTGTTTCCGGCGCGCCGCTCATGGCCGAACGCCCGGAGCGCGCGGCGCTCCGGATTCACGCTTCGTCGACGTCGTTGAACTCCTCGAGTTCGCGCTGGAGGCGTTTCGCCGCCAGCACGTCTTCCACTCTGCTCCACGCGGACTGCTGAACTGGGCGGCGCGGCCCCTTCGGCCGGCGCTCGACGACGATCAGCTTCTCGAAGTCGCCTTCCTGCTCCGCAGTCTCCCCGAGGAACTCATCCTCGAGGTCGAAGGACTCATCATTGCGCTCTTTCATTCCCTTGAATTCCTAGAGAAATCAATGATTTGTGCAACAAACCCCACTAGCGCAGGGCTGCGCAATATATACGAAAAGCGGCGTTTTTCAACGCGGCGCCGACCGGGTGGCCGGACTGGGCTCAATTCTCGTGCGCTCAGCCTGCCTCGCAGGACTGCAGGCATTCGCTGTATTTGTCGTCGCAGACCTGGATTTTTCCGGAATCCCCTTCCGCGCCTGCATGCATTCATCCGATGTCGTGTCGCATTGCTCGATGCACTTTTCATCGGCCATCGGCCGGGCATCCGCGCCTGCGGACGGATGTCGTCGGCCAGCGCGGGCCCGCCCACAATCAGTGACGCCAGGGCCACGGCCAGGATACGGCTTTCTGCATTGTCATCGCCCTCGCTCCTTGCGGCAGCGCGTATCTATACGGCACGCCGCGCCGGTCCGCAATTCGACGGAATAAGCATGGGCCGGAGGCGCTGAATGCCGGCTGAACGGCTCACGCGAGCCAGCCGCCGTCGACTGTCAGGCAGCTGCCGGTCGTGTAGGAGGCCGCGTCCGACACGAGGTAGAGCACAGCACCCGCCATTTCCTCCGGTTGGGCAATGCGACCCATCGGCACGAGACGCTCCATGGCCGCCCGCAGCTTCGGGTCCTCGTGGATCGCGGCAGCGAAACGCGTCTCGACGAGACCTGGTACGAGCGCGTTCACCCGAATGCCCTGTCGCGCCCATTCCTTCGCAAGCCCCTGCGTCATGTTCACGATTGCCGCCTTCGTCAGCGAGTAGCAGGCTTGTCCGTCCATCGGCCGGAAGGCATTGACCGATGCGACATTGACGATCGCGCCCTTGCCTTGCGCGAGCATGCGCCGCGCGGCCCCGATCGAGGCCCAGAAGTAGCCGCGGATATTGACGTCAACCGTCTTCTGGTAAGCGGTGAGGTCCATGCCGATCGGCTGGGCCGTAGTACGGATTGGTGGCCGCATTGTTGACAAGTATGTCGAGACGCCCATGCCGCGTGTCGATCTCGCGCAATGCCGCCGAGATCTGTTCGGGATCGCCGATGTGGCAGGCGAGCGCCGAGGCCTCGCCGCCGGCGCTGCGGATCTCGGCCGCAACAGCTTCGCAAGCTTCCACGCGGCGGCTCGTGACCACGAGTGTCGCTCCATGTCGCGCTAGCAGGAGCGCGACCGACCGCCCGATGCCACGGCTCGCACCCGTGACGAGCGCGACGCGACCGCTCAAATCGAATGTGTCGGAGGCCACGATGCTCCCTCTGAAGGGGACGTTCACCTTCAAAGGAGACATTCCCCTTTGAGAGGAGACAAGCCCCCTTGAAGGTGAACGTCCCCTTCAGAGGCATCGTAGCACTCGGACCTGCCACGAACGGCCGCTACAATCCCCATGGACGCAAGCCCGCGCCGGTTGTGGACTCCAACATGCTGATTCCGCGTCGCGACCTCGAATTCCAGCTGTTCGAAGTCCTGGATGCCACCGCACTCTGCAGGCTGCCGCGCTTTGCGGAGCACGACCGGGCGGTGTTTCGACGGCGTAATCGACTCCGCGTATCGCATCGCCTCGGAGCTGTTCGCGCCGTTTGCGGCCGCCTGCGACGTCAACGAGCCGCGAATCGTCGACGGGCGCGCCTGGACCATTCCGGAAACCCGCGCAGCGCTCGCCGCCTACAACGAAGCAGCGTTCACAGCCGCGACCTTCGACGCCGCGGACGGCGGACTGCAGTTGCCGCTCGTCATCGCAAAGGCCTGTACCGCCATTTTCTCGAGCGCGAATGTCGCCTTTCATTCCTACGCGGCGCTGACCGCCGGCGCCGCCGATCTGCTCGCGAACTTCGGCAATGCCGATCAGCGCCGGCGCTTCGTGCGCCCGATGCTCGCGGGGCGCTTCACCGGAACCATGTGCCTCTCGGAACCGCATGCGGGCTCGTCACTCGTCGACATCCGCTGCCAGGCACGACGTCAACCGGATGGAAGCTACCGCCTGACCGGCTCCAAGATGTGGATCTCGGGCGGCGACCACGCGCTTGCGGAGTCGATCGTGCACCTGGTTCTGGCACGGACCCCCGACGCCCCGCCGGGCGTCCGCGGCATCTCGCTCTTCGTCGTGCCGCGCGACCGGGTCGGCGAGGACGCCAGCGTCGGTGAGCCGAACGACGTTCGCCTCGTCGGGCTCAATCACAAAATGGGCTGGCGGGGGACGACCAACTGCGTGCTTTCTTTCGGCGAGCAGGGCGCCTGCCGCGCGGAAATCGTCGGCGAGGAGAATCGCGGCCTCGAATACATGTTCCAGATGATGAATGCGGCGCGGATCGGCGTCGGCACGAACGCCGTTGCGCTCGGTTACGCCGCCTATCTCGAAGCGCTCGCCTATGCGCGCGAGCGTCCGCAGGGACGGCCGATCGCTGCCAAGGATCCTGCCACGCCGCCGGTCCCGATCCTGCGCCACGGCGACGTGCGGCGGATGCTGCTTGCCCAGAAATGCTGGGTCGAAGGTGGTCTTGCGCTCGTGCTTTACTGCGCCCGGCTCGCCGACGAGGAGCGTTCCGCGCCGGACGAGACGACACGCAAGCGGCTGCATGGTCTGCTCGAACTTCTGACCCCGATCGCGAAGTCCTGGCCGTCCGAATTCTGTCTTGAAGCCAACAAGCTCGCAATCCAGGTCCACGGCGGCTACGGCTACTCGCGTGATTACCCAGTCGAGCGGCTGTATCGCGACAATCGCCTCAATCACATTCATGAAGGCACTCATGGGATTCACGGGCTCGACCTGCTCGGCCGCAAGGTGCCGATGCACGGCGGCGCCGCTCTGACGGAATTGTTTGCCCGCATGAAGGCGACGATCGCCGCTGCCGACGGCTCCGCCCGGCTCGCGGCGCATGCCGTGGCGCTCACCGCTTCGATTGACGACGTCCGCGAAACGACCGCGCAACTTGTCGAGGCGATGCCGAAGAATCCCGAGCTCGCGCTCGCGAACGCGACTCTCTACCTCGACAGCCTGGGCCACGTTGTCGTCGCCTGGCGCTGGCTCGCGCAGGCGCTCGCCGCCGAGGCTGCGCTCCCCTCCGCCACGTCCGAAGACCAGGATTTCTATCGCGGCAAGCTCGCCGCCTGCCGATTCTTCTTCCGCTATGAGCTGCCGCGCATCGAACCCACGCTGCGCCTGCTGCGCTCGCTCGACGACACCGCGCTTGCGATACCGGACGCGGCGTTCTAAGACGCAAGCGGCTGAAATGGCATGCCAAGGTCTCTCGCGACCGCCTCATGCGTGATCGCTCCCTCGTGCACGTTCAGCCCGGCCGCGAACCCGGCATCCCGCGCCAGCGCCTTGCGCCATCCGAGGTCCGCAAGCGACCGCACGTAAGGGAGCGTCGCATTCGTCAGTCCGAACGTCGACGTGCGCGGCACCGCGCCCGGCATGTTCGTCACGCAGTAATGCACCACGCCGTCGACGACATACGTGGGATCCGCGTGCGTCGTTGGCTTGCTCGTCTCAAAACAGCCGCCCTGGTCGATCGAGATGTCGACCAGCACCGCGCCCTTCTCCATGCGCCGCACCATGTCGCGCGTCACGAGCTTCGGCGCTGCAGCGCCAGTCACGAGCACCGCGCCGATCACGAGATCGGCCTGGATCACGAGCCGTTCGACCGCCTCGATCGTCGAATAGGCGGTCTCGATCTGGCTGCCGAATTGCACGTCGAGTTCACGCAAGCGACGCAGTGAGCGATCGACGACCGTGACCTGGGCACCAAGGCCCACCGCCATCTGCGTGGCATTGGTGCCGGCGACGCCGCCGCCGAGAATCACGACCCTTGCGGGCGCGACACCCGGTACACCTCCCAGCAGCACGCCGAATCCGCCGTTCGCCTTCTGCAACGCCGTCGCACCGACCTGGATTGACATACGGCCCGCGACCTCGCTCATCGGCGTCAGCAGCGGCAGCGACCGGTCGGGCGCGGTCACCGTCTCGTAGGCGATCGCCGTGACGCCCGACTTCGCAAGCGCCCTGGCCTGTTCCGCGTCCGCGGCGAGGTGCAGGTAGGTGAACAGGGTCTGCCCGCGCCGCAGTTGTGCGCATTCCGGCAACTGGGGCTCCTTGACCTTCACGACCAGGTCCGCCGCCGCAAAGACGGACTTCGAGTCCGGCAGCACGGTCGCACCGGCCGCGCGGTAGGCGTCGTCGCCGATTCCAATGCCGATTCCGGCGCCGGTCTCAACCATCACTTCATGACCGGCTGCCGCCAGTTCACGCACGCCGGCCGGGACCAATCCGACGCGGTATTCGTGCACCTTGATCTCTTTCGGACAACCGATCTTCACTTGAACCCCCATTGCCGTGCGGCAGGAGACGCGATTATCCGCTTAAAATACCCTCGATGGCCACGGCACACGATCCGGCCCGGCTGGTAACCCATCCGGCGCAATTGACGCAGACCCTGGAACTGCAGCGGCGTTCTTTCGCAGCCAACCCGAATCCGCCGCTTGCCGTGCGGCGCGACCGCCTCGATCGGCTCCGCAGGATGCTTCGCGAGCAAATGACCGACATCCGCGATGCGATCGCCGCGGACTTCGGCATGCGCGCGAGCGAGGAAACGGAACTGCTCGAGCAGTTCACGAGTCTCGAAGGCATCGCCCATGCGCGCCGGCACCTGCGCCGCTGGATGCGGACGGAGCGCCGCCCGGTCGCATGGTGGAGCCTTCCGGGCCGCGCGCGGCTCATGCGCCAGCCACTCGGCGCGGTCGGCATCATCGTGCCCTGGAACTATCCGCTCTATCTCGCAGTTTCGCCGCTGACCGCGGCGCTCGCCGCCGGAAATCGGGCAATGCTCAAGATGTCGGAGCACACACCGCGATTCGGTGCGCTGTTCGAAACGCTCGTCGCCCGCTATTTCTCGTCCGACGAGGTGGTCGCAGTCAACGGCGACACGAATGCCGCGAAGGCTTTCGCCGCCCTGCCCTTCGATCATCTCCTGTTCACCGGCTCGACACAGGTCGGCCGCGAAGTCATGAAAGCCGCGAGCGCCAACCTGACCCCCGTGACCCTCGAACTCGGCGGCAAGTCGCCGGCGATCGTCACGGCCGGCTTCGATCTGGACGAGACCGCGCGACGCGTCATGTACGGCAAGCTGATCAATGCCGGCCAGACTTGCGTCGCGCCCGACTATGCCCTGGTGCCGACGCCGCTGGTCGAGCGTTTCGTCGAAAGCTGCCGCCGGGCGACCACGGCCTTTTACCCGAAGCTTGCGACCAACCCGCAGTTCACTTCGATCATCAATGACCGGCAGTTCCGGCGGCTGTCGGCCTGCATCGAAGACGCCCGCGCATTCGGCGCAACCGTCCATCGCCTCCACGACGAGGGTACTGACGCCGAGCGCCGCCGACTGACCCCGGTGGCACTGACCGGCGTTTCCGATTCGATGCGCGTAATGCAGGAAGAAATCTTCGGGCCGCTGCTCCCGATTGTCGGCTACGACTCCATCGATGAGGCCATCGCCTACGTCAATGCCCGGCCGCGGCCGCTCGCCCTCTACTATTTCGGTGCCGCGGATTCGGACCTCGACGCGGTTCTCGCACGAACCGTGTCCGGCGGCGTCACGGTGAACAACACCGCATTTCACGTGGTCCAGGAAAGCCTGCCTTTTGGCGGCGTCGGACCGAGCGGCATGGGCCATTATCACGGGCGCGCAGGCTTCGACACGTTCTCGAAGCTGAAGCCCGTCTATCTCGATGGGCGTCTCAGCGCCTCGTCAATGTTGCTGCCACCTTACGGCCGCAAGTTCCGCGCGATCCTGCGCCTGCTGAATCGCTGAGACCTCTCAGCCGAGCAAGGCGCGCGCGTGATGACGCAGGTGATCCTCGATGAAGGTCGAGATGAAGTAGTAGCCGTGGTCGTAGCCGGGCTGGCGGCGAAGCGTCAGCGGATATCCCGTGTCCTTGCAGGCCTGCTCCAGCCGCTCCGGCATCAGTTGCTGCTCCAGGAACTGATCTGCCAAACCCTGGTCCACCAGCAGCGGCGGCCGGCCCGAAACCGTCGGCAGAGCGCGGATCAGTTCGCAGGCGTCGTATTGACGCCAGCGCTCGCGATCGGCGCCGAGATAACCGGTGAACGCTTTCTGGCCCCAGGGGCATTGCATCGGCGCCGAGATCGGCGCGAATGCCGAGATCGAGCGATAGCGTTCTGGGCTATTCAGACCAATCGTCAGCGCGCCGTGACCGCCCATCGAATGGCCGAAAATACCCTGACGCTTTGGATCGATCGGGAAGTGCTCTTCGACCAGCGCCGGGAGTTCACGCGTCACGTAAGAATACATGCGGTAATGCTGCGACCACGGTGGCGTCTGGGCATCGAGATAGAAGCCGGCCGCGACTCCGAAATCCCAGCTGTCGCTGTCGCCCGGCAGCGGAACGCCGCGCGGGCTCGTATCCGGCGCCACCAGCGCGAGACCAAGCTCGGCGGCCACGCGCTGGGCGCCCGCCTTGAACATGAAGGTCTCTTCGGTACAGGTCAGGCCGGCCAGATACCAGAGCGCCGGCACCTTCCGCCGCTCTGCCTGCGGCGGAAGGTACACGGCAAATTTCATCTCGCAGGCAGTCTCGGCGGCAGTGTGGCGATGAAAGCTCACGACGCCGCCGAATGCACGGTGCCGTGAAAGCAATTCCGGCGCCGCGGTCATCGGATCAGAAGATCCCGAAGGCAGCGCGCCGGTCGCTCACTTCTTCTTCCGCGCCTTCGCCTTCGACTTCGCTTTCTTCTTCGAAGCCTTCGGGGCAGACTTCTTCGCGGCAGCCTTCGGCGCCGCCTTGAACTTCGCCGCCTCCTCGGACCCGCGCGTCGCATTGCCGGCGCTGTAGGAGTGTTTGCCGGTGCCGGCGAGCTGTCCGCGATCGACGATCAGGTACTCGTTGCGGATCGGACGCTTGTCAAAGTAGCACTCCAGGATCTCGCGTGTGCCCGCCGCATAGCGTGCCTGGGCAGAGAGCGATGATCCGGAAATGTGCGGCGTCATGCCCTCATGCGGCATCGTCCGCCACGGATGATTGCGCGGCGCAGGCTGCGGGAACCAGACATCGCCCGCGTAGCCGGCGAGCTGCCCGCTCTTCAGCGCACGGACGATTGCATCGCGATCGCAGATCTTGCCGCGGGCCGTGTTCACGATATAGGCGCCGCGTTTCATCTTGCCGATCAACGAGTCGTTGAACATGCCCTCCGTCTCCGGGTGCAGCGGGCAGTTGATCGTCACGACGTCGCAAACCCTGACCATGGACTCGACGTTCGCATGGAACGTGAGGCCGAGTTCCTGCTCCACCGACTCTGGCAGGCGGTGCCGATCCGTGTAGTGCAGCTTCACGTCGAATGGCTTCATGCGGCGCAGCACCGCAAGGCCGATACGTCCCGCCGCAACCGTGCCGACCTGCATCCCTTCCACGTCGTACGAGCGTTCGACGCAGTCCGCGATGTTCCAGCCGCCCTTGACGACCCACTCGTGCGACGGGATGTAATTGCGCACCAGCGACAGAATCATCATTACGACGTGCTCGGACACACTGATGCTGTTGCAGTACGTGACTTCGGCGACCGTGATGCCGCGGTTCATCGCCGCCTGCAAGTCGACGTGGTCCGAGCCGATGCCCGCGGTGATCGCGAGCTTCAGCTTCGGCGCCTTGGCAATCAGGTCCGACGTCAGGTAGGCCGGCCAGAACGGCTGCGAGATGACAACCTCGGCGTCGACGATTTCCTTCGACAGACGGCAGTTCGGGCCGTCCTTGTCGGAAGTGACTACGAGTTTATGTCCCCGGCCCTCCAGGAACTTGCGCAGTCCCAGTTCGCCCGACACGGAACCCAGCAGCTTGCCGGGTCGGTAGTCGATCGCCTGGGGCGACGGCATAGTCTGGCCGCCCGGGTAGTGCGTGAGTTTCGGCAGGTCGTCACGCGCATAGGTTTTCGGATAACCCGTCACCGGGTCGTCATACAGCACACAAACGATCTTGCTCATTTTATCAAGCCTCTTCCGTTAAGCAGCCAGCACGCCTTTCGCCTTCGCCGTATGCGTGGCGATCGCATCCATCAATGCCGGGGAAAGACAATCATAGGGTTCGAGTTTCAGTTCCTTCAGACGTGCGCGCACGGCGCCCATCTCATCCGGCTTGGCGCTACCGGTCTCGATGATCGAAGAAACGAATGCCGCGAACTCGGGCGCCGCCCAGCCCTTGTCCTTCGACAACTCCACGTGCACGAAATCGAAGCCATAGAAAGGATGATTCTTGTTTTCGATGCGGCCGTACAAATGAACACCGCAGCCGGTACAGGCGTGGCGCTGGATCGCAGCGCTTGCATCGACGACCTTGAGTTTCTGGCCATTGGCCGTGACCGAGAGCTTGTCGCGCCCGACGACCGCCACGACCGAAAACGCCGCGCCTTCCGGCTTCCAGCACTTGCTGCAGCCGCAGGCGTGGTTAAAGGCGACGTCGCTCGCAAGCGTCACCGTGACCGGCGCGCTGGCGCATTTGCAGGTGAGCGTCCCACCCTTGAAGCCCTTGGTGCCGGACTGGACGCCGTTGTCCACGGACGGATGAATCTTGACAGCCATGTTTTATTCCTCTTGCTGCGGTTTCAGAACGTCACGACGCTGCGGATCGACTCGCCTTTGTGCATCAGGTCGAAAGCGTCGTTGATCTTGTTGAGCGGCATCACGTGGGTGATGAGGTCGTCGATATTGATCTTGCCTTCCATGTACCAGTCGACGATTTTCGGCACGTCGGTGCGGCCGCGGGCGCCACCGAAGGCCGTTCCTTTCCATACGCGGCCGGTCACGAGCTGGAACGGCCGGGTCTTGATCTCCTGGCCCGAGCCGGCGACGCCGATGATGACCGAAACGCCCCAGCCGCGATGGCAGCACTCGAGCGCCTGGCGCATCAGCTCGACATTGCCGACGCATTCAAAGCTGTAGTCCGCGCCGCCGTCGGTCAGTGCCACCAGGTGCGCGACGAGGTCGCCCTCGACTTCCTTCGGATTGACGAAGTGCGTCATGCCGAAACGCTCCGCAAGTCCCTTGCGCCGCGGGTTGATGTCGACGCCCACAATCTTGTTTGCGCCGGCCATGCGCGCGCCCTGGATCACGTTGAGGCCGATGCCGCCGAGTCCGAACACGACGACGTTCGCACCCGGCTCCACTTTCGCCGTATTGATCACCGCGCCGATGCCGGTCGTCACGCCGCAGCCAATGTAGCAAACCTTCTCGAAGGGCGCGTCCTCGCGGATCTTCGCGAGCGCAATCTCGGGCAGCACCGTGTGATTCGCGAACGTGGAACAGCCCATGTAGTGATGAACAATCTTGCCGCCGATGGAGAAGCGACTGCTGCCGTCCGGCATCACGCCCCTGCCCTGGGTCGCGCGGATCGCCGTGCAGAGATTGGTCTTGCGTGAGGTGCAGGATTTGCACTCGCGGCATTCCGGCGTGTAGAGCGGAATGACGTGGTCGCCCTGCTTGAGCGTTCTGACGCCGGGGCCGACGTCGACCACGACGCCCGCGCCCTCGTGGCCGAAGATCACCGGAAACAGGCCTTCCGGATCGGCGCCGGAACGCGTGAACTCATCGGTATGGCAGACGCCGGTCGCCCGGATTTCGACCAGCACTTCGCCGGCCTTCGGTCCATCGAGTTCGACGTCGACGACTTCGAGCGGCTTGCCGGCCGCCCAGGCGATTGCAGCACGCGTTTTCATCCGTCCCTGCTCCCCTCAGCCCATGTGCAGGCCGCCGTTCAGCGAGAAGTCGGCGCCGGTCGCAAAGGCCGCGTCTTCCGACGCGAGCCAGGCGACCATTGATCCGATCTCCTCCGGCGTACCCAGCCTGCCAACCGGAATGGTCTTGACGATCGCGTCGAGCACCTCGGGCTTGATCGCGCGGACCATGTCCGTGCCGATGTAGCCGGGCGAGATCGTGTTCACGGTGACACCCTTGGAGGCGACTTCCTGGGCGAGCGCCATCGTGAAGCCATGGATGCCCGCCTTGGCCGTCGAATAATTCGTCTGGCCAAACTGGCCTTTCTGCCCGTTCACGGACGAAATATTGATGATCCGGCCCCAGCCGCGGTCGAGCATGCCGTCGATGACCTGTTTCGTGACGTGAAACAGACTGTTGAGATTGGTGTCGATGACCTTGTGCCAGCGCTCAAAAGTCAGCTTGCGGAAGGTGCCGTCCGCGGTCACTCCCGCATTGTTGACCAGCACGTCGACCGGGCCGAGCTCGTTACGCACTTTCTCGAAGGCCGCGCGCGTCGATTCCCAGTCCGCGACATTCCCCTCAGAGGCATGGACCTCGAAGCCCTGGGCGCGCATCTCGGCGATCCAGCGGTCCTTGCGTGGCGAACCGGGCCCGCATCCCGCGACGACGCGAAATCCGTCGCGGCACAGGCGCTTGCAGATCGGCGTGCCGATGCCGCCCATCCCGCCCGTCACGTAAGCGAGTCTTCCTGCCATGATCCCCTCCAGGATGGCGTAGTTTACAAGGTCTATACTCTGCGCGCTGACGCCGGACCAGCCAATGCCCGGCTTAAGGGAGACTGACAATGAAGATGATGAGGACCGGAGCCTACGTGCTCCCGGCATGCGTGTGCCTTCTGTTTGGCATGACAGCGAACGCTCAGGACAAGCCAGCGGAAGTTTATGTTTACGCGACCTACCACTACTGCGATTTTTCGCAGCAGGACAGGGCCGACGAGATCTACGAACAGACTCAGAAACTCGGGAACGAGGCCGCAATCAAGGACGGTACGATCTCGAGCTATGGTTGGCTCGCCCATCAAACCGGCGGCAAGTGGCGCCGGGCGAACTATTTCACCGCCGGCAGTGTGCAGGCCCTGCTGGATGCGCAGAAGAAGATGGGCGACCAAGCGGACCCGAAAAACAAGAAAATCGATGCGGAGTTCGGGAGCATTTGCAATTCGCATGACGACTACATCTGGCGCCGGGTGGCCGGAAATATCGGCACCGTGGCGCGCGGTGGCGCGGCGTTCTCGACCTATTATGTCTGCGATCAGGGCCGCGAAGATGAGGCCGACGCGCTTGTCACGAGTGTATTCGCGCCTGTCTTCGACAAGATGGTTACCGATGGAAAACTCAAGTCCTGGGGATGGAACGAGCACATCGTCGGCGGCCAGTACCGCCGGCTGGAGACGTTCAGCGCAACCGATGTGGGAGCGTTGATGGCGGCGCGCGCGGCGATCGTCGAAGCCTTTGACGATAATCCGGCCGGTGACACCTTCACCGATATCTGCGGCGATCACACGGACTATATGTGGGAGATCAAGTCCCAGGCTCCGTGAGCGGAGTCGATTCGAAAACCGCGGGATCCGGCGCGCCAGGACAGCGTCCGGATCCCGCGATCTGCCTTTACGCAGCCCGTGCGCTGCGGGACTTCGGTGACGGTTTCGTTGCCATCCTGCTGGTCGTCTACCTGATCGAGCTCGGGCTCGGACCACTCGAAATTGGTGTCATCTCTACAGCCGCATTGCTCGGCTCCTCACTGCTGACACTCGCCATCGGCTTTCTGGGACACCCGGGAGCGCAACGCACTCTTCTGATAGGCGCGTCCGCGTTGATGACCGCGACCGGCATCGCCTTCGCAAACGCCAGCGACTACGCCTGGCTCCTGCTCATCGCCTTCGTCGGCACGATCAATCCTTCGGCAGGCAATGTGAGTATTTTCGTGCCGATGGAGCATGCGCTGCTCACCGGCACCGCGCCGGCAGAACAACGCACCCGAATGTTTGCGGTCTATGGCCTGGTCGGCGCTGTCGCGGCGGCCCTGGGCTCACTCGCTGCGGGAAGCCCGGATCTGCTGACGGTGCTCGGCTGGTCGCGCATCGATGCGCTCAAGGCGATGTTTATTCTCTATGCGGCTCTCGGCATCGCCGGCGGCCTGATCTATGGGCTAGTACCTGCGAGCATCGATGCGGCTGAATCAAGACCACGCTTCGCCCTCGGCGAATCGAAAACCATCGTCCTGAAACTCGCCGGGCTCTTCAGCATCGATGCGTTCGCCGGCGGATTCGCTGTGCAGTCCCTGCTGGCGTTGTGGCTGTTCCAGAAGTTCGGCCTGTCGCTTACGGCCGCGGGCGTCTTCTTTTTCTGGTCGGGACTGCTCGCTGCCCTGTCCTATCCCGCGGCCGCGTGGCTAGCGCGCCGAATCGGTCTCGTAAACACGATGGTCTATACGCATGTTCCGTCGAGCCTCTGCCTCATCGCCGCGGCGCTCGTGCCGGACCTGCAGACCGCGCTCGCGCTGCTGCTTGTGCGCTCAGCCCTTTCGCAGATGGACGTTCCGACACGATCGTCCTACGTCATGGCGGTCGTCACGCCACCCGAACGCGCGGCCGCAGCGAGCGTCACCTCCGTGCCCCGCGGCCTCGCCTCGGCCGCGAGCCCGGCGCTCGCGGGCGCGCTCTTCGCCGCGGGGTACACGGCATTGCCTTTTATCATCTGTGGTGCGCTGAAAATACTTTACGATCTGCTGCTACTGTGGACGTTTCGGAACGTCCGGCCACCGGAGGAGCAGGCATGACCGACAATGACATCGTGGTCGAAGCCTGGAACACGGTCCTCTTCGACAAGTTTGTCCGCTTCAAGCACCTGCTGATTGCCGGTCTCGCGGGTCACAGCAACGAATTGCTCTCGCGCGGGCGTTTTCGTCCCGGCGATCAGGTCCTCGACGTCGGCTGCGGATTCGGCGACAGCACGATCCGTATCGCACAACTCGTCGGCTCAAATGGCAGGGCGGTCGGCGTCGACTGCGCGCAAAACTTCATCCACGCGTCCGGGCAGGATGCGGCCGCGGCTGGCACCCGGAACGCGAGTTTTTTCGCGGCCGATGTACAAGGTGACGATCTCCGCGGGCCCTATGACCACGCTTTTGCGCGCTTCGGAACGATGTTTTTCATGTCGCCTGTCGCGGCATTGCGGAACATCCGCGGAGCGCTCAAGCCGGGCGGCACATTCGCCCAGATCGTCTGGCGCAAACGCGAGGACAATCCCTGGCTGCACGACGCAGAGCTGCGGGTCAGGGAGATTGTGCCGGTGGTTTCTCACGAAGACTCGAATCAGGTCCACTGTGGACCCGGGCCCTTTTCGATGTCGGGGCCTGACATGGTCAGCTCGATGATGCAGGGCGCCGGATTCGTCGGTGTCACGTTCGAGCGATTTGACACCGACATCTGCATCGGCCGGAACCTGGAAGACGCGGTGGAGTTCGCGATGGCGCTCGGGCCGGCGGGGGAAATCATCCGGCTTGCCGCTGCCGAGGGCGAGCGGCTCAAGCCGCAAGTCGTCGCGGCTCTTCGGGAAACGCTCTCGCGTTACGTACGAGACGATGGCGTCTGGGCGCCGTCCAGTACCTGGTTCATCACCGCAACAAGTCCGCAATGAATCGCTTGGTCGGAGCGGCGAGATTTTAGCTCGCGACCCCTTTCACCCATCCGTTATTTTTGCAACGCGGTGCAACAAAGCGAACACGTCGCAGCTCGTCTAGTTCAGCAACTTACACCCGACACTTAATGCAGGGTGTGTTAATTGCATTGCGGCCTGGCGTGTGTATTCGACGGGGAAGTCGATGCCGGTTTTTGCGACGGTCCTGCGCCCTTAATCTATCCTGCCCGCGTCGCGATTGCCGCCCGCCGCAGCGCACGCAGAGTGAACTGCAACGCCACTGGCCCCGGCGCTCCCGGTCCGTGAGGATTTCGTGAAGTTCGCGGCGGCATCCTGTGGTCGGTGCGCGATCCTGTGCACCGCACTTTTTAGCCTGGAGAACTTCAATGAACTTGTTCCGACTATTACTGAGCATGCTCGCGCTCGCCAGCCTGGCGGCTGGTCCAGGCGCCTGGGCGCACGATGATGATTCCGACGAGGCCGGCGCGCTTTACACCATGAGCAACGCTCCCGACGGCAACTCCGTGATCGTATTCGAACGGGCGGCAGACGGCAGGCTGGCGCCGGCTGGAACTTATCCGACGGGAGGAACCGGAACGGGAGGCGGTCTCGGGAATCAGGGTGCCCTGATTCTCGATGAGGAAGCGCGGCTGTTGTTCGTGGTCAACGCGGGCAGCGACGAGATCACCGTGTTCGCAGTCAAAAGCCATGGACTGGAGTTCGTGCAGACGATCGCATCGGAAGGCGACAGGCCGGTGAGCCTGACGGTTGACGATGACATCATGTACGTACTCAATGCCGGCAGTGACTCAATAGCTGGCTTTCACGTGAGCCCGCGTGGCCGGCTCCGGCCGCTTTCACGCTCCATCCGACCCTTGAGTGGCACGGGGACGGGCCCGGCACAGATTCAATTCTCGCCCGATGGCCGGACGTTGGTCGTGACAGAGAAGGCGACCAACAACATCCTGACCTATTCAATTGACCCAGAAGGCCGGCCATCTGCCGCCGCAAAGATCTTCTCCTCTCCGGGGGCGACGCCTTTTGGTTTCGCATTCGACAGACGCCGCGAGCTGTTCGTGTCGGAAGCCGCGGGCGGTGCATCGGGTGCAAGCTCGCTCAGCTCCTACCTGATCAGGCGCAACGGCAACATTGAGATCGTCTCGCCCACGGTGGCGACACAGCAGACCGCCGCGTGCTGGGTCGTCGTGACTCCAGATCATCGCTTCGCCTACTCAAGCAATACCGGTAGCGGAAATATCTCGGGCTTTCGCACCGGGCCGGATGGAATACTCGAGCGCTTCGATGATGGCGGCGTAACCGCCGAAACGGGTGCGAGCAGTGGCCCGCTCGACATGGCGGTCACTCCGAACGGATTGTTCCTTTACTCGCTGAATGGGGGCAATCAGACCATCAGCGAGTTGCGGATCCGGCGCAACGGCACCTTGGCGCCGTTGGAGATCATCGGCGGTCTTCCGGTCGGCGCGAACGGGCTGGCCGTGCGCTAACGGTCGCTCGCCCGCTCCGTACCTGTTCGCCGGGAGGCCGCGCCGACGCGCCCTCCCGGCTCTCGGCAGCCGGCTCGAAATAAACCGTCGCCCGGCCGGGTCTGCTCGGTAGGCCCGACGAGGAGTGTCAATGGCAACTGCCGATGCTGTCTGCAACCCGCAAGCGGCGTGTCGGCCAGAATCGTTGCTGCTCGTCGAAGACGACCTGGAGCTGGCGAGCCTGCTACGGAATGCACTGCAGGAGGCGGTCAGTGATGTTGCGTACGCAGGCACCGCGCGGCACGCGCGCCAGTGGTTGCGCAGCCAGGCATGGGACCTGGTCGTGCTCGACGTGCAACTGCCGGACGGCGATGGCTTCGAGCTGTGCCGCGAGGTCCGCAAAATGTCCTCCGCGACATCCGTCCTGATGCTTACTGCGCGAGCGAGCGAAGTGGATCGCGTGACAGGTCTCGAACTCGGCGCGGACGACTACCTCACCAAGCCGTTCAGCCTGCGCGAGCTCCTGCTCCGGGTCGGCAATCTGCTGCGGCGGCGGTCTCGTCCCGCCTCGGTACAGCCGATTGCCAGCCCAATTACATGCGGAGACATCGTCGTCGAAGCCGAGGTGCGCCGTGTGTTTCGTCGCGGTTGCGAAATTTCCCTCACGCCGCGCGAGTTCGATCTGCTGGCCCATCTGGCTCGTCATCCCGACCGAGTGTTTACGCGCGAACAGCTCCTCACTGCGGTCTGGGGATCGCGCTTCGAGGGTTTCGAGCACACAGTCAATTCGCACATCAATCGGCTGCGCGCCAAGCTCGAATCGGATCCCCGGCACCCCACACGCCTCGTGACAGTATGGGGCTCCGGCTATCGACTGGCCGCATCAGGTCGCGACACCTAGGGCGCGCGATGTCGCTCACTACGCGTCTCACGCTCATCCTCCTCGCCGTATTCGTCGGCCTGTGCGCGGCGCTCCTGTACCAAAGCGTCAGAACCGCGGACTACTACTTCCAGGAAGTAACGCAAGAACTGAGCGCGCCGATCGCGATGTATATCGCGGAGAACCGCCCGCTATTTGACGATGGAGTCTTCGATCCGGGAAGGTTTCGCGACCTGGCCGGCTCCGCGATGATCCTCAATCCCTCCATCGAAATCTATGCGCTCGATTCGACCGGGTACATTCTAGGCTTGGCAGATGGCACTCGTCCGCTGGCGCGCGACCGCGTGGATCTTGCGCCGATACGGCAGTTTATCGCAGGCGTCGTGGACGGCCGGCTTGTGGGCGACGATCCACGTGACGCCGCGGCCAGGCGCATATTCAGCGCCGCGGCCGTGGGGCCGACGCAGAGACCATGGGGATACGTGTATGTGATCCTCGACAGCAGCCCGCGCCAGGAAACGATAGCGCGGTTCTGGCCGGAACATGCAGCGACGATCGCAGTCGGCGGCATCGCGGTGACGCTGCTCGCGGGATTCCTGGTAGCGGCGCTGCTCTTCGGCAGGATCACGCTGCCGCTTCGAATTCTGGCGCGCGAAGCATCCGAATTCGAAACAAACATTCTGCTGGCGCGCCATGACGATCTTCATCGCATCGAGCGCGATGAAATGGCGCGTCTGCGAACCGGTTTCGAGCGGCTGCGATCGCGAATCACGGCGCAGGTGCAGGCGCTGCAGTTTGCCGACAAGTCGCGCCGCGAATGGATCGCACATCTTTCGCACGATCTTCGCACGCCGCTTGCCACGCTGCAGGCGCACCTCGAAACGGTGCTGCGTCGCGACGGGACCGCAAGCACCAGTGAGCGACGCGAGGGGTTGGCTCGGGCTTTGCTGCACAGCAATCAAATTCGGCGCCTTCTGGCGGAACTTTTCGAGAGCGCGCGTCTGGAGGCGCCAACGCTCAATCTGCACATCGAATGCTTCGCGCTTGGCGAACTCGTACAGGACGCGGCGTTGGGCTTTCGAGACGCAGCCGAAGCGAAGGGTATACAAATCGAGTGCGCAATCGAGGCTTGCGACTCCACCATCAGGGCCGATATTGGCCTGTTTCAGAGGCTGATCGACAATCTGTTGACCAACGCGCTGAAGGCATCACAGCGAGGCACCGCCGTCCTGCTTGGCGTCCGCCGCACGGAAGGTGTGGTCGTCCTGACTGTCAGCGACACTGGGGCGGGGCCCACGGCAAGTATGCTGCGCGTTTTCAACAATACTCAGGAACCGGCAACCGGCACTTCAGGGCTCGGGCTGCGCATCATCACGCAGATCTTGCGCCTGCACGGCCTGACCTCCCAGGTGAAAGCGGCCATGGGTGGCGGTACCATCATCCGTGTCGACGTTCCCGCGGCTGCGGATGAAGCGAGGGTGCAGTCGGCATCGGCGCGGTAGTGCGGGCAACGGAGCCACCGGACAGCAGCCTGATCGCGACGCCGGTGGGCGCGTCGCCTGGGCGACTTGTTAAGCACGCTACTGCGTTTAAATTAATTGGTCGGAGCGCCGGGATTTGAACCCGGGACCCCTTGCACCCCATGCAAGTGCGCTACCAGACTGCGCCACGCTCCGACGGTTGAATGATAGCCGATCCGGCGGATACCGGAATCAGCGGCGCAGGATGCGCAGCAGTTCCTCGAGCTCGGCGCGAACCTGGCGGATCACCTGCCGGCTCTGCGTGTTGTCTTCGCGCGCTTCGTCGCCCTCGAGGCGATTGCGCGCACCGCCGATCGTGAAGCCCTCGTCGTACAGAAGACTCCGGATCTGGCGGATCGTGATCACATCCTGGCGCTGGTAATAGCGACGGTTGCCGCGGCGCTTCACGGGCTTCAGCTGCGGGAACTCCTGTTCCCAATAGCGGAGCACGTGCGGCTTGACGCCGCACAGTTCGCTCACTTCACCGATCGTGAAGTAGCGCTTGGCCGGGATCGCCGGCAGGTCCTTGTTGTTACTTGCTTCCAGCATAGGCTTCGACACGCGCTTTCAGCTTTTGGCCAGGACGGAACGTCACAACACGGCGCGCGGAAATCGGGATTTCCTCGCCGGTCTTGGGATTCCTTCCCGGACGCTGGTTCTTGTCGCGCAGGTCGAAATTGCCGAAGCCCGACAACTTCACCTGTTCGCCGGTTGCAAGCGCCGCACGGATCTCCTCGAAAAAGAGATCGACGAGTTCCCGCGCTTCGCGCTTGTTCAAACCGAGCTGATTGAACAGCGCTTCGGCGATTTCCGCCTTGGTCAGAGCCATTCGAATTATTCCCGGATCCCCGCCTTCAGGTCACCCTTGACGCGCTCGATGACCGCAGCGACCACGGCATCGGCTTCCCCGTCAGTAAGGGTGCGAGAAGTTTCCTGTAAAATCAAGCCTAAAGCGATACTTTTTCGTCCGGGTTCTACCCCCTTGCCGCGGTACACATCGAATACGTTCAGATCGCGTAACAGGCCTTTTGCAGCCAAATTGACGCATTGGCGCAGGGCATCCAGCGTGACCGATTCGTCGACCACGACGCCCAGATCGCGCCGGATCGCGGGGAACTTGGAAATCTCCGTAAATACAGGTACTTCCGAGCGGAAGCTCGGGTCGATTGCCAGTTCGAAAATCCAGGGCGGATCGCGAAGTTCGAGCTTCCGCGCGATCTCTGGCTGCAGTTGACCGAGCCAACCGACACGCACAGTGCGGTCGTAGACCGCCGCGCTCTTGCCGGGATGCAGACCGTCATGCGTCTCGGCGACATAACTTATTGCAGCCTGCCGGCCCGTCAATGCGAACAGCGCTTCGACATCGGACTTCAGGTCGTAAAAATCTGCGGCGCGTTTTTTGACGCCCCACTGCTCCGGCAGGGCCGGCCCGGTGATCAGGCCGGCGATGCCCTGGCTCTCCGTGAGCCGCCCGCCTTCGACGTCGAAGCGCGTGCCGACTTCGAAGATGCGCACGCGTTCCTGCTGGCGGCGCAAATTGAATCGCAAAGCCTCGATCAGCCCAGGCCACAGCGAGACGCGCATCTCACTCATCTCCGCGGAGATCGGATTCTCGAGCGGAAGCGCCGCGCGCTTCGGAAACAGCAGCCGCTGCAGGCGCGGCTCGACGAAGCTGTAGGTGATCGCTTCCTGATAGCCGCGATCGACCAGCAGCAGCCTCAGGCGTTCGCGCGTCACCGCTCGCTCGGTCGCCGGTTGTGGACGCTGCGGCATGCGGGCGTCGGTCCGCGGAATGTTGTCGTAGCCGTAAATACGCCCGATCTCTTCGATCAAGTCCTGCTCGATCGAGATATCGAACCGGTGACTTGGCGGAATCACGCCGAGCACGTCGCCGGCGCCCGCCACTTGCATGCCGAGCCGCCGCAGGATGTCCTCGATTTCCGGCCGTGGAATCTGCACCCCGAGCAGGCTCGCCACTCGTTCCGGCCGAAGCGTCACGCCGGGCCGCCGTGGCTGGTGGGCCTCGTCCTGCGTCAGCACCGCCGGCCCCGGTCGCCCGCCCGCGATCTCGATCAGCAATTGCGTTGCGCGCTCGATCGCGCGTTCCTGCCCGCGCGGATCCACGCCACGCTCGAAGCGCTGGGCTGCGTCCGTTGTGAGCCCGAAGCGCCGGGCCACACCACCGACCGCGGCCGGCGGGAAGAATGCGGCTTCGAGAAATACGTCAGCGGTGTCAACCGCGATGCCGCTCTTCTCCCCGCCCATGACGCCCGCAAGGCCGACCGGCCCCGCGCCGTCTGCAATGACGAGTGTCTCGGGGTCCAACTCGAGTTCGCGACCGTCGAGAAGCTTGAGGCGCTCGCCGGCCCGCGCGTTGCGCACTTCGATGTGCGAGTTGAGCTGACGCAGATCGTAGGCGTGCAGGGGCTGGCCAAGCTCGAGCATCACGTAGTTCGTCACGTCGACAATGGGCCGGATCGGCCGCAGGCCCGCGCGGCGCAGGCGTTCGCGCATCCAGAGCGGCGTCCGCGCCGCCGGATTGACGCCCTGGATCACGCGACCCGCGAAACGCGGGCAGGACGCCGGCGCTTCGAGCCGCACCGTAAATTTCACGCGCGTCACCGGCGTGACCGGTTCCATTGGCGGCGGAGTCAGTTTCTTGCCGGCAATCGCCGAAACTTCGCGTGCCACGCCCTGTACCGACAGGACGTCGCCACGATTCGGCGTCACATTGAGCGTGAGAATCGTGTCGTCGAGCAGCAATGCCTCGCGCAGCGGCGCGCCGGTCACGAGCTCATCCGGCAGTTCCAGGATGCCTTCGTGCTCTTCCGACAACCCGAGCTCGCGTGCCGAGCACAGCATGCCGGCCGACTCGACCCCGCGCAGGCGGGCCTTGCGGATGACGTCTCCGGACGCGAGCTTCGCGCCTTCCAGCGCAAGCGGCGTTTTCATGCCGGCGCGCACGTTCGGTGCGCCGCAAACGATCTGCAGCAGCGCCGAGCCGCCGCCCGCGACCTGGCAGACGGTCAACTTGTCGGCATCCGGATGACGCTCGACCGCCAGCACTTCGCCGACAACCACGCCCTGGAAATCGCCGGCCGCCGGCTCGATCGACTCGACCTCGATACCGCTCATCGTCAGGCGCGACGCCAGCGTGGCCGCGTCGCAACCGGCGTCCACCCATTCGCTGAGCCATGCGAGGCTGATGCGCATCCTAGCCCCGGTTGAACTGCGCAAGGAAACGCAGGTCGTTGTCGAAGAACATGCGGAGGTCATTGACGGCGTAGCGCAGCATCGCGAGCCGCTCGATGCCCATGCCGAAGGCATAGCCCTGCCAGCGCGTCGCATCGACGCCGCAGGCGGTCAGCACGTTAGGATGAACCATTCCGCAGCCCAGGATCTCGAGCCAGCCGGTCTGCTTGCAAATGCGGCAGCCCGCGCCGTCGCAGAGCACGCACTGGATGTCGACTTCGGCCGACGGCTCCGTGAACGGAAAGTACGAGGGACGAAACCTCAATCCACGGGGCTTCTCGAAGAACTGCTCGGCAAAGCCGGCGAGTACGCCTTTCAGGTTCGCAAGACTCACATCCTCATCAAGTACCAGGCCCTCGACCTGATGGAACATCGGCGTGTGAGTCACATCCGAGTCCCGTCGATACACCGGGCCCGGCGCGATCACGCGGATCGGTACGCCCTGGAGCTTCATCGCCCGGATCTGGACCGGCGAAGTGTGCGTGCGCAGCAGGCGGCCGTCGCCGAAGTAGAAGGTGTCGTGCATCGCCCGCGCCGGGTGATTGGCGGGGATGTTGAGCGCCTCGAAATTGTGGAAGTCGTCCTCGACCTCGGGACCTTCGGCGACGCTGAATCCCGCGCGGCGGAAAATCGCCTCGATCCGCAACCGCGTTCGCGTGACCGGATGCAGACCGCCGACGGATGCGCCGCGTCCGGGCAAGGTGACGTCGATCCCGGCGCTCTTGAGTTCGCGGTCGAGCGAGGCCGCTTCCAGTTCGGTGCGCCTCGCATCGAGCGCCCCGGCAATCCGGTCCCTGGCCTCGTTGATCTCGGCACCGGCAGCGCGCCGTTCGGTTGCCGGCAGTGTGCCAAGGCTCTTGAGCAGTTCCGTCACCGATCCTTTCTTGCCGAGCACCGCGACCCGCACGGCATCGAGCGCGGAGAGATCCGCGCTCGAACCGATTTCGGCGAGCGTGCTCGCGACCAGTGACTTCAGGTCCTTCACCCGACCTGCCCCGGTACTACTTGGCGGCCAGTGCGGCCTTCGCCTTCTCCGCGATCGCTCCGAACGCGGCGATATCGTGGACCGCGATGTCCGCGAGCGCCTTGCGATCGATCTCGATGCCGGCGATCTTCAGGCCGTTGATGAGACGGCTGTACGACAGGCCGACACCGCGTGCGGCGGCGTTGATACGCTGCACCCAGAGCGCGCGATAGTCGCGCTTCTTCAGGCGCCGGCCGACATACGCGTACTGGCCGGCCTTGATGACCGCCTGTTTCGCGACGCGATAAACCTTGCGCCGGGCGTTGTAATAGCCCTTCGCCTTCTTCAGGACTTTCTTGTGGCGGCGGCTAGCGGTGACGCCACGCTTTACTCTTGCCATGTCTCTTCACCCATATTCAATAACAATGAGAATCAGGCGTGCGGTAGCAGTCGCACCAGACGGCCGACGTCGGTCTCGTGGACCATGGTCGAGCCGCGCAGCTGACGCTTACGCTTCTTGGTCTTCTTGGTGAGGATGTGGCGGCGATTCGCCTGGCCGCGTTTGAAGCCTTTCGCTGTCTTGCGAAAACGCTTCGCCGCGGCCCGGTTGGTTTTCAACTTGGGCATCGATCGTCTCCTTTTTCTGACCTCTTCACACCGCTTGCGCGGGCTGGAGGCGTATCGGCGGCTAGCCGCCGGTCACTTCTTCTTGGGAGAGATCACCATGGTGATCTGGCGCCCTTCCATCGCAGCATGCTGTTCGATCGCGCCGTAATCGGCGAGGTCGATCACCAGTCTGTCGAGGAGTTTGCGCCCGATCTCCGTGTGGGCCATCTCCCGGCCGCGGAACCGCATGGTTACCTTGGCCTTGTCGCCGGCGGTCAGGAAGCGGACCAGATTACGCAGCTTGACCTGGTAATCCGCCGTTTCCGTGCCCGGCCGGAATTTCACTTCCTTGAGCTGGATCTGCTTCTGCTTGCGCTTCGCCGAGTGGGCCTTCTTGCTCTGCTCGAACAGGTACTTTCCAAAGTCCATGACCCGGCAGACAGGCGGCTCAGCATTCGGCGAAACTTCCACGAGATCCAGTTCCTCAGCG
This sequence comes from uncultured Gammaproteobacteria bacterium, assembly GCA_963819545.1. Lineage (GTDB taxonomy): Bacteria > Pseudomonadota > Gammaproteobacteria > Steroidobacterales > Steroidobacteraceae > SCUD01. The sequence continues at coordinate 1,794,143 of CAWFWJ010000002.1, read as the reverse complement.
GCAGCCTTTGCGAGGGCTTCGCTGCGACTCAGGACGCCGATCTGGCTACCGTCGGCGCCTATCACGCGTAATTGCGGCGAAAGGATCTCCTCATTGCGCCGTACGCGTTTGGTTGTCGAAATACTCAGTCCTCCAAATGACCAAGGCCGCGGCTCGCCACATCCCGGGCGATCCGAGCGGCCACCTCTTCCAGGGGCATGGCACCCAGATCCTTCCCGGAGCGCGTGCGCACGGCCAACTGCCTGGACTCGATTTCCCGATCGCCTGCGACCAGCAGATACGGGACACGCTTCAGCGTGTGCTCGCGGATTTTATAGCCCACCTTTTCGTTCCGCAAGTCGATTTCGGCCCGAAGCCCCTGATTTTTAAGGAATTCGGTGGCCTCGACCGCGTAATTTGCCTGCTTTTCGCTGATATTCATCACCACCGCATGCAGCGGCGACAGCCAGGTGGGCAATTTGCCGGCGTGGTGCTCGAGCAGGATTCCGAAGAAGCGCTCGAGCGATCCGAAGATCGCCCGGTGCAGCATCACCGGCGTGCGCTTCTGGCTGTGCTGGTCGATGTAGGTCGCGCCGAGTCGCCCCGGCAGATTCAGGTCAACCTGCCAGGTGCCGCACTGCCAGTCGCGCCCGAGCGCATCTTTCAGCACGAATTCGAGTTTCGGACCGTAGAAGGCGCCCTCGCCCGGATTGAATTCGACCTCGATGCCGGCCGCGCGCGTGCCGGCTTTCAGGGCTTCCTCGGCGCGCGTCCAGGTCGCATCGTCGCCAACGCGCCGCGTGGGACGATCGGAAAACTTCACGCGCACATCGTCGAATCCGAAATCGCGGTAGATCGACATCATGAGCTCGATGCCGCGCACCGTTTCATCTGTGATCTGGTCTTCGGTCACGAAGACGTGGGCATCGTCCTGGGTGAAAGCGCGCACGCGCAGCAGGCCATGCAGGGCGCCCGACGGTTCGTAGCGATGCACCTTGCCAAACTCCGCGTAGCGGATCGGCAATTCCTTGTAGCTGTGTAGGCCCTGCCGAAACACCTGCACGTGGCCCGGGCAATTCATCGGCTTGATGGCATACACGCGCTCGTCCGGCGTCTTCGTCAGGAACATGTTCTCGCCGAACTTCTCGACGTGGCCGGATTGCACCCAGAGTTCGCGGTCCATGATTTCCGGGCTGCTGATTTCCTGGTAGCCGGCGGCGTTTTGCCGTTCGCGCATGTAGGCGATCAGCTGCTGGAAAACCGTCCAGCCATGCGGGTGCCAGAAAACGGCGCCAGGCGCTTCTTCCTGGAAATGAAACAGGTCGAGCTCGCGGCCGATGCGGCGATGGTCGCGCTTCTCCGCCTCCTCGAGACGAAACAGGTAGTCTTTCAGCTGCTTTTCGTCGGGCCAGGCCGTGCCGTAGATCCGCTGCAGCATCGCGTTTTTCGAATCGCCCCGCCAGTACGCGCCCGCGACTTTCGTCAGCTTGAAAGCGCCGAGCTTACCGGTGGACGGGACGTGCGGCCCGCGGCACAGATCTTCCCACTCGCCCTGGCCGTAGAGCGAGATCTCCTCGCCCGCGGGAATCGCGGCGATGATCTCAGCCTTGTAGTGCTCGCCGATCGACTTGAAGTGCGCAACCGCTGCGTCGCGCGACAGCACGCGCCGGCGCACGGGTTGATCGGCCTTGACGAGCTCCCGCATTTTTGCCTCGAACTTCTCGAGATCCTCCGGCGTGAAGGTCCGCTCGAATGCGAAGTCGTAGTAAAAGCCGTCCTCAATGACCGGGCCGATCGTCACCTGGGCTTGCGGATAGATCGCCTGAACGGCCTGCGCCAGCAAATGCGCGGTCGAATGGCGAAGGATTTCGAGGCCCACGGCATCCTTCGACGTGATGATTCGGAGTCTTGCGTCTGCCGCGATCGTGTGGCTGGTGTCGACCAGGCAGTCGTCCACGTCTCCCGCGAGCGCAGCGCGCGCGAGGCCCTTGCCGATGTTGGCCGCGATCTCGGCCACGGTGACCGGGCGATCGAAGGATCGCTGGCTGCCATCAGGGAGCGTGATGATTGGCATGGCTTTTACTGTAGTCGATCGCGCAGACGGATGTAATATTCGCCGAATGCACAAGTTTGCCCCGCGATACTGGCTGACGTGGCTCGGCATCGGAATCCTTCGCGTGCTCGCGCCATTGCCCTACACGTTGCAGTTGCGCATCGGCAGGACTATCGGCCGCGTCGTGCGCGTGATGCCGGTCCCCTACGTTCGCATCGCGCGACGCAACATCGAGTTGTGCCTGCCCGAGCTTTCCCCCGATGCGCGGGAGACCCTGCTGAAGTGTCACTTTCGAGAGTCTCGGAATCGGACTCTGCGAGACCGCGATGACCTGGTGGAGCGACGACCAGCGCGTGCGATCGCTGGCGCAAGTCGAGGGACTCGAGAATCTTCAGCGCGCGCTCGCGCGGGGCCGCGGTGCCATCCTGGTCGGCGGGCATTTCACGACCATCGAGATCGGCACCCGCATCCTGGGGACCCTGGTGCCGATCAACGTGTTGTTCCGGCCGACCAAGAATGCAGCCCTTTCCGACCTTCATGTCGAATCGAATCGCCCATCATGGAGAGCGTGCAATCCAGTCCGACGACATTCGCACCCTGGTGCGCGCGCTGAAGCAAAATGGTGCCGTCTGGTACGCACCCGATCAGAGCTCCCGCAGCAAGGGTGCGGCCATGGTCCCGTTCTTCGGCACGCCCGCGGCCACCACGACGTCGACCGCGCGCATTGCCCGTATGACCGGTGCCGCTGTATTGACGTATTTCCCCCAGCGGCTTCCCGATAATCAGGGTTATCGGGTATTCATCGGGCCGGAACTCGAGAATTTTCCGAGCGATGATCCGATAGCGGACACCGCGCGTTTCGGCGCGCTGCTGGAGGCCCAGATTCGGCATCACCCGGAGCAGTACTTGTGGATACACCGCCGCTTCAAAGGACTGAGTGCGGACTATCCTGACTACTACGGGCGCGACACGCGCCTGCGCGCCCGGCCAGCAGGGTCCAGCTGATCAACGACCAGAAATCCCGCTAGACTCCGCGCATGACTGCCGACCTGCCCGCCCACGATCTCTTCGACGACGATGCCTGGGACGATCTCCTCAACTACATCGAGGAGCGCCGCGTCATCCCGATCATCGGTCCCGATCTGCTGCGTGTGCAGACCGATCGCGGATTACGCCCACTCTACGAATGGCTGGCGGAGAAACTCGCCGTGCGCCTGTCGGTCGATCCAGTGGGCCTCCCGCAGCCGCTGATGCTGAACGACGTCGTTTGCGCCTATCTCGGCCAGCGTGGTCGCCGCGAGGAAGCCTACACACGCCTGCGCTCCATCATGCGCGAGGTCGAATTCGAGCCGCCACAGGCACTGCGACAACTGGCGCAGATCACCGACTTCGACCTTTTCATTACCACCACGTTTGATCCATTGCTCGAAAAAGCGGTGAACCTCGAGCGCTATGGCGGTCAGTCCACGACCGAGGTGATTGCCTACGCTCCGAACCGCGTCGCCGACCTGCCCGCGGAGCGCAGCCAGTTGCAGCGCACCGTGGTGTATCACCTGCTCGGCCGGCTCTCAGCCTCGCCGACTTACGTCGTCTCCGACGAGGACATGCTCGAGTTCATCTGTGCGCTGCAGTCCGAGCACCTGACGCCCGAGAAGCTGTTCCATGAACTCGAGCACAATCATCTGCTGCTGATCGGCAGCGACTTCTCCAACTGGCTCGCGCGACTGTTCCTGCGCATGGCCAAGCGCAAGCGGCTCTCCGACCCGCGCGACGTCGGCGAAATACTTGCAGACGATCACACGATGAAGGACGAGCGGCTGGTGGCGTTCCTGCAGCAGGTAAGCGTGCGCACGCGCGTTTACAGCGGCGCCGAGGCGTTTGTTGCCGAGCTCCACTCCCGCTGGACCAAGCGCCAGGGCGGCACGGCCGCCGCATCCGGACCCGCCGTGGTTCCGCAACGCTTCCTCCCGCCCTCGCGCGAGATGCCCGAGAACGCGATCTTCATCAGCTACGCGCGCGAGGATCTGCCCGCGGTGCAGCGCCTGAAGGCGGCAATGGACGCGGCGGGCCTCACGACCTGGTTCGATCTCGACCGCCTTGAAGGCGGCGACGATTACGACCGGAAGATCCACGCCAATATCGGGCGCTGCAGTTTCTTCGTGCCCGTCATTTCGGCGACGACGCAGCGGCGGCATGAAGCCTATTTCCGCCGTGAGTGGAGCTATGCCGTGGATCGCACCCGCAACATTGCCGAAGGTGGCGTGTTCATCCTGCCGGTCTGCATCGACGACACTCCGGAGGCGGACGCGCTCGTGCCGGACAAGTTCAAGGCGCTGCACATCACGCGGATGCCGGATGGCGAGCCGTCGCCGGAATTCCTGCGGCGGCTCAAGGATCTCTTCAGCGGGCGTCGCGCATGAGTGCGCAGCCGCACGACCTCGCCGCGTCGATCGCGATCGATCCGGAGAATCCCTGGCTTGGCTTGTCCTCGTACACCGAGGAGTCCCGCGCCTATTTCCACGGCCGCGACGAAGAGGCGGCGGAGCTCGCCCGCCGCGTCCAGCGCAAGAACCTCACGGTGCTGTTCGGCCAGTCCGGACTCGGCAAGACCTCGCTGCTGCGCGCCGGCCTGGTGCCGCGGCTGCGCGGCGAAGGATTCTGCCCGGTGTACGTGCGCGTCGATTACAACCCCGAGTCGCCGCCGCCGTCGGAGCAGATCAAGCAGGCGATCTTCCGCGCCACGGCCGCGGCCGGCCACTGGACCCGGCCCGGCACCGCGATCGAAGGCGAGTCGCTGTGGGAGTTCCTGCATCATCGCGGCGACCTGTTGCGCGAGTCGAACGGCCGCACGCTGCTGCCGCTGCTGATCTTCGACCAGTTCGAGGAGATCTTCACGCTCGCGCAGGCCGACGACGCGGGAAGACTCAGGGCCAAGGAATTCCTCGCGGATCTCGCCGACCTCGTCGAGAACCGGCCACCGGCGGCGCTCGAGGCGCGGCTCGAACATGACGACGCTGCCGCCGAGGACTTCGACTTTGCGCGTGCCGACTATCGCATCCTGATCGCGCTGCGCGAAGACTACCTCGCCCACCTCGAGAGCGTGAAGGCATCATGCCCTCGATCACGCAGAACCGCATGCGCCTCGCGCGGATGACGGGCGCGCAGGCGCTGAGTGCCGTCGTGGGCCCGGGCGGGCGCCTGGTGTCGCAGGAGGTGGCGGAGTCGATCGTGCGTTTCATCGCGGGCGGCGCGGAGCTCGGCAACGCCGAAGTCGAGCCTTCGCTGCTCAGCCTCGTGTGTCGCGAACTCAACAACGTGCGGCTGGCGAAACAGCGCACCGAGATTTCCGCCGACCTGCTGGCGGGCTCGCGCGACACGATCCTCACGGAATTCTACGAGCGCGCGCTCGCCGACCAGCCCGAGGGCGTACGGCGTGTCATCGAGGACGAGCTGCTGACGGAGTCCGGCTACCGTGAGAGCCTGGCCGAGGAGCGGGTGATCAAGGCCCTGGCCGGCGCCGGCGCCGCGCCGGACGCGCTCGCAAAGCTGGTGGATCGACGCCTGCTGCGCATCGAGGAGCGGCTCGACATGCGCCGCGTCGAGCTCATGCATGACGTGCTCTGCAGCGTCGTCGGCTCCAGTCGCGACCTGCGGCATGAACGCGAGGCCCGCGACGAGGCCGAGCGGCAGCTCGCCACCCAGCGGGAGCGCGAGGCCGCGACGCGGCGCGCACTGGTGCGCGCGCGGGCGATTGCTGCCGTGTGCGCCGTCATGATGGTCATCGCCATTGCGGGTGCGATATTCGGCTGGGTCAACTATCGTCGCGCGCGTCTCGCAGACGCCGAAGCGCAGCAGGCCCGGGTGCTGGCCGAGCGGGCTCGAGGCGATGCCGAAAAGCTTGTCGGTTTCCTGATCGAGGACTTCTACGCCGAACTGGAGCCCACCGGCCGACTCGACACCATGGGCAAGCTGGCCCATCAGGCGGTCGCTTATTACGATGGGTTGCCGGCCGAGCTGATGACGCCGCAGACACAGGTCTACCGCGGCATGGCCCTGATCCGGGAAGGTGGCGCCCTGTTGGGCGGCGATGACATCGAGGCCGGCTCCCGGAGCATCGCGCAGGCACGCGAAATGTTCGAGAAGCTGCGTGCCGGCGGCGATACCAGCGCGCCGGTCACGTATGGCCTCGCACTCTCGCTGTTTGTCCCATTTTCGGCCTGGGGGCCAAGCGGCGGGCCTGACTCGAAACCCAATGACCTCCAGACAGCGGTGGAACTGCTGCGACCGCTGGTTTACGGGCCCGACGGTTCGCGTCAGGTGAAAATCACCTACGCCGACATCCTGAACAATCAGAGTCACTCGATGCAGAGCAAAGAGGATGCCGTCGCCGCATGCGAGGAGGCGCGCAAGATCCTCGCGGGACTCGGCGCGCTCGACCTGTCCGACCTGACTGCCACCTCCGTCTATGCCGACACGGCCGACTCTCAGTCTCGCCACCTGATGGCGCTTCGCCGCTTCGACGATGCCGAGCGGCTGGAGCGCGAAGTCTACGACCTCGCCGAGAAAGCCCTGGCGAAACGGCCTGGCGATCTCCGCTCCATGAAGAATCGCTGGTTTGCCGCGGAACTGCTGGGCAGGGTCGCAATCGTCAAACACGACTACGCGGCTGCCGCCCGATATGCGGCGCGTTCAGACAAGGCCGGTGAAGATGCTGTGCGCTTCAATCCATCGGATCTCACGACCTGGGGCCTTTGGGTCACCGGCCGTGAACTGGTCGCGGACATCCTGATGCAGCAGGGCCGGGTTGATCGAGCCATCGAGGTACTCCGCTCGACGGTGGCGCTCGCCAAGGATCCACGGCTGCCCTCGAGCCTCGGTCCAATCGTGGGTGGCGTCTGGTTCACCCTGGCCCGGTGGGAAGCGCAGACCGGCCAGCGCGCTGCTGCCGAGCGTTCGCTCGATGCCGGGATAAAAGCGGACGAGGAGTTTGCCAGGCTGATGCCGGAAGGGGATTCGCGGCAAGCGGTGAATCGCGCTCGAGTGCCGCTGAGGCGCGCGCGCATCCAGCGGGTCGCGGGAGAGCAGGCTGCCGCCTACGACCTGGCCAACGCGTCAGTCCATCAACTGGAGCAATTGTCCTTCGACACGGGGGATGCAGCCGCCCAGGCGCGTGACGACGCGCTGAAGAATGCGCTGGGCACTGTCAGCGAGGCTGCCTTGCGGCTGGGTCGCTATGCCGAGGCGGAAGCTGCGGCGCGCCGCCGCTTGGCCATGCCGGCCATTTCGATCTCGACCGGTAACGATCCACTCAAGGACATGTTCCAGCGGCGGGTGCTTCTTGCCCACGCCATTGTGAAACAGGGCCGCGGCGCGGAAGCGCAGACCGTACTGGCACCAGCATTGGAATACTACGGTCGCGAGAAGAAAGCCGGCGCGATCGGCACGGACTTCCGGCTGGACTACGCGGAAGCGTTGTACGTGAGCGCGCTCGCGCAGGGATCTGATCCCGCCAAACGGGCGACGCGACGAGCAGGCACTGGCCGAAGCCGCCGAGTTGCTGTCAGGTGCATCGGCTGAGGTGCAGAAGCTTGTGGTGACGCGCGAGCTGTCTGGCTGGATCGCCGCGGCCCGCTCGTCACAGAGTTCCTGAGACGATTTCCCAACCGCCGCTGCAGCAGTACTGCGACCGTGCGAAGGACCAGTTCCCGCATTGCGCTGTCAACCTTGACAAGGTTTTTGCGAAAGAACTCGAGGTTCAGCGATGCGAAGGAGCCGATTCTTGCATGGTATCGTCACGCGCTTAAGGCGGATTGGGCGTCACCGCCGGACGTCAAGGAAGACTTCGGGAACGCCAGCATTCTCAGAGATGGACGGGTGGTTTTCAATATCGCGGGTAACAAGTATCGATTAGTGGTGTGGATCAATTATCCGTATCGCGTTGTCTATATTCGGTTCGTCGGGACACACGAACAATACGATCGGATTGACGCACAGGCAATCTGAGCGGTGAGGAACAGTGAACATTAAGCCGATACGAACAAAGGCGGACTATCGGGCCGCATTGAGTGAAATCGAAAAGGTGATGACCGCGAAAGCAGGCTCACCGGAAGGGGAAAGGCTCGACGTGTTGGCGACGCTCGTCGAAGCTTACGAGCGCAAACATTTTCCCCTCGACTTGCCGGATCCGATCGAAGCGATCAAATTCGCGATGGAACAACAGGGACTCGCTGTGAAAGACCTTGAGCCCATGATCGGCCGGCGAAATCGGGTCTACGAGGTGCTTGGCCGCAAGCGACCGCTCACGCTGGGGATGATTTGGAGGTTACACAACGGCCTCGGTATCCCCGCGGAGTCGCTCATCAAGCAAGCTCGCTGATTTTTCGGTGCGCCGTATTCTTGCCGTACAAGAAACCATACTGTCTCGTAAGTTATTGGTTTTGGTGGGCGCGACAGGGATCGAACCTGTGACCCCTACCATGTCAAGGTAGTGCTCTACCGCTGAGCTACGCGCCCCGGAAAGGCGCGGCATGGTAATTTATTCGGGGGCTTGGGTCTACCTGATGGAGTCAGCACGCATGGTTCGCAATCACCGTCCTTCGTTCCTCAACCGGCCCGGGTTGCTCGGCCTGCTGTGGGCGGCATGCATGCCTGCAGCGCAAGCCGGTGACCTCGCCTCCGATGTCGCAGCCGACTACCCACGCCTGGAGGCGCTGTTTCTGCACTTCCACGCCAATCCGGAACTCTCGATGCAGGAGTTCAAGACGTCCGACCGCATCGCCGCCGAACTGACGGCCGAAGGCTACGAAGTCATCCGCGGCATCGCCGGCACCGGCCTGGTCGGCATTCTGCGCAATGGCGAGGGCCCGGTCCTGATGATCCGCGCGGACATGGACGGGCTGCCGGTGCAGGAGAAGTCCGGACTCGAATACGCATCCAAGGTCCGCCAGGTGAACCTGGACGGCGTCGACATGCCGGTGATGCACGCCTGCGGCCATGACGTGCACATCACGACCCTCGTGGGTGTCGCGCGGCAGATTAAGGCCAGGCAGGCCGACTGGCGCGGCACGCTCATGTTGCTGGGCCAGCCCGCGGAGGAGAATCTCGACGGCGCTTACAGCATGATCGCGGACAACCTGTACGGCCGCGTCCCCCGACCGGACTACGCGCTGGCTCTGCACGTCATCAGCAAGTATCCGGCCGGCAAGATTGCCTTCACCGAAGGCACCATGTTCTCCGGCGCCGACACCGTCAGCATCAAGGTGCACGGCATCGCCACCCACGGGGCCGCGCCCCACCTGGGCCGCGATCCGATCGTCATCGCCAGTCAGATCGTGATGCCCTGCAGACGATCGTGACGCGTGACATCTCACCACTCGAGCCCGCGGTCATCACGGTCGGCTCGTTTCATTCCGGCACGGCGCCTAACATCATTTCCGACAACGCATTGCTCGAGATCACCGTGCGTTTCAACTCCGAATCCACCCGGGATGTCCTCCTGAAGAGCATCGAGCGGGTCGCGATCAACACAGCGCGGGCCGCCGGATTGCCGGAAGACAAGCTGCCTGAAGTCAGGATTGCGCCGAACCACTCTCCGGTCACAGCTAACGATTCCGGACTGGCACGCAGGCTGCGCGCGGCCATGGAAGCGAAGTTGCCGGCGACGGCTTTCACCGAGTGGAAGCAGACCGACATGGGCGCCGAGGACTTCCCGTACCTGGTCAACGTCTCGCCGCCGATCCCCAGCGTCTACTTCGTGGTCGGCGGCACGCCGCAGGCGGACCTCGACGCCGGGAACTGGGCCGGCCACCACTCGCCGCTGTTCAAGATCGATCCGGAGGCTGCCATCAAGGGCGGCATCGAAGCGATGACCATCGCAGCCCTGGATTTGCTTCGCAAGCCCTAGAAACTGTAGGTCGTCCTCAGGTAATAGAACGCGCCGTTGAACGTGATCGGCTGCAGCACGTCGTACGGCAGGTTGCCGAAGTAGTTGATGTCCGCGCTCGACAGGTCCGGATACTCGTCCAGGACGTTGTTGGCGCCGATCGCCACCGAGAATTTCGGCGTCACCGAGAACTCGACGTCGAGGTCGACGCCCCACTCCGCTCCGTAGGTCTGCGCAGGCTCGAACCCGCCGCCGAAGTTGAAGACGCGCGTCGCCTCGCCCCAGCGCGTGCCGCGGGCGAGCAACGACCAGCGGTCGGTGGTCCAGTGCGCCGTCAGGATCAGCTTGTCCTCCGGCGAGGCCGTCTCGATCGTGTTGCGCTCCTCGACGCCGAACAGCACGTTGTCGACGCCGAGCGCATCGAGCTCGGCCGGGTTCGGGTCGACGTGCGTCACCTCGGTGTCGCTCTGGTTATAGGCGGCCGAGAGCGCAAGGCTGCTCGCCGCCGAGGTCGAAGCGTGTAGTCGGCGACGATGTCGAAGCCATCAGTCTGCGTGTCGATCGCGTTGGTGAAGAAGCGCACGCCGAGCACGCCCGCGATGCCGAGCTGGTCCTCGATGTACTGCGTGACCTCCGGCCCGCCGATGCGCTCGGACAGCGTGATGCGGTTGTCGATGTCCACGCGGTAGAAATCGACGGTCAGGCGGAACTGGCTTGTCAGGCGTGAACACGAAGCCGAGGTTGTAGCTGACGGATTCTTCCGGCATCGAGTTCCTGCGCGCCGAGCAGCACGGCGATCGGGTCGTCGGTCGGCAGGTTCAGCACGTTTTCGAGCTGGCCGCCCTCGCCAAAGCTCGTCGTCGAGCCGCGGAAGAACGCCTGCGTCAGCGACGGCGCGCGAAAGCCCGTGCCGATCGTGCTGCGCACGGCGAGCGATTGCGTCAGTTCATAACGCGCCGAGATCTTGCCATCCGCAGAACTGCCGAAGTCGCTGTAGTCTTCGAAGCGTCCTGCCACTCCAAGCTGGAACTTGTCCGTGATGCTCGATTCGAGGTCCACGTAAATGCCGACCGCATCCCGGTCTTCGTCCACGGTCTCGCTCGGCTGCAGGCCCGATCCCGCCTGCGTGCCGATCGGCGCTCCGATCACGGGACCCGCCTCATACGACTCCGGATCTCCCGCCTTCGTTTCGTAGGTTTCTGTCCGGTATTCGAGTCCCCAGGCGAAATTCACTGGGTTGGCAAAGCCGCCGACCTCGAACGGCCGCGACATGTCGAAGCGGAAGTCGAGCTGCGAGTACTTGTACTCGGCGATGTTGAAGCGCGTCGGACTCGCGTCGCCCAGCGACACGTTGAGCGAGTTCGTGATGTCGTGGTCGAAGTCGTTCGAGCCGTAGACGGCGGAGAGATCCCAGTTCCAGTCCGAAGCGAGTTGTGCCGCGAATGCCCGCCGCGAACGAAAGGTCCACGTTGTTCGCCGTCGAGCACCGGAATGTAGCCGTCCGGGAAAATTGAAGGAACGTTCTGCAGACGAGTCCGGATAGCGGAAAAAATTCGCGCCCTCGCCGTTCCGATCCGAATAGCTGCCGAAGGAATAGATCTCGAGTCCGTCGCCGACCGGGAATGCCGCGTTGAACATGAACGAAGCGTCGTCCATCGGCCCGTCGCCCGCCTTGTGCGTCTGCGTGCCAGCGAAGTGCAAGGTTCGGCGGCGTCTGTGGCACTCGATAAAATCGGGGGGATCTGGTCCGGGCCGGAGCGCAGTGTCTGCTCGCGGTCGCGATACTCGGCCGTCAGGTTCAGGAAGCCGCCGCCAATCCCGAATCCCGCATTGACCGAGGCAAACAGCGTGTCGCCGTCGTTCACGCTCTTGCCGGTCGGCTTGAAGTCGGTGCGGTTCTGCCCCCAGCTCGCCGTCGCTTCACCGCCCTCGTCCGCGTCCTTCAACACGATGTTGATGACGCCGGCGATCGCATCCGAGCCGTACTGGGCACCCGCGCCGTCGCGCAGCACCTCGATCCGCTTGATCGCGCCGACCGGAATGCTGTTGAAGTCGACCGGGCTCGTGCCCTTGCCGAGCTTGGATTCGGTCGTCAGCGTCGCCGTCGTGTGGCGCCGCTTGCCATTCACGAGCACGAGCACCTGGTCCGGGCTCAGGTTCCGCAGCTGCGCCGGGCGCACCAGGTCCGCGAAGTTCGAGTTCGACTGCCGTGGAAGGTTGAATGAGGGGACGAGTGACTGCAATGCCGCGCCGACTTCGCCCGGGAGCGCCGCGGACTCGCGGATGGCATCGGGCCGTCACGAGGTCGATTGGCGCGAGACTCTGGTCGACGCCGTAGCCGGCGGTTCGCGTGCCGACGACGACGACTTCCTCGAGCGGCGGCCGGTCTTCTGCCGTCTGAGCGTGTCCGACACCGATCAAGCCGAGGCTGGAAGCACCCACACCCAAGACCGACTTGATGGCGATCCGCAATCCGTTCCGCATGACTCGACCCCCGGACTCAATGCCTTCGCGCGGATTCAGTGTAGGCACGCGCAAAAGACGCGGTCAACGACGAATTTGGATGCTCCACTCGGGCCCGGACCCGATTCGATAGTGATTCGCGAAGTCGCCCTGGTTGATCGCGAGCGACACGCTGTCGAGGCTATTCAAGTAAAGCAAGGGCTTGCCGATCTCCGCGGCCCCGAAGGTCAAGAAATAGGGCGCGTCCAGGTTAAGAACTTCTTCATCGCCCTTCAGAATTCTTATCTTGAGCGGGTCGCCGATCGAGGCTCCCAGTCTGCCAAAGGTCTCGCGATCGACATTGGTCCAGAGGTTGCCGTAATTGCCGTCGGCGGTCTGGATGTTGCCGTAGACGACACCGTCATCGAACCGAGCCCGCTCGTGCGGAATCGTGACGACTGCGGGCGGCAATTCGCGACCCACCTGTTCGAACGTGATGATGCCTGCCGCGAGCCGCGCGGCCGTATAGGCATAGACATCACGCCCGTGGAAAGTGAAAGACTTCTCGGAGTTCTTGCGCCGGTTGACCGCTTCGTCGATCTCGCGCACCGCCTCGATCCCGAGCCGCGGCGCGACGAAGGTCAGCGTGCCGTTGTCCGGCGTTACGAAGTAATGCCCGGACTTCGTCTTCAGCACGATCGACTTGCGATCCGTGCCGACGCCGGGATCGACGACCGAAACGAATACGGTGCCGGCCGGCCAGTACTCAGCGGTCTGAACCAGGCGCAGGGCGCCCTGCCAGATGTTGAAGGGCTCGATGTGGTGCGTGAGGTCGTAGATATGAATGTCGGGCGAGACCCCGACAGCGACGCCCTTCATCGAAGCGACGGCGCCGTCGAGCGTGCCGAAGTCCGATTGCAGGACGAGAATGGGCTGGGTCCCCGCAATCGCCGTGACAATCCATGCGCTGAGCGCCATTCCAAGAAGCCAGCACCTGCGCATGGATTCGCTCTCCGTCAGGGGGTAAAAAAAATCCCGTATGCAGTCTGGTGCAGACTCTAACATCGAAGACGAGGTCGTTAAGTGGGCGGCTAACGGTCTTGCGACGTTCCCGCCGGAACGTTTTTCGTCTGTTCGCGGTTTCGCATCAGCCAGTCAATTACGCCGACTTGATCCAGCGCCTCGCCTCTCCATCGGGTGACGGCGGTGCTCGGCGTGATGCGAACAGGCGCCGCCCACTCCGTTGATCGCGGCGCAGGACTGTCGAATGCCTGGCCATCCGGTCTGACGAACCGGAACGCCCCGTCATCAAGCACCTGGATGACCACCCGCCCTTCATGCACAAGGCGGTGGTGGAAGCGGCAGAGGGTCATCAGGTTGGAGAGCTTCGTTTCGCCGCCATGGGCCCAGTGCTTGACATGATGGCCGTCGACATAACGCTTGAACGAACAACCGGGAAACCGGCAGCCCCGTCCCGGCAGCTCAAGCGCCCTGCGGATGGCGGGCGGGATGGTGCGGGTCTTTCTGCCGACATTGAGCGGTTCTCCCCGCTCACTTTCGATGATGGCGATGAGGCTCGCATCGCAGGAGAGCCGTCGTGCCGTCTCCGCGGCGATGGCAGGTCCGTGCTTCCAACTCACAGCGCCCGGCATGATCGTGTCTCGAGCGTCCCGCGCATCCACATGCACTACGATCTGCTGGCGGTCGCCGCCCACCAGTTCCTGCGGACCGGTGGCCAGGAAGCTCTCCGCCAGGACCGCAAGCGCCTCGACCCGGCGCTTGATGCCCTCTGCAGATCGTCCGAAAACGTTCCGGCCGGAACGTTTTTGGGATCGGCAATGAATCTTCCGCCGCCTCGAGGGCACGCTTGAACAATGCCCCGACCTCGGCCGGTACCCGCCCCCGGATGACCATCGAGCCGTCGGTTCTCAGTATGGAACGACAGCCTCTGGTCACGCTGCTGGATCGCGTCCCGAGTCAGCTCCTCGGCATCCAGCGCCCGGCGATAGCTGCGGACGGTCTCTTCCACGTGACTCGCGGTTCCACAGAGAGCGATGTTGAGGAGACAGGCCTCGTTCGATGCATCCGCGACCCGGGTCAGTTCACGGGCCTTGGCGTAACTGACCCGGCCCTCCGCCATCGCGGCCGCGATCCGCGGCAGCTTGCCGAGCGCATGGGCGACCCGGACCCTCTCGCGCGCAGCCCCCAACCCGATCCCGCACTGCCAGTTGAGCCAATAGGCACAGGACTTCACGCCCCACTCGGCCCAGCCCCGACGCCGATCGAGCTCGGCAATCAATGCCGAGGAATCGGGCATTCGCGGCATTCAAATGACCGGCGAGTTCGGTGATTTGATCGATCAGATCGGGCGTGGAAACCGACGAAATCGGGCCTTCCATGGCAGGCTCCAGGAGACTGTGTTTATATACAGTATCCTACCAGAAACACCAACTAAAGCAATAAGTTGAGCGGCTTCGGACCGCCCGGTTTCGGCCTAACCCGCCATCCGATCAGCGTCGGCGCCGAAGGCGGAATGGCGGATCGCCGCAATCTCGTCACGCAGCGCCGCCGCCTTCTCGAACTCCAGGTTCCGCGCCAGCCGGAACATCTCCGCTTCCAGCTTGCGGATCTGCTGCATCGCCTGCTCGGGCGTGAGCTGCACGGTCCGCGTCGCCCGCCTTCGCTGCCGGGAACCATGCGCGCGCCTTCCATGATGTCCTTGATCGACTTCACGATCGATTTCGGCACGATCCCATGTTCCGCGTTGTAGGCGAGCTGCCTGACGCGGCGCCGGTCCATCTCGGCGATCGCGCGCTCCATCGAGCCCGTGATCCGGTCCGCGTACAGAATCGCCCGGCCCTGTTCATTGCGCGCCGCACGACCGACTGTCTGGATCAACGATCCCTCCGAACGCAGGAAGCCTTCCTTGTCGGCGTCGAGGATTGCGACCAGCGAGACTTCCGGCAGGTCGAGCCCTTCGCGCAAAAGGTTAATGCCGACCAGCACGTCGAATTTCGCGAGCCTGAGATCGCGGATGATTTCGACCCGCTCGACGGTCTCGATGTCGGAGTGCAGGTAGCGCACCTTCACGCCGTGCTCGCCAAGATAGTCGGTCAAGTCCTCCGCCATGCGCTTGGTGAGCGTCGTGACCAGCACGCGCTCCCTGCGCTCAGCACGGAGGCGTATCTCTGACAGCAGATCGTCCACCTGCGTCGCGACCGGCCGGACTTCGACCATCGGATCGATGAGCCCCGTCGGACGCACGACCTGCTCAACGACCTGCCCGGACTTCGCCAGTTCGCGCACCGCCGGCGTGGCGGAAACGTAAATGGTTTGCGGCTGCAGGTGCTCGAATTCATCGAAGCGCAGCGGCCGGTTGTCGAGCGCCGACGGCAGCCGGAAGCCATACTCGACGAGCGTCTCCTTGCGTGAGCGGTCGCCGCGGTACATGCCCTGGAGCTGCGGGATCGTCACGTGGCTCTCATCAATGACGAGCAAAGAATCCCGTGGCAGGTAGTCGAACAGACACGGTGGCGGTTCCCCCGCCTCGCGCCCCGACAGATAGCGAGAGTAGTTCTCGATGCCAGCGCAATAACCGAGTTCAGCGATCATTTCGAGATCGAACAGGGTCCGCTGCTCGAGCCGCTGGGCCTCAAGGAGCTTGTTCGCGGCGCGCAGTTCCGCGAGCCGGCTGCGCAGCTCGACCTTTATTTCGTCGACCGCCGCGAGCAGCCGCTCGCGTGGCGTCACGTAATGCGTCGACGGGAACACCGTCAGTCGCGGGACCTTGCGCAGTACTTCGCCGGTCAGGGGATCGAAGAACGCGAGCAACTCGATTTCTTCGTCGAAGAACTGCACGCGTACGGCATCCCGTTCCGACTCCGCCGGAAAGATGTCGACGACGTCGCCGCGCACCCGGAACGTGCCCTGGCGAAGGTCCAGTTCATTCCGTGTGTACTGCATGTCGGCGAGGCGTCGCAGCAGCCGGCGCTGATCCATGCGGTCGCCCCGCACGAGGTGCAGGACCATTTTGAGATAAGTCTCGGGATCCCCGAGCCCATAGATCGCGGAGACGGTCGCGACGATGATCGAATCCGGCCGCTCAAGCAGCGCCTTCGTCGCCGATAGCCGCATCTGTTCGATGTGCTCGTTGATCGACGCATCTTTCTCGATGTAGGTGTCCGAAGACGGGACGTAGGCCTCCGGCTGGTAATAGTCGTAGTAGGAAACGAAGTACTCGACTGAGTTCCGCGGGAAATATGCCTTGAATTCGCCGTAGAGCTGCGCGGCCAGCGTCTTGTTGTGGACGAGCACCAGGGTCGTCCTCTGCAAGCTCTGGATGACGTTCGCGATCGTGAAAGTCTTGCCGGAGCCCGTGACGCCAAGCAGCGTCTGGTGCGCAAGCCCGGAGCCGATGCCCTCTATCAGCGCGGAAATCGCGGCCGGCTGGTCGCCCGCCGGCGCGTAGTTCGCCTGAAGCTCGAAGGGTCTCGACTCGCTCATTGTCATCCCGTACCTTAGCCGGGAATGCGGCCATCGGGTACTGCCACGTGACCATTGCTCTCTCCCGGCGCGTCCAGCGCATCAAGCCTTCGCCAACGCTCGCCGTCACGGCGCGCGCGGCACGATTGAAGGCGGAAGGCAAGGACATCATCGGCCTCGGTGCCGGCGAGCCGGACTTCGACACACCGATCCACATCGCGGATGCGGGCGTCGCCGCAATCCGCGCCGGCCACACGCGCTATACGAATGTCGAGGGCACGAACGAGCTCAAGGACGCGATCATCGGCAAGTTCCGCCGCGACAACGGACTCGAGTACAAGCGCTCCCAGGTTCTGGTTTCAAGCGGCGCCAAGCAGACCGTGTTCAATCTCTGCTGCGCCCTCCTCGACCCGGGCGACGAGGTGATTATTCCGGCGCCGTACTGGGTTTCCTACCCCGACATGGTGTTGGTCGCCGACGGCACGCCGGTCTACATTTCTGCGGGCATTCGGGAAGGGTTCAAGATCACGGCTGCGCGGCTCGAAGCGGCGATCACGCCGCGCACGCGCCTGTTTATCCTGAACAGTCCCAGCAATCCGACCGGTGCCGCCTATTCAAAGGAAGAATTGAAGGCATTTGGGGCTGTGCTCTCGAAGCACCCGCGAATCGTCATCGGCACCGACGACATGTACGAGCACATCTGGTGGGGGCCCGAGCCATTTACGAGCTTCGCGACCGCAAACCCGAACCTGTACGACCGCACGGTGACGATCAACGGCTGCTCGAAGTGCTATGCGATGACGGGCTGGCGCATCGGCTATTGCGGCGGACCCGAGGAAGTCATCGCCGCGATGGGGACGATCCAGGGTCAGAGCACATCGAATGCCTCCTCGATCTCGCAGAAGGCCGCGACGGTTGCGCTCAATGCGTCGCAGGATTGCGTGGCCGAGATGAATCGCGCGTTCAAGTCGCGGCACGATTTCGTGGTCGAGGGACTCAATGCGCTGCCGGGCGTACAGTGCATTCCGGGCTGGGGAACGTTCTACGCGTTTGCGAATGTCGAGCAGGCGATGCAGATCGTGGGCGCCGACGACGACAACGCCTTCGCGGAATTCCTCATCAACGACGCCGGCGTCGCCATCGTGCCCGGCTCCGCATTCGGCGCGTCCGGGCATTTCCGGCTGTCGTTTGCCGCAGCAACGGAGACGTTGAAAAACGCCCTGGGCCGCATGCAGCGCGCGCTTGAATTGACTTGAGGGCACCCTTGGTCGACAATCCCGCGCCCTGAAAATCCGCTTCCCCGATAGCTCAGTTGGTAGAGCAACGGACTGTTAATCCGTGGGTCGTTGGTTCGAGTCCAACTCGGGGAGCCATCTACGATCGTGTGCGCTGACTGAGCGCGAGCGCGTTGCCTCCAAGCAGCACGGCCAGCCCGAAAAGCGCTGGCAGGCTCCAGCGATAACCCTCGAAGACCGTCGACACCCCCAGCGCGATGACCGGGAACAGCACACTGCTGTAGGCAGCGCGGGCGGCACCGATGCGCTTCAGCAGCGCCAGATAGAGACCGAAGGCGAGCGACGTTCCCGCGAGCGACAGATAAAGCAGCGAAACGACGTAGGGCCAGCGCGGATCGAACGCGATCGGTGTTCCCCGGATCACGGCGATCACGACGAGACCGACTGCTCCATAAGCCATTCCATAGGCATTCACGGTCAGGACCGGCAGGCCACCCTGCGTGTTTCGCATTGCCGCCATGTTGCCGAGCGAGGCCACATAGGTCGCGCCGAGGGCGAGCAGTGCGCCATGCGCAATCGACGGGTTGCGGATTGCCGCCCGCATCTCGGGCAGGAACAGGAGCGCGACGCCCACCATCCCCGCCCCCGCGGCAACGAGCACGCGCCGTTCGATCGGCGTGCCGAAGATCAAGCGGCTGTTGACGAGATTGAAGAAGATGATCCCGGTAAAGATCACGGCGACCAGCCCGCTCGTGAGGTACTGGGTCGAGAGGTAGGTCATCCAGTAGTTCAGGCAAAAGAGTGTCAGCCCCTGGAGCGCGACAAAGCGGTGGTCGCGCCATGACAGGGCCAGTGGACTGCCGGTCAGGCGTGCAAAAAGGAACACGCAGATCGCGGCGAGGCTAAAGCGATAGACGAGCGAAATCTCAGGGGCGACTACACCCAACTGGAACTTGATCACGAACCAGGTCGTGCCCCAGATCAGCACGACAATCGCATAGATGACGGGGCTCGACACCCGTGGCACGCTATTGGCTTCTACGAGTCAAATCAATCACTAAAGCTAATGCCCTCATCAATTTCCGGAGGTGAGGACGACCCCGAAAGCAGCTATGATGGACGACGAGTGTTCCGCGGCTGAATAAGGGGACCGCCGCATGAGCCTGATGGTCGCGTTGTTCGCGACACTTGCGCTCGCCGCGCCGGCCGAAAGTCCGCGCGACGCTGACGGTTGGCGCGCGCAATCCGACGCGCTTTATTCCCAAGGCGATTTCCGTGCCGCGTTCGACGCCGCGGAAAAGGCGCGCGTGCTCGCCCCTGCCGATCCCTGGGTGCGTTACACCTGGGTCAAGTCGCTCGCTGCGATCGATCCGGGCGCGGCACGGAAGGCGATTCCGGGCCTCCAGGATCCGGTCGCACTCAAGGCCTTGTCCGAGGATGAGCGCGCCCGGCTCGAAACGGCCCTCGGATACCTCTGCCTGGACCTCGGCATCGAGCCGCTCGCCGCGATGTATTTCGAAGAGGTGCCGCCCGCAACGTCGAGCCACCCGCAGGCGCAGGCCGGGCTTGCGATCCTCGCGGTTCGCCGCGGGAACTCGCGCCAGGCGCTCGTACACTTCGTCGCTGCGCGGTCGACTATCCGCCTCGACCCGTCGCTGGCCGAACTCGAGCGCGAGGCGCGTTACCAGGTCGTGTTGAGCGAATTCAACACGGCGCGCGACCTGCGCGATGCGAATGTCGCGGGCCGGGCCTACTCGGTGCTCGACGAACTGCGACCGAGTCATCCGGCAACGCTCAGGGCGCGGGCCGATCTCGCGGAACTGCGCGGCGATTCGCCGGCGCGTGAGCGGGCGTTGCGCGATTTGCTGGCCGTCGACAGTCACGCACCGGGCGCCGCGAGCCAGCTCGTCGACACCCTGCTTGAGCAGAATCGTTCCTACGACGCGTTCGTCGTCGCGCGCGACTTGGCTCCGGAACGCCTCGCCGTCGATGCGGGGCTGCAGGCGATCGAACGTGACTGGGTGGCGCACTTCGAGGCCGCCATCGGCGGACGCTGGCGCAACAGCCAGGTCGATCACGATCGCCTCGACGACCCGCAAATACAGATTGCATGGGCAGGGAGTCATCCATTCTGGGGCCGGCTCCGGGTCGCTGCCGATGCCTTTCACCCCGAGTCGGACCGCGTGCCTGCTGGCGAACCGTTCGGCTCGTACGTCGCACTGCCCGCACTTTCGGATACTCAATCCGACAAGGGAATTGGAGGACTCGTCCAATGGGCGCCGCAAGACGGCGTGGTCCTGGAGTTCGGCACGACGCCAACCTCATTCGCGGTTCGCAACCTGGTCGGAGCGCTGCGTTTTCGCGTCGCATCCGACGAAGGACCCTGGAGTTTCGGCATCGATCGCAGCATGGTCCGGGATTCGCTGCTGTCGCTCGCCGGGACCACTGATCCGCTGAACGGGCAGGCCTGGGGTGGCGTTATTCGTGATCGCGTTTATTTCGGCGGCCGTTTCGGCGACGATGAACGCAGCGTTTATGGTGCGCTGTCCGGCGCGAATCTTGACGGGCACCGCGTCGACAGCAACACGCAGTGGCGCGCGGACGCGGCCTATATGCAGCGCGCTGCGTCGGGCGAGAGCTGGACTGCGCACGTCGGCGGTGCCGTGGAGTTCATGGGCTCTGCGGCCAATCGATCGCATTTCACGCTGGGCCACGGCGGATACTTCAGCCCGGAACATTTCATTTCAGTGGGTCCTGTGGTCGAGCTCTCCGGACGCCGCAACTCCCGGAGCTTCCGGTTCGAGGGCGGGCTTGCGTGGCAGGCCGTGCGCGAGTCCGAAAGCGATTTCTTTCCGACCGATGCGGCGCTACAGGCCGCGAGCGGCAATCCACGCTATCCCGGCGATTCGCGCGACGGTCTGGCGGCGCGGCTTGCCGCGACAGTCGAGTGGCGGCTATCCGACCGTGCCGTCGCAGGCGTGCGGCTCGAAGGCGTGCGCGGCGAGGATGCCGATGAAGTCCGTCTGCAGGTCTACACGCGCCGTTGGAACGGCGCGATCTCCGAGCCGGCGCGTGAACCGCCGGTCGCGTTGCTGGGGCACGACGCCTACTTCCTGAACTGACCCGCGACAAATTCCTTCAGGTAATTCCCGAACTGCTTGCCCAGTTCCGGATGCCGCAATGCGTACTCGACAGTCGCCTCGAGATACCCGAGCTTGCTGCCGCAGTCGTACCGCTTGCCTTTGAACCGGTACGCGTAGACGGGTTCGTCCTGTAACAGGGCAGCAATGCCGTCGGTGAGCTGGATCTCCCCGCCCGCGCCGCGCCCGATGGTCTTGAGCCTCTCGAAAATGGAGCCGCTCAGGAGATAGCGCCCGACAACGGCGAGGTCCGACGGCGCGTCCGCCGGCTGCGGCTTCTCCACGATTCGGCGGATGCGTGCGAAATCGCCGCCCGCTTCGTCGGTTGCGACGATGCCGTAGCTGGCAGTCTGGCTGCGCGCCACCTGCTGCACACCGATTACGCTGCCGCCCGATTCCAGATAGCGGTCGCGCATCTGCGCAAGCACGGGCTCTTTCGCCTCGATCAGGTCGTCGGCGAGATGCACGTAAAACGGCTCGTTGCCGACGACGGCATGCGCACAGAGGACGGCATGCCCAAGACCGAGCGGCGCCGGTTGCCGGATGTAGATGCAGGTTGCGTCGGCCGGAAGTATCCCGCGGAGCAGATCCACGAGGTCGTTCTTGCCTTGATTGGCGAGCGCCGACTCGAGCTCTGGATCCGAATCGAAATGGTCCTCGATCGCGCGCTTGGAACTCCCGGTGATGAATACGAGGAGGCGCGCACCAGCGGCCAGTGCCTCGTCGACCGCGTACTGGATCAGCGGCTTGTCGACGATCGGCAGCATTTCCTTCGGGCTCGCCTTGGTGGCGGGCAGAAACCGCGTGCCGCGGCCAGCGACGGGAAATACAGCAAAACGGATCGGTGCGGGTCGGCTCACGCGCCCATGATACCGGAGGCGTCGCGAGCCGGCCCGCACCGCGGGCAGGCGGAACTCAGCTTGCCGCTTTCTCGGCCTCGAACTTCAGATTCGCCTTGTTCTGGTCAACGAGCTTCTTGCCGAGGCCCTTGACCTTGACCAGGTCGTCCGCACCCTTGAACGGGCCGTTCTTCTCCCGGTAGCTGACGATGGCCTCGGCCTTGGCCATCCCGACGCCCTGCAGTTCGCGTGCCAGCGTCTTTGCGTCCGCCGAGTTCACATTGACGGGCCCGGCGATGGCGTTCGGCGCGAGCAGCATCGCGGCCACGACGGCCGCACCCAGTCCTTTGGTAAACATGACATCACTCCCTTTTTTCGCG
Source organism: uncultured Gammaproteobacteria bacterium (assembly GCA_963819545.1). GTDB lineage: Bacteria > Pseudomonadota > Gammaproteobacteria > Steroidobacterales > Steroidobacteraceae > SCUD01. The sequence goes on along the minus strand of CAWFWJ010000002.1, from coordinate 1,771,711 downwards.
CGCGGCGACCGCCGCCGCGCCCCGAAAAGAGAGTAAGCGCAAGGTTCTCCGGGCGCCGCCCGGCTTTCGCGCGCGTTCGGAGAGATTCAGGAAGGCTTGCCACCTTTTTCCAGGCCCGCGACCAGGTCGAATCGCAGTAGCGGCCGCTGGCTGTCCCAGTTCTTGCAGGCCGGGCATTGCCAGAAATGATCGATGCTCGAGAATCCGCAGTTGGCGCAGCGATATCGCGGCGTGGTCGCGGCAAGCTTCCGCAGGACCGCAGCGACGCCCTGGACCGCGCGCGTATCGAGCGCCGCCGGGTCGCGGCCAGTCGCGAGCACGAGCCCTGCGATCGCCTCGTCCTGCGCGAGGCAGGCACGCACCCGCTCCTCGAGCGGGACGAAATCGAGCGCATCCGCCATGATCGACGCCATGGCAATCTCGTTCACGGCATCGGCGCGGCCGGCGACCACACGCGCCACAACCGCATCGCCCGCGCTTCCCATCGCACGCGCAAGCCGCACCAGCCTTGGCACAACTTCAATTGCGAGCGCCGCGTCGTGCGCGAGCACCGCGCCGAGCAGCCGTTCTGCGAGCGCGAAATCGCGCTGTTCTATTGCGATGTCGGCCCGCACCAGCGCGCCACGCGGGAATCGGCGGACCTCGGCGCGCGCCGCGCGCAGGTGTTCGCGCGCCACGTCCAGGGTGCCGCGCGCACGCGCGGCCTCAGCCAACTCGCAATAGTAGTGCGCGATGGCGCTTTCCTGCGGCGCGCGCCCCGCTTTCTCGAGTTCGCGGAACACCTCGATCGCACGCAGCCATTCCTGTTCCTGCTCATAGATGCGCATGAGCTTGCGCATTGCCGCCATGCGGTGGGTACCCGAGGCGGCCAGCGGCTGCAGGATTTTCTCAGCCCGATCGAGCATGCCGGCTTTCAGGTAGTCCTGCGCCAGTGCGAATCCGGCCTGTTCGCGCTGCGTCGGTTCGAGCGTTTCGCGCGTCGCAATGTTCTGGTGGATCTTGATCGCGCGGTCGACCTCGCCGCGGCGCCGATAGAGGCTGCCGAGCGCGAAGTGCGTCTCGACCGTGTCGTTGTCGAGCTCAGCCGCGCGGAGAAAGGCCTCGAGCGCGCGGTCGGGCTGTTCGTTGACCAGGAAATTCACGCCCGCCAGGTAGTTGCCACGCAGCCGTTCGTCGCCGATCGCGCTCGGGCGTGGCTTGCGCGACGCGTAGAAGCCGATGGCCCCGCCGAGGAACAGGACTCCCAGGAGGATCCAGATTGATTCGGGATTCACTAATTCCGGATCGGGTGGGACTGTCCTGAATTAACCCGCTCGCGCAGATCCTTGCCAGGCTTGAAATGCGGAACATACTTGCCGGCAAGCGCGACGGCTTCGCCGGTCTTCGGATTGCGGCCCTGCCGCGGCGGGCGGAAATGCAGCGAGAAGCTGCCAAAACCGCGGATCTCGATGCGCTCGCCACCTGCCAGCGCGTCGCTCATGATCTCGAGCATCTGCTTGACCGCGAGTTCGATGTCCTTCGCGGGCAAGTGCTTCTGCTTGGCAGAAATGATCTCGATCAATTCTGATTTTGTCATGACTCCCGTCCTCAACTGCGGGACGCACCGCCCCATCCCCGGCGGCGCCCCGGACCGGCTCATTGACCGTTGATCTGCTCCTTGAGCAGGTCACCGAGCGTGGTACCAGTCGCCGTATCGGTGCCGGAATACTGCTGCATCGCCTCGGCCTCTTCCTCGGCCTCGATCGCTTTCACGGACAACACGATGGCGCGGCTCTTGCGGTCGACGCCGACGAATCGCGCCTCGATCTCATCGCCAGCCTTCAGCACCGTGCGCGCATCCTCGACGCGCTCGCGCGCGAGCTCCGACGCCCGCAGGCTGCCCTCGATGCCATCCCCGAGATCCACGATGGCGCCCTTCGCATCGACTTCCTTGATGGTGCCCTTGACGATGCTGCCTTTTGGATGGTCGGCGAGATAGGCCGAAATCGGGTCCTTCGCCATCTGCTTGATGCCGAGCGAAATGCGTTCGCGCTCGGGATCGATCGACAGCACCATCGCTTCGACTGTCTGGCTCTTCTGGTAATCGCGCACGGCTTCCTCGCCGGGGCGATCCCAGGAAATGTCCGACAGGTGAACGAGGCCGTCGATGCCGCCCGCAAGTCCGATGAAGATGCCGAAATCGGTGATCGACTTGATCTGGCCGCTGACCTTGTCGCCGCGATTGAAGCTCTCGGCGAATTCGCGCCACGGGTTGGCTTTGCACTGCTTGAGGCCGAGCGATATGCGCCGGCGCTCCTCGTCGATGTCGAGGACCATCACCTCGACCTCTTCACCGACATGCACTACCTTTGCAGGATTCACGTTCTTGTTGGTCCAGTCCATTTCGGAGACGTGGACCAGGCCCTCGACGCCCTCTTCGATCTCGACGAAACAGCCGTAATCGGCGATGTTCGTGATCTTGCCGAAGAGACGCGTGTTCGGCGGATAGCGTCGCGCGATGTTCTGCCAGGGATCCGCGCCCAGCTGCTTGATGCCGAGCGAAACGCGCTGGCGCTCGCGGTCGAACTTGAGGATACGGACGTCGATTTCGTCTCCGACCTTGACGATCTCCGACGGATGCTTGACGCGCTTCCACGCCATGTCGGTGATGTGCAGGAGGCCGTCGATGCCGCCGAGGTCGACGAATGCGCCGTAGTCGGTCAGGTTCTTGACCGCGCCCTTGACGACGTCGCCTTCCTTCAGGTTGTCGAGGAGCTGCGAGCGCTCGGCGCTGTACTCCTGCTCGACTACCGCGCGACGTGACACAACGACGTTGTTGCGGCGCTGGTCCAGCTTGATGACCTTGAATTCGAGTTCCTTGCCTTCGAGATAGCTCGGGTCGCGCACCGGGCGCACGTCCACGAGCGAGCCGGGCAGGAATGCACGGACGTTGTCGAGTTCCACCGTGAAGCCGCCCTTGACGCGGCCGTTGATGATGCCGCGGACGATCTCGCCATTCGTGAAGGCTTCCTCGAGTCGGGTCCAGGTGCGGGCGCGCTTGGCCTTCTCGCGCGACAGCCGGGTTTCACCCGAGCCGTCTTCGACCGCTTCGAGCGCGACCTCGATCTCCTGGCCAATCTGGACGTCGACTTCGCCGTTTTCATTGCGGAATTGATCGGCGGGGATCACTGCTTCGGACTTGAGTCCGACGCTGACGATCACGACATCGGCATTGATATCAACGATGGTGCCGGTGAGGATCTGGCCAGACTTGATCTGCTGGTTCGCGAGACTCTGCTCGAACATCTGCTGGAAAGATTCGGTCATTGGGTCTTCCGGGCCGCGGGGCCCATTGTGGTTACTTTCCGGACGGCATCCCGCCACTCCGGGTCCTTGGTCAACGCGGCGCGGCATCCTGCCCCGCCGCCTCCTTGTAGCCTCAGGAAACCGCTCGCGCGCGAGTTCAATGACCCGCCCGACGACTTCCTCGATGGACATCGCAGTCGAATCCACGATGACGGCTTCCGGGACAGCGATCAGCGGGGCCACGGCTCGCGTAGTATCCCGCCTGTCCCGCTCGGCTATCTCCGCGGAAAGGCCGGCAAGGCTATCACTCAACCCCTTTCCTTTCAACTGCTTATAGCGTCTGAGGGCCCTTTCCTCGGGGCTGGCGGTCAGGAAGATTTTGAGCCCGGCATCGCGGAAAACGATGGATCCCATGTCACGTCCATCGGCCACGAGGCCGGGCGGCCGCGCAAAGGCTCGCTGGCGGCTCAGCAGGGCCGATCTCACCTCCTGCCACGCGGCGACCCGGGAAGCGGCTTCTCCGGTCGCCTCGGCGCGCAATTCGCGTGTCACGTCTTTGCCTGCGAGTTCGACAAGTTCATCGCCCGCCGCATTCATTCCGAAACGAACGTCGAGAATCGCGGCAAGGCGCGCGTGGCCCGCCACGTCGTCCGGTGCGAGGTCCGCCCGTATCCCGGCGAGGGCGACCAACCGGTACAGGGCGCCGCTGTCCAGCAGCTGCCAATCGAAAAACCTTGCGACCTGGCGCGCGACTGTGCCCTTGCCGGAACCACTCGGCCCGTCGATGGCGATGACCGGAACCAGGATCAACCCTCCTCCGCCAATTGGAGTCCCGCGTCGCGGGCCAACTTCGCAAAGCCCGGGAACGATGTCGCGACATTCTGCACGTCGCGGATCCTGATCGGGGATTGCGCACACGCGGCCAGTACCGCAAACGACATCGCGACCCGGTGATCGCCCCGGCTATCGACCGTTCCGCCTGCCACGGTCCCGCCCCGCACGCGCAGACCATCCGCCAGCGTTTCCACGGCCACGCCTAGCGCACTGAGGCCTGTTGACATGGCGGCCAGGCGGTCGCTTTCCTTGACGCGGAGCTCCCCGGCGCCGGTCACGACCGTGTCCCCGTCCGCAACCGCTGCTGCGGCAAACAGGCAGGGCAATTCATCCATGCAGATCGGAACGAGTGCGGGCGGCACCGTAATGCCCCGAAGCGCTCCCGGCCGAACCTCGATATCCGCGACCTGTTCGCCGCCCTGAACGATGACGCGATGAAGGCGGATGTCCCCGCCCATCATCCGCAGGATGTCGAGCAGTGCTGCGCGCGTGGGATTGATTCCGACGCCGCGTACAAGAAGCGGCGCGCGGCCCGCAATCAATCCAGCGACGATGAAAAACGCCGCCGACGAGAAATCGCCCGGTATCTCGACGCGCGTCGCCGCGAGCGCGGCCGGTCCGTCGAGCGACACCGTCGATCCATCCCGGGCGATCGCGACACCAAACGCCTGCAGCATGTTCTCGGTGTGATCCCGGGACGGACCCGGCTCATGTACCGTCGTCCGTCCTTCGGCCTGAAGGCCGGCCAGCAGAACGGCGGACTTGACCTGCGCGCTCGGCAATTCGAGTCGGTGCTCGCATCCGCGCAGGCTCCGGCCTCCCACGATCACAAGCGGCGGCCGGCCGTCGCTGGTGCGGACATCCGCACCCATGCGGTTCAGCGGCGTGGCAATGCGCTCCATCGGGCGACGCATCAGCGAGACATCGCCGCGCAGTATCGAATCGAATTGCTGGCCACAAAGAAGCCCGGCCAGGAGGCGCATGCTGGTGCCTGAGTTACCGAGATCGAGCGCGGCTGTCGCCGCCCGCAATCCCTCCATGCCGGCGCCGTGAATCCGCACCTCTCCCGGCCCCGGCCGCTCGATGCGTACGCCCAGCGCGGCAAGCGCCGCGAGCGTCGCCAGGCAGTCCTCGCCCTCGAGGAATCCTTCGATCTCGGTAACGCCTGCCGCGATCGCGCCGAGCATCGCGGCGCGATGTGAAATCGACTTGTCGCCAGGCACCTCAATCTCACCCGCGACCCGACCGCCGGGCTCGACCACGTAACCAGTGGTTCGCGCGCTCACGAACCGCCGGCGAGCGCCGATGACATTGCTGCCAGCAGCCGTTCGTTCTGGGCCGTGTTGCCGGTCGTGATCCGCAGGTGATTCGGCAGGCCGTAATTGGCCACGGGCCGCACGATAACGCCTTGTCGGAGCAGTGCGTCGCTGAGCGCCGCCGCGGGTCGACCGAAGTCGGCTAACACGAAATTGCCCGCGGAAGGCGGTACCCGAAGTTCAAGCGCCGAAAGGCCGGCGCGCAACTGCGCCAAGCCTGCTGCATTCAGGGTGAGTGTCGCTTCGAGATGCTTGCGATCGTCCAGGGCAGCCGCGGCGGCGGCCAATGCCGGGACGGACACGTTGAAGGGCTGCCGCACGCGGTTCAGCAGATCCGCGATTTCGGGATGCGACAGGGCGTAACCAACCCGCAAACCCGCAAGACCGTAGGCTTTCGAGAACGTACGCGTGATTACAAGATTCGGATGACCTGCGAGCCAGCGTGTGCCGTCGGGCACTCCAAGGGCCCCGGAATACTCGTGATACGCCTCGTCCAGGACAACGATCACTTCCGTCGGTATCGCACACAGCAGATCATCGATTTCGCGCTCGGAAAGCCAGGTGCCGGTCGGATTGTTCGGGTTTGCAAGAAAGACCACGCGCGTGCGCGCACCGACGGCGGCCTTGAGCGCAGCCGGGTCATGGCCGAGCGGCATCGAATGCTCCGGCGGATTGGCCGAGGCGACCCGCGCCGCGGCGCCCGCGGCCTGGATTGCACTCGGATACACGGCAAATGCATAGCGGGAATGCACGGCCTCGAGTCCCGGCGTCAGAAAGGCTCCGGCCAGCAGCACCAGGATGTCGTTCGACCCATTGCCGAGCGTGACCTGGCCGAGCTCGAGTCCGTGCATGCTCGCGAGCTTCGAGCGAAGCACATGGCCGCTGCCGTCCGGGTACAGGCCGACGCCCGCGAGCGAATTCGCAAGCGCAGCCCGTGCGAGCGTCCCGGGACCAAGCGGATTCTCGTTCGACGCGAGCTTGATGCTGTCCTTCACCCCGAACTCGCGCTCGAGAGTCTCCGGCGGCTTACCCGGAACGTAGGGCGCGAGATCGCGGATACCAGGTGCTGCGAGCGACTCGAAGCGGTTCACCCTGCCCTCCTAGACGACCCGGGCGCTCAGCACGCCCTGGATCGAGCCAATGCGCTCGACCAGGCCCGCCGGCACTTTTCCGTCGATGTCGATCAGCGTGTAGGCGACCTCGCCTTTCGACTTGTTCAGCAGGTCGGCGATATTGAGGCCCGCATCCGCCAGTCGTGTCGAAATCTGGCCGACCATGTTCGGCACATTGCTGTTTGCGATTGCGATGCGGGCGGTCTTCGGTACGCGCGGCAATGCTGCCTCCGGGAAATTGACCGAATGGCGGATGTTTCCGTGCTCGAGGTAATCCCGGAGCGTGTCGGCCACCATCATCGCGCAATTCTCTTCGGCCTCGCTGGTCGAGGCACCGAGATGCGGCAGCGCGACCACACCGGACACGCCCCGGATTGCCGCCGACGGAAAATCGCAGACGTAAGCGCCGAGCTTGCCGGATTGCAAGGCGGCGACGACTGCGGCCTCGTCGATAATGTCGGTGCGGGCAAAATTCAGCACGGTGCCGCCCTCCTTCATGTGGCGTAGACGCCTGGCGTTCACCAGTCCGCGGGTTTCCTCGGTCAGGGGCACATGGACCGTGACTGCGTCGGAGCGGGCGAACAGATCGTCGAGGCTGAGCGCCTGCTCCACACCGGAGGACATTTGCCACGCGCGTTGCACCGTAATCTGCGGGTCATAACCCAGCACGCGCATGCCGAGCAGGTGTGCGGCATTTGCGACTTCGACGCCGATTGCGCCGAGTCCGACGACCCCGAGCGTGCGGCCCGGCAATTCGTGTCCGATAAATCGCTTCTTGCCTTGCTCGACCGCCTTTTCGAGTTCGTCACCGGTCAGATCAAGCCCGCGTACGAAATCCCATGCTTCGCAGATGTGGCGCGCCGCAAGCAAAATCCCCGCGAGCACGAGTTCCTTGACCGCATTCGCATTCGCCCCGGGCGCCGTAAACACGGGCACGCCGCGTTGCGACAGGAGCGTCACCGGAATGTTGTTGGTGCCGGCGCCCGCGCGCCCGACCGCGAGCACACTAGCCGGTATCTGCATCGCATGCATGTCCGCCGAGCGGACCAGGATCGCGTCCGGATGTCCCATCTCGGCGGCGACCTCATACCGGTCGGCGGGCAGACGCTCGAGGCCCCTCGCGGAGATGATGTTGAGCGTTTGCACCTTGAAACGCATCAGCCGTACCGCCGTTCGAAGTCGCGCATGAACGCGACAAGCGCCGTAACGCCTTCCGGCGTCATGGCGTTGTAGAGGCTCGCGCGCATGCCGCCGACCGCGCGGTGTCCCGCCAGATTCGTGAGGCCCGCCACGTCGGCTTCCGCCAGGAAAGTTTTCTCAAGCTCCGGCTTCGCCAGCCGGAACGGCACGTTCATCCACGAGCGGCAGTTGCGGGCGACCGGATTGGTGTAAAAGGCGGACGCGTCGATTGCCGCATAGAGCGACTCGGCCTTTATGCGATTGCGTTTCTCCATCGCGGCCAGGCCGCCTTCGCGCTTCAGCCACTGGAAGACGAGTCCCGCGAAGTACCAGCCAAAGGTCGGCGGCGTGTTCAGCATCGAGCCCGCGTCCGCGACCGCCCGGTAGTCGAACACCATCGGCGTTCCGGCGCGCGCCTTCCGCACCAGTTCGTCGCGCACGATGACGACCGTGATCCCGGCGGGTCCGATGTTCTTTTGTGCGCCGGCGTAGATGAGCCCGAAACGCGACACATCGATCGGCCGCGACAGGATCGAAGACGACATATCGGCAACGAGCGGCACGGAGCCGGTCTCCGGGATGTACGGGAACTCGACGCCGCCGATGGTTTCGTTCGGCGTGTAATGGACGTAGGCGGCATCTGGCGTCAGCCGAAGCGAAGCCTGCTCCGGGACGGTTGTGTACTGCGATCCGGCTTCGTCCGCCGCGATGGCGACCGTCACGAAGCGCCGCGCTTCCTTGATCGTGCGCTCCGACCAGTGCCCGGTGTTTACGTAGTCAGCCGTCGCTCCAGCCTCAGCCAGGTTGAGCGGCACGGCAGAAAACTGCGCTGTCGCCCCGCCCTGCATGAAGAGAACGCGGTAATTGGGCGGGATCGCGAGCAACTGACGCAGATCGGATTCCGCGTGCTCCGCAACCGCCATGAAAGCGCGGCTGCGGTGGCTGACTTCCATGACCGACATGCCGCCCTGCCATTCGAGCAGCTCGTCGCGCGCCTGTTCGAGAACGGAAAGCGGCAACGCCGCGGGGCCCGCGGAGAAGTTGTAGACGCGCACCGATACTCCGCAGGCCGGCGTCAGCCGGCCCCTTCGCCGCCCTGCGATTCGTCCGCGGCAATGCGCTCGAGACCGACGAGTTTCTCGCCCTCCTCGAGCCGCATGATGCGCACGCCCTGTGTGTTGCGGCCGAGCACCGGAATTTCACTGACCGGAACCCGCACCAGCGTTCCGCTCGAATTGATGAGCATCACCTCGTCATCGCGGCGCACCTGGCGCGCGCCGACGACCGAACCGTTGCGATCACTGGTCTGGAGTGCGATGACGCCCTGGCCCGCGCGCCCGTGCCGCGGATAGCCGTCCATCTCCGTCAGTTTCCCATAGCCGCGTTCCGAAACCGTCAGGATCGGACCGTCGCCCAGCACGATCAGCGAAGTGACGCGCTGATTGTCACCGAGGCGGATGCCCCGGACGCCCGCAGCCTCGCGGCCCATCGGCCGGACCTGGTCCTCGCCAAAGCGGATCGCCTTGCCGTCGGTCGTTGTGAGCAGGATCTCGCGCTGGCCGTCCGTGAGCGCGACGCCGACGAGGCAATCTTGCGGGTCCAGGGACGCCGCAATGATGCCGTTCGCGCGAGGACGGGAGAAGGCCGAAAGCGGCGTCTTCTTGACGGTGCCCTGCGCCGTCGCCATGAACACGAAGTGCGATTCGTCGAATTCCCGGATCGCGAGCACCGCCGTGATGCGCTCTCCCTCGCCAAGCTGGAGCAGATTGACGATCGGCTTGCCTCGCGCGCCGCGGCTCGCGAGCGGCAGCTGGTAAACCTTGAGCCAGTAACACTGCCCACCGTCCGAAAAACACAGGAGTGTGTCGTGACTGTGCGCGATGAAGAGCTTGTCGACGAAGTCTTCGTCCTTGACAGTCGTCGCCATCTTGCCTTTGCCGCCGCGTCGCTGGGCCTCGTAGTCCGTCACTGGCTGGGTCTTCGCATAACCCGCATGCGACAGCGTGACGACCAGGTCCTGGCGCTCGATCAGGTCCTCGATCGTGACATCGGACTGGTCGGCGACGATCTGCGTGCGCCGCGCATCGCCATAGGCCTGTTTGATTGCCGTGAGTTCCTCGCGGATCACGGTCAGGAGGCGGTCCGGGCGCGCGAGAATTTCGCCAAGGTCACGGATCAAGTCGAGGAGTTCGTTGAACTCCGTGACGATCTTGTCCTGTTCGAGTCCCGTCAGCCGGTGCAGCCGCAGGTCGAGAATCGCCTGCGCCTGGATTTCCGACAGGCGATACCGCTCGCCATGCAGGCCCAGTTCCTGGGCGATTCCTTCGGGGCGCGTCGGCACATTGCCGGCGCGCGCAAGCATTTGCGGCACGGCGCCCGGTCCCCAGGTCCGCGCCTGCAAGGCTGCGCGGGCCTCGGGCGGTGTTGGTGAAGCCTTGATCAAGGCGATGACTTCGTCGATGTTCGCAAGCGCGACCGCAAGGCCTTCTAGGATATGCGCGCGGTCGCGTGCTTTGCCGAGGTCGTGAATCGTGCGCCGCGTGACCACTTCGCGGCGGTGGCGCAGGAACGCATCCAGCATTTCCTTGAGCGACAGCAGCTTCGGCTGGCCGTCGAGCAGCGCGACCATATTGACGCCGAATACGGATTCCATCGGCGTCAGCTTGAATAGCTGGTTCAGGACCCGTTCGCTGTTCTCGCCGCGCTTCAATTCGATGACGACGCGGAGCCCGTCCTTGTCCGATTCGTCGCGCAGCTCAGAAATGCCCTCGATTTCCTTGTTGCGCACGAGATCCGCAATGCGCTCGAGCAGGCGGGCCTTGTTGACCTGGTATGGCAGCTCGGTCACGACGATCGCTTCGCGGCCACGCTCATCGATGGTTTCGACGGCAGTGAGCGCGCGCACGGACAGCCGGCCACGGCCGGTCTTGTAGGCGAGGACAATTTCGGCTGCGCCATTGATGATGCCGGCGGTCGGGAAATCCGGCCCCGGCACCAAACGCATCAGGTCCGCGAGGCCGAGATTCGGATCGTCAATCAGCGCAATGCAGGCGTCGATGATCTCGCCGAGGTTGTGCGGCGGGATGTTGGTCGCCATGCCAACTGCGATACCGGAGGAGCCGTTGACCAGAAGGTTCGGGATCCGCGCCGGCAGCACCGCCGGCTCATGCTCGCTATTGTCGTAGTTCGGCGTGAAATCGACCGTTTCCTTGTCGATGTCGGCCAGGAGCTCATGTGCGATGCGCGTCATGCGCACTTCGGTGTAGCGCATCGCCGCCGCCGCATCGCCGTCCACGGAGCCGAAGTTGCCCTGGCCGTCCACCAGCAGGTAGCGCAACGAGAATGGCTGCGCCATGCGGACGATGGTGTCGTACACGGCGGCATCGCCATGCGGGTGGTACTTGCCGATGACGTCGCCGACGATGCGCGCCGATTTCTTGTAAGCCTTGTTCCAGTCGTTGCCGAGCTCTCGCATCGCGTACAGGACGCGGCGGTGCACCGGCTTCAGTCCGTCGCGGACATCCGGGAGCGCACGGCCCACGATCACGCTCATCGCGTAATCGAGATAGGACTTGCGCATCTCGTCTTCGAGGTTTACGTGCAGGACTTCGCGCGCGATCTCGCTCATGCGGATTTCGTCGTTTTCAGAGGCCCATGGAAGCGCCGAATTTTAGCACAGCGCGTATACTTTCCGGATGCCCAGTGCATCGAATTTCGACCCCGCGGAGATCTCCAGATTCGACGCCGCGGCACCGCGCTGGTGGGACCCGGATGGCGAGTTCCGACCCCTGCACGACCTCAATCCGGCAAGACTCGATTACATCGAGGCGCGAGCCGGACTTACCGGGCGGCGCGTGCTCGACGTCGGTTGTGGCGGGGGGTTGCTCGCCGAAGGGATGGCGCGGCGCGGCGCCCGGGTAACCGGCATCGACCTGGCTCCGGAATCCCTCAAGGTCGCACGCCTGCATGCGCTCGAAGCTGGCATCGACGTGGAATACCGTGAGATTGCGGCCGAGACGCTCGCCGATACCAATGCCGGCGGCTTCGATCTGGTGACCTGCCTCGAGATGCTTGAGCATGTGCCAGATCCCGTCGCCATTGTCGCGGCGCTCGCAAGTCTCGTTCGCCCCGGGGGTGACGTGATCTGCTCGACGATCAATCGCAATGCCAAGTCGTTCGCGCTCGCGATCGTCGGCGCCGAGTACCTGTTGCGGCTCCTGCCCATGGGAACTCATCAGTACACTCGCCTGATCCGGCCTTCGGAAATCTCGCACTGGGCCCGCGATGCCGGGCTCGAACTCGCCGATCTCGCCGGGCTCGAATACAACCCGGCGACGCGCAAGGCGCGCACCGGCACTGACGTCTCGGTCAACTACCTTGCGCACTACAAGCGGCCGATGACGGCGACCGCCGCATGATCCGGCGCCGCGACCTGCGCGGTGTGCTGTTCGACCTCGATGGAACACTGCTCGATACCGCGCCGGACATGGCGCAAGCGCTCAATCGGCTCCGTGCCGCCGAGGGCCTCGACGAACTGCCGTTTGAACGGATTCGCCCGCTGGTCTCGCACGGTGCGCCACGGCTCATACGGCTTGGCTTCGGCGAGACGGATGCCGCACATTACGAGACTCTGCGAACCCGATTCCTGGATTTCTATCGGGCGGCGCTTGCAGTTCACACGCGAATGTTCGCCGGTTTCGATGAGGTCCTGGATGCGATTGAACAAGCGGGCCTGCGCTGGGGGATCGTCACGAACAAGCCCGGCTGGCTCACCAATCCCCTGCTCGAGCAGCTCGGCCTGCTTGGGCGCTGTGGCTGTGTGGTGAGCGGCGACACGCTTGCGGAGCGCAAGCCGCATCCCCTGCCACTCCTCCACGCTGCGGCCCTCATCAGGCTCAAGCCCGGCGAGTGCGTTTACATGGGTGACGCCGAGCGCGACGTGCAGGCGGCCCGCAACGCGGGCATGATTCCGCTGGTGGCCGGCTTCGGATACCTGAACCAGGGTGAGGATCCCGCGGCCTGGCAAGCGGATGCCGTGCTGGGGCGCCCGGAAGAGCTTCTCGACTGGCTGGGACTTCGCGAATGACGCTCAATCTGACTGCCCTGATCGTGATCCTGCTGGCCGTGGCAATCGCACTCGGCGCCGGGTGGTGGATGGGCCGCCGCCGCTCCGCCGCGCTTGCGGCCGAGCGCACCGTGACGCTCGATCGCGCGATGGAGCAACTCGATCGCCGCTTCGACGACCTCGCAGGCCGGCAGCTCAGGGAGAACATCGAAAATTTCCTGCGCCTTGCCAAGGAAAACCTTGGAGGCCACCAGCAGAGTGCGCAGAACTCTCTCAAGGAACGCGAACAGGCGATCGAGATGCTGGTGAAGCCGATTCAGGAGTCGCTGGCGCGCACCTCCGATGCACTGCGTGAAATCGAGGCCGAGCGGCAACGCGATTTTGGCAGCCTGCGGCAGAACCTGACGGACATGCGCGAGACGCACACCGCCCTGCAGCGCGAGACCCGTAATCTCGTGCAGGCGCTCAGCAAGCCGCAGGTGCGCGGCCAGTGGGGCGAGATCGCGCTTCGCCGGCTGGTCGAACTGGCCGGCATGACCGCCCATTGCGACTTCGAGGAGCAGGTCCACGTCGTGGGAGAAGACGGCGCACTGCGTCCCGACATGGTCGTGCACCTTCCCGAGGGCCGCGACATCGTGATCGACGTCAAGACGCCACTCGACGCCTACCTGGCAGCGGCCGAAGCGCCTTCCGACGAAGTCCGCGCGGTAGCGCTTCGTCGGCATGCACAGCACGTGGCCGACCGTGTCCGGATGCTTTCCTCGAAGAACTATTCGGCCCAGTTCGCGCAGGCCCCGCAATTCGTCGTTCTGTTCCTGCCGGGCGATCAGTTCCTCTCGTCGGCGCTTGACCAGCAGCCTGAACTGCTCGACCGCGCCATGAGCAGCAACATCATTCTGACGACCCCTTCGACGCTGCTGGCGCTGCTCAAAACGGTCTACAACGGCTGGCAGAACGTCCGGCTGGCCGAGAACGCGGAACGCATCCGCACGCTGGCGGAAGATCTCTATTCGCGTCTCAGCACTTTCCGCAATCACCTGGGGAAACTGGGCGGCGCGCTCGAATCGAGTCTCCGCGCTTTCAACGCGGCCGTCGGATCGCTGGAGCGCAATGTCCTCCCCGGTGCGCGCAAGTTCGTCGAACTCGGCGTCCGCGGCGAGAAACCGATCGAAGAACTCACCGAAATCGAGGTGAGCGTGCGCCTGGCCGACGAGACGACGCCGCAACTCGCCCCACCCGAAGAGCATTGAGCAGGCGGGCGTTCCGCGGACATGACTACTCAGGCACAGGCACTCGCCTACGCGCCGGGGTCCGGCTCCCATGCCGGACGCATCATTCTCGTCACCGGCGCCGGAGACGGCATTGGACAGGCCCTGGCCCTCGCGCTCGCACGCCAGGGCGCCACGGTAGGCCTGCTCGGGCGTACCCAGCGCAAGCTTGTCCGCACCTATGACCGCATCGTCGAAGCCCGCGGTCCGACACCTGCCCTGCTCCCGTTCAACCTGGAAACCGCGACGGCGGCGGAGTACGACGCCTTGCACGATGCCCTCGAGGGTGAGTTCGGGCACCTGGATGGCCTGGCGCACGTCGCCGGAATCCTGGGCGATCTCAGTCCGATCGAGCAGTACGACGTGCCGACCTGGTGCAAGGTGCTGCACGTCAACCTGACGGCACCGTTCGTGCTCACCCGGACGCTGCTTCCGCTCCTTCGCCGATCCGCGGACGCGTCGATCGTCTTTACGTCGAGTAACATCGCGCGAGGCGGCCGCGCATTCTGGGGCGCCTATGCGGCGTCCAAGTTCGGGACAGAAGGCCTCATGCAGGTGCTGGCGGACGAAATGGCCGACTCGACGCGGATCCGCGTCAACTCGGTGAATCCCGGCCGGGTTCGCACCGCAATGCGCCGTCAGGCCTACCCGGCGGAGGATCCCAATCAGCATGTCGAGCCGGCGGCGGTTGTCGGGCCGTATCTCTATCTGCTGGGACCCGCGGGCCGGGGCGTCAACGGTCAGTCGTTCGACCGTCCTTAGCAGCGCGCGAACCCGCGGCATCCTTCAGGGCCTTCAATTCGTCCTCGGTCAGCGGACGGCTCCGGCCGCGCGCGAGTGCGCGATCCATGGCGATCGGACCCAGTCTGGTGCGCAGAATTCGATTCGCCTCGAGACCGCAGCGTTCGAATAGTTCGCGAAGATCGCGTGGCCGCAGGCCGGTGACGTGAACCTGAAGCCAGCGATTGGTTCCCTCGCCGCCGGCGGGCGTCACCGCCGTGATCTCGCCTTTCACGGACGCCGACTTGCTTGCAGCGACCAGCCTGGCACCGATCTCCGATTCGTCGAATGCGCCGCGCGCGCGGACACTGAATTCGCTCGGAATTCCGATTCCCCGGCGGGTCAGCGCGGCCGCCAGTTCCCCGTCCGTGATGAAGAGCTCGAGCCCGCCGTCGCGAGCGGCCAGCGGACTGACTGGAATCCAGCGCCGTCCCGCCGATTTCGGCAGTCGCTCGATCGAGCTCGGCATCGTTCCGGTCGCACCCGCGCGAATGTCTTCCTGTGCGGGCCGGTGATAGGCGAGGCCCTCGTGCTCCCGCTCGGCACTGCGGGTGAGGCGCAGGCGGCGCCCGTCGAGGCGGATGTCGTCGCGTTCGGCGACCGCCTGACCGGGAGTCGCGAGCTTGCCATTGACCGTGATGCGGCCCGCCCTGATCCACGCCTCGATCTGGCGTCGTGATCCGACGCCGCAGGCAGCAAGGGTTTTCTGGATTCGTTCACGCATCATTGGCAGCGGGAAGGCCCGCGGCCGCGGCCTGCACCGTTACCGGACCTTCGAAATCGAGCTGGATGCCGACATCGTCCATATCCTTCAGCGCGGCAAGCGACGGCAGCTCGTCCAGGCTTTTCAGCCCGAAATAGTCCAGGAACTCGCGCGTCGTGCCCAGCAGTTCCGGGTGGCCGGGAACCTCGCGGTGCCCGACCACGCGGATCCAGCCGCGTTCGCTGAGCGTCCGCACGATGTTCGGATTGACCGTCACACCGCGCACATTCTCGATTTCGCCCCGCGTTATCGGCTGCCGGTAGGCGATGAGCGCCAGCGTCTCGAGCAGCGCCCGTGAATAGCGGCTCGGGCGCTCCTGCCAGAGTTTTGACAACCGCAAGGAAAACCGGCTGCGAACCTGAAGCCGCCAGCCGCTCGCGACCTCGACCAGTTCTATCGGACGGCCCTCGCAGTCGCGGGAAAGTTCAGCCAATGCGTGCCTGACTTCCTCGGCTTCCGGGCGTTCAAACTCCTCGAAAATATCGCGCATTTGATCGACACTCAACGGCTGGCCGTAGGCAAGCAGTGCCGCTTCGATGACTTCCTTCAACTGATCCGTTTCCATGCTCTGCCTCGTCATGCAGTCGTGATCTCATAATCATCGAGTGCGCCCGCTTCCGGGTTGCCTTCGACGCGTCGCACGTGCAGGGGTTGAAAGGGCTCCGCCTGCACGATCTCGACCAACTGTTCGCGCATCAGTTCAAGCAGCGCCGCGAAGGTCACGGTGACGCCCATCCGGCCTTCCTCGGGACGGAACAGACGGATGAACTCGACCAGACCGACACCCTCAAGCAGGGCGAGTACGTCGGACATCCGCTGGCGCACCGACAGCGTCTCGCGCCGCACATGCAGGTTCGCGAACATCGTCGCGCGCTGGACGACGTCCTTGAATGCGACCAGCATCTCCTGGAGCGCGACTTCCGGGAGCATTTGCACGACCTCGCGATGCGTCAGTTCGGCGACCGCCGGGAAGACATCGCGATCGATCCGGGAAAGCTGGTCGATGTCCTCGGCCGCGCGCTTGTAGCGTTCGTATTCCTGCAGCCGGCGGACAAGTTCGGCTCGCGGGTCGTCCTCTTCCTGACCGGCGTCGCCGATTCGAGGCAGCAGCATGCGCGACTTGATCTCCGCGAGCATGGCCGCCATCAGCAGGTATTCGCCGGCGAGTTCGAGGTCCAGCTCCTGCATCAGCTGGATGTACTCCATGTACTGCCGCGTGATGTCCGCGATCGGGATATCGAGGACGTCGAGATTCTGCCGGCGGATTAGATAGAGGAGCAGATCGAGGGGGCCTTCGAAGGCTTCCAGGAAAACTTCGAGCGCCTGCGGCGGTATGTAGAGATCGCGCGGGATCTCAGTGACCGGCTCGCCGTCGACGATCGCAAACGGCATCTCGCCTTGCTGCGCTGTCTCGTTCACCGGTACTCCAGACGCACGGCTACACGGACCTCCGACATTGTGGCACGCGCTGCGTCGCGCGCCCGTTCGCAGCCTTCGGCCACGATACCCCGCACCAGTTCGGGGTTCTCTTCGTATTCACGCGCACGCTGGCGGATGACCTCGAGTTCCTTGAGGATTGACTCGATCACGGGCTTCTTGCAGTCGAGGCAGCCGATTCCGGCCGAACGGCAGCCGTTCTGCACCCAGGCTTTCGTGTCTTGGTTCGAATAGATCTTGTGCAGATCCCAGACCGGGCATTTTTCCGGGTCGCCAGGATCATTTCGCCGAACGCGGGCAGGATCGGTCTGCATCGCCCGCAGCTTCTTCTGCACGCTTTCCGGATCCTCGCGCAGGCCGATCGTATTGCCGTAGGACTTCGACATCTTGCGCCCGTCGAGCCCAGGCACTCTGGGCGTCTTCGTCAGCAACACCGAAGGCTCGGGAAGGATCGCCCGACCGCCGCCCTCGAGGTAACCGAGCAGGCGCTCGCGGTCCGCGACCGTAAGGCGCGTCCCGGATTCGATCATCGCACGCGCGCGCGCCAGCGAATCCGTGTCGCCCTGTTCCTGAAACTGCCGGCGAAGCTCCGAATATTGAGCGGCGTTGCGCGCGCCGAGGCGCTTCACGGCGCTCTCGACACGCTTCTCGAAATCCGGTTCCCGTCCATAGATATGGTTGAACCGGCGCGCGATCTCACGCGTAATCTCCACGTGTGCCGCCTGGTCCTCTCCCACCGGCACGAACTCCGGCCGGTACATCAGGATGTCCGCGCTTTGAAGCAGCGGATAGCCGAGGAACCCGTAAGTGCTGAGGTCCCGGTCCTTGAGCTGCTCGATCTGATCCTTGTAGGTCGGAACGCGCTCGAGCCAGGACACGGGCGTCACCATGGAAAGTATCAGGTGCAACTCCGCATGCTCGGGGATGCGTGACTGGATGAATATCGTGCAGGCGCTCGGATTGAGGCCGGCCGCAAGCCAGTCGATGATGACTTCGGTGGTGTTGGCCTTGATGTCAGCCGTGTTCTCGTAGCCCGTCGTCAACGCATGCCAGTCTGCGACGAAGAAAAAGCATTCGTAGCGGTATTGCAACTCGACCCAGTTTGCCAGTGCCCCATGGTAGTTGCCGAGGTGCAACTGGCCGGTCGGCCGCATGCCGGAAACAACGCGTCGATTCTGTCCTGATGTCGTAGACATTGCGTCAGCTAACCGCCCTGCAATCCAAATATTTCGACCAGCGCGCCCAGCAGGAACTCAATCGGGCCGCTCACCAGCGGCCCAAGCATTCGCGTGACAATGAGGCCGAGAACGATGAATAGACCGAACGGCGCGATCCGCTCGAACAAGTTGCTCAACGGTCCACGCGGCAACAGGTTGGCCAGCACTTGACCGCCGTCAAGCGGCGGAATCGGCAGCATGTTGAACACCGCGAGCATGACATTGAATCCGATGCCGTAGCCCGCCATTGCCCCGAGCCACTGACCGGGGACGCCGAGATCCGTCTTTTGCGTCAGCATCATCAGGAACGCCCAGAGGATCGCCATCGCCAGGTTTGCACCGGGTCCGGCTGCGGACACCCACACCATATTGCCGCGCGGATTGCGCATGAACCGCGGATTGACCGGCACCGGACGGGCCCAGCCGAACAGGAATCCGCCGGGTAGCAACAGCAGGATCGCCGGCACCAGAATGGTGCCGACCGGATCGATGTGACGGATCGGATTGAGGCTCAGCCGTCCCTGTGCCTCCGCAGTCCGGTCGCCAAAGTACTTCGCCACCCAACCGTGGGCGACTTCATGGACCGTGATTGCAAACACGACGGGAATTGCAGCAATCGAAATTGTCGTGAGAATCGAGGCAGGATCCATGAATCATCCAGAAAGCGCGCGGGCCGTTCCCCGGCGAATTACGGGCGATTATACGGCGCGAAGTCAGCCACTGCCGGTCATTGAAACGGCCTCGGATCGCCTTTTCCCGCCCGCAGCAGCTGCGGCGCGGCACCCGAGAGGTCGACGATGGTGCTCGGCTCGAAGCCGCAATTGCCCGCGTCCAGGATCACGTCGACCGCATGTCCGATGCGCTCCTCGATCTCACGGCCGTCTGTCATCGGGAGGTCATCCCCCGGCAATTGCAGCGTCGTGCTCAGGAGCGGTTCCGGGTACTCATTGAGCAATGCCTGGACGACGGCATGGTCGGGGACGCGGATCCCGACGGTCTTTCGGCGAGCATCGAGCAGGCGGCGCGGCACCTCCCGCGTCGCCTGCAATACGAATGCATACGGTCCCGGTGTAAAGCTTTTGAGGAGCCGGTATTGCCAGTTCTCGACCCGCGCGAAACGGGCAATCTCCGACAGATCGCGGCAGACAAGCGTAAAGAAGTGACCCTTGCGAGTCTGGCGCAGACGCTGGATTCGCTCCATCGCCTCCTTGGCGCCTAGAGCGCAGCCCAGCGCGTAACAGGAATCGGTCGGATAGGCGAGCACGCCGCCGTCCTGCAGGCACTCTGCGGCGACGCGAACCAACCGCGGCTGTGGCGTCAATGGATGCAACTCGATGCGCTGCGCCATGGTCCATTATGAACCGGCGCAAGCAGCAGCCGCTTCCGCTATTATTGGCGCCCCTTTTCATACGGTTCCCCGCATGCAGCTGTTGTTCGATTTCCTGCCGCTCATCGCGTTTTTCGTCGCTTACAAGTTCGCCGACATTTACGCAGCAACCGCGGTAATCATCGTCGCAACGGTAATCCAGGTCTCGATTCACTGGCTTCGTACACGTCGCGTGAATCCGATGCATGTGGTGTCAGCCGGTCTCGTCCTCACGTTCGGCGGCTTGACGCTCTGGATTCACGACACCGCGTTCATCATGTGGAAGCCGACGGTGCTGAACTGGCTGTTCGCCGCGGCATTCCTCGTGAGCCTGTGGCGGCGCTTCGGCGACCGGCCGTTGATTCAGCGGCTGATGACCGCGACGGACGCAGGGTTCGACCTGAGTCCGACCCTCTGGCGGCGACTCAACTGGATGTGGATCGGATTCTTCACGGTCATGGGCGCCGCAAACCTGGCAGCTTTCAGTTACCTGGACGAGGCGACGTGGGTCAACTTCAAGGTATTCGGTCTTTTCGGGCTCACGGCCGTATTCATTGTCGCCCAGGGTTTCTGGATCGCTTCGCGGGCTCAGCGCCATGACAAGCCCGCGAGCTGAGCGCATCCAGACTATGCTCGAGTCGGCTTTTGCCGCGGCGCGCGTATCGGTGCAGGATGACAGTGCGCGCCACGCGGGACATGCCGGCGCCCGCAACGGTGCCGGGCACTTTATCGTCAGAATCGAGTCCCAGGAATTCAGCGGTCATAGCCGCATCGAACGGCATCGACTGGTCTACCAGGCGCTCGCGGCAATGCTTCCGCGCGAGATTCACGCCCTCAACATTGAAGCGATTTCACCGGACGACGACACATCATCGAGGACAAAATGAGATACATGCAGATACTGGCAGTCTCCACACTGGGCTTGTTGCTGGCCGCGGGCTGCACCAAGGCCGAAACGCCCATTGATGCCGCAGCGAAGCCAGTCGCGGTCGTCAACGGCACGCCGATCTCGCGCGATGTCTGGGCGCTCTACGTAAAGACGCGGCACGGCGGCAAGTCGCCCGGCGACCTGACCGCGGATGAGCAGAAGGACGCGCTCGAGGAACTCATAGGGATGTATGTCGGCGCACAGGAGGCCGACAAGCAGAAGCTTGCCGCAGGCGAGCCAAGCGCACGGCTCGAGCTGGTCGGAAAGAGTGCATTGGCTGAGTTGCTGTTCAAGAAGTTCGCCGAAGGCGCACAACCGACGGATGCGGAGCTCAAGGCAGAATACGACGCACGCATCGCCGAAGCACCGAAGCAGGAGTATCACGCACGTCACATCCTCGTCGACGATGAGGCGCTGGCCAAGAGCCTCATCGCGCAGCTCGACAAGGGTGCCAGCTTCGAGAAGCTCGCGAAAGACAACTCGAAGGACGGGTCATCGACCGAGGGCGGCGATCTCGGCTGGTTCAATCCGGGACAAATGGTCAAGCCTTTCTCGGACGCCCTGCAGCAGCTTGAATTGGGCAAGTACACCGCGACGCCGGTCAAGTCGGAGTTCGGCTGGCACATCATCAAGCTCGAAGAGAAGCGCCCGACCACCCCGCCGCCGTACGACGCGGTCAAAGCGCAGCTTGGACCGATGGTCAATCAGAAGAAATTCGAGGCGCACCTCAAGGAGCTGGTCAGTTCGGCGAAAGTCGAACGCTCACTCTGATCTCTACTTCGCCAGGCTGAAATAACGCGAGTAGGTGCGGTTCATCGGATTGATGACGGGCGCGGCGATGCGCGGCTGCACCAGCCGCCGCGTCACATAGAAGTACACCGGCAGCAGCGGATAATCGTTGAGCATCAACGACTCCGCCTGCTGCAGGGTGTCGCGTCTCCGCGCGGGGTCGCCTTCGATCGCTGCGGATTCGAGCAGGTCAGCGTACTGCACGTTCGACCAGCGCCCGAAGTTCTGCGGGCTGCCGCGGGTCATTGTGTCCAGGAACGTCGACGCATCGTTGTAATCTGCGGTCCATCCGACGCGGACAACGTCCCATTGCGCCGGATCGGCACGCGCCGCGAGATAGGCCTTGAACTCCATCTGGATCAGCTCTGTCTCGACGCCGAGCGCCTCCTTCCACATCGCCGCGATGGCGATACAGACCTTCTGGACCAGTTCGTTCTCGTTGTAGAGCAGTCGCAGGCGCAACGGGTGCTTGCCGGAATACCCGGCAGCCGAGTACAGCAATCGCGCGCGGTCCGCGCGTTCCTGCATTGAATTCTGTCGCCATATGTAATGCGCCGGCGTGTAATTCCACGCGCCGTCTGGAACGAGCGAATACGCGGGAATCTGGCCCGCGCGCGTGACTGATTCCGTGATCGCCTCACGATCGATCGCGAGCGACAGGGCTTCGCGCAATGCGCGCTTTCCACGCAGCGGGCCGCTGTCGGTGTTGAACGTGAAATAAAAAGTCGCAAGCGTTGCACGATGCTGCAAGCCGGAGCCCGGCGCGGCCAGCAGCTCCCGGAATCTCTGCTCCGGGACCGTGTTTGTCACATCGAGTTCTCCGGCGCGGAAACGCGTGAACTCGGCATTCTCATCCGCGACGAATTCGTAGTGGATTTCATCGAACGCGGCTGCTGAAGCCTCCCAGTAATGCGGATTGCGTGCGAGACGAATACTCGCGCCCGGCGAAAAGTCGGCCAGCACGTATGGGCCGTTCGAGATCGTTGTGCCTGGTTTCGAGAAGCCGCCCGATTCCGCAAGCGAGGAATGATGAACGGGTGACGCGACGGTGTTGGTCAGAATGTCGGGAAAATACGGAACCGGATGCGACAGTCGAATCTCGAGTGAATGCTCGTCAAGCGCGCGGACACCCAGGTGGTCGGCGGGCAGCTCACCCCGAAGGATTGCCGGCGCATTTTCGATCGAACGCAGGAGATCGGCCGCGCCGGAAACGGTCGCCGGATCGAGCGCCCGGCGGAATCCGTCGACGAAGTCCGCGGCCACGACAGGATCGCCATTCGACCAGCGAGCTTCGCGGCGCAGCAGGAAGACGTAGCGCCTGCCGTCCTCATCGATGCGCCAGGATGTCGCTGTTGCCGGAATGACTTCGCCCGCCGGCGTGCTGGCCGTCAAACCCTCGTAAAGGTCCCGCAGCACATCGTAGGAAAACGCATCTTCCGCGCGTTGCGGGTCCAACGAACCCGGTTGGCCGCCCAAGCCACGGGTCAGTACCAGCGGTTCAACGCCGCCATCATTGCGCGCGGTATCGCCGCCTCCGCAGGAAGCCAGGCCGATGGCCGCAATAGACACGATGATCGCTACGGCAAGCCTCTGCCGCGCTGCGCTCAAGGCGTAATTCTTCGATCGCATCAGAAAAGCCCGGCACACGGACGAGATCGTCCGCGCAAGCTTACGCTATCGAAAGTGGTGAAACTGAGATGCGGACCGAGCTAGTAGTGGCGTGTGCGAGCCGTGATTTGAACGGTGCCAGACACTACCGTACGAGTCGACGACGAGGAACTGGTCAGCTGGAAGTACTACCGGTGCCAACAGAAGCATCGCGGCCAGTGCCAACAGAGGCATCGCGGCCAGTGCCAACAGAGGCATCGCGGCCAGTGCCAACAGAGGCATCGCGGCCAGTGCCAACAGAGGCATCGCGGCCAGTGCCAACGGACGCATTACGGCCAGTGCCAACGGACGCATTACGGCCGGTGCCGACAGAGGCATCGCGGCCAGTGCCAACAGAGGCATCGCGGCCAGTGCCAACAGAGGCATCGCGGCCAGTGCCAACGGACGCATTACGGCCGGTGCCAACAGAGGCATCGCGGCCAGTGCCAACAGAGGCATCGCGGCCAGTGCCAACGGACGCATTACGGCCAGTGCCAACGGACGCATTACGGCCGGTGCCGACAGAGGCATCGCGGCCAGTGCCAACGGACGCATTACGGCCGGTGCCGACAGAGGCATCGCGGCCAGTGCCAACGGACGCATTACGGCCGGTGCCGACAGAGGCATCGCGGCCAGTGCCAACAGAGGCATCGCGGCCAGTGCCAACAGAGGCATCGCGGCCAGTGCCAACGGACGCATTACGGCCGGTGCCGACAGAGGCATCGCGGCCAGTGCCAACGGACGCATTACGGCCGGTGCCGACAGAGGCATCGCGGCCAGTGCCGACAGAGGCATCGCGGCCAGTGCCAACAGAGGCATCGCGGCCAGTGCCAACAGAGGCATCGCGGCCAGTGCCAACGGACGCATTACGGCCAGTGCCAACGGACGCATTACGGCCGGTGCCGACAGAGGCATCGCGGCCAGTGCCAACAGAGGCATCGCGGCCAGTGCCAACAGAGGCATCGCGGCCAGTGCCAACGGACGCATTACGGCCGGTGCCGACAGAGGCATCGAGTCGTGCCGACCGCCTAACGAGGCCAATATTCTCTACAAGTACCTTGCCCTCAATCGCCGGCTGTGAGCCAACGATCGCCGCAATTGAGTTTTTACCTAGCTTGGAAATATTCCGTTGCTGGACTACCGATGATGCATCCAATAGCTGAGGACCGATCGAAATCACGCTAAGTTTCCGGTTTACGGAACTGATTGAACCGCGCAAGAATACTTTCGATGCGCCTTGGACATACTGACCGTCCAATACAATTGCGGCATCAACCAAATAGTTGGCACCGTCAATGTCGCCGAACAAGGCAACAGGTCTGCCCACCTGCGCGTGCTCAACGAATTGAGTATTCGCTTGACCGCCGGTAAGTGCGAAATTCTGACCAAGTACGGAGACAGCAAATTCTGACGCTGAAATACGGTCTAGCCGTCCAATAGCGAGCAGCCGACCATTTGCGGCGCGCTCAATTTCTCGGATCTCAGAGACTCTGGTGATCGCAACTGCCTTGAAAGTCGACGGGCGCTCTCCAACTGCGGCACTGCCACCGACGAGAATAATAGTCACGCCCATTGCTAGCGCAACTCGCTTCACATGCCGCTCAATTTTCATCGAAGGTGCTCCGATCTTTCGCATCTCTGAAGCAAAATTCCAGCCAAACATTTCGTCTACAAAGTGCGCACTCAGTCATCCAATTCATCGTCGGCAAATTCCTGAAGATCCCCAAACGACTCGACCAGCGGCGCCTTCTCTTCTGCCGCTTCCTGATAGAAGTAGATACCCACACCAACCTGCACTGCTTCTTCGCCTCGTTTACGGTCTGGCCGCGGATACGTAGCTGACTTCTGATCAATCTCCTGGATCACGCTCTCCAAGTACTCTCGAATTTCCTGCTGATAGATCTCCACGTCCACTAGTCTTAACCCGTCATCCGGGTAGACCATCCGATCAAATCGTTTCTCCAGACCCTTCTCTCTCCCGAGGTTGTAATCAACCGTCTCGATGTACCGTCGGACGGCTTGGGAAAATATTTGGATCATTTCTGCCGTCATATCGGTCGGGATATATGTGCGCTTCTGAACGCGCAAATACTGTCCACCTTCCAATACTCGAGCAGCTCCGACTCGAATCAACTCCCCTATCAAAATCTCGTGCGGTACATCGGTACTAAAACGACCCACCAAGTCTTCAAACGTTGGAACCAGATCGGTTCCATCGATTTTCAAATCGCGCGGGTACCCATAAGGCGCCAAGTACTGTGCATCCGTGTGCCAGGCTTCCAAGACGCTCGCGGCAAGACCCGCATTACTCCCAACACCCCATTGAGTCCTGCCTTCATTGCGAACGATCTTTGCGACTTCGCGTCGCGTCAGACCAGTTGCAATCGCTACGCGCGACAAAGTCATCTTGCGACCAGGAAGAGTCATCTCCCTTGCGCACACACTTACGTAGACGTCTTTGAGGACCCCCCCGAATTCTTGAAACGTAATTCCGCTTCTCAGCAGGATCCTGATGAGTGGCGTCATCAGCGATCTAAATGCTGCGAGAAGATCTCGTTTAACATCATAAGTATCTGGCATTACTTAATCTAGCTGGATTAGACGATAAGTAGCCACCCGCGTCCGTCACTATTTGACGGCGGGCCTCGGTAATCTCTTAGAAAATCAATCAGTTAAGATTGTAACGGCCGTTTCGTTCTGAAGTACGTTCGAGGTTCACAACGTAACTCATTCTATCTTCGAACTATTTAGCTCAGGCGTGAGATTTTCCCTGATAAAAAGGTAGGCGCCCGCGCCGACCAACAAACTACCTTCGTTGCTATTCGGTTTAACCGCCCTGCGAGATAACCACTCATCAATAACGTCCACAAAGTCTTGCCCACGCGCACTTACCAGTTGTTGAAGTACGGGTACCAATTCTCTTGGAACCGATGCATAGCACGCCCTTTCGAATCGACCTTTGGCGCGCGAGGGTTTGTCAAAAACATTGAACTCGACAGAGCCGAGAAAACCGCAGATATGTTCAAGCACGCATTCACTGGCGATGCTTGACCCGTCTTGGCCTGAACATGCCACTACGGAATCACTGATTAGTTCGATCTTCCTGATATCTGTTGTTCGGACTACCCCGAGTTCTTCCATCGTTACCAACAATCCAGTTGGATCCGCGCCGGTAGCGGCGATCTCAACAAGCTCCGCAAATGTTGGAGAGATTCCGTCTAATGAAAGCTGTGCTGGCAGACCAGCCACATCCAGGAAACGATGGTCACGTCGCCACTTTAGTACAACATCGCAACACATGAGGCCTTGCCGCGCCGTTACCCGGCTGGGCAGAGAATCTGGTATCTGTGTAATCTCGTCGACCGCTTCGCTGGACATTGCGCGTAACTGAGCTTCAGTCAGTCCACATCCTCTAAGAATGCGGAATACTCGTCGCAACAAAATGTATGCGGATTGAGAAATGCCATCCTCACCTCGATACGCCGTTTTGGCTTGACGCTCGGCCCCAGAGATTTCATTTGGTGTTTTGCTTTTCATTTTTTGACTCACTTGCCTTTCACTTTTCTAAGTGCATCCCTGCAAACGCCACTAATATCAGCCGATGCGTTACGACACTTATTTCAATCTTCAATGACTACCCAGAAGGCTCCATAAATTGACACGTAGGGCTGCATTGCTTCATGCCTGCCTCCGCCTCCTCCGTCCCCTTGCGCGGATCCTGTTGCGTCACGGGCTGTCGACCTATGACTTCTCGCGCATTGCCAATATTGCCTTCGTTAGGGCCGCTCGGGATATCCTACGCGAGCAGGGGAAACCGCTGAGTTTCTCGCGCGTTTCGACAATTACTGGCCTGCACCGCCATGTCGTCAGCGATATTGTTAACTCGCCGGACGCGAGTTCGTCAGACGTGACCGTCGACAAGGACTATCGTCGCAACCGTTTGGCGCGGGTCCTGAGTGGCTGGTACGAAAGCCCGGATTACACCGATGGCGAGGGCCGCCCCCTCGCCTTGCCTATTGACGGGCCGGAGCCCTCTTTCGCCTCCCTGGTCCGTGAATTCAGCGGAGACATTTACCCGAGAATCATCCTCGACGAATTGCTCGAAGTCGGGGCCGCCAGATTGCTCAAGGATGACAGCGTACGCGCGGTGACCCGCCGATATACGACGGGTGGGGCGGAGCCGGCCGCGATCGAACACCTCGGCGATACGATTCGCGATCATCTGGCGACGCTGGAGCACAATCTCTCGACGCCGCTCGAGGCTCGACTCTATGACGATTCCGTCGTTTCCATCCGGCTGGATCGGGCTGCCCTGCCGCTCTTCCGCCGGCTGATGAAGCAACGAGGCTCAGCCTTCCTTGAAGACATCGAAGGCTGGGTCTCGGAACACGAGCGCCCCGACTCTCGGGACACGGTTCGGGCCGGCGTAATGATTCAGATGTTCGTCGAGACGGAACCGGATACCGTTGAAAGACCTGTTGAACCGCGGTCAAGCTGATCAGCGCTTCCGACTGACTATTCGCAAAAACTGTTCCTCGTCCAGAATCCTGATTCCGAGTTCGGCCGCCTTCTTCAATTTTGATCCGGCGTCCTCGCCCGCGACGACAAAATCCGTCTTCTTCGAAACGCTGCTGGCCACCTTTCCTCCGTGCTCGCGGACGAGATCTCCCGCCTCGTCCCTCGACAGGCTGGACAACCTCCCCGTCAGCACGAATGTCTTGCCGTCCAGGTCTCTGCGACGCGCTTTGGCCGCGTGTATCTCCGACCATCGCACGCCCGACTCGATCAATGCTTCGATCACTTTCGCATTCCGCGTCTCGGCGAAAAATACATGCACGTGGGCCGCGGTGATCGGTCCGATGTCCGGGACCTCCTCGATGTCCGCCACCGTGGCCGACCGCAATGCACTCAGCGTACGGAAGTGTCGCGCAAGTGCGTCAGCCGTCGCCTCGCCAACATCACGAATCCCGAGGGCGAACAGGAAACGTGCAAGCGTGGTTTCCTTGCTCTTCTCGAGTGACTCTGCAAGATTGGTCGCGGACTTGTCGCCCATGCGATCGAGCTCGGCAAGTTGCCGGGCATCGAGCCTGAAGAGGTCGGCTGCAGACTTTACGAGTTCCTGATCGACCAGCTGATCGACCAGCTTGCTCCCGAGTCCCTCAATGTCGAGCGCTCGCCGCGAAGCGAAGTGGCGCAATGACTCTTTCAACTGCGCAGGACAAATGAGCGTTCCGGTGCAGCGGGCCACCGCTTCGCCTTCCTCACGCTCGACCTCCGAGCCGCAGACTGGGCATCGGGTCGGAAGCTTCACGGGAGAGGTCTTCGGCGGCCGCTTCTCGAGAATCACCCGCACGACCTCGGGAATCACATCGCCGGCCCGCCGCAAAACGACCGTATCGCCAGGGCGAACATCCTTGCGCTGAAGTTCGTCGATGTTATGCAGCGTGGCGTTCGAAACCGTGGCCCCGCCGACAAAGACCGGCTCGAGTCGTGCCACCGGCGTGAGAGCGCCGGTCCGGCCGACCTGCCATTCGACTGCACGAACCCGGGTCATCTCTTCTTCGGCCGGAAACTTGTGCGCGATGGCCCAGCGCGGCGCTCGTGCGACGAATCCGAGTTCCCGTTGCTCTGCGATGGAATCCACTTTGTAGACGACGCCATCGATCTGGTAGCGCAGCTTGTTTCGCCGGCGCCCGATCTCATCGTAATAGTCGAGCAGACCTTCCACCCCTTCCACGACGCGCGACTCGGGGGACGTCCGGAGGCCCCAACCGCGCAGCGCTTCGAGCACCCGGCTATGCCGGTCGGGAAGCTTCCGGCCTTCGACCATTCCGGCCCCGTAGAAATAGATCTCGAGCGGCCGAGAGGCCGCCAGGCGCGGATCGAGTTGCCGCAGGCTTCCCGCAGCGGCATTTCGTGGATTGACGAATACTTTCTCGCCTTTCTCCGCTGCCCGGCGGTTCATTTCCTTGAAACCATCGACTGAAATGAACACCTCTCCGCGTACCTCGAGCGCATCGGGCCAGGCTTTGCCGGCGAGGTGCAACGGCACGGACTGGATTGTCCGGATGTTGTGCGTGACGTCCTCGCCGACAGTGCCGTCGCCGCGGGTTGCCGCGACTTCCAGCAGCCCCCTCCGATAGGTCAGGCTGACGGCCAAGCCATCAAGCTTCGGTTCGCAGGCATAGCTGATTTCGCGGTCGGTCTCGAGCCGCTCCCGGACCCGGCGGTCGAACGCCACGACTTCGTCGCGCGTGAACGCATTGTCGAGCGACAGCATCGGATTGTGATGCTTGACCTGCGCGAACGCTTCGACCGGCGACCCGCCGACCCGTTGAGTAGGCGATTCGGGAACAATCAACGCTGGATACTCTCTTTCGAGTTCCCGCAACTGGGTCATCAATCGGTCGTATTCAGCGTCCGGAATCTCCGGATCGTCCAGCACGTGATAGCGATGATTGTGGCGATCGATTTCGGCACGCAGCTTCAGGGCGCGCTGCCGCGCGCTTGCGGACACCGCTTTCATCAGCTGCGCCGCAGGCGCCTGTTGCGGTGCTCGAAGTGCACAAGTTCCTCGCGCAGATTGAGGATGCGTTGCGCCGTCAGCGTGCTTCCCTGCTCGTCCTGAAGCTGGCCTTTCATGCGCTCCGCGAGACTTCGCCCAATAGTCAGCACGAGATCGAATGTCGCAGGCGCATCAAGCGGACCCGGCACGATGCCGAACAGGGACACGCCGGGGAAGTCCTGGTGATCCATTTTCTCGATGTCAAAGGATCCGGGTTCCATCATGCTCGCGACATATAAAAGCGTCTTTCCATCCTCGCGTTCTCGGTGAAAGATCGAGTACTGGCCGAAACGCAGCCCCTCCGCTTCGAGCGCCGCGCGCAACTGCGCCCCGTTCCAGGGCCCGCCCGGGGCGATCAGCCGCAGGGCGACGATCCGCTGCTTCGATGCCTCGGCAGTACGTCGTTCCGTCGCGTCCGCCGGCGGCGGCTCCGGCGGCTCCTCTTCCTTCTTCGGTGCCACCTTATCTCGTTCGAGCGGCTGGGTTCGAATCCACGGTGCGCGATGATGCTCGTCGGGCAGCTCTTCCTCGAACGGCGGCGCGCCTTCGTTCGCCGCATCCGCATCTGCGAGGTCCGTCTCGATTTCGGACTGCTCCTCAGGTGTCAGTTCCGGCTCCGCCACATGCCGCCGCTCGATTCCGACAAAGTCCGAAATATCCACTTCGAAATCTTCGGGAATTTCGATTAGCGGCGGCCGGCGCGGAACGCGCAAGCGCTCAATGGTCGGCGCGTAGATCGGAGCGGGTTCGGGGTCTTCGAAATGCGCCGATTCGCTTCGCGCATCCATGCTTGGTTCGGCCCTTTCACGGGGCCAGGGTTTCTCGGCTTCGCCTTCGGCCCTTGCTTTCGCCTTCCGTGTTTCCCACCACCAAAGCGCCAGAATCAACGCCACGCCGGCCCCGAGCAGAATCCAACGCAGCTCAGTCACCTCGAGGTACCGGCTTAACCGACCGCGGCCATCCGCACGGCCTCGTCGACGTCCACCGCGACCAGGCGCGAGACGCCGGGTTCGCCCATGGTCACGCCGATCAAATGGCTGGCCAGTTCCATCGTGCTCTTGTTGTGCGTAATGAAGACAAACTGCACTCGTTCGGACATGTCGCGGACGATGTCGCAGAAGCGTCCAACATTGTGGTCGTCGAGCGGCGCATCGACCTCGTCGAGCAGACAGAAAGGCGCGGGATTGAGCTCGAAAATCGAAAACACCAGGGCTACCGCGGTCAGCGCCTTCTCGCCGCCGGAAAGCTGATGGATGGTACTGTTGCGCTTGCCGGGGGGGCGGGCCATCACGGCGACACCCGCCGTCAGCAGATCGTCGCCAACCAGCTCGAGATAGGCCGCGCCGCCGCCGAAGAGCCGCGGAAACTTCTCTTTCAGTCCGGAATTGATGCGGTCGAATGTATCCTGGAACCGCTGCCGCGTTTCGCGATCGATCTTGCGGATGGCCTGATCGAGCGTATTGAGCGCATCAGTAAGATCCGTGAATTGACGATCCAGGTACTCCTTGCGTTCGGACTGTTCTTTCAGCTCGTCGATCGACGCCAGATTCACCGCACCGAGCTTTTCAATTCGCTCTGCAATCTCCGCGAGCTGCTGATCACAGACAGCCACCGTCGAGTCACCCGGCAGCGCAGCCGTTACCTGCTCCAGATCGAACTGGGTCGCACCGAACTGTTCCAGCAGCGACTCGCGCCTGACGCGGGTCTCCTGCATTCCCAGGCTGATCTCGGCGAGCGCCGCGCGGGCGGATTCGGCCAGACCTTCGGCCTTCTGCCGTCCGACGTCCAATTCGCGCACCTGCGCGTCCGCATCCTCGACCGCGCGCCTTGCGTCCCCGAGTTCGTGCTCCACAGCAAGACGCTGTTCCAGATACGCCTGCAACTGTTTTTCAAGCTCGGCGAACGGCGTCTCGCCCTCGGCCAACTGGCGCTCCAGGTCCGCGCGCCTCGCCAGCAGTTGGCGGCTCTGATCGCTCGCCCGCTCGAGACTGGTGCGCAATGTCGCGAGGGTCGAGCGCTGCGATTCAACGCGTATCGCGACCTGCTGCGCGGCAGCCATGTCGCGAGCGCTCCCCTCGCGGGCGGCCGCAAGGCGGGTTCGCAGCGCATCGCGCTCGCGCTCGAGACCCGGTTCGCGCTCCTGCAGCGACTTCTGTTGCGCGGCGGCCGAGTCAAGGCGCACGCGGGATTCACGAATGTCGTGTTCGTCGCGGGCGACGTCTTCGTCGATCTGCCTGGTTTCAGCTCCGAGGCGCGTAATCTGCTCCGAGATCTGCTGGGTACGCGAGCGGATCGCCTCGTGCGCGCCGCGAACATTGACGAGGTCGTGGTGCAGGCGGTTGACCTTGGCGTGAAGCTCGTCGCGGCTTGAATCGAGCGCGGCGATTCGTCCACGCATCGCGGAAAGTTTCGCGTCCAGTTCCGCAACCCGGCTCTCGTGTGCCGCAACCGTGGACTGCAGCCGCCGCAGATCCTGCTCGCGCACGATGACGCCCGCGTGGCCGGCTTCGCTGCGCGCGACGCGAAGCCACGACTTGCCGGTCCAGATGCCCGCACGCGTGATCACCGATTGTCCGGGCTGCAACGACCGGCGCCGGGCCAGCGCCTCGGACAGCGAATCAACGGCGATCACGCCCGCAAGCAGTTCGCTGACGACCGCCGGTCCCGACACCCGTGCAAGCAGCGAATCAGCGGCCGCCTGGCCACGCAAGACACCCCCTGACTCGGTAATCGTCAACTGGCCCGCGTCCAGGCGATCCATCGCTTCGGCGACGGTCTCGCTGCCGTCCACGCAAACGGCCTCGAGGTAGCTGCCGAGCGCCGTCTCGACCGCCCTTTCCCAGCCCTTCTCCACTTCAAGCTGCTGCGCCAGACGCGGGCTTCGATCGAGTTTTTGCCTGGACAGCCATTCCTCCGTCCCGGTTTGCCCCCGGCCCAGCGCCGCTTTCTGCACGGCCTCGATGGTCATCATCTCGCTCTGCGCGGACTGTAATTCCGTCTTCGCTTCATCGAGCAGCGCCGCGCCCCGCCGCTGGTCCTCGCGCAGCGCCAGCAGGGATTCCAGTGCCGCGTCGAGCTCACCCTGCGCATCGCTGCCGCGCTCACGCGCCTGCTGCTCCGCCGCAGCAAACTCCTCCGGGCGTGCGCCCGAAATGCCGAGTTTGAGTTGCGACGATTCCTGGATCAAAGCGTCGCGTCGCACCCGCAGCCGTTGCAGGCCCGACTCAATCTGCTCGATTCGTGCGAGTTCCACCTGTGACGTCCGGATCGCTTCGGCCGAGTCGCGGCTGAACGTCTCCCAGCGCTCCTGCCAGTCCGCCATCGCGGACTCTGCTTCGTCGAGAGACACGCGCGCCGCGGATTCGGTTGCCCGCGCCGCGTGAAGCTCTGGCTCAGCCTGCGTGAGAAATTCTGTCAGTTCCTTGAGTTGCTCCTGGTCGCGCCCCACCAGCACGCTCGACTCGGAGTATTCGGTCGCGACGCGCTCGAGGTCTGTGCGCTGCCGATGTCGCAGTTCGCGGGCGTGTTGCAGAGCCTGCTCGGTGCGCGTGGCGTCAGCTCCCGCCTGGTAGTACCGGCCCTGCACCACCGAAAGCGCCTCGGAGCAATCCGCGTGCCGTAAACGCGCACGTTCGACCGCCGCTTCCGCCGCCCGAAGTTCGGCAATTGCAGCCTGCGCTTCGGTCTCGCGATGTGCCGCCAGCGTGTGTCGGCCGGCGATGTCGCTGTCGAGGTCGCGAATCCGTAGCGCCAGCAATTCCGCCTGCAGCTGCCGCTGGCGGGTCATGCTCTCCTGGTAACGCCGGGCGATGCCTGCCTGGCGCTGCAAATGCCGGATCTGCTTGTCAACTTCCTCACGCAGGTCGTTCAGGCGCTCGAGATTCTCGCGTGTGTGCGAAATGCGGCTCTCGGTCTCACGGCGGCGATCCTTGTAGCGGGAGATGCCGGCGGCCTCCTCGACGAAGGCCCGCATGTCTTCGGCACGGGCCTCGATCAGGCGCGAGATCATCCCCTGCTCGATGATCGCGTAACTGCGTGAGCCCAGGCCCGTGCCCAGGAAGAGGTGGGTGATGTCCTTGCGGCGGCATTTGGACCCGTTGATCAGGTACGTCGAGTTGCCGTCACGCGATACGACGCGCTTGAGGGCCACTTCCGCATAGCCCGCGTAGGGGCCGGCGAGCTTGCCGTCGCTGTTGTCGAAGACGAGTTCCACGGAACCGCTGCCGATCGGCTTGCGGCTGCGCGAACCGTTGAAAATCACGTCCGTCATCGAGTCGCCGCGCAGATGTTTCGCGGAAATCTCGCCCATGACCCAGCGGACCGCATCGATAATGTTCGATTTGCCGCAGCCGTTCGGACCGACGACGCCAGTCAGATTGGCGGGAAAAGAGACAGTGGTCGGATCGACGAATGACTTGAAACCGGCGAGTTTTATCCTGGCGAGGCGCATTGCCGCTAGTGTAGATTAACGGCCCGCAATTGACGACGACCGGAACCGTGCCGAATGAGCCCGACAGCGCCATCCCGCGAGATCGAGTTGTTCCCGAATCCGCAACCCGGGCGCGACTACACGATCCGCATGCGCATTCCGGAGTTCACCTGCCTCTGTCCGCGAACCGGCCAGCCCGATTTCGCGACGCTGGAGCTCGAGTACATTGCCGATGCCCTTTGCGTCGAGCTCAAATCGCTGAAACTCTACTTCTGGTCGTTCCGCGACCGCGGCGCATTCCACGAAGCAGTGACCAACGAGATCGCGGATCTCCTGGTGGCGTCGCTCCAACCGCGATTTCTGCGCCTGACTGCGCAGTTCAACGTACGCGGCGGCATCTACACGACGATCGTCGCCGAACACCGACAGAGCGGCTGGACCGCAGCGCCTGTCGTCAACCTCCCTTGAACCCGATCGGTGCCCGTCGGGCGACAATCGACGGCACTGGACCTGCGGAAAACCGGGGCTATAATCCGGCGCTCGATTGAACCGGCTGCGGAGAACTTGATGCCTGCCAAGAAGGCTGCCAGGTCGAAAAAACCCGTCGTTAAGGCTGCAGCGCGCAAGGCGCCCGCACCGCGAAAAGCCGCCAAATCCGCGGCGCGCAGGCCCAAGGCCACTGTCGGTCGCGTCCGGCCCGTCAAGCCGGCCAAACCGAAGACTCGTGCCGCAGTCCGGACCGCCGCAGCGCCGCGGCCCGCCGCGCGCGCGGGAAAGCCTGTCAGTCACGCATTGGCGGCGCGAGACCCGGTCATCGTGAAACCGAAGACGCCATCGTCGCTCGCGCAGATTGCCGAAGCGCGCCCCGCGCTCCTGGCGCTCCAGGCCCGTGCCGCGCGCCGGCAGTTGCTGAACGACGACGAAGACGAATCGTCCAGCAGCCACAACCTGCTGCTCGGCCCTCGCAACGTTCGCCCCTACCGCGAACGCAGGGGCGAAACGTACATGGGGCGGGATCACCTCGATCACTTCCGCGGCATCCTGAGCAGCTGGAAACGCGACCTCATGGAAGAAGTCGACCGCACGATGACGCACATGAAAGATGAGGCTGCCAACCCGCCCGACCCGAACGACCGCGCGACCCTCGAATCCGAATTTGCCCTCGAACTCCGGACCCGCGATCGCGAACGCAAGCTCATTCGCAAGATCGAGGAGGCCATGAGCCGAATCGAGGACGGCAGCTACGGCTATTGCATCGAGACGGGCGAGCCGATCGGCGTCAAACGCCTCGAAGCGCGGCCTGTTGCGACGCTTTGCATCGAGGCACAGGAGCGGCGCGAGCGCCGCGAGAAGCAGTACGGCGACCGCGACGACTGGTACCGCTAGTCCGCTCGCCACCGTCGCCTGCGGCCGGTTCGCGCCAACCCCCTCCGGACCCCTGCACCTGGGATCACTGCTGGCCGCTGCCGGCAGCTATCTGAATGTGCGTAGTCGCGGGGGGCGCTGGCTGCTCCGTATCGACGACCTTGATCGTAACCGCTGTAATCCGGGCCTGGCCGCAAAGTTCCAGTCGACGCTCGAGACCTTTGGTTTCGAGTGGGATGGCGATGTCCATTTCCAGGCTGATCGAATCGACACCTATGTCGTGGCCCTGCAAGCCCTCCAGGCGGGCGGGAGCTGCTATCCCTGCCGCTGCAGCCGTGCCGAGATTGCGGCTGCCCAGCTCGCCGAACCCGCGTCTGAACCGATCTATCCCGGAACCTGCCGCGATGGCCCGGCGGCCGGCAATCAGCCCCACGCGCTGCGCTTCAGGATCGACCTGGGCGATGCCATCGTCGAGTTCAAGGACCTGTTTCAGGGGCCAGTGCGGCAGGACTGCCGGCGTGATGCCGGTGATTTTGTCGTCCAGCGGCGCGATGGCCCGTTCGCCTATCACCTGGCGGTTGTCGTGGACGATGAACTTCAGGGCGTGACCGAGGTGGTGCGAGGTGCGGACCTGCTTTCCTCGACGCCGCGCCAGATCCTGCTCCAGCGGACGCTCGGCTTTCGCACGCCGCGCTATGGTCATCTACCGCTGCTGACCGAGCCGGATGGCCGCAAGCTCGCGAAATCCCGGCGCGCCGTTCCGCTCGATGCGCGGGAGGCACCGCGGCAACTCTGGCAGGTCCTGGAATGGCTGGAGCAGGCGCCGCCCGCGGCGCTTGCAAGCGCGCCAGTTCGCGAGATCTGGAGCTGGGCGATTGCGAACTGGCGGCCAGAACGCCTCGAGGGCCGGCTTGAGAGGCGCCTCGAGGGTCAGCTCACGCGGTAAGCGTCAGACGACTCCGCGCATCGAAAGCCGGACCCGCCCCTGGCGGTCCACTTCGAGCACTTTCACCTTCACGACGTCGCCTTCCTTGAGCTTGTCGCTGACACGCTCGACGCGCTCGTCGGAAATCTGCGAGATGTGCACGAGGCCGTCCCGTCCCGGAAGGATCGCGACGAAGGCGCCGAAATCCATCAGGCGCACGACCTTGCCCTCGTAGACATGGCCCACTTCGACGTCGGCCGTGATCATCTCGATCCGCCGCAGCGCCTCGCGGCCGGAAGCGGCGTCGACCGAAGCGATCTTGACGGTGCCGTCGTTCTCGATGTCGATCGTCGCACCGGTTTCCTCGGTAATCTGCCGGATCACCGAACCGCCCTTGCCGATCACGTCGCGGATTTTCTCAGGGTCGATCTTGATCGTCACGATCGTCGGCGCCCATTCGGACATTTCAGCGCGCGGCTTGTCGAGGGCCTTGTTCATCTCGCCCAGGATGTGCAGCCGCCCCGTCTTGGCCTGTTCGAGCGCGACCTTCATGATCTCGGCCGTGATGCCGTTGATCTTGATGTCCATCTGCAGCGCGGTGATGCCGTTCGCAGTGCCGGCGACCTTGAAGTCCATGTCGCCGAGATGGTCCTCGTCGCCCAGGATGTCCGTCAGCACCGCAAAGCGCTCGCCTTCTTTCACCAGGCCCATCGCGACGCCTGCGACCGGCGCCTTGAGCGGCACGCCTGCGTCCATCAGCGCAAGGCTGGTGCCGCAGACGGTCGCCATCGAGCTTGAACCGTTGGACTCGAGAACTTCCGAAACGACGCGCAGAACGTACGGAAACTCCTCGAGGCTGGGCATCACCGCGCTGATACCGCGGCGCGCCAGGTTGCCGTGGCCGATTTCGCGGCGCTTCGGCGATCCCATGAAGCCGGTCTCGCCGACCGAGAACGGCGGGAAGTTGTAGTGAAGCATGAACGGCTCGCGGCGTTCGCCGGCGAGTGCATCGATGATCTGGGCGTCCCGGCCCGTGCCGAGCGTCGTCGTGACGAGCGCCTGGGTTTCGCCGCGCGTGAATATGGCTGAGCCATGGGTACGCGGCAGCGCGCCGACCTCGATCGTGATCGGACGGACGGTCTTGAGGTCGCGGCCGTCGATACGCGGCTTGCCGCTCAGGATCAAATCGCGCACCAGGCGGTATTCGAGGTCGTGCAGTTCGGTCGTCACCTGGTCCTTGGTGAACTGCGGCTTTTCACCGCCAGACAGCGCAGCCTGAGCGGCCTGCCGGACCTCGGCAAGGCGCGTTACGCGGGCCTGTTTGACGACGATGCCGTAGGCGGCGGCGAAATCCTTCTCCGCCAGCTTGGCAGCTGCCTGCTTCAGCGCGACATTCGGCTCGGCCGCCTTCCAGTCCCAGCGCGGCTTGCCGGCATCGGCGGCAAGCTTGTTGATTGCAGCGACCGCCACCTGCATCTGCTCGTGACCGAACAGCACGGCACCGAGCATGACTTCCTCGGAAAGTCCCTTGGCCTGCGACTCGACCATCAGTACCGCTTCGGCGGTACCCGCGACCACGAGGTCGAGATCGGATTCAGTCTTGACCTGGGTGGTGGTGGGATTGAGCAGGTACTGGCCGTTCTTGTAACCGACGCGCGCAGCGGCAATCGGGGCCGTGAACGGGATGCCGGACAGGGCGACGGCGGCCGAGGCACCGATCAGTGACGGAATATCCGAATCGATTTCGGGATCGAGCGACAGGACGGTCGCGACGATCTGGACTTCATTGTAGAAGCCCTCGGGAAACAGCGGCCGCAACGGTCGGTCGATGAGGCGGGACGTCAGGACTTCCTTTTCCGAAGGCCGGCCCTCGCGCTTGAAGAAGCCGCCGGGAATCTTGCCCGCGGCATAGGTCTTCTCGACGTAGTTGACGGTCAGCGGGAAGAAGTCGCGACCTGCGACGGCCTCGCGACGACCGACCGCAGTGACGAGAACAACGGTGTCGCCCATCGTGACAACGACCGAGCCGTCCGATTGGCGGGCCAGACGGCCGGTCTCGATCGTGACCGGATGCGCGCCATAGTTGAATGTCTGCCTGGAAACGCTCAAGCGGATCCCCTTTTAATTACGGAAACGGACGGGGCGCCACGCGCGCGCCGCAGCGCCTTAACGGCGCAGGCCAAGTTCGTTGACGATCTTGGTGTACCGCTCGGGGGCGTTGGCCTTGAGGTAGTCCAGGAGCCGCCGGCGTTGTGCCACCATCTTCAGCAGCCCACGCCGCGAAGCGTGGTCGCTCTTGTGAGTGGTGAAGTGTGCGGTCAGCCCGTTGATTCGTTCGGACAGCAATGCAATTTGCACTTCAGGCGATCCGGTATCTGCCGGAGCGCGCCGGAACTTGCCGACGACTTCCGCCTTGCGTGCATTCGTGAGTGGCATCTCGTTCACTTGACCCTTTAGAGCCGCGCATTGTACCCGCGGCCCGAAATCCCCTCAAGCGCGCGTCGTCGGCCCGCCTGAAAGGTCGATCATGATGCGTTCCGGCGCCAGCCGGTGGCCTTCGGCGCTCATGCGGCCGACGCCCAGAAAGAGCCCACCGACCCCATACATTCGAACGCGCGCAGCAGCGGGACCGGCCGTGGCGACCGCCTGACCCCGTAGAACAAAGGCCTGTTCCACGGCATTGAGCCGGACCGCAGGCAGGCCCGGCAGCGCCGCATCGGCTGGCAGCAGCAGGGCGTCGAGCGCCTCAGGTTGCTCGGCCGCCTGTTCGATGTCCTCGAGCGTCCGCAGCACGGGATTGCGGAAGGGCCCGAGTTCGGTGCGACGCAGGCTCGCCACATGACCGACGCTGCCGCAGGCGCGGGCGAAGTCTTCGGCCAGGCTTCGGACATAAGTCCCCTTGCTGCACACGACTTCGAGCTCGAGCCAGTCCGGCCCTGACTGCAGCAGGTCCAGGCGATGGATCGTCACGCGGCGCGGCGCGCGTTCGACTTCGATGCCCTGGCGCGCCAGCCGGTACAGACGCTCGCCTTGATGCTTCAGGGCCGAGTACATCGGCGGCACTTGAGTCGACTCACCCAGAAATGACGCGGCCACCCGACGCAGAGCATCCTCACCGAGGGCAGGCAGCGGCGCGGTTTCGGCAACTTCGCCCTCGCGATCGCCGGTCGTCGTGCGTATCCCGAAAGCGATGCGGACCCGATAGGTCTTGTCCGCATCGAGCAGGAGTCCGCTCGCCTTGGTCGCCTGCCCGAAGCAGACCGGCAACAGGCCGCTCGCGAGCGGATCGAGGCTCCCGGTGTGGCCTGCCTTGCGGGCACGATACGCACGGCGCACACGCTGCAACGCGGCGTTCGAACTCAGGCCTTCTGGCTTGTCGAGTAGCACGATGCCATCGACGTCCCGCCAGCTCATTCCTTTTCCGGATCGGTCTCAACGTGCCGGGCCCGGTCGCTCTCGACGGCATCGTGGATCAGCGTTGACAGGCGCGCGCCGCGCTCAACCGAGTCGTCGATCTGGAAATCGATTTCCGGCGCGACCCGGAGCCGCATGAGATTCCGCACCTGGTGGCGCAGAAACCCGGACGCGTGCCGGAGGGCCTCAAGTGCCACCGCGGCATCGCCGATGCCGGCGAATGGCGTGAAATAGACCTTGGCCTGGGTCAGATCCCTGGAGACTTCCGCTGACGTAATCGTGATCAGGCCGACGCGCGGATCCTTCACCTCGCGGCGAATGAGATCGGCGAGCAGGCGCTTTAGCTGCTCCTCGACCCGACGGGCCCTCGGATACTCGCGCGGCATGCGGGCGGCTTCGCTCTCAGAGCTGTCGAGCGACTGTGACGCGCTCGAAGCACTCGATCTGGTCCTTGGCCCGCACGTCGTTGTAGCCCTTGACGCCGATACCGCATTCGGTTCCGGCGCGGACCTCCGACGCGTCGTCCTTGAAGCG
The DNA here is from genome assembly GCA_963819545.1 of uncultured Gammaproteobacteria bacterium. Taxonomy (GTDB): domain Bacteria; phylum Pseudomonadota; class Gammaproteobacteria; order Steroidobacterales; family Steroidobacteraceae; genus SCUD01. Next base: position 1,731,493 of record CAWFWJ010000002.1, on the reverse strand, counting down.
CTTCAGCGATTCGAGTTCGCCCTGGAAGATCACGACGTTGTCGCGCAGCACCCGGATCGGATTGTTGCGCCGCACATAGCCGTCCACGACCAGGCAGCCGGCGACGGTGCCGAACTTGCTCGAGCGGAACACCTCGCGCACTTCCGCCAGGCCGACGATCTGTTCCTTGACCTCCGGCACCAGCATGCCCGTGAGCGCGGCGCGGATGTCGTCGATCGCCTCGTAGATGATGCTGTAATAGCGGACTTCGACATTCTGGTCCCGCATGGCCTCGCGCGCCGCGGCATCGGCGCGGATGTTGAACGCCACGATCTGCGCCTTCGAGGCCGCCGCGAGCATCACGTCGGACTCGGTCAGCCCGCCGACGCCACTCGAAATCACCTTGACCGAGACTTCGTCGGTCGACAGCTTCATGAGCGCTTCGCGTAAAGCTTCCGCGGAACCCTGCACGTCCGCCTTGATCAGCAGGTTGACGGTGCCCTTGGCGTCCTCTCCGAGCTGAGCAAACGCGTCCTCGGATTTCTCACCCGCCTGGCGTGCCAGACGGACGTCGCGGAACTTGCCCTGGCGATACATGGCGACTTCGCGCGCCTTGCGTTCGCTATCGACGACCAGCAACTCGTCGCCGGCATTCGGCGGGCTCGAAAGCCCCAGCATCTGCGCGGGAATCGACGGCCCCGCGGACTCGATTTCCTTGCCGAGTTCGTCGAACAGCGCGCGGACACGCCCGAACTGCTCGCCGGCAACGACCGAGTCGCCAATCTTGAGCGTTCCGCGCTTGACCAGCACGGTCGCGACCGCGCCACGGCCGCGCTCGACGCTCGCCTCGAGAACGACGCCAACCGCCGGCGCGTCCTTGACCGCGCGCAACTCGAGCACCTCGGCCTGCAGCAGGATCGATTCGAGCAGCTTGTCGACGCCGTCGCCCGTCTTCGCGGAGACCTGAACGAAAATATTCTCGCCGCCCCACTCCTCCGCAATGACGGCTTCCTGTGACAGCTCGTTGCGGACCTTTTCCGGATCGGCGCCGTGCTTGTCAATCTTGTTGACCGCGACCACGATCGGGACACCCGCTGCCTTTGCGTGCTGGATTGCTTCCTTGGTCTGCGGCATTACGCCATCGTCCGCCGCGACGACGAGCACGACGATGTCCGTGACCTGCGCGCCGCGAGCGCGCATCGCGGTGAATGCGGCGTGGCCTGGCGTATCGAGGAAGGTGATGACGCCCCGAGGCGTCTCCACGTGATAGGCACCGATGTGCTGGGTAATGCCCCCCGCCTCGCCAGCCGCGACTTTGGTGCGGCGGATGTAATCGAGGAGTGAAGTCTTGCCGTGGTCGACGTGACCCATGATCGTGACGACCGGCGGCCGCGCGAGCGATTCCTCAGAGGTGTGCATACCGGCCTGGAGCGCCTCCTCCACCTGGTCGGCCTTCAGCACCTTTGCTACGTGGCCCATTTCCTCGATCACGAGGACTGCCGTGTCCTGGTCCACCGGCTGGTTGATCGTGGCGATGACGCCCATGTTGAGCATCGTCTTCATGACTTCGCTCGATTTCACCGCCATGCGCTGGGCCAGCTCGGCGACCGTAATCGTTTCGCCGACTGCGACTTCGTGCTGCATCGGCTGCGTCGGCAGCTCGAATCCGTGTTTGCGGTCCGCGCCGACGCTGGCGGTGCGGCGGCGTGAATCGGGGCGCGAGCGGCCCTTCTTGTGCCGGGCGGACAGTCCACCCGCGATGTGCAGCTCCTGACGACCGTAACGCGTGCTCTTGTCGTCTTCCACCGTCTTGCGGGATTTTTCCTCGCGCGCGCGGCGATCTTTCTCCGCCTGCTCGCGAGTGCGCTGCTCGGCCTCGCGGCGTGCCTGTTCCTCGGCCTGGCGCTTCGACGCCTCTTCTGCCGTCCGGCGCTCGATTTCCTCACGCTCCCGGCGCTGTTGATCGCGCTGCTCGACCTCGCGGCGCAGCAGCTGCTCTGCCGCCACCTTGTCCGCGTCAGCGACTTCGCGCTGCTGGTCCAGCGCTTCCTGCGCCACCCGCGCCTGTTCCTCGAGAACATCGCGCTTCATGTAGGTGCGCTGGCGGCGCACCTCGACGTTGACCGTGCGCGCCTTGCCCATCGGGGCGGCGACCTTGATTTCGCTCTGCGCCTTGCGGCGCAAGGTGATCTTGCGCGGCGCGCTGCCGTCCTCGGCCTTACCATGCGCTTTGCGCAGGTGGGTAAGCAGCTCGTGCTTGGCATCCTCGCTGATGCGGTCGTTGGGACCGAGCGACTTGATGCCGGCCTCTTCAAGCTGCGTCAGCAGTTTGTCGACCGTGACTTTCAGGACTTCCGCGAATTGCTCGACCGTGACCTCGGACATTTGTGCTTCTCTCCGTCCGGCCTCAGGCCTGGCCCGCGTTTTCAAACAGGTGCGCACGTGCGGCCATGATCAACTGGCCGGCGCGCTCCGGGTCGAGGCCCGGCACCGACTCGAGCTCGTCGAGCGACTGATCGGCGAGTTCATCCCGCGTGCGGATGCCGCGCGACGCGAGCTCATACGCGAGTTCCTTGTCCATGCCTTCGATCGCCAGCAGGTCTTCCGCAGGACCCGATTCGTCGATCTTTTCCTCGCTCGCGATCGCCTGCGTCAGCAATACGTCGCGTGAGCGGTTGCGAAGCTCCTCGACCATCTCTTCGTCGAATTCCTCGATGCCGAGCAATTCGCTGGTCGGCACGTAGGCGACTTCCTCGATCGTCGAGAAGCCCTCCTGCACCAGCACGCTCGCGACGTCCTCATCCACGTCCAGCTGGGTCTTGAACATCTCACGCAACTGGCCCGCTTCCTCCTCGCTGCGCTCGGTCGCCTGCTGCTCGGACATGACGTTGAGCCGCCACCCCGTCAACTCGCTGGCGAGGCGCACGTTCTGGCCGCCGCGCCCGATCGCCTGCGACAGGCGGTCTTCGGACACCGCGATGTCCATCGAGTGGGCGTCCTCATCCATGACGATCGATGTCACCTCGGCCGGCTGCATCGCATTGATGACGAACTGCGCCGGATTCTCGACCCACGGAATGATGTCCACGCGCTCGCCCGCGATCTCGTTCGAGACCGCCTGCACGCGCGATCCACGCATACCGACGCAGGCACCGACGGGATCGATGCGCGGATCGAGGCTCTTGACCGCGATCTTGGCGCGCGCTCCCGGATCGCGGGCCGCGCCCAGAATCTGGATCAGCCCCTGTCCCACTTCCGGTACTTCGAGCTTGAAGAGCTCGATCAGGAAATCTGGCGAGGTTCGTGACAGGAAAAGCTGAGGGCCGCGGGGTTCGGAGCGCACTTCGCGCAACAGCGCCTTCAGCCGGTCCTGCGGCCGCACCATTTCACGCGGAATCATGTGTTCGCGCGGGACGAAACCTTCGGCATTGCCGCCAAGGTCGACATAAACCCCGTGGCGGTCGACGCGCTTCACGATGCCGGAAACAAGCGAAGCCACGCGATCCTTGTATTCATCGACGACCTGCGCGCGCTCAGCCTCGCGCACCTTCTGCACGATGACCTGCTTCGCGGTCTGGGCGGCGATACGGCCGAACACGACCGATTCCATCGGCACCTCGACGAACCCGGCCACTTCGGCCTTCGAATCGACGTCTACGGCATCGTCGAGCCGCAGTTCGCGCTCCGGGAACTCGAGCTCAGTCGAGTCGTCCGCGAATACCTTCCAGCGCTGGAACGTCAGGTATTCGCCGGTCTTGCGGTCGATCTCGACACGCACGTCAATGTCGTCGCCATGCTTGCGGCGGGTCGCCGATGCGAGCGCTGCCTCCAGCGCCTCGAAAATGATCTCGCGCGCGACGCCCTTCTCGTTGGAGACGGCCTCGACGACTTCCAGGATCTGCTTGTTCATGATCAACCCACCAGTCTTGCCTTGCTGATTCCGGCGAGCGGAAGTTTCCATTCCCGCCGGTCCACTTCGATCGTCACGTTGCCGTCCTCGACGGCTCCGAGCAGCCCGCGAAACCTGCGTCGCCCTTCGATCGGCGCCGCGAGCTCGATACGCGCCTCGCTTCCGGCAAAGCGCGCAAAATGCGCCGCGGTCCGCAGCGGTCGGTCGAATCCGGGCGACGAGACCTCGAGCTGGTACTCGTGCCCGATCGGGTCCTCCGCCTCGAGCACTGCGCCGATCGCCCGGCTCGCGCGTTCACAATCCTCGATCCCGACGCCGGCGCCGTCCCTGCGGTCGATATACACGCGCACCACCGAATTCCGCCCGGCCGCACTGAATTCGATTTCGATCAGTTCGTAGCCGAGGCCCGCCGCCACCGGCTCGAGCAGGTCGAACAAACGGTTCTTCATCCGTTCTCCACCGGCCTCCGGGCATAAAAAATGGGCACGAGGCCCATTTCCGGCGACCTGATCGAAACAAAAAAGGCCCCACGAGGGGGCCTTTCGATCGACCATTTGGTTCCGGGGGACCACGACCGGGCCTCGCTGCCCGGACCGCGGTGGCTGACGCCCAGCCCCCGACCGGCGCGCATGATACCGCAGGCTGCCCGGGTGCCTCAACCCGTTGTCCGGCAGCCGATTTTCAGCCAAAGGCTGCGTTAGACTCCCGCGACCTTCGGGAGAGCCAAGTGACGAAGTTTCCGCTCCTGGCAATGCTTTGTGCATTGGCGGCCGGTGTCGCGCACGCCGACGTCTCTGCGTCCGAACTCGACCGGGCCGCGGCCGCGATCGAGCCGCGTGTCATCGAGTGGCGCCGCGATTTTCACCTCCACCCGGAACTCGCAAATCGCGAAGTCCGGACCTCGGGCAAGGTGGCCGAACACCTGCGCTCGCTCGGGCTCGATGTCAGGACCGGCATGGCCCACACGGGCGTCGTCGCGGTGATCGAGGGCGGCCGTCCCGGTCCCACGATCCTGTTGCGGGCCGACATGGATGCCTTGCCGGTGACCGAGAAGACCGATGTGCCGTTCCGTTCGACGGCGACCGGGGAATTTCGCGGTCGCACCGTCGGCGTCATGCATGCCTGCGGTCACGACGCGCATACCGCGATCCTCATGGGCGTCGCCGAAGTGCTGGTCAAGCTGCGCGATCGCCTGCCGGGAAAGGTCCTGCTGGTCTTCCAACCCGCGGAGGAAGGCGTGCCGGAGGGCGAACGCGGCGGCGCACCCCTGATGCTCGAGGAAGGCCTGCTCGACATCGCGATGCCCGAGGCTGCTATCGGCTTTCACGTGGGCTCGACGCCTGAATACCGGCATTGTCGACATTCGACCGGGCCCGCTGATGGCAGGCTCGGATTTCTTCCGGATCGTCGTCACCGGCCGGCAAAGCCATGGATCGCGACCCTGGCAAGGTGTCGACGCGATCGTGACGGCTTCCCAGATTGTCAACGCCGCGCAAACGCTCGTCAGCCGCCAGGTGGACATCACGGAATTGCCGGCGGTCGTCTCGATCGGCGCCATCAACGGCGGCGTGCGCCACAACATCATCGCGGAAACCGTCGAGATGCTCGGGACGATGCGTACCTTCAGCCCCGCAATGCGCCAGGACATCATCGATCGCATGGCCCGCATCGTCACGAATGTCGCCGCCGCCAATGGCGCGACCGCCCGGCTCGAAATGATGCCGGCGCCAAATCCCGTGCTTATCAATGACCCGGCATTGACGGCGCGGGTGACTGAGTCGCTCCGGGCTGTGCTGGGCGCTGACGCCGTGAAAACAAGCGGCCTGCTCACGGTTGCTGAAGACTTCGCGCATATCGCCAAGGTGGTCCCGAGCGCCTACTACTGGATCGGTGTCACGCCGCCCGAGCAGGACGCCAAGTCCGCGCCGGACAATCATTCGGACCTGTTCTACGTCGACGAGGCGGGCATCGCGGTCGCAACGCGCACGCTGTTGCATGTAGCCATCGACTATCTCCAGGCGGCAGGCGCACAATAAGGACACAAAAGGACGGGAATTCACCTGTCCGACAAGGGAGACCGAAAAATGAAGCGACTGGTAATTGCGGCATCCGCCGCGGCACTGACATTGGCTGTCAACGCACAGGCTTTCGAGGTCTACACCGACTACACACCGTCGAAAGAGGTGTGGAATGTCACGATGGTGAAAGTCAATCCGAATCGCATCGACGACTATCTCGAGGGACTCAAGCAGACCTGGGTGTCGGGCTGCGAGATCTCCAAGAAGCAGGGAACGGTTCTCGATTGTTTCGTCTACGTCAGCGAAACGGCGTCCAACCGCGATTTCAACATGCTGCTGGTGACGAAATTCCCGAGCGCCGCCGTATCCGACCCGAATGCCGAGCAGTTCAAGTCGTTCCAGGCTTCGATGCGTGCCCAGCTTGCTGAAGACAAGCAGGACAAGCTGGTTGAAGGCTACGAGGAAATGCGCACCTTCTTCGGTGAGCAGAACTTCCGCCGGGTCGACTTCAAGTAAAAATCAGCCTGTGGCGGCCTCGCCATGCCGTGCGGCTGCGCTCTCGAGCGCCGCACGGCGTGGATCTGCCGCAAGCAGGGCGAAAGTAAATCCATGGTGCGACGAGTAGATGCGGCTGACGCGTTGGCCTCGCTTGCGCGCATCGCCAGGCTGTACGGGCCTGGAATTGGGGTGCGGAAGCGGATGCTTCTCGATCAGCTTTCACGAGCGAAGCTTGCGTCCGCCAAGCAGGTACTTCGGCTCCACGAGCAGTTGTGCTTTCTCGATGCGTATCCGGACGACCGCCGGGTCCGGAATCTCGCGCGCCGCTTGCTCAGGAATTTCCGCTGGCGTGCGGACCTGCGGCGGCACCGTGCGGCACTGGCAGGATCCGGCATCGCGGGCACCGACACGCCGTATCGCTTCTTCTGGCCGACTGCGCAATGGATCGGACAACTCTGGCCTGGCTCGCTGGTTCTTGATCGCGATGACCAGGAAGCGATTCGTGACATCCTTGCCGCACTGCCGTCCCTGCTCGACCCGGCGCAGGCAGAATGGCTGGCGAGCCAGCATGCGAAGGACCTTGCACCGGTTGACCGTCTGGTGCCGTTCGGCGTGACCGACGCCGATTTCATGAATGGCCTGATTGCGGCGATGCCCGGCGACGAATTCAGTCGCGAGGCGTTCGGTGACCGACTCGACCTGTCGTACATTCTGCGCGCGGGCCGCCACACGCCTGAGCGCACGACCGCGCGATTCGACCGGGTCGACGTCCATCTCCAAAGTACCGGCCTGCAGTCCGGCTATCCGGACCTGCGCGTCGAGACACGACGCAGGCCGCAGCACATCCGTGCTTTGCATGGCAGGGATGCGCTGGCGGCAATCCGACTCGCACGCGTATCGATGATTACACGCGAACGCGACGTCGCCGGCTTTCAGTTTGCGAACCCGCGGGATGTCTTCCTGATTGAGGATGGCCACGGCCTCGCCTTTGCAATGATGGGCATGACTCCTGCCAGGCGTGCCACGCTGCCCGCAACCTACACGGCGCTGACGCTCAAGAACGGCGTCCCGATCGGTTACATCCAGGTCGAACTGCTGGGACGCCACGGTGCGTTGTCCTTCAACACCTTCGAGACGTTTCGGGGTGCCGAGGCAGCGCGCGTGTTCGCACGCTTCATCGCAGCCGCGCATCACCTCTTTGGCTGCACGGTTTTCAGTGTCGAGCCGTACCAGCTGGGCCTCGGTAACGAGGAAGGCATTGAAACCGGCGCCTGGTGGTTCTATCAACGCATGGGTTTTCGCCCGAGTGCGGCGCCGGCAAAGCGACTCGCGGCCCGCGAAATTGCGCGCCGCGCGGCAGATCCGAGCTTTCGCAGCTCGGCCGCCTCGCTTCGGGCGCTGGCGCGCTCACACATGTTCTTTACGCTGGAACGCTCACGGCCGGGGCGATTGCCGCGAACCCAGGATTGGCTCGCGTCCGCTACGCAGGCGTTGCGCAAGTTCCATCAGGCCGATGCCGCGGATCGCCGCGAAGCAGCGACTGCGGCGGCGCTGCAATGTCTCGGCGCCATGAAAAACGTTCGACTCGATGCGCGATCGCGCGCAATGCTGGAGCGCTGGTCAGGCCTCGTGCTCGCATTGACGCGTCACGGGTCGTGGAGTTCACATGAGCGCCGACAATTCTTGCGACTGATCGAGGCAAAGGCCGGAAAGAGCGAGCGGGAGTATGCGCGTCAACTACAAAGGCACAGGCGACTGCGCCGCGCTCTCGATTGTTGATTCGCCCGCCGCCCCGTTATTACTGCTCCACGATCCGCGCCGAAGTCAACGCCACGCGATATTGATCTGCGTTCTGGAACGGCCCGAGTCCCGTCGCAATCTGGACCTGCTGGCCGGCTGCGAGCGTGCCGTTGAAGTTGCGCCGAAAGTCGCGCATACGGCCCTGCGAATCCACGTACTGCACGGCCACTGAGAGCCCGGTCAACGACACGGACGTTGGATTGCCAATCGCAACGACGAGCATTCCCGCGGAATCGAGCGCTGCCTGGGTTCGAACGTACTTGCCAGGATTTTGCGGAAGATCAAGTCGCATCAGCGCGAGCCCCGCCGCCTGTCCAATCTCGCCTTCGGAGCCTGCCGCCGCCGTGTAATACTGCTTTGCGGAATCAATATTGCGCTGCCGCGATGCGATGTTGCCGAGCGCGTAGTAAGCGGCGCCCGTCGGTAGCAGCTTGAGGCTCGTCTCCAGATCCGGGCGTGCGACGTCGTCCTGGCGCTGATGTTCCGCGATCAGACCCCGCTGGAGGTGGTAGTAGAAGAAGCCGTCGTTCCGCGCGATCGCATCGGAGTAGGCCTGAGTCGCCGCCAGCAGTTGTTTCTGCAGCAGGTACGCGTCGCCCTTCAGCGCATGAAAATGCGCTTCACCGGGCAGCAGTTTGATCGCCTGCCCGGCCTTTGCCAGCGCGACGTCGGCGTGCTTTTCCTTGAGCGCCTTGCGCCCATCATCGTAGGCGTCGTAAGCGGGCTTGAAGCTCATTGTCTGTTTCATCGCCGTCGTGTAGCTCTCCTCACCCATCTCGCCGCCCGGCGGCAGTTTCGCTAAGTGCCTGCGGTTCGCATCAAGCCGCTCCTGCGAAGGCGGATGACTTGCAAAGAGTCCGGCAAGCCAGCCGCTGTCCTTGCGATCGTTCATCCGCACGAACGTTTCCTGGAGCGCGACGGCGCCTTGAGGGTCGTAGCCCGCGCGCTTCATGTAGTCGATGCCGTAATGATCGGCCTCGAGTTCGGCCTCGCGCCCATAGCGCTGTAGAGTCAATTGCGCGGCGAGTCCGGCGCCCGCCATGTAGAGGTTTCCGTAATCGCTGTCGCTCGCCGCCACCTGGGCCGCGAGCAGTCCGCCCTGAATCAGCATGCCGCGGCTCATTTGCTGCGCCGAATGCCGGGCGGCGGCGTGGACGATCTCGTGGCCGAGTACCGCGGCGAGTTCAGACTCCGACTTGAGCTGCATCAGCAGGCCACGATTGACGGCAATCTTGCCACCGGGCAGCGCCCAGGCGTTCGGGATCGTGTTGTTCAGCACGACGAATTCATAGGGAAGCTTGCGGTCGCTGACCGCCGCAAGGCGATTTCCCACGCCCTGGACGTAGCTCGTGAGCTGCGGATCCATGGCGTAGTCGCCGCCCTCCGCCTGGCGCGTCGGCGCATAGTTTTTCTGGCCGATCGAGAGTTCCGTGCCCTCGCCGACCAGCATCAGTTCCTTCTCGCCCGTGACCGGGTTGGTTGAACAGGCCGCAAGCGTGGCGGCCAGTGCGGCAACCGAAAGCCAGCGCCGTGTCGGTTGATTCACGTCAGTACCTCCAACTGTCGACATCTGCGCCCGGTGGCGCGGTGTCGAGAATGCGATCGACGACCCAGGGCAGGACCATCTGCGGATAACGCAAGCGCGAATAGGCATTCGCGCGCGTGTGGTCGCCATTCCAGCAATGTTCATGACGATCACCGAATTCGACCACGGCGTCAGACGGCGGATCCGCGCTCTTCAGGAATTCTTCCACGCCGTAGACCGCATTGTTCAGGTAGTAGTTATCCATGTCCCCGACATAGATCCTGAGTTTTCCGCGAAGTTTCGGGCCGAGTGTCGCCCAGTCGCGCCACAGCATGTGCCCGAGATCGTAGTGCTCGCGCCAATAGGCGGCGGTCACGGGGTCGATCTCTCCCGTCATGCGGTCCCAGATGCGCCGCGGATAGCCGTCGTTCCCGACTGGTGAGAACACCGACTCCCAGGCGTCCCACTGGTCGCCGGAGCGGCCCTGTGTGCCGAGCGTGAGCTCGTACAGATTCTGCTCCTGGACGGTCGAGTCAACCTGTCCCAGCCAGTCGCGATGCGCAGGACGCGGCGTGCGCTTGTACGGATTGGGGGTGAAGTACGCGTTCTTGTCCTTGTAGATATCGACGAGTTCGTAGTGCCGAAAATCGATTGGATCCGGACAGGCAATCCAGGCGCCGTTGTAATCGTCCGGGTAGAACATCTGCACGGCCATAGCTTCCCAGCCACCGGTTGAGCCCCCGTACACAAAACGTGACCAACCCGTGCCGAGACCGCGGAAGCGCTTCTCGATTTCCGGAATCAGCTCGTACTGGATCGCATCGCCGTAGGGGCCGTTGTTCGCGGAGTTCACCGCATACGAATCGTCGTAATAAGGCGTGGGATGCTGGATCTCGACCAGCAGTACGCGCGGGAAGCCCGCGGTGATCCAGTCCTGCTGCGATTGCCAGGCGTATTCCTGTTGGGTGTGGTTATAGGCCTCGAGGCGGAAACGCTTGCTGTACTCCGGTTTCAAATCCGGGTCCGGCGGCGTTTCGCGGAAGCCGGAGGGCTCCCCAGGAAAATGGCCGTGCGCAATGACGAGCGGGTAGCGTGCGTCGGGATGCTGCTCGAAGCCCCAGGGCAGTCGCACCCAGGCGCCCAGATAAATGTCCCTGCCCCAGAATTTCGACAGGCGCTCGCTGCGAATCCGCAGGTAACGGTTGTACTCGGTTTCCTTGCCTGCAAATGACTCGATTGGCGGAATCTTCTGATCGAGCACGAGGGCCACGCGCCCGCGACGTTTCGACTCGATTCGGATCGTCTGCGGTTTCGAATAGAGATTGCCGGGTTTCTTGCTCCACACCTGCCCTTCGCCCTGATCGGGAGGCAGCAGCAGCGTATGCCCATCGCTACGGGCGAAGCGTTCATAGCGATTCAGCACCGCCTGCACCCGGTACTCGCCGGGCGGAAGATCGTTGAGGGAACGGATGGGGAAACCCACGGCCTTGCCGTCGAATACTTGCCGCTGACCCGGTTTCCAGCCTTCGACATTCAGGCCGAAGAAAGGAATCGCATCGCCGTCCCAGATCACTTGCAGGCGCGGCTCCTGCTCGCCGCCCGGCGAGAAGATCAGCAACAGGCGGCCATCCAGTGGCGCCGCGCTCAACTCCGCCGGATAGCTGATGCTGAAGCGCGGTACCGCGATTGCGGGAAGTGCAGCGAGCATCAGCCCGATGGACAGGAACCCGAATCGAAACGCACGTGCCTTAGCAGGTGTCGCAGTCATTGGGCTACCTCCCGATACAGTGATGCTAACGTATGCACCAGGAGTCCGTGCTCGCGCCAGGATCATGAGGGCACTTCGCCCCTGAGCGCAGCGCACAGCTTGTCGGCGTCAATGTTGCCGCCCGAGACCACGCAGACGATCTTGCCGCCGCCGGCCCGGCGCGAGAGTGCGCAGGCAACGGGACAGGCCGCCCGCCCCTTCCGCGATGACGTGATTGCGCTCGGCCATCAGCGCGAGCGCGGAGGCGACCTCCGCGAGCGTCGCGACCAGCGCGGAATCGATGAGCGCTTGTGCGCGCTCGAACATCTGTGGGAACACGCTCCGGCTGCCGATGCCGTCGACGAATGACGGGCGGTAGTTCACAACCTGAGGCGAACCGGCCGCAAGTGATGCAGCGAGCGGCGCGCCGGTCTCGGCTTCCGCCGTGATCAGCCGGCAGGACGGTGCGAGCGCTCGCACTGCGGATCCGATCCCGCTCGCGAGACCACCCCCACCCCAGGGAATGACGATCGCCTCCACGTCCGGAAGATCTTCCAGGATTTCGAGCCCGATCGTTCCATTGCCCGCCATGACGTCGGGATCGTCGAAGGCATGAATGAAGGTGCCCTCCACGCCCGGATAGGCGCGATCCTGGAAGGTCTGCCACCAGCGCTCGAACGGCTCTTTGATCACCCGCCCGCCGAGCCGCTCGATCGCGCGCAGCTTGGCCCCGGGCGCCGTGTCTGGCGCGATCACCGTGCAAGGAATACCCCGCTCGCGTGCGCACCAGGCGACACCCTGCGCCATGTTGCCGGCCGATGCTGTCAGTACCCCACGCGTCAACTGTTCCTGGTCGGAATATTCGCCATTGCATTTGCGGCACCGCGGATCTTGAATGAGCCGATCGGCTGAAGATTTTCGAGCTTGAGCCAGATCTCCGCGGGCGCGTCGGGGACATTGAGGCGGACGAGCGGCGTGCGCATCGCGGAACCTGCGATGCGCAGTACGTGCCTGACGGATTTCGGCGAGAGTCGGAAGCATCTCTGGATACCGGATGCTGGACACGCAATCGCATCATGTGGCGATTACACTTTGCTTATATGCACGACAGGTTCCTCAATTGTTCATAATTTGGCATGGGCGGCGTTGTCCGTACCTAATGCTCCAATTCTGTGATTTGTCTCACGAAATGAGGGCACATCAAATATGTCAGAAGCCAAATAGGCGCGAACTCCCCGTACAATACGCACATAGGGGTATCAGTACGGGTAATAACATGACGATCAATTCCTTCGCCGTTTTCGTCCCATTCCAGGCCGTGGCGCTGCTGCTCGCAGCGATGGTCGCCGGCCCGGCCTGGGCTGCCGTGGGAATTCGTGTGGAGGGAAGGCCGATCAGTAGCCCGATCCAGGCCTTTGTGAGGGTCACCGACCTAATGGCGTTGCAGTGGCAGGGCTGAATCCGACCGATTTTACACTCACATTGGACGGAGTCCCGCTTGCCCACTGCAAGCGGCGGATGTGACGCTGCCGCCGGATCAGATCAAACCAGAAGGTTTCGGTCGTCTTCGTGATGGATTACACGTCGAGCGTCACCGAAAACTTTCTCGCGGAGATGGAAAGCGCGTCATCGCGTTCATCGATGCGATGGACATCGGCGATTACGCAGCAATCCTCAAGTTCAATAACTCGACTGGAGCCTCGGTCGTACAGGCGTTCATAGAGATCGACCAGGGTGCCAATAATGCGCGCTCGCGGCCGCGGTCACGGCCGCCCTACCCGGGCAACGGCTCCAATATTCTTGATGCCATTGATCTTTCGGTCGAGCACATGATCACGCACTGCGGTCCCACTCCCCGCTGGACCGAAGGCTGTCATCGTCTTCACCGATGGCATCGATAGCCATTCTTCGAGCACCGAGACGATGTAATCGGCGCCGCCAACGGCAACAGCATTCCACTTTTCACCATCGGTGTCGGGAATCCGGATCCCGGACGCTTTCGACACTCTTGACCGAGCTGGGCACAGAAACGGGTGGCGAGTTTGTTCCAGCGCCAACTGCTCCGGATATTGCAGATGCCTACGCGAGCGTCTCTGAATTGTTGAAGGGCGAATATCTGATGACAATCCCGCCTTTCCATCAGCGACCTTATCACCCTCGATGGTTGTGATGTGCACACGCTGGATGTCACGGTTGCGCCACATGGATCGCGAGTGCCGATTTCACGCGCCGGGCTTGCGACACCGCTCCGGATGCCTTCAGCTTCACAAGCCAATCGGGGGTGGCCCTGAATTACCGGTTGAGTCCAATACCGTGACGATTACCGGCATCGAGCCGGGGTTCCAGCCGAATCTCAGTCACGATCGGGACCTATTCGATTGGTTGTACCGACACCTTTACGGCCGACCCCGGCACTATCAGTAACGATGAGACGGTGTGTGTCCGGCAGAACTCTTCCAATAGCTCCTCCACATCAAGAATGACGACTCTGACGATAGGCGGTGTGGCCGGAACATTCACAACGACGACAAGAGCCGCGTCCGGCGGTGGTGGCGGCGGTGGCGGCGGCGGTGCGACCGGCGGACTCGAGCTGCTTGCGGGTCTCGCGGCATTATTCGCGAGGCGACGTCGGCTGGCCTGAACAGCCGCTTGCCCAAGACCACGTAATGCCCCGGCCATGAGGCCGGGGTTTCCTTTTCGAGATCACCTTAAGACGCACATGCACTCGACGCCAGTGATGCGAGCTACGCGCCACGCCAGGAAAACGCGACCCCGCCGCCCGCACTCGGCTAGAATCCCGCCCCTTGCCGGCCACCGACCTGATCGTCGGCGCGGCACCCAACCACTACCCAGGGTTTCGGCCGCTCAGCGAGTGCGGCCCGGCCGTCTGCGTTGCTCGCACCGATCGGACATCCATGCTCTCAACCACCAACCTCTCGATCCAGTTCGAAGCCAAGCCGCTGTTCGAGCACGTCACGGTCAAGTTCTCCGATGGCAACCGCTATGGCCTGATCGGCGCGAACGGCTGCGGCAAGTCGACGCTGATGAAGATCCTCGGCGGCGAGCTCGAACAGAGCTCGGGCGAGGTCGTGCTGCAGCCCGGCATGCGGCTCGGCAAGCTTAACCAGAACCAGTTCGGCTACGAAGACCAGCGCGTGCTCGATGTAGTGATGCAGGGCCACGTCGAGATGTGGCGCGCGATGCAGAAACGCGACCGCATCTATGCCGACGCGAACGCGAGCGACGCCGACTACATGCGGGCGGCCGAACTCGAGGGCAAGTTCGCGGAGTACGGCGGCTATACCGCCGAAGCGCGCGCCGGCAGCGTCCTGATCGACGCTGGCATCGATGAATCGAAGCATAACGGGCCGATGCGCGAACTGCCGCCCGGCCTCAAGTTGCGCGTGCTGCTCGCGCAGGCGCTGTTCTCGACTCCCGACGTGCTGCTGCTCGATGAGCCCACCAACAACCTCGACATCCACTCGATCGGCTGGCTCGAGCGCACGCTGAACGCCTACGACGCGACCATGATCATCATCAGTCACGATCGGCACTTCCTGAACCAGGTGTGCACGCACATCGCGGACCTGGATTTCCGGCAGCTGAAGGTCTACCCGGGCAACTACGATGATTTCATGCTCGCCTCGGTGCAGGCGCGCCAGCGCGTCGAGGCCGCGAACGCCAAGGCCAAGGACAAGATCTCGGACCTGCAGGAATTCGTCCGCCGCTTCTCGGCCAATGCTTCCAAGGCCCGCCAGGCCACCTCGCGCAAGCGGCAGCTCGAGAAGATCAAGATCGAGGAGATCCGGCCTTCGTCGCGGCAGAATCCGTACCTCCGCTTCGAGCAGAAAATGAAACTGCATCGCTCGGCGGTCACGGTCGAAGGGCTCAGCTACCGCTATCCCGGGACGGATGCCGACATCTTTGCCAATCTGAATTTCACGATCGAAGCCGGGCAGCGCGTCGCCGTCATCGGTCCGAATGGCATCGGCAAGACGACGCTGATGCGCGTGCTGGCCGGCGAGCTGCACCCGACCAGGGGCCGAATTGCCTGGGTCGAAAACGCCCTGCCCGGCTACATGCCGCAGGACCCACAGGCGGAGTTCGCCGAACGAATTGACCTGTTCAGCTGGATGTCGCAGTGGTCAGGCAAGGCGGACGATGATCAGATCGTGCGCGCGACGCTTGGCCGCCTGCTGTTCTCCGGCGACGAAATCAAGAAGCCTGTCACTGTGCTCTCGGGCGGCGAAAAAGGCCGCATGATCTACGGCAAGCTGATCCTGACGCGCCCGAACGTCATGTTGATGGACGAGCCCACGAATCACATGGACATGGAGACGATCGAGTCATTGCAGATCGGCCTCGAGAAGTATCCCGGCACGTTGATCTTCGTCTCGCACGACCGCGAGTTCGTCGGCAGCCTCGCCACTCGTGTGATCGAGATGCAGCCCGGCGGCAGCGTCGCCGACTTCCGCGGCTCCTACGACGAGTACCTCGACATGCAGGGACTTGAATCGTGATGGAACCGCGACGCCGCCAAGGCCTGTTCACACTACCTTCATCACTGCGTTGCAGGCCCTAGCGGGCGGGTCGATGGCCCAGCAGGCGCGCGGGAAGAAGCAGCAGAGCCCTGAGAAACGCAAACAGGGCCTCGAACACCACGCCGACGATCCGGAACGGGATCGAAAGCACCCAGAAGATGGGAAACAGGATCAGCACTGCGATGGCCAGCGGCCAGGCCAGCGCCAGCAACACACACCATGCGAGGAACGACAATAATCATTTTCATATACCTGTCGGCTGTTATCCGTCAGCCCGCCCGTTGCGAACAGGACCCAGGATGCGGACCCTCGTTGACATCCTTCCCTTATTCACGTACCTTTCTATTACAAGGTACCTGATAGAGAAATGCAAGCAGAATCCAAATTCACGCCGATCCGCAAGGGTCTGCTCGAATTTCTCGTGCTGAAGATCGTCGGCTCGGAGAGCGTGTACGTGCCCGACATCCTGCGCAAACTCTCAGACACTGAATTTGCCACCCAGGAAGGAACGCTCTATCCCCTGCTCAGCAAGCTGCGTCGCGAAGAACTCGTACAGTACGAATGGCAGGAGTCGGATGCGGGCCCGCCGCGCAAGTACTACCGGCTGACCAGGTCCGGAAAGACCCAGCTCAGCGCCTTCGATCAGTATTGGAACCAGATCAACAAGACCATCGCCGATATCGGACGTTAAGCCATGCAACCGGTCATCACTGTCAGTCTCAATCGCAATTCCTTCCAGCTGGAGAGGGACGCGCATTCGCGCCTTGAAGCCTATTTGCGGGAAGCTGCCGCGAAGCTCGAGGGAAACCCTGATCGGGTCGAGATTCTCCAGGATCTGGAGCAGGCCATCGCTGATCAATGCAGCAAGCGGATGCAGCGCAACCAGGACCTCATCACGCTCACCGAACTGCAGCCTGCGCTGGAGGAAATCGGAGCCGTCGAAGTGCCGGGCGCATCCGCCGCCTCGCCCCGCCCGCCGTCCGACACCGCGGCCCCGCTGCAGCAAGTCAGTGAAGGCGCGCTGATCAGTGGCGTCTGCAAGGGCCTGTCGCGCGCGGCGGGCATCGACATCACGCTGCTGCGCGTGATCGCAGTGGTGCTGCTGTTCGTCACGGGCGGCGCGATGATTTTCCTTTACCTGGTGCTGATGCTGATCATTCCGTTCGCGCCACTCGATCCGACCGTTGCGCCGCTGCGGAAAATCCCGGCCAAGAGCCGGGAGTACGTTCTGCTGATCCGCTCGAAGCTCAGCTCACTGACGAGCTAGCCAGTCGAACCCACGTTGGTTGCTGTCCGCATCGAATTGCAGGACCGACGGCATTGCCGCTCGGCGTCATTCGCGGCACACTGTTCTCATGAGTAGCTGTTTTTCACGCCGTTTATTGGTCGGGGCGACGGCGATCTCAGGCATGTTGCTGCTGATGCACACGGCTGGCACGGTTGAAATCGACCCTGACGCAATGCAGGGGCGCACAGCAGCGGCAATCGCGGATTTCCGTGCGGCCGTCGAACTCGAGCCCAATCTGAAGCACGGGGCTGCCCTCTTTACTACTTGTGCGGAATGCCATGGGAACGACGGACGCGGCAGCCCGGACGGTCGCATTCCAGCGATCGCGGGACAGCACGTCTCGGTGCTGGTCAAGCAGCTCGTTGACTTCCGCCACGACCGGCGCTGGGACGAGCGGATGCAGGAGAAGGCGTCCAAGCACAACCTGGCGGGACCGCAGGACCTGCTCGATGTCGCAGCCTACGCCGAGAGTTTGCCGCGTTCGGCGCCACTCAAAGGCGGCACTGGCGACGGCTCGGTGTTAGAGCGTGGGGAAGTGATCTATCACCGTGACTGCAGTGGTTGCCATGGGCCGCTGGGACTCGGCGAGTTGCGCCGCATGCGACCGCGGCTCGCGGGTCAGCATTATCAATACCTGGTGCGTCAGCTCGAGGACACGGCTGCTGGCATGCGCCCCGGGATGGATCCAGAGCACGTGAAGCTGATCGGTGCACTGTCTGCCGAGGAGCGCTCGAGCGTGGCGGACTATCTCTCGCGCCTCAGCCCCAATCTCGCGTCGACACGGGACAGTTCCCCGTAGTTTCGCGCTGACGCATTTCTAGATGCCTGCTTCAACGCCGGCACTCGATGCATTCGCCACTGCCGCAGAGAAGCGCTCCGGGCGGTAGGGCGCGAGGGCGTCGACCCGATCGCCGTCGATTATTTCGCGGGTTGCATGACGCCCCAGGATCGGTGCGAGCGTCACGCCGCTGTGCGTGACGCTGACGTAGACGTCGGGTGCTCCGGGGACCGGTCCGATAATCGGGCGATCATCGAGCGGCATCGGTCGGAAGCCGAGTGTCACGCGCTCAAGCCGTGCGTTTGCCGCAGCGGGCAACACGGCTGCGATCCGGGCAAGGATTCGGTTGCCATGCAGCTCGCGCAGCGCATCGCTGGGGAAATCGCCGGGCGCAGCGCGGATTGCCGCGTGCTCCGGCCGGTCCGGCGGTGCGGGCGCATCGGTCCCGACGAGGCTGCCGTCCGCCATCTGCTTGAAGCTCAGCTCCGAAGGGCCCTCGTGGACGATGCGCGTCAGCGCCGGCATCGGCGCGCTATGAGCGAGGATGCCAGGTGCGTGCCTCAGCCGGAGCTTGAAGCCTGCAAGCGCAAGCAGGGACGGCGTGTCCACGCCCGCGGCGACGACCAGCCGATCGAGCGGCACGCGACCACCCGTTGTCACCGCGGCCTTGAGGCGGCCACCTTGGAAATCCAGCGCCTGTACTTCAGTTGGGATGCGCAAGCTGGCTCCGTGCGCCACTGCCCGCTCGAGGAAACGCCGGGTGACATACACCGGATCGAGGTGTCCATCGATCGACGAGAAGAGTGCTGCCGCAATCGAGCCCGGCCGAAGTTGTGGACTCAGGTACGCGATCTCGTCCGCGTCCAACCACTGCACCGGGAACGAGGAGCCGTCAAGATCCGCGGCATTCGCGCGAACGACTGCGGCCTGGGCCTCATTGCTTGCCCAGTTCAGGTAGCCGCCCCAGACGATGCCGAGACCCAGTTGCCGGTCGTGGTTGTGATAGGTCGCCATGCTTGCGAGCCGGAGCGCGCGGTAATGCGGATCGGCGACGAAGGCATTGAGCCAGGCGAACGAGTTCCGCGTCGCGCCCATCGCGGCTCCGTCCTTCTCAAACACCGTCACATGAGCGCCCGCCTCGGCCAGGTACATCGCGATCGCTGCACCAATGATGCCGCCACCGACGACGCCAACCCGGAGTGTCTGCGGTCGGGCATGGATCGCGGGTCCGAAAGCGGCGGTCGTGGTGCCCGCAAGGAGCGCGAGGAAGTCGCGACGCTTCATTACACATCTGCGCCGTCTCACACCTCTCGTCGTGACAAGCGCGGAGAACGGGACCATGCGCCGGGCGCGCGCGTCCCAGAGCCGCAGTCGTGCTGAGTGCAGGCTGGTCCTGAGCGTCAAGCGTGGAGCCTGTTGGAGGCGCGGGTGCGAGTCGAAGCATTCGCGCAGCCGGTAGTTCGGAATCCGGGTCGCCATGTGATGCAGGTGGTGGTAGCCGATGTTGCCACTGAACCAGTGCAGGATCGCCGGCAGATCGTAATAGGAACTGCCCTCGACCGCCGAACGCTCGATATTCCAGACATCACTGTTCGCCCAGTAAGCGATCTCGAACTGGTGCTGTACGTAGAAGAGCCAGACGCCCGCTGCTCCCGCCACGAGAAACACTGGCAGGTGCACAAGCAGTACCGTCTGCCAGCCGAGCGTCAGCGAGAGAAGGACGAACACCAGCGCAAGCACGACATTGTTGAGCCAAATGCTGACCCACTCTTTCCTGAAGGAGCGCGGCAGGTCGAGCGGCAGGCGCTGCTTGAGGAAGAACTGGAGCATCGGCCCGAGGCCAAGCAGCACGGGCATGCTGCGGTAGACGCGATAACCCAGGCGACGCCACCAGGGCGCAGCCACATACTCGCTCACGCTGAGAGTCTCGATGTCCCCGATCCCACGACGGTCCAGGTTCCCAGACGTCGCATGGTGGATCGCGTGAGTGCGTCGCCAATAGGAGTACGGCATCAGCGTCACAACGCCGAGCATGCGACCGACTGAGTCGTTCAGTCGCTTGCTGCTGAAAAACGAGCCATGGCCACAGTCGTGCTGAAGGATGAATAGCCGAACGTAAAGCCCTGCGACCGGCAGCGCCAGCAGCAGCACGACAGCGTAGTTCCAGGCCAGCCGTACGGCTATAGCCATGGCACTCCAACCCACAATGAACAGCAAGCACGTGGTCAGCAGCTGGAACACGGCGCGACGATCATCGGCGCGGGCAAACGGTGCGACCAACTGGCGCAACGGGGGCTCGGCGATCGCTAGACTGTAGGGCGCTGGCATCAGGCGGATAACGGCCGCTCGGCCAGGTAGATCTTCGTCGCCCAGCACCACCGGCTGCCTCGCTTCTCCACCCGGATGTTTCCTTCTCGGGCGAGCTCCTCGATGAGCGAGAAGTGTGCCATCAGTGTTTCGCTGAAGGGGTACCACTGTTCCTCGACCTGGGTCACAGCGGCAAACCGGGCGCGAGCCCGGTCCAGAATTCGGTCTTCGCGTGAGAGGGTCAATACCGGAAAAACAAACCGGCCACCTGGCGAAAGGTGATCGGGGGCCCGGTCCAGAATTTCGAGGATCCACCGCGCTCCGTCGCGCCCGGCGTCGCTGGGAACGCCCGGCGGGTACCATCCCGACAGCCGATCGAGCGGTTCCGCGACTCCCGCCACGTCGTCGACAATGAGATCGAATCGTTGCCCCGGCCACGGGTCGAACGAGTTGCCGCAGCGGCAGTCAACTCGGACACCATTCCGCTCGGCGTTGGCGCTCGTCAACCGGACGGCTTCGGGACTCAAATCGGAAGCGCACACGGATGTGCCCGACGGCAGCAGCCGCGCCAGTACAACCGCGACGACCCCGCTACCGCAGCCCAGGTCGAGCACGGACTGACATGGCTGGCCCAACGCACCGCGGGCCACGCGCAGCAATAGAACAGTCGTGGAGGTGGGATGGAACACGTCGGGCGTGGTGGCGACGGCAATCGCCTCGGTATCGCCGAGCTTCTTGTCCCGATAACTGAACTCAGCCAGCGCCATTGGTGTCCCCACTGTGCAGGAGAAAGAGTACTGATTGGGGCCAGTATGAACGCGATTGATGGCGCCAGTCACAGATACCCCGGCGCGGGATTGGGCCATCCGGGCGTCCTGACGTCTCTGAAGCACCCGCTATACTCCTTAAGAAGCAAGGAGCAAACATGAATACCCGGCGCCAATTCCTGATTTTTGCGCCACTCGGTGCGCTCAGTGCGGTCGCGGGCGCGCATGCGGGCGAAGAAACGGCCTCGCCGCCGCCCGGCGCGCCGCCAGCGTTCGGAACCGCGCCGCCGGTCGGGCCGGAAGTTACACCAACCACTTTCGCCGAAGCGGAAAAACTGCTGCAGGTTTCGATGGTGCCGGCGGAGCGCGAGATGGCAGCGTTGAGCTGGCGGCGCACGCTTGCTTCGGTGTACGAACGACGCAACGGCCCGCGCACAGTTGCGATCGAATCCACGATTGCTCCCGCGACTCAATGGAATCCAGTGATGGCGGGCATGACCGCGGGTCCGGACCGCGATCGATTCGTGCGCTCCGATGGCGACCCCGGCCGCTTGCCAAGCAAAGATGCCGAGATCGCCTTCGCAACGGTCAGCACACTTTCGCGTTGGATCGAGACGCGCAAACTCACATCCGAACGATTGACCGGCATCTATCTGGAGCGCATCCGGCGCTTCGACCCGAAGCTTCGCAGCATCATCACGCTCGTGCCCGAACATGCGCTCAGCAGCGCCCGCAAGGCCGATGCGGAAATTGCGGCAGGACAATACCGCGGCCCGTTGCATGGTATTCCGTACGGCCTGAAAGACCTGCTCGATACCGCCGGCATTGCCACGACTTATGGTGCCGAGCCATTCCGCAATCGCATACCGGCGCAAGATGCCGCGGTCGTCGCGCGGCTCAAAGCCGCCGGGGCGGTGTTGATCGCCAAGTTGAGCCTCGGCGCGCTGGCCTTGAACGATATCTGGTTCGGTGGCCAGACCATGAATCCATGGCTGCTCGAAGAAGGCGCATCCGGTTCCAGCGCCGGGCCCGGTGCGGCTACAGCGGCAGGTCTGGTTGCGTTTGCGATCGGGAGCGAAACCGGTGGCAGCATCGTCGCGCCGAGCATGCGCTGCGGCATTACCGGGTTGCGCCCGACTTACGGCCGTGTCGCGCGTACCGGTGCAATGACACTGTGCTGGTCGCTCGACAAGCTGGGTCCGATGACGCGCTGCGTCGAGGACGCGATGCTTGTGCTGCAAGTTATCGCGGGCATGGATGCCGGCGATCCTGGCAGTGTGCCGAGCAAGCTTGATTTCGATGCCGGCGGCTCGCTGCGCGGACTGAAAGTTGGCTATTTTCCAGCCTGGATGAGCAAGGCTCCGGCCACCGATGTCGATCGGGCGGCGTTGCAGGCATTGCGGCAGTCGGGCATGGTCGTCACCGAAGTGACTCTGCCCGACTGGCCCTACGATTCGCTCAATATCTTGTTGTTCGCCGAGGCCGCCGCCGCATTCGAGGAGCTCACGCTCAGCGGGGATGATGACCGGTTACGGGTGCAACTGCCCGATGCCTGGCCCAACCTGTTTCGGCAATCGCGTTTCCTGTCGGCGGTGGATTTCGTTCAGGCCGATCGCCTGCGGCGCAAAGTGGCACTGGAAATGGCGCGCATTTTCAGCCAGGTCGATGTGTTGCTGGTGCCCTCGCTGCGCAGCGAAATGCTGACCATATCCAACTTTACCGGACATCCCTCGCTGACATTGCGTACCGGCTTCGTGAAGGTCGCCGAAGCGCGCAGTGACTGGGCACCGGATCCAGCCAACCCGCTCCCAATATTCTCGCCACCACGGCGGGTGCCGCATGGCGTCACCTTGATTGGCCGACTGTTCGACGAAGGCACCATCGGTCGTGTGGGAATCGCACTAGAACGGGTGTCCGGCGTTGCCGCCGAGCCGCCACCCGGCTTCCAAGGCTAGCGGCCTTGCTGATTGCAGAGTTTTTTCGAAGCTGTGCTATAAATAACTCGTACCGATTCCACGTCTTGTGGTTCGAGTCCACCATACCAAACAGGGGAATTGATTCATGCGTCAGTTTACATTCAGACTTACACCCGTCGCGGCGCTTCTCATTGCCGGATTCGTGATCGCCGGAGCCAGTCCGGCGGCCCGTGGCCAGGAGGCCGCGCCTGCGGCCGGTCCGATTGCACTCAATACGCTTGCACCCGGCGTGACCGCCGAGGTCCTTGCCGCTGCCCCGTCCACTGTGGCGCCGGGTCAAACCGTCTACGTCGCCCGTTTCGTATTCCAGCCGGGAGCCGAGATCTTTCCTCATAGTCACCCGGGCACAACGGTGCTGGGCGTGGTCTCCGGCTCCTTCGGATGGACGCTGAAGGCAGGCACTGCCCACGTCATTCGTGGCGCGGGTGCAGGCGCTACGGGACCGGCCGAGGACCTGATCACGCCTGGCACTGATGTCATCCTGAAAGCAGGCGACGCCATTTTCTACGAGTCGGACGTGGTGCACACTGCGCGTGGCGCTGGCGACACGGAGTCCGTGATCCTCGGCTCTCTGGTACTCAAGGCGGGCGCCCCCCTCTTGATGCCAGCCGACATGAAGATGGATATGCCGGCGACCTAGCAGCACCTGGCCCCAGGCGGCCGCCCGGCGCATCCGCGTCGGGCGGCCGCGCCTGCCATGATTGGCTCCTGTTTCAGGAGATTGGATCGATGCGCCACGGAGATCCCAAAGACTGGCCCGCAATCTGGCTGATTCTCCTGGCGATTGCTGCCTGCGACCGGGCGCCTGACCCAGGTTCCAGACCGGAAGTCGCGGATGCGCCGGCTGCGGTTGCGCTCGATCTCAGCGAGTTCGATATCCAGGCGCTCCAGCAGAAGATGCAAGACGGCAGCCTGACGTCACGGCGCATCACGCAGTGGTATGTGGATCGCATCGCCGATATCGATGATGCCGGCCCAACGCTGAACTCGGTAATCGCAGTCAATCCCGATGCACTGACCAGCGCCGATGCGCTCGATGCCGAGCGTCGCGCCGGCAAAGTTCGCAGTCCGCTGCATGGCATTCCGATTTTGCTCAAAGACAATATTGACACCGCTGATCGGCAGCTGACGACGGCTGGATCGCTCGCATTGAATAATGTTCCCGCACAACGGGATGCTGAGATCACCCGGCGCTTGCGTGAGGCCGGGGCGGTGATTCTGGGTAAGACCAATCTCAGCGAATGGGCCAACTTTCGCAGCAATCGCTCGAGCAGCGGCTGGAGCGCGGTCGGCGGCCAGACACGCAATCCGTATGTCCTGGACCGCTCCCCATGTGGGTCGAGCTCGGGTTCCGGCGCCGCCATTGCCGCGAACCTGGCGGCTGCGGCCATCGGCACGGAGACCGATGGCTCAATCGTCTGTCCAGCGTCGATCAATGGCATCGTGGGTCTAAAGCCCACACTTGGCCTGGTCAGTCGACAGGGCATCGTGCCGATTGCCCACAGCCAGGATACCGCGGGGCCGATGACCCGCACGGTCGCTGATGCCGCGATCATGCTCGATGTCATCGCCGGCAGCGACGCTGAGGATCCCGCAACTACCGAGGCCGACCGCAGACGCGCGCATTATCGTGATGCGCTGGAGCAGGCAAGCCTGCAAGGTCACCGCATCGGCATTGTGCGCAGCATCGGCGGTGACGACGACCGTGGCAAGGCCATCCTCGAGACGGTGATCCAGACGTTGCGCGCCCAGGGAGCCGACGTCATCGACCCAGTGGTCCTGCCACACAATGGCGAATACGACAAGGATGAAGGCACGGTGCTCGCGTACGAGTTCAAGAGCGACCTGGGGCACTATCTGCAGCGGCGTGAGGTCGCGTTGTTACAGAGCCTGTCCGACGTGATTGCGTTCAACGAACGGGAGGCGGAACGCGAGTTGAACTGGTTCGGCCAGGAGCGCATGAGTGAAGCACAAGGCAAAGGTGATCTGAACTCCCCCGAGTATCGCGCAGCGCTCAAGCGCGCTAAACGATTGTCCGGACCGGAAGGAATCGACGCTGCGCTGAAGAAGCACAAGCTCGACGCGCTGGTTGCACTGACACAGAGTCCCGCATGGCCCATCGACCTCATCAATGGAGACAGCTGGGCCGCCGGCTTCAGCAGTTCAACTCCCGCTGCAGTCGCGGGTTACCCGAGCATCACTGTGCCGGCCGGTTTTGTGCACGGCCTGCCGATGGGCATATCGTTCTTCGCAGGCGCTTGGCAGGACGATCAGGTCCTCGCCCTCGCCCATGCCTTTGAACGGACACACGCGGCACGCCGACCACCACGCTTTGTGCCCTCGATTGGATATCACGGCGAGGCACACGCCAGGCCGTAAGTGTCGCGCTTTGATTGCAGCCGCTGAGTGACCTAACGGGCTATTTCAGCCGGAAATCGAAGTACTTGCGGACATTCTCCTCGATTTTCCAGGTGCCCTTGAAATCGGCTTCAACGACAAATGCGTCACCAGCATTCACTGTGACCGGCTTGCCGCCATCCGGCGTAATGGTTATGCGTCCTTCAAGCAAATGGACAAACTCGTAGGCGGTATAGGTCGCGTGATAGGCGCCGACTGTGCACTCCCATACGCCGGCAAGCATGCTGCCGTCTGCAGATGTGTGCAGCGCCCAGGTTTTCATTGAAGGATTGCCTGCAATCTTTACCCAGCCGTCAAGGTCGTTTGTATCTGGTTTGATGCCTGCGGTCCCGCCAAGTCTGGTTATGGTTTGCATGCTCTACCCTCTAAGAGGTTGACAGCGATTACTTGGCTGTCTTTAATTACAGCACTGGGCGCGTCCCAGCCGAGTATAGATGTGTCTCGTGTCAGGGCTTGATTGTGGTGCCAGGCGCGGGCCGGGGTCGATCAGCGGCCGATGGTTGCCCTCGGCTTCAGGCAGCCCCCCCCTCCCCCAGGGGTTCACCGCAGGCGAAACCGCTTCCCGTTCGCGCACTCTTCGAACTTGTGCGTTTACGTCACACTAGAATAGCCCGTTTGACATTCCTATCCTTCGCTAGAAGGGAGAAAACAGATGCAACCGATGCGCCGGCTGAAGAGCCTGTTCCCCGCAACGCTGCTGCTGGCACTGGTCGCCACAGCGGCAGCTCAGGACGCAAACATCACGCAGCCGGTCGCGGACCTCGAGAAGCTGCTCGCCGCCGAACCGCTGGTGATCACGCAGGCCGAGATCAGCCGGCCCAACCGCCAAGGGCGACTTCACCTTGCGGGCCGAAATCTCCTTCGGCGGGGCACCGCCGCTGCGCGTGAAGTTGCGCAAGGCTGCACCGGGCGCGGACTCCTTCAACAACGTCCCGCGCTACGACCTCGCGGCGTACGAGCTGCAGAAGCTTTTCCTCGATCCTGCCGAGTACGTGGTGCCGCCCACGACGCTGCGCATGGTGCCGCTGGCGGACTTCGCGAAGTATTCGCCCGACGTTGAGCGCACGTTTTCCGCCGCCGACCAGGTGCTCGCCGTGGTGCAGTATTGGCTGAACGACATCAATGTGGTCGTGGACGTCTACATCCCCGCGCGTTTTGCCGCCGACCCGGTCTATGCGCGCCACATCGGCCAGCTCAACGTGCTCACGAATCTGATCAAGCATCGCGACAATAACCTAGGCAACTTTCTGATCGGTAAAGCGGAGGTCGGCGCGCGCGTATTTTCGATCGATCACGGTATCGCCTTCGCGTCGGACGCGAGTGAGCGCGGCGAGGATTGGAAGGATATGCGCGTGAAGCGACTTCCGGCCGACACCGTCGAACGACTGCGCCAAATCACGCCGCAAATGCTGACCGATCGGCTGGGCGTGCTCGCGCAATGGCAGCTCGAAGGCCGCAGCTACGTTCCCGTGGCGAACGGCAGTAACCTGTCGGAAAAGCGTGGCGTCCGCCGCGAAGGCAACGAACTGCAGATGGGCCTGACCAAGTTGGAGATTCACGAGGTGCATCGACGGTTGACGAAACTGCTCGAGCGCGTCGATGACGGCGAGATCACCTTGGTGCCCGCCGAAGGCGCCTGAGAAATCCATCGATGTCCGCGTCCCGCTGCCCGAGACTCGGAATCCTGCTTGCCGCATTGATCGCCGTCATTGCCTGCAGCAGCCCGCGCGAGGCGCGGGCGCAAGCCGCGCAGGTGCAATGGAGCGGAATCGAGCGCGTGGTGGCTTTCGCGGACGTGCACGGCGCCTACACCGAGCTGCTCACGTTGCTGCGCGAGACCGGAATCCTCGACGCGCAGGACCGCTGGGCGGCCGGGCACACGCACATCGTGAGCCTGGGCGACCTGCTCGACCGTGGCGCCGATTCGCGCAAAGTCATGGACCTGCTGATGCGCCTGCAGGACGAGGCACAAGCGGCGGGCGGGCAACTGCACGTCCTGCTGGGCAACCACGAGGCGATGAACCTGCTCGGCGATTTGCGCTACGTCGATGCCGGAGAATACGCTGCTTACGGAGACATGGAATCGGCCGCCGAGCGCGCGCAAATGCGCCAGCGGTGGGAGGCGGCGCAAGGCGCAGGATCCGGCACCGCCTTCGACCAGAAGTTTCCGCCCGGGTATTTTGGGCACCGCGCTGCCCTTTCACCCATGGGCAAGTACGGCCAGTGGCTGCTGACGCTGCCTGTAGCGATCGTGCTTAACGACTCGCTCTTCATGCACGCCGGGCCCTCGAATATCCTGCGGGGAATGAACCTGCAGGAACTGAACCTGCGTTATCGCACCGCACTCACGGACTATCTTGGGCTTGCCACGCGCCTCGAGCAGGCGAAGCTGCTGCAGGCAGGTGACGCGTTCGACACCCAGCCGCAGCTCGCCATGGAACGCCTGGCAGCCGCTGCGGCCGCGAACGGCGATACGCCGGATGCCGCGTTGACCGAAGCGACTCAGCGCTTCGAGGTCGCCGCCGCCAACACTCTGCTCTCGGAGGACGGCCCCAACTGGTACCGCGGAGCTGCGCTGTGCAATGAGGCAGCTGAAGCCGACGTGCTGTTGCCGCTGTTGCAGCAGTTCGGTGCCACCAGGCTGGTGGTCGGCCATACGCCGACCCGGGATTCCCGCGCAGTCACCCGCTTCGACGGCCGCGTCGTCAAACTCGACGCCGGCATGAACCATGCGGTGTACAACGGCCGGGCCGCGGCACTGATCCTGCAGCCGTCCGGACTCAGTGTCCGCTATGCGGGGCAATCCGAGGCCACCCCGCTGCAGCCCGAAGGCCTGTTCGTTGCGCCCAACGAATTCGATGACGCGAGCGTGCTTGCGGCGCTGCGCGACGGCGAGGTGACCGTGGTGGGCCCGCGCGGCCCGAACGAGCTGAACGTCTCAGTGAGCCACGGCGGCAAACGCTTTCCCGCCGTGTTCCAGCTTCGTGCCAAAGATGCGGCCGGCAAGGAAGTGGCGGCCTACCGGCTCGACCGTCAGCTCGGGCTCGGCCTCGTGCCGGTCACGGTCGAGCGCGAAGTGCAGAGCCAGCGTGGCGTGGTGCAGGGACGTCCGAACAAGTGGGTCACGCAGGCCGAAGTGCAGCAGCAATCGTTGCGCGGTGGTGGCTGGTGCAGTGCGGAACCGCAGTTCCAGCTGGTCTATGCATTTGACGCGCTGATCGGCAACGAAGGCCGCACCGCCGAATCGTTGCTGTTCGATTCGGACGACTGGTTCGTCTACGTCACCTCGCACGAGCGCGCCTTCGGCACCACCAAGGGCCTGCCCGCGTACCTCAAGGCGCGGCCGCCGACGCCGGGCGCGGAAGTCGGTCGTCGGCTGGCGGCGCTCGACGAGGCGAGCTTGCAGGCAGCGCTGGGCGATCTGGTCAGCGCACGCGAGCGCAAGGCAATTCTGGAACGTCGGGACGAGTTGCTGGCCCTGCCCGCGGCAGCGGCAGCGACAACATCACCCTGAGCCAGTGCGGCGGCGGCGCGCGTCAGCGCGTCACGCGTCTCGCCACGAATGTGCTACGCGCCTCGAGCCCTTCCAGGTTGGAGGCGATGACGGTGATGCGCAACTCTGCTATTTCGACATTCAATGGAGCCTTGCCGACAAAGGCCTGCAGCCGGACATTGAACCGCAACCAGTGCGGCAGTCGATGTCCGTCGTCGCAACGGGCGTGCAGGACCAGCACATCGCCCGGTTCCGCGTCGTAGAACGCTGTCGGCGCAACGGGATGCAAGAACGACTCGCCGGGCGCATAGAGCAAGTCGGGAATGGGCTCGACTGCCTGGGGCGCCGCGCGCACCTCGTTCTCGCTTGCCTTGCGGCTGTAATCGCGCCCCATGACGATCGCGAGTGCAATCCACGCAAGCGCCAGCACAAAGTTCAACAATGCAAAATCGTACACGGCCCAGCTCAATACATTGAGCCCGATGAACACGCCGGCTCCCGTGATGAGGTCGCCAAAGCGCCAGAAGAAGGTGTCAATCGCGGTCTTGCCATCGTATTTCGAGTCGCGGTCGACCGGCAGGAACAACGCCTGCCGTGTGGTGTTCATCAGTGAGTAATCGACGCTGTTCTCTGCAAACTTGATCCGACGAAGCAATAAGAAGAACGGAATGGCACCGCCGAACATTGGCCCGAAGAACACCAGGCCATATCCCAGCGCGAGGATGATCGGCTGGACCATCAGCGCGCCGCGTATGCCGACGAGTTGGTAGACGCGGGAAACGATAAACAGCTGGATGATCAGACTGATCAGCGTCACCCAGAAATTGAAATTGCCGTAAAACTCGGCGATGAGCGAGCCCAGGTCGAGCTTCCCGCCGCTTTCGGCGACGCGTGCCACGGCATCGGTTTTCACGTAGTCGGCGAGAATGAATTCTCCCGTGGTGTTGATCCAGTTGAGCAGCACCACGAACAGCGCCATGTGCAGCAGATAACGATCGCGCAGCACCAGGCCGATTCCGCCGAGCAGCCTGGGCAAGGGCCGGGGGCGAGCGGACTCGGTTGCGCGCGATCCGGCCGGGATAGCGGCACGTTCAGCCGTGGCGAGAAACAGCGTGGCGCCGAGTGTGCCGGCCGCGAGGATCATGAGTCCCATGGGCGAGAGCGCCGCCACCGCTACCTGTGTGAGCTTGGCGCCGGCAAGTGCGCCAACGTTGGCGCCCAGCATGATCACCACGAACAGGCGCTGGCCGCTCCTGACGTTGAACGAGTCTGCAGCGAAGGCCCACATCTGCGACACGACCATGACGCCGTAGATACCGACCCAGATGAAGAACGAAAACGCGATTGAAATCTGGTAATGGGCGAGCACGGCGAACAGCGGCAGTGTCGCCACGAAAAAAATCGTGACGGCGCGCAACAGTCGCGCGCCGTCGAGGTGATGTCGCAACCGGCCATAGAGCGGCACGATGAGCATCAGCACCAGCGCCATGAGCGCCACCGCGTACGCGCGCGTCTCGGCCGAAAACTTGGCAAGCATGAAGGCTTCGCGCAGCGCTTTCACGACCTGGTACGACGCGAGTAGCAGGAACGCGTGCAGAAAGAACAGGAACGCGGTGCGGCCCTCGCCGGGCGCCACGCGCGTGACGAGCGTTAACAGGTGCTCGAAACGGGTCAGGTGGGCAGGGTGGGAGTTCAAGCAGTTAGCGCCCCGACGCCGGTCTGGTCCAACGGCGTGACGATTTTCTTGAACCTGCAATTGTCCGTATTCTTGTTTCTGTCCATTGTTCCGAAAGGAGTTTGCGGCAGGCTGTGTTCAAGTTACGGATAATAAACACGCTTCTCAGCAGAAGCCAGCGAACCAAATTGCCTGATGCGCCCGAGTTTCAGCCGCCAATCGACAGGATGTAGCGCGACCCGGGCACCGTCGCGAACTCCACGATGTCGGATGCCGGTCGGCTGACGCGGACCGTCGCTCCGCCGCTCTCGACGGTCAGTTGTCGTGTCGTCCTCAGGCGAAAGGTCCGGCCGAGCGTCGATGCGATTTCCGCTCGCTCGAGCTGGCCGTCACGCCATCGGAGGTCCACTTCGAAGCCGCCCCTGGCACGCAGGCCGCGGATCTCGCCTGCCGGCCAGGCGGCGGGCAGCGCGGGGAGGAACTCCAGCGCATCTTCGTGCGACTGCAACAGCATTTCGGCGATGGCCGCCGTGAGGCCGAAGGCGCCGTCCACTTGCGGCTTCCCCGAACAAATGGAGAGAAGGCTCTCGGTGGTGTAATGGTTAACGGCGTAGACGATGTTCTGAAGCGCCTCGCCCCCGTTGCTCAACCGCGCCCATGCCGCCGCTTTCCACGCCGAGGACCAGCCATTGCCTTCGAGTCCTCGCTGCGCGAGAACCTTGCGACTCGCTTCTGCGAATATTGGCGTCCGGCGCATCGAGATCTGGCGGCCTGGAAACAGGCCATAGAGGTGCGAGATGTGACGATGGCTCCGCTCCCGTTGTCCCCAATCTTCAAGCCATTCCTGCAATTCGCCGTTCTTGCCGATCTGCATGGGCGCCAGCCGCGCGCGTGCCCTGAGCACCGTGCTCCGGAAGTCTTCGTCCAGGTCGAGAACGGCGGCGGCTTCGGCGACATAGCCGAACAGGTCGTTCAAAATCTGCATGTCAATCGTCGATCCGGCAGCCAGTGAGGTGCCTGAGCTCTCAAACATCGTGATCTCGTCGAAGAACGGGTCGTTGCCCGGAGCGAGCGGGAAGTTCTCGGGTGACGTCGACGGATTGGTGACCAGCCAGTCGCGTTTCGGGTGGGGCACGAGATAGTCGAGGAAGAATTCGACCGACCCCTTCATTATGGGGTAGTACTCCCGCAGGAACGCCCGGTCTCCGGTGAAGAGGTAGTGCTCCCAGAGGTGTGTGACGAGCCAGGCGCCGCCGGTCGTGAAGGCGCCCCAGCTCGGCCCGTCCATGGGCGCCGCGACGCGCCAGATGTCGGTGTTCTGATGGTGGACCCAGCCGCGCGCCCCGTAGTGCGCGTCCGCGACGTCGACGCCCTGCACTGTCAGTTCGCGGATCATCCGGAACAGCGGCTCGGTCAGTTCTCCAAGGTTCGCGACTTCAGCCGGCCAGTAGTTCATCTGCGTGTTGATGTTGGTCGTGTACTTCGAATCCCAGGGCGGATTCATGTCGTCGTTCCAGATGCCCTGGAGATTGGCGGGTTGGGTCCCGGGCCGGGACGACGAGATCAGGAGGTAACGCCCGAACTGGAACAGGAGCCCGGCCAGACTCGGGTCGTTGGCACCGGTGTACTTCTTCAGGCGCTCGTGGGTTGGCAGGTAGGAGTCTGGTGTCGGCTCCAGCGCGATCGCGACCCGCTGGAACAGCGCACGATGCGCCGCTAAATGATCGCGCCTGATAGCCTCGAGCGACCGGTGGACCACCGCCATCATCACTGCGTCAACACGGGCATCGGGATCCGCGCTCACATCGGTAAAGTCCACGAAGTTGGTCGCAGCGCCCACGAACAACGTGACCGAGTCGGCGCTGTCAATGACGAGATCAGCGTCGTTGACGGTCGTCGTGCCGCCCTGAGCGACGGCCTTGAGCCGCGCCTGATAGCGAATCCTGCCTTCGACGCCCATGTAATCGGCCGACTTGCCGCGCACGATCAACCCGTCGGGCCCGTGGCCGTCCATCTGAAAGTAGTCGGTGGCGTAGTTCGAGTGGGCGGTGTTGCGCTGGCCGCGCAGTTGGGCTGTCAGCGAGATGCGGCCCGGCCGGTCGCTTGTGAGGCGCACGATGATCACCTGGTCCACCGGTGTGACAAACACCTCACGCGTGAAATGCGCGCCGCCCTGCGTGTAGGTGGTGGTCGCGATGGCCGTGTCGAGGTCGAGCGCATGGCGGTAATCGGTCACCGCTCCGCTCTCCGAAAGCCGGATGACGAGATTCCCGAGCGACTGGTATTTCTGCTGCTCCATCGGGCGGCCCATCAGATACCGTCCAAAGAGGCGGTGCGCCCGGATGAGCTCGCCGTCGAAAATCAGCTTCCGAATCTCGGGCAGCGCCGCCGGGCCACCGCGAGCGACCGTCGAGTACGGGCCGCCCGTCCAGTAGGTGTCCTCGTTGATCTGGATCCGCTCCTCGTCCGTCTTGCCGAAGACCATCGCTCCGAGTCGCCCGTTGCCCACCGGCAAAGCGTCATCCCACTTCTCGGCCGGCTGTGCGCGCCAGACCAGGGTCGACGGATTCCACGCCGGCGACTCCGATTCGACGGCTTGCACCTGTCCCGCACCGAGAAGCCCGCCAAGGATCAGGATAAGGACGGAATTGAATGTATGCATTGACCGTGCTCCGGTTGCCGACGTTAGCATAGCGATCAGGCTTGTCGTATTGTCCGCAACGACGGAACTCGCTTAGACGCTGAACGCCGGAGCGTACAAGAGTGAAAAAGGATCTGTTTCAGCCACTGTCCGGAAACGTGATGCCCCGCTTTGGGGGTCCGGCCACGTTCATGCGGCTGCCGGCATGCGGCTTGGCCGACGATCTCGATGCTGCCTTTATCGGTGTGCCATTCGACATTGGAACTTCGAATCGGCCGGGAGCGCGGCTTGCGCCGCGCCAGATCAGGGACGAATCAAGGATGATTCGACCCTACAACATGGCGACCCGCGCGGCGCCATTTGATTCGCTGCGAGTCGCCGATGTTGGCGACGTCGCCATCAATACCTTTAATTTGCTGAAGAGCATCGACATCATCGAACAGCACTTCGATGCCTTGCTCGCGACCGGCGCCATCCCGCTGACGATGGGCGGCGACCACACCATCGTGCTGCCGATCTTGCGCGCCATGCGGCGCAAGCATGGCCCGGTCGGGCTCATTCACGTCGACGCCCATGCGGACATCAACGACGAAATGTTCGGCGAGAAAATAGCCCACGGCACTCCATTTCGGCGTGCCGTGGAAGAAGGGCTGCTGGATACTCGGAGAGTCGTGCAGATCGGGCTGCGCGGCACCGGTTACGCGGCCGATGACTTCGATTGGCCGCGCGCTCAGGGATTTCGCGTCGTGCAGGCCGAAGACTGCTGGTACAAGTCCCTCGCGCCATTGATGCGCGAAGTCGTTGCGCAAGTTGGCGGAGGACCCGTTTATCTCAGTTTCGATATCGACGGCCTCGACCCCGCTTTTGCGCCTGGCACCGGCACGGTGGAGATTGGCGGGCTCACGGTTCCGCAGGCGCTGGAGATCATTCGCGGTTGTCGCGGACTCAATCTCGTAGGCGCTGACCTCGTGGAAGTCAGTCCACCCTATGACACGACGGGCAACACAGCGCTATTGGCAGCAAACCTTTTGTTCGAAATGCTGTGTGTGCTGCCAAAGGTTGAATATCGCCTCTAGACGCCATGACGCTTGATCTCGTCATTGTGCTCGTCTACGCACTCGGCCTCGTGCTGATTGGGTGGTATAGCCTGCGTCGCGCGCGCAGTCGTGAAGACTACCTGGTCGCGGGCCGCCGGCTCGGGCCCGTCATGTACGCCGCCACTCTATCCACCGTCGTTCTCGGCGGCGCTTCGACCGTCGGCACGGTTCGGCTGGGTTATGTCTACGGCTTGTCGGGTCTCTGGTTTTGCACGCTGCTCGGGCTCGGCATCCTGGTGATCAGCCTGTTTCTTTCGCGTCGCCTGGTTCGCCTGAATCTTGTCACCGTGATCGAGTTGCTCCAGCGACGTTACAACCCGACCGCGAGGCTTAGTGGCGCCGTCATCATGATCGCCTATGCGCTCATGGTCGCCGTGGCCTCGATCGTGGCATGCGGCACGATTCTCCATGGTCTATTCGGACTGCCATTTTGGGGCGGAGTTCTACTGGGTGGAGGCATCGTCGTTCTCTATTCTGTTATCGGCGGCATGTGGTCGATCACGCTGACCGACATCGTGCAGTTTTTCATCATGACGGTTGGAATGATGTTTCTGCTCGCCCCCATGTCGATTCAACAGGCGGGCGGCTGGGACGCCATGCGGCATCTGCTGCCGGCATCGCATTTTTCGCTGGCGACTCTCGGCTTGCCGATGTTGCTTGGATTCACGCTGAACTATTTTCTCGGCATCATGATCGGCCAGGACATCTGGCAGCGTGTGTTCACGGCGAGAAGCGTCAATGTTGCGCGCTTCGCCGGCGCCGCCGCCGCCATTTATTGCGTGCTCTATGGCGTCTGCGGTGCGTTGATCGGAATGGCGGCGAAAGTGCTGCTGCCGCCGCTTGCGGATCCGAACACTGCTTTTGCGAGCGTCGTCCAGGCGACACTACCGAACGGAATACGCGGCCTGGTTGTCGCGGCGGCACTTGCGGCGATGATGTCAACAGCCAGCGCAACCTTGATGGCAGCCGCGACGACATTCGCCGAGGATGTATTGCCCAGGATGGGCGGGAGGTCGACGCTGCGTACGGATCGACTCAGCACTCTGGCGATGGGCGTGCTCGCTCTCGGCTGTTCATTGGCCCTCAACGATGTGTTCAGGCCGCTGACCATCGCCTATGACTTATTGGTGGGCTCGCTGCTGGTGCCAATCGTTGGCGCCATCTACTGGAAGCGTGGTACCACGACGGCCGCCATTACCAGCATGGCTGTCAGTGCGGGGGTCACGATCTTCTTTCTCATCAAAGACGGCCTCGATGCCAATTCGCCGATCTTTTTTGGACTGGGCTCGAGTCTGCTCGTATTTTGCGGTGTCAGCATGCTGGGCGGTCGTCACGCCAGCAGCAGATGTTGAGTGGCCAATGGCACAGGGTGCAACGATGTACGTGTTCGAGGTGCGCCTGGCCGATGCCGATCGAGGCGTCTACGAGACGCTGACGATCCGGGCGGCACGGCATCCGTCGGAGACCGCCGAGTACCTGGTCACGCGCCTGCTCGCCTACTGCCTCGAGTACACCGAGGGCATCGCATTTTCCAAGGGGCTATCCGATCCGGATGAGCCGACGATCAGCGTGCGTGACCTGACGGGCGCATTGCAGGCCTGGATCGAGGTCGGTGCACCAGATGCGGCGCGGCTGCACAAGGCCGCCAAGGCAGCACCGAACGTGGCGTTGTACGTGCACCGCGACCTGGATCAACTACTGTCGCGCCTCTCCGGCGAGCGCATTCACCGTGCCAAGGCGCTGCGGATCTGTGCAGTGGACCGGGAACTGCTCGCGGCTCTCGTCGCGCGGCTCGACCGACGCATGGATTTCGATCTGGCCATCTCCGATCGGATGATCTACCTGTCGCTCGGCGAGGACACACTGACCGGCGTGGTGCACGAGCGCCGGCTCGAGGCCTGAGATTCGCAACCGATTTTGACTCCGTGGATCCTGCGTGAGGAGCAGGAGTTGTGAGCGGTCTGATCACTTCACGCCGTGCATCAAGCGCTGGATCAATGGCGCGATCAGGAACAGCACGGCGCCCGAGCCGACCAGGGCCCAGAAGCCGAAGGTGTAGCCCGACAGCGCCGAGGTCGTGGTCATGCCGGTCTCGCCGCTGACGACGCTGGCGAAGATGCCAGAGAGATTGTTGCCGATGCCAGTGGAGAGGAACCAACCGCCCATGCCGAGGCCGACCAGCCGTACCGGGGCGAGCTTGGTCACCATCGACAGGCCGATCGGCGACAGACACAGCTCGCCGACTGACTGGATCACGTAGACGGTGAACAAGGTCCAGAACGGAATCTTGCCCGCGTCGCTCACCAGGTTCGACAGCGCGAACATCAACAACAGGAATGCGATGCCGTTGATCAGCAAGCCGAGGCCGAACTTGCGCGGGATCGAGGGGTTGACGTTGCGCTTTGCCATCCACACCCAGACCCAGGCGATGACCGGCGCGAGCGTGATGATCGCGAGCGAATTGACCGACTGGAACCAGGCATTCGGGAAGACGAAGCCACCGAAGGTCGCGATTGACGATCTGGTCGGCGAGGAAGGTGAACGAGCTGCCCGCTTGCTCGAAGAACATCCAGAACAGAATGTTGAAGGCGAAGATGATCAGCATCGCGATGGTCTTGTCGCGTGCCACCGCGCCGTCGCGGATGCCCTCGATCATCAGCATCGCGGCAAGACCGACGAACATCGCGGTCAGCACGTACTGCAGCGTCTCGCCGCCGAGCGCCAGCAGCCAGTAGACCAGCGGGATCGCGAACAGCGCGCCGATTGCCACGTAGGCCACGCGTTCGCGGCCCGGCGCTTCCGCCGGCGGCGTGCCGATGCCCTTCAGCTGACGCCGACCGAAGTAGAACCACACCATGCTGATCAACATGCCGACGCCGGCCGCGCCGAACACGTACTGGTAGGCCGGTGCCGCGTCGGTGCCGAACAGCTGAGCTCGCAAGCCAACCGGTGATGATCGGCGCGATGAACGCGCCCATGTTGATGCCCATGTAGAAGATGGTGAAGCCCGAGTCGCGGCGCTCATCGGCCGCCGAGTAGAGCTTGCCGACCATGGTCGAGATGTTCGGCTTGAACAGGCCGTTGCCGACGATGATGGTGGCGAGTCCGAACTTGAACAGCATCGGGTCCGGCATCGTGATCATGAACAGGCCGGCGGCCATGAACACGGCGCCGAGCAGGATCGAGCGTTGGTAGCCGATGATCTTGTCGGCGATGTAGCCGCCGAAGATCGCGCCGGCGTATACCAGCGCGAGGTAGGAGCCGTAGGTCAGGTTGGCGTCGGCCTGGCCCGACTGATCACCGCCGTGGAACTGCGCCACGATGTAGAGCACCAGCGCCCAGCGGATGCCGTAGAACGCGAAGCGTTCCCAGAACTCCGACATGAACAGCATCCAGAGCGGGCCGGGGTGACCCATGATCTGCTTGAATTCGGGGATCGAGCCCTGGTCAAGCGCATTCGTGGCTCCGCTCATGCAGTCTCTCCTGGTGAGGATGAAAAGTGCCCGCTTGGTGTAACTGCTGAGAGTGCTTCTGTCAAAGCCAATCGCGCGTCTGTATCAAATGTGAGTTTCAGGTGCAGGTCGGCTCCCGAGATCTTTTCGACACCATGACGACATACACCGGCAGCCCCAGCATCAACAGCAGGAACACCCAGTAGACCGTCTCCATGCCGGATGCCGCGATCACCCAGAAGCAGACGCCGAACGCGATCATGGCGACCAACGCCTCGCGCCAGCGCCGTGCGCGGCTGGCCACCGGGTCGCGCAGTTGCAGGATCAGGCTGGCCACGGCCGAAAAGGCATACGGGATGATGAGCGTGAGCGTCGCGATCAGCACGATGAAGGTGTAGGCCGCGACCAGTCCGCGCGAAAAGTTGAGCACGAATAGCAGGCTCGCAAGAGCGCCCACCAGCACATACGAGACCCAGGGTGTGTGCCTGCCCGAAAGGCGTGAAAAGAAAGCCGGAAACAACCGGTCCCGTCCCGCTGCCATGGCGATTTGCCCCCCTTCCAGGATCGACACATGCAGCGCCCCCGCCGTTGACACCAGCGCTCCAGCAACCACGAGGCCGCTGCCGAACCGCCCGAACAAAACGGTGCCGACATCAGCCAGCGGCGAGCTCGAAACCGCGAGCGCGCCCGAGGGCATCACACCCAGCGCCACCAGGCTCACCAACAGGTAGACGGCACCCACCGTCAGCGTGCCCGCCAGCAGGGCCCGGGGAATGGTCCGCACCGGATCCACAGTGTCCTCGGCTGGCACTGTCGCGGTCTCAATGCCGCTGAAATTCCAGAAGCTGAGCGCAAAGACCGAGGCGAACACCACGAGCGCGCTGCCCTCGCCGGGATGCATCGCGGGCAGGTTTTCGCTTTCAATGGACCACAGTCCTACGATGCCGATCAGTACCAGCGGGGTCAGCTTGAGGATCGTGGTCACCAGGCCGACGACGCCGGATTCGCGCACGCCCGCGATGTTGATGCCCACCAGGATCCAAATCAGCGCCAGGCCGGACAGCGCACCCAACACGGGATGAGCGCCGATCGCCGGCACGACGGCCCCGAGGTAAGCGACGAAGCCAATAGCGATGGCCGCACAGGCCACCCAGATGCTGATCCAACTGCTCCACGCCACCAGGAAGGCGGCGAAGTCGCCGAATCCTGCGCGGGTGTAGGCATACATTCCACCGGTGAGTGTCACGCGGCGCGCCAGCGCGCCGAACATCAGCGCGACGCAGACCGCGCCCAGGGTCGCGAAGACGAGGCTCACCAGGCCGAGTCCGCCGTAAGGCGCCATCACCGCCGGCATCATGAACACCGCGGAACCGATGGTCCCGCCCACGACCAGTCCCCAACAGCGCCAGAAGCCCAGCGATCGTGGCATGTTCACGCTCATGTTCGGCCTCGCGCCAAGTTCAAGATCAATTCGCTCCACACTCATATTTCGACCCTGCACACCGACGACATTGTCATCCGGCTCAACCAGCGGTTCAGCTGCCAGTCGCAAACGCCGAGAAGGTCATTCGGTACTCCTGCCTGGTCGCATCATATTCCGCGCGAAACTTCGTCGGGTGCGCGCCCGCGAGCCCGGGTATCTGCGGGATCACAAGGTCGAACGATTTGCTCTCCAGCAGCATTGACTTCGCTACCATCGGCTCAATGAAAATTGGCTTGCCGCGTGTGTACCCGACAACCATGCTGGCGTGGAACGGCTCCGTGCTCTCAATCTCCGACGCCGGAATTGCGTGCATTCCCATTTGCTGCACGCACAATCCGGTCAAGACAGGTACGCCCATCATCGCGGCCATGTGCGGTGGCAACTCGATGTCCGGCAGTGCGTAGGTAGCCGGCAACTCTGCTGGCTTGCTGAGATCGACGCAGTCGATCGCACTGCGCTCTGCGGCGGTGATCAAGTAGAAATGAAAGTCGAAATGCGGCGTCAGGAATGCAGCGGGCGGATGTCCGCCGGCTTCCCAGTACATTGTGAAGTGTGTAAGGCCGCTCTTCTGTTGAGCCACTTCCGGGATGTCGAGCTCTGCGACCGCAACAGGCGGCCACACCATCGGCTGTTCCGCAGACGAGTTCTTAATACTGCCAATGGGGACCACGGCACCGACTTCGAGCAGGTCACTGCCCTGCGTCTTTGCCCATGTGCATACCTGCGCAGCGTAGACATCGGCACAAGAGCCCGTGACTTCGACCACTGGTGTCTCCGTCGAGCACGCTGCAACGATGCTGGCCAGCAGTACGCTCGTAATGGTTCGGGATTTCATTGACATGCCCATCCGTTGTGGGGTCGATTCTCGGGCGATTGGTAATCTAAGCCTCTATGTATGTAGTCTCAACAGCCAGAGAGGAGGATCGGTCATGCGATTCGCGAGCGTCTCACTGTTGATCGGGTTGATCGTCGCGGCCCCGCCCGCCGCGCTGGCCGACCACCCGCTCACGCAGAGCTACCTCGAAGGCCTGTTTCGAGCAAAGCCACACCTGGCCACGTTCATGGGCGACCATCGCTACGACGGTCAGCTCCCGGATCTGTCTGATGCGGCGCATCACGAACGCGAGAAGGAACTCGTCGCGCTCTCCGCTCGAATCCAGGGCTATCAACCCAAGACCCTCGACGAACGGGTCGACCAGGCGATCCTCACAGACGGTGTGGCTCTGGAGCTGCTCTACCTGCGCGAGATCCGGGAATGGGAGTGGGACCCGCGGCTCTACGACTCGTTCCCGTACTACGACCCGCGCGAGGTCATCGCCGGCCGCCTCTCGGACGTGATCCACGGCACGTTCGCACCTGAACAAGACAGGCTGCAGAACGTCGCCAGTCAAATCGCGGCCCTGCCGGGCTACCTGGATCAGGTTACCGCGGCGCTCAGAGCGTCAAAGCGCCATCCGGCCAAAGAGTACGTGGATCAAGCGATCAAGGTGAACAAGGGTCGTATCGAGTTCTTCGACACCGAGCTCGAGGCGTTCACCGCTAAATCGCCGAAAGCCGAGGTGGCTCGCGCGAAGGCCGTCGCGGCCCTGCAGGCCTATCAGCTTTTCCTGGAGAACGAACTCTCTAAACGCGCGGATGGCGACTGGCGCCTGGGCGCATCGCTGTACCGCAAGAAGTTTCCGCTAGCGCTGCAGACCACGCTGACCCCCGGCGAGGTGGTCCCGCGAGCCGAAGCGGCGTTCGAGGCCGCCAAGGCGGAGCTGCTGCAGGTCTCGATCCGGCTGCACAAGCAACTCTGGCCCGATGAGCCGCTGCCCCTGCTGGATAGCGACGATCGGGCCGCCGCCTCGGCGAAACTGATCAATCGCGTCAAGGACGAAATCGCGACAGACCACGCCAAGCCCGCGGATCTCGTCGCCGCACACGCCCGCAACCTCGACGACCTCCGCGCTTTCATCGAGCAGTACCAGATGCTCGCGCTGCCTCCGCGTGAGACGCTGACGGTCGAGCCGATGCCCGGTTTCAAGCGCGGATCGACGGCGGCGGAATACCTGGCCCCCGGTGTGCTGGACCGCAACGCGGTCTGGCGCGCGACGTACTACGTCGATCCGATTGACCCGACCTGGCCCGCCGACCGCGTCGAGTCCTACCTGAGAGGCCAGAACACTTACGAGGTCCAGCTCGTGGCCGCGCACGAGGCGTATCCCGGTCACCACACCCAGTACTTCTATTCGAAGCGCAACCTGAACCCGCTGCGAGCCGTCTTGTGGAACGCGGCGATGGTCGAGGGCTGGGCGGTCTACGGAGAAGGTCTGATGGTTCAGCTCGGATGGGGTGGCGAAAAGAACGACCGGTTCCGGTTCTACGATTTGCGCGGAAGGATGATCGTCGCCACGAACATCCTCCTGGACATCAAGCTCAACAGTGGTCAGATGACCGACGCGGAAGCAGTGCGCTTCATGGTCGAGCAAGGCTTCCAGGAACAAGCGATGGCTGAGAAGAAGCTGCTGCGGGCCAAGCTCGATTCCACGCAACTGGCCCAGTACTTCCTCGGCCTGGACGAGATTGAATCGTTGGAGCGCGACTACAAGAACAGGCCCGGAACTAATTGGTCGCAGCGCGAATTCAACGAGGCGCTGATCGGGCACGGCTCGGTAGCGGTCAGGTTCCTGCGCTGGTATCTGCTCGGGGAGTGAGCAAAGAGCGCCTGAACGCTGAAACAGGAACCCCGGCGCGGGGCCGGGTGGTCGGGGCTATGATGCCCTTGGACCGATAGTCGATACCGGTCCTGGTCCGAGAAGTACCGGAGGTTCTTATGCAGCAAGCGGTGCGGAAATATCTACAGGCTCTTGAAGCGGGCGACGCTGACAATGCGACTTCCCTGTTCGTGGCGGATGGCTGGGTCCAGTCACCGTTTCTGGGTCGGTTGCCGGTGCGCGACTTCATCGAGAAGGTCGCCAGCGCGTCGGGCGACTCCAAGCTCACCGTGCATGACGTTCTCGTCAGCGCCGAAGGCCATTTGCGGGCGGTCGCGTACTATCTTTACGACTGGTCGCTGAAGGACGGCTCGCGGGTGTCGTTCGACTGCGCGGACGTTTTCAACTTCGATCTGAACACCGGACGCATCGCGTCCGTTGTGCTTGTATACGACACCCACCTCGTTCGCGGCGTCGTCGACAAGAAATACCCGTGACGCAAACGGCGGGCTGCCGCACTCATCGCCAGACAGCCACCTGACCGGACAACCCATGTTAATCTCGCAAACTGTCCGGCTTACGCGGGTGTTTCCCAGATGATGAAGCGTTCGTGCGCACTGGCCCCGCTGCTGCTGGCCATCGCCGTTCTTGCCAGCTGTGTGCAACCCTTGAAGGTGACGGGCGCCTGGAACGAAGGCGCGACCCGACCCCAGACTTTCAAGAAGCTGCTGATCGTCGGCGTCAGCCCCGACTACAAGCAGCGCTGCAACTTCGAGGCGGCGCTGGCGACGACGCTGCGCAGTGACACCGTCAAGGCCATTGGCAGCTGCTCGGCCATGACAGCGGACGAGCAGCTCAGCCGCGAGAGCATCGAGCGAGTCGTCGCATCACAGGGGGCCGATGGCGTCCTTGCATCGCGCCTGGTCGCTGCGACTACCGGCGCCAAGGAAGGTGGCTCGCGGGACACGCGCGGCAGCGGCATGTACAAGGCCACCGACATGGGCTACGGCTATTACGGCATGCCTGTGGTCTACGGAGATTTTGCGACATCGCCGTCCATCTTCTCGCTGGAGCGAGAATTCGAGATCGCGACACAACTCTACGAGACCCGCGGCGCCTCGCTGGTCTACAGCCTCAAGACGACTGGGAAGACCCAGGATGCGATCCACGTCGTTCTCGATGATGTCAGCTCGGCGATTGCGGCGCGCTTGCGCCAGGCCGGCCTGATTCCGTAGCGGTGCGGATGTCAGACCTGCCGGTGCCGCAGTACCATGCGGCAACTTCGATGCAGTAACAGCAATCCCGGCGAATCGATCTGAAGTCAGGAGGCTGGTTTCATCTTCGCGACGAGCAGCCCGATCACTGCGCCGCCAATCCCGCCGTGAACA
Organism: uncultured Gammaproteobacteria bacterium; assembly: GCA_963819545.1. Classification (GTDB taxonomy): domain Bacteria; phylum Pseudomonadota; class Gammaproteobacteria; order Steroidobacterales; family Steroidobacteraceae; genus SCUD01. The sequence continues at coordinate 1,688,016 of CAWFWJ010000002.1, read as the reverse complement.
ATTTCCAGTAACGGATCGACGATGGTCCGCGTGAGGTTTGAGACGTTCTCAAATCCGTACAGGATAAAGTCAACAGTAAACCAGATCAGGAAGCCGACAACCGCGCCTACTTTTGCGCCCCCGGCGAGTCCCGATGTCGTACGAGTGCCCATGGCATAACAAATCAACGCGGCGTAGCCAAGGTTTCCGAGCACCACCGCCCACATGAGTTCCGCCGGGCGATCTACGCCGGTGGCGCTACCCGCGTTGGCTGCGTAAAAGCTCGCGAATGCCATGCTGAAGATAAGGTACCCGACGGCGTAGAGCACGATGCCACCCACGATCGTCCCGGCAAGAAATCTCTTGGTGTCCATGTGGTCCTCCAGAGCGGCCAAGTGTATTGGATGCCTGCCAACTAAGCCGCGAAAGACTACGGCTCAGTTGCGGAAAGAGCAAATGTCCTCCCGACAAGACCGGCTGTGCTGCCCCTGAACTCCGCGCGATGGCGTAAGCTCGAGAGGCGATGCGAGAGGCCATACGCCGAATTGATGGGCGCCCAGGCGCGTTGTTGGGCGCCGCCCTCCTGGGTTTTTTGCTTGCCGAAGTGGGACAGGCTGACGAAGAGAAGGCCCCCGACGATGTCGTTGCTGACTTTCCACGGTCGATCGTTGCGACAAGTCCGGCAGGCAAGCCGCTGGACCTGCTGCTGACTCGGGAAGAACTGCGGTCGTTTATCCGTAATTATGAGATCAGAACCGGAGAGGTTCTCACCGCCCCGATCGACGAGGACGAAGTCGTCGTCACAGGACCGCGTGAGCTCGCGCCGATGCGCGATGCGAGCCAAGACGCCTGGGGCGGAATCGCCGCGCCTTTCTGGGCAATCATGCATCCCAAGGACGCGTGGCGGATTTTCGTCCCGGTACCGGCTAAAGGCAAAACGCAAGAAGCTGAACGTCCAGTCCCAGATCCGCGCTAAGGATACGGTCCAGCCGCGATGTCGGAAGTGCGGTTCGGTCGGCGAGTGGCAACCGACGAAGGAGGAGTGGATGGTTTCAAGACGCTTACCCGAGTTGCTGTTGCCCGGCGTCGCTGCGTTCCTGCTGAGCATCGTGGCACACGCAGGCGTTGCAGCGACGGGCTGGCCGGAGTCCTCGCCCGCCGTCGAAGGCATCGACACGGACGCGCTCGCCTCACTGGATGCCGAACTCGCCGGTGGCAAGCACGGGAATGTGGATGGCTTGCTGATCATTCGCCACGGCAACGTGGTGTTCGACAAGCGCTATGCGCATGACTACGTGGCGCAGAACCCGGCGCCCGACAAACCGCCGCACCCGTACAACTACTACGATTCCACCTGGTACCCCTGGTACCACGGCAATCGCGATTTGCACACCATGCAGTCGGTCACCAAGAGCGTGCTCGCCGTGCTCTACGGCGTGGCGCAGCAGCAGGGATTACTGCCGCCGGTCGACACACCGGCCCTGGCACTGATGAAGAATCGTCGCTTCGCTGACCCTGATCGACGCAAGGCGGCGATCACCCTGGCGGACCTGCTCACCATGCGCAGCGGACTGGCCTGGGACGAGGACAGCTTTGCATACACCGATCCGCGCAACGACTGCGCGACCATGGAGGCGAGCAGCGACTGGGTGCAGTTCGTGCTCGACAAGCCAATGGCCGCGAAGCCCGGCAGCACCTGGGTGTACAGCAGCGGTACCACCATGGTGCTGGCGGAAATTCTCGAGCAGCTCACGGGGCGCAAGCTTGCCGAGTACGCCGAGGCGGAGTTGTTCAAGCCGCTCGGCATCACCGCACACTACTGGAAGCTCACGCCGACGGGCTTGCCCGACGCCGAAGGCGGGCTGTACCTCGCGCCCGGTGATCTCGCGAAGATCATGAAGTTGTACCAGTACGGCGGACGCTGGAACGCCCGCCAGCTCGTGCCCGAAGCCTGGGTGCGGGATTCGCTGGTTGCGGCCACGCCCAGCACCTACCCCGGCCAAGAGGTCTACGAGCAGACGGGCTACGGCTACCAGTGGTGGGTGTACTCGGATTACCTGGGCCAGACTGCCTGGGGCGGGAGCGGCTATGGCGGGCAGTACCCGGTCGTGATACCGGGGCTGGACCTGATCGTGGTGATCACCAGCTGGAACATCTACGGTCCCGCGACCGATCCGCTGACTCTGATCCGTGAGCGGATCCTGCCCGCAGTGCACTGAAGAAGGGACTGCATCGCGTTTGCGTCGAGAACAGTGCGATACACTGTGCTCAATCAACTTCGAGCCAGATCTCGTTGCGGCGCAGGAACCACGGCGTCCACGGCGGGTTGTACCGCGCCCACATCGGCTCGCCGCGCCACTTGATGCCGTCTTGTTCCAGCGCGTCTTTCAGCTTCTTCAGGTTCTCGCCATAAAGGCCCTGTGAGGACGTCCCGGAGTAGCGGATGACGGCGACGGTTCGTGCCGGCACCTCCCGCAACATCACGCGGGCGTCGTTCGGCTCGGGCAGGGATTGCAGCGTCCACTCCCGGGGCATCGCGAACTGGATGGCGTAGCCGGCGGCGCTCGCGCTTTGCGCCACCGGCGCCGTCATCGCGATCTTCGCGGGCGATTGCGCGACGGGCGCGGTCATCTCGATCTTTCGCGCGCCCTTGTTCCCGCCGAAGATGTAGCCTGCCAGGATGCGAAAGCCCTGGTTGCCCGCCTCGCCGGCGGTCGTGCTGACGATGGTCTCCGCGACAAGGTAGGGCTCATAGCGGCGTACTTCGAATGCTTCGGCCGAACGGACAACCGTATAAGAGGGCTCGTCAATTGCCATGGCGCAACTCCAGACGGAAAGCAGGAGACAGGCAAGCAGATACTGATATTTTTTCATCGAAGTGCCCGGGCAAGACAATGTGGTAAATAAGGACATCTCCGCCCTCCCGGTGTGACCCGGCATTCCTGGTTTGGTTTCCGACATGGCCGCAATGATGACCGATGCCCAGATCGAGTCGGTACTGAGAGAACTGTTTCGTTCGCAGCGCTATGCGGTGCTGGCGACCGACAGCCACGGGCAGCCATTCACCAGCCTGATGGCGTTCGCCGTGTCCGGGGACCTGCGACAACTGGTGGTCCTGACCGAGCGGGCGGCACGCAAGTTCGCTAACCTCACAGCGAACCGCCGGGTCGCCCTGCTCATCGATAACCGCGAGAACAAGGGCTCCGACACGCAGGAATCGGTTGCGGTCACTGCGATCGGGGAAGCGGAGGAGCTCGACCCGGTTGCGGGCGCTGCCTTGCTGCAGCTCTTTCTCGCCCGCCATCCCTACCTGGCCACGTTCGCCACATCTCCGTCCTGCGCCATCGTAGGGGTGAGGATCAGTGCATACCGGCTGGTTTCCCGCTTCCAGGAGGTCGCCGAATGGCGCATTCGGTCGTAGCCGGCGGCGCAAGAAGATCCCGGTGGCTGATCGGCAATCGCTGATCCGCCCTGGCAAGGCGAACGAGATTTGGTCCATGCGACCTGACACCTTTTTTGGTCCCGCTTGAGCTTAGAGTTCGCGGTTAGAGATAACGCCTTTCCGGTTCGTGCTGGCCGTGGATGCCCTGCTCCGAGCAGTCCAATCCAAGGCGTCGACTTCCGCTGATCGGATACTCGAGAGCCGAAACGCAGCAAAACATCCTGCAATAGCCAGCGGAATGAAATACAAGAATACTGGCACCGCGGCGGTTGTGGCTGCCGCCTTTGTGAACCCAGCGGAGAATCCATTGGCATTGGCAATGATCCCGGCGGTTGCGCCACCGATGGCGTAACCAATTCTCTGCAGAGTCGCGAATCCTGAAGCCGTAATCTCCTCCTCGTTCGGCAGCGCAGCTTCGATGACTCGGCGCGTTGCGAAGGGCCAGAGAATGCCAAAGCCGCCGCCTTGGAGGACGGCAAAGAAAACTATCCCTGCAATTGATCCGCTGGGTACGGCCCATGCAAATCCTGCAATTCCGGCAGCAATCATCAACGCCCCGGTACGGACAATGGCCGCCTCACGATGTCTGGGTGCGTTGGCGACCAGTATCGACAAGACAGCCCAGGCAATCGACTCGCTGGCGATGATTAGCCCGGTCGTCAAGGGTGAAAAATCATGCAGGGCGGAAAGAAGCAATGGGCCATAGTATGCAAACGAACAAGTCGAGATCGAAAGTGCCGCCACCATGATCATGCCCGAACCAACGGTATTGCCTGGATTGAATAGCCCTGTCGGAAAGAGGCGGGACGACGTGTTGTTTGCGTCAACCAGGAAGAAGCCCGTTATGCCAACAAGTCCGGCGACAATCAGGGCGGTAGCGAACTGGGGCCGGGTCTCGACGCCCGCTGCGGCAATAGCCGTAATCCCCAATGCGAGCAAGGTCAACGAGAAGGTGGGAAACCTGCCTAACCTCCGATCCGATGCTGGATGGACCGGTTCGCCACGGAGGAAATACACGCAAGCGCCCGCGAAAATGATCGCGGCGACGCCGAAGATGCCGAATGCCCAGCGCCAGGAAAACACTGTGCCGATAATCGCCCCATACAGTGGACCGCCAAACGCGGCGATACCCCAGACCATCGACAGGATCGCCATAAGCTGTGGCCAGATTGCCGCCGGGAAGTAGCGCTGAATGGCCACATAAGAAAGCGCGATCAGGCCGCCACCGCCGAACCCGCTTAGCAGCCGGCCAGCAAGCGCCACCTGCATACTCGGTGACAGCGCTGTTATGAAAGCGCCCAAAGCAAAAACCAGGGCCGCGACAATCATGTTGCTGCGTACGGACCAATAGGTCGTGAGCCGCCCGGTTGCTGCTCCGGCAATGATCGAGCCTATTTCATAGATGGCAAAGGTCCAGCCATTCAGTTCAACCCCGCCGATATCACGCACAATGGCGGGCATGATGGTCGAGATCATGTTTTCCGCGCCGGCGTGAAATGTGATGCCAAGACTGATGAAGCAGAGGCGCGGCAGCGCGCCGGAATTCCACAATGTCACCCAGTCGAAGGGTGAGTTGCTTTCATTTTTCATGTCGGGTCCGCAATCCTGCAGGCGAAGCGGCGCGCATCGCCTGGCATATTCTCGCCTACTGCGGCCGATCCCGATTTCGCGCGGGGCAGGATTTGTTTCCATAGGCAAATCCGGCTCGGGCGACTTCTCGGGCGATTCGGCCCCGTTGTTGACCTCCGCAGGCATCGTCGCGTTTGGCTTGGAGCGAATCATCACGACGTTTGAAGAGGAAATCGGAGGCATTCCTGCACACCGGTCAGTCGCCTCGCGGCGCAACCGGGATACCGGTGTGCACTTTCTTATGTAAAACGGATTCGGCCATATCCGAAGTAATCTTGACCAATAATGTTCTATTTTTCAGGTACATAGGAAGAAAGGCTCGACGCAAGGCGAAACAAACTTCCCAGAGTGGTGAAAATTGACTAAAAATAGACACTTGACATAAGGGGGCGCTGACTTCTCCGCGGGGCGTGTTGAACGCTCTGAAGCCAGCGACGCCGAGTACGACAAGAAAAAAATTAGGAGCAAGGTGCGTGGCCAGCCCGTTACCGAGCCAGGATTCCGAGCCGACGTATCTCGATTTCTTCGGGATGGCGCGAGCCCCTTTTTGCCAGCTGTCGGCGCCGTCTGAACTTTTTTACTCGGATCAATGCTCTCTGCTGAACTCCCATCTGACGGGTGCCACAGAACAGCCTGGCAGTCTGATCGCCGTTTGTGGCGCGGACGGCTCCGGCAAGACTACCTTGCTGAATCAGTATTTCGCCGGACTTGGCGATGATCTGTGTCATGCGGCATTCGACGAGACCTGCCGTGGAAGGCACCCAGTTTTATTGCTCCTTCCTTGCGCAAATCGGTTTCGGCGAGATAAGCGGCACGCTGCATGAGCTGCGACGCATCACGCGCGAGTATCTTATCCATCAGCGCAGGAGAGGCGAGCATGTGTTGTTCTTTATGGATAACACGCAGCTAATGCGACCTGCAGTCCTCGAGCAACTCCGATGGATCGCAGAAATCAACATTGACAACGAGCGTGTACTCAGCGTCGTACTTGCCGGAAACCTGAACCTTCCGCGCATCCTGGACTCGCCTGCCATGCGTTCGCTCAATTGTCGCTACCAAACCACTTTTCATATTCGCGCGTATTCCGAAATTGAGACCGACGATTACGTTCGGCACCACCTGACTTTAGCCGGGGCGGCTGACGCCGCAAAGTTCTCGGATGAATCTCGCGCCCTCATCTACCGCTTTACGGGAGGAATTCCCCGCACGATCAACAGGCTGTGTAACGCTGTGCTCACGGAATCCTGTGTCCAGGGAACACGGGTTATTAACGAGGAGCGAATTCGCTCAGTAGCGGCCGCACGTAGAATTCTGCCGCACGCTGCTTCGATAAAAGGCAAAGGCCGGCGCAAGACCGATCTTGACCTGTCGCTGTCGTTGTTGATGCCCGACTTTTACGCGGGTGAACGCATGACAGTTCAGCAGCCGCATATGACGTTTTCGGATACCGAATCCTGGAAGTCTTCGCTGCGCCATGATGTCGAGCTCAATGAACTGCTCTCGCAGGTAGCTGAACTCTCGGCTCAGCTTGAAGCAGCAGGGAACCTTACCCAGGCCTTGGATGACAAGGCAAAGGATATTGGTCAGCTCAATGCGGCCTTATCAGACAGCGAGAAACGTCGACATGATGCTGAAGTGAACGCCCGGTCAATGGCTAACCATATCGACGCGCTACTCGAAACACTGGATGCCAGCAATAAAGAGGTCGAAGCTCTGACAGCCAGGCAAACGAGATGCGACGACACACTCGACCAGCTGACCCAGGCATTGGCCGAGAGCAAGGTAGACGCAGTCATCACCGATTTTCAAGCGCAGCTTGCGGCACAGGCAACTGAGCTTAACGGGCTGCTTACGGCGGTCGCCAGTCGTGCTGCGGAGATCGCAAATCTGAAAGAGGCTCTTTTGGACGGCAGGCAGGCGCTGATGCAAAGTGAGGAGTCGTCGAAACATCTCGTTGGCGAACTCGAAACAGAGCGAGGCTTAACGAAACTCGCAAACACCATGCTTGGCGAGACCCAGAAGCGACTTGAAGTTCTTGAGCGCAACAATTCGGAATTGCAGGCCTCCGTAGAACATCTCAATGCAGATCTCGAAGTTTCTGCAAAGAAGGTGGGGAAGATCGATGCTCTCGAAAAGTTACTCGAACATTCCCGGGACGAATACGCGACACTGAGAAGCCAACTGGGAACCCTGCCGCTCGAGAAGAAGACAATTTCGCATTCCACCAAGCGCGAGTCTGTGTCTGCGAATGGCAATGCTGCGACCATTGAGCTATTCCTTGGCGGGAAGCTTGTGAAAAGTATGGACCTCGCTGGCGGTTCGTCACGAATATTGATCGGAAGAGCCCCGGACTGCGAGCTTCATCTCAACAATAAGTTTGTGAGCCGCCACCATGCGTTGATTTCTTGCGCTTCAGGCCGCATCGCCATCGAAGATTTACACAGCTCTAACGGCATTCATGTCAATTCCAAGAAAGTGGGTCATTCCGATCTGCGACCTGGTGATACGGTCGCCATCGGCGACTTTCGGCTGCGGCTCAAGCGCGGTTGACACCTTTGTTGATGGCTGTGCACAAAAGTGTTCCCGTCCTGGAGTCCGATCGCGCCAACGTCCGACCCAAGCTTTCCCTTCGATCAGACCCGGAACTGATCACCCGCTCCTTGGCGTCGCGTCACTCCGGCGGCGCGGCGTGGATGCAGTAACAGAAACCCCGGCGCGGGCAGGGGCTTCCAATTACTCAATGAGCGCCGTCGGCCTAGTCCTCAATGGGCAGTCACTCGCGTCCCGCAGCGTCAACGCTTGAGGACTGACACGGCCCGTCCGGGGGAGTCTCTCCACCCACCGCAGGCACTCGGTCGCTGAATGGGATTGGTGAAAGCTTTTCGCCGCCGGTAGGAGGCTGCTGGCCACTGTCGGCAATCCAAAACCACTTCCTGCCACACTTATCATCGACGATGGGTACATACGCTCGGCCCGGCTCCGCCGAGAACTCGACCCAATGCGACGACTTCTCGACGACCGTGCAGAAGGCTTCAAAGGGCAGAGGTACACATATCACCATCTCCTTGTTCAGTACCTCAACGCGATGGTTCCCGGCCGGGATTTCAATCCGCCACGCGACCATCGGTGCCATTCCGGCGTCCGGACGGTACGCGGACGGGATCACTGCATCGTCGATTTTCGTAACGACCGCGAAGTCCTGCATCGAGAACGCAGGTTGCTTGAGCTTGCCCGCACTCCAGAGATAGGCCACCCGGTCGCTCTCGCGAAAACTGTCATTGGCAAACGGCTTCGGCGGCTGCGACACAATGGCACAGCCGCTTAGCATTAACCCCACCGTCGTAACGAGGAATCTGAACATCCTGCCGGCCTCTGGACCCGATTCATGATACTCGGGTCACGAACGAGCCAAAGCCCAGCAACAATCAACCCGTTCGCGGTCATCCAGAGAGCCCGTGGCCCAAGGACGAAGCCATGATGCAGAAACCCCGGCGCGAGACCGGGGTTCTCGAAAGTGGTAGCGGGGGGACGTTAACCGACCATGTTTCGTACTGCGTACCACTCGCCGGCTGATTCATGTCCCTGGCTTGAATTTGTTCGCTTCTAGGCGCAGCCTTTTCTGCGCGGCATGGAGGAGGATTGCAATGGCTAGTCTGACGATCAAGGCCGGGGAGAGCGAAGTGCTCAATGTCCTCGGAATGCCACTATGGTTCCTGTGCGATGCCAAAGACACGCAAGGCGCATGGTCACTCATGGAAGAAGATATTCCGGCGGGTCACGGCCCACCGCCGCATCGACACGACTGGGACGAGGCCTACTATGTGGTCAAAGGGGCGCTCGACTTTGAGATAGACGGGAAGCCGGTGCGCGTGGAGTCTGGAGGCTTCACTTACCTGCCGCGCAAGACAGTGCACTCCTTCAAGGGAGCGGCCTCCTCTCCGACTCGAGTGCTAATTTTTGCGGTGCCCGCTCACTCGTCTGCGTTCTTCAAGGACATGAATCGCGAGATCCGGACGGTTCCTGACGATTTGGCCAAAGTGCCAGCGATTGGCCGGCGGCACGGCATCGAGTTCTTGGCGCCAGCCGGCGGCGCACGCTAATGGTGGGCCGGCATCCTCCGGAGGATCCTCCGAAAAAGCATAAAAAAACCCCGGCGCCAGGCCGGGGTTCTTGAAAGTGGTAGCGGGGGCAGGATTTGGCCAATCCGTAGGCGTAACCTCATTGTCACCGCCGTGCCCCGCTTCATCTACGATGCAGGCCTGTCCGCGTTCCGTAGTCGGAGCAAACGCATGCAAGTTCAATGGGCGATGCTCGCGGCGAGCCTGTGTCTCGCGCTTCCGGCCGCCGCCACAGACTGGAACGCCGATGAGAGAGCGGTGTGGCAGCTCGAAGAAGACTATTGGCGCTTCGTGAGTGCGGGCGACGTCGAGTCGTACGTGAAGCTTTGGCACGACGATTTCGTGGGCTGGCCCTGCTTCGAGTGGAATCCGGCTCGCAAGGGAGACATCGGCAAGTGGGTCCGTGACATCCGCGACAACCGGTGGAAGCTCACGTATCAGTTGAAGCCACTCGAAGTCCAGGAATTCGGCGACGACACCGTGGTCGTGCACTATGCCGCCGAGTACGTGTACGACTACGGCGACGGCACCCGCAGCGGCGTGGGCCTCTGGCGCAAGTTCACGCACACCTGGATGAAGTCAGATGACCGCTGGCAAATCATCGGCGGCATGTGTGCCGCCCAGGAGCCGGTAAATGCGCCTCGCGGGTAACACCGGTACTGAAATGAAAACCCCGGCGCGAGGCCGGGGTTCTTGAGAGTGGTAGCGGGGGCGCGCTACTTCGATTGGAGACGGACTGGATCGAGGTCGAGTTGCGATAGATCGCCCTCTTCCCCCTGCCCCACAAAACATAAAGAAACGCTGGCGCGAAGCCGGGGTTCGTGTGATTGGTAGCGGGGGACAGTCAACGGAGTATGTTTCGTCCCGCGTGTCGTTCGCGGCCTGAATTCGCCGGTCTCAGAGCGTCACGAAAGACACGCCCTTCGTTGCCGCCACCATCACATGGGACGCCTCGTTCGCTTTCGCCCATCGCTGCCTGCGTCCAGATTTGACTCGACAGTCTTCTGCTTTGAGCGCCTAATCGCGCCGCGCATCGGCCATCTGGCCGTTGGTCGAACTTTCCGCAATATTTGACTTATAAGGGGATTTTCATGAACAAAACATGGCTCGCGTGTCTGCTAGCGTCGCTTTCGCTGGTGAGCGCTTCGTTGTCGCATGCTCAGCCGAGCGACTCGACGGAGAAAGCCGTCCTGGCGCTGGAAAATCAGTGGATGAAGTCACAGAAGGAGAATAATCCTGACATCCTCGCTCCGCTGTTGGCCGACAAATTCGTGGACACGAACAGTGAAGGGAAAGTCCGCAACAAGGCCGAGTCATTGGCCAATGCGAAAGCCACCAAGTATTCGAGTGTCGAGTATCAAGACATGAAGGTGACGGCATATGGTGACACTGCCATCGCGACGGGCGCCTTCAAGGGTCAGGGCACCGATGACTCGGGGAAGGCTTTCAACACGCATTCGCGCTGGACGGATACCTGGGTCAAGATGCCTGACGGAAAATGGCAATGCGTTGCCACCCACGGCTCGGATATCAAGAAGTAGACACCAGACAGCCCAGCATCAAGACGGCCGCCGTTGACCACGGCGGTCTTCTTGTTGTTCCAGGGCGCTCGGAGACGCCCACCTGAATCAGAAACCCCGGCGCGAGGCCGGGGTTTCGTTAATTTTGGTAGCGGGGGCAGGATTTTGCGCCTATAGGCTGGAAGTGGAGCTGCGGTAGCCAAATACCCGCGCCCTACCCAATACGAGCCGGCGACTTCAATTCATTCCGGCAGGTTCATCTTGCGCAGGAATGCCTTGTAGCGGGGGTCATCGGCCATGTTCTTGAAGCAGAGGCTCGCCGACGATTTCAACAAGGAGCCTCGCTGGTATGCGCGTTCGAGCCATTGCAGCGCAAGATCGTGATCGCCGCGATACGCGTAGTTCATGGCCACAAAATACGCGCCGCGTGTCGCCCATTGCGCAATGAGCGCTTTTAACGCCTCGTCCGCCTCGGCCTTACGGCCGTTTGCCTGCAACATGATCGGGAGGTAGCCACAGTCGACTCCCTCGTCAACGTCCTGCTGCACCATCTGCAAGCGCGGCCTCCGGTTTGCCCTGCGCCAGCAGCGCGGCGCCGAGGTACGGGCGAGTCCCATAAAGTGCCTGGCGCCAGCTCGAGCACCTTTCGGTACATGCTTCGGCCTCTGCATATCGACCCGTCCTGTAATAGTCATCTCCGAGGGCCAGTCACGGAGGGGTTGAGCGGATCACGGGCGAGCGCCGCGCGAAATTGCCGCTCGGCGTCGTCCCAGCGGCCAAGCGTCAATGAGAGCTTTCCGGCGGACCGCAGCGCAGCCGGATTCGTTGGATCAATGGCAAGAGCACGCTGCCCTTCGGTCTCCGCGGCCGCCCAGTCCCAGTCCAACATCGATAGACGTACACGAGCAAGGCATGTGCCTCCGCAAGTTCCGGACTCAACTGCAACGCGTGCTGTGCCAGCTGCCGCGCGCGTTCATAGCCTTCCGCCGGGGTCCAGCCAGCCACTGATCGTCTTCAACAAAACGTTTTACGCCAGCAACGACCACGCCATGCCATAGTTCGGATCGAGTTTGATCGCTTGGTCCAAGTATTCGCTCGCAGCGTCCAGGGACGACTTGTTGTCTGGTTTATGAGGCACTCATGGCCCGCAGGTACAACTGATACGCCTCGAGGTTCTGCGTGCCGCCTTTCCGGCGACTCAACTCGCCACCCGCGAGCTTGATTTGCAGCGCCTGCACGACCGCGTTGGCGATGTCGTCCTGCACCTCGAAGATGTCAGCCACTCGGCGGTCGTAGGTCTCCGACCACAGGTGATAGCCGTTGCGGCGCGAACGAGCTGGGCCGTCACGCGCAGCTTGATCGCCGGACTTGCGGACGCTGCCTTCGAGGACGTTGGCGACGTCGAGTTCTCGCGCGATGTCGGGGATCTTCGTTCGCTTGCCTTTGAAATAGAACGACGAGGTCCGCGCGAGACCAGGTCGGGAACCTGGCAAGCAGATTCAGGATCTCTTCCGCCATCCCGTCCGCGAAGTACTCCTGGTCCTTCTTCTCGCTCATGTCCATGAACGGCAGCACCGCGATCGACTTGTCGCCGACGGCGGTAGTTGCAACCGTTATCGGTTGTTCCGCGGTGACTGGCTTCGACGGCCAGAAATTATCCGCCGATAGCGCCGCGAGTGTTACCGCGACAACGGCGAGTCCAGCCGCGAGCAGAATCCGGTTGCGACGTGATTTGGGATGCGCCGCCGGCGCTGTCCTGGCTGATGCTTCTGGAGCCACAGCAGGAATGTCAGTCAGCGTAGTTCGCTCGGGCTCATGGATCGCGTCGATCAGCTTGGCATGTGCGGCCTCCATCTTTCCTGCATGAGCCTCGATCCACTGCGATTCACTGAGGAAGTACTCGAGCGCGGGGGTCAGCGCCGCAGCGTCGATTCGCAGTGCGATGATCAGGCGCTTCTTGGAGGAAGCGCGCTCGATCTCTCTGCCAACGTGCGAGGACGCAATGGCGTTTGCCGACAGCACCAGCACAATGACCTTCGCGCCGCTGATCGCTCGAATGATCGCGTCCGCGTACTGCGCTCCGGCTCTGACATCACGAGGTGCGATCCAGCACCTGAGCCCATCGCGTCTCCAGGGCCTCGACAATCGCGTTGGCGACGGCCGCATCCTGCGAGGCGTAGCTGACGAATACCTCGCTGCCCGCGGTTGCCTGGGTGGGAGAGTCTTCGGTCATTCGGGCAGCTTCATCTTGCGCAGGAATGCCTTGAAGCGGGGGTCATCGGCCAGATTCTTGAACAGCGGCTCGCCGACGATTTCGCCGAGGACAGCATCCTTCTGCTTGTAGGCGCGTTCGAGCCATTCGAGCGCGCGATCGTGATCGCCGCGATACGCGTAGGTCCGGGCCACAAAAAACGCACCCGTGTCGGCCCATCGCGCAATTTGCGCTTTCAGCGCCTCGTCCGCCTCGGCCTGACGGCCGGCTGCCTGCAAGATGATCGGGAGGATCATCAGTCGACTCGCCTCGTCAGCTTCCTGCTGCACCATTGCAAGCGCCGCCTCCGGCTTTGCCCTGCGCCAGCAGCGTCTTGCCGAGTACGAGCGAGTCCACAGGAAGTCCGGCGCCAGCTCGAGCAACTTTCGGTACATGCGCTTCGGACTTCTGCGAATCGACCTGCGAGGTAATAGGTATTTCCGAGGTTCCAGATCATATAGGTGTTTAGCGGATCACGGACGAGCGCCGCGCGAAATTGCCGCTCCGCGTCGTCCCAACGGCCGAGCGTAGTAGAGAGTATTCCGGCGGCCTGCAGCGCAACCGGATCCGTTGGATCAATGGCAAGCGCCCGCTGCACTTCGGTCTCCGCGGCCGCCCAGTCCCAGTCCAAAATCTGATAGACGTACTGGAGTAAGGCATGTGCCTCCGCAAGATCCGGACTCAACTGCAATGCGTGCTGTGCCAGCTGCCGCACGCGTTCATAGCCTTCCGTCGGGGCCAGATCAGCCATTGTCCGTCTTGCATCGAGACGATCCACGCCAGCGCGTACCATGCCATGCCATAGCTCGGGTCGAGTTTGATCGCTTGTTCGCAAGTATTCGCCTGCGGCGTCCAGGGACGACTTGGTGTTCTGGTTCAGTGGCACTCATGGCCCGCAGGTACAACTGGTACGCCTCGAGGTTCTGCGTGCCGCCTTTCCGGCGACTCAACTCTCCGCCCGCGAGCCGGATCTGCAGCGCCTGCACGACCGCGTCGGCGATCTCGTCCTGCACCGCGAAGATGTCATCGCAGCGCGCGGTCGTAGGTCTCCGACCACAGGTGCGTGTGTCGGCGGTCGGACCAGCTGCGCGGTGATGCGCACCGTGTTGCCCGACTTGCGGACGCTGCCTTCCAGCACGTGGGCGACGTTCAGTTTCTTCGCGATCTCCGCGATCTCGATTTCTTGCCCTTGAAAGAGAACGAGGAGGTGCGCGCAATGACGTTCAGGTCGGGGACCTGCGCAAGCAGATTGAGGATCTCCTCGGCCATGCCGTCGGAGATGTACTCCTGGTCCTTCTTCTCGCTCATGTCCGTGAACGGCAGGACCGCGATGGACTTGTCCGGGATCGCGGCGAGAGTGTCTCTGCGAGCGGGCGTCGCCGCCACCGAAAGCTGGTGCGTCCATCGAGCGCTTCGACAGCCAGAACTGGTCTACGACGAAGTATGCGAGAGCGACGACGATGATAACAGCCAACGCGACGAGCATGAGTCTCGATCGTTGGCGCGCCTGTGTAACTACAGTGGCGCCGGTTCGGTACGCGTCGCGGTGTACGGCGCCGCCGGAATAACCCGTCGCCGGCTCGATGCGTGCGCTACGCCACTTGCACTGCATCAACCAGCTTGGGTAATGCACGATCGACCCCGGTGGCACTCGCATCGAGCCATTGCGATGTGTTTAGGAAGTACTCAAGACCGGCCGGTAACGGCGCGAGGTCAATGCGGAATGACACAACGAGGTGTCGCTTCGAACTGGCGCGTTCAACCTCTCTGAGTACGTGCTGGGAGACCGCAGCGTTCTGCGACAGGACGAGCACAACGACCTTGGCGGAATCGATGGCGTGAACGATCGATTCGGCATAAAACTCGCCGGGCGTCACATCGCGTGGCGCGATCCAGCACGTCACCCCGACGCTCTCGAGAGCCGCGCAGACCGCGTCGGCCACGGCCTTGTCTAGCGACGCATAGCTGATGAATACGTCGCTGGACGCTTGAGGGGCGGCCGGCGGTCCGCGCTCGGCTTCGCGTACGTCTCCTGACATTCTTGAGCACCCGAGGGGTGTCGTTCTCGACCAGAGCATGCGCCGGGAATGGCTTGACCGGCAACTCGACGCGCTGCTCCCGCTGCGTGGTCCAGAAACAGAAACCCCGGCGCGGGGCCGGGGTTCCAGAGGATTTCTGACTCGGCTACTGAACCAAAAGCGCCCTGGTAGTGCGCTCGGCCCGCGCCCCCGATATTTCGCCGTAGCCTAAATTGTTGTTCCAATAAAAAGTACTGCCATCCGGAGCAACAAAGAGGGTAAACGGGTTGGCAGTGTCACCGTCATAAATGACAGTGGCAATGCAATTGGCTGTGATTGTGTAAGTTGCGTTGTAAGTGACCGTACTTTGAGTAACTCCGTCGCTCCCTTTTTGGTAACCCCTCATGTTGCCCGTCCATCGTATGACTCCATGCCGCTGGCTGAGTATGGCCCGGAATAGATGATTCGTAGCCACGACGAACCACGCATAAGTACCGCGCAGCGACGCGAGTGAGCAGCTAGACGGCGAGATTTGAGCAGAAGCCGAAAGTGCGCTTAGCCCAAGCACTAGCGCAGCGGCGATTAATACGGATAACTTATTCATGACATTCCCCCACTGCTAATAAAGAACGTTTGGCGGTTGCCTTGCCACTCGGAGGACTGTCAATCCTCATGCGCAAATACCTGCCGACCGCACCTATGGCAGGTTCTACGCTTGCATTCCATTGCGAAGATTCGAGGCGTCAGGACTGACTAATTGACGCTTGTTCGAGTGTTGTGGCCGCGTCTCTCGTGGGAGGCCCAGCCCTTCAAGTAGTCGGGCGACAATGCGCTCACTGGACGGGATGTCAAGCCCAGATCGCGTCGGGCATTAACAATATGCAGGAATCAGCGTGCCGAAAACCTGCGCTCGCCCTGGATGCAGAAACAGAAACCCCGACGCGGGGCCGGGGTTCGTGTGATTGGTAGCGGGCGCCCGATTTGGCAGTTACTTGCCACCCTCCCCCGCAGGCGGCAAAGGTAGCGCCGCCAGCCGCGCCATCAGGTCCAGCAGCTCCAGAACGATGTGCGTCGTGCCGTCGCGGTACGGAGTTTTGAGCGCGTAACGCACCTGGCCCGACGTCGTCAGCGCCAGACGCTACGTGGCTATGGGCGGGCGGCTCACGGAACGGCAGCCGGTTTGTGCGCGCGCGAAGCCATGGGTTTGCCCTGATCGCCAGTCCTGGGCATTGCCGCAAGGTTCAAAGGGTGTATAAGGGTGCGCGGCCCGGGAGTTCCTTCCCGGGTCACCTAAAACAGGACGATGGCGTTTTTCCGCCATGGACTGGCGAACCGTTGGGGGTTGCCTTGTCTAGCCGCCTGATTGCTCCTTCGCTCTTAGCGCTTCTTAGTCTCACCGCTGCACTTACCACTGCTCCTGGAGTTGCGGTTGCGGGCGACCCCGGCGCATTTTTCTCTAAGCCGACTCATAAACAGCACGTCGATCCAGCGTCGGTCGAAATCGAGGTCAGATTCTGGCGACCCATTCGCAGCTCTACGCTGGTCGTCTTGCTGAATGGCCGCAATATCACGAGAAAGCTTCAGATCATCGGGAACTCCGCACTCGGATCGGTAGGGCCGGGCGACGGGCTCATAGTGCCAAAGTCATCGCAACACAAAGACGCGCTGAATTTACTGGGCGCAGCGGGTGGCCAAGGCAACTTCGCGAGACGCTACGACTTTGAGATTCCGCGCGCGCTGCGTCTGGACTACGAGGCATATGGACAGCCAGACGCGTTCTCAGTCCACGACTCGTCCGGGGAGCTTGCCACCACAGGTGGGCTAGTCAGCCATGCCGGCACCTTTTTTGCCAATGCAACAAGCAGGTTCGTGACGGCAAAGGTGAACGCGCCGGCTGCAGGTACGCTGTGGAACTACACGATAGCTTGTGTCAATTAGGTCTGCATTTTAGGCCTAACTGACAGGATCTCGGATGGACGGTCTTGCTAGGTGCGTGGCACGCAGGTGTGCACGATTAGAAAGAAGCCCATGTTCTTCAGTACGCCGACATTAAAGAGGGGATTAGACAATGAATATGTTTCGAAATCTGGCAGGCGCGACTTTGCTCGCGACCCTGGCATGGTCAGGCCTGGCAGCCGCCGACGTGGTCACGGACTGGAACGATATCGCCAACAATGCCGTCGCGGCCGGCCGTCTAGGTCCGATTGGCAGCCAGGACCTCGCCATCGTGCAGCTCGCCGTGCATGACGCCGTGCAGTCCTACGAAAAGCGGTTCGAGCCCTATTACACCCAGGTCAACGGCGCCAAGGGGTCGATGTCGGCCGCAGTCGCCGCCGCGGCTCATGGCGTGCTCGTCGCTTTCTATCCCACGCAGGCCGCGACACTGGACGCCACCTACCTGACCTGGCTCGCCAACAACGGTTTGACCGGGAACCTCGGAATTGCCGTGGGCGAAACCGTGGCGGCCCGCGCCGCGACGCTGCGGCGCCTCGACCCGAACCCACTACCTGCGCCTTACATGGGGATCAATGCGATCGGGCAGTGGCGCTCGACAGAGAATTTCCTGGGCGCACCGCCGCCGCCGCCCGCGCCCATGCATGCGCCATGGCTGGGCAGTTTCAATCCGCACGGCCTGACGGGGCCCGCGCGTTTCCGCGCGCCGCCGCCGCCGGAGCTCACCAGCGCGAAGTACACCGCGGATTACAACGAGGTCAAGGCGAAGGGTGCATTGACAGGCAGCACGCGCACGACGGAGCAAACCGACATCGCCTATTTCTGGACCGACAACTTCGGCGTCCAGTGGAATCGAGCAGTCCGGAGCATCATCGAGGCGCGCGTTCCGAACATGGGCAACCGGGCCCGGCTGCTCGCGCTGGTAAACCTGGCCATTGCCGACGCGGTCATCAGCGCCTGGGACAGCAAGCTCCACTACAATTTCTGGCGACCGCTGAACGCCATCCGAGAAGGCGAGTTCGACGGCAACCTGGGCACTTTGGGTGACCCCGCCTGGCAGCCGCTCGTCAACAATCCGCCGTACCCTGACTACCCATCGGGTGCCAACAATGTGACCGGCGCGACGACCAAGATGCTGGAGCTCTTCTTCGGGCGCGACAACATCTCGTTCAAGGTGACGAGCAATGCGCCGGCTGCGGTCAAGAAGGAGAGGACCTTCTCGAACTTCTCGTCAGCAGCACAGCAGGTGGTGAGCGCGCGCGTCTACCTGGGCATTCACTTCCGGTTCGCGGACACCGCGGCGCGTAACCAGGGCAGGGCCGTCGCAGAATACGTCCACGATCATTATCTCCAGCCACTCTGACAACAAGACCTGATTTTTGACATCCAGGGCCCCTCATCGAAAGATGCGGGGCCTTTTTCTTTCCGCCGATAATAGGCGGATGAAGGTCCGGATACTCCCGTCGCAGTGCCAGTTCGAGGCCGGGGCCCACAAACCGGTACTGACCGCCGGAACCGACAAGTTAACCATCGTTGCTCCGAAAAGCGGGTCTTCGATGCCACCGACCACTCAAAACCGGATTCGCGGTGGGCGCTGTCGTCGAAGCTTGGCGCGATACGCGCCAGAGTGAGTGGCGTCGGCCCACGCCTGCGAGTTAACTTGTCATTACCTAGAAAGCGTCGAACCAATCCAGACCGGCCGCAGCTGCCCCGGCCCTCACCCCGATTCCGCCCTGCCCCGCCCGCAACGGCGCCAGAAATAGAAACCCCGGCGCGAGGCTGGGGTTTTTGAAAGTGGTAGCGGGGGCAGGATTTGAACCTGCGACCTTCGGGTTATGAGCCCGACGAGCTGCCAGACTGCTCCACCCCGCAACAGGGGCGCGCATTATAGTCAGCGGATCGCGGGTTTACAAACTCTCAGCGAAGTACGTGCGCGCACAAGGCGAGTAGATATCCCGGGTACAGACCGAGCGCAAGGATCGCCAGTCCGTTCACGCTCAACATGACCCGAACCGCGATTTTCGCTTCGACCGGGCTCGTTTCCGTGGGTTCATCGAAGTACATCAGTTTGACGATGCGCAGGTAGTAATAGGCCCCGATCACCGACATCAGCACGGCAAGGGCGGCAAGCCAGGTCAGGTCGACGTTCAGAACGGCCGCAATCACCTGGAGCTTGGCCCAGAAGCCAACCGTCGGCGGAACGCCGGCCAGCCCGAACATCATCAGCAGCATCACGAAGGCAAACCACGGATTGCGGCGACTGAGGCCCTTGTAGTCGTCGAGCGCGTCGGCCTCAAATCCCTTCCGCGACAGCCACAGCACGATGCCGAAGGCGCCGGTCGTCATGATCACGTAGGTCAGCGTGTAGAACATCGCTGCCCGGTAGCCCGCCGCGATTCCCGGCCAGCACGCCGAGCAGGATGAATCCGACGTGCGAAATCGTGGAATACGCGAGCATGCGCTTGATGTTCGTCTGCGCGATCGCGACCACGTTGCCGACGATCATCGAAAGCGCGGCGAGCACGATCAGCATGTCCTGCCAGGCATCGACTGCGCCGCCGAGCCCCTCCGCGAGCACACGCATCGCGAGCGCGAAGGACGCGATCTTTGGAGCGGACCCGACAAACAGGGTCACCGGCGTCGGTGCGCCGTGATAGACGTCGGGCAGCCACATGTGGAATGGCACGGCGCCGAACTTGAATGCGACGCCGACGACGATGAACGCGAGACCGAACAGCAACCCGATCGCGCCGGTGTCGCCCGCAGCCGACCGAAGCCGCGATTCCGTCGAGCAGGATTGTCCCGGTGACGCCGTACAGGATCGAGATGCCGTACAGCAGCGCGCCGGAGGCGATCGCGCCGAGCACGAAGTACTTCATCGCCGCCTCGGCGGCGACGCCATCCTCGCGATCGAAGGCGACCATGGCATAGAGCGACAGCGACATGATCTCGATGCCGAGATACAGCGAGAGCAGGCTCCCGGCCGACACGATCACCTGGATTCCGAGAACCGCGAAAAGCGCAAGCACCAGGTATTCGCCCCGGAGCAGTTCGCGCCGCACCAGATAATCGCGCGAATACAGCAGCGTCACGGCCGCCGCGCCGTAAGCGAAGAGTTTCAGCACCGTACCCATCGGGTCCGCGACGTAATGCCCGTACAGGATGACCGTGCGGCTCCGAAACCGCGACTGTCGACGTGATCCAGGCGGCGCCGGCCAGCGCGGCGATTGCGAGCAGGAACATGACGTCCCGCGCCCGCGTGCCGAAGATCGCCTCGATGAGCAGCAGCAGGCAGGCGGCGCCCGCCACGAAGATCTCCGCAGCGGCAGGCAGGACATCGGCAAGCGTCAGGACCATGGGCGTGGCTTCCATTGCGCGGCCTCAGAGCTTGCTGACCATCAACTGCTCGACCAGGAAGCTCGATCGTCGGCCGCATGACGTCGAG
Organism: uncultured Gammaproteobacteria bacterium; assembly: GCA_963819545.1. Taxonomy (GTDB): domain Bacteria; phylum Pseudomonadota; class Gammaproteobacteria; order Steroidobacterales; family Steroidobacteraceae; genus SCUD01. Next base: position 1,667,661 of record CAWFWJ010000002.1, on the reverse strand, counting down.
CAGCGGCGCCGGCCACACGCCGATGAACAGGACGGCGAGCGCGAGCACCGCCAGCACGATGAATTCGCGCGCATTCAGGTCCTTGAGCGACGCCACGCCGTCGTTGCCGACGTCGCCCCAGATCACGCGCTTCACCAGCCAGAGCGTGTAGGCGGCGCCGAGAATCAGCGTCAACGCCGCGACGAAGGCGTACCAGAAGTTGGCCTTGAAGACTCGCGACGATCACCAGGAACTCGCCGACGAAGCCTGACGTTCCGGGCAGGCCCGCGTTCGCCATCGCAAACAGCACGGCGAAGAACGCGAACACCGGCATCGTGTTGACGACGCCGCCATAGGCCGAGATGTCGCGCGTGTGGAGCCGGTCGTAGAGAACGCCGACGCAGAGGAACAGCGCGCCCGACACGAGGCCGTGCGACACCATCTGCACCATCGCGCCGTCGAGCCCCATCGCCGCCCCGCTGACGGATCCGGTCGTCTGCCAGATGTCGTAAGCGACGAAGGCGCCGAGCGTGACGAAACCCATGTGCGCAATCGACGAATAGGCGATCAGCTTCTTCATGTCGCGCTGCACCAGCGCGACGAACCCGATGTAGGCGATCGCGACGAGTGACAGCGTGATGATCAGCCAGTCGAGTTCGCGGCTCGCGTCCGGCGCGATCGGCAGGCTGAAACGCAGGAAGCCGTACCCGCCCATCTTCAGCATGATCGCGGCGAGGACGACGGATCCGCCGGTCGGCGCCTCCACGTGCGCGTCCGGCAGCCAGGTGTGGACCGGCCACATCGGCACCTTGACCGCGAAGGCGGCGAAGAAGGCCAGGAAGATCAGGACCTGCTCGGTCATGCCGAGCGGCAGCCGGTGCATGGCTGCAATCTCGTAGCTGCCGCCGTCGAGATACAGCCAGATCAGCGCCACCAGCATCAGCACCGAACCCAGGAACGTATAGAGGAAGAACTTGATCGTGGCGTAGACCCGCCGGGTCCCGCCCCAGATGCCGATGATCAGGAACATCGGTATCAGCATCGCCTCCCAGAACACGTAGAAGAGCAAGGCATCGGCCGCGGAGAACACGCCGATCATCAGTCCTTCCATTACCAGGAATGCCGCGAAGTACTGTGCAGCTCGACGCTCGATCGTGGTCCAGGCCGCGATCACGACGAGCGGCGTCGTGAACGCCGTCAACACGATGAGCGGCAGCGCGATGCCGTCGATACCGAGGTGGTACCAGGCATTCAAGCGCCCCGATCCACGGCTCCCTCTCCCCGTATTGCAAGGCATGCGTCGTCAGGTCGAATCCGGCCCACAAGGGCAGGCAGAGGGCGAGCGCCGCGAGCGAAGCCGCGAGCGCGACCCAGCGGCCCAGCGCGACGCGCCGTTCGCCGAGTAGCAGCACGAGCACTCCCGCCGCGATCGGGAGCCAGATCGAGCCAGCTCAGTATTTTTGCCGGCGCTGGCATCTCAGGACCTCAGGAGCAGCCAGCCGAGCAGCAACGACAGCCCGATGATCATGGCGAACGCGTAGTGGTACAGGTAGCCCGACTGCACGCTGGCGCACGATCGACGCGAGCGCGCCGATCGCGCGGGCGCTGCCATTGACCAGCCAGCCGTCGATGACCGTCTCGTCGCCCCGCTTCCACAGGCCGGTGCCGAAACTGCGCACGCCCGAGGCCACGACGTTCTCATTGAACCAGTCGAAGTAATACTTGTTGACCAGCAGCCGGTAGAGCCGCGAATAGCGCGCCGCGATGCGATCCGGCAGGTCGGGCCGCTTCAGGTAGAGGTACCAGGCGGCGACGATGCCGCCGAGCGCGAGATAGAGCGCCGGCGATCGCAGGGCATGCAGTACGAAAGCGGTCGGGCCATGGAACTCGCGGCCGAGCTCGGCGAGCGGTCCATCTGGCGCATGCGCAATCGCACCCGCGAAGAAATCGCCGAACACGATGGGCCCGACGGTCAGCCAGCCGATCGCGATCGACGGGATCGCGAGCGCGATGAGCGGCAGCGTGACGACCCAGGGACTCTCGTGCAGATGCTCGCGCGTGTGCTCGTCCATGCGCTCACGGCCGTGAAACGTCATGAACACGAGCCGGAAGCTGTAGAGCGCCGTCACGAACACGCCGATCAACACGCACCCGTAGGCGTACTCCGAGCCTTGCGTGTCGCTCACCTTGATCGCCTCGATGATGATGTCCTTCGAGAAGAAGCCAGAAAACCCAGGGAACCCGATCAGGGCGAGTGAGCCGATCAGGCAGGTCCAGTAGGTGATCGGCATGTAGCGCTTGAGCCCGCCCATGCGGCGCATGTCCTGCTCGTGGTGCATGCCGATGATGACCGAGCCTGCGGCGAGGAACAGAAGCGCCTTGAAGAACGCATGCGTCATCAGGTGGAAGATGCCGGCACCGTAGGCACCCGCGCCGAGTGCCGCGGTCATGTAGCCGAGCTGCGACAACGTCGAATACGCGATCACTCGCTTGATGTCGTTGTTGACCAGACCCAGCAGTCCCATGAAGAGCGCAGTCGTCGCACCGATGACCACGACGAAATGCAGCGCATCCGGGGACATCTGGAACAGCGGCGACATGCGTGCCACCATGAAGATGCCCGCGGTCACCATCGTTGCGGCATGGATCAGGGCCGAGATCGGCGTCGGGCCTTCCATCGAATCCGGCAGCCAGACGTGCAGCGGCAACTGCGCCGATTTTCCCATCGCGCCGAGGAAGAGCGCGACGCAGATGACCGTGATGACCTTGCTTGGCTCGCCGGGCGTCAGGTACAGGTCGTGCCCGATCGCGCGCGGGATGCGTTCGAACACCTCCATGTAATCGAGGCTTCCCATGTAGGCGACGATTACCGCAATGCCGACGATGAATCCGAAATCGCCGATGCGGTTGACGATGAAGGCCTTGTAGTTCGCGAAGATCGCGGTCGGCCGCTTGTACCAGAACCCGATCAGCAGGTAGGACACGAGCCCGACCGCCTCCCAGCCGAAGAAGAGCTGGAGGAAGTTGTTTGACATCACGAGCATCAGCATCGCGAACGTGAACAGCGAGATATAGGCGAAGAATCGCTGATAGCCCGGGTCGTCGCGCATGTAGCCGATCGTGTAGACGTGCACCGCGAGCGACACGAATGTGACCACGGTCATCATCAGCGCGCTCAGGTTGTCGACCAGGAAGCCGATCTCCATCGAGAGCCCGTCGCTGACGCCCCAGGTATAGACGGACTGGTTGAGTACGGGCGCGCCGTCCAGCATCTGGTCGAGGATCCAGGCGGAAGCGGCAAAGGACACCGTGACGCCCGCAATGCAGAGCGTGTGGGCCACCGCGCGGCTGATGAAGCGGCCGCCGAGGCCCGCGACGATCGCCGCCGCGAGCGGCGCAAGCACGATGAGGAGGCACAGGTTCGCGATCGACACGTTCAACCCTTCATCGCGTCGAGTTCTTCGACGTTGATGCTGCGGCGCTGGCGGAACAGCACGACCAGGATCGCAAGACCGATCGCCGCCTCCGCCGCCGCGACGGTGAGGATGAAGAACACGAAGATCTGGCCGTCGAGAATCCCGAGGAAGCGCGAGAACGCGACGAAGTTGAAGTTGACCGCCAGCAGCATCAGCTCGATGCACATCAGGAGCAGGATCACGTTCTTGCGATTGATGAAGATGCCCGCGACCGCGATCGCGAACAGAAGGCCGGCGAGCAGCAGGTAGTGCGAGAGCGTGATCATGGCTCGCGCTCCACCGGTATGTTGACCAGACGCACGCGATCGGCCGCGCGGACCGCGACCTGGCTGGAGATGTCCTGGAGCTTGAGGCCCGGCCGGCGACGCATCGTCAGCGTAATGGCGGCCACTATTGCGATCAGGAGCACGATGGCCGCGAGCTGGAATGGATAGACATACTGCGTGTAGAGCACCGCACCGATTTCGGCCGTATTGCTGTGTCCCTCCGCGAGGGGCGCGACGGCGCCGGGCAGATCGATGCCGAGCCGACGGACCCACAGTACGTAGACGAGCTCGACGATCATGATCAGCGAGATCAGGGCGCCGAGTGGCGCGTTTCGGGCGAAGCCTTCACGGAGTTGCTCGATATTGACGTCGAGCATCATCACGACGAACAGGAACAGCACCATGACCGCGCCGACGTAGACGAGCACCAGCACGATCGCGAGGAATTCCGCTTCGATCAGGAGCCAGAGCACCGCGGCATTGAAGAAGCAGAGCACCAGGTAAAGCACGGAGTGCACGGGATTGCGGGACAGGATGACGCCGAGCGCGGCGCCGACCAGCACCGCGGAAAACGACCAGAAAAGGATTTCGACCAGCATGGCTCAGCGGAAGCGAGAATCGGCGGCCTTGTCGGCCGCGATCATCGCCTCATACTTGTCGCCAATCGCGAGCAGCTTGTCCTTGGTCATGATGTTCTCGCCGCGGTTCTCCATGTGGTATTCGTGGATGCGCGTCTCGACGATCGCGTCCACCGGGCAGGCCTCTTCGCAGAAGCCGCAATAGATGCACTTGAACAGGTCGATGTCGTAGCGGGTCGTGCGGCGCGTGCCGTCCTCGGCAACCTCCGAATCGATCGTGATCGCGAGCGCCGGGCACACCGCTTCGCAGAGCTTGCAGGCGATGCAGCGCTCCTGCCCGTTCGGGTAGCGGCGAAGCGCGTGCAGGCCCCTGAAGCGCGGCGACTGCGGCGCCTTCTCTTCCGGGTAGTTCAGCGTGACCTTGCGCCGGAAGAAATTCCGGCCGGTGACGGTCAGGCCCTTCAGGAGCTCGCCGAGAAACAGCGTCTGGAAGAAAGAGCGGATGCGTTTCATGTGGCCTTCAATCCGTCCAGGGACCGATCCGCAGCCAGGCGAGCACGCCTTCGACCGCGATCCAGATGAGGGTGATCGGGATCAGCACTTTCCAGCCGAGACGCATGATCTGGTCGTACCGATAGCGCGGAAAGGTCGCGCGGACCCACAGGAATACGAACAGGAAGATACAGATCTTCAGGAACAGCCAGTAGAAACCCGGCTGCGCGAGGAACGCGCCGTCCGGCAGGTAGCCCTGGAACGGCGAGAGCCAGCCGCCAAAGAAAAGCACGGCGCACAACGCCGAAATCAGGATCATGTTCGCGTATTCGGGCAGCGCGAAGAGCGAGGCGAAGGCGGCGCCCGAATACTCGACGTGGAACCCGGCGACGATCTCCGATTCGCCCTCCGCCACGTCGAACGGCGCCCGGTTCGTTTCGGCGAGCCCCGAAATGAAATAAACGATGAAGAGCGGGAATAGCCAGAACCAGTTCCAGCTGCCGAATCCGCCCTGCTGCGCACGCACGATCTCGCCCAGATTGAGGCTGCCCGCAGCCATCAGCACGCCGACCAGCGCAAAGCCCATTGCGATCTCGTAGGCGACCATCTGCGCCGCCGAGCGCATCGCGCCGAGGAAGGCGTACTTCGAATTGCTGGCCCAGCCCGCGAGGATCACGCCATAAACGCCGAGCGAGGTCAGCGCGAGCACGTAAAGGAGACCGGCATCGATGTCCGCAAGCACGAACTCCGGCGAAAACGGAATGACCGCCCAGGTCGCCATCGCCGGCACCAGAACGATCAGCGGCGCCAGCAGGAACAGGAACCGCGACGATTTGCCCGGCACGATGATTTCCTTCAGCAGCAGCTTGATCACATCCGCAAACGGTTGCGCGAGCCCGCGGAAAATCGGCAGGCCGAAGAAACTCACGCGGTTCGGCCCGAGCCGCAGCTGCATGTAGCCGATCACCTTGCGCTCGGCGAGCGTCAGCATCGCGACTGAGATCACGAGCGCGAGCAGGACGCCGAGAATCTGCGCGGTCACGATGATCGCGGATTGCAGCTCCGGCACGAGTCCCGCCCACCAATTGACGAGGAAACCCGGCATGGCTCAGCCCGCCCCTGCCGCGCCATTTCGCGCGGCGCGCGTCAATTGCAGTGAACTTGACCGCCGCACGATCGAGTCCACTCGGTAGATCGGCAGCGTCGTCGTCGACCCCCGCCGCTCCGCCTTGAATTCGCGGCCTCCGGCGTATCGGCCGTCGTAGGCGGCGCCGTCAGCGGCTCGTCGGAGCTCCGCCAGCACGTCGGCCGAGCTGTCGTGGTTGAATCCCTCGAGCCCGAGGTGGTTGGCCAGCACGCGCAGGACCTTCCAGCCCGGGCGCGCCTCGCCGACTGGCTGCGCGCAGCCGCGGAATTCCTGCCAGCGGCCCTCACAATTCACGAAGCTCCCCGAAGTTTCGGCAAACGTGCCGATCGGCAGCAGGATTTGCGCGAACGACATCACGGACGGATCCGCAAATGGCGTCACCGCGATCACCCGTCGGCAATTCGAGAGCACCTGCGCTGCAACCGGAAGGCCAATATCCGCCGCAGGTTCGATGCCGCCGAAGAGAACGCAGGCGGCGAGCGGCGACTCGAGCATGGCGCGCAGGTCGAGCCCCGGTTTCGGATCGGGCCGTCCGCCGGGCAGACGATGCGGCAAGGCACCGGCGAGCGCAGTACCCACGGCGTTGCCGCCGTCGGGCAGGAAGCCGAGGCTCGCACCCGTTTTCGCGGCGAGCGCCGCGGCCGCAGCCCGCAGATCCGCAAAATGCGTGTGACGCATCGCGACCCCGCCCAGCACGATCGCGGCCTGGCCCGACGACAACGATTCGAACGACCGCGCGGCGTGCATCCGAATGGCCGCCTCCGCTCGTGAGCGCGGCCAGTTCGGTCGCGAGATCGGCGGCCGCGGCGACCGTCTGCTGCAGCACGGGGAAATGGCACTGCTGCGGTTCCGTGGACAGCAGGCTCACCTTGCAGCCGGCGAGCGCGGCCTTGCGCACGCGATGCGCGACGATCGGGGCCTCGTCCCGCACCTGGCAGCCCGCGAGCAGCAGTCCGCCGAGCGACTCGATGTCCTGCAATGCGATCCCGAGTCCCGGAAACGCCGGATCCTTCGCCTGGTCGGAGAAATCGAGCTGGCGCAGACGCGAATCGACATTGCGCGATCCGAGTCCGCGCGCAAGGCGACCGAGGAGATACGCCTCTTCGTTCGTGGATCCGGGCGACGCCAGGAATCCGATGCGCTCCGCCCCGCTCTCTTGCAAGGCTTCGCGCAGCAGCGTCGATGCCGCCTCGAGCGCCGTCTCCCACGACACTTCACGCCATCGTCCTTCGGTACGCATCATCGGCTCGCGCAGCCGGTCCGGCGCGTAGATGCCTTCGTACGAGAAGCGGTCGCGGTCCGCGATCCAGGTCTCGTTGATTTCCTCGTTGGCCCGCGGCACGACGCGCATCAGCCGGCCGCGCAGCACGTGACCCCAGAGATTCGTGCCGACGCCGTCATGCGGCGAGACGAGCGCGTGCTCCGTCATCTCCCAGGAGCGCGCGCGGTGGCGGAAGGGCTTGGAATTCAGCGCGCCGACCGGGCACAGGTCGATGACGTTGCCCGAGAGTTCGTGGTCGACGCTCTTCTCGATGAAGGTGCCGATCTCCATGCCCTCGCCGCGGCCGGTCGCGCCGAGTTCCTGGACGCCCGCGATTTCCGCCGTGAAGCGCACGCAGCGCGTGCAGTGGATGCAGCGCGTCATGTCGGTCGAGATGAGCGGACCGAGGTTCTTGTCCTTGACGACGCGCTTGCGCTCGTCGAAGCGCGACTCCGCACTGCCGAAGCCGAGCGCGAGGTCCTGCAGCTCGCATTCGCCGCCCTGGTCGCAGATCGGGCAGTCGAGCGGATGGTTGATCAGCAGGAACTCCATCGTCGCCTTCTGCGCCGCCATGCGCCCGCGCCGAGCGGGTGAAGACCTTCATGCCCTCGGCGACCGGTGTCGCGCAGGCCGGCATCGGCTTCGGCGCCTTTTCGACCTCGACCAGGCACATGCGGCAATTGGCCGCAATCGGAAAGCTTCTCGTGATAGCAGAAGCGCGGCACGTAGACGCCCGCCGCGTCGGTCAGCTGGATGATCATCTGGCCCTTGCGCGCCTTCAGCGGCCGGCCATCGACCTCGACGTTGACCAGTGTCTTCGCTCATGCGACCGCCTGCGCGGGACGCGTCGACGATGCTCTTGCCGCCGTGCTCGACCATGTATGCGAATTCGTGGCGGAAATGGCGCAGGAAACTCTGCACCGGCCAGGCGGCGGCGTCGCCGAGCGCACAGATCGTGTGTCCCTCGATCTGGTTCGCGACCTGCGACCAGGAGGTCGAGGTCCGCCATGCGTCCCTGCCCGGCCAGGATGCGGCGCAGCATGCGCGTGAGCCAACCCGTGCCTTCGCGGCAGGGCGTGCACTGGCCGCAGGATTCGGCCATGTAGAAACGCGAGATGCGCTCGAGCACGCGCACCATGCAGGTGGTCTCGTCCATCACGATCATCGCGCCGGTGCCGACCGCGGAACCCGCCTTGCGCAGCGAGTCGTAGTCCATCGTGCAGTCCATGATGAGCGCGGCCGGCAGCACCGGCACGGAGGATCCGCCCGGGATCACGGCCTTGAGTTTGCGGCCGCCGCGCATGCCGCCGGCAGATGTCGAGCAGCTCGCGGAACGGAATGCCCATCGGCAGCTCGTAAGTTGCCCGGCTTCTCGACGTGGCCGGACACGGAAAAGATCGCGGTGCCGCCCGCGTTCGGCACGCCGAGCTCGGCGAACCACTTCGCACCCTTGCGCAGGATCGCGGGCACGGTCGCGAAGGTCAGCGTGTTGTTGATCGTGGTTGGCTTGCCGTAGAGGCCGAAGTTCGCCGGGAACGGCGGCTTGAAGCGCGGCTTGCCCGGCTTGCCCTCGAGCGACTCGAGGAGCGCGGTTTCCTCGCCGCAGATATAGGCGCCCGCGCCAGCGACCGCATGAAGGTCGAAGTCGATGCCCGAACCCTGGATGTCCTTGTCCGAGCAGCCCGGCCGCGTAGGCTTCGGCGAGCGCCGCCTCGAAGCGCGGGAACGGTTCGGCGAGGAACTCGCCGCGGATGTAGTTGTAGCCGACGGTCGCGCCCATCGCGTAGCCGCCGATCGCCATGCCCTCGATCACCGAATGCGGGTTGTAGCGCAGGATGTCGCGGTCGTGGCAGGTGCCCGGCTCGCTCTCGTCCGAATTGCAGACGGCGTACTTCTGGCCGGGGGCGTTGCGCGGCATGAAGCTCCACTTCACGCCCGTCGGGAAGCCGGCGCCGCCGCGGCCCTTGCAGGCCCGATGCCTTGACCTCCTCGATGATCGCCTCGCGCGGCGTCTTCTCGCGCAGGATCTTGCGCCAGGCCTCGTAGCCGCCGATCTTCTCGTAGACCGGCAGCGTCCAGCTCTGGGCATGCTGCAGCGGCTCGAATACCACCTGGTTCATCGCGCGCATCGCGTCATTTGACCCCGTCCAGCACCTTGATCGCCGATTCCGGCGTCAGGTTCTCGTGATAGACGTGATCGACCATCATCATCGGCGCGTTGTTGCAGGCTGCCAGGCACTCCTCCTCGCGCTTCAGGTAGAACTTGCCGTCCGGCGTGCTCTCGCCGGTCTTGATGCCGAGGTGCTTCTCAACCGCCGCGACGATGCGGTCCGCGCCGCAGAGCATGCAGCTGATGTTGGTGCAGACCGAAACGTGCACGCGGCCCGCCGGCTTCGTCTCGAACATCGAATAGAAGCTCGCGACCTCGTAGACCTGGATCGGCCGGCATGCCGATGTAGTCGGCCACCGCGTCCATCAGCGGCGTGGTCAGGAATCCGCGGTTCTGGTGCTGCGCCTCGCGCAGCGCCGCGAGCACGGCCGAACGCCGGCGGTCCGGCGGAAACTTCGCCAGCCAGCGGTCGATCTCGTGGCGCGTGTGCTCGGAGAGCGTGCCGCCGCCCGGGTCCTGGCCGCTCACCGGTCGATCTCCCCGAACACGATGTCCATCGTGCCGATCATCGCGACGACGTCCGCGAGCATGTGCCCGCGCACCAGTTCGTCCATCGCGGCGAGGTGCGCGAATCCCGGCGCGCGGCATTTCACGCGATAGGGCTTGTTGGCGCCGTCCGAGACGAGCCACACGCCGAACTCGCCCTTCGGCGCCTCGACCGCCGCGTAAGTCTCGCCCTCCGGCACGCAATACCCTTCGGTGAAGAGCTTGAAGTGATGGATCAGCGATTCCATGTCGTCTTTCATCTCGCCGCGGCGCGGCGGCGTGACCTTGTTGTCCTCGAGCATCACCGGCCCGGGATTGACGCGCAGCCACTCGATGCACTGCCGGATGATGCGGTTCGACTGGCGCATCTCCGCGACGCGGCAGAGATAGCGGTCGTAGCAGTCACCGTGGACGCCGACCGGGACGTCGAATTCGACCCGGTCGTATGCGGCATACGGCTGCTTGCTTGCGCAGGTCCCATTCGACGCCGGAACCGCGCAGCATCGGGCCCGTGAAGCCGAGCTGCAGCGCGCGCTCGGGCGTGACGACACCGATATTGACCGTGCGCTGCTTCCAGATGCGGTTGTCGGTCAGGAGCGTCTCGTACTCGTCGACGCAGGCCGGGAAGCGGTCGGTGAAGTCCTCGATGAAATCGAGCAGCGATCCGGAGCGCGCCTCGTTCCGGCGCTTCACGTCGCGCTCGCCGCGCGACTTCGACACCTGGTAGCGCGGCATGGTGTCCGGCAGGTCGCGGTAGACGCCGCCCGGGCGGTAGTAGGTCGCATGCATGCGCGTGCCCGACACCGCCTCGTAGCAGTCCATCAGGTCTTCGCGCTCGCGGAATGCGTACAGGAACACCGTCATCGCGCCGATGTCGAGGGCGTGCGAGCCGATCCACATCAGGTGATTCAGGATCCGCGTCATCTCGTCGAACATCGTGCGGATGTACTGCGCGCGCTCCGGCGCCTCGATGCCGAGCAGATTCTCGATCGCGCGCACGTAGGCGTGCTCGTTGCACATCATCGACACGTAGTCGAGGCGGTCCATGTAGCCGATCGAGTGGTTGAACGGCTTCGACTCGGCGAGCTTTTCGGTGGCGCGATGCAGCAGGCCGATGTGCGGGTCGGCCTTCTGGATCACCTCGCCGTCCATCTCGAGCACCAGGCGCAGCACGCCGTGCGCCGCCGGATGCTGCGGGCCGAAATTCAGCGTGAAGCTCTGGATCTCAGGCATTGCCGCCGCTCCCCGGCGCGTCCGGAACGCGCTCCTTGCGGATCACCTTCGGCACCGTGACGCGCGGCTCGATGCTGACCGGTTCGTACACGACGCGGCCGCGCGACGGGTCGTAGCGCACCTCGACGTTGCCGGAGAGCGGGAAGTCCTTGCGGAACGGATGGCCGATGAAGCCGTAGTCGGTCAGGATCCGCCGCAGGTCCGGGTGGCCGCGGAACAGGATGCCGTAGAGGTCGAAGGCCTCGCGCTCGTACCAGTCCGCGGAAGCCCAGATGTCGGTCACCGAATCGAGCATTGGCGGCTCGCCAGGCGGGCAATGGCAGCGCAGCCGCAGGCGCGTGTTCCGCGAGACCGAAAGCAGGTGATAGACGACGGCGAATCGCCTGTCAGACGCGCGCTCCTCCGCAGGCGATGCACGGTCGACGCCGCGGCTGAAACCGGTGGAGGTTGCAGACTCAGTCGTCCATTCCGAGCGGCCGTAATCGAGGTAGTCGATGCCCGAAAGATCGACGAGCTGCTCGAAGGCGAACTCCGGCAGATCGCGCAGCTCGCGGCAGACGGCCAACAGGTCGGCGTGCGCGACCTCGATCGCGATCTCGCCCGGAAGCGCCGCGACCCGCGCGGCACGCGCGCCGAACCGGGAGGCGATGGCCTGGCGGTCGCCTCGACGCGGCTCATGCAGAACCGCGCGCGATGGTGCTGGTGCGGCGGATCTTGTCCTGCAACTGGAGGATGCCGTAGACCAGCGCCTCGGCCGTCGGCGGACAGCCCGGAACGTAGACGTCGACCGGCACGATGCGATCGCAGCCCCGCACCACCGCGTAGGAATAGTGATAGTAGCCGCCGCCATTCGCGCAGGAGCCCATCGAGATGACCCAGCGCGGTTCCGGCATCTGGTCATAGACCTTGCGCAGTGCCGGCGCCATCTTGTTGACCAGCGTCCCCGCCACGATCATGACGTCGGATTGCCGCGGGCTGCCGCGGAACACGACGCCGAAGCGGTCGAGGTCGTAGCGCGAAGCGCCGGCGTGCATCATCTCGACCGCGCAGCAGGCGAGGCCGAATGTCATCGGCCACAACGAACCGGTGCGGGCCCAGTTCATCAGGTTGTCGACCGATGTGGTGACGAAGCCGCGGCCCTGGATCGCGGGTGCCAGTTCCGGTGCGGCCTCGATCAGTCCCATTCGAGCGCCCCTTTCTTCCATTCGTAGATGAAGCCGATGACGAGCACGGCCAGGAACACGGCCATCGAGAGCAGCCCGAAGCCGCCGATCGCGTCGAGCGAGACCGCCCAGGGAAACAAGAATGCGATCTCGAGATCGAAAATGATGAACAGGATGGCGACCAGGTAGTAGCGCACGTCGAATTTGGTGCGGGAGTCTTCGAAGGCCTCGAATCCGCATTCGTAGGGTGAAACCTTCTCGACATCCGGTCGCCGCGGACCGAGCACCCAGCCGAGCATGAGCAGCAACAGACCAAAGCCGCCGGCGACGGCGAGAAAGATCAGGACGGGCAGGTAGTTATGCAGCACTGTGGCGACCGTTTTCGACTGCGGGAAGCGCCCCGGAAACCGGCCGCATTGTAACCGTCCGGCAGGTCCCTTGGGACCCCCGGACGGTCAGTCGCAGGACTCGAATGGTGCCGGCGGTCGGACTCGAACCGACACGGGTTTCCCCACTAACCCCTCAAGCTAGCGCGTCTACCAATTCCGCCACGTCGGCACTGAAATCGAAAGGGATCCGTTACTGCCCGCCCGGCGCAGGCTGATCCGCCGGCTTGGACTCCGGCAACGCCGGGACCGAATCGGCGTCGACGCCGGCCGCGGGAGCGGGCTCGGTGACGACGGTATCGACGATGCTGTTCGGCACTTCCGCCCGCGGGCGTGTCGCGAACCACGCGAGCGACATGCTCGTCATGAAAAAGAGCGTCGCAAGCACGGCGGTCAGCTTCGAGAAGAATGTCGCCGAACCGCGCGCGCCGAACACGGTGCCGGAAGCTCCGGAACCGAATCCCGCGCCGGCATCGGCGCCCTTGCCTCGCTGCAGCAGCACAAGTGCCACGATCGCGAAGCACAGCAGGCCGTGCAGGAATGTAATCAGGTTTTGCAGCATGTCTTTACGATCCAGGTCAGGCGTTCAGCGTTCGGCGGCGGCGCAGATGCTTCGCGAACTCATCCGCCTTCAGCGAAGCGCCGCCGATCAATCCGCCGTCCACATCGGGCATCGCGAACAGCTCTGCGGCATTACCCGCCTTGACGCTGCCCCCGTATAGGACCCGAAGGGAAGCGCCAATTGTAGCATCCTTTTCCGCGATTCTGCCCCGGATCAGGGCATGCACTTCCTGGGCCTGGGCCGGCGTCGCGGTGCGCCCGGTGCCGATCGCCCAGACCGGTTCGTAGGCGATGACCGACGCGGCGAAAGCGCCGATTCCGGCGCTCGAGATCACAGCGTCGAGCTGGCGGAGGACCACCGTGCGCGTCGCATCGCTCTCGCGTTCCGCGAGCGACTCGCCGACGCACAGGATCGGCGTCAGCGCATGGCGGCCGGCCGCGACGAATTTCCGCGCCACCAGCTCGTCGCTCTCCCCGTACAGTGCGCGCCGCTCGGAATGCCCGACGATCACGTAGCGGCAGCCGACGTCCGCAAGCATCGCGGCCGAGACCTCGCCGGTATGCGCACCGGACTCTTCGGCGCAGACGTCCTGTGCGCCGAGGCCGATTCGGCTGCCGTCCGAGCTGGCTGCGGACCTCTGCCAGGTACACGAAGGGCGGACAGACGACGACTTCGCGTACTGCCCCTGCCGACGCCGCGCGTGATGAGTTCGCCGACGAGGCGCGCGGCCTCGGCGCGACTGCCGTGCATCTTCCAGTTGCCGGCGACGAGCGGCTTGCGGGTCGCGGCGTTCATGCGGCAGGCGCGGCGGCGCGGACCGCCTCGGCCAGTTCTTCGGCATGGCGGCCGACCGTCTCTGCGTCCTCGCCCTCGACCATGACCCGGATCAGCGGCTCGGTACCCGAAGCGCGCAGTACGACGCGCCCGCGCGCGCCGAGCGATTTCTCGACGCGGGCGATGGCCGCGGCGACGGCAGGCGTACGCGCGCGCGTCGAAGCGCTTTGCGACGCGCACGTTGATGAGCTGCTGCGGAAAGCGCTGCATGCCGGCCGCGAGTTCCGCGAGCGACTTGCCGGTCGATTTCATGACCGCGACCACTTGCAACGCGACGATCAGTCCGTCGCCGGTCGTCGTCTTGTCGAGGACAGAGCAGATGCCCCGAGGCCTCGCCGCCAAGCACGCCGCCATGCGCGCGCAGCATCTGCAGGACGTTGCGGTCGCCGACGGCCGCGCGCATGAACGGTACGCCGAGCTCCTTCAATGCGAGCTCGAGACCGAGATTGCTCATGACCGTGCCGACGACGGGACCCTTGAGGTCGCCCGCGGCGAGGCGCGCTTTCGTCAGGACATAGAGCAGCTGGTCGCCGTCCACGGTGCGGCCCAGATGATCCACCATCACCAGCCGATCGCCGTCGCCGTCGAGTGCGATGCCGGCATCCGCCCGCACGCCGGACACCGTCAGCTTCAGCAGCCCGGGATCGGTCGATCCGCAGCCGTCGTTGATGTTGCGGCCGTTCGGCGAGCAGCCGATCGGCACGATTTCGGCGCCGAGATCCGCGACGCACCCGTGGCGCGACCTTGTAGGCCGCGCCGTTCGCGCAGTCGATGACGAGCTTGAGACCGTCGAGGCGCATGCCGCTCAGGCAGTGTCGAGGCGCAGAAGGACTGGTAGAGCGCCCGCTCGCTGTCGACCCGCGTCGCGCGCCCGAGCGCGCCGGATTCGCGCGTCAGTCGCGGGCTCGTCGAGATGGGACTCGATCGCCTCCTCGAGTTCGTCCGCGAGCTTGCTGCCCTCGCGGTCGAAGAACTTGATGCCGTTGTCGTCATAGCGATTGTGCGAAGCGCTGATCACCGCACCGAAATCGCAACCGAGACGCTGCACGAGATAGGCGATGCCGGGCGTCGGCAAGGGGCCCGACGAGCAGCACGTCGACGCCCGCCGCCGACGAATCCCGCCTCGAGCGCCGCTTCGAACATGTAGCCTGAAAGCCGCGTGTCCTTGCCGACCAGCACGCGTCCGCCGTCCGGTGCGAGCACGCGCCCGGCAGCGCCCGCGAGGCGCAGCGCGAACTCCACGGTCATCGGATGCGTACCGACGCGTCCGCGCACGCCATCTGTCCCGAAATACCGCATGCTCAAGCCAGGACCTCCGACTTCTGCCTTACGGCTGCGACGATTCTGAGCGCATCCACGGTCTCGCGCACGTCGTGCGCGCGCATGATGCTGCGCGCCGTTCAGCGCGGCCATCACGGCGAGCTGCAACGCTGCCGGCCAGCCGGTCGCCTTCGCCGCGGCCGGTCAGCGCGCCGATCATGCGCTTGCGCGACAGTCCGGCAAGCACCGGCAGACCGTCCGCCGCGAGCGTCGGCAGGTCTCGCAAGCAGCTGCGAGATTGTGTTCGAGCGACTTGCCAAAGCCAAAACCGGGATCGATCACGAGCCGCGTTCGCGCGATGCCCGCAGCGACGCAGGCAGCGACGCGCTCACGCAGGAATTCGCGCACTTCGCCGACGCACGTCGTCGTAATGCGGCTCATTTTGCATGGTTCGGGGCTCGCCCTGCATGTGCATCAGGCAGACGGCCGCACCGGAGGCTGCCACCGCCTCCAGGGCGCCCGGAGCCCGCAGAGCGCCGTCACGTCGTTGATCATCGAGGCGCCGGCGGCCAGGACCTCGCGCATCACTGCCGGCTTCCGGGTGTCGACCGACACGGGCACGACCAGCGATCCGGCGAGCCGTTCCACGACCGGTACCACGCGCCGCATCTCCTCCTCGACCGTGACCGGCGCCGCTCCAGGACGGGTCGATTCTCCGCCGACGTCGATGATCGCAGCACCCTCTTCGGCCAGCCGTTCGGCCTGCGCGAGCGCTGCAGGCAGGTCGAAGAACCGGCCGCCGTCGGAAAAGGAATCGGGCGTGACGTTAAGAACGCCCATGACGACGGGCCCGTCGAGATCGAGCAGGTGACGGCCGCACTGGAGGCGCATGGGAAATGAACGCTTGGAAGCGCGCGGGGACGCTGGGGTCGCGGCCGCCGCTCAGGTCTGGCTGGCCGGCGGACCGATCACCGGTTCGGGCTTGGCGCCGCCCTGGCCGCCGGTCTGCGTACCGGACTCGTCCCAGTCGCGCGGCGGCTTGGGCACGCGCCCCGCCATGATGTCCTTGAGTTGCTCTTCGTCGATAGTCTCGTACTTGATGAGCGCCGCGGCCATCACGTCGAGCTTCTCGCGGTTGTCCACGAGGATCTTGCGCGCGTTGCCGTAGGCCGTGTCGATCACGCGTCGGATCTCCTCGTCGATCACGTGCGCCGTCACGTCGGAGACCTGCTTGTGCTGCGTCACCTGGCGGCCGAGGAAAACCTCGCCGGCGTCCTCCATGTACGAGAGCGGCCCGAGACGATCGGACAGACCCCATTTCGTGACCATGTTGCGCGCAAGGTTGGTCGCACGTTCGATGTCGTTCGACGCGCCGGTCGTCACCGAGTCGGGCCCGAAGCGGAGTTCTTCCGCGATGCGACCGCCGAACAGGCTCGCAATCTGGCTCTCGAGGCGCCGCTTGCTGTAGCTGTAACGGTCCTCCTCCGGCAGGAACATGGTGACGCCGAGCGCGCGGCCACGGGGAATGATCGTCACCTTGTAGACCGGATCGTGCTCGGGAAGGCTCATGCCGACGATTGCGTGGCCGGCCTCGTGATAGGCCGTGTTGAGCCTTTCCTGGTCGCTCATGACCATCGAACGCCTCTCGGCGCCCATCATGATCTTGTCCTTGGCGCGCTCGAATTCTTCCATCGTGACGTGCCGCTTGTTGCCGCGCGCCGCGAACAGCGCCGCCTCGTTGACGAGATTCATGAGGTCAGCGCCCGAGAATCCGGGCGTGCCCCGCGCAATCAGCGAGGGCCTTGACATCATCGGAAATCGGCACCTTGCGCATGTGGACTTTCAGGATCTGTTCGCGGCCGCGCACGTCCGGCAACGGCACCACCACCTGGCGGTCGAAGCGGCCCGGGCGCAGCAGCGCCGGGTCCAGCACGTCGGGACGGTTGGTCGCCGCAATGACGATCACACCCTCGTTTCCCTCGAAGCCGTCCATTTCCACCAGCAACTGGTTGAGCGTCTGTTCGCGCTCGTCGTGACCGCCGCCGAGGCCCGCGCCGCGATGGCGGCCGACGGCGTCGATCTCGTCGATGAACACGATGCAGGGCGCGTGCTTCTTGGCCTGCTCGAACATGTCGCGCACGCGGCGACGCGCCCACGCCCGACGAACATCTCGACGAAGTCGGAGCCTGAAATCGTGAAGAACGGGACTTTCGCCTCGCCCGCGATGGCGCGCGCGAGCAGCGTCTTGCCCGTGCCGGGACTGCCGACCATCAGCACGCCCTTCGGGATCTTGCCGCCGAGCTTCTGGAACTTGGCCGGGTCCTTGAGGAAGTCGACGATCTCCGCGACTTCATCCTTCGCCTCGTCGATGCCCGCGACGTCCGCGAACGTCACGCTTGACCTGGTCCTCGGACAGGAGCCGCGCGCGGCTCTTGCCGAAGGACATCGCGCCGCGCCCGCCAGCGCCGCCCTGCATCTGGCGCATGAAGTAGATCCACACGCCGATCAGCAGCAGGATCGGGAACGAGGAGATGAAGAGCTGCAGCAGGAACCGCTGGCGCTCGGGCGGCGCCGCGTCGAACTGTCACATGCTGCTTGTCGAGCAGCCCGATCAGCACGGAATTGTCGGTCTCGGGATTCTGGGTGACGTACGGAGCGCCGCTGGCGCGCTCGCCGACGATCGATGTCGCCCTTGAACGTGGCGCTCTTGATGCCGCCGCTGCGGACCTCGGTCAGGAACTGCGAGTACGCGACCGGATCCGGCGCCGCCGCGCGCTGGCCGAAATTGGAGAAGACCGCGAGCAGGACGATCGCGATGACCACCCACAGGACGATATTTCTGGTCAGATCGTTCAAGCTCGGGCTCCTGGAAGCGCATCAATTACCGGCCGATTCCACGGCTTGGACCACGGCATCGACGACTTGGTTTCACCTTACACCGGCCGGGGCCCCCTGGCCACCAAATACGTCTCGGAACTGCGCTGTCTGGACGCTTTTGGCTTGCGCATGCGGACCGGCCTGAAAGCTGCGGCGCGCCTCCGCCAGGAGCTCCTGGAATCCGGCGCCCTGGAACACCTTCATGACGAGCACGCCTTCCGGTCCGAGCACCCTCCGCGCAAAATCGAGTGCGAGCGCCTCGAGGTCCGCGGCGCGCGCATGGTCCACCACATCCACTCCGCTGATGTTGGGGGCCATGTCCGACATCACAAGGTCGACACGTCGCCCGCCGAGTTCGCCGAGCAGCGCGTCGAGCACCGCCTGCTCGCGAAAGTCACCCTGCAGGAACGTGACGCCCGGAATGGCGTCCATCGGCAGCAGGTCGAGCGCGAACACGCTGCCCTTCCCCGCCAGCCGCCGTGCAGCGTACTGGCTCCAGCCGCCCGGCGCGGCGCCGAGATCGACGACTGCAACGCCCGGGCAAATCAGCTTCTCCGCGCGCGTCGATTTCCTCGAGTTTGAACGCGGCGCGCGAACGCAGGCCCGAATCCTTCGCGCGCTGCACGAATGGATCCGAGAAATGCTCCTCGAGCCACCTGCCGCTCGACTTGCTGCGTCGGGCCATGATCCCCGCCCTGCGAACCTATAATGTGATCGATGGCTCTGACCGAACATCAGAAAAAGCACTTGCGGCGGCTCGGTCACGCCCTGCACCCGATCGTCCTCATCGGCCAGCGCGGGCTCACCGAGAGCGTCGCCGCCGAAATGCGCCGTGCGCTCGACGATCATGAACTCGTCAAGATCCGCGCGCGCGTCGACACCCGCGACAATCGCGACGCCATTTTTGCGGAACTCTCGCGCCAGACCGCATCGGAGTTCGTGTATCGAATCGGGAACGTGGGCTTATTTTATAAGACAAAACAACAAGCTACAAAAGATACTTCTTCCGGATTCTTGACTCAGGACAGCCGTACCGCGAGCACCTCGAAGCGACGCGCCCCGCCGGGTGTCACCACCTCGACTTCGTCGCCCGGCGCCCGGCCAATGAGCGCGCGCGCGATCGGCGAGTTGATCGATATCAAGCCGCGGCGGATGTCAGCTTCGTCGTTGCCGACGATCTGGTAGCTGACCTCGGGTCCGCCATCCACGGGTGCGATCTCGACGGTCGAGCCAAACACGACTTTGCCAGTGTCCGTCAACATTGCCGGGTCGATGACCTGGGCGTCGCCAAGCCGCTGTTCAATCTCCTTGATGCGGCCCTCGATGAATCCCTGCTGTTCGCGCGCCGCGTGATACTCGGCATTCTCCGACAGGTCGCCATGCGAGCGCGCTTCGGCGATCGCGCGGATGACCGCCGGCCGGTCCTCGCCTTTCAGCTTGCGCAACTCCACCCGGAGCATTTCCGCACCCTTCAGCGTGATCGGAGTTCTCATGCGCCGGCAAGCTCACGGTGCAGGTCCTGGAGCCGGTTGACATCGTGGTCCTCGAGATGGTCGAGCGCGTCGCAAGTCGCGTGCGCCGCGGCCACCGTCGTGTAGTAAGTCACCTTGCGCAGCTCCGCCTCGCGCCGGATCGAATGCGATTCGCGGATGGCGCGCTTGCCCTCGGTCGTGTTGATGATCAGGTCGATCTCGTCGTTCTTGATCATGTCGACGATGTGCGGCCGGCCCTCGCGCACCTTGAGCGCGCGCCGGCAAGGAATCCCCGCAGCCTCGAGTGCGACCTGGGTGCCCTGTGTCGCGATGATCTCGAATCCGCGCGCGTTCAGCTTTCTGGCGATCTCGATGGCGCCCTCCTTGTCGCGGTCGCGGACCGAGATCAGGCAGACGCCGCGGGTCGGCAACCGGACGCCGCTCGCCGCCTGGGACTTCGCGTAGGCCTCGCCGAAGGTCCGCCCGGTTCCCATGACTTCGCCGGTCGACTTCATTTCCGGCCCGAGGATCGGGTCCGATTCGGGGAATTTACCGAACGGAAACACGGCTTCTTTGACGGAAAAATACGGCGGCACGCGCTCTTCCACGGCGTCGAGCTCGGACAGCGTCCGGCCGGCCATCACGCGGGCCGCGATCTTGGCGAGCGGCCGTCCGGTCGCCTTGGACACGAATGGCACGGTGCGCGAGGCTCGCGGATTGACCTCGAGCACGTATACGACGCCGTTCTGGATCGCGAACTGGACGTTCATGAGCCCGATGACGTTGAGCCCGTGGGCCATCTTGCGGGTCTGTTCACGGAGTTCCTCCTGGATCTCCGGCGAGAGGCTCGTCGGCGGCAGCGAACAGCTCGAGTCGCCCGAGTGGACGCCCGCCTGCTCGACGTGTTCCATGATGCCTCCGATCAGGACGTCCTGACCGTCGCAGATCGCATCCACGTCGACTTCGATCGCGAGGTCGAGGAAACGATCGAGCAGCACCGGGCTGTCGTTCGAGACCTTGACCGCTTCGCGCATGTACTGCCGCAGGTCCTCCTCTTCGTAGACGATCTCCATGGCGCGCCCACCGAGCACGTATGACGGCCGGACGATCAGTGGAAATCCAACCTCGCGCGCGAGCTCGATGGCGCGCTCCTCGTCCCGGGCGGTCGCATTCGCTGGCTGGCGCAGGCCGAGCTTCATGAGCAGTTGCTGGAATCGCTCGCGATCCTCGGCGACGTCGATCGAGTCGGGGCTGGTGCCGATGATCGGCGCGCCGGCGGCGGCGAGCTGGCGGGAAAGCTTAAGCGGCGTCTGGCCGCCGAACTGGACGATGACGCCCTGCGGCTTCTCGCGGCTGATGATCTCCATTACGTCCTCGAACGTCAGCGGTTCGAAGTACAGGCGATCGGAGATGTCGAAGTCGGTCGAGACGGTCTCCGGATTGCAGTTGACCATGATGGTCTCGAAGCCGTCCTCGCGCAGCGCGAGCGCCGCGTGCACGCAGCAGTAGTCAAATTCAATGCCCTGCCCGATGCGATTGGGTCCGCCGCCGAGAATCATGATTTTGGGGCGGGGCGTCGGATCGGCCTCGCACTCCTGGTCGTAGCTCGAATACAGGTAGGCCGTCGAGGTCGCGAACTCCGCGGCGCAGGTGTCGACCCGCTTGTAAACGGGATGCACGCCGCAGGCGAGGCGCCGGGCGCGCACCCGCGTCTCGGGCGCACCGATCGCGCGCGCGAGGGCTGCGTCCGAGAAACCCTTCCGCTTCAGCACCAGCAATCGTTCGAACGTGAGCCCCGACATTCCCTCAGTCCGAACCGCATCCTCTTCGCGCACAAGGTCCTCGATCTGGGCAAGGAACCAGCGATCGATCATCGTCTCGGCAGCGATGCGCTCGAGCGGCCAGCCGGCACGGAAAGCGTCGGCGACGAAGCGGATGCGCTCAGCGCCCGGATGGCGGAGCTCCTCGGCAAGGCGCAGCTCGCCGTCAGCGTCGAGCGGGAGTGCGACGATCGGCGTAAGTCCGTCGCAGCCAGTCTCGAGGCTGCGCAGCGCCTTCTGCAGTGATTCCTGGAATGTCCGCCCGATCGCCATCGCCTCGCCCACGGATTTCATCTGCGTGGTGAGGCGCGTATTGGACCCCGGGAATTTCTCGAACGTGAACCGGGGCACCTTGGTCACCACATAGTCGATGGTTGGCTCGAAGGAAGCCGGCGTCGCGCCGCCCGTGATCTCGTTCCGCAGCTCGTCCAGGGTGTAGCCGACGGCAAGCTTGGCGGCGATCTTCGCGATCGGAAACCCTGTCGCTTTCGAGGCGAGCGCGGAGGAACGCGACACGCGCGGGTTCATCTCGATCACGAGCATCCGGCCGTCGTCGGGATTGATCGCGAACTGGACGTTCGAGCCGCCGCACTCGACGCCGATCTGTCGCAGCACGGCGATGGAGGCATCGCGCATGCGCTGGTATTCCTTGTCGGTCAGCGTCTGCGCCGGCGCGACCGTGATCGAGTCGCCGGTGTGCACGCCCATCGGATCGAGATTCTCGATCGAGCAGACAATGATGCAGTTGTCCTTGCGGTCCCGCACCACTTCCATCTCGAATTCCTTCCAGCCGAGCACTGACTCCTCGATCAGCACTTCCGCCGTCGGCGACGCATCGAGCCCCCGCAGCACGATCGCCTCGAACTCCTCGCGATTGAAGGCAATTCCGCCGCCGGTGCCGCCCAGCGTGAACGACGGGCGGATGACGGTGGGGTACCCGACTTCGCTCTGCACGGCGAGAGCTTCGTCGAGATCGTGCGCGATGTAGGACTGCGGGCATTCGAGCCCGATGCCGCGCATCGCATTGCGGAACAGCTCCCGGTCCTCTGCCATGTCGATCGCCTCACGCGAGGCGGCGATCATTTCGACCCCGTACTTCTCGAGCACGCCTTCACGCACCAGGTCGAGTGCTGTGTTGAGGCCGGTCTGGCCACCCATCGTCGGCAGCAGCGCGTCGGGCCGCTCCTTTTCGATGATGCGCGCAATCGTCCGCCAGTCGACCGGCTCGATGTAGATCGAATCGGCCATATCCGGGTCGGTCATGATGGTCGCGGGATTCGAGTTTACGAGGATGACGCGATAGCCCTCCTCGCGAAGCGCGCGACAGGCCTGGGCGCCGGAATAATCGAACTCGCAGGCCTGGCCGATGATGATCGGGCCTGCGCCGATGATCAGGATGCTCTTGATGTCGGTGCGCTTGCCCATCAGCGCGCGACGACGCTTTCGACGATCGCGACCTGCGTCTTCATCACTTGCTGGAGCCGCCGTACCATCAGGAACACGAAATGCTCGAAAAGCGGCCGCAGGTCGTGCGGTCCCGGGCTCGCTTCCGGGTGGCCCTGGAATCCGAAGGCGGGACGGTCGGCGCGGGCGATGCCCTGCAGCGATCCGTCGAAGAGTGAGCGATGCGTCGGCTTGAGCTGCGAGGGGAGCGATTCCTCGTCGACCGCGAAACCGTGATTCTGGCTGGTGATCAGCACGTGTCCGCCCGCAAGTTCCTGCACGGGATGATTGGCCCCGTGATGGCCGAACTTCATCTTGACGGTGCGCGCGCCGCTCGCGAGACCGAGGAGCTGGTGGCCGAGACAGATCCCGAAAACCGGAATGTCGGTCTCGAGGAATTCCCGGATCGCCGCGATCGCGTAATCGCAGGGTTCCGGGTCGCCGGGTCCATTCGACAGGAAGATGCCATCAGGCGCGAGCGCAAGCGCGTCTGCCGCGCTCGTCTGCGCCGGCACGACCGTCATCCGGCAGCCGTAGTCCGAGAGCAGCCGGAGGATATTGCGCTTGATGCCGAAGTCGTAGGCGACGACGTGCAGTCGCGATCCGGGCCGCAGCACGCGCTCGGGCGCCCGCCCGATGCTGCCCTCATTCCATTGATAGGGTTCACGT
Source organism: uncultured Gammaproteobacteria bacterium (assembly GCA_963819545.1). Lineage (GTDB taxonomy): Bacteria > Pseudomonadota > Gammaproteobacteria > Steroidobacterales > Steroidobacteraceae > SCUD01. Next base: position 1,644,087 of record CAWFWJ010000002.1, on the reverse strand, counting down.
ACCGAAACGACTTTGGCGAGATCCATTCCCTTGAGACCGGGAAACGCGCGCGCGGCGCGCAGCGCCACCTCGGCATCAGCCTTGTCGGCAGTCGCGATGCAGCCGCCCTGAGCGCCGCCCTGACGAAGGATGCGGGTGAGCTTGCGGGTGTCGATGCCGGCGATCGCGACCGTCTCGCCCTCGATCAGGAATTGCGGCAGCGAATGGCTCGCGCGCCAGCTCGAGTACGCGAGCGGCAGGTCGCGGATCACGAGACCCGCGGCATGGATCGAATCCGATTCCATGTCCTCGGGGGTGACGCCGGTATTGCCGATGTGCGGACAGGTCAGCGTGACGATCTGGCGGGCGTAAGACGGATCCGTCAGGATTTCCTGGTAGCCGGTCATCGCCGTGTTGAACACAATTTCGCCGGTCGTCACGCCGGGTGCGCCGATGGAAATGCCCCGAAACACCGTGCCGTCCTCGAGCGCGAGCACTGCAGGTGTCGATGTCACCAGGGCGTTCTCCTTCCCGCCGCACCGCCGACCAAAGCGAGGCGCAGGACATGGGTGGATGGATCCTTCGGGACTCCACCCGTCTTCAAAATGTGTTCATCAGGGGGCCGCGACCCGGGCGAGAATTCTACAACAGCGGGAGGGGACAGTCTCTAAAGGGGACGTTCACCTCTGAAGGGGACGTTCACCTTCAGCCGCTGAAGGTGAACGTCCCCTTCAGAGGTGAACGTCCCCTTTAGAGACCACTTTAAATGCCGAGCACGTCGGACATGCCGTAAAGCCCTGGCGGCCGTCCGAGAATCCAGCGCGCCGCGGCGAGCGCTCCGTGGGCGAAAGTCATCCGGTCCGTTACGCGATGCACGATTTCAAGGGTCTCGCCGCTGCCGGCGAAAAGCAGCTGGTGGACGCCCACGATGTCGCCGGCCCGCTGGCTCGCGAATCCGATTGCGCCGGGCGCGCGTCCGGAAGACTTGCCGAGCCGGCCGTAGACCGCCCGGTCCGAGAGCGCGCCGCCGCGCGCGCCGGCAACGATTTCGCCGAGTTTCAGTGCGGTTCCGGATGGGGCGTCGGCCTTGTCGCGGTGATGGGTCTCCAGGATCTCGATGTCGTAGTCGGCCGGCAAGGCGGCTGCGGACCGGCCAGCCAGGCCAAAGAGAAGATTCGCGGCCAGCGACATGTTGGGCGCGACGAGGACTGCCAGTTTCTCGCTTGCGCGGCGGAGCTCCGCCATGCGGGCGGCATCGAGACCAGTGATTCCCACAACCAGCGGAATGCCCACGCGCATCACAGCCACCAGGTTGTCGCCGAGCGCGTCCGGCAGCGTGAAATCGACCGCGACCGCGGCATTGGCAAGGGCCTGGTCGCGATTGGACGTGACTTGGACCGCGACAGGGCCGGCCTGGGCGACCTCACCCGCATCGCGGCCGAGCGCCGCGCTGGTCGGGGACGCAAGCGCGCCCGACAACACGAAGTCCGGGGACTCGCGGATTGCGCGGACGAGGCAGCGCCCCATTCGTCCACTGATCCCGAGTACCGCGACATTCGTCATGTCACTCGCCCATCTTTCCGAAGAACTGCCGCACGCCTTCGAGCCACGAGCGCTGGCGGGGATTGTGGCTCTTGTCGTCGGAGGCGAGTGACTTTTCGAACTTTCGGAGCAGGTCTTTCTGTTCCGCGTTCAAGTCGACCGGGGTCTCGACCACGACGCGGCAGAAGAGATCGCCCGTCGCGCCGCCGCGGACCGGCTTGATACCTTTCTCGCGCAGTCGGAAGACGCGGCCCGATTGCGTGCCGGCCGGAATCTTGATGTTCGCCTGACCCTCGAGTGTCGGGACCTCGATACTGCCACCGAGCACTGCGGTCACGAAGCCGACCGGCACCTCGCAGGATAAATGCGCATGATCGCGCTCGAAGATCGGGTGCTCGCGGACGACGATCTCGACATACAGGTCGCCCGGCGGACCGCCATTTCGGCCCGCCTCGCCTTCGCCGGCGAGCCGGATTCGATCGCCATTGTCGACGCCTGCCGGAACCTTGACCGCGAGACGCTTGCTCGCCCGCATGCGCCCGTGACCCGCGCACTTCGGGCAGGGATCCTTGATGATGGATCCCCGCCCCTTGCACCGCGGGCAGGTCTGCTGCACCGCGAAGATTCCCTGGCTGATGCGCACCTGGCCCGCGCCGTTGCAGGTCTCGCAAGCGATCGGCGTATGCCCGCGGGCTGCGCCCGAGCCGCCGCATTCCGTGCATTCCTTCACCGTCTGGAAATCGATTTCGGTGGAGGTGCCAAACACCGCCTGCTCCAGATCGAGGGCGAGTTCGTAACGCAGGTCCGCGCCGCGATAGACCGCGTTTCGGCCGGCCCGGCGTCCGCCGCCGAAGATGTCGCCGAACATGTCGCCGAACACGTCCCCGAAGGCGTCGGACGGACTGAATCCCTGTCCCGCGCCGCGCGCGGCATCGAGTCCTGCGGCGCCATACTGATCGTAGGCCGCCCGCTTCTGGGCGTCGGTCAGGATCTCGTAGGCTTCCTTCGCTTCCTTGAAGCGCTCCTCGGCCTCCTTGTCGTCGGGATTGCGGTCCGGGTGATATTTCATCGCCAGGCGCCGGTATGCCTTGGTGATGGCATCCTCGGTGGCGTTTCGGGGCACGCCCAGCACCTGGTAGAAATCACTCTTCGACATGGCGCTCCGCATATGCGACCGCCGGCTGAAGGGTTGAAGGGGACGTTCACCTTCAGGAACTGAAGGTGAACGTCCCCTTCAACCCTTCAACCGTCAGCCGGTGAAACTCTGAACGCGGGAGCCCGGCCTCAGTGCGGCTTCGGCCCCTGGTCCTTGATCTCCTCGAACTCGGCGTCAAGGACGTCGTCCTTGCCGGCGTCGGCACCCGGTTTTGCGGAGGCGTCCGCCTCGCCGGCGGCGCCTGCGCCTTCCGCCTGGTACGCACGCTGTACCACCGGCGCGCTCGCCTTCGCGAGCGCCTCGGCCTTGTGCTCGATTGCCGACTGGTCGTCGCCTTTCAGGACGCCGCGCAGGTCGCTGATTGCCGCCTCGATCGCCACCCGCTCCTCGCCCGTCACCTTGTCGCCAAGATCCTTGATCGACTTCTCAGTGGCATGCAGGAGGGCATCAGCGCGGTTGCGGGTCTCGACCAGCTCGCGGAACTTCTTGTCTTCCGCGGCGTGCGCCTCGGCGTCGCGCACCATCTGCTTGATCTCCTCTTCGGAGAGGCCGCTCGAGGCCTTGATGACGATCCTCTGCTCCTTGCCGGTCGCCTTGTCCTTCGCCGACACGTTCAGGATGCCGTTCGCATCGATGTCGAACGTGACCTCGATCTGAGGCATGCCTCGCGGCGCCGACGGGATGTCGGACAGGTCGAACTTGCCGAGCGACTTGTTGTCCGTCGCGCGGTCGCGCTCACCCTGCAGCACGTGAATCGTCACGCCGCTCTGGTTGTCGTCGGCGGTCGAAAACACCTGCGAGGTCTTGGTCGGAATCGTCGTGTTCTTCTCGATCAGCCGGGTCATCACGCCGCCGAGTGTCTCGATGCCGAGCGAAAGCGGCGTGACGTCGAGCAGCAGCACGTCCTTGACGTCCCCCGCGAGCACACCGCCCTGGATCGCGGCGCCGACGGCAACCGCCTCATCCGGGTTGACGTCCTTGCGCGGCTCTTTGCCGAAGAAATCCTTGACCGCCTTCTGCACCTGGGGCATGCGCGTCTGGCCGCCGACCAGGATCACCTCGTCAACTTCGCTGATCGAGAGGCCCGCATCCTTCAGTGCAACTCGGCAGGGCTCGATCGTGCGCTTGACCAGATCCTCGACGAGCGATTCGAGCTTCGCGCGCGTGAGCTTGAGCGTCAGGTGCTTTGGACCCGAGGCGTCGGCGGTGATGTACGGCAGGTTGATTTCGGTCTGCTGGCCCGACGAGAGCTCGATCTTGGCCTTCTCCGCGGCCTCCTTCAGGCGCTGAATCGCCAGCGGGTCCTTGCGCACGTCGACGCCGCTCTCCTTCTGGAACTCGGCCGCGATGAAATCGATGACCCGGCGGTCGAAATCCTCGCCGCCGAGGAAAGTGTCACCATTCGTGGACATCACCTCGAACTGGCGCTCGCCGTCGACGTCCGCGATCTCGATGATCGAAATGTCAAAGGTGCCGCCGCCCAGGTCGTAAACCGCGATCTTGCGATCCTTGCCCTTCTTGTCCATGCCGTAGGCGAGCGCCGCGGCCGTCGGCTCATTGATGATGCGCCGCACGTTGAGTCCGGCGATGCGGCCGGCGTCCTTGGTCGCCTGGCGCTGGGCGTCGTTAAAGTAGGCCGGGACCGTGATCACGGCGTCGGTGACGGTCTCGCCGAGATAGTCCTCGGCGGTCTTCTTCATCTTCATGAGCACGCGCGCCGAGATCTCCTGCGGCGCCATCATCTTGCCCTGGCCCTCGAGCCAGGCGTCGCCGTTCTCGGCGCCCACGATCTTGTAGGTCTCGAGCGGGATGTCTTTCTGGACGACCGTGTCTTCGAAGCGCCGGCCGATCAGGCGCTTGATCGCATGAAACGTATTCTGCGGATTAGTGACCGCCTGGCGCTTGGCCGACTGGCCGACCAGGACTTCGCCGTCCTTGGTGAAGGCGACGACCGAAGGCGTCGTGCGATCGCCCTCGCTGTTCTCGATGACCTTGGGGGTACCGCCCTCCATGACGGCCACGCAGGAATTGGTGGTACCGAGGTCGATTCCGATGATCTTGGCCATTGGCGGGTTCCGGGATAGTTGGACTGGACTGGGATTTGGGGACGGCGGAGCGGGTTTCAACCGCCGGCGGGGGCCTGATCTGCCGCGGGGGCTGCAGAAACAATGACCCGCGCCGGGCGCAGCAGGCGGCCATTCAGCAGCCAGCCTTTCTGGACCACCTCAAGCACGGTGTGCGGCGGGTGTTCGGCCGACTCCCGCATCGCCATCGCTTCGTGCTGGGCGGGGTCGAAGGCCTGGCCGGCCGGATCGAGCACCTTGAGCCCCGCGCGCTCAAAGGCCTTCTGCAGGAGGCGCTGGGTCGCTTCCTGCCCCGCGATCAGGGTCGCGGCGTCGGCGCTGGCGGCCGAATCGAGAGCGAGCGCAAGCGTGTCGGCCACGGGCAGCAGATCGGAGGCGAATCGCTCGACGCCGAATTGCCGCGCCGAGTCGATCTCACGGGCCGAGCGCTTGCGCACATTCTCGAGCTCGGCGATGGCGCGCAGGAAATCGCTGCGATGTTGTTCGGCCCGCGCCTCTGCGGCCTCCAGCAGGCTGTCTGCCGTCAGGACCTGCTCTTGCTCCGCCGCTCCTGCTGCCGGATCGGGCTGTTCTGCGTCAGTTGCATTCATGCGGGCGGGGTGTGGGGCTCAGTCGCGCGAATTCAAGGCGGAGCCCAGCATGCGCGCTGCGATGTCGACCACTGGAATCACGCGCTCGTATGCCATGCGGGTCGGACCGATCACGCCGAGCACGCCGACCACGCGGTTATCCTGCGTGTAGGGCGCGACCACCACGCTGCAGTCGTCGAGGATCCCGAATCCAGATTCGTGGCCGATGAAGATCTGCACGCCGTCGGCATGCAGGCTCTGATCGAGGAGATGCAGGATGTCGCGCTTCTCGTTGAATGCCTCGAACAGCCGCCGCAACCGATCGACATTCGACATCTCGGCGAATCCCATCAGATTCGTCTCACCGGCGACCACCATGTCGGCATCGCGCGCATCCGGCTGCTCCGCGAAGGCGCGCTGCGCGAGCGTGATGGCGTCGACCATGAGCCGGTTCATCTGTTCACGGGTCTCCTGAAGCTGCGCGACGAGGCGGGCACGGACGCCCGAAAGTTCCTGTCCGCCAAACAATTCGTTCAGATAGGCGGCGGCGCGCCGCAGTTCCTCGGCCGTGAAATGACGGTCGAGTTGCATGACGCGGTTCTGCACCTCGTGCCCGTTGACCACGAGGATCGTCAACACGCGGTTTCCCGAGAGGCCGACGAATTCGATCTGCGAAAGCGAGGCATGCGTCTCGCGCGGCACCGTCACCACGCCGGCGAGATGCGTCAGGCCGGAAACCAGCTGCGAGGCGGCCGTCACGAGCGCCTTCGGGTCGCCCGCGCGCAGATCGAAGTGCCGCTTCAATTCGGCGATGTCCGCCTGGTCCGGCGGCTGGTAGCGCAGCAGCGCATTCACGAAATAGCGATAACCTTTGTCCGTCGGCACACGACCGGCCGAGGTGTGCGGCGAACTGACGAAGCCATGCTCTTCGAGATCCGCCATCACGTTCCGGATGGTCGCCGCCGACAGGCTGAGTCCGGATTCGCGGGTCAGCGTGCGGGAGCCGACGGGCTGGCCGTCGCGCACATAGCACTCGACCAGCGTGCGCAGCAGCTGCTGCGCGCGGTCGCTCGGCTCGCCGTCGGCACCCTGCGTGGGGTCAGACATAAGTCCCTGTTAGCAAAGGAAAATGGCAATCTCGTCGGACACGGGGGTCAAACTAGCAATCGCCGTCGTCGAGTGTCAAGGCGGCATTCACGCCGGCTGGCCCTGCGGTGGCCCGCAGCGGGCGTGCATGCTACAAAGCCGCGAATCCGGATGAACACACACTTCTCCCGCATCGCCCTGGTCGGCAAGGTCGAGGATCCCCGTGTCGCCGACTCCATCGCAGCACTGGCGACGCATTTGCGCGCGCAGGGGCTGACCGTGTTCATCGACCAGAGCGCCGCCGTCGACGGCCTGCCCGACGGACTCGAGCGGAGGCCCGTGGCCGATCTGGGCAAGGACGCGGAACTCATCATCGCGATCGGCGGCGACGGGACGATGCTGTTAGCCGCGCAACTGGCGCTCGGCCGCGGCGTGCCACTCCTCGGCGTCAATCGCGGCCGCCTCGGGTTTCTGACCGACGTTCTGCCGGACGAGATGATCAGCACTGTCGACGCCATCCTTGCGGGGCGATTATGAAACCGATGTGCGCCAGCTGCTGGCCGCAAGGCTCGCGCTGACCGACGGCGGATCGCTCGATTACCGCGCGCTCAACGACGTTGTGGTGCAGCGTCAAGAATCGGGACGCTTGGTCGAGCTCGAGATCTCGATCGACGGCTGCTTCGTCAATATCCACCGCGGCGACGGCCTCGTGATCGCGAGCTCGACGGGCTCGACGGCCTACGCCCTCTCCTGCGGCGGCCCGATCGTCCATCCCTCGCTGGCGGCCATTGTCATCGCGCCGATCTCGCCGCACACGCTCTCCAACCGGCCGATCGTCGTCCGCGGCGAGAGCCGGATCGAGATTCGCCTCGTCGCCCGATCCGGCGCCCATGCCCAGATCACCTGCGATGGGTCGCTGTTCGGCGACCTCGAGACACATTCGAGACTTTTGATCGAGCCCGCGGTCGAGAGCATCACCCTCCTTCATCCACCGGGTCACGACTACTTCCGCCTGCTGCGGTCGAAGCTGCACTGGGGCCGGAGCGGCCGCTCCGGCGGCGAGGAGTACTGACCGTGCTCGCGCATCTTCAGATCCGCGATTTCGCCATCATCGACGCGGCCGAACTCGAGCTCGCGGGCGGACTCACGGCCCTCACAGGCGAAACCGGCGCCGGGAAGTCGATCATCGTGGACGCGGTCATGCTGGCGCTCGGCGGGCGCGCGAGCGCGGAAGCCCTGCGGCACGGTGCGGAACGGGCCGAGATCACGGCGACATTCGAAACCGGCGACGATGCCGCCGTGCGGCGCTGGCTCGACGAACAATCGATCGAAGCAGGCGCCGGGGAGATCGTGCTCCGAAGGGTGATCGGCCGGGATGGGCGCTCCCGTCAATACGTCAATGGCCAGGCCCAGCCCGCACAAGCCGTGCGCGCGCTCGGCGAACTGCTGATCGACATCCATGGCCAGCAGGAATTCCAGTCGCTGGTGAGCCGCGAAGCGCAGCGCGAGATCGTCGACGGACATGGCCCCTCGTCGACGCTGACCGATTCCGTTGCCTCGCTTGCGGCGGAGTGGCGTCGCTGCACGGCGGAACGGGATTCACTCGCGGCCATGGCTCGGGACCGCGGCGCCCGCCTTGAGCTACTGCGTTACCAGGTCGGCGAACTGGAAGCGCTCGGGCTCCGGGCCGGTGAAGCCGAAGTCCTGATTGCGGAACGGACGCGGCTCGCGAATCGCGGTCGGCTGGCCGAAGCGGCACAGGGCGCGCTTGCGCTCTGCTACGACGGCGACGGTGCCGACGCCCATGCGCTCGCCGCGCGCGCCGCCGGCAATTTGCGCGCCGCCGCCACGCTTGATGCGCGCCTCGCGGAAACGCTGCAACTGGTCGAGGAATCGCTCATCGCACTGCGCGAATCGGGCGCACGGCTCGGCGCCTATCTCGAGACTCTCGATGCCGATCCGGCGCGGCAGGAACAGGTTGAGCGGCGTGTCGCTGCGATCGAGGACCTGGCTCGCAAGCACCGCGTCGAGCCAGTGGAACTGCCGGCCAAGCTCGAAGATCTGCGCTCGCAGTTGCAACTGCTGGAACAGTCCGCACTCGCGCTCGGCGGGCTCGACGAGCGCATCGCCGGGATCCGCCGGCGTTTTGACGCCGCGGCGGCCGATCTCACGGCGGCGCGGCGCACGGCGGCACGACGCCTCGGAACCGCAGTCACCGGCCTGATGCGCCAGCTCGGCATGCCCGGCGGAAAGTTCGAGATCGCGATCGAGACGGACACGGCCCGGGATCCCGATTCCACCGGCGCCGACCGCGTAGAATTCCTGGTCAGCGCCAATCCGGGTGAGCCGCCGAAGCCGGTCGCGAAAGTCGCCTCGGGCGGCGAGCTGTCGCGCATCAGCCTCGCGGTCCAGGTTGCCGCGGCGAATCGAAATGCGCGGACCTGCATGATCTTCGACGAAGTTGATTCCGGCATCGGCGGCGGCGTCGCCGAAATCGTAGGCCGGCAACTGCGCGAACTCGGGGACCGCGGCCAGGTGCTTTGCGTCACCCATCTCGCACAGGTCGCGAGCCAGGCGCACCACCAGCACCGCGTCGCGAAGCTCACGGACGGGCGCAGCAGCCGCACCGCGGTCAGCGCACTCAAGGACGACGAGCGGGTCGAAGAACTCGCGCGCATGCTGGGCGGCGTCGAAATCACGCGCAAGGCGCGCGAACACGCCCGCGAAATGCTCCGGGCCACGCGCGCCGGCTGAACCGGCAGCGGATCAGCTGCGCTTGCGTCGGTGCGGGCAGTTCTCTTTGCGGCAGCGGCCGTAAAGAATCAGGTTGTGTTCTTCGATGCTGAACCCGAGGCGGTTCGCAATCTCGAGTTGCTTGCGTTCGATGCCGCAGTCGACGAACTCTTCAACGCGGCCGCAGTCCATGCAGATGATATGGTCGTGATGCCCGCCCTCGTTCAACTCGAACACCGCGGTGCCGCCCTCGAAATGGTGGCGCTTGACGAGCGCCGCCGCCTCGAACTGCGTCAGCACGCGGTATACGGTTGCGAGGCCGATGTCCTCAGTCTGGTCGATGAGCGCGCGGTAGATGTCCTCGGCGGACATGTGCCGACCGTGGCTGCCGGCCAGGATCTCGAGGATCTTCACGCGTGGCAGCGTCACCTTGAGTCCCGCTTTGCGCAGGTCGCTGGTTTCCACCGCTCGTCTCCCGCCGCGAATCACGACGATTCCGCTATGATGCGCCCCATTATCCTCCAGGACATCCGATGATGCGACCTGTTCCCCGCCCGGCAGCCGCGCTCTGTGCGGCCCTGTTATTCGGGTTCGCGGCCTCGGGTTGCGTGTATCGAATGGACGTCCAGCAGGGCAATTTCCTCGACGCGGAGCAGATCGACCAGGTCGAGGTCGGTATGACGCGGAGCCAGGTCCGATTCCTCCTCGGTACGCCGATGGTGATCGACAGCTTCAACGCGGATCGCTGGGACTACATCTACAGCCTCCGGCGCGGCCATTCGCGCAAGGTCTTGAAGCGGCATCTGGTCGTCTGGTTCGAGGGCGACGCGGTCGCGCGCGTCGAAGAACCGATTCCTGTGCCGCGCACAGGAACGATCGCCTCAGGCTGAACTACGGCCCATCGTTCCGCCCTGGCGCGCAAGGCGCCGCCGGCGCTCGCGCGGGTCGTCAGCAAGCGGCCGCAAAATCTCGACGCGGTCGCCCGCGCGCAGTTGCCGGTCGCGCCCGACTTCATGACCGAATATCCCGATTCCGCAGGCGTCCGGGTCGAGTCCGGGATGCAGCGCGAATATTCCCGAACGGTGGATGGCAGCGGCCGCCGTGCAACCCTGGTCCACGTCGAGCGGAATGACGGTCTGGCGCTGCGCCTCGGCGCAGACGACTTCGATGGCTATCTTCTCAGTCGGCACCGAACACCTGCCGCGCTCGGCGCGCGAACGCATCGACCAGGTGATTGCAGATTCCTTCGAATGCGGGCCCGAGCGCGAGCGCGCCGATCAGGCCGTGCGTCGCGAACCGGACCTGGAGGTCCGCGCGCGTTCCCACGTTACCGATCGGCGTGAACTCCCAATGCCCCTCAAGTTGATCGAACGGTCCGTCCACGAGATTCATCGTGACCGACCGGTCGGCCACCATCCGATTGCGCGTCGTGAAGCTCGCGCGCGCCAGGCCGCTCGCAAGCCCGAGCTTTACCGTCACCTGGTCGCCCTCCTCCGCGAGAATCGCGGACGACGTGCACCAGGGCAGGAATTCGGGATAGCGTTCGACATCGGTCACGAGGGCGTACATCTGCGCGGCCGTGTACGGCAGCAGCGCGCTTCGGTGCACTTCACGCATGATGCGCGGATCTCATGCGCGGATTGTCACACGGTAGAATGACGCATGGCGGACAAGGACGATTCGGCGGGCCGTATCGCAGTCAACCGGCGGGCGCGGTACGACTATTTCATCGAGGAGCGCTTCGAAGCGGGGGTGGCCTTGCAGGGCTGGGAAGTGAAGGCGCTGCGTGCCGGTCGCCTCCAGCTGCAGGAGGCGTACGTGCTCCTGAAGGACGACGAGGCCTGGCTCTTCGGCGCGCATGTCTCGCCGCTGCCGACGGCTTCGACCCATGTGCAACCGGATCCGACCCGCAGCCGGAAGCTCCTGCTGCATCGCCGCCAGATCGATTCCCTGGTCGGCGCCGTCGATCGCAAGGGCCGCACCATCGTGCCACTTGCGATGTACTGGAAGAACGGCCGCGCCAAGCTGGAAATCGGCCTCGCGAAGGGCAAGAAAGAGCACGACAAGCGCGCCGATACCCGCGAACGCGACTGGCAGCGCGAGAAGGCGCGTGTGATGAAGGGCCGCCGCTGAGTCTCCGATCTGCTAGAATGGCGGCGACTTCTGGGGGCGATCGGCTTCGACGTGGGCTGCGAAACTCCAGGGGCGTGCCGAGGTGCAGGCAACCTCGTTAATCCGCTTGCAAACTATAGTTGCCAACGACAACAACTACGCTCTGGCGGCTTAATCCCGCCTAACCCCCGACTGGCATGTGCCTGTGCATCCAGACCCGGGGGACGCGCTCACAGGATCGCGGAACCGGTGTGCTCCGGGCTGGAACCGCTAAAACGCTCCGAAGCTGGCTTCGTGTTTTCCCCGTCAGCCGGGTAGCACGGAGCGAGATCAATAGGCTGGACACGCACGTAGATCCTGTAGCGTAGGGCTTGCGGACGCGGGTTCGATTCCCGCCGCCTCCACCAACAAGAGCCCCGGGCGTCGATCACCCGGGGCCTCACTTGTCCGTCCGCTATTACGCCGAATCGAACACAGTATGATCCGGCCGGTGGCTGAACCTCGGAGCGGACGACGACATTGAACCGCGGATTCTCACTGCGGGCTTATCTCCGTACCGCCACCACCTCGCCGAATGGCCTGCGCGACGAGCGCGCCGAAACCAACGGGACTGATGACCAGACGCCGCTACGATCCGAGCTGTTCAGTGCGGATCAGATGGAGCAGCATGGCAAGGCACTTGCAAATGCACATGCGCTGAGTCAGTCCGCTCCACAAAACCGCTTGTTGCGACGGCTGGATGAGAATGAGCAGGTCCTGATCGAGACCTGCACTCTCCTGACGGTGGCCGTCAAGTCCAAGCGTCGCATTGCCCCCGCCGGCGTTTGGCTGCTCGACAATTTCTACCTGATCGAGGAACAGATCCGCACGGCCCGGCGGCATCTGCCCAAGGGTTACAGCCGGGGACTGCCGCGCCTGGCGCAAGGACCGTCGCGCGGATTGCCGCGCGTCTATGACATTGCGCTGGAGGCGATTTCGCATGGCGACGGTCGCGTCGATTCGGACACCCTGCGCCGCTTCGTGGCTGCCTACCAATCGATCGCACCGCTGACACTCGGCGAATTGTGGGCAATACCGATCATGTTGCGCCTCGCGTCGATCGAGAACCTGCGTCGCGTGGGCGCGCGGATCACCGCCTCCAGGATCCACCTGGACCTGGCCCAGGATTGGGCAAACAGGATGATGGAAATCGCCGAAAGCGACCCGAAGAGCCTGATTCTTGTGATTGCAGACATGGCGCGCTCGAACCCGCCGATAGTGAGCTCGTTTGTTGCCGAGCTTGCACGCCGCCTGCAGGGTCATGGGCCGGCGCTCGCCTTGCCGCTCACCTGGATCGAACAGCGTCTTTCCGAGTCCAGCCAGACGATCGAGCAGCTGGTCCGATCTGAAACCCAGCAACAGGCGGCAGATCAGGTTTCGATCAGCAATACCATCGGCAGCCTGCGCCTGCTCGGAGCCATGGACTGGCGTGAGTTCGTCGAGTCGATGAGTCTCGTCGAAAGCATCCTGAGGGAAGACCTTGGCGGCGCTTATGGCCGGATGGATTTCGCGACGCGAGATCGCTACCGCCATGTCATCGCCCGACTCGCAAAACGCAGTGTCCTGTCCGAGGCTGAAGTCGCAAGAGCGACGATTGATCTTGCGCATGAAAGTGCCGCCGTTCATGGTGGCAATGCTCGTCAGTCGCACGTCGGTTTCTACCTGATCGACCAGGGCCTGCCGCGGCTCGAACGCTCGGTCGCCTTCCGGCTCACCGTGATCGCACGGCTGCGGAGGTCGATCAGGGCAATTCCCTTGCTTGCCTACGTCGGTGCAATCCTGGCAATGACGGCGGTTTTCTCCGTGGTTCCTCTTGCCATGGCGCGAGGCGCCGGCGTCGATGGCTGGCGATTTGCAGTACTTGGATTCCTGATCGTGCTGGGCGCGAGCCAGCTGGCGTCTGCGCTTGCAAACTGGATCGCGGCACTGCTGACGACGCCGCAGCCGTTGCCAAAGATGGATTTTTCGCAGGGGCTGCCGCCGAACCTGCGCACTCTGGTCGTGATTCCGACGCTATTGATCAGCACCGAAAAGGTCGAAGAGCTGATCGAGTCGCTTGAAGTCCGGTTTCTGGGAAACCGCGACGAACACCTGAACTTTGCCTTGCTGACCGACTTCTGCGATGCAGCGGAGGAGTCGCTGGTCGAGGATGAGCCACTCTTGCGCAGTGCCAGAAACGGAATTGAACTGCTTAACGAGAGATATCGGTCCAGCGGAGCTGACCGATTCTTGCTGCTTCATCGTCCTCGGCGCTGGAATCCGTCGGAACAGGTCTGGATGGGATACGAGCGCAAGCGGGGCAAGCTCGCAGACCTGAATGCGCTGCTGCGCGGCAATGGGCGCGACCGATTCTCGCTCATCGTCGGTGACGTCGCCTCATTGCCGGCTGTCACGTATGTCATCACGCTCGATACCGACACGCAATTGCCGCTCGACTCCGCGCGGCAGTTCGTGGCGACGATGGCGCACCCGCTCATTCGCCCTCACTACGACGAGAAGAGTCAGCGAGTCGTCAGCGGTTACGGCATTTTGCAACCGCGCATGGGCGCCAGCCTGTCCGGAACGCAGCGATCGCTGTATGCACGACTGTTCGGCAGCGAGCCGGGGATCGACCCGTACACGCGCACGGTCTCGGATGTCTACCAGGATGTGTTCGGCGAAGGCTCCTTTATCGGCAAAGGCATCTACGAGGTGGATGCGTTCGAGCGCGCGCTCGGCGCGCGTTTTCCCGAAGATCGCATCCTCAGTCACGACCTGCTCGAAGGCTGCTACGCGCGATCGGGATTACTGACCGACGTACATCTGTACGAAGACTATCCGTCCCGATATATGGCGGATACGCGGCGGCAGGAACGCTGGATTCGCGGCGACTGGCAGATCGCGCATTGGCTGCTGCCGCGCGTGCCCGGTGCGGAGAATCAAAGCCTCCCGAACCCGCTTTCGCGGCTTTCGCAGTGGAAGATCCTGGACAACCTGCGGCGCAGTCTCGTGCCCGCGGCATTGCTGCTGCTGCTGCTGGTCGGCTGGTTTGCCGCGCCGCGCACCGCGTGGTGGACACTGGCTGTGGCAGGTGTCGTCCTGATACCGCCATTGTCGATCGGCATCGTGGCCGTGCTGCGCCGGCGCGAAGATGCGCTCTTGAGCCAGCACCTGGCGGCAGCGCTGCGCTCAGTCGGGTTGAGCCTCGCGCAGGCCGGATTCAGGATCGCCTGCCTGCCATTCGAAGCAGTCGTAAGCTCGGCCGCGGTCCTGCGTACCGCCTGGCGCATGCTGATCTCACGGCGTCGACTGCTGGAATGGAGCGCCTACGACGAGCATCAACCGGCGCCTGACCTCGCCGCGTCTTATCGCTCGATGGCGTCCGCGCCCCTGCTCGCCGGTCTTACGGCGATCGGACTTGCGATTTTGAGACCGGGCGCATTGGCAGTCGCCGCGCCCGTGCTCGTCCTCTGGCTCGCAGCGCCGCTGCTCGCCTGGTGGCTCAGCCGGCCGCTCATCCGGCGGATGGCGACCCTTACGCGGGAGCAGAAGATCTTCCTGCGGCGGATAGCGCGCAAGACCTGGGCGTACTTCGAGCAATTTGTGGTTGCGGCGGATCATTGGCTGCCGCCCGACAATTTCCAGGAGCATCCAGGCCCTGCGATCGCGCATCGCACCTCGCCGACCAACATGGGCCTGGCGCAGCTCGCAAATCTTGCCGCCTGGGACTTTGGCTTTATCTCAGCCGGAACGTTGATCGGTCGAACCACCGATGCGTTTCAGAGCATGGCGACGCTGGAGCGTCATCAGGGACACTTCTATAACTGGTATGACACGCAGACTTTGCGGCCGCTACCGCCCCGCTATATCTCGTCGGTCGACAGCGGCAATCTTTCCGCACATCTGCTGACCCTGCGAGCGGGTCTGCTTGCCCTGCCCGATCAGAAAATAGTCGGCGACCGGGTATTCGACGGCCTGAGCGACACGCTCGGCCTGCTCGCCGACAGCCTGCCGGAATCAGGACAAGAGGAAATTCGCCGACTGCGAGAACTGCTGGAGGCGGCCTGCCAAGCGCGCGCGGCGACGCTTCGGGCCGTCCAACAGCAGCTCGAGTCGGTGGCGGGCGTGGCCGTGACCATCGCTGCCGGTTCCGATGCGTCGCCTGATGACGAAGCATCAGCCTGGCTCGCAGCCCTGTTGCGCCAGTGCCGGGATTCCATCGATGAACTCAAGCATCTCGCGCCCTGGCTCGAGTTGCCGGCTGCTCCGGGTGAATTGCGCGAGTTCGCCGACGTCGATGGCATTCCGACATTGCGTGACCTGGCCGATGATGCCGCCCGGAGGCTTTCAGAGATCGACAGCCGACTGCTGCAGGAGGTGACTCACGAGGAAAAGCAGTGGCTTGCCAAATGTCGCAGTTCGATTGCCAGGAGCGGTGAGCTCGCGAGTGGGCGAATCGCCGACTGCGAACGACTGGCACAGCAAGCGACCGGACTAGCAGCGGCAACCTACGAGTTCCTGTACGACAGGACGCGCCACCTGCTGTCGATCGGCTACAACGTCGATGAACGCCGCCGCGACACCAGCTTTTACGATCTGCTCGCTTCGGAGGCGAGACTCTCGACTTTCGTCGCAATCGCCCAGGGCCAGCTGCCGCAGGAAAGCTGGTTCGCGCTCGGCAGGCTGCTGACGACCGCGGGCGGAGATCCGGTGCTGGTGTCGTGGAGCGGCTCGATGTTCGAGTACCTGATGCCGCTGCTGGTGATGCCGACCTATGACGGGACCCTTCTTGACCAGACTTGCCGGGCAGCGGTGGCAAGGCAAATCGCCTACGGCAACCAGCACTCGTTGCCATGGGGCGTGTCGGAGTCCGGCTACAACACCGTCGACGCCAACCTCAACTACCAATACCACGCGTTTGGTGTTCCGGGTCTCGGTCTGACACGCGGCCTGGCGGAGGATATGGTCGTCGCGCCGTATGCGACGGCGCTCGCATTGATGGTCGAGCCGGAAGCCGCGTGCGCAAACCTGGAGCGCCTGGCGGACTGTGGTCTCGAAGGCCGCTTTGGCTTCTACGAGGCCATGGATTACACGCCGTCCCGTGTGGAGCGCGGCCAGTCCAGCGCCATCGTTCGTTCATTCATGGCGCATCACCAGGGAATGAACCTGTTGTCGCTCGCGCATTTGCTCCTCGACCGGCCAATGCAGCGTCGATTCGAATCCGATCCCCTGTTCAAGGCGGCATTGCTGCTGCTTCAGGAGCGCATCCCGAAGTCATCCGCATTTCACAAGCATGTTACGGAACATTCCGACGGCAGCGCATTCGTCGATGCAGCCGAACGATCGCTGCACACCCCGATCGGAGCAGACACGCCGACGCCGGAGGCGCAGCTGCTGTCGAATGGCCGTTATCACGTGATGGTTACGAATGGGGGCGGCGGTTACAGCCGCTGGCGCGATTTCGCGGTCACACGCTGGCGCGAAGACAGCACCTGCGACAACTGGGGCAGTTTTCTGTACCTCCGTGACGTCGCTAGCGGCCAATTCTGGTCCGCGGCGCACCAACCGACGCTCGCGCGGGCGGACAGCTACGAAGTGATGTTCCCGGAGGGTCGCGCGGAATTCAGGCGACGCGACCACGACTACGAGACGTATACCGAGATCGTCGTGTCTCCGGAAGATGACATCGAGTTGCGCCGCGTACGCATCACCAATCACTCACTCGTGCGCCGGACGGTTGAGGTCACGAGCTATGCAGAAGTCGTGCTCGCGCCGCCGGTTGCGGACGCGATACAGCCTTCGTTCGGAAACCTGTTCGTGCAAACGGCAATCATTCGTGCGCGCCATGCCATCCTCTGCACGCGACGGCCCCGCTCGATTGGCGAGCATGTGCCGTGGTCATTCCATCTTCTCGCCGCGCGAGACGAAGGCATCACCGCGATTTCTTACGAAACTGACCGCATGAGATTCATTGGACGCGGGCGCACGGCCGCCTCGCCGCTCGCATTCGCCGATGAAGGCGAACTGTCCGGCACCGATGGCTCAGTGCTGGATCCGATTGTCTCGATCCGCTGTCACGTTGCACTCGAACCGGGACAATCGGCGACGCTCGATTTCGTCTCGGGCGCCGGCGGCAGTCGCGAATCCTGCATGGGTCTGATCGAGAAGTATCAGGATCGCCATCTCGCTGATCGCGTCTTCGATCTCGCCTGGACCCACAGCAACGTCACCCTGTCCCAGATAAATGCGAGCGCCGACGATGCGCAGCTATACCGTCACCTTGCAAGTTCGGTGCTCTACGGGAATGCGGCGCTCCGCGCCGAGGCCGGCGTACTGATGCAGAACCGCCGCGGCCAGTCCGGTCTCTGGGGATACGCAATTTCCGGCGATCTGCCGATCGTACTGGTAAAGATCACAGACGCTTCGCATATCGATCTCGCACGCCAGATGATCCGTTGCTATACGTACTGGCGCCTGAAAGGCCTCGTGGTCGATCTGGTGATCTGGCACGACGACCATGTCAGCTACCGTCAGCGGCTTCAGGACCAGATCATGGGCCTGATAGCCACCGGCATCGAAGCCACTGCGATCGACCGGCCCGGCGGGATCTTCGTCCGTTCGGCTGAGCAGATCTCATTCGAGGACCGCACCCTGCTGCAGGCAGTCGCGCGGGTGATCATCAGCGACAGCCGTGGATCGCTGATTGAGCAGGTCAATCGTCGTGGACTCGCGGACAAGAGCGTTTCGCGCCTGACAACCACGCGGCCGCATCGTGCCGAGGTCGCGGCGGCGCCTGCCGCGCTGCCGCCGGATCTCATCCTTGCAAACCATCTTGGAGGCTTTACCGCGGATGGCAGCGAGTACGTGATCTGCACGGCGCCGGCCCGGAAGACCCCGATACCGTGGGTGAACGTCCTCGCGAACCCGCATTTCGGCACGGTTGTCTCGGAAAGCGGAGTCGCCTACACGTGGAGTGAGAACGCCCATGAGTTCCGCCTGACGCCCTGGAGCGACGACGCGGTGGGCGCCTCATCGGGCGAAGCCATTTACCTGCGCGACGAGGAAAGCGGCCATTTCTGGTCGCCAACGCCATCGCCTGGCGACGATGCCTTGCCGTACGTCACTCGCCACGGATTCGGCTATAGCGTGTTTGAACATGCAGCGGATGGAATCGAGTCGGAACTGTGGGTCTACGTGGATCTGGAAGAGGCGGTCAAGTACTCGGTGCTGCGCGTGCGGAATTTTTCAGGCCGCTTGCGGCGACTGTCGGCGACCGGCTATGTCGAGTGGGTACTCGGCGATCTGCGCTCGAAATCCGCAATGCACGTCGTCACCGAGATCGATCCGACGAGCGGAGCGCTGTTTGCACGCAATGCCTATAACACGGAGTTTGCCGGCCGCGTCGCTTTTTTCGATGTCGACGACCTGTCGCGCACGCTCTCCGGCGACCGCTCCGAGTTCCTCGGGCGCAACGGCACCCGTGCCAACCCCGAAGCGATGACGCGATCGCGTCTTTCAGGAAGGCTTGGCGCGGCGCTCGATCCCTGCGGTGCAATTCAGGTGCCTTTCGAACTCGCGGACGGTCAGGAACGCGAAATAATCTTCCGGCTCGGCGCCGGTCGCGACGTCGAGCACGCATGTGAACTCGCGCAACGACTTCGCAAGTCCGGCACGGCGCGCACTGCACTCGCAAAGGTGCGGCTGTACTGGAAGCACGCGCTCGGCGCCGTACAGATCCAGACGCCGGATCCTTCGCTGGATGTGCTGACGAACGGTTGGCTCCTCTACCAGACGCTGGCCTGTCGCCTCTGGGCACGGAGCGGTTACTACCAGTCGGGCGGCGCCTTTGGATTCCGTGACCAGCTACAGGACGTCATGGCGCTGGTACATGCAAAGCCGCAGCTCGTGCGCGAGCACCTTCTGCATTGCGCCGAACACCAGTTTCCGGAGGGCGATGTCCAGCACTGGTGGCACCCGCCGGCTGGACGCGGCGTGCGCACGCGCTGCTCGGACGATTATCTGTGGCTGCCGCTTGCCGTCTGCCGCTACGTTGCGGTGACCGGCGACGAAAGCGTGCTTGACGAGAACGTCCATTTTCTCGCAGGCCGGGCGCTTGGTGCCGACGAAGAATCGTACTACGACCTGCCGTGGCGCTCCCCGGAAAACGCCAGCCTGTACGAGCATTGCGCGCGCGCGATCCGCCATGGTTTGCGATTCGGCGCGCACGGGCTGCCGCTCATGGGATCCGGTGACTGGAACGACGGCATGAACCTCGTCGGTATCCACGGCCGGGGCGAAAGCGTATGGCTGGGATTCTTCCTGCACGAAGTCCTGACATCTTTCTCGCGGCTGGCGCGCCGGCGCGACGATTCCGGCCTGGCCGAGCGCTGCGAAAAGGAAGCGGGTTCCCTGCGCCGGAACATCGCCCGGCACGCCTGGGACGGGGCCTGGTACCTGCGGGCTTGGTTCGATGACGGCACCCCGCTCGGATCGTCGGCCAATCCCGAGTGCGCGATCGATTCGATCGCGCAAAGCTGGTCAGTACTGTCGCGGGCAGGCGGCGAGGAACGCTCGCGGGAAGCAATGGAAGCCGTGGATCGGCTGCTGGTGCGCCGCGATCATGGCCTGATCCAGTTGCTCGACCCGCCATTCGACAAGTCGCCGATGAATCCGGGATACATCAAGGGCTACGTCCCCGGTGTGCGTGAGAACGGCGGCCAGTACACGCACGCCGCGGTGTGGGCATCGATGGCGTTCGCCGAACTCGGTGACAGCCGCCGTGCATGGGAACTGCTTGCGTTGATCAATCCGCTGAACCATTCGCGGACCGAAGCAGCGGTCGCCATCTACAAGGCAGAGCCGTACGTCGTTGCCGCGGATGTCTACGGAGTTGCGCCGCACACCGGCCGCGGCGGCTGGACCTGGTACACGGGATCGGCGGGCTGGTTGTACCGGCTGATCGTGGAATCGCTGTTGGGCGTGAAGCGGGAAGGCAATCGGCTGCACATCAAGCCGTGCATGCCAGACGACTGGAAAACCTACTCGCTCAGTTATCGCTACAACGATACTGCCTATCGCATCTCGATTGTGCGGACTTCAACCGCGGACGCGGCGGCGATCCGGACCACGCTCGATGGCACCGAGATTCCAGAACCGGGAATTCCGCTGGTCGACGACCGACGCGAACACGTGGTTGAAATCAGGATCAACACGATTCCCTGATCACGGCCGGCCATTGGATTGAGAGGCGGATCACACTTGGCGGGGCTCGCAGCGGCGGCGTCGCAATATGCCGCATGAATTGCCCACCCGCACACATTGCGGGGCGGCTCGCCGACCCACTATCCAGACTCCGCGGTTAATGGCTGACGCATGCCGATGAACAGGGTTTGGCCATTCTTCGGTTCAGCTTGGGCGGCGGTCATCTCCATGTGGCACCACCCTTCCCGGCGGGCGCCACGCGCCTCCCGGCTCGGTATCGCCCCTCGGCTCTCCATTGCGTTTGGTGCCGTGGCGATCCTCACGGTGGTCGCGAATCAAATCAGCGAGCACGGCAGCGCGCTGATCCGCGCGCTCGAGCAGGCGCCGGTCGTCGCACCCCGGCTGGAAGAGCAGCAAAGCCCGGAAATCCTGCCTGCCGCGCTCGATCAATTCCAGCGCGCCGTTCTTGCCCGCGCGGATTCGGAGGCCGCTTTGCGCGTGACAGAGTACGACCAGGCGACCGCTGCACTGGACGACGCACGCGGGACGTATTTTGAAACGCTCACGCCGACGCTCGATGCCACAACGCTCCTGGGCCTCGACAGCCAGGTAACGACACACGGGCAGCTCGGCGCCCACCTCGTCAAGTCGGCAGACTCCCGTCGCCGCCTGCTCAACGAATTCAATATCGAGCTTGCAGACCTGGACAGGCGCATGAAAGCTTCGCTCGACCGGGTCTCGGCGACCTTCGGCAGGGTCCCCGGCCGCGAGTATCTGCTTGAGGCGAACCGGATCCTGGACGAACTGGGCGGTCGCGCCGCCAATCTCGCCGTGCTCCAGGGCTATGGCCCGGGAACGGTACGCGCGCTCCGCGCCAGCGAGAAAGCGTTCGGCGCGCTGCTCAAGGAAAATGAGGGCAGTCTCACCCGCGTGTTTGGCGCCGAATGGCTCGCTCAGACACGCGCCATTTACGAACGCGTAATCTGGCTTCGCGAGTTGCTGGTCCGCACCGATGCCAATCGCAAGACCACGGTCGAAGGCTTTTCACAGAGCCACTCTGCGCTCTCCACGCAGATACGCAAGGCCAATTCCCAGTTCGAGGCCGCGCGTGCAATTGCGACCGCAAGACGCCAGTCGGCAGTCGCGCTCAGCGCCGCGTCCGAGCAGGAACGGCGCCAACGCAGCTGGCTCGCCTGGTTGAGCGTCTTCGTGCTGCTGCTCCTGTTCGCGACCACGGTCAGCACCGTGATCAGCGTCGTCAAGCCGGTCCGACGGCTGGTCCGGGCGACGAAACGCCTCGCCCAGGGCGAAACGGGTGTCATCGTTCCACGTGGCGGCATCAAGGAGCTCGACACCCTGGCCGTTTCGTTCAACCAGATGGCCGAAGAATTGACGGCTGCGCAGGAACTCGCGCGCCAGTACCACGGGCAGCTCGAAGCCAAAGTCGAGGAACGCACGCGCCAGCTGCAGCATCTCGCGGCACACGACCCCCTGACGCGACTTCCCAACCGACGCCAATTCCTGACCCAACTGCAGGCGACATTGAAGCACGCCGACGAAGTCGGCGAACCGGTGGGCGTGTTCTTCCTGGATCTCGACAATTTCAAGAACGTCAACGACAGCATGGGGCACGTGTTCGGCGACCGGGTGCTGCAGGCCGTCGCGGAGCGCTTGCGCGGCGCGGTGCAGGAATTCGGCTACTGCGCGCGGCTGGGAGGCGACGAATTCACGGTCGTGTGCGAACACGCCGCTCGTGAGAATGAGATTGAGCGCGCGGCCGACGCGCTGGTACGGAGCTTCCAGCAGCCGCTCGTGGTCGATGGTCGCGAGCTAATGATGGGACTGAGCCTGGGTGCGAGTGTCTACCCCCGCCACGGGCGCGAGCCGGAGACGTTGCTCCGCGCGGCCGACGCAGCTCTGTTCCACGCCAAGGCACAGGGCCGCAGCCGCATCCGGATGTTCAGCCCGGAATTGCTCGAAGTGGCCGCCGCGAAGTTCGCGACAGAACAGGGACTCCGCCGCGCGGTCGAACGCGGCGAATTCGAACTGCACTTCCAGCCCGAAGTCGACCTCGCAACCGGTGAGGCGGGTCTGGTGGAGGCACTCTTGCGCTGGCGCCTGCCGGACGGAAGCCTGGTAATGCCGCAGGACTTCCTGCCGGTGGCCGAGGACAGCGGCCTGATCCGTGAAATCGGCGATTGGGTCATTCAGTCGACCGTCGAGCACGCCGCGCGCTGGAACGAGGCCGCCTGGCCCACAGTCCGCGTGGCGGTCAATGTGTCCTCGCTGCAACTGCTCGACAGCCGATTCGTCGACAGCCTGAGACATGCACTTCAAAGGCATCGCGTACCGCCGCAGCTCATCGAGGTGGAGTTGACCGAGAATGTGTTGCAAACCGGCCGCCACACGAGTGACGCGCTGAAAGAGTTGCGCGAACTTGGAGTCGGCGTCGCCCTGGATGATTTCGGCACCGGCTATTCTTCGCTGGTCTCGCTCCAGCAACTGCCGCTGACTCGCGTCAAGCTGGATCGGAGCCTGATTGCAACGATTGACACGAGCACCCGATCACAGGCGATCACCCGGGCGATTATCTCGCTCTGTCAGAGCCTGGGGCTCGAGGTCACGGCCGAAGGCGTTGAACGCAAGGAACAGCTCGCCTGGCTGCTAGGCTACCCAGCCATGCATCTCCAGGGCTACTTGTTGTCCAGGCCGGTCGCGGAAGCCGATCTGCTGACGGCCCTCACCGGGATGCCGGCCCGGATAGACGCGCTCCTCCACTCCGTGTTGCCGGACAATGCGGTGCCGATCGCGAGGCTTCGTCACGCGCGGGTGCGACAGCTCCGCTGAATCCGAAGCAGCGGTCTGAGCCCGTTACGCGTCGCCGAGGATGGTGACGAGGATGCGCGCCGTTCCAAGGCTTGCGCCGGTCGAAGCGCCGCTCAACTCCACCGTGAATGTCCGGTCACTTGTCGCCCGTGCCTTGGTGATGATCGGCACGTAGATGATCCGGAACGTATGCCCTTCAGCAAATTTCGCGACGCCCGCCTGGGAACCCGCGTAGTCACGGCCAGCAATGGCGCTGCCATCGATGACGCGCCAGCCCACTTCGACGCCGCGTCTTGCCGGCGTCAGATGCCGCACCGGAATCGCGGCAACGATTGCGCGGCCGCTCACGATCATCGATGCGCTGTCGAATGTTACGAGACTCGGCAACACCGTCGGCCCGGTCTCCGCCACTTCGGCCGGCAGCGCCGCCATCACTGGCGTCTTGATGCCGACATCGCCCTGCACAAAGTCATCCGCAGGGACCATTGCTGGGCTTGCGACTGCCGCGGCCGCGCCGGCAGCCGGCGGACTGGCCGTCTGCGTCGCCAGTGGCGGCGCCTGCGAATCCGTGGCGAAGTGGCCAATCATCAGTCCTGCTGCGAGCGCGAAAACACTGACGAGTGCACCTCGCCAGCTGACAATGGATGGTCGTGACATTGCCCGCGGAATCACCAGTACGGGCACGGCGGGCTGTTCCGGCGTCGCGCGCGGCGCCTGCACGTTCGCCAGCGCCGGCGGTTCCGGCAATGCCCGCGTCTCGTCGCCCAGATCGTCAATCAACTGCCGAAGCGGCGGCCGCTCCCTGCGGTCCCAGGCGAGGCCCGCAGCGAGCGCGGCCCATTGCATCGCGGACAGGTTATCGGGTGGATCGACCGCCAGTCGTGAATCCTTGGCCGCGTCCGCGCAACGCCGGCCATACGGATGCCGACCGGTAAGCATCTCGTAGATGACACAGCTCAGGCTGAACACATCGTCACGCGGATCGGGGTCCTCTCCCGCGAGAACCTCCGGGCTAGCGTAGACCTTCGTCGCCGCCGCAGCGACAGGCACCGCAAGACCGGAGTCCGCAGACGACGGATGCAGGCTCGATTCCGGCGCGACGCCGAAATCGAGTAGCCGAACTTCGCCGGAAGCGGCGAGGAAGATATTGTCGGGCTTCACATCGCCATGAATCACGCCATGCCCGTGCGCGAAGCCAAGCGCGTCGCCGACCGCCGTGGCGATGCGGATGGCTTCGGAATTCGGCAGGCCGTTGGGCGATGCACGACGCAGGCTGGGGCCGAGCGCCTCACCCACGAGCAGCTCCATCACGATGAACCAGGATCCATGATCGCAATCGAGATCATGAAAACGGACGATGTTCGGGTGCGAGAGGCCCTGTGTTTGACGAAATTCCCTCTGCAGGCGGGCGATGCTTGGCGCGCGGCCTCGGAGTTCCGGTCGCAGCAACTTGATCGCAACATGCTGTCCATCGGCCGCGGCCGCATCGCGACGCAAGTCGATCGCGCGAAAGATCATCGCCGTGCCGCCGTTGCCGAGTTTCTGCTCGAGGACATAGCGGTCGCGGAGCACGCTGCCGGTCGACACGATCGGATCGTTCGCGGCGGGCGCCTGTTCGGCGCTCAGTTGGACCGGCTCAATTGCCCGCGAAGCCCTCGCGTTGATCCAGCGGGGCGCCGGATCGAGTTCCGCCGTAATCTCGTTCGCTAGATCCTCGGTGAAATCCGGCCCGCCGGCGGCTTCGTTCTTGCCCCCCGAATCGAGTGGCATATCGATCCGCAACTCCGTGCTCCGGAATTCGGTGAGTGACTGGTGACGGGTCGGATTCATCGTGGCGTTTGTTCGTCGGGCTCTGCGGCCGGCAATTGTTTCGCGTCGCGACGCAGTAACCGATCGTAGGCGTCTCCAAAGAGTATCTCAATGCCGATGCTCGCCCCGAGGCAGGCGGTGCATATGTCAGATTGCAAGGGACCGTTGGCCCAGAACAGTTCGCCGCCGAATTCGAGGAACAGCCAGTCGCGCCACATTGAACGCCGGTGGGTCACGCCGATGCCGTAGAGATCGGGCTGGGTTCCATCGGTTTCCCCGCGGATATTGGCTTCAAAACGCATCGCGCGGCGGTAATCGATCGCATGGTAAAGGGCCGTGCGGGCACGCCAGCGCACACCCTGGGTCTGCTCCGACATGCGGACGGTGTTGCTGAAGCGCAGAAGGTAGTCGCGGCTGACTACATGATCTATGTCAAATGCCTGCGTGATGCCGAAGCCCTCGTCGTTTTCGACGAACGCAGTCGTCCGCAACGTCAGCAGGACGTCCGGGCGCCAGTAAACATAATGTCGGTAGCGCGCATTCGCATAGGGATTGAGCGGCGACTCAAGCTTCACGCCGGCGCCGAGATCGAAGCGGCTGTCGCGCGTCTGGTGCGCGCGGTAGCCAACGCCCGCGAACCACTCGGCTGGCTCATCGTCGGTAAATGCGCTGACCGCGGGATTGAAGATCCCGAGTTCATTGGCGACGTATTCATCGCTGCTCGCGCGCCCGATTGTCGCGTTGAACCGCTCGTTGATCTTCGGAAGATTGACGCTCGCGCGAAACCGCGTGTCGACCTCCCAGTGGTCCTGCTCATTCCAGCCGAAGGTCAGTCCCGCGCGGCCGTAGGACTGGTCTTCGTATTCCGCGTATTCGTTTTCACCACCGAACAGGCGATCAACCAGGCGCGCCGTAGTGCATACGCCACGCTCTATGTTGGCGCGCATGGTGTCGATACCTTCCGCGCCAGGAGGCGCCTCGCCGGCGCAACCATTTCCGGATTTCGCGGCCGCCGCGGATTCCAGCGCAGGGGTCTCGTTTCCTTCCGCCGCCCCCGGCCAGGTCAGGACGCACAGCAACACGAGGAACGTTGCGGGCGACCAGGCTGCGGTCGCCATTGTCAGGACGGGCGTCCGCGCCCGTTCGCATCGAAGTAATGTCGTCGACAGAGAGAGACATAGCGCTCGTTGCCGCCGATCTCGACCTGCGCCCCGTCGCGCTCGATCGCACCGTCCGCGCCGACGCGCACGACCATCGTGGCCTTGCGTCCGCAATGGCAGATCGTTTTCAGTTCGGTCAGCTCGTCGGCAAGCGCGAGAAGCCGCGCGCTGCCGTGGAAAAGTTCGCCACGGAAATCGGTCCGGAGACCATAGCAAAGCACAGGGATCGAAAGGCGGTCGACCACGCCCGCGAGCTGTTCCACCTGCTCGCGCGTCAGGAACTGGGCTTCATCGAGCAGGACGCAGCTGACCGCCTGTCCGGCGTGTTCCGCGGCGATCTCGGTGAACAGGTCGGAACCCGGTGCGAAATGACGCGCCTCGCTCGAAAGACCAATCCGGGAATGCACCCTGCCGCCTCCACGTTGATCGAACTGTGCCGTATAGACCAGCGTGCGCATCCCGCGTTCCCGGTAGTTGTGGCTCGACTGCAGGAGCGACGTCGACTTGCCTGCATTCATCGTCGAATAATAGAAATAAAGTTTCGCCACTAGTAGAGCAACTTGATCTCGCGCAGCCGTTCGCGCAGGTAATCGTCCGCCAGAATCGGGTCCGGATACCGGTCGGGACAATCCCGCGTCACGCAGCCCGGCAACGTCGCAATCGGAAAATCGGAATTGAAGTGCAGGAAGAACGGCATCGAGTATCGCGGCCGGTTGACACGTGCGCCGGTCGGATTGACGACCCGGTGCGTCGTCGACGGCAGTACGTGATTCGTCAGGCGCTGCAGCATGTCGCCGACGTTACAGACGAGCGTGCCCGGCGGCGGATTAATCGGCAGCCAGCAACCGCTGCGGTCGAGCACCTCGAGACCGCCCTCTTCTGCCCCAAGCAGCAGTGTGATCACGTTGATGTCCTCGTGTGCGCCCGCGCGCACGCCGGTGGCGCCTTGCTTGAGCGGCGGATAATGAATCACGCGCAGCACGCTGTTGCCTTCGCCGACTTTGTCGTCGAACCAGTGCTGGTCCAGACCGAGATACGACGCGATCGCCTCGAGCAGTTTGCAGCCCATGCGATCGAACGCCTCCCAAAGCTCGAGCGCCGAGCGCTTGAACTCCGGATCGCCCTCAATCCAGATGTTGTCCGGCATCGACGACCGATAGCGGTGCCCGGGAGGCAGTTCGCGGCCGATCTGCCAGAACTCCTTCAGGTCGTGATGCGCCGCGCCTTTGGCAGTCTCCACTCCAAAGGGGGTGTAGCCGCGCGCGCCGCCGATGCCGGGCACGCGAAAGCGCTGCTTGACTGGGTCGTCCTGGGCAAAGAACTTCTTGAACCGGTCCAGGCAGCCGTCGATCGACGACAGCGGCAGCTCGTGGTCGCCGACCACGGCAAATCCATAGCGCTCGAAACTGCCGGCAAAATGCCGCACGAAGGCCGTGGGATCCCGCGTCGCGAGCTTGTAGCTGACTGGGACGATCGCGTCAGGCATGCCCGCACATTATGGCTCATGATGGCGCCGATGATCGACCCGGCCCGGTGGTTCATCGTCGTCAATCCGGTCAGCGGCGGAGGTCGCGCTGCGCGCTTCCAGCCGCGGCTCATTGCGGCGCTCGATCGGTCCGGCCTTCCATACAGTTGCGTTGCCAGCACGGCGCCGGGCGATACGACGCGGCTCGTAACGCAC
Source organism: uncultured Gammaproteobacteria bacterium (assembly GCA_963819545.1). Taxonomy (GTDB): domain Bacteria; phylum Pseudomonadota; class Gammaproteobacteria; order Steroidobacterales; family Steroidobacteraceae; genus SCUD01. The sequence continues at coordinate 1,616,131 of CAWFWJ010000002.1, read as the reverse complement.
GCGGTCGACGAAGGCTATCGCCGCCTGCTCGCGCTCGGCGGCGACGGAACATTCAATGAGCTCGTCAATGGATTGCGGGCTTCCGCCGTGCCCTCGCATGACTGTCTCGTTGCGGCGGCCGCGGGCGGCACCGGCAACGACTGGTCGCGCACGATGCAAATCCCGGACGACCCGGGGCTGCTGGCTGCGTGCATGGCGCGCGCCAGCGCGCGGTCCGCGGACATTGGGGTCGCCGCGGGCGCCGACGGGAAGCAGACGGCGTTTCACACTATCGCCGGCGCGGGTCTCGACGCAGCGGTGCTCGGGAGAACGCCGCGGTCGGGTCCGCGCGCGCTGGCCTATCTCTTCGGACTTGCGCGGACGCTTGGCACTTACCGTGCGCCGGAATTCGAGATCTCCATCGACGGCCGGATCACGCGCGGCCGGTTCCTGCTGGTGCTCGCGTCAATCGGACCGCGCTGCGGCGGCGGCATGCGGCTCACGCCAGGCGCTGTCGTCGATGACGGCTGGCTCGACCTGCTGACGATCGATCCGATGACGTTCGCCGGCGCGATGGCAAGACTGCCCAAGTTGTTCGACGGCCGGCTCGCCGGCGATCCGGCGTTTCGCGTCGTGCGCTGCCGCTCAGCAATGATCCGAACTGAATCGCCTTGCGGCGTGGAGCTGGATGGTCAGCTGTTCGGCACGACACCGGTGACGGTCACCGCGCAGCCAGGCGCGCTCCGCGCGCTCGATTGCCGCGGCTCAGCGGAATGAGGCAAGGATCCGATCGAGCTTTGCCGAGCCGGGACAGAGCCGGGAGTGCGGTATGGCATTGAGCGCTTCCTCGGCGGTGCTGTTCTGCGCATGGAAGTCGCGCCGCGACTGGTCCAGATAGATGAGACCGGTGACGTACTCGTTCTTCATCGCCCGTTCCTGTACATAGGCGGCGGCACGCGCCCGATCAGTCGGGTCGTAACCCGGATCGAGCTTGCGCAGCACGACGTTGCTGCCGTCGTGCATCGACACGGACACCGTCGTGCCCGGCGCGTACTGCACGCGGATCTCCTGCTTCGGCGCGATGTAATCCGCGGCGACCGGCGTCTCGCTGTGTTCGCGCACGTAGGCGTAACTCTTGGTCGATCCTTCGTGATCATTGAATGTCACGCACGGCGACAGCACGTCGATGATCGCAAAGCCCTCGTGGGCGAATCCCGCCTGGATCAGCGGAACCAGCTGTTCCTTGTCGCCGGAAAAACTGCGCGCAACGAACGACGCCCCGAGCGCGAGGGCGAGCAGGACCGGGTCGATCGGCTGCTGTTCATTGGCCTCGCCCTTCTTCGATTTCGACCCGATGTCGGCGGAGGCGGAGAACTGCCCCTTGGTCAGGCCGTACACGCCGTTGTTTTCGAGGATATACACGATGTTGAGATTCCGCCGGATCGCATGCGCGAGCTGACCGACGCCGATCGACAGCGAATCTCCGTCGCCGGACACGCCGATGTAGCGCAGGTGGCGATTCGCGGCATTGGCCCCCGTCGCGATGGACGGCATCCGGCCGTGCACGGAATTGAACCCATGCGCGCCGGCAACGAAATAGGCGGTCGTCTTCGAGGAACAGCCGATACCGGAGAGCTTCACGACGCTTTGCGGCGGCAGGGCGAGCTCGTAGCAGGCCTGCACGATCGCAGCCGTGACCGAGTCGTGGCCGCAACCAGCGCACAGCGTCGACATGCTGCCTTCGTAGTCGCGCCGGTTAAGCCCGAGCGCATTCCTCTGCAATCCCGGATTCGCGACCTTCGGCTTGGCGATGAAACTCATGCGGCAACTTCCTTCTCGAGCGCCGTGTTGACGCCGTCGATGATGGTGCCTGGCGACATCGGCAGGCCGTTGTAGTGCAGGATTGAGCGCAGCTTCTTCTTTTCCACTGCGGTCTCAAGCGTCAGCAAGGCGCGCAGTTGCGCGTCCCGGTTCTGCTCGACGACGAAGATGAGCTGGTGTGCCGCGAGGAATTCCTCGACCTCCGCGCCGAAGGGGAAGCCGCGTACGCGCAGATAATCGATCGCGACACCGGACTTGCGCAGCGTCGCGAGCGCCTCGCGCACCGGCGCGTCGCTGGAGCCAAGACTCACGATCGCGGCGGTGGCACCGCGCCCGTCGGTGACCGCAGCCGGAACGTGCTTGGCGGCCGTCTGGAACTTGCGCGACAGGCGGTCGAGCACGTCCTGGTACTCGGCCGCATCCTCCGTGTAGGCGCCGAAGCGGTTGTGACCGGAGCCGCGCGTGAAGTACGAGGCCTTGGGGCTGATGCCGGGCAGGGTCCGGTAGGGAATTCCATCGCCGTCGGGATCGAGAAAGCGCTGGAACTTCTCGATCCCGGCGATCTGTTCGGGTGTCAGCACCTTGCCGCGGTCGGGACGATATGCATCGTCCCAGTGGAATTCGGGCGACATCCAGTCGTTCATGCCGATGTCGAGATCGAGCAGGACGAAGACCGGGGTCTGGAGCCGTTCCGCGAGGTCAAACGCCTGCACCGCCATCTGGAAGCATTCCTCGGGCGAATCCGGGAAGAGCAATACGTGCCGCGTGTCGCCGTGCGAGGCATAGGCACAGGCGATCAGGTCGCACTGCTGCGTGCGGGTCGGCATGCCGGTCGAGGGTCCCACGCGCTGCACGTCGAAAATAACGGCCGGCACTTCCGCGTAATACGCGAGGCCGATGAACTCCTCCATGAGCGAAATGCCGGGGCCCGACGTCGGCGTGAACGCGCGGGCGCCGTTCCACATCGCGCCGATCACGACGCCGATCGCGGCCAGTTCGTCCTCGGCCTGGACGATCATGTAGTCGCGCCGGCCGGTTTTCGGATCCGTGCGATGGCGTCCGCAGAACGAGCGGAAGGCGTCCATCAGCGAGGTCGAGGGCGTGATCGGATACCAGGCGCCGACCGTGGCGCCCGCATACAGGCAACCGAGCGCAGCGGCGGTGTTGCCGTCGATCATCACGTGCCCGGCGGTCGCGTCCATTCGCTCGACGCGCGTCGGCAGCGGGCAGTCGAAGTGCTCCTGCGCGTAGCGAAAGCCGATCTCGATCGCTTTCATGTTCGAATCAACCAGTGCCGGCTTTTTCGCGAAAGTCTCCGCCAGCAGCCCGCGGATCACCTCGAGATCCAGATCGATAAGCGCCGCGACCGTGCCGACGTACATGATGTTCTTCATCAGCGTGCGGGCGCGGGCGCCCTCGAAATGCTCATTGCAAAGCTGCGCGAATGGCACGCCGAAAGTCTTGATGTCGTCCCGCGACAGCAGCGAGCTTCGGGGCCAGGTGGAGTCGTAGACCAGGAAGCCGCCCGCTGCGATCTCGCGCAGGTCGCGCGAGTAAGTCTCCGAGTTCATCGCGACCATGACGTCGATGCGACCCGAGCGCGCGCGCCAGCCTTCGCGCGTGACGCGGATTTCGTACCAGGTCGGGAGTCCCTGGATATTCGACGGAAAGAAATTCTTCCCGACGACGGGCACGCCCATCCGGAAGATTGCCTTCATGATGAGCGAGTTCGCGCTCGCGGAGCCCGAGCCGTTGACGTTCGCGAACTTGAGCGTGAAATCGTTTACGCGCTGCGCAGCGCTTTTACGCTCTGGCATCGGGCCTCATCCTCAGCGAGTGGAATCTTGATCCAGGATTTCTGCATGTCCCAGGCGTCCGTCGGGCATCGCTCCGCGCACAGGCCGCAGTGCACACACAGGTCCTCATCCTTGATCATTACGCGACCGGTCTGGATCAGCGGCTCGGACACCAACAACGGCTGGTCGGGATTGCGGCGCGGCGCCGTCAGGCGCGCGAGAACGTCCGCCTCCTCGCCGTTGGTCGTGATCGTCAGGCAATCGGTTGGACAGATGTCGATGCAGGCGTCGCATTCGATGCAGAGCTTCGCGTGGAACACAGTCTGGATATCGCAATTCATGCAGCGCGAGACTTCCTCGGCGGCGCGCTCGGCGTCGAAGCCGAGTTCGACTTCGATGTTGAGGCTCTTGAATCGTTCCTTGAGGCTCACGTGCGGCATGAGCTTTCGTGCTGAACCGTCGTAGTCGTTCTTGTAGGACCACTCGTGCATGCCGACCTTGCGGCTCTGCAGGTTGACACCACGCGGCATGCGCTCCGTGAGTGTCTCGCCGTGGCAGTGCTTGTGGATCGAGATCGCGGCCTGGTGGCCGTGTTCGACGGCCCAGATGATGTTTTTCGGCCCAAACCCGGCGTCGCCGCCGAAGAACACGCCCCGGCGTGTCGACTCGAAAGTGACTGCATCGAGCCTGGGCACGTCCCACTTGTCGAATTCGATCCCGAGGTCGCGCTCGACCCAGGGAAAGGCGTTCTCCTGGCCAATCGCGAGGATCACGTCGTCGCAGGGAATGAAGACTTCCTCGGCGACGCGCTGGCTGCGGATCTCGGCGCCGTCCATCTCGTACTCAAGTCGCTCGAAGTTCATCCCTTTCAGTCTTCCGCCCTCGACGACGAAGGCCTTCGGGGCGTGATTCACGATGATCTCGACCTGCTCTTCCTCCGCATCCTCGAGTTCCCATTCGGACGCCTTGAAGAAGCCGCGGGGCTTGCGCGCCATGACTTTCACGCTGTTCGCGCCGAGCCTGAGCGAGGTGCGGCAGCAGTCCATCGCAGTGTTGCCGACGCCGATGATCAGGACGCGCTCGCCAATCTTGTCAATGTGCTCGAAAGCCACTGATTCGAGCCAGGCGATGCCAATGTGGATCCGATCCGATTGCTTGCGGCCCGGCAGACTCAGCTCCTTGCCCTTGGGCGCGCCGGTGCCGACGAATACCGCGTCGAATCCGCCGGTACTCAGCAGTTCGCGCATGCTCGTAACCGGCGTGCCGAGCCGGAGATCGGCGCCCATGCCGACGACGTAGCCGATCTCTTCGTCCAAAACCTGCGCCGGCAGCCGGAACGCGGGGATGTTCGTGCGCATCAAGCCGCCGGCCGTCGCGTACTGCTCGAAGATCACGACCTCGTAGCCGATCGGCAACAGGTCATTGGCGACGGTGAGCGTCGCCGGACCCGCGCCGATGCAGGCGACACGCTTGCCGTTGTTTCGCGCGGGCCGCTTCGGCAGCCGCGGCGTGATGTCGTCACGGAGATCGGCGGCCACGCGCTTCAACCGGCAGATCGCGACCGGCTTTTCCTCGACGCGCCGGCGCCGGCAGGCGGGTTCGCAGGGCCGGTCGCAGACCCTGCCCAGGATGCCGGGGAAGACGTTTGACTCGCGGTTGACCATGTACGCGTCCGTGTAGCGGCCCTGCGCGATCAGGCGGATGTACTCGGGAACATCGGTGTGTGCCGGACATGCCCACTGGCAATCGACCACCTTGTGGTAGTAATCCGGGTCCGCCGTGTTGGTCGGTTGCATGCAGGGACAGTCTCGCCGCTTCTCAGCCCTTGATTATAGCGGCCGGCGACGCCGCCAAGGCGGCTTGGCGATCCGCTTCCTGGCCGCGGTTGACAAGCTCCGCAATGCGCGTTGCAGTTTCGAGCGCACGCAGGCCGTCTTCCCCGGTCACGACTGGTGGAACTCCCCGTTCCGCGGCGTCGAGAAAGGCCACGATCTCCGCCAGCAGCGCGTCGCCGGGGTCGAAACTCCGCTCCTGCATCTCGACCTTCGGCATCGCGTTCTCTTCAATCACGGCCGGCCGCCGCACGACCGTCAGCAGCTTCTGCTGCAGGTCGATGGAGAGATAGGCATCCGACTGGAAGATGCGGAGTTTGCGCTCGGCCTTCAGGCTGATGCGGCTTGCCGTGACGTCGGCGACACAGCCATTGTCGAAACGGATTCGCGCATTCGCGATGTCGATCTCGTCGGTGAACACCGGCGCGCCGACGGCATCGATCGACGCGATCGGCGAACGGACGATGTGCTCGATCAGGTCGATGTCGTGGATCATGAGGTCGAGCACAACGCTCACGTCGGTCCCGCGCGGCTTGAAGGGCGCGAGGCGATTCGACTCGATAAAGCGCGGATTCCTGAGCTCGCCGGCGACGGCGACGATCACCGGGTTGAATCGTTCGAGATGACCCACCTGCAGCACCCGTCCCGCCGCCGCCGCGAGGGTGATCAACTCGCGCGCTTCCTCCGCGGTCGCCGTGATCGGCTTTTCGACCAGCACGTGCGCACCCGCGCGCAGGAAATCGCGCGCAACCGGATGATGGAGCGCAGTCGGCGTCGCGATGCTGACGGCATCGACACGGCCGAGCAGCTCGCGATAATCGGCGTGGATCGCGACGCCGAGTTCGGCCTGCAGCCGCTCGCGCGCCTCCGCGGATGGATCGGCGATGCCGACGAGCTCACAGTTCGCGAGACCCGCGTATTTCTGGGCGTGGAATCGGCCGAGGTAGCCGGCGCCAACGACGGCGCAGCGCAGTCGCGTCATTTCATCGCCAGTATAGCCGCGCGGCGCCGCGGCTTGCCGACGCCGGCCAGCCGGCTCAGACTCACAGCGATGGCCTGGAACGATTCATTCGTCCGCTGGTTCAACGGTCTGTCGCCGATTTGGCGGCGGGAACTGCGAATTGCCGCCCTGTGGTTCGGCTTCGGGCTGCTCGTCATGCCGTTTCTCATCTATCTCGCTGGCGTGCTGACGCTCGGCCCCTATGAAGGCGGCCTGCTGTCGTTTCTCGGCTCGCTGCTCGTCGCTTTCTTCACGGCGAAGCCCACGGCCTGGCTCCTGGTCGCAGGACCCTACCTGCTGTTCACGGCCATACGCCTGCTGACGCGACCATTGCGACGCCAGGGCTGAGCCCGGTCAATCCTGTTCAGGTTTCCGGCTTGCTGCGCTCTTCTCGCGCGCCGCGCGGAATTCGTTGCCCTCACGCCATTCCGGCCAGGTTTCCGCACTTGCAACGCGGGCCCCGACCTCGAACAGGAGTCGCAGGTCCTCGATTGAGCCCTTGACGTCCCAGGATTCCGAGTACTCGTCGGCCGGCTTGTGATAGCGCTTGGCATAGTACTCGTCGTACGCGGCGAGCCCGGCTTCCGGTGCTGCTTCGCGCAGGGTCGTGCCCGACTTCACGTATAACGCAGGCACGCCCGCTTTCGCGAAATTGAAATGATCCGAGCGATAGAAATACCCGGCTTCGGTACGGCGATCGGGCGCCAGGGTCCGATTCTGCGACCTGGCTGCGGCGCCAAGCAGATCTTCCAGCTCGGAAGCGCCGAATCCGATGACCTCGATGTCTTTCGCGCGCCCTAATGGCACAAGCGCGTCCAGGTTGATGACCGCCGCCGTCTTTTCGAGCGGCACGAGCGGATGCTCCGCGTAGTACTCGGAACCGATCAGGCCCGACTCCTCCGCGGTGACCGCAAGGAACAGCACCGAGCGCGAGGCGCCGGGCCGCACCTCACGGAAGCCGCGCGCGATCGTGAGAATGCCAGCTACGCCGGTCGCGTTGTCCACCGCGCCATTGTAAATCCGGTCCTCGCCCTCCTCCTCGGCAACGCCGAGGTGGTCCCAATGCGCAATGTAAATGACGTATTCGTCCGGCCGGTCTTTGCCAGGCATCACGCCGGCGAGATTCGGCGAGCGCTTGTGCCGGATCGTGTTTTTCAGGCTGCCGGTCGCCGTGATGCCGAGCGGCACGGGGCTGAAACCGCGCTTCACCGCGGCCGCCTTCAGCGCTTCGAGGTCCTGGTCCGCGAGTTCCATGAGCTGGCGCGCGCGGTCCTGCGTAATCCAGCCTTCAAGCGCAACCCGCCCTCCGTTGCCGTCCGGTCGTTCGAGGTAGAACTGCGGCCCGGACCATCCGTTCCTGACGACGCTCCAGTCGTAAGCCGCGGGCGCCGTGTCATGAATAATGATGGCGGCCGCCGCGCCCTGGCGCGCAGCTTCCTCGAACTTGTAGGTCCAGCGACCGTGATAGGTCATCGCCTTGCCGCGAAAGAGCGTCTCGTCGCCAGTCACGAAACCCGGGTCATTGACCAGGATCAGCGCAGTCTTGCCGTGCATGTCGATGCCCGCGTAGTCGTTCCAGCCGTACTCGGGCGCGACGATTCCATAGCCGACGAAGACGACTTCGCTGCCTGCAATTGACGACTCCGGGCGCACGCGGCGTGTCGCGATCACCATCTCGTCGCCGAAGGCGAGCGTCATGCCGCCCGCGCCCTTGCTGAACGAAAGGCGCGGCTCGCTGGCCGTGATCTCGACGAGCGCCACCTCCTGGCGGAAATCGCCGCCGCTGACGGGCTGCAGGCCGAGCTCCAGAAACTCTTTCTCAAGATATTCGATCGTGCGGCGCTCGCCGTCGGATCCCGGGGCGCGCCCCTGCAATTCGTCCGACGAAAGCCCCGCGATGTGGGTCCGGTAGGTGGACCCGTTGATCGCTTCCGCCGCCTTCTTGAGCATCCTGTCGTCGGCATTGAAGGCGCCGAGCAAGAGCCCGACGACGGGGGCGATGAACAACAGCCGGAACCGTGTGTCGAATGGCTTCATGCGATCCTTTTGCTCAGCCGGAAACCGGCCAGTAGTACCAACCGATGGCTGCCATGGCGAGCCACATCAGGGCCTGGGCAAACCAGCGCCAGGGCCGCTCCCGCTGCAGTCCTACAAAGGCTGCGCCGGCCAGGGCCGCGAGGACCGCGAAAATACCCGCCGTGACCAGGAGGTCGGGGTACTCCCGGCCAACCGATGGCTGCTGAGCCGCCGTCAGTGCGAATATGACAATGACCATGGTAAGGACGAGCGCGATCGAGGCCGCGGAGCCCAGGACGACACCGGTCAGGAAACCCAGAGGCCTCATCCGCAAGTTCCCCCCGAGCGTGACATTGGTACTTGATACCGCGCCCGCCCGCCCATAGCCTGTCTCGACCGGTTGCAGCCCTTGTGGGCCGCAAGGAGCAGTTTAACAGCCCATGACCTCTTGGCTCAGAGCACCTGGCAAGTTCAGGCTGCGCGCCGTCGTCGCGCTGATCGTCGGAACGGGCGTTTTTGTCCTCGCGGGCTCCGGACCGGACCGCGCGGCGCTCGCTCCCGCAATCGCGCCAGCCGTCGCCTCCTCAGGCGAGCTCGTCCCGAGCGAGCGGCATCGCCGCGTGATGCGGCTCGTGTCCGAAGTCGTCGAGCGCCAGCACTACCGGCAGACGGCTCTCGACGACGCGATGTCTTCGCAGATATTCGAGCGCTATCTCGAGGCCCTCGACGGCAGTCGAAGCTACCTGCTCGCCTCCGATATCGCTGAATTCGAGCGATTCCGCTACCAGCTCGACGATGCGATCGAGCGCGCCGACGCCGCGCCCGCCTTTGAGATTTTCACCCGCTACCAGGAGCGCAACCGCGAGGTCCTGCGCCACGCGATCGCGATCCTTTCCATCGAGCCGGATTTCACACTCGATGAGTCCTTCCGCTTCGATCGCACGGACCAAAGCTGGCCCGCCTCGCAGACGGAACTGCAGGAACTGTGGCGCAAGCGCGTGAAGAACGATGCATTGTCGCTGCGCCTGGCTGGCAAGACCTGGCCCGAGGCGAGCGATATCCTGCGCAAGCGCTACGAACGGGTTTCGAAGCGAATCGAACAGATCACGGCGGACGACGTGTTCGAAACCTTCATGAACGCGTACTCGCATGTCTACGACCCGCATTCGAATTACCTGTCGCCGCGGAACTCCGAGGAATACAACATCGCGATGAGCCTCTCGTACGAGGGGATCGGCGCTTCGCTACAGCTGGTCGACGATCATGTGACCATCATGAACGTGCTGCCAGGCGGATCCGCGGCGGCCTCGACCGACATCAAGGTCGGCGACCGCATCACCGCGGTCGGCCAGGGCGACGCCGGTGGCCTGACCGACGTCGTGGGTTGGCGACTCGACGACGTCGTGCAGCTGATCCGCGGCCCATTGGATACCGTCGTTCGGCTGCAGATTCTCCCTGCCGGCGCAACGCCCGGCTCGCCCGAGAATCAGCTGTCGCTCAAGCGCGCCAAGATCACGCTCGAATCGCAGGCCGCGAAGAAGGAAGTCCATACGCTGCACCGCGGCGACCGCGACGTGCGCATCGGCGTGATCTCCGTCCCGAGTTTCTATCAGGATTTTCAGGCGCGGATGAAGGGCGACGCGGATTTCCGCAGCACCACGCGCGACGTTCGCCGGCTGATCGATGAACTTCGGACCGAGAACATCGAATCGCTGGTCATCGACCTGCGCGAAAACGGCGGCGGCCACCTTTCGGAGGCAACCTCGCTGGTCGGGCTATTCGTCGAGCGCGGCCCGATCGTGCAGCTACGCGAAACGAGCGGCCGCATCGAGGTGCTCGACGATCCGGAACCGGGCGTCGCCTGGCACGGGCCGCTCGTCGTGCTGGTCAATCGCGCGAGCGCCTCGGCGTCGGAAATCTTCGCCGGTGCGATACAGGACTATCACCGCGGGCTGGTCGTCGGGCAGCAGACTTACGGCAAGGGCTCGGTCCAGAACCTCTACCCGCTCGACCGTTATTCGCTCGGGCCGAAGGCGGGTTTCGGGCAGCTGACCGTGACGATCGGCAAGTACTATCGCGTGACCGGCGACAGCACTCAGCATCGCGGCGTCGAACCCGACATCACGCTGCCTTCGCTCCTCAACACCGACGACATCGGGGAAAGCACACGCGAAAGCGCCTTGCCCTGGGATCGCATCAATGCTGCGAGTTTCACGCCGGAACGCTCGGAACTTCCGGGCGTTCCGCTGCTCGAACGCGTGCATGAGCAGCGCGTTGCCCGGAATCCGGATTTCGTCGCCCTCCTCGGCGACGTCGATGCACTCGAACACCTGCGCACCCAACACGAGGTTTCGCTGAACCTCGTGAAGCGCCGGGCCGAACAGGATGCCACCGACGCGGAACGTCTCCAGCGTGAAAATGCACGCCGTGCGGCCCGCGGACTGGCGGCGCTCGAGAATGTCGGCGCACTGGATAAAGCCGAAACACCGGATGCGGTGCTGGATGAGGCCGTTGAAATTGCCGCCGATGCCGCGGAATTGCCTGCCAATCAGGATCCTGCTCGCCTCAGCTGACCCGGCCGGGTTCGTTCGTCCTCTTTCCCGTTAATTCAACAACATAGACGCGTAGGTGTTTCCCTAGTGTTATACTTGACTACAACACTAAGGAACCGTAACATGATGTTACCTGACCGCCTGGAGCCGACCGCGATGCGCACTGAATCCCGAATCGAGACCGAATTCACTGGATCGGCTCGCGCACTTCTCCTTGCCTTCGTCCTCGTGGCCGCGCTCGCGCTCGTCGCCTGCGGCGATGCCAATGGAGACAATGCCGGCAAGGACGGCAAGGATGAAGTCCCGGCCGTGCCGGTCGAAGTCGCGGCCACTCAGCGGGCCGAAATAGCCGCTCTCTACACCGGAACCGCGCCGGTGGAGTCCGACCGCAAGGCATTCGTAATGCCGAAGGTCCAGGGCGAGATCCGCCAGGTACTTGCGGACGAGGGCCAGCGCGTCCGCGCCGGTCAGGTGCTCGCGCGACTCGACGGAGACAAGCTCCGTCTCGAAGTCAGGCTTAATGAAGCGACCATGAACAAGCTCGACCGCGACTACAAGCGCAATCTCGAATTGCAGCAGAAGGGCCTGGTGAGCGCGATCGCGCTCGACAACCTGAAGTACGAGCTCGAGGCCGCGAAGGCCAATTGGGAACTCGCGCGTCTACAGCTCTCCTACTGCGATATCCGCTCCCCGATCGACGGCACTGTCACGCAGCGCCTCGACGTCATGAAGGTCGGCAATACGGTGACGCCCGTCGGCGGCGTCATCGAAAGCACGGACAGCTCGATGTTCGTCGTCGAGGATCTCGACACACTGATGCTGCGCGTCAACGTGCCGGAGCGCGAGCTCGCGAAGCTTTCGGTCGGCCAGACCGCCGAACTGACGTTCGATGCGGTGCCGAACCGCGTCTTTCTTGGCAAGATCTCGCTGATCAGCCCGTATGTCAACGCCGAAACGGCGACCTTCGCGGTACGCATTCACGTGACCGAGACCGGGGGTCTTCTGCGTCCCGGCATGTTCGCGCGGGTCGCGATCGTCTATGAGCGTAAGCCCAACGCCTTGCAGATTCCGCGCACTGCGCTGCTCGACAGCGACGGCCCGCCCAAGGTGTTCGTCATCAAGAACGGCAAGGCGGCGGAGCGTGCCGTGAAACTCGGGCTCTCGAACGGCGCCTGGATTGAAATCACCGACGGGCTCAAGGACGGCGAACAGGTGGTGGTCGTCGGTCAGGGCGCGGTGAAGCCTGGCGCGGCGGTCCGCATCGTCAACTCGCCCGACCGTCCGGCGGCGCGCACTGCGCCTGTGGTCGCGGCCGGCTGAGCGGCGCGGGCCAGCGATGAAAATCGTCGAGTTCGCCACGCGGCGGCGCGTGACCATCCTGATGGTCACGGTTGCGATTGTCCTGTTCGGCTTGGTGTCGCTGACGCGGCTCAAACTCAACCTGCTTCCGGACCTGTCCTATCCGACGCTGACGGTACGCGCCGACCTCCCGGGCGCTGCCCCGCTCGAACTCGAGACACTGGTGACGCGCCCGATCGAGGAATCGGTGGGCATCATCCGCAACGTCCGATCGGTGCGGTCGGTCTCGCGCGCTGGCCAGGCGGACGTGATCCTGGAGTTCGCCTGGGGCACGGACATGGATCTCGCGGGCATCGACGTGCGCGAGAAGATCGACCTGCTGCAGCTGCCGCTCGAGGCGAGCCGGCCGATCCTGCTGCGCTTCGACCCGTCGACCGAGCCCGTGATGCGCTATGCCTTCGTCGATACCGATGTATTCGCCAAGGCGTCGCCGTCGGAGTCCGGCGGCGTCGAACGCCTGAAGGGCCTGCGCCGTTTCGCCGATGACCGCCTGAAGCCGGATCTCGAGTCGGTGGACGGCTCGGCTGCCGTCAAGATCAGCGGCGGCTACGAGGACGAGATCCAGATCTTCGTCGACCAGAGCAAGCTCGCCCAGCTCAACCTGTCCATCGACATGATCTCGACGCGGCTGCGCGAGGAGAACGTCAACCTGTCGGGCGGCAGGCTCGAGCAGGGCACGCAGCGCTTCCTGGTGCGCACGCTGAACGAGTTCAGCTCGGTGCAGCAGATGGCGGACTCGATCATCGCGAATGTCGGGGGCAAGCCCGTGTACCTGCGCGATGTTGCGAGCGTCACCAGCGGCTACAAGGATCGCGAAGCGATCACGCGCGTCGACGGCCGGGAATCCGTCGAACTCGCGATCTACAAGGAGGGCGACGCAAACACAGTGCAGCTCGCCGCCGGCACCCGCGCTCGGATCGAAGAACTCGGCAAGGCGCTGCCGGCGGGGAGCGAACTCGTCCTCGTCTATGACCAGTCGAAGTTCATATCGTCCGCGATCGGAGAAGTTCGCGATGCGGCGCTGATCGGTGGCCTGCTTGCGATCCTGGTGCTGTACCTGTTCCTGCGCGACGCGCGCGCCACGTTCATAACGGGCCTCGCAATCCCGGTGTCCGTCATCGGCACATTCGTGGCGATGTACATGTTCGACCTGTCGCTCAATATCATGTCGCTCGGCGGCATCGCGCTCGCGGTCGGCATGCTCGTCGACAACGCGGTTGTCGTGCTCGAGAACATCGTGCGTCACCGCGAAGAAGGCCGCTCGCGCATCGAGGCGGCCACCCGCGGTACCAGCGAAGTCGGCACCGCGATCACGGCCGCGACGCTGACTTCGGTCGCGGTGTTCTTCCCGATGGTGTTCATCACCGGGATAGCGGGCCAGCTGTTCCGCGATCAGGCGCTGACTGTCAGCTTCTCGCTGCTGTTCTCGCTCATCGTCGCGATGACGCTGGTGCCGATGCTCGCGGCCGGAAAGCCGGAGTACGTGCTGCCCGAGCCCGAACGGCAGCCCGGCAGTGTCGGCCGCCTGATCTCGAGCGCACTCGCCGCCAAGCGCCGGCTCGCGACCCGTATTTCCGACGGCATGGCCTGGCTCCTCGGCTGGGCCGCGCGGCCGACGCAATCCGGATTCGCCGCGGTCGCGCGGGCGTATCTGCCGGCATTACGCTGGTCGCTCGAGCACCGCGGGCGCGTCGTCATGGTTTCGGTCGCGGTGCTGATCCTGACCGCAGCGCTGGTTCCGCGTCTCGGCACGGAGCTCATTCCACAACTCTCCCAGGGCGAGTTCGTCGCCGATCTGCGGCTCGCGCCGGGCACGCCACTCGAGCAGACTGACCGCGCCATGGCTGCGGCCCAGCGGGAAACCATGGAACTGCCGGCAATCGAGCTTTCGTATGCTGTCACCGGCACCGGCAACCGCCTCGACGCGAGCCCGACGGATGCCGGCGAGAACACCGGGCGGCTTTCCGTCACGCTCAAGCCCGGCACCGGCCCATACGAGGAATCGCGGGCGATCGAGGCCCTGCGCGGGAAATTCAGTTCACTCGCCGGCGTGCAGTACCAGTTCAGTCGCCCGGCGCTTTTCACGTTCGCCTCCCCGCTCGAGGTCACGATCACGGGCTATGACCTCGACCGGCTGCGCATGGTCGCCGAGCAGGTGCGGCTCGGAATGCGGGCGAGTCCGACCTTCAGCGACATCAAGTCGACGGTCGAGTCGGGGAATCCGGAAATCCAGATCGTGTTTGACCAGGAGCGCGCGGCCCAGCTCGGGATCACCGTGCGCGAGCTCGCCGATCGCGTGGTCGACAGCGTGCGCGGCAGCGTCGCGACGCGCTACAAGTTGCGCGAAAAGAAGATTGACGTGCTGGTCCGCAGTGTCGACACGCGGGCCTCGTCGGTCGAGGAGATCCGCTCGCTGATCGTGAACCCGGGCAGCGACAGTCCACTGCCGCTCTCGGCCGTTGCAGACGTCACCGTCGCGACCGGACCCGCCGAGATCCGGCGCACGCGCCAGCAGCGCGTCGCGGTGGTGACCGCGAACCTGTCCTCTGGCGATCTCGGCTCCGCCGTCGCCGAACTCGGCGGAATCGTCGACGCCGTCGAATTGCCGGTCGGCACGACGGCGGCCGTCAGCGGACAGAGCGATGACATGAAAGAGTCGTTCCGCTCGCTGCAGTTCACGATGCTGCTCGCCGTATTCCTCGTCTATCTCGTGATGGCGTCGCAGTTCGAGTCACTGCTGCACCCGTTCGTGATCCTGCTGACAATTCCACTTGCGCTCACGGGATCGATCTGGGCGATGTTCCTGACCGGAACCACGGTCAACGTCGTCGCCTACATCGGACTCATCATGTTGGCCGGTATCGTGGTCAACCAGTCCATCGTGCTCATCGACGCGGTCAACCAGGCGCGCGAACGCGGCCTGGCGAAGCACGACGCGATCATCGAGGCCGCACGGCTGCGGCTGCGACCGATCGTCATCACCAAGCTGACGACGATCCTCGGCCTGCTGCCGATGGCAATCGGGCTCGGCGAAGGCGCAGAAATCCGCAAGCCGATGGCGATCACGGTAATCGGCGGCGTCGCGGTCGCGAGTTTCTTCACGCTGCTGGTGATACCGGTTGTCTATTCGCTACTCGATCGCAAGCGGTTCCAGCCGACCGGCGCCGGCACCATGCCGCGCGTTGCGACGGAGTCCGGCGGAGGCTGAGTCATGCTGCATACCCGGTTCGCGCTGCGCAGGCCCGTCACCACGCTGATGACGTTCATCGCCGTCTCGATGATCGGCCTGATCGCGACGACGATGCTTCCGCTCGAGCTGTTTCCCGACATCCGCTTCCCCGGCATCGAGATCACGATTCCGTATGCGGGTTCGACGCCCGAGGAGGTCGAACAGCTCATCACACGCCCATCCGAGGAGGCGATCGCGACACTCTCTGGCATCAAGGAAATCCGTTCAACCTCATCGGAGACAGGTGCGCAGCTCATCGTCTTCTTCGAATGGGACCGGGACCCGGCCGCGGTCGGGTTCGAGGTCCGCACCAGGCTTGAATCGATCCGCCACGAATTTCCGCCGAGCGCCAACCGGATCCTGACCCAGGTGTTCGCCGCCGGTGACGATCGCGTCCTCGGAGTGCGCATCGCGAGCCAGGAAGACCTCACGCGGCAGTACGACACTCTGGACCGCTACCTCAAGAAACCGATCGAGCGCCTGGACGGCGTGGCACGGGTCTCGCTCGAGGGCGTCGAGCCGCTCGAACTCCGGATTCTCGTCGATCCGGTCAGGCTCGTCGCTTACGGCATCGACATCGGACGGCTGCGCGATTCGCTCGAAGGCGCGAACTTCTCGGTCAGCGCCGGCGAAGTGACGGGCGGACAACAGCGTTTTCTGGTGCGCCCGATCGGCGAGTTCCAGAGTCTGGACGACGTGCGCGAATTCATCGTCGCCGGCAACGTTCGCCTGCGCGACATCGCGGATGTGCGCCTGGCCACGCCCGCGCTCTCGGTCGGCCGTCACCTCAATGGAAGGCCGGGCATCGGGCTCGACGTCTTCAAGTCGACCGGCGCGAACATCGTTGAAGTGGCGGACCGCGTCATGGCCGTCATCGACGAGCAGCGCAAGCTGCCGCAATTGCAGGGAATCGACGTTATCGTGATGCAGAACCAGTCCGAGGCCATCCATAGCTCGCTCGGAGACTTACGCAACGCCGGCCTGGTCGGCGCGGGGCTCGCGCTGGTCGTTCTGTTCCTGTTCCTGCGGCACTGGCCGACAACGTTGATCGTCGCGCTGGCGGTGCCGTTTTCCCTGCTGATCACGGTTGCAGCGATGTACTTCCTCGGATTCTCGCTCAACATCCTGACGATGATGGGCATGCTGCTTGCGGTTGGGCTGCTCGTCGACAACGCAGTAGTCGTGACCGAGAGCATCTTCCGGCATCGGCAGATGGCTGGCGCCGAAGCGATTGCCTCCACGCTGTTTGGCGTGAGCGAAGTCGGCCTCGCCGTGCTCGCCGGAACCCTGTCGACGGTCATCGTTTTCCTGCCAATCATTTTCGGCGAGGAGAGCGAGATTTCAATATTCATGGTGCACGTCGCGGTGCCCATCGTCGTCGCAATGCTTGCATCGCTCCTGGTGGCGCAGACGATCATCCCGACGCTGACCGCCCGCTTCCCGCCGCCGCCCGCGATCAAGGACGACTCGTATTTCGCAAGGATCCAGAACTGGTACCTGCAGAGGCTCGATTGGCTGTTCCGGCACAAGCGGTGGAGCGCACTGTTCGTTGTGCTGACAGTGGCATCGCCGGTGCCGTTGTTCATGACCGAACTCGTCAAGTTCGACATGTTCCCGCAGGACGCGTCCGACCGCGTGTACCTGCCGTATCACATCGAGGGCACCTATCCGCTGGCGCGCACCGAACAGGCGGTTTCGCGGGTTGAAGCGTACCTCGAGGAGAACCGGGACCGGTTCGGTATCGAACTCATTTACAGCTTTTTTACGCCTGATGAAGCCGCGACCGTGATCAAGCTGAAGCCGCGTGACGAAATGCCGATGAAGCCACGCGAGCTGATGACAGAAATAGAGAAAGGCCTGCCGGAGATCATCATCGGCAAGCCGAGCTTCCGCTTCGACGAGGACCAGGACCAGAGCGGAGCGTTCAGCATGCGACTGACCGGCGAATCGACCGAGCAACTCGTCAGCCTGTCGCGCACGGTGGTCCGGCAGCTACGCGACGTGAAAGGCCTCGACTCGGTCCGCTCGACCGCGAAGGCCGGTGAGCACGAAGTCCAGGTGATCGTCGACCGCGAACGTGCGGCGCATCTTGGCCTGACGCCTCAGGCCATCGCTCAGACCCTGGCGGTTGCCATGCGCGGTGACCCGCTCAAGGAGTTCAGGGCCGATGACCGCGAAATCCAGATGCGCCTGGCATTCCGCGCGGACGACCGTCAGACGCTCGAGGATCTGGCGGCGACGCCGCTTTACCTGCCGAACGGCACACAGAGCACGCTGGGCGCGGTCGCGAACTTCCGCATCGAGCAGACCGCGCGCACGATCGAACGCGTCGACCGGCTTACGTCGGTCGCGATCGAAGGCATCGTTGCCCAGGACTCGTCGCTGGACGACGTCAAGAACGGCGTGGAAGCGGTGATGGCGCAGTTCCCCCTACCCCCGGGCGTCGGCTGGAAGTACGGCCGCAGCGTCGAGGACAGCGACGACACGGCTACGACGATGCGCAACAACATCCTGCTCGCGGTCGCCCTGATTTTCCTGGTGATGGCTTCGCTGTTCGAGTCGCTTCTCTATCCAGTTTCAATCATCACCTCGATCATCTTTGCGATCGTCGGGGTGTTCTGGGGGCTCGCGATCACGCAGACGCCGATATCATTCATGGCGATGCTCGGCATCATGATCCTGATCGGCGTGATCGTGAATATCGGCATCGTGCTCATCGCGCACGTCATCGACCTGCGCAGGGAAGGCTTGAACCGCCACGACGCGATACTCGAGGCCGCACGCCACCGCCTGCGGCCGATCCTGATGACGACGGTCGTGACGCTGCTCGCCATGCTGCCACTCGCGATCGGCGACACGCAGATCGGCGGCGACGGGCCCGCGTATTATCCGATGGCGCGGGCGCTGATGTCCGGCCTCTTTTTCGGCAGCGTGACTTCGCTCTTGTTCGTGCCACTCTTCTATGTGTGGCTCGACGACCTGAACATCTGGCGGCAGCGCATCAGGCTGCATTCGCGGGCCGGTGAGGCGGCTGCGGAAGCGCCCTGAGCGGGTAACGCGGGCGCGAAGGGTCAGCGCAACAAGACCTTGTAGAGGTCCCAGTAATCGTCGACCAGCACGTTGGCGTCCGACACGCCGTCAGCCGCCGCGGGCGGGAGCGACGCAGGCTGCGGCACGGTTTCGCTGGCGTTCCGCCAGGTAGCCGTCGCCGTCATCTTCTCGCCGCGCTTCTTGAATTCGGCAGCAAGCCCGTCCTGGGCATTCACAAGCGCGAGCGCCTGGGCGATCTCCCGGATGCGCGCGAGGCAGGCGTCGAGGCTGCCGTATTTCGCGCTCTCGACGCTCCGGTTGTTTGCAAGCCGTGCATCCATCGCGAGACCCGATACAGCGAGCTTTGCGAAAAGATGCTGCGCATAGGCGATCACGGCGAGGTTCACGAGCCGCCGGCCCTCGATCGTCAGGCCCGGAAACTCCGGCCAGGGTTCTTTTTCAATCGTGCGATGCGATACCTGCATGTCGGCGAGCTGGCGTTCGGCGACCGCACAACGCTGTTGCTGGTCGACGATTTCGGTTGCCAGTGTCCGGCGCTTGAAATAATGCCAGAACTGCCTGAGCTGCGTCATGCGCTCCACGCGCTGGCGCAGCCGCTCTCGCTCGGCGTCCGCGACCTCCGTCGCCTGGCGCAGCCGCTCGTCCGCCACTTTCAGGCGTTCCGCGCGATCGTGCTGAAATTCCGCCAGCTGCTGCTTGCGCTGCGCGTCCTGCAGCTCGCGCTTCAATTCGGCCGAGAACTTCTCGAGCTGCTCTCGGCAACCGCGCCAGAGCGCCTTTAGTCCGAAGTGGACCAGGGCGTCGAGGCCGCGCTGTGGATTGCCGAGCAGCGCCTCGAGCTGTTCGAGCTGCTGCTGGAGGCGCGCATTTGCGTTCTCCTGCTGTTTCAGCTTGTTGCGGAGATTGTGCAGCTGGTCGTCGAGGCCCTGGAGCTCCTTCTTGAGCTCGGCCCGGTTCCAGAAGAGCTTAAGGAGCCGTTCCTGCTCCGCCGGATCCGCGCGGCCAATCGAAGGCAGCTTGAGCTGCGACCACTTGTCAGGAAGCATCACGGCCATGGAGTTCGCTCAGGCTGCCGGCGCCGCAAAACGGTGCCCGTTGCCGACGCAATACTCCAGCCACTTGTTCAGGAGCATGTTGCAGGACCAGCGCTGCCCGTGATTGCGCGCGACGTGGCCTGCGAGTTGCCGCAGGTGCGGATGCGCGGGTGCCGCGCCCGCACTGCAGGCCTCGGCCAGGCGCGCATCGTGATACACGCGGATCTCGAGCGCGGGCTCGCGCGTCACCTCACCGCCCTCGCCGAAGAGGTACGTCATCTGCAGGGTGGTGGTGTAGCGGCACTGCTCGACGACCGAGAGTTCGAGCGCGGGCTCGCCCGCGATCACCGACTTGAACGAGCCCCGCAGGCGTTTCAAGTCCGGCACCAGCCAGCCGAGCCGGATAAAATTGCTCTCGTAAAGCGTCATCAGGCTCACGAACGATCGCGGCCGCGCGCTCCAGGAAATAGTGCAGAGGTCGTCCGACACCATGGATTTGACTATATCACAGGGATATTCGGTGATTTCCCGCGCGAATCGTGCTGTTTGTCACGAAACGTCAAGGCCGCACGCGGCGCGGGATCGCAAGCCGCTCGAGCACGCGACTTGCGATCTCTTCGATCGATGTGTCCGTCGTCTCGAGATACGGAATGCCGTGGCGCTCGAACAACTGCTCGGCCGCGCGCACCTCGAATGCGCACTGCTGCGCAGAAGCGTAGCGGCTGTCCGGCCGGCGTTCCTGGCGTATCTGCTGCAGGCGGCCCGGCTCGATCGTCAGCCCGAAGAGCTTGCGCCTGAATGGCTCGACGATCGCCGGCAGGCGCGCGCCGTCGAGATCGTCCTCCGTCAGCGGGTAATTCGCGGCGAATGCCCCGTACTGCAGCGCCATGTACACGCAGGTTGGGGTCTTCCCGGAGCGCGAAACTCCGATGAGGATCACATCCGCGCGGTCGTAGTCCCTGGTCTGGGCCCCGTCGTCGTTCGCAAGTGCGAAGTTCGTCGCATTGATGCGCATCGTGTAGGCCGTGAGGTCGGCCATGCCGTGGGCACGGCCGAGCACGTGCGCGGAAGGCTGGCCGAGCTCCTGCTCGAGCGGACCGAGAAATGCGTCAAAGAAATCGAGAAACAGGCAGTGCGCCTGCTTCAGTGCGTCGCGCACCTCGTTGTTGACGAGCGTCGCGAACACAATGGGCCGCGCCGCCTCCTCGCGGCCCGCCTGGTCAATCTTTGCGACCGCTTCCTGCGCCTTGTCAACCGTGGTGATGAATGGCAAAGTGATTGGCCTGAAATCCATGCCGTCGAACTGCGTCAGCAGGCTGTGTCCCATCGTCTCGGCGGTGACGCCGGTCTGGTCGGACACGAAGAAGACGGTTCGTCGCTGTTTCATGGCGGATCATCCGTTCGCCCGCGGCCCGCTTTCCTGCCGCCGCGCGGCTGATCGTATCAGGTGCGGGCGGAACGAGGACAACGCGTGACCGGTTACACAGTTCCGTTCAGCGGTCTCCGCATGAAGGACATTGCGTCGGTCGGCGGCAAGAACGCGTCGCTCGGCGAGATGATCGGGCAGCTCTCCAAAGCCGGCGTTCGCGTGCCCGATGGCTTTGCGACGACGGCGCAGGCCTACCGCGATTTCCTGGCGCAGGACGGGCTCGACGCCCGCATCGCCGCCGAACTCGCGGACCTCGACATCAATGACGTCGCGCAGCTCGCTGATGCGGGGAACCGCATCCGCGGCTGGATCCTCGAGACTCCGTTCCAGCAAGGCCTCGAACGCGACGTGCTCGCGGCGGCGGCCGCCCTCGGTAATGGGGGCGCCGCACTCGCGGTCCGCTCGTCGGCGACCGCGGAGGATCTGCCCGGGGCCTCGTTCGCCGGCCAGCAGGAAACGATCCTGAATGTCCGCGGCGCGAAGTCCGTGCTCGCGGCCATGCACCAGGTCTACGCCTCGCTTTACAACGACCGCGCCATTTCATACCGCACGCACCAGGGATTCGATCACGGGCAAGTCGCAATTTCCGTGGGCGTGCAGCACATGGTGCGAAGCGATGTCGGCGCGAGCGGTGTGATGTTCACGCTTGATACCGAGTCCGGATTTCGCGACGCCGTTTTCATCACGGCCTCGTGGGGACTTGGCGAACTCGTGGTGCAGGGCGCCGTGAATCCGGATGAGTTCTACGTCTACAAGCCGGCGCTCCTGGCGGGCAGGCAGGCGATCATCCGCCGCAATCTCGGCTCGAAGGCGTCCCGCATGGTGTACGCGGCCGATCCTGCGCCGGGCCGCTGGGTCGAGGTCACCGAGGTCGCGGCGGCCGATCGGGCGCGCTTCTGCATCGACGACCGCGACGTCCACGATCTCGCCCGCCAGGCGCTCATCATCGAATCGCACTACGGCTGCCCGATGGACATCGAGTGGGGCAAGGACGGCGAGAGCGGCACGATCTACGTGCTGCAAGCCCGCCCGGAGACTGTGCAGAGCCGCGCCGGTCGCTCGATCCTGCGCTACACGCTGAAGCAGCGCTCGCGAACACTCACCCAGGGCCGCGCCATCGGACAGCGGATCGGCGCTGGACCGGCGCGGGTCGTCTCCAGCGCGCGCGAGATGTCGCGCATCCAGCCGGGCGACGTGATCGTCTCCGACATGACCGATCCCGACTGGGAGCCGGTCATGAAACGCGCCGCGGCGATTGTGACGAACCGCGGCGGCCGCACCTGCCATGCGGCGATCATCGCGCGCGAGCTCGGCATACCGGCTGTCGTCGGCTGCGGTGATGCGACCACCAAGATCCGTGACGGCGAGCCGGTGACGGTCTCCTGCGCCGAAGGCGACACCGGCGTGATCTACGAGGGTCGACTCGACTTCGAGCAGCAGCGGATTGAACTCGACGCGCTGCCGAATCCGCCCGTCCGCATCATGATGAACGTCGGAAATCCGGATCGCGCCTTCGATTTCGCCTCGATCCCGAACCACGGTGTCGGCCTCGCCCGCCTGGAATTCATCATCAACCGCATGATCGGCGTGCATCCGCGCGCCCTGCTCGACTTCGCCACACTCGATCCCGGCGTGCAGGAACAAATTCGCCGGCAGATGGCGGGCTACAACGATCCGGTCGGGTTCTTTGTTGAGAAGCTCGCCGAGGGCATCGCGAGCATCGCCGCGGCTTTCGCTCCGCAGCCGGTGATCGTCCGTCTCTCGGATTTCAAGTCAAACGAGTACGCGAACCTGATCGGCGGGCGGCAATATGAGCCGCACGAGGAGAATCCGATGCTCGGATTCCGCGGCGCATCGCGCTACACGGATCCGGCATTCAGGCCCTGCTTCGAACTCGAATGCCGCGCGCTCCGCAGGGTGCGCGCGGACATGGGGCTCACGAACGTCCAGGTCATGGTCCCATTCGTGCGCACGGTTGACGAGGGCCGGCGCGTCGTCGAGCTGCTTGCGGAGAATGGCCTGCGGCGCGGCGCCGACGGGCTCAAGGTCATCATGATGTGCGAACTGCCGACCAACGCCCTGCTGGCCCGCGATTTCCTCGAGCACTTCGATGGCATGTCGATTGGCTCGAACGACATGACGCAGCTCGCGCTCGGCCTCGATCGCGACTCCGCGATCGTCGCGGGTCTCTTCGACGAGCGCGATCCGGCGGTTAAATCGCTCATGGCGATGGCGATCCGTGCCTGCAAGGATGCCGGCAAATACATTGGGATCTGCGGCCAGGGCCCGTCGGATCACCCGGATCTCGCGCGGTGGCTGGTCGATCAGGGCATCGACAGCCTGTCGCTGAATCCGGATACGGTCGTCGAGACGTGGCTGTATCTGGCGAACGCTACGAAGAGCTAGCAGGACGCGCACGCAGGACCGGTGGGGTTCCCTCGCTCGCTCAGCAGAACGGACATTCGCTCGCTCGGGACCCCGCCGGTCCTGCTAGTGCGCGTCCAACTCACTTCGCGCCGTTTCCCAGTGACGGCCGTCGAATGGCCGGATCCGCATTGAGGCGATTTGTGACGGATCCAGGCAGCGGGCATTGACGCTGTATCCGTCGGGGTGCGAGCGCGGGACATAGAATGATTTGACGCCACAATGGCGGCAGAAAAGATGGCGGGCAATACCGGTGCCGAAGCGGTAGTCGACCAGGTCGTCCACGCCGGCGAGCAGCCGGAAGTGGTCGGCGGTGACGATCAGGTGAAGATAACCGGAGCGGTCGCACATCGAGCAGTTGCAGTCGACCAGATCGAGATCGGCGGGCGCAAAGACTTCGATTCTTATGCGGCCGCAATGGCAGCTGCCGGCATGCCAGACGGGCGCGCCGGCGTTCAGGTCCGGGGTGCGTTCCATGGCGCGGCGAAAAGCGTGACGCGGTAGTGCCGCAGCTCGGCAATCGATTCGTGGACATCCGCGAGCGCCGTGTGACGCGATTCCTTCTCGACGCCGGCGGCGATCTCGGGCGCCCAGCGCCGGGCAAGCTCCTTGAGCGTGCTGACGTCGAGATTGCGGTAATGAAAGTACCGCTCGAGTTCCGGCATCCAGCGGGCGAGAAAGCGTCGGTCCTGGCAGACGCTGTTGCCGCACATGGGCGAGCGTCCGGAAGCCGAATGCTGTGCAAGAAATGCAATTGTCGCCCGCTCGGCGGCGGCCTCGTCGGCGGTGCTTGCGCGAACGCGCATTACAAGTCCGCTCGAGGTATGAGTGCGCGTGTTCCACTCGTCCATCGCGGCGAGCGCCGGCTCCGGCTGGCGGACCGCGATGACCGGACCCTCGGCGATCACGACGAGATCGGCGTCCGTCACGACCGTCGCGATCTCGATGATCCGGTCGGTCTCGGGCACCAGGCCGGTCATCTCGAGGTCGATCCAGATCAGCCGGTCGTCGTGCGTCATGTTGCCGCTGATCTTAGCAGAGGCTAGAGTCTCCCCTCCCTCGCATCATGCACTTCTTCACCGCCCTCTTCGCTGCAGCGCTACTCGCCGGTCTCGCATTGCAGCTCTGGCTGCTCTGGCGTCAGATCCGCGCGGTGCGCGCCCATCGCGATCGCGTACCGGCACCCTTCGCGGCTGCGATAACGTCAGACGAACACGCCCGTGCGGCGGACTACACGATTGCACTCGCGAAACTCGCGGCGCTCGAACGGGCGGCCGACGCGGCGATCCTCGCGATCCTGACGCTCGGTGGCGGCCTTGCGGCGATAGATACCTGGACCGCCGCGTCCGGTCTTGACGGACTGCCGCACCAGGTCGCGGTCTTCGGGGTCGTAATACTCCTGAGCGTACTTGTGAGTCTGCCGTTCGACGGCTGGCGGACTTTCCGGATCGAGGCGCGATTCGGATTCAACCGCACCACGCCACGCCTGTTTACGATCGACTTCACCAAGGGACTCGCGATCGGAGGTGCCCTGCTGCTGCCGCTTATCATGCTCCTGCTCTGGCTGATGCCGCGCGCGGGTCCGCAGTGGTGGCTTTGGGCCTGGGCCGCCTGGGCGACCTTCTCGCTCGTGATCGGTTGGGCTTGGCCGCGTCTCATCGCGCCCTTGTTCAACCGGTTTCGCGAGCTCGAGGACGGGGCGCTGCGCGCCGGAGTTGAGGCGCTGGCGCGGCGCTGCGGCTTCGAACCGCGCGGTGTCATGGTCATGGACGGCTCGCGGCGCAGCACGCACGGCAACGCCTACTTCACCGGCATCGGCCGCACCAAGCGGATCGTATTTTTCGACACGCTGCTCGATGCATTGGCGCCCGACGAGGTTGAGGCTGTGCTCGCGCATGAGCTCGGCCATTTCCGCCTGCATCACGTGGCCTTGCGAATTGCCGGATCGCTCGCCGCTGCGTTCGCGGGATTCGCGCTGCTGGCCTGGCTCGGACGGCAAGCCTGGTTCCAGCCTGCGCTCGGCGTGCCGGAAGGCGGGGCGCACACGCTCCTGCTGCTGTTCGTGCTGGCGGCGCCCGTCTTCCTGCTTCCGGTCGGCCCCCTGTTTTCATGGTTGTCGCGTCGCAATGAATACGCTGCGGACCGCTATGCCGCGCTACACGCGGATGCGCACTCGCTCGCGAACGCACTCGTCAGACTCTACCGCGACAACGCGACGACCTTGACGCCGGATCGCGTCTACACCGCGTTCCACGCTTCGCACCCGCCTGCGCTCGCCCGCATCGCAAGACTCTTGCCGACAGGTAGCGAATGAGTTCACGTCGTCTGGTGGCCGTCTCCTCCGCAGGTCGCGTCGTCGCAGGGCACGGTCGGGACGCCGCCGTCCTCGACGAATCCGGACGCCGCATTCACTGCCGGATGCAGGGACGCCGGCTGACGGTGGTCTGCGGCGACCGGGTACGCTGGATTCCGGCAAGCACCGAGGGCGGCGATGGATTAGTCGTCGAGCTGCTGCCGCGAGCGAACCTGCTTGCGCGGCTCACGCTCCGCGGTGATACGGAACCGGTTGCGGCGAACCTGACCCAGCTCGTCGCCGTGCTGGCGCCTCTGCCGGCGCCCGACTTCGGTCTTTGCGACCGCTATCTGGCGGCCGCCGAATGGAATGGCATCCGGGCCTGCATCGTCGCCAACAAGAGTGATCTGCCGGGACATGCGGGCGTGCTTGCGCCGGCACTCGACGAATATGCGCGTATCGGATATTCCGTGCTGCACGCGACCAGGCATTCGACCGATGGCGCGGCGGCGCTCCGCGAGCGGCTTGCCGGGGAGACGAGCGTCCTCGTCGGCCAGTCGGGCGTCGGCAAGAGCTCGTTGACGAACCTGCTGGTGCCCGGTGTCGAAGCAGCGGTTGACGAGGTGACGCGGGCAAGCGAGAGCGGGCGGCATACGACGAGCACATCGTCACTCTATGCGCTGCCCTCGGGTGGAGAGTTGATCGACTCTCCCGGCGTGCGGGACTTCTCGCCGCCGCTCCCGCAGCCGCGCGAGATCGCCGGCGGTTATCGCGAGATCGTGGGCGTTCCGGCCCGGTGCCGCTTCAGGGATTGCCTGCACCGCCGCGAGCCCGGCTGTGCGGTTGTCGCAGCCTGCGAAGAAGGCCGGATTTCTCCAAGACGCCTCGCCAGCTATCGGCGCCTCCTCGATCTCGCCGAAGAGATGGCCGCGCGCGCAACGCGCGTCAGGAGATGATCTGGCGCCCTGCGAGCGCGTGCGCGAGCGTGCCGCCATCGACGTATTCGAGTTCGCCGCCGACCGGTACCCCGTGGGCGATACGCGACGCGCGGATACCGCGCCGAGTGACGAGTTCGCCGATGAAATGGGCGGTCGCCTCGCCTTCCACCGTCGGGTTGGTCGCGAGGATGACCTCGCGGACCGTGCCTTCATCCAGCAGTGCTTCCAGGCGGTCGAGCCCGAGTTGTTCCGGCCCGATGCCGTCGAGCGGCGACAGGTGGCCCATCAGCACGAAATAACGCCCGCCGAAACCGCCCGACTGCTCGACCGCAACGACGTCGGCAGGCGACTCGACGATGCACAATGACGAAGCGTCCCGGCGCGGCGCGGCGCAGATCTCGCACAACTCGCCGTCCGTCAACATGCGGCAGCGTCGGCAATGGACGACGTTTGCCGTCGCTTCCTCGAGCGCGCGCGCGAGTGCCCGGCCGCCGTCGCGATTGCGCTCGAGCAGGTGGAACGCCATGCGTTGAGCCGATTTCGGCCCGACGCCCGGGAGCACGCGAAGTGCCTCGATGAGGCGTGACAGACCGGGGGAGTATTTCACGGCCTGAGATCAGAACGGCAGTTTCATGCCCGGCGGCAGCTGCATGCCGCCCATCGCGCCGGACATGTGCTGTTGCACCGCTTCGCCGACGCGCCGGCGTCGCGTCATTGCAGGCGGCCGCGACCAGGTCCTCGAGCATCTCGCGATCCGAGGATGCAACCGTTGGGTCGATCTGCACGCGCCGCACTTCGTGGCGGCCATTCATGACGACCTTGACCATGCCGCCGCCGGATTCGCCGGTCACTTCAAGCGTGCCGAGCTGCTCCTGCGCTTTCTGCATGTTCGCCTGCAGCTGCTGTGCCTGACGCATCAACTGTCCGAGATTCGGTTTCATGCACTAATTCTACCCGACCGGCTTGATCGATTCCGGCTGCAGCACGGCTCCGAAACGGTCGCGCAGGGCCTGCACGTTCGGATCGCTCTCGAGCGCCGCGCGGGCTTTCTCGAGACGTTCGTCGCGGGCCTGTTCCTCGCGCCGGGCCGGCGTGTCGTCGGCTCCGCCCTGCTCGATTTCGATCGTGACGGGCCCGCCGATCAACTGACCGAGCGCCTGCGCCAGGCGATCCACCTGCTGTCGCGTGTGCAGCGACTGCGCGCGCGCGTCAAGCAGGAACCGGAAGCGATTGCCGTCGCGCTCGATCAGCTGGCAGTTACCGGCAAGCTGCCGCGCGGCACCCTGCAGCTCGAGCCGCGACAGCAGTTCCGGCCAGTCGCCGGTCGCCGCGACTGCGCGAGCCGGGGCGGCGGAAGCGGCTGCGGTCCGGTTGCCGCCGTCACGCGCAGGCAGGGGCCGGCGTCCTTCAGCGGCAGGCCGCGCGCTGTCCTTCGCATCAGCCGGCCGGAACGCCAACATGCGCAAGAGTGTCATCTCGATGCCGGTGCGCGGATCGGGGGCGAGATCGAGATCGCGCCGGCCGATATCGCGATCTGGAAGGCGAGCTGAAGCTCGTCGGCCGGCATCTTTGCGGCGAG
The DNA here is from genome assembly GCA_963819545.1 of uncultured Gammaproteobacteria bacterium. Lineage (GTDB taxonomy): Bacteria > Pseudomonadota > Gammaproteobacteria > Steroidobacterales > Steroidobacteraceae > SCUD01. The sequence continues at coordinate 1,587,799 of CAWFWJ010000002.1, read as the reverse complement.
CGCCGTCAGGACTTCCGTCGAATGCATCTCATCGTCCGAGAGACCAGGCACGGCCTGGCGCAGCGCGACCTTCTGCAGGAGCGCCGCGATCTCGTCGAGAAGCTGCGCATAGTCCGGCGCGAATTCGTCGATTGCCGCAACGCATTCGAACAGTCCGCGAGCGTCGCGTTCCGCCAGGCGTTCGACCAGGCGCAGCACCTGCTGGCGGTCCACGGTGCCGAGCATCGCGCGCGCGTCCGTCTCAGTCACCCGTCCGGCGCCGAAGGCGAGCATCTGGTCGAGCAGCGACAGGGCGTCGCGCAGGCTTCCGTCCGCCGCTCGCGCGAGCAGTGCGACGGCTGCCGGCTCGCGCGGCGACGCCTTCAGCCTCGAGTATCTTCAGCAGCCGCTCCGCAATCAACGCGGCCGGCAGGCGCTTGAGATTGAATTGCAGGCAACGCGACAGCACGGTCACCGGCAGCTTCTGCGGATCGGTAGTCGCGAGCAGGAACTTGACGTGCGGCGGCGGCTCCTCGAGTGTCTTCAGCAGCGCGTTGAACGAATGCGTCGACAGCATGTGCACTTCGTCGATCAGGTAGACCTTGAAGCGGCCGCGCGTCGGCGGTACTGCACGTTTTCGAGCAACTCGCGCGTGTCGTCCACCTTGGTCCGCGAGGCGGCGTCGACCTCAATCAGGTCCACGAAGCGGCCCTCGTCAATCTCGCGGCAGGCTCCGCACTCGCCGCAGGGCGTCGATGACTACGCCGCGCTCGCAATTGAGCGACTTGGCGAGAATGCGGGCGATCGTCGTCTTGCCGACACCGCGCGTTCCCGTGAACAGGAAGGCGTGGTGGACGCGGCCCGAATCGAGCGCGTTCACCAGCGCCTGGCGCACGTGTTCCTGGCCGACGAGCTCGGCGAAGTTGCGTGGACGCCATTTGCGCGCGAGTGCGAGGTAACTCATCGATTCCGTTTCCGCAGGTCCGCAATCATCGCGTATTCCGCTCCCGCATGGAGGCGGCCCGCGCCAGCACCCCTCCGGCACCCGATACCGCCGCTACCGTTGCTCCCTTCCGGGCCTGGCGGGATTCACGGCTGATCGTCGCGGAGGAACCGGCGCGAGCCACCATGGAAATCGCCGGGCTGGGCATCGTAAGGTTGGCCTCCGGAAGCGTCAACCGCGCGGCGCGGCACGCGGAAGCCAGAGTCTCACGGTCGTGCCTTCGTGCGGCACGCTCGCGATGTCGATGCGCCCGCCGTGGATGTCGAGGATTTCCTTGACGATGCTCATGCCGAGCCCGCTGCCGGCGACGCCCGCGGCGGATTCCGCACGATAGAAGCGGTCGAAGATGCGTTTTTGCGCTTCCTCGTCCATGCCCTCCCCGAAGTCCTGTACCTCGACGCCGACCTTCCCGCGGCCTTCGACCAGCCGGACGCTGATCGGAGTGCCGGCCGGCGAATACTTGGAGGCGTTTGCGAGCACATTGCCGAGTGCCTGGCAGAACTTGTCGGCGTCGAGGAAAACTTCGGCGTCGCCGATGTCCCCGCGGAACTGCGGCACGCGCGCATCCTCGCCGATCCGGAAGGTCTCGATGAAGCGCCGCACTGCAGGTGCGAACGGCTGGCGAATCATCGTGAAATCGCGACCAGCGCGCGCCTCGATGCGGGCGAGATCGAGCAATTCCGTGACGATACCCGTGATCTGATCGCCGTGACGCCGCATTGTCGCGAGAATCTCGCCGCGCTCGGCCGCCGGCGGATCACTCGCCTGCAGGAACTCGGTATAACCGGTGATCACCGCGATCGGCGTGCGCAGTTCATGCGCCGCGGTCGCGAGGAAACGGCTCTTGGTGCGGTCGAGTTCGTCGGCGCGCGTGATGTCGCGGAAATAGGCGACCTGGGCACCCGCAGGCGCGCCGACGACACGGCACTCGAGCACGACGGGACGGGGTCGCTGCAGGCGCAGGATCGGTGCGACCGGTGTCTGCGGCTCGCTTGCCGAGCCCTGCTCGCCCAACCGCGCCCAGAACTCGATCCACGACCGGCCGATCAGCTCATCGCGCGTCCAGCCGGTCAGCGCCAGGAATGCCGGATTCGTTTCCGCGACGACGCCGCTGGCGTCGAATGACACGAGCCCATCGGGCGACAGGCTGAGGATCATGGATAAATCTTCATTGCGCTCGGTCAGGCGCGCCTCCGCCACTTCGCGCGCGCGATTGGCCTCACCGAGCAGGCGGCCCATCTGCTGCAGCTCGCCGACGGTGTGGCGAAACTCTCTGACACCGAACTCGGGCAAGACTTGCTCGTATTCGCCGACAGCAATGCGATGCGCCATGCGCTCGATCTGCTCGAGCGGATGGGAGATCGAGCGGCTGACATGGCGCGCGCGCCGGTATAGAAAGGTGAAAAAGATCAGGTAGAAACCAATGAGGCCGCCGAGCATGATCCAGCCGACGCCGGCAAGATCGTCATTCAGCGCCCGCGAGGGTCCGAACACCGCCTGTTCGGGCACGAGACTCATCAGCTTCCAGCCGGCGGAGGGTATTGTCTGCCAGGCGATCAGATGGGGCTCACTCCCGTCGATCCGACCGCTGCCCGACGGCTGGGTCCGCAGGAGTTTTCCGATCTCCGCGAAATCCGTTCGCCGGTAAACGTTGAATTCCTCGGGTTTGAACGTATCGGCGCGTATCGCGTCGACGTAGTCGTGGGCGGTCAGTTCATTCAATGCGAACAACCGCTCGCCCTGTGGCGGCAGCGCGAGCAGCGTGCCCGACTTGCCGATCAGCAGCAGGAAGCCGCGCCATGGAATCTTTTTGTTGAGGACATCCGCGACCACGCGATCGATGGTGACGTCCGCGCCGACCACTGCCTCAAGGAACTCGCCGCGATAGACGGGGGCAATGGCGGATACCAGCCATCCCTTACCCGCCGGATCGACGTAGGCATCGGTCCAGACGACGGCGCGCGACGGATTGCGCGCCGCGTCCGCCTCGTAATAAAAGTTGAAATCCGATACCCGCATCCCGGGATCGAATACGGCCGCGGCGTCGATCCACGGCCAGATACGGGTCATCGTGTCGTGCGTGTTGAGGTAGGCCTGCACGATGAGCGGATTCGCGAGCGTGATGTCCCGCAGGAGCGGATCGACCGCGGCAAGCCGCTCAAGCTTCTCGAACTCCGCCGGACCCCTGGTCGTCGCCGCCGAATAAAAGACAGCGGCGCCGCCGTCGTCGCGATACGTGGTCAAGGCACCCGATGGCTGCTCGCGCAGTCGTGCGCGGTCCCGTGCGCTGCTCGCGGGCGATTCCAGCGCCGCGGCGGTCTGCCGGCGCAGGACTTCTGCAAGCGCCGCGACCTGGCCGAGCTGCTGCTCGATGACCGCCGACTCGTCGATCGCGATTCGCGCGAGCTCCTGGCGCGCGACCTCGCTGAGCGCAGCCACGTTCTTGCGCAGCGACCAGGCGTGACTCGTGAGATAGACGGCGACCAGCAGCAGCTCGACCACGAGGAGCGGGATCAGGGCGTTACGGACGTAGGAGCGCCACACCCATCGCAAGAGCGACGTCTCGCGCGGCCGCGGGACGGCTCCCGCGCGCTGCAGGGCGGGTGAGACAGCCATGAACTAGTGTAGCGGCGGAGAAACTGGCGGAGAGGGTGGGATTGTGCGCGCTTCGCGCGCATCCCTCGCTGCGCTCGGGACCGTCGCCGCTGCGCGGCTCCGTCCTTCGGCGCGCTGCGCGCGCCTCGTCGAACCCGGGTGTCTTCGTCCACCCACACCTTGCCGCCATCCGTCTCGGCAGGCTTGCCGGGCCGGGATCGTCCGAGTGAGCGCGTAAAGTTCTGGCTGACGCGAGCGGACTTACCCGCCCCGCAGCCTGCCGGGTTTGGCGGAGAGGGTGGGATTCGAACCCACGTAGGGCGTAATGCCCTCAACCGATTTCGAGTCGGTGCCGTTATGACCGCTTCGGTACCTCTCCGTGCTGGAATCCGGCAGCCGTCGCAGCGGCCCATTCCGGAGCGGCTATTCTACAACAATGGACCCGGAACCCGAGCAGACGGCGAGGCCCAGGCCGCGTATTCGCAGCCGGTTCCGCGTCCCGGCGATCGTCGCCCTGTGCCTGATGATCGGCACCTGTTCGCGGCTCCCCGGCAGTTACGAGCAGATCCGCCTGCTGGGTGTCCTCAAGGTCGTCACGCGGAACAGTCCCCTCGCCTATTACGAGGGCGCCGCCGGTCCGGAAGGCCCGGAATACGAACTCACCCGCAACTTCGCGCGGAGGCTCGGCGTCAGACTCGAATTGATCTTTGCCGATTCGGCGACTGCTGCGCTCGAAAAGGTCGCGCGAAATCAGGCGCACGTCGCGGCGGCCGGGATCGTCGCGAACGACGCGCGGCGGGAGCAAGTGTTGTTCGGACCGGTGTTCCAGCGCATCGATCAGCACGTTGTCTACCGCGTCCAGGACCGGTTGCCGCAAACGCCGAGAGACCTGGTCGGCCGGCGAATCGTCGTGAGCCGGAATTCGACCCACGCCGCGAGCCTCAAAGCCCTCGCGAAAGAGTGGCCCGACCTGAAGTGGACCGAAGTCGACGACCGGGACGCGCTCGATCTGCTCGAACAGGTAGCGAGTGGAAAAGCGGACGTGACCGTCGCCGACTCAATCGAATTTTCGCTCGGCCGGCACTTTCACCCGGATCTGCGCCCTGCCTTCAAGCTTGCCGAATCCGAAACCGTCGCCTGGGCGCTCTCGCCGACCGGCGACGACCTGCTCCCCGAGGTCGAGCGCTATTTCCTGGACATCGAGACGAGCGGACAGCTCGCCGACATCCTGGAGCGCAATCGGCGCGCGCTCGTGCGGTTCGATCGAGTGGATGCCGCGAACTTCGTCGCCGGCGTTCGCGAACGGCTTCCGCGTTACCAGGCGTGGTTCCAGGAAGCCGCCGCGGAAACGGGCCTTGACTGGCGGCTCCTGGCCGCCATCGGCTACCAGGAATCCCGCTGGGATGAAAACGCCGTGTCACCGACCGGCGTGCAGGGACTCATGATGCTGACGGCGGAAACGGCGACCCGCGTCAGGGTTCGCGACCGCAATGACCCGCGCGACAGTATCTTGGGCGGAGCCCGCTATTTTCGCCTCGTCGAGCGCACGATCCCGAAACGCATCGAAGACCCGGACCGCACCTGGCTCGCACTCGCCGCCTACAACGTGGGCTACGGGCACCTCGAGGATGCCCGCAGTGCTCACGCAGCGGCGTGGCCAGGACCCGGACAGCTGGCCCGAGGTGCGCGCTAACCTGCCGCTGCTCGCACAGGAACGCTATTTCACAAGAGCGCAGAGGGGCTACGCCCGCGGCTGGGAGCCGGTCGGCTTCGTCCGAAACGTGCAGACCTACGCGGAACTCCTGCGCTGGATGATCGCGGACGAACCAACTTTAGCGCCGGTCGGCGAAAAAGCGGCGAAGTAGCGCACCGCACTCCTCCGACAGCACGCCGCCGAACGCGTCGACGCGGTGATTCATCGCGGGCGCGGCAACGAGATTGAATGCGCTGCCCGCCGCGCCCTGACGCGGATCCCACGCTCCAAAGACAAGGCGCGCGATGCGAGCATGCGCCATGGCGGCCGCGCACATCGGGCAGGGTTCGAGTGTCACATAGAGGGTTGCGCCGCCGAGACGATAGTCGAGCGCCGTCGCTGCGGCGGCGCGCAAAGCCAGGATCTCGGCATGCGCCGTGGGATCGTGAGCGGCGATCGGCCGGTTCCACCCCTCGCCCAGCACTTCGCCTGCGCGCACGACGATCGCGCCGACGGGCACTTCGCCTTCTTGTTCCGCCCGCGCCGCGAGCGCGAGCGCGCGGCGCATCCAGTCTGCATCGTCCATCGTAGGTATCCGTAGAGCCGCTGCAGCGCAGCATAGCGCGCACGCGGGAACCGTCATATTCTCACACTTATACAGATTTGTATAAGTTTTATACGTTGTTATTGCGCCTTATTGCGTTTTTGTATAATATTTGTCTACTAGTTACTCGAGCCCTCACAATGCCCCGCAACACCGTCGAACGGCTTCCGATTCGCACGATCTGTGCGCTGACGGGCGTCAAGGCCATGACGCTTCGCGCCTGGGAGCGCCGCTACGGCCTGATCAAGCCGCAGCGCACGCCGAAGGGTCACAGGGTCTATACGCACGCCCATGTCGAGCGGCTCCGGCGCGTACTCACGCTGATCGACCGTGGCGTCCCGGTGAGTCGCGTGCGCGAGCTGCTCGATGCGGAACCCGCGGCGACAGCCGGCGCAGCGGGTCCCTGGACCGGTTACCTCGACCGCATGGCTGCCGCCGTCACGCGCTTTGATGAGCTCGAACTCGACCAGGTACACGACGAAGCGCTGTCCCTGCACCCGATCGAGCGGGTCACGCGGCAACTCTACCTGCCCTTGCTCGTCCGCCTCGGCGGACGCTGGCACGACATTGACGGCGGGATCGCCGAGGAACATTTCCTTGCGATGTACCTGCGCAGCAAGCTCGGGGCCCGCCTTCAGCATCGCATGCGCTACGCGACCGGGCCGCGCCTTCTCGCCGCCTGTGCGCCTGGTGAGCAACATGAAATCGGATTGCTCCTGTTCGCACTCGAAGCGAACGGCGTCGGCATGCGGACCGTGCTGCTTGGCGCCGATACGCCCTTGTCGGACATTGGAATCGCCTGCCGGCGTTCCGGTTGCGCGGCGGTCGTCATCGCCTCTTCCGTCGATCCGGAGCCGGGTCTGCTCGACGATGCGCTGCGGGAACTTGTAAGCACGGTCCGGGTGCCCGTTTTTGTCGGCGGCGCGACGGCGGCGCGTCACCGCGGCGCGATCACGAAGGCCGGGGCTGTGGCGCTTGCTTCCGATCTTGAAGACGGCGTCCGCACGATCGCGACGAGTCTCAATGGCCGGAGTCAACGGACATGAACGAAGCCGCCCGAACCGCCATCGGCTGGGTCGAACAGGGCCTGGTTCCGGACTCGATCGTTCGCGCCGGCATCCGCCGGCTCTGCCAGAGCCGGCTCACCGCCATCGCCGCGGACGATTCACAGGCTGCGTCGCAGAACGCCGAGAGTTTCGTACAGTCCATGGACTCATCCGGCATCGCGCCGCTCCCGGAGCTCGCGAACGAGCAGCACTACGAGATTTCTCCGGAGTTCTTCGCGCTGGTACTCGGGCCGCACCGCAAGTACAGCTCGGCATACTGGGCGAAGGGAGTGACCAGCCTCGCCGATGCCGAGGCGGCCGCGCTTGCGACGACCTGTGAACGCGCCGGTCTCGCCGACGGCCAGTCGATCCTCGAGCTCGGGTGCGGCTGGGGCTCGCTCACGCTGTGGATGGCAGCGCGCTTCCCGGCGAGCCGCATTACCGGTGTTTCAAACTCAAACCCCCAGCGTGCCTGGATAATGTCCGAGGCCGATCGTCGCGGCCTCGGCAATGTCAAGGTCGTGACGGCCGACATGAACGACTTCGCCCCGCATGAGTCTTTCGACCGGATTGTCTCGGTCGAGATGTTCGAGCACATGCGCAATTGGCGCACCCTCTTCTCGCGAGTGCACGACTGGCTGCGTCCGGGCGGAAAGTTCTTCATGCATGTTTTCTGCCACCGCAGCACGCCGTATGCATTCGAGGATCTCGGACCCTCCGACTGGATGGGTCGTCATTTCTTCTCCGGCGGCATGATGCCCTCAGACGACCTGGCCCTGCGGTTCCAGGAGCGGCTTCGCCTGCTCGGCCGCTGGCGTTGGGACGGCCGGCACTACGAAAAGACAGCAAACGCCTGGCTCGCCAATCTCGACGCACGTCGAGACGCGGTGCTCCCGGTGCTTGCCGACGTCTACGGAGAATTGCAGGCCGCGCAATGGCTGCAGCGCTGGCGCATTTTCTTCATGGCCTGCGCCGAGCTCTTCGGCTTTCGCAACGGGCAGGAGTGGTGGGTCAGCCACTACCTGTTCGAGCGCCCTGCACCGTAGCCGCCGCCAATGTCGACCATGACGATCATCCTCAACGTACTGTTGTTCCAGCTCGGCTGGTTCGCCTGCGTGCTGGGCGCAGCCTTTGGCTTGCCCTGGATCAGCGTCCTCGCGGCGGTGGGCATCGTTGCCTGGCACCTCGCGCGTGCGCCGCGCCCGGCGCGGGAGATGGTGCTCGTTTGTGTCGCGATCGTGGTCGGCGCGGTTTTCGAGACGCTGTTGCTACAGTCGGGTTGGGTGCGGTTTGAGACCGGCGTGCTGATCGAGGGGACCGCGCCCTACTGGATGGTCGCGTTGTGGGCAATCTTCGCGACGACACTCAATGTGTCGTTGCGCCCGTTGCGGTCGCACCTCGGGCTCGGGGCATTGCTCGGCGTCGTGGGCGGCCCGGTCGCCTACTACGGCGGTGCCAGGCTCGGCGCGATGGAACTTGCCGCTGTGGCACCGGCCTTGACGGCCATCGGTTTTGGTTGGGGTGTTTTGACGCCCGCGCTGCTCGTCGTCGCACGCCGATTCGACGGATACGCCAAACCATGAGCGCCATCACGCCTTGGCTCACTGCCCTGCCGTTCATGGCCGCAATGGCACTGATCGCCTGGGCGATCGCTACCGCGCGCCGTAATGCAGGACTGGTCGACATCTTCTGGTCTCTCTTCATCCTGCTGGGCGCCATGGCTGTTGCGATCACGGTGTCTGCGACCGGGACACGCGCGTTGCTCACGCTGACGCTGGTCGCGATCTGGGCGCTGCGCCTTGCAGCCTATCTCGCCATACGCAACTGGAGCGCCCCCGAGGACCGCCGCTACCGCGCGATCCGGGCGCGCAACGAACCGGGCTTCGCGTGGAAGAGTCTTTACCTGGTTTTCGGCCTGCAAGCAGTCCTCGCCTGGCTGGTCGTGGCGCCCGTCGCCGCCTCGATCAGCATCGACCGTGCCATCGGCGCGCTCGACATCATGGGCGCAGCGCTCGCTGCCTTCGGCATCGCCTTCGAGGCGGTTGGCGATGCACAACTTGCGCGCTTCAAGTCCGATCCGGCCAATGGCGGGCGTGTGATGGACCGCGGCCTCTGGCGCTATACACGGCACCCCAATTATTTCGGCGAGTTCTGCGTCTGGTGGGGCCTGTATGCCATCGCGCTCGGCGCTGGAGCGTGGTGGACCCTGTTCTCGCCACTGCTGATGTCGGTGCTGCTGCTCAAGGTCTCCGGTGTCACGCTGCTTGAAAAAGACATTGGCGAGCGGCGGCCTTTGTATCGCGACTACATGGCTCGCACCAATGCTTTCTTTCCCGGACCGATCAGGGGGTCATGATGCGCCAGCTGCTTTTCTCAATCCTGCTCCTCGCGGGTGTACCCGCGGCGCACGCCGAGATCGGTGCGTGGGACTTCCGCGTGCTGCTGGACGGCCGCGAGATCGGGCGCCACCAGTATTCGCTGCGTAACGATGGCGCGGGACAAGAGGTGCGCAGCGAAGCCAAGTTCGACGTGCGCCTGCTGTTTTTCACCGCTTACAGTTACGTCCACGAAGCCGTTGAACGCTGGGATGGCAATTGCCTGCAGTCGTTGGTTGCGCGCACTGAAACCAATGGCGAGAGCCTGGCCATCAACGCCGCAACCCGGGACGGCCGGCTTGCGGTCGAGCGCCCGGAAGGACGCGACCTGCATGAGGGATGCGTGATGAGCTTCGCCTACTGGAACCCGCAGATGCTGAACTCCAGTCGCCTGTTGAACAGCCAGACTGGCGAATTGGTGCCAGTAAAAATAACGGCGCAGGGCAAGGACATGGTGGCGATGCGGGGTCAGCCGGTTGCCGCAGATCGCCACCGCATCACCGGACCCGACATGCAGATTGATTTGTGGTACTTGGGCAACCGATGGATCGCACTCGAGGCACTCACGGAAGGCGGCCGGCGCCTGCGCTACGAACTCAAATGAGGAAGAATTCCGTCATGACCACACGCTCCTTCGTCGTCGCGGCATTGCTCCTGGCGGGCTGCCGCAGCGAACAGCATCCACCGCTTGCACTCGCAGCCGACGTGGACATCGCCCGTTTCATGGGCGACTGGTACGTCATCGCGAACATCCCGACCTTCATTGAGAAAGGCGCGCACAACGCGGTCGAGTCCTATCGCCTCGCGCCCGACGGCACGATCGAGACTACCTTTACATTCCGGGCGGACGCCTTTGACGGCAAACAGAAGCGTTACGCGCCACGTGGCTTCATCCGGGAAGGCGGTTCGAATGCCGTCTGGGACATGCAGTTCGTCTGGCCGGTCAAGGCCGACTACCGGATCGCCTGGCTTTCACCGGATTATTCGCAGACCGTGATTGGACGCGAAGCGCGCGACTACGTCTGGATCATGGCGCGAACGCCAGAGATGTCGGACGCCGACTACGAGGGCATCCTCGAGTTCCTGAAGTCTCAGGGCTACGACGTCGCCAGGATCCGCAAGGTGCCCCAGCGCTGGCCCGACGAACCGTCCCCGCCAGAGCGTTAGACATGAGTTCGTCGCGATTCTCGCTGGCGCTCCGGCGCTGGGTGGACAGCGGCGCCGGCGAGCCGGCCGCCGCACCGGTCGCGGACCGCCGCATAGACTGGCCGCGCGTGCTGCCATTCGTGCTGATACACGCCGGGTGCGTCGGCGTCGCTGTGGGTGGATGCGAGCGTCATTGCCGTCGCAGTCGCCATCGCGCTCTTCGGCATTCGCATGTTCGCGATCACTGCTTTCTACCATCGCTATTTCTCGCATCGCGCGTTCCAGACGTCGCGCGCCGCGCAATTTGTCTTTGCCCTTCTCGGGGCGAGCGCCGTGCAGCGCGGCCCGCTGTGGTGGGCGGCGCATCATCGCCACCACCATGCGCAGGCAGACCTGCCGGACGACAGCCATTCGCCGCATACGCAGGGCTTCCTCTGGAGCCATGTCGGCTGGTTCCTCGCACGCGAGAACTTTGCAACACGGCTCAAGCTGATCCCGGATCTCGCGCGGTTTCCGGAGCTGCGCTGGCTCGACCGGTTTGACGCCATCGATCCCGGCGGCGCTCGCGGCGGCGCTCTATGGTCTCGGAGCCTGGCTGGAGCACGCGGCGCCCGGACTTGGCACGAGCGGCTGGCAGCTCGTCGTCTGGGGTTTCTGCATCTCGACGGTCGTGCTCTGGCACTCGACGTTCACGATCAACTCGCTCGCGCACCGCTTCGGCACCCGCCGCTATGCAACCCGTGACGATTCGCGCAATAACGTGTGGCTGGCGCTGCTGACGTTTGGCGAGGGCTGGCACAACAACCATCACCGATACCCGGGCGCCGCACGCCAGGGCTTCTACTGGTGGGAAATCGATGTCTCCTGGTATGTGCTCCGACTGCTGGCGGCGGCCGGAATCGTCTGGGACCTGCGCCCGGTGCCGGCGGCGGTGCGCGAGTCGCATCGCGATAGGCCGCGGGAAGCGCGCCAGTGAGGGTCGCCATCGTCGGTGCCGGCATTGCCGGCAATGTGGTCGCGCGGCGGCTGCATGCCGCGCACGAAATCACTGTTTTCGAGGCGGACACGCATGCGGGCGGCCACAGCCACACGCACCAGATCGAGGTCGCAGGGCGCAGCCTCGCGGTGGACACCGGATTCATCGTATTCAACGAACGCACCTATCCGCGTTTCACCGCCCTGCTTCGCGAGCTTGGAGTCGCCACGCAGGAAAGCCACATGAGTTTCTCGGTGCGCGACGAAGGAACGGGGCTCGAATACAACGGCACGTCGCTGAACTCGCTCTTCGCCCAACGCCGGAATCTGCTGCGCCCGTCGTTTCTCGGAATGGTGCGGGACATCCTCCGATTCAATGGCGATGCGCCCGCGTTGCTGGATGCGCCCGGCGGCGAGCTGTCTCTGGATGAGTTCCTCCACCAGGGGCGCTACGGGCGTGCGTTCCGTGAGCACTACATCCTGCCGATGGGCGCCGCGATCTGGTCCACCGATCCCGCGGCGATGCTTGCCTTCCCGGCGCGCTTCTTCATCCGGTTCCTGCATAACCACGGCATGCTGACAATCGATGATCGCCCCCTGTGGAAGACGATCCGCGGTGGTTCGGCGCGCTACGTGGACCAGTTGATCGCGCCCTTTCGCCATCGCATCCGCCTGGCGACGCCCGTCGAATGGATCCGACGCCTGCCGGGCGGCGCGATCGTCAAACCGCGTGGACACGAAGCGCAGCATTTCGACGCGGTTTTCCTCGCCTGCCACAGCGACCAGGCACTCGGGATTCTCGCCGATCCGAGCGCCTGCGAGCGCGAGGTACTTGCCGCGATACCGTACCAGCGCAACGAGGCGGTGTTGCACACCGATACCCGCCTCCTGCCACGGCGGAAACTTGCGCACGCCGCGTGGAACTATCACGTGCTCCCCGGCCGCACCGGCCCGGTCGCCCTGACCTACCACATGAACATTCTGCAGCGACTGGACGTGCCCGTTCCGCTGCTCGTCACGCTGAATCGCAGCGACGCCATCGATCCAGCATTCATCATCCGGCGCATGACTTATCACCACCCTTTATTCACGCCCGCGTCGATTGCGGCACAGGCGCGACAGCGCGAACTCAACGGCGTGCAGCGCACCTACTTCTGCGGCGCCTGGTGGCGGAATGGCTTTCATGAGGATGGTGTGACGAGTGCCGAGGCCGCGCTCACACATTTTGACCAAGATCATGCACAGCGCCCTCTACACCGGTCGGCTTAGCCACCGCCGTTTCCTGCCGGTTCCGCATGCGTTCCGCTATCGCGTGACGCTCGCCTGGCTCGACCTCGCTGAACTCGAGACGGTGTTCCGACGCCGCTGGTTCTGGTCCGCCCGCCGGCCCGCCCTCGCATGGTTCCGCAGGGCCGACTACCTCGGCGACCCGGCCGTGCCGCTCGACGCGGCAGTGCGCGAGCGCGTCGAGCGTGAAACCGGTGTGCGGCCTGTCGGCCCGGTTCGGCTGCTGACCCAGCTCCGCACATTCGGGCACTGCTTCAATCCCGTCAGCTTCTACTACTGTTACGACGCCAGTGACCGTCGGGTGGAGGCCATCGTCGCCGAAATCACAAACACGCCGTGGAACGAGCGCCACGCTTACGTGCTCCGACCGAAGCAACACCTGGAACCTGATTCGCCGCTCCGCTTTCGCCTTTCCAAATCCTTCCATGTATCGCCATTCATGCCGATGGACCTCGACTACGGCTGGCACTTCAAGCCGCCCGGCGAGACGCTCGCCGTGCACATGGAGAATCGGCGCGAAGGTCGACGGCTGTTCGACGCGACGCTCGTGCTGAAACGCGAGGAAATCACGGGCGCGAGCCTTGCATCCGCCCTCGCACGCCAGCCATTTGCCTCGCTTGTCGTGCTCGGCAGGATTCACTGGCAGGCACTGCGCCTGCTGATGAAGGGCGCGCCGTTCCACTCGCACCCCAAGACGGTAATTGCGGAGAAAATCGCTTGAACGACACGACCCTGATCGACCGGTCCCGCAGCAACCCGCGCCCGGGCACGCTCGGTTTGCTCGCAAGGCAGCTCGTGCTCAAGCGCCTCGCATCGATCGGAGAAGGGCGCCTGCGCGTTCGCGATCGGCGCGAGTCGCATGTATTCGGCAATGGCCAGGGCATCGAGGCCACAATCACGGTGCACGACCCCGCCTTCTATGCCGATATCGCCTTCGGAGGATCGGTCGGGGCCGGCGAATCCTTCATGTTGGGTCACTGGCGGGCCGACGATCTCACCGCGCTGATGCGCCTGATGCTGCGGAACCACGAGGCGCTCGACGGCATGGAACAGGGCCTCGCGCGGATGTCCGCGCCAATCCGGCAGTTCGCCCACTGGCTGCACCGCAATACGCGTGCGGGAAGTCGTCGCAACATTTCCGCGCACTACGACCTCGGCAACGATCTCTTCCGGCTGATGCTGGACGAGACGATGATGTACTCCTGCGCGTTTTTCGAGCGTCCCGACATGACACTCGCAGAGGCATCCATCGCAAAACTCGATCGGATCTGCCGCACCCTCGCGCTCGGCCCGGCGGACCACGTGCTGGAGATCGGCACCGGCTGGGGCGGCTTCGCAATCCATGCTGCGGGCCGTTACGGCTGCCGCGTCACGACCACCACGATTTCGCCATCGCAGTACGCGCTCGCCCGGGAACGCATCCGCGCGGCCGGGCTCGCGGATCGCGTGACCGTGCTGCTTGAGGACTACCGTGACCTCGGGGGAAGCTACGACAAGCTGGTTTCGATCGAAATGATCGAGGCCATTGGCCCGCAACAGTACGACGAGTTTTTCCGCCGCTCGGCCGAGCGCCTCACGCCCGGCGGGCGCATGCTGCTGCAGACCATCACGATTGCCGATCGCCATTTTGAGCGGACGCGCGACGAGGTGGACTTCATCAAGCGCTACATCTTTCCGGGCGCCTGCATCCCGGCAATCAGCGCGCTCGCCTCCGCGATGGCGAAGTCCAGTGACCTTCGGATCGTCGCGCTCGAGGACATCGGGCCGCACTATGCGACGACGCTGTCCCGCTGGCGCACGAACTTCCATGCAAACCTCGATGCTGTTCGCGCGCAGGGTTACCCGGAGACGTTCATTCGCATGTGGGAGTTCTATCTCTGCTATTGCGAGGCGGGATTTGCAGAGCGGCAGCTCGGCGACGTGCAGATGCTTCTTTCCCGAGAGGGTTGATTTGAATCACCGGCGACCGGTGCCTTAGGCCGGTCGGCCATTCACAACGACTTGGTCATTCGCACCAGAGGCACTGCAACGCCGCCACGGCCGTCCATGACAGGTTCGTGGGGCTCATACCCGCAGGCGCGATAAAGCGGTTCGCCTGCCATGGTCGCCATCAACTCCACCCTGCGGAAGCCTTCGGACCTGGCCGCCTGCTCGCAGAGGGAGAGGATCAGCCGACCGACGCCTTTGCGGGTGTGCTGCGGATGGGTATACATGGCGCGGACACGCGCTGCGTCCCTGGCGGGATCGAGCAGGGCAGCGCTACGCCCCGGGGTCTGATCTCCGCCATACAAGGTGGCGCGACGGCTCCATCCGCCACAACCCGCGAGCTTGTCCACCGTTTCTACAATGAAATACGTTTCATCATCAATGAGTTGAGTGTCCAGTCCCATAATGGTCCGGCTTGATGCGATCTGGTTTTCGTCCAGGAACGGCTTCTGCAATTCAGATATCGCCGCATCCATCAACTGCCTCAGCGCGTCGAGATCGGCGCGGCGGGCAAGCCGGTGGGTCAGTGTCAGATCCGTCATCACTCGAATCAAGCATACTGAACCCGGCCAGGACTGACGATCATGTTGCCAATTTATCACCGGCGGCCTAGACTCCCGCGGAACGCAGCATTGGTAGTGTGGTGTTTTCGCAACAGTTTTAGGGGAGACCGCGGCATGAAGACTCAGCTGATACTCGCCACCTCGGCGATCCTGGCCTTGGCCGCAAGCACGGCCGCGGCACAGACCACTGGCGCGACGGCCGGCGGCACTGCTGAAACGGCTGACCTGGTTGAGGTCATCGTTACCGGCACCCGCCGCACCGACCGTTCGGCGACGCAATCCGCATCTCCGATCGACGTCATTGGCGGCGCGGAGCTCAATACACAAGCGGCCTCCAACATGCTCGACGTGGTCAAGAACGTCGTTCCGTCGTTCTTCGTCCCGCAGAATACGATCTCCGACGCGTCGACCTTCGTCCGCGCGCCGTCGCTGCGCGGTCTGCCGTCGGACGAGGTCCTGGTGCTGGTCAACGGCAAGCGCTTCAATCGTTCGGCGCTGGTGCAGGTTTACGCCGGTGGCGACACGGGCCTCTCATTCGGCTCGCACGGTTCGGACCTTTCGTCCCTCCCGAGCATCGCAGTCAAGAAGCTGGAAATTCTGCGCGATGGCGCGACCGCCCAGTACGGTACGGACGCAATTGCTGGCGTGCTCAATTACGGGTTGCGCGACGACGTTGGATTCGAAGTCGTAGCCCGCATGGGCCAGTACCAGGACGAGAGCGATGGTGACGGCATGCTGTTTGCGGCCAATGGCGGCTTCGAGTTGGGCGACGACGGATTCATCAACCTCTCGGCCGAGTACTTCGATGACGAGCAGACGAGCCGCGGCGTGACGCGCGCGGTTGCGGTGGCGTTTGCCGAGGAGAACCCGGACCTCGCCGGCGAACTGCCGCACTACCCGTTGCCGGCGCAGATCTGGGGCTCGTCGCCGACGCACGGTTTCAAGTTCGTGCTCAACTCGGCCTTTGGGGTGGGCGACAACAGCGAACTCTACTTCTTCGGCAATTACGCCGACACCAAGACGGACCAGAGCTTCAACTTCCGCTCGTCGCTGCAAAATGATCCCCTGCGCCCACCATTCGAAGCTGACAATGGCAGTGGCACCAACGTATTCAACGTCCTCAGCGGTCGGGGGTTCTTCAATGGCCCCTACTACCTGCCATGCCCGGCGAGCAACGCGACTTGCCCCGCCGGCGGATTCGTCGAGGACCCCATCAACGCGTACTATCTGACCTCGCTCTACCCGGGCGGATTTACGCCGCGCTTTGTGGGCGAGAACGAGCAGATTTATGGCACGGCCGGCTTCAGGGGTGATGCGGAGAGCGGACTGCACTACGACTTTTCGACGTCGCTCAGCCGCAATACCCTTGCGCTCTCGATGTACAACTCGATCAGCCCTTCATTCGGGCCCGAGACGCAGACGAGTTTCGAGTTCGGCGACTTGATCCAGGAGGAGATCGACGTCAACGTGGATGTCACTTACCCGATCGAGGTCGGGATGGCGAGTCCGCTGACCTTCTCGGCCGGTGCCGAGTACCGCAAGGAATCCTTCGAGTCGACCGCGGGTGATTTCCAGTCATTTGGCGCGGGGCCCTACGCAATCGCCAATCCGCTGTATGCCGAGATCGCTCCCGGTGTGTTCCAGGCGACCGGCAATTTCACCGAAACCGAGGATCCGGGCGCGAGCGGGTACGCAGGTACCAACACGGCCTACGCGGACGAGAACAGTCAAGCCAGCTACGGCGTCTACGTCGGCCTTGAAGGCGATATCACCGAGAATTTCACGATGGGCGCGGCCGCGCGCTTCGAGGACTATGAAACCTTCGGTAGCGAAGTCGTAGGCAAGCTGAATGCAATCTGGCGTGTGACCGATGCGGTCTCGCTGCGCGCGACGGTCGGCACCGGCTTTCACGCACCGTCGCCAGGCCAGAACAATACGCAGATCGTGACTACGACCTTTATCGCTGGCGAGTCGGTGCAGCAAGGTACGTTCCCGGTGACCAGCGCGGTGGCGCAGTACTACGGAGCCGAATTGCTGAAGCCTGCGACCGCCACGAACTACGGCGCCGGAATCGTGTTCAATCCGTCTGACGCGGTCACGCTGACCCTGGATTTTTACCAGATCGACGTGGACGATCGCATCTACATCTCTCAAAGCTACACTGTTGACGCTGCGGACATTGCCGCTCTGCCGGAGCTCGCGACCGTCGGGGAGAACGGCTCCGTTCAGTACTTCACCAACGCGTTCGACACCTCGACCCACGGCGTCGATTTCGTTGGTACCTGGGCGGCCACCGACAATCTCAATCTCACGCTCGCCTACAACTACAACAAGAGCGAAGCCGAGAATTTTGACCCCGCCATTGTTAGCGGCGACCAGATCATCGGCATCGCGAACCTGGCCCCCAACCATCGCGGTACGTTTTCCGGCAACTGGTCGCTCGGCAATTTCGGGGTGAACTTCCGGGTGAACTACTATGGCTCGTGGATCGACGCGAACGATTACCCGACGGAATATGACGCCAACGGTCGCATCGTGGACGGGCAAGAGTTCGGGGCGAAGACCACGGCCGACCTCGATCTCAGCTACACCTTCATGGAGAAGTACACGCTGACGATCGGTGGAGCCAATATCTTCAACGAATACCCGGACAAGATCGCCGCGACCGCAGACAATCCGATCTACGTGCTGACGGGCGGCACTGCAGACGGGCAGGTCTACCCGCGCAGCGGCGGCCCGTTCGGCATCAATGGCGGATACTTCTACGCGGCTCTGAGAATGCAGTTCTGAAGCCTGCGGCGGTGAATGCAGCGGGGCGGGAGGGCCATTGTCCTTCCCGCCCCGTTTCTTTTCCGCAATCCTGACGTCCTCCTGGGTCCCCGGGGAGTCGCGCATGCGCAAGGACAGATCGGCACTCGCACTGATCCCCGCATTGGTGCTGGCGACGGGCTCTTGCCTCGCAGCAGCACCGGCGCCGGCAGGGGCAGAGCACGGCATGGTGGTCTCCGCGCATCGCCTGGCGAGCCAGGTGGGTGTCGAGGTGCTTCAGCGCGGCGGTAACGCGATCGACGCGGCGGTGGCGACCGCCTACGCGTTAGCGGTCACCTTTCCCGAGGCCGGCAATCTCGGCGGCGGCGGCTTCATGTTGATTCGCATGGCCGATGGGCGCGAAGCGTTCATCGATTTTCGCGAGACCGCGCCGCTTGCCGCCACCCGTACCATGTACCTCGATGCGACCGGCAAACCGGTGCCGCTGCGGTCGACGCGCGGACACCTTTCGGCGGCCGTGCCCGGCACGGTCGCGGGTCTCGAACTTGCGCGCGGCAGATACGGTACGCGCTCGCGCTCAGAGCTCGTGGCCCCGGCCATCCGGCTTGCCGCGCGCGGCTTCGTGCTCGACCAGGGAGACGCCGAGATGCTGGCCCTGGGCGCGGCCGATTTTCGCAAGGATGCGCCGGCGAGCGCGGCGTTCCTCCGCAACGGCAAGCCCTACGCGGCGGACGAGCGGCTGGTGCAGAAGGACCTCGCGCGAATGCTGCGTATCGTGGCACGGGAGGGCGAGCACGGCTTCTACCGTGGCGAGCCGGCGCGGCTGATCGTCGCGAGCAGCAAGCAGGGCGGCGGCATACTGAGCCTGGAAGACTTCGCCCGCTACCAGGCGATTGAGCGCAAGCCGCTCGAATGCGAGTATCGCGGCTACCATGTCATTACCGCCCCGCCGCCGAGCTCCGGGGGCGTGGTGACGTGCCAGACGCTCAACCTGCTTGCAGGCTGGCCCGTCGATCCGTCCGGCTTCCATTCCGCGCAGTCCGTGCACTACATGACCGAGGCGCTGCGGCGTGCCTTTCGCGATCGCAACCTGGAGCTGGGCGATCCCGACTTCGTGCACGCCGACGTGGAACGACTGATATCGCCCGCGTATGCCGAGACGCTGCGGCGCGGAATCGATCCGGACAAAGCGACGCCTTCGGCGACGCTGCCGGGCCCCGGCGCAGCGACCGAGGGCCGCAGCACGACGCACCTGTCGGTGGTGGATGCCGCGGGCAATGCCGTCGCGCTGACCTACACGCTCAATGACTGGTTCGGGGCGCGGGTCGTCGCCGCGGGCACCGGCATCCTGCTCAATGACGAAATGGACGATTTCTCCGCCAGGCCCGGCGAGCCCAACATGTACGGGCTGGTCGAGGGCGAAAACAATGCGATCGCGCCAGGCAAGCGGCCACTCTCGTCGATGGCGCCCACGATCGTCACGTACGGTGGGAAGCCGCTGCTGGTGGTCGGTACGCCTGGCGGCAGTCACATACCGACCGCCGTGCTGCAGACGATCGTCAACCTGATCGACTACCGCATGACGATCACCGAAGCGGTGAATGCGCCGCGCATCCATGCCCAGTGGCTGCCGGACACGCTGTACCACGAACCAGACGCGCTCAGTGCCGACACGCGCGCCGCGCTCGCTGCCCGGGGTCACCGCCTCGAGGAGATGGACTACTGGAATCAAGTCGCCGCCATTCTCGTCGGGGGTCCGGCGATCGGCAAACCTCCGCGCGGCCGCAATCGCCTCTATGGCGCGATCGATCCGCGCCTGCCAGTCGGCAGCGTGGCAGGTTACTAGGGCCGCCAGAGGACAGTACGCATAAGAAGCCTTGACGAAGAACCCTCACGTGCGCCCGACTGCGGGCGCTGATGGCGGCGGCAGTGGCGGAGGACTACACTGTAAATTGCTGGGGGAGCCCCGGGTTTCACCCGGGTGTGGCGCACGTACAACTAGAAGGTGTCGAGCCATGAAGATTTTGTTCTCGGTGGCGTTTGTGACTGTCGCGACGCTGGGCATGGGCCCAGCCATGGCCCAGGACGCTGCCACTCTCGACGAGATCGTTGTCACGGCCTCCAAGCGCGAGCAGACGCTGAACGACATTGCAGTGGCAGTGAGCGTGACGTCGGCCCAGACGCTCGAAGAAGCGCACATCACCGACATCCTCGATCTGCACTCGACCGTGCCGTCGCTGCGCACCTCGCAGCTGCAGACATCGACGCAGACGAATTTCATCATCCGTGGCTTCGGCAACGGTGCCAACAATCCGGGCATCGAATCCTCCGTGGGCGTATTCATCGATGGCGTGTATCGATCGCGATCGGCGTCCCAGATCGGCGACCTGATCGACGTCGAACGCATCGAGGTGCTGCGCGGCCCGCAGAGCACGCTTTTCGGACAGAACGCCTCGGTGGGTGTCATCAGCGTGGTCACCAAGGAGCCGTCGTTCACGACGACCGGGTCGATCGAGGTGGGCATCGGCAGCGACGACGCAATGATGGTGCGCGCCGGGATCTCCGCTCCCATCACCGAGCGCATCGCGTTCAGCCTTGCCGGCAACTACAACGAACGCGACGGCTACTTCGAAAACCTGGAGGGCGGGACCGAGATCAACGACCGCGATCGCTGGGACCTGCGCGGGCAACTGCTCTTCAATGCCACCGATGACCTCAAGTTCCGGCTGATCGCCGACACGAGCTCGATCGATGAGTTGTGCTGTGGCGTTTCGAACCTGCTGAATGGTCCTACCGGAGCGATCGTCGAGGCGGTCGGCGGCCAGATCTACACGGGCAGCCCGTATGACCGTCGCGGCTACTTCAACAAGGACCCGTACAACAAGGTCGACAATGGCGGCGTCTCGTTGCAGGCCGACTGGTCGTACAACGACTGGACGCTGACCTCGATCACAGCCTATCGCAATCAGGATGCGAAATTCGACTACGACGCCGACTTCACGAGCGCGGACATCCTGGCGACCAACCTGAACGATTCGAGCATCGATACGTTCACGCAGGAGCTGCGCTTCGCGTTCGACAATGGCGGCCCCGTGACGGGCCTGATCGGCGCGTACTACTTCGACGAAAGCGTCGATTACCAGAACTCGCTCGCCTGGGGCAGCTCGATCCGGCCGTATGCAACCGGCCTCATCTTCGGGCAGACCGGCAGTTTCACGGTGTTGAGCGACCTCGAGGCGGCGCTCGGCCTGCCGCCCGGAACACTGCTGCAGGAAGGACAGGGTCAGGTCATCACCACGCAGCAGGACAGCGAGGTCACGACAGTGTTCGGCCAGCTCGACTGGAAGGTCATGGACCGCCTGACGCTGACCGCCGGCCTCGCCTACGCCACGGTCAAGAAGGACGTATCGATCGATCAGACCGACACGGACGTGTTCTCCTCGCTCAATTTCGTCAACATCGGTTTTGCAGGCGCCTTCCAGGCGCTGACGGGAGGGCAGCCGCCCACGCCCGCGAACCTGGCCGCGTTCCCTGTGCAAGCGGGTCAGGCCGATTTCATCAGCGTGACGCCCTGCTCGGCCACGAACCCGCCGCCTTTTTGCAATTCGGCACTCGGTTTGTATCCATTCCAGTTCCTGGCCCCGGTCGTGCCGTTCTCCGACAACTCGGACGACAGCAAGACGACCTACACTGCGCGGTTGTCCTACGAGATCGACGACAGCACGATGGTGTACGGCGGTGTCTCGACCGGTTTCAAGGCTACGTCGTGGAACCTCTCGCGCGACACGAGGCCGGTACAGCCGGTGCCGGGTGACCGCTCGCCGCTTGGCGGGTACGAGAATCCGTACTACGCCCGCTACGGCACGCGTTTCGCGGGGCCGGAGGACTCAACCGTCTACGAGATTGGATTCAAGGGCAAGTGGTCGCAGGTGGCGTTGAATGTCGCCATCTTCGACGAGGAGATCGAGGACTTCCAGTCGAACATCTTCCTCGGGACGGGATTCGGACTGCTCAATGCCGGCAAGCAGTCGGTGCAGGGTGCCGAGTTCGATCTGTTGTACGCCCCGACCGCGAACTGGGAGTTCACCGTCGCGGGCACCTACCTCGATCCAAAATACGACTCCTTCGTCATTGGACCCGCGGTGCAGAACAATCCCGGCGACCCCCCGACGACGGACCTGACCGGCACGACGCCCGCAGGCATCTCGGAGTTCACCGGTGTGATCGCTGGGACCTACCGGTGGTCGATGGCGAGCTTCGATGCGTACCTACGTGCGGACTTCAACTACGAGAGCAACGTCAGGGTGATCGAGAACGTCCCCGAGGACGTTGCTTCGCGTGAGGTGAACACGGTAAACGCCTCAGCCGGTCTGTCCAGGGACGGGTGGGATGTCGTGCTCTGGGGCCGCAACCTGACGGACGACGATTACCTGATCAGTGCGTTCCCGTCCGTGGCGCAGTTCGGCAGCTATTCCGGCTATCCGAGCCAGCCCAGGACATACGGCGTGACGCTGCGCAAACGCTTCTGACCTGCTGGACGACGAGCTGCGGGAGTGACCGTCGGAGGCAGCAGTCTCGACGCAGGTTCGGCATTGTGATGGACCTTGATGTCGGCAGCCGTTGATCCGGACGCGCCCGGGTTCGAGCAAATGAAGCGCAGACCCCCTCACTCCCACTCGATCGTCGCCGGCGGCTTGCCGGAGATGTCGTAGACCACGCGCGAGACGCCCTGCACTTCATTGACGATGCGCCGCGCCACATGGTCGAGGAACTCGTACGGCAGCCGCGACCACTGCGCGGTCATGAAATCCACGGTCTCGACCGCACGGAGCGCAATCACCCAGTCGTAGCGCCGGCCGTCACCCATCACCGCGACCGAGCGCACCGGCAGGAACACTCGCCATCGCCTGCGCCACCCGATCGTAGAGATCGTGCGCGCGCAGCTCCTCGATGAAGATGGCGTCGGCCCGGCGCAGCAGGTCCGCGGCTTCGCGCGACACGCGGCCGAGGATGCGTACGCCGAGGCCGGGCCCCGGGAACGGATGGCGGAACACCATTTCGCGCGGCAGCCCGAGCTCGAGGCCGATGCGGCGGACCTCGTCCTTGAACAATTCGCGGAGCGGCTCGAGCAACGTCAGGTTCATGCGCTCCGGCAGGCCGCCGACATTGTGGTGCGACTTGATGACGTGGGCCTTGCCGGTCTTCGCGCCCGCCGATTCGATGACGTCGGGGTAGATCGTGCCCTGGGCGAGCCAGCGGATGTTCTCGAGTCGCGTGGCTTCTTCCTCGAACACCTCGATGAACAGCCGCCCGATGATCTTGCGCTTGCGTTCCGGATCCTCTTCGTCGCCGAGGGCGGAGAAAAAGCGGTCCGCGGCATCGATCCGGATGACGCGGATGCCGAGGTGCTGCGCGAACGTGGCCATCACCTGGTCGCCCTCGCCGAGGCGCAGCAGGCCGTGATCGACGAAGACGCAGATGAGCTGGTCGCCGATGGCACGGTGCAGGAGCGCCGCCACGACCGAGGAATCGACGCCGCCCGAGAGCCCGAGCAGCACGCGTCCCTTGCCAACCTGATCCCGCACGCGCGTCACCGCGTCCGTGACAATGTTGCCCGCGTCCCAGAGCGCGTCGCAGCCGCAGATCTCACGGACGAATCGCTCGAGGATCGCGGCGCCTGAACGCGTATGCGTGACCTCCGGATGGAATTGCACGCCGTAGAAGCGCGCGCCGTCGTTCGCCATCGCCGCAAGCGGCGCGTTCGAGCTCGCCGCAATCGCCGTGAATCCGGGCGGTAAAGTCTCTACGCGATCCCCATGACTCATCCAGACATCGAACAGCCCGGCTTCGCCGGAACCCTCGTCGGCGATCCGGTCGAGCAGCCGCGACGGCGCGATCCTCCGCAGCTTCGCGAAACCGAATTCGCGATGCGCGGACGGCGCGACCCGGCCACCGAGCTGCGCCGCCATCGTCTGCATGCCGTAGCAGATGCCGAGCACGGGCACGCCTTGCGTGAAAACTGCATCCGGCGCGCGAGGTGGCTCGGCATCGGTGACCGATTCCGGCCCACCGGACAGGATGATTCCGCGGGCGCCGAACTCGCGCACGGCGGCTTCGCCGGCGTCCCAGGGGAGAATTTCGCAGTAGACGCCGATTTCGCGCACGCGGCGCGCGATGAGCTGCGTGTATTGCGCGCCGAAGTCGAGGATCAGGATCCGGTGGGCATGGATGTCGGCCGGAGCCGCGGGCATGCGTGCCGCCATCAGCTGATCCGGTAGTTCGGCGCTTCTTTCGTGATGCTCACGTCGTGCACATGGCTTTCGCGCACGCCCGCACCCGTGATGCGGACGAACACAGGCCGCGTGCGCAACTGCTCGATGTCGGCGCTGCCGGTGTAGCCCATCGCCGCACGGATGCCGCCCGCGAGCTGATGCAGGATCGCCACGAGGCTGCCTTTATACGGAACTCTGCCCTCGACTCCCTCAGGCACCAGCTTCTCGAGTTCCTCGACGGTATCCTGAAAGTACCGGTCGCTCGAACCGTCGCGTTGCGCCATCGCGCCGAGCGAACCCATGCCGCGGTAGGACTTGTAAGACGCGCCCTGGTAAAGCTCGATTTCGCCCGGCGATTCCTCGGTGCCGGCGAAGAGCCCGCCGATCATGACGGAATGGGCGCCAGCCGCGATCGCCTTGGCGACGTCGCCGGAATAGCGGATCCCGCCGTCGGAGATGAGCGGCACGCCGCTCTTCGCGAGCGCCTCGGCAACCGTTGCGACCGCCGTGATCTGCGGCACGCCGACGCCTGCGACGATGCGCGTCGTGCAGATGGAGCCGGGTCCGATTCCGACCTTGACCGCGTCCGCGCCCGCATCGACGAGCGCTTTCGCGCCATCCGCCGTTACGATGTTGCCGGCGATCACCTGCAGCTGCGGATGCGCCTGCTTGATGCGGCCAACCATCGCGATCACGCCTTTCGAATGGCCGTGCGATGTGTCAACGATCACCAGATCGACCGCGGCGTCCACGAGTGCCGCGACGCGTTCCAGCGTATCCGGCGCCGTGCCGACTGCGGCGCCGACGCGGAGGCGCCCGTGCTCGTCCTTGCAGGCGCGCGGGAAATCGCGGGCCTTCTGGATGTCCTGGACCGTGATCATGCCGCGCAGGCGCCCGCCCTCGTCGACCACCAGCACTTTCTCGATGCGATGGCGGTGGAGGAGTTGCAAAACCTCTTCCCGCGGCGTGTTCTCGCGGACGGTGATGAGCTTGTCGCGCGGCGTCATGACTTTCGAAACCGGAAGGTCGAGCTGCTCCTGGAAACGGATGTCGCGATGCGTGACGATCCCCACCACCTGGTTGCGGTCGTCCGTGACCGGCAATCCGGAAATTCCCTTGGCGCGGGTGAGCGCGATGACGTCGCGGATCGTCGCGTCGGGACGAATCGTGATCGGGTCCTTGATGACCCCGCTCTCGTGCTTTTTGACGCGGCCGACTTCGCGCGCCTGCTCGGCCGCCTGCATGTTCTTGTGAATGATCCCGATCCCGCCTTCCTGGGCGATCGTGATGGCGAGCCGCGCTTCCGTGACAGTGTCCATGGCCGCGGAGAGGAACGGCAGGTTGAGGCGGATCGTCGCGCGTGAGGTTCGTCGAGAGGTCGACCTCCCGCGGCAGCACCTCCGAGTACGACGGGACGAGCAGGACGTCGTCGAAGGTGAGTGCTTCCTGGACGATGCGCATAACCGGCATTCCCGGGGCTGTCCGAATGAAGCGGCGCATTGTACGACTCCGCCGCCGCGGTTGTAAGTGGCGTTTGCGCGAACGGCTCGCTTAGCATGGCCGCATGAGCGAGGCGCAGCGTGACGTTTACACGGTCAGCCGGCTGAATCGCGAGGCGCGCGGGCTCCTCGAGGCCGGCCTGCCCTCGCTCTGGATCACCGGGGAGCTCTCGAATCTCTCCCGTCCCGCCTCGGGCCACTGGTATTTCACGCTCAAAGACGAAGGCGCCCAGGTGCGCTGCGCGATGTTCCGCCAGCGCAACCTCGCCGTTCGATTCGCGCCTCGCGACGGCCTGCAGGTGCTGCTCCGGGCCCGCGTGGGCCTCTATGAAGCGCGCGGCGAGTTCCAGCTGGTCGCCGACCACCTCGAGGAGGCCGGCGAAGGCGAGCTGCGTCGCCGCTTCGAGGCGCTCAAGCTGAAACTCGCCTCCGAAGGCCTGTTCGACGCCGCTCGCAAGCGCGCACTGCCCCGCTTTCCACGGCGCATCGGACATCGTGACTTCGGCGACGGGCGCAGCGCTTCGCGACGTGCTGCAGGTGCTCAGGCGCCGCTGCCCCGCGATTCCGGTGCTCATTTACCCCGTTCCCGTCCAGGGCGCTGGCGCCGCACGGGAGATCGCTGCAATGCTCGACGCTCGCGGACCGGCGTTCTGAAGTCGACGTCCTCCTGCTGGTGCGCGGCGGCGGTTCGCTGGAGGACCTCTGGGCGTTCAACGAGGAAGCGCTTGCGCGGACGCTTGCGGCCGTCGAGCTCCCGGTCATCAGCGGCATCGGCCACGAAATCGATTTCACGATCGCGGATTTCGTCGCCGACATGCCGCGCACCGACGCCCTCCGCGGCTGCCGAACTTGCGGTCCCGGATGCCAGTGCCTGGCTCGCCTCACTTGAAATCAGCCTGCGGCGGCTCGCAGCGGCTGCGCTCCGCGTCCTGCGCGATCGCAGCGCTGCCGTCGCGCGCGGAATCGGCCGCTTGAATGCGCTTCACCCGGCGCAGGCGATCGCGCCAGCGCACGCAGCGGCTCGACGAGCTGCAGGCCCGCGCGCTGACCGCCGTCCGTCGCGCGACCGTCGGTCGCGACGAACAATTGCGGCGCCTCCGGGCCGAGCTCGAGATCCATTCGCCGGCGGCGCGCATCGCTGCTCTGCTGCAACGGATGTCGCACGCACAGGCGCGGCTTTCGCCTGCCATCCGGCATGGTCTGGCCATTGCGAGCGGACGGCTCCAGTCGGCCGCGCGGGGTCTGCAGGCCACGAGCCCGCTTGCGACGCTCGGTCGCGGCTATGCGATCGTGACACTCGCTGCGAATGGCGCCGTCGTGACGGACGCGGCCCACGCGCCGCCGGGCACGGAAGTCGAGGCGCGACTCGCGCGCGGGCGCCTTCGCGCACGCGTAACCGGCCGCAGCAACCCTGAGCTCAGCGCCTTCGCGCCGGGTATCGCGCTGGCGCGTGCGCCGCTGTCTCGGCGTCAGCTTGTCGCGTCGCCCGGCGAACGGGTTGTCTTCGCTGTTGAAATCGACGCGCACCGGCGTGCCCTTCAGCTTGAACGCCTCGCGGTAGCAGTTGACGAGAAAGCGCCGGTAATCCTCCGGCGTGCGCTCCGCCTGCGCGCCATGGATGACGATCACGGGCGGATTCCGGCCGCCCTGGTGCGCATAGCGCAGGCGGATGCGCCGGCCGCGGACGAGTGGCGGCTGGTGCTGCTTGATCGCCGCTTCGAGCACGCGCGTCAGTTCAGGGGTCGGCATCTCGCGCATCGCCGCCGCATGGGCCGCGCGAACCGCGTCCATCAGCTCGCCCACGCCGCTGCCATGCAGGGCCGAGATGAAATGTACCGGGGCGAAATCGAGGAATCGCAGGCGTTGCGCGAGCTGCCCGCGGATATCGTCGCGCTGTCCCGGCGCGACGTGGTCCCACTTGTTGACCGCGATCGCGAGCGCCCGGCCGCGCTCGGCGACGATTCCAAAGAGCGTCGCGTCCTGCTCCGCGACCGCGTCGCGCGCATCGACCACGCCGATCACGACATGCGCGTCGTCGATCGCCTGTAAAGTCTTGATTACGCTCCATTTCTCGACGCCCTCATCGACGCGCGACCGGCGCCGTACGCCCGCCGTGTCGATCAGGACGTAGTGCCCGGCCGTCGCGTTCGAAGGGTACTTCCACGGCATCGCGGGTCGTGCCGGGCTGGTCGAAAGTGATCAGGCGTTCGTCGCCCAGCAGGCGATTGATCAGCGTCGACTTGCCGACATTCGGCCGCCCGACGACGCAGACACGAATCGCGCGATCGGTTTCCGCGACGGCATCCGCGACTTCCGGCGCGATGCCGGCCAGCGCGGTTTCGATCAGGTCGTCGATTCCCTGGCGATGGGCCGCCGAAACAGCCTGCGGTTCGCCGAATCCGAAGCCATGGAATTCGGCGATCACGACCGAGGCGTCGCGGCCCTCGCTCTTGTTGACCGCGACTGTCACCGGCTTTCCGCTCCGGCGCAGGACGTCGGCAACGAAACGGTCCGACGCATCGGGTCCGGTCTGGCCGTCGACCAGGAACACGATGCGATCCGCCTCCTCGATCGCCCGCCGGGTCTGTTGCGCCATGAGTTCCTGCACGCCGCGCGGCGTCTCGACGAGTCCGCCGGTGTCGACGACGATGAAGCGATGCGGCTCGCTCTCGGCCATAGCCGTACTTGCGATCGCGCGTGACGCCCGGGATGTCGGCGACGAGAGCGTCGCGCGTGCCGGTCAGCGCATTGAAGAGCGTCGACTTGCCGACATTGGGCCGGCCGACGAGGGCGACGACGGGAAGCATGGCATGCGCTCGAGCCGCTCACCCGGGTCTGGCCGCGCGCCAGGCCTGGACTTCGCCAGAGTCCGTCTGAACCAGCAGGAGATCGCCGACGGCAATCGGCGCATTGCTGACGCGGCTACTCGTCGCCCGGCCGCGCGCGAGCAGCTGGCCGGTCGTCGGCGTCGAGCCAGTGCAGGTAGCCGTCGAAGTCCGCCGACGACAAGCGTGTCGCCTGCAAGCGCGGGCGCGGTCACCGATCGGCGCAACAGGCGTCCTGGGTCCACACCGGCGTGCCATCGCGGCGCCGCAGTGCGACGACCGAACTGTCGGCAGTCGTGACGTAGAGCGTGTCGTCGTCCACGGCGAGCCCGCGATTGCTCGACAGTTCGCGTCCCCACCAGATCTGGCCGGAGTCGAGTGCCAGCATCGCAATGCGTCCCTGGTAGCCGACGACGAACACATCGCTGCCGCTCACACGCACCGACGAATCGATGTCCACGAGACGTTCGATCTCGGTTTTTCCGTGCGAGGGAGCGACTGTCGTGGTCCACAGCAGTTCGCCGGTCGTGAGCGACAGGGCGACGACCTTGCCGTTGTCGAGACCGGCGAGAACCATGTCGCCGCTGACGACCGGCGCACCGTTGCCGCGCAAGGAGAGCTTCGGAACCGGTTGTTCGTAGGTCCAGGCTTCCGTGCCGTCCGCAACGCGCAGCCCGCGCAGTCGGCCGTCGACTGTCCGCACGACGACGAGCCCGCCGGCGACCAAAGGCGCGGTCAGGACTTCGCCACCAGTCGTGACCTGCCAGCGCTTGGCGCCGGTCCCGGAATCGAGTGCAATGAGCTGCCGTCGGAACTGCCAACCACAACGATGCCCTCGCCCACGGCGGGGCCGCCGGCGAGTTCGAGATCCGTGTCGACGCGCCAGACCTCGCGGCCATTCGCAAGCTCGAGCGCCTGGACGTCACCGCCGTGGCCGGCGACGTAGACCCGATCGCCGTCAACCGCCGGCCGCAGGCCCAGGCGCAGCACGTCGTCTCCGCCCTTGGTGCCGGTGCTCCAGACCCGATCGATGTCGACGACCGGATCGAAATCCACGAGTTCGGCGGGCGGTGCGACCTCCTTTGTCCTTGCTGCAGGCGGCAGCCAGCAGCGCCAGTCCCGCAAGCACTACGATCCGCATGGTTCGCATGCCCTACTCCGTCGCCTGCGCCGGGCTCAGTTCGTCGATCTTGAGTCTGCAGATAGTTCCGCATCGAGCTGTCCTGCGCCTTCCGGGTCGGTCGTCACGGCCGCCTGAGCCTTGCGCCAGGCTTCGAGCGCGGCCGCCTTCTCGCCCTGAGCCAGCTTCACGTCGCCACGGAGTTCCAGCACTCGCGGCTCGACCGAGGGCTCCGCGACCGCATCGAGCGTCGCGAGCGCGTCGTCGTACCGGCCCTGCGCGAGCTGGACGCGCGCGAGCCGCAGACGGGCCGACGAGACGCAAGCTCCGGATCCTTCGAATCTTTCGCGACGCCGCGCAAGGCGTGTCTCGGCGCCCGCGAAATTTGCCGGAATCCACATCGAGCCGGGCAAGCATGAGCGTTGCCTGGTCCGCATAGGGCGTGTCGGCATACTCGCCGGTCATTTCGTCCGGCGATGCGCAGGCCCTCGTCGCGCTTGCCGCCGCCGATCGCGTTCGAGCATCGCCGCGTAACGCTCGCCCGCTTCGAGCGAGCGCGAAGCCTGGCGCGATTCCCACCAGCGATAGCCGTAATAGCCCCCGAGCGTCAGCGCGACGCCGGCGACGAGCCAGATCCAGTTCTCGCGCAGCCAGCTCCGCAGCTGCTCGGCCTGCTCGCGCTCGGAAAGATACTCATCGACCATCGTCGCTCCCCGTCTTCTCGCCTGACCGAAATTCTGCAGCGAGCCGCTGCGGCAATTCGTCCAGGCCCATTCCACCTGCGCCGCTTCGCGGCGCAACCACTTGACCGCCGCGACGTTCTTTGCCGCCTCGTCGTCGCCGATGATGAGCGCCAACGCAGCGCCGCTCTTGTCGGCGCGCTTCAGCTGCGCCTTGAAGCTGCCGCCTTCCATGTTGACCATCACGCCGGCGCCAGGCAGCGCGTCCCTCAGGCCCTCGGCAAGCGCCAGACCCGCGCGTTCCGCGCCGCTCGCCGGACAGGACCATATAGACCGCCGGAGCCGTGCCCGGTGCCGGCAGGCCGGCGGCCTGCATCAGGCTCACGATCCGTTCGATGCCGAGGGCCCAGCCGATCGCCGGTGTCGGTTCTCCGCCGAGCAGCTCGACCAGGCCATCATAGCGGCCGCCCGAACAGACGGCATCCTGCGAGCCGAGCGCGGTGCGTGCGCCATTCGAATACCGTTCGCGAGTAATAGTCGAGGCCGCGCACCAGCCTCGGGTCGACCTCAGCCTCGATGCCGCAGCCCGCGAGCAACTCCAGGAAGCGGTCGAAATGGCGTCGCGAATCGGGGTCCAGGTGGTCGACCAGCCGCGGAGCGTTGGCGATCAGCATCGCGCATCGCGGAATTCTTGGAATCGAGAATCCTGAGCGGATTCGCATCGAGGCGGCGCAGGCTGTCCTCATCGAGCTCTGCCCGTCGGCCGCCGAAGTACTCGACGAGAAGCGCGCGGTAATTCCGGCGCGACTCCGGCGTACCCAGCGAATTCACCGAAAGCCGGATGTCCGAGAGGCCGAGCTTGCGCCACAGACGCGCCGAAAGCTGGATGATCTCGACGTCGATGTCGGGGCCCGGATAGCCGAAAGCCTCGCAGTCAATCTGGTGGAACTGCCGGTACCGCCCCTGCTGCGGCCGCTCGTGCCGGAACATCGGGCCTGAGGTCCACAGACGCTGTTTCTGGTTGTGCAGGAGGCCATGCTCGATCGCCGCCCGCACCAGTCCCGCGGTCGCCTCCGGGCGCAGACTCAGCCGGTCGCCGCCGCGGTCGTCGAAGGTGTACATCTCCTTCTCGACGATGTCCGTGTGTTCGCCGATCGAGCGCTGGAATAGCTCCGCATGCTCGACCAGCGGCACGCGCATTTCACGATAACCGTAGTCTGCGAACAGCTCGCGCGCCACGCGCTCGATGCGTTGCCAATACGGCAACTGGTCCGCGAGCAGGTCGTTCATTCCGCGGACGGCCTGGAGTTTCCGGGTCATGTTCTAGCTTCGCACCATCCACCACCAGACAACGGCCGCGATTGCAGCCGCGAGCGCGATGGCCGTGGCCGGCAAGACCCAGCGTGGTCGACTTCGCGCCACCGGGCGGCGATCGAGCGCTGGAAGGAACGTCGGCTCGGGCACGTCGTCGGGGCCGCAGGCCGCCATGACTTCCTTTTCAGAAGCACCGACCAGCGCCGCGTAATTCCTGAGGTGCCCACGGGCAAAGACCGGTGCGCCGAGGAGCGCGAACCGGTCCTGTTCCATGGCGAGGACCAGGGCCGCGTTGAGCCGGAGCCGGTCGGCGACCTCTTCGATCGACAGTCCCCGCGCTTCGCGGGCGGCACGCAGCCGCGCACCCGGCGAACTGCCGGCGGGCCTCTGCACTCATCCGCGATTCCGACGTTCCTGGTCCGCGAGGGCGCGGGCCTGCTCCGAATTCGGGAACTCCTTGCGGAGCCGCGTGCTGAACGCTTCCGCAGCGCCGGCGTCATTGAGCGCCTGCTCGATGTTGTGGCCGAGCAGCAGCATGTCGGCTGTCGCCGGTGCGATCGACAGGTAGCGCTCGACGAACGCCCGCGCCTGCAGGTTGTTGCCGCGGTCGTGCAGCACGCCCTGCGAGTTGCGCGTAAGTTTCCGGATAATCCACCTGTGAGGCGAGCGCCAGCCGCAGGTATTGCTCGGCCCGCTCGAGATTGCCGGCACTGCGGGCGCAGACACCGGCATTCGTGTACGCCACATAGGGCGTGCGGTAGATCTGGTTCCGGGCAGCCTTGACGAACATCTCCTCGCCCTTCTCGTGCTCCTCGTTGCGGCACAGGAAGGCGCCGAGCGCATTCAGGGCCTCCGGGCTGTCGGGCTCGGAGCGGACCGCCTGGCGGAAATGCTTTTCGGCGCCCTTCTTGTCGTGCAGACGCTCGTACACCAGCCCGGCGGCCAGCTGGACGCTGACGTCCTTCGGATTCTGCACGAGCGCCTTCTCGATCTTTTCCTGGGCGACCTCGAGCTGGTCACGCTGCAGGTATTCCATCGCGAGCCGCGCATTGATCTTGCCGGCCTCGAGCAGTGGATCAGACGGCTTCGACGTCGACTGCGCCTGCACCGCCGCCACCACGAGGCATGCGAGCGCGAACCCTGCAATCCGGGAAGTCATGCGCGCACCGCAAGGCTGAAGCGCTTGCTGCCGAGCCGCACCTGCGTGCGATCCAGCACCTGCCCGCGCAACTGGCCGCAGGCCGCATCGATTTCGTCGCCACGCGTCCGCCGTATCGTCGCCATGACGCCTCCCTGCACCAGCAACTCGCGAAACCGGCGGATGGTTTCCGCCGGTGAACGACGATACTGCGTGCCCGGAAATGTGTTGAACGGTATCAGGTTCACCTTGGCATCATGACCACGGAGCAGCGCGGCAAGTTCCCGCGCCTGTTCCGGACTGTCGTTGACGCCGTCCAGCATTGTGTACTCGAAAGTCACGTTGCGTCCGTTTTGCCGCTCGAGGTAATGCCAGCAGGCTTTGAGAAGACCCGCAATCGGGTGCTTGCGGTTGATCGGCACCAGTTCGTCCCGCAGGCGGTCGTTCGGCGCGTGCAGCGAAACCGCAAGCGCGACATTGCAGTCTTCGGCGAGACGGTAAATTTGCGGCACGAGTCCCGAGGTCGAGAGCGTTACGCGGCGGCGCGAAAGGTCGTAACCGAAATCGTCGAGCATGAGCTGCATGGCCGGCAGCACGTTCCGGTAGTTCGCGAGCGGTTCGCCCATGCCCATCAGCACGACATTCGTGATGATGCGCTTGCCGCCCGGGTCGTAACCCATCTCGCGATTTGCAAGCCAGACCTGACCGATGATTTCCGCCGCCGTCAGGTTCCGGTTGAATCCCTGGCGGCCCGTCGCGCAGAAGGAGCAGTCGAGAGCGCAGCCGATCTGGCTCGAGATGCAGAGCGTGCCGCGGCCCGGCTCGGGAATGAAAACGGTTTCGATCACTTGCTCGGCGGCATTCGCACCGGGCATGCGAAGTAGCCACTTGCGGGTACCGTCCGCAGCCGTGCGGTCGTTCACGATTTCCGGCACGCTGACGCAGGCGACCTGTGAAAGAGTCGCCCGGAAATCCTTGGCGAGGTCGGTCATGCGCTCGAACTGCGATTCGCCGCGGCGATAGACCCACTTCAGGAGCTGGCGCGCGCGAAACGGCTTGGCGCCATGCAGCGCGACGAAAGCCGCGAGCTCGGCCCGCGGCATGCCGAGGAGATTCGTGCGCTCTTCAGGCACGGGTGCGCGCGCAGAGCGCGGTCTCGGCGAAGAAGTAGGCGATCTCGCGCGCGGCATTTTCCGCGCTGTCGGAACCGTGCACCACGTTCTCCTCGATGCTCGTCGCGAGATCGGCTCGTATCGTGCCGGCGGCGGCCTTCTTCGGATCGGTCGCACCCATGATCTCGCGGTGTCGCGCGACGGCGGACTCGCCCTCGAGAACCTGCACCATCACGGGTCCGGAGGTCATGTAGGTGCAGAGGTCGCGAAAGAACGGCCGCTCGCGGTGCACCGCATAGAATCCCTCTGCCTGGCGCTGAGTCAGCTGCAGCATGCGCGCGGCGACGATGCAGAGGCCGGCCTTTTCGAAGCGGCGGTAGACGTCGCCGATGAGGTTGCGCGCCACGCCGTCGGGCTTGACGATGGACAGGGTTCGTTCGAGCGCCATGGGGTCCTTGGGCCGTGCAGGCCGACCAAATCAGCCGCGCATTCTAGCCTCTGGACCAGTCCCACGGCAATTGCAACGGACCGACAAGTGCCCGAATTGAAAGGAAAAATCAGACGCTGAAGCTTTCTCCGCAGCCACATTCGCCACGTACGTTGGGATTGCGGAACCGAAAAGCCTCATTGAGCCCATGGCGGACGAAGTCGACCTCGGTGCCGTCGATCAGTTCGAGGCTCCCGGCATCGACGAGGACCCGCACGCCCTGGCTGTCGAAGACCCGGTCGCTTGGCTCCACCTCGTCCGCGTAATTGACGACGTACGCGAATCCCGAGCAACCGGTCTTGCGCACCGCAAGCCGCAGTCCGACGCCATGCCCGCGCTCGGCGAGAAAGTGGCGGACGCGGTCCGCCGCGGCAGGTGTCAGGGTGATGGCCATCGCTGGCCCCTATTGTACCGCACGCGCGCGCTCGAGCAGCGCCGTGAGCGCGTCCTCGACGACCAGCAATCGACCCATTTTCTCCGCGGGCGCATCGAGCTCACGCGCGAGGCGCAATGCGTCAAGGGACGCGCAGTCCTGAAGGACGCGCGCTCGCAACTCCTGGGTGACCCAGGCTGCGGCTGCGAGTGTATGTGGACAACCCCAGGCACGAAAAACGCAGTCCACGATACGCTCGCCCTCGATCCGCGCATCGAAGCGGATCCAGGCGCCGCGGTCGAGGGCAATCGCCTCGCCCGTGACCAGCGCTCCGACGCCGGCCGGCAGCACATCCGTGCCCGGCAATCTCGCGAAGAGGTCGAGGACTCGCGGCGAATAGCGCACTGTTTCCGGAGTCATACGATGTGCTCCAGTGCACCCTCGGGCAGGGCGGCGCGCAGGCGCCTGACGCCATCGACGATCAGGCGTGCCGCGTGGTCGATCTCCGCTGCGGTCGTTCCCCGTCCAAGGCTCAGGCGAAGCGACGCCTGGATCGCGGCATCCGAACGCCCGAGCGCGCGCAAGACGTAGGACGGCTCAGCCATCGCCGAACTGCAAGCCGAACCGCTCGACACCGCGAGGCGGCCGTCGAGCTCCAGCAGAAGACTTTCACCCTCTATTCCCGCAAATCCCACGTTCAGGATCCCGGGTGCGGAGGGTTCCGGTGCACCGTTTCTCCACATCGGCGCCGCGGCCTGAAGACCCCGCCACAGGCGCTCGCGCAGCTCCCGGATCCGCGCCGGTTCTTCGGCAAGTGCCGCGCTCGCGAGTGCACAGGCCGCGCCAAAGCCGACGATCTGATGCGATGCCAGCGTGCCGGATCGCAGGCCTCGCTCGTGGCCTCCGCCAAATGCGAGCGGCTGCAGGGCCGGCCGCGGGCGCCCCTGCACATAAAGCGCCCCGGCGCCTTTCGGTCCGCCGAGCTTGTGCGCGCAGAAACTTAACAACGCGACGCCCATTGCCGCGACGTCGATCGGAATCCTGCCCGCGCTCTGCGCCGCATCGGTGTGGAACACGACGCCGCGGTCACGACAGACGGCGGACACGGCGCCGATGTCCGTCAGCAGACCGGTCTCGTTGTTGGCGTGCATCAGCGACACGAGCGCCGTGTCTGGCCGGATCGACGCCGCAACCTCGCCGGGATCAATGCGTCCCTCGCCGTCAGGCAAGAGCCAGGTCACGTCGAACCCCTCGCGCTCGAGCTGACGGCAGGCATCCAGGCCGGCGCGATGCTCGATGCGCGAAGTCACGACGTGGCGGCGCACCTGGCCGGCGGCGCGCGCGGCGCCAAGGACCGCAAGATTGACGCTCTCCGTCGCGCCCGAAGTGAACACGATCGACTCCGGCGGCGCGTTGATGAGTTGTGCGACCTGCAGCCGGGCCAGTTCGATCCGCGCGGCGGCGGCGCGGCCGGGGGCATGCGCGGAAGCCGGATTGGCCTGAAGCGACGGGTCGGCCAGGCATTCGCTCATGACTGCAGCGATACGCGGATCGAGGGGCGTGGTCGCGGCATGATCGAGATAGATCGGCGGCACTGCGGTCACCGGGCTCACTCCGCAGGCCGCAGACCGCGTTCAATCGCAGCGAACATTCCGCGCAGGATGCGCACCTCGCCGTCATCTGGCAGTGCGCGCGCGAACAGGCGCTCGAGCCGACCATGGAGTTGCGCAGTATTGCCATCGTGCATGAACCCGGATGAGCGCAGCACCCGGCCCAGATGGGCCTGGAAAGCCTGCATCTCCTTTGCGGTCGCGAGTGGTGCCGCGCGCGCTGCCGCCGGCGAATCATCGGCAGCGAGCGTCGCCATCAGGATCTCGTAGCACACGATCTGGACCGCCTGCGCAAGGTTCAGCGACCCGTACTCCGGGGCCGTCGGGACGCGAATCAAGCCGTGACAGCGCGCGAGCTCCTCGTTGGCGAGACCGTTTCTTTCGCCGCCGAAGAGGACTGCCGTGGGCCGCAGTGTCGACGCCGCGGCGAGTTCGGCGGCGCCGGCGCGCGCGTCGATCACGCGCCAGTTCGCGCTTCGGGCGCGGGCCGTTGTGCCGAGCACGAGACCGCAGTCGCAGATCGCCTCATCGACCGTCGCCACGACACGCGCGCCCGCGAGCAGATCGCCGGCGCCCGATGCGCGCGCAACGGCCTCCGGATCCGGATACGACTGCGGGCGGACCAGCACCAGCGACTCGAGACCCATATTCTTCATCGCGCGCGCGCTCGCGCCGATGTTGCCCGGGTGGCTGGGGTCGACGAGCACGATTCGGATGGCGGAGGACATCGCGGTTCCGGGATGGTTGCTGGTATTCTAAGTCATGCACCCACTGGTCAACATCGCGATCGGCGCCGCGCGCCGCGCAGGCGAGACGATCGTCCGCAATCTCGATCGGGTGGGCGGCGTCACGGTCACCGAGAAGAGCCGCAACGACTTCGTCAGCGAGGTCGATCGGGCGGCCGAGCAGGTGCTGATCGCAACGATCCGCAAGGCCTATCCGTCGCACGGCTTCCTGGCTGAGGAAAGCGGCCGGCAGCCCGGCGACGATTACCTCTGGATCATCGATCCGCTCGATGGCACGACCAATTTCCTGCACGGCTTTCCGCAATTCGCCGTGTCGATCGCCTGCCGTCACCGCGGCCGCCCGGAGATCGGCGTCGTGCTCGACCCGTTGCGCGGCGAGCTGTTCACGGCCGAGCGCGGCGAAGGCGCACAGCTCGACGGCAGGCGGTTGCGTGTGTCGCAACGCCCGGGACTCGACGGCGCGCTGATCGGCACTGGATTTCCATTCCGCGAGAATCGGCAGTGGCTCAAGCCGTACCTCGCGATGCTCGAGCGCGTCATGGACACGACGGCAGGCGTGCGGCGACCCGGCGCCGCTTCGCTCGATCTCGCTTACGTCGCTGCGGGACGGCTCGACGGTTTCTGGGAAGTCGGCCTTTCGCCCTGGGACACGGCCGCGGGTAACCTGCTCATCAGCGAAGCCGGCGGACGCGTCGGAACTCTCGTGGGCGGCG
Source organism: uncultured Gammaproteobacteria bacterium (assembly GCA_963819545.1). Taxonomy (GTDB): domain Bacteria; phylum Pseudomonadota; class Gammaproteobacteria; order Steroidobacterales; family Steroidobacteraceae; genus SCUD01. The sequence goes on along the minus strand of CAWFWJ010000002.1, from coordinate 1,549,889 downwards.
ATTATCTTGACGGCGGAAATATTGTCGCCGGTTCCCCGCAAAGTTTATTCGGCGCTCATTGATTTGTTCGCGCCGTTCCTCGACGACGAGCTTCGCAAATGAGTGCGGCGGCTACCCTCGCAATCGATGGATGCCTGGGTTAGAGTCCGCTACGGCTTTCGAGGGGAATTGCGCATGAACCTGTTTCGCACCCAGCCTGTCGCGACTGCAATGCAGGCTGAAGCCGCGATGCCCGGCGAGCACACGCTGAAGCGCGTGCTGAGCGCGCATCATCTCGTGCTGCTCGGGATCGGCGCGGTGATCGGCGCCGGCATCTTCGTGATGACCGGCAATGCCGCCGCCAACTACGCCGGTCCTGCGGTCATCCTGAGCTTCGTGATGGCCGGCGTCGCCTGCGCCTTTGCCGGTCTTTGTTACGCGGAATTCGCGGCCATGCTGCCGGTCTCCGGAAGCGCCTACTCTTATTCATACGCCACGCTTGGTGAAGTGGTCGCCTGGTTCATCGGCTGGATGCTGATACTCGAATACACGTTCGCGGCGGCGACCGTCGCAGTGGGCTGGTCCGGATATTTCGTTGGATTGCTCGAATCGATCGGCAGCGCGCTGGGCGTCACGCTCGCCCTGCCGGAAGCACTCACGAATGCGCCGCTGACCGTGGTCAACGGGCGTCCGGTACTGACCGGTGCGCTGATCAATCTGCCCGCGGTCGCGATCGTCATCGCGGTCGCCGCGCTCTGCTATCGCGGCATCACGCAATCGGCGACGGTCAATTCGGTCATCGTCCTGATCAAGGTCGGCGTGATCCTGCTGTTCATGGCGTTCACGTTAAAGTACGTGAATCCTGACAACTGGACGCCGTTCATCCCGGAGCCTCAGGGTCCGGGCCGTTTCGGTTTCGACGGTGTCGTACGCGGCGCAAGCGTGGTGTTCTTCGCCTATATCGGGTTCGACGCGGTCTCGACCGCAGCGCAGGAGGCGAAGAATCCGCAGCGCGACATGCCAATCGGCATCCTTGGATCGCTCTTCATCTGCACGATCATTTACATCGCGATGTCGGCGGTGATGACTGGCATCATGCCGTTCAACCTGCTCGGCACGCCGCGGCCGGTCGCCACTGCGCTCGAGGCCTATCCGAGCCTGCTGTGGCTCAAGTCCATCGTCGAGATCGGCGCGATTGCGGGTCTCACCTCGGTGATCCTCGTGATGACGCTGGGCCAGCCACGAATCTTCTATTCGATGGCGCGCGACGGCTTGATTCCGCCGATCTTCGGGCGCATCCATCCCGAATACCGCACGCCGCACGTCGGCACGGTGATCGTCGGCGTAACCGCCGTGATCCTCGCGGGCCTGCTGCCGATCGGCGTGCTGGGCGACCTGGTGTCGATGGGCACCCTGCTCGCGTTCGCGACGGTCTGCATCGGCGTGCTGATACTGCGCACGCACGCGGCCGGACCTGCCGCGCGCATTCCGCGTGCCCGCGGCTCCGGTCGTCTGCATTCTGGGCGCCGCTGCCTGCCTGTACCTGTTCTTCCCGGCATTCATGGCCAACTGGCACTGGATGACGGGCTGGATCGCGATCGGCATTCGCGATCTACTTCGGCTACAGCCGCAGCCACAGCAAGCTGAACAAGTAGACCGCGCACCGCGCGTCAGGCGCGATTGCCCGTCGCGTATCATCTCGCGCGGTCACCGTGCCATTCGGGGTTCCCTCGCTCGCTCAGAAGAACGGACATTCGCTCGCTCGGGACCCCGAACGTCCCATGCCCGCGCGAGACACGTGGCGGCGCTGATCGCAGCGGCGCGTTAGCCGTAACGGGCGGGTGGCGAGCGAGCGCGTAAGTTCCGGCGGCGCGAGCGAGCCAGCCCGCCCGGCGCGGCTAACGCGCCGCTCCTTCAGCGCTTCTCCGGCTTCGTCCGCCGGCATTTCCGGCCCGTGCAGGTCGACCGGCCGGCCGCGCTTGCGCAGGCGGATGTTGATCATCTCGACGCCGACCGAGAACGCCATCGCGAAGTACAGGTAGCCCTTCGGGATCTCGAAGTCGAAGGCCTCGCGCGACAGCGCAATGCCGATCAGGATCAGGAACGACAGCGCCAGCATCTTGATCGTCGGGTGGCGGTCGATGAATTCGTTGATCGGCCGCGCCATGAACATCATGACGAGCACGGCGACCACGATCGCGGCGACCATGATCTCGACGTGCTTCGCGAGGCCGACGGCCGTGAACACGGAATCGAGCGAGAACACGATGTCGATCAGGCCGATCTGGATCACGACGCCCATGATCTTCGAGCGCAGCCTGACGTTGTGCGAACCGCCGTCGTCAGCGCCCTCGAGCGCGCTCGTGGATCTCGTTGACGCTCTTGACCGAGCAGGAACAGGCCGCCGGCGAACAGGATCAGGTCTCGTCCCGGAGATCTCCTCGGCAAAGACCGTAACGAGCGGCTCCGTCAGGCTGATCAGCCACGTGATCGAGAACAGGAGCCCGATGCGCGTGATCATCGCGAACGCCAGGCCGAGGATGCGCCCGCGCTGCTGCAGCTCCGGCGGAAGCTTCGAGACCAGGATCGACAGGAAGATGATGTTGTCGATGCCGAGGACGATCTCGAGCAGGGCCAGCGTCAGGAACGACACCCAGGCCGCGGGATCGGAAATCAGCTCGATCACGTGCCCTCCACGTGCAGGCGGCTCAGGGAAGCTCGTCGACGTCGCCGCGCTTTTCGGGCGGCATGAAGTCGCGGCCCGAGGCGCCGAGATCGAGCGCGATCGCGCCCGCGACGTAGATCGACGAGTAGGTGCCGATGACGATGCCGATCGCGAGCGCCACCGCGAAGCCGCGGAGCGTCTCGCCGCCGAGCACCGCCAGGAAGATCACCGAGGAAAGCGCGCAGCCCGAAACGATGATGGTGCGCGCGAGCGTCTCGTTGATCGCGCGATCGATCACCTCCGCAGGCTCCGCCTTGCGCATCGACTTGAAGCGCTCGCGGATGCGGTCGAAGATCACGACCGTGTCGTTGACCGAATAGCCGAGGATGGTCAGCAGCGCCGCGACGACGTTCAGGTCGAACGGGATCCCGAGCAGGGCGATCGCGCCGACCGCGACGATCGGGTCGTGCAGCGACGCGACCAGCGAGCCGACGCCGAAGCGCCAGCGGAACCGGAGCGCGATGTAGATCAGCACGAGCAGCAGCGTCATCAGCACGGCGAGCGCGGCCTGCTCGCCGAGCTGCTGGCTGACCTGCGGGCCCGACCGAATCGGTGCGGTTGAGCTTCACTGCGGAATCGAGCGTCTTCAGCGCGGCAATCACGCGGTCGCCCTCAGTACCGGCCGCGCCCGCCACCGCCGGCGGCAGGCGCACCTCGAGTTCGCTCGCGGTGCCATAGGTGCGCACCTGGAAGTCCTCGATCCCACCTGCCGCGAGAGCCGCGCGCACCCGCTCGAGATCGACGGGCTGCGAGAATCCGACCTCGAACACGAGACCGCCGGTGAAATCCACAGTCAGGTTGAGCCCGCGCACGAACACGAGCGCGATCGAGGCGACGACGACTGCCGCCGACAAGACGTACCAGTAGCGGCGCAGCGCCATGAAGCGGATCGACGGGACTTGCTTGAGGAATTCCACTGCCCGCCCTCAGATCGCCAGCCGCTCGATGCGGCGGCGGCGACCGTAGACCAGGTGGATCAGCGCACGGCTGCCGATCAATGCCGTGAACATCGAGGTCACGATGCCGATGCAGAGCGTGACCGCGAATCCGCGGACCGGACCGGAACCGAACAGGAACAGCACGCCGCCCGACATCAGCATCGTGACGTTCGAATCCGCAATCGCCGAGAACGCCTTGTCGAAGCCGGCGCTGATCGCCGCCCAGGGCGAGGCCCCGACCGCGATTTCCTCGCGTATTCGCTCGTAGATCAGGATGTTCGCGTCCACCGCCGTGCCAACGGTCAACACGATGCCGGCGATGCCCGGAAGCGTCAGCGCGGCGTCGAAGAACCCGAGCACGGCAACGATGAAAATGACGTTCGTCAGCAGCACGATGTCGGCAATCAGGCCGAATACCCTGTAGTACAGGATCATGAACACGAACAGGACGACCGCCGCGACCGAGAACGCGAGAATTCCCGCCTTGATGTTGTCCTCGCCGACGCTCGGCCCGATCACGCGCTGTTCGACGATGATGATCGGAGCGGCCAGCGCCCCGGCGCGCAGCAGCTTCGCAAGCTCCGTGCCCTCCGCCGCCGACAGCCCCGTGATCTGGAAATTATTGGAGAACACGCCGCGGATCGTCGCGACGCTGATGACCTCTTCCTTCGAACGGTCGAGCGCGACCTCCTGCCCGTCCCGTTCGACCATCTCGCGCTCTTTCTCGATGAACACGACCGCCATCGGCCGGTTCAGGTTTTCGCGCGTGGTGCGGAGCATCTCGTCGCCGCCGCGGCTGTCGAGCTTGACGCTGACGGCCGGCTCGCCCTGCGAGGGCGCGAAGGACGCGTCGATCAGCTGCTCGCCGGTTGCGATCACGTCGCGCTTCAGAAGTACCGGGCGTGCCGTCCCGCTGCTTGTAGAGCTTCGTGCCGAGCGGCGCGCGGCCCGTGCGCTCGGCTTCGAGCGGGCTGTTGACCGTGTCCACCAGGCGGAACTCGAGTGTCGCAACCTTGCCGAGCAGGCGCACGACCTCGGAGGCGTCCTGCACGCCCGGGACCTGCACCGCGATGCGGTTCTGCCCCTGGCGCTGCACGACGGTCTCGGCGACGCCGAGCGCGTTGACGCGGTTTTCGAGCGCGGTGATGTTCTGCTGGATCGCGAAGATCTGCCGGTCCTTGACCGCCGTTTCGCTCAAGCGTGGCGGTCAGCGTGCCGGGCGAGCCGTCGGCTACGAGCGCGAGCTGGCGCGTCGTAATCGAGCAGCGCCTTGCGCGCCGCGTCGGTCTGCGACGGCGTCCCGCAGCGCTCACACGAACGGACATTGCCGGAGACGGCGACTTCCTGGTAGGGAATGCGCGCGTCGCGCAGCACTTTCCGGAAATCCCGCTCCATGCGCTGCAGCAGCTGGGCGACCGCGCCCTGCGTGTCGACTTCGTAGACGAGCAGCATGCCGCCGCGCAGGTCGAGGCCGAGGCTCATCGGCTCGAGGCCGAGCGCGTTCAGCCAGTCCGGCGCGCGCGAGGCATTCGTCAGCGCGATCGCGTACTGGCCCTCGAAGCGGCGCTGGATCAGGTCGCGCGCCTTCAGCTGGTCGTCGACCGTTCGCAAAGCGCGCCCACAGCCGGCCGTCGCCGTCGACGTAAATCTCCTCCTTCGGGACCCCCGCCTCCGTCAGCACGCCGCCGATCTCGCTCACGGACGACGCGTCAAATGCGGCGCGATCGCGGCGCGAAAGCTGCAGCGCCGGCGATTCGCCGTAGTAATTCGGAAGCGCAAGCAGGAGCGCCTGCCAACATGCATGGCCGCCAACAAGGCTCCCTTCCAGAAGGGATAACGTTGCACGCCGACTGCCTTCGCGGACGCTCAGGCGCCCTTGAAAGTGCCTTTGGGCATCAACTGGGCGATCTGGACTTTCTGCACCTGGATCGCGACGCCCGGAGGCGACCTCGAGCGTGACGAAATGCTCCCCGACCTCGCCGACGCGACCGAGGATGCCGCCATTGGTCACGACCTCGTCGCCGGCCGCGAGCTTGCCGACCATTTCGCGATGCTCCTTCGCGCGCTTGGTCTGCGGCCGGATCAGCAGGAAATAGAAGACGACGAAGATCAGCACGAGCGGCAGGATCGTCCCGAGCGTGCCGGCGGTCGTTCCTGAGGCCTGGGCCCAGGCGGGCGTGATAAAAAAGTCCATGTCCTTCCTCTGCGGGGGCCGGATCGACCGGCCCGGTTTTGGGCGCGCGATTATGGCACAGGCCCTGCGGCCACCCATCGCCGCGGCTTGCGCAGCGCGACGCCGGCAGCGGACCGGGTCCGTGGCCGAGTTGGTAGCTGCGTCACAATTCTATCGGTCCTGGAAGGTGATTATGTCAACACGTTAGACACTCGTGTTGGCCCGGGATAATCTCATCGCACAAAGGGCCGCCGGGTCTCGGATCCTGCGGAGCCCGCAACGAAGAACGATCGAGGGGATGATTCGTGCGCAGCAGCGCAGTTCGGTGCATTTGTAAGTCTCTGACACGTCTTTCGCTTGCTGCCGCCCTTCTGGCGACCACCGCCCCCGCAGCCGCAAACAACAGCGATCGGCGCCTGGTCAAGCGTCAATTCCTGGCCGCTCATCGCGGTGCACGCGGTGCTCATGCCCGATGGTCGCGTCCTGAGCTACGGCACGACCGCGGCCGGCCAGCAGACTGGCGATCTTCATCTACGACGTGTGGGATCCCGCCGCCGGCCTCAATGCCGGGCATCTGACGCTGCCCAACACGACCGGCACGGATCTCTTCTGCAGTTCGCAGGTCGTGCGTGCCCCAGGGCAACCAGGTTTTCATCGCCGGCGGCGACAACTGGACCGGCACCGGCACGACGAACACCGGCAACAACAACAGCAACATGTTCAACTACAGCAGCAACACGCTCACGCGCAACAACAACATGAACCGGCCGCGCTGGTATTCGTCGTCGATCGCGCTGCTGAACGGCGAGATCTACATCCAGGGCGGCTCCGGCGGCACCGACCGCCCGGAGATCCGCGGCACCAACGGCGTATTCCGGCTGCTGACCGGCGCCGACACGAGCGGCCTCGACTTCATGTTCCCGCGCAACTTCGTCGCGCCCGACGGCCGGGTTTTCGGCTACGACAGCAATGGCCGGATGTACTACGTCAACACCAGCGGCACGGGCTCGGTGACGCTGGCGCGCCAGTTCAGCGGGCCCACGGGCTCCGACTCGAGCGCGGCCATGTTCCGGCCGGGCAAGATCCTGCAGTTCGGCGGCAACTCGAACGACGCGCGCGTGATCGACATCACCGGCGGCACGCCGGTCGTCACGACCACGCAGCTCGCTCTCGTCGCAGCGGCGGCTGGTCAATGCCACGATCCTCGCCGACGGCAAGGTGCTCGCGACCGGCGGCAGCGACGTCTGGAACGAGATGACGGGCGTCAATTACAACGCCGAGATCTGGAATCCGACGACGGGACACTGGCTGCGTCGGCGCCGCCGAGGCCGCGCGCGCGCCTGTATCACTCGACGGCGGTGCTGATGCCGGACGCGAGCGTGCTGGTCGCGGGCGGCGGCGCGCCGGGACCGCAGAACAACACCAACATCGAGATCTACTATCCGCCGTACCTCTACAACGCGGCGGGCGGATTCGCGACGCGGCCGGTCATCAATCGATGCGCCGTCGACCATCGACATCGGCGAGACGTTCGGTGTCGGCATGGGCGGCACCGGGGCCATCAGCCGCGTCGCGCTGATCAAGACGGCCTCGGTCTCGCACAGCTTGAACATGGAGCAGCGCTTCATCGAGCTGACGTTTCAGCAGAGCGGCGACGCAGCTGACCGTCCAGGCGCCGACCCGCGCCGCCGACGCGCCGCCCGGCTTCTACCTGCTGTTCGTGCTCAATGCGGCGGGCACGCCGTCGATCGCGAAGATCGCGAAGATCGGCGTCGCCGCCAACCCGAATCCGGCCGTTACGCCGGTTCTCGCCAACCCGGGCAACCAGTCTGGCCAGGCGGGAACACCGGTCCGACGCTCGCAGCTTTCGGCCACGGATCCGAACGGCGACACGCTCACCTACGGCGCGAGCGGATTGCCGCCCGGCGTCTTCGTCAATGCCATTGACCGGCGAGATCAGCGGCACGCCCTCCGCGGCGGGCACGTTCAACGTCGTCGTGACCGCGAGCGACGGCGTCAACAGCGACAGCGAGAGCTTCGCCTGGACCATCGCCGCAGGGCCCGCCGTTCGTCCTGAACACGCCGCCGCCGCCGACGCCGGCGACCGTCGGCGCACGAGCGTCACCTTCCAGGCGAGCGTCACGGGCGGCGTCGGCATCCAGTACCAGTGGGATTTCGACGACGGCACGCCGCGTCACGCCGTTCTCGTCCTCGTCGACGATCACGCACGTCGTTCGCGAAGCCCGGCATCTACTACGTGACGGTCACGGCGCGCGACGCATCGGGGACGTACGCAGTCGACGACGATCGTGCAGACCGTGCATTACCCGCTGACGGCGAATCGGCCCGCGATTTCCAGCAATATCGCGCTCGAGGACCGGCCGACGGGCGCCGACCGGCTGTGGGTCGTCAACCAGGACAACGACTCGGTCAGCGTCTTCAACACGAAGTACCGGCGGCCGCCTGATACAGCGCAATGTCGGCACCGCGCCGCGTTCGCTCGCCATCTCGCCGAACGGCGAGGTCTGGGTCACGAACAAGCAGTCGTCGACGATCAGCGTCATCGATGTCGGAGACGCGGGCCGTCGTCCGCACGATCGCGCTGCCGGCCGGCTCGCAGCCCTTCGGCATCGTCGCCTCCCCGACGGGCGGCGCGATGTACGTCGCGCTCGAGGCGAACGGGCCGTCTGCTCAAGATCGATGCGGCCAGCGATGCGACACTCGCGAGCCTCGACTGTCGGCCCCAACCCGCGTCACGTCTCGGTGACCGGCGACGGCAACCGCGTCTATGTTTCGCGCTTCATCACGCCGCCGCTGCCGGGCGAGAGCACGGCGATCGTGCAGACGCAGATCGGCGGCCAGCCAGTCGGCGGCGAAGTCGTCGTCGTGAATGGACCGGCGATGACGACGGTAGAGACGATCGTGCTGCGTCACAGCGACAAGCCGGACTTCGAGAACCAGGGCCGCGGCATTCCGAACTACCTCGGCGCCGTCGCGATCTCGCCGGACGGCCGCTCGGCCTGGGTTCCGTCGAAGCAGGACAACGTCAAGCGCGGCATGCGCCGCGATACGCAGAACCTCAACTTCCAGAACACCGTGCGCGCGATCAGCTCGCGCATCGACCTGCAGGCCGGCGCCGAGGACTACGCGGAACGCATCGATCACGACAATGCCGGCGTCGCGAGCGCGGTACTCCACGACCGGAACGGCGTTTACATGTTCGTCGCGCTGGAGACGAGCCGCCAGGTCGCGATCGTCGACGCCTATGACGGCGCGAGGATCTTCCGCTTCGCCGTCGGCCGCGCGCCGCAGGGCCTTGCGCTCTCCGCCGACGGCCGGACGCTGTACGTCAGCAACTTCATGGACCGCACGGTCAGCGTGTTACGACCTCCGGACGCTGCTGACGGAGGGCATCGCGAACGTGCCGCTGCTCGCGACCTGGTCTTCCATCACGACCGAGAAGCTGAGGGCGCAGGTGCTGCAGGGCAAGCAGTTCTTCTACGACGCGAAGGACACGCGCCTCGCGCGCGACGGCTACATCAGTTGCGCCTCCTGCCACAACGACGGCGGCCAGGATGGCCGCGTCTGGGACCTGACCGGCTTCGGCGAGGGCCTGCGCAATACGGTCAGCCTGCGCGGCCGCGCGGGCGCCCAGGGCTTCCTGCACTGGAGCAACAACTTCGACGAGGTGCAGGATTTCGAGGGCCAGATCCGCAATCTCGCGGGCGGCTCGGGCCTGATGACGAACGCGCAGTTCAATGCCGGCACGCGCAGCCAGCCGCTCGGCGACCCGAAAGCCGGGCTTGAGCGCCGATCTCGATGCGCTCGCGGCCTACGTCGCCTCGCTCAACAGCTTTCGCCTCGAGCCCGCTGCGCAATGCCGACGGCAGCCTGACCGCGGCCGCCGGTCGCCGGCACGCCAGGTGTTCCAGTCGCGAAGAACTGCGGCAGCTGCCATGGCGGCACGGCGTTCACCAACAGCGGGAGCAGCAACCCGCAGGACATCGGCACGATCAACGGCGACAGCGGCAACCGCCTCGGCGGCCCGCTGACCGGCATCGACATCCCGACGCTGCGCGACGTCTGGGCGACGGCGCCCTACCTGCACCGCGGTTCGGCGGCGACGCTCGGCGACGCGATCCGCGCGCACGAGGGCGTCACGATCAGCCGACACGGAGCTCGCGAACCTCGTCGCCTACGTCGTCGCAGATCGGCAGCCAGGAAGCGTCGGCGCCGGCGGCTCCGCGACGCCGAACACGGGCACCGGCCTGGCCGGCAGCTATTTCAACAACATGACGCTTTCAGGCAGCCGCGGCCCTCGCAGCGCGTCGAAGCAGGTGAACTTCAGCTGGAGCGGCTCGCCGGGCGCCGGCGTCAACGCCGACAAGTTCTCGGTGCGCTGGACCGGCTACGTCGAGGCGACCGCGACCGGCAACTTCCAGTTCCAGACACGCATCGAATGACGGCGTGCGGCTGTGGATCAATGGCAACCTCGTCATCGACAACTGGACCAGCCACGCGACCACCAACAACGCGAGCGGCGACATCGCGATGACCAAGAACCAGCGCTACACGATCACGATCGAGTTCTACGACACGACCGGCACGGCGGTCGCCAAGCTGTACTGGAAGCGCCCGGGCGCAGACCACGTTCGGCCTCGTGCCGACGACGCGCCTCTATGCGAACTAGCGCGCCGCTCGTCGCCGCGCTCGCGCTGGCTCGGCGCCAGCTTGCGCCGGCCGGGCGCAGCGCACCGCCACGCTGCCCGCGCTCGATCGGGTCTACGTCAATCCCGTCGCCCGCGCCGATTGCTGATTTCACGCTGACCGACCACGATCGGCAAGCCGCGCGCGCTTCTCCAGCCTGCGTGGTCGAGCCCGACGCTCGTCTTCTTCGGATTCACCCACTGCCCGAATGTCTGCCCGGACGACGCTCGCACGGCTGAAGATCGCTGCACGAGTCGCGCGAGGGCGCGCTGAAGGCGCGCACATCGTGGTCCTGATCAGCGTCGACGGCGAGCGCGACACGCCCGCGGCGCTCAAGGCCTATCTCGCGCCCGCTCTCCCCCGACTTCATCGGACTGACCGGCGATCCGAAGGCGACGGCGAAGATCGCCGCCCGGTTCGCCGCCGTGTTCTTCAAGGAGCCGCCCGGCAAGGACGGCAACTACAACGTCATGCATTCGACGCAGGTCTTTGCCGTGGACAAGGCGGGACGCCTGCGCGCGTCCTTCATCAACGCTTCGATCGAGGACATGGCGACCGTCACCGAGCTCCTGATCGAGACCGGCTGAAGCCGGCCACGCTAGTCTTCGCCGCCGTACCGCGTGACCGCAGGCGGTGCGGAACGCGCGCGGAATTCCCGCGCCCGGCGATTGCCGCGCGCATGCGCGTCATCAGATTCAGGTAGTGGTGCAGGTTGTGCAGCGTCGCGAGGCGCGGGCCCAGCATCTCGCCGCAACGGTCGAGGTGCCGGAGGTACGCGCGGCGAATAGTTGCGGCAGGTGTAGCAGCCGCAATCCGGGTCGACCGGCCCGGTATCGGCAGCATGACGCGCATTGCGGATGTTCAGGACGCCCGAGGGAACGAACAGGTGACCGTTTCGCGCGTGGCGCGTCGGAATCACGCAATCGAACAGGTCGACGCCCGCCGCCACGGCCTCGACCAGGTCCTCGGGCCGGCCGACCCCCATCAGGTAGCGCGGCTTTTCTCCGGGCATCGCTGGCAAGAGTGCATTCAGTACGCGTTCGCGCTCCGCAGCGGTTCGCCGACCGACAGGCCGCCGATTGCCAACCCTTCAAAACCGATCCGCTCGAGTCCCTCGAGCGATGCGCTGCGCAGCGCCTCATGCATGCCGCCCTGGATGATGCCGAATAGCACGCCGTCGCCCGGCAGCGCGTCGAAGGCGTGTCGACTCCGCTCCGACCAGCGCAGCGACAGTTCCATGGATTCGCGCGCCTGGCTTTCGGTCGCCGGGTACGGCGTGCACTCGTCGAACACCATCGCGACATCCGAGCCGAGCGCACGCTGGATCTCCATCGCCCGCTCAGGGTTCAGGAAGACTTCCGCGCCGTCGACCGGAGACCGAAAATGCACGCCCTCCTCCGACAGCTTCCGCATCGAAGCCAGGCTGAAGACCTGATAGCCGCCGGAGTCGGTCAGGATCGGCCGCTGCCAGTGCATCATTCCATGCAGTCCGCCGTGCGCGCGCACGATCTCCGCGCCCGGACGCAGCATCAGGTGAAACGTGTTCGCGAGCACGATCTCCGCGCCGCAGTCCACCAGTTCTTCGGGCGTGACGCCCTTGACGGTCCCATAGGTACCGACCGGCATGAAAGCCGGCGTCTCGACCGCGCCGCGCGCGAACTCAAGCCGCCCGCGCCGCGCCGCACCGTCTCCTGCGAGCAGATCGGAACTTCACGCGTGTGCTTCGCGCGAGACCAGCGCGGCGGGATCGGGCGTCACGAACATAGCAGTCCCCGTAACTGAAGAACCGGTAACGCTCCGGCGATCGCATGATGATAAGCGGCGAGCACGCGTTCCCGCCCCGCGAATGCGGCGACGAGTACGAGCAGGGTCGACTCCGGCAGGTGAAAGTTCGTCAGAAGCGCGTCGACAACCCTGAAGCGGTAGCCCGGCCGGATGAAGATATCGGTCTCGCCATCTTGCGCCTCGAGCTGCCCGCCCGCGGCCGCGGCCTCGAGCGCCCGCACGACCGTGGTGCCGACTGCGATCGACGCGTGCCGCCCTGCCGTCGCGCCGCTTCGATCGCGTGCGACGGTTGCCGGTGACACGCAGAAACGCTCCGCGTGCATGCGGTGCGATTCGAGATCATCGGCGCGCAACGGCTGGAAGGTGCCGGCACCGACGTGCAGGGTCAGGCGTTCGATCGCGACGCCGGACTCGCGGATCCTGGCCAGCATCTCCTCGTCGAAATGCAGGCCGGCCGTCGGCGCCGCGACGGCGCCAGGCGAATCCGGCATAGACCGTCTGGTAGCGCTCGCGGTCCGCGTCGTCCGCGGCGCGCGCGACGTAGGGCGGCAGCGGCACGCTGCCGTGCGCTTCGAAGTACGGCAAGGCCGCCCGATCCAGCTCGAGCTCGTAGAGGTCCCCGTGGCGTGCGAGACGCGCGCGATGGCGCCCCGCAGGCAGCGCGACCGTCGTGCCCGGACGCAGGCCCTTGCTCGCGCGCGCCTGCGCGAGAAAGCGCCGGCCGTCCAGGAGCCGCTCGAGCAGGATCTCGCAGGCTCCGCCGCTCGCCTTGCGGCCGGACAGCCGCGCCGGCAGTACGCGCGTGTCGTTGAGCACCAGCAGGTCGCCGGGTCGCAGCAAGGACGGCAGATCCGCAAACTGCAGGTCGCGGATCGCGCCGGTCGCGCCATCGAGCGCGAGCAGGCGGCTCGCCGTGCGCCGTGGTAACGGCCGGAGCGCGATCAGTTCCTGCGGCAGCGGATACGAAAAGTCTGCGCGGCGCATGGGCCGCGCAGACTAGCACAGCGTTCGCAGCGCTCAGCTCGCAGCGGGTGGCTCGGGCACCGACGGCGGCACCGGAGCCCGGGCGGCGGCGGCATCCGGTGACGCCGCACGTCGCGCGCCTCGCGTTCCGGAATGCGTGGCGTTCAGGGTCTGGGCGCGGCGATCCCGCAGGATCTTGAGCTCGACCGCTTCGCCCGGCTTGATAGGAGCGCAGGATGCGCATCGCATGCCGGCCGTTCTGCGGTTCGCGTCCGCCGATTGCGACGATCACGTCGCCGTCCTTGCAGCCCGAGCGTCGCGTCCTCCGGCGCACGCGCGACGAGCACGCCCTTGTCGGCGCCGAAATAGCGTCCGAGGCCGGGCGTCAGCGTGACGAACTCGGCATCGCCCCATTCGTCCAGCAGCCAGTGCAGATCGCCGTCGAAAGGCACTCGCCCTCGAGCGCGGCATTGCGGGCAGCGCGTGGCATCGCTGAGCATCATTCCGGGGCCGGCGAGGAAAATCGGGTCGAGCGGCCGCGCTTCGACCGCGAGTTTCACTGGCTTGCCGTCACGCCGCAGTTCGAGTTCGACTTTTTCGCCGGGCTCGATGGCCTCCATTGCCTGCACGAGTTCGCGCCCCGTGGTCACGGGCTTGGCCTCGATCGCAACGATGACGTCGCCCGGCTTGACGCCGCCTCCGCCGCGGGCCCGCCGGGCTCACGCCATCGACGCGCACGCCACCGCCATTCGGCTCGCGTGCCGCCGAGATTGACGCCGAGCATCGCGCGCCGCGGATTCGGCAGGAAATGTTCGAACTGCCGGAATGCGCCGGGACCCGCCGCCTCGCCGCCCAGTTCCGCGACTTCGCGCGCAGCGTCCTCGAGCCTGCGCTGCGCATCCGCCAGGCGCTTGTCGAGCGCCGCCTGGTCTTCGGTCTCGCGCCATTGCGGGCGCTGCGGCCCCGGCGAGCGCCGCCATTACAAGCATCGTGATCATCAACCGTTTCATCGTGTCCTCCATCGAATCAGTAGGTGCCGACCGCGTCCGCGTAACGGACCCGGACCAGCGAATGCATGACCTCGACGCGCTCCTGCCACAGGCGTTCGGCGCGCTCCGGCGCATTCGGCTCGAGTGAAACGAGGCTCAAGCGATCGTCCAGCAAGGCGAGGCGATCCTCGAGCTCGGCCACGGTGAAGGCCGTGCTGCCGCGCATCGCGTGCCGCTCCGGCAGCGTCGCAAGCAGCCATTCGAGCCGGTCGTTCTCGGCGCGCATCCCGGCGGCCACCGGCACCGCCGGCCGTTCCGCGGCATCGGAATCCGTCGTCAGCGCGCGCTGCGCCGACTGCAGCCACCAGCCGAGACCGAGCAGCCGCGGCGAGCACGGCAGCCGCGAGCATCGTCGGCCAGCGCGAGTTCTGCCACGCTTCGCGTCCGTCACGCGTCGCTTCCACTGCCTGCCAGCCGGCGGCTGGTGGCTCGAATTCCGCGAGCGCAGCGAGGCGCCCGCTCCAGTCGTTCATGTCGGCGTGCATGGCGCGCCCTCCGCGATGCGATTGTCGCCAGCCAGCAGATCGCGGAGCCGCTTGTGCGCCCGCGCGAGCTGCGATTTCGAGAAACTGGGAGTCCGCCCGAGCGCGAAGCCGATGTCCGCGTGCGTGAAACCCTCGACGTCGTGCAGCCAGACGACCGCGCGGGCGAGTGCGGGCAGCGTCATCAGTGCCCGCTCGAGACCCGTATCGAAGTGCTCCGCTGCGCCATCCTGGATCGCGGGCAGCCGGTCGGCCCCTCCCGGGTCCTTGTCCAGCCATTCGAGACTGCGATGCCAGGGCGAGCGCAGGTACATCAGCGCGCGATTGACCGCGATCGCGCGGATCCAGGCCGGCAGCGGGCAGCGCCCTTCGAACGCGCCGATGTGCTCCAGCACATCCACAAAGGTCTCCTGCAGCAATTCCTCGGCAATCGCCGGACGCCGGACCAGCCGGCGCAGAATCGTGTAGATCGGCCCGGCGGTCGCGCCATAGACGGCTTCGAGCGCCGTCGCGTCGCCCGAGCACGCCGCGGCGACCAAGGACTCCGGAATCCGGATATCGGTAATACGGGTCATCGGGGGCTTAGATGCCCGGGCCCGTCAAAAGGTCGCAGGCGCAAAGGAAATAGTTAGCTTGGTGCCCGGAGAGGGGGTCGAACCCACACATCCTTTCGGATACGGTAGATTTTGAGTCTGCTGCGTCTGCCAATTCCGCCATCCCGGGCCGCATGCGCGCGGCCGGCGAGTATACAATCGAACCGATGAACTTCTGCCCGAGTTGCGCCGCGCCCGTCGCTGCGGCGCGTTCCCGAAGGCGATCACCTGCCGCGTTTCGTCTGCACGGCCTGCGGCACGATCCACTACCGCAATCCCAAGCTCGTGACGGGCTGCATACCGGAGTTCGAAGGGCGCATCCTGATCTGCCGCCGCGCCATCGAGCCGCGCCGCGGCTACTGGACCATTCCGGCCGGATTCATGGAGGTCGGCGAGACGCTGCAACAGGCCGCGGCGCGCGAATGCCAGGAAGAAGCGCTCGCGCACGTCGAGATCGGTGGTCTCTGCGCAATCGTGCACGTGCTGCATGCCGAGCAGGTGCACGTGATGTTCCGCGCCACGCTCGCCGATTCCGTCGTACGGCGTCGGCGCCGAGAGCCTGGAGGTCGAGCTATGCGACGAGCGCGCGCTGCCCTGGCGAAGACTCGCGTTCAAGAGCGTCGAATTCACGTTGCGCCGCTATTTCGAGGACCGCGCCACAGGCAGGAACGGACTGCATTTCCACACGATCGAATGAACGCCGCACGGCGACGCTATGGCACAATGCGCGGCTGACAATCCGGGCCGGGAGTTCTGTCGATGACGTTCGTCGTCACCGAAACCTGCATCAAGTGCAAGTACATGGATTGCGTCGAGGTCTGTCCCGTGGACTGCTTCCACGAGGGACCGAATTTCCTCGTGATCGATCCCGAGGAGTGCATCGACTGCACGCTGTGCGAGCCTGAATGCCCGGTCGAGGCGATCTTTTCCGAAGAAGAAGTCCCGGCGGGACAGGAAGCGTTCCTCGCGCTCAATGCCGAGCTCGCGAAGGAATGGCCGGTCATCACACAGCGCGGCGAACCGCCGGCGGATGCGGACGCCTGGAAGGACATCGCCGGACAAGCTGCCGCTGCTCGAGCGCTGAGGCCTCAGTTCGGTCGCGGCGAGCCGACAGGTTCTCGACAGGTATTCGGCCATGCTCGCCGGCGGCATATAGCCCGCAAGGTATTCGCCGGTGTCGGTGAAGATGCCGGGCGTGCCGCGGATGCCGAGCTTTTGGCCAAGTTCGTATTGCGCGGCCACCGGCGTCTCGCACTTTGCCGGCCTTGAGCGTCTCGCCGCGCTTGGCGCGGGTCAGCGCCTCTTTCCGGTCCGGCGCTGCACCACACCGCCTCGGCCTTTCGCCAGGCCTCGGTATCCGGGCCGTTCCGCGGGTACATCAGGTAGCGCACGCGGAATGCCGAGCCGGTTGAACTCAGCGATCTCCTGGTGCATCCGGCGGCAGTACGTGCAGTCCACGTCGGTGAAGACGGTGAGCGTGTGGCGCACGGGTCCGGCCGGCGAGAACACGATCGCATCCGCGTCCTTGACGCCATGCAAAAGCGCGAGCCGTCCCTGCGCGCGGAGATCCTCGGTGAGATTGTGCTTGGACTCCATGTCGAAGACATCGCCTTCGACATAGAAGCGCCCGTCGGCGGAGACGTAGCCGACCTCGGATCCGGACTGGACCACGTAGAGGCCTTCGATCGGCGACAGGCGCACGTCCTCGACCTTGATGTCGAGCCGGCGCGCGATCTCGGCGCGGAGGTCGGGTTTCGCCGGCGGTGGCGCGGCGTTGGCCACGCCTGCGAGCGCGATCATCGCGGCGGCCGGGAGGATCTGACGAAAGACTGGGTTCACGCTGGCCTCAAAGCTTGGAGTGACAGCCATTGGACCACGGCACTGGGCCGTGGTTCGGGTTCAGGCCGCCAGTCTATCAGCCGCGCGGGTGGTGCTGCGCGTGCAGCTCTTTCATGCGTTCGCGCGCCACGTGCGTATAGATCTGCGTGGTCGAGAGGTCGCTGTGGCCGAGCAGCATCTGCACCACGCGGAGGTCCGCGCCGTGGTTCAGCAGGTGGGTCGCGAACGCGTGACGGAGCGTATGCGGCGAGAGCTCCTTCTCGACGCCACCTTTCTTCGCGTAGCGCTTGATGATGTGCCAGAAGGCCTGGCGCGTCATGCGGTCGCCGCGCCGCGTCGGAAACAGGTGATCGGTCTGGCGGTCGAGCAGGATCTCCCCGCGCGCGCCGCGCACGAATTCGTTCAGCCAGCGCACGGCTTCCTCGCCGAGCGGGATCAGCCGCTCGCGATTGCCCTTGCCGACGATGCGCAGCACGCCCTGATTCAGGTTCACCTGGCTGTGCCGCAGGCTCACGAGCTCGGAGACGCGGAGTCCCGTCGCATACAGCACCTCGAGCATGGTGCGGTCGCGATGGCCGAGCGGATCCGTGGTCAGCGGCGCGGCGAGCAACGAGTCGATCTGGGCCTCGGTCAGCGACCGCGGCAGGGAGCGGCCGATCTTCGGCATCGCGATCTGCGCGGTCGGATCTTCCTTGACCACGCCTTCACGCACGAGGTAGCGGAAGAAGCGGCGGAAACTGGACAACTGGCGCGCGGTCGAGCGCGGACGCGCGCCCGTCTCCACTCGCCAGGCGATAAATGCCGAGCAGGTCGTTTCGCGTCGTGCGATCGAGCACCGTACCGCGCTTGCGCAGCCAGCGGGTGAGCGCCGTCAGGTCGGCGCGGTAGGCGGCGAGCGTGTTTGGCGACAGCCCACGCTCCATCCAGACCGCGTCGAGAAAACGCACGATCATCGGTTCGACGGCCTCGTCCTGCCGCACCGGCGGTCGCGAGTGTCGCCGCCCGCACCGAAGTCGAAGATTTCATTGCTGCGCTCATGTACCTGCCCTGCTTTCCGGCGCGGACAGCCGTGTCGTCGCGGGTTCGCGCACGGCGGGCTGGTGCGACAGAATGCAGGCGCAGTATGGTTCGCCGCCGACGGAATCGAACGTGACCGGTCTCACAGACCCCCATGACCATTAACATAACCGGAACCAGTTCACAGTACCCGCCGCTGCAAGGCGGCTGCCAGCCATGACCTGGAATCCGTTCCGCCTGATCTGGGGACTCTGGGTCTGGCTGCTGACTATCCCGCTGCTGCTGGTCGCGACCCTTCCCATCCTTGCGTTGCCGAAACTCGAGACGCGTCGTGCCTTCGCGGGCCTGGCCTGCCGCATCTATTTCCGGCTGTGCGGGTTGCCGGTCCGCACGCTCGGACTCGAACGGCTGCCCGCGGCCGCCTGCATCATCGTTGCGAATCATGCGAGCTACATCGACGGCCCACTCCTTTTTGCGTGCCTGCCGCCGCGTTTCGGATTCGTGATCAAGAAGGAAGCATCGCGGTTGCCGCTGGCCGGCCGGCTGCTCGAGCGCCTGGGGCATCATTTCGTCGAGCGCCAGAACCGCCACGAAGGCGGCAGTGACGCGCGGCGCATCCTGCGCTCCGTCGAGCAAGGACAGGCGATCGCCTTCTTTCCCGAAGGCACCTTCAGCCCCGAGCCCGGGCTCGCGCGCTTCCACGGCGGCGCATTCGCCGCTGCGGCGCGTGCCGGCGTCCCGGTCGCACCAATCGCAATCCGCGGTACACGCCGCGTGCTCGGCGGGGGAAACATCGTTCCTCGCTGGGGTCGAATTGAAGTCGAGGTCCTCGAGCCGCTGCCCGCGAAGACGGGTGCCGGCGACGCCGCGGCGATGCTCAGGGACGAGGCCCGGGCCCGGATCGGCGCCGCGCTTGAAGAACCGGTGCTCTGAACGGAAGCACCGCGTCTAAAACCTGAAGGGGACGTTCACCTTTGCGGAAACCGCCGCACACTCAATTGCGCGACGCTGTGGCAAAGGTGAACGTCCCCTTCAGGTTTTCGTCCCCTTCAGGCTTTCCTTCTACATATTCCGGCGGTACTGGCCGCCGACGGCGTAGAGCGCGCGTGAGATCCGCCCAAGCGATGCGGACTTCACCGTTTCCATCAGTTCCGCGAACACGTTGCCCTCGGCGGCGGCGGCGGCCTGGAGCTTCTCCAATGCCGCCTCCTGCGAATTCGCATGCACCTCGTTGTAGGCACGAACCGCGACGACCTGGGCCTGCTTTTCCTCCTCGGTTGAGCGGATCAGCTCGGCATTCCGGTTGTCGTCGCTGCCGCCGTGTTCCGGCAGGAAGGTGTTGACCCCGACGATCGGGAGGCTGCCGTCGTGTTTCTTGTGCTCGTAGTACAGCGACTCCTCCTGGATCTTTCCGCGCTGGTACATCGTCTCCATCGCGCCCAGGACTCCGCCCCGCTCCGAGAGGCTCTCGAACTCGGCGTACACCGCCTCCTCGACGATCTCCGTGAGACGCTCGATCGCAAACGATCCCTGCCACGGGTTCTGGTTCTGGTTGAGCCCGAGCTCGCGCGCAATGATGAGCTGGATCGCAACAGCCCTCCGCACGCTCTCCTCGGTCGGAGTCGTGATCGCCTCGTCGTAGGCGTTCGTGTGCAGGCTGTTGCAGCTGTCGAAAAGCGCGTACATGGCCTGCAACGTCGTGCGGATGTCGTTGAACTGGATCTCGCGCGCGTGCAGCGACCGTCCCGAGGTCTGCACGTGGTACTTGAGCATTTGACTCCGCGGCGACGCCCCGTAACGTTCGCGCATCGCGCGGGCCCAGATCCGGCGCGCAACGCGGCCGATAACCGCGTACTCGGGGTCCATCCCGTTCGAGAAGAAGAAGGACAGGTTCGGCGCGAAATCGTCGACTTTCATGCCGCGGGACAGGTAGTACTCGACGATCGTGAATCCGTTCGCGAGCGTAAAGGCGAGCTGCGAAACGGGATTCGCGCCCGCCTCCGCGATGTGATAACCGGAGATTGAGACGGAATAGAAATTCCGCACGCGGTTGTCGCTGAAGAACTGCTGCACGTCGCCCATCATCCGCAGCGCGAACTCGGTCGAGAAGATGCAGGTGTTTTGAGCCTGGTCTTCTTTCAGGATGTCCGCCTGGACCGTGCCGCGCACGCGCGCGAGCGCGTCGGCGCGGAGCCTCGTGTAGGTTTTGGCATCGACGAACTGGTCGCCACTCACGCCGAGCAGGCCGAGCCCGCTGCCGTCATGGCCTGCCGGCAGCTCGCCGCGATACCGCGGCCGCTCGCGGCCCGCGAACAATTTCACGATCTTTGCTTCTGCCGCCGCCCAATCGCCATTCTCGCGCAGGTGGCGCTCGACCTGCTGGTCGATGGCCGTGTTCATGAACATCGCGAGGATCATCGGCGCGGGACCGTTGATCGTCATCGAGACCGAGGTCGACGGGGCGCTCAGGTTGAATCCTGAATAAAGTCGCTTCATGTCGTCGAGCGACGCGATCGAGACGCCCGAGTTCCCGATCCGGCCGTAGATGTCCGGTCGCTCGTCGGGGTCTTCACCGTAGAGCGTCGTCGAGTCGAAGGCTGTCGAGAGGCGGGTCGCCTGGTGTCCGCGCGCCAGGTAATGGAAGCGGCGATTGGTCCGCTCGGGCATGCCCTCGCCCGCGAACATGCGCGTCGGATCCTCATCCTCGCGCCGGTACGGATAGATGCCGCCTGTGTACGGATAAGCGCCCGGCAGATTCTCGGTCAGCAGGAAAGCGAGCTGCGCTCCCCAATCTTCGAAACGCGGGGTCGCGATCTTGGGGAGCTTCAGATGAGAAAGTGATTCGCTGTAGTTCGGGCCGCGCACTTCGCGCTCGCGGACCTGGTAACTGAATTCGTCCGCAGCCGCCGCCGCCTGTCGCGCCGGCCATTCCTTGAGCAGCGCGATCCCTTCCGCGCCAACGTCGTCGAGCGCGGCGTTGTACTCACGCCGGAGGCGCTCGATCGACGCGTCTCCGCCCGCGATCTGATGGTCGCGATACCGATCGAGAGCGGCGGGAAGCGCTGCGTCACTGAGTGCAGCGAGCGCCCGGTGCAGTCCCTGGGCCCGGCCCGCGGCTTCAGCGGCGGCGGCAGCCGCACGCTGCGCCCCGCGCCCGCCGGCGGCGATTTCGGCGAGGTAGCGCACTCTCGACCCCGGGATGACGGCCTGGCGTTTTGGCGGGCCAAGCGGCTCCAGGCCATCGGGACGCCACGGGCGCAAGCGTCCCCACTGGTCCTGCAGCCGGACGCAGAGCGCGCTGAAAAGCACGTTGACGCCGGCATCATTGAACTGACTCGCGATGGTCGGATAGACCGGCAGCTCCTCGGGTGGCGTTTTGAAGAGCTTCCGGTTGCGCGCGACCTGCTTGCGCACGTCGCGCAAAGCGTCTTCCGCGCCCCGCTTCTCGAACTTGTTGAGCGCGATGAAATCTGCGAAATCCAGCATGTCGATTTTCTCGAGCTGGCTCGCGGCGCCGTAATCGGCGGTCATGACGTACATCGAAAGATCGACAAGATCGACGATCTCCGTATCACTCTGGCCGATGCCCGCCGTCTCGACCACGATCAGGTCGAATCCCGCCGATTTCAGCAGCTGTATCGTGTCCGCGAGGACGGCGGAGGTTGCGAGGTGCTGGCGTCGGGTCGCAAGCGAGCGCATGAAAAGCTGCTCGTTCGCGAGCGAATTCATCCGGATGCGGTCGCCAAGCAGCGCGCCGCCGGAACGGCGCCGCGTCGGGTCCATCGCGACAACGGCCACTCGCCGGTCCGGGAAGAATCGCACGATGCGGTTCAGGATCTCGTCAGTCAGCGAGGACTTGCCGGCGCCGCCCGTGCCGGTGATGCCGAGGACCGGCGGCCGCATGAGGGTCTTCGCGGCCAGGCTTCTGACCCGCGTCACCGCGCTCTCGTCACCGCCCTGTTCAAGAAGCGTGATTGCACGCGCGAGATTCACCGGGTCGTCGGCCGAGACCGCGCCGCCGTCGAAGACGGGGCGTGGCGTCTCACGCACGCGGCGGAATACGTCCTCGATCATGCCGTCGAGGCCGAGCCGAAGACCATCATCGGGCGTGTAGATCTTCGCGACGCCGTAAGCCTCCAGCTCTTCGACTTCGTGCGGCGCGATCGTGCCGCCACCGCCGACGACGACTTTCACGTGGCCGGCACCCTGGTCGCGAAGCATGTCCACCATGTAGCGGAAATACTCGTTGTGGCCGCCCTGGTAGCTGCTGACTGCGACTCCGTCGGCATCCTCCTGGATCGCCGCGCGAACGATGTCAGCTACGCTGCGGTTGTGCCCAAGGTGCACGACTTCCGCCCCGTGTGACTGGAGGATCCGGCGGATAATGTTGATCGCGGCGTCGTGACCGTCGAAGAGCGAAGCGGCGCTCACGAAGCGCAAGGGCCCGCGCGCCGCGTCAGCGGCTTTGTCGATGCGTTCAGCCGGGCTGCTCATCGGGAATCTCCAGCGCGCCGGAATGACAGTTTAGCGTTGCAAGCCGGGACCTGCGATGCTGTCATTGCGTCAGCCGGGGAATGCAACGGGAGAGCCGCTTGGTCGATTCCGGGCAGGAAGTCTGTTCGACGCGGGACGCCGCCGATCGCCTCGGCGTTTCGCTGCGTACAGTGCAGCTCTGGTCCGAAGCCGGGTTGCTGCGCGCCTGGAAAACGCCCGGCGGTCACCGGCGCATCCTGACGGCCTCGATCGACGAACTGCTTCAGCGCCGCACCGGAAGCATCTCGCGGCGCGCACCCAGCGGCAGCTACGAGGTGCTGATCGTCGAAGACGAGCCCGACTTCCGGCATCTGTTTGAATTGCATCTGCGCTCCTGGGGGCTGCCGATTCACCTGCAATGCGTACCGGGCGGATTCGACGCCCTGCTCGCGATCGGCGCGTCGCGGCCGGATCTCCTGATCACGGACCTGCGCATGCCGGGCATCGACGGCTTCGAGATGCTCCGGGCGCTCCGCGCCTCCGGCGCGATCAGCGAACTCGAGATCATGGTTGTGACGGCGTTGACCGAGCACACGATCGCCGAACGTGGCGGACTGCCCGCGGGCGTGACCGTGCTCTTCAAGCCCCTGCGATTCGGGGAGCTGCGGCAGCGCCTTGGCCAATTGCTCGAACATTGGCAGCGCGCCGAGGCCGGCTGAGCCGGCGCTGGCCCTGGGGCGACAGCCGCCCTTTTGCAGGGCAAAATAGACCCCATTCACTCGTCCAGGAACCCTCCCATGGCCAGCGATCCCGTCGTCATTCTCGCAGCCCGTCGTACGCCTATCGGGGCGATGCTCGGCGTATTCGCAAGCGTTCCCGGTCACGCACTCGGAGCGGCATCGATCCGCGGGGCGCTGCAGAGCGCCGGTGCTGACCCCGGAATTGCGGGCGAAGTCATCATGGGCTGCGTGCTGCCCGCGGGCCAGGGCCAGGCGCCGGCGCGTCAGGCCGCGCTCGCGGCCGGCGTGCCGCAGGCGGTTCCAGCGACCACGGTCAACAAGATGTGCGGATCCGGGATGCGCGCCGTCATGTACGGCGCCGACCAGATCATGGCCGGCAGCGCGGAGTTCGTGATCGCGGGCGGGCTCGAGTCGATGACCAACGCGCCCTATCTCCTGCCCAAGGCCCGCGCCGGCTATCGCCTGGGTCACGGCGAGATCATCGACCACATGTTCTACGACGGATTGCAGAGCCCCTGGGACGGCAAGCTGATGGGCTGCTTCGCCGATGCGACCGCCGCGAAATACGGGTTCAGCCGCGCCGATCAGGACGCCTTTGCGGCGGAATCGGTGCGCCGTGCCGTCGTCGCCGTCGAATCGGGCGCCTTCGAGGCGGAGATCGCGCCGGTCACGATCAGCGATCGCAAGGGCGAGCGCGTGATCTCCCGCGATGAAACGCCGTTCACCGTGTCGCTCGAAAAGATACCGAACCTGAAACCCGCGTTTGGCAAGGATGGCACCGTAACTGCCGCAAGTTCCTCGTCGATCGCCGATGGCGCCTCGGCCCTGCTGCTCGCGAGTGCAAGCGCCGCGGCCAGGGCCGGGCTCAAGCCGATTGCAACGATCGTCGCCCACGCAAGTCACGCGCACGCGCCGGAGTGGTTCACGACTGCGCCGGGCGGAGCAATCAAGACGGTCCTGAAGCGCGCCGGATGGCAGGCGGCGGATGTCGACCTCTATGAGATCAACGAGGCTTTCGCCGTCGTCACGATGGCCGCGATGAAGGACATCGGCATCGCGCATGATCGCGTGAATGTTCACGGCGGCGCCTGTGCGCTCGGACATCCGATCGGAGCGACCGGGGCAAGAATCATGACAACGCTCATTCATGCGCTGAAGCGCCACGGCAAGAAGCGCGGGCTTGCCGCACTCTGCATCGGCGGCGGCGAGGCGACGGCGATTGCGATCGAACTCAGCTGAGGCCTGAAACCGCGGCATCGAGATCCTCGCCAACCTCGGTCGAAAGCGGAATTCCCGCGACCTCGTAGCCGCGCCGGAAGTCGCGGACGTGGCGGGTCATCCATTCGGCCGCGCTCTTCGGATCACGCGCCTTGACCGCCGCGACAATCTCTTTCTGGGCCGACTCGATGCGTGAGCGTGCCTGAGGTACGCGGTCGATAATCACCGCGAGGCTCGGCTTCAGGAGCCGCAGCAACGGCTCATTCAGGAGCGTGAAAACCGGGTTCGCGCCGGCTTCGCCCAGTGCGTCGAAAAAACCCGCGACATCGCCGACCGCGAGCTCGCGCTCGCCCTGGCGTGCTGCGAAACGCAGTGCGGTGGTTTCAAGGTGCGCGAGCGCCTTCGGCGAACGCCGCTCCGCGGCAGCCGCCGCAATGCCCGGCTGCACAGCCTGCAGGGCTTCCCAGACATCCACGACGCGTGCGCGATGCAAGGCAAACGCCTGCGACAGGCCGCCGCCGATCGTTTCGCGCGTCGGGCGGGTCACATAGAGGCGCTTGCCGCCACGGCGCCGCCCCAACAGGCCGCTGCTTTCGAGTTTCCGGAGTGCTTCCCGAACCGTCGACCGGTTGACCTCAAACTGGCGGGCGAGCTCGGTCTCGGTGGGCAGTCGCTCACCTTCCGGCAGTTCGCGGCGCAGGATCCGGGTCCGGATCACTTCCGAAACCCGGAGATAGGCCGGGGCATAGCCAAGCGGTTCGAACATGCTTCACCTTTCAGGCAAGGGGCCTTGCTTGTCTGATTGTCGGACAATAAAATGCTCCTGGCAAGCCTGACCGGCCAATCGGAGGCCTCAATGTTCCCAATCGATTTCGATTTCGCGCTCGGGCCCCGCGTCGACGAGCTGCGCCACGCGGTCCGCGAATTTGCGCTCCGCCGCATCGCGCCCCAGGCCGACGAGATCGACCGCAGCAACCGCTTTCCGCGCGAGTTATGGCCGGAGTTGGGCGCCATGGGCCTGCTCGGCATGACCGTTCCGGAGGAATACGGCGGGCTCGGCTTCGGCTATCTCGAGCATGTCGTCGCGATGGAGGAAATCAGCCGGGCCTCGGGCTCGATCGGCCTCTCCTACGGCGCGCATTCGAATCTCTGCGTGAATCAGCTTCGCCGCTTCGGCACCGACCAACAGAAGCGGCGGTTCCTGCCTCGGCTCGTGAGCGGGGAGGACGTCGGGGCACTCGCCATGAGCGAGTCCGGTTCCGGGTCCGACGTCATCTCGATGCGCACGCGGGCCGACCGCAAGTCGGACGGCTGGGTGCTGAATGGCAGCAAAATGTGGATCACGAACGGACCGGAAGCGGACACGGCTGTGATCTATGCGACGACGGATCCGGGCAGCGGCGCGCGCGGCATCACCGCGTTTATCGTCGAGCGCGGCATGAAGGGCTTTCGCGCGGCGCAGAAACTCGACAAGCTCGGCATGCGCGGCTCCGACACCTGCGAACTCGTGCTCGAGGATTGTCTCGTGCCGGATGCCAATCTGCTCGGTAAACCGGGAGGCGGCTCCGAAATCCTGATGTCCGGTCTCGACTACGAACGTCTGGTGCTGACCGGCGGCCCGCTCGGGCTGATGCGCGCTGCGCTCGATCTCATCGTCCCCTACCTGCACGACCGCGAGCAGTTCGGGCGGCCGATCGGCAGCTTCCAGTTGATGCAGGCGAAGCTCGCGGACCTCTACGCAGCCTGCAATGCCTCGCGCGCCTACGCCTATTCGGTTGCGCGCGCCTGTGACGCCGGGCGAACGACACGTTACGACGCGGCGGCTTGCCTGCTCGCGGCCTCGGAGCATGCGACCCGCGCGGGACTCGAGGCAATCCAGGTTCTCGGCGGCAACGGCTACATCAACGAATATCCCGCGGGCCGCATCCTCCGCGATGCGAAGCTCTACGAAATCGGCGCGGGGACGAATGAAATCCGCCGCATGCTGATCGGCCGCGAACTGCTCAAGGCGACCGCCCCATGACGCGCATCGCTTCACGGGTCGACGCCGGCAGCGCCGACCATCGCGACAACGCTGCGCACATGGAGTCTCTCGTCGCCGAGTTGCGCCGCAGGCAGAATGAAGCCGCGATCGGCGGCGGCGACGAAGCCCGCGCGAAGCACCTTGCACGCGGAAAGCTGCTGCCGCGCGACCGTATTGAGGCGCTGCTCGATCCGGGCAGCCCGTTTCTCGAAATCGCCCCGCTCGCGGCGGCCGGCATGTACGGCAACGACGCGCCGGCCGCGGGCATCGTCGCCGGCATCGGGCGCATTCACGGCAACGAGTTGCTGGTGGTCGCGAACGACGCGACGGTGAAAGGTGGTACCTACTACCCCATCACCGTGAAGAAACACCTGCGCGCGCAGGAGATCGCGCTCGAGAATCGCCTGCCATGCGTCTATCTCGTCGATTCGGGCGGTGCTTTCCTGCCGTTGCAGGATGAGGTGTTCCCGGACCGCGAGCACTTCGGCCGGATCTTCTACAACCAGGCGCGCCTGTCGGCGGCCGGTATCCCGCAGGTGGCGGTCGTCATGGGTTCCTGCACTGCGGGCGGCGCCTATGTGCCCGCGATGTGCGACGAGTCGATCATCGTTCGCAACCAGGGCACGATCTTTCTCGGCGGCCCACCGCTGGTCAAGGCCGCGACCGGTGAAATCGTGGATGCGGAAACGCTCGGCGGCGGCGACGTTCACGCGCGCACTTCCGGCGTCGTCGATCACCTCGCCGACAATGACGCGCATGCGCTCGCGATGGCGCGTGAAATCGTCGGTAGTCTGAACCATCGGCCTGCCGCCTGGCTCGGGCGTCGCGAGGCCGTCGAACCCGCCTGCGCTGCCGAGCAACTCTACGGCGTCGTGCCGCGCGACCTGCGCCAGCCCTACGACGTCCGCGAAGTGATCGCGCGCCTGGTGGACGGTTCGGAGTTCCACGAATTCAAGGCGCTCTACGGGAAGACGCTGGTCTGCGGCTTCGCCCATCTCTGGGGTTATCCGGTCGCGATACTCGCGAACAACGGAATCCTCTTCTCCGAATCGGCACTGAAAGGCGCGCATTTCGTGCAACTCGCCAATCGCCGTCGCGTGCCGCTGCTGTTCCTGCAGAACATCACCGGATTCATGGTCGGCAAGCGCTACGAGAGCGGCGGGATCGCGCGCGACGGCGCGAAGATGGTCACGGCCGTCGCCTGCTCAACCGTGCCGAAACTCACAGTCGTAATTGGCGGCTCCTTTGGTGCAGGCAATTACGCGATGTGCGGGCGAGCCTACGGTGGGCGCTTCCTGTGGACCTGGCCCAACGCGCGCATCTCGGTCATGGGCGGCGAGCAGGCCGCGAGCGTGCTCGCAACCGTGCGGCGCGACGGCGTCGAGGCGAAAGGCGGATCCTGGCCCGAAGCCGACCAGAACGAATTCATGACCGGCATCCGCGATCAGTACGAACGCCAGGGCAATCCCTATTACGCCACCGCGCGGCTGTGGGACGACGGTGTCATCGATCCGCTCGAGACCCGCCGCGTGCTCGGACTCGCGCTCGAAGTCGTGACGCGCGGACCAGCGCCGCTGCCGGAATCCTACGGCGTGTTCCGGATGTAATGCCCATGCTTCGCATCGAACGCGACGCCCGCGGTATCGCCACGCTGACGCTCGATCGCGAGGAGTCGCGCAATGCGCTCTCCGCGGAGATGGTGCGGCATCTCACCGAGGCGTTCGCCGCGCTCGCCGGTGACCGTGCCGTCCGGATCGTGAAACTGACCGGCGCCGGAACAGTATTCTGCGCCGGCGCGGACATCGGCGAGATGCGCGCGGCAGGCGCCGCGACGGCCGAACAGAACGAAGCGGATTCCCGCCGCTTCGCGCTGATGCTCGAAAGCCTCGAGAAACTGCCGCAACCAACCGTCGCGGTCGTCAACGGCGCCGCCTACGGCGGCGCGGTCGGGCTCATCGCGGCCTGCGACATCGCTATCGCGGGCGGGAGCGCGCGGTTTGCGCTCTCCGAAGTCCGCCTCGGGCTGGTTCCCGCGATGATATCGCCCTACGTGATCCGCGCGATCGGGCAGCGCCAGGCGCATCGTTGGTTCCTGACCGGTGAAGCGATGGACGCGGTGACCGCGATGCGCATCGGACTCGTGCATGAGGCTGTGGACGATGCAGCGCTGGCCGAAGCGACGAATGCAATCGAAAGCGCGCTGCTCGCCGGCGGCCCGAAGGCTCAGGCCGAGATCAAGCTGCTGCTGCAGCGCGTGACGGGCCGCAAGTCCGCCGGTGACGAATCCATGATCATCGACACCACGCGCTGGATCGCGCGTGTCCGTGCGGGCGAGGAAGCCCGGGAAGGACTGACGGCATTCCTGGAGCGGCGCAAGCCCGGCTGGATTCGCGACGCATGAAGATCGGGCGGCTGCTGATCGCCAATCGCGGCGAGATCGCCTGCCGCGTGATCCGGACCTGCCGGCGGCTCGGCATCCACACCATTGCCGTACATTCGGAGGCCGATCGCGGCGCATTGCACGTGCGTCTCGCGGATGAGGCGCATTGCATCGGCCCGGGTCCTGCGCGCGAGTCCTACCTGAATGCGGCGGCCGTGCTCGAGGCCGCGCGGCACTCGCGCGCCGACGCGATCCATCCCGGCTACGGTTTCCTGTCCGAGAACGCGGCATTTGCCGAGGCCTGCGAGAAGGCGGGCATTGTCTTCGTCGGGCCGCAGGCTCCCGCGATCCGGGCAATGGGCCTGAAGCACGAGGCCAAGGCCATCGTGTCGGCCGCGGGCGTGCCGGTCGTGCCGGGATACATGGGCGACGACCAGTCGCCTGCCCGGCTCGCAAGGGAAGCGGCTCGCGTCGGATTCCCATTGCTCGTCAAAGCGGTCGCGGGCGGCGGCGGCAAGGGCATGCGCGTCGTGCAGGAGGCCTCAACGCTGGACGAAGCGATCCGCGGTGCGCGCAGCGAAGCGGAGAATGCATTCGGCGACGGGCGCCTGATGCTGGAGCGTTTTCTGCTGCGGCCGCGGCACATCGAGGTGCAGGTTTTCGGGGATACGCACGGCAACTGCCTGCACCTGTTCGAGCGGGAGTGTTCGGTGCAACGCCGCTACCAGAAGATCATCGAGGAATCGCCCTCGCCCTTCATCGACCAGGCGACGCGCGCGGCGATGACGGACGCGGCGGTGCGCGCGGCGAAGGCAGTCGGCTACGTCAATGCGGGCACGATCGAGTTCATCGTGGATGCCGACGGCAGCTATTACTTCATGGAAATGAATACGCGCCTCCAGGTCGAGCATCCGGTGACCGAGGCCGTGACAGGACTCGACCTGGTCGAATGGCAGTTGCGAGTCGCATCGGGCGAGCGCCTGCCGCTCGAGCAGGCGGATATTCCAAGGCGCGGCCACGCAATCGAGGCGCGTCTCTACAGCGAGGATCCACGGCGCGGATTCCTGCCGTCAATTGGTCGCATCGACCGATTCGTGCATCCGGCCGAAGACGGGGAATGGCGCGTGGACACTGGCGTCGCGGATGGCGATGCGATCACGGTGCACTACGATCCGATGATCGCAAAGGTGATCGCCTCCGGGCGCGACCGCGCCCACGCCCTGGCGAACCTGAGACGGCGGCTCGCTCGCACCGCGATTTTCGGCGTCGCGAACAACCTGCCGCTGCTGCGCGCGATCGCCGCGCATCCGGAGTTTGCGGCGGGCGACGTGGACACGGGTTTCGTCGATCGGGAACTCGCCGCACTCACGCAGGAGCCTGCGCTGCCGCCGGAGGCGCTCCTCCTCGCCGCGGCACTCGCGCTCGAGGAGCGCGCAACCGCCGCGGGACGAAAGACTTCGCCGTGGTCGCAGGGCGATGGCTGGCGCGCGGGCGGTGCTCCCGCGCAAACGCTCGGCCTGCGCACGCCCGCATTCATCCGCCTCCGCGCGCGGCGGCAACAGGACTCAATCGAGCTCGACGACGGCAACACCAGAGTCCGGGGCAGCGTGCGCGAGACCGCGCCGGATCGATTCACGGTTGATGCGGGCAACGGACCGCGGGAGCTCGAACTCTTCCGCGAACGCCAGCGCCTGCAGATCGTCGGCGAACGCGCGATCGAGATCGCACTCGCCCCCGCCTGGCCGTATGAGCGCAGACCCGAAGATGCGGACGCGCATCCGGCCTCGCCGCTCCCGGGCCGCGTCGTGGAACTTCGCGTCAACAGCGGCGACATCGTTGCCAAAGGCGATGTGCTCGCGATCGTCGAAGGCATGAAGATGCAGCATGCAATTCGCGCCGGCCGCGCCGGGCGGGTGACCGAGGTGTTCGCTCGCGCAGGCGAGCTGGTCGAGGCCGAAACGGTCCTTTTTGAGATAGCGCCGGCCTGATGGTTGTCTTGCGTCGCAAAAATAGCTAAGGTCTTGACCCAATAAATTTTTCTGCACTTTAACTCGCAGTGCAGTAAAGGGACCGATGCAGCTTTCAAATAAAGTCGTGGCCATTACCGGCGCGGGCCGTGGCATCGGGCGAGCGATCGCCCTCGCCTTTGCGGACCGCGGCGCCGACATCGCGGCACTCGATCTTGATTCCGTCGCTATCGATGAAACCTGCGCGCAGTGCGAAGCGAAGGGCGTACGGGCCCGCCCTTATGTGACCGACGTGGTCGCCGAAAGTAAGGTCGTGCAAACCCTCGACGCAGTCGTTGCGGATCTGCGCCGCCTGGACGTGCTCGTCAACAATGCCGGCATCACGCGGGATGCACTGCTCGTCAAGGCGCGGGATGGCGCGATCCATTCGAAGATGTCGCTTGCGCAATGGCAGGCGGTCCTCGACGTCAATTTGACGGGCGTTTTCCTCTGCGGGCGCGAAGCTGCGGAACGGATGATTCAGCTCGGCAATGGCGGCGTGATCATCAATATTTCCTCGATCTCGCGCGAGGGCAATCCGGGGCAGACCAATTATTCCGCCGCCAAGGCAGGTGTCGCCGCGATGACTGTCGTGTGGGCCAAGGAACTTGCGCGCTTCGGAATCCGCAGCGCCGCGATCGCGCCGGGATTCTGCGCGACCGAAATACTGGCGGCGATGAAGCCGGAAATGGTCGCGCGGGTCAAGGCCGCGGTGCCTCTCCGCCGGCTCGGCGAACCCGCGGAAATCGCCGCGACTGCCGTGTTCATCGCCGAGAATGACTTCGTCACGGGCCGTGTGATCGAGGTGGATGGGGGCCTAAGGCTGTAGACTGTCGCCTGGAGGAACCTCATGAATCTCGATCGGGTGCGGGCAGTCATCAGCGGCGGCGCATCGGGCCTCGGCCAGGCGACGGCCGCGCGTCTGGTCGCGGGCGGCGGTCAGGTCGCCTTGCTCGACGTTCAGGACGAAGCAGGCCGCAAGTCGGCCGCGGCCCTCGGTAAGGCTGCGAGCTACCACCGCTGCGACGTCACGAACGAAGCCGACGTCGACGCGGCGGTCCAGCAGGCCGCTGCCCGGATGGGTGGCCTCAACCTCGCGGTCGCCTGTGCCGGCGTCGCGACTCCGGGAAAACTGCTCGGCAAGGACGGCCCGCTGCCTGTCGCGGCGTTCCAGCGCGTGCTCAACATCAACTTGCTCGGCACCTTTCTTCTCGATCGCGCCGCTGCCGCGATCATGCAGAACAACACGCCCGATGCCGACGGCGAACGCGGTCTGCTGATTCACACCGCATCGGTCGCGGCCTTTGAAGGTCAGATCGGCCAGGTGGCCTATGCCACGTCGAAGGCGGCAGTTGCCGGAATGGTGCTGCCACTCGCGCGTGAACTCGCGCGCTTCGGCATCCGTGTCATGGGCATCGCGCCGGGAATCTTCGGTACCCCGATGATGGCGGGCCTGCCCCAGGAAGCACAGGACTCGCTCGGCAGGCAGGTCCCCTTCCCGCCGCGGCTCGGACGGCCGGAGGAGTACGCCGAACTCGTCGCCGCGATCTGCACCAACTGCATGCTGAATGGCGAAACCATACGACTGGATGGCGCAATCAGAATGGCACCGCGATGAGGGGAATCGATCGCCGTTGGGGCGGGCTAATAATTGCCGCAGTGATGGCCGGATGTGCGACGCAGCCGCCCAACGGCGCGGCTGGCGTGCAACCGGCTGCCACTAACGCGATCAGTATCCCCATCGAGTATTACAAGCTCGAGAACGGATTGAAGGTCGTGCTGTCGCGCGACACCGCGGCACCTACGGTGACGGTCGGCGTGTACTACCACATCGGATTCCGCATTGAGCCGCGCGGGCGCACCGGTTTCGCGCACTTGTTCGAGCACCTGATGTTCCAGGGCTCGGGCAATCTCGGCAAGATGGAATTCATCCGGCTCGTCGAGGGCAATGGCGGCGTGCTGAACGGTTCGACGCGACTCGACTACACGAACTATTACCAGATCGTCCCGGCACACACGCTCGAGACGGTGCTATGGGCCGAAGCCGACCGCATGAAGGCGCTCGCGATCACGCAGGCAAATCTCGCGAACCAGCAGGGCGTCGTCAAGAACGAAGTCCGCGACAATGTGATGAACCAGCCCTATGGCGGCTTCCCCTGGCTCACGATGCCGCAGGTCGCGAACCAGAACTGGTTCAATGCGCACAACTTCTATGGCGACATGGCGGACCTCGACGCCGCAACGCTCGAGGATGCCAAATCCTTCTTCGAAACCTACTACGCGCCGAACAACGCGGCGCTCGTGATTGCTGGCGACTTCGACCTGGACGCTGCACGCGCCTGGGTCGAAAAATATTTCGCGGCGATCCCCGCACGCGCGCAGCCGGCGCGGCCGGATCTCACGGAGCCCGTGCCGCAGGCCGAGACGCGCAATTCCTACGTCGATCGCCTCGCGCCGCGGCCGGCGCTCGCGCTCGCCTGGCAGGTGCCGGAGCGCGGCACGCCCGAGCACTACGCCTTCAGCCTGCTCGACTCGATCCTGTTGCAGGGCGAGGACAGCCGGCTCTGGCAGAAGCTGGTGCAGGAGCGCGGCTATTCGAGCGGCATCGGCGGCGGCATCAATCTGCTCGGCAACGAATTCACCTATGACGGCCCGATGCTGTGGATGCTCTACCTTATCCATGATCCGGGCGCGAAACCCGAGGCGATCATTGCGGATGTCGATGCGGAGATTGCGCGCCTGCAGTCCGAGCCCCCCTCGACCGAGGAATTCGAGCGCGCGATGACAAAGCTCCGCGCCTCCCTCTACGATCTCGCGGGCTCGAGCACGCGCTTCGGCCTGCTGGACCTGCTTGCCTGTTTTGCGCTCTTCGACGACGACCCGGACCGGATCAACCGCCTCGAAGCCGATTTCCGCGCGGTGCCGCCGAGCTTGATCAGCGAGGTCGCACGCAAGTACCTGACGCCGGCCCGCCGGACCGTTCAGATCGTCGAGCCCGGCAAGGCCGCCGCGGCAGGCCCGCCATGAAGGGCCTGGCTGCCGCGTTTGCCTGTCTCGCCACGGCCTCGGCATTCGCGCAGACGCGCGAATCGCCGCCACTGCCCGGCACGCCGCACGAATTCAGATTGCCCGCCAAGGAAGCACTCCATCTCGACAATGGGCTCGCGCTGACCTTCATTGACTACGGCAGCGTGCCGAAGGTGACCGTCCTCGTTGTGGTCCGCACCGGCAACATCGACGAGGGCCGCGACACCTGGCTCCCCGACGTCGCGGTCGAAATGCTGAAGGAAGGCACGCCGACTCGCAGTGCCGCCGACATTGCAAGAGCGGCAGCCGGCATGGGCGGTGAACTCGGCATCAGCGTCGCGGCTGAGCAGACAACGGCCGGCATCTCCGTGCTGTCGGATCATGCGGTCGCGGCCGTTGAACTCCTGGCCGATGTCCTCAGGAATCCGCGGTTCCCGGAATCCGAACTGCCGCGCGTGCGCGCGAACTTCGAGCGCAGTCTCGCGGTTGCCCGCTCCGATCCGCAGACGCTCGCGGACGAGGCACTTGCGAAGCTGGTCTTTGGTGACCATCCGTTCGGCCGCATTCTTCCTGAGGAAGGCCAGATCGAGGGCTATGGCATTGACCGATTGCGCGATTTTTATGAGCGAAACTTCGGCGCCCGACGCACACACATCTATGTCGCTGGCCGCTACGACCGCACCAAGCTCGAGGCGGCGCTGCGCAAGGCCTTCGGAGACTGGCGCGAAGGGCCGCCGCCGACCGACCTGCCGGCGCAGGCCGCGGACAAGCTGCAGCTCGCACTCGTCGACAGCCCGGGCGCCCCGCAATCTTCCGTGCGCATCGCCGTGCCGGTACCCGATCCGTCGCATGCGCTCTATTTTCAGACGACACTGATGAACAGCCTGCTCGGCGGCACTTTCGGTTCGCGGATCACGACCAACATCCGCGAGGACAAGGGCTACAGCTATTCGCCGGATTCCTCGATCAGCGCCCGACGCGGCGGCGCGCTCTGGATCATGAGCGCTGAAATTACAGCCGAGCACACGGCCGCCGCGATCACCGAGATTTTCCGCGAGATCGAGCGCCTCCAGGGCGAAGTGCCAGGCGACGCCGAACTCGACCCGATGAAGAACTACCGCTCCGGGCTCTTCGTGATCTCGAACTCCTCTCCGAACGGCATCCTCGGGCAGCTTGCGTTCATGAACCTGCACGGCCTGCCCGACGACTTCCTGACCCGCTGGGTCGCCAACATGCATGCCGTCACGCCCACGCAAGTGAGCGAGATGGCACGACAGTTCATCCGCCCGGAGCGCATGTCGGTCGTGGTCGCAGGCGATCTCGCCACGATCGGCGAGAGCGTGCGCAAGCTCCCGCAATTCGAGAGGACCGCAATGCCGTGACTGATCGCGACGTCATGGAGTACGACGTCGTCATCGTCGGCGCCGGTCCCGCCGGCCTCGCCTGCGCGATCCGCCTGAAGCAACTCGAACCCGGCCGCAGCGTCTGCGTGCTGGAGAAGGCCTCGACGATCGGCGCGCACATGATCTCCGGTTGCGCGCTGGAACCCGGTCCACTCGATGCCCTGCTTCCGGGTTGGCGCGACGCGCCGCCTCCGATCTTCGTCCCCGCGACGCGCGATGAATTCTGGTACTTCACGAAAGGCGGCGCCCTGCGCCTGCCCAATCCGCCGCAGATGCATAACCGTGGCAATTTCATCGTCTCGCTCGGACAGCTCGCGTCCTTGTTGGCCGCCCGCGCCGAGGCGCTTGGCGTCGATGTCTTTGCCGGCTTCGCCGCGTCGGAGGCGCTGCAGGACGACGACGGCCGTGTGCTTGGCGTCCGCATCGGCGACATGGGCCTCGACCGACAACGCAAGCCCGGACCGAACTTCGCACTGGGGCCCGACATCCGTGCCGGCACGACGATCCTTGCCGAGGGCTGCCGCGGCAGCGTGACGAAACAACTCATCGCAAAGCTTGGCCTCGCCGATGGCCGCGGGCCCCAGACTTACGGGCTCGGGATCAAGGAGTTGTGGCAGCTGCCCTCCGGCCGTGTCGAACCCGGCCTGATCCAGCATTCGATCGGCTGGCCGGTTGACGCCCGCACCTATGGCGGAAGCTTTCTCTACCACCTCGACCATGACCGTGTTTACGTCGGCTACGTCGTCGGACTCGACTACAAGGATCCGCGCTTCCGGCCGTTCGAGGCGTTCCAGCAGTTCAAGCACCATCCGCGGATTCACGCGCTGCTCGAGGGCGGCGAGCTCCTGTGCTATGGCGCACGCAGCATCGCCGCCGGTGGCTGGCAATCACTGCCGCGCATGGAAGCGCCGGGGCTCATGCTGATCGGCGATACGGCGGGCACGCTGAATGTCCCGAAGATCAAGGGCGTGCACCAGGCGATTCGCTGTGGCGCGCTCGCCGCGGAACACTTGACCGAGAGCGGCGGTACCGACGGATTCGAGGCGCGCTGGCGCCAATCCGATGGCGGGCGCGAATTGAAACGCGTGCGCAACATCAAGCCCGGATTCCACCGCAGCCTGTGGTGGGGACTTGCGAACGCCGCGTTCGAGACCGCGACCGCGGGCAAGAGCCCGTGGACACTCGCCCATCGCGAGAATCACCTCGCGCTGCACCGCCTTGAGAACACGCGCCCCGTCGATCGGCCGTGGGTCAATCGCGACCTCGCGCCGCGCGACCGGCTCGCGGCGGTATTTCACGCAGGCAACGTGCACGACGAGGACCAGCCCGTACACCTCCTCGTTTCGGACACGTCGATCTGCGCCACGCGCTGTACCACGGAGTTCGGCAATCCCTGTCAGAATTTCTGCCCGGCCAACGTCTATGAAATGGTGGACGACGGCGCCGGCGGCAGACGACTTCAGATCAATGCCGCGAACTGCGTCCACTGCAAGGCCTGCGACATCAAGGATCCCTACGGCATCATTACCTGGACGACGCCTGAAGGTGGCTCGGGACCGAACTACCAGAGCCTCTAGATGAGCGCCGAGCCGCCGATCTGGACGCCGTCGCTGTTTCGCATCGCCGATGCGAACCTCACGCGGTTCATGACGTTCGCGGGCGGCCGCGGCGCGGCGACGTCCGATTACGGCGCGTTCCACGCCTGGTCTATCGAGCAGCCGGCAGCCTTCTGGGACGCGCTCTGGGAGTTTGCGGGCGTCATTGGCGAGCGCGGCGCGGGACCCGCACTCGAGCACGGCGACCGCATGCCCGGCGCGCGCTGGTTCGGGAGCGCGCGGCTCAACTTCGCCGAGAATCTGCTGCGCGGCCCGGATGCCGAGCCCGCGCTCATTTTCCGGAACGAGCGCGGTGCGCGACGCGAGATTAACTGGAGAGACCTTCGCACCGAGGTCGCGCGCGTGGCGGCGGGGCTTCGCGCCGACGGCGTCGGACCGGGCGACGTCGTCGCAGGGTTCCTGCCGAATCTGCCGGAGGCCGTGATTGCGATGCTGGCCGCCGCCGGTATCGGCGCCACCTGGACCTCTTGCTCACCCGATTTCGGCATTCAGGGCGTGCTCGACCGGTTCGGGCAGGTGAAACCGAAGATCCTCTTCGCCGCGGACGGCTACTTCTACGCGGGCAAGACGATCGACTCGCTGGCGCCGATCGCCGACGTTCTGAAACAGCTCCCCTCCGTGCAGCGCGTCGTCCTCGTCACCTATTCGGGATCGATGCCCGCGAAACTTCCACGCGCGATCGAATTCGGCGACTACGGCGATCCGGCCGCGCGGCTACGCTTCGAGCGGCTGCCTTTCGACCATCCGCTCTACGTGCTCTACTCGAGCGGCACCACGGGCGTGCCGAAGTGCATCGTGCACGGCGCCGGCGGCACGCTGCTCCAGCATCTGAAGGAACAACAGCTGCATGCGGACCTGAAGCCCGGCGACCGGCTCTTCTTCTTCACGACTTGCGGCTGGATGATGTGGAACTGGCTCGCGAGCGCGCTAGCTTCCGAAGCAACGATTCTTCTGTATGACGGTTCGCCCCTCCATCCAGGCGCTGACGTGCTCTGGGATATGGCGGCGGACGAAGGCGTGACCGTCTTCGGGACCAGCCCGAAGTATCTCGCGACCCTCGAAAAAGCGGGTTACCGGCCGCGCGAGCGCCACGCGCTCGCCGTGCTGCGCACGATTCTGTCCACCGGCTCGCCGCTTGCGCCCGAACAGTATGATTTCGTCGCCGCAGCGATCGGCGCGGACGTGCAGCTCGCGTCGATCTCCGGCGGCACCGACATCGTTTCCTGCTTTGCACTCGGCAACCCGCTCCTTCCCGTCTACCGCGGCGAGTTGCAGTGCCGTGGGCTTGGCATGAAGGTCGAAGTCTGGGACGACGATGGACGGCCAGTCACCGGCGAGAAAGGTGAACTCGTCTGCACGGCGCCTTTTCCCTCAATGCCGATCGGATTCTGGAACGATACGGATGGCAGCCGCTATCGCGCAGCGTATTTCGAGCGCTACCCCGGGGTCTGGCATCACGGCGACTACGCTCTGCTGACGCCTCGCGGTGGCCTCGTGATCCTCGGGCGATCCGACGCCGTACTGAATCCCGGCGGCGTGCGCATCGGCACCGCCGAGATCTACCGCCAGGTCGAACAACTCGATGAAGTGCTCGAAAGCGTGGTTGTAGGTCAGGACGTGGGCAGCGATGTGCGCGTCGTGCTGTTCGTGCGCCTGCGCGATGGCCTCGCGCTCGACGAGGCGCTCCGCGACCGGATCCGGCGGCAGATTCGCGCCAATGCAACGCCGCGCCACGTGCCGGCTGTGATTGTGCAGGTGCCCGAGATCCCGCGGACCCTCAGCGGCAAGATCGTCGAACTCGCCGTGCGCGAAACAATTCACGGGCGGCCGGTCAGGAATACGGATGCGCTCGCGAATCCCGCCGCACTCGAGCATTTCCGCGACCGGCCGGAGCTTCGCTGAACCGCCCGGCGGAAAAATCGCCAGTGTCGGCGCGGGCGGAAGCCGCACTCGCCGCCCATGGCCAGGTGCTCGACGAGGCCCAGCGTGTAGTCCTTGGACGGCTCGAGGACCTGAGGCGTCGGATGCTTGCCCGGGACTCCGTCCTCGCCCGCGGACTGCGGCTCCTGCCTCGCGCTCCCGCGCCGCTTCGCGGTCTCTATCTGTGGGGCGGCGTCGGCCGCGGCAAGACCTTCCTGGTCGACGAATTCTTCGCGGAACTGCCGATCCGCGAAAAACGGCGCGAACATTTCCACCGCTTGATGCAGGACGTCCACGCGCGCCTGCGGCGTCATCGAAATCTTTCCGATCCGCTCGCGCAGGTGGCCGCCGACATCGCGGCGAAAGCCCGTATCCTCTGCGTCGACGAATTCGTAGTCGGCGACGTCGCCGACGCGATGATCCTCGGCACGCTGCTCGAGGCGCTATTCCGGCGCGGCGTCACACTCGTGGCGACGTCGAACCTCCCGCCGTCGGAACTCTACCGGGGCGGCCTGCAGCGCGCGCGCTTCCTCCCGGCGATCGCGCTGATCGAAAAACACTGCCGGGTCACGGAACTCGATGCCGGCGTCGATTACCGCCTGCGACAGCTCGAGCGCGCGACGTTGTTCCTTGGGCCGGCTGTTGCGGACGCGGAATCGCTGATGGCCTCGGAATTTGCGCGCCTCGCGGACGGTCGCGGCAACAAGGACATCCGTGTACAGGTCGAAGGCCGCGCAGTGCGGGCGCGGCGCGAGGCGGAAGACGTGGTCTGGTTCGAATTCCGCGAGCTCTGCGAGGGGCCGCGTTCCGCCGCCGACTACATCGAGATCGCACGCTGCTACCAGACGGTGTTCCTGAGCGGCGTGCCCGTCATGGACGACGCCGCCGACGATGCCGCGCGCCGATTCGTTACGCTGGTGGATGAGTTTTATGATCGCGGAGTGAAGCTCGTGCTCTCCGCCTCCGCGGACTCGCCCGAAGCCCTCTACCTCGGCGAGCGCCTTGCGTTCGAGTTCCGCCGCACGGCGAGCCGCCTGCATGAAATGCAGGGCCGCAAGTACCTCGCGAAGCCACATCGGCCCTGAACAAGCAAGGCTTCACCCACGCCGGGCGTCCTTGATCACGCGCATCGCGGCGTTGCGGCCAGGGGCGCCGGAGACGGCGCCGCCGGGATGGGCGCCGGAGCCGCAGAGGTAGAGACCGGGGATTGGTGTCGCGAACTGCGCCGATTTCGGATGGGGGCGCAGGCCGAAGATCTGATCGAGATCGTGGCGGCCGTGGAAGATGTCGCCCTCGGTGAGGCCGAACACGCGCTCCAGATCCAGCGGCGTCAGCAACTGCCGGCCGACGATGAGCCGCCGCAGATTCGGCATATGCTTTTCCAGCTCAGCCAGGATGCGCTCGGCGACAGACGGCCCGATCTCGATCCCAGCTCTGCCCATCGGCCAGGCGATAGGGATAATACTTGCCGATCAGGCTCATCACATGATGCCCCGGCGGCGCCAGCGTGTCGTCGATGGCCGAAGGGATGCGGATGTCCAGATAAGGCTCGTCGATGATCTGGCCCGCCAGCGCCGCGCGATAGTTGGCCTCGATGGTGGCGCGCTCCGGGAAAATGGTGATGGAGGCGCCGCGGGCGATATCGGCCTCCGCACCCGACAGCGCGGCGAACTCCGGCGCACCCGATAGCGCCAGGTTCATCCGCAAAGTCGCGTGGCCCATGCGCA
The DNA here is from genome assembly GCA_963819545.1 of uncultured Gammaproteobacteria bacterium. Taxonomy (GTDB): domain Bacteria; phylum Pseudomonadota; class Gammaproteobacteria; order Steroidobacterales; family Steroidobacteraceae; genus SCUD01. The sequence goes on along the minus strand of CAWFWJ010000002.1, from coordinate 1,509,106 downwards.
GCCGCTCGATGCCGTCGGCGAATCCTTCCGGCAGATTCTCGCGGCCGACGAACTTCAGGAAGGTGCGCTTCGGATCGGTGTTGGCGAGCACGCGCCTGGCGCGGAATTCCTCGCCGCCTTCCAGCCGCACGCCGACGGCGCGGCCGCCCTCCAGGATGATGCGCTCCACCGCCGCGCCGGTGCGATACTCGACTCCATGCGCGCGGCCGGACGCGGCCATCGCCTGGGTGATCGCGCCCATGCCGCCGCGGGAATGGCCCCAGGCGCCGCGCTCGCCCTCGAATTCGCCGAGCGCGTGATGGAAGTACGGAATCGCCGAGCCCGGCGCATCCAGGCTGGCGAAATTGCCGGAGACGCAATGACCGGCGGTGATGTTGCGCATCGGCTCACTTTCGAACCAGCGCTCGGCGATCTCGTTCGCGGGCGAAGTCAGCAGCTGCATCAGCAGATGGCGGTCGTCGAGCGAGAGGCCGCGGAACTCGCGCCCCGCCGGCAGCAGCGTCAGCAGATCCATGATGCCGCCGCCGAGAGCGGGCGGCGGCTTCAGCCATTGGGCGCGGATCACCTGCCCCACCCGGTCCACCGCCGCGTGGAAGCGATGGAGATTGTCGTAGTCCCGGCTGGAGAAGCGGCCGACGGCGGCGCGATCATGGGCATCGTCGCCGGTCATCAGCAGCGCGCGCCCGTCCTGCAGGATGCTGAGATGGGCCTTCATCCGCACCGGCTGGTAGCCGTGGCGTTTCAGCTCCAGCTCTTCGATCACCTCCGGCCGCAACAGGCTCACGGTGTAGGAAGCGACGGAGTTGCGGTAGCCGGGATGGAATTCCTCTGTCACCGCCGCGCCGCCCAGCACGGCGCGCCGCTCCAGCACCAGGACCTTGAGACCCGCCTTGCCCAGATAGGCCGCGGCGGTCAGCCCGTTGTGGCCGCCGCCGATGACGATCGCGTCGTAGATCGTGGCGATCGGAGTTTCTCCTCGTTCCGACCAGGAGCCGGTGCAGGTGGCCGGTGCAGGTGAATATCCTCGCGCAGCATCTTCGTCAGCAACATGCACATCAATTTAGTACAGGCCTGCCAAAGTCGTCATGAAACTGGCTTCTGAATCCGCGATCAGGGCGCCGTCTGCCAGGCGGGCCTCACCTTTGAGAAGGACCAGCCGCTTGCGCCGGTTTTCGATCCAGCCTTTCAGGAAAATTGAATCGCCCACCGCAAGCGCCTGTCGATAGCGTATTTCGCATCGCGCGGTATGCGCCTTGATGTTTTGCAGGTACAGGACATTCGCCATGACGTCATCGAGTGCGGAAAAGATGATGCCGCCGTGGACGGTATTTCCGTAGCCGACATGATTGAGAGTTGGGCAGAACTCGCCGGTACAGATCCCGTCAGTCAGGACAAAACGGATCTGCAGGCCTACCGGGTTCTCCGGGCCACAGGCGAAGCACATTTTCGCCTCTTCGATGGATACGGCTGACGCCAATGCTTCCTCCTTCACCGCCGGGTCAGGCCTTTGCGCCTACGGTACCTGCTGGTCGATGAGAATGGCCAGCGGATTGTTGTAGGTATCTCGCGAAGCCGCATCGGCCCTGAGCGACCCGCTCCGAGGCTACAATCGCGTGATGTCAATGCTGCATGAGCCCATTTTCTGGATCCAGCTCGGCGCGATCATCTGGATCAATCTGCTGGTCTCGGGCGACAATGCTGTGATGATCGCGCTCGCCGCGCGGTCGCTGCCGGCGCGCCAGCAGAAGCTGGCGGTGTTCTGGGGCAGTGCGGCGGCGGTTGCGCTGCGCGTGATCCTGACGCTGTTTGCCGTCGCCCTGCTCGCCGTGCCCTGGCTGAAACTCGTGGGCGGCGCACTGCTCCTCTGGATCGGCATCAAGCTGCTCGCACCGAAGAAGGAGGAGGTCGAGTTCTCGGCTGCCACCAGGCTGTGGCATGCCGTCAGAACCATCCTGGTCGCCGACCTGATCATGAGCATCGACAACGTCATCGCGGTCGCCGCCGCGGCGAACGCGGCGGCGCCGACGCCCGATCTCGCGTCGATGAAGTACACGCTTCTAATCCTCGGCCTCGGGATCAGCATCCCGATCGTCATATTCGGCAGCGTGATGATGCTGAAGGTCATGGGGCGCTTTCCGGTCATCATCGCGCTTGGCGCGGCACTCCTCGGCTGGCTCGCGGGCGAAATCATGGTGACCGATCCAGTGATCGCCGGTTGGGTGCGGGATCAGGCCGCCTGGCTGCAAGACTGGCATGCGGCTTCTATTGCCGGAGCGCTGCTCGTGACCGTATTCGGGAACTGGAGCCGATGGGCAGCCAGGAAAACCCGGATCTGATTAAAGGATTCGGTTCTGCAATGCACGCACCGCAACGGATGCCGTGACACCTGGTAACAGCCGGCCGTCGTCCTGCAGGCTTTGCAGTTGCGATGTCAGCGGCAAGACGCCGGCCCAGACCGGGATGGCATAGTCATCGGGTTCATCGGCCGGCATTCCCGCGGATACCTTGGCGGATGCAGCGTCAATCTTTACCGCAATCACGCCGGTCATCTTGACTTCGTTCTCATGAGATGCCCGCAGCTCGTCCCAGCGGCCTGGTATCAGGTGGTCACTGATGACCTTCATGGCGCGCAGTTTCTCCGCACTGCCTTCGACCAGGCTTGGTGTGCCGAAGACGGTGACCGAGCGATAGTTCATCGAGGAATTGAACGCGGAACGGGCCAGCACGATGCCATCCAGCAGGGTCACGTTCAGGCAGATCTTTTCGCTGCCTTCAACCATGCGAATGACCCGGGCCTTGCGCGCGCCGTGCAAATACACGGTTTCGCCATCGCGGCCATAAATCATGGGTACGACGACCGGATTTCCGTCTTCGACGAAAGCAACCTGCGCGACGAGTCCGGCGTCCAGGATCCGATGCACGCTGTCCCTGTCATAGCGGCCCTTCTCCCGAAGTTGCCTGACCTTGTTCAGTTTGCTTACCGGGTACTCGGCTTTCATAGAGACCTCATTCGCGCCTGTCCTGGAATATCCAGCAGCTCTGAGCCTGACACTATTGTTATCGCCGACGGCAAGTTCGGATACTCGCCATGCGCCGGCCTGCAACCGAGGCGCGGCAGAGAATCCATGCAGGAATACGACTACATCATCGTCGGCGCCGGCTCCGCCGGTTGCGTGCTCGCCGAACGGCTGTCCCGCGGCGGGGCGGCACAGCGTGCTGGTGCTGGAAGCCGGAGGCGGCGACTTGCATCCCTGGATCAAGCTGCCGATCGGCTACGGGCGACTGTTCTACCACCCACGGCTGAACTGGCGCTACGTGACCGAACCCGAGCCCGCCTGCGAGGGGCGCGACGGCTACTGGCCGCGCGGGCGGGTCGTCGGCGGCTCGAGTTCGATCAATGCGCTGGTCTATTGCCGCGGGATGCCCTTCGATTTCGACGACTGGCGAGACGCCGGCGCCAGCGGCTGGGGCTGGTCGGACGTGCGGCCGCACTTCGAGCAAATCGAGAGCCACATCGGCACCGACGGGACGCGGCGCGGGGCCGGACCGCTGTTCGTCAGCGATGTGCGTGACCGCGTGCACCCGGCCAACCGCCACTATTTCGCCGCGGCCGCTGAATGCGGCCTGCCGGTGTCCGACGACGTGAACGGGCTACAACCCGAGGGCGCGGGTTACTACCCGATCACGGTGCGCAACGGCCTGCGCTGGTCCGCTGCGGATGCGTTCCTTCGCCCCGCCCTGCGCCGGCCGAACCTGTGCCTGCTCACGCACGCGCTGGCGCGGCGCGTGCTGTTCGAGGGGCGGCGCGCGAGCGGCGTCGAGGTACTGCGCAAGGGCGAGTTGCTGACGGTGCGCGCGCGGCGCGAGCTGATCCTGAGCGCGGGCGCGGTGAACTCGCCGCAGCTGCTGCAGCTCTCCGGCGTCGGCCCCGGTGCACTACTGCAGCAGCACGGCATCCCGCAGGTGTTCGCGAACGACAACGTCGGCGGCAACCTGCAGGACCACCTCGCGGTCACCTATTACTACAAGGCGACCGAGCGCACGATGAACAACGAGCTCTCGCCCTGGTGGGGCAAGGCATGGGCGGGTCTCAAATACCTGCTTGCGCGGCGCGGCCCGCTGGGCCTCAGCATCAACCAGTGCGGCGGCTTCGTGCGATCCTCGCCCTTAGTGTCGCGACCGGACCTGCAGCTCTACTTCACGCCGCTCACCTACGCGACGACCAACGCCGTGACCGGCAAACGCCAGGTCATCAACCCGGACCCATGGCCAGGATTCCTGATCTCTTTCCAGCCCGCGCGACCGAGCAGCCGCGGCCGGATCGATATCCGCGCGCCCGAGATTTCGGTCGCTCCGGCGATCCGTCCCAATTACCTGTCGACGCAGCACGACCTCGACGTGGTCGTGGCCGGCGGCCGCCTGCTGCAGTCGATGGTGCGCACCACGGCGCTGAGGCATCTGATTCGCGAGGCGATCCCGCCCGACATCGAGCGGCTCGACGACCGAGGGGCTGCTCGCGGATTTCCGCGCGCGCAGCGGCACGGTGTACCACCCGGCGTCGACCTGCCGCATGGGTCGCGACGCAAATGGCGCGGTGGTCGACGCGCAGCTGCGCGTGTTCGGAGTCGAGCGCCTGCGCGTGATCGATGCCTCCGCCTTTCCAGGCGTGACCTCCGGCAATATCAACGCGCCGACGCTGATGCTCGCCCACAAGGCTGCCGAAGCGATCCTGGGCGAAGACTGAACCATGCTCATCGTGCGGCTTGAGACTTTCTGCAACAGTTTCGTCGGATTCGTGCGCCTCACTACCGAGGACGGCGGCATCGGCTGGGGCCAGCTTTCGACCTACAACGCGGACATCACCGCGCAGGTGTTCCATCGCCAGGTCGCCCCGTGGTCGCTTGGCGAAGATGTTTACGGCGTCGATGCGCTGGTCGACCGCATCCCCGAGCGCGAGCACAAGTTCCCCGGTTCCTACCTGCACCGCGCGATGGCGGGCCTCGACACCGCGCTGTGGGACTGGCGCGGACGTCGCGAGGAGAAGCCGGTGGCCGAGCTTCTCTGCGGCAATCGCAACTCCGGCTTCGGCAAGGAGAAGGGGCAGGAAGGGCTCGACGCCTACCTGCGGACCAAGACCATCACGGCGCGCCGCTGAGACGGCCGGCCCGGTTACGCAACGCATCTCTGGGGGAGCACGCCGCCATCGACACGCCGAACACACCGCAAGCCCGCGCAGTGCGCTATGCACAGTTCGCGATCCTCGTGCTGGCCGCCGGGGCGCTGTACCCGATCATGTACCTGCGCCAGAACTTCGAGATCAGCATTCTCGAAGCGCTGCGCATCGACGCGAGTGCGCTCGGCGAACTCTACTCGCTGCTCGGCTTCGTGTTCGCCATCTCCTACATCCCGAGCGGTCGACTCGCGGACCGGTTCCAGCCGCGGCTCCTCATGTCGTTCGCACTGGCCAGCATCGGCGTTCTCGGTTTCTGGTTCGCGACCTACCCCTCGCTGTTCGAACTGCGCCTGATCTTCCTCGGCTGGGGGCTCGCAGGCGGGCTGTGTTTCTGGGCGTCGCTGATCAAGGCCGTGAACCTGCTGGCCGGTCACGACGAGCAGGGGCGCTTCTTCGGCATCCTCGACGGCGGCCGCGGGCTGGTCGAGGCAATCCTTGCCTCGATCGCGATCCTGATGTTTCGCGAGCTGTCCACGCCGGAGGACGCGGCAACCGTGCGCCTCGACCCGGTCATCCGCCTCTATGCATTCACCGCGCTGCTGTTCGCAGCGCTGGTGTTCTTCATCGTCAAGGACAACCCGAATGCGATCGTGGAGAAACGTGACGACTCGGCCCGGCCGGCGGGTCGTTCCTCGATCGTCGCAGACTCGCTGCTGCTCGCGCGGATACCGGAACTGTGGCTGCTCGCCGTGGTGATGATGATCGGTCAGCAACTGTTCTGGGTGACCTACTCGATTTCGGCTTTCCTGCAGGTCAACTTCGGCTTGACCGCGCTGGCGGCCGGCTCGATTACCCTGTCGAAGCTGTGGATGCGGCCGATCGGCGGGTTCACGATCGGATTCCTCGGCGACATGTTCTCCAAGGAGTTGCTGCTCGGCTGGCTGCTGATGCTCGCCTCACTCAGCCTGATCGCGATCTGCTTCCTGCCGCTCGCCGGCAGCACCTGGCTGATCCTCGGCGTAGTGCTCGTGATCGGCTACCTCACCTATGCCATCAAGGGCCTGTACTGGTCGCTGCTCGACCTCTGCCCGGTGCCGCGCCACCTGATCGGGCTGGCGATCGGGCTGGTATCGTTCATCGGCTACATGCCGGACGTGCTGCTGCCGCTGTACGACGGTCTGCTTTCGCGCCACTTCCCGCGCGACCAGAGCTTCCGCATCTACTTCACCAGCATCGCCTTGTGCGGCTTCCTCGGTTCGGGGCTGTGCCTCTACTTCTATCGCCGCAACCGGGCGCGGCTCGCGCTGGCCTGATTGCCGACTCGAGTTCGATCTCTGGCGTGACACGCGCCCCGCCCCGAGTCACACTTCCTGCAAGAGGCATCCAATGAGTTCAACAGAAGGGAAAGTGGTCCATCGCGGGGGTGCGCGCGAAGCGCGCCGTGCGGCGCGCGCCGCCCCGCTTCCTGAAAGCTTGCGTCCGGTCCGGCCGGGAATGGTCGGCGGCCGTTACCAGCCGCTCACGGATGCCGATGTCCGGAAGATCCACGGCGCCGCACTCGATGCGCTCGAGACCATCGGCCTTGCCGACGCACCGCCGAGCGGCATCGAAGCCATGACCCGCGTGGGCGCCAGGCTGACCGACGCCGGCCGGCTGACTTTCCCGCGCGCGCTGGTCGAAGACACCGTGGCCAACGCCGCGCGGCACTTCGTGCTGCACGGCCAGGACCCGAAGCACGACATGGAACCGTGGGGCTCGCGCGTCTATTTCGGCACGGCGGGCGCCGCGGTTCATATCGTCGATGGCAAGACCGGTGCCTACCGCGATTCGACGACCCGGGATCTCTACGACATCGCGCGCGTTGTCGATACGCTGGAGCACATCCATTTCTACCAGCGCTCGGTCGTCTGCCGCGAGCTCGCAAGCGCAAGGGAGCTCGACCTCAACACGGCCTATGCCTGTGTCGCGGGCACCACCAAGCACGTCGGCGCGAGCTGGGTGTCTCCCGAGAATGTCGAGTCGAGCCTGCAGATGCTCCACCTGATCGCCGGCGGCGAGGAGCAATGGCGCGCGCGGCCTTTCGTCAGCCAGTCGAACTGCTTCGTCGTGCCGCCGATGAAATTCGCAACCGACGCCTGCCGCTGCCTCGAGGCGGCGGTGCGCGGTGGCATGCCCGTGCTGCTGCTATCTGCGGGACAGGCCGGCGCCACTGCGCCAGCAAAACTCGGCGGCGCGCTGGTGCAGGAAGTGGCCGAGTGCCTGGCCGGACTCGTGTACGTCAACGCAATCAAACCGAAGGCGCCGGCCATCTTTGGCACCTGGTGCTTTGTCTCGGATCTGCGCACCGGCGCGATGTCGGGCGGCAGCCCCGAGCAGGCGCTGCTCTCCGCCGCCAGCGCGCAGCTCTCGCGCTTCTATGACCTCACGGGCGGAACCGCCTCGGGGATGAGCGATGCCAAGCTGCCGGACGCGCAGGCCGGCTACGAGAAGGCCTACAACCATGCGCTCGTCGGCAACAGCGGCGCGAACCTGATCTACGAATCGGCCGGCATGCTGGCGAGCCTGCTTGGTTTCTCGTTCGAGAGCCTGTTGATCGACAATGACATCATCGGTGCCGTACAGCGCACCATTCGGGGCATCGAGATCGACGATGAGGCGATCTCGCTCGACACCATGCGTTCGGTCTGCATCGACGGCGCCGGCCATTACCTCGGCGCCGAGCAGACGCTGAGGCTCATGCAGAAGGACTATGTGTATCCGGTCGTCGGCGACCGCTCAAGCCCGAATCTGTGGCTCGAACAAGGTCGGCCGACGGTGGTCGATCGCGCGGCGCACAAGCTCGCCACGATCCTTGCGACGCATTACCCCTCCCACATCCCGAAGGCGGTCGACGATCTCATTCGGGAGAAGTTTCCGGTACGCCTGCCGCGCGAGGTCATGAAGCCCGCCGGCTGAGATGCGTCACGCGCGCAGGCGCAGGTTATCCGGGTCGAACAGGGGCTCGCGTCCGACAACCGCCGCACGCCGCTCACCGAGCACGTCGACCTCGACCGCAACGCCCGGCCTGGCGAGATCGCTGCGCAGGTACGCGAGCGCGATGCTCTTCTGGAGCGTGTAGCTCCACACTCCGGACGTCGCGAGGCCCACGTTCACACCACCGGCGAACACGCTGCTGCAATAGGGCACATCGGCGGTGCCGTCTTCGGTGAGCACCAACGGCACGAAGCGGAACCGGGGCCCACGATCGCGCTCGGCCATGAGCGCATCGCGGCCGACAAAGTCCGTCTTGTTGAAATCGATGAAGCGGTCGAGCGAAGCCTCGAGCGGCGAGTAGCCCGACTCGAGATCCGATTTCCAGCCGCGGTAGCACTTGTCGATGCGCAGGCTGTCCATCGCGTACATGCCGAAATGACGCAATCCCTGTTCGCGGCCCGCTCCCATGAGATCCTCGTAGATCAGCGGCAGATCGTCAGTGGACGCGTGCAGCTCCCAGCCAAGCTCGCCGACGTAGTTGACGCGCAGCGCGAGCGCCGTGGCGGATCCGATTTCGATCTGTCGGGCCGAGAGCCACGGGAACGCGGCGTTCGACAGGTCCGCCTGCGTGACCCGTGCCAGGATGTCACGTGCGCGGGGTCCCGCGACGATCAGCGTGCCCATGCGCGCGGACAGGTGCTCGATATGCACCGAGCCATCGGCGGGGAGCGCGCGCCTCAACACATCGTCGTCATGGTGCTCGGCCACGGCCGCCGAGATTGCGTAGAACTGCTCGGCTTGCAGGCGTGTGACCGTGAACTCGCTGACGATGTGCCCGCGCTGATCGAGCGCGTAGGCGAGTCCGATGCGGCCGAGCCTTGGCAAGCGCGAGCACAATAACCGGTCGAGATAGGCCTCAGCGCCGGGACCTGAGATCATGAATTTGGAAAAGCCCGGCAGGTCCATGAGGCCGGCGCACTCGCGCACTGCCTGCACTTCCGCGCCGACGGTCGCGAACCAGTGGCGCGCGCGACGGAAAGAAAGCGACTGCGCGTCGCTGCGGCCGTCGGTGTCGTACCACAGCGCCCGTTCCCAGCCACCACGCACACCGAAGCGCGCGCCCTGCGCGGCGAGACGCGGGTGCAGCGGCGAAGTGCGCAGCGGGCGCCCCGCGGGCCGCTCCTCGTATGGAAAGGCCGGGGCGTACTCGTTCTGGTAGGTCTCGATCGCCTTGGCGAGCGTAAAGGCCTGCGTTGCGTAACTCGTGTAGCGGCGTGGATCGATCGACCACAGGTCCCATGCGGGCCCGCCATCGACCAGCCACTCGGCGAGCGCCTTGCCGGCGCCGCCGGCCTGCGCAATACCGAAACTGAAAGTATTGCAGTGATAGAAATTATGCAGCCCGTGCGCGGGGCCGAGGTACGGCAGCCCATCCGGTGAATACGGGATCGGCCCATTGACGACGCGCTTGATGCCCGCGCGCGCCAGCACGGGCACGCGCCTGAACGCCGCCTCCATGTAATGCTCAAGCCGCTCGAGGTCGTCCGGCCAGAGCTTGTAGGAAAAGTCCTCCGGAATGGCGTCGAGCCACGCGGCGGTCGCGCGCTGTTCGTAAGGCCCGAGAATCAGTCCGCCGCGTTCCTGCCTGAGGTAATACGACACATCCGGATCCCGCAGCAGCGGCACGCGCACGCTGCGGGCGAGAAGCTCCGGCACCTCCTCGGTGACCAGGTACTGATGCGACATCGTGACGATCGGCAGTGTCTGCCCGATGAGCGCCATCACTTCACCGGCACGATAGCCAGCGGCATTGACGACCACGTCCGCGAGGTACTCACCCTTGTCGGTCGTCACCTGCCATTCGCCGGTCGGCCGCTGCGCGAGCGCCGTGACCTTGGTGAAACGCTGCACGCGCGCGCCGAGCTTGCGTGCGGCCGCGGCAAACGCCTGCGTCAGCTGCGCCGGGTCGATGTCTCCATCCTCGGGATCCCACAGCGCGCCCTTGAGGTCTTCGAGTTCGACCAGCGGGTGGCGCTCGCGAAGTTGTGCCGGCGTCAGGAGTTCGTAGTCGAGCCCGTTGGCATGGGCAAGCCCGAGTACGTATCGGTACTCGTCCATCCGCTCATCGGTATGCGCGAGCCGTACCGAACCAGTGACGTGGTAGTTGATCGGGTAATCCGGATCCTCGGCGAGGCGCCGGTAGAGCGCTGCCGAATACTGCTGCAGCTTGAGCATGCCCCAGCCCGTCGAAAAGGTCGGCGCATTGCCCGCGGCATGCCAGGTCGAACCCGAGGTCAGTTCGTTCTGCTCGAGCAGCACGGCGTCAGTCCAGCCGCGCAGGCACAGGTGGTACAGGCAACTGCAGCCCACCGCGCCGCCACCGATCACCACGACCCGCACTCTGTCGGTCATATTCGTGAAAAAAGTATATACTTTTTTCACGGCTATCACGATTCATTCTAAAAAATCCCGGCGGCTCTGAAGTGCAGCAAACAGCGGCAGCGGTTCCCACGCTTCCTTCTTGCGTCGATGTCGTCATCATCGGCGGCGGCGTGGTCGGCGCAAGCGTCGCCTATCACCTCGCGAAGCGCGGCCAGGTCAATGTCGCGCTCCTCGAACGCCGGCAGCTCACCTGCGGCACCACCTGGCACGCCGCGGGCCTGGTCGGGCAGCTGCGAGCCACGCAGAATCTCACGCGTCTCGCGCAATACACCGCGGGGCTCTACGCACGGCTCGAGGCCGAGACCGGACAGGCGACCGGGTTCAAGCAGACCGGATCGCTCGCGGTTGCACCCAGCGTCGCGCGCTTCGAGGAACTGAAGCGCGGTGCCTCGATGGCCCGCTGCTTCGGACTCGAGGTCAATATCCTCAGTCCCGCCGAGGCCGGCAAGCTCTGGCCCCTGCTCGAGATCGATGATCTGGTCGGGGCCATTCACCTGCCGCAGGACGGCCAGACCAACCCGGTCGATACCACGCAGGCGCTCGCGCGCGGCGCCAGGCAGCTCGGCGTGAAAGTCATTGAGAATTGCCGGGTCACGAATATCCGCACGCAGGCGGGGCGCGTCACCGGTGTCGAAACCGACCTCGGACCTGTGCGCGCCGACGTCGTCGTCAATTGCGCCGGCATGTGGGCGCGCGAGATCGGCGGATGGGTCAACGCAACCGTGCCGTTGCATGCCGCCGAGCATTTCTACATGGTGACGCCGCCGATCGCCGGATTGACCCCGGGGCTGCCCGTGCTGCGCGATTCGGATGGCTGCTCGTATTTCAAGGAGGACGCCGGCAAGCTCCTGGTCGGCTGGTTCGAAGCCGAGGCCAAGCCCTGGGGCATGGACGGGATTCCGGAAAACTTCTCGTTCGATCAGCTTCCCGATGACCTCGCGCACATCGAGCCGCTCATCGAGTCGGCCATGCGCCGCGTGCCAGCGCTGCAAGACTCCGGCGTGCAGGTGTTCTTCAACGGACCGGAGAGCTTCACGCCCGATGACCGCTATCTGCTCGGCGAGACGCCGGAGATGCGCGGCCTCTACGTCGCAGCCGGCTTCAACTCGATCGGCATCCAGTCCGCGGGCGGCGCGGGCAAGGTCCTTGCCGACTGGATCGTCGACGGTCATCCGCCCATGGACTTGTGGGACATCGATATCCGCCGCTGTATGCCGTTCCAGCGCAACAAGCGCTACCTGCGTGACCGCACGGTCGAATCGCTCGGCCTCCTGTATGCGATGCACTGGCCGTTCCGTCAGGCCGACACTGCGCGCGGCGTGCGCAAATCGACGCTCCACGACCGGCTGCTCGCAGCGGGCGCCTGTTTCGGCGAGGTCGCGGGTTTCGAGCGACCTAACTGGTTCGCGCCTCCCGGGGTTACGGCCGCCTACCAGTACAGCTACGGCCGGCAGAACTGGTTCGAGCATTCCGCAGCCGAGCACCAGGCCGTGCGCGACGCGGTGGGTCTGTTTGACCAGTCGTCCTTTGCGAAATTTGTCGTCGAGGGGCCCGACGCCGAGTCCGTGCTCAACAGGATCTCGGCCGCGGACGTCGCCGTGCCGGTCGGCAGGATCGTCTACACCCAGTGGCTCAATGAGCGTGGCGGCATCGAGGCGGACCTCACCGTCACCCGCGAGTCCGAACACCGCTATCTCGTGGTCACCGCCTGCGCCACGCAGACGCGCGATCTCGCGTGGCTGCGCCGGCACATTCCCGAGGCAGCGCGCGCGGCCGCGGTCGACGTATCGAGCGCGTACGCGGTGCTTGGCCTGATGGGACCCCTGAGCTCGGCCACTCCTCGGCTCATTGACCGATGCCGACCTCGGCAATGACGCGTTCCCGTTCGGCACTTCAAGGATCATCGACCTTGGCTACGCCCGCGTCCGCGCCAGCCGCATCACTTACGTCGGCGAGCTGGGCTGGGAGTTCTACGTGCCCACCGACTGCGTGCAATCGATCTACGATGAGATCATGCGTGCCGGCGCCGCCTTTGGCCTGAGGCTGGCGGGCTATCACGCGATGAACTCGCTGCGCATGGAAAAGGCCTACCGCCACTGGGGCCACGACATCTCGGACGAGGACACGCCGCTCGAGGCCGGCCTCGGCTTTACCGTCGCGTGGGACAAGCCCGGCGGCTTCATCGGCCGCGATGCCCTGTGGCGCCAGAAGGAAAACGGCGTGCGTCGCCGTCTTGCATTGTTTGCGGTCGACCGGGCGGAGCCTGTCCTGTATCACAACGAGCCGATCTGGCGGGATGGCCGGCGTGTCGGCCGCACGACCTCCGCGATGTTTGGCCACACGCTGGGGCGGCAGCTCGCGATGGGATACATCGAGAACGACGGTGACGTCGTTTCGGCCGACTGGATCGGTGCCGGACACTACGAACTGGAAGTGGCGGCGGTACGTCTCCCGGCGCTGGTATCGTTGCGGCCGTTCTATGATCCGGCCAGTCAGCGCATCAAGGCGTAGCCATGCGCCGCGCGGAGTTGCCAGATGATCCAGCGCAGGCCGAGCCTACGATCGGTCAGCAGATCCGGGAACTCAGGCGCATCAAGCGCCTGACATTGCAGCAAATGGCCGACACCCTGTCGGTGTCCGTCGGCTACCTGAGTCAGATCGAGCGCAATCGCTCGAAACTCCCGATCGGGACCTTGCGCCGGATCTGCGACGTTCTCGGCGTACACATCACCTGGTTCTTTCCGGCGGGGCCCGCGGGCCCGCCCGCCGAGCGCAATTTCGTCGTGCGCGCGAGCAACCGGCGCCGCATGAGCTTCACCGGCCTCGGCATCAACGAGGACTTGTTGTCGCCCAATCTGTCGGGTCCTCTTGAACTTTTGATGAGCACGATCGAGCCCGGCGCGGATAGCGGCGAATACAGTCACGACGGCAATGAAGCGGGCGTGGTCGTCGCCGGGGTCATGGAGCTCTGGGTGAACGATCTGTACTTCCGGCTGGAATCAGGAGACAGCTTCTCGTTCAAGAGCACGGAACGCCACCGCTGCCGCAATCCCGGCAAGGTGCCGACCAAAATTGTCTGGGTGATCACGCCGCCGCACTACTGAGCGGGCTCGAATCGCAGCACCCGACTCAGGCCGCGGGCAACAGGATGATCTTGCCGATGTGCTGCTTGGTGAGGAATTGCTGCTGGGCTTGAACAATGGCGCTCAACGGATGGGTCCCGGCGATCAGCGGCTTGATCTCTGCGCGTTCGATGTAGCGCACCAGGTTGCCGAACACATCGGGCTCCAGGACCGTGCAACCGAGCAGGCGCAGATCCTTCAGGTACAGAGTCCGCAGATCGAGTTCGACCGTCGGCCCGGAGATCGCGCCAGCCACCGCGTATCGGCCGCCGCGTCGAAGAACTTCGAGGAGTTGCGGGAAGCGGCGGCCACCGACGACGTCGATGACCACATCGATCGATTCCCGCCCGAGTTCGAGCACGAGATCGGCGTCGCGCTCGCTGACACGGGACGCGCCGAGTGCGGCGACCGCCGCGGCCTTCGATGCGCTCGCGCTGGCGACTACGTGGGCGCCGCGCCGCTTTGCAAGTTGCACCGTGGCCGAGCCAACACCCCCCGATGCACCGGTCACCAGGACTGTCTCGCCGGCGCCGACGGCGGCGCGCGTCAGCATGTTCTCGGCGGCGGAATAGGCGCAGGGAAAGGACGCGAGTTCCCTATCGGAGAGCGGGCTCAGGATCCGATAGGCATGGGCAGCGGGCACCCGGGCGAACTCGGCGAACGAGCCGTCGCATTCCGAGCCGAAATAGATCGCCCGACAGCGATCGCCACCCGGGGGACGGAATACCGGCTCGATCAACACGCGTTCGTCGAGCCGCGCGGGATCAACACCTGCGCCGACCGCTACGATTCGCCCGCAGGCATCGGCGCCCTGGATGCGCGGGAAAGTGAGTGTCGCTCCGGTCCAGCCGGAATCCTCGTAGCGCGCCGCGGCATGGCCGCCCGCGGCAGCCGCCGCGGTCGTTCCCTCGGTGACGGCCTTCGAGTACCAGGCGGTGCGGGTGTTGATGTCCGTATTGTTGACGGCAGCCGCGCCGATGCGGACCAGCACTTCACCCGTGAGCGCCACCGGCACCGGCACATCGTCGCGGTACTCAAGCTGATCGAATCCGCCGTGGCCCTTCAGCAGGACTGCCTTCATCGTGCGCGGCAGACTCGTGACCACGCGCCGATGGTAACAAAGCGCTCGCCACTCGCGCGTTCGATGCTCAACTGGTTCGGGGAACTGATATAAAGCCACGGCATCGACAAGAACTCTACGGAGTCGGAGGCAGCGAATGGAAGGACACCGAATCGGCTTCATCGGCCTCGGCAACGTGGGAGCAAGCCTCGCGGGCAACCTGCTGCGCCACCGCGTCGACTTGACCGTGAGAGACCTCATTCCGGAGCGCGTCCGCGCTTTCGAGTCGCAGGGCGCCAAGGCCGGCGGTTCACCCAAGGCGATGGCCGAGCAGGTCGACATCATCATCACTTGCCTGCCCTCGCCCGCCGCGACCGCCGCAGTGATGGAGGGGCCGGACGGCGTGCTGGCCGGCCTCTCCGCCGGCAAGATCTGGCTCGAAATGAGCACGACCGACGAGAGAGAAGTGAAGCGCCTGGCGCTCCTGGTACAGGAGAAAGGCGCTTCGGCAATGGATTGCCCGGTTTCGGGCGGCTGCCATCGCGCCGCTACCGGGAACATCTCTATTTTCGCCGGCGGCGACCGCAGCACCTTCGAGCGGGTATTGCCCCTCCTTGTCGATCCTCGGCCGCCAGATCCTGCACACGGGGCCGCTCGGTTCCGCATCGGTACTGAAGGTGATGACGAACTACCTGTGCACGGTGCACCTCGTTGCGCTGACCGAAGCCCTGACGACGATGAAAGTGGCCGGCTTCGACATGAACACGGTCTACGAGGCCATCCGGATTTCCTCCGGGAATTCCTTCGTTCACGAAACGGAATCCCAGGTGATCCTCAATGGCAGCCGAGACATCAGTTTCACGATGGACCTCGTGATCAAGGACGTTGGTCTGTTCGACGAAATCGCGCGCAAGCTCAACGTGCCGCTCGAGCTGTCGCAACTCGTGCTGAGCATCTTCAGGGATGGTGAGCGACGCTACGGCCCGAGGGAACTGTCACCGAACATCATCCGGCGTCTCGAAGACGCCTGTTCGGTACGCGTGCTCGGCGAAGGTTTCCCCGCGACAATCGTCGACGACCAACCGGAGGCGGTTGGCACGAAGTGATCCCGAAAGCGCGGCTCCAGCCGCCGGGATGACATCGGACGCTACCGGACTGGTTCGTCCGCCATCTCGAGGTGCAGTTTCGTGCCCTTGTAGGGGTGCTTGCGCGCGACCTCTTCGTTCAATTCGACGCCGAGGCCCGGCGCCTTCGACGGAATGACGTAGCCATCCTGCCACTCGATGGGCTTTTTCAGGATGGCGGCGTGAAATCCCTGCCAGCGCTCAATGCCTTCGAGGATCAGGAAATTCGGGCTGCAGGTCGCGAGCTGGATATTCGCCGCGCCCACCACCGGTCCGCAATAAAGATGCGGAGCAATCTGCACGTGCTGCACCTCCGCCATCCCGGCGATCTTTTTCGCTTCGAGGATTCCGCCGACCCGGCCGAGGTTTATCTGCAGAATGGCGGCGCCGCCCACGCGCAGCAAGCGCGCGAAATCGTACTTGGTCGTCAGCCGCTCGCCAGTCGCGATCGGCACGGAGGTGGCACGCGCCACCACCGCCGATTCCTCCGGACTGTCCGGCGGCACCGGTTCCTCCAGCCACAGAGGATCGTAGGGCTCGATGCGGCGTGCGAGACGGATTGCGCCCGCTGCGGTCATCTGGCCATGCGTGCCGAAGAGCAGATCCATCTTGTTGCCAACCGCTGCACGCAGCTGACGCATGAAGCGTTCGCACAGGTCGAGCGCCTCGAGCGAAAGCTGGCGCCCGTCGAAAGCACTGTAGGGGCCGGCGGGATCGAACTTGACCGCGGTGAATCCCTGCTTGAGGTACTCCACCGCGCGCTCGGCCGCGAGGTCCGGGTCGTGATACACGGCTTCGCTCTCGCCCTCCCGCGGATAGATATACGTGTAGCAGCGCAGCCGTTCGTGCACGCGGCCGCCAAGCAGCTGGTATACGGGCTGATTGGCCGCTTTGCCAACGATGTCCCAACACGCCATTTCGAGCCCGCTCAGCACGCCGATGAGCGTGAGATCCGGATGCTGCGTGAAGCCGCTGGAATAGACGCGGCGCCAGATCGATTCGATCGCGTGCGGATCCTGACCCGCGAGGTAACGCCCGAACACGTCCTCCAGCATCCGCGCGACGAGGTCCGGATGAAAAGGCACGCAATACACTTCACCCAGACCCGAGATGTTGTCGTCGGTCGTCAGTTTTACAAACACGAAGTAGCGGCCACCGTAATGCGGCGGCGGATTGCCGACCACGAAGGTCTGGATGTCTTTGAGTTTCACACCGCCAGCATAAACTCAATTGCAGACGTTCGACCGCGGTCAGCCTATGCAAGAAAAGCTTCACGTCAGCTAAAAAAGGCATTGACGCAAGGCCGCCCGCTGACTCAGGCTGGGCGCGCCGAGGAGAACGAGATGAATCGAGTCCGAATCGACCGGCGGTGGCTCCCGCTCAATGGGTTGCGGGCTTTCGAAGCGGTCGCCAGGCATGGCAGCTTTACCGGCGCCGCGCATGCCTTGCTGATCTCGCAGAGCGCATTGTCGCGCCATGTCATTTCCATCGAAAAGCTGATCGGCGCGCAGCTATTCGAACGCCGCCCACATTCGCTGGTGCTGACTCAAGCCGGCCAACACCTGCTGCCGGCGGTCACCAAGTCCTTCGATCGACTCGAGTACTCGCTCGACGAGATCCGGAACGGCGGCACGCCGACGCTGCGCACCCTTCGAGTGCAGATGCCCCCGACCTTTGCGGTGCGCGTCGCCGTGCCGATCCTTCGGGACTTCCGGCGCGCCAATGCCGAAGTCGAAATCGATCTCGTGAGCCCCTACGACGTCGGCCCACCGCCTGGCGACGTGGACGTTGCGGTCGTCTACTCCAAGCCTTCCGTCACCGAGTACGTGAGCGACCTGCTTTGGCCGGTGCGGCTGGGCATTCTCTGCCACCCCGACCTGGCGCGGCGGCATGCCGGCAAGGACCTCCCGACCTTTGTCCGCGACAATGAACTCCTGCACGTGCGCATCGCGGATCTTCCGCGCCATCACATGTGGTCGCTGCTCGCGAAGCAGGTGGGTCTCGCACAATTTAACTACGAGCGCGGCCTCGTGTTCGATACCGCGCTGCTTGCCGTGGAATATGCGCTGAGTGGCGAAGGCCTCGCGCTCGTCGACGTGAACCTCTTTGCCGAAGACCTGCGTGCGGGAAGGCTGGTGCGTCCGTTCGACGTCACGCTCGACGACGGCTACGGCTACTATCTTCTCACTCACCCGGAGGGCCTGAGCGACACGGCAATTGTGCTGTTCCGCTCGTGGCTCATCGAGCACTTTGGCCCGAAGCAGGCCGCCGAAGAATCGCGCGTCCGCATTGCCGTCTCGAATGACTGAGGCAACCTCGACTGCGGCCGCTGGTGCAGAGAGCGAAAGCCGTCGACCACGCCGGCGCCCGGGCACCGAGTCGCGCACTGCCCCAGCGCCAGACCGGTCGCGCAGCTACCGGCACCTGATCAATCCGTTCGAGCCGCTGAGAGTTTTTTCCGACGACCAGGTCGCCGCCATCCACGAAGCGGCCCTCACGATCCTCGAAAACCATGGCATGCGCGTGCTGCTGCCCGAGGCGCGCGAGGCCTACCGGCGCGCTGGCGCGACAGTTGATGAATCGACGTTCAACGTGCGGCTCGATCGCGGCCTGGTCACGGGATCGCTCGCGAAAGCACCGCGCGAAATCACGCTGCATGCCAAAGACCCGGAACGCCACATGCCGGTCTGGGGCAAGCATGTGATATTCGCGCCGACCTCCGGTCCGCCGAACATCATGGATACCGCTCGCGGCAAACGCGCGGGCTCGTTCGAGGACTTCTGCAACATCCTGAAACTCTGCCAGAACCACGAGGTCATCCATGTGCTCGGCGGCGGCGTCGAACCGCAGGACGTGCCGGTGCAGTTCCGGCATCTCGAGACGACGCGTTCGATGCTGATGCTGACCGACAAGATTCCGACAGTCTACGCGCGCGGCCCGGGCCAGAACGCCGACAACTTCGAACTGATTCGCATCGCCTACGGCCTGACGCAGGAGGAATTCAGGTCACGGCCCTACGTCTCCACGATCATCAACACGAACTCGCCCCGCCAGCTCGATATCCCGATGGCGAACGGCATCATGGATTACGCCGCGGCGGGCCAGGTGCTGATCATCACGCCGTTCACGCTCGCGGGCGCCATGGCGCCGATCACGATTGCCGGCGCGCTGACGCTTGCGCACTCCGAGTTTCTTGCAAGCCTTGCGCTCGCACAGATCGTCCGGCCCGGCGCCCCGGTCGTTTACGGGAGTTTCACCTCCAATGTCGACATGAAATCCGGATCGCCCGCTTTCGGCACGCCCGAGTACGCCAAGGCTGCGTTCGGCGCCGGGCAGATCGCGCGTTACATCGGATTGCCCTGGCGCTCATCCAGTGCCACGGCCTCGAACTCGCCAGACGCCCAGGCGGCCTATGAGTCGCAGATGAGTCTGTGGGGCGCGCTGCTCGGAGGCGGTAATTACATCCTGCATGCAGCGGGCTGGCTCGAAGGCGGGCTCACAACGTCCTACGAAAAATTCATGCTCGATATCGAAATGCTGCAGATGTTTGCGGAGCTGTTCCAGCCGGTTGGCGCGACGCCTGAAGACCTCGCCCTCGACGCGATCGCGGAAGTCAACTCCGGCGGCCACTTCTTCGGCTGCGCGCACACGATGGCGCGCTACCGCACGGCTTTCTACTCGCCGCTCGTTTCCGACTGGCAGAATTTCGGGCAGTGGACCGAGGCCGGCGCCAAGACCGCAACAGAACGCGCCCATGCGCTGTGGCAGGAGTCGCTCGCGCGCTACGCACCGCCGCTCGCGCGACCCGGCCACGGTCGAAGCAGTGGACGACTTCGTCGCGCGCCGCACCGCCGAAGGCGGAGCCCCACCCGTCAGTTGAAGTCAGCTCGAGGATCGGTATGCGAACGCATGTGCAGGTAGCCGTGATCGGCGGCGGCGTGGTGGGCGTCAGTGTCCTCTATCACCTCACCAAAGCCGGCTGGAAGGACGTTCTCCTGATCGAACGTAGCGAGCTCACCTCGGGCTCGACCTGGCACGCCGCGGGCGGCATGCACACCGTGAACGGCGATCCAAATGTCGCCAAGCTGCAGCAATACACCATCAAGCTCTACGACGAGATCGAGCGCATTTCCGGGCAGTCCTGCGGTCTTCACATCACCGGTGGCCTGATGCTCGCCGGTACGCCGGAGCGGCTCGACTGGCTCAAGATGACCGTTGCGCGCGGCCGCTATCTCGGCATGGAGCTCGAGCTGCTCTCGGTCGCGGAGACCAAGAAGATTTATCCGCTCATGGATGAGGCGCATTTCGTCGGAGCAATCTACGATCCCATCGAGGGCCATGCCGATCCGTACGGCGTCACGCATGCCTATGCAAAATCGGCGCAGATCGGCGGCGCGGAGGTGATACGGCAGACGCGCGTCGTCGATCTGAAAGCGCGGCCCGACGGCGGCTGGGACGTCATCACCGACCAAGGCACCGTGCACGCGGAGCACGTCGTCAACGCCGGTGGCCTCTGGGCGCGAGAAGTCGGCCGCATGGTGGGCCTCGAATTGCCGGTGCTTGCGATGGAGCACCAGTATCTCATCACCGAGGATCTTCCGGAGCTCAAGGGCCAGAAGGAGCAGCTCCACATCATCGATTTCGAAGGCGAGATCTACATGCGCCAGGAGCGTGGCGGCATGCTGATGGGCACCTACGAACGCGCGGCCGTGCCGTGGTCGCCGCATACGACGCCCTGGGATTTCGGTCAGGACCTGCTGCCGAACGATCTCGAGCGCATCGCACCCAGTCTCGAAGTGGGCTTCCAGCATTTCCCGCGCATCGCGACGGCGGGCATCAGGAAGATCGTGAACGGACCCTTCACTTTCGCACCCGATGGCAACCCGCTCGTCGGGCCGGTCCCGGGCCTGAGAAATTTCTGGGTCGCCTGCGGCGTGATGGCGGGCTTCAGCCAGGGTGGCGGCGTCGGGCTGACGCTGGCGAACTGGATGACGGAAGGCGACCCCGGCGCGGATGTCTGGGCAATGGACATTGCCCGCTACGGCGACTGGGCGACACGCGCCTACACCAACGCCAAGGTGCGCGAAAACTATTCGCGACGCTTTCGTATCCGCTTTCCGAACGAAGAACTCGAAGCCGCCCGACCACTCAAGACGACACCGATCTACCAACGCCTGCAGGCGGAAAACGCGGTATTCGGGGAATACTGCGGGCTCGAGCATCCGCTCTGGTTTGCCCCAAAGGGTAGCGCAGCGCGCGAGGACGTGACTTTCCGTCGTTCGAACGCGCACGCCGCCGTTGGCGACGAATGCAGGGCGGTGAGCCATGCGGTGGGACTCATCGAAATCTCCAATTACGGCAAGTTCAAGATCATGGGGAGCGCCGCCGCCGACTGGCTGTCCTCGATCATGGCGAATCGGGTGCCAGCCGTCGGCAAGCTCGCGCTGACTCCGATGCTGAATGAGCGCGGCCGCCTGATCGGCGACTTCACGATGTGCCGCGTGGCCGAGGACCATTTCTTCCTGATCGGGACGTATGCGGCCGAGCGATACTACCAGCGCTGGTTCGAACGGCGCATGCCCGATTCGGGTGTCACGGTTCGACCCTGTGCAATGGAATACATCGGACTCTCGATCGCCGGGCCCGAGGCGAGGCCACTGCTGCAATCGCTGGTCGACATCGATCTCGCCACGGCGTCATTTCCGTTCCTGTCGTTTCGGCAGGCGGATGTGGGCATGGTACCGGCGTATCTCGGTCGCGTGTCCTTCACCGGCGATCTGGGCTATGAGATCTGGGTCACATCGGAGTATCAGCGCGCGCTCTTCGACCTGCTGACGCAAGCGGGCCGCAAGCATGGCCTCAGGCATTTCGGCGGGCGCGCGTTGAATGCGATGCGACTCGAGAAGAGCTTCGGCAGCTGGGCCCGCGAGTATCGGCCGATCTACGGACCCCATGAGGCCGGGCTCGACCGCTTCGTCGACCTCGGGAAACCGGCCTTTGTCGGTCGCGAGGCGGCTGTCGCGGAAAGGAAGCGCGGCGGCGAACGCAAGCTCATCACGCTCGAAGTCGACGCGCGCGACGCAGACGCGATCGGCGACGAGCCGATCTGGCACGAGGGGCGCGTCGCAGGCTGGGTGACATCCGGCGGCTTCGGTCACCGCGTGCAGAAATCGCTCGCGCTTGGCTATGTCGACAACCAGGCTGCCGCGGCGACGACCGGTTTCGAAGTCGAGTTGATTGGCGAGCGCCGGTCCGCCGTACGACTCGCGGCTCCCGCCTTCGACCCGCAAGGCGCACGGATGCGTGCCTGAGTATTCGTCCGGATGGAGGGCCGATGACCACGAACGCGCAGGCAGAACCTGGGGCTCACGAAGCCGGTGAGGGCTCGGGAGCGGTCGCACTACCGCTGGTACGTGCTGATCGTCATGGTCCTCGTCTATACGCTCAGCATTGCAGACCGTTACGTGATCTCGACGGTGCTCGAGCCGATACGACTGGAACTGCAGCTCAGCGATTCCGGTATTGCCTTGCTGACCGGCGTCTCGCTCGCGCTCTTTTATGTCGTGCTGGGATTCCCGCTTTCGTGGCTGATCGATCGCGGCAACCGTCGCAACATCATTGCGTGGTGCCTCATCGGCTGGTCGGTCATGACGACACTCTGTGGACTGTCGCGCAGCTATCTGCAATTGCTCTTCGCCCGCATCGGCGTGGGTGTCGGCGAAGCCGGCGGGACACCCGGCGCCAATTCCATCATCTCGGACTACTTCCCCGCCGCGCGACGACCCATGGCACTGACGATCTTTTCACTGGGGGCCCCGATCGGCGCGTGGATTGGCGCAGACATCGCCGGAATGATCAATGATCGCTATGACTGGCGCACGGTTTTCCTCGTGCTCGGAATCCCGGGGGTCATCGTCGGCCTGCTCATATTCGCGACGGTTCGCGAGCCACCGCGCGGCCGACTGGACAGCAAAGGCGGCGACCACGAAGGCGCCTCCTTTATCGAAAGCATGCGTTTCCTCTGGACCCAGCGAGCGGCCGTGCACGTCATGGTCGCGAGCGCGCTCACGGCATTGTGGGGCTGGGGACTGATGTGGTGGACCCCGACGTTCCTGGTTCGCAACTATGGCCTGACGCCGGGCGAGGCAGGCGCGATTATCGGGCCCATCCACCTGTTCGGCGGCGGCCTCGCGACGTTACTCACCGGATGGTGGCTTGCGCATCCGTCGATGACAGACCCGCGCCGCGTGGTACGTCTCATGGGGATTGGCGTCGGGGTCGCGACCGGAGTTTCGCTCGCCATCTACTGGACCCGCGACCTGCAGCTGGCGACGGCACTGTTCTGGATATTCATCCCGTCGATCTATTTCTACATCGGTCCCTGCTTCGGATTGATGAACAATCTCTGCGAACCGCGCATGCGGGCGCAGTTCTGCGCCGCCCTGTTGTTCCTCGCCAATGTCGGCAATCTCATTATCGCGCCGCAGGCAGTCGGATTTCTGAGCGATGCATTTGCCCCGGGCCACATCGCGAACGGTGAATCGTTGCGACAGGCGATGCTGTGCCTGGTGCCGGTCGGCGCCTGGGCGAGCTGGCATTACTTCCGCTCGGTTAGACGCATCCTGCAGGATCAGGAGCGCGCCACCGGGGTCCGGCCCGCCTAGGACGCGAGCGGGCCCAGTGCGGCGCGCAGGTCCCCAAGCCAGGGCTCGAAATTCTTCCACTGGTCGACGCCTTCGCGATTGATCGGGCGGCGGACCTGCTCGGAGCTCGCGGTATGCACCCGACGGTCGGTCTTGTGGAAATCGATGCAAGCCGGTTCGAACTCGAGGCCGCAGTGGTCGAGGATGCGGCGCACGCTGCCCTCGAGGTCGTCAATGACGTCCTCATGCTGCACGCGCAATACGCGCCCGGGCAGCACGCGATCCCAGTGTTCCATGATCCGCACGTACATCCGGTAGTAACGCGCAACGTCTTCGAGGCTGTAGGTGAACTGCTGGCCCGAGGCGAACAGTTGCTTGAAGTTGCTGAAGCAACAGGCCATCGGCTCGCGGCGCGCGTCGATGATCTTCGCGTTCGGCAGCATCAGGTGGATCAGGCTGACATGGCGGAAATTGTTCGGCATCTTGTCGATGAAGAACCGCTTCCCGGCCGCGCGGTAGTACTTCGTGTCGCGAATGTAGGCCTCGCCGAAGCCGCGGTAGTCGTCCGCTGAGAGCAGCGCGAGGACGCCGGGATAGCGCGATCCGCTCGTGTGCTGGTCGAGAGTGGCGACCAGCCGCGGCACGTCGGCCAGCTCCATCGTGCCTTCAACCTGCGAATGCGAGGCGAGGATCTGCTCGAGCAGCGTCGATCCCGCCCGCGGCAGACCGACGATGAAGATGGGCGATGGATCGTCGCAGCCGTAGCCTTGGCGTTGCGCGAAAAACCCGGCCGTGCAGAGTTCGATCTGCCGTTCGAGCGTGCGTTCCAGTACCTGCGGCTGGAAAGTGCATTCCTCCTTCTTGAGCGCGTTGCCCCTGGCGTAGTACCGGAACGACTCGGCGAATTCACCACGGTCCTCCAGAGCCTTGCCGAGCGCAAAGCACAGGTGATAGCGGTCGACCCGCGGCGTGCGCCGGGCATCGAGCTGCTCGCGCATCGTGGCGAGCTGCCCATCCGTGAAGTGAAAGGTCTTCAGGTTGGCGAGGCTCCAGTACGCGTCACCGAAATTCACGCGTCGCCTGGCGGCTTCGCAATAGGAGCGCTCCGCCTCGGCACGCATGCCCTGGGTCTTCAGCGCATGCCCGAGCGAGAGGTACAGTTCCGGGTCGCCGGGTCGCTGGCGTAGCAGTCCTCGATACCGGTCGATGGCCTCATCGGTCGAACCCTGGCCGACGAGGATGCTGGCCAGCGTCATCTGGTTGGCCAAATTCCCGGGTGCCGCGGCGATGAGGATCTCGATCTGCTCGCGCGCCTCCTTGTACCGGTGCAGGGCGATCAGGGCGAGCACGTAGTCATGGCGGGCTGCGCGGTAGTCGGGCTGGGCGGCCAGCACGGCCTCCAGCAGGACCGCGGCGTCCTTCGAGAATTCGTTCTGGTACGCGACCAGTGCCAACACCCGCTGTGCCTCGAAGTCGGCAGGCACCCGTCGCAGGTAGGTGCGGACAAGATGATCAGCCTCGACCAGGTTGCCATCGGCCAGCATGCTGCGTGCCGTCACCACCTCGGGTGCGAGCGTCGCCATCTTTGCGACGTGCTGAGCCGCGATCGCCGATTCGGCCTTGTTCCCGACCATCTGGTGGAGCGAGGCGAGCATGCGCCAGCTCGCCGGCAGAGCCGGGTTCAGCTCCACCGCCCGCGAAAACGCCCGGATGGCTTCCGGCGCCTGCCGCAGGAAGGCGTGGCAATGCCCACGCTCCTGAAACAACCGTGGGTACGCCGGGTAGGAGTCCTCCAGAGTTTCCAGCGTCGCGAGCGCCTCCGGCACGCGCTGCAGGTGGCGCAAAGCGACGGCGCGCATGTAGAGCAAGTCGCGGTGCCCTGGAGACTGCCCGAGCAGGCGCTCCGAGCTGGCGCAGGCTTCATCGAAACGATGCTGCTCGATCAGTTGCTGCAGCCCGCGTAACTCCCCGCCGAGGTCTGGCGGGGCTGGCGCGGGGGCTGGATGGCCGGCGGATTGCACCGTGGGATGATGAAGGATTGCCTGCCCTAAAGAAAACGGGCCGGTGGGGTACCCCACCGGCCCGCGTCCAGGCGAAGGGCGATCAGCGCTCGCCGAAACGGTAGCCGAAGCGCAGACCCATCGTCCGCGGGCGAATCGGCACTTCGGCGAGGATGAATTGCGCCGCGGTCGAGAACATGCTGGTGTCCTCATCCGTCAGGTTGACGACGTAGAACTCCGTGGTCCAGTTGCCCTTCGCGACGCCGACTGCCGCGTCCATCGTGGTCCACGACGGCATTTCGAATCGGTTGTTTTCGATGGCCGACGAGAACGAGGAGTCCTGGTACTGGAGGCCTGCACCCACGAACGGCGCGTAGTCGCCCCGTACCCAATCGTAGCGCGCGCGGATGTTGAACTGCAGCGGTGGCGAGTTGGCGAGTTCCTGGCCCGGCACGCCGAAAATGTTTTCCACACTGACCACGTTGTTGCAGGTCTGCGTTCCCGTATCGAAGGACAAACAGGATTCGGTGATCGGCTGGCCGAAGGTCGGGCTGGCCGGGTTGTTGCTGATCACCTGCGGTGAA
Organism: uncultured Gammaproteobacteria bacterium; assembly: GCA_963819545.1. GTDB lineage: Bacteria > Pseudomonadota > Gammaproteobacteria > Steroidobacterales > Steroidobacteraceae > SCUD01. The sequence goes on along the minus strand of CAWFWJ010000002.1, from coordinate 1,482,985 downwards.
TTCTTGAGTTCACCTTCGTTGTACGAGCCCGCGGCCGTAATGGTCAAGCCGTCCACGGGCGCAACGACGAAGCTGACCTCGATGCCGTTGACCTCGTACTCCGGGCCATTCAGGTTCGCCGTGAGATTCGGGAACCCAAGCTGCGGCGCAAACAGGATCGTCTGCGCGTTGTCCCACTGCTCCTGGTAGATCGCGCCGTTGAACTGCATGCGGCCGTCCATGAGGGTCGACTTCCAGCCCACTTCGATGTTCGTCAGGTCGTCCGATTCGTAAGAGGTCGGGAAGCACCACTGCTGGGTGTTGGTCACTGGGTCCCGCACGCCGCAGGCAGAGCCGCGGTTAAAGCCGCCGGGGCGGTAACCTTCGGACCACGTCGCGTATAACAGCACGTCGTCCGTGACCCGCCAGGTCAGATTTGCGCGACTGCGAAAGCCATCGACCTGGTTAGTGTTGTCAGGTTGCTCGTCCACGTTGGTGCCGTAGGGCGCGGTCACGTCGCCGTATCCGTACAAGGCGCCGGTGCAGGGCCCCGACTCACCGGTCCCATAGACCTTGCAGTAGAAGCTGCCCATGTTTGCGCCGCGGAAAGAATTGTCGATGTCGTAGTAGCGCGTGCCGAGGGTCAGGGTCAGGTTCTCGAGGATGTCGAAGTCGACCGACGCAAACGCCGCAAACTGCGTGTACTCGCGGGTAAAATCGTTGAAAAAGCCGACTCCCGGCGCACGGCGGTTCGGATTGTTGAGCGTGGCCGATTCGAACTTCGGCGCCGCCCGCGGATCCAGGTACAGGAAGCAGCTGCCGGTTGAGACGCCGCTGTCCGGGCACTCCGGCACCGACTTGTAGAACCAATCCGTGGTCGCCTCCAGATCGCGTTCTTCGTAGAACAGGCCGCCGATGAAGCGGGTGCGCCAGTCGCTCGGGCTGCCGAGTCGGATTTCGTGGCTCATGTTGGTATTGTCGGCCGAGTCGAACCAGGGGCTCGACGGCGAATAGCACTTGTCGACCGACGCGCCCGAGTATCCGGTGCACTGGTAGTACGAGCCGTACACGCCGCGCGCGTAGTTCGTGTAGTCGTTGGAGACATCCGAGTCGCGCGTCAGGTAGCCGCCGGCATAGACGAGCTCCAGCGGGCCGATTTTCCCGGTCACCGTCAGTGCCGTGTTGACGAATTCCTCGTCCGCATAGCCCTTGTTGAAGAGCGTGACCTCGAGCGGCTTCAGGTCCTGGCCTTCAGAACCGATCGGCAGCTGGTAAAACACGCCCTCGACGTCGATACGCTGGTAGGCGACGGCGAGAATGGCATCCCAATCATCGTTGATCTGCAGCTTCAGGCTGCCGCGGGCGCCCACGTAATCCACCTCGTTGATGTCGTCGTCGACGATGTCGGCGTTGTCGATCACCACGGAATCGACCGGCACGACGCCACCCGTACGATTCGCAAAGCCGAGGTCCGTGCCGCGGCGCGTGAACGTGCTGAAAACGTTGTCAATGTAGCCGCCGCGGTGGTCCTGGTAGGCCACGATGCGCGCGGCCAGCTTGTCGTCGATGATCGGAATGTTGATGACGGCTTCGACGTTGAAACCGTCGCTGCCCTCAGCCGTATTGGCATAACCGGCTGACATGCTGGCCGATGACTCGTTGAGTACGGGCTTGTTCGTGATGTAACGCAGCACTCCTGCCTGGGCGCCGGCGCCGAACAGCGTGCCTTGCGGGCCCGTCAGGACCTCGATGCGCTCGAGGTCGGCCGCGTACAGGTCGAGGTTACGGCCGGGAACCTGCGTGGACTGCTCGTCCAGGTACACGGCGACGTTCGGCCAGGAGCCGTTCGTGCCGGAGCCCTGGGTGCCGAGCGCACCGACGCTGAGACCGCGCATATAGATATTGCTCTGGCCGGGTCCCATGCTTGCCGTCGAGACGCTGGGCAGGTACTTGATGAACTCGTCCATCGTCGAGACGTTCAACTGGCCGAGCGTCTCGCCGGAGAGCGCCTGGATCGCGATTGGCACGTCCTGCAGGTTCTCGGTTCTGCGCTGCGCGGTGACGATCACCTCCGCAAGTGGGCTGGCCGTTTCCTGGGCCCAGACAGCCTGAGTCGGGCTTGCGGCCAATACCGTGGCAATCGCGGATGCGACTTTGTAATTCATCTGTATCTACCCCCTGGCTACGCGTTCACGCCGCCCTGCGGCCGATCGACCCGAATCGCGCCGAACATATCAGGTCGGGTGTACCCAGGTCCACATCCCGGCAATCTTGAAAAAGCATGGGCAGACCCACAAGAAAGCATAGTAGCCCGTTGAGGTTCCCATCCGTCGCACATCGCCGTCAGCGCCCGCCTGCAGCGTGTACGTCCTCCGGCTCGAACGATTATTATATTTTGTTCGTAATATTACCCGCGACCCTCGAGGATCACGCATGTGAGCACTGTCAAGACACTTGGCCTGCTGGGAACCGGCGTGATCGGCGCGGGCTGGGCCGCGCGGGCGCTGCATTTCGGCATCAATGTGATTGCCGTCGACACCAGGCCCGAGATGGAGGCCTGGCTGCGCTCTGCAGTGGCGAATGCGGAGCCGGCCCTGGAGCGGCTGATCACTGCGCCGCTGCCAGCCAAGGGCCAATTGTCATTTGCCACCGATTTCGTCCAGATGGCGCGCGTTGCGGATTTCATCCAGGAGAATGTCCCCGAACAGCTCGAACTCAAGCAGCGGGTCCTCGGGGACATCAGCCGTCACGCGCGCCCCGGAGTCATCATTGCCTCCAGCACCTCCGGCTTGATGCCGAGCGATCTGCAGCGCTCGATGCAGTCGCCGGAAAGGTTCTGCGTCGCCCACCCGTTCAATCCGGTCTATCTGCTGCCATTGGTTGAGATCGTGGGCGGCGCGCTGACATCGGCCGCCACACTGCAGGCCGCAAGCGATTTTTTCCGGTTCATTGGCATGCATCCCCTGCGGGTGCGCAAGGAAATTCCCGGACACCTGACGGACCGGCTGCAGGAGGCCTTGTGGCGCGAGATCCTGCACATGGTCAACGATGGCGTCGCAACGACCGGTGAACTGGACGAATCCATCATTTATGGGCCGGGTCTGCGTTGGGCGGGCATGGGAACGAACCTGATCTATCACCTGGCCGGCGGCGAGTCCGGCATGCGTCACATGCTGGAGCAGTTCGGACCCTGCCTGAAATGGCCCTGGACGAAACTCGAAGCACCCGAACTGACTGAAGAACTGATCGACCGCATGGTCGAGGGCACGCAGCAGCAAGCCGCGGGCCGATCGATCCGTGAGCTCGAGCGGTTGCGCGACGATTACCTGGTCACGATCCAGCAGGTCCTGCGTCGATACAACCTGGGCGCGGGCGCGACGCTCCGGGCGCTCGAGGACCGGCTCTTTGCGGACGCATCGAAGGCGGCGCAGCAGCTTCCGCACGATCAGTCCGGTCCGACGCGAGTCCTGGCAACCCAGGTGCGCCCGGAGTGGATCGACTACAACGGTCACATGACCGAGTCCCGCTATCTGCAGGTTTTTGGCGACGCGTCCGATGCCTTGTTCGTGCGACTCGGCGCCGATGCCGCTTACCGGGCCACCGGCCGCTCGTTCTTTACCGTCGAAACGCACATCACGCATCAACTGGAGCTGAATGTCAGCGAGTCGCTCTATGTGACCACGCAGATACTGGAGTTCGATGCCAGGCGTCTGCACATTTTCCATCGCATGCATCGTGCGCACGACGCGGCATTGGTGGCTACTGCCGAGCACATGCAACTACATGTCGACAGCAATGCCAAGCGCACTGCGCCCATGGGGCCCGAGGTACAGGCACAGGTTGAACGTCTGGCGGCCGCGCACGCGACGCTATCGCCGCCGCCTGAGCGCGGTCGTTCGATTGGCCTGAAACAGGCCGGCTGAGCCATGCCAAAACGGGTCGATCACGACCAACGTCGCGAGCAGATTGCCCAGGCGGTGTGTCAGGTCGTGGCGCGACAGGGCTTCGAACAGGCCACGGTCGCGCGCATCGCAGATTCCGTGGGATTCACGACCGGCATGGTGGCCCACTATTTCAGGTCCAAGGACCAGATGATGCTGGCCGCCCTGCGCCTGATTCTGGAACGCATGGAACAGCGTCTGCTGCGGCGCGACCAGCCAGGCGACGATCTGCTGGAGGTGCTCAGCGAATCGTTGCCGATCGACCGGCTGCGACGCGAAGAATGTGCGTTCTGGACCGCGTTCTGGGGAATGGTCCCGACCAGTCCGCGCGCCCGGCGCCTCAATGCCGGGGTGCACCGCGACTATGTGAGTCTGTTCGAACGCTGCATCGCCACGCATTGGCAGGAATGGAAGCGCTGGCCGAAGGCCTTGCGCATGCGGGTTCTGGGTTCAATCATGACATTCATCAACGGCCTGACGGCCAGTGCCGTGACCAGCCCCGCCGACTGGCCTGCGAAACGACAGCTCGAGCAACTCGGTTTGCAGCTGCGCCTGCTACGCGACTGGGCCAACGGCGCCAGCTGACAGAGGGAGCGACCATGGATTTCTTGCTGACCGATGAGCAGCAGCTGATCGTCAAGTCGACGCGACGATTTGTCGAACAGGAGCTTTATCCGCACGAACAGGAGATCGAGGACACCGGCGTGCTGCGCGACGACTTGCGTCGCGAACTGAAGGCCAAAGCCATTGCGGCGGGCCTGTACGCCGCGAACATGCCGGCGGAACTGGGCGGCGCCGGTCTCGATACCCTGACCTGGGTCCTGTACGAAAAGGAACTGGGCCGCGCCAATTACGCGCTGCACTACACCTGCGTCGCCCGCCCGTCCAACATCCTGCTCGCCTGTGTCGGCGAGCAGCGCGAACGTTACCTGTTGCCCTGCGTGCGCGGCGACAGAATGGACTGCCTGGCATTGACCGAGCCGGGCGCCGGTTCAGACCTGCGTTCCATCAAGACCAGTGCGGTGCAAAGCGGCGACGGTTTTGTCATCAACGGCACCAAGCATTTCATCAGTCATGCCGATCACGCTGACTTTGTCATCGTATTTGCCGCCACCGCCACCGAGTCGAGCCCGCGAGGACCGCGGGCTCGACTGACCGCATTCCTGGTCGACAAGGGCCACCCGGGATTCACGGTGCGCGAGGGTTATCGCAACGTTTCGCACCGCGGCTACAACAACAGCATTCTCCAGTTCGACGATTGCCGGGTGCCGGCCGCTGCGATACTCGGCGAGCTGCACCAGGGAATGGAAGTGGCCAACAGCTGGCTTGCCGCCACCAGACTGCAGGTCGCGGCGACCTGCCTGGGACGAGCCGATCGAGCGCTGGATCTGGCCAAATCCTGGTCGGTCGAGCGCGTTCAGTTCGGCCAGCAGATCGGCAAGTTCCAGGGTGTCAGCTTCAAACTCGCCGACATGGCCATGGAGTTGCGGGCGGCAGAACTCATGGTGCTGGAAGCCGCCTGGAAGCACGATCAGAAAATTGCCACCGAGCTCGACATGGCAATGGCCAAATTGAAGGCGACCGAGATGCTGGCCATGGTCGCGGACCAGGCCCTGCAGATCCATGGCGGCATGGGCCTGATGTCGGACCTGCCGCTCGAACGTATCTGGCGCGATGCGCGCATCGAACGCATCTGGGAAGGCACCAGCGAGGTGCAGCGTCACATCATTTCGCGCGCCCTGCTGCGCCCGCTCGGCGGCTGAACCTGACCACCGGCCCGACCGCCGAATTCTAACGGCCGGCCCAGCGCGGCTTGCGTTTCTCGGTAAAGGCACGCGTGCCTTCCTTGAGATCTTCGGATCGCACCACCCTTTGCACCAGGTCGAGCGAATCGTGCAGCGCAAAGGCTTCGTGTTCCGCAATCATTTCCGAGTGGCGCAGCAGCTGCTTGATGGCGGGAAACAGCAACGGTGGCCCGTCCGCCAGTTGCCGGGCGATTTCGCGTGCCTTGGTCAACGCCTGACCTTTCGGCACCACGTGATTCGCGAGTCCCCACTGCTGCGCCTCTTTTGCATCCAGCCAGCGGCCTGTCAACAGCATGTCTACCGCAACATGGTACGGAATGCGCCGGCGCAACTTGATTGAACCCGCATCCGCCAGCACGCCGACATTGATTTCCGGCAAGGCGAATCTTGCGTGCTCTTCCATGACGATGAGGTCGGTGCCCAGCACGATCTCAAAACCGCCGCCGCAGGCAATGCCATTGACCGCAGCAATCATCGGCTTGTTGAGATTCCTCGGATGATTCAGCCCGCCGAAACCGCCTGGTCCCCAGTCTTCCGCCGAGGCCTCGCCGCCTGCGGCAGCCTTCAGGTCCCAGCCGGGAGAAAAGAAGCGCTCGCCCGCGCCCGTGATGATTCCGACACGCATGTCCGCGTCGTCACGAAAAGTCTCGATTGCCTCGTTCAAGGAAAGGCTTGCCTTGAGATCGATGGCATTGGCTTTGGGGCGGTCAATGGTGATTTCGAAAATCGGCCCATTGCGAAATATCCGTATTCCGTCGTGCATGTTAGGAAACCCCCTGAGTACTGATCAGCGCATCAACCGCCATGACACCCTGACCGCGAGGCCGGACAATCAACGGATTGACGTCCATTTCCACCAGGACCTCGCAGTGATCGGCAGCGTAACGTCCAATGGCCATCACTGCATCGATCAGCGCATCGACATCGCCGGCAGCTTGGCCGCGATAGCCCGCCAGCAGGCGCGCAATATTCAATTTTCCCAGCGCGGCTGCGATCGATGGGCGGGTCCACGGCGGCAGCAGGCTGACGCGATCCTGCCATAGCTCCGCCTGCGTGCCGCCTGCGGCGAGCACCAGGATCTGTCCAAACTGCGGATCGACGATCACGCCAACCAGGATTTCGGCCACCCCGTCCATCACCATGTTTTCAACCAGCAACTGTGGGGACAAGGCCGCCATCCTTGCGACGGCAAGACTGGCCTCCGCCGCCGACCCGACGTTGAGCGCGACTCCACCGTGATCGGACTTGTGCGCAATGCCGGCACCCGTCACCTTGATCGCCACCGGGAATCCGAGTTCGGTTGCAGTGGCCACCGCCTCCGCACAGTCGACGACGCGACCGTGCGGCACCGGAACGCCATAACGAGCCAACGCTGCCTTGGCAGCCTGCTCCCCGATCGGCAAGGCCGTGCGGCGCGCGGCCTGCGGCAGTCTTGGCACCGGAAAATCCTGCAGTCGCCCGGCCGCGCCCATTGCGCTCGCCTGATCCAGGGCCTCCAGGCCTTCGCGCAGACCCTGCAACGGCACGACGCCGTGAGTCATGCAGCTCTCCCGGATCGACGCATTCAGGGTTTCGGGCAGCGATGCGAGCAGGACCGCGCGCGGTCTCGCGCCGGCAGCAGCCGCAACAAATTGATCGATCACGGGCGTGTACGTGGACAAGTCGCAACTCGCCTCGGGCGGGCAGTCAAGCATGAAGGCGACTGCGTCGACATCTTCACTCAGTACGGCATCGAAGACCCGGCGCAGCGCCGCATGTTCAAACCAGAGATAGGTATGGATGTCGAACGGATTGGCGATACGGACCCGGTCCGACAACAGGCGCCGCAGCTGCTCAGCCTTGTCGGGCGGGAACGCCGGGAATTCGAGTTGCAGGTGCCTCGACAGGTCCGAAGTCATGGCCATATCGCCGCCAGACGCACCCAGAAAAATGACGCGCCGGCCCGCGAGCGGTCCGCCGGCATGCAGCAGCTTCAGGGTTTCGCACAGCGCCCCCAAGGTTTCGCAGCGTGCAATGCCGGCTTGCCGGCAGAAGGCGTCAAATACGGAGTCGCTGCCTGTCAGGGCGCCGGTATGACTGAGCGCGGTGCGAGCCGCCGCCGGCGTGCGCCCGGACTTGACCAGTGCCAGTGACTTGCCGCAGGAGCGCGCCTTGTGAGCGGCGCGCGCAAATTCCGCGCCGTCCTGGATTCCCTCCAGATAGAGCCCAATGGCAGTCACCCGCGTGTCATCGCACAATTCAATGATCAAGTCCGCCGCTGTCAGCCGGGTCTGGTTGCCGATGGTGATGACATAGCCCAATGGCAGTGATCGGCCGCTGTACATCAGGGTCAATGCAATCGTGCCGCTCTGGCAGATCAGTGCCACGCCGCGCTCTGGCGACTTGCCGACCAGCTGATCAGGCCACAGCGCTGCACGATCGAAAAAATTGACCATGCCGTAGCAGTTGGGGCCGAGGAAAGGCATGGCGCCTGCGCTGCGCTGCAGCTCCTGAGTCAACTCGATGGCAGCGGCGGTTTCCATTTCCGCAAAGCCCGAACTGAAGCAGACAAACCCACCGGCCTCGCGCCTGGCCAGCGCCGCAGCGACTTCCGGCGCCTGATGATTCGGCACGGCCACGAAAGCACAATCCGGCGATTCCGGCAGTTCATCAATGCTGCGGAAATATTGAACATCCGGCGTGGATGGGCGGCTTGGATGGACCCGCCACAACTTGCCCTGATAGCCGACGGCAAGCGACGCCCTCGCGACCGCCTCGGTCCAGCCGCGCTCGCCGATCAGTGCAATGCTGCGCGGCGCGAGCATGCGACGCAAAGCCATGCTAACTGAGCCGCAACCGTGCGCGCGTTTCGGACGTTGTCAGGATGCGCGCGCCCATGGCCTCGATGATGGTGCGCGCTTTGGTGACCAATTGTGCGTTGCTCGCATAGACACCCTTGCTGAGATACAGGTTGTCCTCGAGACCCACCCGCACATTGCCGCCCAGCAACACCGACTGCGCAACCCAGGGCATTTGCATGCGGCTGATGGCAAAACTGCTCCAGATGCAGTCCTCAGGCAACGAGTTCACCATGGCCAGCAGGTGGCCGACGTCGGCCGGGACACCATAGGGAATGCCGGTGCACAGCTGCACCAGGGTCGGGGCGTCCAGCAGTCCTTCCTTGATCAGCTGTTTCACGAACCAGAGATTTCCGGTATCAAACACTTCGAGCTCGGGCTTCACGCCGAGATCCCGCACAATCTGTGCGCCTTTGCGCAGATAATTGGGCGTCGACACGTAGGCGCGGTTGCCGTCGCCGAAATTGAGGCTGCCACAATCAAGCGTCGCGATGTCCGGCCGGTAAAGCCCTTCCTGGCACAAGTCGATGACGTGCTTCATGCGCTCTTCCTGCGTCACGAAGTCGCTGCCCGGCGCCGGCGTATCCGCCAGTCCGTTTTCGCCGACGACGATATAGCCACCCATGCCGCAGGTCAGGTTCACGATGACATCCGTCTTGCTGTCGCGGATCCTCTTCACCACCTCGCGGTAGTGGCGGGTTTCCATGCTGAATTCGCCGGTGTCGGGATCGCGCACGTGGATGTGCACGATGGCGGCGCCGGCCTCGGCGGCCGCAATCGCCGTTGCTGCGATCTGCTCGGGCGTCACGGCGCAGTGCGGGCTCCTGGTAATCTTGGTGTCATCGCCCGTGACGGCACAGGTAATGAAGACTTCCGGGTTCATGCTGGCTCCTCGTTATATATAACCACCAAGATAATACGGTAATCCATGCTGAATCTGCTGGAGAAACGGTCGATCGACTATGTGCCGCTGGCGGAACGCCGCGGCAAGGTCTGGCACCTGTGGCCGGTCTGGTTCAGTGGCGATGCGCATCTGGCGACGCTGGCCGTGGGTGTGCTTGGAATCACGCTTGGCGGCAATCTGTTGTGGACCACGCTCGCGGTCCTGGGTGGCTGCGCATTGGGCACTTTTTTCATGGCGTTTCATGCCACCCAGGGTCCGCAACTGGGTTTGCCACAACTGATCCAGTCGCGGCCCCAGTTCGGCTATATGGGCGCGCTGCTGGTCTGGATCGTCGCATTGGTCGCCTACATTGGCTACAACGCCTTCAACGAAGTCCTGGTCGCCCAGACTGTGCGACAGCTGATCGGCTCCCCAGCCGATTACGATCCGCTCATCATGGTGGTCTTCACCGTGGCAGCAACGGTGATCGCGGCGGTCGGCTACGACTGGATACACCGGACCCAGCGCTGGGTTGCTTACGCGATGATCGCGGCACTGCTGATATTTTCGGTTGCAGCCCTGCTCAAGATCGATCTGCCGGCGAGTCACTGGGACCTGGGCGAATTTAATCGAACGGCCTTTCTGGTGCAGTTTTTCGCGGCGGCAGCATACCAGTTGAGCTGGTCGATCTATGTCTCCGACTATTCACGCTACCTGCCGCGCGAGGTTTCGGTACGCGAATCGTTCTGGTGGACCTATCTTGGGGCCTTCGTCGGCGGTGCATGGATGATGCTGCTCGGCAGTCTGGGCGCCGCGCTCTATCCGCAGGCCGATGTCGCGGCGGCGATGCGGGATGCCGCCGATGCCGCGCTTCCCGGGCTGGGCCTGCCATTGCTGGTCGCGGCCCTGTTTGGACTGGTGACAATCACCAGTCTCAATTCTTATGGCGCATCACTGGCGCTCATGTCGGTTGCCGATTCGGTGCACCCGGCGCCCGCTTCGACATTCAAGCGCCTGGTCTGTCTTGCCATCGCGACCGCCGCGATGCTTGGACTGGGCCTGCTCGCATCCGGCGATTTTGTGCATCGCTTCGGCGACCTGCTGGTGTTGCTGCTCTACCTGATGACGCCGTGGACCGCGATCAACCTGATGGATTTTTACGTCGTTCGCAAAGGGCACTACTCCATTCGCGAGATTTTCAATCCCAACGGCCTGTACGGCCGCTGGAACTGGCGTGGCATTGCGACCTATCTGACCGGTTTCACCGTGATGATCCCGTTTTTCAGCTCCGGCATGTATCGAGGCCCGATCGCCCGCGCATTGGACGGCGCGGACCTCGCGATGCTGGTGGGATTGCCGGTGTCGGCGCTGCTTTATTGGGCGTTGTGCCGCAACCTCGACCTGGCGCGCGAACGGCAACTGGTTGCGCTCGCGGATCAGGGACTCGATTAGCGCAGCGGACTCGCGGCAGTCAGATGACGCCGCGACGCTCCTGGTCGAGTTCGATCGACTCGAACAGCGCCCGGAAATTCCCCTCGCCGAATCCCTCGTTGCCCTTGCGCTGGATGATCTCGAAGAAAATCGGGCCGATGACGTTCCTGGTGAAGATCTGCAGCAGGATGCCATCCTTGACGCTGCCATCGATCAGGATGCCTCGCTCCTTCATGCGACCGAGCGACTCCTGGTGGCCCGTGACTCGGGCATTGACGCCCTCGTAATAGGTGTCCGGCGTGTCCTGGAACTCGATGCCATTTGCGCGCAGCGCATCCACGCTCGCGTAGATGTCGTCGGCGAACAGCGCGATGTGCTGGATTCCCTCGCCCTGATACTCGCGGATGTATTCCTCGATCTGGCTCTTGTCGTCCTGGCTCTCGTTGATCGGGATGCGGATCTTTCCGCAGGGGCTCGTCATGGCGCGGCTGAAGAGTCCCGTCTTCTTCCCCTCGATGTCGAAGTAGCGGATCTCGCGGAAATTGAACAGCCGCTCGTAGAAGCCGGACCAGCGGTCCATGTTGCCGCGGCTCACGTTGTGCGTCAGGTGATCGATCAAGGTCAGGCCGGCCGCACAAACCGGCTTCGGATCGGAGACGGGCAGGAAATCGACGTCATAGATTGTCCGCTCCCCGTAGCGGTCCACCAGATAGATCAGGCTGCCGCCGATGCCCTCGATCGCGGGAATCCGGAGCTCCATCGGCCCGACCTGCGTCTCGACCGGCGTGGCGCCCTTCTCGACCGCAAGGCGGAGCGCCGCGGCGGCGTCTTTGACGCGAAACGCCATGGCACAGGCCGAAGGGCCGTGCGCGCGCGCGAACTGCTGGCCGAAACCCTCGGGCTCGGCGTTGATCACGAAATTGATGTCGCCCTGGCGGTGCAGCGTGACGTTCTTGCTGCGGTGGCGCGCGGTCGCCGGGAATCCCATGCGGGTGAACAGCGCCCGCAGCGCCTCGGGATCGGGCGCCGTGTACTCGACGAACTCGAAGCCGTCCGTGCCCATCGGATTGTCGAATTGCCCGTTCATCATCCGCTCCCGCATTAGTTGCAATTGCAACTATAATCCATGCATGCCCGCGCCAGCGAACCCCTTGGCACTGTCCCTCGAGCACTTCATACCCTATCGCCTTTCGGTGCTGGCGAACACGGTCTCGTCGGCGCTGGCCGGCGCGTATGCGAGCCGCTTCGGGCTCACGATCCCGCAGTGGCGGGTCATTGCCGTGCTGGCGCGCGTCCCCGGGCTCTCGGCCGCAGACGTCGCCGAGCGCACTGCAATGGACAAGGTTGCGGTCAGCCGGGCCGTCACCGGGCTCGCGCGCGCGGGCCGCGTGAGCCGCACGCTCGCCGCAAGCGACAAGCGGCGCTCGGTCCTGAGCCTGACCGCGCGCGGACAGGCCGTGTACCGGCGCATCGTCCCGCTCGCCCTCGCCTACGAGCGGCGCCTGCTCGCGGAGCTCAGTCCCGCCGAGCAATCGCAGTTCGAAACGCTGCTGTTGCGGTTGCAGAAGCGGTCCTGGCAGCTCGGACCGGCGCGGTGAAGCGCGTGTATAATCCTTGACGATGTTAGGCAGGATCCCGGCCGCCCGACAGGCCATCATCGACCGGATCGCCGCCAGTGCCCGCCGCGCTCGCCGCCGCGGCATGCCGGTCGCGCCGGACCGGCTGGTGCGCTATTTCTATCACGGCGTTTCCGAACTCGACCTGGTGCAGCGGACGCCCGAAGACCTCGCGGGCGCGGCTCTCGCCGAGCTCGCACTCGGGCGAGTGCGCCGCCCCGGGCGCTCGCTCGTTCGCGTGTTCAATCCGGACCCCGCGCGCGACGGCTTCAGCTCGTCGCACACCGTCATCATGGTCGTCACCGAGGACATGCCGTTTCTCGTTGACTCGCTTGGCATGGTATGCACGCAGAGCGGGCTCGCGGTCCACCTGCTCGCGCACCCGGTGTTCTCGGCGGTTCGCGACCGGCGCGGCCGCCTGACCGGTCTCCATCTGGACGAGCCGCCGGCCGGCGCGAAGCCGGAGTCCTGGCAGTTGATCGAAATCGACCGCGAGCCGGACCCGCGCCGGCTTGCGGCGATCGAGAAGAGCATCCGCCGCGCGCTTGGCGACATCCGTGCGGCGACGACCGACTGGCGGCGCATGCGCGGCAAGGCACTCGATGTCGCGGCCGAACTCGGCACGGCCAAGGTGCGCGGCCAGAAGAACGAGGTCCGCGAAGCGCAGGCGCTGCTCGAGTGGATGGAGGACAACCATTTCACGTTCCTGGGCTACCGCGAATACCGCCTGCGCCGCGGGCCGCGGCAGGATCGCCTCGTGCCCGTGCCGGGATCCGGGCTCGGCGTCATGCGTCCCGCGGCAGGCCGCAAGCCGAAGTCGATTATCCTGACCGGCAGCGTGCGGGCATTCGCGCGCTCCGCCGAGCCGCTCATCATCACGAAGGCGAACTCGATCGCGACGGTCCACCGCTCGACCTATCTGGACTACGTCGGGGTCAAGACCTTCGATGCGCGTGGCAACGTCACCGGCGAGCGGCGGTTCATCGGACTGTGGACCTCGTCGGCCTACAGCCGGAGCCCGCGCGAGATCCCGGTGCTCCGCCACAAGATCCAGCGCGTGATCGATCATTTCGGGCTCAAGGAATCGAGTCACGACAATAAGGCACTGGTCCACGCGCTCGAAACCTTTCCGCGGGACGAACTCTTCCAGGCGACGGTTGCCGACCTGGTCCGGATCGTGCGCGGCATCGTGAATCTCTACGAGCGCGCGCAAGTGCGCCTGTTCGTGCGCCGCGACGTGTTCCGCCGGTTCTATTCCTGCCTCGTGTTCGTGCCGCGCGATCGCTACAACACGCAGGTGCGCGAACGCATCGAGCGGCTCGCGCTCGATGCGTTTGGCGGACTCGCGATCGAGTCGCAGGTCACGCTGTCCGAATCGGTACTCGCGCGGCTGCACATGCTGGTGCGGACACCGCCGGGTTCCGATTCTGCCGTTGATGCCGTCGAACTTGAACGCCAGATCACCGAGACGGTCCGCACCTGGCAGGACCAGCTGAAGGATTCGCTGCTCGATGCCTACGGCGAAGCCGAGGCGCTGCGCCTGAACCGCGTCTGGAGCGACGCGTTCCCCGCGGCTTACCAGGAGGACACGCCCTTCGAGGTCGCGGTCGACGATATCGCTTCGCTCGAGCGCGTGCTGGCCGATCCTGACGGGCTGCACATGAGCCTCTATCGCCGCGCCGACCAGCCGCCGCACAAGCTGCAATTCAAGCTCCTGCGCAGCCATCGCCCGATTCCGATCTCCGACGTGCTGCCGACCATCGAGAATCTCGGCCTGAAGCTGATCAGCGAGCGGCCTTACGAGATCGCCACCGGTTCCGCGGAGGTGTGGATCCAGGACTTCGAGCTCGAGCATCCGCGGGGCGTCCGCATCGATCTCGACAACGACGGGCCGCGGCTCAAGACGACTTTCGCGAAGGTCTGGATGGGAAACGCCGACAACGACGGCTTCAACCGTCTGGTCCTCGCGGCCGACCTCGATTGGCGCGAAGCCGTCGTGCTCCGGACCTATGCGCGCTGGTTCGGCCAGCTCGGCATGCCGCTGTCCCACGCCACCATCGAAGAGGCGCTCGCAAGCAATGCCACCGCGGCGGGCCACCTGCTGCGGCTGTTTGTGGCGCGATTCGATCCGCGTCTTTCGCAAGCCGAGCGCCGACGTTCCGAGGGCACGCACCGGCGCGCGCTCGAACACTTGCTCGCGAAAGTGACCCGGATCGATGACGACCGCATCCTGCGGGCGTACATGACTGCGATCGACGCGACGCTTCGCACCAACTATTTCCAGACCGACGCGAGTGGGGAATCGAGGCCCTACCTCGCGATCAAGCTCGATCCGCGCCGGATTGCGGAAGTGCCGCTGCCGAAGCCGATGTTCGAGATATTCGTCCACTCCCCCCGCGTCGAGGGTGTGCACCTGCGCATGGGCCGCGTGGCGCGTGGCGGCCTGCGCTGGTCGGACCGGCGCGAGGATTTCCGCACCGAAATCCTCGGGCTCATGAAGGCGCAGCACGTCAAGAACACAGTGATCGTCCCGGTCGGCGCCAAGGGCGGATTTGTGCCGCGCCGGCCGCCCCCGGGCCGCGACGAGGCGCTGGCCGACGGCACGGATTGCTACCGATGGTTCATCCGCGCGCTGCTCGACGTCACCGACAATGTGGCCGGCGGCAAGGTCGTCCCACCGCGCGACGTCGTCCGGCACGATGGCGACGATCCATATCTCGTCGTCGCAGCGGACAAGGGCACGGCCAGATTCTCGGACGTCGCGAATGCGATTTCGGGCCAGTACGGCTTCTGGCTCGGCGATGCTTTCGCATCCGGCGGTTCGGCCGGATACGACCACAAGGACATGGCGATCACCGCCCGCGGCGGCTGGGAATCGGTGCGGCGCCATTTCCGCGAACTGGGAAAGGACACGCAATCGCAGGACTTCACGGTCGCCGGCATCGGCGACATGTCGGGCGACGTGTTCGGCAATGCAATGCTCCTGTCCCCGCACATCCGGCTGCTTGCGGCGTTCGATCACCGGCACATCTTCGTGGATCCGGCGCCGGATGCGGCGCGCAGCTTCACCGAACGCAAGCGCATGTTCGATCTGCCGCGTTCGAGCTGGGACGACTACGACAAGCGGCACCTGTCGAAGGGCGGCGGCGTGTACTCCCGCCAGAACAAGACAATCGCGCTCTCGGCGGAAGCCCGTACCTTGCTCGGCATTGCGACTGCCGCGCCCGCCCCGGTCGAAGTCATCCGGGCGATCCTGAAACTGCCGGTCGATCTTCTCTGGAACGGCGGTATTGGCACCTACGTCAAGTCTGCCGATGAGAGCCATGCGGAGGTCGGCGACCGCACCAACGATGCGGTACGCGTCAATGGCGGCGAGCTGCGCTGCCACGTCGTCGGCGAAGGCGGCAATCTCGGATTCTCGCAACGCGGGCGCATCGAGTATTCCGGGACTGGTGGGCGCATCAACACCGACTTCATCGACAACTCCGCCGGAGTGAACTGTTCGGACGTCGAGGTCAACCTCAAGATCCTGTTCAATCCGCTGATGGCCTCCGGCCGCCTGCGAAGGCCAGCGCGGAACCGCCTGCTCGCGAGCATGACGGAAGAAGTCGGCCGGCTGGTGCTCCGCAACAACTACCTCCAGAGCCTTGCGATCTCGACGCTGCAGGCGCGCGCCGCCGAACGCATCGCGGAGTTCGGACACGTGATCCACGCGCTCGAGCGTGCCGGCACTCTCGACCGCGCGCTTGAAGGATTGCCGACCGGTGACGAGATCATCGAGCGCCGCCACAAGGGGCTTGGGCTCACACGCCCGGAACTTGCGATGCTCTTGTCGTTCTCGAAGATCTGGCTGTCGGACCGGCTCGGCAGCACCGACATCGCGGACGATCCTTTCCTCAGCGCCGAGCTGACACGTTACTTCCCGGAACCGGTGCAGCGGCGCTACCCGCGCGAGATCCTGCGCCACCAGCTGCGCCGCGAGATCATCGTCACGGCGACCACGAACAGCCTCGTGAACCGCATGGGGCCGGTATTCGCCATCCGCATCCAGGAGGACACGGGCGCGGACGTCGGCAGCATCGCGCGCGCCTATTCCGTCGCGCGCGAGATCACGGGCATGCGCGAGCTGTGGGCGGACATCGAGGCGCTCGACGACCAGGTTCGGACCGAGCTGCAGTACGACATGATGTACGAGACGACGCGGCTGCTGCGGCACCTCAGCTACTGGGTGCTGCAGAATCACGGACACGACCTCGACATCGAGCGGTCCGTGTCGCGACTGCAGTCCGGCATACGCGAGCTGATGCGTGACCTGCCGGAATTCATCGAGGGCACGGAGGTCACTCGTTACGAGCGAGCGCTTGCGCGATTTTCGCGCGACGGCGTGCCGCCGAAGGTATCGCGCCGCGTCGCGAGTCTCGGCGCGATCCACGCCGGTGTCGACATCGTCGAGGTCGCGCTGGCGCGGCGCGCGCCGATCGGCCGTGCGGCGCGGGTTTATTTCGGGCTCGGCACCGCGCTCGGACTCGACTGGCTCCGCGACGAAATCGAGCGGCTTGCGGTCGAGGGCCACTGGCAGGCCGCGGCGCGCGGGACCCTGCGCGAGGAACTCTACCTGCTGCAGCGCAAACTCTGTGACCGTGTCCTCTCGGCCAAGGCACGTGGTGATGCGCCGGCGCGTGTGGCCGCCTGGATGAAGTCAGGCGGCGACGCCGTCCAGAACCTGGTCCGTACGGTGCGTGAGATGCGCGCGACGGGCAGCGCCGATTTCCCGACCTTGTCGGTCGCGGTGCAGGCGGTGCGGCGCCTGCTCGAGCGCTGAAGCAACCCCATGTCCCGCAAGCTGGTGCTGGTGCGTCACGGCCAGAGTACCTGGAACCTCGAGAATCTCTTCACGGGCTGGACTGACGTCGATCTTACCGAGCAGGGCCGCGAGGAAGCGCGCGCGGCCGGCCGTTTGCTGCGCGAACAGGGTCTCGATTTCTCCCGGGCGTTCACGTCCGTGTTGAAACGTGCGGTCCGGACGCTCTGGATCATCCAGGACGAGATGGACCGCATGTGGCTGCCGGTCGAACGCGACTGGCGGCTCAATGAGCGGCATTACGGCGCGCTCCAGGGTCTCGACAAGGCCGAAACGACGGCGAAGTACGGCGCCGATCAGGTCAAGATCTGGCGCCGCAGCTACGACGTGCCGCCACCGCCACTCGCCGCCGACGATCCGAGGCATCCCCGGCTCGACCTTCGTTACCGCGAGATTCCGGTTGCGTCATTGCCGGCGACGGAATCCCTCAAGGACACGCTCGCTCGCGTCGAGCGGTGCTGGGCCGACCGCCTCCTGCCCGCACTTGCCGCCGGCGGCGACATACTCGTGGTCGCGCACGGCAACAGCCTGCGCGCGCTCGTCAAATTACTGGACGGAATCAGTGACGCCGCGATCGTGGAATTCAACATCCCGACTGGCGTGCCGATCCTGTACCAGCTGGACTCCGACTTCCGCCCCGCGTCGCCGCGACGATTCCTCGGCGATGCGGCCACGATCGAGGCCGCCGCGAAAGCCGTTGCCGCGCAGGCCGAACGGCGCTAGCCACGGCCTACTCCTCGGGCGCGACCTCGACCTCGATGCCGGCGAGCGCCGCTTCGAAGGGAATCTGGCAGGACAGCCGCGAACCCTGCGGCCGGTAGCTGTCGAGCTCCTGGAGAATCTCTTTCTCGTCGCCCTGCATCGGTGGCAGCTTGTCGAGCCAGGGCGCCGCGACGTAGACGTGGCAGGTCGCGCAGGAGCACATGCCGCCGCAGATCGCGGCAACGCCGTAATCGAATTCGCGAAGCGTCTCCATGAGACTCACGCCTTCGCGCGCATTCGCGCGATGCACTCCGCCGTCGCGATCGGTGATGGTGATCTCGGCCATGGGTCGCGCATCTTGCTGGAAGCGCCGGCCCCTCTGCAACCGCTCAGCCGCCGAGTCGCGAGACCAGCCGGCCCTGAAGTTCGGGGTCGGTTTCGAGCCCGGCCTGCGCGGCGACGGCGTTCCATCCGAACCAGAGGCAATCGAAGATCCAGCGCAGCGCCTCGATGCGCGCGCGGAGTCCGGTGGACGCGTCCCCATAGCCGGCGAGCAGCCACTCGACGCGCCCTGCGTCGAGTTCGTGATAGCCAATGCAGCAGGCGAGATCCGCTGCCGGATCCCCGGGCCCCGCGTACTCCCAGTCGACCGCGACGAGCCTTTCGCCGGCATCCACGAAGTTCCGATGATGAAGGTCGTGATGGCAGGCCGTGAGCCGGGCCGGTGGCGGCAACGCGGCACGGCGCCGTTCAAGCTCGCGCGCGATTCTGCCGATCCCGACCGGCTCGACCTTCGATCGAAGCAGCGCGAGGTAGCCCGACGCGCGTTCGCCGAAATCGACGACCGACAGGCCCGGCGCCGGCGCGAGTGCGTGCAGCCGCGCGATCCAGGCGCCGACTCGCCCGAGGAGCGGCGACTTGCGCAGCTCTGATCGGTGTGGCACCTGGCCATCGACGTACCGCGTGACGATGAAATCCAGATTTCGATCCACCAGCACGATCGCGGGCGCGAGTCCCGACTCTGCAGCGATGCCCTGCATCGCGATTTCGGACGCGCGGCTTGCGCCGAGTCCGGGCGTCGACGGGCCCGCGAGTCGAAGCACGTAGTCGTTGCCGTGCATCGCGCAGCCGAAAGCTCCGGTTGGCGACGCCGCCCGAAAGCTCCGCGATGTCCGGATGGGCGAGGCCGAGCGCGGCGATTGCTGATTCGATCGACGCCTCGACTGCCGCGGGTCGGGACAGGTTCATATGGCCGGCATCCGGCTTCGCCGCCAACTCCTCCAGCCGGCGACGGCGAGTAGCGAATAGGCGAGATACAGTGCGGCGGTCAGCCAGAGCCCCAGGCTCGCGAACAGCGCGGCAAGACCGGCATCGATGACGACCCACCAGGGCCAGGTGTCGATGGTTCGCCGCGCGAGCAACCACGTCGCGTAAAGGCTTGCCCAGGCGCTGAGCGAATCCGCGAGCGGCGATGCGGCAGGCGTGAATCGCGCGACGAGCGGCACGCTCACAGCGGTTGCCATTGCGATCACCGCCAGCGCAAGCAGGTGCGTGCGGAACCGGAGCGATGCCGGCGGCAGCGACTGTCCGGCATCCCGCCCCCAGGCGAACCAGCCATAGATGGACATCGCAACGTAGACGAGTTGCAGCACGGCCTGCATCGACAGCCCGGCGTCGGAGAACACGAAGGCGTAAAAGGACGTGCTGATTCCGGCAGCGATCCAGCAGGCGCGGTGTTCCCGGATCGCGAACAGGATGTAGGCGATGCCGAAGATGACCGCCGCAATCTCAGTCGCCGGCATTGAGCACCTTCGGATAGAGACTCATTAGAATGAAAGGCGCAAGGTCACGCCGTATTGGCGCGGGTCGCCCCAGCGCAGGTAGAGCTCCGTCGGGAAGTCCGGCGGCTCGTTCCCGAAATAGAATCCGCGCACCGGATAGCGTTGGTCGAGAAGATTGCGTCCCCAGGCATGAATCGACCAGCGTTCCGCCTCGTATCCGGCGCGCAGGTTCGCGAGGAAGCGCGAATCGGATCTCTGATCATGGCTGGTGTCAAAATAGAAGCCAGCCTCGCCCGAGAGGTCGAGGCGCGCCATCCAGCCCGCCGGATGGCGCCAGGTCGCCGCGAGCGCGGCCTTCCATTCCGGCGCATGCGCCCATTCGCGACCCTCGAGATTGCGTTCGCCAAACCGGTAACCGTGGAAGCGCGAATCCATCCAGGACAGCATTGCTTCGAGTTCCACACGATCGCCGGCCTGCAGTGCCGCGGAGGATTCGAATCCCCAGGCCTCGCCGCTCTCGGCGTTGTCGGTGAGGTACATGAAAGTCAGCGGATCCTGCGGATCGGTTTGAAGCGAGGTCGCGACCTGCAGGTGCTCCCGGCGCATGTAGAACAGGTTGAAGTCGCTGCTCCACCCGCCCGCCTGGTCGTCCCCCTTCCATCCGAGTTCGGCGGACCACAGGTACTCTGGCGTGAATTCCTGCCGATCGTCCGGCACGGCCGTGCCGATATTGAATCCGCCGGCGCGAAATCCGCGCGACAACGAGGCCCATAGGAGTTGCGCCGCACCCAGTCGGTGCGTGAGCGCAACTTCGCCACCCCACAGGCGATCGCGCGGATCGAAGTTCGCCCCGTCGCTGTCGTCATAGTGGGCGTCACGCTGCTCGGCGCGGAGGCCCGCGGTCAGGGTCGTCTCAGGCCGCAGGGTCCAGTCGACCTGGCCGTAGAGCGCAGCGTTCGTTGCGCGATAGCTGCTGTCGAGCTGGCGCACGAATGCATCGTCGAGATAGCGTCCATCATCCGCGATATCGTTGGACTCCTCGAGACGCGAGATCCAGACGCCCGCGATCCAGGAACCGGCGTCGCCGAGCGACTGGGAAGCTCGGAAATCCTGACTGATTGTGCGGCGAATTCGCCGCGTGTCCGAAAAGAAATCGTAGGGGCCATCCGCGCCCCAGTCGCGATCGTTGCCCCAGTCGCCGTCGAAACTCGCGGCGATGTCCGACTCCGCCCAGGTCGTGATCGAGCGCAATTCGCGCACGTCGGTCCCGCCCCAGCGGATGTCGAGCGATGCGCCGTCGGATTGCTGCGCGTCACGTCCGGGCCGGTCGGAAAGCGTATCGAGACTGTTGTCGATGGCAAAGGCATCGTAGCCGTTGTCGAAATCTGCGTGCAGCAGGCTGAGATCGGCGCGCCAGCCCGCTTCCGCGGAAAGCCGGAACTTGACGCGCGCGGTCGTCTCGTCGCGGTCATTCGTGTCGTCGCGCCCGAGATACCGGTTTTCCCGGAACCCGTCGCCGACCGCGCGATGGAACACGGCGCGCCAGGCGCCGTCCACGTCGCCGCTCATGCCCATGCCGCCCCCCGCCGCGATGCCGGCCGACCAGAGATCGTCGCTGCCTGCGGAGGCTTCAGCGTTCAACTCGCGTTCAGGCGCGGGATCGCGCGTCTTGACCTTGATCAGCCCGCCGAGCGCGTTCGCGCCGTAGCGCGTCCCCTGCGGACCGCGCAGCACCTCGACCTGTTCGACGTCGAACAGGGACGCGATCATGCCGATGCCGCTGAAATCGATCTCGTCGACCAGGAATCCGAGCGATGGATTGGGCGCACCCTGGTACTGCTCGAGCTCGCCGATGCCTCGGAGCTGAAAGTAGCGCGGACGCGAACTCGCCCCCGCCCAGGAGAGCGACGGAATTTGCGGCAGCAGCTCCTCCAGGTGCACGACGGCGGCGCTCCGTATGTCGTCGCCGGCGAGAACGGTGACGGCTCCAGAAATTTCGCTCGCGGGAACCGGGCGCAGCGTGGCCGTCACGACGACCGGCTCGAGCGCTGCGGGCGCCGCGACGAGGAAGGCAATCAATGGCAGAGCTTGAAGCGACACGCCTGCTCCCTACGCCGGTCCTAACCGGATCAGGTTCAACGGGTTCGCCGGTAGCAACCGGCGTCTCAGGTCTTCTCAGACCACCCCAAGGCGGGACAGATACTAGCGAGCACGGCCGCGAGTAGCAACGAGCGAAACGCGAGTAGGAATCAACATTTTTTCCAGTTCAAGTGCTTGCTTTAGCTAAGGTTTCTGGTAAACTACTGTATATAATAACAGTCCATCGGAGTCTGCCATGGAAGGTGAGTTTTCGTCGGTTTCCACGCGTGCTCTGATTGCGCAGATCACCACGCTGGCAGGACACCTGAATGCTGCCAGCGCCCGGTTCCTGACACTCATTGCGGAACTCGACCGGCGGCGTGGCTGGGCCGAGTGGGGCGTGAGGTCCTGTGCGCATTGGCTCAACTGGCAGTGCGGGATCGGCTTGGGCGCGGCCCGCGAGAAGCTGCGGGTCGCGCATGCGCTCGAGAAGCTACCGCGGATGGCGGCGGCCATGACGGAAGGCCGGCTCAGCTACTTCAAGGCACGCGAATTGACGCGGGTCGCGGATGCGTCGAACGAGGACTACTTCCTCAACATTGCGTTGTGCGGGACTGCGAGTCACGTGGAGAAGGTGGTGCGAGGTTACCGCCGCGCGCTGGATTCCGCTGAGCTCTCGCGTGAGGCGATTCAGCAGCGGGATCAGTCGCTGTGGTTCCACACGGAGTCTGATGGCTCGCTCGTGATCCGGGGCCGGTTGCCTGCCGAGGTCGGGGCGCTGTTCAGGAAGGCGCTTGAGTTGGCGGAAGACTGCCTGCCAATCCCTAAAAACGTTCCGGCCGGAACGTTTTCGGACGATCTGCAGCGTTCACGCAAACGCCGAGTTGAAGCGCTCGTGACCCTGGCCGAGAGCTTCCTGGCCTCGGGTCCCCAGGAACTCACTGGCGGAGACCGCCAGCAGATCGTGGTGCATGTGGATGCACAGACGCTCAAGCACGATCACGCCGGTCGCTGTGAGCTGGAAAACGGCCCGAGCCTTGCCGCAGAGACTGCCAGGAGACTGTCCTGCGACGCGAGTCTCGTGGCAATTATCGAGAACGAACAAGGCGAACCGCTCACTGTCGGCCGCAAGACCCGGACCATCCCGCCCGCGCTCCGCCGGGCGCTCAACTCACGCGATCGCGGCTGCCGCTTTCCCGGATGCAGCTTCAAGCGCTATGTCGACGGCCATCACGTGAAGCACTGGGTCCATGGCGGCGAAACGAGGCTTTCCAACCTCGTCACGCTGTGCCGGTTCCACCATCGGCAGGTGCATGAAGGGCGGGTCGTCGTGCAAATCCTGGATGACGGGGCTTTCCGCTTCACCCGACCGGATGGAAGGACCTTCGAGAGTCGCGCTCCGCAGTCGACCGGCTGGACGGAACTCGTCGCCGCGAACTCGCGGATTGCTATCACGCCGACGACGGCGATCACCCGCTGGACCGGCGAGGCGCTCGACTACAGCCTGGCCGTCGGCTGTCTGATGGAACGAGCGCAGCAGGCGAGAAAGTTCCCGCGGGAACGCCTCGACCTAAAGCTTGAATCGCGGCGGGCGGCGGTTGCGCACGGCGTCGAGCCCTTCGCGCGCGTCGCCGAGGCGAAAGCCCAGGAATTCGAGCGCAAGCGAAGCATCGAAGGACGGACCTGCGAGGCGGAGCCAGTTGTTGAGCGCGTGCTTCGTGAAGGCGAGCGCCGAGGCACTTCCGGCGGCGAGCTTGACCGCGACTTCGAGCGCGCGTTCGCGCACGCGATCGTCGTCCACGCACAGCGACACGAGACCGATGCGCTCGGCCTCACTGCCCGTCAGCGGTTCGTTGGTCAACAGGTAGTAGCGCGCTTTCGCCAGTCCGCAGAGCAGCGGCCAGATGATCACCGAATGATCGCCGGCCGCGACGCCGAGCCGCGTGTGGCCGTCGAGGATCTTCGAGTTCTTGCCGGCGACCGAGACGTCGGCGAGCAGGGCGACCGCGAGGCCCGCGCCGACGGCGGTCCCGCGGATCGCCGAGACCACCGGTTTCGAGCAATCCACCAGGTTGTAGACCAGGTCGCTCGCCTCGCGCCAGACGCGAAGCAGCGTGGCCTCGTCTTCGATCATGCGTTCGATCATCCCGAAGTCGCCGCCCGACGAGAAGTGCTCGCCGGCGCCGCGCACGAGCACCGAGCGCACGGACGCGTCGGCATCGATCGCGCGCCAGACATTGGCCAGGTCGCGATGCATCGATTCGGTCGCGGAGTTCTGGCGGCCCTCGTTCGCGATGACGACTTCGAGCACGCCGTCGGCCGGCTGCTCGAAGACGAGACTCGGGAATCCGGCGCGCAGGGCCTCAAGGCCGATCGGGGATTGCATGGACGCTCACCATCGTCAACACATGATAGGACGCGACGGTCTCGCCTTCCTGGTTCCGGATCTCCGTGTCCCAGGTCACCTCGCCCCAGCCCTTGTCGGCGCGGAGCGATTTCTCCCTGCAGGTCAGCCGCACGCGAATTCGGTCACCCGGTTTCACCGGCTTCACGAATCGCAGGTTGTCGAGGCCGTAATTGCCGAGCACCGGTCCGTAGGCCGGTTCGACAAACAGGCCCGCAGCCGCCGAGACCAGGAAGTAGCCGTGCGCGACCCGCCCGCCGAACAGGGGATTCCGCGCCGCCTCGCGCTCGTCCATGTGGGCGTAGAAGCGGTCGCCGGAAAGCTCTGCGAAGCGCTCGATGTCGGTCACCGTGACTTCGCGCTCCGCCGAATGAAAGGTGTCGCCGATCTCGAGCGCATGGAAGGGCTTGCGGAAAGGATGCAGGCCAGGATCGCGTTCCGTGCCACCCCGCACCCAGCGGCCGCCGACCGCGGCGATCACATCGGGCGTGCCCTGGACCGCGGTGCGTTGCATGTAATGCAGCACGCCGCGAATGCCGCCGAGTTCCTCGCCCCCGCCGGCGCGACCGGGACCGCCGTGCACGAGCGGCGCGAGCGGCGAGCCGTGGCCCGTCGATTCCTTCGCACAATGCCGGTTCACGACCAGCACGCGGCCGTGATACGGCGCGAGTCCGAGCACGAATTCGGCCGCGACCCGGTCGTCGGCGGTGAATACGGATCCGGCGAGGCTGCCCTCACCGCGTCTCGCGAGCGCGATGGCGTCCGCGATTCCGGAATAGCCGATGACGGTTGAAACCGGTCCGAAGGCCTCGACCGAATGCACAGCGCGCGAATTCGCCGCATCGCGGCAAAGCAGCAGGATTGGCGGCAGGAAGGCCCCGCGATCGCGGTCGGCGCCGGTCACTTCGAAGCGTTCGGGATCGCCTGCGACGATTTCGGATTCGCGCCCGAGTTCAGCGACCCGCGCCCGCACCTCGTCGCGCTGCGCGAGGCTTGCCAGCGGACCCATCCGGACGCCCTCCACGCGCGGATCGCCGACCACGATCTCGGCGAGTTTCGCGCGAAGCGCGGCTACGACGTCCGCGATCCGGTCATGCGGAACGAGCGCCTTGCGGATCGCCGTGCACTTCTGACCCGCCTTGACCGTCATTTCGCGCGCGACTTCCTCGACGAAGAGCGCGAACTCCGGCGACTCGGGGCCCGCATCGGGGCCAAGGATCGAGGAATTGAGCGAGTCAGTCTCCGCGACGAAGCGCACCGAATGACGCACGACCGACGGGTGTGTGCGGAGCTTCGCCGCGGTCGCGGCCGAACCTGTAAACGACACGACGTCCTGGCAACCGAGGTGATCGAACAGGTCACCGACGCCGCCACAGATCAATTGCAGTGCCCCGGCAGGCAGCAATCCCGTCTCGACGATGCGCCGGACCACGAGTTCGGTCAGGTAACTGGTCGCGGTCGCGGGCTTGACGATCGCCGGGACACCCGCGAGCAATGCGGGCGCGAGCTTCTCGAGCATGCCCCAGACCGGAAAATTGAAGGCATTGATATGGACGGCGGCGCCTTCGAGTGGCACGCAGATGTGCTGGCCGACGAAGGTCCCGCCTTTCGAGAGTGGCTCGACGCCGCCGTCGAGATAGACACGGCTGTTCGGCAGCTCGCGCGAGCCCTTGCTCGCGAAGACGAGCATCGTGCCGATGCCGCCGTCGATGTCGATCCAGGAATCGCCCTTGGTGGCGCCGGTGCGGTGGGAAAGCGCGTAGAACTCGTCCTTGAACTCGAACAGGCGCTTGCCAAGCGCGCGGAGCATCGCGGCACGCTCGTGAAATGTCATCGACCGCAGCGCGGGACTGCCCACGTCGCGTGCATAGCCGAGCATTGCGCCGAAATCGAGTCCGCCGCTCGCCGCCTCGGCGACGAGCGCGCCGGTGCTCGCGTCGAGGAGCGCGCTCGCGCGCCCTTCGCCGCTCCGCCAGCTTCCGGCGACGTAGCTCTGCAACCGCATGGCGCTCACCCGCTTCGCTCCGCCTGCCAGTCCGCAAACGTCTTGTTTGCACCCGCCAGCGTGACCAGCAACGGGGCTGGCGTCCAGTAGCGCTCACCATGCTCGCTCGCGTAGGCCCGGATCGATTCCAGCACGTTCCGGAGTCCCAGCGTGTCGGCATAAAACATCGGCCCGCCGCGATGCCGCGGAAAACCGTAGCCATTGCACCAGATGACGTCGATGTCGGCCGGGGATTCCGCGATACCCTCGTCGAGGACTCGTGCGCCTTCGTTGATGAGCGCGAGGATGCAGCGCCCGACGATCTCCGAGGGCGTGACATTGCGCTGTCTGACCTGCAGCCGCTGCGCCTCGGCGCGAATCAGCTCGAGCACCTCGGGATCGGATGCGCGCTCGCCGCCCGGGCCGTCGTAACGATAAAAGCCGCGCCCTGTCTTCTGGCCGAAGCGGCCGAGCTCGGCGAGCGCGTCCGATACGCGGTAGAAGCGTGGGTCGTCGGGACGGCCGCTCCATTCGCGCCGGGCCTGGAATCCGATGTCGAGCCCGGCGAGGTCGCCGACCGCGTTCGGCCCCATGGCCATGCCGAAATCCTGCAAAGCCTTGTCGATTGCCTCGGGCTTCGCGCCCTCGAGCAGCATGAGCTCCTTTTCGCGCCCATACGCGTAGAGCATCCGGTTGCCGACGAATCCGAAACCGTTGCCGACTGGCACGCCGATCTTGCCGATGCGCTTGGTGACCGCAAACGCGGTTGCGAGCGCCTCGCGCGACGAATCACGACCGCGCACCACCTCGACGAGTCGCATCACGTGCGCCGGACTGAAGAAATGCATCCCCACCACGTCGCCGGGCCTCCCCGA
The DNA here is from genome assembly GCA_963819545.1 of uncultured Gammaproteobacteria bacterium. Taxonomy (GTDB): domain Bacteria; phylum Pseudomonadota; class Gammaproteobacteria; order Steroidobacterales; family Steroidobacteraceae; genus SCUD01. Next base: position 1,455,807 of record CAWFWJ010000002.1, on the reverse strand, counting down.
CGCGGCCGCGATTGCATCCACGTCGAGCGTCGAGGTGTTGGTTGCGAGCACCGCGCCCGGCCGCGCGACCGCGCCGAGCCGCGCAAAGATTTCTTGCTTGACCGCGAGGTTCTCGAACACGGCCTCGACCACGAGATCCGCACCGCCGACCGCCTCGAACTCGACAGCGCCCGTCACGCGCTCGTGCGCGCCCGTCGCCGCCTCGGCACTGAGCCGGCCTTTTCGCGCCGCGGCGTCGATCGCCGCACGCACCCGGGCCAGTCCGGCGTCCAGGGCCTCCGGCTTGGTGTCGACGAGCGTGACTGCGATGCCGCCGGTCGCGAGGCTCGCCGCAATGCCCGCGCCCATGGTGCCCGCACCGAGCACCGCTGCCCGATCGACCCGTCGCGCGCGTTCGCGGTCGTTCGACGCGCCGCGCTCGGCGAAAAAAAGATGCCGCAGGGCCCGCGATTCCGTGGACGCCAGGCATTCGAGAAAAAGCGCACGCGCACGTGCGAGCGCCGCATCCACCGGCAGCATCGCCGTCGACGCCAGCGCCTCGACGATGCGCGGCGGCGCGGGCAGGCGCCGGGCCGCCGCCGGCAGCGCGCGGAGCAACTCCTCGAATTGCAGCGGGCGCGAGGGAGGCGCCGGCAGTTCGGAGACGCGCCTCGGCGGCATTCGCGACTTCGCGAGTTCACGCGCCCAGGCGATCGCGCCGCCACGCAGTTCGCGGTCGATGCGCCGGTCGACGATGCCGAGTTCGATCGCGGCCTCGATGCCGACCGGCTTACCCGAAGTCATCAGTTCGAATGCGGCCTGCCAGCCCGCGAGCCGCGGCAGGCGCACGGTGCCGCCCGCGCCGGGCAGGAGTCCGAGACTGACCTCGGGAAATCCGAGCTGAAGATCCCCGGCCGCGCAGCGATAGTGGCTCGCCAGGGCCGTCTCCGCGCCGCCGCCGAGCGCCGCGCCATGCATCGCGGCGACGACCGGCTTGCCGCAGGATTCGAGCCGCGACAGCAGTCCGGGCAACAGGGGTTCAAGCGGCGGCCGGTCGAATTCACGGACGTCGGCGCCCGCGATGAAATTGCGCCCCGCGCCGAGCAGCACGATTGCGTGCACGCCGGGATCGGCATCGAGCGACTCGATGGCCGAGAGCAAAGCGACACGCACGGGATGCGAGAGCGCGTTGACTGGCGGATTGTCGATTGTGATGACCGCGACGTCGCCGTCGCGCTCGACCGCCGCGCCGGGATTCACCCGATGCGCTCGATGGCGAGTGCGATTCCCTGGCCGACGCCGATGCACATGGTGCAGAGCGCGCGCCGGCCGCCGATGCGGTTCAACTGATAGCTCGCGGTCGTCGCCAGCCGCGCGCCGCTCATTCCGAGCGGATGCCCGAGCGCGATGGCGCCGCCGTTCGGGTTGACCTGCGCGGCGTCGTCCGGCAGGCCGAGTCTGCGGAGCACCGCGAGTGCCTGGGAAGCGAACGCCTCATTCAGCTCGATCACGTCGAAATCGCCGATGCGAAGCCCGAGCCGCGCCATCAGTTTCTCCGCGGCCGGGGCCGGCCCCATGCCCATGATGCGGGGTTCGATGCCCGCGACCGCCGCGCCGAGGATCCGCGCGCGCGGCCGGAGGCCGTGGCGTTGCGCCGCGCCCTCGCTCGCAATCACCAGCGCGCAGGCGCCGTCGTTGACGCCCGAGGCGTTGCCGGCCGTCACCGTGCCGCCCGCTCGAAACGGTGTCCCGAGCTTCGCCAGCGCCTCGAGGCTCGTCTCGCGCGGATGCTCGTCGCGATCGACGACGACCGCATCGCCCTTCCTCGCCGGCAGCGTCACCGGTACGATTTCCTGTGCCAGTGTCCCGTTCGCCTGGGCGGCGAGCGCACGCTGCTGGCTGCGCAATGCGAAAGCGTCCTGGTCGGCCCGCGAGACCGCGAACTCGGCCGCCACGTTCTCGCCGGTTTCCGGCATCGAGTCGATCCCGTACTGCTGCTTCATCAGCGGATTGACGAAGCGCCAGCCGATCGTCGTGTCGAACATCTGCTGATTGCGCGTGAACGCCGCATCGGGCTTCGACAGGACATAGGGCGCGCGGCTCATGCTCTCCGCACCACCCGCGATCACGAGCTCGGCCTCGCCCGACCGGATCTGGCGCGCCGCGATGGCGACCGCATCGAGGCCCGAGCCGCAGAGGCGGTTCACGGTCACGCCGGGCACGGCGACCGGCAGGCCCGCGAGCAGCGCCGCCATGCGCGCGAGATTGCGGTTGTCTTCGCCCGCCTGGTTGGCGCAACCGAACACGACATCGTCCACCGCCTGCCAGTCGACCGCGGGGTTCCGTTTCATGAGCGCGGCAATGGGCAGGGCCGCCAGGTCGTCCGTGCGAACGCCCGCGAGGACGCCGCCGTAACGCCCGATCGGTGTGCGGATGGCGTCGCAGATGAATGCCTCAGTCATCGATCAATCTCCCGGCGACCTGGTGGCTGCGTCCGCGGAAGAGCGCGACCGTCTCGTCGCGCTGGTTGCGGACCTCGATTTCGTAGATGCCCGCCTTGCCGGCGCGCCAGCGTTCCTGCGCGATCGCCCGCAGCACGTCCCCTTCCCGACCGGGCGCGAGAAACTCGATCGCCGCCCCGGCCGCCACCGTGTTGTGGCCGTGGGAGTTGCAGGCAAAGGCGAAGGCGCTGTCGGCCAGCGCGAAAATCAGGCCGCCATGGCAGATGCGGTGGCCGTTCACCATGTCGGGCCGGATTCGCATCGAAACCGTTGCCCGGCCGGGCCCGCAGGATTCGATCGTCATGCCGAGCACCTGCGAGGCGCGATCGCCGTCAAACAATGCCTTTGCCGCGCGCTCGGCGATCCCCTGGCTCATTCTTCATCGCTTGCGCTCAATGCCCCACGAATCGCGGCGCGCGTTTCTCGGCAAACGCCGCGACGCCTTCGGCATAGTCGTCGGTGAATCCAAGCTCGCGCTGGAAATCGCGCTCAACGTCGAGCTGCCCGGCGAGAGTCTGCGTCCAGGAACCGAGCATGGCCTCGCGCGTCCGGACCATGCCGCGCGTCGGCGCCGCGGCAAGTTCGACGGCAAGCTTGTCCACGGCCGCGCCGAAGTCCGCGTCCTCCACGCAACGCCAGATGAGTCCCCAGGCGGCTGCATCCGCAGCCGGCAGCCGTTCTCCCAGCATCGCGAGCCCGAGCGCACGCGCATGGCCGACGAGCCGCGGCAGGAACCAGGTCGCGCCGGAATCCGGTACCAGTCCCAGCTTGCTGAATGCCTGGATGAACGACGCCGAGCGCGTGGCGATGACGATGTCGCAGGCGAGCGCGAGACTCGCGCCCGCACCCGCAGCGACGCCGTTGACCGCCGCGATCGTCGGCACCGCCAGGCTCCGAAGAGAAAGTATGAGCGGCTTGTAATTGCGCTCGATGGATTCACCGAGATCCGCGCGGGCTCCGCCCGGCGCGACCTGGCGGTCGCCGAGATCCTGACCCGCGCAGAATCCGCGACCCGCGCCCGTGAGCACGAGCACGCGCGCGCCGTCCTTCCCCACGCGGCCAATCGCATCGCGGACTTCCGCGTGCATTTCGCCGTTGAAGCTGTTGAGCTTGTTCGGGGCGATTCAAGGTGAGGCGCGCAACGGCGTCGCGCCAGGGAGTACTGGATCGTCTGGTAATTCATGGACCGCGGCCGTTCATTCGTCGTAGCTGATTTCAAGCGCGGCGCTCGTCGGTCGCGCCTGGCAACAGAGAATATAGCCTGCCTCGACCTCCCAATCCTCGAGCGCGACGTTGTGCTCCATCTCGGCGGTCCCGCTCACGAGCTTGGCCCGGCAGGTCGAGCAGACGCCCGCCCGGCAGGAGAACGGCAGGTCGAGACCCGCGCGGCCGGCCGCATCGAGGATCACCTCGCCGGCGAGCGGCATCGAGAAGCGGCGTCGGCGGCCATCCATGACGACCGTGACTTCCGCGGCCGCCGCGGCCGATGTCCTGGCCGGCCGCGGTGCCTCAATCGGTGGCGCGGCGACGCCCGTCTCCGCCATGAAATGCTCGACATGCAATCGCCCTTTCGCGCCGAGACCGGCGAGCGCGGCCTGCAGGTCTGCGGCCATCGTCCCCGGTCCGCAGATGAAGAATTCATCGATCGCCGGCACGTCGAGATCGTGACGCGCGAATTCGCGGATCTTGGCCGCATCGATGCGGCCATTGAACCACTCGACATCCTGCGGCTCGCGGCTCATGACGAAACAGACCGAAAACCGTGTCATGAACCGGTCCTTGAGTGCGAGCACCTCCTCCAGGAACATCGTCCGTTCGGTGCTGGTGTTGCCGTAATAGAGCTGGAAGCGGTTGCCGGGATGCCGTTCCAGCGCCGTCGCCGCGATCGAGAGGACGGGCGTGATACCGCTGCCCGCGGCGAACGCCGCGTAGAAGCGCGGATCCCTGGCATCCGCTTCGGCATGAAAGCTGCCGTTCGGCGTCAGCACGTCGATGGTCTCGCCGATTGCCGCGTGGCGAGCGAGGTATTCCGACATGCGTCCGTCTTTCTGCACCCGAACGCCGATCGTCAGCCTGTCCGCGCCCTCGGGATTGACGATGGAGTAGGTTCTCCGCTCCTCCTTTCCGTCGATCCGAAGGCGGAGCGCCAGATGCTGGCCGGCACGGAACCGGAACTCGTCGCGAAGCGACCCTGGAATCGCGAAGCTGAGGGCAATTGCATCGTCGGCCACGGCCGTCCGGCCTGCGATCGCGAGCGGATAAAATTTCAGCACGGCGGCGCGATGCCTAAATGCACTTGAAGTAGTCGAACGGCTCGAGGCAGGACTCGCATTTGTACAACGCCTTGCAGGGCGTAGAACCAAATTCGCTCTGCTTCGCAGTCTGCTTCGAGCCGCAGCGGGGACAGGAGACCGGCGAGTTCCCCGGTGGCGCAATCCCGAACACCTCGAGCTTGCGACGTCCTTCGGCGCTGATCCAGTCGGTGGTCCAGGGCGGTGACAGCACGTCGACCGCGACCGCTTCGAACCCGGCTTTCGTCAATGCGCGGACGACGTCGGCCTTGATCGCGGGCGTCGCCGGGCATCCCGAGTAGGTCGGTGTGATGCCGACCTCTACCCTGCCGTCCGGTCGAAGATGTAGATGCCGGATGACCCCGAGATCGAGCACCGACAGCACCGGGATCTCGGGATCCGCAACCTGGGCAAGTACCCCGTACAGGCGCGCCGACAGTTCGGGCGTCAGCATCACCAGGTCGCGCCGGGATGCGCGCGATGAAGCGACTGCATCTCCGCGAGCAGATAGCCGAGATGTTCGCTGTGCCGCCCCTGCTTGCCGTACCAGCCGAACTTCGCCCCCGCCGGCCGCGCGAGTTTCGCTGCGGCGAGGACTTCATCGACACGGCGCGACCAGCCGTCGCGTACTGCCTCGGGCGCGGGCCCGATACCGGCGGCCGCAACTGCACGGTCCACGTCGTCGCCGTCGAATAACTCATTGGTGAACGGCCAGAGGCGCGAGAGCGACGCTGCGACGCGGTCATGGCTTTCCGCCGTTCCGTCCCCAAGCCGCATCAGCCAGCCGCCGCTGTATCGCAGGTGATAAGTGGCTTCACGCGTGCCCTTCACCGCGATGGCTGCGAGCCTTTCGTCCTTGGACGGCGCCAGCTTTTCGTAGAGTTCGAGCTGCCAGGCGTCGAACAGGAATTGCCGCACGATCGTGTCGCCAAAATCGCCGTTCGGCTGTTCCACCAGCGTCAGGTTCAGATACTCGGTTTCCTCGCGCAGGTACGCGAGCGCGTCCTCGCCGCGACCGCGGCCCTCGAGCTCGCCGGCATGAGCCAGGAGAAGCCGCGCCTGGCCGAGGAGATCGAGCGACACATTCGCGAGGCCGAGGTCCTCCTCGAGCGCGGGCGCGTGACCGACCCACTCGCCGAGCCGCTGCGCGAGCACGAGGTTCGTGTCCGCGAGGCGGAGCACGTAGCGGCAATGCGGCGTCACAGGGTCTTCACCTCGTCCGGGATCTCGTAGAAGGTCGGATGCCGGTAGATCTTGTCGCGCGCGGGCTCGAAGAACGCGTCGGCATCAGCCGGATCGGAAGCGACGATGTCGGTGGACCGCACGGCCCAGATGCTGACGCCTTCAAGCCTGCGCGTGTAGAGGTCGCGGGCATGCTCGAGCGCCATGCGCGCATCGGTCGCATGCAGGCTACCGACATGCTTGTGGTCGAGGCCCGATTTCGCGCGAATGAAGATCTCGTACAGCGGCCATTCTTGCTTGTTATTCACCAGGAACTCCTCGGTTCCGCGTCATGCGGCCTGCATCGCGTCGCCATGTCTTTTCGCCGCCCAGGCAGCGGCGGCTTCGCGCACCCAGCGGCCCTCGTCCTGCGCCCGGCGTCGTGCCTCGAGCCGCTCGCGGTTGCAGGGCCCGTGTCCCTGCAGCACCTGTTCGAATTCCGCCCAGTCGATCGCGCCGAATCGGTAATGCCCGGTGTTGTCGTCCCAGCGCAGTTCCGGATCCGGCACTTTCAATCCAAGAAAGTCGGCCTGAGGCACGGTCGTGTCGATGAATTTCTGGCGCAACTCGTCATTCGAGAAACGCTTGATCTTCCAGCGCATCGACTGCGCGCTGTGCCTGGACTCGGCGTCCGAGGGGCCGAACATCATGAGCGACGGCCACCACCAGCGCTCGAGCGCGGCCTGCGCCATCGCGCGCTGCGCCTCCGTGCCGCGCGAGAGCCGCAGCATGATCTCGTAGCCTTGCCGTTGGTGAAAACTTTCTTCCTTGCAGATCCGCACCATCGCGCGCGCGTAGGGCCCATAGGAACAGCGGCACAGCGGGATCTGGTTCATGATCGCGGCGCCGTCGACCAGCCAGCCGATTGCACCGACGTCCGCCCAGGTTGGGGTCGGGTAATTGAAGATGCTCGAATACTTCGCCTTGCCTTCGAGCAACTGGTCAACGAGCTGGTCCCGGGAGATGCCGAGCGTCTCGGTCGCACTGTAGAGATAGGCGCCGTGACCGCCCTCGTCCTGAACCTTCGCGATCAGGATCGCCTTGCGCAGCAGGGATGGCGCACGCGTGATCCAGTTGCCCTCAGGAAGCATGCCGACGACCTCGGAATGCGCGTGCTGCGAGATCTGGCGGATGAGCGTCCGGCGGTAGGCCTCGGGCATCCAGTCCTTGGCCTCGATCTTTTCCTCCGCATCCACGCGCGACTGAAATCGCGACTCCAGGGCCGCACTCTCCAGCGCCTCGTCACGCAGACAATCTTTGCCAAGTGAATCAAGGCCTTGCGTGTACATTGCCGGGGCCTCCGCGGGCGTGTTTCGAGATCACGAACTTTGACACAGAAAGCGGCTTTTAGGTCCAGCCCTCGATCCGCCGCACCAGCGTCTCCATGAAGCGATTCGCCTGGTGGCCGTCCAGCACGCGGTGGTCGATCGTGAGCGTGACGTAGCAGCAGGATCGCACGACGATTGAATCCTTGCCGTCGGCCGTGACGACGACCGCGCGCTTCTCCAGCTTGCCAATGCCGAGAATCGCCGACTGCGGCTGGTTGATGACGATCGGCGCCGCGACCAGGCTGCCGCTCACGCCGTGGTTGGAGATCGTGAAGGTTCCGCCGCGAAGGTCCGCAGGCGTCAGCCGATCCGCGCGCGCGCGGGCCACAAGCTCGCCGAGGGCCGCAGCGATGCCAGCCAGGTCAAGGCTGCCGGCATCCCGAATGACCGGGACGATGAGCCCGCGTCCCTCGAGCGCCGTGCCGACGCCGATGTCGATGCGATCGCTGACGAGGATCGCGTCGTCGGTCCAGCGGCCGTTCACTTCCGGCACGGCGCGGATCGCATCGACACAGGCGGCAACGAAATAAGCGGTCAGCGTGAACGGCGATTTCGCGCGATGCGCAAGGACCGCCGTCATGTCCGCCTGGAACACGGTTGTGACGTGGGGTGCCGTCTGCAAGAGGCTCTCGACCATGTGCGCCGCAATGCGTCGGCGCATCGGCGTGTGCGGGATGCGCCGCAAACCCGCCTCGTCGGGCGGCGGCACCGCATCCGGCGCCTTGCGTGGGGCGAGCACGTCTTCGACGGTGATGCGCCCGCCCTCGCCGCTGCCCTGCAAGGCGTCTGCCGTGAGCCCGCGCTCCGCGAGCAGGCGTCGCACGGCCGGGCTCATCCGGCCGGCCGCATTCGAAACGGCCGCGGGTGCCGCCGGCTTCGCGGCCACAGGATTGTTCGATTGCACAACGGTGGGTACCGCAACGGTCGCGACACCGCCCGGATGCAGGCGGCCGAGCAAGGCGCCCGGCGCAACGTCCGTGCCCTCCGCGGCCGCGATTTCGCCGAGCACGCCGTCGGCCGGCGCGGACACCTCGATCGTGACCTTGTCAGTCTCGATCTCGACCAGCGGCTCGTGCTTCGCGACCGGCTCGCCCACCGCTTTCAGCCAGCGCAGCACCTGCGAGCGCGTTCCTTCCGCCTGGTCGGCCGGGAGCAGCACGTCGATCATCGTAGGCATATTCATAGGCTCGCAATGCGGCGCATCGCCGCCACGATCTTACCAACCGACGGGACGACCGCATTGAGCAGCACGGGACTGTGCGGGCTCGGCAGGTCCGGCATCGCAAGTCGCTCGATGGGTGCGTCGAGATCGAAGAAGGCGCGCTCGGCGAGCATGGCCGCAATCTCGGCGCCGAATCCGGCCGTTATCGTGTCTTCGTGAACGATCAGGCAGCGCCGTGTCTTTTTGACCGACGTGAGTACGGCCGCAGCATCCCAGGGCGACAGCGTCCGCAAGTCGAGGAGTTCGACGTCGATCGCGGATTCGGTGGCGGCCTGCTCGCAGCGTTCGACCATCGCGCCCCAGCTCACGACCGTAAGCTCCGAACCGGCGCGCAGGCACTGGGCCTTGCCGAACGGCAGCATGAATTCATCGCCCGGCCACGGCCGCCGCGCCGCCGCGCCGTCGAGCAATGAGCGGTGCTCGAAAAAGATCACGGGATCATTACCGCGCAAGGCCGTTCGAAGAAGCCCGACGGCGTCCTCGGCATTCGATGGCATCGCGAGTCGCCAGCCGACCGCGTGCAGGAATTGCACCTCGTTGCACTGGCTGTGCCAGGGATCACCGCACTTGAAAAAGCCGCCCGGCATGCGCACGACCATGGGCGCCGCGAAGCGGTTCGCCGTGCGCCAGCGTATGGTTCCGCAATCGTGGAGCTGCTCGGCGGCCGGCTCCGCGTACTTGCGGAACTGGATCTCCGGCACCGGCACGAGGCCCGCGAGCGCCATGCCGACCGCGCGGCCGATGATGCCCTCTTCCGACAGGCTGGTGTCGAAGACGCGCGCCTCACCGAAGCGCTCCTGCAGTCCGAGGGTTGCCGCATGCACGCCGCCCTTGCGCCCGACATCCTCGCCGAAGACGAGCACGCGCGGATTGATCTCGAGCTCGTGTTCGAGGGTCCGGCGGATCGCAGTCAGCATGTTGATCCGGGGACCTTCCGGCCGGGCGGTCGCCGTTCCCGCGCGGGGCACGATGCCACAGGTCAGTTGCCCGCCCTGCCGCTGCAGATCGATCGACCCATCAGCGCGGCGCTCGCTGAATACATGTGTCGCAACCGTGGCCGCCGCCACGGGTGGCCGGGACTCGATGCGTGCGAGCGCCGCCTGCACCTCGGCCCCGGCCTCAGCTTCGAGCATCTGCCATTCGCTCTCGGCGATCGTTGCCGGCACCAGGTGCTTCCGCAGTTGCAGCAGGGGGTCGCTTGCCCTTTCCCTGTCGATCTCCGCCGCGCTCTTGTAGGCCTGCGTATCCTGTCCCGAGTGGCCCGATAGCCGCGGCACCCGCAGGCGCAATAGCACCGGGCCTTCGCCCTCCCGCACCGCCTTGACCGCCGACTCGATGAGCCGGGCGGCCGCGACCGGATCCGAGCCCTCCCCCGTCAGGATTCGCAGGTTGCGAAAAGCCGCGAGGTTGGCGGCAACATCACCGCCTGGGGTCTGCCGCGTCGACGGCACGGAAATCCCGTAGCCGTTGTCTTCGATGAAATACAGGAGCGGCAAGTGTTCGGTCGTCGCGATATTGAGCGATGCCCAGAATCCGTTGGTCGCCGTCGAAGCCTCCCCGCCGTGTGCGACCGCGATGCAACCGGCGGCCGCCTGATCGTCGAGGTTTTGCGCGCGGTACACGAGCGACTGGGCCCAGCCGGTCGCAGGCGTGTACTGCGTCCCGACGCCACCGCAGGACGGCAGCAGGCAGGCACGGCCATGATTCGGCAGATTGAGCACGACGCCGATATCCCGGCCCGCTGACATGCCCTCGGCGCGCATCATCGAGGAAGCCAGCGCCTCTTCCGGTGACAGGCCAAGGGCGAGCGCGAGCGGCCGCGAGCGATAATAGGGCGCGACCGCGTCCTGCGTGCCGTTCAGTTGCTGGCCCAGCAAGGCCTGGGTCAAGTCATGCCCGCGGGCGGAAAACTGGTAGAGCACCTTGCGCTCAGGCACCAGCCTCGTTTCCTCGAGCGCGTCGAGCGCGCGCGAGAGAAAGACCGTGCGCAAGGCGGATTTCCAGTCCGGCATACCCAGGCATCCCGCAAACCGGCAGGCGCACATCCTAGCGGGCCGCGACGGGTGTTTTCGGCCAATTTCCGGACTAGAATTGAGACAACTGCGAACCCGGCCGGCCCAAAGCGGTCCCATAATCACCAAATCGCAGGGGGAGACTGCTGCAATGACCCGAATGATGCTTGCCCTGATCGTCTTCTTTGCCGCGGGGGCCGCGCAGGCGACATGCATTTATCCGCGTGCGCCGGAGCGGGCGCCCGACGGCAAGACCGCGACCTATGAGGAAATGGTCGCCGCGCAGAAGGTGGTGCAACAGTTCAATACGGACATCAACGCCTATAACGCCTGTCTCGATCTCGAAATGAGCTCGCTCGAAAGCAGCGGTACTTATGAGGAGGAGCGGCTCGCCGAGCTGCGCGCGATGCAGGCGAAGAAGAATAACGCCGCCGTCGACGAGGTCCAGGCTGTCGCCGACCAGTTCAACGAGCAGCTCAGAATCTTCAAGACCCGCGATAAGCAGGACTGACGCTGGGAACCGATGCTGACACCCGCCGAGGCTGATGCGGCGATCGCCGCGGCGCTCGAGCCGGTTGCCGAAGAGGAATTGCCGTTGTCGGCCTGCGCCGGTCGCGTGCTGCGCCAGGTGGTCCGCGCCGAACGCGATGCGCCGCCCTTCGATCGAGTCACCATGGACGGCATTGCGCTTGCGAGCGCGGGCGGGATTCGCCGCCAATTTCGTGTCGCGGGCCTTCAGCCGGCCGGCACGCCTCCCCTGAGACTCGAGTCGGCCACCGATTGCATCGAGGTCATGACGGGTGCGGTCCTGCCGCAGGGCTGTGACACGGTCGTCCCGGTGGAGCGGGTCTCGACCAGCGGCGGCCAGGCGACGATCGAAGCTGGATACGAACCGAGGTCCTGGTTGCATGTGCATCGGCGCGGCGCCGATGCGAGCGCGGGCGACATCCTGCTCGCTGCCGGAATCCGGCTCGGCGCACCGGAACTTGCGATCGCTGCGTCGGCGGGCCAGGCGCGACTTCCCGTATCAAGGCTGCCGCGCATCGCGATCGTCTCGACCGGCGACGAGCTCGTCGATCCGGGCGAGCCTGTGCTCGCGCACCAGATTCGGCGCTCGAACGCATATGGTCTTGCCGCATCGCTGACCCTCGCCGGATTTCCGCCGGCGACCGATCTGCAGCTGCCGGACCGCAAGGCGATCCTCGAATCCTCGCTTGGGGATGCGCTCGGGCGGCACGACGTGCTGGTGCTGTCGGGCGGCGTATCGGCCGGCCGCTTCGATCACGTCCCGGGCGTGCTCGAAAAGCTGGGCGTCAGAAAAACCCTGCACGGTATCGCGCAGCGCCCGGGGCGGCCGATGTGGTTCGGGGTGGGTGTGGCGGGCCAGGCGGTCTTTGGCCTGCCCGGCAATCCGGTCTCGGTCCTGGCCTGTCTCACCCGCTATGTCATCCCAGCGCTCATCCTGTGTTCAGGCGCGCGGCCCGTGGCGGTCGTACTGGCAGTCCTGGCTCGCGATTTCGCCTTCGACGCCCCGCTCGCGTGTTTTCTGCCAGTCGAGCTCCGGTACGATCCCGATGGCAAGATGATGGCGGAGCCGCGGCCGACCGGCGGGTCCGGGGATTTCATTTCGCTCGCCGGCACCGACGGATTCGTCGAACTGCCGCGGGGCCCCGCCCGCCATGCGGCCGGGCTCGTTGTGCCATTTCACCGCTGGTAGAACATGAAGTTTGAAAAGGAAGTGTCGGATACGCGCGGCCGCCCGCTCCGGGATCTTCGGATCTCCGTGATGGATCGCTGCAATTTCCGCTGCCCCTACTGCATGCCGCGCGAGACTTTCGGCGAGGACTACCGTTTCCTGGCGGGCCCAGAGCGGCTCTCATTCGACGAGATCGCGAGACTCTCGCGTCAGTTCGCGACCGAGGGGGTCCGCAAGATCCGCCTCACGGGCGGCGAACCCCTGCTCCGCTCGGGCCTCGCGGATCTCGTCGCCGAGTTGTCGGAAATCGAGGGCGTCGACGACCTTGCGCTCACAACCAACGGCGTGCTGCTCGCGCAACAGGCGGCGCTCCTCGCCTCGCACGGGCTCGCCCGCGTGACAGTCAGCCTCGACACGCTCGACCCGGCGACCTTCAGGCGCCTGTGCGGCGGTTACGACGGGCTCCCGCGCGTGCTCGACGGGATCCAGGCCGCGCTCGAGGCGGGTCTCGCCCCGGTGAAAGTCAACGCCGTCATCCAGCGCGGCATCAACGACGCGCAGGCGGTCGAGCTCGCAGGACATTTCCGCGGAACGGGCGTCACTGTGCGGTTCATCGAATACATGGACGTCGGCAACCGCAACGACTGGAAGCCGGAGCTGGTCGTGCCTTCCAGCGAGCTTCGCACTGCGATCGCGGCACACTGGCCACTCAGGCCGGTAGCCGCCACGCAGCGCGGCGAGGTCGCACTCCGCTACGCCTACCAGGACGGTGCCGGGGAAATCGGATTCATCTCTTCCGTCAGCCAGCCGTTTTGCGGCGACTGCACGCGTGCACGCCTGTCCTCGGACGGCGTTTTCTACACCTGCCTGTTCGCGACGCGGGGCACGGACTTCCGTGCCGCGCTCCGCACGGGCGCGAGCGACGAGGAATTGCGGCGCATGATCCGCGCCGTCTGGCATCGCCGCGAGGATCGCTACAGCGAACTGCGGCGGCTTCCGGCCGATGCGGTGCGGCCGCGAAAGATCGAGATGTACTACATTGGCGGATGAACGAAAAAAGGTCTCGCACGTCGCCGCGGATGGCCGGCCCGCGATGGTCGACCTGACTGCGAAGCAGGCGACCCTGCGGGTCGCGACGGCGACCGCGACGCTGCGTTTCCCGCGCGAGGCCTTTGATGCGCTGCGGGCCGCGGGCTTCCAGGCCGCCAAGGGCCCGGTGTTCCATACCGCGATCGTCGCCGGAACGATGGCGGCGAAACGCACGCACGAATTGATTCCGTTCTGCCACCCGCTCGGACTCGAGCGCTGCGACATCGCGATCGCGCCCGCAGGCGAGGATTCGCTCGAGGTGCGCTGCACGACCGCGGTGCATCACCGCACCGGCGTCGAGATGGAGGCGCTGACCGGCGCCGCGATCGCGGCGCTCACGGTCTATGACATGTGCAAATCGCTGTCCCACGGCATCGTGATCGAGTCGGTCCGCCTGCTCTCGAAGAGCGGCGGCAAGAGCGACTACGGCGCGGCGCCGCTGTGACAGCTCCGCTTTACGGACTTCTGCTGGCGGGCGGACGCTCGAGCCGCATGCAGACGGACAAGGCCGCGATTGCCTATGGCCGGCGCCCGCAACTCGAGCAGGTTTTCGAGCTGCTGGCCCCGCGTGTCGGCCTGGCTTTCGTTTCGGTCCGCGCCGACCAGACCCGCGACCGCCTGCGCGCGGCGTTTCCGCAGATTGTCGACGGCGCAACGGGCGCCGGCCCGATTGCGGGCATCATCGCCGCGCAGGCCCGGCATCCGGAGGCCGCCTGGCTGGTGCTCGCCTGCGATCTGCCGCTCCTGGACCGAGCGACGCTCGATCAACTGATCGCAGGCCGCGATGCGCTCCGCCTCGCCACGGCTTTCCGGGGCGTCTCCGAAGGATTGCCGGAACCCCTGTGCGCGATCTATGAGCCTGCAAGCCGCGGACCGATTCTCGCCCACGTCGCGTCAGGCCGCGATTGTCCGCGCAAGTTCCTGCTCGCGCACGACGTCCGGCTGCTCGATCCGGTCCATGCCCGAGCACTCGACAATGCCAACTCGCCGCAGGATCTCGAAGCGATGCGCGCGGCGCTGGCCGCGTCCGGTGCGGCCTGATGACTCGGGTAAGACTTCACTATTACGCGCTGTTCCGGGAGCAGGCGGGCCGCCACGAGGAAACCGTCGACACGGCGGCCCGGACGCCCGCCGAACTCTACGTGGAACTCGCCCAACGCCACGGGTTCAAGCTGCCGCTTGCGCAGCTCAAGGTTGCCGTCAATTCCGCATTTTCCGACTGGGACCACACGCTCGGGAATGACGATGAAGTCGTGTTCATCCCGCCGGTGGCCGGCGGATGAACGCGTTTGAATTCACGCGCGATGCGATCGATGTCGCAGGCCTCGCGGCGCCGCTCGCCGTCAATGCCGCCGGCGGCTATGCGAGCTTCGAGGGCCGGGTCCGCGATCACAACGAGGGCCTGCCGGTGACCGGCCTCGACTACGAGGCATTCGAGACGCTCGCGGTCGCGGAAGGCGGACGCATCGTCGCCGAGGCGATCGCGCGCCACGGGATCCTGCATGCGCGCTGCGTGCACAGGCTCGGCCGCCTCGCCGTCGGCGATGTCGCGGTCTGGGTCGGCGTGAGCGCCCGGCATCGCGCGGAGGCCTTCGCGGCCTGCCGGGAAATCATCGACGCCGTCAAGCATCGGCTGCCGATCTGGAAGAAGGAGCATTACGCGAGCGGCGGAAGCGGCTGGGTGAACTGTGATCATCGACTCGGCGAGGCCGCGACTGCTGCCGTGGCCTTCGACTATTCGCGGCAGCTCGCGCTGCCGGAAGTCGGCGCCTCGGGACAGGCGCGCCTTGAAGCGTCTTCCGTCCTCGTGATCGGCGCGGGCGGTCTTGGTTGCGCCGTGCTTGCGGGGCTCGCAGGAGCCGGTATCGGCAGGATCTCGATCGTTGACCCCGATGTCGTCCAGGCCTCGAACCTGCACCGGCAGCCGCTTGTACGACATCGCCGACATCGGCCGCCCGAAGGCCGAAGTCGCGGCCCGCAAGCTCGCGGCCTACAACCCGGACGTCCGCGTCGAGGCGCCGTGTGCTCAAGTTCGATGCGGACAATGCCGACGGGCTGGTCGCGGATGCCGACGTCATCCTCGACTGCACGGACAACTTCGCGGCCAAGTTCGTGATCAATGACGCCGCCGTGCGGGCGTTGAAACCCGCGGTGATTGCGAGCGTGTACCAGTACGAGGGCCAGCTGCAGGTCCTGCGGCCCGATCTCGGCGGCTCCTGCCTGCGCTGCCAGTGGCCGGAGGCAACGCGAGACGGGCTGGTCGGCAACTGCGAATTGGCGGGCGTCCTCGGACCTGTGCCCGCGGTCCTCGGCAGTCTCCAGGCGATGGAGGTGTTGAAACTGCTGCTCGATCTGCCGGGACAGCTTCGCGATGAAGTGCTCCTCGTCGACCTGCTCGTGCACGGGCAACGTCGCCTGCGCGCGCCGCGCAACCCGGGCTGCGGTGCGTCCTGCGTGCGGGTCGGCCGGACGCAGGCGGACGCGCGCGCGGCCGACGTCGACGTCTCGATGTCGCTCGCGGCCGCCGCGGCTGCGGGCTACCGGATCATCGACATCCGCGAACCCGTGGAATGCGAAATGGAACCGCTGCCGCTCGCCGGCCAACAGTCGCTGCCCCTCGGCCGGCTGCTCGAGGGAAACGCCGATCTCGAACCGGGCGAACGCTACCTGCTCGTCTGTGCGCACGGTGTGCGAAGCCACGCGGCTGCGGAATTTCTGCGTGCGCGCGGTCTTGGCGATGTCTGGTCGCTCCGGGGTGGACTCGCGGCGCTCCGCAACTGACCCGGGTCAGAACGCGAACTGATCGGGCGGCAGTTCCATCAACGGTTGTGCGCCTGCGCCGAGCGCGTCGAGATGCGCCTCGGCCCGCGGCAGGATGCGCAGGTAATAGAACCGGGCGGTCGAAAGCTTGGACTTGTGGAATGCGGCGTCGGCAGCGCCCGCCTTCAGCGCCGCCGCCGAAACGGCCGCCATGCGCGCCCAGCACCAGGCAAGACATAGATGGCCGGTAAGCTGCAAATAGTCCATGGATGCCGCGCCAGTCTCGTCGGGATTCCGCGCGCTGCGCAGCGCGATCTCCTCGGTCGCGACGCTCCATTCCTTCAGCAGGCCGGCCAGGCGCACGACGAATTCCGCCAGCTCGTCCGAGCGCGCGTGCCGTTCGCAGAAGCCGCCGATCAGGCCGCCGAGCTGTCTTGCGAGCACCCCACCAGAGCCGAGTACCTTGCGACCCAGCAGGTCCATCGCCTGCACGCCGTTCGCGCCCTCGTAAATCGCGGTGATCCGCACGTCGCGGAAAAACTGCTCGACACCGGTCTCGCGGATGTAGCCGTAGCCGCCATGGATCTGGATCGCATGACTCGTGCACTCGAGCGACATGTCGGTGACAAATCCCTTCACGATCGGCGTCAGGATCGAGAGCAACGCATCGGCCTCCTGGCGCTTCGCCTGGTCCGGATGATGCAGCGCGATATCCATCTGCTGGCCGGCGAACCAGATGAGGACGCGCGCGCCCTCGATCAGCGACCGCTGCGTCAACAGCATGCGCCGCACGTCGGGATGGCCGATGATCGGATCCGCCGCATCCTTGCCGCCGTGCGAAGTGCGGCCCTGCCGGCGCTCGCGTGCGTAGGCGAGTGCGGGTTGCCAGGCTCGCTCGCATTGGGCGAGACCCTGAAGTCCGACCCAGAGCCGCGCGTGATTCATCATCGTGAACATGACCTTGAGGCCGCCGTTGATCTCGCCGATCAACCAGCCGCGCGAACCGTCGAAGTTCATGACGCAGGTCGCCGAACCGTGGATGCCGAGCTTGTGCTCGACGCTCGGGCAGCTGACGCCGTTCGCCGCGCCGGGCGCTCCGTTGGCGTCCGGCAACCGCTTCGGAACGAGGAACATGCTGATGCCACGTGAATCGGCCGGCGCATCAGGGAGCTTCGCGAGCACCAGGTGGACGATGTTCTCGGTAAGGTCGTGTTCGCCGCTCGTGATGAAGATCTTGGTGCCGCTGATGCGGTAGCTGCCCTGGCCGTCGGGCTGCGCACGCGTGCGCATCAGGCCGAGATCGGTGCCCGCATGCGGTTCGGTCAGAACCATCGTGCCGCTCCACACGCCGCTCACGAGCTTCGGCAGATAGACGCGGCGCAATTCCTCGGTCGCATGCTTCGACACGCAGAGCACGGCGCTGTCGGTCAGCGCGCTGTAGAGCTTCCAGGACATGTTGGCAGAGACCAGCATCTCGCCGATCACGCCGCCCAGGCTTTCGGGCAGGCCCTGACCGCCGGCCTCGACGGGACCGCACAACGCCGCCCAGCCGTCCTCGACGTACTGGCGATAGGCTTCGATGAATCCCGGCGGCGTGATTACGCGGCCGTCGTCGCTCCGGCGCACGCCGACCCGATCGCCCGCCTCATTGGTCGGTGCGATGACGTCCTCGGCGAAGCGCGCGCCGCCGTCGAGCACTCCATCGATCAGCTCGGCATTGATGTCAGGCCGGCCAAGCTCGCGGTAGTGGGACTCGACGTCGAGGACGTCGTACAGAACGTAACGGAATTCGCGGAGCGGAACTTTGTAGGCGGGCATGAAATGCGCGGCCGCGGCGTCAACCTGCCGCCTCGGCGCAGGTGATACAACGGTCGGAATAAGGCAGCGCCTGCATTCGACGCTGGTCGATCGGCTGGCCGCAATTGCTGCAGCTGCCATAGGTGCCCTGGTCGAGTTGGGCAAGCGCTCGATTGATCTGGGCGAGCTCCGCGGCCGTCGCTTCGCCGATACCGGCGAGCACGGCATCGTTCTCCATCTGCACGACCTGCTCGGCGAAATCCTTGTCGAGCGGGCCGGAGGAACGGGTGATGTCGGCGTGGACCTTGGCGGCACGCTCCAGCAATTCCTGTTTCTGCGCCTGCAGTTTCCGCCGGACTGTCTCCAACTCGGTCGGCATGGGACCTCGCCGCGCTGTCAGGGGCGGCGGCCTTTCCAGACCGCCGCCGGGATCCCATCAGTTTACCTGTACTTCGACCGTCCTGGCGCGCGGCACGGGTTTCTTTGGCACCCGGACCTTCAGGACGCCGTTCCGGCTCTCCGCCTGGATCGCGGTGACGTCGGCGTCCTCCGGCAGCCGGAAGCTGCGCGAGAAACTTCCGTAGAAGCTCTCGATGCGATGCAGCTTTTCGTCCTTGTGCTCGGCTTCCTTGCGGCGCTCGCCGCTGATCGTAATGACGTTCTCGTCAATGGCGACCTTGACGTCTTCCTTGCTCACTTCAGGCAGTTCGGCCTTGATGAGGTAGTCGGTCTCCGTTTCGGAGATGTTGGCGAGCGGAGTCCAGGTCGCCGCTTCGCTTTCGTCGACCGTGCCCGGGCGAGCATTCGCCAGCCGGCCGAAGAGCGGGTGGTAACGCGCAAAAATGTCGTCCAGTTCCCTGAACGGTTCCCAGCGGATCAGTGTCATGTTCATTTCTCCTACAGCCCTCGGTGGGCCTGGCATGCTGAATGGGACCCGCGCCTCGACATTTCAAGGGTTGCCGGCCGATCGCGGCGTCACCATGCCCCGTTTGCTAGGCATCGGCCCGCGCCCGTAATATCGGGGAGCGATGCGGAGCGATGCGCCCGCCACCGTTGCAGCGAGGGAGTCCATGGGCCGCGATCACAACCCGGTACCCGGGAAATGGTACAAAAGCCTCGATGACGAGGAGGTCTTCCAGGTCCTGTCGATCGACGAGGATTCGGAACTGATCGAGCTGCAATACGAGGATGGTGACGTCGAGGAGATCGATTACGAAACCTGGCATGAGCTGGATCTGGACCTGACTGAGGAGCCGGAAGGCTGGTCGGGTTCCGAAGACGAAGTGGAAGACGACGAAGACGACGACGACTGGGACGACGACGAGGACGAAGACGAGGATGACGACGACGAGGACGATGAAGACGACGACAAGTACGGCGATCGCGACGACTACTGATCACCGGCCCGCAGGAACCCGATTCCTGAAAGCGGCAGTCGCCTACCGGCACAATCGAACTCGGGGTGGGCGTACCCGAACGAAAGTCCAAGTGACCCGTCGGCTTGAAATCGGTCCGCGAGCCCGCATGGAGTGCAAATGAAGAGAGTCCTGCTGTTCGTTCTCACGAACTTCGCGATACTGATCGTCGCGAGCGTCACGCTCAGGCTCCTGGGCGTCGAACCCTGGCTCAACCAGCAGGGCATCAATTTCAATTCGCTCCTGATCTTCGGCGCCGTGCTCGGTTTTGGCGGCGCGTTCCTGTCGCTCGCCCTCTCGAAATGGATGGCGAAGCGGATGATGGGCGTCAAGGTGATCACGGACCCGCGCACGGAGCCCGAAACCTGGCTGGTCGAGACCGTGCGCCGGCTTTCCGCGCAAGCCGGCATCGGCATGCCGGAGGTCGGCTTGTTCGAGTCCCCCACCCCGAACGCATTCGCAACCGGCGCACGTCGCGACAAGTCGCTCGTCGCCGTGAGCACGGGCCTGTTGCAGCGGATGAACCGGCGTGAAGTCGAAGCCGTGCTCGGCCATGAAGTGAGCCACGTCGCCAACGGCGACATGGTGACGCTCACGCTGATCCAGGGCGTCGTGAACACTTTCGTGTTCGTCGCCTCCCGCCTGGTCGGCAACATTGTCGACAAGGTGGTGTTCCGCAATGAGCGCGGCCACGGTCCCGCGTTCTGGATCACGACCCTGGTCGCGGAACTGGTGCTCGGATTCCTCGCCACGATGATCGTCCTGTGGTTCTCGCGGCAGCGCGAATTCCGCGCCGACGGCGGCGGTGCCCGCCTCGCCGGCCGGCAGAGCATGATTTCCGCACTCGAGACGCTCGGCCGTGGCCATGCGGAGGCTTTGCCGGACAAGATGGCGGCCTTCGGCATCAGCGGGCGCAGGGGCGAGGGTCTCCGCAGGCTATTCATGAGTCATCCGCCGATCGAAGAGCGCATTGCGGCCCTGCAGGCCGCGCAGATCGCCTGAGACCGCGGCCGGGCGCGGGCCCGGGCGGCAGGCCGCGCCGCTCAGTAAGATGCCCGCGTGACCCGGCCGATCCCTCCGGTTTCGAGTTCGACGCTGCAGGCGCTCAAGGCGCTGCTCGGCACGGGCGGTTCGCTTGACGCGGCCCCGGAACGCGCGCCCTTCGAAAGCGATTTCCGCGGCATTCACCACGGCAGCACGCCGCTCGTCGCGATGCCGGATTCGACCGCAGTCGTTTCGGAATTTGTGCGTTTCTGCGCGCGCGAGGGCCTCGGCATCGTGCCGCAGGGCGGCAACACGAGCTATTGCGGAGGCGCCACACCGCGCGATGGCAGAAACGAGATCGTGCTGTCGCTCCGGCGCATGCGGAAGATTCGCGCGGTCGACGCGCTGAACGATTCGATGACGGCAGAAGCAGGCTGCGTACTCGCCGATCTTCAGTCGGCCGCCGCCGCCGCCAACCGCCTGCTGCCCATGTCGCTCGGTTCGGAGGGCAGCTGCACACTCGGCGGCATCGTCTCGACGAACGCCGGCGGCACCGCGGTGCTCCGTTACGGGATGATGCGCGCGCTGGTGCTCGGTCTCGAGGTCGTACTGCCAGACGGGCGAGTACTCGACCAGCTCGCACCACTGCGCAAGGACAATACCGGTTACGACGTGAAGCAGCTGTTCATCGGCGCCGAGGGCACGCTCGGCGTCGTCACTGCTGCAAGCCTGCGGCTATTCCCGCGTGCCGCCGCAACGGCGACGGCGATGGTCGCCCTCGACACTCCCGCGGCGGCGCTCGCGCTCCTGGCGATGCTGCGGGAATCCCAGGGAGACGCCGTGACGACTTTCGAACTGATTCCCCGCATCGGACTCGAACTCGTCTGCCGCCACATCGCCGGCACACGCGATCCGTTCGAGCGCCCACACGCCTGGTACGCCCTGATCGAAGTGACGCTGACGCAGGCGGATGCGGACCTCGCCTCGCGGTTCGAGAATGCGCTCGCGACCGCGATCGAGCGCGGCGTCGCCGGCGACGCCGTCACCGCGACCTCCGAGAGCCAGCGCGAGGGCCTGTGGCGCCTGCGAGAGGCCATTCCGGAGGCGCAGCGCCACGAGGGCGTGAGCCTGAAGCACGACATTTCGGTCGAACCCGCGAAGCTTCCGCATTTCATCGACCAGGGCCGCGCGCTTCTCGCGCGGCTTGCGCCGGACGCGCGGCTCGTCGCCTACGGGCATCTCGGCGACGGTAACCTCCATTTCAACCTGAGCGCGCCCGCGGGCGACGACGGACAGGGCCTGCAGAAGTCGGTCGAGACGATCCGGCGGGGGGTACACGATCTCGTCGCCGCGCACGGCGGCAGCATCAGCGCGGAACATGGCATCGGACAGCTCAAGGTCGCGGAACTCGCGCGCTACGAAGATCCGGCTGCGCTCGACCTCATGCGGCGAATCAAGCAGGTCATCGATCCACAGGGCATCATGAATCCCGGCAAGGTCCTTGCCGATCTGGAATGGCCTTGAATGAATCGACACCCGGCCAACTGCCCCGGCGCCTGAGTCTCGCCACCGCGATCGCAACCGTCGTCGGCGTCACGATCGGCAGCGGCATCTTTAGGGTCCCCGCGGAAGTCGCAACGCAGTCCGGAAGCGCCGGCGCCATGATGCTGGTCTGGGTCGCGGGCGGTCTGCTCACGCTCGGCTTCGCTTTGTTACTGGCAGAACTCGGCGCGATGTTTCCGCGCTCCGGCGGGCTTTACGTCTACATCCGCGAGGCCTACGGCGAACTCGCCGCCTTCGTCTACGGCTGGACCTTTCTGCTGGTCAACCCCGCGGGCTGGGCCGCGATCGCCACGGTCTTCGCCGAGTACCTGGGCAAGTTCGTGCCGCTCACCGATGTCGGACGGCGAGGAGTGGCCCTTGGCCTGATCGTGCTGATGGCGGCCGCGAACTACCGATCGGTGCTGCTGGGCGCGGCCATCCAGAACGTCGTGACCTTCCTGAAAGCGGTTGCGCTCGTGTCCCTCGTGCTCTTCATCATTGCGCTCGGCAATCCGGCCGGCGGCTCATTCGCCGCCGAGTTCGTCTGGACTCCCACAAGCTGGCCCGGATTCCTGCTGGCGCTGGTCGCGGCACTGTGGGCCTATGAAGGCGCGTCGTCGTTCTGCAACCTGGCGGGCGAAGTGCGCGATGCCGATCGCAACGTGCCGCGTGCGCTGATACTGGGCGTCGGCGGCGTCATGGTCCTCTATCTCGCGGTCAACGTCGCTTACCTTTACATCCTCCCGCTCGAAGTGATCCAGCGCTCGCCGCTCGTCGCCGCCGACGCCGCGGGACAGGTGCTCGGAACCGGCGCCTCGGCGCTCATTTCGGGGCTGGTGATGGTGTCGACGTTCGGCGCGCTGGCGGGCGTCTGCATGACCGAGCCGCGCCTGTATTTTGCGATGGGCCGCGACCGCAATTTCTTCGAGGCGACCGGTCGCGTCCATCCGCGATTTGCGACGCCCTATGTCGCGATCATGGTCGCGACCGGCATCGCCTGCGCCTATGCATCGATCCGGACATTCGGCCAGCTCGCAGCGACGTTCGTGCTCGGACTGATGCCCTTCTACGCACTGGCCGTGATCGGCGTCTGGCGGCTTCGGCAAAAGCGCCCCGACGCGGAACGTCCGTACCGCAGTTTCGGCTATCCGTGGGTACTCGTGCTTTACGTCGCCGCGGTCATCCTGGTGCTCGGCAATGCGCTCCTCCAGACGCCGGGCATCGCACTCGTCAATGTCGGCATCTCGCTCGCCGGCGTACCCGTCTACTACATCTGGAAAAAGCTCTACCGCTGACCCGGCCGACTCATTGCTGGTTGCCGGCGGGCTTGGTCCAGCGGCTGTCCTGCCGGATCAGCCCTTCCTGGGCGACGCTCGCGACCAGCCTGCCGTCCTGTGTGTAGATCGATCCGCGACAGAATCCGCGGGCGCCCGAAGCGCTCGGGCTTTCGATCGCATACAGCAGCCATTCGTCCACGCGCAGGTCGCGATGAAACCAGATGGCGTGGTCGATGCTCGCGAGCTGCAACTCGAGAAACGTCACGCCGTGCGGAAGCGTCGCCGTTGCGAGCAGGTGGTAGTCGGATACATACGTCAGCAGGCAGCGATGCAACGCCTGGTCGTCCGGCAGGCGGCCGACAACCCGGAACCAGATCTGCCTTTCCGGGGCACGCTTTGCCGGATCCAGATACTCGCGCGGATTCACGGCGCGAAATTCGAATGGCCGCTGGTTGCGGAAGTAGCCGCTGACCTTGTGTGGCACGCGCTCGAGCAGTGCTGCCTCGATCTCCCCCAGATCCTTCAGCTCTTCGGGCGGGGGCGCCTGCGGCATCGTCGACTGGTGATCGAGGCCCGGCTCGACGACCTGGAACGAGGCCGACATCGTGAGGATCGGCTGGCCGTGCTGGATCGCGACGACCCGCCGGCTGGTGAAGCTGCCACCGTCGCGGCTGCGATCCACCTCGAAGACGATTGGCACGTTGAGATCGCCGCGCCGCAGGAAATAGGCATGGAGCGAATGCACCTGGCGGCCTTCCACCGTGCGCGAGGCGGCGACGAGCGCCTGGCCCAGCACCTGGCCGCCGAAGACCTGCGGCGCGCCGACGTCACGGCTTTCGCCGCGGAAAAGATTGTCCTCGAGCCGCTCGAGATCGAGCAGTTTCAGCATCTCCGCAAGGCGTGTGTCCATGGATTGCGCTTTCAGTCCGGCGGCGCAACGCCGAGCCGCTCGCGCATGATCGGGCTCGTCGTCGTGTACTGCAGGAACTGGCGCTTCTCCGGATAGACATGGTGCTGAACACCGAATGCGGCGAGCGCCGCTTCGTGGAATCCCGAAAGAATCAGCCTCTTCTTGCCGGGATAACTGTTGATGTCGCCGATCGCGAAAATCCCGGGCTCGGTCGTCTGGAATTTCTCGGTGTCGACCTTGAGCGCTTTCTTCTCGAGCGCGAGGCCCCAGTTCGCGATGGGCCCCAGTTTCGGATGCAGACCGAAGCAGGCGAGCACGAGATCGCAGGCGACATCCGTCGTCGACTTGTCGCGCCCGTGGATCGAAACGCCGGTCATGTGGCCGTCGGCCGTCACGAGCGACTGGATCGTGCCTTCGAGATAGCGCATCTTGCCGGCCGCGGTCAGTTCCTTCATGCGCGCGACTGACAGGGGCTGGGCCTTGAACTCCGCACGCCGGTGCACGAGCGTAAGCGACCGTGCCTTGCCGCAGAACTCAAGCACCCAGTCGAGCGCACTGTCCCCTCCGCCGGCGATGACGAGATCCTTGCCGTGGAAATCCTCGGCACGGCGCACTCTGTAATGAATCGCGGTGCCCTCGTATCGCTCGGCATCCGGCACCATGAGACGCCGTGGCTGGAATGAACCGAGGCCACCCGCGATGATGACGCTGCCGGCGTCGAACTTCGTTCCGGCGGCCGTCAGGACCTCGAAGCGGCCCGACGCAAGCCGCGTCAGTGCGGTGACTTCCTGGCCCAGGTGAAAACCGGCGTGGAAAGGCTTGATCTGCTCGAGCAGGCGATCGATGAGCTCCTTCGCACCGCAGACCGGCAGCGCCGGAATGTCATAGATGGGCTTGTCCGGATAGAGCTCGGTGCACTGGCCGCCCGGATGGGCGAGCGAATCGACGATCTCGCACTTGATCCCGAGCAGGCCCAGCTCGAAGACCGCGAACAGTCCGACCGGACCCGCGCCGATGATGATGCAGTCCGTGTTGGTGGCGACTGGGTTCATGCGGCCGGCATTCTATCCGATGATAGGCTTGGGCCCATGGTCGAAACCATCGATACGCCAGGCTGGCGGCGCGAGAGCGCCCTGCCCGCACTCCGGCACGACGCGGACGGGCGGCGGCACATCGACATGCGCGCGGTCGCGGTCCTCGCCCTGCCACTCGTCCTGAACAGCACGGTTCAGGCGGTGCTGAATCTGACCGACACCTGGTTCATCGGGCGGCTCTCGACGTCCGCGACCGCGGCGATCGCAGCCGTGCACTGGCTTGCGCTCCTTGCACTGTTCCTGATCGGCGGCGTCGCGATGGGCGTACAGACGCTCGTCGCGCAGGCCTACGGCGCCGGCCGATATCGCCGCACGAGCCAGATCGCGTGGATGGGCATGTGGGCGTCCGTGCTGACCATACCCGCGTTCGGCCTCACCATCGCGTTCGGACCCGCGATGATCCGCGCCTTCGGCCTCGCGCCGGAAATCGAAGCGCTCGCGATCCAGTTCTGGATTCCGCGAATGATCGGCGGACCGCTCGCGGCGGCACTCTGGGTGGCGGTCGCCTACTTCAATGGCATCGGCCGGACGCGCATCCCGCTCATGATCGGGTTCGCCGTGCTGGGCTCAAACGTGGTCCTTAACGAGATCTTCATTTTCCGGTTCGGCTGGGGCATGGTCGGGGCCGCCTGGGCAACGACCGTCGCGGAACTGCTCGGCGTGCTGATTGCGGTCCAGGCGATCCTGCGTCTCGAACCGGCGCGTTTTCAGGCCCGTCTCACCTGGCATCCGAACACGCGCCGCATCGTCACGCTCATCGCGCTCGGCCTGCCAATGGCGATGACGGCCTGCGCCGATCTCGGCGCTGCGGCGCTATTCCAGCTGATGCAGGTGCAGGTCGGCGTTGTTGACGGTGCGGCGACCCAGATCGTCACGATCTTCACCGCGGTCGCCTACATGCCGGGCATCGGGCTGGCACTCGCCGGCACGACGCTCGTCGGCCAGGCAATCGGCGCGGGGGACCGCGACTGGGCGGAACGTCTCGGCAACCGGATCATCGCGGTGGTCGCCTGCTACATGGGCGGAATCGGCCTCGTGATTGCGCTGGTCGGCGACTGGGTCGTGCCGCTGTTTGTCAATGCATCCGACCCGCGCGCGGCTGAAGTCATCGCGCTCTGCTCGTCGCTGCTCTGGCTCGCGGCCGCCTACCAGTTCTTCGACGGCGTGAATTTCGCGAGTTCGTTTTGCCTCCGCGGCGCGGGCGATGCCCGTGTGCCGGCGCTCATCGTGCTCGCCTGCGGCGTGCTGCTCTTCGTGCCACTCACCCACCTCCTGACATTCGCGCCGGGCGAAGGGTGGTTCGATTGGGCACCGGGCTACGGACTCGGCGCGGTCGGCGGCTGGAGCGCGATCCTTGTCTACGTGGTTGCGATCGGCACCGCGCTCTGGTTCCGCTGGAAAAACGGCGCCTGGCGCAGGATCCGTCTCTGACGGAATTAAAGGGGATGGTTTTTGAAGGGGACGTTCACCTTCAAGGTCAGTGGGCACGTCGTTGAAGGTGAACGTCCCCTTCAAAAACCATCCCCTTTAATTCAGTCACTCGTAGTCGCGGGCGACGCGGAATCCGAGATCGGACTGGCGATGCGTGGCGAGTTCCGCACCACGCGCGGGTGCACGCGCGTCGCGTGGGCGACTTGCCCAGGAGCCGCCGCGAACGCCTTTCAGTTCGCAACCACCTTGCCAGGTCCAGGCGCGTGCGTCCTGCGGCCTTCCGGCGTAGCTCGCCGTGAAGCAATCCATGACCCACTCGCGCGCATTGCCGATGACGTCGAAGACGCCGAAGGCATTCGGTTTGTACTGCGCGACCGGCGCGAGCGCGGGAGCGCGATCGCTGCATCGCGCATTCGGCCAGGAGAAGCGCTGCGCATCGACCGCGGACGCGTCGTAGACATTCGCGTAATCGCAGGCGAGCGAGAGCACGAGATCCTCGCGCGAATCGCGCTCGCCCCAGTAGCGCGGGAATGACGTGCCGCCGCGCGCCACGTATTCCCATTCCGCTTCGGACGGCAGGCGGTAGCGCTTGCCGCTCTCTTTCGCGAGCCATGCGGCATAGGCGCGCGCGTCGTCCCAATTGATGCAGACCACCGGCTCGTCGTCGCGCGGTGGCGTTGCAAAACCGGGATCGCGCCAGCTACGGTCGTGGTCCTGTATCCACTGGCCGCCGCTCCACACGCGACAACCCGCGACCGCTTTGGCGTCCGTCGCATCGACGAATCGACGGAACTCGCCCACCGTGATTTCGCGACGTGAGATCAGGAACGGCCGCGCAAACGACAGCGTGACCGCTGGCGACTCGCCGCGCCCGGCTTCGAGTTCCGCCGCATCGGGCGGCGAGCCCATTGTGAACTGGCCGGGCGGCACGACGGCGAGTTCGGGACAGACCGTGCAGTCGCGCGGATCGGCGGCAGGCTGGGACTGTCCCGGCGCCTGCGGAGCTGCGAACAGCAGCGCTGAGAACACGAGGGAAACCCTCATTGCACCTCCCGCTCGCGAGCAGCGAGATCAAGCGCGACCCGGAATCCGCTGTCGCCCGCATGCAGATCGGCGCGCGCCGCCGCGCGGAATCCGCTTCGGCTCTCGTCAGGCGGCGTCAGCCAGCTGCCGCCGCGCAGCACGCGTTCGCCGCAGCCGCCGAGCCACTCCCAGGGGCGTCCGTCGCGCGGCCGGCCCACATAACTGCCGGTCGCGCAGTCCTGAACCCATTCGCGCAGGTTGCCGATCACGTCGTGTAGTCCGAAGGCATTGGCGCTGAAACTCCCGACCGGCGCGAGATCGGCGTAACCGTCGCGGCAACCGGCATCGGGCCAACCGAGCCGGTAGCTCGCCGCTCCGACGAGATCGTAGGTATTCGCCTGGTCGCAGCCACTCGCGGAGTCGTCGCCCCAGGGTCGGAGCGAGGGGCTGCCGGCGCGCGCCGCGTATTCCCATTCCGCTTCGGACGGCAGGCGATAGCGTCCGCCGGTCTTCGCGGAAAGCCAATTCACATAGGCCTGGGCATCGGCAAATGACACGCAGCTCGCCGGCATGTCGTCGGTGGGCCGAGCCGGCGTCGCCGGATCCTGCCAGTTGCGCCGCCCATCCTCGCTGAAGCGCGAAAGCGCGGGATCCCAGACGCGGCAGCCGGGCAGCGGTTCGTGTCCGCTGTCCGCAACGAAACGCGCGTACTGCCCGCGGGTCACTTCGGTCCGGCCGAGCGCGAATGTGGCCGGCAGGTCGATCACGATGGCATCGCGTTCCGCGGCTTCAATCCCCCGTACCGGACCCGCGGCCGGCGTGCCCATCACGAAGCTGCCCGCGGGAATGACCACCATCTCCGGGCAGTCGTCGCAATCGCGGAAAGTCGAGCCGGCTGCGCGCGGCGATTCCGCTGCCGCAGGCCCTGCGATCGCAACCAGTGCGACCAATGCAAGCGCTGCGGCGCGGACGGCTGTCATCAGGAGTCGATCCTCACCGGGACGAAGATCTGGGCATTGCCGCGCTGGATGAGGAGCGCGACAGTCCCGGTCGATGCGTTCACGGCCGTGCGGAATTCGCCGACGGTCGCAACCTGCTTGCCATTGACGGCGATCAGCACGTCGCCGGGCTCGACGCCCGCGATCGCCGCCGGACCGTCGGCGTTTTCGACGACCAGGCGGCCGCTCGTCTGCAACTCCTGCCGCTCGCTGCCGGTCAGCGGGCGCACGGCGAGTCCGAGCTTGCCGGTCTCTGAATCGCCCTGCGGCGTACGCAAGGCGACTGCCGGTTCGTCCTTGAGCTCGCCGACCTTGACGCGGACGCTGCGCTCCGACTTGTCGCGCCAGATCGTGAGCGCCGCCTGCTTGCCGGGCTTGATGCCGGCGATGATCGCGGGTAACTCGCTCGAGCGTTCGACGTCGTGTCCGTCGACCGCGAGAATCACGTCTCCCGGTTTCAGGCCGGCGTCATCGGCCGGGCCGTCTGCCTCGACCTGGCTCACGAGTGCGCCGCGCGGACGCGTCAGGCGGAAGGAATCGGCCAGGTCCTGGTTGACCTCCTGGATCGTCACCCCGATACGCCCGCGCTCGACCCGGCCGCTCGCGACGAGCTGGTTTTTCACGTTCATCGCGACGTCAATTGGAATCGCGAACGAGACGCCCTGATAACCGCCCGTGCGGCTGTAGATTTGCGAGTTGATGCCGATCACTTCGCCCCGCAGATTGAAAAGCGGGCCGCCCGAATTTCCCGGATTGACCGCGACGTCCGTCTGGATGAACGGCGTGTAGGCATCGCCATCGAGCGATCGAGCGGTCGCGCTGACGATGCCGGCGGTCACCGAATTCTCGAATCCGAACGGTGAGCCAATCGCGATGACCCACTCGCCGGCCTTGAGGCCCTGCGGGTTGCCGATGCGCACGACCGGGAGTTTCGATGCATCGATCTTGAGCACCGCGACGTCTGTGCGCGCGTCCTCTCCGACGACCTTCGCGCGGTACTCGCGCCGGTCCGTCGTGCGTACCGTGACCTCGCCTGCATCCGCAACGACGTGCGCATTGGTCAGGATGTAGCCATCGGCGCTGATCACGAATCCGGAGCCTTCGCCCCGAGCCGGCGGCATCTGACCGCGCGGCTCGCCGTAGCCGAAGCGCCTGAAGAATTCGTAGAACGGATCATCGGGTGAGATCTCGGGGTGCTGCCCGCTGACCGGCTGGCGGCGCGCGATCGTACTCACATTGACGACCGCGGGACCGTATGAGTCGACGAGCGACGAGAAGTTGGGCAGCGCGCTGGCAAGCGTGGGTGCGTCCGCGGGCGCAACGGCCGGTGCAGCCACTTCGGGCACCGGCGGAGCCGCGGCCTGGTCGGTATCGGCCGATCGCGGCCGCTCCGTGCAGGACACGAGCAATATAAGCAGCGCCGCCGGCCACAGCCGACGCAATGGGATGTTCATGGATGCTCCTGGGCGGAAATTCGCTCCAGCGCTCTGACTGCGGAGGTCCCTGCAAGTTGCATCCATGCACATTAGTATTGCACCAATGAGGTTTCGATTCCCGGCCATCCTGATAGGCGCGACATTGGCGGCGTCCGCGCTCGCCGCCGAGCTGCCGGCCGGGACACGCGCCGTGCTCGAGCGCGAGGCGGTCCCGCAATCGAGCGTCAGCATCGTCGTGCGCGACATCGCAAAGGACGACAACCTGTTCGCACTCAATGCGCGCACGCCGCGCCCGCCCGCCTCGACCATGAAACTGCTTCCAACCTGGGCGGCCCTCGATCTCCTCGGTCCCGCGTACTCCTGGAAGACCCGTGCCTGGAGCGACGTCCCCGTGGTCAAGGGCGTACTGAAGGGCAATCTCTATCTCCAGGGGGGCGGCGACCCCTTGCTCACCATCGAGCGCTGGTGGCGATTCGTCAACGATTTGCGGCAGACGGGGCTTCGCGTCATCGAGGGGGACATCGTCGTCGATCAGACTCGCTTCACGCCGCCCGATGAGCGCCCGGAGGATTTCGACGGAAAGTTCTGGCGCACGTACAACGTCCTGCCCGATGCGTTGCTCGTAAACTGGCAGTCATCCGACTTTACGATCCGGCCGTCCGATGACGGCGCGGGTATCGACATCTCAATCCGGCCCTTTCCGGAGGGGCTCGTGGTCGACAATCGTGTCAAACTCGCGACCGGCCGTTGCGCCGGAAAAAACAGCCGCGTCGCCTACACGATCGAGCCGAAGAATCCGGCGCGGGTCGTCGCGACCGGTCGCATCGCGACGAGCTGCGGACCGCAAACGCAGCGGCTCGCGATCATGGAGCCGGCGCAGTACGCATACGGTACTTTCGTGACACTCTGGCGGCAGCTGGGCGGTCAGTTCCGCGGCGGCATGCTGCGCGCGCCGACGCCGCCTGCCGCGCGGCTCCTGCTCACGCACGAGTCGGAGCCGCTCTCGGAAATCGTGCGCGTCACCAACAAGTATTCGAGCAACATGATGGCGCGCTCGCTGGTGCTCGCGCTCGCTGCCGAAATGACCGGCACGCCTGCGACAACCGTCGCCGGCCAGTCCGTAATCCAGGGCTGGCTCGCGACGCGCGGTCTCGACTTTCCGGAACTCGTGATCGGCAACGGCGCGGGACTGTCCCGCGAGGCGCGCATGTCGGCCGACAGCATGGCGCAATTGCTCATCGGTGCGCGCCGAAGCCGTTTCGCGCCGGAGTTCCTGAGCTCGCTTTCGCTCGGCGGCCTCGACGGCACGCTCCAGAAACGCTTCGCGAATGTCGACGACCCGAGCCGTATCCGCATGAAGACCGGCACGCTCGCGGACGTGAGCTGCATCGCGGGCTACGTCACGGGGAAATCCGGTAAAACCTACGCTGTTGTTGTCTTCGTGAATCACCCCGGCGCCCAGAATGGCATCGGCGAAACCATCCAGGCTGCGTTGATCGACTGGGTGCTGAAACAATAGATGGGTTTCAGGGTGGGCAGGGAATGTTCCCGCGCTCGCTCAGGCGGAACTTATTCGCTCGCTTGGGACATCCCCTGCCCACCCTGAAACTCGATCGCGGTTTCACAGACCCTGGCGAGCAAAGTCCGCGTAGATGATTCCGAAAACGTTTTGCCAGCCGGAGACGTACTCACGGCGCAAGATCGGCGCAATTTCGCCAAGGGCGCCCCAGCCGCCGTGGGTCAGCGTGACGCGGCTTCCGGCATCGATCGGTGTGAATTCGACGTCGATCCATTGGGCAGTATCCGGCTCGCGGCCGGGGTGCCAGCTGAAACGCAGACGCCGGCCGGGCTCGATTGTCTCGACTGTGCCCCAGAGGTGCCGCAGGCCATCCGGGGCCTGCTCCTCGACGGCACCGCCCGATATCGCATCGAAGCGGCAACGCGTTGCAGCCTGACGCGACAATGAATGGGTTGTGACCGGCCACCACTCGGCGAATTGTGTGGTGAATGCCGCATAGGCACGTTCGGACGTCACGGGCAGGTCGACCGAGACGACGATGGGTTCCGGACTACTCATGGTTTTTCGAGCATACCGTTTCGCTCGGATGGCGATTGCTGAAGACTCCCGGACCCGCGCCGGACATCAGGTCTTTCCCAGAATGCGCTCCAGCCGGTCGCGGTAGCTCCGGCTCAGCTTCAGTTCGTGGCCACCGTCCAGCGTCAGGAAATACTCACCGTTGGTGTGGGGCTTGAGCTTGCGGATGCGACGGATATTGACGATCGTTGATCGGTGGACGCGCTGGAAGTCGACCGGATTCAGCCGCTCCTCGAACTGCTTCATCGTCGCCCGCACCACGTGGGTCCGCCCTTCCGCGTGCACGCACATGTAATCGCCCGCTGCGTCGACCCACTCGATGGACGCGACCGGAAGCCTGATCGTCTCGCGTCCGAGTCTGATCGGCAGCACCTCCGGGAAACGGCGCGGCATGTTCGCCGTACCGCGTGCCAGCAGTTCCTCGGCATCCAGCTGGCCCGCACCGGTGATGCTCGCGAGGAGCGCGACGAGTTGTTCGCGATGCTTGTCTGACTTGCGTTGCGCGAACTGGTCGCGCAGGTGCGCGATCGTGCGCGCGAGGCGCTCATCCACAATCGGCTTCAGCAGGTAGTCCAGCGCATGCGCGTCAAAGGCCTCGATCGCGTAGCGGTCGAACGCGGTCACGAACACCACCATCGGCATGCTGGTCTGCGGAATCCGGCGCAGGACTTCGAATCCGTCGATGCCCGGCATCTCGATGTCGAGGAACATCAGGTCCGGCGCATGCTGGACCACGGCCTCGAGCGCCTCCCGGCCGTTCGCGCACTGCGCGACGATCTGGAAGTCCTCGAATGCCCCGAGACGCAATTCGAGGCCGCGCCGGGCGAGCGGCTCGTCGTCGACGATGATCGCGCGAATCGGTCCGGCCATCGGATTCAGACTTCCAGCGGGAGGCGCATCTCGACACGCAGACCGGGCGCTACGTCGACGACCTCGAACCGGTGCGCGTCCCCGTACAACACCTTGAGCCGTTCGCGGGTATTGCGCAAGCCGATGCCGCGGCCGTTCCCGCTGGTGGCAGCGGCGGGCAGGCCGGGCCCGTCATCGACGACCGCGAGTCGCAAGCCGCCGCCCTCGATGCCGGCGATCACGGTCACCGAGCCGCCCTGCTCGCGCGGCGAGATCGCGTATTTCATCGCGTTTTCGACCAGCGGCTGCAGCAGCAACGACGGCACGAGGGCGGATTCAGCGCGCTCGTCGACGTCAAATTCGAGCTTGAGCCGGTCGCCGAAACGCAGTTTCTCGATGCCAAGATAGAGATTGAGGGCGTCGAGCTCCTGGCGCAGCGTGACCTTTTTCATCGGGTCCTGGTCGAGCGTGTAGCGCAGGAACTCGGACAGGCGGGAGACGGCCAGATTGGCCGTGCGGTTCTGCCCGTCGAGCACAAGCGTCGAGATCGCATTCAACGTATTGAAGAGGAAATGCGGATTGAGCTGGTAGCGCAGCATCTTGAGCTGGGCTTCCTGCGCAAGCGCAGAGGCCTTCAGCGTCGCTTCGCGCTCGAGCTGCAGCCGCTCGTAGAACTTCACGCCGTAGTAGAGGCCGGTCCAGCACAACAGCAGCGCCATCGACGAGAGCGTGCCGACGAAGATCTCGAGCGGCTTCGGCGCGTGTTCAACTGCCCAGTCGGGCTCGACGATCGTCATGTAGGCCGTGTTGATGATCGCGCGCCAGGCGAGCGCGACGATCCAGCAGACGAGCGGCGATCCGATCAGCATCGCGCGCGGGCCGGTCGCCCACAGCCTGCGGTAGAGCCAGCGCAGCGGCGCCGATAGCAGGAAACCGGAAGCCGCGGCGATCGCGATCACCTGGACGTAGCCGGGTTCCTTGCCATAAACCGCGGAACCGATGAACTGGGCGAAGCCGTATGCACTCCAGCCGAGCGTGTGCAGGCCCCAGAACAGCAAGTTACGATTGCTGCGCAGCAGATCGAGATTCATGCAGACAACTTATTCAAGATTCACCCATGCGCGCAACGCCCCATCGTGGCCGCAGCACGGCTGGTCGCAGAATCTTGCGGCGCCTGCACCAGGGTCAAAGGTATTGCCGCGCCGCTGCCTCGAGTTCGCCGGCAACGCGTGCGCGCAAAGAAGGCGGCGCCAATACCTCGACGCCGGCACCGTGGCGGAGCAGGTCCATCACCAGCTCAGGTTCGCGGCTAAAGGGCAGTTCCAGCACGTAGCTTCCGTCAGACTCGATGCGGCCGACCTGCTGCGAATGCCACACCTCGTCGGCGACCCAGCGCGCACTCTTGGGTCTGAAGCGCAGCACCGCAGTCTCGGTTTCGGCGCCGGCAAAAATGCCGTAGCCCGCTCCGAGCACGCGATCGAGCTCGGCATCCGCGATCTCGCGCGCCGGGGCTTCGTCGACACGCGCCTGGTGAATAGCATCGACTGCGAAGACCCGAAGGTCCTTGCGCACGTGGCACCAGGCGTCGAGATACCAGTTATAGCGGTAATGGACGAGGCGCTGCGGCGACACCATGCGTTCCGTGATGCCGCCATTCCCGCGTTTCTGGTGCCGGATGAAAACCTGCTTCCTGCCGAGCAGCGCGAGCGACAGGGCCTCGAATACTTCGCGGTTCACGCGCCGCATGCCAAGCGTCAGCACGCGGATGCGGCGGCGGATCTCGCGATGCCCGCGATCGCCGCGCTCGAGCAGTGCCCGCAGCCGCGCCCGCAACGGTTCGAGCTGGCTCGCCAGGAGCCCGGATCCGAGCGTATCGAGCAGATGATCAATTTCCAGAAGCGCGTACACCTCGGCAGGGCTGAACCAGACGCCCGGCAGCTCCGCGAGCTCCGCATCGGGATCAAGAATGTACGCCTGGCGCTCGCGCGACCACACGATCGGAACGTTGAGCCGGTCGCGAAGGTATTCGATGTCGCGCTTGAAGGTCGCGTGCGAGATCTCGAGATCCTCCTCGATCTCGCGCCGCGTCAGCGCTCCCTTGTCGATCAGCCGGCGCCGGATCTTGTAGAAGCGCTCGGTCCGGTCCATCAGGATGCCGGTGCGACCCGGAGCACTTCGCCTGCGTCCTCGTCGGTCAGGAGGTAGAGGGCGCCGTCCGGCCCCTCACGCACGTCGCGCACGCGCTTGCCGATCGCAATGCGCTCTTCCGCAAGTACCTTGCCATCGGGTTCGACCTCGAGACGCACGAGTTGCTGCGCCGCGAGCGCACCCACGAAAAGCTGGCCCTTCCAGGCCGGATAGCCGTTGCCGCTGTGAAACGTCATGCCGGACGGCGCGATCGACGGGATCCAGTAATGGACTGGCTGCTCCATGCCTGCCTTGGCCGTACCCTCGCCGATCGCGGGGCCGCTGTATTCGCGCCCGTAGGTGATCACCGGCCAGCCGTAGTTGCGCCCGGCCTTCGGCAGATTGATCTCGTCACCGCCGCGCGGCCCGTGCTCGACGATCCAGAGCTCGCCGGTCTCCGGATGGAGCGCCGCGGCCTGCGGATTGCGATGGCCGTAGGACCAGATCTCCGGCAAAGCGTCTTCCTTCCCGACGAACGGATTGTCGGCGGGCACGCCGCCGTCCCTCGTGATGCGGACGACCTTGCCGAGATGCGTGCGCAGGTCCTGCGCCTTGTCGCGCTGCGAGTTTCGCTCGCCGAGCGTCACCAACAGGTGGCCGTCCCGCGCGAACACGAGCCGCGATCCGAAATGGTGGGCGCTATCGAACTTCGGCCGCTGGCGGAAGATGACGGAGACGTCCGCGAGCCGGGCGCCGTCGAGACGGGCGCGCGCGACCGCCGTCCCGTTCTCGTCGCCGTCGCCGCGCTCCGCATACGAGAGATAGACGATCGAGTTCTCCGCGAACCCGGGATCGAGGATCACGTCGAGCAGCCCGCCCTGGCCCTTGGCGTGCACGGCCGGAACGCCTGCGATCGGCTCGGACAGCGCGCCGTCCTTGCCGACGTAGCGCAGGCGGCCGGGGCGCTCGGTCACGAGCATGCGGCCATCCGGCAGGAACGCGAGGCTCCAGGGATTCTCGAGCCCGCTCGCGAACGTGGTCACTGTGACTTTCGTCGCACCGCTCGGCGCGACGTGTTGCGCCTCCTGGCAGGCCCCGGTGCCGGCGACCAGGAGCGCCAGGAACAGGCTGCGGGAAATCATATTCATCCGGCGGCGACGCGCGTGATGATGTAGCCGCCGGATTTCGCGTCGAATTCCAGATCGATCAGCTTGCGGTCGCGTGCCTCTTCGAGCAACTTTCCGAAACTCTTGAATCCGTAGTAGCTCTCGCTGAAGCCGGGCTTGCGGCGCTTGATGGCCTGCTTGACCATCGATCCCCAGACTTTTTCCTCGGCGTCCCGCTCCGCGAACAGGTCTTCGGCAGTCTCCATCAGGAGTTCGATGCCCTCCTGGCGCATGTCGTCAGCCGGGCCCGGGGCTTTGGCCGAGGTCTTCGCGACTTTCTCCTTGCGCGCGCTCTTCACCCGGCCCTCCGCACGCACCAGGTCGTCGTAATAAATGAAATCGTCGCAGCCGCTGATCAGCAGGTCGGAGGTCGAGTTCTTGACGCCGCAGCCGATCACGACCTTGTTGTTTTCGCGGAGCTTTGACACCAGCGGCGAGAAATCGGAATCGCCGCTGATGATCACGAAGGTGTCGACGTGTGACTTCGTGTAGCAGAGATCGAGCGCATCAACGACCAGGCGGATGTCGGCCGAGTTCTTGCCGGCCTGGCGCACGTGCGGAATCTCGATCAGCTCGAACGCCGCCTCGTGCATGCCGCGCTTGAAATCCTGGTAGCGCTCCCAGTTGCAGTAGGCCTTCTTGACGACAATGTTGCCCTTGAGCAGCAGCCGCTCGAGCACCTTGCGGATGTCGAAAGTCGGGATCTTCGCGTCGCGGACGCCGAGCGCGACATTCTCGAAGTCGCAGAAGACGGCCATGATGCGGGTGTCGGAGCGTGGCGTGGCGTTATTCATTCTTCTCCTGCGGCCGGTTTCCAGGCGGATGCCAGTTCCTGCTGCTTGCGCGGCGGGACCGGGTCGTAATGGCTCAGCTGCAGCGTAAAGCTGCCCTCGCCCCCGGTCAGCGCCTTCAGCCGGTTCTGGTAGTCGGTGACCTCCGCGAGCGGCACATAGGCT
This sequence comes from uncultured Gammaproteobacteria bacterium, assembly GCA_963819545.1. Lineage (GTDB taxonomy): Bacteria > Pseudomonadota > Gammaproteobacteria > Steroidobacterales > Steroidobacteraceae > SCUD01. The sequence goes on along the minus strand of CAWFWJ010000002.1, from coordinate 1,418,608 downwards.
GATACCACGATTCTTCCGCGTGCGCGCGCTTCGTTGCCGTCGATGCGCGCGCGCCGCGTCGCGAGATCCGCGGTGATATCGCCCATCACGGTGCCCGGCGCATTGATCTCGACGTGCACGATCGGTTCGAGGACCGCGGGTCCGGCCTTCTGCACGGCGTCGAGAAACGCCTTGCGGCCGGCCGACACGAAGGCCACTTCCTTCGAGTCGACCGCATGGTGCTTGCCGTCGTAGACCGAGACGCGGATGTCCTGCAGCGGAAATCCGGCGAGCGCGCCCTCGGCGAGCGCGTGGCGGATGCCCTTCTCCACCGCCGGGATGAACTGGTTCGGGATCGCGCCACCGACGACGTCGTCGACGAATTCAAAGCCGGTACCACGGGCGAGCGGCTCGATGCGCAGGTAGACCTCGCCGAACTGGCCGGCGCCGCCCGTCTGTTTCCGGTGGCGATGATGGCCCTCGGCAGGCCGCGTAATGGTCTCGCGGTACGGGATGCTCGGCGGGCGCGTCTTGACCGAGACGCCGTAGCGCTCGGTCATGCGCTCGGTCATCACGCGCAGGTGCAGGTCGCCCATGCCGTAGAGCACGGTTTCGTTCACCGAACTGCTGTGCTCGACGCGCACGCAGGGATCCTCGGCGGCGAGCTTATGCAGCGCCTCGGCAAGCTTGTGCTCGTCCCCCCGGCGCTCCGGCTCGATCGCGACGCCGAGCATCGCGGGCGGGAACGAAATCGACTTCAGGTGGAAGTTGTCCTCGTCGTGCGAGTCGTGCAGCACCGCGTCGAAATGCAGTTCGTCGAGCTTCGCGACCGCGCAGATGTCGCCCGGCACCGCCTGCGGGATCTCGCCGTGTTCCTTGCCCTGCATGCGAAAGAGATGCGCGATCTTCACAGGCTTGCGCGCGTCGCCGACGAGGAGCTGGGCGCCGGATCGGATCGTGCCCTGATGCACGCGGAACAGCCCGAGCTTGCCGACAAAGGGATCCATGATGACCTTGAATACATGGGCGATTGCATGGCGTCCCGGTTCGGGCGCGATGCTGACGAGCTCGGTAGCGTCGCCGTCACCTTTCATGAACGGCGGCGGATTTCCCTCCGCGGGATTCGGCATCAGCCGCGCGATCGCCTCGAGCAGTTCGGGTATACCCGCCCCGGTTTCCGCCGAGACGAAACAGACCGGTACCAGGTGGCCCTCGCGCAATGCCTTCTCGAACGAATCGTGCAACTGCGCAGGCTGAAGTTCCTCGCCCTGCTCGAGATAGAGCGCCATCAGTTCGTCGTCCACCTCGACAACCTGGTCGATGATCCGCGTATGCGCTTCCTTGACGGAGGAGAAGTCGGTGGCGTCGCCGTCATTATGGAAAAAACAGTCCACAACCTTGCTGCCGCCGGCGGCGGGCAGGTTGATCGGCAGGCATTCGCGGCCGAACTGGTCCCGGATCTCCTCGAGGGTCGCCTCGGGATTCGCGTCGCGGGCGTCGATCTTGTTCACCACCACCAGGCGGCAGAGGCCGCGCTCGCGGGCCGCGTCCATCATGCGTTGCGACATCGCCTCGACACCCGCGACCGCGCTCGTCACCACGGCGGCCGTCTCCACGGCCTCGAGGATCGGCAGGGTCCGGCCAATGAAATCGGGGTAGCCGGGCGTGTCGATCAGGTTGACGTGGGCATCGCCGGTTTCGAGCCAGCAGAGAGTCGAATCCACGGAATGAAGCAGCCGGCGCGCCTGGGGATCGTGATCGCAGACCGTCGTACCGCGGCTCAGGCTGCCCTTGGCGCGGATGCTGCCTGCGCCATACAGGAGCGCCTCGGCCAGCAGCGTCTTTCCCGCCCCGGCGTGGCCGACCAGGGCAATATTGCGTATGTCGCCGGTTGCCTTCGTCATCCCTGCCCCCGCCCAGCCGCCCTGCCGGCGGATTTTCCAAAAAGGATAACACCCAAGGGGGCGGCTGGCTTGCGCCATCCGGGATGGAAGGGCAAACTCGGTTTATCAACGATCAGGGCCCCGCGACACAGGGGCCGACTGGGGAATTCCATGGCGGTTTCGGTCAAAGGCGACAGCGCGGATCCGATGGTCGAGCCGAACGTGATTCCGCTCGTCGACATCATGCTCGTTCTGCTGATCATCTTCATCATCACGATTCCGGTCATGACGCACGCGGTCAAAATCGACCTGCCACGAGACAATCCCAATCCGCCGACTGAACCGCCGGAGGTCGTGCGGATCTTCGTCGAGTTCGACGGGTCAATCATCTGGAACGGGACGCAGGTCGACACGAACTCGTTTCGCGACTATGTTGCCATCGAAAATGCAAAGGACCCGCAGCCCGAAGTCCATGTGGACGCGCACCGGCGCGTGCCGTACGTGTACGTCGCAAACGTGCTCTTCACGCTTCAGCGCGGCGGCCTGCAGAAGGTCGGTTTCGTTTCGGGCGAGGCTCCCCCCGACGCTGCGGCGCCTTAGCGCACACCAGATCGCCCGCGGACCATGCGCCGGTCCGTAAGTTTCGCCCTGCTCGTCGGCGCCGCCCTGGTGGCGGGTTCACTCGCGCGTGCCGACGAACCGGCACTCCGCCGCTACGAACTGCCGAACCTCGACACGCTCGAGCTCAGGCTGCCAGTGGGATGGGCAGACAACGTGGACCAGCCGGCGGGCGGCGGTCCGCCGACGATCGAGCTCGGTCCGACGGAAGGCGCGCCTTTCCAGGTGTTCGTCACCCCCGAGTGGACGGATCCCGCGGCCTCGGAAATACGCGAACTGCCCGCATTGCGTGATGCCGTCTCGGATTCGGCCGAGCGCATCAAGCCCCAGGCGGTCGAAAGTTTTCTCGAAGTCCGCCAGCTCAACGGCGCAAACGGCGTCGGCTATTACTTCTCCGCCACCGATCGCGACCCGCGCGCCGACGAATTCAAGTACATGAGCCAGGGCGTGCTCCTGGTCGGCGACCTGACGGTCTGGTTCACGGTGCTTACGAACGACGGCCAGGACACGGTGGCCGTCGAAGCGCTCACGATCCTTCAGACGGCGGTGCACCGCCGCACCGGTCTCGACCGACGCTGATCACGGTCCTGTCAGCGGTCGTCGTAGAGCTCGATTGTGGCCTCGATCTCGACCGCGATATTGGACGGCAGCGACTGCATGCCGACTGCGGACCGCGCCCCACGGCCGCCCTCCCCGAAGGCGACGACCATCAGGTCGGAGAATCCATTGACGACCTTCGGGTGGTCCTTGAAGTCTTCAGTCGATTGCACCATGCCGAGGATGCGGACGAAACGCTTCACCCGCGACAACTCGCCGACCGCGGCCTTGATCGTCGCGAGCATGCAGAGCCCGACCTTCTCGGCCGACTGCACGCCCTGCTCGAGCGTCAGGTCACCGCCCACTTTTCCGCGCGTGAAGGGCTCGATGCACTCACCGTGACCGGAGAGGAACAGCAGATTACCGGTCTGGACCGACGTCACGTAGGTCGCGACGGGTTGCCGCGGCGCCGGCAGCGTAAAGCCCGCTGCCGCAAGCCTCGCCTCGGGAGTTTCGGATGGATTCGCCATGGCAGGCGCCGATAATATCAACAGTCCCCGCCAGCATGGCACCATTGGCACCTATGAACGTCGAGCGTCTCGAATCCCAGCGCGCGGTCGTCGGCGAAGGCTTCGAAATCCGACGCGCACTCCCGCACCGCCATCGCCGCATGATCGGCGCCTGGTGTTTCATGGATCATGCGGGACCGGCGAATTATTCCAGCCGGCCAGGGACTCACGATCGGCCCGCATCCGCACATCGGCCTGCAGACCTTCAGCTGGATGATCGAGGGCACGATCCTGCACACCGACAGTCTCGGCTACCGGCAGTGGATTCATCCGGGACAGGTCAATCTCATGACTGCGGGCCGCGGCATTTCGCACGCCGAAGAATCGCCTGCGGATGCGGCCGGCCGGTTCCAGCTGGCGCAACTCTGGATCGCACTGCCGAAGTCGGAGCGCGAGCGCGAGCCGTCGTTTCATCACTATCCGGAACTTCCGCAACTCGAGCGCGGCGGATTCCGGATCACGGTGCTCGCCGGCGCATTCGCGGGCGAGAAAGCGCCGGCCGAGGTTTTCTCGCCCCTCGTCGGCCTCGATCTCACGACCCTGGGCGCCGCGGCGACCGCTCTGTCGCTCGATCCCGGTTTCGAATACGGCATGTTGACGCTCGAGGGCGAAGCTCGCGTCGAAGGACAGCCCCTGGCGCCCGGCACCCTGCTCTACTTCGCCCCGGGTCGCGAAACACTTGCGATTGAAACGCCTGCTGCCTCGCGCCTGCTGCTGATCGGCGGCCGCCCATTCGACGAGGAAATCCTGCTGTGGTGGAATTTCGTGGCGCGTTCGGTGGAGGAAATGGAAATCGCGACCCGCGACTGGCTGGAGGGCGACCGCTTCGGCCAGGTACACGGCGCCCGCGGTGCACCGCTCGTTGCACCGGAGCTTCAGGGTTTGCGCCTGCGGAGCGGCGGTTGAAACACATGACGACCCGACGAGTTGAGGTGGCCTGAGTCATGCGCAAAATATTGGCTGTTCACGATCCCAACCCGCCGCATTGGGTGGGCGATGGATTTCCGGTGCGCTCGATTTTCAGTTACGACGGCCTGGGCCGCGAGAAGCTGAGTCCGTTCCTGATGCTCGATTATGCGGCACCCCGGAACTTCGAGCCTGCGACTGAGCGCCGCGGCGTCGGCGAGCATCCACATCGCGGATTCGAGACCGTCACCATCGTTTACCAGGGCGAGCTGGAGCATCGCGATTCGGCGGGCAACGGCGGGCGCATCGGCCCCGGCGATGTGCAATGGATGACAGCCGCTTCGGGAGTCGTACACGAGGAATTCCATTCGGAAAAGTTCACGCGCTCCGGCGGACGCATGGAAATGATGCAGCTCTGGGTGAACCTGCCGGCCAAGGACAAGATGTCGCCGCCGCGTTACCAGACATTGCTCGATGCCGACATACCGTCGGTCACGCTGCCTGACGGCGCGGGTCGCCTTCGCGTGATCGCCGGAGAGTTCGGCGGGCACAAGGGCCCTGCGAAGACCTTCACGCCGATCAACGTCTGGGACCTGCGCCTGAACGCGGGGAAGACCGCAACTTTGTCGACCCCCGAGGGCCACACGACAGCGGTTATCCCGATGCACGGACGCGCCCTGTTGAACGGTACGCAGGCCGCAGGCGAGGCGCAGCTCGCGAGCTTCGACCGCCAGGGCGGCGATTTCACGATCGGCGTCGAGACCGATGCGACGCTCCTCGTGCTGAGCGGCCAGCCGCTCAACGAACCCGTGGTCGGCTACGGTCCATTCGTCATGACGAGCGACCGGGAGATCGCACAGGCGATCCGCGACTACCAGAGCGGGCGATTCGGCAGCCTGCCGGCTACTGTTTGAACAGTCGCGTCACGCCGAGATTCACGACAATCTTCTCGTCCTGAGTTCCGTTCAGGCCGGAGTTCGACACCGGAATCTGCGCCGAGGCCCGCAAGACCCATCCGCCGCCCGCGTCGAACAGCAGTCGCGGCGTGATGTAGGCGATCGAACCGCCCGTGTTGGGATCGGTCGTGCCGCCGCTATCGACCTGGTCGCGACCCGAATGACGATAAGTTCGCCTCGATGACGCCGTCCCACTTCGCGCCCAGCTTGTGTTCGTAGGCGAGATTGAGCAGCGTGATCCGGCCGTACTGGTAGCCGAAGTCGTTGTCGCCGGTGTAGCCGGTATTGTCCCGAAGCAAACATGGCCGAATGCGGGTCGAGCTGGTAGGAGCCGGAAAGCCCGGCGAACCAATCCGTCGATCCGGTGCCGGGCTGCACGTGTTCGTCCAGTCGCTCGCCGTTTCTTGACGCATCGTTCTCGCCCCAAGCGGTCTTCACGCCGAATACGGCGTAGACGCTGGTCCGGACACCCACGTCTCCTTCGAAGGCCGATGACCAGAGCCGCGCCTGGCCATAGATTTCCGGATCCGACAAGCCGGACGCGCTCAAATGCTCGTTTTCGCCGTCTTCAATCTCGGTAAGGCTGCGTTCGCTGTACGGCAATCGCGCAAACACACCAAAGCGATCCGAAATGCCATAGGCGGCAAGGAAGGTGGTGCGCTCCTCATGCACGGACGAGAATTCCTCATCCGGTGATCCTTGCGTCTTTTCAACCTGATCCCAGTCCAGCGCAAGCCGCAGTCCCGTCTGCGCGACGCCTTCATTGCCCAAGGCGTTGAATGTCGGATCGCCGCATCGGCAGATCGAGCAGCCCCACGCAGGAACCGCGATTACCGCTCCGGCCAGCGCGGCGCACAACTGTTTCATGAGATTCATGTCCGTCACTCTTTCCCGATCCAGTCGCACTGACGGAGCTTCCTCAGGCCGGCGGCTGACTGCCCAGATAATCCAACTTGCCGAGCTCGACGCCGTTGTGGCGCAGGATGTCGTAGGCCGTCGTGCAGTGAAAATGGATGTTCGGCAGCATTTGGTGCAACACGTAGGGAAGCGCTTGCATCGAACGCTCGGTGCTGCGCGACTTCCACTTCACGGTGCGATCCTCGGATCCCTCGAATTGCTGCGGCTTGAGTGTCTCGAGATACGCCGCTGTCTTCTTCGCACGCTCGATCAGTTCGGGCAAGGACTTTTCGTTGTCCTCGTATGCGGGTGCCTCGACTCCCGCAACCCGCGCCGCTCCCATCTTCGCCGAATCGGACGCGATCTGGACCTGTCTGGCGAGCGGAAACATGTCCGGAGCAAGCCGCGCGCCGAGCAACACCTCGGGATCGATCTTCCTGGCCTGCGCGTGCTGCGCGGTCTTTTCGAGGACCGCCGCGAGGTTGTTCATCATTCGAATGCCTGGTTTCACGCAGGCGTCATACATCGAGATCTTCATCGTGCGCTCCGGAGGTAATCCCATAGAATATCCACATTATGGGGCAGACCGGGATCGTCTGGGACAATCACGCCTGTCTTCCGCTTCGCGACGTCGATGACTGGCTGCCCGGTCTCTCGCGCTATCGCGAAGCGGGCGTCGACGTCGTCACCGTCAATATCGGCGACAGCCTGGTACCCCTCGAGACGCTCATCCGCACGGCCGCGAGCATCCGGCATTTTGTTCACGCGCATCCTGAACATTACCTGATGGGTCTCACGCCCGCCGACCTCCGCACGGCCAAGGCCAGCGGCCGGCTCGCCATTTGTCTCGACGTCGAAGGCGTCCAGGCGATCGGCCCGCAGGTTTCGCTGGTCGAGTTTCTCTACGAAATCGGCGTGCGCTGGATGCTCATGGTCTACAACCGCCGCAACCTTGCGGGCAGCGGCTGCCACGATCCGGACGACGAGGGTCTCACCGACCTCGGCCGCGCAATCCTCGGCGAAATGGACCGCGTCGGCATGGTCAAGTGTTGCTCTCACACCGGCTACCGCACCGCCCGCGAAATCCTCGACTCGACCGACCGGCCCGTCATCTTTTCGCATTCGAATCCGCGGCGCCTGCGGGACCATCCACGCAATATCCCGGACGACCTGATCAAGGCCTGCGCGGCAACCGGCGGCGTAGTCGGGATCAACGGCGTCGGGCTCTTTCTCGGCAACGGTCCGCCGACCGCGGAAGTCATCGTCCGCAACATCGACTACGTCGTGCAGCTCGTCGGCGTCACGGCATGCGGGCATCGGCCTCGACTACATGTTCCGCAGCTCGGAACTGAACGAACCCGGCCGGGGTGGCAAGGAAATGTGGCCGCCGGAATGGGGCTACGGACGGGGCTCCGGATTTGCGCCGCCCGAAGTCATGCCGGAAATCAAGGCGGGTCTCGAACGCCTCGGATACCCGGAAGAGAGCGTGCGCGATGTGCTCGGAGATAACCTGGTCCGGATCGCGGACGCCGTCTGGAAGTGATCCGCGACCCGGCTCGCGGGCCGGAGTGTGGAACCCGTCACCGCTCCGCCTCGGTTTCCTGATGTGGGTCACAGTTAGCAGCCGGCCGGCTGAGGCTACATATGTCCACTCGAAAGCCGGCCCGCGAGGGGCGGGCTGCGCGCGGGAGATTGCGCCAGAACACATGTCGCCTGCCGGGGAAATCAGCAAGGAACATTCAGACCGCGAGCCATTCTTTGCTCGCTGGACGGGCATCTTTGCGGGCTGCCTTTTCGCCTATATCCCCATCACCCTGCTCCTGACGTTCTCGGACAAGGCCAGCGGGCCTGCATTCGAGGCCTTCAAGCTCTTCTCCGACTCGCCGGCCTCCTTTGGTTCCGCGCTCCTCGCGGCGGTCGCGGCCCGGAAAGCGACCGATCCCGCAGTCAAGCGCACGTGGACTTACTTCGCCGCGGCGATCGGTGTCTACAGCATCGGCAACCTGTTGAATTCGACCTACTGGATGTTCGGCGTCGATCCGTTTCCATCGGTCGGCGACATCTTCTTTGTGGGTTTCTATCCGCTGCTGTTCGCGGGCATCTTTACGGCGGTTCGTGCCGCTGCCGTGCGCGTACAGTGGATGCGCCTCGCACTTGACGCCACGATCCTGATTCTCGGATTCGGCGCATTCTTCTGGTTCTTCGTGATCGGGCCGTCGGCCGCGGCGGAACGCGATCCCGACGTCATCAAGTACGCCTTGACGCAGAGCTATATCGGCCTGAACTGCCTGATGCTGCTGGCGTTCGGAATCCTGCTGATGCACGCCGGCGCGGGGTCGATCGCGCGTCGCACGATTGTGCTCCTGGCCGTCGGCTTCTCGGCCATGTCGCTCGCCGACATCGTCTGGGCCATGGCCAAGGTGTCCGGGACCTACCTGCCGGGCGGCCTGTCGGACGCGATGTACCTGTCCTGTTATGCCTGGCTCATCGCCGCGGCCCGCGAACAGCTGCGTGGCGCGCCGGCCGTGCGGCTGGAAGCGAGCGCCACGAGTGGTGCCCTGATGCAGGGCATGCCCTACGTCGCGATGCTCGTGTCCTTCCTCGTGCTCGTTTACGTCGAACGCAATTCGGTCGCAAGCCCGGCGACGACGATGACCGTGATCATCTTCCTGCTGACACTCCTCGTCATGCTGCGCCAGGGCGTGCTGTCGCGCGACGACGCGCTGCTGCGCGAGCGCCGCGCCGCCGGCATCGTCGAAGCACGGTACGCGTCGCTCATCAAGAACGCATCCGACGTGATCATGATTGCGGACGTCGACGGGCGGCTTCGATTTGCTTCGCCGGCCGCCGAACGCACCTTTGGCATGCACCCCGACGATCTCGTCGGCCGCAACGTGCTCGATCTCTGGGGCGAGGCCGATCGCGAACGCCTCGCCGCCTTCCTCGCCGAAGTCGCGGCGACCCGCGGCCGCTCGATCGGGCCCGTCGAGGTCACGGTCGGCAATGGCGCCCGCCGCAGCACCCTCGAAAGCGTCGGCAGCAACCTGCTTGACGACCCGGCCATTGCGGGTCTCGCACTCAACTTCCGCGACGTCAGCGAGCGCAAGGCGCTCGAAGAGCAGCTGCGACAGCTTGCCTTCCACGATTCGCTGACGCTGCTCGCGAACCGGAGCCTGTTCCGCAACCGCGTGGAGCACGCGCTCACGCTGACGCAGCGCTCGCGCCAGCGCGTCGCCGTCATGTTCCTGGACCTCGACAACTTCAAGAACGTGAACGACTCGCTCGGCCATGACGCCGGCGACCGCCTGCTGCAGGCGGCCGCGCAACGGCTCGTCAAGTCGACGCGCCCGTCCGACACGGTCGCGCGCCTTGGCGGCGACGAGTTCGCGATCCTGCTGGAGGGCATCAACGAATCGATGGACGTCGAGGAAATCGCCGGCGCGATCACGCGGTCCTTCGATGAGCCCCTGGTGCTCGACGGCAGCGACACCTACATCGCGGCCAGCATCGGCATCGCCTTCTCACAGTCGGGCGACGACACCGAGCAGCTGCTGCGGAACGCCGACATCGCGATGTACAACGCGAAGGCCACCGGCAAGGCGCGCTTCGTCGTGTTCCAGCCGCGCATGCAGGAGCAGCTCCGCGAGCGGCTGCGACTCGAGGAGGACATCACGCTGGCGCTCGAGCGCGACGAATTCTTCCTCGAGTACCAGCCGATCATTGACCTCTCGCGCCGCGAACTGCTGGGCGTCGAAGCGCTGGTGCGCTGGAATCATCCCGAGCAGGGCCTGGTCATGCCGGGCACCTTCATCCCGACGGCGGAAGAATCCGGCCAGATCATCGAACTCGGTCGCTGGGTGCTGATCGAGGCCTGCCGCAGCGTCAAGGCCTGGCGCGATTCGATCGTCGCCGGCGACGGGCTCCGGGTCGCGGTCAATATTTCCGGGCGCCACCTGCAGCACGCCGATCTGGTCGCGGACGTACGAAACGCACTCGAGATTTCCGGGCTCGAGCCCGAGAACCTGGTCATCGAGCTCACCGAGAGCACGATCATGCACAACACCGAGGTCAACCTGGAACGTTTCCGCGAGCTCAAGGCGCTCGGCGTGAAACTCGCCATCGATGACTTCGGTATGGGTTACTCGTCTCTCTGCCTACCTCCACCGCTTCCCGATCGACATCCTGAAAATCGACCGCTCCTTCGTCAGCCGGCTCACGGAGCAGGACGAAGGCCCGGAACTCGCGAAAGCGGTCGTTATGCTCGGCGAGACGCTCGGACTCGAGACCGTGGCCGAAGGCGTCGAGCACGAGCACCAGGTAGCGACGCTCCTGGAACTCGGCTGCGTCGCCGCACAGGGATTCCTGTTCGCGCGCTCGAGCTCGCTCAAAGACGTCTCCGCGATGCCCTTCACCGCGCGCCGCGCGGAATTGAGGAATGCCCAGACCCTGCACGATCGCCTGACGGCGACCGGCCGGTTCAATGTGGCCAACAATGTCCGGACGCGATCGGTCGCCTGATTCAGGGCGCCTGGTAGACGATTTCGCCGCCGATCACGGTCATCACCGCGTGGGCACGCGGAATCTCCGACTCCGGAATCTTCATCAGGTCGGCTGAGAAAACGCTGAAATCCGCGAGCTTTCCCGGCGCGATCGTGCCGCGGTCAGTCTCCTCGAACGCGGCATAGGCCGGGCCCGAAGTCAGGATGGCGAGCGCCTCGTCGCGGGTCAGTCGCTGATCGAGCCCCCAGTCCGGGCCCGCAAACCCTTCGAGGGTGCGGCGCGCGACCGCGCCATAGAACTCGACCAGCGGATCGCCCTTCTCGACCGGTGCGTCGCTGCCGCCGGCGATCCGCGCGCCGGCATTCATGAGCGAACGCCAGGCGTAGGCGCCGGCGATCCGCTCCGGGCCAAGGCGCGCCGGCGCGAACAGCATGTCGCTGATCGCATGCGAGGTCTGCATCGAGGCAATGACGCCGAGCTTCGCAAAGCGCGGCATGTCGGCCGCGGCGACCACCTGCGCGTGCTCGATGCGAAAACGCGGATCCGCGACCGGCCGCTCATTCGCGGGTACCGTGGCGAACGCTTTCTCGTATTGGTCGAGCACGAGTCGGTTGCCACGGTCGCCGATGGCATGCGTCTCGATCTGGATGCCGCTCTTCAGGCCCGCGACCGCGATTCTAAGCACCTCGTCCGGGGAATTCCGCAGCAGGCCGGTGCTCGCCGGCGAATCACTGTAGGGTTTCTCGAGCGCTGCACCACGGGAACCAAGCGCGCCATCCATGTAGAGCTTGATCGCGCGCACGGTAAGCCGCGGGTCGCAGCTTTGGTACTGCCGGCCGAGCGCCAGCAGCCGTTCGGCGTCCGGCCCGGGTCCATCGATCGCCGCATAGAGCCGGAGTTTCATTCGGCCCGCCGCATACAGCCGGCAGATCTGTTCGATTGCCTTCCAGTTGGTGCCCGGGACCTGCAGCTGCGTCCAGCCGAGTCTCAGGCTGCGTTCCGCTCCGGTCTCGAGCGCGAGCGACAGTTCCTGGTCCGTTGGCGGCGGCACCAGGCGGTTCACGAGGTCCATCGCATTGTCGATCAGCATTCCGGTCGCTTCGCCAGTTGCCGGATCCCTCAGGATCTGGCCGCCTGCGGGGTCCGCCGTGCCGCGGCCAATGCCGGCAAGTGCCAGTGCCTTTGAATTGACGACGATCGAATGGCCGTCGGCGCGCTCGAGCACGACCGGCCGATCGGTGACAACCGCATCCAGGTCCTGGCGCTTCGGGAAATCCGCCGGGCTCCACTTCGATTCGATCCAGCCGATGCCGACGATCCAGTCGTGCCGGTCTTTCGCCGCGCGATCGCGCAGGCGCGCCTGCAAAGCAGCGACGCTTTCGACGCCTGTGAGGTCGAAATGGAGTTCGCGCCAGCCAATCCCGGAAAGATGCGCGTGGGCGTCCGCCAGGCCCGGGAACACCGTCGCGCCCGCCAGATCGACCTGCTGCACCCCTTCGGGCGACTGCCGCACCGCCTCCGCCCTGTCGCCGACGTAAGCGATGCGCCCGCCAACGGCGAGCACCGCTTCGGCCCGCGGTTGCGCGGCATCGCCGGTGTAAATGTTTCCGTTGTAGAGCAACAGCGCCGGTGGCGAATCGGCGAGCGCAAACGCGGCGATCGAGCAGGTTGCCGCCAGCGCGACGAAGCGTCCGGTTTCTCGTGCCACTAGCTCGAGACCTTCTGGCTTTTCACGACACTGGTCGCGAGCGCGATCATCGAAGCGATGTCCGTGAGATTTGCGGGCACGACGAGCGTGCTCGAGGCCTCGTTTGCCAGCTTTCCGAACTGCTTGACGTACTCTTCGGCCACGCGCAATTGCATCGCCTCGATTCCGCCGCGACCGGCAAGCGCCTCGCCCACCTGGCGCAGGCCCTCGGCGGTCGCGGTCGCGACCGCAAGGATCGCGGCCGCCTGGCCCTGTGCCTCGTTGATCTGCTGCTGCTTGGTCCCTTCCGATTCCTTGATGACGCGCTGCTTGTCGCCTTCCGCCTGGTTGATCTTGGCGTCGCGCTCGCCTTCGGAGGTCAGCACGACGGCGCGCTTCTCGCGTTCCGCGCGCATCTGCTTTTCCATGGCCCCGAGGATATCCTTGGGTGGATTGATGTTCTTGATCTCGTAACGCAGCACCTTGACGCCCCAGGGCGCGGATGCCTTGTCGAGTTCGGCGACGACGTTCGAATTGATCGTTTGACGCTCCTCGAAGGTGCGGTCGAGTTCGATCTTGCCAATCTCGCTCCGAAGCGTCGTCTGTGCGAGCTGGATAATCGCGAAGCGGTAATTGGTGATGCCGTAGGAAGCCTTGCTCGCTTCCAGGACCTGCAGATAGAGCACGCCATCTACACCAACCTGCACATTGTCCCGGGTGATGCAGATCTGCTCCGGGATGTCCATCGCCTCTTCTTTCAGGTTGTGCTTGTAGGCGATGCGGTCCATGAAGGGCTTGAGGAGATGAAAGCCGGCATGGATCGTGCGGTTGTAGCGCCCGAGAGTCTCGACCACAAAAGCGCTCTGCTGAGGCACGACGACGGCGGTCTTCGCAATGATGATAAGCGCGAGCAGCGCCACCACGCCGACGACATACAGTGATTCCATGACTGATTACTCCGCTTTGACGTGCAGGGTCAGGCCATCGACCGCGGCAATCACCACCTCGCTGCCGGCTTCGATCGCGACGGAACCCGTGTTGCGCGCCGACCAGCTCGAGCCGCGATAATCGACCCGGCCGCTCTGTCCGGGCTCAAGACGCGCCTGGATCACCACGCGATCGCCCACTGTCAGGCGCTCGTCGACCGTACCGGCGGCGCCGCGCAGCATTTCATACAGGCGACGGCGGAATGCGAGCATCGCGACAATTGCAAGCGCCGAGAAAGTCAGCCATTGCATCCAGTTCGGCAAGTCGATGCCGGCGAGTCCGAGGAGCCCCACGACCGCTGCCGACAAGCCGACGAATACGAGGTAGAACTGGGCGTCGATGACGAACATCTCGACACCGAGCAAGCCGATTCCCAACACGAGCCAGGCCCACCAAGGCATCCGATCCCCCCGGGGCGCCGATCGCGCCGCCAATGCCGTTCAGCGCAAAGCTTAACCGATCCCAAAGCGATGTATTGAACGCCTGCAACCGGGGGCGGCAGCCCGCTCGGCAGACGCTTAGCGCATCTGGTTACAGGGCGGATTCCAGACCGAGATGAGATCGGAGCGTTCCGCGCGCCGCACTTCCTCGCGCGTGTCGGTGTGCCTGACGTGGATGTGCGTGATGCGGTTCTGCTTCATGCACTCGAGCGCCACGTGATCGTCGAAGGGCTCGGACAGATCGTCGGTTTGCCCGATGTAGACAGGGATGTACTGGCCGGGCTGCGCTTCACGAGCAAAGATGTAATTTGCGGGCCCGGGACCAAAGACCGTCCCGAACATGTAGACCGTGTAGCGATACTTCTGGCCGGACTGCCCCGACCAGAGATGAATCCCCAGATCGTCCATGAATGCGGGTTGTACGTCGGATCGGTCGTGTGTTCAACCAGATTCGAATTGCATCGGTATCACAATTACCGAATTGGGCATCAGCCGCCGTCGCGCTTCGAATAGTAACCGTCGAACACCGTCGACCAGCTGTTGCCGCCGTCGGCCGTCGCCTCCCAGTGCTGGCGTACGCGCCCATCGTCGAGCGGCGTCCAGGTGATCCGATTGATCGACTGCGGGTCCGTCGTCGTCGACAGGACCATGGCCTTCCCCTGGAGTCCGCCCTCGAGGTAAAGCGCGCCGCCCTGGTTGTCGATCCAGGTCTGGTGCCAGGTTTTCCGGATCGCGTCGTAAAAATTGAGACTCGTTCCCGCGTAACCGCCGGGCGTCGTGTATTCCTCGCGGATTGTGCAGCCGTCGTTAATCGACGTGATCCGATTGCGACTCACGCTGCCCGGCGAAGCCGCCGACTCGACATTCCAGTCACCGAGCCAGAAGTCGAACTGGCGGAACTCTGGCGAATTGCAGGGCTTCAAGGGCTCAATCATCGCAATGAAACGCGGATCGGTGCGTAGCGGCTCCAGCTCCGGTAGCGTCATTGCCGCCTGATACGAGCCGCTGCCGGTTGTGATCCACGCCTGCAATGCGGCAAGTGCGCCGGTCGCGTCTCCGCTCGCCGCGCGGGATCGGGCGAGCCGAATCTGCGCCAGCGCATTGGCGGGCTCCCGCTCCGCAATTTCCTGGTAGGCCGTGGCGGCCTCGGACCATTTCTTCGCCGCGAACAGCTGATGCGCCTCATCCATCGTGGCGGCTGCCGCGAAGGCGCACAGGAACGTGCCGGCGAGAAAGAGGAAGAGCCGCATCTGATTACGGAAACTCGATTTCCAGGTCGGCCGCCGTGACAAAGCGCGGACGAATGTCGACCGGCACGTCTCCCAGTCGATCGAGCACCACCTGAACCTCCGGCCGCATCACGACGAGGCGCTCCAGCATGCGCTTGCCGCCCTCGTAGTCGCCCGTCGCCTGCAGAGTCAGGAGGTCGTGCGTGAGCCCAGCGATGCCTTTTTTTGTCTTTTTCAGGTCGAGACTGAAAGTCCCGTCGGAATTCACGCGAAACCCGCCGGCATCGAGCAGGTAATTGACCTGCATGGCCATCCCCCGGGCATGTGCATCGTCGGTCCCGAAGCGCAGCGTTCGAAACGCGGAAGCCAGAAAGGTCGTGTACATCGCTCGCTCGTCGGCACGGTCGAGCACGCCCTTGTCCATCAGCTTCTGCAATGCCCAGAGACCGGAGATATCGGCCTTCGCCTCTTCGACCGTGCTGTAGAGCTCCTTGATCGCCAGGCGAACACCGCCGCCCGTGCCATTCGGCCCGGTGTTGGTCGGCCCGAGGCCGTGCATCACCTCGTGCATCAGCACGTGGGTGAAAAACGCCTCGAAGTTGACGTAGGCCTGATCCCCGGACGCGAGCGCCTGTTTCGAAATCGGGACCAAGGTATGGTCGAACTTCGCCTGCATGACGTTCCGCAGCATCGTGCGCTTCGATCCCCTCTCGGCGACGATGCGTTCATCATTCGGCAGGTTGAACGCTGCCGTTTGCACGTCGTGATTGCCGTCGCCCGCGGAGAACACGACATTGACGACCCGCATCGGCGCGAGTCCGCCGAGTTGTTTGCGGCGATAGCTCGCATCGATCGGCAGTCGATCTTCGAGCCATTGCAACTCGACCCCGAAGCGGTCGAGCTTTGCGGTTTCCGCCTCGTCCCGCACGGTAATGAATGCTTCGAAGGCCGCCTTGTAGTTGAACCATTCGTCCTCGTAGACCTCGTACGGACCGATAGTCGGCTCGATGGACGAATCGAGCTTCATCCAGGCGATATCGCTCGCGTAGTAGTCGTTGGAAACGAACGCGGCCGCGCGCGATTCCAGGAACGCCTTGAGCGTCGGCTGAGTCGTCGCCGCAGCCGCCTCGCGCAGGTGCCGCGCCATCTCGGCGAGCTCGCCCTGGTATTCGAGACTGTACGGCACGGCCGTGAATTGCCCGGACGCGGCGCGCCGGATAGTCGTGAAGAATCCGATCGCTGCGGCATGTTCATCGCCCTGCAGACCCTTCAGCCAGTCTTCGACGTTCGCCTTGGTGGCCCCGGCCGGATAGAAATTGCCGGCTTCCGGTTTTTCCGGCGCGCCGGGAATGAACACGACGTTCTCGTCGAGCCGCGACCAGGGCCCGCGATTGATCAGGAAGTATTCGAGCTGCGCCCGGCCGAGTGGCGACGTGTTCTCCAGCAGCCGCAGCAGCAGCGCCTCGTTGCCCGCCCACATCTGCCGCATGAAAAGCGCATCCGTGATGCGCGCCGCGCGGATCAGGCTCGCCAGCGCCTTGCGCTCGCTCGCGGGCAGGCCGGAGAGCTCGACGCGGATGTCGACCGGCGCGAAACGTGCGGCCATGTTGTTCAGACGCGTGGTTTCGGGTGGCAGGCGCATTTCCTGGTCGGCCAGCGCGAGGGCCGGCAACAGGAGCCAGGCAGCAATCCAATGCTTCATAGTGCGACCTCGACGATACGCGTTGTCGCGAACGAGTCTGCACCATGCGGGTACACCGTGCCAAGATTCGGACAATGGGGCGCCGCCTAACCCTCAGTCTCGATGCCGTCATCGTCGCGGTCACCGCGGATCAGCCACGCATCCTGACGACGCGGGCCCGCGGCAGCGAGTTGCCCGCCCTCCCATTCGGTCCGCTGGACACGGACCTCGACCCGACGCTCGAACTCGGCCTGCGACGCTGGGTCACCACGCAAACCGGCCACGATCTCGGCTACGTGGAGCAGCTCTACACCTTTGGCGACCGCGATCGCCGACTTGGCGCGAGTGGAACGCGACTGCTGTCGATCGCTTATCTCGGGCTCGTCAAGGAGGCACAACCCTCCCCGGGCGCCGCCTGGCTCGATTGCTATGAAGTCCTTCCCTGGGAAGATCGCCGCGCCGGAGTCGCAGACCTCGTCACGAATGTGCTGCGGCCGGCGCTGGCCCGCTGGGCCGGCCGGAGTGCCGCCCGACGTCACCGCATCGACGCCAATTTCGGCGACCGGCGTCCCTGGGATCCAATCCGCGTGCTCGAGCGCTATGAACTGCTGTACGAAGCGCAACTGGTTCCGGAGTATCAGCGCGACCATGGCTGGCAGCCCGATGCCGGACTTCAGTCGGGCACCGAGCTCGCCTACGACCACCGCCGCATCGTGGCGACGGCGCTCGGTCGGCTGCGCGGCAAGCTGAAGTACCGCCCGGTCGTCTTCGAGCTGCTCCCCGAGACGTTCACCTTGTTGCGGCTGCAGGGAACGGTCGAAGCGCTGACCGGCAGGCGCCTGCACAAGCAGAATTTCCGCCGCCTGATCGCCCTGGGCGAACTGCTCGAGGCGACCGGCACCCTGGATCACCCACCCAGGGGGCGGCCCGCCGAACTTTTCCGTTTCAGGCGTGAAATCGTGCGTGCCCGGGTCTACTGACTTATAATAAGAACTAATGCTCAGTCAGAGCATAAATGGAGGGCGCCATGCGCGGCCTCGCGGGTGTATTGCCGGACATCGAAATCGCGGCGCTCGAGCCGCTGTTGTCGGAGATCGAGGCCCTGAAAGCCTCGCGCCGGGCGGTGATCCTCGCCCACAACTACATGACGCCCGATATCTATCACGGGGTGGCCGACCTGCGCGGCGACTCGCTCGCCCTCGCCCGCATGGCGGCAGAGACGGAGGCCGACGTAATCGTGATGGCCGGCGTCCACTTCATGGCAGAGACGGCCAAGCTGCTGAATCCTTCGAAGACCGTGCTGATTCCGGACCTCCGCGCCGGCTGTTCCCTGGCGGAATCGATCACCGGCGCCGACGTGCGCCTGCTGCGCCAGCGTTACCCGGGCGTGCCGGTCGTCACCTATGTCAATACCTCGGCCGAGGTGAAGGCCGAGTCCGATATCTGCTGCACCTCGTCCAATGCGGTCGCGGTGGTCGAGTCGCTCGGCAGCGATCGCGTGATCTTTCTTCCGGACCAGTATCTCGGCCGCTGGGTTGCGTCGCAGACCGGCGTCGAAGGTGATTCTCTGGCATGGCAGCTGCATGGTGCACGAACGCTTCACCGGCGAGGAACTTCGCGCCTACCGTGCAGACCATCCCGGCATCAAGATCATCGCGCATCCGGAGTGCCCGCCGGACGTGCTGGCCGAATCCGATTTCGTCGGCTCGACCACCGCGATGATTTCCTGGGTCGAGCGCAATCGCCCGCGCCGGGTCGTCATGGTCACCGAGTGCTCGATGTCCGACAACGTGGCGGCCGAGTTGCCTGACGTCGAGTTCGTGCGGCCCTGCAACCTCTGCCCGCACATGAAGCGCATCACGCTCGCCGGCATCGCCGATTCGCTGCGTCACTTGCGCCATGAAGTGAAAATCCATCCGGCCGTTGCCGAGCGCGCGCGGCTCGCGGTGACACGGATGCTCGCGATCAAGCCATGATCGTCCACGACTTCGTCACGACGCCCGCCGTCGTCGTCGGCGGCGGAATCGCGGGTCTCTCGACAGCGCTCGCGCTCGATGCCTGCGTGGTCGTCGCCAACGAGCCGATCGGCGGCGGCTCCTCCGTTTACGCGCAGGGTGGCGTCGCCGCTGCGATCGGCTCCCGGCGACTCCGCCGGCTCTGCACGCGGCGGACACACTTACGGTCGCCGCCGGGCTTGCGGTTCCAGAAATCGCGGCACTCGTCGCCGGATCGGCCCCCGGCCGCGTCGACTGGCTCGCTTCGCTCGGCGTTGCATTCGACCGGAGCCCCTCCGGGGCGCTGGCGCTCGGCCGCGAAGCGGGACACGGCCGTCATCGCATCGTCCATGCGGGCGGCGACCGCAGCGGCGCGGCAATCATGAAGAGCCTGCGTGCCGCGGTTCTCGAGCGTCCCGACATTCGCGTCCTGGAACCATTCAAGCTCATCGATCTCGTGACCGCGGGCGATCGTGCTGCCGGCGTGCTGCTTGCAGGCCCTGACGGCCTGCGGCTCGCCGTGCTCGCGCCGCAAGTCGTGCTGGCGACCGGTGGCATTGGCGCCTGTTTTGATCGCACCACGAATCCGGCGACCTCGAGTGGCGCGGGACTCGCTGCCGCGGCGCGATGCGGCGTCATGCTCGCGGACCTTGAGTTCGTGCAGTTTCACCCGACCGCGCTCGCGATCGATGCCGATCCCCTCCCCTTGCTGACCGAGGCGCTCCGCGGCGCGGGCGCGAAGCTGCTGGACGATTCCGGCGAGCGGTTCATGCAGTCGATTCACCCGGATGCCGAGCTGGCGCCGCGTGACGTCGTCGCGCGCAGTGTCCATGCGTTGCGCGCGTCCGGAAGGCAGGTGTTTCTGGACGCGACCGCCGTGCCCGATCTGGAATCGCGTTTTCCCGGCGCGTGCCAGATCGCGCGTGCCGCGGGATTCGATCCGCAAGTGCAGCCGCTGCCCGTTGCGACTGCAGCGCATTTCCACATGGGCGGGATCGCGACCGATGCGCAGGGCGCGAGCTCGCTGACCGGCCTGTGGGCCTGCGGCGAAGTCGCCTCGACCGGCCTGCACGGCGCGAACCGCCTGGCCAGCAATTCGCTGCTCGAGGGGCTGGTGTTCGGCGAACGAATCGCCCGCGACATCCGGCGTGCACAACTGGCGCCTCCGCGGGGCGCACTCGAGGTGGCGCGACGGACGGCGGAATCTGGCGCATCCGGGCGGCTCGGGTCGCTGCGGCAACTGTTCGGTGGCAGCCTCGGACCCTTGCGCACCGGGTCTGCAATGATTGCCGCCCTGAACCAGATCGAGGCCTGGAGACCCGCGACACGCGACGAGGACGATCAGGTCATTGTCGCGCGCCAATTGCTGTTAGCGGCCCTTGCGCGCCGCGAATCCCGCGGTGCGCATCAGCGCGCTGATTTTCCTGAATCCGCTGCCGGCATGTCGGCGCGCAGTTTCCGGAGGCCGCAACCGGCGCAAGTCGAGAATGCTCGAACTCTTCCGGAGCCGTGTCGCTTGAAGCCACCGCTCGAGGCGCTCGAGCAGGCGGTGACGCTCGCGCTTGCCGAAGACCTGGACGGCAAGGGGGACATTACAACCGATGCCATCGTCCCGGCCGGGTCAACGATCGAGGCGGAGATCCGCAGCCGCCAACCCGGACGCATTGCGGGTACCGACTGCATCGCGATTGCCCTGGCGCAATTTCCCGAACCGGCGCAGGTCACTGTCTGCGCGGGCGACGGCGCAGATGTCGTGCCAGGCGAGACTGTCGCCCGCCTCTCCGGATCCGCGCGCACGGTGCTGACTGCCGAGCGCACGATCCTTAATCTGCTGTGCCGCCTGTCCGGGATCGCAACCGCGACGGCCGCTGCCGTGCGTCTGGTCGACGGCACGCGGACAGTCATCAAGGACACCCGCAAGACCACACCGGGCCTGAGAGTCCTCGAGAAATATGCGGTCGCGATCGGCGGCGGGGTCAATCACCGCTTCGGGCTCTACGATGCGGTGCTCATCAAGGACAACCACATCGGCCTCGCAGGCTCCCTCACGGCAGCGGTTGACCGCGTTCGTTCGCGGCTTGGCGCTGCCACTCGAGTTCAGGTGGAGGTCGATACCCTGGATCAGCTCGAGGAAGCCTTGCGTTGCCAGGTGAACGCCGTGCTTCTCGACAACCTGCCGATCCCGCAATTGCGCGCGGCGGTCAAGCTCGTCGATGGCCGCTGTCACACGGAAGCTTCGGGTGGAATCACGTTGGCAAACGTCAGGGAAGTCGCGGCGACCGGCGTCGAGGCGATCTCGCTGGGCTGGCTCACGCATTCCGCGGCAGGTCTGGACCTGGGGCTCGATATCGCCGCGTTGCAGGAAGCGTAAGTTGAAGAACTCCGCAACCTCGCGGTGCGTGGCTTTCGGGTCGCCGCGATTCTCGTGACTCTGGCTCTCGCGTCCTGCGTGACAGCGGAGGTCACCCACCGTGGCCCCGGCTACAAGGTCTATGAGGTCGGCAATCCCGCCGACGTCGTACGCCCGACCCGCGGCCTCTGGGTGCTGCAAGGTGGCGGCGACGACGTCGACCAGAACTACATCCGCATGGGCGAGTTCGGCGGCGGCGGCGATTTCGTCGTGCTGCGCGCATCGGGCAAAGACGATTACAACGACTACATTTACGCGCTTTGCCACTGCGATTCGGTGACGACGCTCGTTTTCGACGGCGGCGCGGCGATGACGGACCCCTGGGTGATCGAAACCATCCGCAACGCCGAGGCGATCTTCATCGCCGGCGGCGACCAGTCGAACTACATTCGCTACTGGAAGGACACGCCGGTCGAAGATGCAATCAACTTCGTCGCGGCGAAGCCCGCCCCGATCGGCGGGACCAGCGCCGGCATGGCCGTCATGGGCGAATTCGTCTATTCCGCCGAAGGCAAGGAGAGCCTGACCAGCAAGGTCGCGATGACCGACCCGTTCGCGCCGGACCTGACGCTCGCGCGCGATTTCCTGAAGCTCCCGCGGCTTGAGAACGTGATCACCGACCAGCACTTGCAGGAGCGCGACCGGATTGGCCGCACCGTGACCCTGCTCTCGAGGTTGCAAAAGGATGGCTGGTCCGCCGCGCCGCGGGCGATCGCGGCGGACCGCGAAACGGCACGTTCACATCGATCCCGCCGACGGCTCGGCGCGAGGTGTTCGCGACAGCCGATCATCCGACGCCGTATGCGTATTTCATGCGTGCGGCGAAGGCGCCGGAGCGGTGTAAGCCGGACCAGCCGCTCACCAGCGGACCGGTCGAGGTCTATCGAATCGGGCCCGGCGAGGGACGCTTCGACCTCGCGGCCTGGCACGGCGAAGACGGACTCGCCTACACCCTCTCGGTCGTCGACGGTCAGCTCGTGTCCTCCCGGGGCGGAGCGTACTGACCGACGCGCCGACGCAACAGCGGGCGCCCGCGGGCGCGCACATGGTTGGCAAAACGGCAGTCCATACGCTAGTCTCCGTCAGGCGAAAGTGGGCGCGGAAGCGCCGCAGGGGGCTGCATGTCGAAGCATTGCCGGCGAATGATTGAACCCAATGATCGCTTGTGTGTGCGCGCAACACTCGCGTTGCCGGCACGCCTGGTCAGGGGCACGCCGCTGGCCGCAGCCATCGTCGCCGCCCTCTACCCCGCGACGGCCGTGCTGGCGCAGAAATCAGAGCCCGGCCGCCTGGAGGAAGTCGTCGTCACCGCGACGCGGCGCGAAATCAACTCCAGTCCGTGGCGCAGAGCGTCACCGCGTTCTCGACCGCCGACATCGAGAAGCAGGCGTTCCAGAGCCTCTCCGACATCGTGAATGCACTGCCCAGCGTCAACATGGTCAGCTGGCAGCCCGGCTCGAATGCGATCGTCATGCGCGGCATCTCGACCTCGTCGGCGGAATTCCGCACCGACAGCCAGGTCTCGGTCTACCTCGACGACGCAGCCGATGACCGCGATCTCGCAGCAGGTCGAGGTCCGCCTGATCGACCTCGAGCGCGTCGAGTCCCTGCCGGGACCGCAGGGCACGCTGTTCGGCTCGAGCTCGCAGACCGGCACCATGCGTCTACGTCACGAACAAGCCCGACATCAGCGGCTTCTCGTCGCAGATGGACTGCCGAAGTCGGCACGACCAAGGGCGGCGAGGAAAGCTACGACGTCAGCGGACACGTCAACATCCCGGTGTCCGACAACTTCGCGGTCCGCGCCGTCGGCTTCTATTCGCGAGGAAGGCGGCTACGTCGACAACGTCCTCGGCACGACGCTGACGGGCAGATCGACAATGCCGATGTCGCTCGAGGACGACCGGAACGATTACACGGTCTACGGCGGCCGCGTCGCCGCGCGCTGGCAGATCAGCCCGGAGTGGGAGTCGACGCTCAGCCTGATCGGCCAGTGCGGCGAGAGCGAGGGCGCCTGGGAATCGGACCCCGCGCTCGGCGACTACAAGATCACTGCGCTTCTATCGACGAGTTTCGCGACGACGACTGGTACCAGGCATCGCTCAACGTCAAGGGCGACCTCGGCTTCGCCGAACTGTCGGTGACGGGTTCCTACTTCGACCGCAACATCAAGTACGAGTAGGACAACGCGAACTACGACCAGTGGCGCACGGCGTACTACGGCGTCTACAACGGCTTGATCTCTACAACACGGACTACCTGATCGGGACGATCTTCAACGACCAGAAGCAGGAGCGCTATTCCGCACGAGGTGCGGCTGACTTCGCAGGGCGAGAGCCGCTTCCAGTGGATGGCCGGCGCCTTCTACGAGGACGTGTACGACTGGTGGCAATACGGCGCGCACATCCCGGGCTACATGTCTACGACCAGCTGGGCGTACGCGCAGTACCTTGCCTACTACTACAACGCGCAGGGATACGACATCCAGTATCCGCTCGCCCCGACCGAGATCTATTACTACGAGCAACTCGACCGCACGGTCAAGCAGCCCGCCGTGTTCGGCGAGATGACCTACGACCTGACCGACAAATGGTCGGTCACCGGCGGCGCGCGCTGGTTCGAGTACGAGCGCGATACCTACGAGATCCAGCAGACACCGCTCGGTTATCCGGTCGGCAGCGACTTCGAAGGCGGCGGCGTAACGGCGAGCTCGGGCAAGGACACCGACACGGTCTTCAAGTTCGCGACGCAGTACCACTTCAACGACCAGACGGATGATCTACGCGCTCTACAGCGAGGGCTTCCGCCTCGGCGGCAACAACGCCGCACGCGCCGCGGAGACCGGCATCCTGCCGCTCAAGTACAAGCCGGACACCCTCAAGAACTACGAAGTCGGCATCAAGAGCCGTGGTTCGACCACCGCTGCAGCTCAACGTGACCGCGTTCTTCATGGAATGGGACGACATCCAGCTCAACCGCTCGGGCGACGTCGGCCGGCAACCCGTGGTGGATGCGCGGGCAATTTCAACGGCGGCAAGGCCGAGCAGAAAGGCGTCGAGCTCAACGGCAGCTGGTAGCGCGACCGATCAACCTCAACTTCGACGCGAGCGCGTTCCTCGCGATCCGGAGTTCTCCGAGGACACGTTCTACCCGGACCGGACGAAGCCTCGCGATCGCAAGCCGGCACCACGATGCCGGTTTCGCCCGAGGAAAAGTACTGGGTCGCGGTCGAGTACACGTTCCCGAACTTCCTTCGGCATGCAAGGCAACTTCTGGACGCGGATCTCCTAGAGCTACCAGGCCGAGATCTGGAACAGCCTGGACGCCATCGCGGACTTCGAGGACGCCGTGACGCCGGAGGAGCGGGACGCGCGCTCGAGGAGCTCATGCCGTCCTACACGTCCACGCACGCTGCAGCTCGGCTTCACGCACGACAACGGCTGGGAGACGGCGCTCATCGTGCGCAACCTCTTCGACGAGCGGGGCTTCAACTACATGAGCTCGTCCGACTACAGCACCGGACTCGACGAAGCCATCTGGCCTTGGGTCGGCGAGACCCGCGTGGCAAGCACGTGCGGATCCTGCAGCGGCCGCGCACGATCAGCCTGTCGTTCAGCAAGAAGTGGTGACGCCGCAGCGCCGACGGGTGACGCCTTACGGCCCGGCGGACGGGCAGGTTCCGCCGTGAAGCTCGTCACGACCTCGGTGGTGCGCGGCAGCCACCAGGGCGAGAGCCACGGCGGCGTCTACCTGCATCGACCTCGAACCGCGCGACGTCGCGCCAGGCACTCGACTGGAACACGGCCGCCATCGACTGGCAGGGCCGCGGCTGGGACCGCGGCCTGCGCGGCATCGCCTTCGACGGCGAGATCGTCTACATCGCCGCGAGCGACGAGCTGTTCGCCTACACGCCGGATTTCCGCCTGATCGGCTCCTGGCGCAATCCCTACCTCAAGCACTGCCACGAGATCGCCGTCTACGAGCGGCGGCTGTTCCTGACCTCGACCGGTTTCGACAGCATCCTCGGCTTCGACCTCGACCGGCGCGAGTTCACCTGGGCGCTGCACGTCGCTCACGCACCAGTTCCGGTTCAAGGGCATCGCCTTCGACCCGCGCGGACGGACGGCCCGCTGCATGCTCAACAAGCTGCACCTCAACAGCGTGCACTGCACGCAGGGCGGCATGTACGTCACCGGGCTCAAGACCGGCGGCATGCTGCTGTTCAACGGCAAGCGAGTGCAGATGGCCGTCGAGCTGCCGCCGGGCACGCACAATGCGCGGCCGTTCCGCGACGGCGTGCTGTTCAACGACACCGAGGCGAATGCCCTGCGCTACGCGGGCCGCGGCGAAGGCCTGCGAGGACCGCGCGCTTCAAGGTGCCGCGCTACGATCCGCGAGCAGCTGCTGAACCGCGACCTGGACCAGAGCGGCATCGCGCGCCAGGGCTTCGCGCGCGGGCTGTGCGTGCTGTCCGATACCGCTCGTCGCCGGCGGCTCCTCGCCGTCGACGGTCTCGGTCTACGACCTGGCGGCGAACGAGCGGCTGCTGTCGGTCAACCTGACGATGGACGTCCGCAACGCCATCCACGGCCTCGCGGTGTGGCCGTTCGCCTGATCCGGACCGGTCACTCAGAGCCCCGCGTTGCGGACCGTTGTCCGGCAGCTCCGCGATGATGTCGCGCGAGCTCCTCCTGCCAGATGCTCGAGGTGCTTTTCGTAGCGGCGCCAGTTGCCGAGCGCATCGCGTGTAGATCGGCTGGCGGACCTGCTCGGAGCTCGCCGTCCTCACCGCGCGCTGTGTTCTCGTGGAAGCGCACGCAGGCCTCCTCGAAGGGCAGGCCGCAGTGCGCGAGGATGCGCCGCACCTGGGTCTCGAGGTCGGTGACCGTTTCCTCGTAGTGCACGTCGAGCACCTTGCCCGGCAGCACCCGGTGCCAGTGCTTCATCGTCTCGTGGTACTGGCGGTAGTACGCCGCGAGCTCGGTCATGTCGTAGGTGAAGTTCTGGCCCTTGCCGAACAGCTGCTTGTAGCCGCCGAGGCAGCTGTCGAAGCGGATGGCGGCGCGCGTTGATGATCTTCGCGTTCGGCAGGATCAGGTGCAGCGAGGCCGACGTGCGAGAAGTTGTTCGGCAGCTTGTCGGTGAAGAACGGCCGTTCGGTCGAGCGGTAGACTGCGGCGTCTCCTCGATGTACTGCCGCCCGTAGGCCCTGAAGTCGCGGCCGCGCAGGTCGCGGACGGACTCCGGATACCGCTTCTTGTCGGCGCGATAGCGGCCGATCGAGAACGCCAGCTGCACCAGCGTCGGCAGCTCGGCCGTGCCCTCGACCTGGCTGTGGCTCGCGAGGATCTGCTCGATCAGCGTCGAGCCCGAGCGCGGCAGGCCGACGATGAAGATCGGCGCGGCGGATTCGTAGCCCTGGCCGGCGTGCTTCTCGAAGAGCTCGCGGCGTGAAGACCGCCGCGATCTCCTCGTGGCGCACCTCCATCGCCACGGGATCGTGGAACACGGTCTTGCGCTGGCGCTGGTTGCCGGTGTCGTAGTACTGCCAGGCGCGGTCGTAGTCGCCGCGATCCTCGTAAGCCTTGCCGAGCGCGAAGCGGAAATGGATGTCGGCGCTCTCGCTCAGGTCGTTGCGCGTCGACCTGCTCCTCCATGGCGCGCGATCTCCGCGTCCTCGAACCGGAACACCTTCAGGTTGGCCATGCTCCAGTAGACTTCGCCGAAATCCGGCTTCGCGGCGATCGCCGCGCGATAGGCGCGCAGCGCCGCCGCCTGGTCGCCGCGCGTCTTGAGCGCGTGGCCGTAGCTCAGCTGGACGTTCGGCGTTGCCGGACTGCAGTGCGATCGAGCGTTCGAATGCCTCGATGCGCCTTCTCCACGTCGCCGGCGTGCGAATGGGCGTCCCGAGTCCCGACCAGGCGACGGCGTTGGCGGGGTCGAGTCCGGATCGCCGTCAGGTAGCACTCCATCGCTTCCGCGTGCCGGTCCGATTCCTGCAGCATGCGCGCCGAGCAGCGTCCAGGCCATCGTGTGGCCGGGCGCGAGCTGCGTCGACTCGTCGCAACAGCGCTTCGGCGTCCGACAGCTGCTTGTCCTCGCGCCAGTAGAGCTGCGCGAGGACGCGCAGCGCATCGATGTTGTCCGCGTTCTCGCGCAGCGCCGTGCGCAGCGTGTCGAGAGCCTCGTCCTTGCGGCCCGCCCGCAGGTGATCGAGCGCCAGCTGCGACCTTGCCGCGGGCGGGATCCGGCTCGAAGAACTCCTCGAAGGACTCGTCGGCCTCCCGGCCGCGGCCGAGCGCGGCGAGCGCCTGACCGAGCTTCTTGTGCGCGAGCGGCAGCTGCGGCTCGAGCCGGATCGCCTGCTCGAAGCAGGGCACCGCCTCCTCGAAGCGCTCCTGCAGCGCGAGCACGCTGCCGAGGTCCTCGTGCAGGTGCGGCAAATCCGGCTTGCAGCGAGATGGCCTGGCGCACGACCTGCTCGGCCTCGGGGTGGCGTGCCTGCGGCCGAGCGCATTGCCGAGCAGCCGCAGGTGGTCGACCGAGCCGGGATTGCGCTCCAGGTACTCGCGGCAGATGTCCTCGGCGCGCAGCGGCTGATTGTCGCGCAGCGCCTCGAGTGCGGCCGCGACGCTCTGGTCTCGCGCTATTTCAGGTACTTGTCGAACCACGCCCGCACACGATCGAGGTAGTCGCGCTCGAATTCCGGCGTCCAGCCGCCATGGTGCATGCCCGGATACACGACGAGCTGGGTGTCGATGCCGCGCTTGCGCAGCGACTGGTAGAAGAGTTCGGCATTCAGCAGCGGCACGTTCCAGTCGTCGCGGCCGCCGAGGAAAATCGTCGGCGTCGTCACCTTGCCCGGCCTGCAGCAGCGGCGACAGCCGGTCGTACTTCTCGCGGTTTTCCCACGGCGGGCCGAGTTCCCAGTTGTACCACTTCTGGTAAATGTCATGACCGTAGTTCGCGACGATGTAGCTGTGGCCCGCGCCCGATGCCGCAGCCTTGAAGCGGCCGGTCCGCGTGATGACGACATTCGTCATGTAGCCGCCGTAGGAATAGCCGGTCACGGCGAGACGGTCCGGATCGGCGTAGCCCTGCGGCGATCGCGTAGTCGACCGCGGCGATGAGGTCGTCGTAGTCCGTGATGCCCCAGGTCTGGTAGATCGCGCGCACGAAGTCCTGGCCGCGGCCGGTCGAGCCGCGCGGATTCGGTTCGACGACGACGTAGCCATTCGCCGCGAAGTACTGCGGCTTGAAATCGAAGCCCCAGCCGAACTGCCCGACCGGGCCGCCGTGGATGTGCAGGATCGTCGGGTAGCGTCCGCCCCGCCACGAATCCGGGCGGCTTGGTGACGAATGCCTGCACAACTGTGCCGTCCGCGCTCTTGAACGAGACCGTCTCCTTCGCGCCGAGCGCGACGGAACGCGAGGAATTCATCGTTGATCGTCGTCAGCCGGTCCAGGCGCGCCGCCTGCGACTGAATAAATCTCCGGTCCGCGATTGCCGGTCTCGATGCGCGCCGCGATCGCGCCGTTCTTCGCGACGTCGAACTCGCCGATGAACTGGTCGCCGCTCTCGACACCGGCTCCAGTTTGCCGTCCTTCGGCCGGACGCGCGCGAGGCGCGTGCCGCCTTGGTGCTCGTAGGTGAAATAGATCCACTGCCCGTCCGGCGAAAAGCGGAAGTCATTGACCCAGCGATCGAGATCCGCCGTGAGGATCCGCGCCTCGCCGCCGGCCGCCGGCATCACCGCGAGCTGCGGGCGCCGTAGACGCCGTCCTCGGCCGTCAGGAATGCGATCGACCGGCCGTCCGGACTCCAGCGCGGGCTCGCTCTTGACCCGGTCGTCGTTTGTCAGCCGGACGAGCGATCGCGCCCTGGTCCGTATTGTCGGCAGCGACGAGCCAGAGGTCGGTCTTGTAGCTCGCGTCGGGGTCCTTCTCGCGGTTGCTGACGAACACGATCTGGCGGCCGTCGGGCGACCAGTCGGCCTCCGACTCGGAGTAGTCGCCGGACGTGACCTGCGTCAGCTTGCCCGTCGCGACGATCGAGAACATGCAGGTGCTCCGCAAGGTCTCCCGTCAGGTAGCCCTCGCCGGCGTCCTCCTTGAACTCGAGCCGCGTGATGACGAAGCGGCTTTTTCTCTTCCTCGTCGTGCGACCTTCACACAGGTCCGACGCCTTGAATTGCAGGAGCAATCGCGATTCGTCGGGCGAGAAGTCGAGCTCGTCGACGCCGTGTTCGAAGCTCGTGACCTGCGTCGCTTCGCCGAAGGCCGTCGAGCGGCAGCTTCCAGAGCTGGTTGTCGCCCGACCGGTCAGACAGGAAATAGAGCGCGCCGCCGTCCTTCGACCAGTACGGGTCAGAGGCACTTGAACCCGCGGCGGTCACGGCACGCGGCGCACCGCCAGCCATCGGGACGACGTAGATGCTGGTCCTCCAGCACATAGGCGACGCAGCTTGCCGTCGCGCGACAGCGCGAGGCTGTCCGGGGACTGCATGGCGTCGTGGTCTTCGAGCGTGAGCGTGCGCGGCGTGCCGCCTTGCGGCTGTGGCGCAGCCTGCGCCCCGGCCAGCCCGCCCTGGAGCCACAGAAGTGCTGCGCCGATCGAAAGGAATGCTCGTGTCATGTAGTTGGCCTGCGTATCGCCTGCCCCGGAAAAACACCGCGTCGCCTTGCCGCCTTCCAGCACGGCGACGCCGTTGACCCAGACCTTTTCGATGCCGACCGACAGGGCGAGCGGATCCTCGGTGGTCGAGCGGTCGGCAACGGTCGCGGGATCGAGCAGCACGAGATCGGCGATACGCGCCCGGCCGGATCACGCCGCGGTCGACGATGCCCACGTGCGCGGCGGAGAGGCCCGTCATCTTGCGGATCGCCTCCTCGAAGCGTCAGCAGCTTCTTCTCGCGCACATAGACGCGCAGAACTCTTGGTGAAAGCGCCGCGCCCGCGCGGATGCAGGCTTGTCAGCGCACCGTCGGAACAGATATTCGCATGCGGCCAGGCGATGAGCGCCGCGATGTCGTCGGATCGCATGCTCCGTGCCGATGACGACTTGTTTCGCCGCCGGGCACGCTGCGAGCGCGCAATCAGGTCCATCAGCGTCGGCGGCCGGATCCATGCCCTTCTGCTTTGCGATCTCGGCGATCGTCTTCCCGACCAGCGCCGGCTCCGGCTGAGTACTTCGCGAGCACGATGACCGTCCGGCGGCGAGACGTGGTCGAGCGCGAATTCTGCGCATTCTCCGGTTCGTGAAATCGCGCTCCGGGAACAGGACCGTGAGATCCGGACTGCCAGTATTCGTAGGGATAGATGTCGCCCGTGACGTCGATGCCCTCCGCGCGCGCGCGGTCAGCACGTCGAGCAAGCGTTCGCCGACTGGCCCCACCAGTCCTTCATCGCGAGCTTCATGTGCGAGACCTGCACGGGAATCTTCGCTTCGCGGCCGATGCGCACGATTTCGTCCGATGCGCCTTCCAGAAATACCGGTCTTCGCTGCGGATGTGGCTGATGTATCGCCCGCCGAAGGCCGCAGCTTCCTTTGCAAGCTCGATCAACTCTTCGGTCGACGAATAGATGCCCGGGTCGTACTCGAGGCCGGTGGCAAAGCCCGAGCGCGCCCGCCTGCCATCCCTTCCCGCACCGAGCTCGCGCATCTTCGGTCGATTTCCGTCGGCGTCGCATGCCGCCGGAAATCGTCTTGCCCATTGCCGCCTTGCGAATGTTGCGTGGCCGACGTACGAGGCCACGTTGATCGCGGTCGGCGTCTGTATCCATCCGCTCGAACAGCTCCCCAATGGGTATCGGCATTTCGACCGTCCTGGCCGACAACGATCGTCGTGATGCCCTGGCTCACGACCGGCGAGGCGTCGCGCATCTCGAACAGGCCGTCCTCGTGGTGGCTGTGCGTGTCGATGAAGCCGGGCGCCAGCGTCAGGCCACCGGCATCCACGACGCGTTCGCCTTTCTTGGGATTCGAGCGCTCCGACTTCGACGATCCGGTCGCCTTCGATGCGCACGGCGCCGGCACGCGCCGGGCTGCCCGTGCCGTCGACGATCGAGGCGTTGACGATGAGTGTCGTCGCGGCGCCCGAATCGGCGCCAATCGCGACACCCGACCACAGCATCGCAAGGGCAGCGACGCCGGCAATCTGTCGCACGGAATTCACTCGAACTGCTCCGTGACGCGGGTGAATGGCAATTCCCGCAGGCCGAATGTGTTGTAGATGAAACTGCCGTTATCGGCGCCATTCGCCGGGAACCGCAGCGTGAACGATTCGTCCGCGGCGATGAACTCGCCGGCCTTTCCGGGCCTCAGCACGGCGCCTTCGGCGCAGCCTTCCACGACGAGCGCGTCGTTTCGCGCGTGGATCCGGCACTGCGCATTGGCTTCCGGGCTGTAGTACGTGCCGGCGTAACGCGCGAGATCGCGCGGCTGCCAGCCCGGCGCCGCCGGCTTGTCTTCGGCCGCTTCGTCGTCGGCCTCGGCTGTGGCAGGACCCAGCTTGTCCTTCAGGAAAACTTCCGCGACGCGGTTCGCAAGATCTTCCGTGTCCGCATCATCGCGATTGCAGAGCACGATGACCGAGAGATGTTCGTCGGGTGCACGCAGCAGATAGGAGCGATAACCGACCCAGGAACCGCCATGGCCGATCAGGCGGACGCCACGCGTCTCGTCGACACTCAAACCCGCCGCATATCCCGTGGACTCGCCGGAATTCAATAATCCGACCTTGTACATCTGCTCGATGAGTTCCCGGCCACCCAGCTTCGCAGTGTAAAAATTCTCGTCCCAGAGCGCGAGGTCGTGCAGGTCGCTATGCACCCCACCGTCACCGACCTGCTCCCAGCCAGTCTCGTCGATCACGAATCCCTTGCCGGTGTTTGCGTAGCCCCGCGCGCGTGTTGCGTTTCCATCGGGGTAGCGGTCCACGATGCGCGTGCTCACCATTCCGAGCGGCCGGAATATCTGTTCCCTGGCGAATTCCGCGAGCGACTGGCCGCTTACTCGCGCGATCACGACGCCGAGCAGCAAATAACCGGTATTGCTGTATTCGTATTCGGCGCCCGGGTTCTGCATTCGGCCGGGTCTGGCGGGCGAGCGCCTGCACTGATTCGTGAATCGTCGAGCCGTCGGCATTGGTCCTGCCGCGGATGCCGATCAGTTCGATGTAGTCGCGCAGCCCCCCGGTGTGATGCACCAGATGCCGGAGCGTCACGCCCTTCGCGCTCGCGGCCAGTTCCGGCACGTACTTGACGAGCGGGTCGTCGAGAGTCAACTTTCCCTGCTGCTGCAGCAGGAGCAGCGCAAAAGCCGTGAACTGCTTCGACACCGAGGCGAGATCGAAGGTCGAATGCGTGTCGAGCGGCTTGCCACGCTCGACGTCGGACAATCCGAAGGCGAGCGCGTGACTCAGCATCCCGTCCTCGGTCACGCCGACCGTGCAACCGGGTTCGCCTGGTTTCACGAAGCCGCCGAGGATTTCGGCGATCGCGCGATCGGCCGGATCGTCGTCGGCCGCAAAGCCGTGGCATGGCCGCAAGGCCAGAGCAGGACGGCGATCAGGGTTCGGGTCAGTGAACTGGGGCATTTCGATTCTCGGAGATGGGACAAGATTCTGATTTTGATTCAAACTGTTAAGCCTAAGCAACGGCAATCCATGATCCAGAGTCCCTATCTTCTTTTTCTCGGCGACGCGCCGGACATCGCAACCGCCAAGACCGCCGCGGGTATCCGCCAGTGGCGGCCCGAACTCTGCGCGGGGCAGTTGCGCCTGCCGGGCTGCCGCGTGGATCTCGGTTTGCCGGACCTGACGCCCGCGGAAGCGGTCCGCCGCGGCATTCGTAGCGCTGATCATTGGCATCGCGAACGACGGCGGATTCATCGCGCCGAATTGGGTTGCGTCCATTGCCGAGGCATTGCAAGCCGGGCTCGACGTCGCATCCGGCCTGCATGAGCCGCTCGCGGGCGTGCCGGAAATCGCCGCGGCGGCGCGGACGCGCGGGCCGCCAGCTGATCGAAGTACGCCAGCCCAGCCAGTCATTCATGCCAGGCACCGGGCAGAAGCGAAGCGGCCGGCGCGTGCTGACGGTCGGCACCGATTGCGCGGTCGGCAAGAAATACACGGCGCTCGCGATCGAGAAGGAGATGCGCGCGCGCGGCATCGACGCCGATTTTCGCGCCACCGGCCAGACCGGCATCTTCATCTCCGGCCGCGGCGTCGCGGTCGACTCAGTCGTGTCGGATTTCGTCTCAGGCGCGGCCGAGTGGCTGTCGCCGCCCGCTGCGCCGTCGCATTGGGACGTCATCGAGGGCCAGGGCTCGCTGTTTCATCCGGCCTACGCGGGCGTCACGCTCGGGCTCATCCACGGCAGCCAGCCCGACGCGATGGTGCTGTGCCACGACCTCGCACGCACCGGCATCGCGGACTATGCGGGCTTCGCGATCCCGTCCTACGAGTCCTGCTTCGAGGCCTACCTCGCCGCTGCGCGACTGACGAATCCAGAAGCACGCTTCGCTGGCGTCAGTCTCAATACCTCGCATCTCGGCGCGAAGGAGGCTGCGCATGCGGTCGCGAAAGTTGCAAAAGCCGTCGCCCTGCCCTGCTGCGATCCGATCCGGCACGGCGTCGGGCCGATCGTCGATGAGATCCTCACAGCTGACCTGGACCCTCGGTAGCAGATGCCCGCAATATCCGGCTTGAAACCCCGGTCTCGTCAATGCCGCGTCTGACAATTCAAGGGGGTACCATGAATCTTCTGGTAGCTGCGCTGATCGATTGGCCGGCGCGCGTGGCGCGTCACCTGCAGTGGCTCGCGCCGCTCGTCGCGCGCATCGTCGTCGGCTGGGTCTTTTTGTGGACCGGCTGGGGCAAGCTCACGCATCTGCCGCTCGTCACGGAGAATTTCGGCCTGTGGGGCGTGCCGGCGCCGGAAATCCTCGCGCCGTTCGTTTCCGGCGTCGAATTCTTCGGCGGGATTCTTCTACTGCTCGGCCTGCTGACGCGGATCTCGGCGGGCGCGCTCGGTGTCGTGATGATCGTCGCGGTGAAGGTGGCGCAGTGGGATGAAGTGGATTCGCTGCAAACCTTCCTGGGTCTCGAGGAAATCATGTATCTCGCGATCTTCGTCTGGCTCGCGATCGCAGGCGCCGGCAGGGTCGCGGTCGATCACCTGCTTGAGAGCCGCGTAAGGCCCTGATTACGCCCTGAAGCCGCGAAGCGGCAGCGTCGGACGCTGCAGCCAGTTGTTCGGCAGATAAGTCGCGGTACCGTCGATCACGTGAAGCGTGTAGGCGTGCCGCGGCTTGTCGCTCCGGTTGGGCCCCGACCGGTGCGGCAAGGCGCCGTCGAGCAGGACCAGATTTCCGCGTTTCGCCTCGAGCGGCACGAGACCCTCGGTCGGATAGGGTTCCCGGTCCAACTCATCCATCACCGTCGCCGTGCGCGCCGCATTGAGTCTCGACCTGCCCTTGACCGGTAGCAGGTGGCCACCCGGCAGCGCCCACATGCAGCCGTTTTCCGTGGTCGCGTCGTCGATCGCGAACCAGAAGCCGACCACGCTTCGCGGCTCGGTCCAGAGATACGTGTGATCGCAGTGGCACGCGACCTCGCCGCCGATGCGCGCCTGCTTGAAGATGTACATTGATTGCAACAGGAGCGGTGCCTGAATGCCGATGTCGCTTGCGACGGCGGCGAGTTCCAGGGTGCGACTGAAGGCGTCGAAGACCGGGTCGAGATCGTGCATCGCGTGGCCGAGCTTGTTGAGGCACAGATGGGCGTCGGCCCTGAGGTGACCGGCGGCATCGAATGCGTCTTTCTCGAAAAAGCAGCGGATCGCCTCGCCGCTCGAGAGGAAATATTCGTCGCCCGCATGCAGCGGCTTGCCGTCGCCCGTGAAGATCGTCGCCTGCTCCGGCGGTGGGACATGCTGGCGCGCGAGTACCATCGCGCGCTCGCGTAGCGCGAAGCAGCGCGCCTCACCCACGAAATCCGGAAGGACAAGGAATCCGTCGCGCCTGAAGCTCGACAACTGCGCCTGTGAAAGAAATTCTGGCACTTCGCGGATTACCGAGTTCCTTGCTTGCCGGCGCTGCTTTCTTACTCGATCACCGGCAGTTCGATCGCCGACGCCTGCGCCTCCGTGCGCCAGATCCGCTGCGTCGCCTTGATGTAGCTCGCGGGCGGCGCAAACATGATATTCGGCACGTACGACTGCGGATTCCGGTCATAGAGCGGGAACCAGCTCGACTGGATCTGCACCATGATGCGGTGGCCCGGCAGGAAAGTGTGATTCGCCTGCGGCAGGCGAATGCGGTATTCCAGCACCGCGTCCGGTATCAGCGGCTTTGGATTCGAAAAATCCTCGCGATAGCGGCCGCGGAAAATATCCGCCGAGATCATCTGCTGATAGCCGCCCATCTCAGGGTTGTTCGGATATTCGTCGGGCCAGACGTCGATGATCTTGACCACCCAGTCGGAATCGCTGCCGCTGGTCGATGCGAACAACTTCGCGTTTGGCCCGCCGGCGACGCGCAAGGCCTTCGGGAGCGGCTCGGTCGAATACACGAGCACGTCCGGCCGGGAGGCCGCCTGGCGCTGATCGTCCATCAGCCAGTCGCCCCAGGTGGATTCAGCAGCGTTCGAGCTGATTGTCGGGCGCAACCGGTACGGTACGGGCTTCGCGGGATCGGAGACATATTCGTCAAAGGCCGCGCGCGCAGCGGCCGGGGCAATGAAGCCGAGTTTCCCGTCTGCCTGTAAATAGAGATTGCGAGCTTTCTGGCTGCAGCCATCCGCGCAGGAGCGCGGCCAGTGATCGTACCGGTGCCACTCATCGGCGCCAGTTTCATACGCCAGCACGCGCGGTGTGTCGGGCTTCGGGGCGTCCTTGAGGTAATAGTCGAGGAAAGGCTGCATCACCGCGCGGCGAAACCAGCCCGCCGTGTCGCCTTCGAACTGCACCATCCCGATGCCGCGGCCTTCACGCCTTCCCTGGCCGTGGTTCCAGGGACCGAGCACGAGATGGACCATCTTTCCGTCGGGATCCTTGGGCGCCAGCGCTTTGTACAGCGCGGGCGAGCCGTAGATGTCTTCCTGATCGAACAGGCCGCCCACGATCATCATCGGCACGGTGAGCGGCTCATTCGCGAGCAGCGTGTCGACCGCCTGTCCCTGCCAGTACGCGTCATAACTCGGGTGCGCGGCGAGCGCCCGCCAGAACTCGAGCTGATCGAGTCCGCGCGATGCTGCGAGATCGCCTGCCGATCCCGCCCTCAGATGCAGCTCATAAGTATCGTAGTTGCCGCTCCACCACTTCTCTTCGTTCTTGCGCGTCGCTTCCTGATCGTAGGTGTATTCGAGCGCCCCGTCCTGGCGGAATGCGCCGTTGTGGAACCAGTCGTCGCCCATCCAGCCGTCCACCATCGGAGCAAAAGGCACGGCGACCTTGAGCGCCGGGTGCGGCCGCACCGTGGACATCACGGTCGTATAACCCTCATAGGAGCCGCCGATGGTGCCGACGCGTCCATTGCTTTCGGGCACGTGCTTGATGAGCCACTCGATCGTGTCGTAACAGTCGGTCGCGTGATCGGTGTCGGTCGGATTAAGCGGGCCACGCAACGGCCGCGTCATGACGTAATCGCCCTCCGAACCGTATTTTCCGCGTACGTCCTGGTACGCGATGATGTAGCCGGCCGCGGCCGAGGTGTCGTTCATCTGCGGCACGACTGACGCGAGCCGGGAACTCTGGAAACGCGCGATGCGCTGGGAAGCGTTGTAGGGCGTGCGCGTCAGCAGGATCGGAGCCTGCTTCGCGCCCTTCGGTACCAGAATGAATGTCTTGAGCTTCACGCCGTCGCGCATTGGAATCATCTCCTCGCGCTTGACGTAATCGAACTCGTCCCGCTTTGGCGTGAACGTAGTGGGGGTCTCGCTTTGCAACGCTGGCACCGTTTCCTGGGCGGCCGCGCCGGTGCAACCGATCAGAAGACCAAACGCCAGGAACCGGATGACTCGACTGCGCGCGAAAACCATTGACATGCGGCTTCTCCGTAACAGGCATCAAAAACGGGGCCCATTGGCCCCGTTCATTAATGCCCTGACAAGCCGTTAGTCTACGCCGACTTGTCCACCGGAATCAGCCCTTCCGCCCACCGGGCGAACGATTATCCTATGGCGTCGCAGAGGGGAATAGCTCATGGATCTCGACCTGAATTTTGTGCGGGCACAGTTTCCGGCCTTCCGGGAACCATCGCTCGAGGGTTTCGCGCATTTCGAGAACGCCGGCGGTTCCTACGCCTGCGGCCAGACGATCGACTGGCTCAACCGCTATTACCGTGAGATCAAGGTCCAGCCCTATTACGTGTTCGCCCCGTCCAGGAAGGCGGGCGAGCAGATGGATGCGGCCAAGGAACGCATGGCGGCTTGGCTCAATGTCGGTAACGACGAAATGCATTTCGGACCATCTACTTCGCAGAACACTTACGTCCTCGCGCAGGCGCTGCGAAAATTCCTGAAACCGGGCGACGAAGTCATCGTCACCAACCAGGATCACGAGGCCAATGTCGGCGCCTGGAGCCGGCTCGCGGACGACGGCATCGTCGTGCGCGAGTGGAAGATCGATCCGAAGACCGCGGACCTGAACCGCAGGGACCTCGAAGCACTCCTCAGCCCCCGGACGAAACTCGTCGCGTTCACGCATTGCTCGAACGTGGTCGGCAGCATCAACCCGGTCCGGGAATTCACAGATCTCGTCCACAAGGCCGGGGCCTGGGCTTTCGTCGACGGGGTCGCCCTCTGCCCCCACGGCATGCCGGACATCAAGGAGTTGGGCGCGGACGCCTACTACTTCTCCCTCTATAAGGTGTACGGCCCGCATCTCGGGGCGATGTTCCTGCGGCGCGAAATCAATGCGGCGCTCCCGAACCAGGGGCATTTCTTCAATGACGGCAAGCCCGGCGCCCGCTTCACGCCGGCCGGACCCGATCATGCGCAGATCGCCGCAGTCAACGGCATCATGGACTACATGGATGCGGTGGCCGACCGGCACGGTTTGAAAGGCCAGCCGATACAGGCGCGCGCGAAAGCGGTGCGCGAGCTGTTCAGGAAACACGAAATTGAACTGCTGCAGCCGCTGCTCGAC
Source organism: uncultured Gammaproteobacteria bacterium (assembly GCA_963819545.1). GTDB lineage: Bacteria > Pseudomonadota > Gammaproteobacteria > Steroidobacterales > Steroidobacteraceae > SCUD01. Next base: position 1,380,186 of record CAWFWJ010000002.1, on the reverse strand, counting down.
TTTCTCGCGAAACATCCGAAAGTGCGGCTGATCGGCCGCACCCGCGCGACTGAGCGCGCACCGACGGTCGCATTTACGGTCGAAGGCCGAAGCTCCGCAGAAATCGCGGAAAAACTCGCGGCCGCCAGGCTCGGCGTGGGCGTCGGGAATTTCTACGCCTATCGCCTGATCAAGTCGCTCGGCATCGACGTGGACGACGGGGCCGTTCGAGTTTCATTCGTGCATTACACGTCGAACGCGGAGGTCGGACGAATGCTGAAGACACTCGATGAACTCATCCGGTAATGCCCGCGTGAGATCTCTGGCTCCTCGGTGCCGGAATCGCCGGATCAAGCGTTCTCATCGCCCAAGGGTCGATCCTGATCGACTAACGAACCGCTAGTCGGCGAACAGTTCCGGAAATTTCGTCCGTGCCACTGCACATGCGCGATCAGCAATGGCCGTATCCTGGACCCCGACACCGGTGAGGTCGCAGACAGTAATTTCCGAGTCCTTCTCACGTCCCGGCGCCGCGCCACGGATGACAGAACCCAGTTCCACTGCCTTTAGCGGACGGTCACTTTTCCAATGTTGCAGTTCACCCAGGTGTCGGCACTGATCGAGCCGATCGCAGAACAGCCGGTCCGCCCTTTCCAGTACTGTCGACTCGAGCTCCTGCTTGCCTGGGAAATCCGCTCCAGCGGCCGTGATGTGCAGGCCGGGTCGCATCCAATCCGCCCGCACGATCGGACTACGACTCGCGGTGACCGTGATAAGCAACGCAGATTGACGCACGAGATCTTCCGCCGATTCGGCCGTCTCAATCTTGTAGCCATGATGCGTGTGCATCTCTTCAACGTACCGTGATGCTTGGTTTGGCGATCGTCCCCAGACCATGACTCGACCGATTTTTCGAACAAGTGCAAGACAAAGAAGCTGATATCGAGCCTGTACGCCACAACCCAGGATTCCGACGGTACCGATGGCCTTCGGCGCGAGCAGGTCCGCCGCAACCGCACCAGCCAGCCCGGTTCGTAAATCGGTCAAGAATCCATTGTCCAGCAATACGGCTTCGCAGAAGCCGGTTTCCGACGAGAAGACCACCATCATTCCACTTCCGGTCGGCAATCCGCGCGCGGCATTTCCCGGAAAACCGGAAGCGATCTTGACCGCAAACCGGTCGACGCCACGAACGTAGGCGGTCTTGATGTCAATCTCGCCCTGTCGATCCGCCGCTTCAATGTGTGCAACCGGCGGCACCATCGCGCGTCCATCGTGCAGCCAACCAAACGATTCGGCGACGCAATCCAAGGATGGTCGATCGATGCCCACACATTCGCGCAATGTTGATTCGTGCAGGATAATTGCAGCCATCGTCGCCCCTTTCGCACGATACGGCTTGCCGATCGTCGTGTCTCGATCTTAACTCGTGGCGGCACTCCACTCGACTCAACTGCGTGACGCGCACATTTCAATAATGACGCCGGCACCCGGGGCGTTCAGAATGCGGGATCCGAAGAGGGAGGCAAGCCGTTGTTTGAACTAGACCTGGTCCACACCCTCGCCTTCGCCGGCGTTGCCCTCCTCGGCGGGCATTGGCTCCGCCGCTTCATTCCGATCCTCGATCGATACAACCTGCCGGCGCCGGTACTCGGCGGATTGCTCGTGTCGGTCGCAATTCTCATCGCCCACGGCCAGGGCCTGACGCTCGTCAAATTCGATACGACCCTGCAAAGCCCGCTGATGATCGCGTTCTTCACGACCATCGGATTCGGCGCGAGCCTGTCGCTGCTGAAGATCGGCGGGCCACAGGTCCTCCGGTTCTTCCTGCTCGCGACCGTGTTTGCGATCGTCCAGAACGTCGTCGGCATCCTGATCGCGATCGGCTTCGGGCTGCACCCGCTCTTTGGCGTGCTGGCGGGATCCGTGACGCTCACGGGTGGCCCGGCGACCGGCCTCGCATTCGCCCCGCTCTTCGAGCAGGCGGGTGTCGTCGGCGCGGCGCCCATCGCGATCGCAGTCGCGATCGGCGGAATCGTCGGCGGCGGCCTGATCGGCGGGCCGGTCAGCACGATCCTGATCGAGCGCGGGAAGCTTAAGACCCCGCGCGGCGCCAAGGGGGCGGAGTCCAGCGTGTCGCTCGCCGACGCCGACCCCGATCCCACGCTCACCGCATCGACCGACGACGACGATGCCTGGCCGATCGTCAAGAACCTGGTCGCGATCCTGATCGCGATGTGGATCGGCCATTGGGTCAGCAAGGGATTCGCGGCACTCGGCATGACGCTGCCCTGCCTATATCGGCTCGATGCTGGTCGCCGCCGTCATCCGCAACGTCGACGATGCGACCGGCTGGTTCGGCCTCTCGCTTCGCTTCATCAATGCCTTCGGCATCGTCACGCTGACGCTGTTCCTGGTCATGGCCCTGATGACACTCAAGCTCTGGGAACTCTCGGGGCTCGTGCTGCCGCTCGTCGTCATTCTGCTCGTGCAGATCGTGGTTGCGGCACTCGCGGCCGCGGGGCTGGTGTTTCGCATGATGGGGAAGAACTACGAAGCGGCCGTGATGAGCGGCGGCTTCATCGGCTTCATGCTGGGCACGACCGCAAACGCCATGGCCGTCATGCGTGCGCTGGTTGAGCGTTACGGGCCGGCGCCGCGGGCGTTCCTCGTCGCGCCGATCGTCGGCGCATTCTTCATCGACTTCACGAACGCGCTGATCATCACGCTGTTCCTGAACCTCTTGACCTAGAAAAGCTCTGAAGAACCGGCGACGGGCTACCCCACGCCCCGGGTCCGGCGGAGCGTCAGGGAATCATCCTCGTTCAATTTCTGGTGGCAGGCCCAGCGGACCGCGTGGCGCATGTTCTTGACTTCGAGCTCTGCGTGCAGCCGCAACCCCTTCCAGTCAGTCCCCTGCGGTAAAGGGAATTGCGCCTGCCGGATCTTGCCGGGCAGGGGGTAGCCGGGATCGAGGCTGCCGCTGGCGAGGATCTTTCCATCCTCGGTCGCCACGGTCACCCGCAGCACGCCTGGCACTCCGGCGATGCCGTCGTTCGCAAATCCGATCACGAGGCCGTAGCGGTTGTCGCCCTCGTAGACCCACACGTACGAGGGGCGCACGCGGTAGCCAATGCGCCGGGCGATCGTGTCGATCATTTCAGGGTACTGGCCGTAGTAGCGCAGCACGTTTTGCGCGTTCTCATCGTGCCAGTTCCACAGCGACCAGTAGTTGGCGCCGATATCCATCACGTGGGCGATGATGTTGTCGGTCAGCGGCACGCCCTCGTCCACCTGCAGGGATTCCGGTGTGCCATCCGACATGCCGACCTCGGACACGGCGGCGACCCAGGGCGGTCGGTTCCCGATCGCCTCGATCTGTTCGTTCTCGATGTAGATCGTGTCGGTGCGCAGCCAGTTGTAGCTGCGGATGCTGCGGTCGACCAGTTCCGAGTTGCCGACGCGGCTCCAGTCGGGCTGCGTGTTGGTCGCCAGTGGCGTGCGCTTCCAGTGCTCGAGCTGGACCTCGAACATGCGAACGAAGGTGCGCTCCGCGGTGGCGTTGTCCGGGAAGGGATGGTCGGTGAAAGGCCAGGTGTGCCCTTCTCCCCAGAATCCGTACATGAATGTGTCCATGAACTCGATGAGTGGGTTGCCATCGAATTCAGCTGCCAGCAGCGCATTCAGCTCGCGGAAGGCGGACTGGAAATACGGATGGTCGTAACGCGGCTCCTCGTAGACTTTCTTGAGCTGGGCGGGATCACGCCGCCACTCGCCGCCCTTGAGCCGAACCATCGGAACCTGGTCAAGGACGAAATCGGGAAGCGCCGGCTCCACGATGTCGGGGGCGCTCATCATCACGCGAAAGCCGACGCGCTTGCCGTACCGTTTTGCCGCTGCAAGCGTCGCAAGCCAGTACGGATCCGGCTCGAGGCGGCCGGGGCGCTTCTGCAATTCCCGCCAGGTGGGGCGCAGGTAGAGCTTCTGGCCGAGATCGAGGCGGGCCAGGGCGTCGATCTCGCGTTCCATGTCAGTGCCGCGAAAGGTCGCGCCGCCGAAATCGCCGGTCACGTAAGTGATGAGACCCTTGCCGTAGCCCGGCACGATCTCGCGCGACGGCGTGGTGGCCATCACGACCTCCGAGCCGGGGAGAACCTGCTCAGGCGGGTACTGGGGAAACGGACCCTGGTACAGCCGGTCGCGCACCGGGGGCGCCACGCCCCAGTCATAGCGCTCCCAGTTGTGTGCTGGTACAAAAGCGCCGGCCGGCCGGGCCGCGGCATAGCCCAGCCCGGCGGCACCACCCGCGAGAAAGTTTCTTCGGTCCAAGTCGATTCCCCTCAGTGAAAGCGCCGGGTCTTTATTCGCCAAACTCCAGATAGCCAAAGCGCGCAGGTTGATGGAAACCGGGCAGGAGAGTAGCGGACCAACTCAGTAGTTCCGGCGGCTGACCTTTCGCCCGGTTGAAGCGGTAGAAGTTCGCCCGCCAGATGGCCTTTGGTTTTGGCGTGTCTTCACCCAGGTCAACAAACGGAATGATCACCTCCGCCTGCCACATCTCGTCCGTGTCGTTGGAGTTGCCGGCGGTGCCCTTGAGCGTTACGGCGCTTCTCATCCCTTTGGCCGTGAAACTCCAGTCGCCGGTGAAACTCGTGGAGACGCCGCGCTGGTCCAACTGGTTGCTGATGATTGCGTCGAACACACCGCCCAGAGGATTCCATTGCAGTTCGAAGTAGCGATCCAGCGAGCCGGCGGTGACGAAAAACTCCGCCACTTCCTCTTCCCAGAATTTGCTGTCGCGCGCGGTAAGCGTGGCCTGTATGTCGGCATCCGTGCAGGTCCAGCCGAGGTAAAGCGCGGTGTCGTCATACCAGAGGCGCACGGCGGTCTTTTCCCGTTCGGAACCGGAGCCGTCATTCAGCACAAACGGTGACAGCACCGCGGCACTGGTCCAGACCGGTTCGTCCAAGTCGCCATCGACGGTCAACAACCCGTAGAGCTTCGGGACGACGACCCGCCGTAGTGATGGCAGCGGCGCTCGTCCAGCATCGAACTTGCCTGCCCCGGTTGCCGGAAGCAGTGGCGTGAGACAACAGAATGCGGCGAGCAGAAGGCGGGCGCCGGGCGACTTCATTCAATCGGACCGGCACGAGCTCTACGCGATTCGCGGTCCCCGGTCCAGGCACGATCTTGCCGGCTTACAACTTCGAAAACACCCGCCCGGTGCGACGCCTGCGCACGGGCTAAAGCTTCGCGCTGACCGAGAAGATATAAGTCCTGCCCCAGGTCTCGAATCCGGCCGGGATATCGGAACGCAGGCGCGAGACGTAATAGGCGTCGCTGAGATTCCGGCCTTCAAGCGAAATGCGGATGCTGTCCGTCAGCTGATACGCAACCGACGCCGTGACCCAGGTGATCGGATCGCCGATCTGCGACAAACCGCCGACCGCATCCGTCACTTCCGTGTATTCGCCGCTGTAGTCCGCCGCAATCTGCGCCGACCAGCTTGCGTTCTCGTAGATGAGCGCCAGCGAATAGGCGGATTCGGAAACACCTTCCAGCTGGCCGACATTTTCACCGTCGATATACGCCGTCGTGTCAACATAGGTGTAATTCGCGCGCACGCCGAACCCGTTGTCGAAGAAATGCTGCACGCCGAATTCGGCGCCGTACACATCGGCAGTGTCGCCGTTGATTGGGCGGAAGACGTCATACAGCATCGGCTACGCCAGGGAGACCTCCGGTCACGTCAACCACGCCGATGTCCTGGTTCTCGAGCAACTCATAAGTGATGAAGTTACTGATGTCCTTCCAGAACACCGCGACGTTCAGGATTGAACTTTCATCGAAGTACCATTCGAGCGAGAGGTCGGCCTGGTCCGCTTCAACCGGCTCGAGATCCGCATTGCCGTCGTAAAAGACCTCAAATACTCGGTCGAGCGTGTCATCTACGGCGGTCGGCGCCAGCTGATTCAATGACGGCCGCGCGAGGACCTTCGCCGCCGCGAACCGGAGCAGCAAGTCCTCTTTCATCCAGAAACCGAAATTGAACGACGGCAGGAACTTGCCGTAGCTGCCATTCTGCGAAAATGGCTCCGCTTCGCTGTAAGTCACGTCGGGACTCGACGTCGGGATGTCCGGCGTCGGATCGTCGATTGAAACGATTCGATTGACCGCGGTTTTCGCCTTGGTATCGGTCGTGACCCAGCGCATCCCCACATTGGCGAACCAGGTGTCCTGCTTGAAGTTGGCCTGCACATAGAACGCGGTCGTGTCTTCCTCGATGTCGTACGACTGGACCGGGCTGAGTTCCGGCAGGATCGAGGAGAAGTCGTGCGTCTGGACTACACCGTCGACATCGGTCCATTGCGTGCCGTCGGCCGCGCGTAATGCATCGAGGTAGTTGGCCACGTCGAAAGTCACGAACGGATCAGGGTATTGACCGCCGGCATTGCGCATGAAATTCGGCAGATCGAGCGGGCGGACGACATCTGCGCCCAGGTCGGCGAAGGTCAGCTGATAGTTGCCGCAATACACGCAGGAGCCGCCGTTGGTGTCGTTTTCCACCGTGTTGCGGACCTTGTTCCGCACCGTGTTCGAGACGCCGAAGTCGAGTGACGAGACCGGTCCCCATTCGACATTGAGCGCGCCGTTCAGCGTCGCACCCGTCACTTCATCCGTGACGTCGGTGCCCGACAGACCGATGTAGTGCATCCCCCAGTCGTCGTTGCCCAGCTCGCCGTTCGCCAGCGCCGTCGCGAAATCGCGACCGTCCTCCAGTGTCACGGCGATGTCGGGCAACGCATTGCGATTCATGTGGACGTCGCCGGTATGACTGCCGGCGATTCCGGATACGACCCAGGTGTCCTTGCCGCCCGATTTACGTTCCGATTCGGACCAGTAGACGTCGGCGCCCAGCTTCAGATTCTCATTGACCTGCAATGCGCCGTTCCAGCCGAACTGCATGGTGTCGACAACCCGGTATTCGGTGATGGTCGACGCTTCCGGAATCAGTTCAGCGACCGTCATGTCGGTGACCCAGTGGTCGTCGATCGAAACATTGCTCCAGCGGTGCGTGCCGGTCATCTCGTCGAGTATCGAATCCTCGACGTAGTAGGACTGGTGATAGCCGATCGTCGGCGCATCCAGGCGTGTCAACAATCCGTCGAGGGTCATCTCGAACGTGTCGTTCACCCGCCACTGGAAGGCGCCGGTCACCGCGGCGCGTTCCTTGCGCTGGATCCGCGCGCCGACGCTGGTGCAGCAGAGGCCCAGCAAATCGCTCTCATCGGCCGAGATCTGTCCGTCCTCATTGGCGTCGAACGCGCCCGGCTGGTCGGGGGTCACGTAGAACTCGTGCATCGCATCCGAGCGGACATCCACGTCGTTATAGACCGCGGACAAGAGAAGACCCATGGAGTCGTCCGCGAAGGTGTTGCTGTAGACGCCGGAGACCTTGTAGCCGTTGTCCTCGGACAGGTCGCTGTAGTCGCCCTCCGCCGTCAGCGAAAAATGCTGCCCCGGGACCCACAACGGACGCGCCGAACTGAGATTGATGGTGCCGCCGATGCTGCCCTCCACGAGCGAGGCCTGGGGCGACTTGAAGACGTCGGCGCCGTAGATGACTTCCGCGGGCAGGACGTCGAATGCAAACTCGCGGCCGTCGCCGTCGGTCGCCAGGATGCGGCCGTTCAGTGTGACGATGCTGTATTCCGGCCCGAGGCCGCGCACGTTGACGTACTGGCCTTCTCCACCGCGCGTTCGCTGCAACGTGATGCCGGTGATGTGGGACAACGAGTCGGCCACGTTGGCGTCGGGGAATCGCCCGAGATCCTCGGCCACGATCGAGTCCATCACGATGCTCGCATCGCGTTTGTTGTCGCGCGCCTTGACCAGCGACGCGCGCACGCCGGTGACGACGACTTCCTCGAGCTCAGTCGATTTCGCCTGCGTGCCCGCGGTGGTCTGCGCGGATACCGCGGGGCTGACGGCAAGAGCCACGGCAATGATCGGACAGGCGAGCGCAGTCGCGCGACGGCATGCTGGAGCAGGCATGGATCCCCCTATACCTTGCGATTTGAAGCGATGGCGCTCGTTAATGCTAACATGGCGGCGGGAAATCACAATACCGCAACTAAAGGAAACTTATGGCCATGCCTGCCAAGATCATGCGCGATACAAGCGACCGGCGTCGCCAGATCAGCGCCATGGTCAAACAGCGCGGCAGTGTGCAGGTGGCGTCGCTGGTCGAGATGTTCGCGGTATCGGCGCAGACCATTCGCAAGGATCTCAAGTACCTATCCGACCGGGGCGTCGCGGCGCGCGCCTATGGCGGTGCGATCTCCTCCGATGTGGTCGGCCCGTTCAGCGAGGTGGCAATCGAGTCCAAGCGCGCGAGCAATACGGCCGAAAAGGAACGCATCGGCAAGGCGGCTGCGGGGATGGTCCGGCCGGGCGAGTCGATCCTGCTCGATTCCGGCACCACGACCCTGCAGATCGCACGGCACCTGCCGGACAGCGACGAGATCACGGTTGTCACCAATGATTTCAGTGTCCTGTCGGTACTCGCGGGCAAGCCCGGAATCAATGTGGTCGTGCTCGGCGGCGTGCTGCGGCGCAAGAACCTCGCGTTCTACGGTGGCCAGGCCGAGGCGGCGATGGATGGATTATTCGTCGATACGCTGTTTCTCGGCGTCGACGGCTTCAGTCTCGAAAACGGCATCACGACCCACTACGAACCGGAAGCGATCCTCAATCGAAAGATGGTGTCCGTGGCCCGGCATGTGGTCGCGGTCACCGACAGTTCGAAGTTCGGGCGCACCTGCCTGCACCGCATCATCGGTGTGAACGAACTCGACACGCTGATCACGGATTCTGGCGCACCCGATCACATCCGCAATGCAGGCAGCGCTCTTGGCTGCAAACTAGTAATCGTCTGACCGTTCGAAAAACGTGCGCCGGGCGTTGGACCAGTAGATCTTGTCGATCACCCCGCGTGCAAGCTGCAATCCCCTGACGTCGGCGTCGATGTCATCGACACGGCGGGTTTCCGCAGTCGCCAGATAGATCCAGTCGGAAAGCCAGGTCGCATGCGCCTCCTTTCGAAATTCAGCGGCCTGCGTGTCGGGGTCGAACGTGAGATCGCTGCCGTAGAGGATGCGGTCCTGGTAGCGGATGAAGAAATTACGCACCTTGTCGCGGGCGCGATGCGACTGGTATTGCAGGTTCGTCATGCGCGCGGCCATGTCCACAACCGCGTTCGGATGTGAATCGAGGAATGCGGCAAGCTGATCCACGCTCCATTCCAGGCTTGCAAGATGCGCGCCGACGAAGGAGAGTCCGGGCGTACGCGCCAGCCGATTGTCGCGGGCGGCGATCTGCGCCTCATACGACGGCATCTGCGGCTGCAGGAACATGTGATATTCCGGATGTTCGCGGAAATAGCTTCGATCATTATTGGTCGTCATCTCTTCGATCGGCAGCCAGCAGTTCCGGGGTTCTCCCAAGTGACCGATCAGCGGCAATCCCAGTTCTTGCACATGCGCGAATACGGGATCAAAACCGGGGTCGTCGATCATGACGAGCTTGCCGTCCGCACCGCGCAACGACATGCCGATGTTCTTCCAGACCTTGACGGCGACGGCACCGCGCGAAGCGGCCGCGTCGAGCCGCGCATTTGCGTTCGCGGCCCAGCCTGCTCGACCCCAATCCGCGATCGAAAACGTCGTCGCAAAGTGAAAGTGCTGCGGATCTGAAGCCGCGAGGCTCAACACCGCCTTCTCCTGTTCCGCGAGCGACGGGAAGGCCGGGTAGTCGACATTGATTGAGAGCAACTCGAAGTTATCCGCTCGCGCCTGGTCCAGAAACGCCGAAGCCGGTGCGTTTGCGTGCACGTGCGAGTCGAACTTCCGAACGCTGGCAAAATCGCCGGCCGCGTAAAATTGCGGCGTACTCGCCTCATTGACCGGCTCCGTACAGCCGGACATCGCCAGGACCAAGCCAAAGCATGCGGTCAGCAATTTCATGGGTCGTCTCCCACCAATATGTCATAAAACGAAACTATCACTAACTAAACGCGCGTTCTTTATCGTTTGCTCAAGGCGGCAGCTTATGCAAAGATCGGCCGGATGACCAACCGGCGCACGGTGCTCGGCCTGCTGGGCGGCACGGCCGCCTATGGCGTCTTGCCCATTCATCGCGGGCATGCAGCCAGTGCGCCTGACGGAATCACCGTGATCTCCGATCGCGCGATCGAGATTCAATTCGATTCCCGCCTTCAGAGCCGCATCGTCGCTCGTTTCGAGAACCGCGCGGATCCCCTCACGGCATTCGGTCCCAGCGAATTCGTCACGACCGACGCGGGTCACGCAATCGACGACTTCGCGTCGCGCGCCCATCGGGTTGAGACAATCGCGGACATTCATGGTCGCGGCATACGCCACACCCTCGTGGGCGCGGCTGACGGCCGGCTCGAGAAGTCCGTTGAAGTTACGCTCTATGAGCGTTACCCCGGATTCGCATTCGTTAGCGCGTCCTATCGCAACGCCTCCGACGGTGCCCTCTCGCTCGCACGCTGGGTAAACGGAGCTCACCGGCTGCTGCCGAAAGATGGCGAACCGTCCTTCTGGTCGTACAGCGGCGCCAGTCATGAGGACCGCCGCGACTGGGTTCAGCCGGCGGCGCCCGGCTTCACGCAACGCAACTTCATGGGCATGAACGCGAGCGACTATGGCGGCGGCACTCCGATCGTGGACGTGTGGCGGCGCGATGCGGGGCTGGCGGTCGGTCATGTGGAGTCGCGCCCTCGACTGCTTGCCCTCCCCCTCGAGGTGACGGCCGCAGGCGCAGGCATCGCGGTCGATTGCGAAGCGGCGATGACGCTCGCGCCCGGCGAATCATTCGCCACGCCCCGGACATTTGTCGCCATTCACCGGGGCGATTATTTCGCAACGCTTGCGGCCTATCGCGAGGTCATGGCGGACGCGGGTCTGCGCGCGCCCAACCCCTGCGAGGGCTGCTACGAGCCGGTGTGGGGCGCCTGGGGCTACGAGCGCGACTTCAATGTCGATCAGGTCGTCGCCACGCTGCCGAAGGCGCGTGAGCTGGGGCTGGTCTGGGCCGGCATCGATGACGGTTGGCAGACCGCCGAAGGCGACTGGACTCTCGATTCCAGGAAATTCCCGCGTGGCGATGCGGACATGATCGCGCTCGTGCAGGCGATCAAGCAGGCGGGATTGAAGCCCAAGCTGTGGATCGCTCCGCTTGCCGTCGATCCCGGCACTGATCTTCTGCACGACGCGCCGGACCTTTTGCTCCTGAATGAAGACGGCTCCGTGCGCGACGTCACCTGGTGGAACAGTTTCTACCTGTGCCCGGCCTATCAGCCGACCCTCGAGCGCAGCCAGGCGCTGGTTCGGAAGATTCTCGGCGATTGGGGATTCATGGGCCTGAAGATCGACGGCCAGCACCTCAATGGTGCCGCGCCCTGTTACAACCCGGCCCACAAGCATGCGCGACCCGAGGAATCGTTCGAAAAACTCCAGGATTTCTGGAAGGCGATTTACGAGACCGCAATGTCCGTCAATCCCGAGGCGGTCGTGGAGATCTGCCCCTGCGGGACCTCGTACGCATTCCACAACATGCCGGCCATGAACCAGACGGTCGCATCCGACCCGGAGTCGTCCTGGCAGGTACGGTTGAAAGGCAAGACGATCAAGGCGCTCATGGGCCCCTCGGCTGCGTACACAGGTGACTACGTCGAGCTCAGCGACCGCGGCGACGATTTCGCGTCCTCGGTCGGCATCGGCGCGAACGTCGAGACGATGTTCACCTTGCCTGGCGATCCACGTCCCGAGAACGGCCTGATCCTGACGCCCGCACGCGAGATCCTGTGGCGCAAGTGGATCGCGCTTTACAACTCGAAGATGCTGTCGAAGGGCGAGTACCGCGGCGAACTGTACGACATCGGATTCGACAAGCCCGAGGCGCACGTGGTCGCGAAGGGCGAACGGCTCTATTACGCGTTCTACGCGGAACACTGGGACGGCCCGATCGAACTGCGCGGTCTCGGCTCGGGCCGCTATGAGCTCACCGATTACTTCAACGACAGGCCATTGGGTACTGTTTCCGGCAAGGCCAATCGCTTGCCGCTTGCCTTCGATCGCTTCCTCCTGATCGAAGCGACGCCGCTCGCGGCCGCGCACGGATGAGTCCTCGCGATTCGGTCTCACGGCTCTGGCTCTGGTATGCCATCGCGACGACCGTGCTGTGGGGTTTCTGGGGCGCATTCACCGGCCTTTCGGCGCAGCGCGGTTTTCCGGATACGCTCGTCTACTGCGTCTGGGCGCTGACCATGATTCCGCCGGCGCTGTTCGCGCTCGCGCGAACTGGCTGGAAGCTCGAACGCGACATGCGCTCCGTCGCCTACGGCCTGGTCATCGGGTTCCTCGGTGCGGGCGGCCAGATGATCCTGTTCTACACGCTCACGAAAGGGCCGGCGTACCTGATCTTCCCGGTCATCTCGCTGTCGCCGGTCGTCACGATTGCGCTCTCGTACCTGCTGCTTCGCGAGCGCACCACAAGGCTTGGGGCGATCGGCATCGTGCTGGCTCTGATTGCCCTACCCTTGTTCGATTTTTCGCCCGAGGGCCTGTTCGCAAGCGACGGGACCGCCTGGTTCGCTGCCGTCCCTGATCGTCATGGTCTGCTGGGGCGTGCAGGCGTACTTCATGAAAGTTGCCAATCGCAGCATGAGTGCCGAGAGCATCTTTTTCTACATGATGCTGACGGGACTGATGCTCGGTCCGGTCGCCTGGGCGATGACCGATTTCCGCCAGCCGATCAACTGGGGCATGGACGGACCGACTCTGGCTGCCCTCATCCAGCTGCTCAACGCCGTCGGCGCGCTATTGCTCGTCTATGCCTTCCGCTACGGAAAAGCCCTGGTTGTGTCGCCGCTGACGAATGCGGGCGCGCCGCTGATGACCGCGGTCATCTCGCTGCTGGTGATCGGCGTCGTGCCCGGAAACCTGAAGCTCGTCGCATTGGGACTGGCACTGGTCGCGGCCCTGCTTCTGTCGCTCGCGGACGATGCGCCGGGCGAGTCCGCGCCGCAGCGATGAAGGCCATCCTCGAACGGCTTGCGCGCAACCGGACCGGCGAGCGTTCGGGGTTGTATTCCGTCTGTTCGGCGCATCCGATTGCGATCGAAGCAGCATTGATTCACGCGCTTCGAAATGACGAGACCATGGCCTGCATCGAGGCGACGTCGAACCAGGTCAACCAGGACGGCGGATACACCGGCATGCAGCCTGCCGGATTCCGGGATTTCGTACACGGGATTGCGGATCGCGTCGGCATCGCGCGGTCGCGCATCGTACTGGGTGGCGATCATCTCGGCCCCAACCCCTGGCAGGGCCTGGCGGCCGAAGCTGCGATGAGCGCGGCCGAAACGATGGTCTCTGCCTATGTCGCGGCGGGTTTTCGCAAGATCCACCTCGACTGCTCGATGGCCTGCGCCGATGACCGGGCGCCGCTCGGCGACGAGATCATTGCGCGGCGCAGCGCGCAGCTCTGCGCCGCCGCCGAGCGTGCCTGGTCCCGCGCGGGTGGCGAGCCGCCTGTTTACGTGATCGGCACCGAAGTTCCGGTGCCCGGCGGCGCCACGCACGACCTGCATGAACTTGAAGTGACCGACGCCAGCATCTGCGCGCGCGACAATCGACAGGCATCGCGACCTATTTTGCGGGGCTGGACTTCGCGAAGCGTGGACGCGTGTGATCGCAGCCGTCGTGCAGCCGGGCGTCGAGTTCACGCACAGTAGCGTGGTCGACTACGACGCCCGCAAGACGCGTGCGCTGAGTCGCGTGCTGGATGACTACCCGGGCATGGTGTTCGAGGCGCACTCGACGGATTACCAGACTCCAAAAGCGCTCGCGGAACTCGTGCGGGATCGTTTCGCAATCCTGAAAGTGGGGCCGGCGGTCACCTTTGCCGTTCGCGAGGCCCTCTGGGCGCTCGATGCCATCGAGAAGGAATGGATCGACAGCGCCCGCAGGTCGCGCTTGCGCGAAATCACGATCGAACGCATGAAGGCCGATTCGCGGCACTGGTCAAAGTACTACTCCTCCGAGGGCGCTCAACTCGACTACGAGCTCCAATTCAGTTTGAGCGACCGGATTCGTTATTACTGGGGCCAGCCCGAAATCGTCGCCGCGCAGGACACGTTGTTCGCCAATCTGACGCAGAACCCGCCGCCGCTCGCGCTGATCAGTCAGTACCTTCCGACCGCCTTCCGAAGCGCCCGCAGCAGCCCGTCGGGCCTCTCACCCAGGGTGCTCGTGGTCGAACACGTTGCGCGCGAACTTGAAGGCTATAGTTCTGCCTGCATGATGTCGGGAGGCGCGCAGGCATGACATTGCTCGGGGTCGACGAGGCCACGCTCCAGGCACAAGGCGCACTCTGGACCGCGCGCGAGATCGCGCAGCAACCTGTCATGTTGCTGAAGACGCATGCGCTCCTGGTCGCGCAACAGCGCGCGCTCGAGTCATTCCTGCGTCCCCTGATCGACCGACCGGACTTGCGCATGATCCTCACGGGCGCCGGCAGCTCGTCCTTCATCGGCGAATGCCTTGCACCACACCTGGCGAATCGCCTGCGATGCGGCGTCGAGGCGATCGCAACGACCGATATCGTTTCCGCTCCGCATATTTACCTGCAGCGGCATAAACCAACCCTGCTGGTCTCGTTCGCGCGCTCCGGAAACAGCCCCGAAAGCGTCGCCGCAGCCGAGCTGGTCGACCAATTCGTGGACCAGGCTCACCATCTGATCATCAGCTGCAATGCGGACGGCGCGCTTGCCAAATACGCTCGCGCAGCACCGCACAGCTGCCTGTTCCTGCTGCCCGAGGAGACGCACGACCGGAGCTTCGCGATGACGTCGAGCTTCAGCTGCATGACTTATGCGGCGCTCTCGCTGTTCAGCGGCATCGAGGGCATGCGCCCGCGTGTGGACGCGATTGCGCGCGCGATGGACTACGTGCTCTCGACCCAGACCGCGCAGATGAAGGCCGTATCCGGGCAGCGCTACGAGCGTGCTGTTTCGCTCGGCAGTCACGTATTCAAGGGGCTCGCGCGCGAGTCCGCCCTCAAACTTCTCGAATTGACCGACGGTCGAGATGGTCGTCGCCTACGATTCGCCGATGGGATTCCGGCATGGACCGAAAACCATCGTCAACGATCGCACCCTGGTGACGATTTTCCTGTCGAACGACCCCTACACACGGCGATACGATCTGGATCTGCTCGACGAGCTCCGACGCAATGCGACGGCCGCGCGGGTGATCGCGATTTCCGCGCAGGCCGGCGCCGGACTGGATCCCGTGGAGAACATCGTGATTCCGGGGCTCGAAAAGGCCGAGGATATCGATCTGCTGTTGCCCTACATCGTTGCGCCCCAGCTCCTCGCATTCCATGAGGCGCTGCGTTGCGGCCTGTCGCCGGACAATCCGAACCGGTCGGGAACAGTCAATCGCGTGGTCCAGGGCGTGCGCATCCACGCCACCCGCTGATCGCATGGCCGAATCGCTTTTGCTCGGCATGGACGGCGGCGGCACGAAGACCGATTTCGTGGTGATCGATCGAGATGGGCGCGTGGCTGCCCGGCACCGCGAGTCCGGCGCGTATCACTTGCAGATCGGGATCGACGGGCTGCGCGAAGTCATGGGCCGCGGACTTGCCGCGATATTCGGGAAGCTCGCGATATCGGGCGATGCGATCGAGCACGCTTTCTTCGGGCTGCCGGCCTACGGCGAAGACAACTCCGTGCAGCCGCGCCTCGATGCAATGCCGGCGGAGTTCCTCGGTCATCGCCGTTACCGTTGCGGCAACGACATGGTGTCCACCTGGGCCGGCTCGCTCGCCGGCGAGGACGGAATCGGCGTCGTCGCCGGCACGGGATCGATCGGCTACGGCGAACGCGCGGGACGAACCGCGCGCGCCGGCGGTTGGGGTGAACTCTTCAGCGATGAAGGTTCGGCTTACTGGATCGCGACGCAGGGCCTGAACGCATTCAGCCGCATGGCGGATGGCCGGGTGCCGCGTGGACCGCTCCATGGAATCCTGCTGGGGGCGTTCGGGCTGACCGAGGAACTGGAGCTTTGCGCGTACCTGGCTGCCGGTGAAGGTCCGACTCGTGATCGAATCGCGTCATTCTCCCCGCTCGTCGCGCAAGCCGCGGACGCGGGCGACGAGCAGGCGCTTGCTATTTTCGCGGCCGCCGGTCGTGAACTCGCCGCCATCGCGGGGTCGCTGCGCAAGTCCCTCGGTTTCCGCACGGGCGAGCAAGTCCCGCTTTCGTATTCCGGCGGAGTATTCGAAACGGGCGAAAGGATCCTGGCGCCGTTTCGGCGATCGCTGAAGGATCACTCGGCGGATTTCGATCTGCGCAAGCCGCTATTGCCACCGGGCGCCGGTGCGGCGCTCTACGCTGCGCGGGACTGCGGCCGGCCGCTGACGTCGGGCGCGATTGCCCGACTGCGCGACCACTTTGCTTCCGCCGCCAACGCTCTCGGCGTTTCCCCGCCAGCCGCTTGAACAAGTCCATCACTTTCAGTTTAGGTCTACCATGATGCTGTCACGATGACGATCCGGGACTTGCGTATGCGTGTCATGGTTGGGCTCGGCTTATGAAGATGCAAGTGTCACGCGATCTCGTCCCGCTGTCGGCACCGTTCACGATCACGGGCTACACCTTCACCGACGTGTCGGTCGTCGTCGCTGCAGCTCAGCGACCGCGGCGCGCGCGGCGAAGGCGAAGCGGCCGGCGTCTATTACCTGAAGGACGACGCAGACCACATGTGCGCCGCGATCGAAGGCGTGCGCCGCGATATCGAAGCGGGCATCGACCGCGAATCGCTGCGCCGGCTGCTGCCGCCTGGCGGCGCGCGCAATGCGCTCGATTGCGCGCTCTGGGACCTCGAGGCCAAGCGTTTACGGCAACCGGTCTGGCGGCTCGCGGGACTCGAGCCGCCGCGGCCGCTGGTCACGACCTTCACGATCTCCGCCGGCGAACCCGGCGCGATGGCCAGCAAGGCGATCGAGTACGCGCAGGCGAGATCGCTCAAGCTCAAGCTGACCGGTCAACCTGCCCTCGATGCCGAGCGCGTGCGCGCGGTGCGCAAGGCGCGCCCCGACGTCTGGCTCGGCGTCGATGCCAACCAGGGCTTCGACGCCGTCGAGTCTCGAGGCGCTCATGCCGGTGCTCGTCGCCTGCAAGGTGAAGCTCGTCGAGCAGCCGTTCGCGCGCGGACGCGAGGCGGACCTCGACGGCTTCCGCTGCCCGATCCCGGTCGCGGCCGACGAAAGCGTCCAGGGACTTGCCGACATCGAGCCGCTGGTCGGCCGTTTCGACATCGTCAACATCAAGCTCGACAAGTGCGGCGGACTGACCGAAGGCCTCGCGATGGCGGCCGAAGCGCGCCGGCTCGGCCTCGGCGTCATGGTCGGCAACATGGTCGGCA
Source organism: uncultured Gammaproteobacteria bacterium (assembly GCA_963819545.1). Classification (GTDB taxonomy): domain Bacteria; phylum Pseudomonadota; class Gammaproteobacteria; order Steroidobacterales; family Steroidobacteraceae; genus SCUD01. Next base: position 1,362,688 of record CAWFWJ010000002.1, on the reverse strand, counting down.
CGAGCCTCGCGATGGCGCCGGCCTGGATCCTCGGCCAGCAATGCGACATCAACGACCTCGACGGCACGCTGTTCATCGCGCGTGACCGCAAGCCCTCGATGCTGTTCGAGCACGGCAAGGTCTCGTATCCGGATCGCGGCTGGGGTGCCGCTTCGTGAATCCCGCAACTGCTTACCGCGACACTAAAAAAATGGGGCCCGGCGCCGAAGCGCCGGACCCCGCTGCGAGTCTGCGAAAGTCGATTACTTCGCGGGCGGCAATACGGCCCAGGATTCCTCGGTCGAACCCGGCAGTTCCGAAGCCGTCATACGGTCTTCAGAAACCCAGAACGTGATTTTTTCGCCAACCTTGAGGTCGCCGAACTTGGTCTTCTTGCCGTCGATACTGATCCCAGCATCCGGACCCGGCTTGAAGCTGAAAGTCGTGAGCGAATCACCCATGGTGTTCAGCAACTGAACCGTCGTGACCTCGGGACTGTTCAGATACACCTTGGCGGTGAACTTTCCGTACTTCTTGCCATCGGCAATACGGCCCTCGAGGCAAGCGGCAGGTGCCTTCGGATACTTCTCGAGAAATTCCGCGCTGTACTTGAGGTCCGTGCAGGCGACCTTCTCAAGCTTGTCGAAATCTTCGGAAGCCGTGGCAATACCGATTGACAGCGGCAGGGCGAGCGCGGTGGCGAGCAATGCGCACTTCTTGCTATTCAATTTAAATCCTCCTCGTTGTTGGAATACGCCCGCCCCTAGCGACGCGAGCACCATCCTTGAATCTTAGAACCCTTCAACCGCGTAATTTATCACTACTTTCAGGGAATTGCGTACATTCCACCTGCGGCCTGCGGGCGCCCCGGAGAGATCAAACCGGACCCAGTCTCGACACAGCATTAAGTGTTTATGCCAAGCGACTAAAAATAATCGGTATCGGCGATCCGGCGCGTTATTTCGCGGCGGCGACCTTGCACTGGCCGAAGACGACATAAGACAGGGCCAGGACGATTGAAACGGGTTGAAGCGCGCGCATGAACATTCTCCGATTTCCTGATTTTGGGATTATCGCGGCTGTCCCGACCGACATTGAATGCTTCAGCCTGAATAGGTACCGTCGCCCATCCACAGACCCGGAGCGCCCCATGCGATCTGCCCCCCTCTGCGCAATTTTGCTGCTGACCGCGCTCCTCTCCGCCTGCGGCAAGGAACCGGCCGACGAACCAGGCAAGTCGCTCAATTGGCCGGCCTTCGTCGAGCAGTTCGGCGAAGACTGGATGCAGGCTCATCCGATGATGGGATTTGCGGCGGGACGCAAGGAGTTCGCGGGCCACTTCCCCGACTGGAGCGCGAACGGCATCGCGGCCGAAATCGCGCGCCTTAAATCGGTCGCGGGTCAGGCCCGGACTTTCGACACCGAGAAACTCTCCGAAGCGCAGCGCTTCGAGCGCGACTACCTCCTCGCGGTCATCGATCGGAATCTCTTCTGGCTCGAGCGGGCGGAATGGCCGTTTCGCAACCCGACTTTCTACTTTGACTGGAATCTCGATTTCCTGACGCCGGACCCCTACCTCACCAAGCCCTATGCGCCGCTCGACCAGCGGCTTCGCGATTTCACCACTTGGCTCAATCACATTCCCGCCGCAACCGGCCAGATCCGCGGCAACCTTCGTACGCCGATGCCCCGCACCTGGATCGACGAGGGCGTTGCATCTTTCGGCGGCATGGTGCCGTTCCTGCGCGACGACGCGCCGGGCGTATTCGCGGAGGTGAAGGACGTCGAACTCCAGAAGGCCTATGCGGATGCGAACCTGAAGGCCATTGCCGCGTTCCAGGAGCTCGCGGATTGGCTCAACGCGCAGCGGGCTACGCAGACAGAAGACTACGCAATCGGCACAGAGCTGTTCGCCGCCATGTTGAAGGAGACGGAAGGCGTTGACGTCCCACTCGACCGGCTGCTCGCTGTCGGGCGCGCGGATCTCGAGCGAAATCTTGCGGCGCTCGACGAGGCCTGCAAGGAATTTGCGCCCGGCAAGGACCGCAAGGGCTGCATGGCGAAAATGAATTCAAACCGGCCCGAGGGTGGTGTCGTCGAGGTCGCGAGCAAACAGCTTGACGTGCTCCGCGCGTTCGTCGTCGAGAACAAGCTTGCGCGCATTCCTTCAGACGATCCTGTCCGCGTCGACCAGTCGCCGCCTTACCAGGCGACGAACTTCGCCTACATCAATACGGCGGGGGCGTATGACGTCGGCATGCCATCCACCTATTACATTGCACCGCCCGATCCGTCGTGGCCGAAGCAGGAACAGCTCGACTACGTGCCGGGCGTCGCGGATCTCATGTCCACCTCCGTCCACGAGGTGTGGCCGGGCCATTTTCTGCATTCGCTGCATTCCAACCGCGCCGCGAGCCTGATCGGACGGCTGTTCCTGAGCTATGCCTTCACCGAAGGCTGGGCCCACTACGCAGAAGACATGATGTGGGAGGCCGGTCTCACGGGCGGTCTTGCGGGCGGACGCGCCGAGTTCCGGGTCGGACAGATCAACAAGGCGCTGTATCGCAACGTGCGCTACATCTGTGCGATCGGCATGCACACGCAGGGCATGAAAGTCGATGAATGCGAGAAGATGTTCCGCGAGCAGGCGTTCCAGGATCCGGGCAACGCGCGCCAGCAGGCGGCACGCGGCACCTACGATCCGGGCTATCTCAACTACACCCTGGGCAAGCTCATGATCCGGAAGCTGCGGGATGACTGGACCGCAACCCGCGGCGGACGCGACGCCTGGGGCGAGTTCCACGACACGTTCCTGTCGTTCGGTGGGCCGCCAGTGCCGATGGCGCGGAAGCAGATGCTGGGCGACAAGGCCGGGCCGGCCTTGTAGCGGTTGAAACCCAGACGCAAAGCGCCGCCGCCAGCGGCACCGGACCTGACACGCGGATTTGTCGGCGTCTTCAGCTATAGCCGGCGCGCACTGGAACTCGTCTGGACGACGAGCCGCGGGCTCGCCCTCGCCCTCGGCGCGCTCACGCTCGCCGCAGGCGCCTTGCCGGCCGCCGTCGCCTTCGTCGGTGCGCACATCATCGATTCGGTCGTCGCGGCGATCCAGGCCGCGGGCGACGAACGCTCCGCTCTGACGACTCAGGCCCTGCTGCTGGTTGGCGTCGAGGGCCTGCTCGTCGCCGCGCTCGCGGGCGTGCAGCGCGGCATCTCGCTCTGCCAGTCCCTGCTGCGCGCCCAGCTCGGCCAGCGCGTGAATGTCATGATCCTCGAGAAGGCGCTGACACTCGAACTCGCGCATTTCGAGGATTCCGAGTTTTACGACAAGCTCACGCGCGCGCGCCGCGAGGCTTCGAGCCGCCCGCTTTCACTAATCATGCGGACCTTCGGGCTCGCGCAGAATGCCGTGTCGCTCATCAGCTACGGCACGCTGCTCGCGAATTTCTCGCCCTGGGCCGTCGTCATCCTGGTGGTCGCGGGCCTGCCGGCCTTCATGGCCGAGACGCGATTTTCCGGCGCGGCATTCCGCCTGTTTCTCTGGCGCTCGCCTGAGACGCGCATGCAGCTCTACCTCGAGACCGTGCTCGCCCGCGAGGATCACGCCAAGGAGGTCAAGCTTTTTGGTCTCGGGCCGCTTTTCCTCGAGCGCTATCGCGCGATATTCCGCAAGATCTATCGGGAGGACCGCGATCTTGCGATCCGCCGCGACAGCTGGGGTTTCCTGCTCGGCCTGATCGCGACAGCGACACTCTATGGGGCCTATGTCTGGGTTGCGCTCGCGACGATCGCCGCACGCATCACGCTCGGCCAGATGACGATGTACGTCATGCTGTTTCGCCAGGGCCAGGCGGCCGTGTCGGCGAGCCTCTCTGCGATCGGCGGCATGTACGAGGACAATCTCTACCTCGCGACACTCTACGAGTACCTGGAAACGCCGGTTGAGAGCCTGAAGGGCGCGGTCGTCGGCGGACCGCGGCCACAGGACGGGATTCGCTTCATCAATGTCGGTTTCTCATACCCCGGTTCCGATACGCCTGTGCTCGTCGACGTGAACATGCATATCCGGCCCGGCGAGTCGCTCGCACTCGTCGGCGCGAACGGTTCGGGCAAGACGACGCTGATCAAGCTCCTCACGCGGCTCTATGTTCCGACGACGGGATCCATCACGCTCGACGGACAGGATCTGCGGGAGTGGGATGAAGCGACGCTCCGGCAGCGGATCGGCGTCATCTTCCAGGACTTCGCCCGCTATCAACTGATGGTTGGCGAGAACATCGGCGCCGGCGACGTGCGTCATTTCGAGGACGAGGCCCGCTGGCGCGAAGCCGCCGAAAAAGGTCTCGCGGCGCCGATGATCGAAAGCCTGCCGCAGGGCTATAAAACGCCACTCGGCAAGTGGTTCAACCAGGGCCGCGAACTGTCCGGCGGCGAATGGCAGAAGGTCGCGCTGTCGCGCGCCTTCATGCGCTCGCAGGCCGACATCCTGGTGCTCGACGAGCCGACCGCGGCCATGGATGCGGGCGCGGAAGCCTCAATCTACGAGCATTTCCGCACCTTGACGAAGGGGCGGATCGCGATCCTGATCTCGCATCGCTTCTCGACCGCGCGGATGGCCGATCAGATCGTCGTATTACAAGAGGGCCGCATCGTCGAGCGCGGCAGCCACGAAGAACTCATGGAAACAAACAAGCTCTACGCGCAGCTTTTCCAGTTGCAGGCGCGCGGCTACCAGTAGCGGAGTCCAGTCCTACTTGATCCCGACGACCTCCGCCTCGCCGTCGGCGAGTGCGACCGCATCGCCTTCCGCAGCGCCCAGCAGCTTTCGCGCGATCGGCGATACGTAGGAGATCTTGCCCACCGCGGGATTTGCCTCGTCCTCGCCGACGATCTGGTACTCGACACGCGTTTCGCCCAACTTCGCGAGCGCAACCGTGGAGCCGAAACGCGCCTTGCCCGTGGCCGGCAGCGACGGCACGAGTTCGGCTGTTCGCTGCCGCTCGCTCCAGTACCGGAGGTCGCGCTGGATCCGCGCGATGCCTGCGCGATCTTCAGCGCCGCGTGCTGCGGACAACGCAGCTTGCAGGCTATCGACGGTCGCCTCGATCTGGCGCAGGCCCGCCGTCGTCACCAGGTTGCGGTGCGGGCTGACCTGGAGCTCCGGCAGCTCCTCGCCTTCCGCGCCATCGGTTTCCTTGACGAATGCCCGGCTCATGCCGTGATCAGGGCTCAGCTTGTTGCCGCACTGTCCAGCTGCAGCAGTCGCTCGACGGCGGCCCGAATCGTCGCGTGATAGCCCGGCCGCGCCTTTGCGTAGATCGTCCGGCCCAGCGCAAGACCGTCCTGGGTGCGCGCGAGGTCGCGATACAGGCCGACCACGAGCTTGTGCCGCCCGGTGCTCAGCAGGAAGCGTTCGAGGTCTGCGTATGCGGGGACGTAGGCGCTTCGCACGACCAGTGCGAGCCAACTGCGCGCGATCTCGGCATTGCCGTCGGCGCCCAGCTTGAATTGCGCGCGCAGTTCCGCCAGTCGTGCGTCGCCAAGATCCGCCGGCTGTTCCTCGAGGAATCGCATCCATTCCTGCGGCACCCAGTCGCGCACCGGCAACTCCGCCGTCGGCAGCCGTCCTGCGCGCCATTCGGCGGCCGCGCGATCGACGGCATCGAACACGCCGCTCGGGATCGCGGGCGTCGTCGCCGGCATGCCGACGCCAGTTAACCACTCGTCGATTTCCGCGACCGGGATTTTCGGCGCGCCCTGACGCGCCAATTGTGCAAGCAGGTACGCCCGGAAGGACTGGGTGTCGGTGCTCGCAAAGGCATGGGAGTCGAAGTACTCGCGCAGGAAGGCATCGAAAGCCGGCCGTCCGAAGCGCTCCTCGAGATAACCCAGGAACCAGCGGCCTTTCTGATAGGCGATATCCGACGTGCCCTCGTCCGGATCCCGGCCCGTGAGGTTGAGTTGCAGCGAGGTATCCTGCGGCCGCCCCGCCGCCTTGGCGTCCTCGATCGCCTCCACCAGGAATTCATAACCGATGGCGTCTTGCATGCGAGAGCGGCGTTCGCCATACAGTGTCTCGAACAGGCGGCGCTCGAGATAGGTCGTGAATCCTTCGTTGAGCCAGAAATCGTTCCAGGTCGCGTTCGTCACGAGATTACCGGACCAGGAATGCGCGAGCTCGTGCACGATCACGCCCACCAGGCTGCGATCGCCGGCGACTACCGAGGGCGAAATGAACGACAGCCGCGGATTCTCCATGCCGCCAAAGGCGAAACTGTGCGGCATGATCAGCAGGTCATAGCGCTCCCAGCGGTACGGGCCCATCAGCTTCTCGCCCGCTTCGAGCATGCGCGGCAAATCGGCGAACTCCTGCACGGCTGCGGCGAGGCGCGAAGGCTCGGTCCACACGCCAGTGCGGTTGCCGAGACTCTGGAACTCGAGATCGCCGACTGCGAGTGCGAAGAGGTAAGCGGGGATCGGTTGCTTCATCTCGAAGCGGTACTCCCCGGGCGCGAGGTCGGCATTTTCAACACGCGCCGCGCTCATCACTGCGACGAGCTCCGGCGGCGTACGGATGCGCGCCTCGTAAGTCATGCGCACGGCCGGCGAGTCCTGCACCGGGATCCAGCTGCGGGCGTGGATCGTCTGGCCCTGGCTGTACAGGTACGGATGCGGCCCGGAGGTTTGCGCGGGCTCGAGCCATTGCAGTGCGCTGGCCTCCGCCGAGGTGCGGTACTCGATGCGCAGGTGCATCAGCGCCGGCGCGGCACAGCACTTTGAAAGTTCGATCGTGAGCCGGCTGCCGAGCACGGGGTCGGGAGGGTCGACGCGGTACGCCAGGACACTCGCCATTCCAGCCTCGCTCACCAGCTTGACGCTCTGGATCTCGAGATCACGCGTGTCGAGGTGGAATTCCATCGCTTCCAGGTCAATACGCTCGACCGTCAGGTCGGCGGTGCCCTCGAGCCGGTGGGCGGCAAAATCGGCGCGAAGATCAAGCGCCACGTGCCGGACCAGAAAGCGCCCGGGTTCGGCATATGAATGCGGGTCCGGGCCGGCGTTCGCCGAAGCGGCGATCACGATCAGGGCAAGCAGTGCGAAGAGTCTGGGCATATGGCCGCGGATCATAACGTAGCGAGAGGCCGCAAGGCGCCAGTCCGGCGCAGGACTTTGTTGGGCTGCCGTGGCAGCATAGAGTTCGGTCTGCACGCCAAACCAACGTTTCCAGCGGAGTACTCAGAATGTCAGCAGCAACCCTCCTGCGGGGGCTCGTCCTTGCGGTCACGCCACTTGCGTTGCTCGCAACCCTTGCCGCAGCCGGCGAAGCGCCGGTCGGCCGCCTCGGCAACGCCGTGGTGCCGACCCAGTATCGCCTTGAGCTCGCGATCGATCCTTCGAAGGACCGTTTCTCGGGCCGGGTGGACATCGATGTCACGTTGAACGCGTCACAGGACGCAATCTGGTTGCACGGCAAGAATCTGGAAGTCTCCGAAGTCTTCCTGACGGACAAGGATGCCAAGCGCATTGACGCCACCTACGCGGAGCGCCTGGATTCCGGCGTTGCGCAAGTATCGCTCGCCCACGCTGCGCCTGCCGGGCCGGCCACGCTCCATTTCACGTACAGCGCGCCGTTCAATACCGCGGCCAATGCCTTGTACAAGGTCGAGAGCAGCGGGTTGCCGTACGCGGTGACGCAGTTTGAAGCGATTGCCGCGAGGCAGGCATTTCCAGGATTCGACGAGCCCGGCTTCAAGGTTCCGTTTGAACTCTCGGTCATCGCCCGCAAGGACGATGTCGTCGTAACGACCACACCCGAAGTGTCGGCTGAAAATCTGGGCGACGGCCGCGTGCGGCATGTCTTCAGGAAGACGCGGCCATTGCCGACCTACCTGCTCGCCTTCGCCGTCGGGCCTTACGACGTTATTGACTATGGAATGCTGCCCGTCAATTCCATACGCAAGCGTGAACTCGCGCTGCGCGGCATTGCCGCGCGCGGGCGCGGCGAGCGACTGCAGTACGCATTGAAGAACACGAACGGCCTGCTGACGGCACTCGAGACATATTTCGGCACGCCCTACCCGTACGAGAAGCTCGACCTGATCGCCGTACCCGAGAGTTTTGGCGGTGCCATGGAGAATGTCGGCGCCATCACCTACGACGAATACCTCATGCTGATGGACGAAAATTCCCCGCTCGACCAGCGCCGCGACTATACCGCCGTCCACGCGCACGAAATGGGCCACATGTGGTTTGGCAACCTGGTGACCCCGGAGTGGTGGAACGACATCTGGCTCAACGAATCCTTTGCGTCCTGGATCATGAACAAGGCCTCGCACACGTTCTGGCCCGAGGGTGAATTCGACCGCGACACGCTGAAAGCTGCGCTCGGCGCCATGTCGAACGATTCGCTTGCCGCTGCGCGCGAGATCCGCGAGCCGATCGATCACAACGACAAGATCGTCGGCGCATTCGACGGCATCACTTACCAAAAGGGCGGCGGCGTGCTCGCGATGCTCGAGCGCTATGTCGGCGAGAAGGAGTTCCAGGCCGGCATCCGGTCGCACCTGAAGCGGCACCAGGATGGAACAGCGACGGCAGAGGATTTCATCGCCTCCGTTGCCGAGAGCTCGAATCGCGCGGAAATCGGCTCGGCCTTCCTCTCCTTCATCGAGCAGCCCGGAGTGCCGCTCGTGGCGGCGACGCTTGATTGCAAGGACTCGCAGCATCCCCGACTTCAACTACAACAGTCGCGTTATGCGCCGCTCGGTTCGTCAATCAGACCCGACGCAAGCCAATGGAAGATTCCCTTCTGCGCGTCCTACACAGTTGATGGCGCACGCAAGAGCACTTGCGCTCTCCTCACCCAAAGGGAACAGACCGTCGATCTCGATGCCAAGGCCTGCCCAAGTGTCGTGCATCCGAACGCAGACGGCGCCGGCTATTACCGCTTCACGCTGGATGATGCCAGCTGGAGGGGCCTGATCGCGAACGTCGGCGCCTTGAGTCCGTCGGAGGCGCTCGCCTTTGCCGACAGTCTCGACGCCGCGTTCCGGGCCGGCAAGGTTTCCGCGGAACTCTATGTGTCCGGGCTGACCGCGCTGGCCGGCCACAGCGCCTGGGACGTGGTCGATGCCACTGCCGCTTACTTCGATAGCATCACGCGGATCATCGACGAGGCTCCGCTGCGCTCGGTCGAGCCAGTCCTCGGCCGGATCGTCGCACCGAGTTACGCACGAATCGGAAACGCCACCGACTCCGGTTCTTTGCTGCTCAGCCAGAGCCTGCAGAGATTCCTGATCGTAGTCGCGAGGGATCAAGCGATGCGCAAGCCCCTGGCGGAACAGGCAGCAAAGGTGCTGGGCCTCCATGGCAATCCAGATCCCTCCGTCGCGCCCGCAAGCGAGTGGGAGACGATTTTCTCCGTCGGCGTGCAGGACCTGGGGGAACCGTTTTTCGACCTGCTCCTGACGAAGGCAGTTGAATCCGAGGACCCGTTCTTCCGGCAATCCGCATTGGGCGCGCTCGCGCGCGCGGAGGATCCGGTGCTGGTGCGAAAGTTGCAGGCCGCGGTGCTGGCTGACCAGTTCAAGGGCACCGAGGTGGCCAGCATCGTGACCCGGCAGATGGGTCGCCTGGCGACGACGGAATTGACCTATGCGTGGCTCAAACAGAACGACGACAAGATCATCGCCATGTTCCCGGAGATGTTCCGGCCGAGCAACGTTCCCGCACTCGGCGGTACCTTCTGCTCGCGTGGGCGGGCCGATGAATGGCAGCAGTTCGTAAAGTCGCATGCCGAAGAGTTGCCGGGCTACGAGCGTGACCTCGCGCAGGCAGTCGAGAGCATCCGGTTGTGCGCCGCGTTGAAAGAGGCGAGCGCTTCGAAGCTCGTCGCCGCATTTATCGGGAAGCAATGAAATCAATTGTTCGGTCCCGCGTCGCTGGACTGATGGAGCGCGAGCTCAAGATCTTCCGTCAGCGACACACGAAGAGCGGCCGACTCGCCGAAGACGCCATGCGCTCGCTGCTCTTCGGCGTGCCAATGAACTGGATGACCCGCTGGCCCGGTGAACATGCCGTCTATGTCGATCGCGCGGCGGGCGCCCGCTTTTGGGACGTCGACGGCAATGAGTTCATCGACTTCTGCCTCGGCGACACGGGCGGCATGGCGGGTCATTCGCCGGCCGCCGCGGTCGATGCAATCGCGAAGCAGGCCCGCAAGGGCATTACCCTCATGCTGCCGACCACCGACGCCACCTGGGTCGGCGGCGAGCTCGCGCGGCGCTTCGGCGTTCCCTACTGGCAATTCACACTGTCCGCGACCGACGCCAATCGCTGCGCGATCCGCTGGGCGCGCGAGATTACCAGGCGTCCAAAGATTCTCGTGCACAACTGGTGCTATCACGGCTCGGTCGACGAAACCGTCGCGGCGCTTGAGAACGGCCGCGCGGTCGCCCGCAAGGGCAATATCGGCAAGCCTGTTCCGCTCGATCAAACCACGCGAGTCGTGGAGATCAACGATCTCGCGGGACTTGAGGTCGCGCTCAAAGATCGGGCGGTCGCCGCCTGCCTGTTCGAACCGGCGCTGACCAACATCGGCATCGTGCTGCCCGATCCGGGTTACCACGCGGCCGTGCGCGCGCTCTGCACGAAGTACGATACATTGCTGATCATCGACGAGACGCACACGATCAGCGCCGGCCCCGGTGGCTGCACGAAGGCCTGGGGCCTCAACCCCGACATCATCACGATCGGCAAGACGCTCGGCGCGGGGATCGCGTGCGGCGCCTACGGTATGACCGAGCGGGTTCGCGATCTCGTGTACGCACGCACGGACGCACGGAATGCCGATGTCGGCGGCATTGGCGGCACGCTTGCCGGCAACGCGCTCTCGCTCGCCGCGATGCGCGCGACGCTCGGCGAGGTCATGACCGACAAGGCATTCGAAGGAATGATCGCGCTCGGCGAGCGCTTCGAGGCCGGTGTGCGCGGCGTGATCGATTCGCGCGGCCTTCCCTGGCATGTCGTTCGACTCGGCTGCCGCGTCGAATACCTGTTTCGGCCGGAAGTCGCGCGAAACGGCGATGAGGCCGCGGCTGGCCAGGACGAGCTGCTTGACCCGTACATACATCTATATCTGCTGAACCGGGGCATCCTGATGACCCCTTTCCATAATATGGCGTTGATGTCGCCGGCGACTACGGCGGCGGACGTCGACCGGCATACGGAAGTGTTCGACGAAATGGCCGATGAGTTATTGCAGCCTTGATGCGAAAGTTCACGCTCCCGGTGTTGCTCGTGCTGCTGGCAGCGTCGGCCTGCTCGAAGGATGAAAGCCCTGATCGCCCGCCGAACATCGTCGTCGTGCTCGTGGACGACCTGCGATGGGACGATATCGCGATTGCCGGCCACCCCTTCGTCGAGACACCCAATATCGACCGCCTGGCAAACGAAGGCGCACGGTTCCTGAATGCCTTTGTCGCCACCCCTCTTTGCAGCCCGAGCCGCGCGACCCTCCTGACGGGTCAGTACGCCCACACCCACGGGATTACCGACAACACCGCGCGCGACGCCGCGAGCCACGCGCTGCCAACCTTTGCCGTACCCCTCGCCGCCGCTGGTTACCAGACGGCTTTCATCGGCAAGTGGCACATGGGGAACGACGACACGCCGCGCCCAGGCTGGACCCGCTGGGTCGCGATGAAGGGGCAAGGCGAAGCGGTCGATCCGAAACTCAACGTGGACGGTGAACGCCGGCAGGTGCCCGGGTACGTCACGGACGTGCTGACCGACTACGTGATCGATTTCGTGAGGAAGGCCGGAGACCGGCCCTTCATGGTGTACCTCGCGCACAAGGCGGTACATCCGAACATCATGCAACGCGACGATGGAAGTGTGGGCACGCTGACGGGACAACCGGAGGGATTCGTCCCTGCGGGACGTCATCGGGGACGCTACGCATCCGCGACCGTACCGCGCCGGCCGAGTGCCAACCGGGCACCGATCCGCAAGCCCGCGTTGGAGCGCAAGATTCCGGGGCTGGCGTCGCTCGGCGCAGGGACTGCGACGCCGGATACTGACGTGCGGTCACGACTCGAGATGCTGCTCGGCGTGGACGAAAGCCTGGGCCGCATCGTGCAGACGCTCGAGGAGCTCGGCGAACTCGACAATACCGTCATCATCTTTACGAGTGACAATGGCTACTTCTACGGCGAACACGGGCTCAACGAGGAACGTCGTCTCGCCTACGAAGAGACCGCACGGGTGCCGTTGATCATTCGCTACCCGAAGCTGGCGCGCGCGGGCACGACGCCGGCGCAGTTGGTGCAGACGATCGACCTCGCTCCCACGATCCTGGCGCTTGCCGGCGTCGCCGACACGGTGCAACGCGACGGGATGTCGCTCGTGCCATTACTCGGGGAAGGCGCGTCGCCCTGGCGCTCGTCGCTTCTGATCGAGTACTACTCGGATACTGTCTTCCCGCGAATTCTGACGATGGGATACGAGGCAGTGCGCACGGATCGTTACAAGTACATCCGGTACACCGCACTGCCGGGGATGGACGAACTATACGATCTGGAGACGGACCCGTTCGAGATGGACAATCTCATGGAATCGCCGCAAGCCCAGGTGCTGCTGCCGGAGTTGCAGGCGGAGCTGGCGCGACTCAAGTAGCAGCCCCCGTACGATCAGGCGTCGAGCGCCCGAGGGAGCACAGCCAGGAACCGGTCGACCTCATGACGCAGGCCGATCGTGACGCGCGCCCAGGTGTCGTAGCCATCGAAGCGGCGACCGACCTTGATGCCTTCGGCGAGCATGCGATCCTGGAACCGCTGCAAGGGCCCTCCGGTATCGAAGAACACGAAGTTTCCCTTCGCATCCGCTCGTTGCAACCCCATCCGATCAAGCGTCGCGTGCACGCGCGTGCGGTCACCGACTAGCGCGTCACGGGTCGTCTTCAGGAACGCATGATCGTTGAAGCTCGCGATCGCGGCCGAAATCCCCGTCGTGTTCGGCCAGGTGAGCGAGAGTCGCCGCAAAGCGTTGCGCCAGGGCCGCCGGCGTGATCGAGTAACCGACGCGAAGTCCCGCAAGTCCGTGGATCTTCGAGAAGGTCCGCAGCACGATCAGGTTCGGGACGTCCTTCACGAGCCCTGCGGCTGTCGCAGAAGCCGGTTCATCGACGAAATCAATGTATGCCTCGTCGACGATCACGGTGCAATCCGCGGGAACCGACCGGATGAAGGCCGCGAGCGCGTCGCGAGTGACTGCGGTCCCGGTTGGGTTGTTGGGGTTGCAGACGTAGACGAGACGCGTCGATTCCGTGATGGCACGGCGCATGGCGGCAAGATCGTGGCGATGATCGCCGTCCGGCGCGACCCAACGCACTTTCAAGCCGAGTTTCTCGGCGAACCGCGGCAACTCTTCATAGGTCGGTTTCGAGGCGACAAGTTCGCTGCCTGAGGTGGTCGTCATGACGAGGAGCCCTGCCATCCTGAGCAGTTCACCGGACCCGGTGCCGATCACGATCTGGGAATCCGCGACGCTCTCGTGCGCGGCGAGCTGACGAATCAATGTCGTGATCGACTCGTCGGCATAACGCGGCGCCTCGTCGGCACTTGCGAGAATCGCCTGACGGGCCGCCGGAGAAGGACCGTATGGATTCTCGTTGCCGTCGAGCCGGATCAAACCTGTCTTTTCGTCCGGGGCGTTCGCCGCTGCGGCCAGGATGCCTTGAGGAAACGGGGCAAAGAGAGCGGCGGCCCCGATCAGTGCATTGCGGCGTGTCACGCGCATGGGAGTCTCCTCGGAAGTTGCAGGACGCTACCACGCCGCGTCAGTTGTGACACGCGTCACTCCTTGCGTACAACCCCCCGACTGTTTCGGCGCATCTCGGTTACGTCACATTCCGGACGCTCGGCCGTGCGTCATATTCTGGCCCGTTCGCCGGATACCCGGCCCAGATCATGAAGATACGCGCCAAAGTCGTTGTGCTGCTCGCGGCCGTGTTCGTCGCGCTCACTTTCGTCGAGTGGGGCGTCGGGCAGGCCTTGCTGTTGCCGCGTTTCGAGGAAATCGAACTCGACAACGGCGCGGACCGCCATGAAGCGCATCGATTACGGCGTCAACCAGTCCTTGAACGAGATCGGAGTTTCGGCCGCCGACTGGGGTAACTGGAAAGACACCTACGAATTCATCCGTGATCACAATCCGCAGTTCGAGCAGGACAACCTGAGCGAGGCGGCGATGAAGCAGTTGCGCCTGACGGCGCTCGCCTTCGTCGATCTGAACGGCGAAATCGTCCTGTCGAAGTCCTTCGACCCGATCTCCGGAGAGATCGGGCCGCTCACCCTGTTCCCGCAGGAATCGCTGCCGGATAGCTTCGTCTGGCGGAATAACCTGCTGAGCGGCCTGCCAGAACAGGGCTTGATCACGACCGACGATGGCGTACTGCTCGCTGCGGTCGCACCGATTCTAGACGGTTTCGGATTAGGGCCCGTCGCGCGGCATGGTGTTGATGGGTCGACTCCTGACCGACGCGGAAGTCGTGGCAATCGGATCGAGGGCCCAGACCCGCGTCAAGCTCGCAGCGGTTCGTGGCGACCTGGGCGCCGATTCAATTCTCAGGCTCAATGGCGAAACGCTCGCAAACGAAAACATCAGGATTAAGGGCAGCTCGACCGAGGTTCTTCGGGTATTCACCGACGTCTACGGCGTTCCGGCCATGGCCTTGCGCGTCGAAGTTCCGCGTACGATCAGCGAGGGCGCCCGCACGACGGTCAACTACGTGCTTGCATTTACCGTCGGTGCGGCCATCGTCGTGCTGCTGATCCTGCTGGTCTCACTCGACCGCACGGTGCTGGCGCCCCTCGCCCGGGTTACGCGCCAGGCGGTCCAGATCGGCGCGGGCGACGACCTGACTGCACGGCTCAATCTCGAGCGGCGCGACGAGATCGGGGCGCTCGCAACTGAGTTCGATCGCATGGTCGCCAAGGTAGCCGAGTCGCGACGGCAGCTCGTCGACCACAGTTTTGATGCCGGCAAGTCAGAAGTTTCGCGGGGCGTGTTGCATAACATTGGCAATGCGATGACGCCCCTTCGAGTTCGCGTCGCCAAGCTGCAGAGCCGCCTGCGCGCGGCTCCGACGATCGACGTCGAACGCGCGCTCGCGGAGCGCGGCCAGGAGGCCGACGGGAGCCCCCGCCAGGCCGATCTCGACGAGTTCCTGCGCCTCGCGAGCAGTGAAATGACGGGCGTGATCCGGAAGGCCGCTGGCGACGTCGACGTCATCACGCGGCAGACGGAAATCGTGCAAAGCGCGTTGAACGAACAGTCGCTCACTGCGCGTGCGCCGACCGTCATCGAGGCCGCGGAACTTCCGGCCATCATCGAACAGAGCCTCGAAATCGTCCCGGACCGCTGCCGTGAGCTGGTCAACATCGAAATCGATCCATCGGTCAAGGCCGTGGGCACGGTGCCGGTGGCGCGCACAATGCTCCGCCAGTTGGTACAGAACCTGATCATCAATGCCGCGGAAGCCGTCCGCGCCGCAGGCCGAAACCACGGAACCGTGCGCTTTTACAGCCAGGCTGGCCCGCGACGGCGAACAGTCCAAGCTCTTCCTGGATTGCGCGGATACCGGCATCGGGATCAGTGCGGAGAATCTCGAGAGGGTTTTCGAAAAGGGTTACTCGACGAAACTCGAGAGCGGCAACATGGGCATCGGACTGCACTGGTGCGCCACGTCCGTCAACGCTCTCGGCGGCCGCATCTGGGCGACCAGTGACGGTCATGACCGCGGAGCGACATTCCACCTGGTCATTCCAGTGCCCATTCCAGCAACCGAAGCCAGGACGCAGGCCGCCTGAGGTTTTATCATGGCAGATCCAAACCGTGCACCGATCCGCGTCCTCGTCGTTGACGACGAGGCCGCGATGCGTGACGCCTACCGCCAGATTTTCAGCGAGCCGGAGCAGGATGCCCAGAACGCCGCGCGGCGCTCACTGGGCGCAAAGCTTTTCGGCGGCGAGGGGCAGAAGCAGCCGCAACGCCTGCCGTCGGCGGCGATGACTTTCGACGCGGAATACTGCGATGGCGCAGAAGCCGCCGTCGCAGCTGTCAAGCGGGCACTCGACGCGAAACAGCCCTTTTCAGTCGTCTTTCTCGACATGCGCATGCCGCCCGGCCAGGACGGCATCTGGGCCGCCGGCCGCATCCGCGAACTGGACGCCGCCGTCGAGATCGCGGTGTGCACGGCCTATTCGGACGTGGACCCCTGCGACATCGGCGGGCGTGTTCCACCGGAAGACAAGCTCTCATACCTTCAGAAGCCGTTTCACCCGCACGAAGTGCGGCAGATGGCCATTGCCCTTGCGAGTAAGTGGCGCGCAGAAAAGCACCTGGCGCGCCTCGCCTACTTCGATTCACTGACGGGCCTGCCCAACCGGGAGCAGGCGCACACGCGCCTGCGCTCGGCGCTCGAAACGACGCTGCAGCAGGGCAAGATGCTGGCCGTGATGTACATCGACCTCGACAACTTCAAGCGCGTCAACGACACGCTCGGTCACTCGGTCGGCGACGAGGTCCTGAAGGTTGCCGCGGAGCGGCTGGGTAAGTCGCTGCGCCGCGTCGACAATCGCGGAGCCGACACGTCGGGCGACGAACGGCCCGGCGACGTCGGCCGCCTTGGCGGCGACGAGTTCATGGTCATCCTTCCGGATATATCGAGTTCCGAGGACGCCCGATCGGTGGCCGATCGCCTGATTGCGGCGATTCAGAAGCCGATGGAACTCTCGACCAATACGGTCGTCATCACGCCGAGCATCGGCATCGCGATCTCCCCGACGGACGGGACCGACGCAACCTCTTTGCTGCGCCATGGTGACCTCGCGATGTACTTCGCGAAGCGCCGCTGGCCGGGTTCGTACGCGTTCTTCGACGCGTCGATGAACGAGGGCATGCTCCAGCGCTACACGATCGAGGGCAAGCTGCGCGGCGCGCTTGAGCGCGGCGAGCTGTCCCTGCATTACCAGCCGCAGATCGAGATGTCGACGGGCGAAATCGTCGGAATGGAAGCGCTGCTGCGCTGGACCAACGACGAGCTCGGCGTCATACCACCGATGGACTTCATCCCGATCGCGGAAGACTGCGGGCTGATCATTCCGATCGGCGAATGGGTGCTGCGGACTGCCTGCGCCCAGGCCAAGCAATGGCACGACGACGGGCTTGCGGTGAAGCGCATCGCGGTCAATATCGCGGGCCAGCAGTTCGCAATGCCCAATTTCGTCGAGCTGGTCAGCAATGTTCTTGCGGAGTCAGGCCTCGATCACGGGATGCTCGAGCTCGAAATCACCGAATCGATGGTGTTGATGGACGAAAAGCGCTCCGAGAAAATCCTCAAGGACCTGCACGCCATCGGCGTGTCGATCGCCATCGACGATTTCGGGACTGGCTACTCGAACTTCCAGCGCCTGCAGAACTTTGCGATCGACCGGCTGAAGATGGATCGCTCCTTCGTGCGGGACCTCAGCGAGACCGCGGACGACGGCGCCATCGCGGCCGCGATCATCTCCGTTGCCAAGGCACTCAAAGTCGGGGTTGTCGCCGAAGGCGTCGAGTCGTTCGCGCAGCTCCGCTTCCTGCAGGATCACTTCTGCAATCAGGCGCAGGGATTCCTGATGAGTCGGGCGCTGCCTGCAGGCGAAGCCAGGCTCCTGCTGCAGCGGGCCTCCGAGCAATTCGACGGCAGCCGCACGCAGCGCATCAAGCGTTTGAGTGAGTAACGCCGCAACCAAATAGCTGACATGCCGCGAGGCGGCTCTGTAATCTACCCGGATGGGTCGGTTCCGCATTCGCTCGCTCGTGTTCGCGATGCTCTTTGCATTCGCGTTCACGGGTTATGTGCAACGCACCAGTATCAGCATTGCCGCCGAGCGGATGATGCCGGAGCTCGGCCTGACGCAAGTCCAGGTCGGCTGGCTCTTCACCTCGTTCCTGTTTACGTATGCGGTTTTTCAGTTGCCGGGCGCTCTGCTGGGCGAGAAGTTCGGCCCGCGCCTGGTGTTGGCCGGGATCGGCCTGACGACCATCATCGCCAGCGTTCTCACGGCGAGCGCGCCCCTGATCGCGGCCTTCGGCGTCATGTTCACCGCTCTGCTGTTGGCCCGTGGCCTGCTGGGTGTTGCGCAAGGCGGGCTGTTTCCCGTTATTACGGGAGGGATTCAATTCTGGTTCCCGGTCAGGTCCTGGTGCTCGATGCTAGGGTTGAGTGTCACGGGCCTGTGGCTCGGCGCGGCCGTGACGACACCTCTCGTCGCCTGGCTGATGCAGTCCTATGGCTGGCAGGCGGCGCTCATCTTCTCGAGCGTGCCGTCCCTGCTCCTGGTCGCACTCTGGTATGGCTTCGCGCGCGACCGCCCTGAGGAACATCCGGCGGTCTCCCCCGCCGAGCTCGCCGAACTCAAGGCCAACCCGCCCTACGATCCCGGCGCGCCGCTGACCGTGCGGAGAATCCTGCGCGTCGTCGGCGATCCGCAGATCCTCCGAATCACGGCCTCGTACTTCATCATGAACTACGTGTTCTATCTGGTGACGTTCTGGAGTTTTCTCTATCTCGTCCAGGAACGGAAGTTGAGCGTGCTCGAGAGCGGCTGGCTCGCGGCGCTTCCTTTCCTCGTCGCGGGCGCGGCCGCCGCGACCGGCGGCCGGCTCGCGGATCGCTTTCGCGCGCGCTTCGGCGATCGCATTGGACTGCGCATCCTGCCGCTCGTCGCCCTGCCCTGCGCGGCGCTATTCCTGTTCCTGACCGTCTGGCTGGCGAATCCCTACTGGGCTGTGGTCGCGCTCTGCCTCGGCTTTGCCTTCGTGGAAGTGACGGAAGGGTCGTACTGGGGCGCGGCGATGCGTCTTGCGCCGCAAGACACCATGGTTTCGACCGCGGTGCTCAATACCGGCGGCAATCTCGGCGGCGTCGTCGCGACGCCGATCATAGCGGTGCTCTCTTCCGGCCAGAGCTGGGGTATCGTCTTCGCGACCGGCGCGGCGACGGCGATCGCCGCGGCCCTGCTCTGGCTTACCATCGATGCGGGACGCCCGGCGCCCTCAGCCGGTCACCACGGAGACTGAGATGACGCGCTTGCAACCGACGACCGCTCCCACCCGCCCTTTCCTCGACTGGCCGATCGTCACCGACCCGGCGGGTTGGAACGCGGCGGTCGCGGTGCTCGGCATCCAGCACAGCGAGCCGTACGCGCACGACAAGTTTCCCAACGACCAGGCGCGCGCGCCGGATGCAATTCGCGCGATGTCTCCGAGCTTCTGCTACAACCCGGCGCACTGGGACTTCGACAGCGGCACTGACCTCGCATCCCACCTGCCGAGCCACATCGACATGGGCAACGTCGGATGGTCCGGCAGCGGCGACTACGGTGACTACGCCGCCCACATCGCGGATCGCGTGCGCCATCTCTGGAAGCAGGGCACGCAGGTGATCGTCCTCGGCGGCGATCACGGCGTCACGATTCCGGTGGTGGATGCGCTCGACGCGCTCGACGAGCCGGTGCACATCCTGCACATCGACGCGCATCTCGACTGGCGTGAGGAAGTCGGTGGCGTGCGCCGCGGCTACAGCAGCCCGCTGCAATGGGCGAGCAGGAATCCGGCCGTTTCCGGCATGACGCAGATCGGACTTCGCGCCATCGGCAGTGCGCGCCGGCTGGAAATCGAGGCTGCGCGCCGCTACGGCTCGCACCTGGTGAGCGCCGAGCAGTTTCACGCCGAGGGCGCCGAGCCGGTACTCGCCACCATTCCCGCGGGCCAACTGGTCTATCTGACGATTGACGCCGATGGACTCGATCCCACGGAAATGCCGGCGGTCATGGCGCCGACACCGGGCGGCATCTATTTTCGTCAGCTCGCGCCGCTCCTTCGAAGCGTCGCGCGGCGCAACCGCATCATCGGCATGGACATCGTCGAGATCGCGCCCTCCTACGATTTCGTGAATGGACTGACCTGCATCACGGCCGGCCGGCTGATCCTGAACGTGCTTGGCGCGTCCTGGAGCGAGGGCGGCGCCTTCCATTCGCGCGGATCGTGACCACGACGACCGTCCGCCTGGGGTTGCGGGAGAATTGGCGGCAGTTCTCTCTCCTCGTTCTCGTCAACGCGTTCGTCGGCGGGATGCTCGGCCTCGAGCGCAGCATTCTTCCGGCAATTGCCCAGGAAGAGTTTGGCCTCGCCGCGCGCACTGCGATCCTGTCCTTCATTGTCGCCTTCGGCATCACCAAGGCCGTCTCGAATTACCTGGCCGGGCGTCTCGCCGACAGGTTCGGCCGCAAGCCTGTGCTGGTGGTCGGCTGGCTGGTTGCATTGCCGGTTCCGCTCCTGTTGATGCATGCCCCGAGCTGGAACTGGGTCATCCTGGCCAACATTCTGCTCGGCGTGAGTCAGGGATTGACCTGGTCAGTCACCGTGATCATGAAGATCGATCTCGCCGGTCCACGACAACGGGGGCTTGCGATGGGTCTGAACGAATTCTCGGGCTACGTCGCGGTTGCGGGGAGCGCTCTGGCGACCGCGTGGGTCGCCTCGAACTACGGCCTGCGACCCGAGCCGTTCTATCTTGGCATCATTTTTGTGCTGCTCGGTCTTGCGCTGTCTGTTGGCGCGGTTCGCGATACGCGTCAGCACGTCGAGTATGAGTCGCAGATGAGCGCGCGCCTGCACCGGCCCCTCTCACAAGGCGAGGTGTTCAGGCGCACGTCACTCACCGATCGAAATCTTTCAAGCATCTCCCAGGCCGGTCTAGTCAACAATCTGAATGACGGGATGGCCTGGGGACTGTTCCCATTGTTTTTTGCGGCCGCTCACATGAACCTCGAACAGATCGGCATCCTCGCCGCCGCTTATCCTGCGACCTGGGGAGTCGCGCAACTCGCCACCGGTCCCTGGTCCGACCGGATCGGGCGCAAGTGGCTCATCGCTTCCGGCATGTGGGTCCAAGCTGCAGGCATCGCAGTCGTGCTCCTGTCGCACGGAATGATGGGGGCCCTCGCCGGCGCCGTGCTGCTCGGGCTTGGAACCGCGATGGTCTATCCAACTCTGCTCGCGGCGATTGGCGATGTCGCGCACCCCTCGTGGCGCGCCTCGGCGGTCGGCGTGTATCGCCTGTGGCGCGACCTCGGCTACGCGATCGGCGCCCTGCTCTGCGGCGTGCTCGCCGATGTGTTCGGGCTGCAAGTGGCTATTGCCTCGGTTGCGATCCTGACCGCGGCCTCGGGTGTCGTCGTTGCCATTCGCATGCGCGAGACCTTGCCATGAGAAACATCTACCTGGATTACAACGCGACCACGCCCCTCGATCCGCAGGTGGCGGCGGCGATGCGCGCTGCGCTCGAGGACAATTACGGCAACCCGTCAAGCCCCCATTGGGCGGGGTTGCCTGCAAGACTCGTGGTGGAAAAGAGTCGTGCACAGGTGGCGGCCCTCCTCGGCTGCGCAGCCGACGAGATCGTATTTACGAGCGGCGGGAGCGAGGCGAACAACCTGGCGCTCAAGGGCGTGTTTTTCGCGCGAGGGAATCGCTCCGCACACATCATCTCGAGTGAGATCGAGCATCCGTCCATCCTCGAACCGTGCGGATTCCTGGAGCGCCTGGGCGCGCGTATCACCCGGCTCGGAGTCGATGGCACCGGGCGGATTGACCCGGACGATCTGCGTCGCGCCATCACCCATGACACGATCCTGATCACGCTCATGCATGCGAACAATGAGGTCGGCACGATTCAGCCGATCGAAGATTGCGCACGCATCGCCAGAGAGCACGGTGTGCCGTTACACACGGATGCCGCGCAGTCGGTCGGGAAAATTCCGACCCGAGTGGACGATCTGGGTGTCGATTTCCTTTCAATCGCCGGTCACAAGCTGTACGCACCGAAAGGCATCGGCGCACTGTTTGTCCGCAGGGGTGCGATTATCGAACCGCTTGTTCACGGCGCCGGACATGAGAGCGGCCGGCGTGCCGGCACCGAAAGCGCGCTCCTGACCACCGGGCTCGGCGCCGCATGCGTGCTCGCCACGGACCTTGCCTGGGCGAAACGCATTCGCGAGTTACGCGATCACTTCTGGGCCCTGCTGCGAGATCGGTTGGGCGATCGCGTGATTCTCAATGGACATCCGGAACACCGACTGCCGAATACGCTGAATGTCTCGTTTGCCGGTCAGAGCGGCGCAGCCATACTCTCGGCGCTCGACGGAATTGCAGCGTCGACCGGATCGGCATGCCACTCGGGGCGCACGGAACTCTCACCGGTACTGCGGGCGATGCGGGTCTCTGAAGCGATCGGAGCTGGTGCCGTACGTTTCAGCCTCGGCCGGACAACAACCCGCGAAGAAATCGACGAAGCCGTCGAGCGCATTACCAGGGTCCTGTCAGGCTGAATGCCCGAATGACCCAGGCCCACTAAGGGATCAGCGACCCCCCGAGCCACATCCACTGCGCCATCCAGGCGCTCACGACGCTGATGGCGACCGTGAGCGGCGCGCCGACGCGCAGGAAGTCCCCCCACGTGTAGCGGCCAGGGTTGAGAATCAGCAGGTTGCCGTGGTGGCCGATCGGCGTCAGAAAAGCGGTGACCGCGCCCAATGCCGTGCAGACGATGAAAGGCTGCGGCGGCAGGCCGATCGCCAGGGCGAGCGCGAGCGCGATCGGGCCGAGCAGTACGACGGTCGCTGCATCGGAAAGTATCTGGGTGACGAGTGCTGCCGCCCAGTAAAGCGCCAGCAACACCGCCAGCGGATGCCAGCCAACGGTCACATGCTGCAACTGCTCAGCAAGGAACGCCGCGGTGCCCGTCTTCTCCATCGCGAGACCGAGCGGAATGACGCCGGCGATCATGACGAAGATGCGCACATCGATCTCGCGATAGGCGTGTTCGACGCTGACACAACCGGTCAGGACGAGCGCGACCGCGCCTGCGAGGAATGCCATCTGCGCCGGCATGAAACCCGAGGCAGCCGCTGCGACGACAGCGGCCACAATCAGGAGCGCGCGCATCGCTCGCTGGCGGCGGCGCGGGTTCGCGGAGAAAGGCACCATCATCAGGAAGCCGTGATGCACCGCGAGCTCGGAGAATTTCTCCGGCGTTCCGCGCAGCACGAGCAGGTCGCCCTCGCTCAGCTTGACCTGCGACAGCTTCTCGTGGATCCAGCCCTGGCGGCGCCACATGCCGACCACCACGACGCCGAATGTCTTTCGGAAGTCGATGCCGCCGATGGTTTCGCCGACGAACGGGGAATGCGGCGCGACGACGACCTGCACGAGCTGCGGCTCGCCCGTGTCCTCTTTGCCCGTCGGCTTGATCGAACCCCCGTACTTCTTGACTGCGTGCAGGGAGAGGCCGGGCTCACCCTCGACCGATGCGATCTCGTCCGGTCCGGCGTGAACAAACAACAGGTCTCCGGCGATCAGCACGGAACCTGATCCGGAGTTTCGCTGCCGGGCTCCGCTCCGCAGCCATTCGACGACGTCGAGTCGCCCCTCGAAATGCCGGTTGAATTCGGCGATCGGGCGGCCGATCCAGCGCGAGTTCTCTTCGACGATCAGTTCCGTGTAATAGCGGTCGAGGCGCAGGTAATCGGTCTCGTCGGGTTGTGCCAGCCGCCGCGGCAGCAGCCAGCGGCCAAGCGACATGTAGACGATGGCAAGCCCCACGAGCGCCGCGCCGATCGGCGTGATGCCGAAAATGCCGAGTTCCGTCTGATTTCCGGTTTCCAGAAGGTGGTTGGCGAGCAGGAAAGCCGGGGCGCTGAAGATCGTGAGCGTCGTCCCGAGCGAGGCCGCAAGCGACATCGGCATCAGCAGGTGCGAAGGCGACAGCTTCTGCTCGCGCGCGAGGCGCATCATGATGGGCAGCATCATTGCGGTGATCATGAGGTGATGCGAAAAGGCCGCGAGCGCGGCGACGGCCGGCATCACGACGAGGATCGCGCGCCATTCTGCGGCTCCCGCAGCACGCGCGATGCCGGCGCCGATGCGCTCGGTCAGCCCGGTCTGATTGAGCGCAGCGGAGATCACGAAAACCGAAGCCACGATGATTGCCGGCTCGCTGGCGAATCCGGAAAGGGCTTCCGCCGGAGTCAAGATACCCGTGGCCGCCAGGGCGAGCAGCGTCAGCATCGCGGCGATGTCGATGCGGACACGCTCGCTGACGAAGAGCGTGAGCGTGATCGAAACAATCAGCAGGAAGATGATCTGCTCGGGAGACATGGCCCTGGCGTGGCTCCTTGACCCTAACAGGCTCTATTGTCGGTTGAATTGCAGTGCGAAAGGTAGCCTCGGCTTGTCGGTTCGCGCCTACATGGTTAATCTCCGGGCTCGTATGCAACTTCGCGCCCTGGCTTCCCAATCGTTCTGGATGTCACTGCTGGCAATGGCCTGTACGGCCGTCATTACGGCGTGCGCCGCACAATCTCAGGCGCCGACCGACCCGGCGGCAGCGGCCACATCTCCCGCCCCGGTCCGCGAACCGTTTTCCTCGACTTATGACGCGGGCGACCAAGGCCCGCCGGTCCTGATCCGCAATGCGACCGTGCTCACCGGCACTGGCACCCGGATCGACAACGGCGATGTCCTGATTGCGCACGGGCGCATCGAAGCTGTCGGGCAATCGCTCGACGCGCGGACAGGCTCGCAGGTCATCGACGCAGGTGGTCGCTGGGTCACGCCCGGTTTGATTGACGTTCATTCGCATATGGGCTCCTATCCGAGCCCTGGCGTACTCGCGCACGCCGATGGCAATGAGTCGACCGATCCGGTCACGCCGAACGTCTGGGTCGAGCACAGCGTGTGGCCGCAGGATCCGGGATTCGAAGCGGCGCTCCAGGGCGGCATTACCTCGCTACAGATCCTGCCCGGCTCCGCCAATCTCATCGGCGGACGTGGCGTGACGCTCAAGAACGTCCCCGCCACGACCTACCAGGCGATGAAGTTCCCCGGTGCGCCGCAGGGTTTGAAAATGGCCTGCGGCGAGAATCCGAAGCGCGTTTATGGGCGTAACGGCAAGGCGCCCAAGACGCGCATGGGCAACGTCGCCGGTTACCGGCAGGCGTTTGCCGACGCCAGGGATTACGTGGCGAAATGGGATAAGTATCGCGCCGAGCTCGCAAAGTTCGAGAAGGACGCCGACAAAGACGCAATTCGCCCCACTCCTCCCAAGCGCGATCTGAAGCTCGAAACGCTTGCGGAGGTGATGCAGGGCAAGATCCTCGTGCAGAACCACTGCTATCGCGCCGACGAAATGGCGACCATGCTCGATATCGCCCAGGAGTTCGGCTACAAGATCTCCGCCTTCCACCACGGCGTCGAGGCCTACAAGCTCGCCGACCGCCTCGCGAAGGAAGGTGTGTGCGGCGCGCTGTGGGCGGACTGGTGGGGCTTCAAGATGGAAGCCTACGACGGTATCCAGGAAAACATCGCCCTCGTCGATTACCCGCAGGGCGGCTGCGCGATCGTGCATTCCGATTCCGACGAGGGCATCCAGCGCCTGAACCAGGAAGCGGCCAAGGCGATGGCGCGCGGCGTTCGCGCGGGACTCGACATTCCGCCCGAGCGCGCGATTCGCTGGCTCACGTCCAATCCCGCGCACGCGCTCGGCATCGACGCACAAACGGGATCGCTCGAGCCCGGCAAGATGGCGGACGTCGTGATCTGGAACGGTACGCCGTTCAGTGTGTACGCGCTCGCCGATCAGGTGTTCATCGACGGCGTTCTGCGTTTCGATCGTTCGAAGCCCGCGGCGAAACCCCGATCGGATTTCTCGCTGTGAAGAATTCAAGAATTGCCATCCTCGCTGCGGCTGCGTGCCTCGCTTTTGGCGCGGCGAGTGCTCAGGACGTGTTGATCAAGGGTGCGCGCGTACACACGGTCGGCGGCGCCGGCACGCTCCAGAATGCGGACGTGCTTGTGCAGAACGGTCGCATTGCTGACGTCGGAATCGGACTCGCGGCGCCGGCGGGCGCCACCGTGATCGAAGCGAAAGGGCGCGAACTGACGCCAGGGATCTTCGGCGGACTCACCCAACTCGGCCTCGAAGAGCTCTCGCTCGAGCCTTCGACTGTCGATTCGGAACTCGAATTGATGGCACCCGCCTGGCAGCACAACTGGCGCCCGGAATTCGACATCACGCCGGCGTTCAACCCGCGCTCCGCGCTGATTCCCGTCGTGCGCGTCGAGGGCGTGACCTGGGCGATGTCTATCCCGTCCCGCAATCACAGCCTGATCGCGGGCCAGGGCGCTGCGTTCACGCTCGACGGGCGATTCGACGCGGTACTCGAAGGCAGCAAGACACTGCTCGTCAACTGGGGCAGCGACGCGATCGACGGCTCCGGCGGCAGCCGCGCCGCGCAGTACATGCTGTTCGATCAGGCCATTCGCGAAGTGCGTGAACCGAACACCGCGGGCGAAGGCGCCCTGCTCCTGCCTGAAGGTCGCGCCGCGTTGAAGGGTTATCTCGCGGGCGGCCGTGTGGTCTTCGAGGTCGAGCGCGCCGCGGATATCCGCCAGGTCGTCCGTTACGCGAAACTTCACGGAATGAAAGCTGTGATCTCGGGTGGCGACGAAGCCTGGATAGTCGCGCAGGATCTCGCCGCTGCCGACGTGCCGGTCATCCTGAACCCGCTCAACAACCTGCCGGGCGATTTCGACCGCCTCGGGGCCCGCCTCGACAATGCGAAGCTCCTGAACGACGCCGGCGTGCGCATCGCATTCGATTACGAAACAAGCCATCAGGCGGGCAAGAATCGCCAGCTCGCAGGCAATGCCGCGGCGCACGGCCTGTCGCGCGAAGCCGCGCTCGCTGCGATTACGGCGGTTCCGGCCGACATTTTCGGCCTTGGCGCCGATCGCGGACGCATCGAGAAAGGAAAAGTAGCGGACCTCGTGCTCTGGAGCGGCGATCCACTCGAAGTCACGACTCTCGCCGATCAAGTCTGGATCGCGGGGAACGCGGTCGAAATGCGTTCGCGCCAGACGGAGTTGCGCGACCGGTACCTGGATCGGCTCAGGGCAAAGTAGCCGACTGCATGATTCGAATGACCTGGGTACCGACCAGGCATGGAGGTCCATGGACAGGCGCCGTTTCGTACTCGACTCTTCGTCCGCCCTTGCAG
Source organism: uncultured Gammaproteobacteria bacterium (assembly GCA_963819545.1). Classification (GTDB taxonomy): domain Bacteria; phylum Pseudomonadota; class Gammaproteobacteria; order Steroidobacterales; family Steroidobacteraceae; genus SCUD01. Next base: position 1,335,545 of record CAWFWJ010000002.1, on the reverse strand, counting down.
CGGGCCTGCTGATTCCGAACCGGCTGCTGGCGGCGCAATCTGAACTGCCCGCCGGGACGCTTGCTTCCTCCGTCATGGATGCGCTGCCCGGCAAGCGTCCGCTCATCAAGCGGACCTTTCGGCCGCCGAACTACGAAACGCCCGTTCCCCTCTTCCGCGATCAATTCACGCCCAACGATGCGTTTTACGTGCGCTGGCACATGGGCGTGCCGGACGTGACGCTTGCCGATTGGCGGCTGCGCATCGCGGGACCTGCGACCCAGTCGCCGCGCGAGTTCACGCTGAAAGAACTGCGGAAATTCAAGGCGTACGAAGTCGCCGCCGTCAACCAATGCTCGGGCAACCGTCGCGGGCTGTTCACGCCGCATGTGCCGGGCGTGCAATGGAGTTACGGCGCGATGGGGAACGCCATTTGGCGCGGCGTACGGCTGAAAGATGTACTCGAGGCCGCCGGCCTCTCCGAGACCGCGCTCGAGGTCCAGGCCGACGGCGCCGATGCGCCGACCCTTCACGGCCCTGATTTCGTGAAAAGCCTTCCACTGTGGAAGGCGCTCGACGCCGACACCCTGATCGCCTTCGAGATGAACGGCGAGCCGCTGTCGCGTTGGCACGGTTTCCCGGCGCGGCTCGTCGTACCGGGCTGGACCGCCACCTATTGGGTCAAATCACTGACGCAATTGAACGTGCTGGACAAGCCGTTCGACGGGTTCTGGATGAAGACAGCCTATCGCGTCCCGAAGGGCCTGTTCGGCCCGAGCCGCTTCGAATCGCAGGACAGCGAGCAGAACTCGCCGATTACCGCGATTCGCGTCAATTCGCTGATCGTCGATCCGCAGCCGGGCGCGACACTCCCGGCGGGCCGGCGTACCGAGGTCCTCGGCATTGCCTGGGACAGCGGCTCAGGCATTCGTGGCGTCGAAGTCTCACGGGACGGCGGCGCGACCTGGCGCGAGGCGACGCTCGGCCGTGACCATGGCCCGTACTCCTGGCGGCAATGGCGTTTTCCGCTGACGCCGGCGCAACCGGGAGAAATTACGCTCATGGCGCGCGCCCGCGCGCGGGACGGTTCGACACAAGGTGACGCGCTCATTCCAAATCCGGCCGGTTACCACCACAACGTGGTGCAGCAGGTGGAATACCGTGTGGCGTAGTCGTTTGTTGCTTCTCGGAGTGGTGCTCGCCCTTCCGGACCGGGCAATCGCTGATGACGAGACCGGAATCGTGCTCAACGATGGCCCGGGCCGCGACCAGGTACAGACTTCCTGCTCGATGTGCCACAGCCTCGATTACATCGTCATGAACTCTCCGTTCCAGGACAAGGCCGCCTGGGAGAAGACAGTCAAGAAAATGGTTACTGTTTTTGGCGCGCCGCTGACGCCGGAAGAATCCGCGGCAATCGTGGCCTATCTCGACCGCCACTACGGCAAGTAGAAGGACGTCCCGCGTGAAGAAAAAAGTCGCATTGGTCACCGGCGCGAGTTCCGGAATTGGCGCGGCGGTCGCGCGCCGCCTAGAAAACGACGGCTATGCCGTGATGGCAGCCGGTCGGGATGCGGCCCGCACGGCGAAGGTCGCGTCCGAACTGCGCTCCGTGAAAACCTGGATCGGCGACCTCAAGTCGTCGGAGGCCTGCGACAAGCTGATCGCCGATTGCGTGAGAACTTTCGGGCGTCTCGACGTGCTCGTGAATAACGCCGGCATCTATCAGATCGCCAATGCCGAGGGGACGACCGACCGGGTCTGGCAGCAGACACTCGACATCAACCTGAGCACGTCGTTCTTCCTGAGCCGCGCGGCCCTGCCGCAGCTTCGGCTCAGCAAAGGCGTGATCGTCAATATCGCGTCCGACTGGGGTCTGGTCGGCGGGCGGAATGCGGTCGCCTACTGCGCAAGCAAGGGAGGCCTCGTGCTGATGACCCGGGCGATGGCGATCGATCATGCCGCCGAGGGCATCCGCATCAATGCCGTGTGTCCCGGCGATGTCGAAACGCCGATGCTTTACCGCTCAGGCGCCACTCATGGACTCGACGCGAAGAGTGCGCTGCACGAAGCGAATACGGGCAGCCGGACCGGTCGTGTCACGAGCCCTGAGGAAGTCGCTGCGCTGGTCGCATTTCTCGCATCCGACGATGCGGCCCAGATCAACGGTGCGGCGATCCCGATGGACGGCGGAAACATGGCGTGATCGTCAGAACCGGAAGGTGTGACTGAGCTTCAGCGTCAGGTCAGATGTGTACGACCGGAATTTCCGGTCGCGGTCGAAATCCTCCAGCTGTGAATTGATCGCGAGCACGGTCTCGCGACCCGCCCGCGGGATCCAGCGCAGGATGCTGTTCAAGCCGATGGTGTCGGACACGTTGTCGTATTGCAGGAAGTTTTCCCAGGACCAGGCGACGTTGAAGGCGATATCGGCATTCAAGGTCCAGAGCCGCGTGATGAAGTCGCCCTGTGGGAGGTCGATGTCGTTGTACTCCCCGCCGAGCGTGAACTTCAGATGGGCACTGGGCCGCCAGGTGATCTTCGTCCCGACGACGAAAATGTCGCCGTCGTAGAACTCGCCAACGCAAATCGTTGAATTGCTGGCAATCACGCGATGCTCGCCCGTGTACAGGCCCGCGCAGGCATGGTCGAAAGAATATGTGCCGGCCGGAATCACGATTCCATCCGAAATCTCGAAGGACTCCGTCAGCCGCTCCTCCACGAAGCTGTGTTCCAGTTCGAGACGATCCGCAGTCTGGTTTTCGACCTCGATGACCCTAAGCTCGATTTCCCGCGATTGATCGCGCCCGTTGATCGCATTGACGAACTGGCTATCGATGCCGCTGTAGATCGAGCGGGCCCAGCTGCCAGACGGCCGCCAGGTGTATCCAAGCTCTGCTTCGATATCGACGACGTCGGTTCGGCTCGCGAAGCCAAGCGCGGGAAAGTAGTTCTCCTCGAGCACCTTGTACGCGGCCTCGCCGCGCCAACCGCGGCTGTTCGGCATGACGACGCTCAACCCATAGGCAGCATCGTCGCCTTCAAGGCCCTCGGTGCTGGTTTGCTGGTACCAGGCGCTCGCTTCGAACATGCGGTCCTCGCCGAGGCGCGTATTGAGATAGTGGAAGTCGAGACCAGCGAGCGAGTTGTCGCGGGTCTCGTCGGGATTGCCGCTCGTCACGATCGCGCCGATCGTGGATTCCGCCAGCACGTTGGTCGCGATGCGGCCGACGAACAGGTTAACCGTGTCCGGCCCCGTCGCGGAATCCTGGCGAACCGCGAGTGCGCCGACACTCCAGGGACCGGCGCGCCCGGCCATCTTCAGGCCGCCGTCCAGCGTCAATGTTTCCCCACCGTCATCGAGTCCGATGCGACGTGAGAAGAACGGCCGGCCGTCTTCGTCCTCGATCCGGCCGAACTCGAAGATATCCGAATCCTGGAGGAAGAAAGCCCGCTGCTCCGGAAAAAAGAGATCGAAGCGCGTCAGGTTGATCTGCCGGGCGTCCGCCGTTGTACCCGCGAAATCGGGATTGAGGGTCAGCGCCGCAGTCATGGACGGCGTTATCTTCCAGAACACATCGAGCGACGGTTCCAGAAACGTGTTCTCTTCATCTGTCACGTAGTCGCGCGAGGACCCGGTCCGCAGGCCGGGCGTGATGTCGAGTCCCCTTCCCTGCTGAAGCCCGCTCAAGCCCTGCAACAGGCCCGAGCGCGACAGATTTTGCTTACGATTGTAGGAGACCCAGCCGAACTGCTCGTTGTTGCGGCCGAGCCAGCGCGTGAAGTTGAGTCCCCAGGCATCGCGCGCGGGGTCGAATGAGAGCGACTTGAGTGGAATCGCGACCTCTGCGGTCCAGCCGTCACCGTCGCGTTGCGCGGCGGCGTCCCAGATGCCTTCCCAATCCCAGTTCTGGCGGTCGACGTCGGTGTAGAGCCCCTCGCTTCGCATGCCGTTCGGGTTGACGTCGAACATGTAACCGGAGCGACCCTGATCGAAAGGATCGAGGATGATCGAAAATCCATCCTCGCCGAAAGAGACGTCGGTCTTGCGGAGCACCTTGGCGACGATCTTGTCGGGCTCCGTGTCCCAGAATCGTGCAGCGAAGTACAGGGCCTCGTCATCGAAGGCGACGTAAATTCGGGAACGCTGGGACGGTTCGCCGAATTCGTTTGAGACGACGATATGCAGGTCTTCGACAACGGCTGCCTGCTGCCACACGGCGTCGTCGAGGCGGCCGTCGAGGACCGGAGGTTTTTCGGCGCGGCTGGCGGCGATGGATTTGCGTGCGGGTACAGTCTCACAAACCGCGGTGCCAGTGGCGGTCATGCAGACGATCGCCACCAGGCAGGCGGAAGTGCGCACCAGCGGTCCTCCATGCGGCATTTCGATATCATCGAGCACCGCGCAATCACGAAGTTATCACGGACGATCCATGACCCGCACGCATCGCAATGTCATCTCCATCTTCTGGTGGCTCTGCATGGTTCCGCAGGCCGTGACCGCAGAGCCGACCACGGCACCGGATGTGGAGCGGATCCTGGCCGCCGCGCCGAACCCCGCTTCCTACGGCAAGCACCTGCTGCTCCTCACCGAAGAGCCGCACATGGCGGGCACCGAGCGCAATCACGCGCTCGCGGAATACGTGCGCGACCGCTTTCGCGAGTACGGCCTCGACGAAGTGAACTTCCACGAGTTTCCCGCGCTGCTCAGTTTTCCAAAGTCTGCGGCGCTCGCGATCCGCACGCCCGTCGATCAGACCTTCGACCTGCGCGAGGACCCCCATCCCGCAGACAAGGACTCACGACTTTACGACGACCCGGCGCAGGTGGCTTTCCATGGCTACGCGCCTTCGGGAAAGGTCCGCGCCGAGGTGGTCTACGCCAACGGCGGCAGCCCCGAAGATTTCCAGCTCCTGGACCGCATGGGCATCGATCTCAAGGGCAAGATCGTGCTGATGCGGTACTCGAACCCGTACTCGTACCGCGGTTACAAGGTCTACGAGGCCGAGCGACGCGGCGCAGCGGGAACGATCATTTACTCCGACCCTGCCGAGGACGGATTCCTGCGCGGCCCGGTCTATCCCGATGGTCCCTGGGGTCCGGAATCGCACATCGAGTGGGGCGCGATCATCTACGACTGGCTCGGGCAGGGCGAGCCTTTCACGTTTCACTGGAAACAGCAGCCGGACGGCCGCTGGGTGGAAGGGCCGCAGCGCGACAAGCAGCTGCCGCGCATCCCGTCGATGCCGCTCAATGCGCGTAACGCCGCCGCCATCCTGAAGCAATCTGGGCGGTCCCGAGGCGCCCAAGGACTGGCAGGGCGGCTTGCCGCTCACCTACCGCATCGGTCCCGGTCCGGTCACGCTCGACATGGACGTGCAGAACGACGAGCGCGTCGGAACGCTCCGCAGCGTCATCGGCGTGATCCGCGGGCGCGAGGAGCCCGACAAGCTGGTGATCCTCGGCAACCATCTCGACGCCTGGAGCTATGGCGCCGTGGATCCGTCGAGCGGCACGGCGGCGCTCCTCGAAACCGCGCGCGCGTTCGGCGAGGCACTGAAACAGGGCCATCGGCCGCGGCGCACGATTGTCTTCGCCGTCTGGGACGGCGAGGAACCACTGCTCGGCGGCTCGACGCAGTGGGCCCTCGACAACGCCGAAGCCTTGCGCAAGAACGCGGTCACCTACATCAACGTCGACACCGGCGTGCAAGGCGGCGATTTCATCGGCGGCGCGACGCCCGCGCTTGCGGAGTTCCTGCGCGACGTGACGAAGGTCAGTGCCCGATCCCGCTCTCGGGCAAGCCGCTCTACGACGCCTGGGCATCGCGCTTCGAGGATCGGGTGCCGCAGGTCGCAGACGATCGTCGGCGCCACGGACTACACGGCGTTCCAGGAGTACCTCGGGGTTTCCTGCATCGACATGTACTTCGACGGTCCCTATGGCGTTTACCACTCGATGTACGACAACTACTTCCGCCAGAGCACCGTGGTCGACCCCGGCTTCGCCATTGGCGTCGGGCTGTCGCGGCTCTGGGGCATTCTGGCGTGGCGGCTCGCCGAGATGCCGGTGCTGCCGATGCGCTATTCGGATTACGCGCGCGCGGCCGTCGGCTACATCGAGGCCGTCGAGGCGCACGCGGGCAGCGACAAGCCGCTCAGGCTCGCGGCGGCGCGCGCGGCGGCCGCACGCTGGGAAGCGGCGGCGACACGTCTCGAGCAGCGTCTCGCGGAGGAGCCGGTTGCGCCCGCAACGGCGCGCGCGGTCAACGACAAGCTGATGCAGGTGGAGCGCGCGCTGGTGGAGCCCACGGGCCAGCGCGGCCGGCCATTCATCCGCCACCTGCTGGTGGCGCCGCAACCGAGCTACCGCAGTGCCTACCTGCCGCGCATCTGGGACGCACTCGACCGCAACGACCGTGCCGCGGTACCGGCGCACGAGGCGGAGATCGTGGCGGCTTTCGATCGCGCGGCTGGCGATCCTGCGAGAGGCGAATGCGCTGCTCGACGCGGGCCGCTAGAAAGCCAACGGATACGCCGGTTAAGCTCGGTGATCCGGGTACGGAAGTACTCGTGTCATGTGAGGCGGAACGCGGCTGCGACGATCGGCCTGGCCCAATCGGGCGTCCGCTCAAGCGCTATCGGATCGTCAGGCGACGGACGAATCAGTTTGCCGTGTTCCATCTCGAGCAGGCGCACCGGGTCGGGTACGATGCCGCGGCCATCCGCTTCGGCACTGTTGTCGTAGACCCCAAGATACGCGATGTGCGGCATCAGCCGGATGAGGTTGAGTTGCGCCTTTGGATAGCGCTCGCGGATCTTCAGTTCGGAAACCGGATGGCCTCCGGCCAGGACCCGCGCCTGTACCCGGGCAATGTGCAGCTCCGGAGAGGCCAGCCCGCAGAACCAGACCTGCACGTCGTAAGTCTTTGTCGCCAGCAGGATTCGCTCGGAGACGGTCTTGCCGCCGAGGGTAGTCTCGAATGCAAAGTTCTGACGGCTGGCGATGGCCTCGTTCAGGCGTCGCATGCCTTCGTGCCAGGCACTCGCGTTTGCCGTCATCTGGTCGCAGTTCGAGCGAGTCATGAGTTCGCGTGCGAACGTGTCCGGGTTGAACCAGGTGAGGTCGTCGCGCTTCAGCAGGTAGCCGCCCACTGTGCTTTTGCCGGCTCCGTTCACGCCGGCGAGCACATGGAGGACGGGGCGCGTCATCTGCCGGGCTGGCCGACCCGGACCTTGCCGCCCAGCTTGATGGGCTTACGGATGCTGGCGCGTAGTCGCTTCGCCGCTGTCGCCCCGCGGAGGACTGACAGACGCTCGTCGTACTCGCGGCGAAGTTCTTCGAGCACGCTGTCGGCCAGCACTGCCTGCGCCCGGGCGTAGTCCACAAGGACCTGGTATTCGCGCACGGCCATGATTACGGCCTCGGGCCGATTGTGGTTGGTCACGACGAGCTTGCCGAGGTCTTGCACTGCGCGCACGGTTTCGGGCCAGCCTGCGGTCTTCAGCTCGGAAGCCGCCTTGCGGGGCAGATCCTGAACCGCGGGAAAATCAGCGGAACTGAAGGTCGTCGACATCGTGGAGCGCCCCGAATTGGTGGCCGGACTCCACTCTACCCGTTTCCCCCATTTTTCACAATTTGGACATTATGGGAATTTACATAATGACGCCAAGCAGATCGGATCGTCGATCGACTTCGCGAGCGGCGAGAAGAGCCTGGGCCCCTGCTCGGTCATGGTCCAGCAGTCCTCCATGCGGATTCCGAATTCGCCGCCGATGTAGATCCCGGGCTCATCGGAGAAACACATGCCGGCCTCGAGCGGCGTGCGATCGGCACGCATGAGGTTGGGTGGTTCGTGGCCGTCCATGCCGATGCCGTGGCCGGTGCGATGGGAAGTGCCGGGAAGGCCGTAGTTCCTGGCCCATCCCCTGCCCTCGTAGTACGTGCGCACGGCAATGTCGAGATCGCCGATCGGAATGCCGATCTTCGCGGTCTCCAGGGCGATCTCCTGGCCGCGCTTGACCGTGTCCCAGACTTCGCGCTGGCGGGCAGTCGGCTTACCGAAAATCCAGGTGCGGGAGATGTCGGACGAGTAGCCGTGCACTTTGCAGCCGGTATCTACGAGGATGACCGAACCTTCGCGCACGGACTGCGGTTGTTCGCTGCCGTGCGGATAAGCGCTCGCTTCATTCAGGAGCACCAGGGAGAACTCGTGCTTGCCGCCGAGACCTTCGGTCGCCGCAACGAGCTTGCCCATGATGTCGGCGCTCGTCATTCCGACCGTGACGATGTCGTGGACGTGCCGGATCGCGTTGATCGTGACGTCGCTTGCGGCTTGCAAGAGGGCGAGTTCGGCCGGCGACTTGATCGTACGGCAGGCGTTGACGAGGGACTCGCCGGAGACGATCTCGCGTCCGGAACCGAGTGCCTTGCCCACGTTATCGACGATGAAGTGGCGCGTTGTGGGTTCGATGGCGAGCGGACCAGCCATCTTACGGTGACCCATGGCGCCGGCAATGAGCGCGAACGGGCTCTCGTCCTCGTTCCAGGGACGAACGTCCGCGGGAACTTTCAACGATTCGCGGATGGAAGGTTCCTCGAAGAAAGGTGTGACGACGACGACCTGGCCTTCGGCCGGAATCAGCGCGGCGGTCGTGCGCTCGGAGCGCCACCAGCGGATGCCGGTGAAGTATTCGAGCGAGGAGCCGGCTTCGACCAGGAAGGCCGCGACTCTCCGCTGCTGCATCAGGGATTGCAGCTTGGCGAGACGGGCGGCGTGCTCTTCTGCAGTGATCGGCTGAACGCCACTGATGAGCGAACCTGGATCCTGCATCTGCGAACTTGAGACGGAGGCTCCCGTGAAGGATGCGAGCGCCGCGCCGGCGGCCGTCATTCCAAAAAAACTGCGCCTGGAAACTGTTGTCATCGGTTCCTCGAATTGAATTACCCGGAACCTGCGATGCCATGACCCCGCCAGTGCCTGCGCAGGAGGTAGAAGGCGCCAACGCTCAACATGGCGATCGACAGTCCGATGGCGAGCACCAGTCCGCCTCGCGCACTGACGAAGCCGGCGCCCAGATACACGGTCGCGATCGTGTAAGGAAGTTCCGCAAGCGCAAGGGCCAGCATGAACTTGCCGAACGGATATTTGGCGAGGCCAAGCACGTAACCGGGTAGCTCCGACGGAAGTCCGAGCTGGAACAATAGAATGAGATGGAATGACGTCCCGGGACGAATGCGCTGCTCGACGCGACTCAACGCAGCCTCGGTGGTCAGCCACTGCACAACGGGTCGTCCGAGATAGCGTGCGATGCCATAGGCAATCGCGCCGCCAAGAATCCAGCCCAACCAGAGCAGCAGCATGCTGATCGGCGTGCCCCAGACGTACACGGCCACGGGCACGACGATCGCAATCGAGACAAATGCGAACATGGCGGTGATAGCAGCAAGCAGTACGAAGAGCAGTGCACCCGGCACCGGGTAAAGGACAATCACATCCTTGCTGGCCGCAACTACCTCGAGCAGGGCCGCGTGCAGTTCGCCCGACGCCGTGATCGCGGCAAGCGCGACGCACAGCAGGGCAAGAAGCGCGGCCCGACGCCAGACCACCGCGTGCTGCCCGAATACATCCACTATGTGCCCTCCTCTGTGGGACCGGCGACTTCCGAGTGCGGACCCGTACGCGCAATGAGCGTTACTTGTCCTTGATCCTGGCCTCCAGTGCCGGATCGGCGTTGCCGCCGCAAATGACGATCACCACTGTCTTGTCCGCGTAGTCGCCGGCCGATTTCAGAAACGCGGCTACAGCGACGGCGGCAGCGCCTTCAATGAGTTGGTCGTCCTCACGCAATACGCGACGCGCTGCGTCCAGGATCTCCGCTTCGGTAACCAACACACCGCGATCAATGACCTGTTGTGCAACCCCGAAGGTAATCGCCTCCGGTTCCAAGCCTCCGGCGGTGCTGACTGAAAGCGTAGGTAGCTCCGGAACCTCGATGATCTTGCCGGCACGCATACACTCATACAGCACGGCAGAATTTTCCGGCCAGCAACCCACAACCTCGGTATCAGGCGAAACAGGCTCCAGATGCAAACCAATGCCTCCGATGAGCCCGCCGCCGCCGACAGCCACGAAAACCGCGTCAAGTCTCTCCGTGCCGAACTGAGGCAGCTGCCGCAGGATCTCCACGGCAATGGTTCCTTGTCCAGCAATGACATCCCAATCGTTGTAAGGCGACACATAGGTACGACCCGATTGTTCCGCCTCGCGACGCGCCGTCTGCTCGGCAAGGAGAGCGTCTCCCTTCACCATTTGCACGCGCGCCTGCAACGACTCGATTCTGTTGCGCCGGTGTGGATCAATGTGTTCAGAAACGAATACTTCGACGGGTATCCCGAGCCTCCGTCCGATCGTGGCCACAGCCAAAGCATGATTGCCGTTTGAAGCAGTGACAATGCCCCGCGCGGCCTGTTCACCTGGCAGTGAAAGCAGCTTGTTGGCGGCCCCGCGCATCTTGAATGCGCCGGATTCCTGCAGATTCTCCAGTTTCAGGAGAACATTTGCACGGGCTGATTCGCTCAACCAGCGCGAATGCAGCAGCGGTGTTTCGCGAATGTGAGCCCTGATTCGCCGTTCAGCGGCTGTCGAATCCATAGGTGATAACGTTTTCTGGTAAAAGGGCTACAGCATTGATTCAATTCATCCTCGAGGTGCAGGATATTGGAGTGACGAGCATACGAAAGATGGAGAAGAGAACCCTTGGCCGAAGCGGCCCTACTGTATCGGCTATGGGCCTTGGTTGCATGGGCCTGAGTGACAGCTACGGCCCCGCCACCGACACGCAGGAAGGTATCAAGCTGATCCGCTCAGCCGTCGAGCAGGGCGTTACGCTATTTGATACCGCCGAGGTGTACGGGCCTTTTACCAATGAGGAATTGGTCGGCGAAGCGCTTGCGCCATTTCGAAATGACGTCCTCATCGCCACCAAATTCGGCTTCGACCTTTCGGTTCAGGGACCTGAACGACCTCTTGATAGCCGACCGAAACACATCAAGGAGGTCGCTGAAGCATCCCTCAAGCGCCTCAGGACCGGTGTCATTGATATATTTTATCAGCACCGCGTCGATCCCAATGTGCCGATCGAGGACGTGGCGGGCGCGGTCAAAGACTTGATCCAGGCCGGCAAGGTGAGATATTTCGGTCTGTCCGAAGCGGGTGTGGAGTCGATTCGTCGCGCACACGCCGTTCAGCCGGTCGCGGCGCTACAGAGCGAGTATTCGCTCTGGTGGCGCGAGCCCGAGAGGGACCTGTTGCGGACGCTGGAAGAACTCGGAATCGGTTTTGTGCCTTTCAGCCCCCTCGGCAGGGGTTTCCTGACCGGGGCGATCAACGAGTCCACAACTTTCGACAGCAGTGACTTCCGCAATGCCATTCCGCGGTTCACGCCTGAAGCGCGCAAGGCGAATCAAGCCTTGGTGGATCAGCTCGGTCGCATTGCAGAACGGAAGCAGGCGACAAAAGCCCAGATCGCCATCGCCTGGCTTCTGGCGCAGAAACCCTGGATCGTGCCGATCCCCGGGACCACCAAGCTCCACAGGCTCGAAGAAAACCTGGGAGCGGCGCGCGTCGAACTGACGGCGGATGATCTACGCGAAATCGAGGTCGCCCTGTCGCAGATCCCGGTGCACGGCGCCCGTTACCCGGAGCATCTCCAGCGGCTAGTTGGTCGTTGACCGTCGGCGACTTATTTGTCGGCATCCAGGTATTGCGCGAGATCATCGCGCGCGCCTTCGATGTGAAGCCGGGTCAGGCGTGCCGCCTCCTTCGCTTTGCCGGTCTCCCAGGCTTCGAGCAGTGCCGCATGCTCGCGTGTGGCACGTTTGACCCGGCCGCGCGGCAGCAGATGCACCTGCACATATCGTTGCGCCAGCACGTGCAGACGCCCGAGGATTTCACTGCTCACCGGCTGGAGCTGCGGAACGATCAGCGCCAGATGAAACGCCCGGTTGAGCGCACCGGACTTGCCGAGGTCCTTGGTCGACAGCGCCAGGTTGAGCCTCTCGAACGCGGCGCGTGTTGCATCGCGGTCAGCACTCTTCGCCCTGCGGGCGCCCTCGGCAACCGCTGGCGGCTCGATCTGTAAACGCAGGCGGAAGACTTCCTCGAGTTCCACCGCGGACAGCGGCCGGACCTGGAATCCGCGGTGGGCAAAGACGTCGACGAGGCCCTCGCCCCGCAACTGAACCAGCGCTTCGCGCACAGGAATCTTGCTGACACCAAATTCGGCGGCAAGTGCGTCTTGCAACAACTGGCTGCCTGGCGCATAGGTGCCCGCGAGAATCCGGTCCCGGAGCCGGGTCGTGAGCTGGCTGCTCATGGTGCGGGTCAACGGCTCGTTCACTCGACTTCAACCGGGGCGCGTACTGGCCGCCAGTTCGACCATCGCCGTCACTTCGGCACGGCGCTGACCCCGAAGCGGCAGACGCGGGGGTCGTACACGCTCGGAACCACGGCCCATGATCTGCTCTGCGAGCTTGATTGACTGCACCAGGTCGTACTCCGCATCGAGATGCAGGAGTGGCATGAACCAACGGTAAATCTTCCTGGCGCGCTCGAGATCGCCCTGCTTCAGAGACTCGTAGAGCGCAAGTGACTCGGCGGGGAACGCGTTTGTCAATCCGGATACCCATCCGCGTGCGCCCAGCGTCAGGCCCTCGAATGCGACGTCGTCCAATCCCGCAAACAATACGAAGCGATCACCAAAGGCGTTGATCAGGTCGGTAAAGCGGCGCGAATCCGGCGCGGATTCCTTGATCGCGACGATATTCGGAACGAGCGCAAGATGTTCAAGCGTCTTCATGTCGATGTTGACGCGGTAAGCGGGCGGATTGTTGTAGAGCATGATGGGAAGCGAGGTTGCCTGCGCCACCGTGCGGAAATGCATTTCGAGTTCGGCTGCCGTCGGCACATAGACCATCGCGGGCAGCACCATCAGGCCCGAGATGCCGATGCGTTCAGCATCGCGCGCGTAACTTACGGCATTCGCGGTCGTGAATTCCGAAACGCCGGCAATGATCGGGACCTGGCCGCCCACGGCATTGACGGTGGCCTCGAGCACCGCGCGCTTTTCGTCCCGATCTAGCGAGTTGTTCTCGCCGACCGTGCCAAGGATCACGACCCCGTGCACGCCGTCCCGGACCAGGCCGCGCTGGACCGCCTGTGTGGCGGCCAGATCAACCGCAAGTTCCGCGTCGAATTGGGTGGTCGCCGCGGGAAACACGCCGGACCAGGCACAGCTCAGGATTTCGGGCATGCTATTTGGGTCGTTGAGGGCAGATCGTAGATCGTATACGATCCGCGTGCCCACGGGCAACGGCATCCCGGCAGGAGTATTCGCATGCGAATCACCGAAATCACTGTCTGGCAGGTCGATTTGCCACTCAAGGAAGGCAAGTACAGCTGGTCCGGCGGCAAGTCAGTATCCGTGTTCGACACCACGGTCGTGCGCATTGCAACCGATGCGGGTCTAAGCGGCCATGGCGAGTCCTGCCCGCTCGGGCCTGTGTATCTGCCCTCCTATGCGGCGGGCGTGCGCGCAGGGTTGGCGGAACTCGGCCCGCAGCTGATCGGCGCGGATCCCACGCAGCTCGGACCGATGAATCGCCTGATGGATGCGAAGCTGAAGGGTCACCCCTACGTGAAATCCGCCATCGACATGGCCTGCTGGGACATCCAGGGTCAGGTCACCGGCAAGTCGGTCTGCACCCTGCTCGGTGGCAGGTTTGGCGAGTCCATTACGCTCTACCGCGCCATTTCGCGCGAGTCGCCCGACGCGATGGCGGCGAAAGTCGCTGGCTATCGCTCGGAGGGCTACACGCGCTTTCAGCTCAAGGTCGGCGAGGATCCCGAGGTCGATATCGCGCGCATTCGCGCCGTCGCCCGCGAGCTCAAGCCCGGCGACCGGCTTGTGGCCGATGCCAATACCGGCTGGCTGCCGCACGATGCCATGCGCGTCATCCGTGGCGTACGCGACGTCGATGTGTACATCGAGCAGCCCTGCGCGTCCTACGAAGAGTGCCTCAGTGTCCGCCGCCATTGCGACCATCCGTTTGTGCTCGATGAGGTCATCAACGACATCCCGACGCTACTGCGCGGCTATGCAGATCTCGCGATGGACGTCGTGAATCTCAAGATCAGCAAGTTCGGCGGGCTCACGAAGATGAAGCTCGCGCGCGACTTGTGCGTCGAGCTTGGCATCGCCATGACGCTGGAAGATACCTGGGGCGGAGACATTATTACGGCTGCGATTGCGCACCTGGCGCACAGCACGCCCGAAGAATTCCGCTTTACCAGCACGGACTTCAACAGCTATGTCACGGTCAGCATCGCGGAAGGCGCGCCGCAGCGCGTGAATGGCCGGATGGCTGCGTCAGACGCGCCGGGCCTCGGAGTCGTTCCGAGACCCCAAGTGCTTGGAAAGCCGGTCCTTACGATCAGGTAGTCCGGCTGCCCCGGTCCGATCTCGCCTTATCGTGCACCGGCTTCCAGGTGGGTGGTCAGATAGCGCGCGAGCGTGCTGTACAGGTGGAACTCGGTACCCTCGCCCTCGTCAATCGCGTGACTGCGGTTCGGGTAGGTCATCAGGTCGAACGGCTTGCCCAGTGCGATCAGCCGGTTGATCAGTATTTCGGTGATCTGGTGGTGCACGTTGTCATCACCAGTGCCGCCGACGATCAGGAGCTGACCCGCGAGACCTTCGGCATACGTGATCGGCGATCCGCGCTTGTATCCGTCCGGGTTCCCCTCCGGCGTGCCCATGTAACGTTCCTGGTAGATCGTGTCGTAGTAACGTTGATCCGGCACGGAGGCAACGGACATCCCTGTCTTGAATAACTCGGGGTAACGGAACATCAGATGCAAGGTCATCGAGCCGCCACCCGACCATCCCCAGACCGCCACGCGGTCGAGATCGACGTACGGACGATCGGCCGCGAATGAACGCAGCGCGGCGGCCTGTTCGTCCGCGGCGAGCACTCCGATCGCGCCGTAGATGACCTGCCGCCACGTGGTGCCCTTCGGCGCGGGCGTGCCGCGATTGTCGATGGACAGGACGATGTAACCCTGCTCCGCGACGTAGCGATGAAACAGCGCGCGCTCGTCGTCCCACTGGTCCAGGACAGTCAAGCCGAATGGTTCGCCGTAGACATAAACCAGCACGGGATATTTCTTCGCTGGATCGAAGGCCGGCGGCTTGAGCATCCAGCCGTCGAGCACATGCCCGCCCGGGATCGTCACCTTGAAGAATTCCGCGGGCCGCGCCAACAACGGCTCGAACTTCTCGCGCAGCTCCTCATTGTCGATGAGCGCGCGCTTCACACGATGATCGGGAACGCTCACCAGCGTGCCCGCCGGCGGCGTGTCAATGCTCGATGCGGTATGCACAGCCCAGCGGCTGTCCGGCGACAGGTCATAGGCATGAATGCCCGTCGCATCCGCAGGCGTCAGGCGTTCCGCCGGGCCACCGCTGAGCCGCGCGCGATACAGATAACGCCGCGCGGCATTGTCCGGCGACGCAATGAAATAGAGCCAGCCGCGCTTGTCATCGACGCCCGCGACCTTGGTCACGTCGAATGCACCAGTGGTCGCGAGCCTGGCAGGCCCGCCGCTGCGCGGAACGAGATACACGTGCCGCCACCCGTCGCGCTCACTGACCCACAGAAACTCGCGGCCATCGTTCAGCCACTTGAAGTCATCGACGACGTCGATCCAGCCCGAGGAATGTTCGCGCAACATGGTTCGCGCGGCGCCGTTCGCCACATCAACGGCCTGCAACTCGAGATTCTGCTGTGCACGATCGAATTGCTGGATGAAGAGCTCTTTGCTGTCCGGCGACCATGCGAGTCGCGGCATGTAGTGGCTCGCAGGCGAGTCGGATGACGCCAGCCATCGCGTTGCACCGCCGGTTGAGTCCACGACCCCGATCCGCACCGATGAATTCGTGGTGCCCGTCTTCGGGTAGGGAATTGCGGTCACCACCGGATAGAGCGTGTCCGTGCTGTTGACGAGGTAGAAATCCTTGACCGCGGTCGCGTCGAACTGCCAGTAGGCGATGTGCTTGCCGTCCGGCGACCACTCGTAGGCCTTGCGGAGATCGAATTCCTCCTCATTGACCCAGTCTGCCGTGCCGTTGATGACCGTCTTGCCCGTGCCATCGGCTCGCCGCGCCTCGGCATCATGCGTGAGCTGGGTGATTTCCCCGGTCCGCCAGTCTTCGACATACAGATTGGTCGCCATCAACGTGGCGCCAGCATCCCGGCGCAGCCAGGCGATGCGCCGGCCATCGGGCGAGAAGCTGGCAAACATCAGGGTGGCCGGCTGCGCCTGGCCACCGAGCTGTTTCAGTTCTCCCGTCTCCCGGTCCAATACCCAATAATCGCCACGCGTCTTGCGCCGCCAGACTTTCTGGGCGTTCGTATAGAGCAGCAACTGCTTCTGATCTTTCGACCACTCATAGTCGTCGATCGCCAGGGGTTTAGCTGCGTCGGCAGGTGTGAGTTGCGCCGCCGAAACCATGACGCTGCGGGCGCCGCTCGCGGTCGTGTAACGGACGATGTCTTTGGCATCCTTGATTGCCGGCGAATCCTCGATCGTCGTATAGGCGGCGCCCTCGTCCAGCCACTTCCAGGGTCCGAATTCCCTGGGATCGTTTTCTTTCGCGACGATGGCTTGCAGCCACGACTGGGCCTCTGCAGCACCGGCCGGAGAAGCTGTTTCGCTGCCCGCAGCAACCGAAGTCGCCACGATGAACACAGCCATCAAGAAACGGGGATTTGCCATGTCACTCTCGTCAAAACCGCAGGTCGCGGATCGTATACGATCGCCGCATGAGCAACAACGCCGGGAACACGGGCAGCGCCATGGAAAATGAAGCCTTGATGACACTCGCGGAGCAGTCCGGCTTCCGCAGGACCGGGCGGACGGATGAAGTCGCGCGTCTCTGCAAAGCCTTCGTGCAGCGCTGGCCAGAAGCAGTGCAGGTCATCGAATTCGGATGCTCTGGCGAAGGCCGTACGATGCTTGCTCTGCTTGCGTCTCGTGCCGACCCGCGCAAGGTGCCGACGCTGATGCTCCAGGCCGGCATTCATCCTGGCGAGAGTGACGGCAAGGACGCAGGCTTCATCGCGCTGCGCGAACTGCTGGGTGGCACGGCCGCGCCCAACGCCCTCGAGCGCATCGCCATCCTGTTTGTGCCGGCATTCAATACCGATGGCCATGAGCGCTTCGGCCAATGGAACCGCCCGAACCAGAATGGTCCGGAAGAAACAGGCTGGCGTACGACGGCGCATAACCTCAATCTCAACCGCGACTACACCAAGGCGGATTCGCCGGAAATGCAGGCCCTGCTCCGGTTGATCATGGAGTGGGATCCGCTGGTCTGCGCCGACCTTCACGTGACCGATGGCGCCGATTTCGAGCCGGACATCTCCATTCAGGTGGAGCCTGTCAACCAGGGCGACGTGGAGCTCCGCGCCAGCGGCGTCCAGCTTCGTGATGAGCTGATTGCGAAACTGGCCGCGCAGGGCTCGCTGCCCCTGCCCTTCTATCCGGATCTCGCCAAGACCGATGATCCGGCCTCCGGATTCCAGCTGACCGTGTACTCGCCGCGATTTTCGACGGGGTATTTTCCGCAGCGAAATCGATTTGCAATGCTCGTCGAGACACACTCTTGGAAAGACTATGCCTTACGTGTTCGTGTGATGCGCAATGCGATTGTCGGGCTTGCCGAGCTTGTCGCTGCGCACGGCACCAGCTGGCAGAAACAAACCCGCCGCGCAGATACCACGGCGGCGCAGCTCGGTGGCTCGGAAGTCATACTCGACTTCGATTCCGGCTGGCGGGAACCGACCAAGGCAGGGCTTGAGGCTGACGAACCCGATGCAGCAGGCGCGCGGATCATCGAATTCCGCGGCTACGCATACACCCGCAATCCATCACCAATCTCCGGCGATCTGGTGACGGTCTATGATCCGACCACGCCCCGGATCTGGCGTGTGCCATTGCGCGAGCGCGTGCAAGCGTCGCTGACGATCGAGGCGCCGAGTGGCGGCTACATGGTCCCGGCCGGCTATGCGCAAGAGATCGGTGCGAAGCTTGCGCTGCATGGCATCGGATTCGAGCGTTTGGACCGGGCGCTGGTCAGTCTCCGTGCCGAGGTATTTCGCGCAACCCGTGCGGAATTCTCTTCGAGTCCCTTCGAAGGCCGCATGCGCGCGACGCTGCAGGGCGCGTGGCGTGAGGAGCAACATGACGTCCCGGCTCGGTCGCTGTTTGTGCCCATCGCTCAACCGCTGGCGCGGCTCATCATGGCGCTGCTCGAGCCGCAGGCGCCGGATTCATTGGCCGCGTGGGGATTCTTCAACGCCTGCTTCGAACAAAAAGAACAGTGCGAACCGTACGTTGCCGAGCGCATCGCGATCGAAGTGCTCGAAGCCAACCCGGAATTGAAGGACGGATTTGCCCGCAAACTGGCCGAAGACACTGCATTTGCCTCGGATCCAAACGCGCGGCTGGAATATTTTCTCCGTCGCCACAGCTCATGGGACGAGCGCTACATGGCCTATCCCATTTTGCGCATGGAGAGCAGCGAACTCTTTAGCGCGGACTCCAGTCCATCACGCTGATCAATTGACCCGCCGGCGTCGTCACTGCGGGCTGGTCTTGAACCCCTGCCACTTCTTGTCGGCACGCTCGATGAGCTTGTCCGGGTTGTAGCGCCATGTTATGGCCACCTCGTTGATCATGTTGAGATAGAGCTTTCCATCCCAGATTGTCCAGGCAGTGGGATCCGTCGGCACGTCGCCGCCGTGGGCCATGCCCAACGCGCAAAATCCACCATATTGAGGGGCATATTTTTCCGGATCCGCGACGAACAACTTGCGATTCTCTTCGCGAGTGAAATGCCACGTCGCCCCGTTCCATTCAGCCGTGATCGCGGGCGCGCCTCGCTCGGCGCGTCCGTCCGTGAAATACGCCACCGGATCGTAACCGTCGATCGCGCCGTTCGTGGTCGAGTACTGCAGAGTGTCGGCGTCAGCCGAAAGAGCCGCCAGCGCAACCACGGCGGCCACCAGGCATTTTATCGTCTTCAAAGGATTCTCCTCACGAGCCATCAATTGATGGGTACTTAGATGCGCTTGCGGAAGGAAGTTCGATGACGGAAAAGAACACGGGATAACAATAGGCTCACGCATTACGTAAGCCCTCGTCGTACATGGCGCGCCCGGAGGGATTACGGACTGGATGGCGCCTCTATGTTGGCAGCAGGCAGCTGAAACTTCACGCCGAGCTCGTTCAGGACGAAGCTGAAAATATCGGTTTGTTCCCTGATCTGCTCGTCGAGGGGCGTGCCCAGGCCATGCCCTGTGGAACTGCTGGTGCGCAGCAGGATCGGATGGCCGGAAGCGCTCGCATCCTGCAGGCGGGCGGTCATCTTGCGCGATTGCATGGGATCGACGCGCGGATCGTTGGCGCCGGTCATGAAGAAGACGGATGGATACTTCGTCCCATCGACGACCCGGTGGTAGGGCGAATAGGCGTACATCGCCTGGAACTGGTCGCGGTCCTTGACCGTGCCGAACTCTGGCACGTTGAAAGCGCCGTTAGGCGACAGCTCGACTCGCAGCATGTCGTAGATGCCGACCTCGGACACCGCGATCCGGAACGCATCGGGGTGCTGGGTGATCATTGCGCCCATCAGCAGCCCGCCGTTCGAACCGCCGATGATCGTAAGCCTTGACGGGCTCGTGTATTTCCGGTCGACGAGCAACTTCATCGCGGCGGCGAAGTCGTCAAAGACGTTTTGCTTCTTGGTGAGATTGCCCTGCAGGTGCCATTCCTCGCCGTACTCGCCGCCGCCACGAATGTTCGCGACTGCAACCGCGAATCCCTGGTCGAGCCAGATACGCCGGCTGGAGCTGAAATGCGGCTCAATGTTGATTCCGTAGCCGCCATAGCCGGTGAGCAATGCGGGGCTCCGGCCGTCAAGCGTCGCGGCTTTCCGCCGGATGATATTGACGGGGATCCGGGTGCCGTCCTTGCTGATGGCGAATTCGCGCATCACTTCACTGTCGGCGAAGTCGACCGGCGATTTCGTCGCCAGCGCCGTGCGGGTGGTTTTGCCAGTCGCGGCGTTGAAGCGATACCAGGCGTTGGGATCGACGAAGGACTCGTTGCTGTATAGCAAGTCTCCCTCGTCTGCCGCGACCATCTCTCCAACTTTCGAGACCGGGAGCACGATTGGGCCCGCAATCGGATTGCCGGCATGATCGAACGCGCGGATCTCGGTCGGCCCGCCGAACTGGTACTTGAGGTAAATGCGCTCGGGCGTGACCACGACCGGCGATGGCGGCGAGAAACCTGACACGATGACTTCTTTTCTTTCGGGGATGATTGTCTTCGCCTTCGCCAGGTCCAGATCATCGAGCGACAAAGTCTGGATACGCCCACGCGGCGATCCTTTCGTCGTGACGAGCAGCAGCATGCTCCTGTCCATCCAGTTCATCTGCGCGATGCCGTCGTCTAAGCCCGCGATCTGCGACCAGTTGGCGGCGGAGTTACGCAGGTAGTACGCGAAGCGTCCCGAGTCGCCGTACTGGACGGTAGCCAGCACCTGGCCGCTCGATGGCTCAGCAGCGAGCTGGATCTCGGCGATGCGCGGAAGATCCTGGCCCATTTCGTAGCGGTCACTCGTGAGAGGCTGGCCAAGCGGGTGGGACCAGACCTGCAGGAAGAATTGGGCGTCTTCCTCTGGGCGTTCGCCCACATACGGATAGCGCGTGTAGTAGAAGCCGCGGGAATCAGGCATCCAGACCAGGTCGCCGCCCGCAGTACCGCCGTTGACACGGGGGATCACAATGTCCGTGGCCTTGCCGGTCGCGATGTCGAAGACGTGGACATCGCCGATTTCACTGCCCTGCGCAGAAAGACTCACGGCAACCAGCTTCCCGTCGGGCGCGGGAACATACCAGTCGATCGCCGTACCACCGGTCGGATCCAGCGCATTGGGATCGACAATGATCCGCTCCTGATCGGGACGATCGGCAGACGGCATCCAGACCAGCAAGTCCTGTTGCAGCGGCGGTTGGCTTTTCCTGGCGAAGACGCCCTTCGGACTCCACGCCAGGTCGTAGTAGACGCTCGAAATCGCGTGCTGGATGTCCGAAACCCGTTTTTCGATCGCCAGACGATCGGGCAGGACGTCGAGGTAGGCGCGGGCATGTGCGTTCTGGCTGTCGCTCCAGGCCTTGACCCTGGCGTCGGACCAGTCCTCGAGCCAGCGGTACTGATCCGCAATCGAAATGCCATGGTAGGTGTCGGACACTGATTCTTTCCGGGTCATTGGAGGCGGAGCCGTCTCGGGTGCAGCCGCCGACAGCGGCGGGATGGTGGCAACGACAATTGCGGACAGGATGAGCGGGCGCATACGATTACTCCCTCGAATGGGCGGTGAAGTTCACCGCTGCGCCAGAACCCGCAGTGCAACTTCGACAATGGGATCTTCGCCGAGATCCTGCCGCGTGATATCGACAAGAACCTTTGGCAGAAATGCTTCGCGTGGCGTGCCGTTGACGTGATAGAGGCGTTCTGCTGGCAGATTGAGTCCGATCCCGCTGCGCGGGAGCACGATGCGATAAGTTGCCCCGACGAGACCGGCCATCGCCGTGCCGACGACGGTTCCGGTTCCTGTGGCATCGAACCCCATCGCAAGGCCTTCAGCCATACTGCCTGTCCAATGCCCCACCAGCACAACAACTGAATGCTGGTAGATGAAATCACCCCGTGGCGTTACCAACTCCAGCCAGCTGCGTCGAATTCCTGTGTCACGCTCCTCCGATGGCAATACGTGCTTTTGGTACGGCTGCTCACGGCTGACAAATCTGCCAAGGATTCCCTTCGCCACGACGGCATTGCCACCGCTGGGCGTATTCCGCAGATCGACGATCAAGCCGCAGGTGTTACGCAGATCGCCCAGTGTACGATCGAACGCCTGGATAGCGGAATCGTCCCCGAGCGAATCATTGAAGCGCACATAACCGATGCCAGGGGCAATCTCCGAATGACTGAGCGGCTCCGCGTTCTGCCCACCAAATTGATCGCGCGCGGCCAGTTCCACTGTTCGAATCGTGTTGTCCTGCCGGATCTGCAGAAACCGACGCGTGTTGTGACGTCCCGCAAGCACCGCTCGCAGCGCCCAATCGCGCGCCGCTGCCACAGAGTGGGAATATGAGCGACCAAGTCTGGCGTCGACGACATCAGCAATCGCGGATTTGTCGATGCTCATTACAACGTCATTCGGCTTAATGCCGGCTCTCTGCGCGTCGGAATCGGCTCGCACGTCGGTGATGACCGCTTGTCCACTGCGCCACTCGGCCCAGAGATCCGCCCCCGATGGGACAAGACGAGGCGAGTTCGCCACATTCACGGTTAATTGCGCATGTGGGTCGTACAACTCGTCCAGAACACGTTCGAGCAAGACGACAAACTCGTCTCGAGTCGTCACGCGCTGGAGATCATTCTCGTAAAGCTTCGGCACGTCGGCCCACGATGTCGCCTTCGTATCGAAGTAGGCATACGTCGCAGTCGTCTCGCGCCATGCCGCATTGAAGTCCTGCCTGAACTCGTCCTGCGTCTGAGCGGTCAGCAACAGCGGCGCCGTGACGCCGATGGTGAACAGAAGGATTCGGGCATGTAATCGCATTCAAGAACCTCTCGGCAGGTTGATGCGCCTGCGGTATTGCCAGCGATCGTCACAGAATTTGCAAACCGTCTCAATCATTGAAGTTCATTCGCCCAACTCCAATTGCGCTTTCTTAGAAATCCGAACGCCCGACCCCCTGGTTCGTAGGGCACCGTAGAATTTACGGACTTCTCTGAATCAACGACTTAGATGGCCCCGCCCTCGCCTAAGGTCCCGCCGAGACTCGCCGAGTCGCGCCGAAGGGTTCCCGCCCTTGCGGAGCTACATGGAGCGGATGTACCCCTGGCCGCCCGCGAACGAGCGACGCTGGATTCTGACGGACCCCCTACCGCACCTCACAGCGGAAGGTCAGCGATGTCTGACTGCGCGTCGCGGCGGCCGCGACTCTCGGTGGCCGCCATTCCACGGCACAATACGACCTTAGCTTCACACCGGCCTCCGACGGACACCGCAATGCACCACTTCGATCGACTTCGAGTCCTGCCCCTCGTGCTGTTGCTGCTCTGCGCGTGCGGAGGGAGCGACGACAACTCGCCTCCGGACCCGGATCCGCCGGCGCCGCAGCGCGGGGAGTTGATCGGCGAAGCACCGACGCTGGTGGCCTCCTACTCGCCCGACGAGCTGCTGACCCTCGCGAGCTTAAACGAGGTGACTCAACTGCTGTTGGAGGAGGTACTGACGCCGGAATGCCGGGTCGATGTCTATCACTTCGAATATCAAACGGTGGATCCGGCCGGAGACATCACCCCAGCCTCCGCTGCATTGATGGTGCCCAACGATTCGGCAAGCCCGTGCCAGGGCGAGCGCCCGATTGTCCTGTATGCCCACGGCACCAATACCAAGAAGACCTTCAACATGGCTGACCTCGAGTCCTCGGACAACACCGAGGGCCTCCTGATGGCCGGAATGTTCGCGGCGGAGGGTTACATCGTCGTGGCGCCGAACTACGTGGGTTACGACACCTCGACGCTCGGCTACCACCCCTACCTCAATGGCGACCAGCAATCCAAAGACCTGATCGATGCGCTGACGGCCGCCCGCAGTGCCCTCCCCACCGCAAACGCTCCCGTCACGATGGACGGTGGTCAACTGCTGGTCACGGGCTATTCGCAGGGCGGCTACGTCGCGATGGCAACGCACCGAGCGCTGCAGGAGGCGGGAAACACCGTCACTGCGTCCGCCCCGATGTCGGGGCCGTATGCACTCTCGGCCTTTAGCGACGCGATCTTTCAAGGACAGGTGACGAGCACTTCGCCGGTGAACCTGACGCTCCTCATCACGAGTTATCAGAACGCGTACGGCAACCTCTACTCGAGCACGACGGACGTCTACGAGACGCAGTACGCCACGGACATCGAAACACTCCTGCCGAGCACGACGCCGTTAGGTGAACTCGAGGATCAGGGCAAACTGCCCGACGCCGCGCTCTTCAGCAGCACGCCGCCGGATCCCGCCTACGCCGACATGACACCGGCTACGACGCCGTCGAACCTGGCACCCGTGTTCGCCACCGGCTTTGGCACCGACCATTTGCTGACCAACGACTTCCGGCTCGCCTATCTGCAGGATGCGGACAGCAATCCTGATGGTGGCTTCCCGACACTGTCGGATGGATTGCCGCCGGCCAACCCCGAACAGCCATTGCGCCAGGCGCTGAAGACTAATGACCAGCGTGCATGGACACCAATGTCGCCGATGCTGCTCTGCGCGGGCGACGCCGATCCCACCGTTCTTTATCTCAACACCGGGCTCATGCAGAACTACTGGTCATCGGCGACGACGGTGACCGTGCTCGACATCGATTCCGCCGTCGCGAGCGGCGACCCGTATGAGTCACAGAAGATTGCATTCGCAGCCGCGAAGGAACTCGTTGAGCTCATTGGCGGCGATGCCGAGGTATTGGAGGCGTATCACGCAGGGCTCGTGGCGCCGTTCTGCCTGAGCGCCGTCAAGTCGTTCTTCGACGGGTTCTAGGAACTCCGCGCCGGGAATGGATTCGGCTCTACGCTGGCGCTTGTCATCTTGAGATTTCTTGTGACGGCACCGCGTCCCGCGCAGCAGCCCGGTTGCAAACGTGGATTGGCCTCCCTACTCTCCAAGCATCGATCCGCGGAGGGGGCGAGATGCGTAGACGCATTGCAAATGCAGCCGCTTTGCACAGAATCGGCGTGCTATCGGCGTGCCTCGTGGTCCTTTCGACCGGCTGCAGTGCCAAGACCCCTGAAGCGAAGATTGGCACACCGGCCCATTCGCCCGACTTCGTGCTGACGAATGAGCAGACGCACACCAAGTTCAGCCGCCTGATCGAACCCGTCGTCCGGGTGCCGTCCGGCAGCGTCATCGAGGTGTTCACGCACGAGTGCACCGGCGGACAATTGAACCTGAAATCGACCGTCGAGGACGCGGCCAAAGTCGATTGGGACCGAATCCATACGCTGACGGGGCCGGTTTATGTCGAAGGCGCCGAACCGGGTGATGTGCTCGCCGTTCGCCTGCTCGAGCTCGAGCCCGCTGACTGGGGATGGATGGAGATCCATCCGGATTTCGGGTTCCTGACCGGCGAGTTCAACACGCACGTGCTGCAGACCTTCAAGCTCGATACCGAGAAGAACGAGGTCGAGTTCGCGGACGGCATTCGCATTCCCCTGAAACCGTTCGCCGGTGTCATGGGCGTGGCGCCGGATACGGACGCGATGCTGAACACCATTCCGCCGCGCGCCAACGGCGGCAATCTCGACGACCCGAACCTGGTTGCCGGCACGACCGTCTACTTTCCGGTCTTGGTGGCCGGCGGCTTGTTCTCCATCGGCGATACCCACGCCATACAGGGACACGGCGAGGTCTCGGGTACCGCAATTGAAACGCCGATGCGCATCGTGTACGAGATCAGCGTGATCAAGGGCGGCAGATCGATCCCGGAGCCTCAATACGAAACGAGCGAATACTATGCGACCACCGGGTTTGCCACGACAATCGACGAGGCCGCGAAGAAAGCCACGCGGTACATGATCGACTACCTGGTCGAAACGAAAGGACTGAGTCGGGAACAGGCCTACATGCTTTGCTCACTGGCCGGAGATCTCAAGATCGCCGAAACAGTCGATGTGCCGCATATGCTGGTCACCATGCACATGCCGAAGCACATCTTCGTGGAACCCGGACCGAGTCCCTAGAGTACGGACTTCGGCGCCGTCCGCTCTGCGCATTCGCGTTGCGCAGTGAACGCTGTTTTAGAAACTGCCTATAAATCAAGGTAGTACGGCAGCACTTCAGTAGTTAATTCACTTACATTATAGTTAATCGCATATAACCCTCACATCGAGGCTCGCAGTCGTGACTCACCCAGACCAGGCAGCAGTAAAAGCCCTGCGCAGTGATCTTGCCTTGCAGATCGCGCGTCACGTCGGACGCGACGGACAGACCCAGGTCGCAACGGCGAAGCGCCTGGCCATTCCCCAGCCCACGATGAGCAAGATCATGCGTGGGCAGGTGGACGCGGTTTCGCTCGAGCTGATGTTGAAGATCGCAGTGCGCGCCGGACTCTCCGTCGTGCTGCAGACCGGGAAGGACCCAGCGGAAGCCGGGGTGTATGTCTCCGGCATCACGGCCTCAAAGCCCGCACGCATCAAGTCTCGCCTTGCTGAAGAGGCGCGCCACGCGGTGAGCGAGAGCGTTCGTTCCTTGTCCCCGGAGAAACGCCTCGAGGCCCAACTAAAGCACAGTGAGCTCGTCACTGCACTGCATCACGCCGGGATGGGATACGCCGGCACTCTGCCCCGGAGTACCAGGTGAGCGCGACAGGTCCCGGTCAGTCGATACTGCTGCTCCTTGATGTCGTCGCCGTCCTCAATAAGCAGGGCATCGTGTATGGGGTCGTGGGCGCCCTCGCCGCTTCTGTGTATGGCGCAGTTCGCGCCACAACTGACGCCGACGCGCTCGTTTCAGTGTTGCCCACCAAGCTCGCCGGTCTCGAAAAGATACTTCGGAAAGCGGGTTTGAAAGCGGAGCTCCGCCGCGGCGATTCCGACGATCCCATACCCGCACTATTCGCGATCAGCGATCAGTTCGGGAATCGCGTTGACCTGCTCGGCGGTCTTCGCGGCCTCGACCCAGATGCATTCAAACGAACAATCGCGGTCCCATTCTCCGGGACGACCCTGCGGATAATCGGGCGAGAGGATTTCATCGCGATGAAGTGCTTCGCCGGCGGACCGCAGGATATTGCGGATGCACAGGAAACGATCAGGGCCGCGGACACGCCGATCGACCTGGATTTGGTGAGGCGAATCGCCCGGCGGTTTGGGCGGCCGGCGGCGGATGTGCTCGAGATGTTGCTAGCAGGGTAAGCCCGCGCCGGATCGCGCATTATGGTCCGCCCTCACCTAACTTCCCGCCGAGACTCACCCCGGCACGCCGCGCGCGGGCGCTTCCCGCGAAGTAAAGCGCAGCACCGAGGCCGAGCAGCACGGAGGTGATCCCGGCGACCTTGAAAAAAGCCAGCAGCGGGTGCTCCTCGCCGGTTGCGGGCACCAGCGCGAACGCGATCGCGGCGAGCGTCGTCGCGAGCCCGACCAGCGCCATCGCCACCACAGTGGCCCTCCCGCCAGGGATGCGCGCCTCACCGGGCACCGGAACACTTCCCGACAGCTTGATTGCCGATGCGAACAGCGCCAGGAACGGCAACATCGTGGCGATGACCATTAGGTTGACGAGCACGTTGTAGGCGCCCCTGACGGAGGTGCCGGCCTGGCCCAGCAGGACGAACGCGGCGATGACGGCGGCCTGCGTCCACAGCGCGACCGTGGGTGCGCCGGTGCGGGGATGGACCCGCGCGAAGCCCGCGGGCAGGTAGTGATCGATGCCGGCGGCGAACGAGAGCCGAGCGTTGGCGCCGAGCCAGAGCCCGAGTCCGCCGATGCGGTCGAGGATCACGAGCAGCGCGCCCAGCGGAATCAGCCACGCGATGCCGAGGCGCTCGGCGCTGACGCGGATTGCCTCCATGACGCCATAGAGTGCGCTCAGTTTCTCCGGCGCCACTGACACCAGCACGGCGCCCGTGCTCAGCAGGTAGACCGCCGCGATCATTGGCGCTGCGATCAGGAGTGACCGTGGCACCGTACGCTGCGGATCGCGAATCTCCCCACCCATGAACGAGACCGCCTCAGGACCGGTCCAGGCGAAGGCAATCGCCCCCCAGAAGATCCAGTCCTGCAGGTGGAATCCCGGCACCATCGTCTGCGCATTCAGCGGGACCGCCGACCCGAAGCGTCCCCAGATCACGAGTCCGAGTGCGACCAGCAGCAGCATTTCGAACAAGCGCGCGATCGCACCGGCGTTGTAGAGCCACTTGGCGACCGCGAGACCGCGCAGGTTGAGCCAGACCGTGAACCCCAGCGCCAGAAACGAGAAGCCGATGAAGTACGCCGGCGAGGCACTGGCCACCGCGTCGGGCTGGCCCGCGAAGTACAGCGCGCTACCCGCAGCGAAATACAGCAGCCCCGTGAGGAACGGCATCCCCGCGATCCAGTACATCCACCCGGTCATGAAGCCGGCAAGCGGACCGAAGGCGCGCTTGCTCCAGACGTAGAGGCCGCCCTCGTCCGGGTGGCGAGAGGACAGGAACACGACGCACACCGCGAGCGGCAGGAACATCCCGAGGCCGCCGAGCACCCAGATGAACAGCGCGCTCGGTCCCGAGGACGCCGCCGCCGCGGCCCACTGTGGCGAGCAGCCGGCAGTCACCATGAACAGCGTGACGTCGCGCACGCCCATGGCGCGAATCAGGTGGGGTGGTTCCAATGCTGCGTTCACCGCGCGTCTCTTTTCGTTGTCGTGCACTGCAAGACCGTCCGCGTGCGCATTGCCGGCGAGGATCGCTGCCCTACGCTACCACCCTCCAAACATGCGTGCTTTCGACCCCAATCGGTCATTCTAGCCTCCGCTAGACTACGCAAGTGACGCATCACTGGAGACATACATGAATCGCTCTGGCACATTCTTCGCACTCTTGCTGACTTTGGGCGCACCGGCGGCGACCCAGTCGCAGGCAATCACAGATACCCCTCCGGCAGACTATGCGATCGCCGACCAGATCATCGATGACTTCCGCCTGGACGCACACCTCCCCGGCATTGTCTACGGTGTCGTCGACAACGGTCGCCTCGTCCATGTGGGAACGTTCGGCGTCCAGGACATTGAGTCGGCGCGCCCTGTCACCGCCGACACGCTCTTTCGCATTGCTTCGATGACCAAGGCGTTTACCGCACTGACCATCCTGAAGCTGCGCGACGAAGGCCTTCTTCGTCTCGATGCGCCGGCTGCGGAATATGTCTCCGAGATGCGCAGCTGGGAGTATCCGACCGATGACTCGCCGCAGATCCGCGTGCGTGACTTGTTGAACCACACGGGTGGATTCGTAACTGATGACCCTTGGGGTGATCGTCAGACGCCACTGCCCGAGGAGCAATTCACGCAACTGCTTCGCGACGGAGTGCCGTTCACGAGCGCGCCAGAGATGCGCTACGAGTACTCAAATCTCGGCTATGCGATCCTCGGTCGCATCATCACGAATGTCTCGAAGCAACCATACGCCGCGACCATCAGTCGTACTCTGTTGCAACCCCTCGGCATGAAGGCCTCTGGCTTCGTTGCCGAGGACGCGCCGCGAAGCCAACGTGCGCTCGGCTACCGCTGGGAAGATGACGGTTGGCGTCTTGAGCCGACGCTGGGTCCAGGAGCATTCGGCGCAATGGGTGGGCTGCAGACGAATGCCAACGACTATGCGCGATGGGTGACTTTCCTGCTTTCAGCGTGGCCGCCACGTGACGGTGTGGACAACGGCCCCGTGCGGCGCGCGACGGTACGAGAACTCGCGCAGGGATCGAACTTCCCGCGCCTACGCGATCGCGCTGCGCGTACTGGTACAGCAATCAGTCGCCAATCTGCGACCTACGGCATGGGCATGCAGGTGGCGATTGACGATGACCTCGGATTAACGGTCAGTCACAGCGGTGGCTATCCGGGATACGGATCGCACGTGCTGCTTCTGCCTGATCGCGGCATCGGGATATTTGCATTTGCCAATCGCACCTACGCGGGTCCTTCCGTCGCAGTGTGGGATGCGGCCGTTGCGCTCAACAAGGCCGGGTTGTTAGGGACAGAGCACGAGCTGCCTGATCAGCGTGGACCTGGAAACCGCTTATCGTGGGGCTGGGGCGATGTACCAAGCGGGCGACGTCGCCGACACCCGTGGACAACTTGCAATGAATTTCCTGCTCGATCGCGACGCGGAAGCGTGGTCGCGGGAACTCGCAAAGCTCAAGGCCGATGTCGGAGCGTGCGATACAGCCGCCCCTATCACGGCGACTGGCGCTCTTTCGGGCGACTTCACCTGGCGTTGCGACCATGGGCGTATCCAGGGATCTTTGACCCTCGCTCCAACGCGTCCTGCTCTGATCCAGGAGTGGCTGCTAGAGCCAGCCATCCCGTGACTGCCTGAAATGGCGTGCATGATGGCTCTGCCCTACTGCACGGCGGTGTAGTGCCCGTGGATGCAGAGCCAGCGGCCACCCTCGCGCACAAAGATGCGCGTGGACTTGCCGCGTGACGTGAACCGCTTGCCGTCGGACGTGCCGGCGTCGGTCCAGTAGTAGGTCACCCAGGCGGTGTCGCCCCGCACGGTCACGACCGGCTGGTGCATGTCGGTGTGCACGCCCTTGGCCCGCAGCAGATAGTCGCGGTAGTTGCGGACCTCGGCGTCTTTGCCTTCGGTCAGATAGGTGTCGTTCTCGCCAAACGACGTGAAGTCGGGATGCACGTAAGTGGCGTAGCGGTCGACCTCGCCCTTTTCGACGGCGTCCCACATGGCGACCATGACGGCCTTGATGTCGGCGACGTCTTTCGCCGTAGACGTCTGGCCGAAGACCGGCGAGGGCATGATGGCCAGCGCGAACAGCAGGGCAGGTCGCATGGCATCCGCTGACGGCGCCATGTGTGCTGCACGCCTCGCCGCGTCAGCCACGGCCGCTCGCCCCCGCCCGGGCATCTTTCCGACCTTCCCCCGCTCGATTGACCCTAGGCTCACGCGTTGCGTAGGCCTTTGTAGAAAAAGGAGAATTGGATGTACAAGCTTTATGGCCGCAAAGGAGCCGGGTCTTTTTCCGTGCAGGTCCTGCTGGAAGAGGCCAAGGCGGCTTATGAAATGGTTTGGGTTGAGGACGTGAAGGCGCCCACCTTTTTAAGGGTCAATCCCAACGGCAAGGTGCCCGCGCTGCAACTGCCCGGCGGCCAATTCATCTTTGAGTCGGCAGCCATGATGGCGTTCCTTTCCGAGGCGCTACCCTCAGCCATGATGGCGCCCGAGACCGGCACTGCCAAGCACGCGCTGATGCTGCAGTGGCTGGTGCTGCTCTCCAGCGGAACTTATGAATCAATCCTGCGTTACTTCTACTCGGAGCGGTACGGCGAGGCCGCCAGTGTGAAGGCCAGAGCCAGCGAAGAAATCGATCGGCTCTATGGCGTGATCGAAACCGACTTGGCCAAACAGGGTCCCTTCCTTTGCGGAACTGAAGTCAGCGCTGCCGATATCTATCTCACTATGCTGGCAAGCTGGTACGAACCGGATATGGTGGCCCTCGGCAAACTGTTTCCAAAGATTCTCGCCATCCACGACGCTGTCGTGGCACGCCCGTCCTGGAAAGCGGTGCAGGCAGCCAACGCCAGCTAGCCCGTCCGGAGGGATGAGAATTTCAAAGGGCGGCCTTATCAACGGCACAATGGCAGAGCTAAGTGCGCGGGAAGACTCCGGTAAACCCATAGCCAGCTTCTAAGTTCACCACTCCGATGATCGCTACTTCAGGCACAACGGTGTTGTCGAGTGTGGCCGTGACCGATGGCGGACGTGCCATTCAGAATCGCAGCCGGACCCAAACAGCTGGAAAATTGGTAGCGCACGTCATATGCGTTGAACTTCGTATCGATAACATCGACTTGTCCATTTATGACACACCCTGTGACTGCGTCTTGCGAGAAAACAACGCCGTTGCTATTCACATTAATAATCGCGTTCGTGTCTGGGTCCCGATAGTTGCCGGCAATTTTTGTTAGAGATGAGTTATGATCATAAAGATCGTTGTAAGTAAGTGTGATTGTCGAGTCAGTGTTGGTCCCAAGCTCCGTTGACAAATGTGCGTCTCCGGTGATGGTACTGCGCTCTTCCACCGTTCCAGTCAGCGTACCCTCTGCACTTGTGGAACCATCAGGGAAGGTTGTTCCGAATTCAGTTACGGCGCTGAAGCGCACGGATAGCTCGTTCCCGGTAGAATCCGCGTACCCGAAAACCTGGACGCCGTCACTTTGTATAAAGTGAAACTCTCCAGTCCCGGTAACCAGACCGAGTAGTGTTGTCCCGTTCGATGAGGTGCCTTCCCAAATCCCGCCAGGCGACGCATTTGGCAGAGGTGGCGGGTTCGCTGCCCCGCTGCCGCCGCCGCCACAGCCAGTTGTCAGCGCCACCAATAATAGCCCTGAGAACGTGAAGCGAAAAATAACGTGCGCTACGGTTTTCTTTTCCATTGTGGGACCCTCAAATGGCCTACGTGGTTCGCAACTAGTGCGGAAAGTTACCTGCCGCCGGTGACGGTCTTGAAAACCGACGAGACGGTAGTCGACACGTACAACGTGTTCGGCGATTCCGGATCCATCGCCAGACCGATAATGCCGGTATCGTAGAGTCCGCTATTGATCGGAAACCAGGATTCCGCGCTGTCGGTGCTCTTGAACACACCGTCGAAGGTCCCAACGTATAGAACGTTGGGGTGATTGGGGTTGACCTGAACACTACCGGTGCGCGATGTCGGCGATCCGTCTGGCAAACCGATACTCTTGTCACTGAACGAAGTGCCGCCGTCGATGCTCATGAGCACGTGTCCGTCGGCGGTCCCTGCGTAAACGATGTTGGAATCGGTTGGATCGACGGTGACACTGAGTACCGGCGTTTCGTCGACCTGCACCCAGCTTTTGCCCCCGTCCCGCGACCGCCAGATGCCTGGGACGCCGCTGTTGTCCGCGAAGTAAACAGTTCGACGACGTTGAGGATCGACCGTGACTCCGCGGCCGCTCAGACCCAAGTATTCGCCCGGCGGAGCACCAGGCGCCCGATCGACGCGCTTGAACGTGTCGCCATAGTCGGTGCTCTTCCAGACACCTTCGCCGGTGCGAATAGACCCCACGTACACCGAATGGTCCGCTGGATCGACCGACACGCCTGTCAAGGAGATCAAGCTTGAACCGAACACGCGCCGCTTCCAATGTCTGCCGTGATCCTCGGACTTGAAGAAACCTCCGCCCGTGAATGCTGCGACGTACACACGCCGGGGTTGCTGAGGATCAAATGCTATGCCGCGCGGAGAACGCGCCACGAACCCATTGATGCCCCCATCCTGCCATGTGAGGCCTCCGTCTTCCGTGACGAGCAAGCCTCCATCGTTGGTGCTGAAGAAAACATGCCCGGGTATTGAAGGGTCAACAGCAATCGCATGTCCATTCTGACAAGCGCAGTCTTTGAGATATTTCCAGCCGAGTCGACGCCAACCAGTATCGTGATAATTGTCAGCGCCATATTCGCCGTTGGGCGGAAGCACAAAGGCGCCATCGAAATTGGTGCCAAGATAGACCGCCCCGTCACTGTCGGCACTGAGTGAAAGGCCCAGACCCGAGGAGACACCTGTATTCCGCCAGGTCCGGCCCCCATCATTGCTCACAGAGACGCCTTGGGAGGCCGTTCCGGCGTACAGCTGTCGGCCGCTCTTGGCGAGCGCAAGGATGACGCCGACCTCGGGTGAACCGACCCGTACGAAGGACCCGCCGGCGTTCGTGCTCTTGTAGACACCGCTGCCATTGGAACCCGCGTACACGACGTTGTGATTCATCGGATCGATGAGTATCGACCAGACCGTCGAATCGATATTGAGCGGCTTCCAGGTTGCGCCGCCATCGATCGACTTGAAGGCGCCGCTACCCACAGTTCCGATGTACACGACATCGTGATCGATCGGATCAGTGACGACGGAAAAGACCGCTGGATCTCCAATGCTCTCAGTCACTGGCGACCAGTTGATCCCTCCATCGGTCGTTTTGAGCACACCGCCGACGGGTGACAAACCGGAGTAAAGCGTTTCGGGATCGCTCGCATCTATGGCGAGACTCACGCCGCCTCCTCCGCCGGCGCTCTCGAAATTCCAGGTTGCACCGCCGTCTGTGGTCTTGACGACCGTAAATGCGTCGCTCGCATAGATCACGTTGGGATTGTTGGGCGCCATGACCATGGCGGTCACGCCATACGGCCCGCCATCGAGCGATTTGAAGGTGGCCCCTCCATTCGTGCTCTTGAGAATCGGGCCACCCAGAGTGCCAAGGTAGATGGTTCGCGAAGCCGGATCTGACACGATCGCCGCCTCGATCGGCGCTGGCGCCGGGCCGACCGACCGCCAGCCTCCACGGCTATGAGAATCGAGTTCAGGGTTCGCCGGCATCGCGTTGCCCGATTCGGCACCCCATGCAGCCACCGACAAAGACAGAAAAAGCAGAGTTCCCCATTGACGCAACATGACTAACCCCTTTTGTTGGCTTCCGAAACTGGTGCCAGTTGTCGCTCAGCAGGCCAGCGGTCTGCATGAACTATTCGCGAAGGTTGATTCTTTTTTGCCGGAAGATTTCAGGATGATTTGACAGAGTCTGGCCGTACAGCCTTGGTCGACCGGCGGAGCGCCGGAGTCACGGTCAGTACGAGAACGAAGCTTGTCTGGCCGGCAAAGCTATGTGCCGTGATCGTGTAATACGTCAGGGTCTTCGCCGCACCAGGTGTACCGGAAATGATGCCGTTGGTGCTATCGAACACCAGTCCGGGCGGCAGTGCCGGCAGGATGTCGTAACGATCGACGTCTCCGGTAATTGCTGGAGTCAGTGGCGTGATTGCCGCACCGGCGGTCGTTCGCACGGGACTGGCGTACGAAAGACTGCTTGGCGGCTCTGTGACACTGAGTTCCAGCGGGAATCTCGTGCTGCCACCGGTATTGCTTGCCGTTATCGTGTACCTAATCTGCGTGCTCGCGCTGGCCGGCGTGCCAGAGATCACGCCGTTGAGCCTGCTGAGCGACAGACCACGAGGTAACGCTGGAGTTACCGAGTAGCTATCCACCGTTCCGGTCACGGTGGGAGCCAGGGAGATCGCCACGCCGACAATGGCGGGAAATACGTTCGAGCCGTTGTAGGAAAATGCGGTTGGAGGCAGAACCGCAGGGCCGCCACCACTGCAGGCTGCCACCAGCAGGGTCAGGCATATCAGTAATCCTGGCAGACGCGGCATGACGATCCCCTGATGTTTTCGATACGACCAGGGTCATTTGTCGCGCACCACGCCAGGCGCATGCATGAACTATTGCCGAAGAATGGTTCTTTTCCTCAGGAAGATTTCCGGAAGCGGCTTAGAACTGCCAGTGCAGGTCAAGACCCAGGCGACGCGCATCGCCGTAAATCAGGTCCTGCGGTCGTGACGTGATCTGAAAGCTGGCCAAGCTGGGAGCCACTGCCTGAGTGTAGGAGACGTCGGTGAGATTATTGCCCCAGAGCTGCAGGGACCAGGCCTTGTGCGACCAACCGATGCGCGCCTCAAGAAGGGTTCGCTCGCCGGCAAAGGCCCCATTGATCGGCCGCAGAAATACCCGCCCCTGGTGCTCGAGGCCGACACGTACGAACCAGCCGGTACCGTTGGCCGCAAGCGGCCGTTCATAGGTCAACGCTGCCGTCCATTGCTGTTGCGGTGCGCGCTGCAGCTGGTTGCCATCGACATAGGGCACCAGCAGGCCGGGTCGATTTGTCAGCAGGCGCGAGGGCCCGATGGTGCAGAAACTCGACGTTGTACTGTAGGAGGCCAATCCGCAATAGAATCTACCGCCGAAGTCTTCACTGCCTGACTTGAACCGAGGGTCGACATAGGAATAGCCAAGCGATGTGGACCAGTGGGTGGCCAGTTCAATGTCGGCCGACCATTCGAATCCAGGGGTCCGGATTCCATTGATGTTGCGGATGATGCCGTCAAATTCATGGCCTGGCGTATTGGAAGGTCCCGGAATCTGAGCGTCCACCCAGTCGTAGTAAAACAACGCGGCACTCAGTTGCATACGATTGCCGAACAGTTGACCGCGGAACCCCAGTTCATAGTTCCAGTTCGACTCCGGGCCATAATTCTGCTCCGAAGGCATAAAGGTCGGATCGCCGTTACTACCGCCTGGTGATTCACCCCGAGCCACTGACACCCAGGCCAGGCCCTTGGAACCAACGCGAAAGTCCACCGAGACTCGCGGCGCAACAATGGTGTACTGGGCTGTCGTCGTGCGCAGTTCGCCGTGCAGATTGATATCGTGCGGAAGCGCAACGTCGAGTGCGCCAAAGTACTCCGTCGACCAGCCACTGAACGGCGGGAAATAGGTGATCGGCGTCTGATTCGCGTCGGGCACGATTGAATCATTCAGAAACGAGACCGGACCAACCACCAACGGCGTCGCTGGCAACAATTCAGTCAACAGCTCGTCCGAAGCCAGGACAACCGGCCCGACACCGAACGCATCGCCATCGCGCCCTCGCCCCCAGGTTCTCAGTACACCGAGCATGCCGTTGAAGCGCCCGTTGCTGAATCTCAAGCGCAGTTCTTCGGTCGCGGTTTCGAGCACACCGGCGAAACTCTGCACCTCATTGACCGTAACGAGCCGGTTGACGAATTGCGGGACGCCATCGACGGGGTCGCAATTGACTCCCACGGTGCACACCCCGAGCAACTCGCCGTCAGAGCTGGCGTCGATATCGCGTACTACCAGCGAGTCACTGCGGTAGTAAGTCGTGAGGCTGTCGAGGTCCCAGTGTTCGCCGTGCCCCTGGATGCGTAACAGACCCTGTGAGGTTTGCGCGTCGCTATCGGGGATGTCCGGACTGATGTCGAACTGACCAACGCGCGGAAGATTCCCGCAATAGTAGCTCCAGTAACCGGTGGTCGGATTCTGGCTGCCGCAGTTGAATTGAGCCGCCGTGACGGTAGAGGCCGACGGATGCTCGAGGCGATCATCCGACATGTGCACCCGGCCAGTGATCCGCCACGCGCTACTGGGCGCATATTCCACGCTTGCCGAGCCTCCCCAGATGCGATAGCCACCCAGATTGTCCCGTGGATCGGCCAGGTTGACGCCTGTGCCATCCAAGTCGCGTCGCATGAAAGTCACTCGGCCCAGGAGATTGGGCCGACCCAGTGGACCCGATGCCGCGACTGACAGCTTGCGGTAGGCATCACTGCCGAGTGACATGCTCAAGTCACTCTCCCAATGATCCTCGGGGCGGCGCGTCACGAAATTGATTGCACCGGCAAAAGAGCTGCTGCCGTACATGGCGCTCTGCGGGCCCTTAAGTACCTCGACTCGCTCGAGATCGAACATCGAGGCGTCATCGCCGGCATTGTTGAGTTGAAGAACGCCATCGACGTAGATTCCAACAGTGTTGCCACCGGGCCCCGGATGCGCCTGGCCCCGTATCGTCGGCTGGGAATTCGAGTTACCCCACATCTGCTCGACGTAGAAGCCCGGTACAATTCTGGACAAGGATTGCAAGCCGTCTATCCCGGAGCGTTCCAACTCCTCGCGCGTTATGACCTGCATGGAGATTGGAACGGCGGCAAGCGGCTCGGCAATCTTGCGCGCCGTAACGATGACCTCGTCCAGTAAGTCGTCGGCTGGGTCGGCCAAGGCGACGCCCGCTACGGCCAGTAGAAGTCCAAGCCGGGCACAGCGACAATTTCTACGAGTTGCATCCTTCACTGGACGCGCGCTCCTTGCCTAATTCGGGACCGCGGAACTGCCGCGCCTAGGGACATTGCCGTGCCGTCGCAGCGTCTCAAGTTCATTGCGTTGCGCGTCAACATAGCGTCGTACGTCCGCAGCAATGGCCTGGAAGCGCGGATCATTGTGCAGTGGCAACCACAAAGGGTCATATTTGATCGTGTACCACCAGTGCACATAGTCCTTGGACTGGAAAGATCCCGCCAGTTCGGTAAGCGCCGCATCGGCATTGCCATCCAGCAACAGTATTGCCGCACGTACGCGACGAGCGAACACGTGCCCGTAATTCGCTTCGTTTGCGTCATTCCAGGCTGCTGCGGCGCGTCGCAGTTCTAGTGCCTCTTTGGTTTGTCCCTGTGCCGCCAGGAGCTGCGAGAGGTAGACGGCTTGACGAAAATTGAACAGGTCCAGATTGTTCGTCGCTCCCTCGGCCAAATGGTAGTCAGATCTGATCAGCGCAATCCCCCGATTCAACTCGCCGGTCTTGAATGCATAGTCGCGCAGCGCCTCGCCCACCTCCCAGTTTTCGAAGCCGCCGCCAACGGCCCAACCCGCGCCATCGGCGGCGGCGAGTCCGGCGTCACGCCAGTTTCCTTGATTCAATGACAACAGCAATCGCGCCGCAGCCGCGCTCTTTGGGGTCCCATTGGCCACGTCACGCGCCGCGGCCTTGTCGTCCAGGTCCAGATAAATGGCCATTGCCAGGTTTCGGAGCCCGGGATTCGCCGGATCAAGCGCGATGGCGCGTTCAATGAGCTGGATGGATTCGGCGAGTGTGCCGTCAAAAAACCAGCGGAGTTTCGCGTAGCGGTGCAGCGCCGGAACAAAGTTCGGATCGAGTTCCAGGATTTCCAGCATCCCTCGCTCCATCGCCTTTGTTCCACCGCCAAAACTATCCTTGACGGCCGCCATGTAATGCGCTCGCGGAGACATCGGATCGATTCGCAAGGCATGCTGCAACATGCGCATGCCTTCTTCACGGCGAGCGAGATCATTGAGCAGGAATTCGGCGTAAGCCGTGATTCCCCGGCCGTTGCTCGGATCGAGTGCAAGTCCACGGCGAAAATCCGTGTAGCGAAGGTCCTGGGCTTTGGCGTCGCTGCCATCGCCCCAGGTCGCGCGAGCGAAATATGCAGCGCCCGATTGAGGGTCGATCGTCAGTGCCCGATCGATGAGGAACTCGTACCGTCGACGGATGGGCGCCAGATCCTCGCTGCTCTTGGACGCCGACTGCATCCGCGAGTCGTACAGGGATGCGTAGGCCGATGCGAATCGAGAGTCCAGGGCAATCGCCTTTTCAAAATACGGCACTGCTGCTTCCGATTCGGCCACGGTGAAGCGACCCAGGAGAGTGCGACCGCGCAAAAAGCTGAGATAGGCATCCAGATTGCCACTGCGCTCCTTGGGTAGCGGTTTCAGTTCCACGCCGCCGAGGCGCGTGGAGAGTGCGTCGGCGACCTGATCGGCAACCTCATCTTCAACATTGAAGATGTCGCTCAAGGGACGGTCGAAATGCGCGGACCAGATCTGCGTGCCTGCGGCCGTATCGACGAGTTGCACGGCTACTCGCAGTCGATCTGACTCACGCTGCACGCTGCCGTTGACCAGGTAGCCGGAATCCAGGCGCCGGCCGATCTCACGGGAGTCGATGCCCTTGGTGGTGAGCGCGAATGAGGAATTGCGCGCGATAACCGAGAGTCCGTTGATGCGAGACAGACGGTTGAGGATCATCTCCGGCACGCCCTGCGCCAGATACGCGTCGGCAGCATCCGGGCTGATGTTATCGAAGGGCAGTACTGCCACCGTGCGCGCACGCACTGCGACGGGCGCGGAATCGGCCATCGACTCATCGAGCGCCTCGGGAGCGGTGGCGCGATCTTGATTCACCAGTCTCACGCCCATGGCGGCGGCCAGAATCATCGCAACGGCGGCAGCGGCATACCCGGCCCAGCGCACATACTGCGGCCTGGTGGTTCCGGTTCGATGTGAATCGCCTGAAGTCGCGTGCTGCAGCAAGTCGGTGGATTGCGCCACCGCTTCCACTGCGGGTAGTGACGGAGTCGACGGGACAACCGCAGCCGCTTCCGGTGCAACCGCAACAATCAACCGATAGCCGCGACTGCGTACGCCCACGATGTATCGTGGCTCGTGCGCGTTGTCGCCCAGCGCCTCGCGCAATAGATTGACGCGCTTGTTTACGGTCTCCGGGGTAATGACCAGCCCGGTCCAGACGCGCGTCGCGAGCAGTTCATTGCTGAGAATATTCGGCGCGGCGCGGACCAGAGCCAGCAGCATCTTGAATGACAGATTGGGAAGAGCGATCTCGATTCCCGCGCGCGTGACCCGTTGCTGCCCGAGATCGACGCGCAGATCACCGACGAGAAACACCCCAGTGTCACTCTCGAGCGGGTCACCCCGGGACTGATGCATTGAGCCTCTGCTCCGTTCCCAATGGCAGTCTGTCAGAGCATGGGTCTTTTCTCACGCGATCTTACCTGCGCTCGGAGAAACTAAAGGCTCACGCGTTGCGTAAGCCTTTGTTGAATCTGGCGACCCGGAGAAATTGTTCGCGCCCTTAGGCCGCGAATCCCTCGCGATGCTCGGGACCATCGCGGCTGCGCGGCGACGTCCTTCGCGGCGCCTGCGGCGCCGCTCGTCGAACTCCCGACCCCCTGGTTCGTAGCGAGCATCCGATCTTGGCAATCTTTCTGAATCAACAAGTTATGTGGCCCGCCCTCGCCTAACTTCCCGCCGAGCCTCGCCGAGTCACGCCGAGTCACGCCGAGTGCTGATTCAACCCTACGCCGCCGTCTTTCTCTACGGTAAATAAAGTTGGCTGCTGTTTTTCGAGCGTTTGCCGCCCCTTAGGGGTGGCGCTGCAGGTCACGGTCAGCTTGCCGGCTTCAGCTGGTGGTTGCGACCCCGCCACGAATTCTCGGTATTGACATGCTTTTATTATTGCAGTACTTGCAATATAATGCTTCTTATGATGAATCAGCAACTTAGAGACGGCAGGCATATAGCCAGGTTGACGCAGGTGGAGGCCGCCTCACGCTTGGGTGTGTCACAACCCTATCTTTCGCAATTGGAAAGGGGTGAGCGCAAGGTCACTCCAAAACTGGCGCGAGCAGTTGCAGCTCTATATCGCCTTCCTGCAACGGCATTGCCGATGCCAAAAACCGTCAATGCAGGCGCAGTAGCGGATCCGGCGAGACTGGCCCGGCGGTTTGCCAGCCTGGGCTATCCCGGATTTGCGCATCTGCGCCGAAATTCAAAAGCCAATCCAGCGGCCGTGATCTTGGAAGCTTTGCTGCAGCCGGATCTTGAAGTCCGCATGTCGGAGGCGCTGCCGTGGGTGTTGCTCACGTATCCAGATCTTGATTGGCAGTGGCTCGTCGATCATTCAAAGCTTCACGATGTGCAGAACCGACTGGGGTTTGTCGTGGCAGTTGCCAAAGCATGCGCTGCCCGCCACGCTAATTTTTCGCATGCTGAGGAGAAGCTGACCACAGCCGAACATCAGCTCGAACGAGCGCGGCTGGCAAGAGAAGATACTCTCAGTCGCGAATCAATGCCTTCAGCAGAACGTCACTGGCTTGCAGAGAATCGCTCGCCTGCTGCCCGACACTGGAACATGCTGACGTCCTTGAGCGACGATCAACTGTCCTATGCGGCGTAAATCGGTCCGCGCAAGCAGCAACGACACGCCACCGGAGCCGTGGCGATCATTCCTTCAAGAACTGGACGAACGCCTGACCGAAGCCATCGCACTCCATTGCCTAGGCGGATTTGTCGTGTCACTGCACTATGGCATCGGACGCCAAACGTCCGATATCGATTTCTTGGCTGTCGTTCCACGAAATCACGCCGATGACATCGAAGCGATCGCTGGCCAAAAGTCGGAGCTACATCGCAAATACCGCCTGTACATGCAGCGAGTCACGATAGCGACTGCACCAGCAAACTATGTGGGCCGTCTCGAGCGCATGTTCCCTTCCTCGGGCTGGAAGCATCTTTCCCTCCTCGCTTTGGAAGCGCACGACCTCGCGCTGTCCAAGCTTGAGCGCAATGGGGAACGCGATCGCGATGACGTTCTTCGCCTCGCGCGTGCAGGACTATTGGACGCAAAGACTCTCAACGTTCGTTACCACGAAGAGCTGCGACCGTGTCTGTTGGGCAACGTCGAATGGCACGACAAGACCGCGCGGCTTTGGCTCGAGATGTGCTGGCCGAAACCGTCACCTATGTGACCGGAGTGGACCCTCCCGACCCCCTGGTTCGTAGGGCGTTAAGGAACTTGCAGACCATTCTGAATCAACAAGTTGGGTGGCCCGCCTTCGCCTGACTTCCCGCCGAGACTCGCCGAGTTACGTTAAGAGCGAATTCAACCCGACGCTTCGGCCGCTATCGCCACACTTATACTCCGGACGCTGAGGCGACCGATCTTCCTTTGTAGGGGTCAAGAGTTGGCGCCAGACCATGCCTGAGAAGTCCAGAGCCACTGTCGCGTATGCAGTATCCGTCGCGCTGACCGGCTCGTATGCGCCGGCCGCCCTTGCACAGGATGCGACTGCGGGCCTTGAAGCAGTCATCGTCACGGCCCGCAAGCGCGAGGAGACGCTGCTCGAGATCCCGCAGGAGATCCAGACGATCAGCCATCAGGAAATGGAGCGCGCCAATCTCAGCACGCTCCAGGACCTGCAGCGCTTCGTGCCGAGTCTCACGTACAAGTCGACGACCCCGGGGCGCAGTGCGATCTTTTTCCGCGGCGTCGCAGACGACACCGAATCCTTCATCGCGGACTCCTCCGCAGCCGTCTACCTCGACGAGCAAGCACTGACCCAGAGCCAGATGCAGCCGGAGATACGGCTCATCGACATCGATCGCGTCGAGGCGCTGCCGGGCCCGCAAGGAACGCTGTACGGCTCGAGCTCACAGTCCGGGACACTGCGCTACATCGCAAACAAGCCCGACCCGAACAGTTACTACGCGGACGTGCGCCTCGATGGCCACACCGTGGACCACGGCGATCAGGGTTACGAGTTGTCCGGCGTGCTGAACCTGCCGGTTGGCGAGAACACGGCGATCCGCCTGGTCGGATTCTCGGCGCGCGACGCGGGCTTCATCGACAACGTGCTCGGCCAGAGCTTCGGCGGCACCTTCGACAACGCCGATGTCGTCGAGAAGGACGTGAACGCGGTCGAGTACATCGGCGGGCGCGCGGCTGTGCGCTGGCTTGCGGGCGAGAACTGGACGATCGACGCGGGCATTGTCTACCAGCAGCTCGACGCCGGAACGTACGGCGAGGACAACGTCCTGCGCGCCGGCCGCGAGCTCGCCGTCGTTCGCTTCCTGGACGAGTTCCGCAGCGACGAGTGGACCCAGCTTGCATTGACCTTGCAAGGCGACCTCGGCTGGGGCGAGCTGACGTCGGCCACCAGCTACTTCACGCGCGACATCGCCTATTTGCAGGACAACACTGACTACACGTTTTACATTTCAGGCGTCTCAGACCCGATCTTGTGCGCCGATGACCCTACCTGGTTGAACTGCGCCTTTGCCTTCGGCCCGGACCCTGTGGGCCTCGGTTCGAGCGACCGGGACTATGCCGAACGCTGGGCCCAGGAGTTTCGCCTGCAGGGCGCGACCGGGAAAGTGACCTGGATCGCCGGGCTCTTCTACGAGCACATGGAGAACGGATACGAATTCTTCAGCCGCATCGAGAACTACGAAGACACGCAGGCGTTCGACTTCTGGAATACCGAGTACGGCGTTCAACCGGACACGACCGACAACTCCGATTTCAGCGTGAAGGGTAATCAGGTCACCGACCAG
This sequence comes from uncultured Gammaproteobacteria bacterium, assembly GCA_963819545.1. Lineage (GTDB taxonomy): Bacteria > Pseudomonadota > Gammaproteobacteria > Steroidobacterales > Steroidobacteraceae > SCUD01. The sequence continues at coordinate 1,292,095 of CAWFWJ010000002.1, read as the reverse complement.
ATCGCCGTCTTCGGCGAGGTGGGCTATTCGCCGAACGAACACTGGAGCATCACCGCCGGGCTGCGCTGGTTCGACCACACTCGCGATCGCGAGGACTTCGCGGAGCAACCAAACGGAAACGAGAGGCGCGGCCCCTTCGAGGCAGGCAAGGCGTCGACCAGCGACATCACCAAGAAACTGTCGGTGCAGTACAACATCAACGAGAACGCGATGGTATACGCGCTGTTCTCGGACGGGTTCCGGGCCGGCGGGCGCAACGCCACTGCGCCGGGGGTCGTGCTGCCAGCGCATTACGATCCCGACTTCCTGGACAACTATGAGCTTGGTTTCAAGAGCCGCTGGGATGGCGGCCGTTACACGTTCAACATCACCGCATTCCAGATGAAGTGGGAGGACTATCAAGTCGAGGTCGTCGATCCGGGCGCGTTCCCGGAGTATTATGTCGTCGTCGTCACCAATGTTGGCAACGCCGAGATCGAGGGCATCAGCGCCGACTTCACGGCCACCCTCTGGGACTCGCTCGACATTGGCTTCAACGCCCAGATCCTTGATCCCAGGGTGTCCCAGGGCAATGCGCTCGTCGGCACGCAGACCGGCGACCGCCTGCCCTTCTCGGCCGAGGAAAAGGGCGCCCTGTGGCTCGAACACACCTTCCCCGGCGAGGTCGCGGGCGGCCATGTGTATGGCCGTTTTCAGTGGACTTATACCGGCAACATGCTGAATGGCGTCTCGCAGCCGAGGACGCTGCAGCCCGCCTACCAGATCTCGGATTTCAAGGTCGGCTTCGAGTCTGAGGACTGGGAGATCTACGCCTACGTCGACAACCTGACCAACGAACGCGCGATCCTCGTCGACAAGGGGAGTGCGCTGGTGCCGGGGACGGTCTCGATCAACCGACCCCGAACCTGGGGACTCGGGTTCTCGAAGAACTGGGGCGGCACCTGACCATCGCGCGGCGGCTTGATCAACAATTCAGCGACTCTTGATCGTTGCTTCATGCGCGCCGGCGCGTGCTGCGCGACAACCCTGCCGTTCCCGATGTGGGAATCTAGCAGGAGCGTGTCATGGCCAAGTCGAATTTCGCATCCGCGATCGTAACGACACTTTCGCTTTGCGTTCTGTTTACCCCGCTTCCGGCAAGGGCAAGTGACAGCGTCGAACGCTGGAACATCGCCATGACCGACTACGCTGCCGGACAGCCACCCCCCGGACTTCCGCCCTTCGTCGAGGCGCGGGCGTTCTCCATGGCTCACATCGCAATGCTGGACGCGCTCCGGAACGCAAGGGCGAGCACCGCGCCTGCCAACGTTGATGCAGCCATCGCCGCGGCCGCGCACGACGTGCTCATCTCGGCATTCGCGCCGTTCGGTCCCAATTCGTTCGACAGCATCTATCAAAGTGAGCTCGCCACGATTCCGAATGGGCCAGCCGAGACGCGCGGCGTTTCGATCGGCCAGCAGGCGGCGGCTGCGATGCTCGCGACCCGGGCCGATGAGGACATCTTCGCCGCGATCGGAGCTCCATATACGCCCGGCACGCAGCCCGGCGATTACCAGGCGACACCCCCCGTGGGAATGGTCGTCGGCGCGGGCTGGTCCGGACTGCGAACCTTTGCAGTGCGGTCGTCGAGGCAGTTTCGCGCGCCGCGGCCGTACGCTTCGCTGCGCAGCCTGGATTACGCCATGGACGTCAACGAGATCGAATTGCTCGGCAAGGCGGTCGGCTCAGGGCGCACCATGGATCAGACCGCAATCGCGTTTTACTGGTACGAGAATTCGTCGTTCGCCTGGAATCGCATCGCCCGCAAGGTCGCAGGCGGGCTTTCGCTGCTCGGACACGCCCGTCTGTATGCGGCTCTGAATGCCGCGATTTCAGACGCCTACATGACCTCGCTCGAATCGAAATTCCATTACAACTTCTGGCGTCCCATTACGGCAATCCATGCGGCCAGCACCGACGGGAATCCGTTGACGATTGCGGATGACACCTGGGAACCGGCATTCGCAACTCCGCCGGTGCCGGACTATCCATCGGCGCACTCGGCAGCGGGTGGCGCGGCGGCGGAGGTCATTGACGCATTTGTCGGACCAGGTCGCCCGTTCATGCATGTGTCGACGACGGGGCCCATCTCGGGCGTGACCGGCGCCGAGACTCGCTCATTCAGCAGCGTACAGAATGCGGCGATCGAAAATGCCTATTCACGAATGCTCGTTGGCATTCATTTCCGGCGCGCCTGCACGGCGGGGCTGAAACAGGGACGCGACATTGGCCGCTATGTCGTGGAGCACGCCGCGTTTCTGAACAACTGAGGAATGACACTCAACCCGCAGGATTCCGCGTCGCCGGTCGGCGCGGAATCTTGCCCTGGCGCCGAAGTTCGTCGACCGCGGCTCGCTCGCGGGCTGCAAAGCGCTGCGCCTCTGCGGCCAGCGCACGGAATTCGGCAGACTCGCGGACTTCGTTCCAAACCGGGTCGCGCGCGATCACATACCACCATTCCACATGGTCGTGATCAATAGCGAATGACGCCGCAAGCTCCTCGAGCGCCTCCTCGCGACGCCCGAGCAGCATCAGCGCCTGGGCTCGCGTGCGCCGCCCGAATACCGGGCCGTATTCGCCGTATTCTGCGTCGATCCAGGCGATGACCGCCTCCAGGACCTGATTTGCTCGCGCCGTGTTGCCCTGCACGAGTTGCAGGTGCGCGAGCAGACCCCAGATCCGGAAGTTGTACAGATCGATCGCGACCGGGCCATCCTTCGTCATCGCGTAGCGCGTGCAAAGCAGTGCTTCCGCGGCTGCATAGTCGCGGGTGCGCAAGGCGTAATCCCGCAGCGCCTGTGGACTGCCGGAGTCCTCAAAACCTTCGAATACGAAGCTCTCCTCCCTCTGGGCCGCCAGACCGGCGGACCGCCAGTTGCCGGCATGCAGTCCCAGCGCCGCCGTGGCCGTGATCGCGCTGACGGGCGTTGCGGCTGCGACATCGGCGGCTGCCGCCGCATCGTCGATGTCGAGGTAGAACGCAGCGGCCGAGTGGTGAGCCAGCGGGTTTTGCGGGTCTGCCGCGATGGCGCGCTCGATGAGCGCAATGGCCTGCGACGGGCTGTCGTGGAACCACCAGCGATATTTGGCGAGGCGCTGCAGTGCCGGGTAGAAGTCGGGGTCAACAGCCAGCAGCGACTGCAGCTGCGAATCGGCTTCCTCCCGGCTGGAATAACCGCTCTGATCGTAATGAAGGAAACGGGCAGACGCCGAAAGGGGATCGATTTCGACCGCGCGCTCGAGCAATCGGTTTGCCTCGACGACGCGGGCATCGCCGGGCGGCGACGACGGGCCGTAGTGCGGCGGGAAAAGCCCGGACCCGCGCAGCTTGCCGGCGACCTCTCGATTCGAAATGAGATACAGGAACGCCGCAAACGACGTGAGCCCGCGACTATTGCCCGGATCGCGGCGTGCGGCCTCGCGGAAGATCGCCTCGCGCGTGGCGTCGTCGAGGTCGTTCCACATCGCCTGTGCAAACAGCACGGCCCCGGAATGCGAGTCGAGGGCCAGCGCTCGCTCGAGCAGCGGACGGTTGCGTCGGCGCGCTGCATCGGTGTCCTCGAAGCGCAGGGCCGCCGCTTGCATCCGCGCGTCGTAGAGCGCGGCGTAGGCGACCGCGAAGCCGGGATCCCGCGCTATCGCCTTCTGGAACTCGGCTGCCGCGGCATCCGCCTTTGCCGCCGTGTATCGCCCGGTGAGCGTGCGCCCGCGAAGCCAAGCGAGGTACGCCTCGATGTCGCGGGTCGGAGCAGTAGCGGCTTCCGGCGCTCGCATGCCGGAAATGCGGTCATGAAGCGCAGTCGCAACCTGGGTGGCGATGTCGTCCTGCATCGCGAACAGTTCCTCGATGGGCCGGTCGTATCGGGTCGACCATAGCGTCGTTGCTGCGCGTGCATCGACGAGCCGCGCCGAAACCCGCAACATCGTGCCGCTGCGTTGCACGGTGCCGTCGACCAGGAAGGCGGCGCGGAGGCGTTGGCTGATCTCGGCTGGATCCGCCGAATCTTCACCCGCGCGGAAGGCCGAATCGCGGGCGACGACCGTGAGGCCCTCGACGCTGGTCAGGCGGTCCAGGACGATGTCCGGCACGCCCAGTGCGATGGCCGCGTCTGCGGGATCGCCGCTCAGGTTCTTGAACGGCAGCACGGCAACCGTGCGCAGGGCAGGGTCATCGGCGCCCGGCGCCGGCGGAACCGGCGTCGCGCCGCGCTGCAGGGCCCACAATCCGAGCGCTCCGAGCAGCGCGAGCGCAACGGCTGCCAAGATCGCGAAGTGGCGTCGATTCGGCTGGCTGGCTTCCGGTCCGGCCGCAGCTGCGCGTTGAGGCGAGTCCAGGGCCTCAATTTTCGATACCTCGGCCACGAGCCGATACCCACGCATGCGCAACGCCATGATGTAGCGCGGTTCTGCCGCGCGATCGTCCAAGGCATCGCGCAGCATCTTGACTCGCTGCACGACCGTTTCCGGATTTACGACGAGGCCGGGCCAAACGCTGGTGAGCAGCGCGTCGATCGAGACCACGTTTGGCGCATTCCGAACGAGCGCAACCAGGAGGTCGAAAGAGAGTTTCGGCAGCTCGATAACCTGATCGCCTCGCGTGACGCGCTGTTGGCCCTCGTTGATGACGAGGTCCCCGACTCGCCATATGTCAGGCCGCGATTGCGGCGACGGGTCCATACGGTCTCCCGCGGCTGTCCGCCGTTGGCAACGATTCTGGCACGCCGTCTGCGGGCTCGGTAGGAGAACCAATTCGCGGGCTGACCGCACCACACTTTCACCAAGGATTTAGCGATTCTTTGCCGGACCTTCATGCACGGAGCCGCCCCGTACGCGACAAGAACGCCATCTGAAACGTCGCTGACCGGGAGAAGCCGTCATGTTCCAGTTCAAGCAAGTCGCGGGAATGGTCGCCATCCATGCGTTGATGCTGCTTGGCGCGGCTACGGCCTGGGCGGGCCGGGGCGACATCGACCCGAACTACGGCGAGGGCGGCCGATTGCCCATTTCTCCGTCCGCTACGCTTGCGCTGCCGGGCGACCGGCTCCTGATCACGGAAGCCATCGACGCAGGACTTCGCGTCCGCATGGTCGATGCGGCCGGACATGACGTCCCGACTTTCGGCGAGGGTGGAGTCGTCGAAATCGACTCGTCGGAGGCGGCGTGGCCATTCTGGCCTGATTTCGCAGCGCACGCGCCGAATGGCGACATGATTCTTGCAGGGTCGCGGTTGGACACCGGGGCCCGAGAGATTCTGCGTCTCGACAAGAACGGCCAGCCGGTACTCACGTTCGGGGACCGCGGAGACGGATTCGTCGAGCCCGCCCTCGCCACGGCACAGGCCATGGCACTTGCGGTCGATGCCGACGGGAGGATTGTCCTGGCCGAAGGGAGCTGGAATTCCGACTTCAGCAGCTGCGAAGGTGTCGCACGGATACAGCGGCTGCTCGCCAACGGCCAGCCGGATACCGGGTTTGGCGGCGATGGACTCGTCGAAATCCCGGATCTCAACATCTGCGGCGGCGCAGTTGTCTTCGGCGCGCGGGCCGATGGCAGTGTCGTCGTCGGGGACGGTCAAGCGATTGTTGCCGTCAATTCGGCGGGCGACAATGACCTGGCATTCGGCGCAGGTGGCCGCCTTTACCCACCGGAGTCTGTTTGGACAGCCGGCTTCTTGCTGCCGGATGAGAGTCTCTTGGTTTACTACTCCATTCGTCAACCAACAGGCATCGAAGACGCAATCATCGCGAAGTTCGACAAGAACGGCCTCGTCGACACCGCATTCGGATCGGGCACGGGCCAGGTGCGCTTGGACGATGTGTTGGCCTACCCCGAAGTGGGAGGCATACGTGGCTTCATCGACCGGCTCATGCTCGCGCCGGACTCAGCACACCTGTATGCGCGGATAACCATGCGGAGGGCCGACGCCTCCATTTTCTGTGTCGGTATAGCGCGATACTCAATTGACGGAACATTCGACGACCACTTCGGCCGCGGCGGCCTAACTTGCCTGAATTTCGATCTCTCCCTGATTGCCGTGCAAAGCACTGGGGCGCCACTCTTCCTGGCTGGATATGACAACGCCATTCATCGCCTGCTGCCCGACGACAGTCCAAGTCCAGGCTTACTGAAACTCCACGCGTCGTACGTTCACGTCGGCGAGTCCGATGGCACGGCTAGGGTGGCCATCGAGCGCCTCGCCGGCCGTGACGGCGCCGTGAGTATTGACTACACCACGTCTGCACGACGGCGCTATTTCGCCCAAGGACATTGCAACGGATGCGGGTTCTGGGTGGAAAGCGCGACCGCGGGCAGCGACTACACGGCTACATCCGGGAGGCTCGACTGGGCGAGTGGTGACGACAGTCAACAGTCTGTCAACGTCAAGATCGACCGCGATCAACATGTGGAGAATCTGGAGACCTTCGGTGTCGATTTTTCCGCACCGGGTGGTGGCGCCCCGTTGATTGGGTCAAGTGTGACCGTCATGATCCATGATGGCGAACAAACCACGTCAACGCACTCTTCGTCAGACGCTTCGACAGGCGGTGGCGGCGGCTCGGTTTCCTGGGCGACACCGCTCGCGTTGCTGGCCCTGCTGCTCATTCGCCGTCGGCGAGTGAACCGCTGCTAGGGGATCATCATGTTTCGCTTAATCGGATCCGTGACTGGCCTCGCTTTGCTCATGGTCGCGTGCGGGAGTGGGGGTGGTGGCAGCGGCGGTCCCCCAGCGGCCGGCTGTGTGAGCACCGCGACTCTCGTCTGCACCCAATCGGGTCAGCTCCAGGGCGCGAATGAAGGAAGCTATCGCGCCTTCCGCGGGATTCCCTTCGCCGCGCCGCCCGTGGGAGATCTGCGGTGGCGTCCGCCGGAGCCTCCGGCCAAGTGGCAGGGTGTGCGCGACGCAACGACGTTTGGCAACCGTTGCCCGCAAGTCGACTACTTGGGCCAGCCGCTGGGGAACGAAGACTGTCTCACGCTGAATGTTTATTCAGTCAACCCGCCCGCGAGTTCGAAACAGCCGGTGATTGTGTTCATTCACGGCGGCTATGAAAGACAGGGCAGTGCCCAGGATCCGCCGTGGCACCAGCCCCCGCCGCTTGCTGGCCACGGCGTGATCGTGGTGACCGTGCAATACCGCCTGGGGCTACTCGGCTTTCTCGTGCACCCCGCGCTCACGGCTGAATCGCCGCAAGGCTCATCCGGAAATTATGCACTGATGGATTTGATCGCGGCCCTGCAATGGGTTCACGACAACATCGCCGAGTTCGGCGGTGACCCGGCACGAGTGATGATCCTTGGCCATTCCAGTGGATCGCTGAACGTGCAGGCCCTGCTGGCATCCCCCGCGGCTGCAGGACTCTTCTCGGCCGCCGGCATGCAGAGCTACGTGCTCAAGGGCGATCTGATCGGCACCAGCATCGACACCGCCTATCGCTGGTATGCGGATGTCCCCAGTGCCCTGGGCTGCGACACCGCCGCGGATGTACTCGCTTGCCTGCGAGTAGTGCCAGCGGACACGCTGGTGCAAAGCGTCCCCAACAGCGCCGACACCGGGTGGGTCAACATCGAACCCGTTGTCGTGCCTGAAGACCCTTACCTCAAGTTGCAGCGGCTCGGTTCGCCGGTCCCTCTGCTCATCGGCTCCACCAGCGATGAAGTGGCATTCACTTATGTGCTGGGCCCCACCCTGGATGAAAGCGGCTACGCCGCGGCCATCCACACGCAATTCGATCCTTGGGCGGCCGGCGCCGGCGACACGATCCTGTCTCTGTATCCGGTGACCGATTACGACAGTCCCAATTACGCGCTCAACGCCGTGGAATCGGATCTCTTCTTCACCCGTAATACCCGGAATTTCGCGCGTGACGTGAGCGGCGCCGGGCGGCCTCCGGTCTGGCGGTACCTGTTTACGCACCGCTACGAGAACGACTCCTTTCACAATACGGTGCGAGCGTTTCACTCGGCCGAGTTGCCCTTCATTTTCGGCAATCTCCAGACCTTGACGACGGACATGCCCTACAACCCGAGCAGCGCCGAGATCGCGCTATCCAACGAAATCATGGACTACTGGGCGCGGTTCGCGGCGACAGGCGATCCGAACGGACTCGGCGCGGCGCAATGGCTTCCGTACGACGGCGATGAAAACATTCTGTACCTGGACAACAACATCGTGAACCTGGCCGGAGGCTACAGAAACGCGCAGTGCGATTTTCTGTCGACCTTGCCTACCCGATTTTAGTGCGCGTCGTCGGCGTACTCCTCGGTTTGTCCTGGCTTGCTGGCTGTGGTGGTGATTCAGCGACTCCGTCGCCGCCGGCATTTTCGTATAACGGGTCAGAACCCTTTCCCGCAGTCGTCGGCGAGGCGACCGAATTGACGCCCGCGGTATCCGGCTCGATCGACCGATACACGGTCAACCCTCCATTACCACCCGGCCTATTACTGAATCACTCGACTGGCGTCATTTCCGGCACACCGACGCGGGGCAGCGGACCCGCCATCTTCGCCGTCACTGCTATTTATCGGGGTGGCCAAAGTACTTTTTCTCTGGTGATGAGCGTGACCGAGCCGCCGAGCCATCTTTCATACCCCAGTCCGGTGAAAGCTGTTGTGGGAGTGGCGCTCACGCCCTTGAGCCCGAGAATCTCGGGAACCGTCGAACACTACGCGGTGACGCCGGCCCTGCCGCCTGGAGTCGTGCTCGATAGCACGAGCGGCCTCATCACGGGTACGCCCAGCGTCGCAAGTACGCTGGCCCCTTATACGATTACGGCGAGCAGTCTGGCCGGAAATACCAGTTTTGTTTTCCTGCTCGACGTGTCTGCGCCGTCGCCAGGCAGCAATAATTGACTGGCGCAGCGCTGAGATTCTGGCGCGTCCGAATAGAGAAACTTCAAATCCCCTGTTCGACATTCTTGGTGACTGGAACGCCTACCTCGAACTTCAGGCGCCGAAAGTCGCTCCCATAAGCTACTGATTTTTAAGATTTCATGCCCTGAGCTTGAGCATCATGTATATGTTGATACTATACAGCCATGCAGGAACTGGAAAACGCCGCTGGCTTTGAATGGGACGCCGGCAACGCGGGGAAAAGCGGTAAGCACGACGTAACCGACGCGGAAGCCGAGCAAGTGTTTTTCTGTCCCGAACTGCTGATCGTGCCGGATGCACGACACAGCGATGTGGAACCCCGCTTCCACGCACTCGGAGAGACGCTTTCAGGAAAGAAGCTACACCTGACGTTTACGCTGCGGGCCGAAGGCACGTTGATTCGCGTCATTTCGGCGCGCGCCATGAACCGTAAAGAAAGAGCCATTTATGAAACACAAACTGAAGACCCCGCCTAAATTCGGCTCAGAGGCCGCAGAGCGAGCCTTCTGGGCCAGCCATGACAGCACGGAATATGTGGACTGGTCCGCAGGCAAGCGCGTGCGATTGGCCAGACTCAAGCCATCGACGGAAACTATCTCGCTGCGCTTGCCGAAATATTTGCTGGACAGCATCCGGCAAATCGCCAATTCGCGCGATGTACCTTACCAGTCGTTAATTAAAATCTGGCTGCAAGAACATGCGGTGGAGCGCCGCTGAATGCAAAGGACGCGATCGGTGACTCGGGTACCGCCCCTACCTATAAGTTCGTCGGCAACTACACAAATACACCCGTTGATCCCACCCTCACCGGGTCCTCAGGCCTGGCGGTTCTTGGCATGGATGACACGAACCAAGTTTGGCCCACTCTTTGCGCAGCGACTCAAGCGCAAACACCCCGGATTCGGCGACACGTTCTTCACCGACGAAGTATTCATCACTATGACCGGTAAGCGCCACTACCTGTGGCGAGCGGTTGATCAGGACGGCGACGTTTTACCGGCTCCGTCGGGCTCGTGCGTTTGAATGTTGGAACGAAGCAATTGCACGGTGAGGTTCGCGAAGGACTCTTGCTCATCCGATGCCGCTAACTTGTCAATACCGCTGCAGGAAAGTCGCAGCTGACCCAGGGCGCTTGCCCCCTCAGGGCCGATCAAGCCTGCGCGAGCGCGTCCATGCTCTCGGGCAGGATTTGGCCGCCGTCGACGATGATGGTCTGCCCGGTGATATAGGCGGCTTCCTTAGAGGCGAGGAACAGTGCCGCATAGCCGATGTCCTCGACGGTTCCGAATTTCTTCAGCGGGATCGAGGCCGCCATCGACCGCTCGTACTCCGGCCCGAGTGCGGCCAGACCCTCGGTCGCGATATTTCCGGGAAGTACCGCATTGACCGTGATGCCGTACTTGGCGAGCTCGATGCAGGCCGTGCGCATGAAACCGAGCTGTCCGGCTTTGCTTGCGCCATAGTGCGCCCAACCCGGAAAGCCTGTCACGGGACCCGTGATCGACGACGTGATCACGATGCGCCCCTGGTCCGATTTCTTGAGGTACGGCAGGCAGGCCTTGATCGGGAGAAACGTACCTTTGAGGTTCGTCGCTATGACATGGTCCCAGTCCTCCGACGACATCTCCTCGATCTTCATCTGCGGAAAAATGCCGGCATTGGCGCACAGAATGTCGATGCCGCCGTGAGCGGCCGCTGCAGCGTCCGCGAGCATCTGCATGTCGCCGATCTTGGTGACGTCGGCGGCGTAGCCTTTCGCAGTTCCGCCGGCGCGGCGCAGCTCCTCGGCGCAGGCTTCGGCCTCGTCCAGATGCCGGGATACGACGAGGACCTTTCCGCCGCTCTTGGCGAACACCTTGGCGATGCCTTTGCCGATTCCCTTGCTTGCTCCCGTGACGACGACGGAGCGGCCCGCGATCGATGTCAGCATGGAACTCCCTCCTGAATATGTTTGTTGGAGTCAATGTGCGAAGAAAAGCGGGCGCTGCCCTGGCAACGCCCGCTGCTCTGTTTCATGTCATTCGGGACATGCGAGTCGCGTGCCCAGTATCGTCCTCGCCACTCGGACTGCGCGAGCCGCAACCACAATTCCTAATCGACCACTCTATGTTCTCTACGCTAGAAAATACAAAAGGCTCACGCATCGCGTAAGCCTTTGATGATTCTGGCGCGCCCGGAGAGATTGTTCGCGGCCGATGGCCGCGAATCCCTCGCTACGCTCGGGACCGTCGCCGCTGCGCGGCGACGTCCTTCGCGGCGCCTGCGGCGCCGCTCGTCGAACTCCCGACCCCCTGGTTCGTAGGGTTGCCGCGGATTAGCAGGCGTTTCTAAATCAACAAGTTAGATGGCCCGCCCTTACCTAATTTACCGCCGAGTCTCGCCGAGTCACGCCGAGGGTGGATTCAACCCTACGCTGCCCCCCCATTCGCTCAGTAGCCCTTCGCCTGGCGCGCTTACTCCAATCAAGTCTCCGTTGGTTGCTAACCCAGTGATCATCCGCGAACATTCCCGACCGGTGCAGCGGGATGTCCAAAATGCCTCAAGGCAGCGCCGATAGTCAGACCAACGACCCCGCGGCTATTACGCCCGGAGTCGTGAGCGCCCCATCCGACGCGGCCCAGGCTTTCATCAGCTACGCGTCGGCCGACAGCGGCACGGCAAACGCCATTTGTGCTGCCCTGGAACGTGAGGGAGTGAAGTGCTGGATCGCGCCACGTGACGTCGCGCCCGGCGAGTTCTACGCTGCAAACATAGTTCACGCGATCGACGCCACGCAATTGGTCGTGCTGGTCCTCTCGCAGCATGCCGCGGACTCCGCCCATGTACTCAGGGAAGTGGAACGCGCAAGCGCGAAACGGCACCCGATACTCTCTTTCCGAGTCGACCTGACGCCGCTGCCGGACGGTCTCGAGTACTTTCTGAACACCTCGCAGTGGCTCGACGCGAGTGCCGCGGGGGTCGAACGAACTTTGCCCCGGCTTGTCGATGCCGTGAAGGCTGTGTTGGCGAAATCAACCGTGCCTGCTCATGTCGCCCCGAGGCCCATTGCGACCCCGCGGGCGAACCGGCAAACGAGGCAAGTGCTGGGGGCACTGGCCGCCTTGGCCGCCATCGTCCTCGCCTACCTGGCGATTGACAGGTTCTGGATGTCGGATCGCGGCGATGCGCAGGAATCGTTGACGGAGGCCAGTTCTTCCTCGCCCACGAGCTCGGACAAGTCAATCGCGGTCCTGCCCTTCTCCGATCTGAGCGAGAACAAGGACCAGGAGTACTTCTCCGATGGGCTGTCCGAGGAGTTGATCGACCACCTCGCGCAGAACACGGAGCTGAAAGTAGTTGCGCGATCTTCCTCCTTTGCATTCAAGGGCAAGAATGAGGATGTGCGCGCCATCGCCGCGACACTCGGCGTGACGAACCTGCTGCAGGGGAGCGTCCGCAAGGCGGGGGATCGGCTGCGGATCACGGCGCAGCTGATTCGGGCGACGGATGGCGTCCTGCTGTGGTCCGAGACCTATGACCGGAAGCTCGATGATATCTTCAAGTTGCAGGACGAGATTTCAGCGATGGTGGCGAAGGCGCTGGATGCCGCGCTGAATTCGGCACCCGGGACCGGCGCTCAGTCCGCTGTAAAACAAGCCGCCGACATCGAAGCCTACAACCTGATCCTGCAGGGCAACTACTATTACTGGCGCGGCAACAAGGGGGACGAGGCCAAGGCTGTAGACTTCTTTCAGCAAGCACTCGCGAAGGATCCCCAGTACGCCCTGGCATGGGCCAAGCTGGCGCGCGCGTATGTCTGGCAGGGTTTCATCGGGGATCTCGCTGCTGATGCAGCCATCGTCAAGAGCCGGGGCGCTGCGGAGCAAGCGCTGACGATCGACCCGAATAGTGCCGAGGCGTACTACGCGCGCGGCAACATGCACCGACTGCTTGCCGGTGACTGGACACTCGCGTTGTCGGATTTCGAAAGAGCACTGGCGCTAGACCCCAACGGTCAGGTGGGTGTCAACGCACAAGCCAACCTGCTCAACCTCACGGTAAGCATGAGCGGCCAACATGGCGACCTCATCGACTTCTACAAGCGCGGACTGGAGCGGAATCCGGTCGATACGGACATCCTGATAGACCTGGCTTGGGTCCAGCAAAGCGCCGGGCAACTGGAAGATTCTTCTGTGACCTTTCGCCGGCTGCTGGAAGTGAATCCCAGTTTTTCGACTGCGCCGGCAGGATATGCAGTTACGCTGCTCTTGATGGGGAAGAATACGGAAGCACTCGCGATGGCGGAGAAAGAACCCGACGAAGCGTCCAGGCTCGCAGCCCTGAGCATGATCTATTGGTCCCTGGACCGCCGGGCAGAGTCCGATCGGGATTTACGGACGCTCGAGAAATCCGCTGCGGATCGCAAGGCGTACGAGATTGCCGGCGTATATGCATTTCGCGGTGAGGCAGACACTGCATTCGCATGGCTCGATCGGGCGTTTCTCCAGAGAAAGGGTTCCCTTGCGTTATTGAAAATCGATCCGCTGTTTCAGAAACTCCGTGGCGATCCGCGCTATGGGGCCTTGCTGCGAAAGGCGAAGCTGGCTGGATAGCGGCGGCGTTCCCTACGCTAGAAAAACAAAAGACTCACGCACTGCGTGAGCCTTTGTTGAATCTGGCGCGCCCGGAGAGATTCGAACTCCCGACCCCCTGGTTCGTAGCCAGGTACTCTATCCAGCTGAGCTACGGGCGCGTGGCGGGCGCGAATCCTAGCATTCTCAGGGCCAGTTTTCACGCTGGAGGCGCTTCGCCACGGCCTCGGCCTGCTCGAGCGCGCGCAGCACGTTTCCGCCCGCTATTTTGGTCAAATCCTCGTCGCTCCAGCCGCGTCGGACGAGCTCGGCGAACAGGTTCGGGAACATCGAGACGTCGGACAGTCCCTCCGGCCAATGCGTATTGCCGTCGAAGTCGCTGCCGATGCCGATGTTGTCGACGCTCGCGATCTTGCGGATGTAGTCGATGTGATCGGCGACTTCCGCGACCGTCACCGCCGGCATCTTTTACGCGGGACTGGATCTCTTCGTAGATCGCCGTCTGCTCCTCCGGCGTCTTGCCCTTGGAGCGCGCCAGGTATTCCTTGGTCGCCGGCAGCGTGACGTCCGCGGCGGCCTGCGAGACGAAGCCGGACACGAAGGTCACCATCAGAACGCCGCCGTTCGCTGGCAGCTTCGCGATCACATCGTCGGGGACGTTGCGGGGAATCTCGCAGAGCGCGCGAGCGGAAGAATGCGAAAAGATCACGGGCGCCTGTGAGACTCGGAGTGCATCGCGCATTGTCTCGGGCGCGGTGTGCGAGAGATCCACCAGCATGCCGACACGATTCATCTCGCGCACGACCTCCTCACCGAAGGCGTTTAAACCGCCGCGGCCCGGCGAGGAATCCATGGCCGAGTCGGCCCAGTCGGTGTGGACGTTGTGCGTGAGCGTCATGTAGCGGACGCCGAGGTCGTAGTAGGCGCGCAGCGCCCCCAGCGAATTCTCGATGGCGTGGCCGCCCTCGATCCCGAGCATCGAGCCGATGCGCCCCGCCTGCTTCGCCGCGCGAATGTCCGCTGCCGTGCCGGCGAGCTGGAAGGTGTCCGGATAGCGCGCAATCATTCGCCGCGCGAGGTCGATCTGCTCGAGCTGCATGCGCGCGAAGCCCTGCCCCGCCTCGGGCGGGATGTACACGGACCAGAACTGCGCGCCGAGACGGCCTTCGCGCAGGCGCGGAATGTCGGTCTGGCCCTTGCCGGGTGCGCGACCGCGAAGGTCGTAAGCCACGATATTGTCCGGGGCTTCCTTGTACTTGTGGATCGCATTGGGCAGGTCGTTGTGGCCGTCGAACAGGATCGCGCGGTCGAGTACCTGCTTGGCGTGCTCGAGCGCTTCGTCCGCCCGGGCCGTGACTGTTGCGAAAAAGACGAGGGTCAGGACGAGCGTAAAACGGGTTGCGTGGCGCATTGCCTATTTTAAGCTGAGTTCCATCCGCACGCGGGACTCCGCCGCGACCGCGGGCCTGGCATCGGCCGTGATGATGAACACGCGGCCGGGATCGACCTGGCCGCCGCCGAGCAGCGCGTCCTGGATGGACTGCGCGCGCGCCTTGCCGAGCTCTTCGAGCGCGAGCTCCGGAACCGGTTGCTTCTGGATCAGCTCGGCTTCCAGCTCGGCGCTGGCCGCGGCGAGCGCCTCCGGCGTGCGTTCCTTCTTCTTCAGCGCCTCGTAGGTGAGTGCCTGCGCCGGCAAGCGGCGCCTCGGCGCCGACGGCCGCGCGGTACTGCGGCCGCAGCAATTCGAAGCGGCGCTCCGGATCCGCGAGTGCCGCCGCATCCGCCTCGGGGTCCACGCGCTTCTTTGCGCTGCGCTCTTCGCCGCGAGCTTCGGCGAGTCCTTGTCGAGCGGCTGCCGCCCGATCACGGCCCGTCGAGCTCTGCCGAATACGCCATCGGCACGTCGACCTGCAACGACGGGCGTTCCTGGAGCGCCTTGAGGAGCGCCGCCATCTTCTCCTGCCCGGCCGGGTCGAGCGCGGTCGCACCGGGATCGAACTCGACGAAGTTCATCTCCTGCGCCGCCGCCGAAAAGCTTGCCGATCAGCGCGAACGGCGCGGTCGCGATCTTGGTCAGCAGGCCGACGAACGACTTTCCAGATCAGCGGCCCGAGCCGGAACTTGGGGTCGTCGAGGCTGCCGGTCATCGGCAGGTCGATGTCGATGACGCCGTTCCTGTCCTTCAGCAGCGCGACCGCGAGCTTGAGCGGCAGCGAAACGGCGTCCGGACTCTCGACCTTCTCGCCGAGCTGGAGCTGGTCGATGACGAATTTCTGCTTGGCGTCGAGCGCGCGGTTCTCGACGTGGTAGGTGACGTCGACCGTAGAGCTTGCCCTTCTCGATCTTGTAGCCGGCGAAGCGCCCCGAGTACGGCGTGACGGAGGTCATGTCGACGCCGGCGAACTTCAGGCGGATGTTGGTGAAGAGCGTCGCGGACAGCAGGTTCATCTCGCCGTCGATCGTCGCCGGCGCGTAGCGGTCGACCTTGCCTTCGAGGTCGAGTTTTGCGCGCGAGGCCGGATCGGACGAGAGGCCGACGATCGTGCCGTTCAGGCTCTGGACGCTCACCGCATAGTTCGGCTGGATCCAGAAGTCCGCGAAATTCAGCGAGCCGTCGTCGATGGTCACGCTATCGATGACGACTGCCGTGCCTTCGTATCCTGCGGTACTGCAGACCGACTGCCTCCTTGGACACTTCCTTGTAGCTGGCGCGCGGATTGGCCGGCGTCAGGATCTCCGCGACGTTGATGGTCTCGTCCGCCGCGATGATCACGCGCGCGTACGGCCCGCGCATCTTGAGTCGCTTGATGCGCAGCTTTCCGCCGCGCGGCCGTCGTAGCTGAAGCCTTCCGCGCGCAGTCATATCCCACTTGATGAAGTCCTCCTGCTGGGCGCTTGTCCACAGTCTTCGAACTTGTCGATCTGCACAAAGCCATTCGGCGCCGATCTCGCCTCCGCGTCCATAGAGATCGCAAGCTCGGTCGTCAGCTGGCCGCTCAGCAGGTCCATTTTCGTGTAGCGGTCGAGGTAGGGCTGGAGCGCCTTCATGTCGAGCGTGGTGACCGCGAGCTTTCCTTCGACGTCGCCGGCTTCCATGCCGTACTGCAGGTCCGCCTTGATGCCGCCCGTCTTGTTGACCTCGTGTCCGTCGCGATGCTGATTCGTCGTGCCGGGCGCCGTGCTGAATCCGGCGATCCGCAAGTCGAAGGGATCGAGCAGGTATTCGATCGCGGGCGTGACCTGCCGGTCCTCTGCCCGGACCTGAAGGCCCTCAGCTCGATGTCAGGCGCCGAAAGATGTCCAGGGCGATTCGTCCGCCGCGGGCGCCGCGAGCTTCGCGCCGCGGCTGCGGGCGTTGCGGCACCCTCCGCCAACTTCAGCAGATTGATCTCGCCGCTGGCATCCCGCCAGACCTGGACGTTGCCGCCAGCCAGTTCCACTTTTCCGACGGCCACTTCGCGCTTTGCGAGATCGAAGGCCGTATTGCTGATCTTGACGTTGCCGAAGTGCGCGGTCTCGGTGTCCTCGCCGCTCGGCTTGACGCCGAGCTCGGCGATTGCGATCTCGCGAAGCGTCACTTTGAGTTCGGTCGCCGTTTCTCCGGCGTGGAAATCGTAGCTCGCCGTCGAAGCCGAGTTGCCCGGAACTGACCTCGAGCCCGCTGGCATCGCGCAGATAGGCCCAATGCTGGTTGGTCGTGAAGTTGGCGAACTTGAAGTCGCCCTTCGAAGCGAGCGGCGAGAGCGAGAACGTTCCCGCTCCAGTCGAGCGTCTGCCCGGTGCCGGCCTGGGCGTGCAGGTCGTAGGCGTTGTCGGTTTCCCCGGTCGTGCTGAAATCGCGAAGCTCGAAGCTGATCGGCTGGAGATGGGCCGCGAACGGCGGCGCGAGCGTTCGGTCCTCGAAGCGCGCATGGCCCTCAGTCATCCGGAAGAGCTCGATGAAAAGCCGCGGCGGTCCTCGGGCTCATCCTCCGGAACCCCAGGCTCCTCCGCGAACGGCTTCGCCAGGTCCGCGAAATTGAGCGCGCCGTTCTCGCGGATCAGCGCGCGAGCATACGGTTGCTCGATCGAGATCTCCTTGAAGCTCGCGCCGCGGCGCCAGAGGCTCGAGAGCTCGAGATTGACGAGCAGCGAGTCGAACCAGGCGAGCGGCTTGCCGTCCGCGTCCGGGAAGCGAGAACTTCCCGACCTCGAGCTCGAACGTGAACGGATTGAAGCGGATCTCGCCGATCTCGGCCGTCCGCCCGTAGTTCTCGCTGACGAAGTCCTGCGCGCTGGAGCGAACCAGGCGCGGCACGAGCGAGAAAGCCCGCGGCGGCGTAGGCGGCGATCAACGCCGCCAACGCCGCCGCGAGGACGATCAGCTTTCGCGGCGGATGAATCAGGCCACTCTCCCGGTCCCGGCTCAGGGAGCCGGCGTCACTTCGATCGCGAGCGCCTCGGTGTAGGTGATCTCGACCTGATCGCCTTTCTTCAGTCCCCGGATGAACTCCTGGCCTTCCGGTCGTCTCGACCGCGACCGTCCTCACCATGCCATCCGAGCGCGTGAAGGTCACCGTGTTGAATGAGGTGTCCACGGATTCGATCGTGACGGTCGTGCGCATCACCACGCCGGCGCCGCCGGCCGGCTTTTCGCCCGGCTCCGCCCTGGCGCCGCACCACTTCTGTCTCGACGCCCTGGACGCCCTCGCCCGGCTTCTTGACCTCGGCCGCGAGGCTTTCGTAGTAGCTGACGACGAGCTTGTCGCCGACCTTGACCTGGTCGAGATTTCTGACAACCGGATCCACGACGACCGTTAAGCCGCCGCCGTCCTCCCCGCGCAGTGTGACCAGGCGGGAAGGCAGGTTGATCGACTCGACGGTGGCGGTCTTCTGGATGAGCTCTTCTCGCGATGCGGACTTGGGTGGCTCCGCCGCGCAGGCTGCGAAAATGAGCGTGGCCGCGAATGCGCCGATGACGCTTTGGGCGCTTCCTGGGTATTTCATCGATCCAATCTCCTCAGCTGTCAGTTATTTATGCCGCGACGACGCAAAGTGCGCCCAGGCCGAAACAGGCGTATTGCAGATTTTGCAGGATCGCCCGATAGCGTGCTTCCATTTGGGCAATAATGCCTGAATTGATAGGTCATGCGCCGGTCAATTGCCGGATCATGCCGATTGACACTTTTTTGCACTTTGTGAGGACGTTACCGATGAAGAGGATTTTCATTGCCGGCCTGGTTGCGATGACGATGCTGGCTGCGTGTGAATCAGGTCCGACGATTCGCGCCAACACGGCTCCGTCAGCCAATCTGTCGAGCTACAAGACTTATACCTTTGCCGAACAGACTGGCACGGACCGCCAGGGCTATTCGACGCCTATTACCGGCTATTTCAAGGAATCGATTCGCCGTGAGATGGATTCGCGCGGCTACAAGTTCGTCGAGGGCGGCACCGCCGACCTGCTCGTCAACTTCAACGCCAACGCGCGCGAGAACGTCGACGTCCGTTCGACGCCGGGTCCGACCTATGGCTACTACGGCTATCGCGGCGGGATGTACGGCGGGTTTTACGGTGCGGCGGCCGTCGCGCCCGAGGTCGAGACAGTCCGCTACAAGGTCGGCACGGCGAATATCGACGTCGTCGACATGGCGAAGAAACAGCTCGTCTGGGAAGGCATCGCGGAAGCGCGGCTGACCGACAAGATGATGAAGGATCCCCGGACTGCCATCAGCGGCGTGATCACGGAAATGTTTGTCCAGTTCCCGGGCCGCGCAGCCGGTGGTTAACCGCAGCTCAGCGCTGATTCTGGCGTTCGTCTTCGCGGCCGCCGCGTCGCGCGGCGCCTTCGCTCAACAGGCAACGGGCACGGCCAACGCGGACGCCCTCGCCAAGGCTCTGTCGAATCCGGTCGCGGCGCTCATCAGCGTGCCGCTCCAGCTCAATTACGACAGCGGCTACGGCGCCGACGGCGATGGCGAGCGCTGGTCGCTCAACATGCAGCCGGTCGTCCCGATTTCGCTGAACGCCGACTGGAACGTCATTTCCCGGACGATCCTGCCGGTCATCCACCAGAGCGACGTCGTCGGAAACGGCAGCGACTCCGGCATCGGGGACGTCACGCAGAGCCTGTTCTTCTCGCCCAAAAAGCCGACCGCGAGCGGATGGATCTGGGGCGTGGGACCCGCGTTTCTGTTGCCGACCGCGAGCGAAGACGCGCTGGGCACGGAACAGTGGGCGATCGGGCCAACGGCCGTCGTGCTCAAGCAAACCGAGGCCGGCTGGACCTACGGCGCGCTCGTTAATTACCTGGTCTCGGTTGCGGGCGACGACGATCGGGCCGACGTCGACTCGCTCTTCCTCCAGCCGTTTCTGTCGAAGGGGCTGGGCAAGGGCCGGACGGTAACGGTCAATCTCGAGAGCAGCTACGACTTTGAGGGTAACGCCTGGAACATCCCGCTCAACCTGACGTACTCGAAGGTCACAAAGATCGGCGGCCAGTTGGTGAGCTTTGCGGGCGGCGCGCGCGCCTACATTGAGACACCGGCCGGCGGACCCGACTGGGGCGTGCGCTTCGTCGTGACCCTGCTCTACCCGAAATAAAGGCGGGGTTCTCGCGATCGTCAAAATTGACCTCGCGCGCGCTGCGTTCGACCGCGCGATCGCATTTCTGCGCGCCGGCGACGGCGTCATGGCCGAGCGGCTCTGCCGCGATGCACTGGCCGACTTTCCCGGCGAACCCAATCTGACGTCGCTGCTCGGCGCGGCGCTCAATCGCCAGGGACGCGGACCGGAAGCCGAGCCGTTGCTGCGCCGTGCCCTCGAAGTAGAGCCGGGCTACGCCAAGGGCCACGAGGAACTTGGCCGCAGCCTCCTGCAGCTCGGCCGGGTCGACGAAGCCATCGAGCGGCTCCGCCGGGCGCTCGAGCTCGACCCCAAGCTGCAGTCCGCACAGCTGGCGCTCGTGCATGCGCTGACCGAATCCGGTCGCGCAGAGCAGGCCGAGGAACTGATGCAGGCGTTCCTGCGCGCCGATCCGGCCCGCGAACTGATCGCGAAAGCGGCGGAGCATCACCGCGCCGGGACGCCTCGAGGAGGCCGAGGCGATCTACCGCGAGATCCTGCGGCGCGATCCGCGCAATCTCGAGGCGCTGCGGCTGCTGGCCCTGATCGCGATGCAATACCGAGCACTACGGCCAGGCGGAACAACTGTTGAAGCGGGCGGTCGAGATCGCGCCGGATTTTCTCGCCGCCTGGATCGACCTGAGCCGCGCCCAGCTGGAGCGACTCGACCTGCCGGCCGCGCGCGCGAGCATCGAGCGCGCCGCACAACTCAATCCGCGATCGGCCAATGTCCAGATCCACGTGGCCAACGTGCAGGCCCGCTCGGGCCAGCATGCAGAGGCCGTCGAGACTTATCGCCGCGCGATCGAGCTCAACCCCGATCTGCCTGCCGGCTACCTGCGGACTCGGCAATACGCTGAAGACGATCGGACGCCAGGCGGAGGCCATCGACGGCCTACCGCCAGCGCGACCGTGCTGCGCCCGGAGCAGAGCGAGGCCTGGTGGAGCCTCTCGAACCTGAAGACGTTTCGCTTCGAGGACGCGGACATCGAGGCCATGCAGCAGCAGCTCGAGTCGGCCGACATTGCCCGACGAAGCCCGCGTCCAATTCTCCTTCGCGCTCGCCAAGGCGCAGCGAGGATCGCGGCGACTATCGCGCGCGCCTTCGAGCTGTACGAGCGCGGCAATCGCACGCGGCGCGACGCTCGAGAACTACGATCCCGGTCCAGACGGAAGTGATCAACGAGCGGATCATCGAGCGTGTTCGACGCCGGTTTCCTCGCGCAGCACGCCGGGCGCGGCGATCCGGACCCGGCGCCGATCTTCGTCGTCGGCCTGCCGCGTTCCGGCTCGACGCTGATCGAGCAGATCCTCGCCAGCCACTCGCAGGTCGACGCGACGCACGAGTTGCCCGAGGTCGGGCGGCTGATACAGCAGATCAACCGCGATCGTGTCGACAAGTCACCTACCCTGAGGCCGTGCGCGATTTCGCCGACGAGACCTGGGCCGCGCTCGGCCGCGTCGTACATCGACGAGACCCGCAAGTACCGGCACGGCGCGCCGCTACTTCATCGACAAGATGCCGAACAACTTTGCGAGCATCGGGCTGCTGAGCCTGGCGCTGCCGAATGCCCGGTTCATCAATGCGCGGCGTCATCCGCTCGACACCTGCCTCTCCTGCTACAAGCAGCTGTTCGCGCAGGGGCCAGCCGTTCACCTACGACCTGACAGAGCTCGGCGAGTACTACCTGCAGTACGAGCGCATGATGGCGCACTGGCATGCCGTGCTGCCCGGCCGCGTGCTCGACGTGCAGTACGAATCGGTCGTGGCCGACCAGAGCGCGCAAACCCGGCGCCTGCTGGAGTTCTGCGGGCTGCCCGTGGGAGGACGCCTGCCTGCGTTACTACGAAACCGAGCGCGCCATCCGCACGGCGAGTTCCGAGCAGGTGCGCCGGCCGATCTACGACAGCTCCATCGGCCTCTGGCGGAATTACGCGCAGGAACTCGCGCCAGCTGATCGAGATTCTGCGAGCCCGTCTTCTAGCCGGGTATGGACCGCGATCCGTGGAGTTCGTCTATCCTCGGGATTAGCAATCGTTCGGAAGGGGTCATCGCATGAGCTCGAAGTCCAACGCCAAGGCGCCGGTGAATCACGGTCGCATACGCCGTCTCGCTCGCCCTCGCCGGCAGCTATGCGCCTGGCGCCACTGCCCAGACGCCGAAGTCGTCGGACCTCGAAGAAGTCATCGTGACCGCACGCAAGCGCGAGGAAACCCTGCTCGACATCCCGCAGGAAATCCAGACCATCAGCCAGCAGCAGCTCGAGCGGGCGAACCTCAGCAGCGTCGAGGATTTCTCCCGCTTCGTGCCGAGCCTTAGGTACAACGCCACGGCGCCCGGCCGCGGCACGATCTACTTCCGCGGCGTCGCGGACGATTCGTCCTCTTTCATTGCCGACTCCTCCGCCGCGATCTATCTCGACGAGCAGCCGCTGACGCAGAGCGCCCTGCAGCCCGAAATCCGGCTGGTCGACATCGAGCGCATCGAGGCGCTGCCGGGCCCGCAGGGCACGCTGTACGGCTCGAGCTCGCAGTCCGGAACGCTGCGCTACATCACGAACAAGCCCGACCCGTCCGGCTTCTATGCGGATGTCAGCCTCGACGGCCACTCCGTCGACGACGGAGACGAGGGCTACGAGGTTTCGCGGCGTGCTCAACCTGCCGGTGGGCGAGAACATCGCGATCCGGCTCGTCGGCTTCTCGGCGCGCGACGCCGGCTTCATCGACAACGTGCTGGGCGAGAGCCTCGGCGGCAGCGGCTTCGACAACGCCGATGTCGTCGACAAGGACATCAACTCCGTCGAGTACGTCGGCGGTCGCGCGGCCGTGCGCTGGCTCGCGAACGACAACTGGACCGTGGATGCCGGCGTCGTCTACCAGCAGATGGACGGCAACACCTATTCGGAAGACAACGTCGCTGCGTGCCGGCCGCGAGTACGCGATCGTGCGCTTCCTCGACGAGAGCCGCGAGCGACGAATGGACGCCAGTTCGCGCTGACGCTGCAGGGCGACCTCGGCTGGGGCCAGTTCACCTCGGCGAGCAGCTACTTCACGCGCGACATCTCCTACTTCCAGGACAACACCGACTACACGTTCTATCTGAGCCACAGCTTCGGCGCCGAACTACGCGAACTACGACCTCGGCCCGGACCCGCGCGGCCTCGGCTGGAATGACCGCGACTATGCCGATCGCTTCGCGCAGGAATTCCGCCTGCAGGGCTCGACCGGAGAAGATCGACCTGGCTCGCCGGCCTCTTCTACGAGCGACTGGAGAGCGGCTTCGACTTCTTCAGCCGGATCGAGGACTACGAGGACACGCCGTCCTTCCAGTACTGGAACGCCTACTACGGCGTCGAGCCGGGCACGACCGACAACTCCTTCTACCGCTCGAAGAACGACCAGATGACGGAGCAGTACGCGGCATTCGGCGAAGTCGGCTACTCGCCGAACGAGGACTGGACCTTCACCGGCGGGCCTGCGCTGGTTCGACCACACGCGCAAGCGCAACTATTTCATCCAGCAGCCGAACGGGCACTTCGACGTCGGATCTCGGCACGGCGAGGAAATCGACCAGCGATATCACGAAGAAGCTCTCGGTCCAGTACAACATCAACGAGAACGCGATGGTGTACGCGCTGTTCTCGGACGGGTTCCGGGCCGGCGGGCGCAACGTCGTGCGGCCGGGCACGGTGCTGCCGCCCGACTACGACGCCGGACTTCCTCGACAACTACGAGCTGGGCTTCAAGAGCCGCTGGGCCGGCGGAAAGTACACGCTCAACCTCACGGCGTTCAAGATGGAGTGGAAGGACTACCAGATCGAGGTCGTCGACCCGGGCCCGCTGTACGCGGTGCTGGTCGCGAATGTCGGCGACGCCGAGATCGACGGCATCAGCCTCGATTTCACGCGCCTACCTGTGGGACTCGCTCGACTTCGGGCTCAATCTCCAGCTGCTCGACCCGAAGACCAAGGCCGACGAGCCTGACGCTCGGCCTGACGCCGGGCGAGCGCCTGCCGTTCTCGGCGAAGGAGAAAGGCGCGGTGTGGCTCGAGTACACGTCACCCGCAGGAATTCGCGGGCGGCAACCTCTACGCGCCGCTACCAGTGGACCTACATCGGCAACTCGCTGAACGGCATCGGTCGAACGACGCCGAGCCGCTGCAGCCCGCCTACCAGATCTCCGACTTCGAAGATCGGCCTCGACGCCGACGACTGGGAGATCTACGCCTACGTGGACAACATCTTCAACGAGCGCGCGATCCTGTTCGACCAGCAGAGCGCCGCCGCCCGGCACGTCACCATCAACTGCGCCGCGCACCTGGGGCATCGGCTTCTCGAAGAGCTGGGGCGGCAACTGACGACGTCGCGCCGAGCCGCGCCGAAGTCGGAGCGCGTGCGCGTCCAGCGCATGCGCAAGCGCGGCCACTACGACCGCGAGACCATCGACGCGATCCTCGACGAGGGCATCCTCTGCCACGTCGGCTTCGTGCACGCGAGAGCGCCCGTCGTCATCCCGACGCTCTACTGGCGCGAGGGCGACTCACGTCTACCTGCACGGCTCGGCCGTCAGCCGCATGCTCGACACGGCCCGCAAGTCGCCGGTCTGCGTGACGGTGACCCATCTCGACGGCCTCGTCCTCACGCGCTCGGCCTTCCACCACTCCATCAATTACCGCTCCGTCGTCATCCTCGGCGAGCCGGAGGAAGTCGACGGACGCGCGCGAGAAGGAAGAACGCGCTGCGCACCTTCATGGAAGGCCTGATGCCCGGGCCGCTGGGACGGGCTGCGCCCGGTCAAGCCGAAGGAACTGAAGGCGACGCGGCTGCTGCGCCTCGCCATCGACGAGGCCTCGGCGAAGATCCGCTCCGGCCCGCCGGCGGACGATAAGGCGGACTACACCTGGCCGTCCTGGGGCGGGATCATCCCGATCGAGACGCGCGTCGGCACGCCGCAGCCGGACGAGCACGTGAAGGAGCCGGGCCTGCGGCCGCCGCGGGTCGCGAAGTTCCGCCCGGCCTGAACGCTCAGGCCTTGCCGGCCTTTCCGACGTACGCGTCGATGACGCGCGCGAGCACGACCATCGGCACGCCGCCGCCCTTCACGACCGCATCGTTGAACTGGCGCAGGTCGAACTTCGCGCCCAGCGCCTGCTGCGCCTTCGCCCGCAGCCGATTGATCTCGCTGTGGCCGACCTTGTAGCCGCAGGCCTGGCCCGGCCAGGCGCAGTAGCGGTCGACTTCGCTCGTCACTTCCTCGATCGCCCGAGCCGTTCGTGCTCGCGAACCACTCGATCGCCTGCTGCGCGCGTCCAGCGCTTCGCGTGCAGGCCGGTGTCGACGACGAGCCGGCAGGCGCGGAAGGCGATGGACTGCAGGTAGCCGAGGCGGCCGACGGGTCGTCTCGTAGACGCCGAGTTCCGTCGGCGAGCTGCTCGGCGTAGAGCGCCCAGCCTTCCGAGTAGGCGTTGAAAGCGAGCAGCGAGCGGACCAGCGGCAGCTTGAACGTGTACTCGCCCTGCCAGACGTGGCCCGGCAGCGACTCGTGATAGGTCAGCGTCGGCAGGCTGTAGGTGCGTCCAGAGGTCGGTCGTGCGCAGGTTGATCCAGAACTTGCCCGGCACCTTGCCGTCGATGCTGCCCGGGCCGCCGTAGGCGCCGGGCGCGCCTGGCTCCACCTCGGGCGCCATGCGCTTGATCTCGAAATTCCCCGGCACCAGCGTCGCGAACGCGCGCGGCAGGCGCGTGCGGATGTCGCGCGACGCGCTCCTCGAGCAACGCCATGATCTCGCGCGCGCCCTGCGTCGTCATCCGGGAACTGGAAGCGCGGGTCCTTGCCGAGCGCCGTCATGCGCTCGCCGACGCGTGCCCTTCGGGTCAGGCCCTGGCCCTTCAGGATCGCGTCCATCTCGGACTGCAGCTCGGCCAGTTCCTCCTGGCCGCGCTCGTGGATCTCGTCCGGCGTCATCGCGCGTCGTGGTCGCGGCCCGCAGCGCCCACGCGTAGTACGCATCGCCCTGCGGCAGTTTCCACACGCCCGCGTCGCTCGTCGCGCGCCGCCGGTGCGCCTCGAGCTCGGCGATCTGGCGGTCGAGCGCCGGGGCGATCTGGTCCGCCGCGATCTTCGCCGCCTGCGCGCCGAAGTCGCCCGGCATTCCTGCCGTGCGCTTCGCGATCGAGGCCACCATCGGCCAGTCGGCGACGTTTCCGCCGCGCGCGATCTTGATCTGGGCGAGCGTCTTGTCGAGCATGAAATCCGGCGCGATGACGCCCTGCGCCGCCGCGGACTGCAGGCGTCCGGTCTCGCCGTCGAGCTGGCCGGCATAGGCTTCGAGGCGCGCGAGATAAGCGTCCGCGTCCTCGCGCGTCTCGACGGTGTGCTGCTCGTCGAGCAGGCTCGGGATCTCGAGGAACGCGCCGGTGTTCTGCGCGACGACGTAGGGCGCGTTGCGCCACGACCAGTTCTGGTTGAGCAGTGCCACGTCGCCATAGGGGAAGGCGAAGCCCTCGGCTGCGGTCTCGTG
Source organism: uncultured Gammaproteobacteria bacterium (assembly GCA_963819545.1). Taxonomy (GTDB): domain Bacteria; phylum Pseudomonadota; class Gammaproteobacteria; order Steroidobacterales; family Steroidobacteraceae; genus SCUD01. The sequence continues at coordinate 1,265,490 of CAWFWJ010000002.1, read as the reverse complement.
CGCCGTGCGCACGACGTCGAGGTCGATGCGCGCCGCCTCGTCGAGGGCGGCGGCGTCGATCGGCCTGCAGCCGCTCGAGCCGCTCCGCCACACGCTGGGCGATCGCCTGCCTGCCCCGCCGCCGAGCGGTCGGTCAGCCTGCGCTTTCAGCTGCGCGCGCGGACCGGTGTCGATGCCGAGGCTGGTCGCGTTCTCCGGATAGTCGGCGAGCAGTTCCTCTGCGATCTCGGCCAGCAGCTTCTCGACTGCGGAATCGGCACCGTCGGCGGCGCGCGCTCGAAGATGGGCAAGGGTCGCGATGAGCGCGCCCGTTCCGGCGATGAAGTTCCGTCGATTGGTCGTCATTGGAAGAATTTTCCTGAGGGCAGGCGTCGCAGCTTCGACTGACCTGATAATACCCTCTGCGGTTATCCTAGTCCTGGTTCCAGATCCGGCAAGACCAAGGGCACCGCAATGTGGAATACAGTCCGCGCGCTTTTCACGAGCGCCACCGGCGATTTCTGCCGCGCGTGGCGCAGCCTTGCGTTCACCGATGTGGCGTACAAGGCGTTCGCCTTTGCGGTGCTCATGCCCGCGACGACCTTGCTTTTGCACGGGTTGCGCGCGGGGACATCCAACCGGGTCGTGGCGGACGTCGACATCGCGCTGTTCTTCTTCACGACGCCTGTGGGAATCGCGACACTGGTCCTCGGCGCCTCGCTGATCGCAGCGATCACAGCCCTGGAAACTGCGTGCCTGATGGCCATTGGCCTCGGGACCGCGCGGGGTGTGGCCTGCAACGGCAGGGGCGCATTGCGATTCGGTGCGGCGCATGCGTTGAAGGTGTTGCGCCTGACCGCGCACATGGTCGCGCGGGTCCTCGCCGGTGCGGTGCCATTCCTGCTTGCTGCGGGCCTGGTGTACCTGGCGCTGCTTGCGCGAATACGACATCAACTACTACCTCTCGCAGCATCCCCCGCAGTTCTGGATCGCCGCCGGAATCGTCGCGCTCATCGCCATCGGACTCCTGCTCTTGCTGGCGCGCACCATCGCCCGCTGGGCGCTTGCGTTGCCGCTGCTGTTGTTCGAAAACGTAAGTCCACGGCGAGCGCTCGGCGAGAGCGCCAGGCGTACAACGGGTTCGCAGGCGCTCATCCTTGCAACACTCGCTGCATGGGCGGCGAGTGCCATCGTGCTCGTCATGGCAACGACCTGGCCCGTGCGCTTCGTCGGTCGCATGGTGGCGCCGCAGCTGGCAGGCTCGCTGGCGCTGTTGCTGCTGTTTCTCGCCGCTCTGGCCTGCGTCGGGGCGATACTGGCGTTGGCAGTCAGCATCGTCAACTTCTCCATGTTCTCGCTGCTCATTACGCGCTTGTATTTGCGCATCGGCGCACCACAGCCGTCGGTGTCGTCTGTGGCGCAGTACGCTTCAACCGGCCGACGTCGATTCTCCACTCGCGCGCTGGCGGGAATCATTGCGGTCGCGCTGCTGGCCGCCGTCGGCGTCGGCCTGTTCGTGTTCCTGGCCAGTCGCGACCAGCACCCGGCGCTGGTCATCGCGCATCGTGGCTCGTCGGCGACAGCGCCGGAGAACACGCTGGCGGCCTTTCGTCTCGCGGCCGAGCAGCGCACCGACTTTGTCGAACTCGATGTGCAGGAATCCGCCGACGGCCAGGTCCTGGTCGTGCATGACAGCGACTTGATGAAGGTGGGAGGCAATCCCGCCAAGATCTGGGGCGCCGACGCCGCAACCCTGCGCGCGGTCGACATCGGCAGTTTCAAGGATCCACGATTCTCCGCAGAGCGCCTGCCCACGCTGGCCGAGGCGCTTGCTGCGTGCAAAGGCCGTTGTCGGGTCATCGTCGAGCTCAAATCGTACGGCCACAACCAGCAGCTCGAACAGCGCGTAGCGGCCATCGTCGAAGAAGCCGGCATGCAGAACGACTGCATGTTCATGTCGCTGGATCTCGAGATGGTGCGCAAGATGAAAGCGCTGCGCCCGTCCTGGCGAGTCGGGCTGCTGGTTGCGAAAGCAATGGGAGACCTGACGGAATTGAAGGCCGACTTTCTTGCGGTCGAGGCGCGCATGGCCACGCGCGGATTCGTGCGGCGGGCGCATCGCGCCGGGCAGGATGTCTACATCTGGACCGTCAACGATCCGGCGTGGATGTTTACTGGCCTGAGTCGCGGCGTCGACGGATTGATTACCGACAAACCCGATGTCGCTCGCGAAGTGGTCGAGCTGCGCGCACGGATGAGCGATGCGCAACGATTCCTCGTGGCGCAGCTCGTTCGACTGGGCGCCAGCACGGAAGCGCTCGAGGCTCAGGATGCGCTGCGGCCGTAATACAGACGACTTGTTCGCATTTGGCGGAAGAGAGGAATCGGTTCTGGTGCACTGGCGGCACAAGAAAACAGGCCATTCGGCGGCTCTGACTCAGTATCAAGCTGAAACGAGAGCCCGGTCCCAAAGCTGCTTGAGTGACTGGGTCCGCCACTGACGACCTCGGGCCGAACGAGAACTGTCGCTTGTGAATCCGATGCGCCAGCTCGATGCCAGCGAGCGTTATTGCTGCATTGCCGAACGATTTGAAGCCCAGCATGGAAGCGCAGCGGCGTTTGATCGCGCGATGATCCTGCTCAATGATGTTGTTCAGATAGGACAGCTCGAGAACATACTTCCACCTCGGATTCTCCCGGCGCAGAGCCGCAGCGCTTGATGACTCGGCGCGCCCTCGATCTTGCGCGGCCACCGCGGCAGGCTGGTGGCCAATGCTTTGCGGAAGAATGCCTGTGCCGCCGCAATGCCTCGATCGGGTCGAAGCAGAAAGTCGACGGTCTTGCCGCGCTTGTCGACGGCGCGGTAGAGGTAGTGCCACTTTCCCCGCACGCGGATGTACGTCTCGTCAACTCGCCAGGATGAGTGCACCTTTCGGGCCCGTCGGCTCCACCGTTTCTCGAACTCCGGCACGTACCGGATTACCCACCGCAGGATCGTCGTGTGGGACATCGCCAATCCGCGTTCGGCCATCATGGCGACGAGATCCCGATAACTCAGCCGGTACGTGATGTACCAGCGGACACATCACTCGATGATCTCGGCCTCAAAGCGCCGGCCGCGGTAGATCGGGTCACGAGCAATTGGCTTCGTCATCACAGGCTTCATCCGGACCCGTTGATGCTACCCGTCCACCGCCAACGCACCAGAACCGGGAGCAGACACCAAAACCGTACACGGGCATGATTTAGCAACCCGACCACCGATACGGGCTAAATCCATCCGCCTAGTGAAGACTCAGGCGCCCGACCGCAAGATGCACGGCTTCATGACCGTCCCACGCTCGCGCCCAGGGTGACGAGAAGCTCGTCCAGTTGCTCGAACGTCTCTCCCATCGCATCCGCCGCCCCGGTGCCGGCAGCGTCGAGAGCTTCCTTCGAGGGATAAAGCTCGTGCATGACCAGCAACGTCTTGCCGCTTTTTTCCGCAAAGGTCACCGTCGTGACGGAACCCTCGTCACTTTCCTCATTGGTCCAGACGAGGCGCGAGTGCCGTGTCACTTCCTTGTACGTGCCAAAGAACGCCATCTGTGAGTCCCCGTGGGCGAACTCCAAGCGGTACTTGCCCCCGACACGAACATCCATGTCGCAGGAAAGCAGGTTCATTCCCATCGACTTCGGCACCCACCACTGCCTGAACAGCTCGGGCTTGGTCCACGCCTCGAACACGAGGCGCGCCGGGCCGTTGAAAGTTCGTGTGACGACGAGCTCACGCTCGGATTTCCGCTCCACCGTCGTACGGTTCTTCATGGAGGTAGCCTCACCCTCTCTTCTTGCGTCCATCAGCCTTCTCCTTCCGTTTCAGTTCCTCGACAACCTTTTCCAGCTCGTCGAAGCGTGCGTCCAAGAGCTGGCGGTACCTCTCGATCCATGCCGCCTCTTCCTCCAGTCGGCGCAGGCCGAGCTTGCAGGTCCGCACGCGCCCGACCTTCTCCGTGGAGACGAGCCCCGCATGTTCCAGGACGCCGACATGCTTCTTCATGCCCGTGAGGGTCATGTGGAACTTCTCGGCAAGGTCCGTGATTGAAGCGTCTGCGCGGCCGAGCTGCTCCAGAACGCCGCGTCGGGTGGCATCCGAGAGCGCGGCGAACGAGGCGTCGAAACGGGTCCGCGTATACTGAACCATATCGTTCAGTATGTAACACACGGATTGGGGGCATGCAAGGAGAGGCCGAACGCGCGCCTCGTTGCCGGTCGCGAACGAATCGCCAATCGGCGAGGCGCGAGAATGCAGGCGGTCGTGGAAACGGGACTAGCCCTGCTCCGGACGGATCGAGGCGCTCTTTTCACACTGTTGAATAATCTGCAGGAGACTGCAAATCATTCCCGCGCCGGCGGCGCGGACCGGCGTAGTTCGCTGAAGTATCGGCCGCATTAAGCGCGAAACCATGCGCTGAATTGCTTTTGCCCGGGTGAGAAAATCACGCCGAGCAATTCTGAAGATTGGCGGAGAGAGAGGAATCAATGGCCCTCTGCAAGGTACTGTTTCCTAATGGTTTTTTCCAAACCTTGAATTTTTGTACCATCGAAATCTACCTCGATAGGCCGACCTGAACCTCCTGTGCAGTTTTCACACGCAATATGATACTATTTATAGGTATATATTGACATTTACCTAGTTTTAGTATCAGCTTCGCTGCATGAGCGCCACGACTCACGCCCAGCGGATACTGCGCCTCGCGAGCCGGCGAGGACTCCTGCGCGCGCGCGATCTCGCCCGCGACCATGTCCCTCGCGCCACCCTCTCGCGTCTCGTCGCGAGTGGTCAGCTCACCCAGGTCTCCCGCGGACTGTACGCGCTGCCCGGACAAACGCGCTCCGGGCAACACCAGCTTGCCGAGGTTGGTGCACGCAGCCCGCGAGGCGTCTTCTGCCTGCTGACAGCGCTGCGTTTCCACCAGCTCACGACCCAGTCACCGCGCGAGGTCTGGCTTGCGATTCCCAACAAGGCGCACGCGCCCGAGCTCGACTATCCGCCCCTGCGCATCGTGCGTTTCTCCGGCCCATCGCTGACCGCGGGTATCGAGTCGCACACCGTGGATGGCGCTCCGATTCGTGTGTACTCGGTCGCCAAGACCGTCGCGACTGCTTCAAGTACCGCAACAAGATTGGGCTCGACGTGGCGCTTGAGGCGCTGCGCGAATGCCGGCGCGAGAAGCGGGCCTCGAACGACGAGCTGTGGCGCTACGCCAAGCTGTGCCGGCTTGCGAACGTCATGCGACCCTACCTGGAAAGCATCGAGTGACCGGCAAGGCCAACCTCGCCGCCTCCGATACGCGCCCGCCTCCTGGCCGTCGCGAAGGAAAAGTTGAGTTCGAACTCATGCTCACGCGGTTCGCGCTCGAGCGCTTGCTGTACCGGCTGAGCATTTCCGCGTACCGCGAACAGTTTCTGCTGAAAGGCGCGCTGCTGTTCGATCTCTGGTTCGACGAGCCTCACCGCCCGACGCGCGACGCGGATTTCCTCGGCTTCGGACCCGCCGATCCGCCCGCCATGGAAGCCACATTCCGCGAGATCGCCGCGATGACAGCTCGACGACGGCATCATCTTTGACCCATCCACAGGGAGTGCCCGGGAAATCCGCAAGGAGGCCAACTACGCCGGCATTCGCATGGCGCTGCTCGGAACGCTGGACGGCGCGCGATGCCCGATCCAGGCCGATATAGGCTTCGGTGACATCGTCACGCCGTCACCCGAGGAGACGGACTATCCGGTGCTGCTCGGCGATCTACCGATACCCAGACTTCGCGTCTATCCGCGCTACACGGTGATCGCGGAGAAGTTCGAGGCGATCGTCTCTCTCGGTATCGCCAACAGCCGAATGAAGGATTTCTTCGACCTCTGGGTGCTGACGCGGCACTCGGAACTGGATCCCTCGACTCTGCGACGTGCCATCACTGCGACGTTCGAACGCCGCACGACCGCGCTGCCGGCCACGACGCCAATCGGCCTCTCCGACGAGTTTTCCGCCGACGCAATCAAGCAGACTCAGTGGCGGGCATTCGTGAAGAAGAACCGCCTCGACGCGCCACCATTGCCTCAGGTTGTTGCCCACCTCCGCACGTTCTTCGAATCAACCCTCGGGAAAGTCGCATGATGGTTCTCAACGCCGAGGCTGTGAGCTGCGCGGTGATTTGAGGGCCGACTGGTAGCTGGTGAAGTTGGCTGGTTTGAATTGCTTCTTGAGGTTGCGCTCGGAATCAATACAAGTGCGATTCGGGCGTCGCGCGCAATCGCATTAATTTGGCGCTCAAGTCCAGCCTGGATTTCAGGGAGAAATTGGCGGAGAGAGAGGGATTCGAACCCTCGATGGGCTTTTGACCCATACGCCCTTAGCAGGGGCGCGCCTTCGACCACTCGGCCATCTCTCCGGATGCGGCCAGCCTGTCAACAGGGGCGCAAATCATACGCACCGGCCGGCTGGCCGGCAAAGCAGGCGCAGATGGCGTGGAGTCAGCCGGTCGGCGACGCCGGTGGGATCCGTCGCGCCTTCACCATTCGCCGTTTTCTCGTGACGGATGCGCTCGTAGATTTCTTCGCGATGAACGCCGACTTCCTTCGGCGCCAGCACCCCGATACGGACCTGGTTGCCCTTGATGCCGAGGACGGTGACGGTGACGTTATCGCCGATCATCAGCGCCTCACCGACGCGGCGCGTCAGGATCAGCATGGTCCCTTCTCCCCCAGTCCCCGGTCGTTTCTTTTCGAACGCGCAAAAATGATAGCACGGGGGTCGGCCGGCAATTCATTATGTCAAATCAAGTACTTACCGGACGCTCGAGCCCGTAGGCCTTGTGGAGCGCCCGCACGGCGCGTTCGAGGTCTTTTTCGGCGACCAGCACGCTGATCTTGATCTCGGAGGTTGAAACCAGCCGGACATTGATCCCCTCCGCCCCGAGCGTCTCAAAAAGCTTTGCCGCGACCCCCGCGTGCGAGCGCATGCCGGAACCGACCACCGCCAACTTGGCGACGCGATCATCGCCCGCGACCGCGGCGCCCGCGAAACGCCCGGCGGCTCGACGCGCGAGTTCGAGCGCCTTCGGGTAGTCGTCGCGGTGCACGGTGAACGAGAGATCGACGCGCCCGTCGCGCGGCGCGTTGACCACGATCATGTCCACCTCGATCGAGGCCTCGGACACCGAGCCCAGGAAGGCATGGGCGACGCCGGCCTCATGCGGCACCTGGGTCACGGTGATCGCGGCTTCATCGCGGTTGAAGGCGATGCCGGAGACGACAGGGGCTTCCACGTTCGGGTCCTCCTCGCAGATCAGTGTGCCGGGGCCGGGCTCGAAGCTCGACAACACCCGCAGTTTCATCCCGTGGCGCGCGGCGAACTCGACCGAGCGCAGGTGCAGCACGCGCGACCCCTGCCCCGCGAGTTCGAGCATCTCCTCGAAGCTCACGCGCGGCAGCCGGCGCGCCTCGGGCACCATGCGCGGATCGGTCGTGTACACGCCGTCCACGTCCGTCAGGATCTGGCATTCGTCGGCCTTCAGGACGACGGCGAGCGCAACCGCCGTCGTGTCCGAACCGCCGCGGCCGATGGTCGTGATATCTCCATTCGCCGCGCGGCCCTGGAAGCCGGCAACGACCGGCACGGCGCCCGCCGCAAGGTCTCGCTTGAGCGCAGTCGCAGTCGACGCGCTCGATGCGCGCGCGGCCGGCCGGCCCCGTCGTTTCGATCGGCAGTTGCAGCGCGTTGTACGAGCGCGCCTCGCAGCCGCACTGCCTGAGCGCCATCGCGAGCAGCGCGGTCGAGACCATCTCGCCCGTCGCGAGGAGCGCGTCCATCTCGCGCGCATCCGGCTCCGCGGCAGACTTCGCGCGCGAGTTCGATCAGGCGATCCGTGGAATCGCCCATCGCGGAGACGACGACCGCGACCTGGTGCCCCTGCTTCGCGAGCGCATGCACCTGGGCCGCGACGGCGTGAATCCGCGCGACGGAGCCGACCGAGGTGCCGCCGTATTTCTGGACGATCAGACATGCAGCCGTGGATTGTTTCAGGTTTCCGCGGGGATCGGCAGGCCGGTGGTGCTCTTCAGGCGCTCCATCGAAAACAGCGCGGAGACGTCGGCGAGGCTCGGCAGGCGGTCGATCAGTTCCTTGTAGGTGCGGTCATAGCCCGCGATGTCCGGGACGATCACCTTCAGCAGGTAGTCCACGTCGCCGCCGATGCGATGGCACTCGAGGATCTCGGGCATCGCGGCGATCACTTCGTTGAGCGTGCGGGCCCAGGCGCGCGCTGTGCTCGCGCGTCTTGACGCGCACGTAGACGGTCAGGCCGAGACCGACTTTCTCCGGATCGACGAGCGCGACCCGGGCCTGGATCACGCCCGCCGCTTCCATCTGGCGGATGCGCCGCCAGCAGGGGTTCACGGAGAGCCCGACCTGGTCGGCGATCTGCTGGATCGGGAGTGAGGCGTCTTCCTGGAGCAGGACGAGGATTTCGCGGTCGATCCTGTCGAGGGTCGTCATCGCCTGATATTAGCAAAATTTCCCAATACTTGCCTCTCTGATCGCATGAAATGGGAGAAATTTTGCCGTTATTGGGACTATGATGACGCGCTATGAGTCCTGGCAGCCGCCTCTTCACCGAGCACCCCGCAACCGTCAACGAGAACTACGGGCAGCACTTCGCGAGTGCGGCCGGATTTGGCTTCCGCATGATCTGGGGCGGCCTCATCTGCCTCGTGCACGCGTTCGTTCCGGGCGTCTGCTGCACGAAGGCGAGCGAGATGATCAGCGAGTTGCACGACCGGATGGTGACGAACCGCCGTCGTCCCGCGAAGCCGGCCGAATTCGATGGAAACGCGCCGCGCCGCCTGATCAGTTCCGGCGCAGCTTCACCTGAAGCTCGCGCCGCCGGTAGTCGATCATCAGCGTATCCAGGAGACCCAGCACGTCCATGCCGATCAGCATGGCGGGCTCGTCCGTCATCTTCCAGTGCTCGAAGATCGCGAAATCCGCGAAAGTCATTGCGGAATTTCGCACCATGATGTCGCCCATCGACGAGCGATGGCGTCGCAGACTCGATTGCCGGCCTGGACGTCGAGCGTCGCGCCGGTGACCTCGTCCGGCGTCCGCAATGCTGTACTTGCGGCGCCGCTCGACGAGCGCGGTGCGCAGCGCCTCGTTGCCGAGCGTCGCCTGGCCGCCCGTGTCGATGATGGCCTTGACGGGCACGCCGCCCATATTGGCATCCACGACCAGCAATCGCCCGCGCAGGAACTTGACCGGAATGGTCGCGAAGCCGTCGCTGGCCTGCTGGTTCTTCGAGCGCATGATCGTGATGCTGTCGCGGCGGAAGTCGATGTGGATGCGCTTGTTGGCGAGCCCGTCGGTGCCGAGCACGCCCTCGGCGCCGCCGAGCGCATCCGGCACGATCGGCAGCCGCCGCGGTTCCATCAGCAGGTCGCCGAACTCCAGCGTCTCGACCGGCACGAGCGGCACCACGGCCGAACCGGTCGCGCCGCGCAGCATCACCGTGTCGCGCGGGATCGACCGGGATGCCGAGCGTCTCCGCCACGCGCGCCGTCAGCGCGGAATGGCTCGCGCCCGTGTCGAGCACGAGGCGGAACGGCCCCTTGCCGTTGATCAGTGACCGGCGCCCAGATGCGGCCGATCTTGTCGCGGCGGGTCGGCGCGACGAAGCGCGGCTCGTCGGCGGTGACGGCGACCGCATCGAGCGGAGTCGGGCTGATCACAGGCGGCCGGGCGCCGGCGGCAACTCAGGCGATTCGGCCTGCAGGCTTAGTCCGAGCAGCAGCGCAGCAGGCAACGTGAAGAGCGAGCACAAGAGACTCCGACGACCTCCGACCGAGCCGCGGTCAGGTTCCTCCGAGCTTTCCGGCGACCAGCGGCTCGACAGCCGCGAGCGCGGCTTCGAGCTCTGGACGGGTCGGTTCCGCCCGCCTGGGCGAAATCCGGCCGTCCGCCGCCGCGGCCGCCGACCATCTTCGCGATCTCGCCGACCAGGTCGCCCGCACGGATCTTCTGCGTGAGGTCCGCCGTGACGCCCGCGACCAGCGATACCTTGCCGTCCTCGGTCACGGTGCCGAGCACGATCACGGCCGATCCGAGCCGGCCTTTCAGCGAATCGACCGCCTCGCGCAGCGACTGCGCATCGGCGCCGTCGATCGCAGTGGCCACCACCTGCACGCCCTTCACGTGAACCGCGCTTGCGGCGAGGTCTGCCGCGGTGACCGGAGGTCGAGCTTCGATTTCAGGCTGCCAGCTCGCGCTCGAGCTTCTTCTGCTGCTCGAGGAGCTGCGTGACCTTGCCTTCGAGTTCGGCTGGCGTCGCGCGCAGCGCCGCGGCGACGCGCTTCAGCGTCGCATCCGTCGCCTTGACCGCCTCGAGCGCGCCCTCGCCCGTCACCGCCTCGATGCGGCGGATGCCGGAGGCGATGCCGCCCTCGCTCGTGATCCTGAAGAGACCGATGTCGCCGGTGCGGCCGACGTGCGTGCCGCCGCAGAGCTCGGTCGAGAAATCGCCGAACCGCAGCACGCGCACCTCGTCGCCGTATTTCTCGCCGAAGAGCGCCATCGCGCCCGACTTGATCGCGGCGTCGTAGGGCATGTGCCGGATATCGGCGGCGGAGTTGCGCGCGGATCTCGGCGTTGACCAGGCGCTCGATCGTGTCGAGTTCCTGCGGCGACACGGGCTGCGTGTGCGAGAAGTCGAAGCGCAGGCGGTCGGGCGCGACGAGCGAGCCTTTCTGGATCACGTGAGTGCCGAGCACCTTGCGAAGCGCCGCGTGCAGCAGGTGCGTGGCGGAGTGGTTCAGCACGGTCGACCTGGCGCGTCGCGGCATCCACCTTGCGCCGTGACGATGTCGCCCTTCCTGAAACGTGCCCGCCTCCGACACGTGCCGACGTGCACGTGTGCGTCGCCGAGCTTCTTCGTGTCGGTCACGCTGAAAGCGGGACGAGCCGTTCGTGCAGCGTGCCGACGTCGCCGACCTGGCCGCCGGACTCGGCGTAGAACGGCGTGCGGTCGAGCACGATCTGCGACCTCATCGCCCGCAGCGGCCGATGCAACTTCGGCGCCGTCCTTCAGGATCGCGAGGACGCTTGCCCCTCGCCCATGAGGTGCTCGTAGCCGGTGAACTCGCTTCTCGGCCCCGAGCGTGTCGGAGCCGCGCAGGTCCACGCCGAAGCTGGCTGGCCGCGCGCGCCCGGTCGCGCTGCGCGTCCATCGCCTGCTCGAAGCCGGCCTGGTCGATCGCGAGGCCGCGCTCGCGCGCGATGTCGGCCGTGAGGTCGACCGGGAATCCGTAGGTGTCGTAGAGCTTGAAAACCGTCTCGCCGGCGATGGTCTTGCCCTTCATCTTCTTGATCGCGGTTTCGAGCAGCGCCATGCCGTTCTCGAGCGTCTCGGCGAAGCGCTCCTCTTCCTGCCGTCAGCACGCGCACGACGTGATCGGCGCCCTTCGCGAGTTCCGGATAGGCCGCGCCCATCTCGGCCGCGAGCGCGGGCACGAGCGGTGGAAGAACGGCTTCTCCTGGCCGAGCTGGTAGCCGTGGCGGATCGCGCGGCGGATGATTCGGCGGAGCACGTAGCCGCGGCCGTCGTTGCCGGGAATCACGCCGTCCACGATCAGGAAGGAACAGGCGCGGATGTGGTCGGCGATCACGCGCAGGCGACGGGCTCGTCAGGTCTTCTTCTGGTGCGTGGCCTCCGCCGCGGCCGCGATCAGGCTCTTGAACAGGTCGATGTCGTAGTTCGAGTGCACGCCCTGCATCACGGCGGCGGTGCGCTCGAGGCCCATGCCGGTGTCGACGGAGGGCTTCGGCAGCGGCGTCATCGTGCCGTCGGCCGAGCGCTCGAACTGCATGAAGACGAGATTCCAGATCTCGACGTAGCGGTCGCCGTCCTCGTCCTTCGAGCCGGGCGGACCGCCTGTCATGTCCGGGCCGTGGTCGTAGAAGATCTCGGAGCACGGGCCGCAGGGACCGGTGTCGCCCATCGCCCAGAAGTTCGATTTCTCGTCGAGGCGCGTAAAGCGCTTCGGGTCGACGCCGATTTTCTTCAGCCAGAGATCGGCGGCCTCGTCGTCGTCCTTGTAGACGGTGACCCAGAGCTTCTCCGGCGGGATCTTCAGCGTGCCGGTGACGAAATCCCAGGCGAACTCGATGGCTTCCGGCCTTGAAGTAGTCGCCGAAGCTGAAGTTGCCGAGCATCTCGAAGAACGTGTGGTGGCGCGCCGTGTAGCCGACGTTCTCGAGGTCGTTGTGCTTGCCGCCTGCGCGCACGCAGCGCTGCGAGCTCGCCGCGCGCTTGTAGCTGCGCTCGTCCTTGCCGAGGAAGACGTCCTTGAACTGGACCATGCCGGCGTTGGTGAAGAGGAGCGTCGGGTCGTTGCCGGGCACGAGCGGGGACGAAGGCACGACCGCGTGGCCGCGCGCGCGGAAGAACTCCAGGAATGCGCCGCGGAGCTCGCTGCTGGACAGTCGTCGTTCAGTCTTCACCGCCATCAGTCCTCGCCGGGAAACTGCCCGACCGCGGCGCGGACCTGCTCCGCGCTGAATCCGCGCTGGCTCAGGAATCGCGCCTGCCGGCCGCGCTGGATCCAGGTCGTCGGAAGCTTGGTGCCGAAGCGCTTGCGCCGGACCTCGGCACAGCGCGCCTGCCAGCTCCGCCGAATCCGCGTCGACCGCCGCTGCGATCTGATCCTGAGACACACCGGCCTCGCGCAGCTTGTACGCGATTCCGATGGGTCCACGACCGCGATTGGCATGATACGCGACGAAATGCTCCGCGTAGCGGGCGTCATCCACGAGCTTCTCGGCGACAAGCATTTCGACCGCGGCGATGGCGGTCGCCGGTTCGATGCCGCGCGCGACGAGGCGCTCGCTCGAGTTCGCGGGCGCCGTAGTCGCGGCGATTCAGCAGTTTGAGGGCCGCGAGCCGGGCTGCTTGCGGATCGTCCTGGACTTCCCGGACGACCGGCTTACGCTTCCGCAGCCTCACTCGGCGACCGCGACCGGACGACGCACCGGCAGCAGCCGGGTGCGAAGCGCCGCATCGATCTTCGCGGCGATTTCCGGATGCTCGATGAGATAGGTGCGCGCATTGTCCTTGCCCTGGCCGATGCGCTCGCCCTCGTAGGCGTACCAGGAACCGGACTTCTCGACCAGGCCGTGCAGCGCGCCCATGTCGATCAGCTCGCCTTCGCGCGAAATGCCCTTGCCGTAGAGGATCTCGAACTCCGCCTCGCGGAACGGCGGCGACGACCTTGTTCTTGACCACCTTGACGCGGGTCTGGTTGCCGACGACTTCCTCGCCGTTCTTGAGCGCGCCGATGCGGCGGATGTCGAGCCGCAGCGAGGCGTAGAACTTGAGCGCATTGCCGCCGGTCGTGGTCTCGGGGTTGCCGAACATCACGCCGATCTTCATGCGGATCTGGTTGATGAAGAGCACGATCGTGTTCGAGCGCTTGATGTTGCCGGTGAGCTTGCGGAGCGCCTGCGACATCAGCCGGGCATGCAGGCCGAGCTGCATCTCGCCCATCTCGCCCTCGATCTCGGCCTTCGGCGTCAGCGCCGCGACCGAGTCGATGACGACGATGTCGACCGCGCCGGAACGGACCAGCATGTCGGTGATCTCGAGCGCCTGCTCGCCGGTATCCGGCTGCGAAATCAGCAATTCCTTGACGTCGACGCCGAGTTTTTCGGCATAGACGGGGTCGAGCGCGTGCTCGGCATCGACGAAGGCGGCGACACCGCCGAGCTTCTGCGCCTGGGAGATGATCGAAAGCGCGAGCGTCGTCTTGCCCGAGGATTCCGGCCCGTAGACCTCGATCACGCGGCCGCGCGGCACGCCGCCGACGCCGAGCGCGACGTCGAGGCCGAGCGATCCGGTCGACACGACTTCGATGTCGTTGTTGGCCGGGTGCTCGCCGAGGCGCATCACCGAGCCCTTGCCGAACTGCTTCTCGATCTGGCTGAGCGCTGCGACCAGCGCCTTCTTGCGATTGCGTCTTCCATGCTTTTCGTTCCTCCGAGCTTGTTCCGATTATTCCACAACGGACCCGGCGCCGCCGCCGCAAAATATTCCGACAACGTTGACATTGTCATCGAGTGGCAGTCTGCGCCATCCGATGGCTCAGGGCGCGACCCAGGGACTGAAGGGGACGTTCACCTTTGAAGGGGACGTTCACCTTTGAAGAAACCCATGCTGGCAGCCTGGGTGGCGCCGGGTCAAAGGTGAACGTCCCCTTCAAAGGTGAACGTCCCCTCTAGACCAGCGGCCACTCCGCGAGCGGCTTGTAGCGGACACCGTCGGGCGTGGGTGGTGGACTCGACGAGCGCGAGGCCGCCAGGCGATCTGCGGCCGGCGGCGATGGCGGTCCGGCGCAAGTCCGCAGATCCTCCGGCGGCGGGCGGCGGACACGCCGGACCAGGGTCAGGTGCGGATGCCAGGGCCGCATTTCGCGCTCGAAGCCGAGCGGCGTCGACCTCTGCCAGAGCCGTTCGACCATTCGACGCCCGCCGCCGGGAGTGCAGGTCGGCATCGCGACCAGCACCTTGGGTCTGGCCCAGTATTCGAGGCGCTCGAATTCGAGTCCGATCGGCGGCCCGTGCCGCCTGCCCGCCGATCTCGATCAACCGGGCGAGGGTTTCGCCCGGGACCGATCCCGAGGAAGGCCAGGGTCACGTGCAGATTGCCCGGCGCGGAACCGCCTGGCCGTCGACCTGGGCCACGGCGGCACCGGTTGCGATCGCGAGCGCCGCCCGCTCCCGGTCGCTCGGCCAGAGTGCGAAGAAGAGCCGGAGTGTGTCGGGACCGCGGGCGCCCGGGTTCGTTCACGATGCCGGCAGGCCTTCGAGCGCGGCCGGCAACCGCGAGCCGGCGCACCGCATCGCGCCCCCCGCGGAATCGGAATCGGACGGCGTAGGCCTCGATCCGACCGCGGCGGCGCAGACCCCAGGCGATCCAGACCGTACCGACGGGCTTGCCCGCGATCGCGCCACCGGGTCCGGCGATTCCGGTTACGGCGATCGCGATGCGGGCGCGCGAGCTGGCGCAAGCGCACCCGACGGCCATCGCAAGCGCAACGGCTTCGCTGACGGCGCCATGCCGCCGGATCAGGCCCGCAGCCACGCCGAGTTCCGCTGCGTCTTGGCGGCATTCGAGTAGGTCACCCAGCCACGCTCGAAATAATCGGAACTGCCGGCGATGTCGGTCAGGCACTTGGCGAGCAGGCCGCCGGTGCAGGATTCCGCGGTCGACGATCGAAAGCCCGGCGCCACGCAGTCGTCGTCGCGACGCGGCGCGACAACCCTGCAAGCGCTGCGTCGGTGACGGTCGCCATGCGCCGATCATCGCACGTTCATGCGGACAGTCGAGACCTCAGCCATTGTGAAATTCGTGAAGCGCGTGCTCCTGCGGCATGAGCACGCCCGCGCGAAAACGGCGCGAGCGCAACCCCTGCTGATTGATCTCGCAGACGCGCCCGTCCTGTGCGACCACCAGCCGGCCGAGCTCGACCATCCGCTCGAGCTCGTCCGGATGACGCTCGGCGACACCCGGGGGCAACAGCCAGTCGACAGTCAGTTCGATGCACTCGGGGCCTTTCGGCATGATGCGGACGCTGCGCACATAGTCCGGATGCGCGACGATGAAGAAGCTTGCCGTGAATGAGGCAAAAACGACGCCGAGCGCACGGTCCGCGGCATTCGGGCCCTCGATGAACGGCAGCTTCGACTGGCCGTCGAGTGTCCAGGTGACGAAACCTGGCGCCACGCGCGGCCACGAATCGCGGGCTTCGCCGGGCGGCAGCGGCGTACGGCTGTCCGCGTGGCTGAAGATTCCCTCGCGGTAGAGCGGCATGACGCGGCACAGCTCGGGATGAATGCCGGGACAGTGGTAGCACTCGGAATAGTTCTCCCAGAACACCTTCCAGTTGCAGGCGAGTGTGCTCACCTCATGGTGCACGGACACGAGGTCCGCCAGTGGCCAGCGCCGGACGTTCTCGGCTTCGTCGCCGAGAAATTCGGCCAGCGTGCTTACCGGCCGCTCGTCCAGGTTCACGAACAGGAAGCCGCCCCAGGACTCGACAGGCACGCCGTACAGTGCGTAGTCCTCACGACGGAAGTCGCCCGGGAGATCCAACTTCGGCGTGGCAACGAGTTCGCCCGACAGCGCGTAGCTCCAGGCGTGGTACGGGCAGACGATCCGGCCATGCGCGAAGCGGCCGCGAGGCGTGCTGCACAGTTTCGATCCGCGATGCCGGCAGGTATTGTGGAACGCGCGCGGCCGGCCGTCGCGATCGCGCGTCACGATCAGGCTCTGGTCGCCGAGCGAGGCTACGAAAAAATCGCCGGTCGCGCGCAGGTCTTCGGAGCGGCCGACGCAGACCCAGTCGCGGTACCAGACGGCCTCGAGCTCTCGCGCGTACTGCGCCGGGTCGTAGTACCAGCAGCTTGGCAATGACGCCGTCGTGCGGTCGAGCAGGGCCATCGGACTACTGGAACTTCGAGAAGTCCGGCGGCCGCTTCTCCAGGATCGCCGCGATCGCCTCGCGCGCCTCCCCGCCTGCGAGCCGCGGCCCGAAATGCGAGGCCTCGCGCAGGATCGCCTCCTGGATTGCGGGCTGAAGGGCCTGGCGGAGCAGGCGCTTCGAGTCCCGGACGGCGCCGGGCGGCAGCGCAGTTGAAGGATCGTGCAACCTTCTGCGCATGCGGCAGGAGCTCGGCCGCCGGCAGTACGGCATTGGCGAGACCCATGACGACTGCCTCCGCTGCCAGGAACGGCCGACCGAGCAGCAGTTTTTCAGCCGCGCGCACCCGCCCCGCAATCAGCGGCAGGAGCAAGGTCGAAGCAAACTCCGGCACCAGGCCGAGGCTCGTGAATGGCATGGAAAAGCTCGCGTTGTCGGCGACATACACGAGATCGCAGTGGAGCAGCATGGTGACGCCGATGCCGACCGCGAGCCCGTTGACCGCGACCACCACGGGCTTCTCGAAGGCAGCAAGCCCCTGCATGAAGCCAAGCACAGGCGAATCCGGCTGTATGAAGCGCGGGTCGCCGAAATCCTTGAGGTCGTTGCCCGCCGTGAACGCGTTGCCAGCGCCCGTGATCAGCACGGCGCGGACGGATTTGTCGGCCGCCGCCTGCTTCAGGCTGGGCGACGAATGTCTCGTACATCTCGCCCGTGATCGCGTTCTTCTTGGCAGGGCGGTCGATGGTGAGCGTCACAACGCCCTGATCCGACTGGTAACCGATGCTCATGTGTCGTCCCTCGTCCGGGCCGTCATAATGCCTTAAATGAGGAATCCCGAGAGCAGGCAGCTCAGGGGCTGCAATTTCCAATGAGCGCATTTCGCAATGCGCTGTGAGTCAGGTTAGCTTCGGGTCAACATGACTGCGCCGCATCCGATTACCGCCATGGGCAGGAAGGGTAAGATCAACTCCAGCCAGCTACCGCCAGGAATTGCCGCCAACACGGACAGAAACCACGGCGCCCACCAGTTTCCGAAGGCGAGGAGCACCATGCCAAAGCTGATTAGCGTCGCCGCAATCAACCTTTTTGCAGCAAGGATTAATGCACTCAGTCGCGGCGGGTCGATTGCTGTCATGTGGTCAGTTCTGCGCGTTTCTTCAGCAGCAGTTTAGCAACTACATCGGTCACAAACCTCATGAAGCACCGACTGCTCAATGGCTGGCCGTTGTTTTGCCTGATCGTTTTGCCGATCAGCGCCGCTGTGCTGCTCGAAATGATCCGGCTTGACCTTTCCAGTCCACAAAGTATTTCCGCACTCATCCAGTTATCTGTGCGGCTGGCTGTACCGTGGCTGTTTCTGGCCTTTGCCGCATCCTCACTGGCTGCGGTTTATCCCGGCGCTCTCAGTCGCTGGTTGTTACGCAACCGTCGCATCATTGGGCTGTGCTTTGCAGCAGGTATGGCGTGGCAATTGCTGTTCATTTGCTGGTTGGTGTTCGGCCATTGGGACTACTACGCTGAAGAGGCCTATAGCCTTTACGACTTGTCCGAGCAATTGCCGGGCTACCTGGTGCTGGCAGCGATGACTGCCACTTCCTTCAAGCCCGGTCGCAACAAACTGACTGCCGCGCAATGGCGCTTGCTGCACAAGGGAGGCATCTATTTCTTGTGGGCCGTGGTGTGGAGCACTTATTGGTTCGAGCTGTTCTATTACACCGATGTGCAGATCATTGACTACGTATTTTATTGGACTGGTTTTGCGGCCTGGGGCTTGCGCGTCATGGCCTGGAGTAAGAAAAGGAATCAAAGGGGACGTTCACCTTTGAAGGGGACGTTCACCTTTGAAGGGGACGTTCACCTTTAGCCCGAGGGATTCCAGCCGCGTGCCTATCAATTGCTAAAGGTGAACGTCCCCTTCAAAGGTGAACGTCCCCTTTGGCCTCCCCTTTGCCCCCCCTTTAGGCGAGTCGCCGGCGCGCGAGGTAGAGCACGCGGCCGTTCGGCAGCTCGTGCTTGCGTTCGATCTGGAATCGCTCGAGCAGCGTCGCCTCGAACGCCGGACGCAGGCAGTCCGGATAGAGCCGCTCGCGGCCGCGCGCGATCGCCGAAAACATCGGGTCGGTGACCGGCACATATTCGACGAGCAGATGCCGGCGCGTGATCGTCGCAACCGCTTCGAACTGCTCTGCGAGAGGCACGCCCTCGGTCACCCGCAAGTGGTGCACAACCGCGAGCATTAGCACGAGGTCGAAAGTTCCCGCTGCGCGGGCGAGCAGCGATTCCTGTTCGCGGTTCCGCCAGCCGAGCGCGGGCGTCGGACGCCCGAAATTGCCGACCAGCGGCAGGATCGACCGCTTGCCCTCGCGGGCACGGCGCCAGATCGCCGCGACCGAGCGCTCGTCGATGTCGAGCGCAACCACGTCGCCCTGCTGCGCCGCAATCTCGCTGTATTCGCCGGTGTTGGCTCCGATGTCGAGCGTCCGGCGTGGCCGCGTGCCCGCGATCGCTTCGGTCACGAAACTGCGCTTGGCCTCGAGGTCTGCGCTGCCGTAATGGCGGCGCGTCGCGGTGTAGCGGTGCCAGTGCGAACTCCGCGCCGCGAGTTTTCTCACGCATCGGCCGACCTGTCGTTCGAGACCGGCGAACGAGCGTTCGAGGATGAATCGCGCCTGCTCCTCGCTCGACGCTTTCATCGCGGCGACTGCCAGCCGGACCACCGGTCGCAGCGCGTGCCGCGAGCGCGGCCGGTAGCGCGACCGCTCCGCCACAAGCGCGGCTTGAGCCAGCGGCGCGTGCCGAGGATCGCGGCGAGCGATTCGTGCGAGGTCCCGGCGACCGGATTGGAAAGTGTCCAGGCGATCGGAAGACCCGCCTCAACCGAGGCGATGAGCGGCAGCAGAAAAGTGGTTTCGAACTGATGACGCGCAATCCACAAGCAGTGGCCGGGTTCGCGGGCGACAATCGACGGCAGGTCGACGAACACTGGTTCGGCGTTCCGGAACAGCACGTTCGCGGGCGTTGCGTCCTTGAGCTGCCATCCGCGCGGCAGCAGTGCGCGCGCGAGTTCAAGTGTCAGCGTGCCGGCAGCGGCCAGCATCTCCGGCGCCCATTCGGCGGGCTGGCTGACGAACGCGATCCGTTCATGCTCGAAGCATTCGCCGTCGAATACGGAGAATTGCGGCGGCGTTTCCGTGCGCGGCAGCGGCCGCGTGCGGACGAGCCGGCCCTGGTCCATCCACTGGCGGACCACCGGATCCTCGAGCATGCGGCGGAAGTCCGCGAGCGCGTGGCCGCGCACGGCGCGGATCAACCGGCCTTCGTGCTCGACGAGGGTGGCGTCGGGGTCGCGAAACGACTTGAGGCTCGCGGCGTCCTGCGTCAACGCGGCGGATCGCCGGACGGCGGATCGGCGCGGTCATCGGCCGCAGGCGCCTCGTGGCGCGAGAAAAGCGAGAGCAGTTTGATGCGCAGCTCGCGGAAATAGAAGATCGCGCCCGCGACTCCGGCGGCGAACATCTGCAGCAGCATCGAGCCGGTGCCCGGATCGATGTAAGCGTCGGCCGGCGCGACGGCGCCCAGCGCAAGGGTCAGGGCGGCGGCGAGCGTTGCGAGCGTGTATTTCATGCGGTGCACTTCACCAGTCGCGGACGGCGGTTACCCGCCGACTACGTCACATATTGTCGGCTCAATCGGCCACAGCCTCAAGCCGCGCGCCATTCCCGTCCACTTCCGTGAAGTCGAATGGCTGCTGGAACGGCGACACGAAACGCCGGTCCGGCAGGAACGGCAACCCGGCGTCAAAGTAGTGATCGAACACGATCCGGAACAGGTTCACCGCGGTCGGGTTCTCGGGCATCAGGTCTGCGGGCGCGCCTGGCAGGAGCACGGCATTCAGATTCGCGAGCCGGATACGGTAGTGCTCGTCGGTCTTCAGGCCGCGACGCAGATTCGTGCCATGGTCCGACTGCAGGAGGACGACCGGCGTTTGCGCGGAATCGGAGATCAGGCGATCGAGCACGGCCTCGATCCGGGAATTCACGAACCTCAACTGCTCGACATAGGCTTCCCGATCCTCCCAGAGCTGTTTCTGGAATTCGAACTGATTCGACAGGTTCGCGTTCCGCAGCACATTGCCCTGGCGATCGAACAGGTAGGGATGATGCGGCGGCACGAAATGCGCGAAGACGAACTTCGGGCCCGGCTCGCGCGCGAGGGCGGCAAGCGTCTCGAAATTCCGCAGGTGGCAGTCGGTGAGATCCATCGTCGCGCTCGAGCCGAGAGCGCGGAGCCAGCTCGCCTCCCAGATCGCAAGCAGGAAGTCGTCGCGGAACATGCCGCCACCGCAGGGCAGGAACTCGTCGGCATAAGGGTTGCTGCCGGTGCCGCCCCAGGTCGATTGCAGGTGAATGAAACGGTAGCCACGCGCCCGCAGGAACGACGCGGCACGATTGTCGCGCAGCAGCCGGTAGACGAAATCGCGATCGTTGCCGTGCGGATCGAGCGCGTCGCCCATCAGGGGCTGGATGAAATCCAGGTTCAGGGTCGAGGCGAGCGACAGGAAGGTCCAGTTGTAATTCGATTCGCTCGCGGCAGCCACCTGAAACCCGCGGCGTTCCAGGCCCGCGAGAAACGGACCGTTGTCGTAACCGTAGTACTGGCGGAGCACGTCGGCGCGCGCATAGCCGTCGAGCAGGATGAAATAGATATCCGGCCGGTTCTTTGGAATGGCGACCGCGCCTGCCTGCGCTTTCGCTGCATCGCCATGCCGATCGGCGTTCGCAAGCCATTGGAACAGTGCGAGCACGAGCAACAGGCCCGACACGAGATTCAATGCCGCCTGGAGCCGCCCGGGCATTGCGCGCATGCGGCGCAACAGTATCCACCCGAACACAAGCAGCAGAACCCAAAGCAGCGAATGAATGACCTGCAGGCGTTCGCCGCTCCAGGCAGTCGCCGTGACCAACTGCTCGTCGGGAACGCCGCCCATCCCGGTCATCCACGCGTTCAGCGGACCGTAGGCAAAGAAGAGCAGGACGAACCAGGTTGTCCCGAGACCCGCGCGAATCCAGTTCCCGAGCAGCAGACGCAGGCCGAAAAGCAGGGCCGAGCTTGCGACCAGCGTCGTGACGACGGCGAGTATCAGTGCAAGCGCATCGACCTGCCCCGGATTCGCCGCGGCGATGTGCAGTATCGGATAGAGCGCGAATGCAATCGCGAACCAGGGCCAGTGCATCGCGGCACTATACAGGCGGCTCATTCCAGATCTGTCTCGAATGCACCGCGCGCCAGGAATCGCCCGACCGCGCCGGCGACTGGCTGGCTCCAACAGCATGCCGAGATGACTCACATCGAGCACGAGGTGCGCGTTCGCGCCAGGCAGGTGCGTCTCGTCCACGGCGACCGTGCCGTCATTTGGCTGCGGCAGATCGGCAAAGAGCCGGCCGAGCCCCGCGGAGCGTGAGCCCGCGATCAGGCCGATCTCGCGCGGCAGGTCCCAACGCCGAACTTTTTCGCGTGTCAGTTGCGCCACAGCGAGCGCACCGAGAAGTTGAGAGCCCAATGACCAGCTGGCGACCGCTCGCGCCGCGCGCGAACCCTGTACCGGCGATCCGAGCAGCACCACGCGGCCGGGTGGAAGATCGCGTTCTCGAGCGAGGGTCTCGAGTGCGACCGACCCCGCCCAGGCTGTGGGCGACGACGTGCACCGTGCCGTCGAACGAGCGCAGGCGCTTGGCGAGCGCATCGACGACTTCCTCGAGCGAGGCTTGCGTCGACGGATAGCGGAAGCTGACCGGCGCGAATCCCGCGACCGAAATGCGTTCGCGAAGCAGGAAGGTTTCGAGCCCGTTCAGCCACAGGCCGTGGACGACGACGACCGGCGTGGGCGAATTGAAGGGGACGTTCACCTTCAAGAGACTGCTCCCCGGAACTTGAAGGTGAACGTCCCCTTCAATCCGGTTTCTTGACGCGGATGTGCAGCTCCGCGAGCTGCGCGTCGTCCGCTTCGGAAGGCGCGTCGGTCAGCGGGTCCCAGGCCGACTGCGTCTTCGGGAATGCGATCACGTCGCGGATGCTGTCCGCACCGGACATCAGCATCGCGAGCCGGTCGAGACCGAAGGCGATGCCGCCGTGCGGCGGCGCGCCGTAGCGGAGCGCCTCGAGCAGGAACCCGAACTTCAGCGTGGCCTGCTCGCGCGAAATGCCGAGCAGGTCGAACACCGCGCTCTGCATGTCCTCGCGATGGATGCGGATCGAGCCGCCGCCGATCTCCGAGCCGTTCAGCACCATGTCGTAGGCGCGCGCGAGCGCGTTCTTCGGGATCGGCGGCGAGCACCGCGGCATCCGGGTCCGCCGGCGAGGTGAACGGGATGGTGCATCGCCATCCAGCGCTTCGCTTCGGCGTCCCACTCGAACATCGGGAAGTCCACGACCCAGAGCGGCCTCCAGCCCTCTTCCACCAGGCCGAGATCGCGGCCGAGCTGGAGCCGGAGTGCGCCGAGCGCGTCGTTCACGACCTTGGCCTTGTCCGCGCCGAAGAAGATGAGGTCGCCCGTCGCCGCACCGGTTCGCTTGAGAATCGCCCGCAACCGCGCGTCAGACAGGAATTTCAGGATCGGCGACTGCAGGCCCTCGCGGCCCTCGGCCGGCGTCGTTCACCTTTATATAGGCAAGGCCCCGGGCGCCGTGGCGGCCGACGAATGCGGTGTACTCGTCGATCTGCTTGCGCGAGAGCTCCCCGCCCCGCGGCACGCGCAGCGCCGCAACCCGGCCATCCGGGTCGGCGGCGGGCGCCGCAAACACCTTGAACTCGCAGTCCCGCACCAGGTCCGCGACGTCCTCGAGTTCGAGCGGCACGCGCAGATCCGGCTTGTCCGATCCATAGCGGCGGATCGCGTCCGCGTACTTGAGCCGCGGGAACGGATCGGGCAGCTGAACCTTCAGCACGCGCGAGAACACGTGGCGGATCAGGGCTTCCATCAGCGTCATGACCTGGTCCTGGGTCAGGAACGAGGTCTCGATGTCGAGCTGCGTGAATTCGGGCTGGCGATCGGCGCGCAGGTCCTCGTCGCGGAAGCAGCGCACAATCTGGTAGTAGCGGTCGAAGCCGCTCATCATCAGCAGTTGCTTGAAGATCTGCGGCGACTGCGGCAGCGCAAAGAATTTGCCCGGATGCGTGCGCGAGGGCACGAGGTAATCGCGCGCACCCTCGGGCGTCGCTTTCGTCAGCATCGGCGTTTCGATGTCGACGAAACTCGTGGCCGTCCAGGTATTCGCGCATCGCGCGCGTAATCGCATGACGGCGGCGGAGTCGCTCCTGCATCACGTCGCGGCGCAGGTCGATGTAGCGGTACTTGAGGCGGAGCTCTTCACCCACTTCCTCGTCGAGCGCGAATGGCGGCGTGGCCGAGGGATTCAGCACCACGAGCTTCTGGGCGAGCAGTTCGATCTGTCCCGAAGTCAGGTTCGGGTTCACCGTGCCCGCCGGGCGCGGACGCACCTTGCCCTGGACCTGGATGCAGAACTCGCGGCCGAGATGCTCGGCAAGCTCAAATGCAGCCGGTGTGTCGGGATCGAACACGACCTGCAGCAGGCCCGAGCGGTCGCGCAAGTCGACGAAGATCACGCCGCCGTGATCGCGGCGACGATGCACCCAGCCGGCCGCCTCGACCGTGCGGCCCGCCAGGGATTCACCGATTTCGCCGCAGTAGTGTGTGCGCATGGACAAAGCGGGCGATGTTACGTGCGCGGCAACGGCCGTGGCAACCGCAAGCTAGCGCCGCGCCGTGCGCCGGCGGCGGCGTGCGGGCGTGGCCGCAGGTTTCGCGGCCGCCGGTTTGGACTTCTTGTCCTCTGCCGCAGGCTTTGCGGCCGCCTCCGTCGTGGCCTTCGTTTCTGTCGGCTTGGCTTCCGGCTTTTCTTCCCTGGGCTTATCGGCGGGTGGGTGATCAGCGGTAGCAGGGCGATCAGCGGTAGCAGGGCGATCAGCGGTAGCAGGGGTGATCAGCGGTAGCAGGGCCGTCAGTGGAAGCAGGCTCTTTGTCTCCCGCGATATTGCGCTGCCCTTCCTTGTCGGCCTTGAAGTCGGTTTCGTACCAGCCGCCGCCTTTCAGGCGGAAGACGGGCGCCGAGACGAGACGGCGAAGCGTCGCTCGACCGCAGGCCGGGCACTTGCGCAGCGGCCGGGCGTTGATCTTCTGGAGTTCTTCGTGGGGCTGCCCGCAGGCGGAGCACTGGTATTCGTAAAAAGGCATCGGCGGACCTGTAACGCGAGTCCGCCTATTTTCGCATAACCAGCGTTCCGTCCTTCGCGGCGACCTTGATTGTGTCGCCCGGCATGAATTCGCCCGCCAGAATGCGCTGCTGCCAGCGGATTCTCGAGCTGCTGCTGGATCGCGCGCTTCAAGGGCCTCGCGCCGTAGACCGGATCGAATCCCGCCTCGCCCAGGAGGTCCAGGGCCTTCGTGTCGAGCTCGATCTTGATGTCACGCTCCCCAAGCCGGCGCCTCAGATAGCCAGTCTGGATCTCGACGATCCGGCGGATGTGCTCCCGGGCGAGCGGATGGAACACGACGATGTCGTCGATGCGGTTGATGAACTCCGGGCGGAAGTGTTGCGAGACGATCTCGAGCACCGCTTTCTTCATGCGGTCGTAGTTTTCCTCGCCGGCCATTTCCTGGATCACCTGCGAGCCGAGGTTCGAGGTCATGATGACGACGGTATTGCGGAAATCCACGGTGCGGCCGTGGCCGTCCGTCAGGCGGCCGTCGTCGAGCACCTGGAGCAGCACGTTGAAGACGTCGGCGTGCGCCTTCTCGATCTCGTCGAGCAGGATCACGGAGTACGGCCGGCGACGCACGGCCTCGGTCAGGTAGCCGCCCTCCTCGTAGCCGACGTACCCCGGCGGTGCGCCGATCAGTCGCGCGACCGAGTGCTTTTCCATGAACTCGGACATGTCGATGCGGATGAGCGCCTCGTCGGTGTCGAACAGGAATTCCGCAAGCGCCTTGCAGAGCTCGGTCTTGCCGACGCCGGTCGGGCCAAGGAACAGGAAGGAGCCATTCGGCCGGTTCGGGTCTGCAAGACCCGCGCGCGAGCGGCGAATCGCATCCGACACCGTGCGCACCGCTTCCGTCTGCCCGACCACGCGCGCGGCGATTGCCTGCTCCATCTTGAGCAGCTTGTCGCGCTCGCCTTCGAGCATCTTGGAGACGGGAATGCCGGTCCACTTGGAGACGACCTCGGCGACTTCCTCCTCGCCGACCTTGTTGCGCACGAGCTGAGGCTGCTTCGTCTCGGCCTCGTGCGCGGCGGCGAGCCGCTTCTCGAGTTCGGGGATCTTGCCGTACTGAAGTTCCGACATGCGCGTAAGGTCGCTTGCGCGGTGCGCGGTCTCGAGTTCGAGCTTCGCGCGTTCGAGTTCCTCCTTGATGTGCGCGGCGCCGGTCGCGGCTGCCTTTTCCGCCTTCCAGATCTCCTCGAGGTCTGCGGACTGCCGCTCGAGGTCGGTGAGCGACTCCTGCAGCTGCTCGAGCCGCTTCTTGGAGGCCTCGTCGGCCTCCTTCTTGAGCGCCTCGCGCTCGATCTTGAACTGGATGATGCGACGGTCGAGCCGGTCGAGTTCCTCCGGCTTCGAGTCCATCTCCATGCGGATTCGGGACGCCGCCTCGTCGATCAGGTCGATGGCCTTGTCCGGCAGCTGGCGGTCGCTGATGTAGCGGTGCGAGAGTGTCGCAGCGGCGACGATCGCGGGATCAGTAATCTCGACCTTGTGGTGAACCTCGTAACGCTCCTTGAGGCCCCGCAGGATCGCGATCGTGTCCTCGACTGAGGGCTCGTCGACCAGCACTTTCTGGAAGCGCCGTTCGAGCGCCGCGTCTTTCTCGACATACTTGCGGTATTCGTCGAGCGTGGTGGCGCCGACGCAATGCAGTTCGCCGCGAGCAAGCGCAGGCTTCAGCATGTTGCCGGCGTCCATCGAGCCCTCGGCCTTGCCGGCGCCGACCATCGTGTGCAGCTCGTCGATGAAGAGAATGACCTGGCCTTCCTGCTTCGCAAGGTCGTTCAGCACACCCTTCAATCGTTCCTCGAACTCGCCGCGGAATTTTGTGCCGGCGATCAGGGCGCCCATGTCGAGCGCGAGGATGCGCTTGTTCTTGAGCCCCTCCGGCACCTCGCCGTTGATGATACGTTGCGCAAGTCCCTCGACGATCGCGGTCTTGCCGACGCCCGGCTCGCCGATCAGCACGGGATTGTTCTTGGTGCGCCGCTGCAGCACCTGGATTGTGCGGCGGATCTCGTCGTCGCGGCCGATCACCGGATCGAGCTTGCCCCGGGAGGCGCGCGCCGTGAGGTCGAGGGTGAACTTCTCGAGCGCGCCGCGCTGTTCCTCGGCATTCGGATCGTCGATTTTCTCGCCACCGCGAAGATCCGCAATTGCCTTGTCGATGGCACCCTTCACGGCGCCGGAGTCCTTCAGGATCGTGCCAAGCGTGCCGCGGTCCTCGCAGGCCGCGAGCACGAAGAGTTCGCTCGAGATGTACTGGTCGCCGCGCTTCTGAGCGAACTTATCGGTGACGTTCAGGAGCTTGATGAGATCGTTCGACGGATGAACGTCGCCGCCCGTGCCCTCAACGCTCGCGATGCGGCCGAGCTGCTCGAGCAGGCGTGAGCGCAGCAGGTTGACGTTGACGCCGGCGCGGTCGAGCAGCGGCCGCGCGCTGCCGCCCTCCTGGTTGAGGAGCGCGAGCATCAGGTGCGCGGGCTCGATGAACTGGTGGTCGCGCCCGACGGCGAGCGACTGCGCATCCGCGAGCGCGAGCTGGAATTTCGATGTCAGCCGATCCATTCGCATCCGGATGCCCCCGTTCTTGCCTGGCCCGGTCATGGGGCCGGTTCGCAGCCTGTTCAAGCTGTAACACCGTGAATCTACCCACTTTTTAACATCAAAGGGGACGTTCCCCTTTAAAGGGGAACGTCCCCTTTAATACCACCGGGCCCTGGTTCCGGTAGAATTGAGCCTGCGCGGACCGCCTCCAGGTGGCCGCGACAGTCGATCGGTTCAACGGACGATTTTTTGGGACTTGATCCATGGGACAGGTACCCGCCAGCCGCCCGGTCGCCGGGCAAGCGCCCTACGGTTTCGTGGGCGACGGCCGCTTCTCGCGGCATTGGCGTCATTACTTCACGAGCCTCGGTCTCCCCTGGACGCTGTGGTCGCGTCGGCTTGCGCGCGCAAACGGCGTCGCGGGCCTGACGGCGGCGGCCGCACTTGCGGATTGTCCCGTCATCCTGCTCGCGGTTTCGGACGACGCGATCGCGCCCGTGATGGCGACATTGCGCGCCGAGGGTCTCGACGACCGGAGCTTCGTGCATTTCTGCGGCGGGCGGTCGTTCGAGGGCGCCTGGGGCGCGCATCCGCTGATGAGTTTCGCGGCGACGCTCTATGAGCCGGCGTTTTACCGCGACATCCCGGTCTTCGTGGACGCCGATCGTCCCGATCCCGCCGCACATTTCAAAACGCTCTTCCCCGGCCTGCCCAATCCCTGCTTTGCGCTCAAGACCGAAGACAAGGCCTACTACCATGCGCTCTGCGCGCTCGCAGGCGGCATGACGGCCGTGCTCTGGCGCGAATTCTTTGCCGCGATGGAGGCCCGCTTCGGTGCGCCGCGCGCGGCGCTCGCAAGCTACCCGCGCCGCATCGTCGAAAACGTCCTCGCCTCGTGCGACGGCGCGCTGACGGGGCCCGTCGCGCGCGGCGACAAGGACACGATCCAGTCTCACCTCGACGTGCTCGAGGGCAGCGCTTTGGCCACTGTCTACCAGGCGCTCATCGCCACAGCCGGGAGGGAACGACCGTGAAGTCCATACTGGAGTTCGCCGCCGCAAAGGCCGCGGGCCGCAAGATCTCGATGACCACCTGCTACGACGCCACTTTCGCGCGCGCGCTCGAGGCATCCGCCGTGGATTGCCTGCTGGTGGGCGACAGCGCCGCGATGGTCATGCACGGATTCCCCGACACGCTCGCAGCGACCGTTGAAATGATGGCCTGGCACACAGCCGCGGTCCGCCGCGGCGCGCCGACGCGGTTCCTGATCGGCGACATGCCCTTCCTTTCCTTCCGCAAGGGCGTGCCTGCTGCGCTCGACGCGGCGGCGGCGCTGATGCGTGCCGGTGCGCAGGCGGTGAAGCTTGAGGGCGTAACCGGGCACGAAGACGTCATCACCGCCCTCGTCGGTTCCGGCGTGCCGGTGATGGGACACCTCGGGCTGACGCCGCAGTCGGTGCACGCGCTCGCGGGGTTCCGCGTGCAGGGCCGGACGGACGACACGGCGGCACGCATCCTTGCCGATGCGAAGCGCTGCGAGGAGCTCGGCTGCTTTGGCCTCGTACTTGAATGCGTGCCGGCGCAGCTCGCAGCGCAGATCACGAAGTCGCTTCGCATGCCCACGATCGGCGTTGGCGCTGGCCCCGACTGCGACGGACAGGTCCTGGTGCTGCAGGACCTGCTGGGGCTCAACTCCGGATTCCGGCCGAAGTTCCTGCGCACCTATCTTGACGGCATGGCGCTGGTGCGCGATGCCGTGGACCGCTTCGATCGCGACATCAAGCAGGGCGGTTTTCCGGGCCCCGCGGAGAGCTACGACTCGTGAAGATCGTCGAAAGCATCGAGGACCTGGTCGTGGAGCGCCGCGCGCGCGCTGCGGGCGACACCGGCTTCGTTCCGACGATGGGCGCCCTGCACGAGGCGCACCTGTCGCTGGTCCGGCGGGCCCGCGCCGAGAATGCCCGCGCCTGGGTGAGCATTTTCGTGAATCCCTCGCAATTCAACGACCCGGGCGATCTCGCGCGCTATCCGCGCACGCTCGAGCAGGACCTCGAAATGCTGCGCGCCGCGGGCTGCGATCTCGTGTTCCTGCCGCGCGCGCGGGAGATCTATCCGGACGGCTATCGCTATCGCGTTTCCGAAAGCGAGCTCAGCCTGAAGTTTTGCGGCGCCGGACGCCCCGGGCATTTCGACGGCGTGCTGACGGTGGTGCTGAAACTCCTGCTGCTCACGCGCCCAGAACGCGCTTATTTCGGCGAGAAGGATTTCCAGCAACTGCAGCTGGTCGAAGGCCTGGTGCAGGCGTTTTTTCTCGACACCGAGATTGTCCGCTGCCCGCTCCTGCGGGAGGCCGACGGCCTCGCAATCAGCTCGCGCAATCGCCTGCTCACGCCCGAGGAGCGCAAGCGCGCGCCTGCCTTGCATCGCCTGCTCGCGGCAAGCGTCGCAGCGCGCCGGCCCGCCGCCGAAGCGGCGGAAGAACTCGCGCGCGAGGGATTCGACGTGGAATACATCGCCGATCACGACGGCCGCCGGCTTGCCGCCGTGCGCCTCGGCCAGGTGAGGCTCATCGACAATGTCGGATAAACGCGAACACCGGATCCTGTTCCAGCTCTCGGGCTCGATCGCCTGCTTCAAGGCCTGCGAGCTGATTTCGCGCCTGACCAAGCGCGGCTTCTCCGTACAAACGGTCGCGAGCGCGGGCGCGCTGCGATTCGTCGGCGCGGCGACGCTCGAAGGGCTGACCGGACGGACACCATTCACGGACCTGTACGCCGCCGGACAGACGATGGACCACATCCACCTGGCGCGCTGGGCAGATGTCGCCCTGCTCTGCCCCGCGACCGCGAATTCGATGAACCGCCTCGCGGCGGGCCTCGCGGATGATCCCGTCGGCGCGCTCTTCCTCGCCTGGGAAATCGCGAGCAAGCCCTACCTGATCGCGCCCGCGATGAATGCGGCGATGTGGGACCACCCGGCGACGCGTGCCTCGCGCGAGCGGCTTATCGCCTTCGGCGCGCGGCTGCTGCCCGTCGGCGACGGTCGACTCGCCTGCGGGGAACACGGCGAAGGCCGTCTGGCCGAAGTCGCGGAGATCGAAGACGCGCTGCTCAAGGTCCTCAAGGTGCCGCGATGAAGGTGCTCGTGACCTCGGGCGCCACGCGCGAACCGATCGACAGCGTGCGTTTCATCTCCAATTTGAGCAGCGGCCGCACCGGCGCCGCGGTCTGCGACGCACTCGTCGCGTGCGGCATCGACGTCACACATGTTCATGGCGTGGACTCCGCGGTCTCGATCCGTGTCGGCCGGCGCGAAGCTTTCACGGATCATGCCTCCCTCGACACGATCCTGCGCCGGCTGCTCAAGGACAGCGCCTACGGCGCCGTGGTGCATGCGGCGGCCGTCGGCGATTTTACGGTCGCCGATCCCACGCCGGACGCCAAACTGGCATCCGGAGCGGAACTGACCGTCCAGTTGCAACCGACATCCAAGATCATCGACCGGCTTCGTGGCTATGCCGGAAACCGGGACCTGCTGCTGGTCGGATTCAAACTCACCCACGATCCTGACGCCGGCGCCCAGGCGCGTGCGGCGCGTGACCTGCTGAAGCGGACACGCGCCCGTTATGTGGTCCAGAACGACGTCTCGACGTTGGCGGAAGGCGACGAGCACGTGTTTTTCGTTCACGAGAACGGCAGCAGCCGTGTGCGGCGTTACGTCGGGCGACAAAAGCTTGCGCTCGCGCTCGCGGGCCTGATAGAGGAACAGCTCCAGAGGAATGCGCGATGATCCTGGTCCTCGACATTGGCAACAGCCAGATATTTGGCGGCGTATTTGACGACGAACGGCTCTGCCTGCAGTTCCGGCATGCGACGCGCGCGGAGAACACGTCCGACGAAATCGGCCTGTTCTGCCGGCAGGTCCTGCGCGAGAACGACGTCGATCCGACCAGCATCACGGCCGTCGCGATCTGCTCGGTCGTCCCGGACATGGTGCACTCGGTGCGAAACGCCAGCATGAAGTACTTCGGATTGCGCCCCTTCATCCTGGAACCGGGCGTGCGCACGGGCCTGAACATCCGCTATCGCAATCCGCTCGAGGTCGGCAGCGACCGCATCGCCGGTGCCATCGCCGCGGCCAAGCTCTTTCCAGGCAAGAACGCGATCATCGTGGATTTCGGCACGGCGACGACGATCGACGCCCTGACCGACGAGCGCGACTATCTCGGCGGCGTAATTCTTCCGGGCCTCCGGCTCGCGATGGAGAGCCTCGATGCGCGCACTGCGCGCCTGCCAAAAGTCGAAATCCGCAAGCCCCCGGAGCTGCTCGGACGCTCGACGGTCGAAAGCATCCAGGCGGGTCTTTATTACGGCAATATCGCGATTCTCCGCCACCTGTGCGTTGAAGTCCGTTCGCAATATTTCGCGGACCGACCCACGGTCCTGATCGGCACGGGTGGCTTTGCACGTCTCTTCGAAGAGGAAAACCTCTTCGATGCCCACATCCCGGAACTCGTCCTGATTGGTTTACGCGAGGCGCTGCGGCTCAACAGTTGAGGTCGGTTCGCTCGCCCGCGCCTGTACTGCGCCCGCCGGGACCACGGCTCGCTCGCGCCGCCGGAACTTACGCGCTCGCTCGCCGGGTCCCGGCGGGCGCGTACGCGCGCTGTGGACAACGCTCCGCTGTCGTTCGGACAAGGCGTCCGGGAACCCCGGAGCGAGCGAATGTCCGTTCTTCTGAGCGAGCGAGGAGAGTTCCCGGACGCCTTGTCCGCGCGCGCGGCGGCGCTCAGCGGTCGCGCGCAGTGCGCGGACGGGAGCCGGCGAGCGAGTGACTAAGTTCCGGCGGAACGAGCGAGCCGGGTTCCCGGCCGCAAACAGCGCGCGACAGCCGAACGAAACCGGTCAGTGCGCGAATTCGTGCGTCAGGCCAATGACCAGGATGCCAAGCGCGATAAGAGCAACTTGCTGAACCGAAGTGCGTGCATCGACACGCTTGTGCAATCCCGGGATGAGATCAGCCACAGCAACGTACAGAAAGCTGGCCGCAGCAATCGCGAGTGCGTAAGGCAGGACGAAGAGTGCCTCCGCCATCAGGTACCACGCGATGATCGCTCCCGCGACCGAAGCAAGGCTGACCGCGACATTCAGCACGAGCGCGCGGGCGCGGCTCATGCCGCCGTTCAGCAGAATCGCGAGGTCGCCCACTTCCTGGGGAATCTCGTGCGCGAACACCGCGACCGTCGTGACGATGCCGAGATGCGGATTGGTCATGAAGGCGGCCGCGATCAGCACGCCGTCGAGGACGTTGTGAAAGGCGTCGCCCCACAGAATCAGGGTCGCCGAGGCGCGCGCCCGATGATGATCCTGCGGCCCGTGCGCCTCGCAGGCGTCTACGTGGCAGTGACGCCAGAGCACCATCTTCTCGAGTACGAAGAACGCGATGATGCCGCCTGCGAGCGCGATGCCGATGCCATGTGTGCCGGCGCCCGACTCGATCGCGTGCGGCAGCAGGGCCAGAAGCGCGGCGCCGAGCAAGGCACCAGTCGCGAAGCTCACGAGGTGCGGCAGCAGGGCGGTGCGGCGCGCCGCCGGCAGCAGCATGAAGGCGCCGGCGATGATCGCGGACAGGGCGCCGCTGGCCGCCGTCAACAAGAGAATGGGCGCAAGCGTCGACATGGGCGACAGCCTACCTCAGGCGAGCCAGGCGAGCGCGGCCATGCGGCCGGTGACGCCGTCGCGCCGGTAGGAGAAGAAACGCTCGCGCTCCGTGTAGGTGCAGAGTTCGCCGCCGCTTACCGCGTTCACGCCACAGGCGGTGAGTCGCCGCCGCGCGAGCGCCGGCAGATCTGCGTGCCAGCGTCCGTCGCGCCCGGGGCGGAATTCCGCAGCGGCGGCCGGATCGCGCTCCATGAAGGCCTTTCGGACCTCGTCGCCCACTTCGAACGCCGCCGGGCCGATTGCGGGACCGAGCCAGGCGAGCAGCTTCCGGGGATCGCAATCGAGTGCAGCGACTGCCGCTTCGATGACGCCGGCGACGAGACCGCGCCAGCCCGCATGTGCGAGCCCAACCCGATCGCCGTCGCAGCTTGCAAGAAACACCGGAAGACAATCCGCAACCAGGACCGCGCAGACTCCGCCGCGCTCGAAGGAAACAACTGCGTCGGCCGATCCGGATCGGGGTCCCGGCACGGTCGCGACGCCGATGCCATGCACCTGTTGGAGCCAGGCCGGTTCGGACGGAAGCTGCAACCCGGACCGCAGGCGCCGGCGGTTCTCCGCGACGGCAGCCTCGTCGTCGCCGACATGCGTGGCGAGATTGAAACTCGCGTAGGGAGCAAGGCTCTCACCGCCGTTGCGCGTTGTCATGACCGCGTGGATGCGCGCGGGCGCGGGCCAGTCCGGGTACAGGAATTGCAGTTCGGACATCAGCCGTCCGCGGCGCTGCGATCGCGCTTGAGCGCCGCGACGAGCGCGAGAAAATCCGATGGCAGTTTCGCCTCAACGGAGATGCTCTGCCCACCGCCCGGATGCGGAAACGTGAGCTTGGCTGCGTGCAGCGCCTGGCGCTTGAAGCTGCGGAGCGCCTCGGCGAGCACGGGCGTCGCGCCGCGCGGAATCGCGAGCCGGCCGCCGTACACGGGATCGCCTACCAGCGGATAACCGGCATGCGAGAGATGGAGCCGAATCTGATGTGTGCGTCCCGTTTCGAGCGTCACCCGCACCCAGGTGTGGCGCCGGAACCGCTCGATCACGCGATAGTGGGTGACCGCGTCGCGCCCGCTCGAACGAATGGTCATGCGCAGTCGATCCACCGGATGGCGGTCGATTGGAGCGTCCACTTTGCCGCCCGAGGTCATCACGCCGACGCAGACGGCCTGATATTCGCGATGGATCTCTCGCGCAGCGAGCGCATCGACGAGTGTGAGGCGTGCAGCCTCGTTCCGGGCGACGATCAGGAGGCCGGTCGTTTCCTTGTCGAGCCGGTGCACGATGCCGGCACGCGGCAGTTTTGCGAGCTTCGAGTCGTAGGCGAGCAGCGCGTTCTGGAGGGTCCGGTCGGGATTGCCGGCGCCGGGATGCACGACCAGTCCCGCTGGCTTGTTGACGACGATCACGTCCGCGTCCTCCCAGGCGATCGCAAGCGCAATGTCCTGCGCGAGCGGCGCCACGGCGTCTTCGTCCGGCGCATCGAGCGTAACGCGCTCGCCGCCGGCGACGATGTCGCGCGGCCGCGGAACGCGCCCATCGACGCGCAGCTGACCCGCGTCGATCCAGCGCTTGATGCGGGTGCGCGAGTACTCCGGCAGCGCGTCCGCCAGGGCCTGGTCGAGACGTCGGCCGGCCGCCTGCAGCGGCAACCGCAGTTCGCGTTGATGTCGGGGGGAACTCATGGGGGTCAAGGCGGGTCTTTGTTCGTTATACTGCGTCGG
This sequence comes from uncultured Gammaproteobacteria bacterium, assembly GCA_963819545.1. Lineage (GTDB taxonomy): Bacteria > Pseudomonadota > Gammaproteobacteria > Steroidobacterales > Steroidobacteraceae > SCUD01. The sequence goes on along the minus strand of CAWFWJ010000002.1, from coordinate 1,230,748 downwards.
ATCAACAGCCGGGGTCCAGTCCTTTGCAGCCAGACAGAATGATGGCGCGCATCCTCCTGATCGCGTTCAGCGTGTTCGCCGTGACCGCATGCGGTTTCAAGGAGCGCGCTGCCGAGGAATTGCAGCCGGAACACATCTACGAGAAAGCCCACAAGCTCCTGCTGGGTGGCGATTACCGCGGCGCCGTGCGCTACTACGAGATGCTCGAGGCGCGCTATCCGTTCAGCGAGCAGGCGCGTCAGGGCCGGCTCGACATCATCTACGGCTATTATCGGAGTCGCGAACAGGAATCGGCGGTTGACGCCGCCGACCAGTTCATCCGCGAGAATCCGACCCACCCGCGCGTCGATTATGCGATGTATATCAAGGGTCTCGTTTATTTCGAGCGCTCGCCCAATTTCCTCGAGCGCTGGTTCAACACCGACCTGACGGAGCGGCCGCCGCAGGACGTGCGCCGCGCGTTCGAGGCCTTCGACGCGCTCATCAAGCAGCACCCGAACAGCGAGTACGTGCGCGATTCGCGCGAGCGCATGATCTTCCTGCGCAATCGCCTCGCCGATTACGAGGTCTACGTCGCCGAGCACTATTTGAAGCGACAGGCTTACGTCGCGGCCATCGCGCGCGCGCGCTACTGCATCGAGAACTTTGACGGCGCGCCGGCCGTCCAGGAAGCGCTCGAAATCATGATCTCCGCGTACCACGGGCTCGGACTCGAAGAACTGGCTGAAAGCTCGCAGGAGGTCTTCGCCCTCAACTACCCGAACGCCGAGCCCGAGCGCAAGGCGGGGCGCGACTGGTGGCCTTTCTGGTAGGAATCTGAAGGGGATGTTTGCTGAAGGGGACGTTCACCTTCAGCCGCTATCGACGTGTGGACCAACGGTCGTTTCGCTGAAGGTGAACGTCCCCTTCAGCAAACATCCCCTTCAGGATTCCCCGGGACGATAACCGGACGTGATCGGATAGCGCCAGTCGCGTCCAAATGCACGGCCACTGACGCGCACGCCGGGCGGCGCCTGCCGCCGCTTGTATTCGTTTCGTTTCACGAGCTCCAGCACGCGGGTGACGGTCGCGCGGTCGAATCCCATCGCGACGATTTCGTCGACGGAGCAGTCGGCCTCGATGAACGCCTCGAGGATCGGGTCGAGCACGTCGTAAGGCGGCAGGCTGTCCGAGTCGAGCTGGTTTTCCCGCAGTTCCGCGGTCGGCGGCCGTTCGATGATGCGTGCCGAAATGAGCGGCTTCGGCGACTGGGAATTGCGCCAGCGCGCGAGTTTCCATACCAGCGTCTTGCTGCAGTCCTTGATCGGCGCATAACCGCCGGCCATGTCGCCGTAGAGCGTCGCGTAGCCGACCGCCATCTCGCTCTTGTTGCCGGTCGTCAGCACCATGCGGCCGGTCTTGTTAGAGATGCCCATGAGCAGCATGCCGCGGCAGCGCGCCTGGATGTTCTCCTCCGCGGAATCCACCGGCTTGCCGGCGAACTCCTCCTTGAGCGCGGCCAGCGTCGCCTCATACATGCCCTCGATGGAAATGACCGAGTAGCGCACGCCGAGCCCCTTCGCCATCGCCTCGGCATCGTCGATCGACATGCGCGAGGTGAAGCGAGACGGCATCATCACCGCGCGCACGCGATCGGCTCCAAGCGCGTCGCAGGCAATCGCGAGCACGAGTGCCGAATCCACGCCGCCCGAGAGCCCGATCACAACGCCGGGAAAGCCGTGTTTGCCGACATAATCGCGCACGCCAAGAACGATCGCGCGCCAGACGCTTTCTTCGCCCGACGGCATATACGCGACAGTCTCCGGTTCGACCTGGACGCCGCCCTCCGCAAGATTCGCGTCCACGCAGGACAGAGACTCCTCGAATGCCGGGGCACGATGCACGACGCGGCCCATCGCATCCACGGCAAAGGAGCAGCCGTCGAAAACGAGTTCGTCCTGGCCGCCGACCAGGTTGAGGTAAATGAGCGGAATGCCGCTGGCGCGCGCGCGGAGCGCCAAATTGGCTTCGCGCTCCGCCTGCTTGCCCTGCTGGTACGGCGAGCAATTGAGCGAGATGCCGATATCGGCCCCCGCCGTACAGGCCATTGCCAGGGGTCCGGTGTGCCAGACGTCTTCGCAGATCAGCGGCGCGACGCGGATGCCACCGATTTCAACCACGGCCGGTTCTTCGCCTGCCTTGAAATAGCGCTCCTCATCGAATACCTGGTAGTTCGGCAGCTTCTGCTTGCGGTAATTTGCGATGCGGCTTCCATCCCGCAGCCAGGCCGCGCTGTTATAGAGCGCTCCGCCCGCGTATTCCGGGTAGCCGACCAGGAGATCGATGCCGCGCGCCGCGTCCGCGAGCCGCGCCAGGCCTTCCTCGATGCGGCGGCGGAATCCCCGATGGAACAGCAGGTCTTCGGGCGGATAACCGGACAGGGCGAGCTCGGGAGTCACGAGCAGCATGGCCCCTTGCCGGCGTGCTTCGTCGAGCCGCCCGATAATGCGATCCGCATTGCCCGGCACATCGCCGACAGTCGGATTGATCTGAGCGAGCGCTATTCGAGTCAACGCGCGCGCCCCTTTTTGTGGCGACGGCGCGTAGCAAGCGCCTTCTTCATGGCACTGCCGAGTTCAGCGGGCGAACGTGTCGTCGCCACTCCCGCTTCTTCGAGCGCCGCGTACTTGTCCGCGGCCGTGCCCTTGCCGCCCGCGATCACGGCGCCGGCATGTCCCATGCGCTTGCCGGCCGGGGCCGTAACGCCCGCGATGTAGGCCACGACGGGCTTGGTGACGTGGCGCCGGATGTAGTCGGCCGCGTTTTCCTCGTCACTACCGCCGATCTCGCCGACCATGATGATGCCCGCGGTCTTCGCATCCTTTTCGAAAAGCGCCAGCACCTCGATGAAATTCATCCCGCGCACCGGATCGCCGCCGATGCCGACGCAACTCGATTGTCCGAGGCCGAGGTTCGTGGTCTGAAACACGGCTTCGTAGGTGAGCGTGCCGGAGCGCGAAATAATGCCGACGCGGCCGGGCTGGTGGATGAAGCCCGGCATGATGCCGACCTTGCATTCGCCCGGCGTGATGACCCCCGGACAATTCGGCCCGACGAGTCTCGATTTCCCGCCGCGGAGCGCCGCCTTGACGCGCACCATGTCGTTGATCGGGATGCCTTCGGTAATGCAGACGATCAGGCGAATCTCGGCATCAGCCGCCTCGAGGATGGCGTCCGCGGCGTAAGGCGCCGGCACGTAGATCATGCTGACGTTGGCGCGCGTCTTTGCCACTGCTTCGTGGACCGTGTCGAACACCGGGCGATCGAGATGACGGCTGCCGCCCCGCCCCGGCGTCACGCCGCCGACCAGGTTCGTGCCATAGGCGATGGCCTGCTCGGAGTGGAATGTGCCCTGCTTGCCGGTGAACCCCTGGCACAGCACCCGGCTTCGCCGGTCGACCAGAATGCTCATTGCCGGACCCCACGCTTCGCAAGGCGCACAGCTTTCACCGCTGCGTCCGCGACATCCTTCGCGACCGTGATCGCGAGCCCGCTCTCCGCGAGGATCTTGCGAGCCTTGTCGGCGTTCGTGCCTTCGAGCCGGACGATCACCGGCACCGAGACGCCGACCTGCCGCACCGCCTGGACGATGCCCTCAGCGATGACGTCGCAGCGCACGATGCCGCCGAAGATGTTGACAAGCACCGCGCGGGCGCGCTCGTTCGAGAGGATCAGCTGGAACGCGGCCGTCACGCGCTCGGCGTTCGCCGTGCCGCCGACGTCCAGGAAGTTCGCGGGCGTGCCGCCGTACAGCTTGATCAGGTCCATGGTCGCCATCGCGAGCCCGGCGCCGTTGACCATGCAGGCAATGTCGCCATCGAGCGCAACGTAATTGAGTTCATGCCGGGCGGCCTCGCGCTCCATCGGATCCTCCTGCGACGGATCGCGGAGCGCGACGAGTTCCGGCTGCCGGAACAGCGCGTTCGCATCGACATTGATCTTGGCGTCGAGCGCGACGAGCTTTCCATCCCTGGTGACGATCAGCGGATTGACTTCGATCAGTGCGAGATCGCGCTCGAGGTAGAGGCGATAGAGGGCGCGCGCGATGCGTTCGAACTCCGCGATCTGCGCGCCCGCAAGGCCAAGGTTAAAAGCGAGGCGGCGGCACTGGAAGCTCTGGAGTCCTGCGGCAGGATCGATGTCAACCCGCAAAATACGGTCTGGCTCCTTCGCCGCGACTTCCTCGATGTTCATTCCGCCGGCGGCCGAAGCGACGAAGGCGAGCCGGCTGCGTTCGCGGTCGAGCAGCAAGCTCAAATAAAGCTCGCGTTCGATTGCGCTCCCTGACTCGACATATACGAAATCGATCGGCAGGCCGTCGCTACCCGTCTGGATCGTCACAAGTCGCGTGCCCAGCATCGCCGCTGCGGCCTTGCCGACTTCCGCGGCCGAGCGGCAAAGCCTGACGCCGCCCGCCTTGCCGCGGCCACCCGCGTGAACCTGCGCCTTCACGACCCAGAGCGGACCCGGGAGTTCGCGGGCCGCCGCGACGGCTTCCGCCTCGCTCCCCGCGACTTTTCCTGCGGGGACGGGCACGCCGTAGTCCGCGAAGACGCGCTTCGACTGGTATTCGTGAAGATTCATCACAGCATTGTAACGGCTGCCTTGAACCGCGTCGCAAACGCGCGGCGAGCGGCGGGTCGCCTGCAGGCCGCGTGTTAAAGTGCCGCCGTGAAAAGACCGGCGGAAATCGAGAGAACAGCCGGCGATCCGGAGCTCGCCTGGCGCGTCCTGGGTCTGCTCAATCTCTACCGGCTCGCCATTCCCTCGGTCCTGGTCGTGCTCGCGCTGGTCTCGTCGCGGCCGCAGCTGCTTGGCGCCGCGAACCCGACTCTTTATCTATATTCAATCGCCACCTGGTTCGCGACCGGCGTCATCTGCATCGGCATGCTGAAGACGCGCTGGCCGACCCTGCAGGCGCAGGCCTTCATTCACATCGCCTTCGACGTGATCGCGGTCACGGCGCTGCTGCTCACGAGCGCGGGCGCCGCAAGCGGCGCAGGTCTTCTGCTCATCCTGCCGGTCGCCGCCGTGAGCCTGCTGCTGCCGCAGCGCACCGCGACGACCGTCGCCGCGATCGCGGCGCTGTTCGTGCTCGGTCAGCAAATCATGCTCTGGTTTGCCGGCGTCTCGGATTCATCGGACTTGACCCAGGCGGGCCTGCTCGGCGGCGTGATTTTTATCGCGGCACTCGCGGCCGCGCCGCTTGCAGGCCGGCTGCGCGAGAGCGAGGCTCTCGTGCGCCAGCGCGATCTCGACCTCGCGAACCTCGCGGAACTTTCGCAGTACATCGTCGAGCGGCTGCGCGAGAGCCTTGTCGTGGTCGACGAGCAGGACCGGATCCGGCTGATCAATGAATCGGCCCGCCAGATCCTCGGCAGCGATGCGACCGCGAATGCGCTGGTCGGCGAAGTCTCGCCGCGGCTCCTGTATCTCCTCACGATGTGGCGGCAAAGCCAATCCGAAACCGATACGGCGGGCGGCAACCTGCTCGCGGTCGACGGACTTCGCGAGGTCCGACCGCATTTCGCGCCGCTGGGCCAGGGACGTCCGCCCCCGGTGCTCATATTCCTCGAGGACCTCACTGCGCTCGACGACCGCATCCACCAGACCCGCCTCGCCGCGCTCGGGCGCCTTTCCGCCTCGATTGCGCACGAGATCCGCAATCCCGTCGGCGCGATCAGCCACGCAGCGCAGCTCCTCGGCGAGGACTCCAATCTCTCCGACTCGAACCGCCGCATGAGCGAGATCATCAAGACCAACGCGGAGCGCGTCAGCACGATCGTCGGCAATGTCCAGCAGCTCGGGCGGCGGGAAACCACGCGTCCCGAGCGCATGCTGCTGGGAGAATGGCTCACCGATTTCCTGCAGGAATTCATCAACACCGGCGGCCACGCGCCGGGACAGCTCGTCGCCGAACTGCCGGAACCGGACCTCGAGGTGCGCGTCGATCCTTCGCACCTGCGCCAGATCCTCTGGAACCTCTGCGAAAACGCGTTCCGCTATTCGGTCAGGTCGGACGACGACAGTATTGAGGTGCGGATCGGCCGGCTCGCCGGCAGCCACCGGCCCTTCCTCGAGGTGCTCGACCGCGGGCCAGGCATCGACTCGACGATCAGCGACCGGATTTTCGAGCCTTTCTTCACGTCGCATGCGAGCGGCACGGGTCTCGGCCTCTTCATCGCGCGCGAGCTCGCGCAGTGTAATCGCGCGCTTCTCGTATTCGAGCCGCGTACCGGCGGCGGCAGCATCTTCCGAATCGTGTTCGCCGATCCCCAGCGCTGGGAACAGACCTGAGCGGCCATGGGTAATCCGCGGGCGCTGATCGTCGACGATGAACCGGATCTCTGCGAACTCCTGTCGCTGACGCTCGCACGCATGGGCGTGGACTCGAGCGCCGTGCACGACCTCGCTGCTGCAAAGCGAGAATTGCAGGGCCGCACGCCCTACGCGCTCTGCCTGACCGATCTTCGGCTCCCCGACGGCGACGGCACGGAACTCATCGAATGGATCCAGTCGCAGGCGCCGGACCTGCCGGTCGCCGTGATCACGGCGCACGGCCATGTCGAGGCGGCGGTCCGCGCGCTGAAACTCGGTGCTTTCGATTTCGTCCGCAAGCCCGTCGATATCTCGGACCTGCGCAAGCTCGTCAACCAGGCGCTCAAGCTCTCGGACAACCGGCGTAGCGCGGACGGCGGACGGCGGCTCCTCGGCGATTCGGAGCCGATGCAGAAAGTCCGCACCATGATCAGCCGGGTTGCCCGCAGCCAGGCGCCCGTGCACATCACCGGCGAATCGGGCACCGGCAAGGAACTGGTCGCCCGGCTCATCCACGAAACCGGTCCGCGCAAGGATGCGCCCTTCGTGCCGGTCAGCTGCGGCGCGATTCCCTCGGAACTCATGGAGAGCGAGCTGTTCGGCCATCGTCGCGGCAGCTTCACGGGCGCGGTCGCCGACAAGCTCGGCCTGGTGCAGGCCGCCGAAGGCGGCACGCTCTTCCTCGACGAAGTCGCCGACCTGCCTTTCGTGATGCAGGTGAAGCTCCTGCGCCTCATCCAGGAGAAAACCGCGCGCCCGGTCGGCGACCAGCGCGAGCAGCCAGTCGACGTTCGCATCCTCTCGGCGACGCATCGCGATCTCGCCGAACTGGTCGCCGCGGGACGGTTCCGCGAAGACCTCTACTACCGGATCAACGTGATCGAGTTGCGTGTACCGGCACTCCGCGAACGTCTCGGCGATGTGCCCGAACTCGCCGCCTCGGTCACGGAGCGATTTGCCGCGCGCCTCGCCATGGCGCCGCCCGCCATCTCGGACGAGGCGATGCAGCTGCTCGCGACCCACGACTATCCTGGCAACGTGCGCGAACTCGAAAATGTCATCGAGCGGGCGCTCACGCTCTGCGACGGCGGCACGATCAGGCCTGCGGACATCGAACTTCGGGTATCGCCGGCTCTCGGCGAGGACACGGTGCCGCCGCACCGGCCGGGCACCCTGCCCCAGACGCTCGAGGACATTGAACGGGCTTCCATCCGGCGGGCGCTCGAGGAGGCCCGTTACAACAAGACTGCCGCGGCCCGGGCCCTCGGCATCAGCTTCCGGGCGTTGCGCTATCGGATCAAGAAGCTCGGCATCGAGTGACGCGCTGCGTCAGTTTGTGACGCACCGGGTCGGGTCAGTCGTCGTCGAACCCCGACGATCTTCTGACAAGCCAAAATAAACTTCTGATAAGTCCGTCACTTACGGCGGCTTCCCGGGTTGGCATGATCCTTGCTGTAACTAGATTGCATCGGCGCATGAGCGCCGCCCTCGGTTTCACAAGGAGTTATGGAAATGAAGTCTATCCAGAAGGGCTTCACGCTCATCGAACTGATGATCGTGGTGGCCATTATCGGCATCCTGGCCGCGATCGCGATCCCCGCGTACCAGGACTACACGATTCGCGCGCAGGTCTCTGAAGGCTTGTCGCTCGCGTCGGACATCAAGGCGGGCGTCGCCGAGTACATGGCGCAGACTGGCGACTGGCCGCTGGACCTGGTCGAAGCAGGCATGGGCTCGACCGCGGTGCTGAGCGACAAGTCCGGCCGCTATGTCGACTCGCTTGAAGTGGCGAACGGCACGATCACCATCACGTACGGCAAAGACGCCAATACCAAGATCCAGGACTTGGTCCTCGCGATCCAGCCCTTGGTCAACGAGAACGGCGACGTCGTGTGGATGTGCGGCAAGTCCGACCAGCCGGACAGCACGTACGTCAACTCGGGTGGCGCGGGTGCCACTGGCACCGACTCGGATACCGGTGCGACCGATCTGAGCGACAAGCACATGCCGGCTTCATGCCGCAGTGGCTTCGGCGGTTCAGCCTAAGACGGAATGGCCCGGCATTGAGTCCGGTCCGGCAAGGCCCCTGCATGCAGGGGCCTTGTTTTTTGCGCTACCGGATTACTGCCCCTGAATCATGAGCGTCGTTCCTCACCCTCACCGTAGCGGCCGGTCCGGATTCGCTCTCGGCCTGGTGCTGGCATTCGGTTATCTCGCCGGCTGCCTCTGGTGGGTCGCGCAAGAAATCAAATACCTGCTGGCCAGCGATCAAGTGGCTGCAACTCTCAGCCTTGGACAGGTACTCGATTCAGTACTCGCCTGGCAGCTCGCGGGATTCGCCGCTGCACTCGTATTGATTCACGCCTTGCTGGGACTCGCGGCTTTCGCGCTCGCGCGCTTGACGGAGGCCGCTTTTCCCGGACGCGTCATTGCGGCCCGCGCCTGGCTCGTCGCCGGTTGGTTTGCAGCGCTCATCGGCGTCGTGATGGCGACCAATGCGACCTGGTTTCAATCCTCGATATTCGCGGGCGAGGAATCCGCCTGGCGGCAGATCACACTCGGGTGGCACCCGGTCAAGTTCATCGTCGTAGCGTTGTCATTGCTCATCTTGTGGCTCGCCATGCGCGCGGCGAGCGGCCGGAAGCCGCGAGCCTTGCTCGCGCCCGCAATCGGTTTCCTCGCGATTCTGGCGCTCATCGCCTGGGCCGCGCGGTCGGCAAGCCTGGGTGCCGCCGTTCCCGTGACGGCGGAATCGCCGCCAAACATCGTGATCCTCGGTATCGACTCGCTGCGGAACGACCTGACGATTCCCCGCCGCGGCGACGCAAACACACCGAATATCGACGCGTTCCTCAAGCAGGCACGTCGTTTCAACGACGCGATCACGCCCCTGCCCCGGACCTACGGTTCCTGGGTTTCGATCCTGACGGGACGACATCCGACACGGACCAATGCCCGGGTCAATCTGATGCCGCGCAGCCTGGTGCATGAGGGGACGACGCTTGCCGATTCACTCCACGGGCTCGGCTATCGTTCGATCTACGCCAGCGATGAGGTACGTTTCGCCAATATCGACCGCTCATTCGGCTTCGACGCACTGATCACGCCGCCGATCGGCGCCGTGGATTTTCTGCTGGGCTACGCGGGCGACTTGCCGCTCGTGAACCTCGTGGCTTCGACGCCGGTCGGCGAATTCCTGTTTCCTTCGAATCATGCGAATCGTGCCGCCTGCGTCACCTACGAGCCTCGGCATTTCGTGCGGCGATTGGAGCGCGAGCTCTCGATTCACGAACCTTCCTTTCTCGCCATTCATCTCACGCTCGCACACTGGCCTTATGCCTGGGCCGGCCGGCCAATCCCAAGGGTGCCGGACGCGTATCGAGACGCCTATGGCGAGGCAGTCGCGGAAGTCGATCGACAGTTCAACGACGTGATGCGACTCCTGGCCGAGAAACACGTGCTCGACAATGCAATCGTCGTGCTGCTGTCGGATCACGGCGAGGCGCTCGGCGCCGAGGGCGACTCGATGCTGCGCGGCACCGGGACAGGCCGCGAGATCTGGGATTCACTCTGGGGTCACGGCACGAGCGTGATGAGCCCGACCCAATACCAGGTGCTGCTCGCGCTGCGCGCTTTCGGCCGCGCCAAGCTGCCCGGGCCCGACCAGGATTACGACTGGCCGGTGTCGCTTGAGGACCTGCGACCAACCCTCGAGCAGCTCATGACCGGCCGGGCGCCCGCGGATGTCGACGGCGTTTCTCTCCTGCCCTATCTCGCGGATCCTTCGCGCGCGACGGCGCTCGCCTCGCGCATCCGCTTTACCGAAACCGATTTCAATACGCCCGATGTCCTTGCCGGGCGCTACGAGGCTTCGGGGATCATCGACGAGGCCGCGGTCTACTACGAACTCGACTACGGGTCCGGCTGGGTGCAGTTTCGCAAGGATCGCCTGCCCGAGCTCCTCGCGCGCAAGCAGCGGGCGGCGATTTCACCGACCTCGCTGCTGGCGGCGATTCCGGCCCCCCGGGGACAGGGTCCACGCTACCTCCTCACAGACCGCCAGAAACCCGAGCCGCGGGTCCTGGAAGGGCCACCGGACCCCTCCGCGGAACCGGAGGCCAGGCGTCTCTGGGATGCCCTCAAGGCGCGTTTTCCGGGCGAATTGCCGCCCGACCCCGAACTGCCCCGAATGTGAACCCGGTCAAGGGCTTGGTGGGCGCTCTATGGGAGCATTCGGGCTAATTTAACAATTGCTGGCAGCGTGGGTTAGGCTACAAGATCCCGGTTTCCCGGGAGGCCTCGGGGGTAAGGTAACTGTGCGTGGAGCGGATCATTGAACGATAACGCCGTCGCCGCCGGTTCGGTGCGGGCCGTATTGACCGGCCTGGCCCAGCGCCTCGTGCTCGACGGCCTGGTCGAAGAAGGCGCGATGCTCGACGCGATCGCGGGCGCCCGCGAGCGCAAGACCCATCTCGTGAGCTGGCTCGTGTCGCAAAACATGGCCGCCGCCCGCGACATCGCGATCGCCGCCGCCCAGGAATTCGGCATGCCGATCCTGGATCTCGACGCGATCGCGACCGACATCGACACGATCCGCCTCGTCAGCGACAAGCTGCTCGCCAAGCATCGCGTGCTGCCGCTGGTCAAGCGCGGCAAGCGCCTGCACATCGGCGTCTCCGACCCGACCATCCTGCACGCCTTCGACGAGATCAAATTCCAGACCGGGCTTTCGATCGAGGCCGTGGTTGTCGAGGACGACAAACTCCAGCGCGCCGTGCAGAAGGCGATCGAGCAGGTCGATACCTCGATGCCGGGTCTCGGCCACGACGAGGACTTCGACCTCGAAAACCTCGACGTCTCGCACACGGATGACCAGACGGAATCCGAATCCGGGCGCGACGACATCGAGGACGCGCCGATCGTCCGCTTCGTCAACAAGATCATGCTGGACGCGATCCGGAAAAGCGCCTCGGACATCCATTTCGAGCCCTACGAGAAGTACTACCGGATCCGGCTGCGCATCGACGGCGTGCTGCGCGAAATCGCCCAGCCACCGGTGCAGCTCGCGACCAAGCTTGCCGCGCGCCTCAAGGTGATGTCGCGGCTCGATATCGCGGAGCGGCGCGTGCCCCAGGACGGCCGCATCAAGATGCGGCTTTCCAAGAACCGCTCAATCGATTTCCGCGTGTCGAGCTGCCCGACCCTGTTCGGCGAAAAGATCGTGCTGCGCATCCTCGATGCCAGCACCGCCATGATGGGCATCGACGCGCTCGGCTACGAGGGGTTCCAGAAGGAGCTCTACCTCAAGACGCTCGCGCGGCCACAGGGCATGATCCTCGTGACGGGCCCGACGGGCAGCGGCAAGACCGTGTCGCTCTATACGGGGCTGGCGATCCTGAACGTCGAGGACACGAACATTTCGACCGCGGAAGACCCCGCGGAAATCGTCCTGCCGGGCGTGAACCAGGTGAACGTGAACCCGAAGGTCGGGCTCACCTTCGCCTCGGCACTTCGCGCCTTCCTGCGCCAGGACCCGGACGTCATCATGGTCGGCGAGGTCCGCGACCTCGAGACGGCTGAAATCGCGATCAAGGCGGCGCAGACGGGCCACCTCGTGCTCTCGACGCTGCATACGAACGACGCGCCGCAAACACTGACCCGCCTCGTGGACATGGGCGTGAAGCCCTACGCGATCGCCACCTCGGTCAGCCTGATCATCGCCCAGCGCCTCGCGCGCAGGCTGTGCCCGAATTGCAAGGCGCCGCTCGACGTGCCTCACGAAGCGCTCCTGCGGGAGGGCTTCACCGAAGAGCAGATTTCGAAGTCGGATTTCAAGGTCTACAAGGCGGTCGGCTGCTCGCAGTGCACGGACGGCTACAAGGGCCGGGTCGGCATTTACGAGGTCTTGCCGGTGACCGAAGCGATCGGCAGGATCATCCTGGAGGGCGGCAGCGCCCCGCATATCCGTGACCAGGCCCGCAAGGATGGGGTCTGGGACCTGCGCACGGCGGGCCTCAAAAAGGTCCGCGACGGGATGACCAGCCTCGAAGAAGTCAACCGCGTCACAGTTGAGTGATCCAGCCGGGCGTTAACATCCAGGGTTGAAGGTAGAGGACGACCACAACAATGCCGACCGCCGCCGTCGCCAGGGACATCCAGTTCAACTGGGAAGGCAAGGACCGCAAGGGCAACAAGCTCCGCGGCCGCCTGCTCGCGGTCAGCGAGAAGGATGTGCGCGCGGATCTTCGCCGCCAGAACATCGTGCCGACCCGGATCCGCAAGCAGCGGACCCTGTTCGGCACGGGCGGCAAGCCGAGCCCGATGGACATCGCCATGTTCAGCCGGCAGCTCGCGACCATGCTCGCGGCCGGCATCCCGCTGGTGCAGGCCTTCGAGATCGTGGGAGTCGGCCACGAAAAGCCGTCGATGCAGAAGCTGATCCTCGACATCAAGATGAACATCGAGGGTGGCAGCTCGCTGCACGAATCGCTCAAGAAGCATCCGCTCTACTTCGATGACCTGTATGTCAATCTGGTCGAGGCCGGCGAGCAGGCGGGCGCGCTCGAGTCGCTGCTCGACAAGGTCGCGACCTACAAGGAAAAGACCGAGGCCCTCAAGAAGAAGATCAAGAAGGCGCTCTTCTATCCGGCGGCCGTGCTCGCGGTCGCGGTCATAGTCACGCTGATCCTCCTATTGTTCGTGATCCCGCAGTTCGAGGCCCTCTTCAAGGGATTCGGCGCGGACCTGCCGGCGTTCACGCGCGCCGTCATCGATGTCTCGAAATTCGTGCAGGAATCGGGCTGGTGGATGGGCATGCTGATCGCGGGCGGCATCGTCTTCTTCCTGCACATGAAAAAGCGCTCGGCGGCGCTGCGCCAGGCCATCGACCGCATGTCGCTCAAGATTCCGATCATCGGCCCGATTCTCGTGAAAGCGGCGATCGCGCGCTACGCGCGCACGCTCGCGACGATGTTCTCGGCCGGCGTGCCGCTGGTCGAGGCGATGGAATCAGTCGCGGGCGCGACCGGCAATATCGTGTATGAGCAGGCGGTGCTCCGCATGCGCGACGAAGTCGCGACCGGCCAGCGCCTGCAGCGCGCGATGGAGAACACCGGGCTGTTCCCGAACATGGTGATCCAGATGATCGCCGTCGGCGAGGAGTCGGGCTCGCTCGACGCGATGGCCTCAAAGGTCGCGGAATTCTACGAACTCGAGGTGGATACGGCGGTCGACGGCCTCTCGTCACTGCTCGAGCCGCTCATCATGGCGATCCTCGGCGTGCTGGTCGGCAGTCTGGTCATCGCCATGTACCTGCCGATCTTCAAGCTGGGCGCCGTGATCTGACCGGGCCCTCGCCCGTGGCGCTCCTCGCGGCCAGCCCTGCCGTATTCGCCGCGGTGGCCTTGCTGTTCGGCCTCGCGATCGGCAGTTTCCTGAATGTCGTGATCCATCGCCTGCCGCTCGTGCTCGAGCGGCAATGGCGCGCGCAGGCTGCTGAGCTCGAGGGTCGGGCCGCAGCCGCGGACAGCGAGACCTACAATCTCGTCAGGCCGCGTTCGCGCTGCCCGGCTTGCCAGGCGCCGATCCGGGCGGTTCACAACATCCCGGTCCTGAGCTGGCTCCTGCTCCGCGGCCGCTGCGCCTCCTGCCGCACGTCGATTTCCGTGCGTTATCCGGCGGTCGAACTCGCGACCGCCGTCGCAACCGCCGCCGTCGCCTGGCATTTCGGCTTCGGATTGCAGGCCTTGCTCGCGATGATCTTCACCTGGACCCTGATCTCGCTCACCGGCATCGATATCGACCGCCAGCTCCTGCCGGACATCCTGACGATCCCGCTGCTGTGGATCGCGCTGATCGCAAGCCTCTGGTACCTGCCTGGCGGCGCGGCGCCTCCGGTTGCGACGCAGGACGCCGTGGTCGGCGCCGTGGCGGGCTATCTATTCCTGTGGTCCGTGTTTCAGCTCTTTCGGTTGCTGACCGGCAAAGAGGGCATGGGCTACGGCGATTTCAAACTCTTCGCCGCGATCGGCGCCTGGCTCGGTTGGCAGATGCTGCCGCTCGTACTGCTGCTCGCAGCCGTCGTCGGCAGCGTCGTCGGAGTCGCGATGATCGCGGCCCGGCGCCACGGCCGCGGCGTCCCGATCCCGTTCGGGCCTTACCTCGCGGGCGCGGCGTGGATCGCGCTGCTCTGGGGACCGCAGATCGTCGAGCGCTACCTCGACGTCGCGGGACTCGGTTGAATCCCGCGCCATGCTCCGCATCGGACTCACCGGCGGCATCGCGAGCGGCAAGACGACCGTCGCCAGGCTGTTCGCGGACAAGGGCGCGACCGTGATCGACACCGACCGGATCGCGCGTGACGTCGTGGAGCCCGGGATGCCGGCATTGGCCGCGCTCGTGACTGCGCTCGGCGGCGCGATCCTCGACGACCACGGACGGCTTGACCGGGCCGGGTTGCGCCGCCGGCTGTTCGCCGACGCCGCGATACGCCGCACCGTTGAATCAATTCTTCATCCGGCAATCCTCGCCGAACTCGACCGCGAAGCTGAACGCGCATCGGGTCCGTACCTGGTCCTCGTGGTTCCGCTGCTCGTCGACGGCCGGCACGAAGGCCTCGTCAATCGGGTGCTGGTCGTCGATTGCGCCGAGGAAACCCAGATCCGCCGCCTGATGGAGCGCGACGGCGAGACCCACTCGAGCGCGATCCGCATGCTCGCGAGCCAGATTTCGCGCGAACGGCGCCTCGCGGCGGCCGACGACATCATCGAGAATGACGGGCTACCCGCCGACCTTGAGCCCCGGGTGGCCGTGCTCGACCGCAAATACCGCGAATTGGCCACGAGCCACTGAGGTTTACGCAAATGGAACCCGTGCCTCAAAATAGCGCGATGTTCGAGGCAACCTCGGAACCGAGGCCCGATTCGGAGCCCATCGTCTATGAGCAACCGCTCAATGAGCGGATGCGCGCTTTCATGCGACTCGAATTCCTCTGGCAGCAACTTTCCTACCACGCCGGCCTGCCGAACGCCTGGTCGAGTCGATCCGCGGTCTCGGGCCTGCTCGAGATCCTCGCGATCACTTCGCGCGGCGACGCGCGCGGCGACGTGCTGAAAGAACTCGAACGGCAGATGACGGTGCTCCGCGATTACCAGAACCGGCCCGGCGTGGACGCCGCACGCCTTCGGAACGTCTTGTCGGCGTTGTTGCGGCGACGCGAGGAACTGAACGCCGCGGGCGCGAACTTCATGCAGAAGCTGCGGGAGTCAGAATTCCTGAATGCGATCAAGCATCGCAGCGCGATTCCAGGCGGCACCTGCGAGTTCGACTTGCCGGATTTCTATCACTGGCTCAATCTCGATCCGCAAACGCGCGAGAGCGACCTCGCGGCCTGGCTCGCGACAATCCGTCCACTCTGTGAATCGGTTTCCGAGCTGCTCTGGATCACGCGCGAAAATGCGCGACCCACGGAGGAGCTCGCCGCGGGCGGACATTTCCAGATCGTGTTTGAGCGCGACCGGCCTGTGCAGCTGCTTCGCATCACGCTTGCGGGCGCGGCGCGGCTGTTCCCGGAGGTCAGCGGCAGCCATCACCGCTGCTCGCTGCGTTTCCTGCGCTGGAACAATGTGCACAGCCGTCCGGTGCAGGCGAGCGAGGATGTCTCGTTCGTGCTTGCGACCTGCTACTGAGTCCGATGCCGCGGGAAGTCAGCTGTCCGCGTTGCGGCCGCCGCCACGAGTGGGAAGGCAATCCCTTCCGCCCGTTCTGCAGCGAACGCTGCAAAGTGATCGATTTCGGCGGCTGGCTGGAGGAACGCAACGCCATCCCCGGCGAGCCCGCCGAAATCCCGGACGAGGAATTCCCGAAGCACTGAACGAAAGCGCCCACGAAAAGGGGACGTTCACCTTTGCCTTCGGTCCTTCGGAGCAAAGGTGAACGTCCCCTTTCTTGTAAGGTGAACGTCCCCTTCGTTGGGGCTATCTGCCGCCTGGCATGTCCAGGTGCTTCGTCAGGAAAGCCCACTGGTTTGCCCAGTCCTCGATCTGCATCCAGGTGGGCTTGCCGGCACCATGGCCGGCGCGGGTCTCAATGCTGATGATGACCGGGTTCGCGCAGGTCTGGGCGTACTGGAGCGCCGCTGCGAACTTGTAGCTGTGCCAGGGCACAACGCGGTCGTCGTGATCGGCCGTGGTCACGAGCGTCGGCGGATAGCAGCGTCCCGGTTTCAGGTTGTGAACCGGCGAATACGCCGCGAGCGCACGGAACTGGTCCGCGTCCTCGACCGTGCCGTAGTCGCTCGACCAGGCATAGGCATTCGCACTCGCCGTGTGATAGCGCAGCATGTCCATCACGCCGACGCCCGGCAGCGCCGCGCCGAAGAGCTCCGGCCGCTGCGCCATCACGGCGCCGACCAGCAGCCCGCCGTTGCTCCGGCCGTGAATCGCGAGCTTCGGGGGCGAGGTGTAGCCCTTCGCCACCAGCCACTCGGCCGCTGCGATGAAATCGTCGAACACGTTCTGCTTCTTCGTCTTGGTCCCGGCGTCGTGCCAACCAGCCCCGTATTCGCCGCCGCCCCGCAGGTTCGCGACCGCGTAGGTGCCGCCCAGCTCGAGCCAGGCCGCGATCGCGGCACTGTAGGTTGGCGTCAGCGAGACGTCGAACCCGCCGTATCCGTAGAGGAGGGTCGGATTGCCGCCATCCTGCTTCGCATCTTTCCTGCGCGTGATGAACATCGGCACGCGCGTGCCGTCCTTGCTCGTGTAGAACACCTGCTCGGTCAGGTAGGGGCTGCCGTCGAAGGACACGGTCGGTTTGCGGAATGGCCGGACCTCATCCTTCGCGACGTCGTAGCGGTAGAGCGCGAGCGGCGTCAGATAATCCGTATAGGCGAAGAAGGTTTCGGACTCCTTTGGTGAATCCGGGAAACCGATGACCGTGCCGTTGCCGGGCAGCCGCATGTCGCGCAGCCGCCTGCCATCCGCAGCGAACACGACCAGTCGCGAGCGCGCGTCCTCGAGATAGCTCGCGATCACGTGGCCGCCGACCAGGCTCGCCTGGTACAGCGTCGCCTGCGCTTCCGGGACGACCTCGGCAGGCTCGGCCGAAGCCGGGTCGATCGAAATCACGCGCCCGCGCGGCGCGCCTTGCGTGGTCTTGAAGTAGAGGCGATCGCCCATGGCGCCGAGGAATTCGTAGATGCCGTCCCACTTGTCCAGGAGACGCACGATGGGCGCATCCGCCTTCGACAGGTCGCGCAGGTGGATCGCGTTCTTGTCGAAGCCGTAGGAGATGCCGAAAACCAGCCAGCGTCCGTCTTCCGACACGGTGGCATAGGGGTTGTAGCGTGGGTTGTCGGTGATCGAATAGACGTGCTCATCGGCGGCCTGCGCCGAGCCGAGCCGGTGACGATAGACGCTCACCTGCTGCTGGTCGTCGCCCTTCCCATCCGTTCCCTTCGGGTAACGTGAGTAGTAGAAAGCACTCGCGTCCGGAAGCCACGACACGCCGGTAAACTTGGTGTCGCCGATCAGGTCCGGCAGGTCGCGGCCGGTTTCCACTTCGCGTACATGCCAGGTGTCCCAGTCGGTACCGCCGTCGGACACGGCATAGGCGACATAGCGGCCGTCCGGGCTGATCGAGTAATCGGCGAGCGAAGCCGTCGCATCCTTCGAGAGCGTGTTCGGATCGACCAGCACCGCAGGCTTGGCATCGAGCGCGCTCGCCCAATACAGCACGCCCTGGTTCTGGCTGCCGCGGTTCTCGACATAGAAATAACGCCCGCCGCGCTTGATCGGCATGCGCGACTTGTCGTCGAGCCAGCTATAGCCATATTGTTCGTAATTCCAGAGTTCGGTGAGGCGCTTCTGGATTGCGGCGCGCGCCGGAATCGATTCGAGGTAGGGCTGCGACACCGCGTTCTCCGCGGTGACCCAGGCCGCGACCTCGGGGGACGTGGTCTCCATCCAGCGATAGGGATCGGCGACCTCGGTGCCATGTTGGGACTCGACGACCGGTCCGCGCGCGGCGCCCGGATAGTGAAGGACCGCGGCGGCACCGGTCGAATCGTCGGCGGCACTCATGCCGGAAACCGTGACGAGCAGAGCCAATGAAAAGCCGGACATGACATAGCGATTCACCGTGCTTACACTCCGGGCAATTCGGGGACGCTGAAGGGGACGTTCACCTTTGCCGCACTGCGGCAAAGGTGAACGTCCCCTTCAGCGGTCCCCTTCAGCGGCGGATAGCGCAGCCGTGGGCGCCGGCGAGCTGAAGGCGTTCGAGGCGGCGCGCGTCCGGATACCAGCCCGCGAAAACGGGGCGACCGACCAATTCGCAGACTCGCGCGAGGAGTCGCTCCGACAAGGGCCCGTCGTCCGGCGCGATCACGAGAAAGTGGGCTCCTTCGGCGACCGCCTGCATGGCGCCTTCGGCGTCCTCGCAATGCACGCCGACCAGAAAGGCGCCGCTGCGATCCACGTGCAGGTTTTGCCCGAGCCAGCGCAGCACGACGCCATCGCAGCCGGCGATCGCGGCGGCGCGCACGGCGTCGATGTCCCCGCCTGCGATGAAGACGCGATGACCTGCCGCGCGCGCCGCACTGACCGCCTCGGCGTCAAGCGCTTCGCCGCCGCCTTCGGGCAAATCCCAGAGGACCGTCTGCGCCGCGCTGCTTTTCAGCGTCTTGAGTTCCTCGGCGCGGTTCAGGTAACGCGCGAGTCGCGGCAGACGCAGGGCGGTGACGATTGCGCGATCGGCTTCGAGCAGGTCGTGTTTCGGAAGATCGTCGGGCCGCGCCCAGGTGAGCGCCTGCGAATCGAGCGGCTGCGGTTCGCCGTCGTAGGCGGTCACCTGCCAGACGTCGAGCAGCACGACCCGGTCCGGATAGGTGTGGCGCAGGCGGATGAGCGCCCGGGCATCGCGCACGATGATGCCGAGCTCCTCGGCGAGCTCGCGCCTGAGACCCGCGAATGGATCTTCACCGGGCTCAAGCTTCCCGCCCGGGAACTCCCAGCGTCCGGCCATGTGCCGCCCGCGTGGGCGCTGTGCGATCAGGACGCGGCCGTCCGCGTCTGAAATCGCACCCGCAATCACATGAATTTCGGCAGGACCTGCCATCTGTGGTCTGTCTGCGCCGGTCTCAAGCGCCGCTAGCCGCCGGCCTGCTTTAGCGCGCCGTGGCAGTGCTTGAACTTGCGGCCCGAGCCGCAGGGACAGGGCTCATTGCGGCCGACCTTCTTTTCTTCGCGGACGAAGGGCGCGACCGCGGGCTGCGGAGCATCCGGCTGTCTGGGCCCGCCGGCCGCAATCGCGGGCGGCGCCTGCGCGGCGAGTTCCGGAGGCGGCGCATGCTGGAGCTGCATACGGCTCAGCAGCCGCTGCTGCCGCTCGGCCTCCTCACGCTCGATCTCCTCCTCCGTGCGCACCTGCAGCCGCTGCAGCAGCATCACGGTATCGGAGCGAATGCGGTCCAGCATGGCTGTGAATAACGCAAAAGCCTCCCGCTTGTATTCCTGCTTCGGATTCTTCTGCGCATAGGCACGCAGATAAATGCCCTGCCGCAGGTAATCCATGCCGGCCAGGTGCTCGCGCCAGTGCATGTCGAGCTGCTGCAGCATCACCGCGCGTTCGAGATGACGCATGACCGGCTCGCCGACCTGGCGTGCTTTCTCCGCATACGCAGCTTCGATCGCGGCAAGCAGCCGCTCCGCGGCCTCGGCGCCGTGTCTCGACGAGTCCTCCGAGAGCCAGGCCGCAAGCCCGCTTTGTACGGCGAAGTCCCGCTCGAACGCCTGCTCGAGTCCCGCGACGTCCCACTGCTCTTCGACGCTGTCCGGCGGAATGTATTGCGCGACGATCGCGTTCACCACCTCCGTGCGGACGTCCTTGATGACGCCCGCGATGTCGTCGGTGGACATGATTTCGGTGCGCTGGCGATAGATCACCTTGCGCTGGTCGTTGGCGACGTCGTCGTACTCGAGCAGGTTCTTGCGGGCGTCGAAGTTGTGCGATTCGACCTTGCGCTGTGCGCGCTCGATCTGGCGCGTCAGCATTCCGCTCTCGATCGCCTCGCCCTCGCGCATGCCGACCGTCCTCAGCAGCGATTTCGTGCGCTCCGGGTCGCCGAAGATGCGCATCAGGTTGTCTTCGAGCGATAAATAGAATCGGCTGGAGCCTGGATCACCCTGGCGGCCCGACCGGCCGCGCAGCTGATTGTCGATGCGCCGCGACTCGTGACGCTCGGTGCCGATGATGTGCAGGCCGCCGGCGGCGATCACCTGTTCGTGCAGCCGCTGCCATTCGTTCTCGAGCTCGCGCGCGCGGTCGGCAAGCTGCACCTCGCTCAAAACGCCGTCCTTGCGAAGCTGGTCCACCTGGCGCGCGACATTGCCGCCGAGCACGATGTCCGTGCCGCGGCCGGCCATGTTGGTCGCGATCGTTACGGTGCCCGGGCGGCCGGCCTGCGCAATGATCATGGCCTCGCGTTCGTGCTGCTTGGCGTTCAGCACTGCATGCGGTATCCCGGACTGATTCAGGTGGCCGGACAGGTTCTCCGAGGTCTCGATCGAAGTCGTGCCGACGAGCGCGGGCTGACCGCGTTTCACGCAGTCGCGGATGTCCTCAACGATGGCCTCGAACTTGTCCTTCTGGTTGAGGTAGACGAGATCCGACATGTCCTTGCGGATCATCGGCATGTGGGTCGGCACAACCACGACCTCGAGGCCGTAGATCTGCTGGAACTCGAAGGCTTCCGTGTCGGCGGTGCCGGTCATGCCCGCGAGCTTGCCGTAGAGGCGGAAGTAGTTCTGGAAGGTGATCGACGCGATCGTCTGGTTTTCCTCGCGGATGCGCACGCCTTCCTTGGCCTCGACCGCCTGATGCAGGCCGTCAGACCAGCGGCGGCCGGGCATCGTGCGGCCGGTGAATTCATCGACGATGATCACCTCGCCGCCGCGAACGATGTATTCGACATCGCGCTGGTAGAGCGTGTGTGCGCGGAGCGCCGCGTTCAGGTGGTGCATCAGGCGGATGCTGGCCGGGTCGTAGAGGCTGTCGCCTTCGCGCAGCAGCCCCGATTGCTGCATCAGTTCCTCGGCCTTCTCGAAACCGGCCTCCGACAGATGCACCTGCCGGGACTTTTCGTCGGCGAAATAGTCGCCCTCGCCTTCCTCGGTCTCCTGGCGCCTGAATCGCGGCACCAGTTCGTTGATCTTTACGTAGAGCTCGGTGCTCTCCTCGGCCGGCCCCGAGATGATGAGCGGCGTGCGGGCCTCGTCGATCAGGATCGAGTCCACCTCGTCCACGATCGCGAAGGGTTGGCCGCGCTGGACTCGATCCTCGAGGCGGGCGGCCAGGTTGTCGCGCAGATAGTCGAAGCCGTATTCGTTGTTCGTCCCGTAAGTCACATCGCAGGCATAGGCCGCGCGCTTCTCCGCCTGCGGCTGGCCGCTCGTGATGACGCCGACCGTGAGGCCGAGTGCGCGATAGATGGGGCCCATCCATTCCGCGTCGCGCTGCGCCAGGTATTCGTTGACGGTCACGAGGTGCACGCCCTTGCCGGCGAGCGCATTGAGATAGACCGGCAGCGTCGCGACCAGGGTCTTGCCCTCGCCGGTCCGCATCTCGGAGATCTTGCCCTCGTGCAGCACCATGCCGCCGATCAGCTGCACGTCGAACGGCCGCATGCCGACCGACCGGACTGCCGCTTCGCGGGCGGTGGCAAAGGCCTCCGGCAGGATGTCATCGAGCGTCTCGCCGGCGGCGAGGCGCGCGCGTAACTTCTCGGTCTGCGACCGCAGCTCGTCGTCGCGCATCTTCGAGAGCGGCTCGGCGAATCCGTTCGCCCGTTTCACACGCTCACCGAACTGGCGCAGCAGCCGCTGGTTGCGGCTGCCGAAAATCCGCGTAAAGACGTTCAACACGCGACTGGAACCTCGGATCGGGGATGCGGCGGCCGGAGTCCAAATCGACTGCAGCCGGCTGAAAAACCGGTAGTTTACTACGACACGGCGGGGCGTATTTCGTTCGAGCCGGGAGACTACCGGCGGATGAACGACAGCGGATTCACCGGACGCCCGTCACGCAGCACCTCGAAATGCAGGTGCGTGCCGGTCGAGCGGCCGGTGGATCCCATCAGCGCGATCGGCTCGCCGCGCTTCACGGTCTGGCCGGGTCTCACCAGGAGCTTGGCATTGTGGCCGTAGCGCGTGACATAGCCGTTGCCGTGCGTGACCTCGACCAGCCGGCCGTAGCCGCCGTCCAGTCCCGCGCTGCTCACGATGCCGTCCGCGACCGCGAGCACCTGCGTGCCCGGCGCCCCCGCGAAGTCGAGTCCGTGGTGACTCGCCTGGTTGCCGTCGAACGGATCGGTGCGCTGCCCGTAAAGCGATGAGATATAGCCTGACTCGACCGGCCGACCGCCCGGCACGATCTGCCGCGCAAGTTCGCGCGTCAGGATCAGGTTCTGCAGCGCCGTGAGCTGACGGCGGCGATCGTCGATCTGCGCGTCCATCGTGTCGAGCATCGAATCCAGCGCCGGCACGACCGGTCCTTCGCCCGGGCCCGTTTCCGGTCCGCCAAGTGCCGGCGGCTGGTCGAAATCGAATTCTCCACGCTTCAGTTTCGCGACTTCAGTGAGCTGCTTGCCGAGCGCGTCGAGACGGATCAGCTGCGCCTGCATGCGCCCGACCCGTGTCGCGAGTGCCGCGACCTGGTCGACGGAGTCCTGCCGGATATGCGCGAGCTGCTCGCGCTGCAACGCGAGATCCTCGTTCCAGCGCGCAAGTGTGAATTCGCCGAGCGGACTTTCCGCGCCCCAGCGGCCGCCCGCAAGCCACGCCGCGGCCACGAGCGCGAGCATCGCGAATCCGGCAGCTGTGTACGCGAGCAGGCGTTTGAAGGTCATAATGATCAGGCGGGACCCCTTCGGGTCTTGGTCAACCGGCGCACGATGCCAAAAAACTCCTTGAGACTCAAGTACTTTCACCTTGCGACGGCTCCATGGGGCGACATCAGCGCATGAAAAACCCGACCCCCGTCAGTCACTTGCTCGGACAAGGTCAGGGAATGTTGCGCCGCCTGCGCGAAGGGTCCGCGGAAGCGGAACGCACGCTTATGTCACTTAGGCGTGTTTTGCCGTCAGAACTCGCCGCCGAGGTGTGGGGCGCAATCCTGCGCGACACAAAGCTCACGATCCTCGTGCGCTCGGCCGCCTGGGGCACTCGATTGCGCTATGCCGCGCCCGAGGCCGCGAAAGCGCTTGCCGCCGAACTCGGCACCGCGATCGACGATGTGAAGGTGAAGGTTCGCGCGGAACGTTAGGACTTCTAAAGGGAGGACTTCTAAAGGGGACGTTCACCTTCGCTCTTTCTGAAGGGGACGTTCACCTTTAGCGAGAGGTTGGTCGCCGTGCTGGAGTAGCTGGGGCTAAAGGTGAACGTCCCCTTCAGAAAGAAAACGTCGCCTTCAGAAAGAACGTCCCCTTTAAGTCAGGCAGGTGCGCTCGCCGCCGTATACGAAATCGGCGCGGCGCTCTCGTCCTGGAACGTCGCTTCTTCCCAGGCCTCGCTGTCCGCGAGCATCGTCCGCAGCAGGCGGTTGTTAAGACCGTGACCCGACTTGAAGCCGGTGAATTCGCCGATCAGCGAATGACCGAGAAGGTACAGGTCGCCGATCACGTCGAGGATCTTGTGGCGCACGAACTCGTCTTCGAAGCGCAGCCCGTCCTCGTTCAGGATCCGGTAGTCATCGAGCACGATGGCGTTGTCGAGTGTGCCGCCGAGCGCGAGATTGCGCCCGCGCAGGGCTTCCATGTCGCGCATGAAACCGAAAGTGCGAGCGCGGCTCACTTCCTTGAGGAAAGTCGTCGTCGAGAAGTCCATCGTCGCGCGTTGCGAATGACGGTGGAAGACCGGGTGGTCGAACTCAATCTCGAAGTTGACGCGGAATCCCTCGTGGGGATCGAAGCGCGCCCATTTGTCCCCCTCCTGCACCTCGACGCGCCGGCGCACGCGCACGAAGCGCTTGGGCGAGTTCTGCATCTCGATGCCGGCCGACTGGATCAGGAATACAAACGGACCTGCGCTGCCGTCCATGATCGGCACTTCGCCGGCCGTCAACTCAATGAACGCATTGTCGATGCCGAGCCCGGCGAATGCGGAGAGCAGGTGTTCTACCGTAGACACGCCCGCGCCGTCGTGCATCAGCGTCGTCCCCAGCGTGGTCTCGGTGACGTTCGTTGCGCGCGCGGGGATGTCGACCGGCGGATCGAGGTCGGTGCGCCGGAATACGATGCCCGTGTTCGGCGGAGCCGGCCGCAACACCATCAGGACCTTGCGACCGGTGTGCAGGCCGATTCCGGTCGCCCGGATCGCGTCTTTCAGCGTGCGTTGCTGGGCCATTCAAATGCCTCAGGGCAAGTTACCACATTAGGAACCACTGATTGACTCCCGCATGGAGCGCGTTACGCGCGCGCCTTGGCGGGACAAGGCGCGAGCCGAAGCTCGATAGCAGGGACTATGGGCGAGGCGAGCAACAAAGTCCCGCCAAGGCCCGCGCGTAACCCGCAGGGACCGGGCGATTTTGGAAACAAAGGGGACGCTCACCTTTAGCAAGATTGCTGTGACCTTAAACATACTTGTCGCTGCTAAAGGTGAGCGTCCCCTTTGTTTCATCGCACACGGTCGCGCCCATGCGGGAGTCAATCAGTGGTTCCTTGGGGTCACCGGCCGCCGGCCAGCGGAGGAAGGCCGGCGACCGATTTCCCGTGCTCACGGAGGCGACCCGGGCGGGACACGCTCGCGCTCGCGCTCCGCGCGGCGGCCGGCGGCGCGGCGTCGCGCACGCAGGCGCAGACGCACGGCACGCAGGTCGCCGCGGATGCCGGTCATGCCTGCATCAGTCGGCCTGGCGACGGAGGAATGCCGGGATGTCGAGCACGTCTTCCGAGCCAAAGTCGGCGCGCAATCCGTCGCCGACCGCGCGCTGCGGCTGACGGTGGATCGCCGGGCGATCGAGATGGCTGTAGTCCGGAGCCGGCGCGCGGTTCCTCTGCGCCACCAGCTTGACGTCCGCATTCCGCCGCGCCGCCGCAACGGCAGGCTGAACCGTGATCGGAGCCGCCGCCTTCGCCTTGCTGCGGTTGAGGCCTGTCGCCACCACCGTGACCCGAAGCTCGCCCTGCATCTCGGGCTCGATGACCGTGCCGACCACGACGGTCGCATCCTCGGCTGCGAACTGCTTGACGGTGTTGCCGACTTCCTCGAACTCGCCGATCGACAGGTCGAGACCCGCCGTGACGTTGACCAGGATGCCGTGCGCGCCAGCCAGGTTGATGTCCTCGAGCAGCGGCGACGACACCGCCATCTCGGCGGCGACGCGCGCCCGGTGCTCGCCGGTGCCGATGCCCGATCCCATCATCGCGAGACCGGTCTCCGACATGACCGTGCGCACGTCGGCGAAGTCCACGTTGATGAGGCCCGGACGCGTGATCAACTCGGCGATGCCCTGGACCGCGCCCTGCAGCACCTCGTTCGCACGCTTGAATGCCTCGAGCAGCGTCGTCTGACCGCCGAGCACCTGCAGCAGCTTCTGGTTTGGAATCGTGATCAGCGAATCCACGTGCCGCGAGAGTTCGGTGATGCCGGCTTCCGCGATCGAGTGGCGCTTGTTCCCCTCCATCGTGAACGGCCGGGTGACGACCGCGACCGTCAGGATCCCGAGCTCGCGCGCGACCTGCGCGACGACCGGCGCCGCGCCCGTCCCCGTTCCCCCGCCCATGCCGGCGGTGAGGAACAGCATGTCGCAGCCCTCGATCAGCTCGATGATGCGGTCACGATCCTCCATCGCCGCCTGGCGGCCGACTTCGGGGTTCGCGCCCGCGCCGAGTCCCTTCGTGATGTTGCAACCGATCTGCAACGACGACTTCACCTGCGAGTGCTTGAGCGCCTGCGCGTCGGTGTTCACGCAAATGAACTCGACGCCCTCGATGCCGCACTTCGCCATGTGGGACACGGCATTGCCGCCGCCGCCGCCCACTCCGATCACCTTGATCACAGCCGTCTGGCTGAATGAATCCATCAGTTCAAACATGTCCTCTCCTCCGCTAAAAGTATCCCTGGAACCACGATTTCATCCTCTCCGTCACCGTCTTCACGCCGTCGCCGATGAGTTTCGGCGCCGGTCGGCCGGCATTGACCCGGCCGTAAAGCAGGAGACCCACGCCGGTCGCGTGGATCGGATTGCGCACGACGTCGCCGAGCCCGGTCACGCCATGCGGGCTGCCGAGTCGGACCGGCATGTGGAAAATTTCTTCGGCGAGTTCGACCGCGCCTTCCATCTTGGCGCTGCCCCCGGTCAGCACGACGCCCGCGGCGACCGCCTCTTCGAAGCCCGAGCGGCGGAGCTCATCACGGATCAGCATGAAGAGCTCCTCGTAGCGAGGCTCGACGATTTCTGCGAGCGTCTGGCGCGCGAGCCGACGCGAAGGACGATCGCCCACGCTCGGCACTTCGATCGTCTCGTCCGGATTCGCGAGCTGCGACAGCGCGCAGGCGTAGCGGATCTTGATCTCCTCCGCGTATGCCGTCGGCGTGCGCATCGAGACCGCGATGTCGTTCGTGACCTGGTCACCCGCGACCGGGATCACGGCCGTGTGCCGGATCGCGCCGCCGGAAAACACGGCGATGTCGGTGGTTCCGCCGCCGACGTCCACGAGGCAGACACCGAGTTCCTTCTCGTCGTCAGTGAGGACGGCGAATGACGAGGCGAGCTGCTCGAGCACGATGTCCTCGACCTCAAGCCCGCAGCGCTGTACGCATTTGACGATGTTCTGGGCCGCGCTCTCGGCGCCGGTGACGATGTGCACACGTGCCTCAAGACGCACGCCCGACATGCCGATCGGCTCCCGGATGCCCTCCTGGCCGTCGATGATGAATTCCTGCGGCAGCACGTGGAGGATCTTCTGGTCAGCCGGAATCGGAACCGCCTGCGCCGCGTCCATCACGCGCGCGACGTCGCCGGCGCCGACCTCCTTGTCCTTGATCGCTACGATGCCGTGCGAATTGAGGCTGCGGACGTGGCTGCCGGCGATGCCGGTGAACACCGAACGGATCTCGACGCCCGCCATCAGCTCCGCCTCCTCGACCGCGCGCTGGATCGACTGCACGGTCGAGTCGATGTTGACGACGACACCTTTCTTCAGGCCGCGCGACGGATGCGAACCAAGGCCGATGACTTCGAGGCTGCCGTCGGCGTGCATCTCGCCGACAAGCGCGACGACCTTCGACGTGCCGATATCGAGCCCCACGATCAGGTTGCGGTCGGAGCGTTTAGCCATCGAACCCGGGTTCTCCGTTCATGCGGCTGGCCATTGCGGCGGGCGCCTCGCGCGGCGGCTTGCGGTTCTTCCGCCAGCCGATCGAAAACCCGTTCGAATAGCGCATGTCGACGTAGCGGATGTCGGCGGCGCGGCCGGCGACGACCTGCGCGCCGATCTCGACGAAGCGGTCGATCCGCTCGTCCACCTGGCGGCGACCGAGCCGGACCGTCACGCCGTTCAGGAGATCGAGTTCCCAGGCGCCGCGAGCATCGAGCCGGAGCGCCGCGATGCGAAGCTGCTGCTCGACGAGCCGGCCCTGGATCGTGAGATACCGCTGGGCGACCTGCCCCTCGGTGCCTTGCGGTCCATCGAGCCGGGGCAGTTCCGGCGGCACATGCCGCACGCCGCTCGCGAACAGTTCTCCACGCGTGTTCAGCAAACCGTCCTCGCCCCAACGCGCCGCCGCCTGCTGCTCGACGATTTCGACGCGCACGCGGTCGGGCCACAGGCGCTGCACGCGCGCCCGGTCGACCCAGGCGAGCGCTTCGACGGCCTTGCGAAGCTGGTCGAGATCGGCGCTGATGAATCCGCCCTTGAGCGAGCCGCGCGCGGCCTCCTCCACTTCGACCGCGGCCACCCGCTGGAACGACCCGTCGATGACGATGCTTCGCACCGGCTGATCCAGCCCCAGCGCCAGCAAGCTCACCAGCGCGGCAAGCGCAAACAATGCGCCCGCCGCACGCCCGGCACGCGACCACTCAAGCTTCGGCAGCTCGATTCGGCTGCCGGACTTCCTGCGATTGCGCCTGCGAATGAATCCCACCGCTCAGGTCCTCTCGCGCGCGAAGCTGGTTTCGAGGATCCGCCACGCGAGCTCCGGAAAATCGATTCCGACGGCAGCCGCGGCCATCGGCACGAGGCTGTGGCTCGTCATGCCTGGCACAGTGTTGATTTCCAGAAGCAGCGGCACTTCATCCGCCGCAGTCACGAAATCAACGCGGCCCCAGCCGCTCGCTCCCGCGACCGCGAAGGTCGTCAGTGCCGCCTGCTGCAGCGCGGATTCGGCCGCCGCCGACAGCCCGCAAGGAATCAGGTAACGCGTGTCGTCCGCGAAGTACTTCGCCTGGTAGTCGTAGAAGCTCCGCGGCGTCTCGATCGCGATGGCGGGAAGCGCAGCGCCCTGCAGTATCCCGACCGTGAATTCGCGGCCGCTGATCCAGCGCTCTGCGATTACGACCGGATCGAGCGCGGAGGCCGCGCGCCAGGCCGCCGGCAATTCGGCGGCGGTCGCGACCCGGCTCATGCCGACGCTCGAACCCTGGGTCGCCGGTTTCACCGCGAGCGGCAGGCCCAGTTCGGCGACCGCGCGCTCGCAGTCGGCCGCGCCGTTGAGCTCGATCCATCGCGGCGTCGCTACACCCGCCGCCTGCGCGAGCCGCTTGGTGCGGAGCTTGTCCATGCCGATGGCGGAACCCAGCACCCCGCTCCCGGTATACGGCAGGCCGAGCCATTCAAGCGCGCCCTGCACGGCGCCGTCCTCGCCGCCCGGACCGTGCAATGCGATCCAGACCCGGTCGAAGCCCGCCGTCACGAGTTCGGTGAGCGGGCGCGACGACGGGTCGAAGGCGGCGGCATTCACGCCACGCGAGACCAGCGCGCCGGTCACGGCCTTGCCCGTCATCAGCGAAATTTCGCGCTCGGCCGACGCGCCGCCCATCAGCACGGCGACCTGGCCGAACGCGGCCGCATCCGTGACGCGCCGGAATTCAACGCCGCTTG
The DNA here is from genome assembly GCA_963819545.1 of uncultured Gammaproteobacteria bacterium. GTDB lineage: Bacteria > Pseudomonadota > Gammaproteobacteria > Steroidobacterales > Steroidobacteraceae > SCUD01. The sequence goes on along the minus strand of CAWFWJ010000002.1, from coordinate 1,201,299 downwards.
CGCGAAGCCGGCTCATGCCAGGGCCTCCCGCATGGGGCACGACTGGCGCGCGCGGGATCCGGCGGCGGGATCGCGCGCGAGCGAGGCGCCCGACAGTCCTGCTCGCTCGCGCCGCCGGAACTTACGCGCTCGCTCGCAGGCTGCCGTGCGCCCCGCCGCGCGCTCAGCGCCGGCGCTTGGCGCGCACGAGGTGGCGGGGTGCTCGCGAGCAAACTCGTAAGTTCCGGCGGAGTTTGCGAGCGAGCAACCCCGCCGGATCCCGTGCGCGCCGGCAGCAAGCCGCATAAGCGTTGCGACGATCATGCGGCCTCCCCGACGACGCGCACTTCGGGCACCAGCCGCACCCCGTGCACGCGCTCGACCGTCGCCTGGACGTGGCGCACCAGCGCCTCGAGATCGGCTGCAGTCGCCTCGCCTTCGTTGATGATGAAATTTGCGTGCTTGTCCGATACGGCCGCGCCGCCGATGCGGTAGCCCTTGAGACCGGCGCGCTCAATCAGCTCCGCGGCGTGGCCGCCCGGCGGATTGGTGAAAACGGAACCGCAACTCCAGGCGCCGATCGGCTGGCTCGCATGGCGCTTTTCCAGGAGTTTGCGGATCGAGTCCTTGCTCGCCTGCGGGCGCGGCTCGAACCGGAAGGTCGCAGCCAGGAACCACTCACCCGCGACCGGCGGCGTTACGCTGCGGTAGCTGTAGCGGTATTCGGATGCCTGGCGGCGACGGCGCGATCCGACCCGATCGATCGTTTCCGTTTCCGCAACATGGGGCCAGGTCTCCGCACCCCAGGCGCCGGCATTCATCGCGAGCGCGCCGCCGACAGTCCCCGGGATGCCGGCAAAAAAATCGGCCGGGCCGAGCTGCCATTTCGCGCACTGGCGGCCCAGCCGCGCACACGGGACACCCGCTTCCGCACGCACGCGGTCGTCCCCGACGCGGTCGAGCGCGTTCAGGATGCCGTGCACGGAGATGACGACGCCCCGAATGCCGCCGTCCCGCACCAGGAGATTGCTGCCGAGTCCGACCCAGGTGACCGGAACTTCCGCAGGCAGCGCGCGCAGAAAGGACGACAGGTCCTCGACATCGCGCGGCGAGAACCATATGTCCGCCGGCCCGCCGACGCGCCAGGAGGTATGCCGCGACATCAGCTCGTCGCGGAGCACGCGTTGCTCGAATTCCGCGCTGACGGCGACCGCATTCATCGCCCGACCCTCGCGCTCGTCACGCCGAGCTTCACCGGGAGTTCGTGCGCGACGGCACCGATGCTGCCGGCGCCCATCGTGAGCACGACGTCCCGGTCTGCGATGACGCCGGCGAGCGCCGTCGCCAGTTCGCGCACGTCCTCGACGAAAACCGGCTCGAGACGCCCGCGGCCGCGCACGGCGCGGCAGATCGCGCGGCCGTCGGCATTCGCGATCGACTCCTCGCCCGCGGCATAGACCTCGGTCACGAGCAAGGCATCGGCGCCCGAGAGCGCGCGCCCGAAGTCGTCGATCAGGTCGCGGGTACGCGTGTAGCGATGCGGCTGGAATGCAAGCACGAGCCGCCGGCCGGGCCAGGCCTGGCGCACGGCATCGAGCGTCGCATCGATTTCCGTCGGGTGATGGCCGTAATCGTCGACGAGCGTGATGCGACCGGCGCGGGTTGCGACCTCACCCACGACTTCGAGCCGCCGCCCGATGCCCTGGAAACCGGAGAGCGCGCGCTGGATCGCCGCGTCCTCGACCTCAAGCTCGGTCGCGACCGCAATCGCGGCGAGGGCGTTCCTGACGTTGTGCAGGCCTGGAAGTTTGAGCGTCACCGCAAGCGGCGGCTTGCCCGCCCGGATCGCCTGGAATCGCGTGCTGCCGCCCTCGCGCTCGAGCGAAACGGCCCGCAAGTCGGCGTCCGCGCCGAGTCCGTAAAGAATCGTCGGGCGTCCCACCAGCGGCAGCAGTTCGCGGACCACGGCATCGTCGCTGCACACGACCGCGAGCCCGTAAAACGGCAGGTTGTGCAGGAACTCGACGAAGCTCTGTTTCAGTTTCTCGAAATCACCGCCATGGGTCCCGAGATGGTCGTTGTCGACGTTGGTGACGATCGCGATGACCGGTTGCAGGTGCAGAAACGAGGCGTCGCTCTCGTCCGCTTCCGCGACCAGGTAACGGCCCGTGCCGAGCTTGGCGTTGCTGCCGGCGCTCTTCAGCTGGCCGCCGATCACGAAGGTCGGGTCGAGGCCTCCTTCCGCAAGCACCGAGGCGATCAGGCTCGTCGTGGTCGTCTTGCCGTGGGTGCCTGCGACTGCGATGCCCTGGCGGAAGCGCATGAGCTCACCCAGCATTTCGGCGCGCCGCACGACCGCGATGCGCAGTTCCTGTGCCGCGAGCAGTTCCGGATTCGAGGCTTCGATCGCCGAGGAAACGACGACCACACTGGCGCCTGCGACCTGATCCGCGGCGTGACCGACGAAGATCCGTACGCCCATCTTCTGCAGGCGCGCCGTCACCGAGTTCGTGCGCAGGTCCGATCCCTGCACGGCGTAACCGAGGTTGACCAGCACTTCGGCGATGCCACCCATGCCGGCACCACCGATGCCGATCAGGTGAATCAGCCCGACCCGACGCATACGGTCGCTCATGCGCGCGCGCCCTCTGCCAGGAGGCAGAGCTCGGCGACGCGCTCGGCGGCGTTGGTCACGGCGAGCGAGCGCGCCGCTTCGGCCATCGCGAGGAGCCGGATGCGGCCGTTGCCGTTGCCGAAAAGCGTCGCCAGGCGATTGGCGAGTTCAGCCGCGGTCAGCCCTGTCTCCGACACGACCTGCGCCGCGCTCACGCGCCCGAGCCAGGCCGCGTTCTTCGTCTGGTGGTCGTCGACCGCGGCCGGGAACGGCACGAGGATCGAGCCGACGCCGGCGGCCGCGAGCTCCGCGACGGTCGATGCGCCCGAGCGCGCGACGACGAGGTCGGCGTTCGCATAGGCGGCGGCCATGTCATCGATGAAGGGACGCACTTCGGCCTGGATGCCGGCCGCCCGATAGGCCGCTTCAGTCACGTCGCGATCGCGCGCGCCGCTCTGGTGCAGCACCCAGGGACGACGCGACTCGGGCAGCAGCGCGATCGCCTCCGGCAGCAGCCGGTTGAGGGCCGTCGCGCCCTGGCTGCCGCCGAAGATAAGCAGCCGGATCGGGCCATTACGCGATTCGAAGCGCTGGCGCGGGGCCGGCAGCGCGGCGATCTCCGGGCGCACGGGATTGCCGACATACAGCGCGCGGCGCCCGGACGGGAAGCTGCCGGGAAATCCTTCGGCGATGCGCGTCGCGACATGCGCGAGCCAGCGATTGGTGAGTCCGGCGACCGCGTTTTGTTCGTGGATCACGAGCGGAGCGCCGGCGAGCCACGCGGCGATGCCGCCGGGACCGGAGGCGAAACCGCCGCAACCGAGGACGACGCCGGGGCGCCGATTTCGCAGGACTTTTTGCGCCTGGCGGACCGCGCGCGCGAGCAGGAGCGGCGCTTTGAGCCAGCGCGCAAGACCCTTGCCTCGCAGTCCCTCGACCTCGATCCACTCGACCGGATAGCCGGCGGCCGGTACCAGCCGTGCCTCGATGCCGCGCTCGGTGCCGAGCCAGACGATCTCGCGGCGAGCACGCAGAAGATTTGCGATCGCAAGCGCGGGGATCACGTGCCCGCCCGTTCCGCCCGCCATGATCATGACCGGCCGGCTCATGCGGAACGCCCGTCGGAGGGGATCGCGCTCTTGCCGGAGGCGGCGACCTCGTGATGGACGCGCAGCAGCATCCCGATCCACGCGAGCGTCACGAGCATGCTCGATCGCCCGTAAGACAGGAGCGGCAGTGTCAGGCCCTTGGTGGGCAGGAGCCCCATGCTGACGCCGATGTTGATGAAGGCCTGCAGACCGATCCACACGCCGAATCCCACCGCGATGCAGGCATGGAGCGGCATGCCGGCGTCGGCCGCGACGCGCGAGAGGCGCAGGCTCCTGAGCACGAGCGTCAGGAATCCGATCACCACGATCGTGACGCCGAGCAGTCCGAATTCTTCGGCGAGCACCGAGAACACGAAGTCGGTGTGCGCCTCGGGCAGGTAGTACAGCTTCTGGATGCTGGAGCCGAGCCCGACGCCGAACCATTCCCCGCGGCCGATCGCGATCAGCGACCCGGTCAGCTGGAAGCCGCTGTCAAAGGGGTCGGCCCAGGGATTCAGGAATGCCGTGAGACGCTCGAGCCGGTAGCCGGCGCTCATCGCAAGCGCGGCGGCGCCCACGGCGCCCACGGCGCAGACGACGAGAAAGTCGCGTAGCCGCGCCCCGGCCGCGAACAGGACGGCCGTGCCGGTCATGCAGAGCACGACGGCGGCGCCGAAATCCGGCTCGACGAGGAGCAGCAGAGCGGCAACCGCAAGCACCGCAAACGGCTTGAAGAAACCCTGTGCGGAGCTGCGAAGTTCTGTTTGATGCCGGACGGCGAAGATCGCGATATAGGTCAGCAGCAGCCAACGCACGATCTCGGACGGCTGGAAATTCAGCAGGCCGAGGCGGATCCAGCGCCGGCTGCCATTGACTGCGTGCCCGATGCCCGGAATCAGCACGAGCAGCAGGAGCGCGAAGCTCGCGACCAGGAGCCAGGGCGCGAAGCGCCGCCACAGCGAGATCGGCACGAACAGCATCGCCGCGCCCAAGGTGCAGCCGAGCAGCACCGAGAATAGCTGGCGCTCGAAATGGAAATACGGGTCGCCGGTCAGGCGCTCCGCGATGTTCATCGACGCCGAGGTCACCATCACGAGACCCGCGAGCAGCAGTCCGAAGACCGCCGTGACGATCACGTAATCGATGACGAGCCGCTGCTGGCGGCCGGCGGAACGCGAGTATTGCAGGGCGACGCCGGTACTCATTGCGGAAGCCCCCGCACGGCAGCGGCGAAGATCTCGCCGCGGTGCGCGTAGTCGCGGAACATGTCGAAGCTCGCGCAGGCCGGCGACAACAGCACGGTGTATCCGGGCCGCGCGATCGAGGCCGCGCCGGCGACGGCCGATTCCATCGAATCGGCGATCGAAACGACGCAGTCCTTGCGCAGCGCCGCGGCAATCATTCCGGCGTCGCGCCCGATCAGGACTGCGTGCTTCACTTTGCCGCGACAGGCTCTGCCCAGCGGCGCGAAATCCTGGCCCTTGCCTTCGCCGCCCGCGATCAGGAGCAGTGGGCCGTCGAGCCCGTCGATCGCCGCGACGGTTGCGCCGACGTTGGTGCCCTTGGAATCATCGATCCAGGCGATGCCGCGCCAGTCGCGCACGCGCTCGGCCCGGTGCGGCAGGCCGGCGAAGCGCCGGAGCACATCGGTCATCGCCGCGCGCGGAAATCCGCAGACGCTGCCCACCGCAAGCGCAGCGAGCGCGTTCGCGGCGTTGTGACGACCCGGAACGCGGAGCTGGTCGACTGGAAGCAGCGGTTCGGCACCCTCCGCAAGCCACTCCTCGCCCGCTTGTGTGAGCAGCCGGAATTCGGCGTCGCTCCGGCGCAGGCTGAATCCGACCTGGCGCTGTCCCGGCCGCGGCATGCGGATCACGATCTCGTCGTCGAGATTCACGATCGCGGTCGCGCAGCGCTCGAAGATCCTCGCTTTCGCGGCCGCGTAGTCGGCGAGATCGCGGTAGCGGTCGAGGTGATCGGGCGTGACGTTCAGCACGGCCCCGGCCTCGAGTTGCAGCGAATGCGTGGTTTCGAGCTGGTAGGAGGAAAGTTCGAGCACGTACATCGCGGCCGGCGGGCCGGCCAGCAGGTCGAGCGCGGGTTCGCCGAGATTGCCGCCGACCCGCACCTCGATGCCGGCGGCTCTCGCAAACTCGCCGACCAGGGTCGTCACCGTGCTCTTGCCGTTGGTGCCGGTGATCCCGACCACGCGGCCGCCGGCTTCGCGCGCGAAAAGCTCGATGTCGCCGATGAGGTCGAGACCCTGCGCGGCGGCCTTCCGCAGCAACGGCTCGGCGAGCGAAACGCCGGGCGACACAATGATCTGGTCGGCGCCCTCGAGGACGGCGGGATCGAAGCCGCCGAGCGCGGTTGCCGCATCCGGCACGAGGCGGCGCAGTTCCGCGAGCCCCGGCGGCGCCGCGCGGGAGTCGGTCACGACCAGCCGATGTCCCCGCGCCGCGAGGTGCCGGGCTGCCGACACCCCGGTCCGGCCGAGGCCCACGATCACGCTGCGCGGACTGGTAGCGGTCTGCTGCATCAACGGAGCTTCAGGGTCGCGAGCCCGATGAGGACCAGCATGAAGGAGATGATCCAGAACCGGACGATGACCTTCGGCTCTGCCCAGCCCTTCAGCTCGTAATGGTGGTGGATCGGTGCCATGCGGAAAATGCGCTTGCCGCGCAACCGGAATGACGCGACCTGCAGGATCACCGAAACCGTCTCGAGCACGAAAATGCCGCCCATGATCGCGAGCACGATCTCCTGGCGCACGATCACGGCGACGACGCCGAGCGCGGCGCCGAGCGCGAGCGCGCCAATGTCGCCCATGAAGACCTGGGCCGGATACGTGTTGAACCACAGGAATCCGAGGCCCGCGCCGACGATCGTGGCGAGGAAGATCAGCATCTCGCCCGCACCCGGCACGTAGGGGATCTGGAGGTAGGCCGCGAAATCGACGCGGCCCGTCACATAGGCGAACACGCCGAGCGCGCCCGCGACCATGACGCAGGGCATGATCGCGAGCCCATCGAGCCCGTCGGTCAGGTTGACCGCGTTGCTCGAGCCGACGATCACGAAATAGGTGAACACGACGTAGGCAGCCGCACCCATCGGCAGCGCGACGTTCTTGAAGAACGGGACATAGAGCGCTGTCTCGGCCGGACTCTCCGCCGTCTGCCAGAGCGCGAGCGCGGCTGCAATGCCGGCGAGCGACTGCCACAGGTATTTCCAGCGCGCGGCGAGTCCGCGCGGATCACGCACGACGAGTTTCAGGTAGTCGTCGTAGAAACCGATCAATCCGAAGGCGAGCGTCACCGTCAGCACGATCCAGACGAAACGGTTCGTCAGGTCGGCCCACAGGAGAGTGCCGGCCGCAACGGCGATCAGGATCAGCGCCCCGCCCATCGTCGGCGTGCCCATCTTGCCGAGATGCGAACCGGGACCGTCGTCGCGCACGACCTGGCCGATCTGACGCGCCGCCAGCATGCGGATCATCGAGGGTCCGACGAAGAGCGCGATCGTGAGCGCGGTCAGCGCCGCGAAGATCGCGCGCAGCGTCAGGTAGCCGAATACCCGGAACCCGCCGTAATAACCCGCAAGCCAGTCGAACAGGTCGAGCAGCATGTCGCTCCCTCAGTTCCCGTTGCCGGCTGCGGCCAGCGGCTGCAGCAGCCGCTCGACGACGCGTTCCAGCCGGTTGACGCGCGAACCCTTGACCAACGCCGTCACGCCGGCGTCGAGGCTCCCGGCGAGCGCATCGGCGAGTCGCGCCGCGTCCTCGTACCAGGATCCGCGCCCGCCGAATGCGGCGACGGCATGCCGCGCCGCTTCGCCGATCGCAAAAAGGCGGGTGATGCCGGCGCGGCGCGCGTAGTCGCCGATGCCCGCGTGGCTCGCCACGGTCTCGCTGCCGAGCTCGGCCATTTCGCCGAGTACGAGCCAGTGCTCGCCGGGCAGCGCGCAGAGCACGTCGATGCCGGCGCGCACTGAACTCGGATTCGCGTTGTACGAATCGTCGATCAACCAGGAACCGCGCGGCCCGGGCTTGAGCTGCAGGCGTCCCGCGACCGGGCGCGTATGCTCGAGCCCGGCGACGATCGCCGGCAACGCGACCCCTGCCGCGTGCGCCGCGGCGGCGGCACCGAGCGCATTCGAAACGTTGTGGCGGCCCGCGAGTCCGAGCCGGACGCGAGCCTGTTCTCCCGCGAGCGCAAGCGTGAACTGCGTGACGAAAGCGCCAGCCTCGATGCGGCCCTGAATTGCGGTTGCACGAACTTCGGCAGACGCGTCGAAGCCGAAGCGGATAACCCGCGCGCCGCGCGACAGGCCGCACCAGAGCTCGTTGAACGGGTCGTCGACGTTAATGACCGCAGTGCCCGAGGGCGGCAGCGCAGCGAACATTTCGCCCTCGGCCCGCGCTACGCCTTCGAGGTCGCCGAAGCCTTCGAGGTGCTCGTCGCCCGCATTGGTCACGAGCGCAATCTGCGGTTCCGCGAGCGCTGCGAGCGCCGCAATCTCACCCGCATGATTGGCGCCCATCTCGATGACGGCGAAACGGTGCCCGGGCTCGAGGCGAAGCAGCGTCAGCGGAACGCCGATGTGATTGTTCAGGTTGCCACGCGTCGCGAGCGTCGGCCCCGCCACTGCGAGGATGGCGGCGAGCAGTTCCTTGGTCGTCGTCTTGCCGTTGCTGCCGCCGACGCCAAGCACCAGTGCCCGGCTCTTCTTTCGCCAGCCACGCGCGAGCGCGGTGAGCGCCGACAGCGAATCGCCGACGACCACCTGGGGCAGGCTGGATTGCACGGGCTTCTCGACCAGCAGGGCGGCGGCACCCCGCTCGGCCGCGGCCGCGATAAAGGCGTGCCCGTCGAAGCGATCGCCGCGCAGCGCCACGAACAGCTGGCCCCGCTCAATCGTGCGCGAATCGATCGAAACGCCGGCGAATTCGTCGTCGCCGCCGGCGAGACGCCCGCCAGTGACCGCAGCGACATCCGCAAGCCGGCCATTCACTGCGCACCTCCCAGGTGCGCGCGGAGACATTCGCGGTCGCTGAACGGCCGCCGCAGGTCACCGACGATCTGGTAGTCCTCGTGACCCTTGCCGGCGATCAGCACGGCGTCGCCCGGCCGTGATTCGTCGATCGCGGCGTCGATCGCGCGCGCGCGATCCCGCTGCACCAGGACCTGCGCGGGCGCGCGCAGGCCCGAGAGGATCATCGCGACGATGCGGTCTGCGTCCTCGCCGCGCGGATTATCGTCGGTCACGATCACGCGGTCGGCGTGCCGCTCGGCCGCCTCCCCCATCAGCGCACGTTTGCCCGGATCGCGCTCGCCCCCGCAGCCGAATACCACGAGCACCCGGCCGCGCGCATGGGCGCGCAGCGCGACCAGCGCCTTCGAAAGCGCATCGGGCGTATGCGCGTAGTCGACGACTGCGAGCGCGCCGTTCGCAAGACGGTGGCTTTCCATGCGACCCGGCGGCGCAGTGCAGGCGCCGAGCGCGCCGAGCGCCTCGTCGACGTCGAACTGCCAGGCGAGGAGCATGCCGAGCGTGATCGCAAGATTCTCGGCGTTGAACCCGCCGATCAACCGCGAGCGCAGCCGGCGGTTGCCGAAATGGCCGCGGATTTCGAGCTCGATGCCACGTTCGGCCACGTGCACGCATCCGACGTGGATGAAGTGCTGCGCCGCCGGGACTTCGCCGCCGACCGCGACGGCCGTCAGCGCGACACCCTCGGCGAGCGTCGCGGCGAACGCGCGGCCTGCGGGATCGCCAACATTGATCACCGCGTGTTCCAGGCCAGGCAGGCGGAACAGCTTCGCCTTGGCCTCTGCGTAGCGCTCCATCGTGCCGTGGTAATCGAGATGATCGCGGCTCAGGTTGCAGAAGCCGGCAACCCGCATACGGACACCGTCGACGCGTCCCTGGTCGAGCGCGTGCGATGAGGCTTCCATCGCGACATGTGTCGCGCCAGCGTCGGCGAGCGCCCGCAGCTGCCGGTGCAGCGTGATGACGTCGGGCGTCGTGAGCGCTCCGCCTTCGACGTACGGCGGAAATCCGGCGCCGAGCGTGCCGAGATAGGCGCCGCGGCACGCGAGGCGTTCAACGGCGCTGGCGAGGAGCCAGGCGCAGGTCGTCTTTCCGTTCGTGCCCGTGACGCCCGCGACGGCGAGTCGCGAGGACGGAGCGCCGTAAAAGCGGTCCGCGATGCCGCCCAGCCGGTTGCGGAGTTCGCGCACCGCGACACAGGCGATCTCGCCATTCGTCGCTTCCGGCGGACGTCCTTCCGCCGGGTCCCAGAGAATCGCGCGCGCGCCGCGTTCCAGCGCCTGGCCGGCGTGCTCGAGACCGTGACGGCTGCCGCCCTTGAGCGCGACGAAGGCATCGCCCCCACTCACTGCGCGCGAGTCGAGCGTGAGGCCCGTGACGGCAACTGGCGGCGCGGGCGCAATTCCCGCGAGCAGTTCATCGAGCCGCACCGGGGCGGTCACTGCCCGGCCTCCGCGTAATTCACCGGCGACACGCGCGCCAGATCGTCCGGAGCGACCGACATCAGCCGCAGTGCGCCGGAAGTGACCGACGCGAATACGGGCGCCGCGACGTCGCCTCCGTAATAGAGCACGCCGCGCGGCTCATCGATCATGACGACGACGGCGAGCCGCGGTTGCGTCGCAGGCACGACGCCCGCGAAGACCGAGAGGTAGCGGTCCGTCGAGTAGCCGCCGGCGGTCGCCTTCCAGGCCGTGCCCGTCTTGCCCGCGACGCGATAGCCCGGCACTGCCGCCTTGACGCCGGTGCCGGCCGGCCGCACCGCCCCTTCCAGCAGCCCGATCAGATCTCTGGCGACTTTCTGCGGCAGCACGCGTTCGCCCGGCACCGCTTCTTCGACGCGGCGGAAGCTGATCGGGCGATGCACGCCCAAGGCGCCGATAGTCGCGTAAGCCTGTGCGAGCTGCAGCGGCGTCACCGACAGGCCGTAGCCGTAGGCCATGGTCGCGATGCCGATCGGCCGCCAGTTCTCGGCGCTCGAGAGCAGGCCCGCCGACTCGCCTGGAAATCCGCTCGCCGTGACCTCGCCGAACCCGAACCCGCGAAGTGTCCCGTACATCTGCTCGGGTTCGAGCGACAGCGCGATCTTTGCCATCGCAACGTTGCTCGAAACCGCAAGCACCTCGCCGAGGCTGATGGTGGCGTGATCGTGCTTGTCGTGGATCAGCTTGTTGGCGACCTTGAAAGGCGTAGCGTCGATCGTCGAATCGGAGCGGTAACGGCCCGAAGCGAGCGCCGCCGCGACCACGAACGGCTTGATGCTGGAACCCGGCTCGAAGATGTCGGTCGCGGCGCGATTGCGATAGCGCGCGACCTCATACTGGGAGCGGTCGTTCGGATTGAACGACGGCTGATTCACCATCGCCAGCACTTCGCCCGTCGAGATGTCGATCACGATCACTGTGCCGGCGCGGGCGTTGTGCTTGCGTATCGCGGACTTGAGCTCGCGATAGGCGAGGTACTGGATTCGCAGGTCGAGGCTGGTGTGAAGGTCCTCGCCCGGAACCGGCGTGCGGTTGATCTCGACATTCTGGACGACGAGCCCGTGTCCGTCCTGGATCACGCGCTTCTCGCCGTCGATGCCCGCGAGCGAGCGGTTGTAGGCGAGTTCGAGGCCCTCCTGGCCGTCCTCGTCGAGGTTCGTGAAGCCGAGCAAATGCCCGGTGACCTCGCCGTTCGGAAAGTAGCGCTTGTATTCGCGCAGCAGGCGCACACCCGGAATCTCGAGTTTCTTGATCTCCGCGGCATTGTCCGGATCGAGGTGGCGCGCGACGTAGAGGAACTCGCGGTCGAGATTGCTGGTGACACGCTGCTCGAGCCACTGGCGGTTCAGCTTGAGCGCGCGCGCGAGCTTTGCGATCCCATCGCCAGCCTGTGCGAACTCCGACGGATCGACCCACACCGTGTCGACCGGCGAACTGACGGCGAGCGGTTCGCCGAAACGATCAAGGATCGCGCCGCGATGCGCGATCATCTTGGCGTTGCGCGCATGCCGCATGTCGGCCTGCTTTGCGAAGAACCGCTGGTCGAACACCTGGAGCTGAACCGAACGGCCGATCAGCACCAGCGCCGAGAGCAGCAGCAGGCCGGTCAGCATCCGCGCGCGCAGCCGGAACTGCGGCGCATCGAACTCGACCTCGCCGTCCCTGCGCCTCATGGCGCGACGATCCGCACTTCGTCCGGCTTCGGGAACACCATGCCCCTGCGCTCGACCGCGACGCGCTCGACGAAGCCGTGGTTCGACCAGGCGCTCTGCTCGAGCTGCAGCTGGCTCCAGCTGATGTTGAGTGCGTCGCGCTCCGCGTTGAGCCGTTCGAGCTCGACGAATAGCGCGCGCGACTCGTGCCGCGCGCGCACCACGGCGACCGCCGATGCGAGCACCGCGAGCCACATGAGCGGCAGGCCGATGAGCACCCAGCGCCGGCTCACGATGTGAGCCTCTCGGCGACGCGCATCACCGCACTGCGCGCGCGCGGATTGCGCGCCACTTCGGATTCGTCGGCAAAGGTCGCGCGCCCGACCAGCCGCAGCCGCGGACGGGCCGTGTCCGGAACGACCGGCAGGCCGGCCCAGACCGCGTCCTCGCGCGATGCGCTACGCATGAAGCGCTTGACGATCCGGTCCTCCAGCGAATGAAAGCTGATCACGACCAGGCGCCCCGCCGGGGCGAGTGCCGCAACCGCCTGCGGCAGCGCGCGCTCGATCTCTCCGAGCTCATCGTTGACGTGGATGCGCAGCGCCTGAAACGTGCGAGTCGCCGGATGGCGGCCGGGCTCGCGTCCCGGCACGGCGGCGGCGACGACGCCCGCGAGGCGGCCCGTCGTCTCGATCGGACCCGACTGGCGTGCATCGACGATCGCGCGCGCGATGCGACGCGCATGCCGCTCTTCGCCGAGCCGCGCGATCACTCCGCCGATCTCCCGTTCGTCAGCACGCGCGAGGAACGCGGCCGCGGATTCGCCGGCGTCGGGATCCATGCGCATGTCGAGCGGGCCGTCGCGCAAAAAGCTGAAACCGCGCCGCGCTTCGTCGAGCTGGGGCGAGGAAACGCCGAGATCGAAGAGGATCCCCTGTGCGCTGCCCGCGGCGACGTGGCGCTCAAGCCCGGAGAAACTTGCGCGCAGGATCGTAGCGCGCGGGTCTGCGGAAAAAAGCAGGGACGCGGCCGCGCAGGCCTCGGGATCGCGATCGATTGCAAGCAGCTTCCCCTCTTCCCCGAGCCGGCCGAGGATCTCGCCGGCATGACCACCGCGACCGAACGTCGCGTCCACGTAGCAGCCGTCGGCCCGGATCGCGAGTGCATCGATCGCCGCATCCCGCAGCACCGGCGCGTGGTCGCCGCCGCGCGGCTCCTCATCAGGAACGCCGTTCAGCGCACCGATCACAACGAAAGCGAACCCAGTTCCGCCGGCAGCGAGGTCGTCGATTCCTCGCCGTTCAGCCACTGCTCGCGACGCTCTTCCCAGCGTTGTTCGTCCCACAGCTCGAAGCGATTGCCCTGCCCGATCAGCATCGCGTTGCGTTCGAGATGCGCGAAAACGCGCAATGTCGGCGGCAGCAGCAGGCGCCCGTGTCCGTCGAGCTCAATATCGGTCGCATGACCGACCATCAGCCGTTGCAGTCGCCGCGCGTGTTCGTTCAGCGTCGGCAGTCGCATGAGTTTCCGTTCGATTTCTTCCCAGTCAGGCAGCGGGTAGATCAGCAGGCACTGGTCGCGGTCGATCGTGACTACGAGACGCGATTCGCCGCGCTCGGCCAGACGCTCGCGAAACCGGGTGGGGATGACCATCCGGCCCTTCACATCGAGGGTGACCTTTGTTGCGCCGCGAAACATGTGTCAAAACGGGACTTTGTCCCATTCCCCCCCACTTTTTCCCACTCCTCGCCACTATAGGCAGGCCGGAACAGCGGGTCAACGGGTTCTGCCTAAAAATTTCTTGCGGCGTCAGAGACTTAGACGCGAAGGCGAAAGCCCATTCTGGGGTGAATCTTGAACCCGGAAATCAGCCACTTACGAGCCGCTCTTACAGCGACTTATCACCCGGACCGGTTTTGCCGGTCTTTATGTTCTTCTTGAATCCAGGAAAAGAAGTCGGCCGATAAGCCGGGTTCTGTCGAGGGCAATCATTCCTCTGGGATGCACGTCGCCGTGCACCTCAAGCAGCCTACCCGGAAGCGCGCGCGGGCCGCGCGTTGCGGCTTTCGCCGCGTGCTTCCCTATTTGGCCTTGCTCCCGGCGGGGTTTGCCTTGCCGTCGCCGTTGCCGTCGACGCGGTGCGCTCTTACCGCACCATTTCAACCTTGCCGTCACGCTTGCGCATGCTTGGGCGGTTTCTTTTCTGTTGCACTTTCCGTGGGCTCGCGCCCCCCAGGCGTTACCTGGCGCCGTGCCATGCGGAGCCCGGACTTTCCTCCGCATTCTTGCGAATACGGCGATTGCCTGGCCGACTCCCGCGCACAACATAGTGCGTCGGGCCCCGGGTCTCAAGGAGAATCGAGTGGCCCCTCTTTCGTGAGCTTGAGCGCGCGGGCATACGCATCGGCCCGGCGAACGCCGGTCAATGCGGCGGCGGCGGCGGCGGCCGCGGACGGTGGCAAGTACCTGAGGAGCACGGCGAGCGTTTCGTCGAGCCGCGCAGCAGCCGGCTCTGGCTCGGCCGCGCCCTCGACAAGAACCACGGATTCGCCGCGCCGCATGTCCACATCGCTTTTCGCGCGAAGCGCGAGTTCACCGAGATTTCCGCGATAAAAGGTCTCGAAGTGCTTGGTCAGTTCGCGCGCGACGCAGGCGCGGCGCGATTCGCCGCAGGCTGCGGCGAGGTCTTCGAGACAGTCGGCGAGCCGGTGCGGCGCCTCGTAAAGCACGAGCGTGCGCGTTTCGGAGGCAAGTTCCGTGAGGCGGCGCCGGCGCGCCGCCGCGCGCGCGGGCAGGAATCCCTCGAAGCAGAATCTGTCGCTCGGCAGTCCGGCCGCGGAAAGCGCAGTGATCGCCGCGCAGGGTCCCGGCAACGGCGTGACGACGATGCCGGCTTCGAGCGCTGCACCGACGAACTGATGACCTGGGTCGCTGATGAGCGGCGTGCCGGCGTCGCAGACCAGCGCGATGCTCTCGCCGGCGCGCAGGCGTGCGACCAGTTCGGCGGCGCGCGCCCGTTCATTATGTTCGTGCAGCGATACGAGCGGCCGCTCGAGGCCGAGCTCACGCAGCAGGTGCGCGCTGTGGCGCGTATCTTCGGCCGCCACCACACCGACACCCGCGAGAATCTCGCGCGCACGCGCAGAAATGTCGCCCATGTTGCCGATCGGCGTCGCGATGACATAGAGCACACCCGCTTGAGCCGCTATAAGATATCCCTCCCCGACCGCAGTACGCGGCGGGATAATCCTCGCCAAGGGCCGCTGCCGATGCAAGCTGAGGAACCTCTGATTGACCCCCACATGAGGCGCGTTACGTGCGCGCCTTGGCGCGACAAGGCGCGAGCCGAAGCCCCATAGTGGTAACTATGGGCGAGGCGAGCAACAAAGTCGCGCCAAGGCCCGCACGTAACCCGTGGGGACCGGGCGATTTTCGCCCCGGGCCATGTTGCTCGCCGCTCATGTATCGCTTGATACACGTCGCTCCTCGCGCCTTGCCCGGGACAAAAATCGCATACGGTCGCGCCCATGCGGGGGTAAATCAGAGGTTCCCCTGTCTCAGGGTCGCCAGGAATTCCGTCGCCACGCTGCTGCTCGCGGCTCTGCTGGTCGCGTGCCAGACAGCGGGTCTGCCGTCGCTCGGCGGCGCGGACGCCGCGGCGCAGCGCGCCGCGCGCCAGTCGCAGCAGGGCGACCATCCGGCAGCGGCGCGAAGCTACGAGGCCGCTGCACGTAGCGCGGTCGAGGGCGATCGCAATCCGTACTGGCTCGCCGCGGCGGGCGAATGGCTTCAGGGCTCCGACGTCAGCGCGGCCGAAACAGCTCTCGTGAACGTCGCGGCACCGCTCTCCGCCGGCGACACGCGCGAGCGGCTCCGTCTCGATACCGAGGTCGCCTTGGCGCGCGGCGACACCGCGCGCGCGGCCGAGCTCCTGCGCGGCCTCACGGGCGATGACGCGGCAGCGCTTGCGACCCGCGCGCGAGTGCAATTCGGAAGCCTGCGGGTTGCAGAGGCGGTCAAGAGCCTGATCGCGCGCGACCCGCTGCTCGCGAGCGCCGAAGACAAGCTCGCGAACCAGCGCATGATCGTCGACGGGATCCGCGCGGCGGTACTGCGCGGCGGCGATGCGCGGGCGCCGGTCGGCGCCGATCCGGTGCTCGCGGGCTGGCTCGAACTCGGGCGAATCATTGCGGACACGCAGGCGGGCGCGCTTGGCGCGCAGCGACGCCTCCAGTCCTGGCACGAGCACTATCCGGCGCATCCGGCAGACGCGTCGCTGTGGAAGGGCGTGGCCGATCGCCCGGTCACCACGAGTGATCAGCCGCGCCAGGTCGCGCTGCTGCTCCCACTGTCGGGTCGCGCGGCCTCCGCAGGGACCGCGGTACGGGACGGGTTCCTGAGCGCCTACTATGACAATGGCAGCACGGCGCGGCCGCGCCTCAAGATCTACGACGTCGCCGCGCGCGACGCCCCGTCTGCCTACCTCCAGGCCCTCGCCGACGGCAGCGATTTCGTGGTCGGCCCGCTGACCCGCGAGGAAGTCGCCGCGCTCGCAACGCTCGCGGATGGACGCGCGACGACGCTTGCGCTCAATTTTCTGCCGGATGGCGTACAGGTGCCGGATCGTTTCTTCCAGTTTGCGTTGTCGCCCGAGGACGAGGCCCGGCTCGCGGCGCGGCGCATCGTCGCCGACGGGCGGATGAGCGGCGTGACGCTCGTGCCGCAGTCCGACTGGGGCCGGCGGGTGCAGGCGGCATTTGCCGAGGAATTTGCCGCGGCGGGCGGCCAGGTCGTGGATCAGGCGGAGTACCTGCCCTCCACCGCCGATTTCAACGACCTGCTGCGCCGGCTGCTCAGGACGACGGGCCAGCGCGGCAGCGCGCCGCGATCCGACGCCCAGTTCATCTTCGTTGCGGCGCAACCCGTGTACGGACGGCTGATCCGCACGCAGTTGCGCTTCAACTACGCAAGTGCGCTGCCGATGTACGCGACCTCTGACATCTATGATTCCGCCGGTTCCGGCAACGTGGATCTCGACGGCGTGATATTCCCCGACATGCCCTGGGTGATCGATCCTCAGGGTGCGTCGGCGAGCGCGCGCGAAACGGCCGAACGACTCTGGCCGGGGCGCAATGGCCAAATTGCACGCCTGTACGCTTTCGGTTACGACGCGTTCCATCTGATCGGCGAATTGCGGCGGCTGCGCGCCGGCAAGTCGACTCCGCTGCCCGGCGTGAGCGGCAGGCTCGCCGTGGACGGCCAGGGCCGCGTGCGCCGCGAGCTCGACTGGGCGCAGATCGTCGGCGGACGGCCCGTGCCCTGGCCGCAGCCACTCGCCACCCCGCCCGCGTCGTGAGTGCGGCGCCGCATCTCGCGCTCGGCCGCGCGGCCGAGGCGGCGGCGGCCAGATATCTGGAACGCTGCGGCTATCGAATCCTCACCGCGAATTTTCGCGCCCGGGGCGGCGAACTCGACCTTGTCGCCATGGACGGCACCGCGCTCGCCATCGTTGAGGTTCGCTATCGCACGAGTGACCGTTTCGGCGGCGCCGCGGCCAGCATCACCGCCGGCAAGCGCAGTCACATCATCCGCGCCGCCCGCGCCCTCCTCGCGACAAACCCACCGTTGGCGAAACTGCCGGCGCGCTTCGACGTCGTCGAAGTCTCCGGCCCTGCCGACTCACTCGACTGCCATCTCATCCGCGGCGCGTTCAGCCTCTGACGGAGGGGGTTCACCTTTGCCGCGATGCGGTAAAGGTGAACGTCCCCTTTATCACTTGATGACGCGGAGCTTCGGACGGCTGCCGATGTCGGTCGGACCTGGTACCGGCGGCGGCGCTTCGCCCTCGTCCTGGAACAGCATGCCCTGGCCGGTTTCACGCGCGTAGATGCCGAGTACCAGGGTGACCGGAACTCGCACTTGCTGTGAGACGCCGCCGAAGCGCGCGGAGAACTCGATCCACTCATTGCCGAGCTTCAGGTTCTGCGTCGCCTGCCAGCTGACGTTGAGCGTAATGCGACCGTCGCGAACGTAGGCACGCGGCACCTCGGCAGTCGCGACGCTTGCATCGACGACCAGGTGCGGCGTCTGGTTGTTCGCGGTCATCCATTCGTGCATCGCACGAACCAGGTAGGGCCGTCGCGAGACCTGTGCCGCGGCCATGGGTTCAGGTCCTCATCGCGGTCGCGCGCGGGTCACTTCACGTCCTTCCAGTATTCCTTGTAGAGGAACCACGAGAAGGCCGTGAACATCAGGAGAAAGAGGACGACCCAGACACCGAGCGACTTGCGCTGCGCCTTGGCAGGTTCGGAGACGTATTCGAGAAAAGCGACAGTGTCGCGCACGAAGCTGTCGAAAGTGGCTGCCGGCATTTCACCCGGCGTGCCCGGATCGAGCGCGACCAGGTGCTCCGTTTCATGGCCTTCCTTATCCGCCTTTTTTTCGAAGCGCGGCCGCTGCGCGCCCTGGAGCCCCGCGAGCACGTTCGGCATCGCCGTTTGCGGCAGCAGCGCGTTGTTCGCGCCGGTCGGGCGGGACGGATCCTCGTAAAAGGATCGCAGGAACGTGTACACGTAGTCCACGCCGCGACTGCGCGCGATCAGCGAAAGATCCGGCGGCGCGTTGCCGAACCACTGCCGGGCCTTGTCCGCCGGCATGGCCGATTCCATCGTGTCGTAAATGCGGGTGCCGGTGAACATCAGGTTTGCGCGCAAGTCATCTTCGGTGAGCGCGAGGTCCTCCGCGATCTGGCTGTAGCGCATGTATTTCGCGGAATGGCAGCCGAGGCAGTAATTGACGAAATTGCGGGCGCCGCGCTGCAGCGAGGCGAGACTCGAAACGTCAGTGTCCGCATGCTGGAGCGGAAAGCCCGCGCTCGAGGCGAATGCCGCCGCCGGCATGAGCACAGCCAGGGCCAGCAGTCCGCGCAACCGGCTCAAGACGTCACTCTCGACGGTTCAGGTTTGTTGCGGTCGATGCGCGAATACCAGGGCATCGCCAGAAAGAATGCGAAGTACACGATCGTTCCGATGACCGACATCGTCTGGAACGGCTGAACCGCGGGCTTCAGGCCGCAATAGCCGAGCATGATGAAATTTGCCGCGAAGACCATCAGCGCGACCTTGTAGATCGGGCCACGGTAGCGGATTGACTTGACCGGCGACCGGTCGAGCCAGGGCACGAAGAACAGCATCAAGACCGCCGCGAACAGCACCAGCACGCCCCAGACCTGGGTGCCTGCGAAGGCCGGAACGGCGCGGAGGATCGCGTAATAAGGTGTGAAGTACCAGACCGGAGCGATGTGCTCCGGCGTCAGCAGCGGGTTCGCGGGCTCGAAATTCGGAGCTTCGAGAAACAAACCGCCCATTTCCGGCGCGAAAAAGACGACCGCCGCGAACAGCACCAGGAATACGCTGATTCCGAACAGATCCTTGACGGTGTAATACGGGTGCATCGCGATGCCGTCGAGCGGCCGGCCGTCAGGCCCTTTCGACTTCTTGATCTCGATGCCGTCCGGGTTGTTCGAGCCCACCTCGTGCAGCGCGAGGATGTGTGCGACCACCAGGAAGATGAGCACCAGCGGCACCGCAACCACGTGCAGCGCGAAGAACCGGTTCAAGGTGATGTCCGAAATGAAATAGTCCCCGCGGATCCACTCGATCAGCGAATCGCCGATCAGCGGGAAAGTGCCGAACAGCGACACAATCACCTGCGCGCCCCAATAGGACATGTTGCCCCAGGGCAGCAGGTATCCGAAGAACGCCTCGGCCATCAGCGCGAGATAGATCACGACGCCGAAGATCCACAGGAGTTCCCGCGGCTTGCGATGCGAGCCGTAGAGCAGCGCCCGGAACATGTGCAGGTAGACGACGATGAAGAACGCCGAGGCGCCGGTCGAATGCAGGTAGCGGATGAGCCAGCCCCATTCGACGTCGCGCATGATGTATTCGACCGAACCGAAGGCCTCCGTGGCCGATGGCTTGTAGCTCATCGTGAGGAAGATGCCGGTGACGATCTGAAGCGCGAGCACGACGATCGCGATCGACCCGAAGTAGTACCAGAAGTTGAAGTTCTTCGGAGCCTGGTACTCCGACATGTGCTCCTTCCAGAGCGACGACATCGGGAATCGCGCATCGATCCAGGCGCCTAACGCCGCCATCCTGCCGCCCGCGGCCGGGGCTTCCCGCCCTTCCATCAGGCGACGCTCCCCTGATCGAGGCCGATCACGAGGTGGCCGCTGTCCGCGTAGCTGTAGGGCGGGATCTCGAGGTTGGTCGGCGCGGGAACGCCGCGGTACACCCGTCCCGACAGGTCGAACTTGGAACCGTGGCAGGGGCAGAAGAAGCCGCCCGGCCAGTCCGCATTGAGCACGCCGTCGGCGCTCGCACCGGGATTCAGGCGGTTCTGCGGCAGGCAGCCGAGGTGGGTGCAGACGCCGAGCACGACCAGGTATTCCGGCTTGATCGCCCGCGCCGAATTCCTGGCGTAATCGGGCTGGCGGGAGTTCTCCGAAGCGGGATCCGCGAGCGTGCCGTCATGCGAGCCGAGGCTCGCGATCATCTCGGGCGTGCGGCGCACGATCATGACGGGCTTGCCG
This sequence comes from uncultured Gammaproteobacteria bacterium, assembly GCA_963819545.1. Taxonomy (GTDB): domain Bacteria; phylum Pseudomonadota; class Gammaproteobacteria; order Steroidobacterales; family Steroidobacteraceae; genus SCUD01. Next base: position 1,180,837 of record CAWFWJ010000002.1, on the reverse strand, counting down.
CGCCATTCGATCTTGAGCATCGCGCCCGGTTCGAGCTTGCTGATGTCGATTTCGACCGGCGCGCCCAGCGCCTTGGCGCGGGCACTCGGCTTCCAGGACGCCAGGAACGGCACGGCCGCGAAAGCGACGCCGACAACCCCGGTCAGGGTCGTCGCCACGGTGAGGAGCTGCCGCCTTCCCCTGTCGATTGCTTCACTCATCGATCGATCTTCGTTCGTTGCAGGGATTGCCGCATTATACACGGCCATACACGGACGATCGGAGGCGGCCGCGCTCATGTCGGTCATTCCGGGCTGGTTGCGCTGGATTTCTCCCTGGGTCGCGCTCGGACTCGCGGCGGCGCTCGCATTCGTGTTGCTGCGGCCCGCGCCGGAAGCGGCGGCACCGGCCGCGTCGCCGCCCGCGCTGGTGGAATCACCGGGCAATGCGCCCGGGAGCGCCGCCAGTCCGCAAACGGCCGCAACGCAGCCGCCGCAATTCGTGAGCTATGCCGACGCGGTCGACGCCGCCGCGCCGGCGGTCGTCAATATCTATACGGAGCGCCGAGTCGTGGTGCCGAATGCCGCCGGACTCCCGCCCCAGTTCAGCCAGATGTTTGGCGAAGTGTGGCCCGAGTATCGCGAACGCGTCGAGCGGAGCCTTGGTTCCGGAATCATCTACGACGTCCACGGCCACATCGTCACGAACTATCACGTGATCGCCCAGGCGACCGGGATTCGTGTCCAGCTCAAAAATGGCGACGCCGCGCCCGCGAAACTCGTGGGCGTCGATCGCGACACGGACCTCGCGGTGCTCAAGATCGAACTCGGGACGCTGCCCATCATGCCGCTCGGCCGATCGGACCGCCTGCGGGTCGGCGATCCGGTGCTCGCGATCGGAAACCCGCTCGGTCTCGGCCACACGGTCACGCAGGGCATCGTGAGCGCCACCGGCCGCGCCCAGCTCGGGGTCGCGGCATTCGAGAATTTCATCCAGACCGATGCGGCGATCAACCTCGGCAACTCCGGCGGCGCGCTCATCGACGCGACCGGAAAACTGGTGGGACTCAACAGCGCGATCGCCGGGCGTCAGGCCGGGATCGAAGGCATCGGTTTCGCGATTCCTGTCGATCTCGTGCGCGGCGTCGTGAATGCGATCCTGCGCGACGGCAAGGTCGTTCGCGGCTGGATTGGCATCGTGCCGCGCGACTTGAATGCCGCCGAAATCGAAGGGCTCGGCCTGCCGGGCGGATCCGTGCTGGTGCGCAATGTGTACGCCAGGAGTCCGGCCAATGCCCAGGGCGTCACGCCTGGCGACGTCATCACGCAGGTCAACGGCTCGCCGCTGCGCGGCGCGCAGGATCTGCTCTCGCGCATCGCGATGCTGAAACCCGGTCAGGGCGTGCGGCTCAGGCTTTGGCGCCGCGGGCCGGCGGAAAGCGACGGCCTCGAGCACAACGTCCGGATCGAGGTCGTGGAGCGTCCCCAGGAAGCGGGAGCCACCCGCTCCTCCTGAGTCGCGCGGCTCCTCAGGTGGTCGGGCCCGGCAGCCGGCGGATTTCGGCACCAAGGCGGCCCAACTTCTCTTCGATGTGCTCGTAGCCGCGGTCGATGTGATAGATGCGCTGCACATCGGTCGTGCCCTCTGCGACCAGCCCCGCCAGCACCAGGCTCGCGGAGGCGCGAAGATCGGTCGCCATGACGGGCGCGCCGGACAGGCGCGGAACGCCGTGGATCACGGCCGTATGGCCTTCAATGCGCACGTCGGCGCCAAGTCGCCGCAACTCCAGCATGTGCATGTAGCGGTTCTCGAAGATCGTTTCGACGATCGTCGCAACGCCATCGGCGACGGCATCGAGCGCGGCGAACTGCGCCTGCATGTCGGTCGGGAATCCCGGGTGCGGCGCCGTGCGGATGTCCACCGCGATGGGGCGCCGTCCCCGCATGTCGACCTCGATCCAGTCGGCGCCGACCGTGACGATGGCGCCGGCCTCCCGCAGTTTTGCGATTACGGCGTCGAGGTGATCGGGGCGTGAGTCCGTGACTCTTACGCGGCCGCCCGTGATCGCGCCCGCGACCAGGAACGTGCCGGTCTCGATCCGGTCCGGCAGAACCGCGTATTCGCAGGCTTCGAGCCGCTCGCGGCCCTCGATCACAATCGTGTCCGTGCCCGCACCCGCGATTTCCGCCCCCATCGCCGTCAGGAAGCCCGCGAGGTCGGCGACTTCCGGCTCGCGCGCGGCGTTTTCGATCACGGTTCGGCCGCGGGCAAGCGTCGCCGCCATCATGAGATTCTCGGTTCCTGTGACGGTCACCATCTCGAGCACGATGCGCGTGCCGCAGAGCCGTCCGGCCTTGGCATGGATGTAGCCGTTCTCGACCGAAATTTCGGCGCCCATTGCTTCGAGCCCCGCGACATGCAGATTGACCGGACGCGCGCCGATCGCGCAGCCGCCGGGGAGCGACACGCGCGCCTCGCCATGACGCGCGAGCAGCGGTCCGAGCACCAGGATCGAAGCCCGCATCGTCTTGACCAGTTCATAGGGCGCGACCGGCTCGCCGAGTCCACGCGCATCGACCTCGACGCGCGCCCCTTCGGCGACCGTCACCTTGACGCCCATGCGCCCGAGCAGCCGGATCATCGTCGTCACGTCGTGGAGCTTCGGCACATTTCCGATCGAAACGGGCCCATTGGCCAGGAGGCCTGCAGCAAGGATTGGCAACGCCGCGTTCTTGGCGCCCGAGGCGCGCACCTCGCCGTCGAGACGCTGGCCGCCGGTGATCTGCAACATTTCCAGAGCTGTTCCCCTAGCCGGCCTTGCGACCCGCCCATTCCTCGGGCGTCGGCGTGTCGAGTGACAGGGCGTGGATCTCGCCGCCCATCGCGCTGCCGAGTGCACGGTAGACGAGCTGGTGCCGCTGCAGCGTCCGCACGCCGGCGAACTGCGGCGCGATCACGAGCGCCGAGAAATGCACGTTGTCGTCGGACACGACGCGGACCGTCGCCCCTGGCAACGCGGTTTCGATCTGCTGGCTGATGTCGACCGGCGTCATCGCGGCATTCTAACGGTGCGGGGTCTTGAATGGTGCCGGTGTATGATGCCGGACAGAACTGAAATGCCGCGCAAACACGATGAATGACGCCGCCGACAGCAAGCGCCTGATCGAGATGGGGCGCGAAGCGCTCCAGATCGAGGCCCGCGCGGTCGCCGCCCTCGTGGACCGTCTCGGCGACGACTTCGCGATGGCCTGCCGGATGCTGCTCGCCTGCCGCGGCCGCGTGGTGGTCTCCGGGATGGGCAAGTCGGGCCATGTCGGCGGCAAGATTTCGGCGACGCTCGCGAGCACGGGCACGCCCGCGTTCTTCCTGCACCCGGCGGAGGCGAGCCACGGGGATCTCGGCATGGTCGCCAAGGGCGACGTGGTGCTTGCGATCTCCTATTCCGGCGAGACCGCGGAACTCCTGACGATCCTGCCTCTGTTCAAGCGCATGGAGGCTCCGCTCATCGCGATGACAGGCAATCCGCTCTCGACGCTCGCGCGCGAGTCGGAGGCGCATCTCGACATCAGCGTTCCCGCCGAGGCCTGCCCGCTGAACCTGGCGCCGACAGCGAGCACGACTGCGACACTCGCGATGGGCGATGCGCTCGCCGTCGCGCTCCTGAAGCATCGCGGATTCACGGAAGAGGATTTCGCGCGCTCGCATCCGGGCGGAACGCTCGGTCGTCGCCTGCTGCTCCGTGTCTCGGACGTCATGCGGCGCGGCGACGATCTGCCGATGGTACGGCCGGAGACGTCACTTCCGGAGGGTCTGCTCGAGATGTCGCGCAAGCGCCTCGGCCTGACCGCGGTCGTCGACGGCAACCGCCATGTGGTCGGTATCTTCACCGACGGCGACCTGCGGCGCGCCCTCGACCGCAGCGTCGACATCCACAAGAGCACGATGGCCGACGTGATGACGCGTGGCTGCCGCTCGATCGGCCCGCAGGAACTCGCGGCCGAAGCCGTGCTCATGATGGAGAAGCATGCGGTCAACGGCCTGCTCGTGCTCGACGAGCAGGGCGTGCTGGTCGGCGCGCTGAATGTCCACGACCTGCTGCGCGCGGGGGTGATGTGACGCCGGCTGCCGAGGTGTCGCTCGTGGTGCTGGACGTCGACGGCGTGCTGACCGACGGCCGACTCTGGTACGGACCGGAAGGCGAGAACCTCAAGGTTTTCGACGTGCGCGACGGACACGGCATCAAGTCACTGATCGCGGCCGGCATCGGCGTCGCGGTCATTTCCGGCCGCCGCTCGGCCGCGGTCACCGCGCGCATGCGCGAGCTCGGCGTCAGCGACGTCGCTCAAGGCGTTGGCGACAAGGCGCGCGCGCTCGCGGAACTCCTGAAGCGCAATGCCGTCGACGCCCGCCGGGTCGCCTGCCTTGTCGACGACACGCCGGACCTTGACCTCATGGCGGCGGTTGGCCTGCCGGCGGCGGTAGCCGACGCGCATCCGGACGTGCTGGCCGCGGCCGGTCACGTGACGCGTGCGCGGGGCGGCCGCGGCGCCGTGCGCGAGTTCTGCGATTGGCTGCTGGCGTCCAGATCGGTGTCGAAATGACCGCCCGGATCATCCTGTTCGCAGGGCTCATCGCGCTGTTTGCGGTGCTCGTGCAGTGGCGGCTCTTCGACCGGGAGCCGGAGCCGGAGGCCGCCGCAGTCGAGAGGCCGGGTTACTTCCTGACCGGCGTCAATCTCGAGGAGTTTGGTGCGGACGGCGCATTGCGCATCGGCTTGCAATCCATTTCTGCCAATGAAGATCCGGCGAGCGGCGTGGTGCGGCTGGTGGACGTCGCAGTCGATTACCACGCACCCACCGGAAGGCGATGGCACCTGACGGCTGCGGAAGCGCGCGTGCCACCGGAAGGCCGCCTCGTCGAGTTTGAAGGGGAGGTCCACCTGCGCGGCGTTCCCGGCGAGGATGCGCGCCCCGCAGAACTCGAGACCGCACGGATGACCCTCGATACCGTGGACGAAACCGCACAGACCAAGAGCCCGGTCGAACTCGCATTCGGAATGCACCGGATACGCGCGACCGGTATGCACGCCGACCTGAAAGCCGGCAACCTGCGGCTGGAATCGGACGTCAATGGCCATTTCACGCCTTGACGTCTTCGCCGTCGCCCTGATCTGCGCCGCCGCCGGTCAAGCGGTGCGGGCGCAGGAACGCGGCCAGCTTCCGATCCAGGTCGAGGCGCGGTCGTCGGACTTCGACTACCAGAACGGCGTGCTCGTATTCGAAGCGATCACGATCACGCAAGGCGAGATCAAGATCACGGCTGATCGCGCGGTTGCGAGCGGGCTCGATTTTGAAGAGAGCCGCTGGGAATTCAGCGGAAGCGTGCGCATCTCGATGCCCGAATCCGCGCTCGCGAGCGACACGGCACGCGTGCGCTTCACCCGCGGCGTGATTGCGAGTGCGACCGTGACCGGAGCGCCCGCGACCTTTGAGCAGCAGCGCAAGGAAGAGCACGCCCGGGGACGCGCGAACCGGATCGACTACGACCTTGCCCGCGGAGCGGTGGAACTCGCCGGCGATGCCTGGCTATTCGACGGGCGAACCGAAATCACCGGCGCGACCCTCGTCTACAGCACGGCTAACCAGCGCGTCATCTCGCAGCAGCCGGTCGTGATCACGATTCAACCGGAGGAGAAGTCCCCGGAAGCCCCGAAGCCTCCTTCATGAGCGAACTTTCGGCGACCGGGCTCGAAAAGAGCTATCGCAAGCGCAAGGTGGTTTCGTCCCTGTCGATCTCGATCACCAGCGGCGAGGTCGTCGGTCTGCTCGGCCCGAACGGCGCGGGCAAGACCACCGCGTTTTACATGATCGTGGGCCTGGTGCCTTGCGATGGCGGCCGCATCGAGCTCGACGGCGAGGACATCACCGCGCTTCCGATGCACGCGCGCGCACGGCGCGGACTCGGGTACCTGCCGCAGGAACCTTCGATCTTCCGCCGCTTGACTGTCGCCGACAACGTCATGGCCATCCTCGAGACTCGCAGCGAACTCGATCGAGCGGCGCGCGACGAAGCGCTCGAACGCCTGCTCGAGGAGCTTCATGTCGCGCATCTCAGGGATCATATGGGCATGAGCCTGTCGGGCGGCGAACGCCGGCGCGTCGAGATCGCGCGTGCGCTCGCGGCGAATCCCGCCTTCATCCTGCTCGACGAGCCGTTCGCCGGCGTCGATCCGTTGTCCGTCCACGACATCCAGCGCATCGCCCGGCACCTCGCCGAGCGCGGGATCGGCGTGCTGATCACCGACCATAACGTCCGGGAAACGCTCGGAATCTGCGGTCGGGCCTATATCGTCAACCAGGGCACGGTCCTGGCCTCCGGAACTGCAGACGAGATTCTTGCAAATCCCGAGGTGCGCAAGGTTTACTTGGGGCAGGATTTCCGGCTCTGATGAAGCCCAGCCTGCAACTCCGGATCGGCCAGCAGCTGACGATGACGCCGCAGCTGCAACAGGCCATTCGCCTGCTGCAGCTGCCGACAATCGAATTGCAGGCGCAGGTGCAGCTGGCGCTAGAGAGCAATGTCCTGCTCGAAGCCGACGAGGACTTCGAGTCCACCTGGGCGATGGATACGCTGTCCGGGCAGGCATCGGCCGAACCGGAGGGCGGCGAGAGCGCGGAGCCGGTCGTCGAAATCGGCGAAGAATGGACCGAACCGAGCGCCGCAGAATCGGAAACGCCCTGGTCCGGCTCCGGCGCTGGCGACCAGGACCTCGTCGACGAGTCGGGCCGCAGCCTGCACGATCACCTCGCCTGGCAACTCGAGCTCGCTCGCCTGCCCGCCGAATCGATGGCAATCGGTCGCGCGCTGATCGATGCGGTCAACGACGACGGCTACCTGACGGAAAGCCTGGCCGCCATTGCCGACACGGTCGAGGGCGAAGTCGCGGCCGACACGGCCTCAGTCGAGCGCGTGCTCGCCGTCATCCAGCAATTCGATCCGGCGGGCGTCGGCGCGCGATCCGTCGGCGAATGCATCGAGCTGCAACTCGCGCAACTCGACCCGGGGACGCCGGGACTCGACGCCGCGCGCACCCTCGCCCACCGCTACCTGGAGCTCGTGGCCGGCCAGCAGTTCCCGGCTCTGCAGAAGGAGATGCATTGCAGCGGCCCTGAACTCGATGTCGCGCTCGCGCTCGTCCGCAGCTGCCATCCGCGTCCGGGCGCGGCATTCCAGGCGCTGCGCACCGAGTACGTCGTTCCGGATGTCTATGCGCGCCGGACGCCGCAGGGCTGGGTGGTCGAACTCAACCCGATGGCGCTGCCCCGGATCCGCCTGAACGAGGGTTATGCCGGGATGATCACGCGCGCGCCGGACCATGCGGTGCTCCGGACGCAGCTCCAGGAAGCGAGGTGGCTGCTGAAGAGCCTCGAGATCAGGAACGACACGATGCTTCGCGTCGCGCGCACGATCGTCGAGCGCCAGCAGGCGTTTCTCGACCGGGGCGAGGAATCCATGCAGCCGATGATCCTGCGCGACGTGGCCGAGGCCGTGCAGATGCACGAATCAACGATTTCCCGCATCACGACCGGTAAGTACCTGCACACGCCGCGCGGCGTGTTCGAATTCCGCTTCTTCTTCTCGAGCCACGTGCCCGGCGAGGACGGCGCGGGCGTTTCCTCGACCGCGATCCGTGCGAGGATTCGCAAGCTGATCGCGCAGGAAGCTACGGATCGCCCCTTGTCCGACCAGCAGATCGTCGAAATGCTTGCGGCCGACGGCATCCAGGTGGCGCGGCGGACCGTTGCCAAGTATCGCGAAGCGCTCGGCATCGCGCCCTCGAGCGCGCGGCGGCAGGCCGCGGCCCGTTGAAAGCGCCAGCAAACATGAACGAAAAGGAGTAACCGACCATGCAGTTGACGCTGACCGGCCATCACATCGACGTCACCCCGCCGCTTCGCGACTATGTCCGCAAGAAACTTGATCGCGTGCTGCGGCACTTCGAGCAGGTGATCGACGTGCATTGCGTGCTGACGGTCGAAAAGCTCGAACACAAGGCGGAGGCGACGCTCAGCGTGAGCGGCGCCGTGATCCATGCGGATGCCAGGGATGGCGACATGTACGCCGCCATCGACGCGCTCGCGGACAAGCTCGATCGACTGCTGCGCAAGCACAAGGAAAAACAGAGCGACCATCACGCGGCCGAAGTCACGCGGGGACGGCCGGCCTGAGCCGGGTCGCGATGACTCGTCTCGTCGTCGTCAGCGGGCTGTCCGGCTCCGGCAAGAGCGTGGCGCTCAACATGCTCGAGGATCTCGGCTGGTACTGCATCGACAACATTCCGGCAGGCCTGGTCCAGGCGCTGGTCTCGCATTCGCTGCGCACCGAGGAGCCGATCTACCGTCTCCTGGCCGTCGGACTCGATGCGCGCAATCGTCCGGACGATCTCGCCTCGATTCCTGCGCTGGTCGCGGATCTCCGCCGCTCCGGGCTCCGCTGCGAGGTGCTCTACCTCCATGCGGATAACGAGGTGTTGCTGCGGCGTTATGCGGATACCCGCCGGCGTCATCCGCTCGCCGGCGCCGACCGGAGCCTGGCCGATGCGATCGTCGAGGAGCGTCGCCTCCTCCACCCGCTGATCGACAGCGCCGATCTCGTGATCGACACTTCGCGCATGAGCGTGCACGAGCTCCGCGATCTGATCGCGAAGCGCGTCGAGCCGCAGGCCCCGGGCCGCCTGTCCATCCTGTTCGAGTCGTTTGGCTTCAAGCACGGAACGCCCGGCGACGCCGATTTCGTCTTCGACGCGCGCACCCTGCCGAATCCGTACTGGGAACCGGCGCTGCAGCCGCTGACGGGGCGTGACAGCCGCGTCATTGCGTTCCTCGAGTCGAGTCCGCGCGTCGAGCGCATGGTCACGGACCTGATCCGTTTCCTCGAAAGCCGCCTGCCGGAATACGAGGAGGCGCATCGCGGCTACCTGACCATTGCGATCGGCTGCACCGGCGGACAGCACCGTTCGGTGTACCTGGTCGAGCGCCTGGCCGCGCATTTCCGGTCGCAGTATCCGCAACTCCTCGTGCGCCACAACGCGCTGCCGCAGTGAGCGACGCCGCGCCCGCACGCGGCGCTCGCGACTCGAACCTTGCCGCAATTCAGGCGGCGCTTGCTGCCGGGCGGCTGCGCGGGGCGGACCGCATGGTCGACGTCCTGCACCCGGCCGAAATCGCGCTGCTGCTCGAATCGCTGCCGCCGGGACAACGCGCGCTGGTGTGGGAACTGGTCAATCGCGATGTCCAGGGCGACGTGCTGGTCGAGCTTTCGGAAGAAGTCCGCAGCGAACTGGTTGCCGGCATGCAACCCGACGAACTCGTCGCTGCGGCCGAGGGCCTCGCGGTCGACGACCTCGCGGACCTGCTGGCGGAACTGCCGGAGGCGGTGACCCGGCTGGTGCTGCGATCGATGGACCAGCAGGACCGCGACCGGTTGTCGACTGTGCTCGCGTTTCCGGAGGACAGCGCCGGCGGACTGATGAACACGGATACCGTGACGGTGCGGCCGGACGTTGCGCTCGAAGTGGTGATTCGGTACCTGCGCATGCGGGGCGAATTGCCAGAACGCACCGATTGCCTGTTCGTCGTCGACCGGCACGACCGCTATCTCGGGGCACTGCCGCTCACGAGACTCCTGACGGTGGATCCGGATCATGTCGTCAGCGCGGAAATGGACCCGGAAGTCGCGCCGATCGCACCGGAGACATCGGCCTCCGAAGTCGCGCGCTTGTTCGAATCGCACGACCTGCTGTCGGCCGCCGTGGTCGCCGACGACGGCAGGCTGCTGGGGCGCATCACGATCGACGACGTAGTCGACGTCGTGCGGGAACAGGCCGAACATCCAGCACTGGCTGCGGCGGGTCTCGAGGACGAGGACGACGTATTCGCCGGCGTGCGCAAGAGCGCCCGTCGTCGCGCGCTATGGCTCGGCATCAACCTGCTGACCGCGTTCCTGGCCTCGTGGGTGGTCGGATTATTCGAGGCGACCATCGACAAGGTCGTCGCGCTCGCCGTATTGATGCCGATCGTGGCCAGCATGGGCGGCATCGCCGGGACCCAGACCGTGACGCTGATCATCCGCGGCATCGCGCTAGGCCAGGTACAGACATCGAATGCGCGCTGGCTGTTCTTCAAGGAGCTGGCCGTCGGCGCGCTCAATGGCATGGTCTGGGCCACCGCAGTCGCCATTGCAACCTGGGCCTGGTTCGGCACCTGGGATGTCGCGGCGGTGATATTCGCCGCGATTGTCATCAACCTGATCGCGGCATCGATTGCAGGTGTGCTGATCCCATTGACGCTCAGGCGCCTGCGCATCGACCCGGCCCTGGCGGGCGGCGTGATCCTCACGACCGTCACCGACGTCGTCGGCTTCGCGGCACTGCTCGGGCTTGGTACGCTGTTCCTGGCCTAGCCGCTCAGTCGATCTTTGCCCCGAATTCCCGGTCGAGTCCTAGAAAGGCGCTGATTTCGGCGCGGCGTGCATTGGCATCGCGCTCGCCGGCCGCGATCAGCTCGCGCGTAAAAGGCGATTCGAACAGCAGGTAGGAAAGCAGCCTGCCGCCGCGGGCGCCACGCGCGCCAAGAACTCGAAGCAGGGCCCGGAGTGTGCCGGGCATCGACTTTCGATGTTCAATTGCGGTTTCGCTCGGATCGCGTTCCGGCAGCAGCAGCAGCGTCTCGACGTGACGCATGCCGAGCGGTGCGGGACCCGGCCTCAGGTGTGCGAGCAGCGCGTTGATGCGGTTGAGGCGCTCGAGATCCGCCTGAAGGCCCTCCGTGAATAGCGAATCGAGCATGAATCCGAACTGCTCGGCCATGTTGGGCGGCGGCCCCGCCGGAGCGCCGGCGGGGCCCGGCCGCCGCACGCCGATCACGAGAATTCGCTCCGCGCCCAGGTGAATGGCGGGTGCCAGCGGCGTCGACTGGCGCATCGCCCCGTCGCTGAAATGCGCGCCGTCCATGGCCACCGCCGGAAACAGGAGCGGAATCGCTGCGCTCGCCATCAGGTGGTCGACCTCGAGACGGGCCGCGATGCCGCGCCGCGCGGCGCGATCCCAGGGCATGAAGGCGCGCGAAGTCTCGACGAAAGTGACGGACTCGCCGCCCGTGAGTGAAGTCGCCGTGATCGCGACAGAGTCCGTCGTGCCGGCGGCCAGCGCCCGCCGCAGGCCCGCGAAATCGACGTTGTGCGCGAGCAGTCGCCGGAGCGGCGAATTGTCGAGCAGCGCGCGCGGCATCGGCAGCAGCCACCCGCCACTGAGCAGCGCGAGAAAAAGATTCAGTCCCGAGCGCAGCATGTCGGTCGCGCCCGCGCGAAACACCTGTTCGACATGGAAACCGCCCCAGACCCGGGCCAGGGCCCTGGTCGCCAGCCGGATGTCACCTGCATGCGCGCCGAGCACGGCCGCATTGATCGCGCCGGCCGATGTGCCGCAGAGCACCGCGAACGGAAGCGGCGCGTGCGGCGGGTACCAGTCCGCGATCGCGCGCAGCACCCCGACCTGGTAGGCGGACCGCGCGCCGCCGCCTGGCAGTACAAGCGCGATGCGCGGCCGGTTAGTCGGCGTCGGCTCGGTCATGCCGGGGAACCCCTGGGCTGCATCGTGGTCATCAGACGGCAGGCCGCGATACTATGCAATCTGCCAGCCCGCCGGGGCGGCCCCGCCTGTTCGACCCAACTGGAGGATTCGACATGACGCGTTTCCTGCATGGCGCCGCCGCCGTTGCCGCCGCCGCTCTCCTGGGCGCCGTCGCTTTCGCCGCAGAACCGCCGGCTGTCGGTGCCGCCGCGCCGGAATTCAAGCTCCAGGACCAGACCGGCAAGTGGCATGCACTCTCCGACTACAGGGGCAAGTGGGTGGTTCTGTACTTCTATCCGAAGGACAACACGCCCGGCTGCACCACGCAGGCCTGCGAGTTCCGCGACAACATCTTCGCCTACCGCGAACTGGGCGCCGCGATTCTCGGCGTGAGCGTAGACGACGTGGCCTCGCACAAGACTTTCGCCGAAGAGCACAGCCTGCCCTTCCCGATCCTCGCGGATTCGGAGAAGAAGACCACGACCGCGTACGGCACGCTGATGAAGTACGCCGGCATCGCCGAGCTTGCGCGCCGCGACACATTCATCATCGACCCGCAGGGCCGGATCGCGAAGCACTATATGAAGGTGGACCCGAAGGGTCACTCCGAAATCGTGCTGGCCGATCTCAAGCAGCTCGCGGCCAAGGCCGCAGCCGCCAAGAGCAGTTGAAGAAGCAAAGCGGAATTGAAGGGGACGTTAATTGAAGGGGACGTTCACCTTCATTTTCCGCGACGGCACTAATATGTACCGGACTTCCAAATGAAGGTGAACGTCCCCTTCAATTAACGTCCCCTTCAATTCCGCTTTGCGCGGCGCCGCTATTCCGGCTGCTGGTACACGACACCGCCCTTCATGACGAATTTCACGTTCTCGAGCTGGCGAATGTCTTCGAGCGGGTTCCCATCGACCGCAATCATGTCGGCGAGCAGACCCACCTCGATCTTGCCGCGATCGGGCGTGCCGAAGAGTTCCGCATTCACGAGTGTTGCGCTCCGGATCGCGTGCAACGGGGTGTCGCCGTGGCCGACGCGGGCGGTAAGCTCCTGCGCGTTGTCGCCGTGCGGAAATACACCGGCGTCCGTGCCGAATGCGACCTTGAGGTCGTTCTTCAACGCCCGCTTGAAACTCTCGACCGCGAGCGGCCCGAGGTAAGCCTGCTTCGCCGCGAGAGCGGGCGGCAACTCGGTGGACTTCAGCGTGTCGATGAGATGCATGTTCGGGACGACGAAACTCCCGTTCTTCCTGATGATCGCCGCTGCCTCGTCCGTCATCATCGAGTTGTGCTCGATGCTGTCGATGCCGGCTTCGCTCGAGGCAATGATTCCTTCGGTCCCGTGCGCGTGCGCGGCGATCTTCAGTCCATGGCGATGCGCTTCTTCCGCAGCGGCGCGCAGCTCCTCCAGCGAGTACTGCTGGGCGCCGGCCGGACCCTCGAACGACAAGACACCCGCGGTCGCGCAGATTTTGATGACCTTGGCGCCGTGCTTGATCTGGTAGCGCACCGCTTTCAGCACCTCATCCACCCCGTCGGCGGTGCCAGAGACGAATTCTGGCGGCGTGACGCCCGGTCCGAACCCCATGGACTGGTCACAATGTCCGCCGCTGATCGAGAGCGCATGACCCGCGGGGATCATGCGCGGCCCGGCGACCCAGCCCTTGTCGATCGCGCGCATCAGCGCGACGTCCGAGAAGCCGAGGCCGGTGCCGAGATCGCGCACCGTCGTGAAGCCCGCGAGCAGCGTCTTCTGCGCGTGCGGAATGCCACGCATTGCAAAATCGCCTGTGGTGAAGCGCACAGGCTCGGTCTCCCATCCTTCGCCGATGATGTAGTTGAGGTGCACATGTGCGTCCATGAGCCCGGGCAGCAGCGTGTGCTGACCGAGATCGACCGTCCTCGCGCCGGCGGGGCGCGTGGCCGGATTGACCGCAACGATCCACTCGCCTTCGACGACGATGACCGCAGGCGACACGAGCTTGCCCTCGACGACGTCGAGGTAGCGCGCGGCCTCGACCACGATTGTTTCGGCCTGGGTCGGTGCGCCGAAGCCCACGAGCGACAGCGCGGCGAAATACCCGAACATTCTCGAATCAACGGTCATGACACGCTTCCCCTCGATCGACGATGACAGAATGCTGGCCTGCGATGCGGCGCCCGGGACTCAGGCGCCGGCAGGAACGAGGCGCAGTATGTGCGCAGCCGGACCCGGCAGGAACGGCGTCGGCCGCCCATGGACCCAGTCATCGTGTCCTGCACGGTAGAACGGCGACAGCGGATGCCCGCTCTGCCCGCTCGGGCATTTGCAGATAGCCCTCCGCTTCGCGGCCCGGCGAAACGGCGAATCGCTCGGACGCGCCAAAGTCCGGCGACTGCACGCGCGGCGTCGACCAGTCGCCGGGCATGGCTTCAGCCGGCATGTCGAGAAAGCGCGAAAGAAACGGGAGCGCCTCGCTGATCGGGTGGCGAATCGCGCTGACGTTCACCTTGCCCCAGGCGCAATCCTCGAGATTCGAGCAGGCCGCCGGCAACTCGTCGACCACCTCTTTCGCCACGCCAGCAAGCCAGAGCTCCCAATCGGCGAATCGCGGATCGAGCAGGTGTGCGGGGCGCTCGTTGACGAGGCGCCAGGCGATCTCCGAGAATCGCTGCGGCGCGCGCCAGTGAAAATCGGGCCAGCGTGAGATCGCCTCGACCGCGAGCGCTTCAAATGCGCGGCTCGACACTTCGCGTTCGAATTCCCTGAGCAGCCGATAGCCCGCGTCGTCAATCGCGGCGTGCCCACTCCACCCGGCGACGAGTCTCGCGGCCCCACTCTCGCCCGCCTGCGTCAATGCCCGCAGAAGGATCGGCTGCCATCGTGCGGCGAAATCAGCGCGGTCATCGAGCTGAATCGCGAGCATGTCGGCCGGCTTCGCGCGGTCGAGCGCGGCGAGCCGTCCGCGAATCTGCCGTGCGCGCGCGGCGGGCGCGAAGTCGCCGTCGCCGATCAGGCGATAGGCCTCCCCGCCAACGACGCGCGCGTTCGCGCTCCAGGCATATCCGTCCGGCGGATCCAGCAGGCGCGGCGATTCCGCCTGTGATACCCAGCCGTTCCAGCCGGCGCCTTCTGCGCTCCAGGACGAAGGTCGCGACGGGTCGATTCCCTGGCGTCGAGGCAGGCGGCCCGAGAGCACCCAGCCGATGCGGCCGCCCCGATCTGCGATCATCACGTTCTGTCCCGGCATGCCGGCGCCGCCGATGATCGCCGCGGCGGAATCGAGATTGCCCGCGCCCTCGAGACGCATGACGGCCATATCCGTCGCGCCGGGGCGATGTGCGGTCCAGGCGAGTGCGAGCGCATGACCGTCGCCGTCGTCGCCGATCACGGGACCCCAGGTCGTTTTGCGGATCGAGAGCATTTCGGACTTTGCGCCCGCGACCGCGATCGTTTCCGTTTCCAGATCGAATTTGCGCGGCCCTGCGGCAGTCAAATAGCTGTCCTCGCCGTCGGGGCCGCGCTCGAGCCGGATCAGGTCCTGGAAATCGCCGTAGCTGTTGGTGAACCCCCAGGCGATCCGACCATTGCTGCCGGCGACGATTGCGGGTACGCCGGGAAGACTCACGCCGGCGACGTCGAGTCCGTCGCCTGCGACCACGAAACGCGCCCGGTACCAGATGTTGGGGACATTGAGGCCGAGATGCATGTCGTTCGCAACGAGCGCCCCGCCGCCTTCGGTGCGGGAGCCGGCGACCGCCCAGTTGTTGCTGCCAACCATCGCCTCGTGCTCGCCGATCGGAAGCGCCGCCTGGCGGGACTCCATACGCTTTTTTTCTGCCCGTTCGAACAGGGCACGGTCCAGTCGGCGCAGATCGTAATCCGCCGCGGTCGGCATCGGGATCCCGGCAAGCCGGCTGCCGTCGAGCGCTGCCTCCCATGCGGGATCCGGCTCGACGATGAATCGGTAGAGCGCTTCCGGCAGCGCCGTCGCCAGCCGGCCGCGCTGCTGTTCGTCTCGCGCCTCAAGCCCCTGGAGGTCGATCCACATCGCGTACACGACGAGGAGCGTGTCTTCCGGCCGCCAGGGCTCCGGCGTCTGGCGCAGCAGCAGGTATTCAAATGGACGCGCGCGCATGGCCGCGAGCGCCGCATTCGCACCGGCCGCATAGGCCTCGAGCAAGGCGCCGTCCCGCGCATCGAGCGCGGCGAACGCGAGGGCAGCCCGTTTCCTGAACTGATGCAGGCGGATGTGGCGATCGGCATCGAGGAGCCCCGCCCCGAGGAGCGCCGACAGTTCGCCGGCGCCCGTGCGCCGCAGGAGATCCATCTGGAACCAGCGGTCCTGCGCATGCGCGTAGCCGGTCGCGCGCGCGACGTCCGCGCGGGAATCGCCGCGGATCACCGGCACGCCCGCGGCGTCGCGCTCGATCGTGGCGCTCGCAGCCAGGCCGTCGACCGCGACTTCGCCGTCCAGGCGCGGGAGACTACCGCGGAGCGTAAGCCAGGCGACGAACACAGCCAGCAATACGAGACCGGCCGGAATGCCGAGTCCGTACCGAAGAATCCGGCCGTAAAGGGGACGTTCCGCTTTAAAGGGGAACGTCCCCTTTACGGCCGCCTGCTTCATGCCGGCTTGGACTGGACTTTGACGATCTTCATCGAATTGGTGCCGCCCGAAATGCCTGAGAATTCGCCTTTCGTGACGATGATCAGGTCGCCCTCGGCCGCCAGACCGTCGGCGATCATGCGCTCGAAGATCGCTGCATACATCTTCTCCGGGCGCGGATGCGTGACGTCGAAGTCGACCGGATACACGCCGCGATAGAGGGTGACGCGCCGCTGCGTCTCCAGGTGGCGCGTAAACGCGTAGATGGGGATATCGGAACGGATGCGGGACATCCACAGCGCGGTCGAACCGGATTCAGTCAGCGCGACGATTGCGCGCACGTCGAGGTGATTGGCCGTGTACATCACCGCCGCCGCGATCGCTTCGTCCGTCCGGTTGAATTCCCCGTCCGTGCGTTGGAGATCGGGGCGGTTGGAGATCTGCCACTTCTCCGCACCTTCGATCACCTGCGCCATGGCCCGCACGACGCGGCCGGGATGGCGTCCCACGGCCGTCTCGGCCGAGAGCATCACGGCGTCGGTATCGTCCATCACAGCGTTCGCGACGTCCGACACCTCGGCGCGCGTCGGCACCGGCGCGTGAATCATCGATTCCATCATCTGCGTCGCCGTGATCACCAGGCGATTGTGCGCGCGAGAGCGGGCGATGATGTGCTTCTGGAGTCCGGTCAGCTCCGCATAGCCGACTTCGACGCCGAGGTCGCCGCGCGCAACCATCACGGCTGCGCTCGTCTCGACAATCGATTCCAGATTGTCGATTGCCTCGCGCCGCTCGATCTTCGCGACAATGCGCCCTTCGCCGCCCGCGCCGCGCATCAGATCCCAGGCTTCGACGATGTCCTCGCGATTGCGCACGAAGGACACCGCCAGGTAGTCGACGCCCAGTTCCGCCGCCATCCGGATGTCTTCGCGGTCCTTTGCCGTCAGCGCGCCGGCCGATAACCCGCCGCCAAGCTTGTTGAGCCCCTTCATGTCGGTCAGTTCGCCGCTTGTCAGTACACGGGTATGGACCCGCGTACCTTCGACGCTCGTGACATCGAGCGAAATCAGGCCATCATTAAGGAGCAGCGTATCGCCGGCACGCACGTCGCGTGGCAACGACTCATACGCGACGCCAACAATCCGGTCGGTGCCGTTCGCCGGATCAAAGGCCGGATCGAGTGTGAAAATCTCACCTTCGACGAGAGACGCGCGGCCGGTCGCGAAGCGCTCGATGCGGACCTTGGGTCCGCGAAGGTCGCCGAGGATGCCGACGACCCGCCCGGCGCGCTTGGCCGCGGCGCGCGCGCACCCGATGCGCCGCGAGTGATCGTCGAAGCCGCCGTGGGAGAAATTGACGCGGACCAGGTCCGTGCCGGATTCGATCAGGTCGCGCATCGCCGGCTCGGGGTCGGTCGCGGGTCCGAGGGTCGCGACGATCTTGGTGCGTCTTGGCATTTGATCCCCCCGTGACTGCGCCGGTCAGGCCGCGGCGCGGCGCTCGAGCGCCGCGACCGCCGGCAGCGTCCGCCCCTCGACGAACTCGAGGAAAGCGCCGCCGCCGGTCGAAATATAGGAGATATCGTCCTCGACCCCGTACTTTTCGATCGCCGCGAGCGTATCTCCGCCGCCTGCGATCGAAAACGCCTGGCTCTTTGCGATCGCATCGGCGAGCGCGCGCGTACCCCCGCCGAACTGGTCGAACTCGAACACGCCGAGCGGACCGTTCCAGATCACCGTTCCGGCTTTCGCGACGATTGCCGCGACCGCCCTTGCCGATGCGGGCCCGATGTCGAGGATCATCTCGTCCGCGCTGACCGCGGACGCCAGGCGCGTCTCGGCTTTCGCGGTTGCCGCGAATTCACGCGCGACCACGACGTCGGTCGGTATCGGGATCCCGACGCCGCGCTTCGCCGCCACCGCGAGGAGGCGCTTCGCGACATCGATCATGTCGGGTTCGTGCAGCGACTTGCCGACGGGCATCCCGGTCGCCGCGAGGAATGTATTCGCGATGCCACCGCCGACTACCAGCTGATCGACCTTGGCGATCAGGTTCTCGAGCACGGACAGCTTGGTCGAAACCTTGGAACCGCCCACGACCGCAACCAGCGGCCGCGCCGGATCGTGCAGTGCGCGCTCGAGCGCGTCGAGCTCACCGGCGAGCAGCGGCCCGGCGCAGGCGATGGGCGCGTGAAGCGTGACGCCATGGGTGCTCGCCTCCGCGCGATGCGCGGTGCCGAACGCGTCCATGACGAACACGTCGCAGAGTGCGGCCATGCGTTTCGCGAGCGCTGTGTCGTCCTTCTTCTCGCCCTTGAGGAAGCGGACGTTCTCCAGCAGCACGACTTCGCCCGACTCAGCCGTGACGCCGCCGATCCAGTCTTCGACGAAACGCACGGGCCGCCCGAGCAGCTGCGAAAGTGTCTTTGCGACCGGCGCAAGCGAAAGCGCAGGATCGCGCTCCCCCTCCTTCGGACGGCCGAGGTGCGACATCACCAGCACGCGCGCGCGGTGTTCAAGCGCTGTTTTCAGGGTCGGCAGCGCCGCGCGAATCCGGGCATCGCTCGTGACCACGCCGTTCACGACGGGCACGTTGAAGTCCTCGCGGATCAGCACGCGCCGACCCGCGAGATCGAGATCCGTCATCCGGATCGCCTTCATCGGCGCCGATCAGCCCGCGCGCGACCAGGCGAGCGTCGTGTCGAGCATGCGGTTCGAGAATCCCCACTCGTTGTCGTACCAGGCGCAGACTTTCACGAGCGTGCCGCCCAGCACCTTGGTGAGCTGCGCGTCCACCGTGCCGGACGCCGGGTTGTGGTTGAAATCAATCGAGACCAGCGGCTCCTCCGTGTAGTTGAGGATGCCCTTCAGGGAACTCTCCGAGGCTTTGCGCAGGATGGCGTTGACTTCTTCCGCTGTGGTCGCACGATTCGCGGTGAACGTCAGATCCACGAACGAGACGTTGATGGTCGGCACACGGACCGAAAATCCGTCCAGTTTTCCCTTCAGTTCCGGCAGCACGAGACCCACCGAAGCCGCCGCGCCGGTCTTGGTCGGGATCATCGACATCGTCGCCGATCGCGCCCGGCGCAAATCGCTGTGATAAACGTCCGTCAGCACCTGGTCGTTCGTATAGGCATGCACCGTCGTCATGATGCCGGCGACGACGCCCAGGGCGTCGTGCAGCGGTTTCACGAGGGGCGCGAGGCAGTTGGTCGTGCAGGATGCATTCGAGATCACGGTCATGTCGCTGCGTAGCGTCTTGTGGTTGACGCCATAGACGATGGTAGCGTCGACGCCGTCCGCCGGCGCGGACACGACGACCTTCTTCGCGCCGCCCGCGAGGTGCTTCGAGGCTTTTTCCTTGTTGGCGAAGAGGCCTGTGCACTCGAGCACGATATCGGCGCCGAGCTCGCCCCAGGGCAGCTTCGACGGGTCGCGCTCGGCGAGCACGCGGATCCGGTCGCCATCGACGACCATATGACTGCCGTCGACAGCGACCTTGCCGGGGAACGGGCCGTGGGCCGTGTCATGGCGTGTGAGGTGCGCGTTGGTGTTCGCGTCGCCCAGGTCGTTGATCGCGACAATGCTGATCTCGCCGGTGCGCTTCGATTCGTAGAGCGCGCGCAGGACGTTTCGCCCGATGCGGCCGTATCCGTTGATGCCTACCTTGATCGCCATAATCACTTGTCTCCGTTTAGCAATGACTCCACAGCCTCAATGACGGCGGCGGATGTGAACCCGAAATGCCGGAATAGATCCTTTCCAGGTGCTGAGGCACCGAAACTCCGCATACCGATCACGCGGCCGCGCGGGCCGACGTAGCGCCACCAGCCGTCCGGGACGCCCGCTTCGATTGCGACGCGGCAACGAACGTCGTCGGGCAGCACCGACGCGCGCCAGGCATCGTCCTGCGCATCGAACACGCTGGTGCAGGGCATCGAGACGACGCGAACGCGCCGCCCACGTCCCGCCAACGCCTGAGCGGCCTCAACCGCAATCGGGACTTCCGATCCGGTCGCAATCAGGATGCACTCGGGCCGGCCCCCGGCGTCCGAGAGCACGTATCCACCGCGGCCAATCGCTTTCAGCTGCTGGCCGTCCCGCGCCTGCTGCGGCAGCGCCTGCCGCGTGAGCGCCAGAACGGTCGGCGCGCGCCGGCGACGGATCGCCGCGCCCCAGGCGACCCAGGTTTCGGCCGTGTCGCAGGGCCTCCAGACTTCCAGGTGCGGGATCATTCGCAGCGATGCAATGTGCTCGACCGGCTGGTGCGTCGGCCCATCCTCGCCGAGCCCGATCGAATCGTGCGTCAGCACGAAGATACTGCCCGCTTCGATGATCGACGCCATGCGCAACGAACTGCGCGCGTAGTCCGAGAACACAAGGAAAGTTCCGCCGAACGGAATGAAACCGCCGTGCAGGGCGAGACCGTTCATGATCGCGCCCATGCCGAATTCGCGGACGCCGTAGTGCAGGTAACTGCCTTCCGGCTGCAATTTCGAGAAAGCGGCCGCGCCCTTGATGCGCGTGTTGTTGGACCCCGTGAGATCCGCCGAACCGCCGAGAAGCTCCGGGAGGCGTGAGGCCAGCCCGTCGAGCACCGCCTGTGAACTCTGGCGGGTCGCGACGGGTTTCGCGGCCGCTTGCGCGGCGGCCATCCCGTCGCCGATCCATGCGTCGAGGTCTGCCGGCAATACGGCATCGACACGCCGCCGGTATTCCGCTGCGAGTTCCGGGTGCGCCTGTTCGTAGGCCTTGAAGCGCCGGCGCCAGCGGCTCTCCGCGCGCTTGCCAGCGGCACGCGCATCCCAGGCTGCGCGGATCTCGTCCGGAATGACGAACGGCTCGTGGGGCCAGTCGAGCGTCTTGCGCGCGAGCGCGACTTCCTCGCTGCCGAGCGCGGCGCCGTGGCATTCCTCCTTGCCCTGCTTGTTCGGCGCGCCGAAGCCGATGATCGTCTTGCAGCAGATCAAGGTCGGTTTCGACTTTTCGCGCTTCGCTTTCCTGATCGCACGCGTGATGGCCTCGGGATCGTGTCCGTCGACGTCGCGGATCACCTGCCATCCGTAGGCCTCGAAACGCTTCGGGGTGTCGTCGGTGAACCAGCCCGCGACTTCACCGTCGATCGAAATGCCGTTGTCGTCGTAGAAGCAGATCAGCTTGCCGAGTCCCCAGGTGCCGGCGAGGGAACAGGCCTCATGCGAAATGCCTTCCATCAGGCAGCCGTCGCCGAGGAACACCCAGGTGTGGTGATCCACGATCTCATGGCCGGGCCGGTTGAATGCGGCCGCGAGTTTCTTCTCTGCGAGCGCCATGCCGACGGCGTTGGCGAGTCCCTGCCCCAGCGGCCCCGTGGTGGTCTCGATGCCGATCTCGATCTCGCGCTCCGGATGACCGGCGGTGCGCGAGCCGAGCTGGCGGAAATTGCGCAATTCCTCGAGACCGAGCGGATAGCCGGTCAGGTGAATTACTGAATAAAGCAGCATCGAGCCATGGCCGTTCGACAGCACGAATCGGTCGCGATCGGACCAGCAGGGATTGGCCGGGTTGTGCTTCAGGTAACCGCGCCACAGGACCTCCGCAATATCCGCCATGCCCATCGGCATGCCCGGGTGCCCCGAATTGGCGCGTTGTACGGCGTCCATGCTGAGGGCCCGGATGGCATTGGCGAGCTTGCGGCGGCTGGGCATTCATGCGCTCCGACAGGAAACCACCATTGTCTCCGATGCCGTATAATTTTTCGATGTCTGGCGAGTTCCTGTTCACTTCCGAGTCGGTTTCCGAGGGCCACCCGGACAAGGTCGCGGATCAGATCTCGGATGCGGTGCTCGACGCGCTGATCGCGCGCGACCCGCGCGCGCGCGTGGCCTGCGAGACCCTGGTCAAGACCGGAATCGCGGTGGTCGCGGGTGAAATCACGACGAATGCCTGGATCGACCTCGAGGCGCTGGTGCGCGGCGTCATCTGCGACATCGGCTATACCTCGTCGACGGTCGGATACGACGGCCATACCTGCGGCGTCGTCAACGTGATCGGCAAGCAGTCGACGGACATCGCGCAGGGCGTGGACCGGCGCAATCCCGAGGACCAGGGCGCGGGCGACCAGGGCCTGATGTTCGGTTATGCGTCCGACGAGACCTCGGCCCTGATGCCGGCGCCAATCCACTACGCGCACAAGCTCGTCGAACGGCAGGCGAAAGTCCGCAAGGGCCGCAACCCGAAGCTGCCGTGGCTTCGCCCGGACGCGAAGAGCCAGCTGACCTTTGCCTACGAGGATCACAAGCCCGTCGGCATTGAAGCTGTCGTGCTTTCGACCCAGCATGCGCCCGAGGTCCGGCAGAAGGACCTGCACGAAGCCGTCATGGAAGAGATCATCAAGCCGGTGTTGCCGGCACGCTGGCTCAGCAAGCGCACGAAATATCACATTAACCCGACTGGACGCTTCGTGATCGGCGGCCCCGTGGGCGACTGCGGCCTGACCGGGCGGAAGATCATCGTCGACACATACGGCGGCATGGCGCGGCACGGCGGCGGCGCATTCTCCGGCAAGGACCCATCAAAGGTAGACCGCTCAGCCGCCTATGCAGCGCGATATGTCGCCAAGAACCTGGTCGCGGCGGGCCTCGCAAGCCGCTGCGAGATTCAGGTGTCCTACGCGATCGGCGTCGCGCGGCCGACTTCGATCTCGGTGCAAACCTTCGGGACTGGCCGGATCAGCGACGAACGTCTCGAAAAGCTGGTGCGGGCCCACTTCGACCTGCGCCCCTGGGGCATCATGAAGATGCTTGACCTGATCCACCCGATGTACCGGGCGACCGCGGCTTATGGCCATTTCGGGCGGGAGCCGGTCGAGATGAACTACGATTGGCATGAGGAGTCGAATGGCGCCAGGGTCCGGCGCAGTTCGACGTTCACAGCCTTCAGCTGGGAGCGCACCGACCGTGCGCAGGCGCTGAGGAAGGCGGCAGGACTTTAGGAGGGGACAGTCCACCTTTTTCGCTGCGCGGAAAAGGGGACAGTCCCCGCGATTCTCGAGGAGCGTTGCAACAGGCCATGGCCTGCCAGGCTCGGGAAAAGCGATATACAACGGCGCTCTCGCTCGCAAAGGAGAGAAATGACCATGAATGCCGTAATCAACCAGAAGTTCAAGGATTTTCACGTCGCCGACATCGGCCTCGCCGACTGGGGCCGGCGCGAAATCGCCATCGCCGAGACCGAGATGCCGGGCCTGATGTCAGTTCGGGCCGAGTTCGGGCGTTCGAAGCCGCTCAGCGGCGCGCGCATCGCGGGCTCGCTGCACATGACGATCCAGACCGCGGTCCTGATCGAATCGCTCGCGGCGCTCGGCGCCGAAGTGCGCTGGGCATCCTGCAACATCTTCTCGACCCAGGACCACGCCGCCGCGGCGATCGCCGCGGCCGGCATACCGGTGTTCGCGCACAAGGGCGAAACACTCGAAGAGTACTGGGAGTTCGCGCACCGGATCTTCGACTGGCCGGCCGGGCGGCAGGCCAATATGATCCTCGACGACGGCGGCGATGCGACGCTGCTGCTCATGCTCGGCTCGCAGGCCGAGCGGGACGCCTCGGTCATTGCAAAGCCGACGAACGAGGAAGAACAATCACTGTATGCCTCGATCCGCAAGCGGCTCGAGTCCCAGCCGGGCTGGTATTCCGCGCGTCTCGCCGACATCAAGGGCGTCACCGAAGAGACGACGACCGGCGTCAAGCGGCTGTACCGGCTTGCCGACGAGGGCCGCCTGCCCTTCCCTGCGATCAACGTCAACGACTCGGTCACGAAGGCGAAATTCGACAACCTCTACGGCTGTCGCGAATCGCTGGTGGACGGCATCAAGCGCGCGACCGACGTGATGATCGCCGGCAAGATCGCGCTCATCGCGGGCTATGGCGACGTCGGCAAGGGTTGCGCGCAGTCGTTGCGTGGGCTCGGTGCCACCGTATGGGTCACCGAGATCGACCCGATCTGCGCATTGCAGGCCGCGATGGAGGGCTACCGGGTTGTCACGATGGACGACGCCTGTGCCTCCGCTGACATTTTCGTGACCGCGACCGGCAACGTAAGCGTGATCAATCACGACCACATGCGGCGGATGAAGCACCAGGCGATCGTCTGCAACATCGGCCACTTCGACAGCGAGATCGACATCGCCTCGCTGCGGCAATACCGCTGGGAGAACATCAAGCCGCAGGTCGATCACATCATCTTCCCCGACGGCAGGCGCATCATTGTGCTGGCCGAGGGTCGACTCGTGAATCTCGGCTGCGGAACCGGTCACCCGTCATTCGTGATGTCGAATTCCTTCACTAACCAGGTCCTCGCCCAGATCGAGCTGTTCGCGCACGGCGACCGCTACAAGAACCAGGTCTACGTGCTGCCGAAGGCGCTCGACGAGAAAGTCGCGCGGCTGCATCTGGACCGCGTCGGGGCGAAACTCACGACGATGACGCCAGAGCAGGAGCGCTACCTCGGCCTGCCGGCGGCCGGGCCGTTCAAGCCCGATCACTACCGCTACTGAACTGCGCCCGGTGCGAGTGCTGCAGTTCACGGATCCGCATTTACCAGGCACAGCGGGCATGCTGGTGCGGGGCGTGGCGACCGACGCCACGCTCGCACGTTGCATCGCCCACGCACGCCAGCGACACCCCGCGCCGGACGCGATTCTCCTGACCGGCGACCTCGTGCACGACGACGCCGCGGGCTATGCGGCGCTCCGCGCGCGGTTCGGCAATTCGCCGGCGCCGGTGCATTGCCTTCCCGGCAATCACGACGAGTCGGAGCTGCTCAAGCGGGAGCTCGCGGGTCCGCCATTCGTACACGACTTCGCCGTACGCCATGGCGCCTGGCTGGTCGTGATGCTCGACAGCACCGTCGCCGGTTCGCACCACGGCCACCTGGCGGCCGAGGAACTCGACCGCCTCGACGGCGCGCTCGCTGCGAATGTGGGCGCGCATGCGCTGGTCTGCCTGCACCATCAGCCGGTGCCCCACGGCAGCCGCTGGCTCGACGAGCTGATGCTCGACAATGCGCCCGAATTCTTCGCGGTCGTCACGCGACACGCGGGCGTGCGCGGACTCGCCTGGGGTCACACGCACCAGCCCTTCGAAGGCATGCACGGCCGCGTGCGCCTCATGGGCACGCCCTCGACCTGCATGCAGTTCGCGCAGCACGCCGACGAATTCGAGGTGGACACGCGTCCGCCCGCTTACCGCTGGCTCGAACTCGAGGATGACGGCGGTATTGAAACGGGCCTCGAGTGGGTGGATGCCGATGCGTGACCCGATTTGCGCGCGCGTATCCCGCCACGTCTTCGCCGTGCTCGCGTCGCTCGCCATGGCCGCGGCCGGGGCGGAACCGGCGCTGTGGGAAGTCAAGGGCCGGGACAACACGGTCTACCTGTTCGGATCGGTGCATCTCCTGCCGGCAGGCGGTTTCACGATCGGCGGCGCGCTGGCCGAGGCACTCGACGACGCGGAACGCGTTTGCCTGGAACTCGATCCCGATGCCGAGAGCGATTCGGAAAAAACCTCGATCACCCTCGCCCGTGCGATCGATCCGGACGGCCAGAGTCTGTTCGACCTGCTCGGCTCCGACGCCGACCGCGTGAGTGAGAGCGCGGAAGCGGCGGGAATCGACCTCGCGCCGTTCGCCGCGTTCGAACCCTGGTTCGCCGGGCTCACCGTGTCGCTGGTCGCCTTGCAGTCGCATGGCTTCGACGTCGAGCACGGCGTCGAGCAGATCATCGGGGCCGCCGCGAAATCGGATGGCAAGGCCGGCTGCGGACTCGAGACCTTCGACGGCCAACTCGGCCTGCTCGACTCGCTGCCGCCCGAATTGCAGAAGGAATTGCTGATGCAGGCCATCGAGGAAGCCGCCGATGTTGACGCGGTGATCGGTCCGATGCTCGAGGCCTGGCGCGACGGCGACGAGTCCGGGCTCGAGGACAGTCTCGACGAGGACTTCGAGGGATTTCCGCAGCTCGCGGAAATGCTCATCTTCGAACGCAACCGGAACTGGGAACGCCAGGTGAGCGAAATGCTCGAGGCCGACCACGACGTGCTGCTGGTCGTCGGCGCGATGCATCTGGTCGGGCCGCGCGGCCTGCCGGCGCTGCTCGAGAAGCGTGGCTACCGCGTCGAACGGCGCTGACGGACTCCGCTCGGATGTCGCATTTCGAAGAAGCCTCTCAAGTCATCGCCGGCGGCGTGAATTCCCCGGTGCGGGCGTTCCGCGGCGTGGGTGGCGAGCCGCTGTTCGTGCGACGGGCGCGCGGCGCCTGCATCGAGACGGAGGACGGCCGCCGGTTCATCGACTACGTCGGCTCCTGGGGGCCGATGATCCTGGGCCACGCGGATCCGGACGTTGTCGCCGCGGTCACGCGGCGCGCTGCCGACGGGCTCTCGTTTGGGGCGCCGACCGTCATCGAAACAGATCTCGCGCGAAAGATCGCGTCGATGATGCCGTCGATCGAACTGCTGCGCATGACGAGCTCCGGCACCGAGGCGACGATGAGCGCGATCCGCCTCGCCCGCGGCTTCACCGGCCGCGACCGGATCGTGAAATTCGAGGGCTGCTACCACGGCCATTCGGACGCGCTGCTCGTCAAAGCGGGCTCCGGTGCGCTGACGCTCGGCGTGCCCGATTCGGCGGGCGTACCGGCAGCGGTCGCGGCGCAGACGACCACGCTCGGCTACAACGACGTCGACGCCCTGAATGCCTGCTTTGCCGCTTCGGGCGACGAGATCGCCTGCGTGATCGTCGAGCCCGTCGCCGGCAACATGGGCTGCGTACCGCCGGGGCCGGATTTCCTGCCGAAGCTCCGCGAACTCTGCACGCGTCATGGGACGATCCTAATTTTTGACGAAGTCATGACCGGATTCCGTGTCGCGCTGGGCGGCGCGCAGGCGCTTTACGGCGTGAAGCCCGATCTCACGACGCTCGGCAAGATCGTCGGCGGCGGCATGCCGGTCGGCGTCTTCGGCGGACGCCGCGACATCATGGAGCGGCTTGCGCCGCTCGGTCCCGTCTACCAGGCCGGCACGCTCTCCGGAAATCCGATTGCAATGGCGGCGGGCCTCGCGACGCTCGATGCGATCTCGAAGCCCGGATTTCACGCGCGGCTCACGGCCACGACCGCGAGACTGGTGGACGGCCTCGCCGCGACGGCAACAGCGGCCGGCGTCGCGTTTGCGACGAATCACGTCTGCGGAATGTTCGGGTTCTTCTTCACGGCCGATGCCCCGGTCACGAACTACCGCAAGGTGATGGCCTGCGACAGCGCCCGCTTCCGCCAATTCTTCCACGGCATGCTCGACGCGGGCATCTATTTCGCGCCCTCGCCCTTCGAGGCGGGATTCGTCTCCGCCGCGCACGGCGAAGCTGAGATCGCGGCGACGGTCGAGGCCGCATCCCGCGTGTTCGCGACGATTGCCCGGGGCGGCTGATGCGCGCGGCTCTCTGGTTCCTCGCAGCGATCTTCGGCACGCTCCTGCTCGCGGCGCTCGTCGCCTGGCCAGTGTGGCTCCTCGCGCATGCGCTCGTGCCGGAATGGCCGTTTCACCGGATCGTCAGCCGCTTCTGGCAGCTGCTCCTGCTCGCCGGGTTGCTGGTGGCGCTGCGCGGTCTCGGGCTCCGCGGCCGCGAGGACTGGGGCTACGGACTGCCGCGCCCGATTTTTCTCCGGCAATTCGCGGTGGGCCTCGCGATCGGTGTCGCAACGATGCTGCCGATGTCCTTCGCGATGGGCGCGCTCGGCATCTACTCCCTGAAGCCCGATTTTGGATCCGGGATGCTGCTCGGGGCCATCGGCTCGGGGGCGCTCGCCGGCCTCGCGGTCGCCCTCCTCGAGGAAACATTCTTCCGCGGACTGATGTATCGCGCAGTTTCGCGCGAGTCCGGCTTTGGCTTCGCCGCGTGGAGCACCGCGCTCGTCTACTCGGCGATCCACTTCCTGGCACGGGCGCGCGTCCCGGCGGACGAAGTTGCCTGGGACAGTGGCATCCGCCTGCTCGGCAGCGCGCTCGCGAATTTCGCGGAACCGTTCGCGATTGCGGACTCGTTTGTTACGCTCGTCCTCGTCGGCCTGCTGCTTGCTATCGTGCGCCAGCGCACCGGCGCGATCGCCGTCGGAATCGGTCTGCACATGGGCTGGGTGTGCGTGATCAAGGCGACCACGACGGTCACCCGCGTGCAAACAGAATCGAGCGCGTCGTCTCTGGTCAGCAGCTTTGACGGCTACACCGGCTGGCTGGTCGCGGGCTGGGCCGCGCTCCTGATCGGCGCGGCCTGGATCGCGGGCTGGCTGCGCCCGGTCCCGGCCGCGGGGCGTTAGCTTCGGCTTCGGGTCACGGCAGGCTCGAGCACGGACAGCCGTTCGAGCGGATCTACCAGTTCGAGCAGCGTCTGCTTGTCGGCGAGCGTGAGCGGCAGGAGTTCCGCGAGACGATTCGCAATCCAAGCCGCGTCTTCGCGCCGTTCCACGTGACGATAAGTGTCGCCGGCCTCGGGCATGGCCTGCATCACGACCTCGCTCAGCCAGGCCTGATCCGGCGGCAGCGGCACGACCGGATCCGAGGCGATGTCGAGGACGCGCCCGCGATTCAGTCCGTCCGCCTCGCGCCAGGCTTCGACGACGCGCACGCGCTCGCGGCCGATGCAGCTGATGCCGAGCAGGTTGCCCTCGAGCCGGTCGAAATCCACGATGCGCGCCTCAGTGCCGGTCGCGGCGAAACTCGTCGCCGATGCAGCCTCCTCGCCCTCCCCGAGGAGGACGACCGCGAATCCGGACTGCTCGCGCAGGCAGCGGCTCACCATGTCGAGGTAGCGCGGCTCGAAGATCCGAAGCGGCAGCGGCCCGCCGGGAAACAGCACCGTGTTGAGCGGGAACAGTGAAAGTTCCCGGATTTCAGCGTTCACGCGGGCCGCGCCCGCAGCGCCGCGAGCAGGCGATCGTGCAGGCCGCCGAATCCGCCGTTGCTCATGATCAGCACGCGGTCCCCGGCCTGCAGTTCCGAGACCAGCGATTCGAGCAGTTCGGGCATCGTCCGCATCACCGCGGCCTTCGCCCCGAGCTCGGCGGCGACGCCGTCGAGATTCCAGTCGAGTCCCGCGGGCTGGTAAAGCCAGACGCGGTCCGCGCCGTCGAGCGATTCCGCGAGCTCGGCACGATGGACGCCGAGGCGCATGGTGTTCGATCGCGGCTCGAGCACGGCGACGATGCGGCCCCGCTCCGGTTGACGTCGGACGCCGTCGATCGTCATCGCAACGGCCGTCGGGTGATGCGCAAAATCGTCGTAAACGCGAATGCCCTGGACTTCGCCCCGCAGCTCGAGGCGCCGGCGCACGCCCGTGAACCGGCCGAGCGCTTCGGCGGAGCGCGATGGCGCAACGCCCATGCCGGACGCGCAGGCAATCGCCGCGAGGCCGTTCTCGACGTTGTGCATGCCGATCAGCGGCCAGCGCACCAGACCGGCGGCCGCATCGCGATGCAGCACCTCGAACGCAGCGCCGTCGTTCGAAACGAGCCGGACGCGCCATTCTGCCGCGGCCTCGCGCGCGAACTCCACCAGCGGCGTCCAGCAGCCCATCGCAAGCGTCGCCCGGAGCGTCGCATCGCCCGCGTTCCAGGTGATGCGGCCCGAGGCGGGCACTGTGCGCACGAGATGATGAAACTGGCGCTGGATCGAGGCCAGGTCGGGATAGATGTCGGCGTGGTCGAACTCGAGGTTCGTCAGCAGCAAGTGGCGCGGCCGGTAGTGGACGAATTTCGCGCGCTTGTCGAAGAAGGCGGTGTCGTACTCATCGGCCTCGATCACGAAGGCACCGCCCTTCCCCGCGCACGCCGATGCGCCGAAATTCGCCGGGATGCCGCCGATCAGGAATCCCGGCTCGAAACCCGCATCTTGCAGGATCCAGGCGAGCATCGAGGACGTCGTGGTCTTGCCGTGCGTGCCCGCGACGGCCGCGACCTCGCGGCCGCGCAACACGTTCTCCGCAAGCCACTGCGGCCCCGACGTGAACGGCAGCCCGCTGTCGAGCAGGCGTTCGATCAGCGGATTGCCGCGGCTCATCACGTTGCCCACGAGGACGACATCGGGCTTCAGGTCGAGCTGGGACGGATCGAAGCCGTCGATCAGGGCGATGCCCTGCGCTTCGAGCTGCGTGCTCATCGGCGGATAGACATTCGCGTCGGATCCCGTGACGCGATGGCCCGCAGCGCGCGCGAGCGCCGCGATCCCGCCCATGAATGTGCCGCAGATGCCGATGATGTGCAGGTGCATCAGGTCGCCACCGGAAACAGGCTCTGGGCAATCGCGAGGCTCGCCAGCGCCCAGGTGACCGCGATGGCGAATCCCGTGACGAGGCCGGTATCGAGCGCGCACTTCAGGACGTAACCGACGATGAGCAGGTACCAGATCGTGATGACGGTTGAGCCCGCGTTGGTCAGGAGCCAGACCGCGTAGTTCGTCTTCGCCGGACCACGCATCAGGATCAGCACCGCCATCGCGGGCGCCAGCAGCAGATAAGTGCCGCATACGGCGCTGAGCGTCTGCGGCAAGCGATGATTGCGGCGGGTCAGCACCAGCAGCATCCAGAAGAATGCGAGTGTGAGTCCGAGGTCGACGGCGGTGCGCACGAGAATGCGCTCCGCCTGGTCCACCCAGGCGAGCACGGCGTTCGCGCCCGCATAGCCGAGCGCGAGGAGCGCCGACAGCAGGAACGACGCCGGCAATATGCCCGGGTCCTTGCGCAACAAGGCGATCTGGGCGAGCGAATGCGGCAATCGGGTCATTCTGCCTTGGGGCTCGGAGGCGGCATACGCATAATAAGGTGGTGACGACCGCAGGCGAAACTCCAATCCGCGATCCTGAACCGCTCGAGGCCCGCGTTTCCGCGTGGCCCGCGGACTCGGCGATCGCGCTCGACACCGAGTTCGTCCGCGAACGAACCTACTACCCGAAGCTTTGCCTGATTCAGGTGGCAGCGGCCGGCGACGTGGCCTTGATCGATGCGCTTGCGATCGCGGATGGCGGCGCGCTGGTGGCGCCGCTGGTCGATCCGGGCCGCCTCAAGCTCCTGCACGCGGCGCGACAGGACATTGAAGCGCTGCTGCCCCTGACCGGCGCGCCGCTCGCACCGGTGTTCGACACGCAGCAGGCGGCCGCATTGCTCGGATTCCCCGCCCAGATCGGTTATGCGGATCTCGTGCGCCAGTTGTTGGGCGTCGAACTTGCAAAGGGTCATGCACGCACCGACTGGACGCGCCGCCCACTATCGCCGGATCAACTCGCCTATGCGGCCGACGACGTCCGCTACCTGCCCGCGCTTGCGCAGGCGCTCGAACAGCGACTCGACGCGGCCGGTCGCCGCGCCTGGCTCGACGAGGAATCCGCGATGCTCCGCAATCTCTCCCTGTATCGCGTCGAGCCTGCTGATGCGTGGCGCAGGCTCAAGGGCCTGGAACGGCTCGATGCGGCGGGATTCGCGGTCGCGCGTGCACTTGCCGACTGGCGCGAGCGGCGCGCAATGGATCGCGACCTTCCGCGCGGCTGGGTACTGCCTGATGTCGCGATTTACGAGCTCGCCGAGACCCGGCCGCAGAATCGCGATGAGCTGTCGCGCCTTGCCGCTGTGCCGCGCGGAACCGCACAACACGCGGCGGACGCGATTCTCGCCGCGATCGCGGACGCACGCAGCGAGTACGGCGTTCACGACGCCGGTGAAGGCGGACGCCCCGGACCGGAGCAGCTGCGCCGGCAGAAACTCCTGCAGAAGCAGCTCACGGCGCTCGCCAGCGAACTCGGCATCCAGCCGGAAGTGCTCGCGACGCGGCGCGAACTCGCGGCACTCGCCCGCGGCTCGCGCGAATCGATCTTGCTGACAGGCTGGCGGCGAGCGGTCGTCGGCGAGCCCTTGCTCGAAGCGCTGCAGGAGGGGACAGTCCACCTTTGAAGGTGAACGTCCCCTTCAGAAGGGGACGTTCACCTTCAAAGGGGACAGTCCCCGATCGCGCTCTCCAGACGCGCATCCACATCCTCAAGGCTGCCGTCCGCGTCGATGCGGCGCAGCAATCCCGTTTTCGCGTAATAGTCGATGAGCGGTTGCGTGCGTTCGCGATAGACCGCGAGCCGCTGGCGCACGGTGTCTTCGTTGTCGTCGGGCCGCTGGAACAGGTCGTGCGGCCCGCCGTCCGTGCAGCGGTCGCCCGCGCGCGGCGGATTCGTCTCGAGGTGGAACACGCGGCCGCAGCGGCGACAGCTCCGGCGGCCCGCGACGCGCTTGCGCAGCACCTCGGGGTCGATGTCGAACAGCACGACCGCGTCGATCGGCTGCCCGAGCTCGCGCAGCAATGCCGCGAGCCCGTCGGCCTGCACGATCGTGCGCGGGAATCCGTCGAGAATGAAGCCGCGCGCCGCGTCCGGGCGCGCGAGCCGCTCGCGGATGATGCCGAGCATGACGCGGTCATCAACGAGCTGTCCCGCATCCATGACGATCTTGGCGGCACGGCCGAGATCGGTTCCCGCGGCGACCGCCTCGCGCAGCAGATCGCCGGTCGATACCTGTGGCATGCCGCAACGTGCCTGCAGGCGTTGCGCTTGCGTGCCCTTGCCCGATCCGGGCGCGCCCAGCAGAACCAGCCTCATATGGAACCTCTGATCGATCCCCGCATGGAGCGCGTTACGCGCGCGCCTTGGCGGGACAAGGCGCGAGTCGAAGCCCAATAGTCGTCACTATGGGCGAGGCGAGCAACGAAGTCCCGCCAAGGCCCGTGCGTAACCCGTAGGGACCGGGCGATTTTCGTCTCTGGCTGCGTTGCTCGTCGCTCATGTATCGCTCGATACACTTCGCGCCTCGCGCCTTGCCAGAGACGAAAATCGCACTCGGTCGCGCCCATGCGGGGATCGATCAGAGGTTCCATGACTCCGCGGGTCCGGCGCCCGTCGAGGGGCGTACATCCTGCCCGCGGCTTCAAGTCGCGTCAAACCGCGCGAATCGGCTATGCTTCGCCCCCCACGGGGCGGTGTCGGCGCCCGAAAAACGGATTTCACGATGGCTGCGCGCAGAAGCAGGAAACCAGGGCCGCGCAATGCGCTCTATGCGCAGTCGGGCGGCGTCACCTCGGTGATCAATGCCTCGGCCTGCGGCGTGATCGAAGCCTGCCGCAAGAATCGCAGCCGGATCGGCCGGCTTTACGCGGGACGCGACGGAATCGTCGGCGCCCTCACCGAGGACCTCATCGACACCAGCCTGGAGAGTGCAGCGACGATTCGCGCGCTCAGGCACACGCCCTCGGGTGCGTTCGGTTCCGCTCGTTACAAGCTGAAGGACCTCGAACGGGATCGCGCGAAGTACGAACGCTTGATCGAGGTCTTCCGCGCGCACGACATCGGCTATTTCTTCTACAACGGCGGCAACGATTCGATGGACACGGCGCTGAAGCTGAGCCAGCTCGGCGCACAGAGCGGCTACCCGATCGCCTGCATCGGCATTCCGAAGACCGTGGACAACGACCTGCCCGTGACCGATTGCTGCCCGGGCTTTGGCTCGGTCGCAAAATACGTCGCCGTATCGACGCTCGAAGCTTCGCTCGATGTCGCCTCGATGGCCCGCACGTCCACACGTGTATTCATCCTCGAGGTGATGGGACGCCATGCGGGCTGGATCGCGGCCGCGGGCGGCCTCGCCGCGCGCAAGGCCGGCGACCCGCCGCACCTGATCCTGTTCCCCGAAATCCCCTTCAACCGCGAGCGCTTCCTGGCGCGCGTGAAGGACACCGTCGAGCAGAAGGGCTACTGCGTCATCGTCGCCTCCGAAGGCACGCGCGACGCGGAAGGCAAGTTCCTTGCCGACATGGGCACGCGCGACGCCTTCGGTCATGTGCAGCTCGGCGGCGTCGCGCCGACGCTCGCATCCATGGTGAAGCAGGCACACGGCTATAAGTTCCATTGGGCGCTCGCCGACTACCTGCAGCGCTCGGCGCGCCATATTGCCGCGCGTGTGGACGTCGAACAGGCCTACGCCGTCGGACGCGCGGCGGTGCAGCTCGCGCTCGCCGGCAAGAATGCGGTCATGCCCATCATCCGCCGGAAGTCTTCGATGCCCTACCGCTGGGACATCGGATCGGTTGCGATCGAGGCGGTGGCCAATCGCGAAAAAATGGTGCCGCGCAATTTCATCACGGCGGACGGCTTCGGGATCACTGCAGCTGGCCGTCGTTATCTCGAGCCGCTGATTGCCGGCGAGGACTATCCGCCTTACAAGAACGGCATACCCGCATATGCAAGACTCAAAAACGCGCGCGTGCGGCGCCGGCTGTCGACGACCTTCGTGATATGATTTTCGTTTCCAGGGAGTAGATTCATGTCCATGCAGAACGCACTCTGGCTCGCAATGCTGGCCGGCGTGATCGCCATCGTGTACGGCATCTTCATGTCGCGCTGGATCCTCGCGCAGCCCGCGGGCAATGCACGGATGCAGGAAATTGCCGCTGCAATCCAGGCGGGCGCAAGTGCGTACCTGAATCGCCAGTACTCGACCATCGCCATCGTCGGCGTCGTGTTATTCGTCGCGCTCGGCTTCGCGCTCGACTGGTACACCGCCGTCGGCTTCGCGTTCGGCGCACTTCTCTCCGGCATGGCCGGCTACATCGGCATGAATGTCTCGGTGCGGGCGAACGTTCGCACTGCGCATGCCGCGAGCATCGGACTCAATCCGGCGCTGCAGGTCGCCTTCCGCGGCGGCGCCATCACCGGCATGCTGGTCGTCGGCCTGGGACTGCTGGGCGTTGCCGCTTACTACGGCGTGATGATGCGTCTCACGGGCGACAGCGACCACTCGCTGCATGCGCTGGTTGGCCTCGCCTTCGGCGGCTCGCTGATCTCGATCTTCGCGCGGTTGGGCGGCGGCATCTTCACCAAGGGGGCGGATGTAGGGGCCGATCTGGTAGGGAAGGTTGAGGCCGGCATTCCCGAAGACGACCCGCGCAACCCCGCCGTGATCGCGGACAACGTCGGCGACAATGTCGGCGACTGCGCCGGCATGGCAGCCGACCTGTTCGAGACCTACGCGGTCACCGTGGTCGCGACCATGCTGCTCGCGGGCTTGATGATGAAGGAACTCGGCGAAGCGGCGGTGCTGTACCCGCTCGTGCTCGGCGCCGTGTCGATCGGCGCCTCGATCGTCGGCACGTTCTTCGTCAAGGTCAGGGACGGCGGCAAGATCATGGGCGCGCTGTATCGCGGCGTGATCGTCTCCGGCGTCATCGCGGCGATCGCCTACTACCCGATCACGCGCATGATGTTCGGTGCGGCGGCGATGCCACTCTTCTACTGCGCACTGATCGGGCTCGGCCTGACGGCGGCGATGATCGTCATCACCGAGTACTACACGGCGACCGAGTACAAGCCGGTACGCTATGTGGCCGAGGCCTCGCGCACAGGCCACGGCACCAACGTGATTGCGGGACTCGCGGTGTCGATGAGGTCGACCGCACTGCCGGTGCTCTCGATCTGCGCCGCGATCTGGGGCGCCTACTCGCTTGCCGGCCTGTACGGCATCGCAATCGCGGCGACCGCCATGCTGTCGATGACCGGCATGATCGTCGCGCTCGACGCCTATGGCCCGATTACCGACAACGGCGGCGGCATCGCCGAGATGAGCGGCCTGCCGAAGGAAGTGCGCAAGATCACCGACGCGCTCGACGCGGTCGGCAACACGACCAAGGCGGTCACGAAAGGCTATGCCATCGGCTCGGCCGGACTCGCGGCGCTCGTGCTGTTCGCCGACTACACACACAACCTGGAAATCGCGGGCAAGCTCGAACTATTCAGCCTGTCCGATCCGGCGGTCATTATCGGCCTCTTTATCGGCGGCATGGTGCCCTTCCTCTTCGCCGCGATGGCGATGGAAGCCGTCGGCCGCGCGGCGGGCTCCGTCGTGATCGAGGTGCGGCGCCAGTTCAAGGAAATCAAGGGCATCATGGAAGGCACGGCGAAGCCCGATTATTCGCGAGCTGTCGACATGCTGACTCGCGCCGCGATCCGCGAAATGATCGTGCCATCCCTGCTGCCGATCCTGATCCCGGTGATCGTCGGCTTCGGCATGAACTTCCTGCTCGGGCCCGGCGCCGGCATCCGCGCGCTCGGCGGCGTGCTGATCGGCACGATCGTCACCGGCCTCTTCGTCGCGATCTCCATGTGCACCGGCGGCGGCGCATGGGACAACGCGAAGAAGTACATCGAGGAAGGCAATTTCGGCGGCAAGGGCTCGGACGCGCACAAGGCAGCCGTGACCGGCGACACTGTCGGCGATCCCTACAAGGACACTGCCGGCCCCGCGATCAATCCGCTGATCAAGATCATCAACATCGTGGCGCTGTTGCTGGTGCCGTTGCTTTAGGGACGGTCCCCGAAGGGGTCTGTCCCTACTTGCATCGTTCGACTGACAACAAGGCCCCGCATGGGGGCCTTTGCTTTTCAGGGTGATCCGGCTCGATTTCTAATACGTCTTAGTGCCCGATGGCGGTTACCTTCTGCTGATTCACGTGCGCTCAACGCACGCGCACGCGCAACTGCCACGCGATGGCATCGGCTTACCGAGGCACAGGCAGCACGCTCACAGCGCCGCGCCCGACGGCGCGACCAGCGGCGGCCATTCCTGCGAGACGCCCTCGTAGAGGCTGACCGTCTTCTCGAGTCGCGCCGTGCCGTCGTGCACGGCGATCGCGTGCGGCCGCCCGGGTTCGTAACC
Organism: uncultured Gammaproteobacteria bacterium; assembly: GCA_963819545.1. Taxonomy (GTDB): domain Bacteria; phylum Pseudomonadota; class Gammaproteobacteria; order Steroidobacterales; family Steroidobacteraceae; genus SCUD01. The sequence goes on along the minus strand of CAWFWJ010000002.1, from coordinate 1,143,881 downwards.
CGTCCACAGCGAGACGCCGGCGTAGGCGCCGTCCTTGCGCAGCACGTAGTAAGTCATGTCGACGTACTTGAGCCGCTCCATGTCGCCGCCGTAGTTGCGGACGATGCGCTTGAGCGCGTCCATGCCGGCTTCGAACGGCGTCATGCCGTGGCGCATGTTCTCGACGATGGTGTGCGTACCGGCCACCTTGATATTTTCCTCGCCGCTCCCGGTGGCGCCGGCCGAGCCCACGTCCTGGTCGGTGTAGCAGCCGGCGCCGATGATCGGCGAGTCGCCGAGCCGCCCCGGCAGCTTCCAGGCCAGTCCGCTGGTCGTCGTGCAGCCCGACATCTCGCCGCGCGCGCTGAGCGCGGAGCAGTGAATCGTGCCGGTCGGCGGAAACAGCACCTTGTGGACGGCGGCGCGGCGCGCCTCGGGACGCACACCCAGGTCGCCGGCCAGCGCCAGCAGTCGATCGTAATGGCGGTCGGCGTCACCCGCGCGCACCCGTTCGCGCAAGCGTTTATTCCAGGCTGGATCGGCGAGCCCCGGACCCCACCAGTCGGCGTGGGACTCCTTCCACAGCAGCCACACCTTGCGCGACTCGTCGGTGAGCAGTTCCTCGCGCTTGAAACCGCGCGCAACTGCGAAGCGCTCCGCGCCCTCGCCGACCAGCATCACGTGCCCGGTGTGCAGCATGACCTCGCGCGCCAGCAGAGAGACGTTGCGGATATTGCGCACGCCACCGACCGCGCCCGCACGCCGCGATGGCCCGTGCATGCAGCTCGCGTCGAGCTCCACCACGCCCTCCTCGTTGGGCAGCCCGCCCAGACCCACGCTGTCATCGACCGGATCGTCCTCGGGCCCGCGCACCACGGCGAGCGCGGCCTCGAGCGTATCGCCCCCGTCGTTGAGCTGTCGGTAGCCGCTCTCGAGGTACGGAAAACCGTTGCCGGCCGAGATGATGATCGGCAAACGCGCGGCGCGCTGTTGCTGCGTGGGTGCGGGCGTGGGCGCAGTGCCGGCCGCCCGGGCGCCGACCGCACCACCGAGCGCACCGATCGCCGCTGCGGAAACGAATTCTCTTCTGGTAAACATTCCGGTTCTCCCTGCAAGGCGCGCATGCGCGCGCCCAACTATAGTTCAAAGTGCCCTTATTCCATGAACTGCCCCACTTCGTGCGCAGCGCGCCGAGAGCAACAGGCCCGTGTGGCTGACTGGCAATGTCAGGCGCGCCCTGGCACGCGGCAGCCGGGTCTCCGACACCGCCATGAACCGGGCGCAGCGACTCAAGCGCGTGTTCGCCATCGGCGTCGCGCGCTGCCATCGCTGCGGCGGGCGGAGACTCGGGAGCGAGGTGTTTCCGGGCGAACGACCAGGAAATCGTTGGGCCGGCGTCTCGTCGCAACGCTAACCCCCGCCCTCGCGGCCGCGGTTACGTGTCGCCCGCTGACTGCGCCTCGCCTACGGCCTTACAGGGAACACTTTTGTACGTATTATCGGCCTGAAGGGCCGACGACTTACGGCGGGTGGCCGCAGCCATTCCCTGGCGCTGCCAGAAATTTCGGGACGCGCCTCGATTGAATGACACACAGGGGATCCTCATGAAAAGTCTGACGACGCTTCTCGCAATCCTGTCGACCGCAGCTCTGATGACGACCGGGTGCGCGGTGAATCGGGCAAGCGCAACGATTGATCCCACGGCCGATCTGGGCACAGTGAAATCGATATACGTCAAGAAATTCGAGCCAGACGGCCGCGGAATCGACTTGCTGATCGCGGAAAGACTGAGGTTGCGCGGCTACGCAGCCACGGCAGGTGCCGCGAAGCCAGCCAGCATGGATGCCGTCGTTACCTACGTCGACAAGTGGTTTTGGGATATCACGATGTACATGCTGGAACTCTCCATTTCCATTCGCGACCCGAAGACGGACTATCCACTCGCCAGTGGCAATTCGTTGCATACGTCGCTGACCCGGCTGTCACCGACGGAAATGGTGGACGAAGTGCTGGACAACATCTTCAAGAAGGGGGAGTGACATGCCGGGCATCCTGATGGAACGTATCGCGGCACTAACTCTCGTCGTAGTGATCGGCGGTCTCGCCGGATGCGCCACACCGGCAAGTCGGGAATCGATGGTTCCGCCTGCATTGTCGGTGACCAAGAATTTTCCTTACTCCGTTGCCGTCGAAACCCGTGGCGGCAGCGAGACGTCCGCGATCGAGTTCTCCAACATCTCCGATGCGGATTTAAAGGCCGCTATCGAGAGTTCGATCACGCGGACCAATCTGTTCAAGAGCATTGTCCAGGGCAAAGGCGCGGACTACGAACTCACCGTCACGCTCGCCCCACTCGCACGGCCACTGTTCGGTTTCAGCTTTACGGTAAACATGGAAGCGGGATGGGTGCTTGTCAAGGCAGCCGACAGGAGCATCGTCATGCGAACGGCGATTAGGTCCGCCTACACCGCGGACATGGGCGAATCGGTGGTTGGCGTGATCCGATTGCGCCTCGCAATCGAGGGCGCGGCCCGGAATAACATCGATCAAGGATTGAAGGCGATCGCCGAATTCAACCTGTAGCGCGCCGCCGATCTGCCGCGCGGGTCGGAGAGAGGCAGTACTTCCCCCTCCTCCTATCGACCATTTAACGAGACTCCATCAGCAGCCAGTCACGCACTTTCCGGCGCAGTCGTACGGCATCGTTCTTCCACTCAGCGGGACATGCGTCGGAACGTTGGCCGCCTTACGACGCCAGCTATTTTCAAGAAAGGGCGCCCCTCAACGTCGAGACAGTCGTCGAATGTGCGTCGGACCTGATATTGCAGGCATCGCTACCCCGTGCTACACATGGCGAATTACTACTCCTACCAGTTTGCGCGCGGCCTTCAGCGCACTGATCCTGACCACAGCGTTGGGCAGTGCCGTTCGTGCTGAGGACGATGGCCAATGGACTCGTCCCGGCAAGGATCTCGGCGCCACCCGCTATAGCGGCCTCGCCGAGATCACGGCAGCAAACGTGGGACGGCTGCGCCCAACCTGGACTTTCTCTACCGGGGTGCTGGGCGGCCACGAAGGGCAACCCCTGGTAGTGGATGGAACCCTTTATGTTGTGACACCGTATCCCAACGTCCTTTATGCGTTCGACCTCCGAGAAGAGGACTACCCGCTTCGGTTCAAATACCGTCCTGACGTGAACCCCGCCGCGGTGGGCGTAGCCTGTTGCGACGCGGTGAACCGCGGCGCCGTGTACGCCGAGGGCAAGATCGTCTACAACCTGCTGGACGGTCACACCGTCGCGGTGAACGCCGAGACCGGCCGCGAAATGTGGAAGTCCAAAGTCGCGGATCTTGCGGCCGGCGAGACAATCACCATGGCGCCGCTGGTCGTCGGTGATCGGGTGCTGGTCGGCCCCTCGGGCGGTGAGTACGGAATCCACGGCTGGCTCAAGGCACTGGACCTCAAGACTGGCAAGGTCGTATGGACGGCTCGCAACATAGGTCCGGACAGCGAGGTGCTGGCGACACCGGGCACGTTCAAGCCTTTCTACGACAAAGGGTCCGACCTCGCTCTCAGCAGCTGGTCCGACGACTCGTGGCAGCACGGCGGGGCGCCGGTCTGGGGCTGGCTGTCGTACGACCCTGCACTGGATCTGGTCTATTACGGTACCGGCAACCCCGGGCCCTACAATTCCGAGCAACGCTCCGGCGACAACAAGTGGAGCGCTAGCGTCCTGGCACGTCGGCCGGGCGACGGCCAGCTGATTTGGGCCTATCAGTTCACGCCTCACGACAACTGGGACTACGACGCCAACGCAGAGAACATCCTCGCAGAACTGACAATCGGTGATCGTCGTCGCAGCGTGTTGGTGCACTTCGACAAGAATGGCTTCGCCTATACCCTCGATCGGGCCACGGGCGAGCTGCTGGTCGCCGAGCCCTACGTGGAGGTCAACTGGGCCAAGCGAGTCGACCTCGCGACCGGTCGACCGGTGGTGGATCCCACCAAGCTCACCGGCAAGTCGCGCGGGATGGTGCAGAACATCTGTCCCAATCTGGAGGGCGGCAAGAGCCCGGCATCGCCGGCCTCGTACTCGCCCAGGACCGGGCTCTTTTACGTATCGACAAACAACCTCTGCATGGACTGGCAGTCGGACAATGCCGCGTATATCGCTGGCACGCCCTTTGTCAGTGCCAACATCCCCTACACCGCCGGACCCGGCGGTCACCTTGGAGCGTTCATCGCCTGGGATGCGACTACGGGGCGGCGCGTATGGGAGATCAAAGAGAAATTCCCGGTGTGGAGCGGCAGCGTCGTGACGGCCGGCGATGTCACCTTTTACGGCACCCTCGACGGTTGGTTCAAGGCGGCTGACGCGCGGACTGGCCAGTCGCTCTGGAAGTTCAAAGTCGGCTCCGGCGTGGTCGGAGCGCCGATCACGTATCGCGGCCCGGACGGCAAACAATACGTGGCCGTTTACGCCGGCATTGGCGGCGACTGGTTCCTGATAGCGGGCGACGTGCGATCGGACGACCCGGCAGACGTGAGGCCTCCTTCAGATTTCGCGCCCGATCTGGCGCGATACACGAGCCGGGGTGGCATGCTGTGGATCTTCGCGCTGTAAAGCCTGTCCTGTCGGCGGCCTTGCTCGCGCTTGCCTCATGCGACGGGTCCGGGCCGGCCGTTTCGGAGGCCGGCAAGTCAGCACGAAACACGCCGCCGTCCGTGCGCTACGATCAGCACGGTTCTGCCGGCAACCTTGCGCCCCCGGCCGAGTCTCTCGTCAATCCGCTCAGTGCAGACCCGGGCGCTGCCCAGGAGGGCAAAGTGCTTTTCGGCGCAATGAACTGCGACGGCTGCCATGGCGCGGGCGCGGTCGGCTTTGTGGGTCCGAGCCTGGTAGACGGGCGCTGGCGATATGGGGGCACCGACGGGGCGCTGTTCCATTCGATCTTTTACGGCCGGCCTCACGGCATGCCGGCGTACGGCGGCATACTCTCCGACACCACGGTCTGGCAGTTGGTGACCTACGTCCGATCCCAGCCGGTGCCTGGCGTCGTGCCGACCGTAGCCTGGCCTTAGGACGGCGGCGGGTCGGCTCTCAGCCATCACTGTCCTACGCGACGATCGTGTAGGTTGCCCGCCATAAAACAACGCGCCATAGAACCAGTCCTGCCATTGCCCAAGATGTCGGTACGAATTTTCCGGGCGCACACGCAGAAACTCGTCGCCCGGGCGTCTGCCCGCAACGCTCACTCCTGCCCTTGCGGCTGCGATTCCGACTCGCTCCCTGACTGCGCCGCACTTGCGGGGCTGCGCGGCAGCCGCCACCGGTGATTACGCCGCGAACGTGGCGTCAGAGTTTCGCCGGCGGTGCATCAATCCTGGTGGTCACCGCGTGCGAGGCCAGCGTGCCGATGTGATGGCGGCCCTTGGCCGCGTACCACAACAGACCGGCGCCGAGAATAACGGCGATGTAGACGAACGCGCCCCAGGTGTTGTACCAGGGCGCGCCGTAAACGGCCTCGCGCGGCCAGGCGAGGTTCAGCGCCATGCCGGCGCCCCACACGACCGCGACGACATTGACGAACATTCCCCACCTGCCCATGGTGAAGTAGCCGCCGGCCCCGAGATCCGCGGGGGGCCACTGCCCCTGCAGGCGCTTCTTCAGCATCGGGCCGGTCACCATCAGGTAGGCCACGTAGATCATGATGATCGCAATCGAGGTCAGCACCGTGAAGATCTTCGGCTGCCCGATGTTGACGACCAGGATGAGCGCGGCAATCACGCCGATCATGACGGCAGGAACGATCGGCGTCTGCGTCTTCGGATTCACGCGCGCGAGCCACTCTCCGAACGGCAGCGCATTGTCGCGCGCCATGGCGAAGGTCAGGCGGATGGCTGCGGTGTGCACGGCCAGCGAGCACACCGTCACCGCGACCGCGATGCAGACCAGGAAGATCTTGCCCAGCGGGCCCCACATCACCTGCTCGACGATGTACTGCAGGCCGCCGCTGCTGCTGCCGATCATCGGGTCTTTCAGATCGGGCGCCGACATGACCGCGAACACCAGGATGGCGCCACCGATGACGAACGACGCCAGTATCGCCCGCAGGATGGCCCGCGGCGCAGTACGCCGGGGCTCCAGGGTCTCCTCGCCCAGTGAACTGGCGGTGTCGAAGCCGTACATCACGTATCCGGAGGCCAGTGACGCGATCAGGAAGGCGCCCAGAAAGCCCCCGCTCTGGCCGGCGCCGTAGCCGTTGGTGGAGAAGAACACCGCGGGGCCGCGCGTCGCGTGCAGCGCCAGGATGATCGCGATGAGACAGGCGGCGATCAGCTCGATGAAGACACCCGCGCTGTTGATCATCGCCATCAGCCGCACGCCGAGCGCATTGACGACGGTGGTGAACACGATCAGGACCGTGCCGAGGACCACTGCGTTGGTGGCGAAATCGTAGGGTCCCTTGCCGTCGCCGATGATCTGGAAGCCGCTCCACAGCCGCGGCAGGTTGAGTTGCAGCGCCAGCACCACGGCAGACAGGGTGACGATCGACGCGGTCAGCATCAGCCAGCCCGACGACCAGCCCACGAAGCGGCTGCCCAGCTGCTTGGACCAGTTGTAGACCGATCCCGCGATGGGGTATTTGGCGGCCAGCTCCATGAAGCACAGCGCCACCGCCAGCTGACCGATGAGCACCAGCGGCCAGGACCACAGGTAGGCGGGTCCCGCGGTGCCGAAGCCGAAGTAGAACAGCTGGAAGGTGCCGGTGAGTATCGAGATGTAGCTGACGCCGGCGGCGAAGCTGCCGAATGCGCCGATGCTGCGGTCGAGAGACTGCTTGTAGCCGAAGTGCTCCATGCCGCTGTCGGCGCGTTCGGTAGTCTCGTTCCTGAGCATGCCTTTGACCTCCATGATTGTAGCGGGCGACCGGCACCAGCCTCTTCAGCAGCGGATCACCCTTAATGTAGTAGGGAATGTAGTAGAGATTGATGTCCTTACTCACCCCTGCCCTTGCGACTGCGGTTCTGTTTCGCCCGCCGACTGCGCCTCGCTTGCGCGGCGTACATGGAAGCCTCTGGTACGTACTATCCTCAAGATCAAATCAGTCAAACAATGACTTCGAGGCCTCGAAGTGCGTGTCTGCAACTTCGTCCAGGCCAGGGCGGGGCCGCATGTAGCTGAAGTACGCCACCCAACGCTCCTGCTCGCTGGCGTTGGCGAGGCCTCGGTGCAAAATCCTGTCGTCGAAGATCAGGCAATCCCCCGCCGACATCGCCTGCACGGCGGGCTGCACCGCCGCTGCGTCCTCATGCTGCTCGGCGCGGTCCAGGGTGGCTGGCGTAACCTCCGTCTCCGACTGATATAGCAGGCTGTCCCGGTCCAGCCACGGCCTCGCCAGATGATTGGTCTTCAGGTGCGTGCCACGCGCCACTTCGGTCGGGCCGGCCGCGAGCGGGATATCCGCCAGCGCCAGCAGCACATTCACCGCATGCGCCGGCCGAATTTCCGCCGCCTCGTGAGGAGAGTCGATGTGCCAGTGCTGCGCGGGCGAGCCTGGACGCGAGAACACGACCCCGCAGAACGACGGCTTCGCTTCAGGTCCCAGCGTCGCCCGGACCAGCCCGAACCAAGGCACCTCCGGCGCAATGGAGCCTTGCGCGCCCCAAATCGGCATCAGGTCCCGTTCGCTCATGGGGACGTCAAACCTGCCAGGCGACCGCTGGACAAGTTCGTAGTACCCATTCCTGCTGCCAATACCGATCGGCCTGGTGCCGAGTGCCTCCATTACACGCGCTGCTCGCGCGCGCATCACAGCCTTGATCGTGCGGAGAAGCGCCGCAGTGACGAGGCCAGGCGCCAGTGCGACACCGTCTGCCGCGAACTGCCGGGAGCAAAGTGGCATGGTCATGCGTGGATTATATTCCGCATTGCAACGACTCTGTTCCGACTCTAAAGTCCGCATTCACCGTGCTGGAATCGCCGCCATGATTGTCGCTCCGCCAACCGAGGCCCAGGCCCGCACGGATCTGGCCGCGGCGTTTCGCTGGGTGGCGCGTCTGAACTGGCATGAGTCGATCGTCAACCATTTCAGTGTTGTCGTCTCAGAGGACCGGTGCAAATTCCTGCTGAATCCGAACGGGCGGCATTTTTCGCGCATCCGTGCCAGCGAATTGCTGTTGCTGGACGCGCGCAATGCCTCCTCGGTCGAAGGCCCTGACGCACCGGATCCCACTGCCTGGCATCTGCACGGGCAACTCCACCAGCATCTGCCACGCGCGCGCTGCATCCTGCACACACATATGCCGCACGCAACGGCGCTGTGTTGTATCAAGGGCTTTGAATTCCTGATGCTGGATCAGAACGCCTGTCGCTACTATCAACGCATTGCCTACGACCGCAACTTCGACGGCATGGCGCTCAACCCGTCAGAAGGCGCGCGCGTGGCCGGTCTGCTTGGCGAGGACAAGAGCGTGCTGATGATGGGCAATCACGGTGTGCTGGTGATAGGCGCTTCGGTAGCCGAAGCGTTTGACGACCTGTATTACCTGGAGTGCGCCGCCAAGGTGCAGATTCTGGCGCTGTCCACCGGGCGTGCGCCGGCGTTGATACCGGAGGCCATCGCGGCCAAGACCTGCGCGCAATGGTTCTCTTACCCGAGCGAATTGGCCAGACTGCACTTCGATGCATTGAAGCAAATTCTGGACGAGGAAGAACCGAGCTATCGGCAATAATGGCGACCATCCGGGCAGCGGATCGGCAACGCCGCAGTGGTTCGAGGCAAGGCTCCGAGCGCCTACCACATGCCGCCGAGAGCCACAGTGATCGCTTCGCCGTTCACGCCCCCGGCAGCGTCGCTGCACAGGAACGCGATCACCTGCGCGACCTCGCGCGGATCCAGAACACGGTTCTGCGGGTAGATGGCGGCGCGCTCGCGCCACACCTGCTCGACGCTGATGCCGCGCCGTTCGGCCTCCGTCTTTGCCGAGCGCTCGGCCATTGCCGTTCGCACCCAGCCAGGCAGCACTGCGTTTGATGTGACTCCGAACGGCCCGGCGTCCTGGGCGACCGCACGTGCCAGTCCGATCACTCCATGCTTGGAGGCGGTGTACGCACTACCGGAGCGTTCCGCTTTCTCGCCGGCGGTCGAACTGGTAAATACCAGCCGGCCGAAGCCGCGCTTGCACATGCCGCCTACCGTCAGACGCGAAAGCTCGAACGGACCGTCGAGGTTGATGCGCATCGTCTCGCGCCAGACTTCGGGATCCTGCTCCCACACCAGCCGCTCGTGGGCTGAGCCGATCCCGTGGTTGACGACCAACACATCGATCGGCCCCAGTCGTCGCTCGGTCTCGGCAACGGCCAGGGCGCAACCCTCGGCGGTGCCGAGGTCGGCCACAACGTATTCGAGGCCAACGGCCGCCAGTTCCGTCGCGCTGCGCGACACAACCATCACGCGGGCTCCCGCTGCCGACAGCAGCAGCGCCGCCTCGCGTCCGATCCCCCGGCCGCCGCCCGTGACCAGCGCCACACGTCCGTTCATCGCTCAGCTCTCGTATTCGTGTTCACGGAATCGTCACCCGCTCGACTTCGCGTTCGACGAGGTCGGCGATCTTGCGGCTCTCATCCACGAGGCTTGCAATCTCAGCTCCGGTACGCCTGACGTATTCGGAATCCTTGATCGACTTGAGATTGATGCGCGCGTTGTAGGCCGCACCCTTGACCCCTGCGAAAGAAACCAGTGCGCCCACCCCCGCGTCCGTGATCATCACGTCGTTCCCGCAGCGCGCGGCCGCCAGGCACAGTTCCAGCGCCGCACGGCAACGCCGGGCGGTTTGCATCGGAACCTCCGTGGCACGCTTGTAGCCTGACTGTATGGCTTCACTGCGCGCGGCCTTCTGGTCCGCTGTGTCCTTTGGCATGCGCAGCGCGTCCATGACGCCGTTGAAGGCCTGCGTGTCCGCGTCCACCGCGTCGAGCAGCTGATCCTTGATGCTTTGCGCCTTTATTGAGAGAGCGTCCAGCTCCTCGTAGCGGCCGTCAAACCCGGCCTTGCCGATCGTCAGGTTTGCAACCATCGCGGCGAGCGCCGCTCCGATCGAGCCCGCGAGCGCTGCGATCGAGCCGCCGCCCGGAGCGGGCGTGTCGCGCGACACTTCGTCGACGAATTCGCCGACCGACTTGCGTACCAGATCTCCGGCTTGGCGGGGCATACCTATTACCTTCTTTTCTGTTTCGAATGGCGCGACGTCGCGCAGGCCCATGGCCTGCACCGCAGTCTCGATGACATCAGCGACCGGCAGACCGGTGGACTTGCGCATCCGGCGCAAGTAGTAGCGGCCGGACTCCAGCATTGCGTCGAATGGGACCACGCCGACGATTTCGGAACCGGTGACGGCAATCCCGCGCTGCGCGGCTTCTTCGCGCGCGGCCTCCATCACCGCGTGGGCCGAAGTCACCTTGAAATCGGTCAGGTTGATGGAAATCTGCGCGCGGCGGTACTTGTCCACCACCCAGCCGACCGCCTTGACCTGAGAAAAGCGGCCGTCCGCGTACACCGGCCTTCCTTCGATTTCTCCCGCTGGATAGCCGAGCGCCGCGTAGCGCGCCGCGAGATCCTTGCCGTGAGCGGCGCGGTAATGCGCCGAGAGTTCGTCCCATGACTTGGCGACGTGATCGCAGGCCCCGCAGGGGAAGCGCCCTTTCGCGAACAGGACCGTCTCGCCTTTGTAGTAGAAGGGACTGACATTGCCGCTGCGCTTGTGGCGTCCGCGCTCGCGCAGTTCATAGGCGATGTCGTCGGCGTAACGCTTGTCGGTGGTTGCGAGATTCACGTTGTAGGCGATCAGGAATTCCCGCGCGCCGATGATGTAGGCGCCGGTACGCGGGTTGTGCTTCGCCGGGCCGAAATCGGGCCTCCAGGCCGGGTCCGCCAGCTTGCTCTCCAGCCCTTCGTATTCACTGGCGCGTACTGCCGCGAGATTCCTGCGGGCGGGGTTCGATGCGGCGTGCTCATAGAGATACACAGGGATGCCGAGTTCGCCGATGCGGCGACCGCATTCCCTTGCAAGCGCCACGCAATCGGCCATGTTGACGCCCGCAACGGGCACAAACGGGCAGACGTCCATCGCGCCCATACGCGCGTGGCTGCCTTGATGCTTCGTCATGTCAATCGATTCGGATGCGCGCTTGCCGGCGCGGAAGGCGGCCTCGGCCACCGCTTCCGGCGGGCCGACGAAGGTAACTACCGTACGGTTGGTGTCTTCGCCCGGATCGACATCGAGGAGCGTCACGCCGCGCACTGCCTCGATCTCTGCCGTGATGCCGCGGATCACCGAAGCATCGCGCCCTTCGGAAAAGTTGGGAACGCATTCCACCAACTTGTTCAAGACAATCTCCGATCCGCTGATGACACGATGATACTGGCTTGCAGCCACCGGCCGATCAGCTTGCGCCCATTGTCGTGAGGACGAACCCGGCCAGGATCGCCGCAATGGCGATCCAGTGCAGGACCGTCGGCCGTTCCTTCAGGACGACCCAGGCAAATCCCAGCGTGACCAAGGGATAGGCACCGGACAATGGCGAGACAATCGACGCCGGTCCCTTCTTGTAGGCGATGGCCGCCATCAGGCCGCCCAGCGCCATTGTGGCCATCGGCAAGAACGACCGCGACCATTCCTTGCCGGATATGGCGCCCTTGCGGCCAAACAGGAAACCGTAAGTGCCCAGCGTGAGCAGGCCGCCGATGGCGATCAGCAGCGCCATATTGGCCTCGTTGGCGATATTGGCTTCGTTGTCGCCGTAGTACGCGTACGCGTACTTGATGAGCGTGCCATTCACACCCCAGATCAAAAGCGCGACGCCAGCGAGTGGTATCCAGCGCGCCCGTGTTTTCTTCTTGCTGGGATCGGGGGGTGAATAGGCCAGTCCCAGGCAACCAGCAATCACGCAGACTACGCCGGCAATCTGGAAGGGCGACAAGATCTCGCCGAGAAAGCGGTTGGCAAGTATGACGGTCAGCGCGGGGTAAGAGGCCGACAAGGTTCCGACAATGGAGATCGGTCCGTAGACAATCGACTGGTAGTAGAAGATCCACGCGATGCCATCCAGCATGTAGGCCAGCAGGCCCAGCATGAGAAACATCCGGCCCTCGGGCGCCAGGATCGGCGGAGAATCCTGGCTGGCCCAGAACAGGACATTCACCACTGCGTTCGCCACCGCGAAATAGAGGCAGAAACGCGCCGGCGGCACTTCACCGATGTATTTCTTGACGAGACCCTGAGCGGTGCCCCAGAAGAATGTGGCAGCGAGAGTCGGAGTCAGCCAGACAAGCAAGTCCGCGTTCAAGGATTCAGATCCAGACCCGCGCCTTCCACCACGATCCTGCCGTCGCTGATCACGAGCCTCGGCTCGAAGAACACCCTGCTGTCTTCCAGCGGATCGCCGTCGTAAACGGCGAGGTCGGCCTCCATGCCCGGGCGAACCGTCCCGGTGCGGGATTCGACGCCCAGGACGCGTGCTCCGTTCAGCGTCGCAGCGGTGATCGATTCCAGCGGCGTGTACCCGATCTGTTCGCGCAGCATCGCGATCTCGTGCGCGATGCGGATACGGCCGGTATCGTCCCCGTCGGCATAGCTGCCGTCGGTCGCCGCCGCCACGACGATACCGAGTCCATGCGCCTTGCGCACCGCCGCGCGCAACGGGCCCATCATCGACTGCGTGCGTAATTGCAGCGCTACGTCGTCGGCCGAATTTCCCTGCGGATCGCCGAGCGGACTCATGACCGCAAGCGTCGGCACGAAGTACGTGCCGCGGCGCTTCATTTCGGCGAGCGTCGCATCGTCAACCCAGGTGCCGTGCTCGACGCTGCGCACCCCGGCGTTCACCGCCGCCGCCACGCCTTCACGCGCATGCGCGTGGGCCGCTACGTACAGGCCCTTCTTCGAAGCCTCCGTCACCGCGGCCCGCATCTCGTCTTCCGTGAGTTCGGGTTTTCGCGGATCGGTACTCACGAGCCCGGCACGCTCGCTGGCGCCGACCTTGATGACGTCCGCACCTTGCGCGATCAAGGCATGAGTGGCCGCGGCGATCCGGTCGGGACCGCGCAGTTCACCGTCGATGGCGTCACCAAACTGCGGGTACACCATGAAGAACGCGAGTCCCGGCCGTGGGCGGATGTGGCCTGGCGACACCAGGAGTTCGGGTCCCGGTACGTATCCCGCCCGGATCAGGTTCCGCGCACCCATGGCCTGCAGGTTCGTGTCGCCGAGCACACGTGCCGTCGTCACGCCCGACTGCAGCGCGCGCAAGGCGGCGGCGGGGGATTCGATATGGGAATGCGCATCGATCAGCCCGGGCAGGAGGTAGCGACCCCCAAGGTCGATCCTGGGCACGCCGACGGTCGGCAATGGCGCGCGTTCGTCGAGTGCCAATATCTTGCCGCCGCGTACGCTGACCGTGACACTCTTGCGCGGCGCCGCACCCGTGCCGTCGATGAGCGTTGCGTTGACCAGGTCGAGGTCCTGCGCGGACGCGACGAGCGGCCATGTCGCGCAGGCCAGCACCGCGAGGTCGCGGACCGCACGGAAAAACACTGCCTTGCTGCGCCCGATGGCCATACCTGAAACTCCCTCGATGAACCGAGCCCGCAAGATACCCGGAATGGCGTGGCGCCGACATGGTCGGCAGAGCGTTACGGTAGAATCAAAGCCGACAAACTTAAGAACGGGAGCCACACCATGCCTGTCCTGAGAGTCTTCCTGATCACCCTCCTCATTGCCGGGATCAGTCCGGCATTCGCGCCGGCGGCCCAGGAAACGGCCGCGCCCGCCGTCGCCGCGCCCGCGGAAGCGCCAGCCGCTGCGGACAACCTGAAGTACGCGAACAAATGGCGTCTCGAGGTCCATGAAGGCGCGAACAACGACGGCGTCATACACTTCCGCCTTACCCCACAGGGCGAGACGCCGATTGACATCAAAGTGCAATTGAAGGACGGCCGCGGCGAAGATGGCTGCGCGAAAGACATTCGCGATGCATTCAAGGCGGCGCTCGACAAGGACATCTACAAAATCGAGATCGATGACGGAGAGGACGTGCTCGTCAAGAAACACAAGGGCCCGGACTTCGCAATCGAGCTCGTCGAGTCAACCGTCAAGGGCACGCGAGTCAACCTCGACCGGGAGTAGCGATCCCAATCACTGCTCATCTCCGCCGTCCGGGCCGGCCGCGCCGGCCGGGGACGACCTCGGTCACGGCATGCTCAGGCGGTGGCGGCAACTGCGGCAACTCGGTCTGCTCCCGCAGGCCCGCGATGATCAGGCGGCGCATTTCGGCATCGGCGGACGGGTCGGTGTCAAAGGGCGCATAGGCAGCGAGGCGCCGGTCCACTTGTTCGCAGGCGCGTCGGTAGAGATCCTTCGATCCGGCCGTGGCCCAGTTCTCACGGTTCTCGCGGTCGATGACCGGGTCGGTCAGGTACAGCTCCTGCGGCCAGTATTTCAGCGTGTGCGGTGCCGTGATCAGGTGGAGGTTCTCTCGCAGGTAATCCACCAGGTCCATCGCCGGCAAGTCGTCGAGCACGCGGATCTCGCGCACGAAATGCAGGCACTGACCACAAACCTCGTTGTCAAACACAAGCTTCGGCAGGCTGAATGTCAGCACGAAGTCGAGCATGCCGGGACCCGATACCGAGTTGACGCCCGCAAGCGCAGCCAGCATCGCACTCGTCATTGTCTCCGCGCCTGCCTGGGCATCGAGGAACTTGCCGTCGCTGAGCGCCATGTAGGCCTGGGTCGGCAGTCCCAGCGACTTGGCGATTGCGACGTAGCCGACGTTCAGGTGCTGCGCTTCGATCGCGGCCATCGGCGCGCTGGCCGCCTTCATGTGGAACGTGGCGGGTGCGCCACCGAACAGCACCGGCGCCCCCGGCCTGACGATCTGCGCCATCGTGATGCCGGTCAGCACATCCACGCAGTGGAATACGAGCGCGCCCACCAGCGTCACCGGCGCGATCAGCCCCATCAGCGTGACCGGGACGATCTCGATCGGGATTCCGGCCTCGACGCAATCGAGCAGGTTCTGGCAGGAATCTTCGCCAAAACGGAAATTGCCGGTCGCGGTGACGGTGAATATCGACAAAGGCTTCTCGATCAGTTCGGCGCGGTCGCGGCGGAATAGCTGCATCATCTCGACCATGCGCAGCACGCCGTGCTCGCCGAAGGCGCCCGACACCACCGGTTTCTTCGAGTTCACCAGCGCCATGTACAGGCGCCAGGCGTCGGATACCTGCGATTCGATATCTTCATTGGTCGAAAATGCCGTCGCCAGATAGGCGATGTGCTGCAGACCGTCGCAGAGCCGTGCGTACTCGACGAAATCGGTTGAATTGGCGAGCCGGGTCTCGCCGGTGCGGTGATCCATGATCTTGAGCCCGCTCGAACCGGGTACGTAGTGGACGTTGTAGCCACCGATTTCGGCATGCGGGCGCCCGTCGCGGTCGTAGAGCGTGAAGGACTTCGGTGCCGTTGAAATGGCGCGATCGACGACCTCAGGCGGGAACATCACACGATTGCCACCCGCGTCAGTCTTCAACCCGTGATCTAGCAGGCGCTGGCGCAATTTGGGGCCGCATATTTCCATGCCGACCTCGGCCATGATCCGTTTCGCCTCGGCCAGGATCCGGCCGATGAGCTCATCGCTCAGAATGTTGAGGGTCGGTCTCACGAAATTTCTCCCTTGCGGCGCGCCACGTAGTCGGTGAGCGCCTCCTCAATGGCCGGGTCCAGTGGTGGTCGCTGGTATTCGGCCAGCAGTCGCTTCCAGATGACGTTTGCTCGACGGGCGGCGTCCAGGCTGCCGGCCTCCTGCCAGGACTCGAAGTTCTGACGGCTGGACAACATTGGAATGTAGAACGCGGTTTCGAATCGGGCGAGCGTGTGGGCGGTGCCGAAATGGTGGCCGCCGGGTTCGACGCTCGCGATGGCGTCGAGCGCCAGTTCGCCGGCGTTGACCTCGATGGGTCGCAGGAATTCGGCCATCATCTGCAGCATTTCAGCGTCGGTGATCAGCTTTTCAAAGGATGCGGTGAGCCCGCTCTCGAGCCACCCGGCGGCGTGATAAACGAGATTGGCGTGCCCCATGATCGCGCCCCACAGCGACATCCCGCTTTCGTAGGCCGCCTGCGCATCGACGCAGTTGGATGTCGTGGTGTTGCTCGAGCGCAGTGGCAGCCCCAGTCGACGTGCAATCTGGCCGCTGGCCAGCGCAGCCTTGCAGTACTCCGGAGTCCCGAGCGCGGGCGCACCGCTCTGCATGTCCACGTTTGAGGCAAAGGCGCCGTAGATGATCCGGGCACCCGGTTTTACGACCTGCGCCAGGGTGGCTACCGCCAGTATCTCGGCGGTCTGCTGTGCGAGTGTCCCGGCCATCGTGATCGGGCTCATCGAGCCTGCGAGGGTGAAGGGCGTGATGCAGCAGGCCTGGCCTGAAGCCGCGAGCTCGATCACAGCCTCGGTCATCGGGATGTCGAGCTGCATGGGCGAATTCGTATTGACGATCGCCATCACCGCCGGATCGTTCGCCAGTTCCGTGCGGCTGACGCCGAGGGCAATGCACGTCATTTCGATGCAATCGACCGTGCGCTCCCGGCCGAGCGCATAGGCCTGGCAGTTCTTGTCGAGCAGCGTGAACTGGGCGAGATACAGATCGAGGTGTCGTGACTCGGGCGGCAGGTCCATCGCCTCGAAAGCGCCACCGCCTTCCTGGTGAAGGATGTTCAGGCTCTGGATGAGGCGCAGATAGTCGCAAAGTTCCGCGTGGGTGCCCGGGCGCCGGCCACGGTCGAGGTCGCTGCAGAAGGCCGGCCCACCCACCGCACCGAATACCAGATCACGGCCGCCGATGCGCAGGTCATGGGCACGATTGCGGGCGCGCAGTGTGAATTGCGCCGGGGCGAGCGCAAGCTTTTCCAGCACCAGCCCGCGGTCGAAGCGCATCATCCGGGTCGTCTCGTCAGATTCCGCTCCGGCGGCGCGCAAAAGTCGGCGGCTACCCTCCTCGAGGAATCTCATGCCGCGGGTCTCGAGTATGGTCAGGGCGGCGTCGATGATCGCCTCCACGTGGTCGTCGCTCAGTACCTCAATCGGTGAATAAGGATTGACCAGGCGGCTGAATGGCAGCTGCCTGATTGCAGGCACCACGCGTCTTTCCCTTCCGCTGCGTCGAGCCATGAGCGTTCCCTGTCAGGCAGTCAGCCGCAAGTCGGCGACAAACTGCCGGCGCCAGATTTCCGACTGCTCGACACGATTGAAAGAGAACAAGTGAAACCCGGCAATGTTGGACTCCGGTCTCGCCAGCAGTGGCGCAAGTTCGTACAGGAGTGAATCGGGGCGATGGACCTTCGGTGCGAACAACCGCCTGATCAATCGGCCGCGATTGCCCAGCAAGCGCAGCGAGGCGCCGACGCCGATGCGCAGCGACGCGCTCATGAGCGCCGCACGATCGAATACCCCGGGCAAACCGATCCAAACCGGCATCGCAATGCCGCGCGCGCGAATCAGGCTGAGCCAGTCGGCAATCGCCGCAGAATCGAAGCACATCTGCGTGACCAGGTAGGTCGCACAGGTCTGCTTGGCCAACAGCGCCTGCAGCAAGACCTCAGAGTCGACGGACGGATGGCCCTCCGGATGAGCCGCGATGCCGATGTGCCGAAGCCGGTGGTCGAATTCGGCAATGCCGCGGAGCAGTTCGAGTGCCGTTGAATAGGGGCCGAGCGGCTGCGGAGCATCACCGCCCGGCACGAAGATGCTCTCGACACCCAGATCGACGACCCGGCGCATGATTTCCCGCAGGTGGGCGTGGTCACGCACCATTTTCGCCGCGAGATGTGGCACCACGCGGAAGCCGCGTCCGATCAGCCGCTCGGTGAAATCCATGGTCTCGTCGACGCCAGTCCTCGGCGAACAGGTGACCGCCACGTACGAGCCGGCCTCCAGGCTGCCGAGCCGCTGCGCGACGGTCGGGCTCGGAAAAATCTCCATATAGGTCTGATGCACCGCATGCGCCAGTGCCTCGCGTTGAACAGTCGGCAAAGATGCCCGCATTGCCTGACAAGCTAAACGATCGTTCAACAAGAAATCAAGTCTTGAACGCCGGGCTTCAGATCACCCGGGAATACCGTTGGCCATGCGCGCCTGAGATGTAGCCGTCGAAGCACATCGCAATGACGCGCAGCAGGAACCGCCCGCGCGCAGTGGCGGCGATTCTGGCGGACTCGACGGTCACGAGGCCATCCGTGGCGAGCGGTTCAAGCTGCGCCAGGGCATCGGCGAAATAGCGCCGGAACTCAATGTCGTAATTGCGCTCGAACAGTGCCACGTCGATCGCGCCATTGCACATCAGTTGCTGGATCACGTCCGCACGCAGCACGTCGTCGGTATCGAGCTCGAGCCCGCGACAGATCGGAAGGTGATTTTCGTCGAGAGCCCGCTCCCAGCCCGGCAGGTCGCGGTGATTCTGGCTGTAGCTGTCGGCTATGTGGCTGATGGAGCTGACGCCGAGTCCGATCAGGTCGCAGCTGCCGTGAATCGTGTAGCCCATGAAGTTGCGTTGCAGGGTTTCTGCCTCCTGCGCCTTCGACAGGTCGTCTTTCGGCAAGGCGAAGTGATCCATGCCGATGAAACGATAGCCGTGATCGGTGAGCCTTTGCACCGCAAGCTGGAGCAGCTCCATGCGCGCCACGGCGTCCGGCAGGTCGGCCGTCTCGACCTGCCGCTGTGGCTTGAATAGTTCCGGCAGGTGGGCGTATCCGTAGATCGCCAGCCGGTCGGGGCGCGCACCGATGATCGTGTCCAGCGTGCGCGCGAATCCTTCGCAGGTCTGTTTCGGCAGGCCGTAGATCAGGTCGACGTTGACAGAGCGCATGCCGCTCGTTCGGCACTCGTCGATCACAGCCAGGGTCTGCTCCACGCTCTGGATGCGATTGACGGCGGACTGGACCACTGGATCGAAATCCTGCACGCCGAGGCTCACGCGATTGAGGCCGAGCGCGGCGAGTCGCATGACGTCACCCGGCTCGAGCGTCCGCGGGTCGAGTTCGATTGAAAAGTCGCGGTCCTCGTGCTTGCTCAGGTTGAAGTGTCCGTCCAGGCAGCGCACCAGCCCCGCCAGCTCGCCGGCATCCAGGAAATTTGGCGTGCCGCCGCCGAAATGCAGCTGAACCACGTTGCGATCCGTGTCGAAGAGCGGCGCGACTATTGCGATTTCGCGTTCGAGCCGTGCGGCGTAGGTAGCGCCGCGCGTGCGGTCGCGGGTGATGACGCGCGTGCAGCCGCAGTAGAAGCAGGGACTGAAACAGAACGGCACGTGGAGGTAGAGCGACAGCTCTGTGGGGATCGGCACCTCGTTGCTGCGCAACGCGCAGGCGCGGTAATTGACCTCGCCGAATCGCGGGCTGAAATGCGGTGCAGTCGGGTACGAGGTGTAGCGCGGGCCCGGCCGGTCATAGCGGCGAATCAGCGCCGCATCGAAGATCGCCGACGCGTTCATGCCTGAAAATATGGACTTCGCGGCTCCGGGGCACCTTGACCTGAGTCAATCCTCGTCGTGGAGGACGTGCGCCCAGGTCACCAGTCGGGGTCCTGCGCGTAGCCGAGTTCGATCAGGAGTTCGCCCGTGATCCGCTTGAAGATTCGCCGGTCCCGGGCGTCGAGATCGCGCTGCCAGCGGCCGAGTGAGGCCGTGTTGACGGCGGCGAGCGCCTCGGGACTCTGGGCGAATCGGGTGACGTCCCGGAATGGCGATCCGGCGCCCGCGTGCTCGAGCATTACCTCGTCCCAGGGTTCTCCGAGAAAGGCCATCAGCTTCTCGAGCACGGGCCGCGGGTTCAGCACCAGGTCCTCGTAGCGGACCGTGTGGAAGCGCGGATCGCTCCAGAACGGGCGTGAACCTTCGATGTCGTCGCGCCAACGGCGCGCGCAGCCTGCAATCCGCTTCCAGGTGTCGCGCGGAACGAGCTTGCCGTTCTTGACGCGATGGCGCGGATGTGTGCGCAGTGAGCAGGCGACGTCGCGCCCGTCGCGCAGCACGTGCACGAAACGCGCTTCGGGAAAACAGCGGAAGATCTCGCCGATGCGGCCGATGTTGCGCGGCGTTTTCTCGGCCCAGCGCGACTTGCCGGTCTTCTGCATGCAAAGCGACGCAAATGCATCGATGAATTGCGGGCGCGAACCAGCGCGGTCGTAGATCTCGAGGACCGCAGCCCGCGGAAAGCCGAATCGATCGGCCAGCGACTCCGGATCGAGTGCCTGCCTCCGGAATACGCTCGATTCGGGACCGCAGCAGATCCGCTGGTGCGAATCGAGCATCATACGGAGCAGCGTGGTGCCGGACCGGCCGCAGCCGCCGAGCACGATCGGCGAAAGACTGAAGCGATCGCGGGCCGCAAACGAGTCGGCGGGATGGCCGAGCCCGATCGCGGCGCCGACCACCTTGAAGATTCGCGAAACGCGCATGTCTGCAATCCGGTCCTGACCGAACCCGACTGTAATTCATCCGCGGGCGGCGTTCTCCAGCGCAGGTTGACCGGGCAATGAACCCGAGTTAACTTGACTATCAGTCGAGCCAGCGGATTGGGACTGGGCATGAAGATCACGGTCGCCTGCACGCAGATGCACTGCAGCTGGGATATCGCGGCCAACGTCGAGCGGGCCGAAGGGCTGATTCATCGCGCCGCGGATGCAGGCGCACAGATCATCCTGCTGCAAGAGCTCTTCGAGACGCCCTACTTCTGCATCGACCAGCGGGATGAGCATTTCGACCTCGCCCGCACCATCGATGCGCAACCCACACTGAAGCGCCTGCAGGCCGTGGCAAGAAAGCGGGAACTTGTCCTGCCGGTGTCGTTCTTCGAGCGCGCCGGTCTCGCATACTACAACTCGGTCGCAATCATCGATGCCGACGGCAGCATCGCCGGGCACTACCGCAAGAGCCATATCCCGGACTTTCCGGGCTATCAGGAAAAATTCTATTTCAGCCCGGGTGACACCGGCTTCCTGGCAGTGGAAACGCGTTACGCACGCATCGGCGTCGCCATCTGCTGGGACCAGTGGTTCCCCGAGGCAGCACGCTCGATGGTGCTGAAGGGCGCCGAACTGCTGTGCTATCCGACCGCAATCGGCGGCGAGATCTCCCAACCGGAAATCGACAGCAAGGATCACTGGCAGACCGCCATGCGGGGTCACGCCGCGGCCAATATCGTCCCGGTGGTGGCCTCGAACAGGATCGGCCGGGAACAGAGCAACGGGCTGGCGATGGACTTCTACGGTTCGTCATTCATCACGGACCACGTGGGAAACATCGTCGAGTCCGCCGATCGCACGAGCGAATGCGTTCTCACGGCAACTATCGACCTCGAAGCCGTGCGCCGATACCGCCGTTCCTGGGGCGTGTTCCGGGACCGGCGGCCGGACTTGTATGGTGCGCTGCTCAGCCTCGACGGGCGTTGATGCGCATCGACAATCTGAAGCCGTTCTGCATCTATTCAGTCATCGGCACGATTTCCATCCTGCCGCTGCTGATCCTGCCGGCGATGATCGGGATACTGGTCGATCAAGCGGCACTTTCCGAGTCCTTCGCCGGGTGGTCGGCATCGGTGAATTTTTTCGGTGGCGCCCTCATCGCGATCCTCATGGCTTTTCGCATGCATCGCCTCGATCTGCGAAAGACGGCGACCTTCGCACTGGCGCTGGCAGCGATCGCCGATGTGGCGTCGGGCCTTACGCCGCAGCTGGCGCCCTGGTTCCTGGCCGCGCGCTTTCTCGCCGGCATCGGCGCCGGCGCCGCCTACACGGCGGCCATCGCATCATTTGCCCGCTTCGAGAACGTCGATCGCGGTTACGGCATCTTCGTGGCGTTGCAATTCGTCGTCAGCGGCATCGGCCTCTACGTGCTCCCCGTGTATTCGGCACTCCTGAGTGTTTCGGGAATGTTCTTGTTGATCGCAGCCATGGATATTCTCGCGCTTATGCTGGCGCGATTTCTGCCCGGCAAGGCGATCGATTCCTGGGTCGGCCCGGAACGTCGGTCCGAATTCAAGGTGCTGTTTGCCGCGGCAACGCTCTTCGGCCTGCTGGGATTCGGCTTGTTCGAGGCTGCCAATACGGCGCAATTCACCTATGTCGAGCGCCTCGGCGTGTCGCTCGGATACTCCGACCAGCAGATCGGGACCACGTTGCTGATCGCTTCGCTGATCGGCATCCCCGGCGCATTTTCGATTGTCTTTCTGGGCAGTCGCTTCGGTCGCATGGGTCCGCTCGCCTGCGGTATCGGCGTCGCGATCGCCGGTCTCGTGATTCTCACATCGACAGAGCAGGTCTGGCTCTATCTGTTGGGAAGCTCCTGTCTCGGATTCTCCTGGGCCTTCTGCCTGCCGTACATACAGGGCCTGATGGCCGCACTGGATCCGAACGGCAGTGCAGTCGCCGCCGGTTCTTTCGCATCGACGATCGGCGGCGCGGCCGGACCCGGACTTGCTGCGCTGCTCGTCACCGATGGCAGCTATCAGCGCGTGTTCGTCGCCGCCATCGCGCTTTTTCTCGTAGCGTTCACAGGACTATTCATTGCCGGGCGCAGAGCACCGATTCCCCGATGAACAAGTCGATCAATTGCTGCAGGCCAATGACTCCGCCACAGTGGGCCGAAGGCAGGAATCAAGGATAGGAGGCCATGACCGTGACGCGAAGAAACTTCCTGATCGCAAACGCCGTGCTGGCGGCTGCCGGCGAGTTGGCATGTTCGAGCGGCGCATCCGCCAACGCAGGCGCGAGGTCGAGCGTGCGGAATTATTTTGCACCCGCTGAGGACGCGCCGCACGCCGCAACCTGGATGGCCTGGCCGAGCACGGCATCGATCTATGGCGGGGGCAGCTATTTCGAGAGCGTGCAGGAGACACTCGGACGACTCGCGCGCGCGATTGCCGAGAACGAGCCCGTGTGGATGATGGCCGGCTCCGAACACCACACACTGGCGGCTCAACTCTGCGGGCCGAAGGTTCGCCTGGTCGACATCGACACCGACGACATGTGGGCCCGGGATTCAGGTCCGGTGTTTCTACTCGGGCGAGACGGCGGCGCAGCGCTTGTCGATTTCAATTTCAACGGCTGGGGTGGCAAGCAAAGCCACAAAAACGATGTCAGGCTCGCGGGACGAATTGCCGAGTATCTCGGCTGCGAGCGCTTCGCAGCGCCGATCCGCGGCGAAGGCGGCGGCCTTGAATTTGATGGTGAAGGCACCTTGATCCTGACCGAGAGCTGCTGGGTCAACGAGAATCGAAATCCCGGCGTGAGCCGTGCCGAGATCGAATCGGCGTTGAAGACGCAACTCGGCGTCAAGGTCGTGATCTGGATTCCCGGCGTGCGCGGGCAAGATATTACCGACGGGCATATCGATGGCTCGATACGCATCGTGCACCCGGGCCTGCTGCTCGCCAGCGCCTATCCGGGCGACCGTTCGGAGTGGGGTCGCGCGCGGGATGACGCGTACGCCATTCTCCGCGCCGCGAAGGACGCGCGTGGGCGGCCATTTGAAATCGTCGAGGTAGCGAGCGCCGTCGACGTGCGTTCGTCGCGGCCGGAGTTTTTCACATCCTATGCGAATTACTACGTTGGCAACGGCGCGGTCTACACGCCGCAGTTCGGCGACCGCAAGGCCGATGCCCATGCACAGGAGACGCTGGCCCGACTGTTCCCCGACCGCAAGGTCGTCGCCCTCGAGATGGACCGAATCTACGAGAACGGTGGCGGCATTCACTGCGTGACGCAGCAGCAACCGGCGGCAATGGCTTAGTTAGGCGCCTTTGGGCTCCTGCTGGGTAATGCAGTGAATGCCGCCGCCGCCGCGAAAAAGGGCGTGCAGGTCAAGCGGCACGACTTTGCGATCGGGATAGACTCGACGCAGGGTGTCGAAGGCTTCCTCGTCTTCAGCCACGCCATACGCGGGAGCGATCACGGCGTCATTGGCAAGGTAGAAATTGACGTAAGAACGGCAGTAGGCATCCTCGCCGTCGGGCACGACCGTTCGCGGCGCTTCGGGAATCGGCACCAGCTCGAATCGACGTCCTCGAGCGTCCATCGCCATCTCCAGGACCTTGCGGTTTTCGGCCATGATCGCGAACCGAGGATCGGCCGGATCGGCGACGACTTCGCACAGCACCGCAGCGGGCTTGATATAGGCGACGAATCCGTCCACGTGCCCATCGGTTTCTGTGTCCGTCACGTCACCGGGCAGCCAGATGACCTTCTGGATTCCAAGCATCGCCCGGAGTTCGGCGTCGGCTTCCATCTTGGTCCAACCGGGGTTGCGGTTGGGGTTGAGTATGCAGGTCTCGGCCGTGATGAGCGTGCCCTCGCCATCCGAGTAGAAGCCGCCACCCTCCGCAACCAGATCTGACTTATGGACCGGTGCACCGACCTGCGCCGCGATGCGTGCGCCGACGGCCGCATCTTGATCGTGGGGATGATACTTGGCGCCCCAGGCATTGAAAGTAAACACGGCCGCACCGCGCTTGCCGTTGCGGTCGACGACAAAGGTTGGGCCCGAGTCGCGCAACCAGGAATCATCCATCGGCAGGGCCAGAACCCGGACCGACGAACCACACCTGGACTGGGCGTCCGCCACACACTCGGGCGCCGCGACCATGGTCAGAGGCTCATATCTGGCGATAGCCTGGGCGACGCGAACGTAGTCATCGCGGGCGGCCTCAAGGTACTCCTGCCAAAGCTCCAGGCGCTTCGGCCAACCCATCCAGCAACCCGCATGCGGCTCCCACTCGGCCGGCATGGTGTATCCCTTTTCGCCTGGTCTCATGCCGCGATCTCTTTGAGGGTGTAACCCCCGCGTTTTTCCGGACCACTTCGAAGTAGAGGTTTATCGGGATTGTGGGTACTGTCAAGTTAAAGGGCTCGAGCAACCATTGCCCGATGAACAAGTCGACAAGAGTCTGCAAACGCCACCGGTTTCCGGCCGCCATCATTCAATCGACCTGGTAAACGCATGCCGCCACGTCAAACCATCGGCCTTCGAAAAACGCATGTCAGCATGAGGAAACGTGGCATCGAGCGACGCGGGCTCTTGCTGCAGGCAGCCTACGAACTGCTGTGCGAACGGCCCATCGAGGAGATCGCCTTCCGCGACATCGCAGAGAGAGCCGACGTCCCGGAAGCGTCTGCCTATCACTTTTTTGCCAATCGCTTCGACATTTTCTCTGCGCTGACCAACGACCTGAGCGCCCTGTTCGTCGAAGCACACCGGCGGCGAGTGCCCGCTGCGCGCCGCAAGCGTTGGGAGAACCTGGCCGACTACCTGGTTGACGTCGGCGCACGAGTCTATGCGGAGAATCCGGCGGCGCGGCAGTTGTTGATTGGCGGCAAGACGCCGCCTGAGGTCAAACAGGCGGATAGAATCAACGACAGGACCGTCGGGAAGGTCATGTACGAGGTGTTCGCGGCGCATTTTCCCGTGCCGGACACCAGGGAAATGCGCGACGCCTTCTATTTTTTCATCGAGATCACGGACCTGATATTCACACTGTCCGTCATCGAGCACGGCGCGATCACCGCTCCCATGCTGCGCCAGGCAAAGCGCGCCGGGAGAGGCTATCTGAACACCTATCTGGGCGGCCTGCGCGGGTGACAGCCTGCGGCATCGGTGCCACCATTCGGTAATGCGATCGTCCCGCGCTCTTGCCACGGCGTTTCTGCTCTTCAGCGCTCTGCCCTCGGCAGGTTTCGCCCAGGATTCCGGCCTTTCTCCGCCCGCAGGCGTTGCGACGTACGCGGACGGCCGCGCGCCAATCGAATCGCTCTATCGTGCGTGGCTCGGGCTCGTCGACCGGGGCTGGACGGCGGAGCTCATAGTCGATTCGCAGCCCGCAGGAACGACGGCGCCGCTGCCGATCGTCGCGCTCCATTCGCCGGTCGCCGGACCGGCCGTCTGGCTGCTCGCGGGGATTCACGGCGAAGAACCGGCCGGCCCGAATGCGATCGCGGAGACGATCGACGATATCGCCCGGCTCGGCGAAAAGCGCCCGGTTGTCCTGTTGCCGCTCCTGAATCCGCAGGGCTACGCGCGCAACTGGCGTTACCTGAATGTCGCCGTCTATTCGGAAAGCATCGACGGCCAAAGCGTCGGCGACTCTTCGCACCTCCTGCCCTCCGCCGAGGACCCGGGCCGGCCGCGCGCGGCGGCCGCCTCCAGCCCGGAAGCAGATGCCATCACTGCATTCATTCTCCGCCTGAAGGAAGACTACCCGCCGCTCGTCAGCATCGACCTGCACGAAGACAACCTGATCGACGAGGGCTATGTCTATTCGCAGGGTGTGGAAGGCGAGAATGACGCGCTCGCGATCGCCGCAGTTGGCGTCCTGCGGGACAACGGCGTGCCGATCCGCATGGCCGGCAAGACGCGATTCGATGAGACGATCGCAGGCGGCATCGTCGGCCCCGTCATCGACAGTTCGATCGACGAGCTGATGAGCGCGCTGCGCGTGCGCGTGGACGGCGAGGAACTTCCCGGGCCCGCGGCGCGCACCGTGCTCGTGTTCGAAACGCCGGCCGCGGCATTGCCGCTGGCGCGCCGCGTCGTTACACACGCCGCACTCATCCGCAGGCTCGCGGCTCTCCTCGACCCGGATCGCGCCGGCACCTGACGACCGCCCGATGCAATCGCAAGTCGCGCCCAAATCGGTTTTCGACCAGGCCCTCGGCCTGATCAATGCCGGCGATCTCGCCGGGGCTGAGACGCGCTGCCGCGCGGCGCTCGAGCGCTTTCCGAGCGATGTAAACATGCGCGCGCTCCTCGGCGCGCTCCTCGTCAAGATGGAACGCGCCGAAGAGGCCGAGGAGACGTTGCGCGAGGTGGTCGCCGCGGCTCCAAGCTTCGCCAAACCGCAAGAGGATCTGGGGTTTCTATTGGTGCAGGCGAACCGACCCGCGGATGCGCTGCCGTTCCTCGAGCGCGCGACCCGGCTCGATCCCTCGCTCGAACGCGCCTGGTTCACGCTCGGCAAGGCGCTCGCACTGCTGCGACGCGGGCCGGAGGCCGACGTGGCGTTCGAAAAGTGCTTCGCGCTGTCGCCGGAGCGGCGGGTGATGGCGCTCGCCGCGGAGCACCAGAAAGAGGGCCGACTCGAGGAGGCCGAGCGGCTCTATCGCCAGGTCCTGCGCGAGAGTCCACGCAATGTCGATGCGATGCGCCTGCTCGCGCTGATCGCGCAGAATGCGGACCACGTCGATGATGCAGAGAACCTGCTTGAGCAGGCCATCGCGATCGCGCCTGATTTCATGCTGGCAATCCTCGACCTCGGCCGGCTCCGCAAGGAACAGGACCGCTACGGCGAGGCGCTCGAATGCTTCGACCGCGCGATCGCACTCGAACCATCCCAGCCGCAGGCCCACTACCTTCGCGCGGCGACGCTCGCACGCGCGTCCTTCACCCACGAAGCCATCGATTCCTACCGTCAGTGCCTGAAACTGCGGCCCGGTCACATCGGCGCACTGCTCGGTCTCGGTCACGTGCTCAAGGCCGTCGGCGACACCGAGGGCGCGGTCGCGTCCTACAACGACTGCATCCGCGAGGTGCCCGACTCTGGCGAAACCTACTGGAGTCTCGCCAACCTGAAAACCTACCGCTTCGACGACGCGACAGTCGCGGAAATGGAGAGGCGCAGCGCAGCCCAGGGCGAGAATGTTCAATCGGAGGTCAATTTCCTGTTTGCCCTCGGCAAGGCGCACGAGGATCGGGGCGGATTCGAACCCGCCTGGGGTTTCTACCGGCGCGGCAACGAAAAGCAGCGCTCGGAAGTTCACTACGACCCGGTGCAGACCGAGGTCATGAATGACCGGCTGATCGGCGTGTACACGGCCGAGTTTCTCGCTTCGCATCGGGATGCCGGCGATCCGGACACCTCGCCGATCTTCATTCTCGGCCTGCCGCGATCGGGATCGACCCTGCTTGAGCAGATTCTCGCGAGTCACAGCCAGGTCGAAGGCACGAGCGAACTGCCCTACATCGGGCGCGTCGCGACCGGGCTCAATCGCAACCGCGCCGCTGGCATCAATTACCCCGAGGCCATGCGGGAACTCTCACCGCAGAATCTGCGGGCACTGGGCGAAGAGTATCTGGCACATGCCCGCATGCATCGGCGGACCGGCGCCGCACGCTTCGTGGACAAGATGCCGAACAATTTCCCCAATGTCGGCCTGATTGCCCTGATCCTGCCGAATGCGAAGATCATCGACGCGCGGCGGCACCCGCTCGATGCCTGTCTCTCCTGCTACCGGCAGCTGTTCGCGAAAGGCCAGAACTTCACCTACGACCTGACCGAGATCGGCGAGTACTACCTGCAGTACCAGCGCATGATGGATCACTGGGCCCGCGTGCTGCCGGGCCGAGTGCTGACGATGCAGTACGAAAAGGTCGTGACCGACTTCGAGCCGCAGGTCCGGCGCTTGCTCGAGTTCTGCGGCCTGCCCTGGGAGGACGCCTGCCTCCGATTCTACGAGAGCGACCGCCCGGTCCGGACCCCGAGCGCCGAGCAGGTGCGCCAGCCGATTTACAGCCGGTCGATCGGGCACTGGCGGAATTACGAGCGGGAGATCGGGGAACTGATCGCGGTCATCGAGCCGATCCGCGATCGCTACCGGCGCTATGAGCCCGGCGCCCGTGCTTCCGGAGCTGCGGACGACGCCACGCGCCCCGGAATAGCGTCGGGCGGCAGATAGTCGAAGATGAAATTGATCCGGTCCGCGTCGCCCTTGTTCATGACGCTGTGGACCTTTTGGTTGTTGATCTCGTAGGCCTCGCCAACCTGGAACTGGTACGGACGCCCGTCGATCATGAACCGCACCCGCGGATTCGTGATGATCGGCACGTGGATCCGATGGCCGGCGCCGAATGACGGATGCGAATCCCGGTGCGGAATGATGCGCCCGCCCTTCAGCAGTTTTGCCGCCATGGCGCGGATGATGGTGCCGCCCGGCGGGTACCAGTTGCGAATGATCTCGTGCATGACCGGCACGGCGACGTCCGCGAGGCGGTCCCAGCCCGGCTGCTTGCTCACCTCGATGGCGGGCCAGTCCTCGACACTGGCAAAGAGCAGCACGATCGAGCGCGTCTGCTCGTGGACCTCGTAGTCCTTCTGGCGCTGGACGTTCTCATTCCAGGCCACCTCGTCCTGGGCAAGGATGGCGGCACCGAGCGCCTCCATGCCGACCTTGCCGAAATTGCGGACCGGGACGCCGATGTCCATGCGCGTCAGAAGTCGTAGCGGAACTGCAGTCCGTAGGTACGCGGCCGGGTGATCGACAGGCGCGGTTCCGCCCAGCGGTTGCTGCGGAACGTGACCGCCCGCTCGTCCGACAGGTTCTCCACGAAGAACGAGCCGCTCCAGACCTCGCCTTCCAGGCCGACACGGAAGTCTGCCGTCTCGTAGGCGTCCTGGGTGCTGACGCCGGCCTGGCCGACCACGGACTCGAAGCCCTCGAGGTTGGTGACCACCTCGCCGACGTAGGCGAAGTCGAGCCGCGCAAAGGGTTGCGAGTTCAGGAGCTGCCCGCGCGGCCGCCATTCGATGCCGAGCGCCCCGCTCAATTCTGGCGTTAGCGGCAATCGCGCACCCTTGGTCGACCTGCCGCTCAAAGACCCTGCCGCAGGTCGTCCTCGAGCCTGAGCACGGTTGCCTTGGATACCTCCGCGCTGTTGTAAGCCGAGCGTCGCATCGATCTGCCAGGCGTCGTTCACCGCGAAGGTGAACTCGGCCTCGACACCCTGGATCTCCGCGCTCGGAAGATTGACGTAACCGAGCTGGAATACGGCCGGAATGGGCACTCCGTTCTCATCGCTTCCGCCGTTCTGCGGGTCCTCGATCTGGACGGCGAAATCGTTCCACTGCATCGAGTAGGCCGAGACATTGAGACGCATGCGGTTCTCCAGCCACTCCGTCTTGGCGCCGATCTCCATGTTCGTGAGCGTGTCGGACTTGAACTCGCTCGGCAGGATCGAGATCGGGCGCACGGGATTGGCGCCGCCATTGCGGAAGCCCTCCGACCAGGTCGCGTAGACCATCCGGTCTTCGTCGATGCGGTACGTGAAGTTCAGTTTCCCGACGGTGCCGTGCTCGGTCGACTGCGTGTCCGCGTCCGTGAGCGAGAAGCCGCTGAAGCCGGCCGGCGCCTCCTGGTGCAGGTTGAAGGTCTGGTCGGACTCGAACCAGCGCCCGCCCGCGGTGATTGTGAAGTTCTCGGTGACGTCGAACCCGATCTCGCCGAAGACCGCGTGCTGCTCGGTCTCGGACTCGTAGCGGCCGAGGAACCAGGTCTCGGTCGCCGCGAGCGTGCCGTTGTAGACGTTGTCCTCGAGATAACTGAAATACGCGAAGGCTGGCGTGTCCTGGTAGTCCGCGCACGAAGCTGTCGAAGTTCGTGTGCCCGCCCTCCTTGCTGTAGAAGACGCCGCCGAGCCAGGACCAGCGGCTCTCGGCATCGTTGTTGGACTGCAGCCGCGCCTCGAGGGTCGTGATGCGGGTGTTATCGACATCGGTGGCGAAGCCCCGGGGGTCGCCGCCGAAGTCGTAGATCACGTAGCCGAACTGCTGGAACGAAAACTCGTAGTCGGTCGCGTCGGCCTCGTAGGAGAACTTGCGGTCGAAGTACGAGGCCGCGACGATGAGGTCGCCGAAGGGCAGCTCGGCGTTCACGGTCAGGGAGGCCTGGTACCACTCGTCGTCGAGGGTCTCGTCCTCGAAACGCACCTGGTTCAGGTCGCCGACACCCTCCGACAAGTCGCCGTGCCCGTTCGCGGTCAGGTTCTGGTAGAGGAGGCCGACCGTCACGTCGAGGTTCTCGCTGACGTCGAAGCGCAGCGCCGCGCGCGCGCCCGTCGTCTCGACGCTGTTGATGTCCTCCTCGACGACGTTCGAATTGTCGAACGTCTCCGCTCCGGGCACGAGCTGCCCGAGTGGGCTGACGGACAACACGTTGTCGATGTAGCCCGCGTCCTCGGCCGCGAAGCCGACGAGCCGCAGCGACACGCGGTCCTCGGCGAGCGGGATATTCACCATCGCGCTCACGTCGTATCCCGTGCCGCCGCCCTGGATGTTCGTGACCTGCGCTTCCGCCCAGGCGTCGAAACCGGACGGGTCGGGCTTGGCGGTGATGATGCGCAACGTCCCCGACTGCGAACTCGCGCCGTAGAGGGTCCCTTGGGGACCGCGCAGTGCCTCTATTCGCTCGATGTCGATGAAACGAGGGTCGGGACTGCGCCCGCTCTGCGTGATCGGCTGCTCGTCCAGGTAAAGTGCCGACGAGGACACGCCGCCGAACTGGATACCTGAGGCCGCGACCCCGCGGAACACCATCGTCGTGCCGCCCGGTTCGCGCTGGGCCAGCGACAGTCCCGGGATGTACTTCGCGATGTCGTCCATCTGCTGGAGCCCGCGCATCGCGATCGCGTTCGAGTCGAAGGCGCTGATCGACTCAGAGACGTCCTGGAGACGCTCGGCCCGCTTGGTCGAGGTGACGATGACTTCTTCCAGGCTCGTGACTTCCTGCGCCGCCGCGGTTCCAGCCGCCATCGACAGCACCGCCGAAACGGCCGCCGTCAGTGCCGACGAACCGTTCCTGGCGCATCCGTGAATCGGGTCAGTCATGTCTTTACCTCCGCTGTCGTCCGGATAGTAGCGACAGGCCGGCGGCCCGGCAATCCACCGCCCGTGATTCGTTGCATTGCCGCGACATACCAGTTCAGGAAATCCCGCGTGAACACCTCCATCGGCGCCAGCGGTCCGGGCACGTAGTAGCGCGAGTCGACGCCCGCCTGGTTGCGCTCGATGATCTGCTTGTCGGCGATGGTCGTGACGTCCCACAGCCAGATCAGGTCGGCGAGCTGGTAGTCCCTGCCCTCGACCGCCTTCTCGTTCGACCAGCCAGGTGATCTCGCAGTCCGTCAGGTACTGGCCGCGCGGCGTGAAGCGGTACAGCACGACGTGGTCGCAGTACGCGAGGCCGAAGGTCATCGGCCCGAGGTGCAGATCCGTCGTGCCGCCGTCGTAGCCCGTGATCGTGCCGAGCAGCGGCGCGACCGGCTTGCCGTCGCGGCTGCCCGTCAGCTGGCCGCGCAGCAGCGGATAGCGGTCGAAGCTGTATTCGAGGCCGAATGACCCGGCGTTCGAGCCAGGAACGCCGGATCGTGTGCTGCGTGAGGCCGACCACCGGCGCCTTCGCCATCACGTCCGAGAGCATCGCGGCGCATTCCGCGTCCGGAATCGCGCGGCCGTGGCCGACGGAATACTCCGGGTGCGCGGGCTGGCAGTGGTAGCACTCGCAGTAGTTCTCGACCGCGAGCTTCCAGTTGCTCGTGATCGGATAGTTCCGGCGGAGCGCGACCTTGGCCTGGTCGAGCCCGTAGGGTCGCAGTGGCGCCGCCATCTCGCGCTCGAGCGCGCCGAAAGTCCGGCGGGTCGTCATCGAAGTTCACGAAGATCAGGCCGTCGAAGACGCGCAAGTGCAGGCGCCGCAGGCCCGTACTTCGTGCGATCGAAGCCCTCCGGCGTGCGCGCCGCGGCTTTCAGCGAGCCGTCGAGGCCGTAGGTCCAGCCGTGATAGCGGCAGACGAGGCGCGATTCGTGGCCGGTTGGCGTGTCGCAGATCCGCGAGCCGCGGTGGCGGCAGACGTTCAGGAGCGCATTGATCCCGCCCTGCGCATCCCGCACGACGATGACGGACTCGCCTGCCATCTCGAACAGGAAGTAATCGCCCCGCTCCGGAATCTGGCTCTGGTGGCCGACGTAGAGCCAGGACTTCAGCAGGATGTGCCGGATCTCCAGCTCGTAGATCTCCGGGTCGCGATAGGCGGCGCCCGGCAGCGCGAAAGCCCTCCCGGTATCCGTCCAGCACTTTCTTCAAGGATTCGCCCACGCCCTGCCCTCCCTGCTGCGCTACTTGGCCGTGACCGGCCGGCGCCGGTTCGACACGATGGATGCGGTCGCAACCGCGATTGCGACCAGCGCGATGATGATCGTCGTGATCGCGTTGATGTCCGGCGTCACGCCGAGGCGCACCTTGGCGAAGATGAGCATCGGCAGCGTGGTCGCGCCCGGGCCCGACACGAAGCTCGAGATCACGAGGTCGTCGAGCGAGAGCGTGAACGACAGCAGCCAGCCGGAAACCAGCGCCGGCAGCAGCATCGGCACCGTCACGTCGAAGAACACGGCGACGCGGCCGGCCTCCGAGGTCCATCGCGGCCTCCTCGAGCGTGTCGTCCATCAGGGAGAGCCGCGAGCGCACCACGACCACGACGTAGGCCATCGAGAAGGTGATGTGGGCCATCGTGATCGTCGTCGCGCCGCGGTTCATCGGCCAGCCGATCAGGTTCGCCATCGAGATGAACAGGAACAGCAGCGAGAGGCCGGTGATGATCTCCGGCATCACCAGCGGCGCCGTGATCATGCCGGACAGCAGCAGCCGCCCGCGCAGCCGCGCGACGCGGTGCAGGGCGAGCGCGACGATGGCGCCGAGCGCGGTCGCGAAAGTCGCGCTGACGAACGCGATCCGCAAGCTGAGGAACGCGGCCGAGAGCAGCTTGTCGTCGTGCAGGAGGCTCGCGTACCAGCGCAGCGAGAACCCGCCCCACAGCGTCACCAGGCGCGAGTCGTTGAAGGAATAGATCACGACCGAGACGATCGGGAT
Source organism: uncultured Gammaproteobacteria bacterium (assembly GCA_963819545.1). GTDB lineage: Bacteria > Pseudomonadota > Gammaproteobacteria > Steroidobacterales > Steroidobacteraceae > SCUD01. The sequence continues at coordinate 1,110,164 of CAWFWJ010000002.1, read as the reverse complement.
GTACAGGAGCGCGTAGCCGAATGCCACGACCGAAGCGAGCGCCGGCGAGCGGTGCTTCATCGCGTCGCCTCGTGCTCGCGGCTCTGCAGCCGCTGGAACCACATGATCGGCGCGATCAGGAGCAGCAGCAGCACGACCGACACCGCCGAGGCGACCGGCCAGTCGCGGTTGATGAAGAACTCGTCCCAGAGCACCCGCCCGATCATCAGCGTGTCGGCGCCGCCGAGCAGCGCCGGGATCGTGAACTCGCCGACCGCCGGGATGAAGACCAGCAGGCAGCCGCCGATGATGCCGGGCACCGAGATCGGCAGCGTCACGTCCACGAATGCCCGCCAGCGGCGCGCGCCGAGGTCGGCCGCCGCGTCGAGCAGGTCGAGGTCCATGCGCTCGAGGTTCGAATACAGCGGCAGGATCATGAACGGCAGGTACGAATACACGATGCCGAGATAGACCGCGAAGTCGTTGTAGAGCATCTGGATCGGCGTGTCGATCACGCCGGTCCAGATCAGGAACTCGTTGATCACGCCGCGGTTGTTGAGGAGCCCGATCCAGGCGTAGACGCGCAGCAGGAACGAGATCCAGAACGGCAGGATCACCGCGAGCAGCAGCAGCTGCCGGCGCTGCGGCGGCTGGCGCGCGATGTAATAGGCCATCGGGTAGCCGAGCAGCAGGCACAGCAGCGTGCTGATCGCCGCCATCTTGAGCGAGGCGAGGTAGATGATCCCGTAGTAGCCGTCCTGGAACAGGAAGGCGAAGTTCGCGAACGTGACGCGGATTCCCTCGAAGCCCGTGCTCGCCCCATTGCAGCAGCGGCGTGAACGGCGGCTGCGCGACGATCGGATCGGCGACGCTGATCTTCAGGATGATCAGGAACGGCGCCAGGAAGAACAGCAGCAGCCAGAAGTACGGGAACGTCACCGCGCGCTTGAGCCAGCGCAGCGAATGGTCGCCGTTGCCGTTCGATGGGCCGCTCATGAGCGCAGCAGGATCGTGCTGCCGACCTCCCAGGACAGGAACACCTCGTCGTCCCACTCGACCGTCAGCTTGGCCGAGCGGCGCAGGTTCTGCGCGCTGACCTGCACGATCGCCCCGCTCTTGGTGCGCACGCGATACAGCGACTGGTCGCCGAAGTAGCCGAGGTCGCGGACCACGCCCTTCACGACGTTGCGGTCGCCGCCGCTCGGCGCCTCGCGGCTGATCGTGATCTTCTCCGGCCGCACCGCGACGCAGAGCTCGCCGCCGGGGCCGGGCGCGTCGTCGCAGGCGACCGCGAGGTCGGCATCGAGCGCATCCGAGTGCAGCGTCACGCGGCCGTTCGCCGCGCCGGACACGCGGCCCTCGATCAGGTTGATGTTGCCGACGAAGCCGGCGACGTAGCGGTTCGCCGGGTACTCGTACACCTCGCCCGGCGTGCCGACCTGCGCGATCCGGCCCGCGTGCATGACGGCGATGCGGCTCGCGAGCGTCATCGCCTCGTCCTGGTCGTGCGTGACGACGACGAAGGTCGTGCCGAGCTGGTACTGCAGGTTCGCGAGCTCGAACTGCGTGTGCTCGCGCAGCTTCTTGTCGAGCGCCGCGAGCGGCTCGTCGAGCAGCAGGAGTTTCGGCCGCTTCACCAGCGCGCGCGCGAGCGCGACGCGCTGCTTCTCGCCGCCCGAGAGCTTGTCGGGCTTGCGGCCCGCGAGCGGCCCGAGCTTGACCAGCGCGAGCATCTCGGCGACGCGTTCGCGGATCTGCGGCGCGGGCACGCGCTCCTTCTTCAGGCCGTAGGCGACGTTCTGCTCGACGGTCATGTGCGGAAACAGCGCATAGGACTGGAACATCAGGTTGACCGGCCGCTCGTAGGGCGGCACGTCGGTCATGTCCACGCCGTCGATCAGGATCCGGCCCGAGGTCGGGTGCTCGAAGCCCGCGAGCATCCGCAGCAGCGTCGTCTTGCCGCAGCCGGAGCTGCCGAGGATCGCGAACAGCTCGCCGCGCAGGATGTCGAGCGACACGTCGTCCACGGCCGTGACGCCGTCGAAGCGCTTGGTGACCGAGCGGATCTGGACCAGCGGCGATGCCTTGGGGTCGTTCACAGGCCGGTCTTCACGCGGGACCAGAGCCGCGAGCGGCGCCGCTCGTCCATCGGGTCGTGGATGACGCCCTGTGTAGAGCGCCTGCCTGACCGATTCCGGCGGGTACACGGCCGGGTCATTGCGCACCTCGGGCGGCAGCATGGCCTTCGCTTTCAGGTTCGGCGTCGCATAGCGCGTCTCGATGCTGATCGGGGCGGCGACTTCGGGGCGCAGCAGGTAGTTGAGGAAGAGGTGGGCATTGCCGGGATGCGGTGCGTCGGCGAGGATGAACCAGAGGTCGAACCAGGCGAGCGTCCCCTCCTTCTGCGTCGTGTACGCGAGCGGCACCGGCTTGCCGACCTGCTTGCCGCGCATCATCGCCTGCGCGTAGTCCCCGGACCAGCTCATCGCGATGCAGACTTCCTCGTTCGGCAGGTCGATCAGCATCTTCGCCGAGCTGAAGTAGCGGATGTAGGGCCGCACGCCCTTCAGGAGCTTCTCGACGTCGGCGAGGTCCTTCGGATCGAGGCTGTTCGGGTCGCGGCCGAGGTAGAGCAGCGCCATCGGGATCACGTCCGTCGGCTCGTCGAGGAAGGTGACGCCGCAGTCGGCGAAGCGCTTCACGACTTCCGGCTTGAACAGCATGTCGCCGCTCGTTGACCGGCGCATCCGGCATGCGCTCCCGGATCATGCGCTTGTTGTACGCGAAGCCCGGTCGTGCCCCAGAGATAGGGCACGCCGTAGCGGTTGCCCGGGTCGTCGAACGCGACCTTCTCCAGCACCCAGGGATCGAGGTACTCGCAGATTCGGCAGCTTCGACTTGTCGAGCGGCTGGTAAACGCCGATCGGGATCAGGCGCGCGGAGTAGCGCTCCGCGTGCACGACGACGTCGTAGCCGGTGCGCCCGGCGAGCAGGCGCGCCTCGGCCATCTCGGTCGAGTCGTAGGTGTCGTAGTTGACCTTGATGCCGTACTCGCGCTCGAAATTCCTGATCGTGTCCGGCGCGATGTAGTCCGGCCAGGTGAAGACGTTGAGGACTTTTTCCTCGGCGGCGAGTCGCCGCTCCCGCTGCGACGAGGGCCAGGAGGGCGAACGGCGCGAGCCGGCGGCTTCACGGGCTACATGCCCCCGAGGCCGCGCTTCAGGAGCGCGCGGGCGATGATGAGGCGCTGCATTTCGCTGGCGCCTTCCCAGATGCGGTCGACGCGCAGTTCGCGGAAGAAGCGTTCGGCGGCGTTCTCGCGCATGTAGCCGCGGCCGCCGAAGATCTGCAGCGCGCGGTCGGCGATGCGGTTCGCCGCCTCCGACGCGTAGAGCTTCGCGATCGAGCAGCGCGCGTGCAGGGAGCTTCAGGTCGTCGCCGCGGTCGTGCGCCTCGGCCGCCTCGAAGGTGATGAGCCGCGCGGCCCAGAGCTCGGTGACGCTGTCGGCGAGCATCGCCTGGACCATCTGCTTCTCGGCGAGCGGCTCGCCGCCGATCATGCGGGTGCTCGCGAACGCGGTCGCCTCCTCGATCAGTCGCGCCGCAGCCCCGCAGCAGCGCGCGGCGATCATGAGCCGCTCGCGCCGGAACCAGGCGTGCGAGAAACGCATGCCGTCGCCCTCCGGGCCGAGCCGCTGCTCCTCGGGCACGAAGACGTCGTGGAAGCGGTAGGTCGGGTGATGCGCGCTGAAGGTGTGGCTGAAGAGCGGCGTGCGCAGGACCTCGATGCCCGGCTGGTTCCTTGTCGATGAAGAAGAGCGAGTCGCGAGCCCGCGTGCGGGCCGTCGGCGAGCCGCGCCTGCAGGATGAAGTAGTCCGCGTGGTTCGCGCTCGTGACGTACCACTTCTCGCCGGAGATCGCGGTAGCCGCCCGGCGGCGCGGCGCGCCGTGGTCTCGATCGTCGACGTCCGAGCCCGACCCGCTCTCCGTGATCGCGTAGCACTCCTTCCGCTTGCCGCTCATGAGCGGCAGGATGTAGCGCTGGAGCTGCTCCTCGGTGCAGGCCTCGAACATCCAGCTCTGGGCTTCGGAGAAGCACCAGCACAGCGCGTTCGTGACGCGCCCGAGCTGCTCCCAGACCGCGACCTGGTCGACGATGCGCGCCTCGCGGCCGCCGCGCGCCTTCGGGCACGTCCATGGCGCTGAAGCCGAGCTCGATCGCGAGCTTCTTGTGCCGCTTCTCGACCTCGGGCGGCAGCCGGCCCTCGTGCAGCTCGGCCTCGACTTCGCAGGGAATCAGCTCTTCGGTCGCGAACTTGCAGGCGCGGTCGCGCCAGTCCCGGGCAGTTGCGTCGAGCGCGATCGTCCATGGCTAGCCTCGCGTCGGCCGCTTCGGGCTGGCTGGAAATGCCGCGGGAACGCGTCCGCCAGGTAGCGACAGCGAAATCCGCCTGGCGCGCTCGCGGCTCATCGAGTCCGGCCGCACCAGCAGGTCGAGCCAGAGGCCGTCGGTCAGCGCCGACAGGCCGTCGGCGACCAGCGCCGGATCGACGTCCGGGTAGCCGCCCTCCTCGCAGAGCTTGCGCGCAGATGACCCGCACCATGTCGTCGTAGGACCTGTCCCGCTCGGCGCAGATCCGGCGGTAGGTCGGCCGGAAGCGTCGCTCGCCCCAGAAGGCGAACCAGACCGCGAGCTTGTCCCGCGAGCAGATGGTGCGCCGGAAATCGAGCTCGACCATGGCGAGCAGGCCCGCGACCGGCGAGATCTCGCCGGCCGCGGCCGCCTCGCTGGCAGGCGTTGCGGTATTCGTCGGCGAGGTAACGCAGCGTCTCCGTCAGCAGCCCTTCCTTGCTCCGGAAATGCAGGTTGACGATGCCCTGGCTGAGGCCCGGCTTCCTGCGCGACGGTCGCGATCGTCGTGTCGGCGAGGCCGCGGTCGGCGACGCAGCGGATGGTGGCCTGGATCAGCTGCTCGCGGCGTTCCTCCGGGGGCGCCGTGCGGCGCTTCGGGACGACCGCGAGCTGACGTTTCGCGCTCACATAAAATACTGTGCTTAATCAGTGACTTATGCGAAATCCGGGCGCGCATGCGAGGCACCATCTTACCGGGTTCGCCCGGGCCAATCCAATGAATGAACACATATTCACTCGACATGGACGCCGGAGCCCCGTTTGTGGGAAACATACGCCATCCCGATCGACCCCACCGGACCCGGCAGGAGGCCAGCGACCATGACCCGAAGCCTCGCGAAATCCAATGCCCAGTTCCAGAAGGCCATCAGCCGCCTGCCGCTCGGCGTCTCCTCGAATTTCCGCTACTGGGGCGAGGACAAGACCATCTACGTCAAGTCGGCCAAGGGCGCCCGCCTGACCGACATCGACGGCAACGAGTACATCGACTACCGCCTGGCCTATGGCCCCTGCATCCTCGGCTACGCCGACCCGCGCGTGGACGCGGCGGCCCGCGCCGGCATGGACGTGGGCGGCGTCTTCGCCCTCTCCACCGAGCGCGAATGCGCCGTCGCCGAGCGCATCGCGCAGCATGGTGCCGGCCGCCGAACTCGTGCGCTTCTCGAACTCCGGCACCGAGGCCGTGATGGCCGCCCTGCGCGTCGCCCGCGCCTACACGGGCAAGGACTCCTACGTCGTCATCGAGGGCGGCTACCACGGCGTGTTCGATGCCGCGCTCTGGTACACGCCGATCGAGGAGTGGAACCCCGGCCACGGCGACCCGCAGCTCGTGCCCTACAGCGCCGGCGTGCCGGACGTCCTGCGCGCGCTCATCCACGCCGTGCCGATGAACGACGCCGACCGGCTCGAGAGCGTGTTCAAGGCCTACGGCGGCGACATCGCCGCCTTCCTGATCGAGCCGATCATGGGCAACTGCTGCTCGATCTCGGCGACCGCGCGAATACCTGCGCGACGCGCGCGCGCTCTGCGACAAGTACGGCATCCTGCTGATCATCGACGAGGTGAAGACCGGCTTCCGCGTCGCCCGCGGCGGCGTGCAGGAGCTCTTCGGCGTCAAGGCCGACCTCTGCACCTTCGCCAAGGCGATGGGCAACGGCTACCCGATCTCCGTGTGCTGCGGGCGCGAGGACATCATGCGCAAGTTCGGCAACGGCGTCGTGCACGGCGGCACCTTCACCTGCCATTCGGTCGCGCTCGCCGCGGCCGAGAAGACGCTGGAGATCCTCGACGAGACCCCTGCGCTCGCGACCATCGCCGACTACGGCACGAAACTGCGCGCCGGCATGAGCCAGATCCTTTCGCAGCGCGGCATCAAGCACTCCTTCAGCGGCCACCCGTCGATGAGCGGGCTGTTCTTCAGCGAAAAGCCGCCGCGCGACTACCGCGACTGGGCCTCGAGCGACTACACTTTCTACGAAGCACTGGCGCCGCACCTGCACGACCTCGGCGTGCTCTGCGAGCCGGACTCGCGCGAGCCCTGGTTCGTCTGCGAGGCGCACGACGACCGGTGCCTGGCGGAGACGCTCGAGCGCTTCGAGACCGCCGTGGACCGCGTGGTGCAGAGCGCCCGGCCCGGCGCAAGCGCCCTTCACGAAATACACGACCTGAAGAAAGAATCGACCGTGGCGAAATACGACGCGATCGTCGTCGGCGCGGGCCACAACGGCCTGACCAACGCCGCCTACCTCGCGCGCGCCGGGCTCAAGGTGCTGGTGCTCGAGCGCAACCCCTGGATCGGCGGCGCGGCCGTCAGCCGCGAGATCGAGAAGGGCTGGATCTACTCGAACTGCTCCTACGTCTGCAGCCTGCTGCGGCCGGAGATCTTCCGCGACCTCGAGCTCGCGCGCCACGGCCTGCAGGTCGTGCCCTACGGCGGCGGCGTCACGATCACCTCGAACGGCGACATCCTCGGCAACTACACCGACGAGCAGGTGCAGCGCCGCGAGTTCGCGCGCCACAACCCGCGCGACGCCGACGCCTACCACCGCTACTCGACCGACGTGATGCGCCAGTGCAAGTTCATCCGGCCGCTGCTGCTGCGCACCCCGCCCGACCCGACCTCGTTCAAGCCGCGCGACCTCCGGAGATGCTCTTCCTCGGCCGCGAGCTCAACAAGTTCGGCGAGCAGTTCATCTACGACACGCTGCGCTTCTACTCGATGAGCATCGCCGACTTCCTCAACGAGTACTTCGAGTCGGACGCCATCAAGTGCCACCTTTCGGGCAGCGGCATCATCGGCTCGGCGCTGGGCGTCTACTCGCCCGGCACGGCCTACGTGCTGCTGCACCACTACATGGGCGACGTCGACGGCTCGATCGGCGCCTGGGGCTTCGCGCGCGGCGGCATGGGCGCGGTGTCGAAAGCGATCGCGAGCTCGTTCAAGTCCTTCGGCGGCGAGATCGTGACCGACGCGCCGGTCGAGCGCGTGATCGTCAAGGGCGGCCGCGTCACCGGCGTCGCGACCGAGAACGGCAACGAGTACCACGCCGACATCGTCGTCTCGAACCTCGACCCGAGGCGCACGTACACGAAGATCTTCGACCCGAAGGACCTGCCGCCCGCGATCGTCGAGAAGGCGCACAACTGGAAGATCCGCGGCTCGTCCGGCAAGCTCAACATCGCGCTCGACGGGCTGCCGGAGTTCCCGGCGCTCGGCAAGGACAATCCGCTCGCCTACGGCGACATGCACTTCCTCGATTCGCTCGAGAAGATGGAGCGCGCCTACGACGACTGGAAGAACGGCACCTGGTCGAAGGAGCCGTACCTCGACCTGCTGATCCCGTCGCTGACCGACCCGACCATGGCGCCGCCGGGCAAGCACTTCATGTCGGTGTTCGTGCAGTACGTGCCGCCGTTCATCCACGGCCGCGAATGGACCGACGCCGACCGCGAGGGCTTCAAGAACACGGTGCTCGACCAGATCGGCCGCTACAGCCCGAACTTCAAGTCGCTGGTGCGCCACGTCGAGTGCCGCACGCCGCGCGAGCTCGAGAGCGAGGTCGGCCTCACCGAGGGCAACATCTTCCAGGGCGAGCTGACGATGGACCAGCTGCTGTTCAACCGGCCGTTCCCCGGCTACGCGCAGTACCGCGGGCCGGTCAAGGGCTTCTACATGTGCGGCTCGGGCACGCATCCGGGCGGCGGCGTGATGGCCGCGCCGGGCGCGAATGCCGCGCGCGAAATCCTCATGGACCTGCGCCGCCCGAATATCGTGCCGGAGGGCTGGCGGGATGACTGACCGCGATCGCATCGTCATCGTCGGCGGCGGCCACAACGGCCTCGTCTGCGCCGCCTACCTCGCCCGCGCCGGACGCGAGGTCGTCGTGCTCGAGGCCGCCGCCCAGGTCGGCGGCGCGGCCGTCACGCGCGAATTCACGAAGGGCTTCCGGGCCTCGGCCTGCGCGCACCTCTCCTACCTGCTCGACGCCGGTATCGCACGCGACCTCAAGCTCGCCTCGCACGGCCTCAAGTGGGCGCGGACCGGCCTCAAGACCGTCGCGCTCGCCTCGGCCGGCGATCATCTCGTGCTCGACGGCGGCAAGCTCGAGTCCGGCACGCTGTCCGAAGGCGACCGCGACGGGCTCGCCGCCTATCACGCGCGGATGCTCCGCTTCGCGCGCGTGCTCGCGAAGCAGCACAACCGCAAGCCCCCGCGGCTCGGCGGCGGCGGACGCTCCGACTTCATGGGCGCGGCCAAGCTCGGCCTCGACATCCGGCTGCTCGGCCGCGACGACATGCGCGAGTTCCTGCGCATCGCCGGCATCAACATCTACGACGTGCTCGAGGAGATGTTCGAGTCGCCGCTCCTGAAGGGCGCGCTCGCGCTCGACGCGGTGCTCGGCGCGAATCTCGGCCCGCGCTCGAACAACTCCGTGCTCGCGCTGCTGCACCGCCTGAGCGGGCAGGCACACGGGCAATGACGGATTTTCGATCTGCCGGCAGGCGGCATGGGCGCGATCAGCGAGGCGATGGCTGCCGCGGCGCGCGCTGCCGGCGCCACGATCCGCACCGGCAGCCCGGTCGCGCGCATCACGCTCGAGGGCGACCGCGTCTCCGGCGTCGAGCTCGAGAGCGGCGAGAAGATCGCCGCCGGCACGGTTGTCTCGAACGCCGATCCGGCGCGTACGCTGCTCTCGACTGCTGGGCGCGCGTCACCTCGAAACCGGCTTCGTGCACCGCGTACGCCACTTCCGCATGCAAGGGCATGGCCGCCAAGCTGCACCTCGCGCTCGACGCCCTGCCCGCCTTCGCGCGGCTGCCCGCCGAGCTCGCCGGCGAGCGCCTGGTGATCTCGCCGGACCTCGTCTACCTCGAGCATGCCTTCGATCACGGCGAAGTACGGCCAGTGCTCGCCGGACCCGGCGCTCGAGATCACGATTCCGTCGGTGCACGACAAGACGCTCGCGCCCGCGGGCAAGCACGTGCTGTCGGCGATCGTGCAGTACGCGCCCTACGACCCGCGCGCGAGCGGCGACGGTCCGCGGCGCGAGCTGCTCGAGCGCACGCTCGGCGTGCTCGAGCGCCACGCGCCCGGCCTGCGCCGCCAGATCGTCGCCTCCGAACTGCTGCTGCCCGCGGACATCGAGCGCGAGTTCCGCATCACGGGCGGCCACTGGCACCACGGCGAACTCGCGCTCGACCAGTTCATGATGATGCGTCCCGTGCCGGGCGCCGCGCAGTACGCGATGCCGGTCGCCGGCCTCTTCCTGTGCGGCGCCGGCTGCCATCCGGGCGGCGGCGTGATGGGCTCAGCCGGCCGCAACGCCGCGAACGCGGTACTCGCCACGGAGCGAGCAGCATGAGCATCAAGGACGAGATGAACCGCAAGGAGCACTTCCGCAAGGCCGTGTGGGAGACGCCGTTCCACCCGCGCACGTCCGCGCTCAACACGCTGAACGAGTGGCACCGCTGGAAGGACTACACGACGGCCGACGCCTTCTTCGACGAGGCAGCTCGAGTACGCGGCGATCCGGAACGCCTGCGCGGTGTTCGACCTGACGCCGATGACCAAGCACCTGATCACGGGTCCCGATGCGCTCGCCTTCCTGAACCGCCTGGTCACGCGCGACGTCGCCAAGATCAAGCCCGGCAGGGTCGGCTACTGCGTCTGGTGCGACGACAACGGCCAGGTGATCGACGACGGCACCATCTTCCACCTGCGCGAGGGCGTCTACCGCCTCTGCTCGCAGGAGCGCCAGCTCGACTGGCTCACGCGCTCGGCCTTCGGCTTCGACGTCACGATCGTCGAGGACACGCACGACGTCGCCGGGCTCGCGCTCCAGGGCCCGACGAGCTGCGCCGTGCTGAAGGCGATCGGCTGCGCCGGCGCGGAGAAGCTCAAGCCCTTCGACCTCGCGTACTTCCCGTTCGCCGGCGGCGAGCTGATGGTCTCGCGCACCGGCTTCACCGGCGATCTCGGCTACGAGCTCTGGATCGACCCGCCGCGCGCGCTCGAACTGTGGGACGCGCTGTTCGACAAGGGCAAGATCCACGGCATCCGGCCGATGGGCACGCACGCGCTCGAAGTCGCGCGCATCGAGGCGGGCTTCATCGCGGCCCAGGTCGACTTCCACCCCGCCGACCAGGCGATCATGCTCGACCGCTCGCGCTCGCCGTTCGAGCTCGACCTCGGCCGCCTCGTCGACTTCAGCAAGCCGAACTTCAACGGCCGCCGCGCCCTGCTCGAGGAGAAGAAGAACGGCTCGCGCTTCCGCTTCGTGAAGCTCGACGTCGAGGGCAACAAGCCGGCGCGCTCGGCCTACATCTACGACAAGGACAAGAACGTCGTCGGCACGGTGACCTCGGCAGAATGGTCGCCGTCGGCGAAGGCCAACATCGCCTACGCCTCGATGCACATGCCCTGGGGCCGGCCGGACGACGAGCTGTGGGCCGAGATCTACTACCAGCGCGAACTCAAGTGGTCGCGCGTCATGGCGCGCTGCCGCGTCGTCGAGGGCGCGTTCTGGGATCCGCCGCGCAAGCGCGCGACGCCCGCCGCGGATTTCTGACCGCCTCGCGCGGGGCCGGCATGGCTCATCGGCTCGATCCCCTGCTCCGTCCGCGATCGATCGCGGTGCTCGGCGCGACCGAGCGCGAAGGCACTGTCGGGCGCGACACCGTCGAAAACCTGCTGAAAGGCGGATTCGAGGGCGGACTCTACGCCGTCAACCCGGGCCGCAAGTCGGTGCTCGGCGTGCCCTGCTATCCGTCGCTCGCAGCGCTGCCCGAGCCGGTCGAGCACGTGATCTTTGCCATCGCCGACTCGCGCATCGAGGCGGCGCTCGACGAGGTGATCGCGCACGGCGCGCGCGCGGTGACGATGATGTCCTCGCTCGTGCTCGCCGACGATACCGAGCCGCCGCTGCGCGACCGCGTGCTTGCGAAAATCCAGGCAGTCGGGGCTCCTCGTCTGCGGCGCGAACGGCATGGGCTTCTACAATTTCGCCGACGGCATCTGGGGCTGCGGCTTCCGCACCCGCATGCACCGGCGCGGCGGCAACGTCGCCTACATCAGCCATTCCGGCTCCGGCATGTGCGGCATCGTCGACAGCGAGGAGCGCATCGACTTCAACCTCGTCGTCTCGACCGGGCAGGAACTCGCGGTCGCGATGGACGAGTACCTCGACTTCGCGCTCGAGCATGCCCGGGACGCGCGTCGTCGGCCTGTTCATGGAGACGGCGCGCAATCCAGCAGGGCTCGTGCGCGCATTCGCGAAGGCGCGTGAACGCGGCATTCCGGTCGTCGCGCTGAAAGTCGGGCGCACCGAGCTCTCGGCGCGGCTGACGGTCTCGCACTCCGGCGCGATCGCGGGCCAGGACGGCGTCTACGACGCGATGTTCGACCGCTACGGCGTGCATCGCGTACGCGACATGGACGAGCTCGCGACGACGCTGATCATGTTCGCGCAGCCGCATCCGGTCGGCGCCGGCGGCCTCGTTTCCATCCACGACTCCGGCGGCGAGCGCCAGCTCCTGATCGACCTCGCGCACGACCACGAGCGTGCCGCTCACACAGCTCTCGCCGGCGTCGACCGCGAAGCTCGAGACGCTGCTTGACCCGGGCCTGCCGCCGGTCAACCCGCTCGACGCCTGGAGCACGGGCGGACCTGACTACCACACGCACGATGGCAGAATGCTTCGCGACACTCATGAGCGACCCGCAGGCAGCATTCGGCGCCGTCGTGCACGACCGCGCCGCGAGCGGCGGCATCTATCGCCACCTATCTCGATTACCTGCGGGCCGGCCATCGCGCCTCCGGCAAACCCGCCTTCCTCGTCTCGAACCGCCAGGGCACCGGGGCGGATCCCTTGATCGTCGAGGCAACGCGCGAGGGATTCCCGGTGCTCGACGGGCTGACGTCGTTTCTCCGTGGCGTGCGCCACCTCCTCGATCAACGCGATTTCACGGCGCGCGTCCGCGCAGATGCGCCCGTGCATTGCGCCGGCCGGCGCTGGCGCGCATGCGGGCGCGACTCGCCGACCGCCGCCGATTCGACGAGAACGACGCTCTGACCCTGCTCGGAGACGCCGGTCTTCCAGCCAACGCAGGCACGCATCGTCGAAAGCGAATCAGCCGCGATCGCGGCAGCGCGGACCTCGGCTATCCGGTCGTGCTCAAGACCGCGAAACGCGGCCTCGACCACAAGAGCGACCAGCAGGGCATCCACCTTGGCGCTCGACGGACGACGCCGCCGTCGCTGCCGCCTACCGCGACCTCGCGAAGCGCATCGACGCACGCGTGCTGGTCGCGCCCATGATCGCGGCCAAGGGCGTCGAGATGCTGCTCGGCATGGTGCACGACGAGCAGTTCGGCCCGATCGTGCTGATCGGCGCTGGCGGCGTGCACGTCGAGGCGCTCGCGGACGCCGTTTACGCCGTGCCGCCGTTCGACGCGGCGGAGGCCGCGCGGCTTGTCGAGCGGCTGCGCATCGCACCCCTGCTCCACAGCCGGCGGCACCGCGCGACCGCTCGCGCGTCGAGGAGTTCTGCCGGGTCGCCGCGCAATTCTCTGCCCTCGTCGGCAGCGCTCGGCGACGAGCTCGAGGAAATCGACCTGAATCCCGTGATCGTGCATGCGGACGGCTGCGTCATCGTCGATGCGCTGGTCGTGCCGTGTGCGGCGCACATTCTTGAACCCGAACGTATGAGGCAAGCCCGATGAGCATCCAGACCGTTGCAAAGCACGACCATGGCCGCTGGCAGACCGTGGCCGCAAAGGCGCAGAAGAAGCTCGAGACCCGCCTCTTCATCGACGGCAAGTTCGTCGATGCAAAGAAAGGCGGCCGGTTCACGAGCGTCAATCCGGCGACGGGCGAGCCGATCGCCGAGATGTCCGCCGGCACCGCGGAGGACATCGACCGCGCGGTCGCCGCGGCGCGCAAGCGCGTTCAAGTCGGGCGTCTGGTCGAAGATGGCGCCGCGCGCGCGCATGGAAATCATGAACCGGTTCGCCGCGCTCGTCGACGAGAACGCCGAGGCACTCGCCGTGCTCGAGACGCTCGACATGGGCAAGCCGATCGCCGACGTCGTGAACATCGACCTGCCGGCCGTCGTCGAGACCATCCGCTTCATGGCGGAGTGCATCGACAAGGTGGACGGCGCCGTCACGAGCACGGAGTCCGGCGTCGTCCACATGGTGCTGCGCGAACCCTACGGCGTCGTCGGCGCGATCTCGCCCTGGAACTACCCGCTCCTGATGGCGACCTGGAAGATCGCGCCCGCGCTCGCGGCCGGCAACACGGTGGTGCTGAAGCCTGCCGAGCAGGCGCCGCTCAGCTGCCTGCGGCTCGCCGAGCTATTCGTCGAGGCCGGCGGCCCGCCGGGCGTCTTCAACGTCGTGAACGGCCTCGGCGAGGAAGCCGGCCAGGCGCTCGCGCTGCACGACGACGTCCGCAAGATCACGTTCACGGGCTCGACCGCGGTCGGCAAGCTGATCCTGCAGTACGCCGGCCAGTCGAACATGAAGCAGGTCGCGCTCGAATGCGGCGGCAAGTCGCCGCAGGTGTTCATGGCCGACATCGAGGACCTCGACCGGGCGGTGACGGCCGCCTATCGCGGCATCTACTCGAACATGGGCGAGGTCTGCAACGCGGGTTCGCGCCTGCTCGTCGACCGCTCGATCCGCAAGAAATTCGTCGAGCGCTTCATCGAGCTCGGCCAGGATGCCTTCAAGCCGGGCGACCCGCTCGATCCCGCCACCAACATGGGCCCGCTCGTCACGCGCGGCGACCAGAAGCGCGTGCTCGGCATGATCGACAAGGGCCGCAAGGAAGGCGCGAAGCTCGAGTTCGGCGGCGATACGCCGGCGAAGCTGAAGCAAGGCGCCTACGTGAATCCGACGCTGTTCACGGGCGTCAAGAACGACATGTCGATCGCGCGCCAGGAGATCTTCGGGCCCGTCGCCTCGGTGATCGAGTTCAACGGCGTGGACGAGGCGATCAGGATCGCGAACGACACGATCTACGGGCTCGCAGCGGGCGTCTGGACGCGCGACCTCGACACGGCCTTCCGGCTCGTGCGCGGCATCGAGGCCGGCATCGTCTGGATCAACTGCTTCGACGAAGGCGACATGACCCAGCCCTTCGGCGGCTTCAAGCAGTCCGGCAATGCGCGCGACAAGTGCCTCGACAGCTTCAAGAGCTACACGCAGTCGAAGTCGGCGTGGTTCCGGCTGAAGGAAGGCTGAGCGTGGCCGAGCCGCTCGTACTGATCGGAGCGTCACGGCGCCGTCGCGCTCCTGACGCTCAATCGGCCCGACAAGCTGAATGCGATCAACTACCGCGATGATCGACGCGCTCGACGCATGCGCTCGACGCGGCCGAAGCGGACGAAGCCGTGCGCGCGATCGTGCTCGCGGGCGCGGGCCGCGCTTTCTCGGCAGGATTCGACCTCGACATGGGCGTCGGCGATGGCACGGCCCGACCCGGCGGCGGTGCGTCGTGCGCTCGAGAAGCGACTTCCGGATCATCCTGCGATTCTGGGACTGCCCGAAGCCGACGATCGCCGCGTGCACGGCTATTGCCTCGGCAGCGCCATGGAACTTGCCATGGCCTGCGATCTCACGATCGCCGCCGACGACTGCCGCTTCGGCGAGCCGGAAGTGAAGTTCGGCAGCGGCATCGTCGCGTTGCTGCTGCCCTGGCTCGATCGGGCCGAAGCAGGCCAAATACCTGCTGCTGACCGGCGACGATCGGGTGAGCGCGGCAGAAGCGCAGTCGCATCGGCCTCGTCAATCGCGTCGTGCCGGCGGCTCAGCTCCTGCGACGAGGCGCTCGCGCTCGCGCGCCGCATCGCCGCGAACGACGCGCTTGCGGTCCGGATGACCAAGCAGGCGATCAACCGCAGCCTCGATATCGGCGGCATGCGCCAGGCGATGCTGAATGCGCTCGAGATCGACATCACGGTCGAAATCTCGGAGACCGCCGAGTCGCGCGAGTTCAACGAGATCCTGAAGCGGGACGGCGCGAAAGCCGCCATCGCCTGGCGGGCGGGGAAAAATCCATGAACAAGGCCACGAAGCGCGTTCCGGAAGAACTGCAGAAGTTCCTCGAGCGCTATCCGGACACGCAACTGCTCGAACTCCTCCAGCCCGACATGCTCGGCATCCTGCGCGGCAAGCGCGTCGTGCGCGGCGAGTTCGCAAAGCCCTTTGCCGACGGCCTCAATTTCTGCGGTGCGACCGTGTTGCTCGACGCCAAGGGCCTCACCTTCGACCGCATCGACAATGGCGGCCGCGACGGCGACCCCGATGCGATCTCGACCGCCGTGCCAGGTTCGCTGGCGCCGGTTCCCTGGGCGCAGGTGCCGACCGCGCAGGTGCTGCTCGCCATGAACGACTCGAAGGGCGGCCCATTCTTCGCGGATCCGCGCCAGGTGCTGCGCCACGCCATGAAGCCGCTCCAGGAGATGGGCCTGACCGCAGTTGCCGCGACTGAACTCGAGTTCTATCTGCTGGAGGGCGCGGGCGATCGCCCGACGCCCAGTGTCGGGCGCATTCCCGGCACGCGGCACAAGCAGGACGGACCGCAGTACGGAAGCATGGATGACGTCGAAGACGCCGATCCATTTCTCGCCGAGCTCTTCGCCATTTGCGAGGCGCAGAACATTCCTGCCGGCGCGACGCTCAAGGAATTCTCGCCGGGCCAGTTCGAGATCAACCTCCATCATGTCCCGAGCGCCGAACTCGCCGCCGACCACGCGGTGCTTCTGAAGCGCGCGGTGAAGGCGGTCGCGCGCAAGCACGGCATGGGCGCGAGCTTCATGGCGAAGCCCTTCGCCGAATGGGCGGGTTGCAGCATGCACGTGCACATCAGCCTGCTCGATTCCGCCGGCAAGAACATCTTCGCCGGCACCAGCAAGGATGGGCCGTTCGCGGATACGCTGCGCCACGCGATCGGCGGGCTCGCGGCCGCAATGCCCGAATCGATGGCGATCTTTGCACCGACCGCCAATTCGTATCGCCGCTACCGTCCCGGCGTGTTCGTGCCGCTCGCGCCGAACTGGGGACGCAACCACCGGGGCGTGGCGCTGCGCATCCCGATGTCGGGCATCGAGGATACGCGCGTTGAGCATCGCCCGGGCGGCGCCGACGGCAATCCGTATCTCGTGCTCGCCGCGATCCTCGCCGGCGTCCACCACGGGATCACGAACAAGGTCGAGCCGGGTCCGATGGTGGCGCAAGAATCGATCATCGACGAAAAGGTCGAATTGCCGGTGCGCTGGTCAGCGGCGCTCGATGCATACGACGCCGGCAAGATCCTGCCGAAGTATCTCGGCGGGAAGTACCACAAGCTCTACGGCACCTGCCGTCGCGAGGAAGAAGTGCGATTCCACTCGGAGATCAGCGACCGCGACTATGAGTGGTATCTGCGCGCGATTTAGCGCGCCATGCGCATTGACTGCGCGGGCAACCCCCGGACAATCACCGTACCCGCGTCTTTGCCGCCGCTTCGTCTATCATCCGGATCAGCGCCGCGCGGTCGTAGGTGTAGGCCTGATCCTCATTGAGCTGCACCAAGACGTCGACGACGCCGCGTATGGTCTCTTCGGCCTGCGCCTGCTCCGGCACTATCATGTAGCGTCGTTTCGGCTTCGCGTCGGACAACGCCTGCAGTACGACGGTGGCGACTTCGTCCGGCGGCTTCATGGCGGACCGATCCGCGCTGAATCCTTTTGTCACCGACCGTTCCAGCGCCGGCTTGAGGATGCCGGTGTTGTACGCGCCAGGCTCCACGGCGATGACGGACACCCCGAGTGGCGCCATCTCGACCGCCAGCACATTGGTGAGAGCTTCGACGGCCGCCTTGCTCATCGTGTAGGCCGAGGTTCCACTGTCCGACAGGAACGCCGAGATTGAACTGATATTGACGATGCGTCCCTTCGAAGCGATCACCAGGGGAGCGAACGCTTTTGTGACACGAAACACGCCGTACACGTTCACCTGCATCTGGAAGTCGAAGTCCTCGTCCTTCGTGCTGACGACCGGATCGACGACCACGACACCCGCGTTGTTGACGATGCCGTACAGCGTGCGGCCCGAGCGACGCACGACTTCGACCGCGGCCACGACATCCGCCGGGCTGGTCACGTCGAGCCGGACGCCGCTGACATTCGGAATCGCGTCCAGTGCCTTCAGGTCCTGCTCTTTGCGCGCGCCGGCAAAAACGTAATAGCCCTCGGCGGCGAGCCGTTCCGCGACCTTGCGCCCGATTCCAGCGCTCGCACCGGTAACCAGCACTGCCTGCTGTCGGGAATCGCCAGCAGGTCTGGTGTCCGCCGCCAGAGAATCGTGGCAGATGAACATTGCGAACATCAGCACGAGCAGAATTCTCATCTCACATCTCTCTTATGGTCAGACGGCCGAATCAGGAAGAGAGCGCGGTGTTCCGCTCGGCGAACGTACCCCGCGCCGGCATCTCAACTGACTGCGAAACCGGCAGCCGTGCCCGGATCCAGTCCTGGAATCCGGCGAGCACGATTTCCTTGTCCGACAGGATGCCCTGGGTGTAGGCACCGGATTCGAGCCCGCGCTGCACCGAGCGCGTCAGCACTTCGTCCTCGGACTGCACGCGCGCATTGAGCCGCGCGCAGAGGAAGCGCGCCGCCTTCATCTCGCGGCTGTTGTCGACGAAGCCGAATGAACGCGCACGAAGCAGCGTGCGCCCGGCCCCGAGCGGCAGGACCTGGAAGAAATCGAGCCACTCCGGATAGATGTCGAAGTAGACATTCGGGAACAGTCCGAAGTAGGTCCAGCGCCGCCGCATGTCCTCGGGCAGGTGCTCGATCACCGGCAGGAACTTCGCATAGCGCTCCGCACTCCAGGACTTGAGCGGCTTCTCCCGCATGCGGTGCGAGAGGCGCATCGTGCCGCCGGGCAGGATCTCGCGGTCGTACTGCGCTTCCATCAGCGCCGAGAGGCCCGGATGGCCGATCGGGAAGTGGTAGTCCTCGACGTAATTCTCGACGACGTTCTTCCAGTCGATCTGGAGTTCGTGCGTCCACAGATCGTCGAGCGGCACCATCTGGTCCATCTTGTAATGCGCAAGCTCCGCGGTATGCGGTGCCATGCGTTCCGCCACCGACGGCTCGCCGCCGCGGAAGCGGATGAACACCATGCCCATGTAGATTTCGAGCTCGATCGGCTTCAGGCCGTACTTCGAGCGGTCGAACTTCGGGAAGGTGTCGGGCGCGCTGACGCTGCGGTTGCGGCCGTCGAGGTGGTAGGTCCAGCCGTGATACATGCAGGTCAGGAATTTCCCGCAGCTTGCCTCGATCGCCAGAGACGACCGCGTGCGCGCGATGCGCGCAGACGTTGTGGAAGGCGCGGATCGCGCCCTCGCCGTCCCGCACCACGAAGCCGCGGCGGCCGAAGAACTCGAACGACACATAGTCGCCCGCCGTCGGGAGCTCACTGATGTGAGCGACGACCTGCCATGAAGAAAGGAACAGGTGTTCACGCTCGAGCTCGTGAAATTCCTCGCTGTGATAGGCCCAGGCCGGCAGCGTGAGGCGAATCGCCGGATCGACCGCGGCCACGGGCTCCGGCGCGCGCTGGCGCGCGGGTGCTGCCGCTTCGATCCGTGGCGCGAGCCACGGGAAAACGCTGCAGAGATAGGCGCGGCACTGGCGCCGCGCAGCCTCGCGGTCGAAATCGTCGCCCTCGAACAGGATGCCCTGCCACTGCTGGTCGATGAGGCCCATGAGTCCGTGCGCGACTGCCTCGGCATCGGGCCACATGCCGTTGCCGCGCACGGCAATAGCCCGCTTGCAGAGGTCTATAACCATCCGGCTCCAGGCCGCGTCGCGGTCGCCGCAGATGCGCTGGTAGTCGGCGCGCGCATTGGTCTCGGCCAGAAATGCATACCAGACCGCGATCTTGTGCGAATCGCTGAGGCGGCGGCCGAGGCTCGCGTCGATGATGCCGAGGAGCGCGCGGAGATCATCGTCGCCCGCCTCTTCGAGCACGGTCGCCATGACTTCAGCGAATTCCTCCGACACTTCGCGAAGCGTCGCGAGCAGGAGCGCTTCCTTACTGCCGAAATGGAAATTAATCGAGGCCGCCGTGTGTCCGGCGGCGCTCGCGATTTTCGCGGAAGTGAGTTCTGACAGGCCGTGGCGCGAGATCGCGGCGACCGTCGCCTGAATCAGGTCGAGCTTCGAACCGGTCGGCCGCAGTTCAATACCGGATTCGAGATTTGCCGCCATGGCCGTTCTCCCGCCTTAATCGGGGGTCATTTTAGCGCGAATGTCGCGACGACTCAATGGTCATTTAGTTTTCTAAACGCCTATTGAAGTGACTATAACTTATTGTTTATAAAAACTATTTAACAGCCAACGTATTCCGGTCTGGGCTACTTCGGCGCCGGCTCCCGCAAGACCAGGCCGACGCGGAACACCCATTCCTGGTTGCCCCGTTCATCCTTGAAGTCGTACTGGACATTGACATATTGATGCGTCATTAGTATGTTTTGATGCATGCGCACCACGATCCGCCTCGATGAACGCCTTCTCGTGGAGGCCAAGAAATATGCCGCCGAGTCCGGACGGACGCTGACCTCGGTGCTTACGGATGCATTGCGCGAAACCCTTGGCCGCCGCCGGGCACCGGGCAAACGCAAGCTGGTTCGACTTCGGACAGTGAAGGGTAACGGCGTGCGGCCCGGCGTGGACCTCGACGACACCGCGTCCCTCCTCGAACACATGGAGTCGTGAGTTGATCCTGCCCGACGTCAATGTCCTGGTCTATGCGCACCGGGAAGACGTGGCGGATCACACTGCTTACCGCTCGTGGTTCGAGGGCGTGATCAATGGTGACGAGGCGTATGGGATTTCCGAACTCGTGTTGAGCGGGTTCGTCCGCGTCGTGACTCACGCCAAGGTCTTCAACAGGCCAAGCCCACTCGCAGACGCGCTTGCCTTTGCCGATCAGCTTCGCGAGCCGCCGAACAGCGTGCGCGTGGAGCCGGGCATGCGCCACTGGGATCTCTTTCGCCGCCTGTGCGTGGAAATTGGCGCGAAAGGGAACCTCGTACCGGACGCGTACCTTGCAGCAATGGCAATCGAATCCGGATGCGAGTGGATCACGACGGACCGGGACTTCAGCCGCTTCAGCGGCCTGCGCTGGCGTCACCCGTTTGAGTAACGCCGGGCGCTACCTCATCGTTTCGCGAGGTCGCTGATAGTGGCGCCCAGGGTCGCAAAGAACAGGCCCTTTTCGGTCCCCGCGGCTTCCCAGCCGCGAATCAGGGTGTCCTTGACGCCGCCGCGCAAATTGGCGATCACCAGTCGAATGCCGCGGTCCTGAAGTTCCCGATAGAGCTCGGACAAGACCTCGCAGGCAGCCAAGTCCACACCGGAAACGGCGGACGCATCCAGGGCGAAAGCGTGCAATGGCTGCGGAGACGATTCGATCAATTCCTCGACTCGATTCCGGAACATGCCGCAGTTGGCAAAAAACAGGGGGGCTGCGAAACGATACACGAGCACACCAGCGATGGTCTTCGCCTCCGGATGACGCGACAGGTCACGGAAATCCTCCGGGCCGACCTGACCCAGCACGGCGTCATCCGGAAAGGCCAATGCCCTCAGTACCAGGAGCAGGGAATACAGGACTCCGATACCGATCCCCTCCACGACACCGATGCCGACCACACCCGCCACGGTCACGACTGCGCCGACCAGCCCCAGGCCGCGAAAGCGCCACATCCGCCGAAACTCCCCAAAATCGCAGAGGCTCCAGGCGGCCGCGATCAGGATGCCGCCCAGGGCGGTGCTCGGAAGCGAATACAACAAGTCGGTGAAAAAAAGCATCACGCAGGCCACCACCCCAGCGGCGATCATTGAAGTCACCTGAGTCCGACTGCCGGCGGATTCCGCGGCTGCAGTGCGAGAGCCGCTGCCGCTGACCGGCAAGCCCTGGGTCACGCCCGCCGCGATGTTCGCCAGACCCAGAGCCAGCATTTCCTGGTTGGCATCGACGCGATAGTGATTGCGTGACGCAAAACCCCTCGACGTGGCCACCGAATCGGAGAAGGCAAGCAGCGCCGCGGCAAGGGCCAGCGGGAGTAGTACCTGAAAATCCTGCAGGCTCACGATCGGGACCTGTAAACGAGGCAATCCCTGCGGAACGTTTCCAACCACAGCCACGCCGGCCTGATCCAGCGACAGCCAGTGCACGGCCAGAATGGCTCCGATCACGACCACGATTTGTCCGGGAATCTGGGGGAACCAGCGGCGACAGGACAGGATGATGGCGACGCAGGAGGCGCCAATGCCCAGCGTGAGGGCATGCGTCCCCGCCAAATTTTGCCAGACGGTCATGAGTTGAGCCACCGCGGTCTCGCCTCCGCCCGGCACGCCCAGCAGCTTGGGTAACTGACCAACGGCGATCACGACTGCCAGGCCGTGCATGAAGCCGACAATCACCGGCTTGGCCAGAAAATCGGCCATGAAACCCAGGCGCAGCAGCGAACCCAGAATGCAGGTCATTCCAATCAGGACCGCAAGAACGCAGGCAAGGACGGCCAATCGTCCAGGATCCCCTGCCGCCAGGGGAGCCACGCTCAACGCGATCAGTGCGGCCATTGAGGCGTCGGGCCCGACGATCAACTGCCTGGAACTGCCGAACATCGCGTAAGCGATCAACGGCAGCATTCCCGCATAAAGTCCCGCCAGCGGCACGCCGGCCAATTCGCCGAAAGCAAGCCCGACCGGGACCATCAAGACGCCCAGGGTGATTCCCGCCGCCAGGTCCCTGGGAAGCCAGGAAGCCTGGTACTCCCGAATCATGCGGACGCCCGGCAACCACTGCGCCCAGCGTGAGCCAGTATCACTCTTGGCTTCTGCGGTCTTCATTTGTATGAGTTCATAATATGAATAGGGTGCCACGGGGGCCGGACCCATGCGAATATTCTGGCGTGTTGATTGCCATGCATCGGTCAGCCTGTCTCTGCGTCAGCATCCTGATGTTCGCCGGCTGCGCGCGCGCCATGGCGCAGGTGCCATCGTCACCCGAATACGGTATTCGCTTGCAGGAGGCATGGATCACACTTCCAGACGGCGTGCGCCTGTCGACTGACTTGTACCTGCCGGATGGCGGTCGGGCGGGTGAAAAGTTTCCGGTCCTGCTCGAATACCTGCCCTACCGCAAGCATGAAGCGCGCAGCCGCAATTATTCCCTTTATTCCTACTTCATCCAGCGCGGCTACGTGGTCGCCGCCGTCGACATCCGCGGCACCGGCAACAGCGAAGGCCGCCTGATCCCGCACGAGTATTCCGACATCGAGCAGAAGGACGGCGAGGTCGTGATCGACTGGCTCTCGAAGCAGCCCTGGTCGAACGGCAATGTCGGGATGTTCGGCATCTCCTGGGGCGGCTTCAATTCGATCCAGATGGCGGCGCGCAACGTCGCCGGCGCTCAAGGCGATCATCGCGATCGATGCGACCGAGGACCTCTACCAGGACGACGTGCATTTCATGGACGGGATCATGCACCTCGATTCCTGGGAGATGAGCATGGATCTCGACAACACGCGGCCGGGCGCGCCCGACTACGTGATCGACGACGACAATTTCCGCAATCGATTCGACACCGAACCCTGGATGCTGACGTACAAGTTTCAGCAACGCGACGGTCCGTTCTGGGATCGCGCTTCGGTCCGCGACCGCTACCAGGACATCCGCATCCCGACCTTCCACATCGGCGGCTGGTATGACGGTTATCGCGACAGCGTCCCGCGCATGCTCGCGAACGTGAAGAACGCGCCGGTCAAGGCGATCGTCGGCGCCTGGTCGCATGCCTGGCCCAACGAGCCCTACCCGAACCCCGGCATCGAATGGCGCCACGAAGGCCGTGCGCTGGTTCGACCACTGGCTCAAGGGCGATCGACACCGGAATCCTCGAGGAGCCGCGCCTCGCGGTCTATGTGCGCAACTGGCATCCGCCGGGTCCGTATCTCGACTACGCGCCAGGCGCATGGCGATACGAAGACGGCTGGCCGATCGCGCGCAATCCGCGACCAGGTGCTGTATCCGCAGGCAGATCACTCGCTCGGCGCGAGTGCGCCAGCCGCCGCGACGCACGAATTGCGTTACCTGCCTTCGGTCGGCGTCGAAGCGGGCGGGCCGGTGATGTGGTGGGGCGATGTCGCGCACGACCAGCGCGGCACGGATGCCTTCAGCCTCGTCTACGACAGCGCACCGCTCACTGAGGACCTCGAAATCCTCGGCCTGCCGCGCGCGACGCTTGACGGTCGCGGCGAATGCGACGCGCGCCAACTGGTTCGCGCGCCTGTCCGACGTCGCGCCCGACGGCACGGTGACGCAGGTCGCCGGCGCCGCGACTCAATGGCAGTCATCGCGTGTCGGCGCGCGAACCGAAGGCGATCGTCCCCGGTGAGGCGTTCACCATCGACATCGAAATGCATTTCACGTCCTGGGTCTTCCCAAAAGGCCACCGGATCCGGTTTGCGGTCAACAATGCGCAGTGGCCGATGCTGTGGCCGACCCCGGAGCCGATGACCACGCAGCTGCGGCTCGGCGGCATCTCGCGCATCGCCCTGCCCGTCGTGCCGTTTCGAAGCAGCGGCCGGTGCCGGCCTTCCTGCCGCCGGCCATGCGATCCGGAGTACCCCGGCTACGAATCGCTCGAGGGCGGCACGACCTCGGGCTACGGCGAGATCTCCTCGGTGGACCGCAATCCGCAGACCGGCACTGCGGTCGCGAAAGCGACCAACGGGGGCGGCACCCGTTTCCCCTGGGGGACCGAACGGACCTTCGAGACGATCCGCTACGAGGTCAAAGACGACGCGCCGGCCGATGCCGCCGTGCTCGGCACGCACCGGATGGAGGTCGAACTGCCCGGCCGCACGCTCGTCTGGGAGGCCGAACTGTCTTTCCGCAGCGACCGCGAAAATTTCCTTTACAGTTACCGCCGGCGGCTGTCCGAGAACGGCAAGCTGCTGCGCGAAAAGACCTGGAACCAGAACCATACCGAGGGATTACCAGTGACGAACTCACATGAGCCCGACGCTCCGCTGGACGATCTGCGCCTGCCTTGCCGCCGCCGCGCTCGCGCGGCTGCGCGAACGACGCGCGGACAAAGCCGACGCGGCCGAAATCCGCAGTCGCCGACCTCGCGCTGACGGGCGGCGCGATCTACACGGTGGACGGCGCGCGCAGCTGGGCGCAGGCGATCGCGATCGACGACGGCCGCATCGTGTACGTCGGCACCGACGACGGACGCCAAGGCACACATCGGCCCGCAGACGAAAGTCGTCGACCTCAAGGGCCGCATGGTCGTGCCGGGATTCCAGGACGTGCACATCCACCCGATCTCGGGCGGCATCGAGGCGAACGCCTGCGACCTGAACGCGCGCGACCACCGTCGACGAATACGTCGCGACCATCAAGAAATACGCCGAGGCGAATCCGGACGAGCCCTGGATCACGGGCGGCGGCTGGTCGATGGCGGCATTCGGCCCCGGCGCGCTCGCGCGCAAGGAGCTGATCGACGCGGTCGTTCCGGACCGCCCGGTCATCCTCTGGAGCCGCGACGGGCACACGACCTGGGTCAACAGCAAGGCGCTCGAGGTCGCGGGCATCACGAACGAGACGCCGGATCCGGCGGACGGCCGCATCGACCGCGACCCGAAGACCGGCGAAGCGGTCGGCAGCCTCCAGGAAGGCGCGAGCAGCCTCGTCGCCGCCAAGATGCCGCCCGACGACCGACGCGCAGCGCGACGCCGGGTTGCGCTACGCGATCAAGATGCTGAACGGCTACGGCATCACCGGCGATCCAGGACGCCTCGGTCGACGAGGACGACCTCAAGGCCTATCGCCGGCTCGACGACGCGGGCGCGCTCTCGCTGCACGTCGTCGGCTCGATCTGGTGGGAGCGCGACCAGGGCCTCGAGCAGATCGAGAACATCAAGCGGCTGCGCAGCGAATACACCAAGGGCCGCATCGACGCCGGCACGGTCAAGATCATGCAGGACGGCGTGATGGAGAATTACACGGCCGTCGTGCTCGAGCCCTACCAGCTGCCGGGCAAGAAGGACGTGCGCGGCATCCCGATGGTCGAGCCGGAACTGCTGAAGAAGGCGGTCACCCAGCTCGACGCCGACGGATTCCAGGTGCCACTTCCACGCGATCGGCGACGGCGCGGTCCGCCAGGCGCTCGATGCGATCGAGGCCGCGCGCACGGCGAACGGCGACCTCGGGCACCGCCACCACATCTCGCACATCCAGCTGATCCACCCGGACGACCAGCCGCGCTTCCGGAAGCTCGGCGTCGTCGCGAACTTCCAGCCGCTGTGGGCGTACGCGGACGACTACGTCACGGAACTCACGCTGCCGTTCATCAGCAAGAGCGCGGCGTCCGTACATGTACCCGATCGCGAGCATGGAGAAGAGCGGCGCGGTCGTCGCCTTCGGCAGCGACTGGTCGGTGTCGAGCCGCGAATCCGTTCGAGGAGATGGAGACGGCCATCACGCGCATGGGCGCGCTCGGCGACACGACCGAGCCCTTCCTGCCGGAGGAGCGCATCACGCTGCCCGAGGCGCTCGCCGCCTTCACGATCAACGCGGCCTACACGAACCGCGACGAGAAGAACACGGGCTCGCTCGAAGTCGGCAAGCGGGCGAACCTCGCCGTGCTCGACCGCAACCTGTTCGAGATCCCGCCGACGGAGATCTCGGACACGAAGGTGCTGGTGACGCTGTTCGAGGGCAAGCCGGTGCACGGCGATCTCGGCGCGCTCGTGACAGAAGGCGCCGGCCGCTGGCGGCATGCAGATGCCGTCTCCTGGATCCTCGCCGCGGTCACGGCCGCGATCGGCGGTCGGCATCGGCGCCGCGCTTTATGCTCGATTCAACCCGGAGCTCGCGCTCCGCTCGGGCACCGTTCTCGCCGAGCCGCGTCCGATCGGCGATTTTTCAGCTCCGCGACCAGCACGGACGGCCGTTCGGCCGCGCGACACTCGAGAATCGCTGGAGCCTCGTGTTCACGGGCTTCACGCATTGCCCGGATCTCTGCCCGACGACGCTCGCGTTATCTCGCGAAGCTGCGCCGCACGCGTCCCTGGCGACGGTCTGCAGTTCGTGTTCGTCAGCGTCGACCCTGAGCGCGACACGCCGGAACGTCATCGCGCGCTATCTCGCGCACTTCGACCCGGCGCTCGTCGGCGCGACGGGCACGACGCGCGGAGATCGAGCGCTTCACCGCCGGCACTCGGTCTCGCCCAGGTGCGGAATCCCGGCGTCGGCGGCGAGTACACCGTGGACCACTCGACCGCGCTCGTGCTGATCGACCCGCAGGCGCGGGTCGCCGGCTATTTCCAGGCCGCCGCACGACGCGCGAAGCGCTCGCCGCCGACCTCGCGCGCGCTGTCGCCGGCGGCAAGAAGGGGACGTTCCCTTTGCCACGTCGCGGCAAAGGTGAACGTCCCCTTCAAAGGCGATCGTCCCCTCCTGAAGTGCCTCAGGTCTTGCCGAGGTCGATGTCCGCGTTCGCCCAGGCGCTGCGCGAAGCGATCGGCGCTTCCTGCGCTTCCGCCTTCTTGCCCTGCGCCTTCAGGGCCTGCGCGAGGCCGTTGAGCGACCAGCCGTTCTCCGGATTGCGCTGCAGCTCGTCGCGGATAGGCCTGTTCCGCCTCGGCCGGCTTGCCGGCCTGCGAGCAGCATCGCGCCGAGCGCCTGGCGCGCCGGCCAATGCCAGGCCGGTGGCTCGTCGTAGAGCAGCGTGTCCTCGATCGTGACCGCGGTGTTGAGCGCCGCGATCGCGCCGTCGTAGTCCTTCGTCGGCGCGCGCGATTTCGGCGGCCACGAAGCGCTCGGCGATCTGCACGCCGCCGATCAGCGAGTAGCGATCCCAGGCCATCATCTTCTCGATCATCGGGATTCGTCGTCGCGGGCACGAGCGCCTCGTGGAAGCGCTTCGCGTCGTCGATCCGGCCCTGGCGGGCTGCCGCCATGCCCTGCGCGTAGTTCCACATCGCCTGCATGTACGGCAGGTCGTCGGCGGGCTTCGGCGTATCGCATCGACCTGTTGCCAGCGGCCGAAACGCACGGCGGCGTACAAGCGGCGTCAGCGAGTAGTTCTGCATCGCCTCGAAACCGGGCGTGCGCATCAGCTGCGGATCGCTGGTGCGCTGCGCCGGTCGTGGCTGCCGCCGCGAGCGCGATCTTCGCTCGCGCCCTCCATCGTCGCCGCGAACCAGAGGAAATGGTGGTTGTGCGGCACGTAGCCGAGCGGATACACGCCCGGGCCCGGCTTGCAGATCGCGAGGTAGGAATCGTCCGCGCCGATCGCCTTCTGGTTCGCGATGACCGCGTCGTGGTAGCGCCCGACGCGCGCATAGATGTGCGCCGGCATGTGCACGAGATGCCCGGAACCCGGCAGCAGCTCGCGCAGCGTGTCCGCCGCGGCCACGCCCTTCGACGGATCCGGCGAGGCCTCGACCGCATGCACGTAGAGATGCAGCGCGCCGGCATGCATTCGGATTTCGCTGCGATCACCGATTCGAGCTGCGACACGACCTCGGCCGTGTGCCCCTTGGGCTGGCCGCTCGCGTCGTAGTAGTCCCAGGGCTGCAGGTCCATCATCGATTCCGCATGCAGGGCGACGGCGTCGAGATCGTCCGGGTACTTCGCCGCGAGCTCGCCCATCGCCGTCGGCATAGGCCTCGTCGAGCGGCCGGCGGTCCTCCGGCGGCTTCGGCGGCATAGCGCGCCGACAGCGCCTTGATGAAAGCCTGCTCCTTTTCCGTCGCCTCGTCCGCCGCGGCCTGCGCCCGCTGCAGCCGGTCCCAGGCCTTGGCGTTGTTCGCGGGATCCATCGTCGCGTTGACGTGCGGGCCGAGCACGAGCGCAGCGCCCCACCAGCACATGGCGCAATCCGGATCGAGCTCGGCGGCCTTCAGGAAGGAGCGCTCGGCGGCGTCGTGGTTGAAGCCGTAGGTCATCGCAAGGCCCTGGTCGAACCAGCGCTGCACGTCCTTGCCCTTCGCGGTGACCGGCATGCTGTAGTCGCCGAGCCCCTCGATCAGGTTCGCGCCGACCGGCGCGAGATCCGGGCGCCGGCGCTTCGGTCCTGGTGCGTGCCATACAGGTAGAAACCGGCGGCCGCCACGAGAATGACGACGAGCGCCAGCATGAAATTGCGGTTCATGCCGTCCTCCGGGCTGTAATCTGCGAAGGGCACTGAAATACTCCGATTTCGCCGGAAATTCAATCGGCCTTGTGGACCGGCCATTCGCTGGACGCGGTCTAAAACGCCGACCTGGAATCCCGGGCTCTCCTGGAAGGCCACACAATGAAAATTCCATCGGTCGCTTATCGCCGTCTGCTCGCCCTCGCCGCCGCAGCCGCGATCGCAGCCCCGGCCGCAATCCGCCGAGGCCGGCGGACTCCGCGGGCTATGGCGCCCTGGTGCAGCTCTTCCAGGACTGGCGGGCCTTCGAGCGTCCGCCGATGCGGGACGGCGCGCCGGACTACACGGCGGCGACCTTTGCGCGGCGGCTGCAGGAGCTCGGCCGCTTACCGCCAGCGCCTCGAAGCGATCGATACGACCGGCTGGCCGGTCGAGGAGCGCGTGGATCAGGCCCTGGTTCGCGCCGAGATGAACGGCTTCGATTTCTACGCCCGCGTGCTCCAGCCCTGGGCGCGCGACCCGGCCTTTTACATGAGCGTGTGGACCGAGCAGAGCGACACGCCGGCGCACGAGGGCCCGGAACCATCACGGCATCGTCGAGCTCTGGACCTACGCGTTCCCGCTCTCGCGCGAGGCCGAGGCGAAGCTCGCCGACGAACTGGCCGTCGTCCCGCCGCTCCTCGCGCAGGCGCGAGGGCAACCTGACCGGCAACGCGCACGACCTCTGGGTCACCGGCGCGGGCACGATGCGCGGGCAGGTCGCCTCGCTCGATGCGCTCGCGGAGAAGACGGCCGGCAGCGGCCGCGCGCTGAAGAAGGCGATCGCAGGCTGCGCGCGAGTCGACCATGCGGCTTCGTCGACTGGCTCGATGCGCAGGCGCCGTCGAAGAACGGCCCTTCCGGCATCGGCGCGCGAGAACTACAGCTGGAGCCTCCGGAACGTCCACCTGGTCCCGATGACCTGGGAAGAGGAAGTGGACCTGCTGAAGCGCGAACTCGCGCGGGCCCACGCCTCGCTCAAGCTCGAGGAAGCGCGCAATCGCGGCCTGCCGGAGTTGCCGGCGATCCAGTCGCCGAGGAATTCCAGCGCCGCGCCAACGACGCGGTCACCCGCTTCCTCGCCTTCCTCGAGCAAGCGCAACCTCTACCCGATGCGCGCCAACATGGACCCGGCGCTGCGCGCGCAGCTCGGCGCACTACGTGCCGCTCGAGACGCGTAACTTCTTCGCGATCGCGACCCACTACGAGCCGCTCACGCTCTACACGCATTTCTACCACTGGTGGGACCTCGCGCGAATGCGCGACGAGCCGCATCCGAGCCCGATCCGCCGCGGCGCGCTCCTCTACAACATCTGGGACAGCCGCGCCGAGGGCATGGCGACCGCGATGGAAGAGTTCATGCTGCACGCCGGGCTGTTCGACGACTCGCCGCGCGACACGCGAGATCGTCTGGATCATGCTCGCCCAGCGCGCGGCGCGCGGCCTCGCCTCGCTCTACGCGCACGCCAACCTGTTCGACCTCAAGCAGGCCAAGGCCTTCCAGGTCGAATGGACGCCGCGCGGCTGGATGCGGCCGGATCTCGACCTGCTCGGCTTCGAGCAGCAGCTCTACCTGCGCCAGCCGGGCTACGGCTCGAGCTACGTGACCGGCAAGTACCTGCTCGAGGACCTGATGCGCGTGCGCGCGCACGCAGCTTGGCGCGGACTTCTCGATGAAGCGCTATTTCGACGAGGTGAACGGCGCCGGCATGATCCCGGTCTCGATGATCCGCTGGCAGCTCACCGGCAATGACGGACGAGACCCACGCGCTCCTGTCCGGCGCCGACAGCGCGAACGGCCGCGCCATGAAGAAACTGGCCTGCCTGTCTCGCGCTTCGCCTCGCCTTTGCCGCGCATGCCGACACGACGGTCGACTACAACGTTCTCTACGCGGGCAAGAAAGCCGGTGCGCAGAAGACCGTGATCGGCGACGACGGCCGCATGCGCGTCAGCTATTCCTACCGCGACAACGGCCGCGGACCCGACATCGAGGAGGAAATCTCGCTCGCTGCCGACGGCACGTTCAGGAGCTATCGCCAGCGCGGCAAGACAACCTTCGGCGCCATGCTCGACGAGCGCTTCTCGGCGTCGCGCGGTCGGGCGCAGCTGGCGCTCGCCAGCTCGGAGCAGGGCGCGCGCAAACTCGAGGGGGCCGTGATCTACCTGCCGACCTACGGCAGCCCTGAAGTCAGCGCGATCATCGTGCGCGCGACGCAGAAGGCGCCGGGCGGCCGCCTCGCCGCCCTGCCGGGCGGCGAACTCCGGAGCACGAAGCTCGCTGGAAGTGCGCATCGGCCCGGCCGGGCAGGAGCGCGCCGTCGCGCTGTATGCAATTTTCGGCACGGGCCTGCAGCCGGATTACGTCTGGCTCGACGCCGACGCCGGCATGCGCCTCTTCGCCAGCATCAATGCCGGCGGTCAGCCAACTCATCGTCGCCGGCTTCGAATGCCAGGCACCCGAACTCGAGCAGCCGCAGCAGGAAGCCGGAGTCCGCGTACCTGCGCGACATCGCGAAAAAGCAACGCACAGCCGCTGCGCAAGCCCGCTCCTCATCCGCAACGTGCGCGTGTTCGACACCAAGACCACGCGCCTCGGCGAGCCTGCGGACGTCTACGTCAACGACGGACGCATCGCGGCGATCTACCCGGCGAACTCGCCGGCAGCAGGACGCGGCGACCGTCATCGACGGCGCGGGCCGCGCGCTGCTGCCGGGCCTGTTCGACATGCACACGCACGAGGACGCCTGGAACGCCGATCCTGCAGATCGCCGGCGGCGTCACGACTTCGCGCGACATGGGCACACGACAATGCCCACCTCGCGGAGCTGCATCGCCGACATCGCGCCGCGGCGACGCGATCGGCCCGCACATCGAGCCCGCCGGCTACATCGAGGGCGAAAGCCCCTACGCGTCGCGCGGCGGCTTCGTCGTCAACGAGCGTCGAGGAGGCACAGAACGCGGTCGACTGGTATGCCGCAGCGCGGCTACCGCCAGATCAAGCTCTACAACTCGATCAAGCCCGAGTGGGTCGCGCCGATCGCCGACCTACGCCCACTCGCGCGGGCCTGCGCGTCAGCGGCCACGTGCCGGCTTTCTCGCGCTCCGAGCGCGTGGTCCGCGACGGGCTACGACGAACTGCAGCACATCAACCAGCTGATGCTGAATTTCGTCTCCGACCCGGACACCGACTCGCGCACGCTCGCGCGCTTCATCCTGGTCGGCGAGAGAGCCCGGCAACTCGACCTCGATTCGCAGGCAAGTGCGCGACTTCATCGCGCTCCTCGCCGAGCGCGAGACGGTCATCGACGCGACCCTCGCGACCTTCGAGGGCATGTACACGCAGCAGCCAGGCGACATGGACCCGTCATTGGCCGAGTCGCCGATCACTTGCCGTTCGCGACGCAGCGCGGCTGGCGCAACAACTCGATGGACGTCAGCGGCGGCAAGCTCGAGACCTACCGCGCATCCTGGAAGCGCATGATGGAGTTCTTCGGCCGGCTGCACGCGGCCGGGCGTGCCGCTCGTGGCCGGCACGGACAACATCGCGGGCTTCACGCTGCACCGCGAACTCGAGCTCTACGTCCAGGCGGGCATGGCGCCTGGCGAGGCGATCCGCATCGCGACCGAGAACGGCGCGCGCTACGCGGGTGTGCTCGCGGACCGCGGCACGATCGAGCGCGGCAAGCGCGCCGACCTGATCCTGGTCGACGGCGACCCGACGAAGAACATCTCCGACATCCGCCGCGTCAGCTACGTGCTGAAAGACGGCGTCGGCTATTCGCCCGGCGGACCTCTACGGGACGATCGGGGTGCGGCGCTTCGCCGACCCGCCTGTGATCAGCCGCTGAAGGCCGACATCATGCGGCCGGCGCCAGCGGGCGCGGCCGGCCGATCGCGTGGCCCTGCACGAAGTCGATGCCCATCGCACGCGCGGCCTCGAGCGCCGCGACGTCCTCGATCTGCTCGGCCACCAGCCGGAAGTTCAGCGTGCGCGCCATGCCGACGACCGCGCTCACCATCGCCTGGTTGACCGTGTCGCGGCCGAGGTCGCGCATGAACGAGCCGTCG
This sequence comes from uncultured Gammaproteobacteria bacterium, assembly GCA_963819545.1. Taxonomy (GTDB): domain Bacteria; phylum Pseudomonadota; class Gammaproteobacteria; order Steroidobacterales; family Steroidobacteraceae; genus SCUD01. Next base: position 1,077,457 of record CAWFWJ010000002.1, on the reverse strand, counting down.
ATCTTCAGGTAGTCCATCGGCAACTGCTTCAGGTTGGCGAAGCCGCCGAGGTCGGTGCCGAAATCGTCGAGCGCGAACCGGCAGCCCATGCCGTGCAGCACATCGATGAAGCGCCGCGCCTGCTCGAGATTGCCGATCACGGAGGTCTCCGCGACCTCGAAGCAGATCTGCGCCGGCTGGACGCCGCTGCGGTCGAGCTCTTCCACCACGAATTCGAGGAACGTCGGATCGGCGAGCGTCTGGCCCGAGATGTTGATCGACAGGCTCCGCCCCGGCGGCAGCCGGATCGCGCCGGCGGAGAGCGCCGCGAGCGCCGACGCCGAGCACCCAGCGGTCGATCATCGACATCAGCCGGTAGCGCTCCGCGGCCGGGAAGAATTCGGCCGGGCGCGATGGCCTGGCCCTCGTCGTGCAGGCGCACGAAAACTTCCATCGCCGGGCCGCCGGGCGCAGCCCGGCCGCGTCGGCTCGATCGGCTGGATGTAGAGCTCGAAGAAGCCGTCGCGCAGCGCCGCCTGCAGGCGATGCAGCCAGTGGATCTCGCCGCGGCTCCGCGCGACTGACCTCGTCGTGCGACGAATAGACGTGCACGTGGCTGTCGCCCTGCTTCTTGGCGACGTAGCAGGCCGAATCCGCGGCGCTCATGATCTCCTCGAGCGAATTGCTCTCCGCCCGTCAGCTCCACGAGGCCGATGCTGACGCCGACGCTGAAGATGCGGTCCTTCCAGACGAAGCGGTATTCGCCGATCGCGCGCAAGATGTCGTCGGCGATCTGGCGCGCCTTGTCGAGCGGACAGCCGACCAGCAGCACGCCGAATTCGTCGCCGCCGAGGCGCGCAACCGTGTCCGAATCGCGCACCGCCTCGCGGATCAGCGCCGCGACTTCGCGCAGCATGTTGTCGCCCGCGAGATGGCCGCTCGTGTCGTTGACGGCCTTGAAGCGGTCGAGGTCCAGGTAGCACATCACGTGGCCCTGGCGGCCGGCGCGCGCGATCTCGAGCGCCTCGCCGAGCCGGCGCTCGAATTCGCGGCGATTCACGAGCCCGGTCAGCGCGTCGTGGCTCGCCTGGTAGGACATCTGCTGCGTCAGGCCGCGCAGCTCGCTCACGTCGTGCAGCATCACGGCGGCGCCCGCGATCTCGCCGTCGGGTCCGCGGATCGGCGATGCTGTCGCCTCGACGCCGAGTTCGTTGCCGGTCGCGCGCGCGATCAGGAGCGACCGCCGGCCGAGATTCACGCGGCTGCCCGAGCCGAGACATTGCTGCACGGGATCCGGCAGCGGGCGGCGGTCGTGTTCGTCGACGAAGCCGATCATCGCGCCGAAAGACTGGCCGAGCGCGTCCTCGCGGCGCATGCCGGTCAGCGTTTCGGCCGACGGGTTCAGGTAGTCTATGAGGCCGTGCGCATCGGTCGTCAGCAGTCCTTCGCCGAGCGAATCGAGTGCGAGCTGCGAGCGCGGCAGCGGCGCGCCAGCTGCGGCATCGACGCGGTGCGGCAGCATCTCCTCGGCGGTGAACAACACGATCTTCCGCCCTTCCGGCTCGAGCATCGAACCGGAGAGCTCAAGGCGCGTGACCTGGCCGTGGGTATCGGCAAGCTCCACTTCGGTGAGCGATGGACCGCTGCTTCCCGCGAGTCCGCGTGCGACCGCAAGCGTCGCGAGTTCGGTGTATTCGCCGGAGACGAGGTCAGCCAGGCTCTTGCCGACAATCTGATCCGCCGGGATGCCGACTAATGACGCGAAGGCCTCATTCACGATCTCGATGCGTTCGCCGTGCAGCAGGGCCGGCTCGCGGATCGCCGCGAGCATCGCGCGCATGGCCTCGCCGCCGCGCCCCGCCGGGTTCGCGGTCTCGGATTCCGCCTTCAATCGCTGGAGTTTGCGCCACTGCAGCAGGCGCAAGGATGCCGAGCACAGCGGCGAGCATCGCCAGCGCGACGGCAGCGATCATCGGGACCGTCATCAGGCCTGTCATCCCCTTCGTATCCGCGGCCCGCGGGACCGTCAATTTCGTTGGATTGCGCGGCCTTCGGCAGCATATCCCACGCTTGTGCTGACGCCCGCCGCGATTCACCATAATGGTGATGAACCCGAAAACCGAAGCCGCCCGGCGGCAGATGATCGAACAGCAGGTCCGGACCTGGAACGTGCTCGATCCGCGCGTGCTCGAAACGCTTGCCGCCGTGCCGCGCGAGAATTTCGTGCCGGAGGCCTATCGCGCCGTCGCTTTCGCCGACGCCGCCGATCCCGATCGGACACGGCCAATTCATGCTGACTCCGGCGCTCGAGGGCAGGATACTGCAGGCGCTCGCGCCAGTTCGCGGTGAACGCGCGCTCGAGATCGGCACCGGCAGCGGCTACTTCGCCGCCTGCCTCGCGCAGCTGTCAGGTGCCGTCGACAGCATCGAAATCCACGCGGATCTGGCTGCGGGCGCAGCGCGCGCGATCGAGGAACTGGGTGTCTCCCGCGTGGTGGTCGAAACGGGCGACGCGTTCGCGCGTGACCACGAGGCCGTGTTACGAGGTCATCGCGGTGACCGGCGCGCTGCCCGCGGAGGAACGGCGGTTCGAGCGCGCACTCGCGGTCGGCGGACGGCTGTTCGTCGTTGTCGGCTCGGCACCGGTCATGGAAGCTCGCCTCGTCACGCGAACCAGCGAGGAGACCTGGTTGTCCGAGGTGCTGTTCGAGACCTGTATCGAGCCGCTGGTGCAGCCGGCGCCGGTTTCCCGTTTCAGGTTCTAGTCTTGGAGCGAAATGCCTCGGTTTGTCCCACTTTTCACTCGGCTTGGCGCTTCCTGAGTTGCCAGTTACCACAGGAAAGGCCTATCTGGAGTCCACTTGTGACGGGTCAGTTGGTGATATACACTAGTAATACAGTAGTTGTCCTGCCTGCATTCATCTGGTGAAGGAATTCCTGCGCATGAACACCCGATTCCTGGTCCACACGATTCTCGCGGTCGCGAGTCTTGCGACTTTCAACGCAGCGGCCGCGGATCTGAAAGAGGTCTACGAGCGCGCGATCACGAACGATCCCCAGATCCGGGAAGCGGATGCGAATCGCCTCGCCGCGCGTGAATCGAAGCCGCAGGCAATCGCGGCCCTCCTGCCCCAGGTCGAGGGCACGGGCCAGTACCAGGACTTCGAATCCGACGGCACCAGCGTCGACCTCAATCCGCCAAACCCGCCGGCGCCTTTCGACCGGCTGGCAGTAGGCAACAACAGCGCCTGGGAACTGACTCTGCGCCAGAACGTGTTCCGCTGGGAGAACTGGGCCGCGCTGCGGCGCGCGGATTCCGAGCGCGCTCAGGCGGAAGCCGACTATCTCGTCGGCGCAGCAGGACCTGATCCTGCGCACGTCGGAGGCGTACTTCAACGTGCTCGCCGCGCAGGACACGCTCGAAGCCGCGCAAGCGGCGCACGACGCGATCGCGCGCCAGCTCGAGCAGTCCGAAAAGCGCTTTGAAGTCGGCCTCATCGCGGTCACGGACGTGCAGGACGCGAAAGCCGCGTTCGATTCCGCGACGGCCGCGCTGATCCAGGGCAAGCGCAATCTCGCGACCTCCGGCGAGATCCTGCGCGAGCTGACCGGCGATGCCTACGACGAGCTCAAGAAGCCGGGCAACGACATGCCGCTTGCGGCACCGAACCCGGCGAGTGCAGACGACTGGGTCAAGCTCGCCATGGAGCAGAATGCGCGGCCTGATCTCGAGCCGGCTCGCGGCCGACGTCACGCGGCACAACATCAGCGCCGAGCGCGGCGGCCACTTCCCGAGCATCGATTTCCTGGCCTCGAAGTCCTGGTTCGAGTCGGAATCGAGTTTCACCGGCACGGTCACCGGCCAAGGCGACTCGGACTTCGAGGACACAATCTATGGCGTTCAGCTGACGGTCCCGATTTTCTCGGGCGGCGCCACCGCCTCGCGCGTCCGCCAGGCGCAGTACCGCAACATCGCGGCCCGCGAGAGGCTCGAGCGGACGGCACGCGAGACGGAGCGCCTGACGCGGGACTCCTACCTTGGCGTCAACTCCGAGGTCGCGCGCGTGCAGTCGCTGAAACAGGCCGTTGAGTCGGCCCAGACGGCGCTGCAGGCGACGGAGGCGGGCTACGAAGTCGGCACTCGAACATCGGTGGACGTGCTCGAGGCACGCCGGCGGCTGTTTGACGCGCAAACGAACTACGCGCGCAGCCGCTACGACTATCTCCTGAACGTGCTGCGCCTTCAGTTTGCGGCCGGCACGCTCGATCAGAAGGGCCTGAGCGACATCAACGTGCTGCTGACCGAGATCGTCAGGGTTCGCTGAGCTCGCGACGCACCCGAAAAGCTGCGATCGATTCAGGTCGCGTCGATGACGCCATCGTCCGCGGCGGGCCCACCGCGTGCCGCCGCGCGCGATAGCCGGTCGGCAACCGCCGCCCATGGATCTTCCGTCGGCACCGCTTCGACCAGGATCCGTCCAGCACCTTCGGCATCGAGTTCCCGAAGCGCGGCGTACAACGCGCGCGCGTAGGCCGCGGGCCCGGCCGGCATCCGACGCCAGACCAGCCGTTCCGATGCCATCGACGAGACGCTTCTTGCCAGCACGGCGACGCGCACTTCCGCGACGACCGCTTCCTGGACCTGCTGTTGCAGATTCAAAGCATCGACGATCGAAAGCGGCGTGCCCGGGGCATAGTGCGAGCGCTGCCGGCCGGGCGCGCGTGGGGCGGTCTGGTCCGGATCGGAGACGATTCCAACTACGTCGGCGATCTGTGAGCGCGACACCGCGCCGGGACGCAGGAGGGTCACGCGGCCGTCGAGGCAGGCGACGATGGTCGACTCGATTCCCACGGCACAATCTCCACCGTCGAGCACCAGCGCGACCCGGTCGCCCAGTTCCTCGCGCACGTCGGCCGCGCGAGTCGGACTGATGCGACCGTAACGATTCGCGGAGGGTGCCGCGATGCCACGTCCGAACGCCGCAAGCAGCGCGCGTGCAACCGGATGGGCGGGCGCGCGGAGCGCCACACTCGACTGACCGCCAGTGACCGTGTCGGACACCTGCCTCGATCGCGGCAGGACGATGGTCAGCGGTCCGGGCCAGAAGGCATCGGCGAGCCGCAGGGCCGCATCCGGCACGCTGCCCGCCCATTCCCGGGCCGCGTCGAAGTTGCTGACGTGCACGATCACGCGGATGGCTGCGCGGACGGCCCTTGGCCGCGAAGATCCGCGCGACCGCCGCCGGGTTCGCGGCATCCGCGCCGAGGCCGTACACGGTTTCAGTCGGGAACGCGACCAGTTCACCTGCATTCAGCAGGCGGGCGGCTTCCTCGATTTGCGCGGGATCCGGCAGCATCTGAGGATGATAGCCCGCGTGGCGAGTCGCCCTTACTCCAGGGGCGTTCGCAGCCAGCCCGTCTCGGTGCGGCGGAGTTCGTAGGCCGGCCAGTAATGCTGGTCCAGTCTCACGGTGATGATGTCGACCGAGTCGTTCCAGCTCACGGTCTTGAGCCTGACCGATGCGCCGTCGGGCCGGCCGGAGACCGCGCGGATGAAGGCGTCGAGATCGGAAACCGGAATTCCGTCGACCTCCGTGATGCTACGGCCGGCCCAGAGCTGATAGCGCGAGGCCGGCGAGCCGTACATGAAGAACGCGATGAAGACGCCATCCGGCTCGATGCCGCGCTGCACGGCCATGGCTCGATGCGGCGCGTGGAGCGTCGCGCCCGCCCAGAGCAGCACGCGATCGACATCGCGGCCGGAAAGTACCACGGTCTTCAGCGGCACGGTCAGCTCGCTTCCGGCGCGCCACAACGTCAGGGTGACCTCGGGCGCGCGCACGACGGCGCTGATATCGCTGAAGCTGTTGACAACCTTGCCGTCGACCGCGAGCAGCAGGTCGCCGGGCGCGAGCAGCCCGGCGGCCGGCGTGCCGGCCACCAGCCGGTCGACCGTCAGCACCGTGCGCCGGAGCGGATTGTGCGCCGTCACGCGATCAATCCATTCCTCGGGCAGGCCAAGGCGTCTCGCCTCGGCGAGCGACAGCAGTCCGAACTCCGCCTCCGCCGAGTAGAGCGTGCGGCCATCGCGCGCGTACTCCAGCATCTCCTGGACCAGCGAGGCCGGCACGCCCATGTTCTGCTGCACGAGCTCGCGCCCGTCCTCGTAGGCGAAGCTTGACCAGAGCGCGATGACGTCACCGCGCCGGTCGACGACCACGCCGTCGAAATCCTCCGGACCGTTGACGAGCCGCATGACCTCGAGATTCGCGTCGCGGAACTGCAGCGTCCGCGACAGCGGAAACGCGACTGGTCCGATCGAGGCGACCGTCGCCTGCTGCGAGACAACGCGGTTGTCCGCCTGCAATCCGACGACATGCACCTGTTCGCCGGTCGCGGGCATCTTCTCGGCAAATTTCACGGCTTTGACTGGCGTATCGCCGAGCTGTTTCGGGTCGTAACGCACCACCGCAAGGTTGTGCAGCGGATGCACGTACTCAACCGTCGCATCGACTTCGATCGTGCCGGCGAAGGTCAGGCGCACGTCGCCGAGCGAGACGGGCACCGTGTTGCGGTCGACGGCAACGAGACCGCGTACGGAATCGAGCAAGACGCCGGTGCCGTGGTAATTCCGCTCGGTCACGCCGGAGATCGAATATGGCATCGTGAAATCGACCAGCACCAGCGACGGCGCGTACTCGTCCACGAGCCGGTCGCCGGTCCGCGCGAAACGCGTCGTTCCAGGTTCGGGCGGCGGCGCGTCCGGACCCGCGGCGATCGCCTCGCAGGGCCACAGGCCGGCGCTGTCGTCGCGCACGCAGTGGCGCGCAGGAAACCAGGCGCGATCGATGCGCAGCGACGTGAATTGCAGAGTGCGCGTGTCCTCCATCGTGAAGTAGCGGAGCGTCGCGCGCTGCCCGTGTCCGAGCTTCGCGAATACGGCGAGCGCGTCATCGAGGTTCTTGAGCGGCCTGCCATCGAGCTCGGTCAGCACCGCGCCCCGCGGGATCCCCGCGGAACCAAACGTGTAGCCAGGATTCGCGACGTAGACGCCGGCGATCGGCACGTTCATGTGGCGCGCCATCTGCCAGGACAGTGTGTGCAGGACGCCGTCGCCGATCTCGAGGTACTCGTCAGGCGTGATGGCATGCAGGTCCTGCACCGGCAGCACAACCTTGCGCGTGCCGCCGCCGCGTACCACAGAAAGTTCGATCTGGCCGCCGATCCGGTCATCGAGCAGCGCATCGAGGACTTCGAAATCGGAGATCGGCCGGCCGTCGGCCGTGACCAGGACATCGCCGACGGCGAGCTGCCCGTGAGCGTCCGCGCCGGGCTGCACTTCAGTGACGACGAGCATGCCGGTGCGGGCGGGCGCCGACTTGCGTGCCGCGGTCTCGACCGCGGGCGGCAGGCCGAGGCGCCGCAGCTCGTCGTACGGCGTGTAGCGGAAGATGGTCTGCAGGGTGCCGCGGCTCACCGGGCGCTTTGCCTGCAGGAGTTCGAGCGCGCGCACCACGCGCGGCAGCGGCAGGTAGAAACTCGACGCGGCACCGGTCGAGCCGCCCGCATTGAGCGCGAGCACGCGGCCGCGGATGTCGATGACCGGCGACCCCGACGAGCCGCCGGACGTCCCTGAAGCGGCCTGGTAGTAGAAGGTGTTGAAATCGTTGTACCGGCCGACGCCGTACTCGGGGGCCTGGCGGTCGAGCCGCGCGAGCGTCCCGGCGAGGATCGAGAGCTGCTCGCCCGCATCATTGCCGACGACGCGGATCTCGACGCCGATCTGGGCGCCTTCGGGAAACAGCGGCAACGCGGCGGGCTTGATGTACCGGAGCTTCGACGGGTCATAGCGATAGAAGCCAAAATCGTGCACCGGATCGCGATACACGGGTTCGAGTTCGACTTCCTCGCGGTTCAGGAAAGTTGCGAGCGCAGTGACCGGGCCCGGCGTGACGACGTGGCGATTCGTCAGGATGAGCCCGCGCTCGGCATCGACCACGAAGCCGGTCGCCTGCGCCGAGGTGTTCCACTCCGTGTCGAATGCGCGCGCAGCGTCGATCTGGATCGCGACGACACCCGTCGAGATCCGCTCGAGTGTTCGCGTCCAGCGCGAGGATTCCTCAAACTCGATCGGCTGCGCCAGCGGCAGGATCGGGAGTTGCGGCGGTTGCAGTGCCTGCGGCGGCGCACCTGGCTCGGGCGGAGTGATCGCTCCGGGCTGTGGTTGCGCCTGCGGTTCGTCCTGAGCTTCGGCTACGGCGAGGGCGAGAAGCGCGACGATGGCCGCACCTGCCAGTCGTCCCGCGACGCGCTCACTCCAGCCGGTAGTCGAATGTTTCATGAAAACGCTCTCTGAATTCTTCCATCGTGAAGCGGTGATGCTGCGTACCGGCGGTTGCAATCTTGATCGCGCCCAGGAGCGATGCGATCCGGCCTGTCGTCTCCCAATCGATGCCTCGCATCAGCCCGTACACGAGACCAGCGCGATAGGCATCGCCGCAGCCGGTCGGATCGAGCACGGCTGCCGCACGCACCGCGGGAATTTCGACACGGCGGCCGCCGGTGTAGATAACCGAGCCCTGCGCGCCCTGCGTCACTACATAGGCCTCGACGCGGCCGCAAGTTCCCCGGTCGACAGGCCCGTGCGTTCCTGGAGCAGCTGGGCTTCGTAGTCGTTGACCGTGACCCAGGTTGCCTGCTCGACGAATTTTCCGAGTTCGGCGCCGCCGAACAGCGTCATCGCCTGGCCAGGATCGAAGATGAAGGGAATCTTCGCACGCACAAACTGCTCCGCGTGAGCGATCATGCCGTCGCGGCCATCCGGCGCGAGTACGCCGATCGTAATTTCGCCGTCCGCCGGAACCTCGAGTCGAAACGACTGGTCCATCGCGCCCGGATGGAAGGCGGTGATCTGGTTGGCGTCGAGATCGGTCGTGATGTAGGCCTGCGCCGTATATTCGTCTTCAATCGCCCTGACGAATCGAAGCGACATGCCGTTCGCATTCATCCAGTCGCGGTAGGGGCCGAAGTCGTGCCCGACGGCGCCCATCGCGTGGCCGTCGCATCTCGAGCAGGTGCAGGTTGTAGGCGATGTTGCCGGCGCAGCCGCCGAAGTAACGCCGCAGCGTCGGCACGACGAAGGACACGTTCAGCAGGTGGATCTTGTCCGGCAGGATGTGATCGCGGAACCGGCCCGGATAGACCATCACCGTGTCGTAGGCGAGAGAGCCGCAGATCAATGCCGCCATGCGAGCACCAGTACCCAGTTGAGTCCGAGCAGAAGGAACGCGACGAAGACCGCGGCCGAGCCGAGCTCCTTGGCGATCGCCGACAGCGGGTGACGCTCGACACCGATCCGGTCGACGGTCGCCTCCACCGCGCTGTTGATGAGTTCGACCGCAAGCACGAAGAACATCGGGCCGACCAGCAGCGCCCGCTCCACGCCGTCGTGACCAAGCCAGAGACCGAGCGGAACGATCAGGACCGCGAGCAGGCATTCCTGCCGGAAGGCCTCTTCCTCGCGCCATGCGGCGCGAAATCCGCGCCAGGTGCTGCCGAACGCGCGCGTGAGCCGGACCGGACCGGTCGTCCCCTTGTCAGGTCGGCTGATTCACGCGGCAGTCGGTTTCCAGGCGATATCGAGCTGTCGCGCGGCGCGCACGTCGTCGAGGCGGCGAACCGGCATCGTGTGCGGCGCGGACTTGACCGGGGCCGCGTCGCTCTCGGCCTCGCTTCTTGATCGCCGCGAGCGCCTCGACGAAGCCGTCGAGTTCCTCGCGCGTCTCGCTTTCGGTCGGCTCGATCAGCAGGCACTCCGGAACCAGCAGCGGGAAATAGGTCGTCGGCGCATGATAGCCATGGTCGAGCAGCCGCTTTGCGAAATCCATCGCCGTGACTTCCCGTTCGCGCGCCTGCCGCTTGAGCGTGATGATGAACTCATGGCTCGCGCGGCGCCCGGGGTATGCGGCGTCGAAACCTGCCTCCGTCAGCCGGGCCAGCAGGTAATTCGCATTCAGCGTCGAGAATTCCGCGACGCGGCGCATGCCCGCGGCGCCGAGGATCCGCATGTACACCCAGGCGCGCAGCAGCACGCCCGTGTTGCCCATGAATCCGGACAGCCGGCCGATCGATTCCGGCAGGTCGCGCTCGTCCAGCCAGCGGTAGCGATCGCCCTCGCGCCCGACGACGGGAACCGGCATGTACGGCAGCAGCCGCTTGCTCGACGCCGACGGCGCCTGAACCCGGCCCGCCGCCGCCGTGCGGCGTCGAGAAGGTCTTGTGCAGGTTCATGTGGATCACGTCGAAGCCCATGTCGCCCGGGCGGACCTTGCCGAGGATCGCGTTGAGATTGGCGCCGTCGTAATACAGAAGCCCGCCCGCCTCGTGCACCCTGCGCGCGATCTCGACGATGCGCCGCTCGAACACGCCGAGCGTGCTCGGATTGGTCAGCATGATGCCGGCGGTCGCGGGCGACAGCGCCGCCTCGAGCGCGGCGACGTCGACGTCGCCGTCCGGCAGCGACGGGATCTCGCGCACCTTCATGCCGCACATGGTCGCGGTCGCCGGGTTGGTGCCATGCGCCGCGTCCGGCACGATGATCTCGTTCCGGGCCATGTCGCCGCGGGCGCGGTGGTAGGCGCGGATCATCGCGACACCGGCGAATTCGCCCTGCGCGCCGGCCATCGGCGTCAGCGACACGCCGGCCATGCCCGGTCACCTGGCTTCAGCATTTCCTGCAGCTCGAACAGGCAGGCCATCACGCCCTGGCCGGTCGCCGTCGGCGCGAGCGGGTGCCGACCCAGGAATCCCGGCAGCATCGCGAGCGCATTGCAGGCCCGCGGGTTGTACTTCATCGTGCAGGAGCCGAGCGGATAGAAATGCGTGTCGATGCCGAAGTTGAGCTGCGACAGGCGCGTGTAATGGCGCACCGCCTGCAGTTCCGACACCTCTGGGAGTGGCGGCGGCTGCCGGCGGCGGTAGCTCGCGGGGATGTCGATCTCTTCGGCGGCCGGATACTGCGCCGTCGCGCCGCGGCCGCTGCGCGAGAGTTCGAAGATCAGGGGTTCGGGCTTGCGCAGTCGTCATGGTCAGGCCGCCTCAGGCGGCCGAGCAGTCGGCCGAGCGCGCGTGGTACGTTCGATGTCGCTCTCCGTCCGGGTTTCGGTCGCGCAGACGAGGAGCGCATGGCCGAGTTCCGGATAGTCGAGCGCGAGATCGAATCCGCCGACGATGCCTTCCGCCGCGAGCGACTCGAGCAGCGGCGCGACCGGACGGTCGAGCTGCAGCACCGCCTCGTGGAATCGCGGACCTGCAAAGGCCGCGCGCACGCCCGGCAGATCCGCGTCGAGCGCCGCGACGAGTTCGCGCGTGCGCGCGACGCAGGCCCTCGCCACGCGGTCGAGTCCGGCCGGTCCGAGCAGTGCGAGGTGAATCGTCGCGGCACTCATCAGGAGGCCCTGGTTGGTGCAGATGTTCGACGTCGCCTTGCCGCGCCGGATGTGCTGCTCGCGCGCCTGCAGGGTCAGCGTGAAGCCCGGCTTGCCTTCGACGTCAACGGTGCGCCCGGCGATCCGGCCCGGCATCTGGCGCACGTGTTCCATGCGGCTCGCCATGAAACCGACGTAGGGGCCGCCCGAAGAAAGCGGCACGCCGAACGGCTGGGCGTCGCCGCAGGCGATGTCCGCGCCGCCGTCACCCCATTCGCCCGGCGGCGCCAGGAGCGCGAGCGAAACCGGATTGACGGCCGCGATGACGAGCACGCCGTTCGCGCGCGCCCAGCGCGTCAGCGCGTCCACGTCCTCGAGCTGGCCGAAGAAATTCGGCTGCTGGATCACGAGGGCGGTGATGTCCTCGTCCGGCAAAGCGCGCGAGCGACCCGGGTCGATAGTCGTCCCGTCTTCCGTGCAATACGGCAATTCCTCGAGCATCAGGCCCTGGCCTTCGGTGATGGCGCGCGCGACACGCCGCCACGACGGATTGACCGTGGCCGGCATCAGGATGCGCGCCGATTTCGAGCGACGATGGGCGCGCACCGCCATCAGGCAGGCCTCGGCGAGCGCGGATGCGCCGTCGTAGAGCGAAGCGTTCGAAACGTCCATCGCCGTGAGGCCCGCGATCATCGACTGGTACTCGTACATGATCTGCAGCGTGCCCTGGCTCGCCTCCGCCTGGTACGGCGTATAGGCGCTGTAGATCTCGCCGCGCGTCACCAGCGCCCAGACCGGCGCCGGGATGTGGTGTTCGTACGCGCCGGCGCCGATGAAGTTGAGCACGCGGCCGTCGCTCGCGGCACGTTCCGCGGCAAGGCGTGACACCTCCATCTCCGACAGCGCCTCGGGCACGCCCGGCAGCGAATCGACCAGCAGTTCCGCCGGAATCTCGTCGAACAGATCGTCGATCGTGCGCGCGCCGATGCGGTCAAGCATCGCGCGGACGTCGTCGTTCGTATGCGGAATGTAGGGCATCAGGAACTTCAGCCGCCCGCCGCGACTTCGGCGTTGTAGCCGTCGGCGTCGAGGAGTGCCGCACCCGCCGCCGGCGGCCGGCTTGATCCGCAGGATCCAGCCCTGGCCGAACGGATCGCGATTCATGAGTTCCGGCTGCGTCGCCAGCAATTCGTTGCCGGCCGTGACCTCGCCCGCAATCGGGCTGTAGACGTCCGACGCCGCCTTCACCGACTCGACCACCGCGCAGGCATCGCCCGCGGCGAGCACGCGCCCCGCTTCGGGCACCTCGACGAATACGAGATCGCCGAGCGTCTGCTGCGCGTGATCGGTGATGCCGATCTCGATGCTGCCGTCCGGCAGCGTCCGCAGCCATTCGTGACTCTTCGTGTATCGCAGGTCGGCCGGGGTCATGCTCATGCAGTTCTCCGTGTCAGAGTTCGATCAAGGCGCGCCCGTTCCGGACGAACGGCGGCTTGACGATACGCGCGGGCATCTGCTTGCCGCGGATGTCGACCTGCACCTCGCCCGCCGCGGCGGCCGGCAGGCGCGCGAGGCCGATCGAGCGCTCGAGTGTCGGCGAGAACGTCCCGCTCGTCACTTCGCCCTCGCCGGCCGCGCCCGCGAACACTTTCTGGTGCGAGCGCAGCACGCCGCGCTCGAGCAGCAGGAGTCCGACGAGTTTGCGCGCGGGGCCAGCGGCGCGCTGGCGCTCGAGCGCCTGCCTTGCCGATGAAATCGCGGTTCCCCTCGAGCGCCACGGTCCAGGCGAGTCCGGATTCGAGCGGCGAGACGGTCTCGTCCATGTCGTTGCCGTAGAGGTTCATGCCGGCTTCGAGCCGGAGCGTGTCGCGCGCGCCGAGGCCGCAGGGCACGACGCCCTGCGCCCAGCAAGGCCTGCCAGAACGCCGGTGCGGATTCCGAGGGGAGCGCGATCTCGAAGCCGTCTTCGCCGGTGTAACCGGTGCGCGCGACGAACCACTCGTCGCAGGAGGCACCGAAGAACGGTTCGAGCGCTGCTGCCGGCGCGCGCGCAGGCCTCGGGCAGGACCGCCGACGCTTTCGCTCGTGCCTGCGGACCCTGGACCGCGATCATCGCGAGATCCCGCCGCGGCACGACCGCGACGCCGACCGGTTTCGCATGTTCCTTGATCCAGGCGAGGTCCTTGTCCGCGGTGCCCGCATTGACGACGAGCCGGAACCAGCGCTCTTCGAGGAAATACGCGATCAGGTCGTCGATCACGCCGCCGTCGGGGCGCAGCATGCAGCTGTAGAGCGCCTTGCCGGGCGCCTTGAGGCGGCCGACGTCGTTCGCGAGGAGACGGAGCAGCAAGCGGCCGGACGCCCGCGCCGCGCAGGTCGACCGTGCACATGTGCGAGACATCGAACATGCCCGCGTCGCGCCGCACCGCATGATGCTCCTCGATCTGCGAGCCGTAGCCGACCGGCATGTCCCAGCCGCCGAAGTCGACGATGCGCGCGCCGCCGGCGACGTGCAGGTCAAAGAGCGGTGTCCGTCGTCCCATCCGCGTTACCGCAGCCCGGCTGCGCCTCGTGGAAAAAATAAAGGCGGCGGGCCACCGGACCCGCCGCCCCTCTGTCCTGAAACCTGAGAGATTAAGTACCGGCGTTCCGCCGGTTCCGCTCCCCTTCGGTGGGCCCGCGAGGGCCGCTCTCCAGAGATCGCAAGTGCCTGCCGTTCGGGTGCCTGAGCGTTTCCGGGCGGGTTGCGCCTTCGGCGCCGCGCGTGCGCGGTCTCTCCGGCAGGGACTCTTCGCGACAGGCGGGATTCTAGCGGAAAGCGCCCGTGTGCACAGGGTATAGTCGCGCTCCAGTCAGTAGCCGGGTCGCGGAGCCCGCCCATGTCCCGATCGCTCGCTGCCGTCATTCATCTTGCTCTGCACTGTAATGCTCGCGCCTGCTCCCGCCGTCGCGGCCGACGCAGCGGCGGACCTTCACGCCCTGTTCGACCGCGAATGGGAGCGCGACCTCGAGGATAATCCGCTCCTCGCGACCTATCGGCGGCGACACGCGCTACGACGACCGCTGGCCCGACATCTCACCCGCTGCCCAGGACGGCGCGCAATGCCGCCGATGCAAAGGTGCTCGTGGCACTCGACGGCATTCCGCGCGATCAATTGTCGCCCGCCGAGCAGCTGAATTACGACCTGTTCCGGTACGACTACCAAGACCGCAAGGCCGCAGCGGTCTTCCATCCCGAGTATTACGACATCCGCGCGCGCGACGGCCCGCAGTCGCTGAACGAAACCGCGGAAATGATGCCGTTCCAGACAGTCGCCAACTACGAGACCTGGCTCAGGCGCATGGCGGCGATGCCCGGCCTATCTCGACCAGTTCGCGGATCTCCTGCGGCGCGCCGCCCGGGAGAAATACACGCAGCCACGGGTCGTCATGGACCGCGTGCTGCCTCAGCTCGCGATGCAGACGCCCGACAAAGCCGGAGGCCAGCCCGTTCTACGCGCGTTTCCGCGAATATCCGGATTCGATTCCCGCTGCCGACCGCGAGCGCCTTTCGGCCGAGGCACGGAAAATGATCGCAGAGTCAGTGATCCCGGCCTATCGCCGGTTCACGGCCGTGTTCCGCGACGAGTACCTGCCGGCCTGCCGCGAGACCGTCGGGATCTGGGACACGCCGGACGGCCGCGCCTACTACGCGAACCGCGCGCGCTACTCACACGACGACCTCGCTGACGCCGGAGGAGATCCACGAGATCGGGCTCGCGGAAGTCGCGCGCAATCGCGCCGAGATGCAGAAGGTCATGGACGAGGTCGGCTTCAAGGGCACGCTCAACGAGTTCTTCGACCATCTGCGGACCGACCCGCAGTTCTATTACAAGACCGGTGACGAGCTCTACCGCGCCTACGCCACCATCACGAAAGTGATCGACCCGGAGCTCCCGCGACTCTTCGGCAAGCTCTACCGCACGCCGTTCGGGCTGCGCCCGATTCCGGACACGAGCGCGCCGAACACGACGACCGCGTATTACCAGGGCCCGTCGATCGACGGCACGCGCCCCGGCTACTACTACGTGAATCTCTACAGGCCCGAGGTCCGGCCGAAATACGAAATGGAAGTGCTGACCGCGCACGAAGCCGCGCCGGGCCATCACCTCCAGATCGCGCTCGCACAGGAACAGACGGACCTGCCGAAGTTCCGGCGCTTCAGCGGATTCACGGCTTACATCGAGGGCTGGGCGCTCTATTCCGAGCGGCTCGGCTACGACCTCGGCCTCTACAAGGACCCGTATTCGCGCTTCGGCCAGCTGACCTACGACCAGTGGCGCGCTGTGCGTCTCGTCGTGGACACGGGCATGCACCAGATGGGCTGGACGCGCCAGCAGGCGATCGACTACTTCATGGCGAACGCGGCCAAGACCGAAACCGACGTCGTCAACGAGATCGACCGCTACATCGCCTGGCCCGGGCAGGCGCTCGCCTACAAGATCGGCCAGCTCAAGATTCTTGAACTGCGCGAACGCGCGCAGGGCGCACTCGGCGACCGCTTCGACATCCGCGCCTTCCACGACACGATCCTCGCGACCGGCGCGGTGCCGCTCGAGATTCTCGAGCGCACGGTCGACGACTGGATCAGAGCCCAGCGGCAGCCGTGATCGACGCACGCCGCGCCTCGGTTGCGGTCCGCATCGGCGCCGTCACCGTGGGCGGCGGCGCGCCGGTCGTCGTGCAGTCGATGACCAATACCGACACGGCGGACGTCGAGTCGACCGTGCGCCAGGTGCGGGAGCTCGCCGACGCAGGTTCCGAGATCGTGCGCGTGACGGTCAACACCGACGAGGCGGCGGCGGCGGTCCCCTTGATCAAGCAGCGCCTGCTCGCGCAGGACTGCGCCGTGCCGATCGTCGGCGACTTCCACTTCAACGGCCACAAGCTCCTCGCCGCGCACCCGGCCGCTGCCGCCGCGCTCGACAAGTACCGCATCAATCCCGGCAACGTCGGCCGCGGCAGCAAGCGCGACCCGCAGTTCGCCGCGATGATCGAGACCGCCTGCCGCCATCGCAAGCCGGTGCGCATCGGCGTCAACTGGGGCAGCCTCGACCAGGACCTGCTGACCCGGATGATGGACGAGAACTCGAAGCTGCCCGAGCCGCTCGACGCGCTCGAGGTGCTGCGCGAAGCGACGGTCGTCTCGGCGCTTGCGAGCGCCGCGCGGGCCGAGGAGCTTGGGCTTGCCGCACGACGCGATTGTCATCAGCAGCAAGGTGAGCGGCGTCCAGGACCTGATCGCGATCTACCGCGCGCTGGCCGCGCGCTGCGACTACCCGCTGCACCTCGGCCTGACCGAGGCCGGCATGGGCGCGAAGGGCATCGTCTCCTCGACCGCGGCGATCGCGGTCCTGCTCCAGGAGGGCATCGGCGACACGATCCGCGTGTCGCTGACGCCGGAACCGGGCGGCGATCGCCGCCAGGAAGTCCGCGTCGCCCAGGAGATCCTGCAGAGCCTGGGCCTTCGCGCCTTCCTGCCCGCGCGTCGTCGCCTGCCCGGGTTGCGGACGCACGACCAGCAGTTATTTCCAGGAGCTCGCGCAACGCATCCAGGATCACGTGCGCGAGCGCATGCCGGCCTGGCGCCACGATTACGTCGGCGCCGAGAACATGACCGTCGCCGTCATGGGCTGCGTCGTCAACGGCCCCGGCGAGAGCAAGCACGCGAACATCGGCATCAGCCTGCCGGGCACCGGCGAGCGCCCGGTTGCGCCGGTCTACGAGGACGGCGAGAAGACCGTGACGCTGAAGGGCGAGCGCATCGCCGAGGAATTCCAGGAACTGGTCGAACGCTACGTCGCGCGCCGCTATGCGCGCCGGGAGGCCTGATGGAGACGCTCAAGGAACGACAGTGCGTGCCCTGCGAGGGCGGCGTGCGGCCGCACGACGCGAAGTCCGCGGCCGCACATGATGAGCCTGCTGCATGCCGACTGGAAGCTGGTCGAAGACGGCAAGGCGATCCGCCGCGAACTGAAGTTTCCGGACTTCTGGCGCACGATGAGTTTCGTCAATGCGCTCGCGCACATCGCGAACGTCGAGGACCACCACCCGGATCTCGAGGTCGGCTACAACTACTGCCGCATCCGCTACTCGACCCACGCGATCGGCGGCCTGTCCGACAACGACTTCATCTGCGCGGCGAAGGCGGACGCGCTGCTTGTGACTCACCAGGACCGGCATCGACGCGGCCCACCGCCGCGTGATCTTCGCCTCGTCGCTCGGCACCGTCTTCGAGTGGTACGACTTCTACCTCTACGGCACGCTCGCCGTGTTCTTCTCGACCCTCTTCTTCCCGCCGGGCAACGATACGGCCGCCTTCCTCGCGAGCCTCGCGACCTTCGGCGCGGGATTCGCGGTGCGGCCGCTGGGCGCGCTGATGTTCGGCCGCATCGGCGACCTGATCGGCCGCAAGTACACCTTCCTGATCACGATCGTCGTCATGGGTCTCGCGACGGCGCTGGTTGGCGTGCTGCCGACCTACGCCCAGATCGGCATCTGGGCGCCGATCCTGCTGGTGAGTCTCCGCCTCGCCCAGGGTCTCGCGCTCGGCGGCGAATACGGTGGCGCCGCGACCTATGTCGCCGAGCATGCGCCCAAGGGCAAGCGCGGCTACTACACGAGCTGGATCCAGACCACGGCGACGCTCGGATTCTTCCTGTCGCTCGCGGTGATCCTGAGCTGCCGCCTCGGCTTCGGCGAGGAAGCGTTCAAGGACTGGGGCTGGCGCGTGCCGTTCCTGATCTCAGTCGTCCTGCTCGGCGTCTCGGTCTACATCCGGCTCAAGCTCCAGGAATCGCCGGTCTTCGTCGAGATGAAGTCGGAAGGCCGGCTGTCGCGCGCACCGCTGACCGAAAGCTTCGCGCGCTGGGGGAATGCGCGCATCGTGCTGCTCGCCCTCTTCGGCGCGACGGCGGGCCAGGGTGTCGTCTGGTACACGGGCCAGTTCTATGCGCTCTTCTTCCTCCAGAACACGCTCAAGCTGGACTTCCAGACGTCCTACCTGCTGATCGCGGCCGCACTCGTCGTCGGCACGCCGTTCTTCGTGGTCTTCGGCCGCCTGTCGGACCGCATCGGCCGCAAGCGGATCATGGTGGCCGGCTGCCTGCTCGCCGCGCTCACCTTCATCCCGATCTTCAAGGGCCTGACGCTGTCGGTAAACCCGGCGCTCGCCGAGTTCGAGGCGCGCGCGGCGGTGACGGTCGCGGGCCAGGACTGCCGCTTCCACATCTTCGCGAAGCCGGCGACCGCCTGCGACCAGGCGCGCGACTTCCTGACCAAGGCCGGCGTGAGTTACGAGCGCGCGGCGCCCGAGGCCGGTCACGACGTCGTGACGACGATCGCGGGTGTCCGCCTCGACGGGTTCGACGAGGCCGCTTACCGCGATGCGCTCGCCTCCGCGGGCCATCCCGCCGCCGCGGATCCGGAGCGCGTCAACCGGCCCGTGACGCTTCCTGCTGCTGACGATCCTGATGATCTACGTGACGATGGTGTACGGGCCGATCGCCGCCTATCTCGTGGAACTGTTCCCGACGCGCATCCGCTATTCGTCGATGAGCCTGCCGTACCACATCGGCAACGGCTGGTTCGGCGGCTTCCTGCCCTTCCTCGCGTCCGCGCTCGTCGTGCTGACGGGCAACATCTACTACGGCCTGTGGTATCCGATCGCGATCGCCGCGATGAGCGGCATCGTCGGCCTCATCGGGCTACGCGAAACCAAGGACGTCGATATCCGTCTCATGAGGGCGGGCGGCGCACGGACGCGGGCACCTCGCCCGCGATGCCGAGCGCGCGCTGCATGAAGATCCGCTTGAGCGGACGCGACGCCTGGACGAAGCCGAGCGCGCCCTGGCGGAGCCTCGACTGCAGGGGATTGTCGCCGAAGAAAATCCGCTTGATGCCGTCCAGGAGCGCGATCGCCGGCAGCGCCTCCGCCTTGCGCCAGCGTTCGTAGCGGCGCAGGACGCGCAATTCTCCCGGGTCGTCGCCCGCTTCGACCGCGGCACCGAGCACGTCCACGAGCGCCGCGGCGTCGAGGAATGCGAGATTGATGCCCTGGCCCGCGAGCGGATGCACGGTGTGCGCGGCGTCGCCGACGAGTGCGATCCGCTCGGCCACATAGCGGCGGGCATGCAGGAGCCGGAGCGGAAACGAGGCGCGCGGACTCGCGGGCGTCAGCCGCCCGAGCACGGCGGCCGAGGCATCCGTCACGCGCGCCGCGAACTCCGCCTCGTCGCAGGCCACGAGCTCCTCCGCCATCGCGGGCAACGTCGACCAGACGAGCGACACGCGGCCGTCCGCGAGCGGCAGCAGCGCAAGCGGCCCGGTGTCGAGAAATCGCTGCCAGGCGGTTTCATGGTGCGGCCGTTCCGGCTGCAGATGCGCGACCACCGCGCGCTGGCCGTAGTCCCAGCCGCGCACGTCGATACCGGCCTGCCGGCGCACGGCCGACTCCGCGCCGTCCGCGCCGACGACCAGCGCGGCCCGGTATTCGCGGCCGTCGTCGAGACTGACGCGGATCGACATCGCCCGCGGTTTCGAGTGTCGTGAATCCCGCGCGCAGCAGCACGACCCCGGCCTCCTGCGCACGCAGGGTCAGCGCTGCCTGAACGCTGCGATTCTCGGCGATGTGTCCGAGATCCGGCTCGCCGAGCTCGGCCGCGTCGAAAACGAGCGCGCCCGATCCGGCGGGATCCATGCGCTCTTCCCAGACGACCATGCGCTGATAGGCGCCGGCCCTCGCGGCGACCCTGGGCCAGGCGCCGGTCCGTTCGAGCAATTGCTGCGACGCGCGCGACAGGGCGGATACGCGCAGATCCAGCGGCGCATCGGCGGCCGGAAGCGTTGCCGGCTTCGGCTCGACCAGCGCGACGCGCAGCGACGCAGTCGCGGGCGTCGCAGCGAGCAGCGCGGCAGTGCCCGCGCCCTGCCATCGCGCCGCCGACGATTACGACGTCGAAATCGCGCTTCACGTGCCCTGCCCTAATGTAACGTTCATACCAATTTCGATTCCATGTGCGTATCAGCCCTCGAGGTGTCTTCGGTTCCGTGGGACGTTCACCCACCCATGTGTACTTCAGGCGCCGGCGCGCGTTCGGATGCCATCAGGCGCCAGAACTTCCGCCAAGGTTGAAAGCTCCCGCTTGATAATCCCGGCCGACTTGAAGATGGCTTCCCACTCGGCGCGCACTATCCCTTGGATGCGACGGACCTCCGATTCTGCGTCTTTCCGCTCGAATCCAAACAGTCCGGCATCACTTAGCGCATTCTCAATCGTCGCCAACCGTCCCTGCCGACCGACGCCGATCGCATGGATCCGCTCGCTGCCGGTTGCCGGCCACGGCATCACGTCATAAAGCGGCGACAGGCGCAGGCCGTCGCCGAAATTGATCACAGCATGATTGCGCAGATGATCGTCGGTATTGCCGATCAGGATGTTGAACGCCATCCGGCAATACAGTTCTCGAGCATCCTCGCGCGGCGCGATGCCGTACCGCCGAAGCCACAGCGAAAGATCGGCATAGCTCCCCCGGCCATAGTCGCGCTCGTGGAGACCTAGCATTGTCAGGCCGCTCAGGAAATGTGCCCGTTCGCGAATCTTGCCGCGCGAGCGCCGATCGAACCGCGCGACCAATAGCACAGGCCGCCTGCCTACCAGCGCAAGACGACGGTCAGGCACGTTCAGGCCGCAACGCGCTGCGAGTTCGAGCGCCGCATGCTCCCAACGCGTGATCGCATAGCGATCCTCGCGCGACGGTAGCTTGGCGATCCACAGCCGACCCCTGTCCTCGACCGTTGCTTTAGGGCGCATTCCGCCGAGGGTGCCGGTACCGGCGCCGAGAAGAGTCAGCAACTCGACGGAAACCGGCTCGTCGCGCTCGACGCGCGCAGCGGCATCCACGAGCTCCGCGAGTCGCGCGACCGGCGGCGTGGGCCTGCCGAGCGGCGTTTTGCGCTCGGTCGCAAAAGCGAGCGCGCCGATTCGCTCGTCTCCCGCGGCCAGCAGGAACTCGAGTTCGGACAGCCCGAGGCGATTCTCGCTGCGCTCGATGATCTTGCGGCCCCGTAGTCGGGGCCGGCATCGCGCAGCGCGCCAAATACTTCCCATCCCGGCTGCGACTCGAACTCGTGATCTCCGAGCGGGAGCAATTCCGGGTCGACCGCGAATGCCCTTGTATGCGGCTGAATTTTTCCTTGGCATCCACAGCGACGATATAGATCCAGGCTGGATCCACGAGTCCGTTATAGCCGCGAAAGAAGGAATAGCCCATGCTCCTCGCAATCGGGCATCGATCGAGCACTATCGCGATATTGAGTGCATCCTGCCCTGATGCAATCCAACCCCCTTTCCAAGTGCACTCTCTCGGCGGCGACGAGGTCGGCGGTAAGGCGACGAGCCAAGTCATCACTCATACGGCAGTCCGCTGGTTTCGTCGCAGTGTGCGGATCAGCGCACGTGCCAACACCGCACCAGAGAACCCCACCTATCGCAACAAGTGCCAACGTGCTTTTCATTTCGGCTCCGACTCCGACTGAACCGCGCCGGGTTTTCCGGAGACTTTTCCGTGTGACTCAGGCCAGATCGCGCGTGAGTGACAGCCCCCGCACGAGGCGCGGCTGCCGGCCCGCGAGTCCCATCGTGCGGCGCGCGAACTCGTGCTTGACCGGTCGCAGCAGATCGAAAAGCAGGAGGCCGCCGCCGCGCAGGCGTCGAAGCGGCGCGAGCGGCAGGCCGAATCCGCGCACCAGCGAATCGGTGAAGCGGATGACCGCCTCGCGGTCCGGGGCGCGCCAGGTCGCATAGCGTTCGAGCAGCGCGGCAGCGCCCGGATCGCCGCCGCCCGAGTCCGCGAGCAGTTCCGCAAGCATCGCAACGTCGCGCAGCGCCAGATTGAATCCCTGTCCCGCGACCGGATGCAGCGTCTGCGCGGCGTTGCCGAGTATCACCGCCCGCGGCGCGGTCAGGCGCTCCGAGCGCGTGAGTGCGAGCGGATAGGACTGTCGGCGGCCGACGCGCGTGAATCGCCCGAGCCGCAGGCCAAACGCGGCTTGCAGCTCCGATATGAAATCATCGTCAGGAAGCGCGAGCACGCGCCGCGCGGACTCCGGCGCGAGCGTCCAGACGACGGCGGAACGGCCCTCCGCGATCGGCAGCACGGCGATCGGCCCGGTCGGCGTGAATCGCTCGTAGGCCGTATGGTCGTGAAAGCGCGCCGTGTCGACATGGGCGACGATCGCGTGCTGGTCATAGTCGGAGACGCTCGCCTCGATGCCGAGCGCCTTGCGCACCGCAGACTGCGCGCCGTCCGCCGCCACGACCAGCCGCGCCGCGAACGACTCGCCCGCATCGGTCCGCAGCAGAACGGCATCCAGGCCGGCCTCGACCTCGCGCACGCCCGCAGGGCAGAGGTGGAGCCGCGGAATCGCGGCCACCCGTTCGCGCAGCGCCCGGCCGAGCAGGCGGTTCTCGATCGTGTAACCGAGCGCAGCGACGCCCTGCTCGGCCGCAGTCAAGCTCGCGGTTCCAAAAGCGCCCCGCTCGGAAACGTGAATGCGGCGTATCGGCGTCGCCTCGCCCGCGATGCCGCGCCAGACGCCGATGCCCTCGAGCACCCGCCGGCTGCCGGATGAAAGCGCGGTCGTGCGCGAATCGAAGCTCGGTTGCTGCCCGGCGTCCGCTGCGACCGGTTCGATCACCGCGACGTCGAGCGGAAGCTCGGCGAGCGCCGCCGCGAGCGAGAGGCCGACCATGCCGCCGCCGGCGATCGCGACATCGCAGCGTCGAGTCTTCGAATCGTTCACGCCGCCGCCATCAGGCTCTCGATCTCGTCCGGATCCGTCGGCATGCCGGCCGTCAGGACTTCCGGTTTGCCGGCGGTCACGACGACATCGTCCTCGATGCGGATGCCAATGCCCCACCACTCGCGGCGCACGCCTTTGGTGCCGGGCGCAATGTAGATGCCGGGCTCGATGGTCGTGACCATGCCCGGCTCGAGCAGGCGCCATTGTTCGCCGACCTTGTATTCACCGACGTCGTGCACGTCCATCCCGAGCCAATGCCCGACGCGATGCATGAAGAACTGCCGGTAGGCGCCGTCCTTGATGAGCTTCGGAACCCGGCCTTTCAGCAGGCCGATGCGGACCAGTCCCTGCGTGATCGCGCGCACGGCGGCCTCGTGCGGTTCGTTCCAGTGCGCGCCCGCGCGGACCTTCGCGATCGCCGCCTTCTGGGCTTCGAGCACGACCTCGTAGACCGCGCGCTGGCGCTTCCCGTAGCGCCCGCCGACCGGCAGCGTGCGGGTGACATCGGAGGCGTAATAGTCGAACTCGCAACCGGCGTCGATCAGCAGCAGTTCCCCGTCCTGCATCTGCCGGCGGTTGTCGCGGTAATGCAGCACGCAGGAATTCGGGCCGCTGCCGACGATCGGGTGATACGAGATGTCGGCGCGCCGGCGGTGGAACTCGTGGAGGATCTCGGCCATGACCTCGTATTCCATGCGCCCCGGCGCGGTCGCCTTGAGCGCGCGCCGATGCGCGGCGCAGGCGATCTGGGCCGAGCGGCGCATCGTGACGAGCTCCGAGCGGCTCTTGAACAGGCGCATCTCGTGCAGCGGATGATCGAGCGCGACGAATTCGTGGGGCGTGTGGCTGCCCTGCCTGGCCTGTGAACGGAGGTGGTTGACCCAGCCGATCACGCGCTTGTCGAATTCCGGATGCGCGCCCACCGTGTAGAAGACGCGCGAGCAGCGTTCGAGCAGGCCCGGCAGGATCTCGTCGATGTCCCCGATCGGGAACGCATCGTCCGCGCCGTAGTCCTTGACTGCCCCGTCCGGGCCCGCGCGCGGCCCGTCCCAGGCCTCGCGCGCCGGATCGCGGTCGCGCACGAACAACACGTACTCGCCCTGCGGGCGGCCCGGCAGCAGGACCGCGACGGCCTCGGGTTCCTCGAACGCGGTCAGGTAATAGAAATCGCTGTCCGGACGGTACTGGTACTCGACGTCGTTGTTGCGGGTCCGGACCGGTGCGGCGGGCAGGATCGCGATCGCGTCCCGGCCCATGAGCCGCATCAGCTGCCGCCGCCGGCGCGCGAATTCATCCCGCTGCATGCGCCCTCGACTCTGCGAGCTCGTCCCAGGCGAGCTGGGCCCCGGCGCGCACGAATTCGACCAGTTCGATGTAGTCGCCCTCGCCCTCATCGAGACTCCGCCCCGGTTCGAGTTCCGCGCGGGCGATATCCGTCAGATCGCGCAGGAACTCGCCGATGTCGCCCTCTTTCATGACATCGCCCCCCGAGGCGCCCGAGCCGATGCCGTACAGGAAGCCGTCGCACCAGGCGGCGAGCGCGGCGACACGGTCGGAAAGCATGACCTCTTCATCCGGCAGGACCGGCGCAAACCCGAAGTCCGGCGAGCGCAACGCATCGAGGGTCTCCTCATGCGCCGCCAGCAGCGCTTCCGGCAGCGCATCATTGGGAGCGGGAGCACCCGCGTCTTCCGCCAGGTCGGCGACCCAGGCCCGCACGTCATAGACTTTGCGCACGCAGAGTGCTCCGCAAAGAATTCCATGGGCCTCGGCCGCATCGAAGGCGATATCGATCCCGTCGAGGGCGGACTGAATCTCGCGGTGCGTCATTCCCCAAACGGTAGCAGTAATTGGCGGGTCGTGGCAGCATAAGGGCGCCATGGAAGAGTCCAATAAACCCGGCCTCGAGCGCGAATTCAAGCGGCTCGAACGGCGCCTCGACGAACTGGTCGGGGTGGTCGCTCAGCTGAAGGAAGAGAACCGCGCGCTGCGCCAGCGCCAGGACACACTGTCCGCCGAGCGGGCGACGCTGATGCAGAAGAACGAACAGGTCCGGGCGCGTGTCGAAGCGATGATCGGCCGCCTGAAAGCGATGGAGAGCGGAGCATGAGCGCAGACCAGAGTCAGGTGAGCGTCCGGATCCTCGAGAAGGAATACCACGTCACCTGCCCGGCCGAGGAGCGCCCTGCGCTGCTCGATTCGGCCGAATACCTGAATCGCAAGATGCGCGAGATCCGCGAAAGCGGCAAGGTGGTCGGGCTCGACCGCATTGCGGTCATGGCGGCCCTCAACATCGTCAACGAGCTGCTGCAGTCGCGCGGCCACGACGAGGGGTTCGAGACCGGCCTGGCGGTACGCATCAAGGCCATGCGCGAGCGCGTCGAATCGGCGCTCACGCGGGGCCAGCAACTGGGGAACTGAATAGTGACGCCGCGCGCGGGATGCGCGGGCATCGACGGTTTGGCGCCGCCTGCAGTGTTCGATTTGGACCTGGGAACCTCTCGACCCTAATGTGAAAAACCCAGGAGCCTGGCTTAGCGGCAGTATTGTGCAAGTCCGCCTCGTAGCGGAAAGCCTTAAGTGCCACGGCCTGCTCCACTTGTTGCTCCGGATCGAGAGCAACGGTCTGGAACGGCACAGGCGGGTGGCGCCTCTCATTTTGTTTTCCGCCCATGGCTGACGGCGATCGCCCCGCCCTTCGCCGACGGCTGCGCGCCGCGCGGCGCGCCGTCGCGGCGGCCGAACGGCCGGGCGCCGCCGCCGCCGTCGACGCGGCACTGCGCGGCCTCGGACTGCCGCGACCCGGGACGCGCATCGCCGCCTATCACCCCATGGACGGCGAAATCGATCCATCGATCGTGCTCCGCCGCGCGAGCGCGCTCGGTTGCGAGATCCACTACCCGGTCATCACCAGCCAGCGCAGCCGCCGCATGCGATTTGCGACCGAGGGCGACGCAAGCAATGGCGTGACGTCGGCCGTTCGCAGTGGCCATTGGCTCGACCTGGTCCTGGTGCCGCTGGTCGGCTTCGATGCCCGCGGCAACCGGCTCGGCATGGGCGGCGGCTTCTATGACCGCCACTTCGCCTTCCTCAGAAACCGGCGCGCATGGCGGAGGCCACTCCTGATCGGCCTCGCATTCGAGTTGCAACGCATCCCGCAACTGCACGATGCCGCGCATGACGTCCCGCTCTGGGGCATCGTCACCGAGCGCGGAATTCATGGGCGCGCGGCCGCGCATGCGCGGGGTCCGACCCGGGGTCCTGGCCGGTGAAATACTGGCTGATGAAGTCGGAACCGGACACGTTCGGCATCGATGATTTGGCCCATTTAACGGGACAAACCGCTGGTTGGGACGGCGTTCGCAATTACCAGGCGCGCAACATGCTGCGCGACGATTTTGCCGTCGGAGACCGCGCGTTCTTCCATCATTCGAGCTGCGACCTGCCCGGCATCTACGGGACGATGGAGGTCGTGCGCGCGGGCCATCCCGATCCGACGGCGTTCGATCGCGCGCACCCGCACTTCGATGCGGGCAGCGACAAGTCGAGCCCGCGCTGGTATCAGGTTGAGGTGCGCCTGCTTCGCAAGTTCGCGCGACCGGTCACGCTGGAAGCACTGCGCAAGCACGCGATGGGTGCCTTGAAGAATCTGATCGTGTTGCGTCGTGGCAATCGCCTGTCGGTCATGCCCGTCACCACCAACGAATGGAAATTCATTCATCGACTCGCGCACGAAAATGTTCCCGATGAGTGATCGTGAGCATTCGCGAGCAGTGAAGATGCGCGCGAAGTCGCTACCCCTTGCTTGCAATCCTGTCAACCATGTATATACTCCGACCTCGGATTAACCTGACTTATGGAGATCCAACATGGCGACCAAGAAGAAGGCAAAGAAAAAGGCTGCGAAGAAGAAGTAAGCGCTTTGCCTGATGGATCGGTGGTTGGCTGATCGAGAGACGACCAACCGCCGGTTCACCAAGAGACGAGACTGTGCCCGCGTAAGCGGGCACAGTTTTTTGTGGAGCCCGACTATGGACGCCGACTCGAAGAAGAAAGCTGCAGCAGTAGCCGCGCTCGAGTACGTCGAGGACGGCATGACCGTCGGCGTCGGCACCGGATCCACGGTCAATCATTTCATTGCAGCACTCAAGGACCGGCGCAACCGCATCGCCGGAGCCGTCTCCTCATCGGAAGCCAGTTCGCGGCTGCTGAAAGAAGCCGGAATCGAGGTGCTTTCGCTCAATGACACCGGCGACCTGTCGCTCTATGTCGACGGGGCCGACGAGGCGACGCGCCACCTCGCCCTGATCAAGGGCGGCGGCGGCGCGCTGACCCGCGAAAAGATCGTCGCCGCGGCCAGCCGCCGTTTCGTCTGCATCGTCGACGACACCAAGCTCGTGGACCTGCTCGGGCGCTTTCCGCTGCCGGTCGAAGTCATCCCGATGGCCCGCTCGCTGGTCGCGCGCAAGCTCGCGGGCCTCGGCGGCCAGCCGGTACTGCGCCAGGGATTCAAGACCGACAATGGCAACGAGATCCTCGACGTGCACAACCTGAAGATCAGCGACCCGGCGGCGCTCGAGGCGCAGATCGGGCTGCTGGTCGGGGTCGTCGAAGTCGGGTTGTTCGCCCGTCGCGGTGCGGACGTGTTGCTGGTCGCGGGCGACGGTGGCGTACAGACGCTCAAGCGTTAGGCGGTGCCAACATCTGAAGGGGACGTTCACCTTCAGCGACTGAAGGTGAACGTCCCCTTCAGGGGTCATGTTGGCTGGGGGACTAGGATTCGAACCTAGGTTGGCGGAGTCAGAGTCCGCAGTCCTACCGCTAGACGATCCCCCAAATTCGGTTCGTCCGCAGAAGTAAAGATCAGCGCTTGCTAAACTGCGTCCCGCGGCGTGCCTTGCGCCTGCCGACCTTCTTGCGCTCGACCTCACGCGCATCGCGCGTCACGAAGCCGGCGGCACGCAGGGGCTTGCGCAGCTCCTCGTCGTACTGGATCAGCGCGCGCGTGATGCCGTGGCGGATTGCGCCCGCCTGGCCCGTAATGCCGCCGCCTTCCACCAGGACGTTGATATCGAAACGCTCGGTCATCTGCACCAGTTCGAGCGGCTGGCGGACGATCATCACGCCGGTCTTGCGCCCGAAGAATTCGTCGAGCGGGCGGCCATTGACCGTGATCGCGCCCTTGCCGGGCTTCATGAACACGCGGGCCGAAGACGACTTGCGGCGGCCGGTGGCGAGGTTTGCGCTGGATGCCATGATTCGGGTCCTTAGAGCTCGAGCTGCTTCGGCTGCTGGGCGGCGTGCGGATGTGCGGTGCCTGCGAACACATGCAGCTTGCGGTACATCTGGCGGCCGAGAATCGTCTTCGGCAACATGCCCTTGACCGCGTATTCGATCGCCCGTTCCGGGTGTTCGGCCAGCAGCTTTCCAAGCGCAATTGTCTTCAGGTTGCCGAGCTGGCCGGGATGCTGCTGGTACACCTTGTCGCGCTTCTTGTTGCCGGTCACCGCCACTTTCTCGGCATTGATGACGATGATGTAATCGCCACAATCGACGTGGGGCGTGAACTCCGGCTTGTGCTTGCCGCGCAGCCGCATGGCAATCTGCGAGGCGAGCCTGCCGAGCGTCTTGCCGGACGCATCCACCAGGTACCAGTCGCGTTGGACGCGCTCTGGCTTCGCGAAAACCGTCTTCATCTTGGGCCCCTGAGTAGGGTCGGGTTCGAGAAAGGCGGGCAAGTTTACACAGATGGCGGAGCCTTGCAAAGCCGCGCCGCGCCGCTCGCAAGTCATTGTCACGACTGGGGAAGCCGCGGGGGTATCGCTATATAATATGCGTCGCATGGAGCCACGCCACCTTTCCCCCCTCGATCGCCTGCTGGAACTGGCCGATGCGGGCCTCCGCGGCAGCTTCGCGCGGCCCGCAAGTGCCCGCCCGACGCCCGGAAAACCGGCGCCAACCCCTGCCGAATCCGGCCGCCGCCGGCATATCGCCGGGCTGATGCGCGTCAATCACGCGGGAGAAATCGCGGCTCAGGGTCTTTATCGCGGCCAGGCGCTGACGGCCCGGTCAGCCGCGACGCAGGAGACGCTGCGGCGCGCCGTGGATGAGGAAGGCGATCACCTGGCCTGGTGCCGGGACCGGCTGGACGAACTGGGTTCGCGCCCTTCCTTGCTGAATCCGCTCTGGTTCGCGGGTTCAGTCGCGATGGGTGCCATCGCAGGCCTCTTTGGCGATCGCACGAGTCTCGGATTCATGGCCGAGACGGAAAAGCAGGTCGAGGGCCATCTCGCGGGCCATCTCGCGCGGCTGCCGGCGGACGATTCGCGCAGCCGTGCGATCCTCGAGCAAATGCAGGCCGACGAGGTCGGGCATGGGCGCGCGGCGATCGCGGCGGGCGGCGAACCCTTGCCCGAACCGGTTCCTCGACTCATGCGTCTCGCCGCCCGGTTCATGACCGGCACGGCATACTGGATCTGACCGATGTCCGTATATGTCTTGCGGTGCGCGCGGGCCTGTAATACAAAGATGGGCGGGACTGCCACGGCCGCCGATTCGCGCGGCGACCGACCCAGGGGAGCACAATGGAAGAACCCGTAAAGCAACTGACCGATATCCCGGCGATCAATCGCTTCCTCAGCTATTGCCGCGTGCGCACGGTGCCGTCGAAGACCGCACTGATCCACGCTGGCGACCTGCCGGATGTCCTCTACTACATCATCCGCGGCTCGGTCGAAGTCATGATCGAGGACGAGGAAGGCAATGAGATGGTCCTTGCCTACCTGAACAAGGGCCAGTTCTTCGGCGAGATGGGCCTCTTCTCGGACAGCCAGCAGCGCAGCGCCTGGGTGCGCACGCGCACCCAGTGCGAACTCGCCGAGATGACCTATCCGCGCTTCCGCCAGGTTGCGTCGGAAAGCCCGGGCCTCGTGTTCGAACTGGCGACCCAGCTCGCCACCCGGCTCGACCGCACCAATCGCAAGCTCGGCGACCTCGCCTTTGTCGACGTCACCGGCCGCATCGCCCATGCGATCATGGATCTTTGCCTCGAACCCGATGCAATGACGCATCCGCAGGGCATGCAGATCAAGGTCAGCCGTCAGGAGCTCTCGCGCCTGGTCGGCTGCTCGCGCGAGATGGCGGGCCGCGTGCTGAAGGTGCTCGAGGAACAGGGACTTCTGACGGCGCGCGGCAAGACGATCGTCGTGTTCGGCGCGCGTCCCAAGGTCAAGGCCCGCACGGCTCCCGAGTTCGCGAAGGCCGCCGTCTCCGCGGCGAAATAAAAAGGGAATTAAAGGGGACGTTCCCCTTTAACGGAAGCGTCAGGACGATGATCGCGCCGTCAGCTGTTAAAGGGGAACGTCCCCTCTAATTCCCTCTTATTTCATCGCTTCGCGCAGGCCGCGGATGGCCGCCGCGTAATCCTTCGCTCCGAAAATCGCGCTGCCTGCGACGAACGTGTCCGCGCCGCTTCGGGCGATTGCGCCGATGTTGTCCTGCTTCACCCCGCCGTCGATCTCGAGCCGGACCTCGCGTCCGCTCGCATCGATGCGCCGCCGGGC
Source organism: uncultured Gammaproteobacteria bacterium (assembly GCA_963819545.1). GTDB lineage: Bacteria > Pseudomonadota > Gammaproteobacteria > Steroidobacterales > Steroidobacteraceae > SCUD01. The sequence continues at coordinate 1,046,649 of CAWFWJ010000002.1, read as the reverse complement.
CTCGGCGAGCTTGCCGAGCACTGACTCAATGAAATTCTGACCCGCGAAGCCAGGATTGACCGACATCAGGAGCACGAGGTCGATCGATCCGAGCGTGTGATCGAGCCAGGACAGCGGCGTCGCCGGGTTCAGCACGATGCCGGGCTTGCAGCCGGAATCGCGGATCAGCTGGATCGTGCGGTCCACGTGCCGGCTCGCCTCCGGGTGAAAACTGATCCAGGTCGCGCCCGCGTCCGCAAACTCAGGCACCAGCCGGTCCACGGGGTCCACCATCAGGTGGACGTCGATCGGCGCCTTGACGCCATGCTTGCGGAGCGCCTTGCAGACCAGCGGCCCGATCGTGAGGTTCGGGACGTAATGGTTGTCCATCACGTCAAAGTGGATCCAGTCGGCGCCGGCCTGCGAGCACGCCATCCACCTCGGCGCCGAGCTTCGCGAAATCCGCGGACAGGATCGAAGGCGCGATGACGGCTTGCAGTTGCTCATCATGTAAGATCACTCCTCCTCGCTTTGCCAAGTACTCTAGCGCATGCCGCGCGATTCGCGGACGCGCTCCCAGGCGGCCTGGATCGCCTGGGTCTTCTGCTTCGCCACTTCGAGCATGGATTCGGGCAGGCCGCGGGCCACGAGCTTGTCCGGGTGATTCTCGCTCATCAGCTTGCGGTAGGCGCGCTTGACCTCGGCATTGGTCGCGGTCTTCGGCACGCCGAGGATTTCGTACGCGTCCGCGAGCGCATCCGCGCCGCCCGCCGATGCGCCTGGCCGGCCGCCGCTGGCGGGTCCATAACCGCCGGCGCCGGCATAAGCCTGCAGGCGGAGCAGCGTTTCAAGGTGTGCGAACTCGAGCCCGCTGATGCCGAGCCTCGCTGCGACCTGGGTTAGCGTCGAACGGGTGATTCCCGTGAGGCCGTCGCCCAGGAGCGTCGCGCGCATCTGGATCTCGAGGAACATGCGCAGCACTTCCTCACGGCCGCGGCAGACGCCTGCGAGCTCTCCAAGCGTCGCTTCCAGGTCGAAATCGGGTGCCTTGCCTTCGGTGTAGAACTGCATCGCCGCGCGGGTGTCCGCATCGGCCAGGTTGAACTGCCGGAAGATCCGCCGCGCCGCCGCGATGTCCTGTTCCGAGACGCGGCCGTCGGCCTTCGCAACATGGCCCATGACGCTGAAGGCCGCGCGGAAAAACGTCGCGCGCACGGTGGCGGGATCGGCGCGGGGCGCGCCGGCGCCACGTGCGACGTACTGGTCGTAGAAATGACCGATGATCAAACCGAGCAGTACGCCCGTCGGCCGGCGTGTCAGTATGAATCCAAGGACTGCGCCGATCAGCTTGCCGGTCCAGTTCATCAGTCTTTCCATTACCATCGACACTCGTCATGTTAGCAAGAGCCCCTTGCATGAGCTCAGCCGCGCTGTTTGAGTCGAATCTCCGTTCCCTTCCGCTGCTCCATCGCGGCAAGGTGCGGGACAATTACGCGATCGGCGACGACCGCCTGCTGATCGTCGCGAGCGACCGGCTGTCCGCCTTCGACGTCGTGCTGCCCGATCCGATTCCCGGCAAGGGCCGCGTGCTCACCTCGATCTCGAATTTCTGGTTCTCGCGAACGCGCCACATCGTCGCGAACCACCTCACCGGCGAGCCCCTGTCGCGCTACGTCCGCGATCCGGCAGAGTGCGCGCCGCTCGAAGGACGCTCGGTCGTCGTGCGACGGCTCACGCCACTGCCGATTGAAGCAGTCGTGCGCGGTTACCTGATCGGCTCGGGATGGAAGGATTACCGGCAGAGCGGACAGATCTGCGGCATCGCGCTGCCGCCGGGACTCGCGCTCGCCGCGCGTCTGCCGGCAGCCGATCTTCACGCCGGCGACCAAGGCGGCAGCGGGACAGCACGATGAGAACGTTTCCTTCGAACAGGTCGAAGCGGTCATCGGAGCCTCCACGGCAGCACGCGTGCGCGAACTCGCCCTCGCCCTCTACGCGCATGCCTCCGAACACGCCCGCAGCCGCGGCATCCTCATCGCCGACACGAAGTTCGAATTCGGGCTCGATGGCCGAGGCGAGGTCGTGCTGATGGACGAAGCGCTGACGCCGGACTCGTCGCGCTTCTGGCCGGCGGACGGCTGGCGCGAGGGCATCAATCCACCGTCCTTCGACAAGCAGTACGTGCGCGATTACCTCGAGACTCTCGACTGGGACAAGCGTGCTCCGGGGCCCCGGCTTCCGCCGGAGGTCATCGCGGGCACGGTCGCGAAATACCTCGAAGCCGAGCGCCGATTACTCTGAAGGGGTCTGAACTAAAGGGGACGTTCACGCTGAAGGGGACGTTCACCTTTGACTGAGGGAGCAACTGCTTCAAAGGTGAACGTCCCCTTCAGCTCAAAGGTGAACGTCCCCTTCAGCCCAGCGCCGGATGTGCGCGTGGATCTCCGCGAGTCCGTCGGTCAGCGCAGCGGGTCCCGGCTGCAGGATGATTGCGGACTTGATCTCGTGCAGCTCACCGTCGCGGACCGCCGGAACCGCGTCCCAGCCGGGCCGCGCCGCCACGTGTTCCGGCCGGAATTTCTTGCCGCACCAGGAACCGAAGATGATGTCGGGCGCGCGGCGCACGACTTCCATCGGATCCGCGATGATGCGGTCCCGGCCGAGCGGCTTCGCCGCGAGCTCCGCAAAGCAATTGTCGCCGCCCGCGATACCGATCAGTTCGCCCACCCAGCGGATCGCCGCGATCTGCGGCTCGTCCCACTCCTCGAAATAGACGCGCGGACGGCACGACAGGTGCGCGGCGGCCGCGCGGATTTCCTCCACGCCCGCGGCGAGCCGGTCGGCGAGCGCCGAGGCCTTTGCCTCACAACCGATCATTCCGCCGAGCATCCGGATCATGCGCAGGATTTCCGGGACACTGCGATGATTGAAGAGGTGCACTTCGATGCCGGCCCGCGCGAGTTCCGCCGCGATGTCGGCCTGTAGGTCCGAAAAACCGAGGACGAGGTCCGGCTGGAGAGCGCGGATCCGGTCGATCTTTGCACTCGTGAACGCCGAAACCCGCGGCTTCTCGCGCCGCGCCCGCGGCGGGCGCACGGTGAAACCTGAGATTCCGACGATGCGCCAGTCCTCATCCAGCAGATAGAGCGTTTCGGTCGTCTCCTCGGTCAGGCAGACGATGCGCTCGGGAAATTCGCCGGGCATCGATGCACTGTAGCAGGGGCGGAATTGCGGGCCCATCAGCCCTGTGCCACGCTCGCGCCGTGACTCCGTATGCCGACCTGCGCCGGCGTGTCGAGCAAATGCTCTTCGAGCGGCACGACCTTCCGGTCAAGCCGGCGAACTGGCTGCTCGATCTGCTGCGTTATCCCTTCGCGCTGATCCGCGACCTGGTGACCGGGGAGCTGAACCTGCGGGCGATGGGGCTCGTCTACACGACGCTCCTGTCGCTCGTGCCGCTCGTGGCCTTCGCGTTCGCGGTGCTGAAAGGCCTCGGCGTGCATCGCGACCTCGAACCCTTGATCTACGAATTCCTGCGGCCGATCGGCGAGCGCGCCGGCGAGCTGACCACGCAGATGATGACCTTCGTGGAAAACGTGCGCGGCGACGTGCTGGGCTCGGTCGGCCTCGCCGTCCTGCTCTACACCGTCGTATCCACGATCCAGAAGCTCGAAGGCGCCTTCAACTTTGCCTGGCATGTCGAACGCCCGCGCTCGCTCATGCGCCGCATCAGCGAATACCTGAGCCTCATGGTCATCGGCCCGGTGTTCCTGGTCGTCGTCTTCAGCCTGTTCGGCGCGGTCACGAACCACTCGGCCATGGTCTGGCTCACGAAGCACGAGCCATTTGGTGCGATCGTCCGCGGCCTCGGCATCCTCGGGCCCTACTTCTTCGTCACCGGCGTATTCACCTTCCTGTATGCCTTCGTCCCGAACACGCGCGTCCGCTTCCGGGCGGCGCTTGTCGGGGGCGTCACTGCGGGCGCCCTGTGGGCGGCCAGCGGGGCGGTGTTCACGAAGATCGTCTCCGCCTCGACGCAGATGGTCGCGATCTATGCCGGCTTCGCGATCTTCCTGGCGGCGCTGATCTGGATCTACGTGAGCTGGCTCATCCTGCTGATCGGCGCGCAGCTCTCGTTCTATGTGCAAAACCCGCGCTACCTGCGCGTCGGGCAGGCGCCGGTTCGCCTGACGTGCGCGCTCCGCGAACGCCTCGCGTTCACCGTGATGCTCCTCATCGCGCGGAAATTCGTGGCCGGCGAACCGCCCTGGCAGCAGCGCCTGCTGGCGGAGGACCTCGAAATCCCGGGTTCGGCGCTCGCGAGCGTCGTCGGCTCGCTCGAGCGGGCGGGACTCCTGACGTTGACCGAGGACGAGGAACTCATCCCGGCGCGCGATATCGAGGGCATCGCACTGCACGACATCCTGGCCGCGGTCCGCGACGAACGACAGTACGAAAACTGGCTGCTATGGCGCGCGCGCACCGAGCCCGTCGCCGATGCGGTCGCGAATACCGTCGAGTCGGCGGTGCGCGAGCGGATCGAGGGGATGACGCTGCGGGAACTCGCGGCCCAGAAATAGGACTCTGAAGGGGACGTTCACCTCTAGCTGAAGGGGACGTTCACCTTCAAAGGGGAATGACTCCTCCAATTGGAAGTGACGCATCTTGAAGGTGAACGTCCCCTTCAGCTAGAGGTGAACGTCCCCTTCAGAGTCCCGTCCCCTTTAGAGTCCTAGTCGCCGGCGATCATCATCTCGTCGATCAGGAGCGAACCGCAGTGGATCGCGCCGCGGCGATCCACATCGTCCCCCTGGGCGACGATGCCGCGGAACATCTCGCGCAGATTCCCCGCCACCGTGATCTCATGGACCGGCCGCGTGATTTCGCCGTTCTCAACCCAGAATCCCGATGCGCCCCGCGAGTAATCGCCCGTTACCGGGTTGACGCCCTGCCCCATCATCTCGGTCACGAGCAGGCCCGTGCCGAGCTTCCGAAGCAGCGATTTCGGATCGAGCATTTGCCCCTGAATGACGAGGTTGTGCACGCCGCCGGCATTGCCCGTTGTCACGAGGCCGAGCTTGCGCGCGGAATACGAGTCGAGCAGGTAGCCGCCCAGCACGCCATTGACGACGAGTTCCCGCTCGCGGGTCGCGACCCCTTCGCCGTCGAATGGCGCGGAACCGAGCGCGCCCTTGAGGTGCGGTCGCTCGATCAGCGAGATCGCCTCCGGAAAGACCTGTTGGCCGACGGCGTCCAGCAGGAAACTGCTTCGGCGGTACTGCGCGGCGCCACCAATCGCACCGACGAAATGTCCGATCAGGCCGCGAGCGAGTTCCGGTGCAAATAGCACCGGAGCCTTGCGCGTCGACAGCTTGTCAGCGCCGAGCCGCCGCACCGTCTTTTCGGCCGCCTTGCGCCCGACTTCCTCGACGTCCTCGAGCCCGCGCCAGTCACGCGCCGCCGTGTACCAGTAGTCGCGCTGCATCGCGCCTTCGTGCTGCCCGAGCACCACGCAGCTGACGCTGTGCGAGGTCGAGGGATAGCCGCCGACGAAGCCGTGGCTGTTGCCGAATACCCGCAGCTTTCGGTTCGTCGAGACCGAGGCGCCTTCGGAATTGTCGATGCGCTTGTCGTACGCAAGGCTCGCCGCCTCGCAGCGCTTTGCAAGCTCGATCGCCTCCGCAGCCTCGAGTTCCCAGGGATGGCTGAGATCGAGGTCGGGGAGTTCGCTTGCCATCAAGCCGGCATCGGGCAGGCCCGCGTAGGCGTCGTCGGCCGTGAAACTCGCGATCGAAAGCGCCTTCGCGATGGTCTCCTCCACCGCGGCCGGCGACAGGTTCGCGGTGCTCGCGGAGCCTTTGCGCTGGCCCGCATACACCGTGACGCCGAGGCTGCGGTCGCGCTGGTATTCGAGCGTCTCGACTTCGCCGAGACGCACCGTCACCGAGAGCCCGGTTGATACGCCGACACCGGCTTCGGCGGCGGTCGCCCCGCCCGCGCGGGCGAGCGCGAGCGCCCGTTCGACAACCCGTTCGAGCGCGGCCTGGTCCGGATTGCGTGGATTCCGCCATGGAACCGCGGATTGTACCGGCAGTCCTGCGGTCGGCAATGGCGCGCGTGCTAGCATCACTCGATGCGCCGCCGTGAGCTGCCCGGCGGAGTCCCGCCGCCAACCAAGGGCGAATTGAAACGCCAGGCCATGGCCGTCCAGGACCTGGCCGACCGGCTGATCGCGGCTCCCGAAACCCTCATTGCGGACCTGAACCTGCCGGACAAGCTCGCGGATTCGATCGCGCTCGCGCGGCGTATCACGAGCCGGGCCGCGCTGCTGCGCCAGCGGCAGTTCGTCGGCAAGCTGATGCGCGGCATCGATCTGCGAACCCATCCGCGTTGCTCTCGAATCGGAAGCCCAGAGTGCGCGGACCGATGCAGCACGCTTCCGGCGCGCGGAGCGTTGGCGCGACCGGCTGGTTGCCGACGGCGGTGCCGCGATCGAAGAATTCGCAATTGAGTTTCCAGCAACGGTGCGTGCCGAGCTTTCCCGCCTCGTCGCCGCGGCGAAGGCCGAGCGCGCAGCCGGAAAGCCGGCCGGCGCCGGCCGGAAGTTGTTCCGCTTCGTGCAGGAGAGCCTGAAAGTATAGAAAGCAGGGACGCCCCCCATTTTCCAGAAGGACCGAAGGAAAATGGGGGGCGTCCCTGTTTTTCAGTACTTGTCCGGCAGCGCCCTTCCCCCGTCCAGCTGTTCGATCGTCTGGACCGACGCCGGACGGGTCTTCTGCGAGGCGCGCGGCCGCCTGCTCCGCCCGCCGCAGCGTCCGCAGGAGTTGCCCGCGCGCGAGCTTGACCAGCATCGCGTCGCTCCAGCCGCGGCGGATCAGTTCGGCAAAGAGATACGGGTAGCGCGATGTCGTCCTCCAGGCCCGGCCGCCATGCACGATCGCGTCGCCGAAGAAATCGGCGCCGATGCCGACGTGGTCGATCCCCGCAACGTCGCGCATGTGCTCGATGTGGTCGGCCACGTCCGCGACCGTCGCCTTCGGCTCCGGGTGAAGTACCGTGTACTTCTCTAGCTTCCAGCGTCATAGCGCGGCTTCGCCGATCTTCGCTCCGCCGCTTGCCTTCGCGAAACCGCCTGCCATCGTCGACATGCTCGTCGCCCTGTGACATTGAACTCCGAAATGAAATTGACCATGACGACGCCGCCGTTCTGCGGCAGCCGCGCGCAGCACCTCGTCCGGCACGTTACGGATGCTCGGCGTGACAGTCGTGCGCACTCGAATGGGAGAAAATGACCGGCGCTTCGGCGACGTCCAGCACGTCGTTCATCGTTTCCGTCGACACGTGCGAGATGTCCACCAGCATTCCGAGCCGGTTCATCTCCTTCACGACTTCGGCGCCGAATTTCGTCAGGCCGCCGTGCCGCGACGCTTCGGTCGCGGAATCCGCCCAGTCGTTGCCGTTGAAGTGCGTGAGCGTCATGTAGCGCACGCCGAGCCGGTAGTAGTCGCGCAGCGCACCCAGCGAATTCTCGATCGCATGGCCGCCCTCGATGCCGAGCAGGGACGCGATGCGCCCCGCCTGCGTTGGCATGCTCGATGTCGTCGGCCGTCAAGGCGAGCCTGAGATCGTCGGGATAGCGCTCGATCATTCGCAGCGCGATGTCGATCTGCTCGAGCTGGATGCGCGCGAAACCGCGTTTGCCGACTTCAGCCGAACTCGGAATCCACACCGACCAGAACTGCGCGCCGACGCCGCCTTCACGCAGCCTCGCAATATCCGTATCGCCGGCGGTGCGGTGGTTCAGGTCGTAGGCGCGACGTCGCGTGGCGGCTTTCCGCTCTCGCGAATCACCGCCGGCAAGTCGTTGTGGCCGTCGATCAGCGGATGCTGTTTCAGGAACTCGCGCGCCTGGCGCAGTGCCGGATCGTCCGCTTCGCCTGCGTTTCGGCGGCGTCCGCGTTGGAAAGAACAATCGCGAGCGTCGCGATTCCAAGAGAATAAAAACCGGATTCGGAAAATTTCATCGGCGCTCCAGGGCGGTTGTAGGACGCTGTCGCCGTCCGGAGACAGCGCCGGGGTTGTCGGCAAGACATGACGCGCTAGCCTGATCGTGTTGCCCAGCGTATCAAGCATCCCCTGATCTTCGGGCATCCCCCCTGCGCCGCACCACTCCCTGTCGGCGCAGGGGTATTTCAGGTCTCCCCGAATCGGTTTTTCCTTTCCTGACAATCACTTGGAACCGCCGCGCCAGCGGCCTCCGGGGCCGCCCATGCTAGACTCCCGCGATGAAACCGCTGGTCGGCATCATCATGGGCTCGTCCTCGGACTGGGAGACGATGCGCCACGCGGCGGAGCTCCTGACCGCCCTTTCCGTACCCTTCGAGAGCCGGATCATCTCGGCGCACCGGACGCCTGATCTGCTGTTCGACTATGCCGGCAGCGCCGAGGCGCGCGGGCTCGAGGTCATCATTGCGGGCGCCGGCGGCGCCGCGCATCTGCCGGGCATGACGGCCTCGAAGACGCTGCTGCCCGTGATCGGCGTGCCGATCCAGTCCAAGGCGCTGAACGGACTCGATTCGCTGCTGTCGATCGCGCAGATGCCGGCCGGCGTGCCGGTCGCGACCGTCGCGATCGGCGAGCCGGGCGCGCGCAATGCCGCGCTCCTCGCGACGGCCATCCTTGCCGGCAGCCACCCGCCGCTCAAGGATGCGCTGCGCGTCTTTTCGCGAGCGTCAGACCGCGGACGTGCTCGCAAAGCCCGATCCGGCCGTCGGTTAGGTACGCCATGCGCATCGGCATCATCGGCGCCGGCCAGCTCGGCCGGATGATGGCCCTGTCCGGCATCCCGCTCGGACTCGATTTCACGATGTATGACCGCAGCACCGACGTGCCGGGTGCCGCGGTCGCACGACATCGTCACCGGCGAATTCGACGACCACAGTAAACTCGCGCGCTTCGCGCGCGGCGTGGACGTCGTCACTTTCGACTGGGAAAACGTGCCGGTCGCATCGGCGCGCGCGATCGCCAGGATCCGGCCCGTGTGGCCGCCGCCGCGCGCACTCGAGGTCGCCCAGGACCGGCTCGCCGAAAAGAGACTCTTCCTCAAGCTCGGCATTCCGCGTCGCCCCGTTCGCAGCCGTCGATTCCGAACGCGACCTCGCGCGCGCGATCGCCGACGCTCGGCACGCCCGGCATCCTCAAGACGCGGCGGCTCGGCTATGACGGCAAGGGCCAGGTGCGTGTCCGGCGTCGCGCGCGATGCGGGAGAGGCCTTGGACGCGGCTCGCCGGCCAGCCGCTCATCTACGAACGCTTCGTCAACTTCTCGCGCGAAGTCTCGCTCATCGCCGCGCGCGACCGCGCGGGCGCGATCCGGAACTACCCGCTCGCCGAGAACGACGCACGATGACGGTATTCTCGCGATCACGCGCGCGCCTTACGACGACGCACGATTGCAGCGGGCGGCCGAGCGCAACCACCGACGACTGATGCACGCATTCGGCTATGTAGGCGTGCTCTGCGTCGAATACTTCGTCGAGCGCGGCCGTCTGGTCGCCAACGAGATGGCGCCGCGCGTGCACAATTCCGGCCACTGGACCATCGAGGGCGCCGAGACCAGCCAGTTCGAGAATCACGTGCGCGCGGTCGCGGGGCTGCCGCTCGGCAGCACGCGCGACGCGCGGCCATGCGGTGATGGTGAATGTGATCGGCGCGCAAGCCGGCGGCGAACGAAACTGCCTGCGCATCCCGGGGGCTGCACTGGCATGACTACGGCAAGACGCCGCGGCCAGGCCGTAAACTCGGCCATGTGACGCTCGTCACGGCCAGCCGTGCGCGCGCGGGACCGCGCCGCGCGGCAACTGCGACGCCGGTTGAATCCCTAGCCGGAACGGGCACTTGCGCTTGTGCTAGCCTTGGGAACCGCATGTACCTGGAACATTTCCAGCTGACAGAGCTGCCGTTCCGGCTGAGCCCGGACCCGGCATTCCTGTATCTGTCGAAGCACCATGCGCGCGCCAAGGCGTACATGGAGTCGACGATCTGGTTCACCGACGGCTTCGTCGTCATCACGGGCGAGATCGGATCCGGCAAGACGACGCTGCTCGAGACCTTCCTGCGCGAGCTCGAGAAGGACGTCGTCGTCGCGCAGATCGCGCAGACCCAGGTCTCCCCGATCGAATTCCTCCAGGCCGTGCTCGTCCAGTTCGGCTTCTCGCCGTTCAAGATGCGCAAGGCCGAACTGATCGCGACGCTCAACCAGTTCCTGGTCGAGCAATTTGCCGCCGGTCGCAAGGTGCTGCTGATCGTCGACGAGGCCCAGAACCTCTCGAACCGCGTGCTCGAGGAAATCCGGATGCTCTCCGGCGTCGAGACGACCAAGGAAAAGGTGCTCCGCATCATCCTGGCGGGACAGCCGGAGCTCAACGAGAAGCTCGATTCGCCGGAGCTGATCCAGCTCGTGCAGCGCATCCGCCTGCGCTTCCACCTCACGGCGCTGACGCCGGAGGAGACGCAGGCCTACATCCTGCACCGCCTCGAAGTCGCGGGCGCGCACGGCCGGCAGCTGTTCGCGCCGGAGACGCTCCCGGTCATCTTCCGCTACACCGGTGGCGTTCCGCGCCTGGTCAACACGCTCTGCGACACCGCACTCATGATCGCGTTTCATCGGGTCAGCCGGCGGTTGGCCCGACCGAGCTCAAGGCGGCGATCGATGAACTGCAGTGGGTCGAGTTCGCGGCGCGCACCAATCGCGTGCGCGCGGGCATTTCGGATCCCGGGCTGGCGCCGCGGCCGGCGTCAAGGGACGAGGTACTGGCGCGCATCATCGTCGCGCACGGCGGCGAGCACGTCGAAGAGCGGCCGCTGCGCATCGGGCGGCTGATCATCGGCCGCACGGGCGACAACGACGTGCAGATCGAGAGCAAGTTCGTCAGCCGGCACCACTGCCAGATCACGACGACGCTCGAAGGCAGCGTGCTCGAGGACCTGAACAGCACGAACGGCGTGTACGTGAAGTAGCAAGCGTGTCCGCCGGCATCACCTGAATGACGGCGACGTCGTGGTGCTCGGCAAGCACGAGATCATGTACCTGGACGAGCGCTCGGCCCGGGCGCGGGCGCAGCATCATGAAACAACCGGCGATCACCCGGCGATCGAGGATTCCGGGATTCGCCGGAAGATTCCGACGATGACGCCCCGGCCGCCGGCTCCGCCTGACGGATCTGAAGGGGACGTTCGATCTGAAGGGGACGTTCACCTTCAAAGAACCGGCGCAGAACAATTCGGGGTTGAAGAATTTGAAGGTGAACGTCCCCTTCAGATCGAACGTCCCCTTCAGATCCTTCTAGTTTTCCTCGTCGAAAGCGGTGCCGTAGTGGCGCTGCTGGATCCGGTAGTCGCGGCGGCGCAGCGCCAGCACGAGTCCGCCGACGATCGCAACGAGACCGAGCACGCGCGACGAGTCCCGGACCAATCCGCCACGCGCCAGACGAACGAGGCGCCCATGGCGGCGACGCCGATCGCGATGTAGACGTAAGGCAGTGCTTCGTAGACCGGACGCGAGATTCGCATGGGCCGCCTCAGGCCGTGCCGCCGACCGTCAACGCATCGACGCGCAACGTCGGCTGGCCGACGCCGACCGGCACGGTCTGCCCGTCCTTGCCGCAACTGCCGATGCCTTCGTCGAGCATGAGGTCATTGCCGACCATGCTGACACGCGTCAGCACGTCGGGCCCGTTGCCGACGAGCGTCGCGCCCTTGACGGGCGCGGTGACCTTCCCGTCCTCGATGAGGTAGGCCTCGCTCGCCGAGAACACGAACTTGCCGGAAGTGATGTCGACCTGCCCGCCGCCGAAGTTGACGGCGTAGAGGCCGCGCTTGACCGAGCGGATGATCTCCTGCGGGTCGTGCGGTCCCGGAAGCATGTAGGTGTTGGTCATGCGCGGCAGCGTTGTGTGCGCGAAGGATTCGCGGCGGCCGTTGCCCGTCGGCTTCACGCCCATGAGCCGCGCATTGAGCTTGTCCTGCAGATAGCCCTTCAGCACGCCGTTCTCGATGAGCGTCGTGCAGGAAGTCGGCGTGCCTTCGTCGTCGACATTCAGCGAGCCCCGGCGCTCCGGAAGCGTGCCGTCGTCCACGACCGTGCAAAGGGAGGACGCGACACGCTCGCCGATGCGGCCGGTGAACGCCGAAGTTCCGCGGCGATTGAAGTCGCCCTTCGAGTCCATGACCGATCGCCTCGTGCAGCAGCACGCCCGGCCAGCCGGGTCCAAGCACGACCGTCATCGTGCCGGCGGGCGCCGGCACGGAATCGAGATTCACGGTTGCCTGCCGCACGGCTTCCCGCGCGAGACGGAGCGGCTGCTCGCCGGCGACGAATTCCTGCAGCGAATAGCGCCCGCCGGTGCCGGCATAACCCTGCTCGCGCCTGCCGTTCTGCTCGACGATGACCGAGACGTTCATCCGCACGAGCGGCCGCACGTCGGCGGCGAGCGTGCCGTCGCTCGCGGCGACGAGAATGATCTCGTGCACGGCGGCAAGCGTCGCCACCACCTGCTTGACGCGCGGGTCGATTGCGCGCGCATGGCGATCGAGTTCGGTCAGGAGCGCCACCTTGTCGACATCGGCGAGAGACGCGATCGGGTCGTCGACGGGATAGAGCCGATGTGCAGCCGTCGCGCGCCAGGCCTGGACCTGCCCGCCGCCGCCTTCGCGCGCGATCGCACGCGCCGCGCGCGCCGCCTCGAGCAGCGCTGCGGGAACGACTTCGTCCGAATAGGCGAAGCCGGTGCGTTCCCCCGCCATCGCGCGCACGCCGACGCCCTGCTCGATGCCGTGGCTGCCTTCCTTGACGATTCCGTCCTCGAGTGCCCAATGCTCTTCGCGCGCAAGCTGGAAATAGAGGTCGCCCGCGTCGACGCTCGCACCGAGCAGCGAGCTGAGCGCCTGCTCAAGGCGACGATCGTCGAGCCCCGACGGCGTCGAGGATCCGGTCACGCGCGCATTGCAGGGCGTCCATGTTCACCCGACCACGCGGTGATTGAGCGCGGGAAAGTTCGCGCGAGTCGCATCCTGCGCATCGCGATCGAGCGCCGCTGTGACCACGCCGCTGCCGCGCGGTTCGCGCGCCAGCACGCGGCCCCAGAAATCGGCGATCAGGCTGTCGCCGTAGGTCTCGCGGTTGCTGTCGTGCAGCCCGCTCTGGGCGGCCGCGATCACGAAGCAGAGGTCCTCGATCGCCCGGGCACGGAGCAGGACTCCCAGTGTGCGCGACCCGTCGGAGCTGGTGAATGCAGATGGCACGCTGAAGATCTCGGCTCCCTCCGAAACGAGTTGCCGGAACAATTCGGGGAAGCGCAAATCGTAGCACACGGTCAATCCGAGCCGGCCCGCGGGCGTATCGACGAGCACGGGCTTCGCGCCGGGCGCGGCGTTGCTCGACTCGCGATAGCCCTCGCGGCCGCCGGGCAGATCGACGTCGAAGAGATGGATCTTGTCGTAGCGCGCCGCGCGTTTGCCTGCCGAGTCGTAGACGACGCAGGCGTTGGCCGGCCGCGCATCGCCCGCAAGCGCGATCGGCTGCGTTCCGGCGACGATCCACAGGCGGAATTCACGAGCCATCGCCGCCATCGCCTGCTGCACCGGCCCGTCGCCGTCCCGCTCGACGATCTGCGCGCCGCTCGGCCTCGTTACGACCCATGAACGAGAAATTCTCCGGCAGCACCGCGAGGCAGGCGCTGCGATCGCGAGCGAGCGCCAGCAATCGCCGCGCGGTCTCGAGATTTCGCGCGACATCCGCGACGGAAGTCATCTGCACGGCGGCAACGATCGGCTGACTCATGGGGGTCCCTGTGCGGCCTGGCGGTCGTCCTTCATTTCGCGGGCATCGATCCGGCGCAGCTGCGGATCGTCCCAGCTTCCGGTGATGCGATAGTAACCGCGCGTGGCGCCCTTGAGCGGTTCCTTGAATATCTGGGAGAAGAGCAGCAGGGCCGCGCCGACCGCGGGGCCCGCGGCGAGCGCGCCTGCGACGCCGAGCGAAGCGCCAAGCTGGCCCGTGACGATGGCGGTCTGGTCGTAGGTCCGGAGACGCAGGTTGGTGTGGCCTGCGATGCCGATTTCAGCGGCGGAGCCGCGGAGTGTCAGGTTGTCGGTGTACGCGTCGCCGTCCGTCAGCTGGAAAGTACCGCGCAGGGTGTCGAAGGAAAGTCCTTCTCCGGTCAGATCGCCGAAATCGAGCGCAAGCCGGCGCGGCAGGTGGGCGAGACTCATGAGTCCGAACACGCGGCCCGCACCCGGCTCGACTGAAGTCAGGCTGCCATTTAGGGCTGAAATCTCGAGCCTGCCGGACAGCCGGTCGAGCGCGCTGACTTCGGGCGGTCCCGGCCAGTTCAGTCGGGCGGACACGTGCCCCTCTTCTCCTTCAACGTGCGTGCCGAGCTGCATGGCGTTCATGAATCCCTTCACGTCTTTGGTCTCGACGTCGAAGTCGAGGCGGCATTCGGCGGCCTGGTCGCGCACCAGCCAGCTGCCGCGGCCCTCGGCAGTGAATGCCGGATGCGTCATCGTGAAGCGGTTCAGGCGTGATGCCGGCCGTACCGCGCGCAAATTCCGCCTGCACATGGCCCAAGCTCCGCTGGTCGACGATGAAATCGCGCAGGTCGACGCGGATGGCGGGGAGCTTGCGCGGATCCGGGTCGGGCCGCTTGCCGTCGCCCGCCACGCGCTCGCCGAGGTGCAGGCGATCGAGATCGAGCACCATCGGCACTTCGCCTGGAAACGTGAATGGCACGACGACGCGCCCGTTCGCGGCGTCGCCGTTCACGTTGACGTCCCAGGCGCGGTTGCCGGGACGCAGGCGACCGCTCAGGTTCGTGAAGATGTAGCCGAGCGCTTCGAAGCGCCCGATCGACAGGTCCGCGCCGGCGAGCCATTCCTGGATCGGACGGCCGCGCGGTTCGTCCCACTTGAGGTCGAGCAGCTCGGTCAGGCTCGCGGACTCGAGCTGGCCGCTGAGCCACAGGCCGGCGGTCCGCGGCAAGGACTCCGGCGCGGCGCCGCCGAAGGCGTACGATGCCGCGTTCCATGGGCGCCTCGCCGGCGCGGCTGCGCCATTGCAGCAGCGCATGTATGTCGCGACCGAGCGCCCCTTCGATGCGCGGACCGCTCGTTCCGTCGAAGCTCGCGGACAGGCTGAGCGGGCGCGACGTGTCCGCGGTCTTGTCGAACGGCTCCGGCAGCTTCGACGCGAGGCCGCGCAGATCGCTAGTCAGGCGCAGCGTCCCGCGGGCGGGCTGTTTCGGATCGGCATTGCGCTCGACGTCGAGTGATGCCGCGCCAGTCCGTGCGTCCCCGCGAGGCCTGCATTCTGCGGCAGCCGCGCGATGGGCTGCAGTGCCGACCCCTGAAGCTGCCCTGCGCCGTGACCCGGGTACGAAGATTCCCGTTCGCCTGCGTCGCCGTTTCGATTGCCGCCTGCCAACGCCCGCCGAGCGCCCGGCCCGACGAGCGCAGGCGCATGGATCTCGCGATTGCGCACCCAGAGATCGCCGGCGATCCCGGTCGCCTCGAAGGATTGCTGCCGGCGACGGAGCGTGACGCCGTCCAGATTCGCCATCACGGTCACGACGCGCCGATCGAAGTCCTTGATCGGCAGGTACATCGCAACCTCGGCCGGACACCGGCCCGGCCCCGGCGAGTTCCGCGAAGAGGACGCCAAAGGACGGCGCAAGCGGCGTCGCCTGCAGCATGCGGATCGCGCGCCCCGCATCGGTCTCGGTCCTGCCGCGCGCGGCGAAGACCGCGTCGCGCAGGTCCGCCGCTGTTGATCTCCGCCTGCGTGAACGCGATGCCGCCGATGCTGCCGCGGCTCGCGACCGCATGCAGTCGCCGGGCCGTCGAAGCTGAACATCCGCCTCGACGCCCCGCAGCTCGGGCCAGCCGGGCGCGTAGTTCAGGCTGATTCCGCTCGCGCGGCCGCTTGCGCGGAAACTCGCCCTGCCCTTCGCGATACGGGAATCCGCGCGTCGGACCGGTGATGGAGACGCTCGCCTCGGTCACGCGTCCCGCCCGGAACGCGGCGTCCAGCCAGCGGATCGCCTTGGGCGACAGGCGGCCGGTCGGCAGATAGCGCCACATCTGGGTCACGTCGAAGTTCGTGGCGGTCGCGCTTCAGGTCCATCAGCGGAACCTCGCCCGGTCGCAGCAGCATCCGCAGTTTCCCGCGCGCGCTGCCGTGACCGCTGTCCACCACTGCGTCGTCGAGCCACAGCCGCAGGCCATCGCCGAATCGCTGCCACTCGAGCCGCCCATCGCCCTTCACGAGCGCAGCGGGCGCGCGCCATTGCTGCGGCCAGTCAATCGTCGCATCGCGCGTCGCGAGATTCGACGATGCCGCCGCCGCCGCGGCCCTCGACGGAGCCGTCGAATCCGGTGATGCCGGCCAGCTTTCCGAGGGGGCCGAATCCGAGGTCCGCGAATCGCAGCCGGCCCGTAATGTCCGGCAGCCGTTTCGCGCCCTGGTCGACGACCGTGACATCGAATCCGAACAACTCTCCGCGCGGCGCGAGCGCCTGGATTCGGTCCCGCGTCGCACCGGGCGGCAGGAGCACTGCGAACGCAGCCAGGTTCTCGATCCTGAGGTAATCCGCGCGCGCCGCAACGGTCTCGATGCGCCCGTTCTTGCGCGTGAGGCGCGCCTCGAGACTGGTCGGGCGCCAGGCCGCGCCCGCACGCGACAACTCGAGGCCCGTCGCCTCCAGGGAGATCGTGTCGTCGTCGCGCTGGACGCGCAGGTCGCCGGCAATCCGCGTGAATTCCTGCGGCGATCCCGCGAGGCGCAGGCCCGACAACTGCGGTTGCAGCCGCAAACTTGCGAGCCGGCGGCCGTTGCCTTTCGCGGAGACCTGGATCGATCCGTGGCCGGCGGCCGGCACGATGAAACTGTCCGGCAGCATCGCCGCCCATTGCTCGAGATCGAGATCGCGCGCATCGACACGCGCGTGCCAGGCGACGGATTCACTGTCCGCGAGATTGCCGCTCGCCTCCGCATCGAAATCGATGAATGTGCCGAGGTGTTCCGGCAGAACGACGCGGCCGCTCAGTTCGATGACATCGCCCTTTCGCACGACGTCGACATTCGCGCCGGTCAGCTGGAAGCGCCCCTGGCGTGAGCGGAGATCGAGGACGTCGAGCACGGCATCGGTGACCGCGAGATGGCCGCGCGGCAGCCGGTCGAGCGTGAGCGCCGAGGACTCGGTGTCGGGCCGCTGGAGCGCCGACTGGCCGACGAGCTGCAGGCGGCCGTCGGCGGTGATCACGAAACTGAGCCGAGGACGGACGAAGATGACGCGCCCGACCTCGATGCGACGGAACCAGATCGAACGCGGAATCGAAAGGCTGACGCGACCGGATTCTGCGGTGACGAGCGCCTCGTTGCCGGACTCCGGCAGGACACGCGCGCCGCGGAACACGATTTCGGGTCCGTAACGGCCGATGCGCGCGTACACCGAGTCGAATTCGAGCGTGCAGACCCGTGGTCTCGCGCACGCGCTCGACTACGCGCTGCTGATAGTCGGGCAGCAGGTCGATGGCGAGGCGGAATGCGCCGATGCCGAGCGCGAGCAGGAGCGCGCCGAGCCCGATGAGCGCGGCGATCCAGCGCCACAGCGCGCTGCATCCATTGGGTCCAGGAATTCATGCTCGACTGTCGGAAAGCGGTTTCGCCCGTTGGACAAGGGCGGCAGCAGCTGCGTTCCGGGAATTCACGTCCTGCCAGCGCAGTACGCCGGCGGCGTCCAGGAGCGCCGCCGTCTCGTACAGGGGCAGGCCCATCACGCCCGAGAAACTGCCCTCGAGCAACGCCACGAAGACCGCGCCAAGACCCTGGATCGCATAGGCGCCGGCCTTGCCGGCGGGCTCGCCGCTCGCCCAGTAGCGCCGGCATTCGTCGGCGCCGATGGCGCGAAAAGTGACACGGCTCACGCTCATCGCAGACCGAATTTCGCCATCCACCTGGAGCGCGATCGCGGTCAGCACCTCATGGCAACGCCCGGAGAGCGCGGACAGCATCGCGACGCAGTCCGCTTCATCCGCGGGTTTTCCGAAGATGCGCCCGTCGAGCACCACGGTCGTATCGGCGGCGAGCACCGGGCAATCCGGACGGCCGCCGAGCAAATCGACCACCACCTGCGCCTTGTCCCGCGCAAGCCGCCGCACATAGTCGTCGGCGTTCTCGTCAGGACGGGGTTCCTCGTCCAGATCGGCGACGACGGCGCGATGACGCACGCCGATCTGGGCCAGCAGCAGGCTGCGGCGCGTCGACGCCGAGGCCAGGACAACGGAGTCGTAACCCATTGAGCGGCGAGGATAACTCAGGCGCGGTGGTAGGGATGTCCCTGCAGCAGGCTGTGCGCGCGGTAAAGCTGCTCGGCCACCATGACCCGGATGAGCCCATGCGGCCAGGTCAGCGGCGACAATGACCAGCGGAAATCGGCGCGCCGCGACAGTTCCGTATCGAGACCCTCGGGCCCACCGATCAGGAACGCCAGGTCGCGCCCGCCGGCCATGCGTGCGGCGAGCCATTGCGAAAGCTCCGGCGTCGACATCGCCTTGCCCGCAACTTCGAGCGCCACGACGTAATCGCCCTCGCGGATCGCGCTGCGCATACGCTCGGCCAGCCGAACGAGCGGCACTTCGACCAGTTCGAATTTGAGTCCCCGCCCGAAGCGGCGGCTGTATTCCGCAACGCCTGTGTTGATCCAGTCAGGCAGGCGGGTGCCGGCCGCAATCAGCCGGAGGCTGCATCTCAGGCGAGTCTCGGTTCGCGCCGCATGGGACGCAGGTCCCAGAGTTTCTCGAGACCGTAGAACTCGCGGATACGCGGCAGCATGACGTGGACGATCAGGTCCTGAAGATCGACCAGCACCCACTCCCCTTCGCGCTGGCCCTCGACGCCGTAAGCGCGGTGGCCTGCCGCTTTGCAGCGCTCGATCAATCGGTCAGCGATCGACTTGACGTGCCGGTCCGAATTGCCGGTGGCGACGATCATCGTGTCGGCGATATCCGTCAGTTTCCGAACGTCGAGGACCTTGACGTTGACGGCCTTCATGTCTTCGAGAGCGGCGACGGCGATTCGGGTCAGGGCGCCAGGTGCTTTCCGGGTCTTCTTGGAGGGGGAGGCGGTGCGTTTTCCCTTCGGTTCTCGTGACGGTCATTCCTTCGTTTCACCTGGCCGGGCGTAACTGCCCCTGGCGAGGATGATCCTACGCGACGCCTCGGGCATCAAGTAGCGCGGATCGCGGCCCGCGGCCACCACGTCCCGCACCGCACTCGAGGACAGGTCGAGCTGGGTGCCTTCGCTCACATAGACGAGGCCCGCCGGCCGTTCGGACAGGCGGGCAGGCTGGCCGGACCGGTGGGCGCGCAGGAGTTCCGCGGCGAAGCCGTCCTGCGGCGTTGGCGCGTGCGGCCGGAGCGCAATGACCAGGTGGGCGAGCGAGAGGAGATCCTGCGCGCGATGCCAGCGACCGATGCCGGCGAAAGCATCCATACCCATGATCAGCACGATCGGCTGCTCGCCGCGTTCGGCGCGCATTTCCTCGAGCGTCAGGACCGTGAACGACGGGCCGGTACGCCTCAACTCCCGGTCGTCCACGAAGAAACGCGGATCGTCCGCCACGGCCGCCCGCACCATCGCGAGGCGGGTTTCGGCATCGGCGAGCGGCGCGGCCCGATGGGGCGGATCGCCCGCCGGCAGGAACGCGAGTGTTTCGAGGCCGAGAATCTCGTGGAGTTCGTGCGCCGTGCGCAGGTGCCCGTAGTGGATCGGGTCGAACATTCCGCCGAACAGGCCGATCGGTCGCATCCGGATTCAGGCGGCCGGCGCGACCGGCAGGCGCGCGCCCGCGAACGCGGCGACGAGTCCGGTCAGTGAAGTCCAGGGCTTGCCCTTGTCGAATGCCCTTGACCTGGCGATCGACGCCGCGCTGCCGCCGACGAACAGGGGTTCGAGCGCCTGGCCGGACGTGCGGCGGACGGCTTTCTTCAACAGCGCCGCATGTCGTTCGGCCTGCGCCCCGTAGGCCGTGCGGTCCGGTGTCGTGCGCGCATCGGCGAGTGCGCGCAATTCGCGACAGAGCGCCCAGAGCACGAGCAGCGGCTCGGCACCTTCGGCGCGCAGGCCGTTGAGGATGCGGAGCGCCCGCGGCACATCGCCCTCGAGCGCCGCTTCTCCCAGCTGGAACACGTCATAGCGGGCGCTATTTGCCACTGCAGCCTGGACTTCGTCGGCGCCGATGCGGCCGCCAGCGTGAAGCAGGGCGAGCTTTTCGATCTCCTGGTGCGCGGCCAGGAGATTTCCTTCGACGCGCTCGGCGAGGAGAAGAGCGGCGTCGCGGTCGAAGCTCAGGCCGAGACGCGTCGCGCGGCCCTCAATCCACTGCGGCAGCCGGCCGATTTCAACCGGCAAGGCCTGGACGAAGACGCCATTTTTTTCGAGTGCCTTGAACCAGGCGCTCGACCAGGTGTCTTTTTCGGGCCGTGTCGTCACGACGAGAAGCAGAATGTCCGGTCCTGGGTTGGACGCAAGCCCCGCGAGCGCGGCGCCGCCCTCCTTGCCGGGACGCGGCGTGGGCATGCGCACCTCGATGATCCGGCGCTCCGAGAAGAGCGACAACGCGCGGGTTGATGCGAGCAGTTCCGACCAGTCGAAACTGCGATCGGTGACGAACAACTCGCGTCCGGTGAAACCCTCCGAGCGAGCGCGAGCGCGCACGGCATCCGCGGCTTCACCGGCCAGGAGCGCCTCGTCGCCCGCGATCAGCCAGACGGGCGACAGGCCTTTTTTATTCAACGTATTGGCAACCTGGTCGCTGTTGATGCGCATCGCGGGTCAATTGTAGCCATCATCGAGCGTCTTCAGGAACGCGACGATCTCGTCGACCTCGGCCGTTGTCAGCGCCGGCTCTTGGTCGGTCTTGCGGTCGTAGGGCACTTCCGTCGTGTTGACGCTGCCCGCGAGTTCCGCCGGCAGGTCGTCGAACTTCCGGATTCCGTCGGGTCCGGTGGGATACCAGTCCCCGGGATGCGTATCCCGGCGCGCATAGAATTCGACCGCCTTGCGCAGGTCGGTGAATGCGCCATTGTGAAAGTATGGCGGCGTGCGCGACACGTTTCGGAGTGTCGGCACCTTGAAGGCGCCGCAGAGGTCCCGGCGCGCCGCGAGGTCCTTGCGCTCCGGACCGCAAAGGCCGAGATCGAAGAATGCGGGATCGACATTCGCGGGAATCGCGGCATTGCGCGGCAACCCCACAGTGTCATAAGTGAAATCCGTGAAAAGCGGCGGCGAGCCGTCGGCGCCCGGCTTGCCGGGGTGACAGGCGGCGCAATTGCCCTTTTCCGGATCCTCGAACAACCGGAGACCGCGCCGCTCCGTCTCGGAGAGCGTTGTCCGTCCTGCAAGCCAGGCGTCGTATTTGCTGTCGAACCGGTGAAAGTCCGGGTTTTCCACTTCGTATTGCGCAATCGCCGTAGCGAGGTCCGCGAACGCGCGCGCGGGATCGTCGAAGACCTCGGGCCCGAAGACCTCGCCAAATCGGGCCGCATTCGGCGATTGCCGCAACCGCGATACGGCATCTTCGACCGTCGCGTTTGCCATTTCGCGCGGATCGAGAAACGGCTGGCGCGCTTGCGCGGCGAGATCTGGCACGCGGCCGTCGCGGAACAGGCCTCCGGAGGCCTTGCCTTCTTTGTCGAATCCAAAGGGCGGCGCAAAACTCGCATAGCGGATAGAAGGCGCGTTTCGCAGTCCCGGCCGATCCCGCGCCGGACCTCCGACGGAAACGAGATCCTCGGGCGGCGCCGCATGCGCGAACTGCGGACGATGACAGGTCTGGCAGGACAGCCGGCCCGAGACCGAGAGCGTTTCGTCTTTGAAAAGCCGTTCGCCAAGCGCAGCAATCGACGACAAGCCCGGCGTGGACGGCGGCTCGGCCGCAACGGGCGGCGAATCCTGTCCGCAGGCAGTCATCAGTGCAAGACCCGCGATTGCGAGACTCCGGAAACACTTATTCATAGGCAAGGTCGGGCGATCCTAGTGCGAATGATTCGTGTTCACAATGGCAGGATTCGAGAGCCTGTGAGATAGTCCTAAGCGCTTGAAACACTTGCACGTCATCGCCCTCGGACTGCTCCTCGTCGTCCCTGCGACACAGGCGGACGAGTTGCCGCTTTTCCAGGCGGCGCTGCACGGCGGTTATCGCATTGGCGGAAGCCTCGAGAACGTCGATACCGGTGACGACGCCGACTTTGCGGAAGGCACAAGCTTCGCGCTTGCGCTCGAGCTGCGTTACGCCAAGGGCGACGATCGCTATTACCAGCTCTGGTACTCGCGTCAGGGATCCGAAGTGGACGACGGCCTCGAGAGGCACGACGTCGATATCGAGTATCTGCACGTCGGCGGGACCCTGCCCTTCGGCGGTTATGAGCACGCCCAGCCGTATTTCGCCGCAGGGCTTGGGGCTACGCGATTCTCGTCGTCTGCCGTCGGCGCAGACGACCGCACGCATTTCTCCGGCTCGATGGCATTCGGCCTCGCCGTGCCGCTCGGAAAGAATGTTGCGCTCCGCTTCGAGGCGCGCGGTTATCTCACGCTGGTGGATGCGGACAGCGCCATCTTCTGCCGCTCGGACCTCAATGGCGGCGTCTGCCGCATCGTCGCGAGCGGCTCGAGCATCTTCCAGGCCGAGGGGCTCGCGGGAATCGCCGTCCGTTTCTAGCGCTCGCGGGCTCCGGCCTTAAGCCAGGCCGTAAGCAGGCGAATCTGCGTTTCGTCGAGGCGCGTGCCGAATGCCGGCATGATGCCATTGCGCCCGTTCGCGATTGATTCGATGACCTGCTCGCGCTCGCCGCCGTAGGTCCAGACGGCGTCATTGAGCGCCGGTGCGCCGAGCAGCGGATTGCCAGCGCCGCCGGCCCCATGGCAGGCCACACAGAACTGCTGGAACAACGTGCCGCCGCTGGCCACCGCGGCCGTGTCCGCCTTGCCACTCGACAAGGCCAGTACATAATCGGCAAGGTGGCTGACGCCTTCCTGGCCCGCAACCGAATTCCATCCGGGCATCGCGGCCTGACGCCCCGAATGAATCGTCTCGAGAATTTGCGATTCGTCCGAGCCCCACTGCCAGGCGGCATCGGTCAGGTCGGGGAATTGCCGTGCCTGACCGGCCGCATCGTGGCCATGGCAGGAACTGCAATTGTTATTGAACACGCGCGCGGCGGACCGCATCGCGGAGTCGTCCTCGGCGAGCACTGTGAGCGGCTGCCCGAGTAGGCGCCGGCGCGCCGCACCGAATTCGGTGTCGTAGTCGGCGAATCGCTCGGCGATCTGCCCGCCCTGCGACCAGCCGAGCGCGCCGCGCCAGGTGCCGAGGCCCGGATACAGCATCACGTAGATCACTGAGATGATCATCAGCGTGAGGATGAACCAGAACCACCAGATGGGCGCCGGCTTGGCTCCTTCGCGCAGCGTCTCGTCCCAGACCTGCTGCTCGTTCCCGTCCGGGCCGCCGCGATAGACGTCGATCACGAACCACAGGAGCGCGACGAAACCCGCGACCGTAATCGTGACGATCCAACCGCCCCAGAATTCCGATGGAAGGTCAGCCACGGCTTTCCTCGTCCTCGAGAGGAATGCGCGCTGCGGCATCGTGCCGGGCACGCGTCGAGCGCATCGAAACCCAGACAACCACGAGAATCATGAATGCCATCACCAGCATGTCGCCGACGAAGATGAACCAGGTCATGGCTGCGGCTGCCCGGGCCTGCTGCGACCCAATGACTGCAGGTAGGCAATCACCGCATCGAGTTCGGTCTTGCCTTCGAGCGCCGCGGGCGCGGCAGCAATGTCTGCTTCCGTGTAGGGATGGCCGAACTTCACCAGCGTGCGCATGCGTGCCTGAATGCTGCCGTGGCGGTCCGCAGGATGATTCGCAAACCACGGATAGGCCGGCATGATCGACGCCGGCACGACCGAGCGCGGGTCGAGCAGGTGCAGGCGGTGCCAGGCATCGCTATAGCGTCCGCCGATGCGATGCAAATCGGGTCCGGTACGCTTGGACCCCCACAGGAATGGCCGGTCGTACGCGAACTCCTCGGCGCGTGAGAACGGGCCGTAGCGCTTGACCTCGGCGAGCAGCGGCCGGATCTGCTGCGTGTGGCAAGTGCTGCAGGACTCCCGGATGTAGAGGTCGCGTCCTTCGAGCTCGAGCGCCGAATAGGGCGCGAGGCCTGCCGGCCCGTGCCGATGCGCGCCTTCGGTGACGATCGGCAGCAGTTGCACCATGCCGCCGATCGCGGAAACCAGCAGGATGCCGAAGATCAGCAGGCCGGTGTTGCGCTCGAGCCGGTGGTGCAACGACATCCAGCTCATGCGGTCGCCCCGGCGCGAACCGTCGCGGGCGGCGCTACGACGACCGTTCGTCTTCCGGCAAAGGTCCGCGCGAGATTCCAGGCCATCAGGACCGCACCGGTCAGGAACAGGAGCCCGGCAAAGAAGCGCAGCAGGTAGTACGGTTTCATCGCCGCCATCACGTCGTTGAAACTGAAGCGAACTTCGCCGAGTTCATCGAGCGACAGCCACAAGCACGCCCTGCGACACGCCGGCGCCCCACATCGCGAGTACGTACAGCATCGTGCCTGCGAGGGCGAGCCAGAAGTGGATGTTTGCAAGGCGAGCGCTGTAGAGCGGCGCACCCGCCATGCGCGGCACCATGAAGTAAAACGTGCCAAACGTGATCAGCGCGTTCCAGCCGAGCGCTCCCGAATGTACGTGACCGATGGTCCACTCGGTGAAGTGGCTGAATACATTGACGCTCCTGATCGCGAGCATGGGTCCTTCAAACGTCGCCAGCCCATAGAAAGCAAGCGCCAGCACGATGAACTTCAGCGCCGGATCGGTCTTCAACTTCTTCGCCGCGCCACTGACCGTCATGATGCCGTTGACCATAGTCGCCCAGGACGGCGCCAGCAGAATCAGGCTCATGACCATGCCGAGCGACTGCAGCCACTCTGGTATGGCGTGATAATGCAGGTGATGGGGCCCTGCCCAGATATACGTGTAGACAAAAGCCCAGAAGGCGACGATCGAAAGCCGGTAGCTCCAGATAGGCTGCTCGGCCTGCTTCGGAAGGAAGTAGTAGAGCATTCCAAGAAATCCGCCGGTCAGCAGGAAGCCGACAGCGTTATGCCCGTACCACCACTGCACGACGGCGTCCTGCGCCCCCGCGAACAACGAATAGGATTTCCCGAGTGTTGCCGGCAGCGCGAGGCTGTTGACGATGTGCAGCATCGCCACGACGATGATCAGCGCGCCGTAGAACCAGTTGGAGATGTAGATTGCGTCGACCCTGCGCTTCGCAATCGTGCCGAAGAACACGATCGCGAAGCCGACCCAGGCCGCGGTGATCGCGAGGTCGAACGGCCATTCGAGTTCCGCATACTCCTTGCCCGCGTTCCAGCCGGCAAGGATCGAGACCGCGCCTGTCACAATGGTGGCCTGCCAGGCATAGAAAATGGCCCAGGCGAGCCCGGGTGCGAACAGCCGCACGTGCGACGTGCGCTGCACGCTGTAGAACGCGGTCGCGATCAGGGCCGATACGCCGAATCCAAAGAGCACGAGTGTGGTGTGTGCCGTACGCAGGCGGCCAAACGACAATGCGGGCAAGCCCCAATCGATCGTCGGCCAGACCAGCTCGGCGGCGACATAGACGCCGGCAGACATGCCGAGCAATGCCCAGAATACCGAGCAATAGGTGAACGCGGTAACGACGCGATCTTCGTAATGCGTCACTTCAGGTTCCGATCAGCGGCCCGATGCCGCTGCCCCACAATGCGACCGTGATCCCGAGCAGGCTGACCAGCGCGACCAGCAAATAGGCGATCAGCGCAGACGCCATCAGCATGCCGCGATTCGGTCCGGTGCCCAGCACGACCGGCAGACCGCGATACAGCAGGTACATGCACCAGATCAGCACCGGCACGAGCACCAGCATGTTCAGGAACGCGTGCGGATACAGGTGGACGACGCTGCCGACTGCAAGTGGCGCGCCGACGATCGCCATCAATGCAAGACAGCGACCGAGCGATTGACTCGCATCGTAGGTCGCGGCCATCCAGCGCGCGATCATCGCGCTGCTCAGGAACCCCAGCAGCAGCGCCACGAAGTACGCGGCGCAGATTGCGAGCACCGTGGCTTGCGGCAGGTATACGGGCTCGACTCCAAGCCGCCAGCCGAACTGCATCGTGCCGAAATACGCGAACAGCGGGGGTAGCAGGCCGAGCCAAACAGCGAAACGGAAGAACACCCGGTTCGCCGGGGGAGACTCGGCGGCGACCGCCTGGAATACGGCATTGGGCGAGAAAAGAATCTTGCCTAGCTGAAAGATAGAAAATCGGGCTGGCATCGTCGTATCCGCAGCCTCGTTTATAGCGAATCGCGTTCGGCGGCGCCAATCGTTAGGATGCAACTGCATGAGCCCGCGCCGTGAATTCTACCCGCCGATCGAGCCGCATCGCCATGGCCATCTCGCCGTCGGTAACGGCCACGAGATTTACTGGGAGGAATGCGGCAATCCGGCCGGGAAGCCGGTCGTGTTTCTGCACGGCGGTCCCGGCGCCGGCTGCGATGCCAGGGCGCGCCGGTTTTTCGATCCTGCGCGCTACCGGATCATCCTGTTCGACCAGCGCGGCTGCGGACGGAGCCGCCCGCACGCAAGTCTCGAGCACAACACGACCTGGGATCTGGTTGCCGACATCGAGCGACTGCGCGAGCATGCGGGCGTTGAGCGCTGGCAGGTCTTCGGCGGCTCCTGGGGTTCGACGCTCGCCCTCGCCTACGCCGAGGCACATCCGGCCCAGGTCACCGAACTCGTTCTGCGCGGCATCTTCCTGCTGCGCAAGGCCGAGCTCGACTGGTTCTATCAACAGGGCGCGAGCGCGATGTACCCCGACCGCTGGGAGGATTATCTGGCGCCGATTCCGCCGGCGGAGCGCGGCGATCTCATGCAGGCCTTTCATCGGCGTCTGACCGGCAACGACCGCACTGTGGCACTCGCGGCCGCGCGCGCCTGGGCGGTGTGGGAAGGCTCGACGAGCTACCTGCTGACCGACGACGAGAACGTGCGGAAATGGGGCGAAGACGAATTTGCGCTCGCGGTCGCCCGCATCGAATGCCACTACTTCGTGAACCGCGGATTCCTGAAGAGCGAGAACCAGCTCCTCGACGGCGTCGACCGCATCCGCCACCTGCCCGCCGTCATCGTGCAGGGGCGCCATGATGTCGTGTGCCCGATGTTCACGGCCTGGGAACTGCACCGCGCCTGGCCGGAAGCGGAGTTCCGCGTCGTCGGCGACGCCGGGCATTCGGCCCTCGAGCCCGGCATCACGGACGAACTGATCCGCGCAACCGACCGCTTCGCCAAAGGGGACGTTCCCCTTTAGCGAAGCGCGGCCTGTAACTCAAGTGACTCGGGACTTGAAAGGGAACGTCCCCTTTAATCAAGCATTCCGGCACATTGACCGCGGCTTTGGCCTATGTCAAAGACCCCCAAGCGGATCTTGCGCTTGACTCCTTAATAGTGTCATAGGCGGCAGCCGGCACGATGGGGTGGCGGCCATCATCCATGTCATCGCGGTGAATGCGTACCGAATGCCGCTTCCGCTACAGTAATACCCTCCCTTTCTCTACAGGCATTCGCCCCAGTGTGTACGGCACCGGCCCACTATGTCGGGAGCCGCCATTAGTTGACCCTAACGGGCATGGGACTCGCCCTCAGCCGACGCACGGTGTACGTGCTCGCTTCGGTCGCCGTTGCCGCCGGACTGCTCGAGGTTTTAGCCGGACCACCGGCGACCTCCGATGCCGTCGGGTTCGTCAACGACCGACCCGCAGCGTCGCAGGACATGGTCGAAGTCCATCAGACGGCCGCGCAGCCGGGCCCGTCATCGACCCTGACACCGGCCGCCGCGAAACTTCTCTTCGCGCTTTCCCATCGCACGACGGATGCGTCGAAAGGCGGCAATCTGTTCGAAGCACATTCCTGGTACGTGGCACCACCGCCGCCACCGCCGCCACCTCCGGCAGCACCCGCCGCTCCGACAGCGCCGCCATTTCCGTACGCGTTCCTCGGCAGCTTCGCGGAAGACGGCAACAAGACCACCTATTTCCTGACGCGCAGTGACCGCGTGTATGACGTGCGGCAGGGAGACACGCTCGATCAGATCTACAGCGTCGATGGAGTCGACAACGGTCAGCTCGTCTTCACCTACAAGCCACTGAATATCCGCCAGACGCTGCCAATTGGAGCTGGTCCTTGATTTCCAAAGTCAACGATGCGAGCGGCCGCCGCGGTGATCGTGGCCGTCGGGCTCCTGACCGCTTGTGCAGCGGACCGCCTGCATCGCGAAGGGCTCGAGGCGATCGATCACGGCCGCTACGAAGAAGGCATCGCCATGCTCGAGCAGGCCTCCCAGAGCGACCGCGGACAACGCGACCTATCGCCTCGACCTCAAGGCGCGGCGCGAGGCCGTCGTGCATACGCTGATCGCCACGGCCGATGCCGCGCGCCGTGCCGGCCAGCCCGATGAAGCGGATGCCCTGTACCGCAGCCATCCTTGGAATCGACAGCGGCAACAATCGGGCGCAACGTGGCATCGACGGCGTGGCAGCGGACCGACGGCATGCCGACCTCGTCGCGCAGGCGGAAAAGGACCTTGAGCTCGGCGAAATCGAACAAGCCGAGGCGAAAGCTAAGCGCAGTCCTTGCGGAGAATCCCGGATTCGAGCCAGCCAACGCGCTGCGCGCCAGGATCGACGACGCGCGCGGACCGGTCAATGTCGTGCCGCGGCTGCACCCGCGCGACAATCACGCGGTGTCACTGCAGTTCCGGGACGCGAACACCAAGATGGTGTTCGAGGTGCTGTCGCGCCAGACCGGCATCAATTTCGTCTTCGACAAGGACGTGCGCAGCGACAGCAAGACCACGATCTTCGTGCAGGAGGTGCCGGTCGAGCAGGCGATCGAGCTCGTGCTCGGCCAGAACCAGCTCGCACGGCAGGTGCTGTCCGAAAACATGGTGCTGATCTACCCGAACACCGCCGCAAAAGCAGAAGGACTACCAGGACCAGATCGTCAAGACGATCTACCTGACCAACGCCGACCCGAAGCAGGCGCAGAGCCTGCTGAAGACCGTGCTCGACGCGAAGACCCTGTTCATCGACGAGCGCGCCAACCAGATCGTCATCCGCGACACGCCGGAAATGGTGCGCATGGCGGAGAAGCTGCTCGCCTCGCTCGACCTGCCGGAGCCCGAGGTCATGATGGAGGTCGAGGTGCTCGAGATCACGCGCAGCAAGCTGGAGCAGCTCGGCATCAACTACCCGACCGCGGCCACGTTCTCGATGACGCCGCCCGATGGCGGCGCGTTTCACTTCTCCGACTACGACAAGCAGAACTCGGACACCATCACCGCGACGCCGCTCAGCGTCTCCGTCGACGCTCCTGAAACAGACGGGCGTCGCCAACCTGCTCGCGAGCCCGCGCATCCGGGCGCGCAACAAGGAAAAGGCCAAGGTCCTGATCGGCTCGCGCGTGCCGGTCATCACCAACTCGGCCACGCCGGCTCGAGCGGCGGCGGCGTCGTCGACCGGCAGCGTGCAGTATCTGGACGTCGGACTCACGCTGGAAGTCGAGCCGACGATCTATCTCGACGGCGACGTCGCGATCAAGGTCGACCTCGAAGTCAGCACCATCACCAAGGAAGTGCGCACCAGTCGGCGAGCACGCTTGCGTACGAGATCGGCACGCGCAATGCCACTACTCTGCTGCGCCTGAAGGACGGCGAGACGCAGATTCTCGCCGGCCTCATCCAGGATCGTGAAACGCAGCAGCTCGAGCCACATCCCGGGCCTCGGCGACATTCCGGTCGTCGGCCGCCTGTTCGGTTCGATGCACAAGACGAACGACAAGACCGAGATCGTGCTCTCCATCACGCCGCGCATCATCCGTTCGCAGCCGCGGCCGTCGAGCAGAGACACCGAGTTCTGGTACGGCACGGAATCGAGCATCCGCAGTGCGCCTCTGGGCGCATCGAGCGCCGCCAGTGGCACCGTCGCCGGCACCCCGGCCGCCGGTGCCGCAGGCGCTGCGGTCAATCTGAGTGCCGCAGACGTTGCGTCCGAATCCGTCGCGCCGCCCGCGCCCGTGGATGCAGCGCCGGCCGTGCTGACTGCGCCTCCCGCGCGGTCGACTCCAAGCATTCCGGGCGCGCCCGCCATCTCGTGGGACGCACCCGGCCAGACCGGCGTCGGCCAGGATTTCGACGTCACCGTGAGATTTTCAGGCGGCGACGCGATGAAGAGTCTGCGGGCGCAGCTTCGCTACGATCCGGCAGTGCTGGTGCTGCAGTCCGCCGAGGCCGGAGACGTCGTTCCGGCCGACCTTCAGGCGACTTCCATTCCGCGCATCAATCAGATCGCGGGTGTCGTGCAGTTCGTGGTCAGCGCCTCAGCGGAAAATCCGGTGTCGGGCGAAGGCGGCCTGATAGTGCTGCATTTCAGGGCAACGACGCCGAATCCGGCGACCAAGGTTTCGCTGCAACTCGCTGCGGTCGGCACCAGCGGCGCCACGATGCCGCCGAAGGTCCAGGAACCACTGACGATCGTCGTGACACCGTGAGTGCGAACCGCGGGAATGTCCCTACAGTCTTTCCCTCCCCGTAGCTGAGGTGTTTCCCCCGGCGCCGGAAGCATCCGCCTTATTGTTGCGGAGCGCGATTCTCACGATTCTGTGCCAACGCAAGAAATCTACTAAATCGTTGGTCAGCGTCACGGGAGGCCACCAGTCGTACGAACGACCGGTGGACCAGGATAAATAACAGGGGATGCATAAAAAGTTACGCGATGCGCTCGGGTCCGCCGGGGGATTTTGGCCGGAGTGCACTGGCAATTCATCAGGATTTCGTTTCGAGCCGGGTCACGGCGGGCAAGCGAGGCCGGAGGTCACATGATTAGTTCACAGCTGTTGTGTCGGGGTTTCGCGGCGATTCTTTTCGTCGCATTCGCGTTGCCGGCAGGCGCACAGTCGTTTCGCGTGCAGTGTCCTGCAGGAACAAAGTTGCACCCTGCAACTGTTCCAAATGCAAGCTATTCGACCTTTACCCAATTAGGCCGGACCGATGGCAAGCTGAATCCCACACCTGCCATGGCGAACCCTGGCATCAAGTGCCAGCAGATTTCGGGCGGCGACGGTTTCGCGACCATGGGCGATGGCACACAGACTTATCTGTTCGGCTTTGGCCCGTTATCGGGCATGAAGGATCACGTCGCTGGATTGGCGGGCACGCAGCCGGCATCGGTGTTCCTCCAGAACTCGAGCGCACCCGGCGTCCTCCCGCAAATCCAGCAGACCATTGGCGCTCCCACCCCTGCAACCTTATACAACGGCGCAGTCGGCCTGGTTCCGGATCCGGACGCGGGTGGCGCGCTCACCGGCCACGTCGATCCGCGCCCGATCATGGATGTCGGCGTGATGAACGGCAACATCCCGGCGCCGCTGATGGCGATCGACGAGGACGACGAGTTCTTCCTCACGCTGACCAACGTCGGCCTGATCATGCGGCCCGACCTGTTCGAGCAGCACACGGTCCACTTCCACGGCTATCCGAACGCCTCGGCGTTCTACGACGGCGTGCCCGACGCCTCGGTCGCCATCAACATCGGCGGCAGCTTCACCTACTACTACCTCGCGCCGGATGCCGGCACCTACTTCTGGCACTGCCACATCACGCCGCCCGAGCACCTGCAGATGGGCATGGTCGGGCAGCTCTACGTGCGGCCGCGGCAGAATCGGGTCCGGCGACCTCGGCGCAGCTCTGCATGACGGCGCTACGAGGCGCAGCAGACGATCCGCGCACGACCTGCAATACCGTCGACGACATCCTGTGCACGGCAACTCCGCTGCCGCAGCCCGATGCCGACACCGGCACGACCGTGCGCCACGACGACGGCACGGCAAGTACGCCTACAACGACGGCGACGGCTCGACGCACTACGACGTCGAGTACCCGATCCAGATCCACGGCTTCGACCCGAACTTCCACTTCGTCGGCATGACCTTCAACCCGGAAGCCTTCACCGACATGAAGGACAAGTACTTCCTGCTGAACGGCCGCAGCTACCCCGACACGATCACTGCCTGGTCCGCGATGCAGACGCAGTCGGCCGGACGGCGTCGAGCACTATCTCGCAGCCGCTGCCGGCGCTCATCAACATTCCGGCGGGCGGCAAGGCGCTGCTGCGCATCTCGGACCTCGACGTCACCGAGTACCAGACGCTGGCCTCGCTCGGCATCCCGATGAGGGTGATCGGCGTCAACGCCAAGCTGCTGCGCGACCAGGACGGCAACAACCTGTACTACGACACGAACTCGATCACGCTGGGCGGCGGCGAGTCGCTCGATGTGATCCTCGATGCAGTAACCGGACTATAGCGGCTGCACGGCGGGCAGCCAGTACGTTCTACCTCTACACGCCAATCTCGACCACCTGTCGAACGACGCCGAGAACTTCGGCGGGCTGATGACCGAGGTCAACATCTGCATCAGTCAGTCCGATGACCAAGGCACTGCAGCTCTAGGAGAGCAGCAATGAGCGACATGAACGACTTTGATCGGGCGGCTCCTGCCAGGCGCTGCGGCTGCGTTCGGCCTCGCTGCTCGCCGCTCGCTGCGCAGGCGGCGGCGCCCGGCATCACCGGGCACCGAGCCTTCAACCTGACGGCGCAGCACCGGGCTACATCAGCCAGCCCGACGGAGACAGGTCTACTCCTGGGGCTACGGCTGCACCAGGCGCGCCGCCGGCGGCTTCCTGCCGGCGGCCGATCGCCGGCGACGACTGCCCCACGATGCAGGTTCCCGGGCCCACGCTGATCGTGACCGAGGGCGACACGGTCACGGTGACTCTGACCAATAACCTGCCGACGGCGGCGGGCAACACTCGATCCTGTTTCCCGGTTTCAACGTGACAGCGACCGGGGAGTGGCCGGCCTGCTGACGCAGGAGGCGGCGCCACGGCGGGACGGTGACCTACACCTTCGTGGCCGACACGCCCGGCACGCACGCGTACTACAGCGGCACCCAGGGCGACCTGCAGGTCGAGATGGGCCTGTACGGCGCGATCATCGTGCTGCCAGCCACCGCGCCGGCGGGTTGCACCGGCACGTCGAGCCGACGCGCACCGCCAGTGCAAGCACGCGGCAACGGCGAGACCGATTTCCGGCTGGCGCACGGCCGCCTACGACCACTCCGCAGCCTGCTACGACCGCGAGTACCTGTTCCAGTTCTCCGAGATGGATCCCAGCATCCACGCAGGCCGCAGGAGCAGGTCACGGCGAGCGGCCAGCTGCACGGCAGGCGCCGACCGGCTGCACTGATCGTCGCGACCGAGCCCTACCATGCCGGCGTACTTCATGATCAACGGCCGCTCGATGCCCGACTGACATGGACCCGAACTACGCCTGCAGTACCCGCACCAGCCCTACAACGGCAATCCGCACATGCATCCCGGCGAACTGATCTGCTGCGGATCATCGGCACACGGCCGCTGGCAGCACCCGTTCCACGAGCACGGCAACCATGTGCGCATCCTGGCGCGCGACGGCAACCTGATCTGACAGCCAGACCAACAAGCTCGCCGGCCCGCTGCTGTTCACCACCACCACGACTCCGGGCCAGGCGTTCGATGGGATCTTCTATGGACCGGCAAGGGCCTGAACTGGGACGTCGTACGGTCACAAGCTACGCCGGCGATCCGACGCCGAGCGTCCTGCGTGCCGGACGCGAACGGCTACCACACCAGGTAGCGCCGACGGCGCCCAACTACTACGAGTGGTGCGGCGACCACAACAAGCCGCTGGAGCGCAAGCCGTTCGGCGATGTCGGCAGCGGCGGCCCGGTCACGCTGCCCGACGCCAACATCTTCGCCAACGGCGCCTGGTACGGCGGCAGCCCTATCTCGGCCCGGACGCAACAGCGCGCGCCGTCGGCAGCCACGCCGATCCCGCCGTCCGGAACGGTCGCGAACGACCCGACGTAGAGCCGGCTTCGCCTTCATGTGGCACTCGCATAACGAGCGCGAGATCACGACCAACAACGCCTTTCCCGGCGGAATGATGATGATGATGCTCGTCGACCCGTGGGCCTTCGTCATCGACGAAACGAAATAGCGCGAGGAGAAGACGATGACATCCAGCTATTCAAGGCGACCCTGATAAGATCAGGACTTGCGGCATCCGTTCTCCTGTTCGCGAGCGGCCTGGCGCTGGCCAAGCAGAGGTCAACCTGACCGCGGCGCCGCAAACCACGACGCTGCCCGACGGGCAAATAGTGCCGATGTGGGGTTACACCTGCGGTGCGACTCCGGCACGAATGCCACGTGCACGGCGATGAACGGCGACCGCACAGACGGCGCACCAGCTGGCAACCGCCGTTGATCAGGGTGCCCAGCGGCGAGACATTGACCATCAAGCTGGTCAACGCACTGACTTCGGCGTGCCGATCAGGAGATTCCGACCTCGCTGGTGATCGACGGCCAGCTTGGCGGCGGCCTCGGAGCACCGACGGCGATGGGCACGCCGGTCGGTGGACTGCATGGGGCACAGGGCACGACCTGGCCTGGCACTCAAGGAGCCCCGGGCGCTTGCGATGAGGAAGGCACATTCTGCCCGCCAGCCCAGGCAGACCGCGTGCGGTCGTTCTCCACCGAAGTCGCGGCGGGTGGCATCGGCGTCCTCTCGTGGACGGCGGCCAATCTCCGTCCCGGCACCTACCTGATCCACTCCGGCACGCAGCCGTCGATCCAGGACCCGATGGGCCTGTACGGCATGCTGGTCGTCACCGACGCGACGCGACCCGGCCTACGCCCGGCGTGACCTTCGACAAGCGACGTCGCGCTGCTATTGAGCGAAATCGACCCTGTGCAGAATATCGCAGTCGACAGGCGGTTCAAAACCGCGGGTTTCTCGAGACTTTTGTGTGGAGCGGCCAAGCGGGCGAGTGCGGCGACCCGAGCTCCGTCGACGGCGCACACCTGCTATCCGCCGGCAGTCAACTACAGCCCGCTGTATTACCTGATTAACGGCGTGTCGTTCGACCGCAGCGACTCTGACGCTTCGGCCTGGCCGTCCCGGCTTCGCCAGCCGCAGGGCCGCGTCTTGCTGCGCTTCGTCAATGCCGGCCTGCGCATGCACGTGCCATCGGTCGTCGGCGCGGACATGACGCTCCATCGCGGAGGACGGCAACATTCTGCCGGGCGTTCCCAAGCGTGCAGAGCGCAGTTATTCCTCGCCGCCGGCAAGACGTATGACGTGACGATCATGCCGAAGCAGACCGCACCCGGACCTATGACGCGGCCACCTACGCGGTCTACGACCGCGCGCTCGGCCTGTCGACCAACAACCAGCGCGACGGCGGCATGCAGGCGTACATCTGCTGGTCGCCGGTGGCGCCGCGCCATCGTCCACGGCCGCGAGTGCCACAGGCGAAACCTACTGATTGCGTCGCCGGCTCGACCTTGGCCGTGACGGATCCCGGCAAGGGCGTACTGGCTAACGATACCGGCGCCTATGGCGCGACCGAGGGCACTTATACCTTGGTCGGCACCGCGCAGTCCGTTGCTTACTTCCAGCCGAACGGAACATTCACTTATACGCAGCTTCCCACCGACATAACCTGCGGCGGGACATTCGATTACATGGTGAACGGCACCGTCGCTCGACGACGGCCACGATCACGCAGTGCGACGCCTCATTCAAGGGCCGCGGTTGCACATTGAGGCGTCGCGCCCACGGCCGCGACGACAGCTACACCAGCAACATCGCCACGCGGCTGCAGATCAGCCCGCCCGGCGTGCTGGCGAACGACACGGATCCCTCCGGGCTGTCCGCTGCAGGTCGACCTGGCGAGCGTTGTCGAGTCTGAAGCAAACGCTGACCCTGGACGGATCCGAACGGGGACGGGTCGTTCATTGCGACGGCCACGGCGCCGGGCACCTATCGTTCACATACAAGGCGCAAGAACGCGCAGAACATGCTTAGCGCAGCTGCCGCAACGGTCAAGCTGATCTTCCCGGCGCCGACGGGTCTCGTGGTCGCGCTCCTGGACGGGAAGACCGGAGAGCCGATCACGAGGACTACCGCTGGATCATCGAGGAAGACCGCACCGTCTATATCGACCCCAAGTGCCAGATGAATCGGCGCCCGGACGATTCCAACGGCGACCCGTGCCGGTGCCGGTGCAAGCCTGGCGATCAACTTCCACACCAGCCACATGCCGGTGGTGGCGCAGGGCTGCGTCGGCCCGTCTCGTGCGAAGCGGGACAGACGTCTGCCTGGGTACGACGGCCGCGGTATGCGACGTCGGCAACGGCGACTGCCGGCCGGGCACGCAAAGACCGCCGTCCTTCCGGGCGAGGTCGCGCTCGATCCGTCGAAGCGCTACTACATCTCCATCCTGCCGGGCGACGCCTGGATCACCGACGACGACGCCGGCGGCCATACCATGGGCGGCGCACAGATCTCGAGTGCCGGGCACAGACCGGCAACGGATCAACGTGTACCTGCAGAAAACGCCTCTCGAAACGGCGAAGATCTCGGTGTTCGTGTTCCAGGACGACAGCCCGCTCAATGGCGAGCACGATGCCGGCGGCGGCGTAGACATGCTGGCGCCCAACGAGGCGGGCCTGGGCGGCTTCAACCTCGTGCTGCTCGACAAGGCGGGCATGTTCGGCGACGCGGCCGGGCAGATCACCTACGACATGTTCGGCATGCCGGTGTCCAACTCGCTGGCGGGAACGATCGACCCGGCCACGGGCATTCGATGCGTGCCCGATTTCGCCGACGTCACCGACGGAATGGTCGGCGTGATCGTCGACTTGCCCGAAATACGAGTCGGATCGGCACGACCCTTTCACCCGCTCGCCGGCCACGC
The DNA here is from genome assembly GCA_963819545.1 of uncultured Gammaproteobacteria bacterium. Classification (GTDB taxonomy): domain Bacteria; phylum Pseudomonadota; class Gammaproteobacteria; order Steroidobacterales; family Steroidobacteraceae; genus SCUD01. The sequence continues at coordinate 1,009,634 of CAWFWJ010000002.1, read as the reverse complement.
GATCATCGCCAATATGTATGCCGGGCTCTACGAAGTCGTGGCGGCGCCAGGGGCCGACCGGATTGCGCGCGGCGAAGAGTGGCTGCAGACGAACACGCTCGACGGCACCAAGGGCATCGAGGCGTTCCTCAAGCCCGGCGAGCCGGGCTACTTCCAGGAGTTCGGGCCGGGCGGTTACCACGTCACCTTCGGCTTCGCGAACCCGGACTCATCAATGGCCGCAAGGCACGAGGATCTGTGCCGCGCCAGGCGGCTGCACCGGCAACTTCTACGGCAAGGTCACCGCACTGCGCATGAGCCGCACGCCCGATCAGCGGGTCTACGGCAGCGGCAGCTACGACACGTACGGCTTCGCGCAGTGCTACGTGAGCCTGGGCGCGCCGGACAGCGACGATTTTGCGTTCACCAAGTGCGACGCCGACGGGCAACTTCCAGTTCACCGGCGTTCCCACCGGCAACCTGAGAGTCACCGTCTTCGACCAATGGAACGACCTGCTGGTCGACGGACTGTCCACGCCGATCAAGGCATGCGGCACCGGTCCGGGGCAGCGAGCGACACCGCATGGAAATTCCCGTCACGCAATGGCGGGCGAATCTCTCCGGCCGCGTATTCCTCGACCAGAACGGCGACGGCGTCGTCGCAGGACGCGACGATGCGAGCCCGGACTGCCGCTGGTGCCGTTCAACATCCGCTACCGCGACGGCAGCTACGCCGGCTTCAACAACACCGACCTGGCCGGCTATGCGGGCTTCAACGAAGTCTTCCCGTTCCTGAACTGGCTGGTGGTCGATACCGACAGCGCGCGCCACAAGCTGACCGGCATCCACGTTGTCTATGACGCCGGCGGCCCGGTCGACGGCAAGGGCGGAGGCACCTCGACCATCGGCGCCGAAATTGCGAACTCGACCGAATCGCCGACTGCCCATCTGCCCACGAATCTGCGGGTTCCTGGGCGCCGCGGTACTGCGCGAATGCCGACTGCACCGGCACTGGTTCTTTCAATCCGGCGAGCGGCAATCCGGTTCAACCGGCCGCGTCGATCCAGGCTGGGTGGCGAGCGAAGGCTGGCAGGGACTGCTCGGCCAGTACAGCTTCCTCGAATTCGCCATGAAGCCGTTTGCGCCCGGCGAGAACGGCGGCATCAAGGGACATGTGATCTACACCCCGACGCGACCGTTCGATGACCCGGCGCTGCTGTTCCAGCTCGGCTGGGCGCCCGGCGTGCCGAACGTGAACGTCAATCTGTACCGGGAAGACACCGCGGCGAACGGCACCAAGACCCTGAAGCTCGTGGACACCACCACCAGCAGCAGCTGGGACGACTGGGCCCAGGGCTTCCGCTCCGATGGCATGCCCAACATGAGCTGCCCGGGCCAGGAAACCTCGAGCCCGTTCTACTTCACGCTGGAAAACAGCACGCAATGGCTCAATCCGTGCACGCCGATCGCGGAGAATTCGCCGGTTCAAGTGCTTTGACGGCTGGCCGATGCTGAACCAGGTCCAGCCGGCGCCGTATAACGGCATGTACAAGTTCCCGAGCGTGACGGCCAGGAATCCGAGCACCGGCGCGCCGACCGCAACCAACTGCTCCGATTCGGCATCTGACCTGAACCCGAGACGGACGGCACGCCGATGCTGCCGCCGGGCAAGTACGTAGTCGAAGTCATCGTGCCGCAGGGCTACGAACTGGTGAAGGAAGAAGACAAGAACATCCTGCTGGGCGACGCCTACGTCGCGGCGGTGACGCAGCAGTTCCCCGGCTATCGGCAACATCTTCATCATGCCCGACCAGGCAGCGATCAACGCCTTCTACAACCCGAACAACGCGCTCCAGCCGACCGACGAACAACGGCGCGTCGCCGCGGCGCGAAGGCGACACCGGCTCGGTCGAGGTGTTCTGGCCCTGCGTCGGCGCCACGCGCATCGTTCCCGACTTCATCAGCCTGTTCCCGGCGCTCGGAGCAAGCGGCGCCGTTCGCGGGCGCATCACGGCCGTTGTGCGACCGCAAGGAGGTCACGCTCAACGACCAGATGACGGCGCTCGTGAAATTCTATCTCTTCAGCTTCGACGCACGTCGCCAGCCACTTCACCGGCCTGATCACCAACGACTTCGCGGCCGAGTTCGACCCGTTCTCGCCACAGTTCGGCGAAAAGTTCGCGCGTGCCCAATGTGCCGGTTGCGTTCAGGGATTTCACCGGCAAGGAGATTTCCCGCGTCTATGCCGACCAGTGGGGCATATTCAACGGCATGAACTTCTCGACCTGGACCGTCTAGCCGCCGAGCCCGAGCGGCTACGTTCCGCAGATGATGATCACCTGCATGAACGACCCGGGTCCGATCGACACCGATCCGGCTCAGCCCGGGCGAGATGATCACCGACCCGATGTACAACCCGGCCTACAGCAATTTCTGCTACGAGACGCCGTTCATGCCGGGTCAGACCGCGTACATGGACACGCCGGTGATCCCGACCATGGGTTCGCGGCGGGCTACAACCTGCCGGACTCGAATACCCGGATACCACGCCGGCGATCAAGTTGGTGATGAATTCCACCGACGACCGGTCCGTGGATTGACCCGGGGATGCCCGAGGTACTTGCGAGCGTGACGTTCAACATTGGCGGCGTGTCCCAGCAACTTAATACCGTGACCACTCCGGGCGACCGGGTCAACTCAGGTGCTGATCGGCAGCACGACTCTGACCTCCGCCGTCCTGCGCTGCGGGTTGAGCGTTTCGGGCTCGACCAGCGTGAGTTGCACCAGCGGCACGGCCGCCACGCGCAACAGCAACATGGCGACGGCGCTGCGCACTAATATCAACGCCAACACGGTCGGCGGGCTGGCCCACGGCTACAGCGCTTCGGGCGCCGGCTCCACCGTGATCATCACCGCGCCCGCAGGCTCGGGCGTCGGGGCTAATGGACTGGCGCTCACGTTCAATCAAACGGGCCTCACCGCGGTGACCGGTCCGTCGCTGAGCGGTGGCGCCGCGCCAACCGCTCCGACGACCACCAGTCAACTGACCATCACTGCGCTGGGCGACAAGCGGGTGCTCAACCACGCCTACTCTGGGCCGTCGCGAGTCTTCGCCTGCAGTCTGACATGCAACCAGAAGTTCATCACGCGGCACTATGGATTCGGTAGCGCCGCAGGGACGGTCACCATCGGCGGTGTCGCCGCACCCGTCGTTGGAGCCTGGACAGATGGCTTGATCACGGTCACCGTGCCAGCCGGCGTGCCGGCCTGCGCGGTCCAGCAGCGCAACGTGGCCAGGCACGGAGCTGTGCGGCCAGCTGGAGATCACCGCTGCCAACGGCAAGAAGTCGATCGACACGGTCACCGTGACGATCGGCGGCAAGGCACCGACCTACGTATCAACTGCAGCCCGAGCATCACCAGCGCTCGGCCAACGAGCCAGCCCGCTGCAGCCCGCGATCGACGACGCCGTCCCTGGCGACCTGATCATCGTCGGCCCGGGCAGCTACAAGGAAATGCTGCTGATGTGGAAGCCGGTCCGGCTGCAGGGCGTCGGCGCGGAATCCGTCACGCATCAACGCGGACGCACATCCGGCGGGCAAGCTGGATGCCTGGCGCCGGCAGCTGGTTTGCCTGTTCGGCTTGTCGCTGGACGGGCGGCCCGCAGCAGCGGCATCCGTCGATACGACGGGTGCCCTGCCGAGTATGCTGCGCAAGGTCGACCGGATTCCCTTCGAACCCATCTCGGCTGGGATGCCACCGGCAACGGCAACCTGGCGCAGATGCTGCAGGAGCCCACGCTGATGGGCGCGTACGAAGGCGCAGGGCATCACGGTGCTCGGCAAAGGCGCGAACATCGCGTTCAATCCAGGCAATCCAGCCGCATATTTCGGGGTGCGTGAAGGCGGCGTTCCCGGCTGGGACTCAGTACCTCACAAGCAGCGACGCGAACTGCAACGCCACATCGTGCTACCAACTTCCTGTGCAATCCGTCGCGCATCGACGGCATCAGCGTGATCAACAGTTCCCAGGGCGGCGGCGGGATTTTCGTGCATGGCTGGGACCATAACCTGGAGATCTCCAACAACCGGGTTCTCGCCAACCACGGCACGCTGTACGGGCGGCATTCACAATCGGTACCGGCGAATTCCTCCGACCCGTTCATCGCCGGCGGGCCAGACCCGATTTTCGTTTCCTGTCCCGGCCGGGACAGCCGGTCGGCACCCAGCTGGGGTATGGATTCAACAGGCACGTGCGCGTGCACCACAACTCGGTCACCGCCAACGCATCGCTCGGCGACGCCCTGTATTCGGCTACGCCATCGGCGGCCGGCGGCGTCAGCTTCAACACAGGTTCCGACAGCTACATGTTCAAACACAACTGGGTCTGCGGCAACCTGAGCTCGGGCGACGGCGGTGGCGTGACGCACGCCGGGTTCATCTTAGCAACCGAACAGCGCTAACGAAGGGATCCGGAACAACTGGATCCTCTTCAACCAGAGCGCAGAGCGCGACGATTCCCACCAACGGTGGCGGCCTTGGAGTCCTGGGAGCAGCCGTGACCGCATTCTTGCCGAACGGCCTGGAATGCGGTAGCGTGGACGACGCCGACTGCCCACCCGGGCTGACTGAAGGTATCGGTCCGAACCTGGTGATCGACGCCAACCTGATCATGGGCAACAGTGCCGAGAGCGGCACCGGCGGCGGCCTTCGCCTGCAGATGGTCAATGGCGAGGAAGTTGCCGCGTTCCCCACGAATCCGGACACGTTGGAACGAAGTCACCGTCACCAACAACATCATCGCGAACAACGTCGCCGGTTGGGATGGCGGCGGCGTCTCGATGCAGGACGCGTTGAAGGTGAGGTTCATCAACAACACGGTGGTCTCCAACGACACGACGGCCTCGGCAGGCGTGCTCTTCAACACGCTCGGAGCCGGCCACTCGCAGCGTTCCGCCGCCGGGATGCGACCCGGCAGCACCGAGCTGCGACCATCCTCACCGGTCATGACCTCGACCAACCAGGCCGCAGGACTGGTGACGATGCAGAACACGCCGAACTTGACTGCGCTTGATGACGGCCCGAACCCGCTTGCGAGCTGCCCCGGAGGCTATGGCTATGCTTGGCCAACGATTGCAGAGTGGTCTCGCGCCCGCTGCTTACTAACAACCTGTTCTGGCAGAACCGCGCGTTCCACGTCGAGGTGGGAGATCTGGGTGACGAGTCAGCAGGATCAGCAGGCAGTCGTCACCCTGGTGCCGTCGCTGAATCAGACGCAGCGACCGGCGACGTGCTGCTGCGACCTCCTGGGGACACGATAACGGCGCGCCTGGCAGTGGTGGCCCGGTCAACTACTGGGACATCGGCGTGCGTGGCGACGCAGGACCGCGACGCCGAACTCTGGCTCAGGCTTTGCGCTGAACCCGACGTTCTCGATTCTGACGAGCACGACCGGTTACAGCGGTGCAGGCAACTGTTATCGGGCGACCCGCTTGTGGTGCGCCAGTACTGCAACGGCTCGCGGCTGCCGCCGGAAGGCGGTGGGCTGTTCCACGGCTTCAATGCGCCGCCGGGACGCTCGGAAACAACGGGGCTCTACCCGGTGTTCGCGCTGAACCAGATCACGGCTGCCGCGACGGTCGACGAAGGCAACAACTGGATCAACCTGAGTTACGGTCCGTTGGCCTTGGGTAACGCGGCTACCGCTCCGCCATCCGGCACGATGCAGGCGCTGCTGGGCAACTACGACATACAGCCCACCTCGCCGGCGGTCAATTTCGCCACCGCGTCGGGTGCACCGAGTCTTGACTTCTTCGGTCGCACACGTCCGCAGGGCGCCGCATTCGACATCGGTGCGGTTGAGCTCCCTGCTGCCGCCATCCCGTCACCGACGTTGCCGGCGCTGACAGTGCTTGATACCTTCAACCGGGCAAACGCCATTACCCTTGGCGGGAACTGGCAACAGTTCGCATTGCCCATAATTGGCGCAGGTATCCGGGTCAACACGAATCAGGCGTTCTGCACAGGGGCCCTGCTGTGCTCAACCGCATTCGGCGCCAACGCCTACTGGAATGCCACCGTATTCGGCCCGAAACAGGGAGCGGCGTTCACGTTCGCCAATACAACGGTGAACAACAACGATCTGTACCTGAAGGCCAGCGGCAGTTTCACGTTGGGCGCCTACCAGAACGCGATCCGGGTGCGGTACAACGCGGGCCAGGTAAGCATGGAGACGACGACTAACTACGGGCTTTCGTTCACGCCTGCAGGGACGTTCGCAGCGACCTTTGCAAGCGGAGATACGCTGACGGCATTGGCCGATGCAAGCGGCATTGTGTACGTGTGGCAGACGGTTGGTGCGACCACGACTTTCCTAGGTCAGGCCGCGACAGGGGTCACTGGCGGAGGGAGAATCGGTCTGCACCTCGCAAATGGCGCAAGAGTCGACAACTTTGCCGGTGGCACCGTGCCCTGAGACAGTGGCAACGGACACTTGAAATGAACGGCGAGTTTGAATCTGCAGGCGTAAGGGGGATCAGCATGAAGTCATTCGGCATCTTTTGTGTGTTCGCTCTGGCGCTGAGCCTGCAAGTGGCACGGGCCAATGACAATGCGACGATTCAGCCCTATTCGCTTGGGGTCGTTGAAGGGGGGATCAAATACTGTGCGAAGGTTGACAGCGCCAACGAACCCGAATACCTGGCTTACAAAGTAATCTTGCTCAAGGGCCTGTCAAAAACGGCGCTCGAGAATGCTAGAAACAATTGCCAAGTACGGGAAGGGCTATTCGCTCGCCAAAGATGCTTACGGCAAAATGGCGAAGAGTGCGGTCCTGGCAGACTGCGCCGGCTTCAAGGGCCAGCCATGATCCGAGTCAAGCAGTGTCGAATCGATTAGATCAGGGACAGCAACCGAACCGAAACCCAGGCACGAATCGCACCGACCCCAGTCGGCGCAGAACGGTGGTGGTGCTGGCCTGTGTGCTCGCCGGCACCCTGTTGAGATCCGGGGCAGCGCCCGCAGCGGACGCGCCGGCCGCCGCCCCGAAGAAGGATTCCGCGTATGTCGCCGGAATGCCCGACAGCGCGAGGACCATTTATGCGCTCACCTGGGGCGTCGACCGGCTCTCCGTGAAACTGACCAAGTCCGATCAGCTGGTGCGCTTCAGTTACCGGGTGATGGATGTGGTGAAGGCCGCGCCGCTGCTCGACAAGGCGTCGAGCCCGCAGCTGCTGGACGAGAAGGCTCACGCGGTGCTGCAGGTTCCCAATATGGTAAAAGTGGGATCGTTACGGCAGGCGACGCAGCCGGAAGTGGGCAAGTCGTACTGGATGGTGTTTTCGAACAAGGGCAATCACGTCGAGGCCGGCCATCGCGTCAGCGTGGTGATCGGACAGGTTCGCCTCGACGGTCTGCTGGTCCAGCCCTGAGTCCAATTGGGAATTGACAGGAGTCACTGATGTCCCGAGCAAGCGTTTTCACCTGCCTGATCCTGGCGTTTTCACCGATGCCCGGCATCGCTGCAGAAAACGCCGCGGCACCGGCGAAACTCTCCGCGGGGGAGATCGTGGACAAGAACATCGCGGCCCGCGGCGGCCTGACTGCGTGGCGCGCGGTCCGGACCCTGTCATGGTCCGGAAAACTGGATGCCGGTGGCGGCAACCGGCCGCAGATTCCGGGGATTCCCGGACAACCGCAGCTCGCGCCGGCGGCTTCCCAGCAACCGGCCGCACAAGTGCAATTGCCCTTCGTGCTCGAAATGGCGCGGCCGCGCAAATCGCGCCTCGAGTCGAGTTCAGGGGCGAGACCGCGGTGCAGGTCTATGACGGCACCCAGGGCTGGAAGCTGCGGCCATTCCTGAATCGTCACGAGGTGGAGAATTACACGGCGGATGAAATGAAGGCAGCCGAAGTGCAGGCGGACCTGGACGGTGCGCTGGTCGATTACGCCGCCAAGGGCACCAGGATCGAGTTGGCGGGCACCGAGCCCGTCGAGGGTCAGCCGGCCTACAAGCTGAAGCTCACGCTCAAGAACGGCCACGTCATGCACGAGTGGGTGGATGCCGGGACGTTCCTCGAGGTCAAGGTCGAGGGCACGCCCCGACGCCTCGACGGCAAGCCCCATCCGGTCGCGATTTTCCTGAGCGACTACCGGGCCGTGAACGGCCTGATGATTCCCCACCTGATCGAGACCCGTGTGGAGGGCGTCAGGCGGACCGAGAAAATCCAGATCGAGAAAGTCGTGGTGAACCCGCCCCTGGATGCGTCGCGCTTTGCGAAGCCCACGTGATATGACCATCAAACCACGGACCCACGTAATGTCTCTCCTCAGTGCGATCGTCATGGCGATTGGCGCAGCGGGTGCCTTTGCGAATGAGTCGTCCGACGTGGCATCGCTGATCAGCCCGCGGCCCAGCAGCCCGCCACCTCGACCGTGCAGTACGTGGTGCCGAGGTGACGCTGGTGCGCGATGATGGCAAGACCATCTCACTGCCCGAAGAGATGAACGACGGGCGGCCCGTCATGCTCAATTTCATATTCACGAGTTGCGGCTCGATCTGCCCGCTGATGAGCCAGATCTTCGCGCAGTTCCAGCGCGATCTCGGCCCCGAAAGCGACCAGGTCCACCTGATGTCGATCTCGACCGACCCCGAGCAGGACACGCCAGCACGACTGATCGAGTACGCCCGGCAATTTCGCGCCGGTCCCGAGTGGCAGCACTATACCGGGACCCTTGATGCCAGCTTGGCCGCCCAGCGGGCGTTCGATGTCTACCGCGGCGACAAGATGAGCCACACGCCGGTGACCTTGCTGCGGGCGGCGCCCGGCCAGCCGTGGCGGCGCATCGACGGCTTCGTGACGCCAGACGAACTGCTGCGCGAGTACCGCGAGCTGCTCGCCGCCAAGTGACTCCAGCGGCGATGGCGCGCGTGCTGCGCAGCTTCGCGCTCCTCCTTGCTTTCGGTTTGCCTGCAGTGGCGCCGGCCGGTACTGCGACTGTCGGGGAGGCAATCTATCGAAACGGCGTGCTGCCCTCGGGTAGGCCACTGGCGGCCGAGCGCGAAGGGAACGTGCGCATCGAGGGCGCAACGGCGGCCTGTGTCAATTGTCACCGTCGCAGCGGACTCGGCATGAAGGAAGGGCGCAGGACCATTCCGCCCGTCGCCGGCATTTATCTCTTCCATCCGCGCGCGGGGACGATCGATGACCTCGACCTGCCGTTCGTCGAGGGCATGAGAGCCGATCGCGATCCTTACACCGACGCGACGCTCGCGCGAGCGATCCGCGAAGGGATCGGTGCCGACGGCAAGCCGCTGAGCTACCTGATGCCGCACTACGCGCTCGATGACGCCGAGATGTCGGAACTCATCGCGTATCTCAAGCAGCTCTCACCAGGCGCCGTGCCTGGCGTCACCAGTCGGTGCTGCATTTCGCCACAATCATCACGCCCGACGCGGATCCCGTGAAGCGCCAGGGCGTGCTCGACGTGCTCGAGAAGTTCTTCATCGACAAGAATCACTATACGCGTGCCGAAAGTCCGCGCTTGCATTCCTCGCGCCGCATGATGTTCAAGGTCAATCGCCTTTGGGAGCTGCACGTCTGGCAGCTCACGGGCGCGCCCGAGACCTGGGAAAAGCAACTACACGCGAAACTTGCTGCGGAACCCGTGTTTGCGGTGATTTCCGGAATCGGCGGGAAGACCTGGGCGCCGGTCCATCGCTTCTGCGAGGAAGCCTCGCTCCCCTGCCTCTTTCCCAATCTGGATCTGCCGGTCGTCGCGGAAAACGACTTCGACTCCCTGTATCTTTCCAAGGGCGTGCTGCTGGAAGCGCAGTTGATCGCGCATGAGCTCAAGGCCGAGCGCGCCAAGCCGGCTTTGCATCGGGTGGTGCAGGTGTTTCGTGCGGCCGATGTCGGCGAGGAAGCGGCCGACGCCCTGGCCGCGGCGCTCGCTGACGAGGGCCTGACATTCGTCAATCGACGCATCCCTGCCGAGGCGCAGGCGCGCGAGCTGGCGGCGGCATTGCGCAAGTCGAGCCCGGCGATGCACTCGTCCTGTGGCTGCGACCGGACGACATCGCCGCACTTGGCGAGCCGCCGGCCGGGGTCCCGAAGGTGTTCCTGTCGGGACGCATGGGTGGCCTCGAGCAATCACCGCTTCCGGCCGCCTGGCGTGGCATCGACTCACCTGGCGTATCCGTTCGATCTGCCCGACCGGCGCCGGGTTCGAGTGGACTTTCCGCTCGGCTGGTTTCGTATCCGGCAGATCCCGGTCGTGGCGCTGCAGGAGCAGGCCGACACCTATCTCGCCTGCGGCCTGGTGTCGGACACCATCAACGACATGGCCGATACATTTGTGCGCGACTATCTCGTCGAGCGCATCGAGGAAATGCTCATGCACCGGATCATTACCGGCTATTACCCGGACTTGCGCTCGCGCCAGGTCAACGGTTTGCGTCCAAGGGCGGCTATCATCGTGCGCTTCGAAGATCCGACGGCAAAGGCGTCGTGCCGACGGCGACTGGATCGTTCCGTGTCCTGGCGGCGGACCCGTGCGCGGCTGCGGGGGGGCATGATTTGACGCAGTCGCCTTCGCGCTTCGCAACGAGCGATTCTCGGCGGACCTGGCTGTTGGTCTTCGATTCGGTTCGACCCGGTAGGAGCTCTTCGTCGACGATCGACGACCGCCCGCGAGCGAGCTCCGGTTGCCCATCTTCTTTTTGACAGGACGAGGTATAGGAGTAGCGATTACCGTCGCGCTTGATCGGGGTAAACTTGCAATACTGAGAAGGGATCGCAGCGCCATCCTTCGGATTTCCGCGGTCGGGTCGGAGCAGCGCCGCACGCTCTGCGTGTGCGGTTGCATCATCGGCGTTTCGATGTTCATCGAGTAGTTCCCACATGCCCGGCTTGAACGCAGGCAGGTCATCGGCACCGAATGTTGACGGAAGAGCATCGCGGGGCCAGCAGGGAGCGCTGCTCCGGTTTGACTACAGGGTCGTTTTCGCCCGCGATCATTTTCAGCGAGGCTAGGCCGCGATGTCTGAGTCGGTTCACCCACCACGATGTCCCACTGGCGATTCGAACCAACGGTGTTCACATACCTAGCATAGTGCAGGCTACTGGTGTTAATTGCTTGCAATGATCCCTCAGTGTCATTCGATGATGCTGCTCTGTCGCCGGCCTGGCAGCCGGTGCGAGCGCCGACATCTACTCCTTCGTCGACGCACGCCGGTATCGCGCATTTCAGGAACGTTCCGTCCGACCCGCGTTACCAGTTCCTGTTGGAGACCCCGGCGGACACGACGCAAAGCGGCGAGGCCTACAACCCGGTGCTGCTTGCGAAATCCGTGCAATTCGATCCGATCATCGAGAAGGCCGGCGCTGCGGCCGAGGTCGAGCCCGATCTCCTGAGGGCCGTGATCCCGGTCCAGTCCGGGTTCAATGCCCGGCGGTGTCCAAGACCGGTGCCGCGGGCCTGATGCAACTGATGCCGGAGACCGCACGCGCTTCGGGGCGCACGATCGCTTCGACCCGATGCAGAACGTCCATGCCGGTGCGCGGTACCTGAGGTCGCTGATCGGGCGTTATGGTAAAGACCTCCAGCTGGTGCTGGCGCCTATAGCGCCGGCGAAGCGGCCGTCGACCGCTGCGGGCGCTGCATACCGGACTACCACGAAACCCAGGCCTACGTGCCGAAAGTCCGGCAGGTCTATGAGACGCTCATCGCGCCAAGCCAGAACCTGAGCTACGGCAAAACCCTACGGTTTCTACAGCGCCTGCGGGACTGTATCTGGACCGGCTTCTTCGATAGCCTTTGACCGGTGCGAAAACGTATGCGCGCTATGCTCGAAGGGAATTCGATGCCCGGGAAATGCATGGGTCCGGCCCGTCCCGGCAACTGCGAAGCGTGGCTCACATGGTGACTGAACTGCTCCGCGACGTTAACCCCGCGAACGGAGACCACGTTGCAAGCCGGTTCCTTGCACCCGGCCATCGCCCGAGCCAAGCAGGAATGGGAATGCACGGTCGACGCGTTCCCGGAGCTCGTCTGCGTGATTGACGGCCCGCGTATCGTCCTGCACGCCAATCGCGCCATCGAATCCTGGGCACTCGGACCGGTCAACGAGGTGCAGGGCAGTACCCTCCACGAGTTGTTGCATCCGGCATGCAATGGCAGACGCCTGCGCGCTCGCGCTGCGGCTCGAAGCGTCCTGGCTGGTCATGCTGCCTGAAGTTCCGAGCCATTTCGAGCTGCATGACGCGAGCCTCGGACGGGCTCTCAACGTGACGCTCCGCCGAGTGCCCTCGGGCGGACCCGGATGAGGCGTGACGGGCGGATCGACCTCGCGGTCATCGTGCTGTCCGACATCACGGAGCCGATCAACATCCAGGCGGACCTGAGGCAGATGAACGACCAGCTCGAATCGCGCATCGAGGCGCGTACCAGCGAACTCAATGCCTCACGCGCCGAACTGTCCAGGCTGTCAGGCCGCTCATGAGCGCGCAGGAAGATGATCGCAGGCGCATCGCGCAGGAATTGCACGACAGCATTGGTCAGTCGCTGGGCGCAATCAAGTACTTCGCTCGAACGCGCAGTCCAGATGAATCGTGCGCAGGACATGCACCACACAGTCCATCCTCTGATCGACGATTTCGCGTGTTCAGAAGACGATTGAGTCGGCACGCATCGATCGCGGCCACCTGCGCCCTTCGATCCTCGACGATCTGGGCGCCGTCTCGGCGGTACGCTGGTTCTGCCGCGAGTTCGGGGAAGTCTATTCGCGCGTCGTTCACACGGCGATCTCCGCGACCGACGCCGACGTCCCGGAGACCTCGGGACGCCAATCTTCCGCTTTGTGCAGGAGGCCCTGAACAATGTTGCGCGGCATGCCAGGCCAAGAACGTTTTCGTTTCGATCCTTCGACGACGCAGGCTGACGCTCGAGGTTCGCGACGACGGCGTCGGCTTCGATCTCAGGCATGTCACGAATTTGACGGCGGCGGACACGGATTAGCGGCCTGCGCGAACGCGCGACCAAGATGGCGGGAAATTCCTGCTGCGCTCAAAGCGCCGCAGCGGCACGGTCGTGCGCGTGGGATGGCCGCTCGACCCAATGCCGTGCCATTCGCGGCGAAAGAGCAGCAGGGTTTCACGCTGCTCGAGCTGCTGGTCGTCATGGTCATCATCGGCCTGCTGGCAGGATTCGTGGCGCCGCGCTATTTCGCCCAAGTCGGCAAGTCACAGGTCAAGGCCGCCCGCGCGCAGATCGATGCGCTCGACAAGGCGCTGGATCAGTACCGGATCGACATGGATCGCTATCCAAGCACCGAGGAAGGCCTCAATGCATTGACCAACGCGCCGCCGAACGACCCTGCCTGGACGGGCCCTTACCTCAAGAAAGCGGTGCCGCTGGATCCCTGGGGTCATCCCTATGTATACGTGTCCCCGGGCACCCATGGCGATGTCGACATCATTTCCTTCGGCAAGGACGGCCAGCCCGGCGGCAGCGGCGAGAACGCCGACATCAGCAACTGGTGATCCGCAGTGCGATTTCGAGTCAAGGCCCACGATCCGGACGGCGGCGTTCTCATCTACGTCGATCGATGCGCTGGACGAATCGGACGCGCGGCAGCAGGTGCATGCTGCGGGCCGGCAGATCATCTCCATCGCGCGCGCCTGGATGCAAGGCTCGCAGCGCCACGACGCGCATACCGCTCGTCTCCTTCAGCCAGGAACTCGTCGCATTGCTCGATGCGGGACTCACCCTGGTCGAAGCCATCGACACGCTGACCGAGAAGGAGGCCGTGCCCGGCCGCGACGCGCGCTCGAACTTGTTCGCGCCCGATTGTTCGAAGGCAGGACCCTGTCCGCGGCGCTTGAGGAATTGCCGCAGAGCTTCCCGCCGCTCTACATCGCGACAGTGCGCGCGAGCGAGCGGACCGGCGCCATTCGCGAAGCGCTGACGCGTTTCGTCGCCTATCAGCAGCAGATCGACCTGTTGCGCAAGAAACTGGTGAGTGCCTCCATCTATCCGGCGGTGCTGTGTGGCGCGGGACTGCTGGTCACGATTTTCCTGCTTGGCTACGTCGTGCCGCGCTTCAGCAGCATCTACGAGGACCTCGGCACCGGCCTGCCGTGGGCATCGCGCATGCTGATGCAGTGGGGCCAGGCGATTCAGAACCATGGATTCACGGTCCTCGCCGTGCTTGGCGCCATCGGCATCGCGATCGCGCACATCTCGGCGCAGCCGGCCTTCCGCGCCGCGCTGACCCGGCGGGTCGCGCGGTTGCCGATGATCGGCCGGCAGATGCAGATCTACCAGCTGGCGCGACATCTACCGGACCGTCGGCATGCTGCTGCGTGGTGGCATGCCCGCCGTGACATCATTCGACATGTCTGCCGGGCTGCTGAGTCCGGGGCTGCGGCCCGCACTCGCGCAGGCGACGCAGGCGGTGCGCGAGGGGCAATCCCTCACCAATTCGATGGAGCGCTTCGGACTGACGACGCCGGTTGCGGCGCGGATGCTGAGGGTCGGCGAGCGCAGCGGCAACATGGGCGAGATGATGGAGCGCATCGCGGCGTTCTATGACGAGGAGCTTGCCCGCACGGTTGATTGCTCACGCGGTTGATCGAGCCGGCGCTGATGACGCTGGTCGGGATCATCATCGGCGTCATCGTGGTCCTGATGTACTTTCCGATCTTCGAACTGGCCGGGAGCATCCAGTGAACGCGGCCGCGGAGCTCCTCTCCACGCTGGTTCTCGAAGACTGGACGCTTGCCGCCGCGGCGGCCGAGGCGAGACGCCAGGGCAAGTCGCGCATTCGACGTCCTGCAGGAAACGACCGGCTTCGATTCGACCGAAATCGTCGCTGCCGTCGCAAGCGCGTTTCACTATCGATGCCTGGACGCCGCCGAACTGATGGCGCTCGATCCCGCATTCGACCTGCTGCCTTCGGCAGAAGGGCTGCGTCATGGCTGCGTCCTGGTGCGCGACGGAATCCAGGTGACCGCGGTCATGGCGGACCCTTTCGATGCGGGCCTGCGCCCATGGCTCGAAGCGCGCGTGCCCGGTGTTGTCACCTGGGAGATGGCGTCAAGCGCGCGACATTGCCGCTTACGTGTCGGCGCGCGAGCATTCCACGCGCGCGATCGATTCAGCCGTGGAGAGCGCACGGACGCTGTCCGGCGCTGCCAAGTCCCTGGAAAACCTGTCGCTTGCCTCGATCAACGAGGATTCGAGTCCGATCGTCAAGCTGGTGCACTCGACCGTTTTCGATGCGCTGCGGGCTGGCGCCAGCGATGTGCACCTCGAGACTGCGGGCTCGGGTCTCGTGATTCGCTATCGCATCGACGGAGTCCTCATACACATCGCAACCGTGTCAGGAGTCGACGTCCCGGAGCAGGTCCTGTCGCGCATCAAGGTCATGGCTGAGCTGGACATCGCCGAGCGGCGCGTGCCGCAGGACGGCCGCTTCAAGATCGCGGTGGAAGGCCGGCCGATCGATTTTCGCGTCTCGATCATGCCCAGCGTCTTCGGCGAAGACGCCGTACTGCGCGTGCTCGACAAGCGTGCGGTCGCCGATCAACTGCAGAACCTGAACCTGGACAGCCTCGGTTTCGACGCACGGGTGGTGAGCACGCTGCGGCGCCTGTCGGCACGGCCGTACGGCATGCTGCTGGTCACCGGTCCCACGGGCGGCGGAAAGACCACCACGCTTTACGCGGCACTCTCGGAAACGAACACCGGCAACGACAAGATCGTGACCATCGAGGATCCGGTCGAATACCAGCTGCCTGGCGTGCTGCAGATCCCGGTCAACGAAAAGAAGGGCCTGACCTTCGCGCGCGGCCTGCGGTCGATCCTGCGGCACGATCCGGACAAGATCATGGTCGGCGAGATCCGCGATCCGGAAACCGCCCAGATCGCCATTCAGTCGGCGCTGACCGGCCACCTCGTGTTCACGACGGTGCACGCCAACAACGTTTTCGACGTGCTCAGCCGGTTCCTGCACATGGGCATCGACAGCCACAGTTTCGTTGCCGCGATCAACGGCATTCTTGCGCAGCGCCTGGTGCGTCTGCTTTGCACTCATTGCGCCGAGATGATCGCTCCGCCGCGGGATGCGCTCGACGAGGCGGGCATTTCGTCAATTGCGCCCGCTCTCACGTTCCGCGCAGGCCTGGGCTGCCAGCATTGCCGTGGCACCGGCTATCGCGGGCGGGTGGCAGTCGGGGAACTGCTGGTGCTGAACGATGAATTGCGCGAGGCCATCATCGCTCGCGTGCCGGCCCGGCAGCTCAGGGAAATGGCCTGCCGGAGCGGCTTGCGATTCCTGCGCGACGCCGCCCTCGAGCTGGCGCACCAGGGCCGGACAACGATCGAAGAGGTCAATCGTGTCACCACGATGGCGTGATGAAATCGCGATACTGCTCACGCCGCGTCGGGTGGCCCTGACCCGCATGAGCCGCGGCATTCGCCCGCGCTGTATCGGTGAAGCCAGCCTGCGCGTCGAAAACGGGAGTTATGCCGACTGGCGACCGGCACTGGCCGTGTTGCATGCGCAGCTCGCGGATGCCGCCTGGCAACGTGCCGACGCGCGGGTCGTGATTTCCGATCACTGGGCGCGATACGCGATTGTGCCGTGGTCGGACGATATCGCGAGCAATGAAGAACGCCTGGCGCACGGCCGCATTTGTCTCGCCAGCATCTATGGCAAGGTGACCGACCCATGGCAGGTGAGCGTGAGCGAAGCGGCTCCGGGCCAGGCGAGGGTCGCCTGTGCCATACCCGAAACGCTGCTCGCCGAGATTCGCGCCGCCCTCGAAGCCTGCCGGCTGCGGCTGATCTCGGCGCAGCCGCAATTGATAGCGGCCTACAACGCCTGGCGTGACCGGTTGCCGGACGCCAATGGCTGGTTCGTGGCAATTGACGAGGGAACCCTTGCCGCGGCGCGGCTCGTACGCGAATCCTGGGATCGCGTCTACTCGGCGCGCATCGGCTCCGACTGGATGGCCGAACTTCAGCGCCTCAGGACCTTTGGGCGGCTGGTGGCGCAGGACGGCGAAAATGGTCGCGTGTATGTCGACGCCCCGATGTGGCTGCAACGGCTGGCTGGCAGCCACGACACGGGCATTGAGTGGCTGGTCGATGAACGCATCAAATCGACGCTTGGCGACGACCTGGCCGTGCTCAGGAGACCCTACGCATGACGCGTCCGCAAATCGAACTCGATTTTGCGCGCAGGCGGCCGCGCGTCAACCGGATCGGTGCGGCACTGCTCGCCGCCGGAATTCTCGGTGCAGTGCTGGTCATCGCCGACTATCGCGGTATGGCCGCCGAGAATGCCGGACTGGAGATGCGCCTTGCAGCGATCAGCCCCGGTCCGGATGCGGCTATTCCCGACCAGGCGGCAATGCGCGTTGCGGAAGAGGCCGGGGCCGCCGTTTCTGAACTCGCAACACCCTGGTCAATTCTTCTCAGGGAATTGGAGCTTGCAAGCGAGGACAGCCAGAATCCGGTCGCGATACTGGCGGTGGAACCGGACCGCGAAAAGCATCAGGTCCGGGTCGTCGCCGAAGCCCGGACGCTGCTGATCGCGCTCGCCTATGTCAAGCGGCTGCAGTCGAGCAAAGCCATGCGTTTCCCGATGCTCGAGAGCCATGAAGTGCAGGCAAAGGACCCTGAACGGCCGGTTCGTTTTCAGATCAAGGCTGACTGGAGAGCAGCGTCGTGAGCGCCATCGGCGTCGACCTGGTTCACGCGATACCTGTCGAGAGAGCCGGCACACCTGCACGGCTGGCCGAGCAGCAAGCGAGCCGCGCCACAGGATTGCCTGAAACGCCCTCTCCTGGCTTCTCGCAGCCGCAGCCTGGCGCGACGGCTTGCGGCCGGTGTGGTTCCCTATCTGTCGCACCAGGCGCAATTACGTGGGCCGCGTCGGCGTCATTGGCGTCGCCCTGCTCGTCTTCGGCATCGTCTGCTTCCTGAGCGCAAATTCGCCGCTGCGCCAGCAGATTGCCGCCCTGCGATCGGATCTCGCACAGGCTCAGCAGGATCAGCTGACGCGCGGCGGCAGCGGCAGGGATCTCACGCCGGACGCCCAGCTGCAGACCTTTGTCAGCGGCTTGCCGGCCCGCAGCCAGCTTCCCGCAATCACCGAACAGATCATCGCGCAAGCCAGTGCGGCAGGTCTTGTGCTCGACCAAGGCAACTACGATTTCACCGTCACGCACTCAGGCACGATTGTCCGCGCGCGACTGAGCTTCCCGCTGCAGGGTACTTACCCGAGCATCCGCCAATTCGTCAACGGGACGCTTGCCGCGATACCCGGTGCCGCAGTCGACGGCCTGAGGCTCGAGCGCAAGACGATCGGATTGGCGCAGGTCTCGGCCAACATTCGCTTCGCGGTGTTTCTGCGGAACGATCAATGAAAGGAGACCAAAGGCTTTACGCTGATTGAACTCGTGATCACGGTCGCGATCGTGGGCTTGCTTGCGACCTCGGCGACGCCCCTGGTGGAACTGACGGTCAGGCGCACCAAGGAACAGGAACTGAAGACTGCGCTGCGTGAGATACGGACGGCAATCGACGCCTACAAGCTGGCGGCCGATGCGGGACGGATCGAAGTACCAGCCGATGCCTCCGGGTATCCGCCTTCGCTGGATGCGCTCTTCAGCGGTGTCGTGGACTACGCGAATCCGGAGGCGACCCCGATTTTCTTCATGCGTCGACTGCCCCGCGACCCGTTCTTTCCGGATGGATCGGTGCCGGCGGCAGAAACCTGGGGTCTGCGCAGCTACGCGAGCCCGCCGGACAGCCCGCAGGCTGGCGAAGACGTTTACGACGTATTTTCCCTTGCAACGGGAACGGCGCTCAATGGCACGAACTACCGTGACTGGTAAGGCAGCAGGCTTTGTTTCTCCGCCCGCAAAAGCTGCGGGGATTTACCCTGATCGAGCTGCTCGTGGTGATGTCGATCATCGCCACGCTGCTGATGATTGCCGTGCCGCGCTATTTTCACAGCCTCGAGCGGTCCAAGGAGGTGGTCCTGCGCCAGGACCTCGCGGTAATGCGGGATGCGATCGACAAGTTCTATGGCGATCTCGCGCGCTATCCGGAATCGCTCGCGGAACTGGTTGAACTGCGCTACCTGCGCAGCGTGCCGACCGACCCGGAGACGAAATCCAATGAGACCTGGGTTCTGATCCAGAGCGAAGACGCGGAGGCGCCCGGCGCGCGCGATGTGCGCAGCGGAGCGCAGGGTGCGGCAAGCGATGGCACGCAATTCGAGACCTGGTAGCCCTGCAGTACGGCCGCGCCCGGCGTTCCCCGGCCGGGCGGGCGGATTCACCTATCTCGGCATCCTGCTGGCCGTGGCGTTCCTCGGAATTGCACTGGCAGCCGTCGGGACAGTCTGGGCAACGGCCGTGCAGCGCGATCGCGAGGCGGAGTTGCTGTTCGTGGGCAAGGCGTATCGTGACGCGATTCGCAGCTACTACCTCATTGGTTCGGGCGCCGCTCGATATCCAGACGATATCCAGGATCTCATCGAGGATCATCGCTTCCCTGACGTGCGGCGTCATCTGCGGCGTATTTACGCCGATCCGATGACCGGAATCCCGACTGGGAATATATCCGTACCGTCGATGGCGCGATCATGGGCGTACGCAGCAGCTCCCACCAGAAGCCCATCAAGCGCGCCAACTTTGGGGCTGACGATCGGCATTTCACAGGTGCCGAGTGTTACTGCGACTGGCAGTTTGTCTTCCTGGCCCGGCGCACGGCCCGGCCGGTACGCAAGCCGTAGTCCTGCCATGCAGGCATTTCGTGATTGCGACATAACGCATGGGTGCACCGGTGATGCGGGACGTATTTGCAAAATTGAATCGATGCTTATGTCAAGGATGACTGGTGTCGCGCCACAGAAAACCAATAATCCATGCAGAACATTACGTAGTTGCCTACGTATAAGAAGGGGGATGTAGCTTGACACCCGCGAAACGGATGCTCGCAGGTTTCGCTGACGACACCGCACCAGTCGCTGACGATTCACGTGCGCGCCTGATACTTGTCGACGACCACATGATCCTGCGCGAGGGTTTGCACGCATTACTCGAGCTTGAATCGGACTTCGTGGTGGTCGGCGAAGCCGGGAACCTGGAGGATGGAATCGCGCTTGTCGAGCGTCTCCGGCCAAATCTCGTCATAACCGACCTGGCGATGCCGCGGGGTTCGGGCATCCAGATCATTTCCCAGGTGCGCGCGATTGCGCCGGATACGCGAGTACTGGTGCTCACCGTGCACAGCAGTGAAGAGTACATCGATGCCGCCCTGAAGGCGGGCGCCGACGGCTATGTGCTCAAGGATTCGAGCTCCGCCGAGTTGCTGCAGGCAATTCGAAGCGTCATCAGGGGGCAACGTTACCTTTGCCCGCCGGTATCGGCGAAGATCATTTCCGGCTATCTGGGCGAAAGGGATGCGCGCAATGTCGCCTCCCTGCAGCTTCTGACCGATCGCGAACGGGAGATCCTGACGCTCGTCGCAAAAGGCCTTTCGAACAAGCGCATTGCGACACGCCTGACCTTGAGCGTGAAGACCGTCGAGAAGCACCGCTCCAATTTCATGCGCAAGCTCGAGCTGCACAATACGGCTGGCATCACGATGTTCGCCATCAGCAAGAGGCTCGTGTCTTCAGGCGAGGACACATTGCACATGTACACGTGACTGTGCCCGGCCTGCGCGTGCGGGATATCCAGGGAGCGCCGCTCAACACTCCGGCACGTTGACCGCGAGCCCGCCCTGCGAAGTCTCCTTGTAGATCGAATTCATGTCGTAGCCGGTCTGGCGCATGGTCGCGATCACCTGGTCGAGCGACACCTTGTGCGTGCCGTCGCCGCGCAGCGCGAGCCGCGCCGCGTTGATCGCCTTGACCGCGCCCATCGCGTTGCGCTCGATGCAGGGAATCTGCACGAGTCCCGCGATCGGATCGCAGGTGAGCCCGAGGTTGTGTTCCATGCCGATCTCGGCGGCGTTCTCGATCTGCCCGGTTCGTGCCGCTCGAGCGCCGCGGCGAGTCCCGCCGCCGCCATCGAGCAGGCGACGCCGACCTCGCCCTGGCAGCCCATCTCGGCGCCGGAGATCGAGGCATTGCGCTTGTAGAGCAGGCCGATCGCGCCGGCCGCGAGCAGGAAACGGCGCACGCCGGCGGCGTCGCTGCCGCCGGCGCAGAGTTTCGCGTAGTAGTGAAGAACGGCGGGCACGATGCCGGCGGCGCCATTGGTCGGCGCCGTGACGACCTGGCCGCCGGCGGCGTTCTCCTCGTTCACCGCGAGCGCCCAGGCATTGACCCATTCCATCGGGTCGACGGGACCCTGCGGCGCCTCGGAATCGAGTTCGCGCTTGAGGCTGCGGCGCGCGGCGCGGCAGTTTCAGGACGCCCGGCAGCACGCCTTCGGCGGCGAAACCGCGATCGACGCAGGCCTGCATGACGGACCAGATGCGCGATCGAGCTTCGCCTCGATCTCGGCGTCGGAACGCAGGGCGCGCTCATTGACGAGCATCAGGCTCCGCGATGGACAGACCCGCGCGCGTGCATTGCCCCAGTAATTCGTCGCCGCTGCCGAAAGGCAGCGGCACTTCGCGCGGCGCGGCCCCCGCGGAACCCCCCGTCCTCGTCCGCCCGTTGCACGGCGCCGCCACCGATCGAATACATCTCCTCCGCCAGCAGCGTCGCGCCCTTCGCATCACGCGCGGTGAATCGCATGCCGTTCGAGTGCCCGGGCAGCATCTGGTCGCGATGGAACAGGAGATTCATCGGCTCGTCGAAGGCGATTTCGCGGCGGCCGAGCAGTCGCAGACGGCTCGTTTCGCGGATGCGCTCCAGCGTCGGTTCCATGACCGCCGGATCGAATTCCGAGGGATCGTGGCCCTCGAGACCGAGCAGGATCGCGCGATCGGTGCAGTGACCGAGGCCGGTCAGCGCGAGCGAGCCGTAGAGCTGGACGAAGATCTCGGTCGTCGCTTCGAGCAGTCCGCGCGCCTCGAGGTCGAGGACGAAGAACCGCGCGGCGAGCATCGGCCCCATCGTGTGCGACGACGACGGCCCGACGCCGACCTTAAAGACGTCGAATACGGAGAGATTCATAGCGCCGCCAGGCGCCGCAGGATCAGCGTCAGCAATTTCGTCGGCGAGTGCGACGCGGAGCGCCTGCTCCTCGTGTTCCTTCGCAAGTACGGCGGATTCGTCGTAGCCATAGTCACGCGTGAGCTTCACGCTCTGGCGCGCGAGCAACTCGCTGGCCCCGCTTGAAACCGAATACTCCGACGGCGTAATAGACCTCGTACTCGCCCGGCTTGTTGTCGGCCGTGACGGACAGGAGCTCGCGGTCAGTCTTGTCGACATGCAGCCGGATCACGCCGGTCGCGTCCGGCGGCGGTCGCAGCAGGCGTCGCGCCCGCCGCGCGAAGCTGCGCGTCCAGCGCCGCATAGAGCGGCGTGTACTGGTCCGGGGATCGATGTACGGGCGAGCCATGACCGCAGGCAGCGGGGTCTGGCCACGCAGGTGAAAACCGCAGCCGG
Organism: uncultured Gammaproteobacteria bacterium; assembly: GCA_963819545.1. Taxonomy (GTDB): domain Bacteria; phylum Pseudomonadota; class Gammaproteobacteria; order Steroidobacterales; family Steroidobacteraceae; genus SCUD01. Next base: position 987,074 of record CAWFWJ010000002.1, on the reverse strand, counting down.
ATCCGAATGCGAGGGCCAGCACGACGACGGTGCAGATCAGGCGACGCATCAGACCACCACGTTCACGAGCTTGCCCGGCACGTAGATCAGCTTGCGGATGGGCTGTCCTGCGACGAACTTCGCGACGCCGGGATCGGCGAGCGCGGCCTCTCGCGCAATCGCCTCGTTGGCGCCCGCGGGCACCGCCACCCGCGCGCGCAGCCTGCCATTGACCTGCACCACGATCTCGATCGTGTCCTGAACCAGCGCCGCCGCATCGACCTTCGGCCAGCGCTCGTCGACGAGCTAGCGTCGAATGCCCGAGCGCGCGCCACATCGCCTGCGCCGCGTGCGGCACGAAGGGCGACAGCATCAGCACGACGAGGTCGAGCGCCTCCTGCATCACGGCGCGGCCGCGCGGCGAATCGTCCTCGAACCGGATCAGCGAGTTCTGCAGCTCCATCAAGCGCCGCGATCGCCGTATTGAAGGTGCGCCGGCGGCCGATATCGTCGCCGACCTTCGCGAGCGCCTGGTGCACCTGCCGGCGCAGTTCGCGCTGCGGCCCGTCGAGCGTGCGCGGTCTCCGGCTGGCCCGGACGCCGCCGCCGTCGACATGCGCATGGACGATCTTCCAGAGCGCTTCATGAAACGGAATGCGCCCTCCACGCCCTCGTCCGACCATTCGAGCGTGTCCTCGGGCGGCACGTTCGACATCATGAAGAGCCGCGCAGTGTCGGCGCCGTAGCGATCGATCAGCTCCTGCGGATCGACGCCGTTCTCGCCGCGACTTCGACATCGTGCCGATGCCGCCGTACTCGACCGGCTGGCCGTCGGACTTCAGGACGCCGCTCGCGCGCTTCGCCCTCGCCCGTCGCCGTCGACGTCGGCGGGGTTGTAGTAAACGATGCGCCCCGACGCGGGCTTCCGGAACCAGATCTCGTTCAGCACCATGCCCTGGGTCAGCAGGCGCTGGAACGGCTCGTCGAGCTTCGTCAGGCCGCAGTCGCGCATCACGCGCGTCCAGAAGCGCGAATAGAGCAGGTGCAGGATCGCGTGCTCGATGCCGCCGATGTACTGGTCAACCGGCATCCAGTAGGCCGCGCGCTCGTCCACCATGGCGCGGTCGTTGTCCGCGGAAGCGAAGCGGAAGTAGTACCAGGACGAATCGACGAAGGTATCCATCGTGTCCGTCTCGCGCCGCGCGGCGGCGCCGCACTTCGGGCAACGGCATTCGAGGAACGACGGCGACTTCGCGAGCGGATTGCCGGAGCCGTCCGGCACGAGGTCCTCGGGCAGCCGCACCGGGCAGCTGGTCGTCCGGCACCGGCACGTCGCCGCAGGCCGGGCAATGGATGATCGGGATCGGGCAACCCCAGTAGCGCTGGCGCGAGATGCCCCAGTCGCGCAGCCGCCAGACCACCTGCTTGCGGCCGAGGCCCTTCGCCTCGAGGTCCTTCGCGATCGCGTCCGTCGCGCGCCGCATAGTCGAGACCGTCGTAGTGACCGGAATGGATGCAGCGGCCGTACTCCGCGTACCACGGCTGCCAGGCATCGGTCGAATACGGCTTCCCGTCGACGTCGATGACCGGCAGGATCGGCAGGCCGTATTTCTTCGCGAACGCGAAGTCGCGCTCGTCGTGGCCCGGCACGCCCATCACGGCGCCCTCGCCGTAGGCCATCAGCACGTAGTTGCCGACCCAGACCGCGACTTCCGCGCCCGTCAACGGATGCCGCACGAACAGCCCGGTCGCGATGCCCTTCTTCTCCATCGTCGCGAAGTCGGCTTCCATGACGCTGCCGCGGCGGCATTCGTCGACGAAGGTCGCGTAGCTTCGCGTTCCGCGCTCGCCGCCAGTTCCGCGAGCGGGTGCTCCGCTGCGACCGCGACGAAGGTGACGCCCATGATCGTGTCGGCGCGCGTCGTGAATACCTTGAGTTCGCCGCGCCTGCCGTCGATGTCGTAGGGAAAGGACAGGTTCACGCCGTCGCTGCGGCCGATCCAGTTCGCCTGCATCGTGCGCACGCGCTCCGGCCAATCCGGCAGTTTGTCGAGCGCGCGCGAGCAGCTCCTCCGCGTACTGCGTGATGCGGAGGTAGTACATCGGGATCTCGCGCTTCTCGATCAGCGCGCCGGTGCGCCAGCCGCGCCCGTCGATGACCTGCTCGTTCGCGAGCACGGTCTGGTCGACCGGATCCCAGTTGACGACGCCTGTCGTCTTGTAGGCGATGCCGCGCTCGAGCATGCGCAGGAACAGCCACTGGTTCCAGCGGTAGTAATCCGCGTCGCAGGTCGCGATCTCGCGCGACCAGTCGATGCCGAAGCCGAGCGACTTCAGCTGGCCCTTCATGTGCGCGATGTTGTCGCGGGTCCAGCGCGCCGGCGCGACGTTGTTCTCGATCGCGGCGTTCTCCGCCGGCAGTCCGAATGCGTCCCAGCCCATGGGTTGCAGGACGTTGAAGCCCTGCATGCGCATGTAACGCGCAAGCACGTCGCCGATCGTGTAGTTCCGCACGTGGCCCATGTGCAGCTTGCCGCTGGGATACGGGAACATGCAGAGGCAGTAATACTTCGGCTTCGCAGGGTCTTCGCGCGCGACGAACGTGCCGGCGGCGTCCCATTCACGCTGGACGGCGGGCTCGATTTCACTCGGTTCGTAGCGGTCTTTCATCGAACTGGGAAGGATACCTTAGGCCACGAGTCGGGAGGGCCTTCTGAAGGGGAAGCTGAAGGGGACGTTCACCTTCAGGAACGACTGCAGGGGACGTTCACCTTCAGAGTTGGCGCACACCTTGAAACTGACGGACGACCCTGCAGGTGAACGTCCCCTTCAGTCGCTCTTGCGTGCTCGAAGTCGCGCCACTGCGAAGATGACATAGCAGCGCGAACGAGACCGACAGAACGGGCCAGTTGCCGGTACGGGCGTAGGGCGTGAGGCCGGTACGCGGCTGGACAGTGGACTTGAGGACGCCGGGCTTGAATTGCGCGATGCGCGCCGTGACGCGACCGTCGGGCGCGATTACCGCGGTGATGCCGTTGCTGGTCGCGCGCATGAGCCAGCGTCCGGCTTCGAGCGCGCGGAAGCGCGCCATCTGCAATTGCTGGTGCGGCGCGGACGAATCGCCGAACCAGGCGTTGTTCGTGACATTGACGAGTAGCGTCGAGCCGGGGAGCGCGGCGAGTTGATCCGAGCCGTAGGCGTCCTCGTAACAGATAGTTGCTGCAAGGCGTTCGCCACCTGCGTTCAGCAGGACCTGATCCTCCGCACCCGGCGTCATGTCGTAATACGGCAGGCTGTTCAGCCGCATCCAGCGGCGCACGCTCTCCGGCACCGGAAAGAATTCGCCGAAAGGCACGAGGCGGCGCTTGTAATACCAGCCGTCGCCCGCTTCGCTCATCGAATAGAGGCCGTTGCGGATCTCCCCGCTTTCGAAGTCGAAGCGCAGCAGTCCGATCATCACGTCAGATCCCTGCGCCCGCGACTCGCGCCGGATTGACTCGAGGTAGACCTCAACCTCGTGCGCAAGCACGGGAACCGCGGATTCCGGCCAGACGATGATCCGCGCTCCCAGCGCCTGGCGGTTCAACTCGCGATAGATGTCGAGCGTTTTCGCGCGATTTTCCGCAAGCCATTTCTCGTCCTGCGGAATCGCGCCCTGGAGCAGCGCGATCTCGATCGGCTCGCCGGCCGCCTTCGTCCATTCACGCCCCGTGAGCAGGTAGCCGCCGAGCCAGACGGCGATCGCGAGCGCAATCGCGGCGATGCGCGCCGGGCCCGCGTGTCGGAACAGGACAACGAGTGCCCCGGCCGTCGCGACATTCGCGATCGTGACGAGATGGATTCCGCCGATCGTAGCCAGAGCGGCGAGCGGCGAGTCGCTGTGCGCGTAGCCGAGCTCGCAGCCAGGGGAATCCCGTGAACAGCCAGCCGCGCAGCCATTCCAGCAGCGTCCAGCCCGCGGGGATGAGCAGGAGCGAGCGCGCGCGCCGAAGGATCCGGCGCGATGCGCACGACCACGTAGCCAAGCAGCGCGTAATAGCGCGCCCTTGATCGCGAGCAGCCCCGCCAGCAGGAACAAGGCAAGCCACGCCGGCGCCTGGCCGAAATCGTGGATTGCCGTGTAAATCCACCAGGTGCCGGCGCCGAATAGCGCCGCACCGAAGAAGAAGCCGGTCCGCGCGGCGTCCCGCGGCGACGCGAATTCCCAGAGCAGGAACAGGATCGCGGGGCCGAGGACCGCGAGCAGGTAGAAGCCTTGCGGCGCGAACGCGAATGTCGTGGCCGCGCCCGCGGCGCCGCGATCCACTCGCGGTATCGCAACATCGCGGAAAAGACTCCGGCGGGGACCGCCACTCAGGCTCCGCGCGGCTCGCCGGGACGCGCGGGCACCGGTTCGGGAGTCGTCACGCGCAGCTGGTCGATGCGGCGCCGGTCGGCGCGCAGCACCTTGAACTCGAGCCCGTCCATGGTCACGGCCTCGCCGCGCCGCGGCAGGCGGCCAAACTGATGCATGACGAGGCCACCGATCGTGTCGTACTCCTCGTCGCTGAATCGCGTCCCGAAATACTCGTTGAACTCCTGCATTCGGGCCAGGGCGAGCACCGCGAACTGGCGCTCGCCTTCGCGCCGGATCGTCTGGTCCTCGTCGGTGTCGTACTCGTCGGCGATCTCGCCGACGATTTCCTCGATCACGTCCTCGATGGTCACGAGACCGGAAACGCCGCCGTACTCGTCGACGACGATGGCCATGTGATTGCGGCTGACGCGAAACTCCTTCAGCAGTACGTTCAGGCGCTTGCTCTCGGGCACGAACGCCGCCGGCCGCAGCACTTCGCGGATGTCGAAGGAACCGCCCGCGCCTTCCGCGAAGTAGCGCAGCAGGTCCTTGGCCAGCAGGATGCCGACGACCTGGTCGCGGTCGTCGCCGATGACCGGGAAACGCGAGTGTCCGGACTCGACCACCGCCGGCAGCAGACTCTGCGGCCCGGAATCGCGCTCGAGCACCACCATCTGCGATCGCGGCACCATGATGTCGCGCACGTGGAGATCCGCGACGCGCAGGACGCCCTGGATCATCGCGAACGCATCGGCGTCGATCATGCCGCCGCGCGCGGCCGCCCTGAGCGTCTCGACGAGTTCCGCGCGGTCGCGCGGACCCTCGCGCGTCAGCCGCCGCAGCCACTCGCCGGCCTTGCGTTTCGCCATCGCCTCAGTCTCCGTAAGGGTCCGCGATGCCGAGGCGCGCGAGCAGCGCGCGCTCGCGGCTCTCCATGCGCTTTGCGTCGGCCGCGCGCTCATGGTCGAAACCGAGCAGGTGCAGCGTCCCGTGCACGATCATGTGGGCCCAATGCGCGGAGAGCGGCTTGCCCTGCTCGCGCGCCTCGCGCGCGACCACCGGCGCGCAGACGACGAGGTCGCCGAGCTGCCGGCCGCGCATCGAACGCGCCGCCGGAAATGACAGCACGTTCGTCGGCTTCGGCGCGGCCGCGCCAGCGCGCGTTCAGCTCGCGACTCTCGCCGGCGCCGACGACACGGATGCCGAGCTCGCCTCGGCGGCCGCCCGCGGCAAGCTGCGCCCAGCGGCGCAGGCTCACCGGCGCCGGGGCCCAGGGCCGGCGCGTGCGATAACGCAGCACGACTTCGAGCGTCACTTGTTCGTCACCGCGCGCGTCCGACTCCCGCTCGTAGGCTTCGACGATCCGCTGCACCAGCGGATGGCGCACGACGTCTTTCGCGGTGAATCGCGTGACGGCGATGCCCGCCACGCCATCGAGCACATCGAGCGCGTGACGGAGGCCCGATTGCCGGTGCGCCGGCAGGTCGGTCTGGGTGATGTCGCCGGTCACGACCGCGCGCGAGCCGAAGCCGATGCGGGTCAGGAACATCTTGATCTGCTCGACGGTCGTGTTCTGCGCCTCGTCCAGGATGATGAAGGCCTCGTTCAGCGTGCGGCCGCGCATGAATGCGAGCGGGGCGACCTCGATCACATTGCGTTCGATCAGCCGGGCGACGCGGTCGAAGCCGATCATTTCATAGAGCGCGTCGTACATCGGCCGCAGATACGGATCGACTTTCTGCGTCAGGTCGCCCGGCAGGAAGCCGAGCCGCTCGCCCGCCTCGACCGCGGGCCGCACCAGCACGAGGCGCCGCACGCTCTCGCGCTGCATGGCCTCGACAGCGCAGGCGACGGCGAGATAGGTCTTGCCGGTGCCCGCCGGCCCGATGCCGAAGGTCAGGTCGTGCGCAGCGGATCGCCTGCAGATACTGCTGCTGGTTCGCACCGCGGCCGCGGATCAGGCCGCGCAGGGTCTCGACCGCGTGCTCGTCGTCCGCGGGCCCCCGCCCATGCCGCTTTCCTGGATCGTGAGGTGGACGTCCTCGGGCGTTACCGGCTGGCGGCCCGCGCGCTCATAAAGCTGCCTGAGCACCGCCGCTGCCGCTGCGGCGTTCGCGCCGCGCAGCGAAAAGCGTCCCGAGCGCCGGCGGATCTCGATGCCGAGGCGGTTCTCGAGCAGGTGCAGGTTCTCGTCGAGCGGCCCGCAGACCGACGCGAGCCGCGCATTGTCTTCCGCGCCGAAATCGACGCTGGACTCGGGGGCGGCGTTCAAGCGACCAACCGGCCGCGCAGGGAGTTCGGCATCGCTTCCGTGATGCAGATATTCGCGAACCGATCGACGAGCGTCGCCGGCCCGTCGAAATTGACCCAGCGCATGTTCTCGGTGCGGCCGGCGAGCTGGCGCGGATCGCGGCGCGAGGGCTTCTCGACCAGCACGCGCTGCGTGCTGCCGACCATGGCCGCGCTGATCCGCCGCGCCTGGCCGTTAAGTTGCGCCTGCAAGGCTTCGAGCCGCTGCTGCTTGATTTCATGCGGCACTTCGTCCGGCAATGAAGCCGCGGGCGTGCCGGGCCGCTTGCTGTAGATGAAGCTGAAGGACTGGTCGAATCCAACGTCGGCGATGAGCTCGAGGGTCTGGCGGAAATCCTCTTCCGTCTCGCCCGGGAAGCCGACGATGAAATCCGATGACAGGCTGATGTTTGGCCGCACGGCCCGCAGCCGGCGGAGCTTCTGCTTGTACTCGAGTCGCGTGTAGCCGCGTTTCATCAACGCGAGAATCCGGTCCGAACCGCTCTGCACCGGCAGATGCAGGTAGTTCGCGAGTTTTGGTACGTCGGCATAGGCATCGACCAGCGCGTTCGTGAATTCGAGCGGATGAGAGGTCGTGAACCGGATGCGCTCGAGTCCGGGGAGCCGCGCGATGTGGCGGATGAGCGTCGCCAGATCGACCAGCGTTCCGTCCTCGGCAGGACCACGATACGCATTGACGTTCTGGCCGAGCAGCGTGATCTCGCGGACGCCCTGGTCGACAAGCGAGGCGACTTCCGCGACCACCTGCGGGAATGGCCGGCTCATCTCTTCGCCGCGCGTATAGGGCACGACGCAGAAACTGCAGTAGCGGCTGCAGCCTTCCATAATCGAAACGAAGGCCGTCGCACCTGAAGCGCGCGGCTCCGGCAGACAGTCGAATTTCTCGATCTCGGGAAACGACACGTCCACCTGCGGCACCTGCGTCACGCGAAGCGCCGCGATCATCGCGGGCAGGCGGTGGATCGTCTGCGGTCCAAACACGAGATCCACGAAAGGCGCGCGCTCGAGGATGCCCGCACCCTCCTGGCTCGCGACGCAGCCGCCGACACCGAGCACGAGCCCGGGACGACTCTGCTTCAGGACCCGCAGCCTGCCGAGCTGGGAGAAAACCTTTTCCTGCGCCTTTTCGCGGACCGAGCAGGTGTTGAGCAGCACGACATCGGCCTGCTCGGGATCGGCGGTGAGTTCGAGACCGTCCGACTCGCGCAAGATATCGGCCATGCGCGCCGAGTCGTATTCGTTCATCTGGCAGCCGAAGGTCGAAATGTAGAGTCGGCCGCTCATGTCGTGGGTGGGCGCTCCAAAGCGAAAAAGGGCGCCTAGGGTACCGGTTTTGGCGCCCCCAAAGAAGCGGCAGGCCGCGCACAACGGCTGCGACCGGGTCACCATAACCCGCTGTTTTTACTTGAGTTTTGAGTTCAGTTCGCGACCGAAAGTCCCGCTCGCGACGAAATCGGCGGGCCTCAGGTCGCCCATCACGAAGCGTCCGGTCGCGGTAAAGCGTGCGCCCTGCGGGAGCGTATCGGCCATGGTGCGCCGGCGCTTCATGTGCACCGAGTACTCGAGCTCAGGCAGGAGCGCGGGCCTCGAGTAGTAGTAACCCTGCCCCGCCACGCAGCCGAGCTCGATCAGCTCCCGCTGCTGCTGCTCGAGTTCGATGCCCTCCGCGACGACTTCGAGGCCGAGCGTGCTCGCCAAGCGTGATGATCGAACGCGCGAGCCCGGTGCCCTCGTCGATGCTGCCGAGCTGTTCCACGAACGAGCGGTCGATCTTCAGGATGTCGATCGGGAAGCGGTGCAGGTAGGAGAGCGACGAGTAGCCGGTGCCGAAGTCGTCGATCGCGATCCGGACGCCCGAGCTTCTTGAGCTGGATCAGTGTCGCGAGCACGTCCTCGCTGTTCTGCATCAGCACGCTCTCGGTCAGTTCGATCACGAGACAGCCCGGATCGATCTCCGAAAGACTGAGCGCCTTCTGCACGTCCGCGCAGATGTCGGACCGCGCGAGCTGGACGGCAGAAACATTGACGCCGACGCGAACCTGCCGGCCTTCCGGGAGCCGCGCCTGCCAGACGCGTACCTCGCGGCAGGCCTGGGCGAGGATCCAGCGACCGAGCGTCACGATCTGGCCCGATTCTTCTGTGACAGGAATGAATTCCGCGGGACCCAGCAGCCCGCGCTGCGGATGGCGCCAGCGCACCAGCGCCTCGACGCCGAGCAGGTAACCCGAGTGAAGCTCGACGATCGGCTGGTAGTGCAGCAGAAACTGGCTCTCCTTCAGCGCGACGTCGATTTCCGCCTCGAGTTCCTGCCGTTTGCTGGCGGCGCCCTGCATCGCGGGCTCGTAGACCGCGTACCGGCCCTTGCCCTGGGCCTTCGCGGAATACATCGCGACGTCCGCGTTTCGCATCAGTTCCTCGACACCGTCGTCGGGTGTCGCGAACGCGACGCCGACGCTCGCCGCCACGCGCACATCCGCGCCCGGCAGGTCGAGCGATTCCTGCAGAGTTTCGACGATGCGCGAGGCGATCTCCATCACCTGTTCCTTGCCCATGAGGTTCTCGAGCAGCACCGCGAATTCGTCGCCGCCGAGCCGCGCAACCGTGTCGCCGTTCCGGGTCGCCTTCACGAGACGCTGCGCACTCTTGTGCAGCACGCGGTCGCCCTGTGCATGGCCGAAGGAGTCGTTGATCTTCTTGAAGTTGTCGAGGTCGACAAACATCACCGCGACACCGCGGCCGTTTCGCCGGCTCACTGCGACGGCATGCTCGACGCGGTCGCGGAACAGCGAGCGATTGGCGAGAAGCGTCAGCGGATCGTGGAACGCCATCCGTTTCAGCTGTTCCTCCATGCCCTTGCGATCGGTCGTATCGCGAAGGTTCAGCAGCCGCCCGCCGATCGCGCGGCTCCGAATCCATGTTGGTGCCGTGAATCTCGACGACGCGTTGCTTGTCGTCGCCGCGCGGCACGCGCGCCTCGAGATTGGCCGACGCGCCGTCGGACGCGAGATCGCGGGCGAGAAACTCGCGCAGCCGGGCACGGTCGTCGAATGCAACCAGGTCGTCCAGCTGCTGGCCGATCAGGTCCTGCGGCGCGAGGCCGAAGATGCGCTCGGCGGTCGGCGTCACATAGCTGATCCTGCCGTCCGCTGCGACGATGGCGATGACATCCGCGGTATTGCGGATGAGCGCGTTGAATCGCGCTTCGGCCGAACGCGTGGCAAGTCCGGTCTGGACGGCAACCGCGAGCACGGTCGCGAATGCCTGGCGCGCGAACAGCAGCCCCGCCGCGATGCAGACGACCCAGGCGATGAGACCGGCCGGCTCGCTGAAACTGCCGGAATGCAGCATCAGGAGCGCATAGCCCGCAAACATCAGCGCCGCATAAGGCATGAGTGGCGCGAATGGCGATCCGCGCTCGGCGGCATCTATCGGCGGCGCGCGCCGCTCGGTGCGCAGGTAATCGAAATGTGCGGCGATCGCGAACGCCGCGATCGCCGAAGATATGAAGCGGGCCCGCAAACAGGGAAACGCCGCCGGCCGCTGCCGCCAGGGCTTCGAGCAGGCGTGCGCCAAGCAAGGAGCCGAGTGCCAGTGCGAATACGACGAGCCCCGGCCAGCCCTGCCAGTCCGAGCGGCGGAGCAACAGATCGCGGCGAGCACGCCGATGACTGCGTCGAGTCCCACGGTCCAGGAACCGCGGGCGGGCAGCGCATCCGGCGACAGGTCGTGCGGCATCGCAAGCCACAGCACGGTGCCGACGCAGAGCGCGACCAGCGTCGCCTCGAGCCAGAACTGGGGACCGAAGGTTCTTCCGCGCGTCGAGACCAGCAATCCCACGGCAGCCATCGCGGCACAGGGGAAGAATGCGAATTGCAGCAGGCTCGCCGCGAGATGCACAGCGGGTACGTCGAAGGAGCGCGTCGCCGGCACGGCGAGTGTGGCGGCAAGCAAGGCGCCGAGCGCGAACGCAAGCCAACGCCAGGCGCTGCGACGTTCCGTCTTCAGCTCACGGAGTCCTGTGGCGCGCCATACCACGGCGATGGCAGCGAGAGTCGCCGCGATTCCGGCCAAGAATGCGGTGGACCCGTCGCCGGGCTGGCCCGCCATGAATACGGTGATCGCCGAGACAACGGTGAGTCCGATGCAAAGCAGCACGAGCCAGGCCGCCGAATGGTCAAACCATGGCGCCAGGGCTGCGCGCAGCCCATGACCGGACGGCTGATTACGGTCCAGCTCCATCGAGCCCTTCTCCCTTCTCCAAAGCGCCTGGACGGGTCCGCAGGCGGCCCGGAGAATCAGTTCGATGGTGACTTAATATGGCGGGACCGGACGCCAAGCACATCACATAAAGCGGGCGAATTTGCGGGTTCCAGGTCGCCGCGGCGCCTGGTTTAGGGGAATAGCGTGACGGCGGTCGCGGTGAAGGGGAGGTTCCGCTTCAGGAGGGGACAGTCCCCTTCAAGGAAGACCTTGAAGGGGACTGTCCCCTAGAAGGGGATGTCGTCGTCGAAGGACTCGGCCACGCCTGCGGTTTCTGGACGGGCAGCCGGCTCTTCGCTCCGCTGCGGCGCGCGCTCGGCGGGGGCGCCCGCATTGCGCTCGCCACCGCCGCGACCACCCAACATATTCATTTCGTTCGCGACGATTTCGGTCGTGTAGCGGTCATGACCTTCCTTGTCCTGCCACTTGCGGGTGCGGATGCGGCCCTCGACATAGACATGGGAGCCTTTGCGCAGATACTCGGCGGCGATCTCGGCGAGGCGGTCGAACATCACGACGTTGTGCCACTCCGTCGCTTCCTTGTTCTCGCCCGTCTGCTTGTCGCGCCATTGATCCGAGGTCGCGAGCCGCAGATTGACGACAGCCTTGCCGGAGGGCATCGCGCGCGACTGCGGATCCTGCCCGAGATGACCGATCAGAATGACTTTGTTGACGCCGCGTGCCATGGCCCAATCCCCGCTTGTTCTGGAAGCTTCATTGTAGTCGTCCGGCCGCCGCCGGCGCAGCGTCAATTGGGCCGGATCGCCTGGATTCTGTGGCCGCCGCCCAGGGCAGCCAGACAAGGACCGCCAGGGCCGCGAACAGAAAGACTCCCGGTATGGCCCAAGGGCTCCCGAGCAAGGCGCCCCCCGCCAGCCCGCCGGCAAATGCTCCCGCAAACTGGCTGGTCGCGAACAGGCCCATAGCGGCGCCGCGCGATTCCTCGCCGGCGGCTTCGGTCAGGGACGCCGGAAGCCGCGCTTCGAGGAAATTGAAAGCGCCGAAATAGCAGACCAGCGCGGCCGCCATGAGCCGGAAATCGGCAGATGCCCAAACCAGAGCGGCCAGGGCGACGGCGAGCAGGACCACGCCTCCGGCCATGACCCGGCCGCTTTTCCGACTGCGCTCCGACCACAGGACGAGCGGTACCGTCAGGACCAGCGAAACCACAAACACGGCCAGATAAATCCGCCAGTGATCCGGCACCGCAATGCCTTGCAGATCGCGCAAGGCATGCGGCACCGCGATGAAAGTCGCCGTGAGCGTCAGATGCAGCACGAAAACTCCGGCGTAGTGCGGAAGCAAGGCGCCGGTCAGCGCGCGCCGCCAGCTATTCCTCCCGCCCGTCGTCTCGCGGCGTGGCGCTTCCGCGGGAACCGCGAACAAGACCAGCAAGAGCGCGAGTACGCCGAAGGCGCCGATCAGGATGAACACGCCGGCCACACCGATCGCGCCCGCGAGCAGCGGACCGCCGATCAGCGAGAGGACAAACGACAGGCCAATGCTCATGCCGATGATGAACATCGCACGCGTGCGCGACGTCGGGCCGCGTGAGGTCGGCAAGGAGTGCCATCACCGGACCGGAAACCGCGCCGAGTCCCTGAACCACGCGCGCGAAGACGATCGACCACGCCGTCCCGGCCACCGCACCGAGTGCGGAACCGGCGATATGCAGCACGAGTCCGACAATGATCAGCGGCTTGCGCCCGATGCGATCCGACCAGACGCCAAAGGGAATCTGCATCAATGCCTGGGTCAGGCCATAGGCACCGACGGCAAGGCCCGCAAGCAGCGGCGTCCCGCCGGGCAGCGAGCCGGCGTGCAAGGCGAGCACCGGCAGCAAAAGAAACAGGCCGAGCAGCCGCGTGGCGTAAATCGCAGCGAGTGAAGCGACGACACGGCGCTCGGCGGGCAGGAGTTCTGCGCCGGATGGCAAGGCCACTGGAATTCCCTTTGCGGTGCCTGGAACGGGCGGGCTATTCTATCAGGCTCACCCAATGACTCAGACTATCCACATTCGCGGCGCGCGCACGCACAATCTGCAGAGTCTCGACCTCGAGCTGCCGCGCGACCGATTGATCGTTTTCACCGGGCTTTCCGGCTCCGGGAAGTCATCGCTCGCCTTCGACACGATCTATGCCGAAGGCCAGCGGCGCTATGTCGAGTCGCTCTCCGCGTATGCAAGGCAATTCCTCTCGATGATGGAGAAGCCGGACGTCGATTCGATCGAGGGCCTGTCGCCCGCGATCTCGATCGAGCAGAAATCAACCTCGCACAATCCACGCTCGACCGTCGGCACGGTGACGGAGATCTACGATTACCTGCGCCTGCTGTATGCACGCGCCGGCATTCCGCGCTGCCCGGACCACGGTCTCGACCTCACGGCACAGACCGTGAGCCAGATGGTTGACCAGGTGCTTGCCTTACCCGAAGGCACTGCCGTGGCACTCCTTGCGCCGATTATCTCGGGGCGCAAGGGCGAGCACCTGCAGGTGATCGAGGAACTCCGTGGCAAGGGTTTCGTGCGCGCGCGCGTGGACGGGCGTTTCATGGAACTCGACGAGGCGCCGAAACTCGACCCAAAGCGCAAGCATTCAATCGACGCGGTCGTGGATCGCCTGAAGGTCCGTCCCGATCTCCAGCAGCGGCTGGCGGAGTCCTTCGAGACCGCACTCCGCCTCGGTGAGGGCGTCGCGCGGATCGCCTTTCTCGACCAGCCGAAACGCGAGGAACTCGTCTTCTCGGACAAGTTCGCCTGCCGGATCTGCGGCTACTCGCTGCCCGAACTCGAGCCGCGGCTCTTTTCGTTCAACAATCCGCACGGCGCCTGCCCGGGCTGCGACGGGCTCGGCGTCAAGCAGTTCTTCGATCCCGAGCGCGTCGTGGCGCAGCCGCAGCTCTCGCTCGCGACCGGCGCGGTGCGCGGCTGGGACCGGCGCAACGCCTACTACTATCAGATGGTGCAGGCGCTTGCGGATCACTACCGCTTCGATCCCGAGGCCGCTTATTGTGACCTCCCTCCGCGCGCGCGCGAGGTGCTGATGCAAGGTAGCGGCGGCGAGGAAGTCGAGTTCCGCTACTTCGATTCGCGCGGCCGCACGATCAAGCGCAAACACAAATTCGAGGGAATCCTGCCGAACCTCGAGCGGCGCTACAAGGAATCCGAATCGATGGCCGTGCGCGAGGAACTCGCGCGCTATCTCGGCACGCGCCGCTGCCCGGAATGCGACGGCGCGCGGCTAACCAGAGCCGCGCGTTTTGTATTCGTGGGTAACACCTCCTTGCCGACGATCTCCGCCCTGCCCGTCCGCCGGGCACTCGAGTTCTTCGGTGAACTCAAGCTCGAGGGCTGGCGCGCCAGCATCGCAGCCAAGATCGTCAAGGAAATCACCGACCGGCTCGGATTTCTGGTCGATGTCGGACTCGACTACCTGACGCTCGACCGCAGCGCGGAGACGCTCTCAGGCGGCGAGGCGCAGCGCATCCGCCTCGCGAGCCAGATCGGCTCGGGCCTGGTCGGCGTCATGTACATCCTCGACGAGCCCTCGATCGGCCTGCACCAGCGCGACAACCAGCGCCTGCTCGACACGCTGCATCGGCTCCGGGATCTCGGCAACACGGTGATCGTCGTCGAGCACGACGAGGACGCCATCCGCCAGGCCGATCACGTCGTCGATCTCGGCCCCGGCGCCGGCGTTCACGGCGGGCGCATCGTCGCTCAGGGAACCCCGGCGCAGATCGAGGCGAGCCCGGCCTCGCTCACGGGCCAATATCTCTCAGGCCGCAAGCGCATCGAGATTCCGGAGAAGCGCCGGTCACGCGATCCAAAACAGATGCTTCGGCTGCGGCAGGCAAGCGGCAACAATCTGAAACGGATCGACGTCGCGTTTCCGGTGGGGCTCCTGACCTGCGTCACCGGCGTGTCCGGTTCCGGCAAATCCACGCTCGTGAACGACACGCTGTATCGCGTCGTCGCGCGCTCGCTCAATCTCGTCGCGGAACAGCCGGCGCCCTGCGCGGGCGCCGACGGGCTGGACGACATCGACCGCGTGATCGACATCGACCAGAGCCCGATCGGCCGCACGCCGCGTTCGAATCCCGCGACCTACACGGGGCTGTTCACGCCGATCCGCGAGTTGTTCGCCGGCACGGCCGAGGCGCGGTCGCGCGGTTACCAGCCCGGCCGCTTCAGCTTCAACGTCAAGGGTGGCCGCTGCGCGGCCTGTGAGGGCGACGGTGTCATCAAGGTCGAGATGCATTTCCTGCCGGACGTATACGTCGCCTGCGACGTCTGCAAGGGCCGCCGCTACAACCGCGAAACGCTGGACGTGCACTACAAGGGCAAGAACATCCACGAAGTGCTCGACATGACGGTCGAGGACGCGGCGATCTTCTTCCAGCCGGTGCCGGCCATCGCGAGCAAGCTCCAGACGCTCCTCGACGTCGGGCTATCCTATGTCCGGCTCGGCCAGAACGCGACGACGCTCTCGGGCGGCGAGGCCCAGCGCGTGAAGCTCGCGAAGGAACTGTCGAAGCGCGCCACCGGCCGTACGCTTTATATACTGGACGAGCCGACGACCGGCCTGCACTTCGAGGACGTGAAGCACCTGCTCGTGGTCCTGCATCGCCTCCGCGACGAAGGCAATACGGTCATCGTCATCGAGCACAATCTCGACGTGATCAAGACCGCCGACTGGGTGATCGACCTCGGTCCCGAGGGCGGCGACGGCGGCGGCTCAATCGTCGCGGAAGGTACGCCTGAGCAGCTCGCGCGGGCGAGCGGTTCGTTTACCGGGCGATACCTCAAGCGGGTGCTGGCGCGCGGGAAGAAGGCGGCGTGAATCGTCGTTCGGCGATTGCGCTATTCGTTCTGCCTGCGTTCGCCGCCGGGCCGGCACACGCCGCCGAATTGACGGTGACCGACGCCTGGTCGCGCACGACACCGCCGGGCGTCACGGTCGGCGTCGTGTACTTCACGCTGAAGAACGACACCGGCAAGTCCGACCGCCTGCTCAAGATCTCCTCACCGATCGCGACGAAGGTCCAGGTTCATCGCACGGAAATCCTCGACGGCATCGCGCGCATGCGCGAGGTCGCGGTGCTGCACGTCGACGCGAACCAAACGCTTGAGTTCGCGCCGAACGGCATGCACGTCATGCTGATGGGCCTCAAGCAGCCGTTGCTTGAGGGGCAGAAGTTCGAGCTGGAACTCCTGTTCGAAGTGGCGGGGCCGCGAAAGGTCAGAGTCGCGGTTCGAAAGTCCTAGACATTCGCCGACCTCGGCGGAAACGTCCCGTCCTTCCTACCGCACCACCGCCGTCGCCGGCCCCGCACTCGTGAATGAGTGCGCGACCTCGCCTTGGCCTCGCTTCTCGCGGAACTTGCCGTTGGTGAACTCGTTGACGACGCGGCGCCAGAAACGGATCGCGTCCGGATTTCGTGATTGCTCGGCGATCGACCACTCGCCCGCATAGCGCGCGAAGATCAGCATCGCTGCGCCGCGGCCAACGCCCTTGCTGCGAAACGGACGCCGGATGAAAAATTCGCTTAGCCGGTAATGGCGTTTTGGATCCTCGCTGCCCGTGAGACTCCGTTGCACGACGGCGAAGCCGACCGGCTCCTGTTCACGCAACACGACGAAGGCCGTGCAGCGATCGTCGTGGAACCAGCCCTGGATGATTTCGGAAACGCCCTGTCCCGTGACGGTGAGCGATGGAAACACGCCGGTGGTGTCGGCGGTCAGGTCGGCGAGATACTCGCCGTAAGTCTCTTCGATCCAGTCGCGGTCGGCCTTCGAGGCGCGCGCTTCACGAATCGTGATCGGCATTTCGTGTCCCGGAAAGAGATCGGCCGGGGGAAGTCGCGGGTGTACCGCGCCATCCGCCCGGCCGATCAGGCCATTTGCAGTCGGCTTACTGTGACGGAGGAGTTTCTTCCGTGACAGCAGCGGCAGCATCAGCAGCCGCATCGCCAGCGGCAGCAGCGGCATCACCGACAGCAGCGCCGGCATCGGCGGCGGCATCACCGACAGCAGCGCCGGCATCGGCGGTGGCGTCAACAGCAGTCGACGCAGCGTCCGCAGCAGCATCGGCCGCATCGGTCACAGCCTCTTCCTGCTTCGCACCGCAGGCGCCCAACACGAGGGCAACCGCAATGGCGCCCCAGATCTTTGCATTCATCGTCAGTTACCCCAGTTCATTCAGTGAGAAATTTAGGTGCAGTCCGCGGCGAGAACGGCGCAATTCTTGGCTTCGCTGCCTCGACGCGTCGGCGGATTTTACCGGTATTACTGCGGTAAGCAAAGGTCGCCATTTTGCGACAATCGGTTCCGCCGGTTACGCTGCAGGCGAGACTCGGCGGGAGTAGCAATGGCGAAGAAGTCACACAGCGACCTTTACGGCGACCACCTCCGGGAGGTCATGGCGCGGACCGACCGCGCATTGCTGGCCGGCGGTTACGACGGACTGATCATCGGCTCCGGAAGCCAGCGCTACCTCTACCTCGACGACGGCACCTACCCCTTCAAGCCGAATCCCCGTTATCGGCAGTGGCTGCCCGATTCGAGCCCTGATTCCTTCGTGGTTTACCGCCCTGGAAGCCGTCCGAAGCTCGTTTTCCATCAACCGGACGACTACTGGTACCTGCCGCCGGCAGTTCCGGAGGGCTACTGGGTCGGCCAATTCGACCTGATCGTTGTCCGGTCACCGGCCGAACTGCGGTCGCATGTCGGCAGTAAAGGTCGCTTTGCGGTGCTGGCGGAACCGGGACCGGCGACTGCAGGGCTCGGCGATCACGACCCGCCGGACGTGACGGCCGGGCTTGATTATGCCCGGGCGATCAAGACGCCTTACGAGGTCGAATGCATGGCCCTGGCAACCGTCGCGGGCGTCCGGGCGCATCGGGTGGCCGAACAGGCGTTCCGGGCGGGCGCCTCTGAATACGAGATCCACCTGGCGTATTGCCGCGCCGCCGGCGCCCGCGAGGAAGAGCTGCCCTACAACAACATCATCGCCTTTGGGACGCATGCGGCCGTTTTGCACTACCAGGTGCTCGATCGCGAGCGGCCGGCGGACGCCAGATCCTTCCTGATCGACGCCGGCGCCCAGCATGCCGGCTATGCCTGCGACATCACCCGCACCTATGCGGCGGCGCCCGGCGAGTTCCAGGATCTCGTCGCCGCCGTCGATGCCGCACAACTGAAACTTGTTGACCGCGTCCGGCCGGGTGTCGACTACCGTGAGATCCACCTCGAGGCGCACCGCGCGATCGCCGGGATCCTGGTCTCGCAGGGCATCGTGACCGGCACGCCGGAGGCGGCGGTCGGAACCGGGCTCACCTCCGTCTTCTTCCCGCACGGCATCGGCCACCTGCTCGGCCTCATGGTGCACGACGCGGCCGGCTTCATGGCGGGACCGCAGGGCGGCACGCGCGAGAAGCCCGCGGGACATCCTTATCTCCGACTGACGCGCGACCTCGAGAGCGGATTCGCGGTGACGATCGAGCCTGGGATCTACTTCATCGATTCGCTGCTCGCGGCTGCGCGCGCCGACGCCCGTGGCCGCGCGATCAACTGGAAACGGGTCGACGCGCTTCGGTCCTGGGGCGGCATCCGGATCGAGGACAACGTGGTCGCGCAGGTAGGCGCGCCGCGAAACCTCACGCGCGAGGGATTCGCGGCGGCAGCCTGAGGGCGCGTCGCGATCAGCGCTGCTTCAGCAGATCGCGGATCTCGGTCAACAGCACTTCCTCACGCGGCAGCGCAGCGGGCGCCGCGGCAGCGGGCGGCTTCTTCATCTTGTTGATGCCCTTCAACGCCATGAAGATCGCGAATGCGACGATCACAAAGTCGAGCGTGGCCTGGATGAACTGGCCGTACTGGAGGGCAACCGGCTCGCCGGTCTTGGCATCGGTGCCGAGCACGACGCTCAATCCGGAGAAATCAACTCCACCCATCAACATGCCGATCGCCGGCATCAGCACTGAACCGACGAAAGCCGACACGATTTTGCCGAACGCGGCGCCGATCACGATGCCGACGGCCATGTCGACGACATTGCCCTTCATCGCGAACTCTTTGAATTCTGTCAGCAAGCTCATGGTGTTCTCCCTTGGGTGTTGCGTGGGGACATGTTGAAGGGGACGTTCACCTTCAGTAGCTGAAGGTGAACGTCCCCTTCAACATGGCGCCATCATGCCAAAAAAAAGCCGGGGATGTCCCCGGCTTCTCCATGGCGACCAGCGGCGGCTTTTGGCCGCGCGCAGGATTGGAAATCGTCAGGCCGCCGCTTTCTTGCGGCGCTTCGGCTTGGCCTCGCCCTTGTCGGCGGCCTTCGGCGCGGCCTTCCTGGCAGGCGCCTTCTCCTTCTTCGGCGCAGCCTTCTTCTTCGCCGGCTTGTCGTCAGTCGGGGCCGTCCCCACCTGCGGCGCGTCGCCCTCGACCAGCTGCATCAGCGCCATCGGCGCCGAGTCACCGACTCGAGGCTCCATCTTCAGGATCCGGGTATAGCCGCCGGCACGGGTGCGGAAGCGCGGACCGATAACTTCGAAGAGCTTATCTACCAGCCCGTCGTCACGCAGCTGCGACCAGGCGCGGCGGCGGTACGGCAGCGAGTCGGTCTTACCGAGCGTAATCAGTGGCTCCACGACCCGGCGGAGTTCCTTCGCCTTCGGCAGCGTCGTGCGGATCGTTTCGACGCGGAGCAGCGCAGCGGCCATGTTCCGCATCAGCGCCTTGCGATGGGAGCTGTTGCGCGAGAGTTGGCGTCCCGACAGTTGATGTCGCATGTGTGGTTATCCCGTTTCCGCGCTCAGGCCGTGCGCAACTCGTCTTCGCGGCGCAAGGACGCCGGCGGCCAGCCGTCGATGCGCATGCCGAGCGTCAGACCGTGGCTCTCGAGGACTTCCTTGATCTCGGTCAGCGACTTCTTGCCGAGGTTCGGCGTGCGAAGCAACTCGACTTCCGTGCGCTGCACGAGGTCGCCAATGTAATGAATGTTCTCGGCCTTGAGACAGTTGGCGCTGCGGACCGTCAGCTCGAGCTCGTCCACCGGGCGCAGCAGGATCGGATCCGGCAGCGGGCCCGCGTCGCGGGAGGGCGACTCGCCCTGGCCTTCGAGGTCGACGAACACGGTGAGCTGTTCCTTCAGGATCCCGCCGGCGCGGCGGATCGCCTCGTCCGGATTGATCGTGCCGTTGGTCTCGATGTCGATGATCAGCTTGTCGAGGTCGGTGCGCTGTTCGACGCGCGCAGACTCGATGCCATAGGTGACGCGGCGCACGGGCGAGAACGATGCGTCGAGCTGGAGCCGGCCGATCGGGCGACTCTGCTCTTCGAACTCGAGGCGCTGGACTGCGGGACGGTAGCCACGGCCACGCTCGATCTTGAGCGTCATCGACAGCTCGACGGCCTTGTTGAGATTCGCGATTACCAGATCGGGATTCACGATCACGACATCGTGATCGAGCTGGATGTCGCCCGCGGTCACAGGGCCCGGGCCCTTCTTCGAGAGGCGCAGCTCGACCGCGTCGCGCGAATGCATTTCGATTGCGATTGATTTCAGATTCAACAGGATGTCGACGACGTCCTCCTGGACACCTTCGATGCTCGTGTACTCGTGCAGCACACCCTCGATCTCGACCTCGGTCACGGCGCAACCGGGCATCGAGGAGAGCAGCACGCGACGAAGCGCGTTGCCGAGCGTATGGCCGAAGCCCCGCTCGAACGGCTCGATCACGATGCGCGCCTGGCGCGCGGCCGTCTCGGTCACCTTGACGGACCGGGGCTTGAGGAATTCGGTGGCGGTACCTTGCATTGCCTTTCCTGCTTACTTTGAGTAAAGCTCGACGACCAGATTCTCGTTGATGTCCGGGAGTATCTGGTCGCGGTCCGGCAGCGCCTTGAGCGTGCCGCTGAATTTCTTGTCGTCCACTTCGACCCAGTCCGGCCAGCCGACCTGGGTTGCGATCGCGAGCGCCGCGGCGATGCGCGCCTGCGCCTTCGACTTCTCGCGCACCGTGATCACGTCGCCAGCCCCGCACTGGTAGGAGGCCACGTTGACCGTTTCGCCGTTGACCTCGATCGCCTTGTGCGCCACGAGCTGGCGCGCCTCGGCGCGCGTCGCGGCGAATCCCATGCGATACACCACGTTGTCGAGGCGGCCCTCGAGGAAGCGCAGCAGGTTCTCGCCGGTCGAACCCGGGCGGCCCGCGGCTTTCGCGTAGTAATTGCGGAACTGGCGCTCGAGCACGCCGTACATGCGGCGCAGCTTCTGCTTCTCGCGCAGTTGCACCCCGTAACCGGACAGGCGCGTGCGGCGGTCGCCCTTGACGCCGCCGGGCGGCACTTCGAGCTTGCACTTGCTTTCGAGCGGCTTGATCCCGCTCTTGAGGAAAAGATCCGTGCCCTCGCGGCGCGAGAGCTTGCACTTGGGACCGAGATATCTTGCCATTGTCCTCTCGACCTCAGACGCGCCGCTTTTTGGGCGGGCGGCAACCGTTATGCGGAATCGGCGTCACGTCTTCGATGCTCGTGACCTTGAGCCCACAGGCGTTCAGGGCGCGGACCGCGGATTCGCGGCCGGGGCCCGGGCCACGCACGCGAACCTCGACGGTGCGCAGGCCATATTCCTGCGCTGCGACGCCCGCCTTTTCCGCTGCGACCTGCGCGGCGAACGGCGTGCTCTTGCGCGAGCCGCGAAATCCAGAACCGCCCGACGTCGCCCAGGCGAGCGTATTTCCCTGCCGGTCGGTGATCGTGACGATCGTGTTGTTGAACGACGCGTGAACGTGCGCGATGCCGTCCGACACCTGGCGCTTGACCTTCTTGCGCGCCTTGGCAGCGGCCGGCGCTCCTGCCTTCTCCGCGCCCTTCTCCGCGGCCTTCTGCTCGGCCTTCGGGTCCGGCTTCGCGTCGGTTTTCTGTTCGGTTTTCTGTTCGCTCATCGTCAGACCTTGCCCGCCTGCACGTTCGTCTTGATTGCCGCGCGCCGCGGGCCCTTGCGCGTGCGCGCATTGGTGCGCGTGCGCTGACCGCGGGCCGGCAGGCCCTTGCGGTGCCGGATGCCGCGGTAACAGCCGAGATCCATCAGCCGCTTGAGGCTCATCGAATTTTCGCGGCGCAGGTCGCCCTCGACCATGAAGCGCGTGACCTGCGCGCGGAGCGCGTTGACCTCAGGCTCCGTGAGATCGCGCACGCGCGTCGATGGATCGACGTTTGCCGCCTTGCACACGGACAGAGCCCGCGAGCGGCCGATGCCATAGATATGCATCAAGCCCACCCAGGTGTGCTTGTTGACCGGAATATTGATGCCGGCGATACGCGCCATGGCTACTTGACCTCGACCCGCGGAGAACCGGGAAGTTTACGTGAAAAAGCCGATTTTCTCAACATTTCCAAGCTCCTGCGCTCAGCCCTGACGCTGCTTGTGGCGGGCGTCAGACGAGCAGATGACCCGCACGACGCCCTTGCGCCGCACGATCCTGCAGTTCTTGCAGATTTTCCTGACCGATGGACGAACCTTCATCTCACGGACCCCTCTTGCCGTTGCCGCGGAGATTGGCCTTTTTCATGAGTCCCTCGTACTGGTGCGACATCATGTGGGCGTGCAGCTGGGCCACGAAGTCCATGACGACGACGACCATGATCAGCAGCGAAGTGCCGCCGAAATAGAAAGGCACGCGGCCGTAGGACATCAGGATTTCGGGCAGCAGGCAGACGACGGTCACGTACAGCGCGCCCCAGACGGTCAGGCGCGTCAGCACCTTGTCGATGTACTCGCCGGTCTGCTGACCGGGCCGGATGCCCGGAATGAACGCCCCGCCCTTCTTCAGGTTCTCCGCGGTCTCCCGCGAATTGAACACGAGGGCGGTATAGAAGAAGCAGAAGAAGATGATCAGGCCGCCGTAGATCAGGAGATGCAGCGGCTGGCCCCAGCCGAGGGCCGCGGCGACTGTCTGCAGCCAGGTGCCCGCCTCGCCTGTGCCGAAAAAGCTCGCGAGCGTCGCCGGAAACAGCAGCAACGACGACGCGAAGATCGGCGGAATGACGCCGGACATGTTGAGCTTGAACGGCAGATGGCTGGTCTGGCCCGCGTACATGCGCCGGCCGACCTGGCGCTTCGCGTAGTTGACCGGGATTCGGCGTTGGCCGCTTTCGACGAATACGCAGAACGCCGTGACCGCGCCGATCAGCAGCAGCAGGATGATCGCGAACGCGGGATTCATCTCGCCGCTGTTCACCTGCTGGAAAGTGCCGCCGATTGCGGCCGGCAGGCCCGAGATAATGCCAGAGAGGATGATCATCGAAATGCCGTTGCCGATGCCGCGCTCGGTGATCTGCTCGCCGAGCCACATCAGGAACATCGTGCCGCAGGTCAGGGTCAGCACCGCCGGCAGCACGAATGAGAACGTGCCCGGATAGATGACGACGCCCTGGTTCTGGAATGCGATCGCGGCTGCGAAACCCTGGAATGAGGCGAGCACGACGGTGAAGTAGCGGGTCCACTGCGTGATCTTGCGCCGACCGGACTCGCCTTCCTTCTTGATCGCGGCCATCGAAGGCACGACCACCGCCATCATCTGCAGGATGATCGACGCCGAGATGTAGGGCATTACGCCCATCGCGAAGATCGAGAGACGCTCGAGCGCGCCGCCCGAGAACATGTTGAAGAGGCCGAGGATCGTGCCTTCCTGGCTGTCGAACAGCCGCGCGAGCGCGACCGGGTCGATGCCCGGCACCGGCACGAAGGTGCCGATGCGGTACACGACCAGCGCGCCCAGCAGGAAGAACAGGCGGTAGCGCATCTCGGTGTAGCGCGTGACTTCACCGAGTGCGAGCGCCGCATTGCCAGCTGTCGTCGCCATGTCGCGGTCCGCAGCCCTCAGGCCGCCTTGCCCTCTTCGATCTTGCCGCCGGCCTTCTCGATGGCCGCGCGCGCGCCCTTCGACGCAACAACCGCGGGGCCCTGGAGCGTCACCTTGCGCGTGATCTCGCCGGAGAGGATCACCTTCGCGCGTTCGGTATCGCGCGGCACGACGCTCGCAGACAGCAGCGCCGCAAGGTCGATCAGGTCCGCCTTGACCTTCGCGAGGTCGGTCAGCGTTACTTCGGCGCGGGTCTTGTGCATTGCCGAGCGGAAACCGACTTTCGGCAGGCGGCGCTGCAGCGGCACCTGGCCGCCCTCGAAGCCGACTTTGTGATAGCCGCCCTTGCGAGCCTTCTGTCCCTTGCCGCCCTTGCCGCAGGTCTTGCCCTGGCCGGCCGAAGCGCCGCGCCCGACGCGCAGGCGCTTGCGCTTGCTGCCCGCACCCGGCTTCATGGTGTTCAGTCGCATGTCTTCGCTCCTCAGGCCTTCTCTACGCCGAGCAGGTGCTGCGCGGCGTTGATCATGCCGCGATTTTCGCGCGTGTCCTCGACCACTCTCGAGTCGCGGATGCGCCGCAGGCCCAGCCCATAGACCGAAGCCCGAATGTTGTGCAGTTGACCGTGCACGCTGCGGTTCAGCGTGACCTTGACCTTACCTTTGCTCATCGTCATCAACTTGTGATCTCGTTCAGTGTCTTGCCGCGCTTCGCCGCAATGCGGTCCGGCGAAACCATGCGCTCGAAGGCATCGAAGGTTGCGCGCACGACGTTGATCGGGTTGCGCGAGCCGTAGCTCTTCGCAAGCACGTTGCGGACGCCCGCGCACTCAAACACCGCGCGCATGCCGCCGCCCGCGATGACGCCGGTGCCATCCGACGCCGGCTGCATGTACACGCGCGTGGTGCCGTGCCGGCCCTGGACCGCATAGTGCAACGTTGCGCGCGTGATCGGCACGTTCGTCATGTTCTTCCGCGCCTGCTGCATCGCCTTCGCGATCGCGGTCGGCACTTCGCGCGCCTTGCCGTAGCCGAAGCCGACGCGGCCGGCGCCGTCGCCGACGACCGTCAGGGCCGTGAAGCCGAATTGCCGGCCGCCTTTCACCACTTTCGCGGTGCGGTTGACGGCGACCAGTTTCTCGATCAGGTCGTCGCCGGATTGGGATCTTTCGACTCGAGCCATCGCTTAAACCTCGGAATCAGAACTTGAGGCCGGCTTCGCGCGCGGCCTCGGCGAGCGCCTTGACGCGCCCGTGGTAACGAAAACCCGAACGGTCGAATGCCACCGATTCGACGCCTGCTGCCTTGGCACGCTCCGCGATCGCGCGGCCGACAGCGGCCGCGGCCGCGGCATTGCCGGTGCCCTTCAGTTCCTTCGCGACCGCCTCCTGGACGGTCGACGCGGCCGCGATCACGCGCGCGCCGTCGGGCGTCGTGATCTGCGCGTAGATGTGCCGCGGCGTGCGGTGCACCGTCAGGCGCACCGTGCCGATCTCGCGGATCTTGGCGCGGCCGCGGGTCGCGCGCCGCAGGCGCCGGTTCTTTTTCGTGATTTGTGCCATGGCTTTATTTCTTCTTGCCTTCCTTCATGACGATCCGTTCGCCGGCGTAACGCACACCCTTGCCCTTGTAGGGCTCCGGCGGGCGATAGCCGCGGATCTCCGCAGCAACCTGGCCGACCTTCTGGCGGTCAACGCCTTTGATCAGAATCTCGGTCTGGGACGGAGTCTCGATCGAGATGCCTTCCGGCACCGGATAGCTGACCGGGTGCGAGAAACCGAGCGTAAGGTTCAGGTTCTTGCCCTGCAGCGCGGCGCGATAACCGACGCCGACGAGCTCGAGCTTGCGCTCGAAGCCCTTGGTCACGCCCGTGACCATGTTCGCGAGGTTGGCGCGCGTCGCACCCGCCGCCGCGATCCGTTCGTTCGTGCTCTTGCCCTCGGCGATCTCGACCACGAGCGCCTGTTCCTTCTGGGCAACCGTGATGCCGCTGACGAGATTGAGCGTCAGCGAGCCTTTCGCGCCCTTCACGGTCACGGCGCCCTGAGCAAGCGTCGCATTGACGCCCTGCGGGAGATCGACCGGCATTTTGGCGATTCTGGACATGATCCTTCTTCCTCAGGCCACGACGCAGAGCACTTCGCCGCCCTGGCCGACGCGGCGCGCCTCGCGATCGGTCATGACACCGGCCGGCGTCGAGACAATCGCGATGCCGAGTCCGCCCAGGACCTTCGGCAGATCATCCTTGGCGCGGTAGTTCCGAAGGCCCGGCCTCGACACGCGCTCGATCCGCTCGATGACGGGCTTGCCCGCGTGGTACTTCAGCGCGATGACGAGCGTCGAACGCCCGCCATCCTTGCTGACGACGAAATCGTTGATGTAGCCCTCGGCTTTCAGCACGCGGGCGATTGCTTCCTTGACGCGCGACGACTGGACGGACACTTCCGGCTTGCCGGCACTCTGGCCATTGCGGATCCGTGTCAACAGGTCGGCGATCGGGTCGTTCATGCTCATTGTTCGCTCCTTACCAGCTCGCCTTGCGAAGACCCGGCACGTCGCCGCGCATCGTCGCCTCGCGAAGCTTCACGCGCCCGAGGCCGAACTTGCTGTAATTGCCGCGCGAGCGGCCGGTGATCGCGCAGCGGCTGCGGGCCCGCGCCGGGCTCGAGTCGCGCGGCAGCTTCTGCAGCGCTTCGATCGCGGCCATGCGCTCTTCCTGCGACGCCTTCGGGTCGCGGATCTGTTCCTTGATGCGCGCACGCTTGGCGGCGTACTTCTTCACCACCTTGGCCCGGCGTTTCTCGCGCTCGATCATGCTGGTCTTCGCCATCGGTCACTTCCTGAACGGAAAATTGAACGCTTCGAGCAGAGCACGGCCCGACTTGTCGTTGCCGGCCGTAGTCGTGATCGTAATGTCCATGCCGCGGAGCTGGTCGATCTGGTCGTAGGCAATTTCGGGGAAAATGATCTGTTCCTTCACCCCAAAGCTGTAGTTTCCCTGACCGTCGAACGACCGCGGATTGACGCCGCGGAAATCGCGGATGCGCGGCATCGCGACGTTGATCAGGCGGTCGAGGAACTCATACATGCGTGCGCCACGCAGCGTTACCATGCAGCCGACCGCTTGATTCTCGCGGATCTTGAACGTCGCGACCGACTTCTTCGACTTGCGCACCGACGGTTTCTGGCCGGTGATCTTCGCGAGATCGCCGGTCGCAGCGTCCATGACCTTCTTGTCGGCCACGGCTTCGCCGACGCCCATGTTCACCGTGATCTTGGTGATACGCGGTACCTGCATTTCGGACACGAGCCCGAGATCCGTGCGGAGCTTCGGCCTCACGGTCTCGCGAAAAAGTTTCTGCAGCCTGGCTGTTGCGCTCATGCGTCCACCAGTTCGCCGTTCGACTTGTAGAAGCGCAGCTTGCGCCCGTCTTTCAGAGTGCGGACACCGACGCGGTCGGCCTTCTTCGTGCCCGGGTTCAGCAGGGCGACGTTCGACGCATGCAGCGACGCCTCCTTCTGCACGATCGCGCCCTGCACGCCTTTCGCCGGGTTCGGCTTCTGGTGCTTCTTGATCATGTTGACGTTTTCGACGAGCACGCGGCCATCCGCCAGCACGTTCACGACCGTGCCGGTCCTGCCCTTCTCCCGTCCGGTCGTCACGACGACAGTGTCGCCCTTGCGGATCTTCTTCATAGAACTTCCGGCGCCAGTGAAATGATCTTCATGAATTGCACATTCCTGAGCTCGCGCGTCACCGGCCCGAAGATGCGAGTGCCGATCGGTTCGAGCTTGGGCGTCAGCAGCACTGCCGCATTGCCGTCGAAGCGGATCAGTGAACCATCGCCGCGCCGGACGCCGCTCCTGGTGCGGACCACGACCGCGTCGTAGACCTCGCCTTTCTTGACCTTGCCGCGCGGAATCGCGTCCTTGATGCTGACCTTGATCACGTCGCCGACGCCGGCATAGCGCCGCCGCGTCCCGCCCATGACCTTGATGCACATCAGCTCGCGTGCGCCGGAGTTATCCGCCGCCTGCAATCGCGTCCTGAGCTGGATCATGGCCCCGTCCTCCCGAACTCAATCCGCCGGCGCGCGTTCGATCACGCGCACCAGCTGCCATGCCTTGCGCCGCGACAGCGGCCGGCACTCGGAAATCGCAACGGTGTCGCCCTCGCGGCACTCGTTCTTCTCGTCGTGCGCCAGCAGCTTTGTCGTGCGCCGCACATACTTGCCGTAGGTTGGGTGCTTGATGAGCCGCTCAACCTCGACGGAAATCGTCTTGTCCATCTTGCTGCTGACCACGGTGCCAGTCAGCGTGCGCGCCGTCTTCACCGCGCGCTTCTGTTCAGTCTCAATCATTACGCCTTGCTCCCGGCAACTTTCGCGCGATCGGACTCAGCCAGCACGGTCTTGAGCCGTGCGATTTTCCCGCGGACCTTCGCATGCTGGTCCGGCCGCGACGGCTGACCGCTTGCTGCCGCCATGCGCAGGTTGAACTGCTCGCGGCGCAATTCGCCGAGCTCCTCGCGGAGCCCCGCCAGGTCCTTGCTGCGCAGGCTCTTCAGGAAACGCCCGCGTTCCTTGATGTTCTTCTTGCTCATCAGCG
Source organism: uncultured Gammaproteobacteria bacterium (assembly GCA_963819545.1). GTDB lineage: Bacteria > Pseudomonadota > Gammaproteobacteria > Steroidobacterales > Steroidobacteraceae > SCUD01. The sequence continues at coordinate 958,724 of CAWFWJ010000002.1, read as the reverse complement.
CACCTGCCGCCTGACGAATGATGTCGCGACCGAAAGCTTGGCCGCGGCGAGCTTGAATGCCTCGCGCGCGGTTTCTTCGGTCACGCCCTCGATCTCGAACAGCACCTTGCCCGGCGTCACTTTTGCGACCCAGTACTCGACGTTGCCCTTGCCGCTGCCCATGCGGACTTCGAGCGGCTTCTGCGTGATCGGCACGTCCGGAAACACGCGGATCCAGATCTTGCCGCCGCGCTTGACGTAGCGCGTCATAGCGCGCCGCGCCGCCTCGATCTCGCGAGCGGTCATGCGCGAGCGATCGATCGCCTTGAGTCCGAAGTCCCCGAACGCGACCGAGCTGCCGCGGTGCGAGCTGCCGGCCAGGTTTCCCTTGAACATCTTGCGGAACTTGGTCCGTTTGGGCTGCATCATTGCCGTGAATCCTTCAACTCAGCCCGCCGCCGGTTCCGCCGCCGGCTGCGCCACGGGTTTATCCGCTTCTTTCGGTGCCGCCTCGGCCGTCACCTCGACCACTTCCGCTTCCGCCTCTTCGCGGTCGAAGACTTCGCCCTTGAACACCCAGACCTTGATGCCGATGACGCCGTAGGTCGTGTGCGCCTCCGCCGTGCCGTAATCGATGTCCGCACGGAAGGTATGCAGCGGAATGCGCCCCTCGCGGGTCCATTCCGACCGCGAAATCTCGGCACCGTTCAGGCGGCCGGCAAGTCGCACTTTCACGCCGAGGGCGCCGCTTCGCATCGTGTTCGTGACCGCCCGCTTCATCGCGCGACGGAACATCACGCGCTTTTCGATCTGCTGGGAGATGCTCTCGGCCACGAGCGTCGCGTCGAGCTCGGGCTTGCGGATTTCCGCGATGTTGAGACGCACGTCCCCGACCGTCATTTTCATGAGCTTCGCCACTTCGAGGCGGAGCTTCTCGATGTCCTCGCCCTTACGGCCGATCACAATGCCTGGGCGCGCGGTGTGGATCGTGATGTTGGCCTTGCGCGCGGCGCGCTCGATGTGGATGCGGCTGACCGACGCGTCGACGAGTTTCTTGCGCAGGAATTCGCGCACCCTCCAGTCGGACAGGATGAACGCGGGGAAGCTCTTGGTGTCGGCATACCAGCGTGACGTCCAGTCGCGCGTGATGCCGAGCCGAATGCCGATCGGATTGACCTTTTGACCCATGTGCCGCTCTGCTCCCGTCTTACCGCGCCTTGTCGGCGACCGTAATCTTGATGTGGCTCAGCCGCTTGACGATGCGATTGCCACGGCCCTTGGCGCGCGCATGAAATCGCTTCACCACCGGCGCCGCATCGACCTCGATGCGTGCGATCTTCAACTCGTCGATGTCTGCCTCGAAATTGTGCTCGGCGTTCGCGATCGCCGACTCGAGCAGCTTCAGCACGATGCGCGCGCCTTTCTTCGGTGTGTAGGCGAGCACCGCGCGTGCGTCGCCCACGGGCTGGCCGCGCACGAGATCTGCGACGAGGCGGCACTTCTGCGGCGAGATGCGCGCATGGCGCAGGATGGCTGATACTTGCATTGTCTTACGCCGGAGCCGCCTCGACCTTCCTGGCCGAGGAGTGACTCTTGAAAATTCGCGTCGGCGCGAACTCGCCGAGCTTGTGCCCGACCATGTTCTCGGTGACAAGTACCGGCACGTGCTGGCGGCCGTTGTGTACCGCGATCGTGAGCCCCACCATGTCCGGCAGGATCATCGAGCGCCGCGACCAGGTCTTGATCGGGCGGCGGTCGTTCTTGTCGCGGGCCACCTGCACCTTCTTCGCCAGGTGCAGATCCACGAATGGGCCCTTTTTCAGCGAACGTGACATCTCGCTTACGCTCCCTTCTTGCGCCGGCGCACGATTGATGCGTCGGTGCGCTTGTTCTTGCGCGTCTTCTTGCCCTTGGTGTGCCAGCCCCAGGGCGAAACCGGGTGCGGATTGCCCTGACCGGAGCGGCCCTCGCCGCCGCCGTGTGGGTGATCGACCGGATTCATCGCGACGCCGCGCACGGTCGGCCTGATTCCGCGCCAGCGCTTGGCGCCCGCCTTGCCGAAGCTGCGCAGGTTGTGCTCGTCGTTGCCGATCTCGCCGATGGTCGCGCGGCATTCGACGCTGACCTTGCGCGTCTCGCCGGACTTGAGCCGCAGGATCGCATTGCCGGCCTCGCGCCCCGAGTACTGGGCAGAAGTGCCGGCAGCGCGCGCCAGCTGTCCGCCCTTGCCGGGCTTCAGCTCGATGTTGTGAATGATCGAGCCGACCGGGATATGGCGCAGCGCCATCGCGTTGCCGGCGCGGATCGGCGAATCGGCGCCCGACTGCAGCTCGTCGCCGGGCTGCAGGCCCTTCGCCGCAAGGATGTAACGGCGCTCGCCATCCTTGTAGAGGAGCAGCGCGATGTACGAGGAGCGGTTCGGATCGTATTCGAGCCGCTCGACCTTCGCGACGATGCCGTCCTTGTCGCGCCGGAAGTCGATCATCCGGTAGTTGTGCTTGTGGCCCGAGCCCTTGTGCCGCGTCGTCATGCGGCCGACGTTGTTGCGACCGCCCGTCGACTTGTGGCCGACCACGAGCGCACGCACCGGCCCGCCCTTGTGCAAGTGTGAACGATCGGGACGCAGCTGGAAGCGCGTTCCCGGCGAAGTCGGTTTCAGTTTTCTCAATGCCATGGTGCTTTCCCGTTACCGCGCGTCAGGCGCGTTCGGCGCCTCCCATCTCGATTTGCTGGCCTTCGACGAGCCGGATGTAGGCTTTCTTCCAGTCCTGTCTGCGGCCGGGCGTGCGCCCAAAGCGCTTCGCCTTGCCGGGCTGGTTGACGACGCGGACCTTGTCCACCTTCACCTCGAACAGGAACTCGACCGCCGCGCGAATCTCGGGCTTGGTCGCGTCCCGCCGCACGCGGAACACGTACTGGTTGCCCTCGGTCGCGATGCGGGCGCTCTTTTCCGACACGTGCGGGGCGATCACGACGCCCGCCAGCCAGTCCTTCGACGGCGTTCTCATGCCGGTTGACGGCGTCCTCATGCCAGTTTCTCCTCGAGCATCCGCAGCGCACCGACGGTCGCGAGCACTTTCGGGTAGCGCGCGAGCGCGAGCGGGTCGAGGCTTGCGACGGTGCGCACGTCAACGCCCACGAGATTGCGTGAGGCGAGGTGCAGTTTCTCGTCGTAGGCCTCGATCAGTATCAAGACGTTTTCGAGACCGAGCTCAGCGAGCTTGCCGACCAGCATCTTCGTCTTCGGCGCCTCGAGTTCGAGAGTGTCCGTCACGACCAGTCGCTCCTGGCGCGCCAGCTCGGAAAGCATCGAGCGGATCGCGCCGCGATACATCTTCCGGTTCACTTTCTGCGCGTAGCTGCGGGGCTTCGCCGCGAAGGCGCGGCCGCCGCCGACCCAGATTGGGCTGCGGATCGAGCCTGCGCGCGCCTGGCCCGTGCCCTTCTGGTTCCACGGCTTCTTGCCGCCGCCGCGCACTTCGGCTTTCGTCAGCTGCGCCTTGGTGCCCGCGCGGCCCGCGGCCGCATAGGCCACGAGCACCTGGTGCACCAGCGGCTCGTTGAATTCACGGCCGAAGGTCGCGTCACTGACATCGATCTCGGAGCCTTTGGCTCCGCCATTCACCAGCTTGAGCTTCATTGCCAGTGCCCCCGCATCACTTCTTCACTGCGGCGACGGATTTGCGCCTGCCCCGCGCTGCGGACTTGACCGACGGCCGGACCACGACACGCCCGCCGGGAGCGCCTGGAACGGAACCGCTGACCAGCAGCAGATTCCGCTCGAGATCGACCTGGACGACCTTCAGGTTCTCGACCGTGCGATTGACGTTGCCCATGCGGCCCGCCATTCGCTTGCCGGGCAATACGCGGCCCGGCGTCTGGCGCTGGCCGATCGATCCCGGGGAGCGGTGCACGACCGATGCGCCGTGGCTCGCCATGCCGCCGGCGAAACCGTGGCGCTTCATCACGCCCGCATAGCCCTTGCCGATCGTCGCGCCGGCCACGTCCACGATCTGGCCTTCCTTGAACAAGTCGACCTTGAGTTCGGTACCTGTCTGCAGGCCCTCGCCCTCGCCCTCGGCGAGGCGGAACTCGACGAGCCTGGCGCCGGGCAGCACGCCGGGCTTGGCGTAATGGCCCGCGACCGGCTTGGACAGGCGGGAGGCGCGGCGTGCACCGAATGTGACCTGGATGGCGCGATAGCCGTCGGCCGTCGAGTCCTTCACCTGCACGATGCGATTCGGCAGGGCCTCGATGACCGTCACCGGCAGGGAATCGCCTGCTTCGGTGAAAACCCGAGTCATGCCGGCCTTGCGGCCGACCAGACCTATGGTCATGATTTATATCCTTTTTTCACCGCACCGGCTGCAATTGGCCGATGCTGTCCCAAACTTTTGAAGGGGACGTTCACCTTCAACGCCACTTCCCGCTCAACCGTCGCATCGTTGAAGGTGAACGTCCCCTTCAAGAGTGCCCCGCGAAAAAGCCGCCCAGTATAGCGACCCGCGGAATCAGTTCAACTTGATCTGGACGTCCACGCCCGCCGGCAGCTCGAGCCGCATCAGCGCATCGACCGTCTTGTCGGTCGGATTGACGATGTCGAGCAGGCGCTTGTGGGTCCGGATCTCGTACTGGTCGCGCGCGTCCTTGTCGACGTGCGGCGAGACCAGCACCGTGAAGCGCTCGATCTTGGTCGGTAAAGGAACGGGCCCGCGCACCGTCGCGCCGGTGCGGCGCGCTGTCTCGACGATTTCACGCGCCGAGGTGTCGATCAGCTTGTGATCGAACGCCTTCAGGCGGATGCGGATGTTCTGACTGGTAGCCATTGTCGTTCCTTACTTCAGCACTTTGGAGACGACGCCGGCACCGACGGTGCGGCCGCCCTCGCGGATCGCGAAGCGCAGCCCTTCCTCCATCGCGATCGGCGCAATCAGCTCCACCACCATCTTGATGTTGTCGCCCGGCATCACCATCTCGACCCCGGCCGGCAACTCGATGTTGCCGGTCACGTCGGTGGTGCGGAAATAGAACTGCGGCCGATAGCCCTTGAAGAACGGGGTATGGCGGCCGCCTTCCTCCTTGGTCAGCACGTACACCTCGCACTCGAACTGGGTGTGCGGGTTGATCGAGCCGGGCTTGGCCAGCACCTGGCCGCGCTCCACTTCCTCGCGCTTGGTGCCACGCAGCAAGACCCCGACGTTGTCACCGGCGCGGCCCTCGTCCAGGAGCTTCCTGAACATCTCCACCCCGGTGCAGGTGGTCTTGGTGGTCGGCTTGAGGCCGACGATCTCGATCTCGTCGTTGATCTTGACGATGCCGCGCTCGATGCGCCCGGTCACCACCGTGCCGCGGCCCGAGATCGAGAACACGTCCTCGATCGGCATCAGGAACGGCTTGTCGATCACCCGCACCGGGGTCGGGATGTAACGGTCCATCTCCGCCACCAGCTTGACCACCGACTCCGCGCCCAGCTCACCGGTATCGCCACCCAGCGCCTTCAGCGCGGAGCCGCGCACGATCGGCGTGTCATCCCCGGGGAACTGGTACTTGGAGAGCAACTCGCGCACTTCCATCTCGACCAGCTCGATCAGCTCGGCGTCGTCCACCATGTCGCACTTGTTCAAGAACACCACGATGTAGGGCACCCCCACCTGGCGCGCCAGCAGAATGTGCTCGCGGGTCTGCGGCATCGGCCCGTCGGCCGCGGACACCACCAGGATGGCACCGTCCATCTGCGCCGCACCGGTGATCATGTTCTTGACGTAGTCGGCATGGCCCGGGCAATCGACATGGGCGTAATGCCGCAGCGCCGACTGGTACTCCACGTGCGCGGTCGCAATGGTGATGCCGCGCGCCTTCTCCTCCGGCGCCTTGTCGATCTGGTCGTAGGCGGTGAACTCGCCGCCGTGCATGGTCGCCATCACCTTGGTCAAGGCCGCCGTCAGCGTGGTCTTGCCATGATCCACATGCCCGATCGTGCCCACGTTCACGTGAGGCTTGGAGCGAACGAATTTTTCCTTAGCCATCGTCTTTTCCTCAGGAGGCTTTCTTCAGGACGGTCTCGGCGACGTTGTTCGGCACCTCGACATACTTTTTGAACTCCATCGTGAACGTCGCGCGACCCTGACTCATCGAGCGCACGGTCGTTGCGTAACCGAACATCTCCGACAGCGGGACGTCGGCGGTCACGACCTTGCCGGACACGGATTCATCCATGCCCGTAATCTGGCCGCGGCGGCGATTCAGGTCGCCGATCACGTCGCCCGAGTATTCCTCCGGCGTCACGACTTCGACGTTCATGATCGGCTCGAGCAACACCGGCTTCGCCTTCGCGAAGCCTTCCTTGAACGCCATACTGCCCGCGATCTTGAACGCCATTTCGCTCGAGTCGACGTCGTGGTACGAGCCATCCGTCAGCGCGACTCTCACGTCGACGATCGGGAAACCGGCGATCACGCCGTTCAGCAGGACTTCCTTGATGCCCTTGTCCACGGCCGGGATGTATTCGCGCGGGATCACGCCGCCGACGACCTCGTTGACGAATTCGTAGCCCTTTCCTTCCTCGAGAGGCTCGAGGCGGATCCAGACGTGGCCGTACTGGCCGCGGCCGCCCGACTGGCGCACGAACTTGCCTTCCTGCTCGACCGACCTGCGGATCGTTTCGCGGTAAGCGACCTGCGGCTTGCCGACGGTCGCCTCGACCTTGAACTCGCGCTTCATGCGATCGACGATGATCTCGAGGTGCAGCTCGCCCATGCCGGAGATGATGGTCTGTCCCGATTCCTGGTCGGTCGAGACCCGGAATGACGGGTCTTCCTTAGCCAGGCGCTGCAGCGCAATTCCCATCTTTTCCTGGTCGGCCTTGGTCCTTGGCTCGACCGCGACCGAAATCACCGGCGCCGGGAATTCCATCTTTTCGAGCACAATGATCTCGTCCGGATCGGAGAGCGTGTCGCCGGTGGTGACGTCCTTGAGTCCCACGGCTGCGGCGATGTCGCCGGCGTGGACTTCCTTGATTTCCTCGCGCTCGCTTGCGTGCATCTGCAGCAGGCGGCCAATGCGCTCTTTGCGCGAACGGTTCGGCACATAGACCTGGTCGCCCGAATTCAGCGTGCCGGAATAGACCCGGAAGAACGTCAGGTTGCCGACGAAGGGGTCGTTCAGGATCTTGAACGCGAGTGCGGAGAACGGCGCCTCGTCGGTGGGCGGTCGGGTGATTTCCTCGCTCTCCTCGGTCTGGCCCTTGACGTCGGCCACTTCGGCTGGCGACGGCATGAAGTCGATGACCGCGTCGAGCACGGCCTGCACGCCCTTGTTCTTGAAGGCCGAGCCGCAGGTCACGATGCAGATCTCGTTGCGGATCGCGCGCTCGCGCAAACCCTTGCGGATGTCCTCGGTCGAGAGCGTGTTGGTCTCGAGGTACTTGTTCAGCAGTTCCTCGTTGCCCTCGGCGGCCGACTCGACCAGCTTGGTGCGGTACTCGTCGCATTGCGCCTTCATGTCTTCAGGGATGTCCCGGTACTCGAAGCGCATGCCCTGGGTCTCATCGTCCCACCAGATCGCCTTCATGCGGATCAGGTCGACGATGCCCGTGAAATTCTCTTCCGCACCGATCGGGAGCTGAATCACGACCGGGTTGCCCTTCAGGCGCGTGCGGATCTGGTCCACGCAGCGCAGGAAATTCGCGCCGGCGCGGTCCATCTTGTTGACGAAGGCGACGCGCGGCACGCGGTACTTGTTCATCTGCCGCCAAACCGTCTCGGACTGGGGCTGCACGCCGGAGACCGCGCAATAGACCGCGACGGCCGAGTCGAGCACGCGCAGCGAACGTTCGACCTCGATCGTGAAGTCCACGTGCCCGGGCGTGTCGATGATGTTGATGCGGTGCTCGGGGTAATGGTTGTCCATTCCCTTCCAGAAGCAGGTCGTTGCCGCGGCGGTGATCGTGATGCCGCGCTCCTGTTCCTGTTCCATGTAGTCCATCACGGCCGCGCCGTCATGGACCTCGCCGATCTTGTGCGAGACGCCCGTATAGAAGAGCACGCGCTCGGTCGTCGTCGTCTTTCCGGCGTCGATGTGCGCGGAAATGCCGATGTTCCGGTAGTGCTCGATGGGCGTATGGCGAGGCATGGCCGTCTCTTACCAGCGGTAGTGCGCGAAGGCCTTGTTGGCCTCCGCCATGCGATGCGTATCTTCGCGCTTGCGCACGGCCGTGCCGCGGTTCTCCGCAGCGTCCATAAGCTCGTGGGCCAGGCGGTGCGCCATCGACTTCTCGCTGCGCGCGCGCGCGGCCTCGATCAGCCAGCGCATCGCAAGCGTCTGTCGGCGGCTCGGCCGCACTTCGACCGGCACCTGGTAGGTCGCGCCGCCGACGCGTCGTGACTTGACCTCGACGGCTGGCTTGACGTTCTCGAGCGCCGCGGTCAGCAACTCGAGCGCGGCATCGCCACGACGGTCGGTCTTCTCGGAAATGCGGTCGATCGCGCCGTAGACGATGTGCTCGGCGGCAGACTTCTTGCCGCTCGTCATGACCATGTTCATGAACTTGGCCAGCATCTGGCTGCCGAACTTCGGATCCGGGAGCACGACGCGAGTCGGTGCGGATGTGCGACGGGACATGTGCCTTTACCCCTGCTCTTTATTTCTTCGGACGCTTGGCGCCGTACTTGGAGCGGCTCTGCTTGCGGTCGCTGACGCCGGCACAGTCGAGCGTGCCGCGGACCGTGTGATAGCGGACGCCCGGGAGATCCTTGACGCGGCCGCCGCGGATCATCACCACCGAGTGTTCCTGGAGGTTGTGGCCTTCGCCGCCGATGTAGCTCGTGACCTCGTAGCCGTTCGTGAGGCGCACGCGGGCAACCTTGCGGAGCGCCGAGTTCGGCTTCTTCGGCGTCGTCGTGTAGACGCGCGTACAGACCCCGCGGCGCTGCGGCGAGCGTTGCAGCGCCGGCACCTTCGACTTGTAGGTGGCTGCCACGCGGCCGCCACGGATCAACTGGTTGGTCGTCGACATACCCTACTCTTTGAGGACGCATGAAACGCCGGGCCGCCCTGTGGCGGCCCGGATACCTGTTTTTGCGATTCCGCCCCACCCGTATACCGGGGTGGGGGCCGAAAAGGCCCGCGATTGTAGAGACCGGCCCTTTGGCGCGTCAAGGTCGCTGCAGCGGGGTTTAGAGGGGGCTTAAAGGGGACGTTCCCCTTTAGCGGTCACTGGTGTTTCCAGACTGCTGCGTTTCGCTAAAGGGGAACATCCCCTTTAAGCCCCCTCTAAGCCCACTTCATCATAAGCCTTTGTTTTTATTATACTTATTTAGCGCGCCGCATGAGCGTGCTCTTGCCGAACAGCGAACCAATCAGATCGACGGCAACTTCTGCCGTCTTGTTGTGCAGGTCGAAGGCGGGATTGAGCTCCATGATGTCGGCCGATGCCAGCAGTCCGGTATCAGCGACCATCTCCATGCAGAGCTGCGATTCACGATAGGTGGGTCCGCCGGCAACGGTGGTACCCACCCCCGGCGCGATATCGGGATCGAGGAAATCGACATCGAAGCTCACGTGCAGATGGGTATTGCGATCGAGGCCGGCAAGCGCGGCCTGCATCGTCTGTCGCATGCCCATTTCGTCGATGTAGCGCATGTCGAACACTTCCAGTCCGATCTCATGCACGAAACGCTTCTCGCCCTCATCGACACTGCGGATTCCGATCTGGCGGATGACACCCGGCGCGATGATCGGCGCCGCGCCGCCGATCCCGACGAGCTCTGCCGGGCCGTAACCGCACAGTACCGCCATCGGCATACCGTGAATGTTGCCACTGGGGGTGAGCACATTGGTGTTTGCATCCGCGTGCGCGTCGAACCAGAGCACGCGAAGCTTCCTGCCGTTTTCGCGGCAATGGCGCGCCGCGGCGCTGATCGAACCAATCGCAAGCGAGTGATCGCCGCCGAGCAAGATCGGCAGGCGGGAAGCCGCAAGCTCGGCATGGAATGCATCATGCACTGCGCGATTCCACGCCGTGACTTCAGCAAGGTGCCGGTAACCGTCCACCGGTGGCAGTCCCGGATTGCCCGGACCCTGCAGGTTGCCGCGATCGAGCACTTCGACGCCCTGCGACTCGAGCATGGCCTGCAGGTGCGCCACCCGCAGGGCCTCCGGCCCCATGGACGCGCCGCGCGTGCCGGCACCGACATCGGTCGGTGCGCCGATCAGGGAAACTTTTCTGGCTCTTCGTTCTTGCATGGCGCGGCCGGGCGCACAGTGTAACGCCGAACCCCCGACGCGATCGTGGCGTCCGGTATGATTAACGCGAATCATGCCGCTCACAGTCAATAGCCTGATCGCCCTCGAAGCGCGTCTCGGCGCGCACAATTACAAGCCGCTGGATGTGGTGCTGGTGCGCGGCGAAGGCGTGTGGGTGTGGGATACGGAAGGCAACCGCTATCTCGACTGCCTGTCGGCGTATTCGGCCCTGAACCAGGGCCACTGCCATCCCAGGATCCTCGCGGCGATGGTCGAACAGGCGCAACGCCTCACGCTGACGTCCCGCGCTTTCCGCAACGATCAACTGGCGCTGCTCTACGAGGACCTGGCGAAGCTCACGCGCTCGCACAAGATCCTGCCGATGAACAGCGGCGCGGAGGCGGTCGAATCGGTCATCAAGGCCGTGCGCAAGTGGGGCTACGAAGTGAAGGGCGTGGCTGCCGACCGCGCCGAGATCATCGTCTGCGCGAACAACTTCCATGGGCGCACGCTGGGATCGTCGGCTTCAGCACCGATCCGGACGCACGCGGCGGCTTCGGCCCGTTCGCGCCCGGCTTTCGCGTCGTGCCGTTCGGCGACTTCGACGCCTTTGCCTGCCGCGATCAACGAAAACACGGTTGCGTTCCTGGTCGAGCCGATCCAGGGCGAGGCCGGTGTCATCATCCCGCCGGCCGGCTACTTCGCCCGAGTGCGGGCGCTCTGCAGCGAGCGCAACGTGACGCTGATCCTCGACGAGATCCAGACTGGCCTTGGGCGCACCGGCAAGCTCCTGGCAGAGGAGCACGAAGGAATCGAAGCCGACGTGACGCTGATCGGCAAGGCGCTCTCGGGCGGCTTTTATCCGGTCTCGGCGGTGCTGTCGAACTCCGAAGTGCTCGGCGTGCTGAAGCCCGGCCAGCACGGCAGCACCTTCGGCGGCAATCCGCTCGCCTGCGCGGTGGCGCGCATGGCGCTGAAGGTGCTCATCGACGAAGGCATGATCGAAAACGCCGAGCGGCAGGGCGCCCATTTCAAGGCCCGGCTCGAGGGCATACGCAGCGATGTCGTCCGCGAAGTCCGCGGCCGCGGACTGATGCTCGCCGTCGAACTGCGCCCCGAGGCCGGCGGAGCGCGGCGCTACTGCGAACGGCTGCGCGATCGCGGCCTGCTCGCCAAGGACACCCACGAGCACACGATCCGGATCGCCCCTCCCCTGCCCATCACGCGCGAACAGGTCGACTGGGCGTGCGGAGTTTTCGAGCAAGTGCTCAGCGCGGGCTGAAGCTCACTCCGCCACGTCAGCGCCAACAACATCTGCTCCATCACCGGATACCGAGCCGTGCCCCGCGATCCGCGCTACGACATTCTGTTCGAACCCGTGCGTATCGGTCCGGTAACGGCCAAGAACCGCTTCATCCAGGTGGCGCACTGCAACGGCATGGGCATGAGCTACCCCAGTTCCATGGCGGCGATGCGCCGCATGAAGGCCGAAGGTGGTTGGGCCGTCGTCTGCACCGAGGAGACGGATATTCATCCCTCTGGCGACATGACACCACTGATCGAGGGCCGCCTTTGGGATGATCGCGATATCCCGACCTTCGCGCGCATGAACGAGGGCGTGCACGCCCACGGCGCGCTGGCTGCCATCGAGCTCAATCATTCCGGTCCGCGCGACGCCTGCCTTTATAGCCGCGAGGTACCAATCGGTGTCGCTCATCAGCCGGTCTGGGCGGGAGACTATCCAGCGCAGGCGCGCGCCATGGACAAGGCGGACATCAGGGCTTTCCGCCGCTGGCATCGGGATGCGGCGCTGCGGGCGCGCAAGGCCGGCTTCGATATCATTTATATCTATTGCCACGGCGGCAGTTCGCTCATCGGCGATTTCCTTTCGCCGGAGCGCAATCAACGCACGGACGAGTATGGCGGCAGCCTGGAGAACCGACTCCGGCTGATGCGGGAAATTCTCGAGGATTCGCACGAGGCCGTGGGCTCCTCCTGCGCGATCGCGCTACGCCTCACGGTCGACTATTTGTCAGCGAACGGCGAGCCGGACATGGAGGAATCCCGCCATGCCGTCGAATTGCTCGCCGACCTGCCCGATCTCTGGGATGTCAATCTTCGGGAGTGGCACAGCGACTCCCTTCCCTCGCGCTTCGGGCCGGAGGGGTCGCAGGAAGAGTTCATCTCCTTCGTGAAGAAGATCACCCGCAAGCCGGTGGTCGGCGTCGGAAGATTCACGTCACCCGACACCATGGTCTCGCAGATCAGGCGCGGCGTGCTGGATTTCATCGGCGCAGCCCGGCCCTCGATCGCCGATCCTTTCCTGCCGCGCAAGATCGAAGAGGGTCGCATCGACGATATCCGCGAGTGCATCGGCTGCAATATTTGCGTGTCCGCGGACTTCACGAACGTGCCCATGCGCTGCACACAGAATCCCACCATCGGCGAGGAGTGGCGCAAAGGCTGGCATCCGGAATTCATTCCGGCTCGGGGCTCTGAAGACAAAGTCCTGGTGGTTGGCGCCGGGCCCGCCGGTCTGGAATGTGCGCGGGCGCTGGGGCAGCGCGGCTATGAAGTCACGCTGGCCGAGGCGCGGAATGTTCTCGGCGGCCGCGTCGCTGATGAAAGCCGCATGCCGGGACTCGCCACCTGGGGCCGTGTGCGCGATTACCGGGTGCAGCAGATTCAGCGGATGGCCAATGTTCAGACCTATCTGGAAAGCCGGCTCGAGGCGCAGGAGATTCTGGAGTTCGGATCACCCAAGGTGGTTCTGGCCACCGGTGGCAGCTGGCGTCGCGACGGCGTCGGACGCTGGCACACCAGGCCGCTCTCCGGACTGACCGCCGCGGCGGTGTTCACGCCGGAGGATGTCTTCGCCGGCCGACGCCTTGAGGGCCCGGTCGTGATCTTCGATGACGATTACTACTATCTCGGCGGCGTGCTGGCCGAAAAACTGCGGCAGGATGGTTTGGACGTGACACTCGTGACCCCGGCAGCCGATGTGTCGAAATGGACCCACGCCACGCTGGAGCAGGGTTTGATCGAAGAACGCCTCTATGAGATCGGCGTCAATATCATCGAAAAGCATACCCTCGCAACGATGACGGCCGGCGAGGTGCGCATTCAACATGTCCAGAACGGCCGGCAGCGGACTTTACCTTGCGCGTCCGTACTGCTCGTCACCATGCGCCTGCCGAATGACTCGCTGTACCACGACCTCACGGCGGATGCCGGCCGGCTGCAGGATGCCGGCATCCGTTCGCTCACCCGCATCGGCGATTGCCTGGCGCCGTCGACCATCGCCGCGGCGGTCTATGCGGGCCATCGCTACGCGCGCGAAGCGGATGTGCCGCCAACCGATGGCGTGCCGTTCCAGCGTGAGCTGATCGCGCTGGCTTGAGTTTGCATATGCATGTCGTGCGCGCACGAAAGGAACCGTCCAACATGAAGCGATTCCCTACGCTCGTCGTTCTGGGCGCGCTCCTCGCCTGGCCGCTTAGCGCCGCGGCCGACGAGCTCGTCACATTCGTGCAATGCGGGCGGCTATTCGACTCGACGACCGGAAGGCTTCAGGACGGGGTCGGCGTGCTGGTGCGTGCCGGCCGCATCGTCGACGTCGGCCCGGCGGTGGTCGCACCGCCCGGCGCCACCGTCGTCGACCTGAGCGGATTCACGGTCCTGCCCGGCTTGATCGACGCGCACACGCACATCGCGCTCCATCCGGGCGACTACGACGGCCAGGTCCTGCGCGAGACGCCTGAACTGCGGACCATCCACGCGACCGTGAACGCGCGCGTCACGCTGGAATCGGGCATCACGACGGTGCGGGACCTGGGCAACGAGGGCGCCGGCTTCGCGGACATCGCGGTGCGGGACGCTATCGCGAAAGGCCTGATCCCCGGGCCGCGCATCCTGGCGGCAATCCAGCCGGTGACGGCGACCGGCGCGTATGGCCTGGTCGGCTACTCGCCGTACGCGAAACTCCCGGCCATCTCGTACGAGGCGGACGGTCCGGCCGCGGTGCGCCGGGAGGTGCGGACCCTGGTGCGGGAGGGCGCGGACGTCATCAAGATCTATATGGAGAGCTTCGAGAAGAAGCAGGCCGAGAGCGAGGTGCTGTCAGGCGCGCGCACGTACAGCGACGACGAGCTGGCGGCGCTGGTGGACGAGGCGCATGCGTCGGGCGTGAAGGTCGCGGCTCACACCTACGCGGACGAGAGCGCGCGCCGCGCGATCGAGGTCGGCGTTGACTCGATCGAGCACGGGCTCTACCTGACCGAAGCGACCTTTCGCAAGATGGCGGAGCGCGGGATCGCGTACGTGCCGACGCTGATGGTGTACGAGCTGTGGCGCGACGGGAAGATCTTCGCGGGCTCGTCGCCGGTGAAGCTCGACAAGGTCCAGCGCACCGTCGAGCGCCACTCCGATGCGTTCCGCGCGGCGCTCCGTACGCCCGTCAGCATCGTGATGGGCTCGGACACGTTCGAGTTGCCCGGGACCAATTCGCAGGAGCTCGTGGCCATGGTGCGCACCGGCATGAGTCCGGTGGAGGCGCTGCGGTCGGCCACGTCGCGGGCGGCCACGTTGCTGGGGCTCGCGGGACGCGTCGGCGTCCTCGCCAAGGGCGCGTCCGCCGATCTGGTGGCAGTGGCCGGCGACCCGACGAAGGACATCGAGACGGTCACGCGGCCGATGCTGGTGATGAAGGAGGGTCGGATCGCGGTCGACCGCCGCTGATCAGGGCGGCTGGCCGAGGGAGGCGCAGTTCGAGCCCGTTGTCATAAAGGCGTTAACCGTCGGCTTCGTCCCGCGAAATTTCCGAGACTGCTCCCGCGCTCAAGAGCTCGAGATACTTCCGCCTCAACTGCTGAAAGAGTGCAGGCGGCAGTAAGCCGTATTCGTAACGGCCGGTGATCGGGATTGGTCGCAAGTCGAAGCCGGGCCAAGCAAAGACATTGAAATCATCCAGCACGATCCAGGACCGCTCCTCGTCCATTCCAAGGTGCAGCTTGACTCGCCGCGGGATCTCGAGAGCGCGCTCTGGATCCGGCGGCGCGCTGTGCGTGATGGGTGCCACGACGACCCGCGGCGGTTTCCCTTCTTCCTGAATTTGAGCAACCACGATGGCGCAGGGCCGTGGCTTGAATCCTTCGACATGGCCCCGTTCGACTTCCTCGCGCCAAAGATACGCATACGAAATAACCAGGCCGACCTCGGGTTTGGGGAATGCCATAAACCCGACTGCTGGATTATTTGTCGGTCAGCAGACTGTTGAGATGCTCGTGCTCTGGGCTCATATTCGCGTCGGCGATCGCTTCGATGATGTCCCGGGGCAACTCGTTGAGGCGATACGCGCGACGTTCCAGGGCACGCAGGCGCTGTAGTTCGGCATACTCGCGGGCGGAGACGAAGTAGCCACTGATACGGCCATAGGTCGTGATGGCGATGGGCTCCCGCTGAGCCTCTTCCTTGTAGCGGCCAAACCCCTTGGCAAATTCACTCGCGGTGATGGCGGTCATGAGGGACTCCATAGAATCCGTATGATGGGTAATTTACGGAATTCGCGGATTCCTGTCAACAGTGTGTAAGATCAATGACTTAGATCGAGGCGCCGTGTGCGCAGGTCTGGGTCGCTTCAAAAAACGTTCCCGCGGGAACGTTTTTTATCGCTGACGTGAAACCACGCAAGAGCGGATGCCCAGGCCCGGCCGACGCCGGGCCCGGTGCCCTCACATCACTCCGCCACGGCCTCCGCCGCCGCCGGTTCCTCGCCGACCACTTCGGCGCTCGAATCGAGGAAGCCTCGATGGCTGTCGTCCCCTGCCCGCTTGCTGCGACGCTGGGCGTGGAACGAGAAGCCCGTGCCGGCCGGGATCAGGCGGCCGACGATGACGTTCTCCTTGAGCCCGCGCAGGTCGTCCTTGATGCCCCGCACGGCCGCATCGGTCAACACGCGGGTCGTCTCCTGGAACGAGGCCGCGGAGATGAACGAGTCGGTCTGCAGCGACGCCTTGGTGATGCCGAGCAGCATCGGCTCGTACACCGCGGGCTTCTTCTTCTCGCCCTCGATGCGGTCGTTGAGAATGAGGATACGCGCGCGCTCGAGCTGCTCCCCGCGCAGCAGTGTCGAGTCACCCGACTCCTTGACCTCGACCTTGCGCAGCATCTGGCGGACGATCACCTCGATGTGCTTGTCATTGATCTTCACGCCCTGGAGCCGGTAGACGTCCTGGATCTCGCGCGTGAGGTAGTTGGCGAGCGCCGCGACGCCCCGCAGGCGCAGGATGTCGTGCGGGTTCGGCTCGCCTTCCGCGATCACTTCGCCGCGCTCCACGTGCTCGCCTTCGAATACGTTGAGCTGCCGCCACTTCGGGATCAGCTCCTCATAGCGCTCGTTGTTCTCGCCGGTGATGACGAGGCGGCGCTTGCCCTTGGTCTCGCGCCCGAAGCTTACGGTGCCCGTGACCTCGGCGAGGATTGCCGGTTCCTTGGGCTTGCGTGCCTCGAACAGGTCCGCGACGCGTGGCAGGCCGCCCGTGATGTCGCGGGTCTTCGACGATGCCTGCGGAATACGCGCGATGACGTCGCCGACGGAAACCTTGGCTCCGTCTTCCAGTGAGACCAGCGCTCCTGCAGGAAGCGTGTAGACCGCCGGGATGTCGGTGTTGGCAAAAGTAACCTCTTTGCCCTTCGCATTCACGAGCTTCAGCACCGGGCGCAGGTCGCGGCCGGCGGCCGAGCGCTGCTTCGGATCGAGCACTTCCACGGAGGACAGGCCAGTGACCTCGTCCACCTGCGACTGCACGGTGACGCCGTCGACGAAGTCGTTGAAGCGGATGAAGCCCGCAACTTCGGTGACCACCGGGTGAGTATGCGGGTCCCAGTTCGCAACGATCTGTCCCGGCACTACGGCACCGCCCTCTTCCGCGCCGATGGTTGCGCCGTACGGGATCTTGTAGCGCTCGCGCTCGCGGCCGAACTCGTCAATGACGCCGATCTCGCTGGAGCGCGAGGTCGTCACGAGGTGGCCCTTCACGTGGCGCACGGACTTCACATTATGGAAGCGCAGTACACCCTTGCCCTTGATCTCGACGAGCGAGATCGCGGCCGCGCGGGACGCGGCGCCGCCGATGTGGAAGGTCCGCATCGTCAGCTGCGTGCCCGGCTCGCCGATCGACTGCGCGGCGATCACACCGACCGCCTCGCCGATGCTGATGAGCCGCCCGCGGGCCAGGTCGCGCCCGTAGCACATGGCGCAGACGCCGTAACGCACGTCGCAGGTGATCGGCGAGCGCACGGTGATCTGGTCGACGCCGTGACTTTCCAGCTCCTGCACCCACTGTTCGTCGATCAGCGTCGAGGCCGGGACCAGCACCTCGTCGGAGCCGGGCTTCGGTACATCGGTCGCGGTCACGCGGCCGAGCACGCGCTCGCCGAGGCCTTCCACTACGTCACCACCCTCGACGATCGGCGTCACCTCGAGACCGCGCACGGTGCCGCAGTCCGTCAGCGTGACGACGAGGTCCTGGGCGACGTCCACGAGACGGCGCGTCAGGTAGCCGGAGTTCGCGGTCTTCAACGCAGTGTCCGCGAGGCCCTTGCGGGCGCCGTGGGTCGAGATGAAGTACTGCAGGACGTTCAGTCCCTCGCGGAAGTTCGCCGTGATCGGTGTCTCGATGATCGAGCCGTCCGGCTTCGCCATCAGGCCGCGCATGCCGGCGAGCTGGCGGATCTGCGCCGCGGAACCGCGCGCGCCGGAGTCGGCCATCATGAAAATGGAGTTGAACGAGCCCTGCTGGACCTTGCGGCCCTTGCGGTCGGTGCCTTCCTCGTGGCGGAGCTGGTCCATCATCGCCTTGCCGATCTGGTCGTTGGTGCGCGACCAGATGTCGACGACCTTGTTGTAGCGCTCGCCGTTCGTCACGAGTCCGGACTCGTACTGATCCTGGATCTCCTTCACCTCGCGCTCGGCGCCGGTCAGGATCTTCTGCTTCTGCGGCGGCACAGCCATGTCGTCCACGCCGATCGAGATGGCGCCGCGCGTCGCGTACGAGAAGCCCGTGTACATGAGCCGGTCGGCAAAGATCACGGTCTCCTTGAGCCCGAGCGCCCGGTAACAGGAGTTGATGACCGCCTGCACGCGCTTCTTCGTCATGTCCTGGTTGACCAGGTCGAACGAGAGCCCGCGCGGCAGCAACTCCGACAGCAGCGCGCGGCCGACCGTGGTCTTCACCAGGCGGCGCTTCTCCTTCATTTCGCCGGTCGCGTTCTTCGCGTACTCGACGATGCGGACCCTGACCGAGGCGTGCAGCTCGGCCTGACGGGTCTCGTGCGCACGATGCACCTCGCGCACGTCGCTGAAGATCATGCCCTCGCCCGTCGCGCCGGCGCGCTCGCGGGTCAGGTAGTACAGGCCGAGCACGACGTCCTGCGACGGCACGATGATCGGGTCGCCGTTCGCCGGCGACAGGATGTTGTTCGAAGACAGCATCAGCGCGCGCGCCTCGAGCTGGGCCTCGAGCGACAGCGGCACGTGCACGGCCATCTGGTCGCCGTCGAAGTCCGCGTTGAACGCGGTGCAGACGAGCGGGTGTAGCTGGATCGCCTTGCCCTCGATCAGCACCGGCTCGAAGGCCTGGATGCCGAGACGATGCAGCGTTGGCGCGCGGTTCAGCAGCACCGGATGCTCGCGGATGACTTCCTCGAGGATGTCCCAGACTTCCGGACCTTCGCGTTCGACCAGGCGCTTGGCCGCCTTGATCGTCGTCGCGAGGCCGCGCAGCTGGAGCTTGTGGAAGATGAACGGCTTGAAAAGCTCGAGCGCCATCTTCTTCGGCAGTCCGCACTGGTGCAGGCGCAGCGTCGGGCCGACCACGATGACCGAGCGGCCCGAATAATCCACGCGCTTGCCGAGCAGGTTCTGGCGGAACCGGCCCTGCTTGCCCTTGATCATGTCGGCGAGCGACTTCAGCGGGCGTTTGTTGGTGCCCGTGATTGCGCGGCCGCGGCGGCCGTTGTCGAGCAGCGCATCGACCGATTCCTGCAGCATGCGCTTTTCGTTGCGCACGATGATGTCCGGCGCGTTCAGCTCGAGCAGCCGGCGCAGGCGGTTATTGCGATTGATCACGCGGCGGTACAGATCGTTCAGGTCCGAGGTCGCAAAGCGCCCGCCGTCGAGCGGCACCAGCGGCCGCAGGTCGGGCGGCAGCACCGGCAGCATCGTCAGCACCATCCACTGCGGGCTGTTGCCCGACTCGATGAAGGACTCGAGCAGCTTCAGCCGCTTGGTCAGGCGCTTGATCTTGGTCTCGGAGGTCGTGCCCCCGATTTCCGTGCGAACCTTGCCGGTCTCGGTCGCGAGATCGATCGACTTCAGGAGCTCGAGGATCGCCTCGGCGCCCATGCGCGCGTCGAACTCGTCGCCGTACTTCTCGATCGACTCGAGGTACATCTCGTTCGACATGAGCTGGCCGCGCTCGAGCGGCGTCATGCCCGGGTCGACCACGACGAAGGCCTCGAAATACAGCACGCGCTCGAGGTCCCTGAGCGTCATGTCCACCATCAGGCCGATGCGTGAAGGCAGCGACTTCAGGAACCAGATGTGCGCGACCGGGCTCGCGAGCTCGATGTGACCCATGCGCTCGCGTCGGACCTTCGACTGCGTCACCTCGACGCCGCACTTTTCGCAGACGACGCCGCGGTGCTTCAGGCGCTTGTACTTGCCGCAAAGGCACTCGTAGTCCTTCACTGGACCGAAGATCTTGGCGCAGAACAGGCCGTCACGCTCCGGCTTGAATGTCCGGTAGTTGATCGTCTCGGGCTTGCGCACCTCACCGTAGGACCATGACTTGATCATGTCCGGCGAAGTCAGCGCGATCCTGATCGAGTCGAAGTTCTCGACCTGGACCTGGGGCTTGAAGAACTTGAGGAGGTCTTTCATTCGTTCATCCTTCCTGCTCGAGCTCGATGTTGATGGCGAGCGACCGGATTTCCTTGACCAGCACGTTGAAGGACTCCGGCATGCCGGCGTCCATCGAGTGGTTGCCGTCCACGATGTTCTTGTACATCTTGGTGCGGCCGTTCACGTCGTCTGACTTGACGGTCAGCATTTCCTGCAACGTGTACGCGGCGCCATACGCCTCGAGCGCCCAGACTTCCATCTCGCCGAAGCGCTGGCCGCCGAACTGCGCCTTGCCGCCCAGCGGCTGCTGGGTCACGAGGCTGTAAGGTCCGGTCGAACGCGCGTGCATCTTGTCGTCGACCAGGTGGTTCAGCTTCAGCATGTACATGTAGCCGACCGTGACCAGCCGATCGAAGGCCTCTCCGGTGCGGCCGTCGGTCAGTGTCGTCTGGCCGCTGGTGGGCAGGTCCGCCAGTGCGAGCAGGCCCTTGATCTCGGCCTCGCTCGCGCCGTCGAACACCGGCGTCGCCATCGGCACGCCGTCGGTCAGGTTGCGCGCAAGCTCGAGGATTTCCACATCTGTAAACGAGGCGATATCCTCTTTCTGGCCGCCGGTCGTGTTGTAGACGCGGTCGAGGAACTTGCGCAGTTCGACGACTGCGTTCTGCGCCTCGATCATCTTCCCGATCTTGTCGCCGAGGCCCTTCGCAGCCCAGCCGAGATGGGTCTCGAGGATCTGCCCGATGTTCATGCGCGATGGAACGCCAAGCGGGTTCAGCACGATGTCGATCGGCGTGCCGTCCGCGAGATAGGGCATGTCCTCGACCGGAACGATCGTGGAGACGACGCCCTTGTTGCCGTGGCGGCCGGCCATCTTGTCGCCCGGCTGGATGCGGCGCTTCACCGCCAGATACACCTTGACCATCTTGAGGACGCCCGGCGCGAGGTCGTCGCCCTGGGTGATCTTGGTTTTCTTGCCCTCAAAGCGGCGTTCGAACTCCTTGTGCTGCTCGGCGAGCCGGCGGCGCGCGGCTTCGAGCGCCTCGGAGGGGCCCTCGTCCCGCATCCGGATCTCGAACCACTCCTCGCGCGGCAGTTCGTCCAGGAACTCCGCGGTCACGGTGTTGCCAGTCTTGAGGCGGCGCGGTCCGCCGCTCGCGGCCTCGCCCTCGAGCGCACCACGAAGCCGCGAGAACAGGTCATCCTCGAGAATGCGGCGCTGGTCGTTCAGGTCCTTGCGGACCTTCTCGATCTCCGACTTCTGGATCGCGAGCGCGCGGCGAATCCTTCTCCACACCGTCGCGGGTGAAGACGCGCACGTCGATGACCGTACCGTCCATGCCCGGCGGAACGCGCAGCGACGTGTCCTTCACGTCGGAGGCCTTCTCGCCGAAGATCGCGCGCAGGAGTTTCTCTTCCGGCGTCAGCTGAGTCTCGCCTTTCGGCGTCACCTTGCCGACCAGGATGTCGCCCGCCCTGACCTCGGCGCCGATGAACACGATGCCGGCCTCGTCGAGCTTGGCGAGCGCCGAGTCGCCGACGTTCGGGATGTCCGCGGTGATTTCCTCGGGCCCGAGCTTGGTGTCGCGCGCGACGCAGGTCAGTTCCTCGATGTGGATGGTTGTGAAGCGGTCTTCGACAACCACGCGCTCCGAGATCAGGATCGAGTCCTCGAAGTTGTAGCCGTTCCAGGGCATGAACGCGACCATCATGTTCTGGCCAAGCGCGAGCTCGCCGAGATGCGTCGAGGGCCCGTCAGCCAGCACGTCGCCCTTCGCGATCGTGTTGCCGACGCGCACCAGCGGCTGCTGGTTGATGCAGGTGTTCTGGTTCGAGCGCGTGTACTTCGTCAGGTTGTAGATGTCGACGCCCGGCTCACCCGCCGTGACCTCGCCTTCGTTGACGCGCACCACGATGCGCGACGCATCGACGGAATCGACGGCGCCGCCGCGGCGCGCGATGACCGCGACGCCAGAGTCGATCGCGACCGTGCGCTCGATGCCCGTGCCGACCAGCGGGGTCGACGCGCGCAGCGTCGGCACCGCCTGGCGCTGCATGTTCGATCCCATCAGGGCGCGGTTCGCGTCGTCGTGCTCGAGGAACGGAATCAGTGCAGCAGCGACCGACACGATCTGGCGCGGCGACACGTCCATGTACTCGATGCGCTCCGACGGCATCAGCGTGAATTCATTCTGGTAACGGCAGGAAACGAGCTCGCCGCTGAAGCGGCCCTTCTCGTCGAGCGGCGCGTTCGCCTGCGCGATGACGAACTCGCTCTCCTCGATCGCTGACAGGTAGTCGACGTCGCCCGTCACGCGCTTGTCGCGTACCCGACGGTACGGGGTCTCGAGAAAGCCGTACTTGTTGGTGCGCGCATAGACCGCGAGCGAATTGATCAGGCCGATGTTCGGCCCTTCCGGCGTCTCGATCGGGCAGACGCGGCCGTAATGCGTCGGGTGCACGTCCCGCACCTCGAATCCGGCGCGCTCGCGCTTCAAGCCGCCCTCGCCCAGCGCCGAAACGCGACGCTTGTGCGTGATCTCCGACAGCGGGTTGTTCTGGTCCATGAACTGCGACAGCTGCGAGGAACCGAAGAACTCCTTGACCGCCGCAGCTACGGGCTTCGCGTTGATCATGTCCTGCGGGTTGATCTCCTCGCTCTCGGCGAGCGTCAGGCGCTCCTTCACTGCGCGCTCGACGCGCACCAGCCCGATGCGGAAGGCGACTTCCGCCATCTCGCCGACGCAACGGACACGGCGGTTGCCGAGGTGGTCGATGTCGTCCACCTTGCCGTCGCCGTTCTTGATCGCAATGAGCGTGCGAAGCACGTCGACGATGTCCGACGTCGCCTCGCCGTACCTGGCGGCGAGTCCGCGCCCGAACTCGTCCTTGCGCAGGTCCGCGACGGTCGAGAAATAGCGGCCGTCATACAGGATGCCCGGCTACTTCAAGCCAGCGCTCCGCCTCGGCGCCCGAAAGCTCCTTCGGGAACTCGCGGTTCACGCGGCGGTTGAACTTCATGCGGCCGACGGCCGACAGGTCGTAACGTTCGCCGTTGAAGAACAGGTTGTGGAACAGGTTCTCGGCCGCGTCCTTGGTCGGCGGCTCACCCGGGCGCATCATGCGGTAAATCTCGATCAGCGCCTCGAGCCGGGTCGTCGACGGGTCGATCCGGAGCGTGTCCGAAACGTACGGACCGCGATCCAGGTCGTTGACGTACAGCGTGCCGATTTCCGGCACGTTGGCTTTCACGAAGCGCTCGACCAGCACGGTCGTCAGCGCGTCATTCGCCGAGGCGAGCACTTCGCCGGTCGACGGGTCCGCAACGTCGTGGGCAAGGACCTTGCCCTCGAGGTACTCAACCGGCACGTGGAGCCGGCGCACGCCCGCTTCCTCGAGCTGGCGCACGTGGCGCGCCGTGATTCGGCGTCCTTCCTCGACGATGACCTTGCCGTTCGCGCTGATCTCGAACATCGCGATCTCGCCGCGCAGGCGCTCCGGCACCAGCTCGAGCTCGGGCCCCTTCTTGGTCAGGTGCACGGTGTTGTGGTCGAAGAAGAGCCGCAGGATGTCGGAATTCGAATAGCCGAGCGCACGCAGCAGGATCGTGACCGGCAGCTTGCGGCGGCGGTCGATGCGCGCGAACACGCAGTCCTTCGCGTCGAACTCGAAGTCGAGCCAGGAGCCGCGATAGGGAATGACGCGCGCCTGGAACAGCAGCTTGCCGGAGCTGTGGGTCTTGCCCTTGTCGTGGTCGAAGATCACGCCGGGGCTGCGGTGCAGCTGCGACACGATCACGCGCTCGGTGCCGTTGACGATGAAGGTTCCGTTCTCGGTCATGAGCGGCAGCTCGCCGAGATAGACCTCCTGTTCGATCGCGCGCTTGACGCGCGAGGCGCCCGGCGATTCCTTGTCCATGACGCGCAGGCGCAGCCGGACGCGGAGCGGCGCGGCGTAGGTGAGGCCGCGCATCTGGCATTCCTTGACGTCGAACACCGGCTCGCCGAGGTAGTAATAGACGTACTCGAGCGTCGCGTTGCCCGAATAGCTCTTGATCGGGAACACGCTCTGGAACGCCGCATGCAGTCCGGCGCGCCGCAGGTGCTGGTCGATGATGGTCTTTTCCTGTTCCTCCGAGAGCAGACGCCCGCCCGCGACCTGGCCGCCGGAGTGCGAGGACAGCTCGGCGTGCAGGGTGCGCGCCTCGACGAGCTGCAGGAACTGCGCGTACGACTCGGTCTGGATCGCGAGCAACGGCGGAACGTCCAGAATGCCCTGGCGCTTGCCAAAGTTTTTCCGGATGCGCTTCTTCTCGGTGAACGTATAGGCCATCGTCATCACCTGTCTGTTATTCACAATGGGACACGGGCACGCGACCGACTCCCTCACGGGAGTCGGTGCGGCCGGTGTCCGGTACCACGGACTGCGAGGCTCTGTGCCCTCGCATGGAGGTCGTTACTTGACCTCAACCGTGGCGGCGACGTCTTCGAGCTGCTTCTTGAACTTCTCGGCGTCGGCCTTCGACACGGCTTCCTTGACTGTCGAGGGCGCGCCTTCCACCAGGTCCTTGGCTTCCTTGAGGCCGAGACCCGTGATCTCGCGGATCACCTTGATGACGGTGACCTTCTTCTCTGCCGGATAAGCCTTCAGGGTGACCGTGAACTCGGTCTGTTCCTCGGCAGCCGGTGCTGCGGCGCCGCCCGCGGGGCCTGCCGCCATCGCGACCGGTGCAGCGGCGGTCACGCCGAACTTGTCTTCCATCATCTTCACGAGGTCGACCACGTCCATGATCGTCATGTTCGAAATCGCCTCGAGAATCTGTTCCTTGCTAGCAGCCATTGCCATCTCTCCAGATATATATGTGTGTGTCAGTAACCCGAATCAGCCAGTCAGTCAGGCGGCCTTCGTTTCCTTGATTGCCGCGACCGTGCGCACGAACTTCGCGCAAGGTTCGGCCAGCGTCCGCACGAACTTCGTGACCGGCGCCTTCATGACTCCCAAGAGCATCGAGAGGGCTTGCGCCTTCGTTGGCAAACTCGCGACGCGGTCGATTTCGGCGGCGGAATAGACCTGCCCGCCGAGAGAAACCAGCATCGGGACCAGCTTGTCGTTGCCCTTCGCGAACTCCTTGACGACGCGGGCGGCAGCGCCCGGGTCTTCCTCGGAGAACGCGAGGATCAGCGGCCCCTTGAGATTGTCTGCGATGCACTCGTACGGCGTACCCATGACCGCGCGGCGCGCCAGCGTGTTCTTGACGACCCGCATGTAGACGCCGGCCTGGCGCGCCTTCGCGCGAAGCCCCGTCAACTGCGAGACCGTCAAGCCACGATATTCCGCCGCGACGACCGAATGCGCGGTCTGCGCAACGGCCTGCACCTCGGTCACCATCGCCTGCTTGTCTTCCAGTCTCAGTCCCATCCAACCCTCCTAGCGGTGGGACCGGCCAGTGCTCTGACTCGGGTTCCACCATCTGCGCAGGCAGCCATTAAGGGGCCGGTGCCCCGCCTGCGGTCTTCGATGGCCCGGGTCCATAGACCCGGACGTTCGATTCATCTCTCCGGAGGGGACAGTCCCCTTTGCGTCAAAGCCCGCAAAGGTGACAGTCCCCGCTAAACAGTCCCCTTTAAATGCCGAGCGACGCGCGATCCACGGCGAGGCCGGGACCCATCGTCGAAGACACCGAAACGCCCTGCATGAACACGCCCTTCGAAGTCGAAGGCTTGTGCTTCTGGAGGTCCGCGATCAGCGCCAACAGGTTTTCCTTGAGCGCCTCGGGCTTGAAGCTCGCCTTGCCGATCGTGCAGTGGACGATGCCGCCCTTGTCGCAGCGGTAGCGCACCTGGCCCGCCTTCGCGTTCCTGACCGCGCCCGCGACGTCCGGCGTCACGGTGCCGACCTTCGGGTTCGGCATCAGCCCGCGCGGACCGAGGATCTGGCCGAGCTGGCCGACGACCCGCATTGCGTCCGGGCTCGCGATCACGACGTCGAAGTCCAATTGCCCCGCCTTCACTTTCTCGGCGAGGTCCTCGAATCCGACGATGTCGGCGCCCGCTTCACGCGCAGCGTCCGCATTCTTGCCCTGCGTGAACACTGCGACGCGAACCGTCTTGCCGGTGCCATTCGGCATCACGGTCGAGCCGCGCACCTGCTGGTCCGACTTCGCCGGATCGATGCCGAGGTTGATCGCGACATCCACGGTCTCGTCGAACTTCGCGGTCGCGAATTCCTTGACGAGGGCGACGGCTTCGTCGATCGGGTAGGCGTGGCCGGGCTTCACGCGCTCGGACCAGGGCTTCTGGCGCTTGGACACGGTAGTCATGTCAGACGCCCTCCACGTCGACGCCCATGCTGCGGGCGCTGCCCGCGATGGTGCGCACGGCCGCTTCGAGACTCGACGCGGTCAGGTCGGGCATCTTCGCTTTCGCAATTTCCTCGAGCTGCTTCCGGGAGATCTTGCCGACCTTCTTGGTGTTCGGCGTACCGGAGCCCTTTTCGATGCCGATCGCCTTCCGTACCAGCACGGCGGCCGGCGGCGTCTTCAGAATGAAAGTGAAGCTGCGATCGCCGTACACCGTGATGATCACGGGGATCGGCAGGCCCTTCTCTTCCTTCTGCGTCGCCGCGTTGAACTGCTTGCAGAACTCCATGATGTTGACGCCCTGCTGGCCGAGCGCCGGCCCGACCGGCGGGCTGGGATTCGCCCCGCCCGCAGGAATCTGCAACTTGATGTAGCCCTGTACTTTCTTAGCCATCGTTCCTCACTCCCGGGTGCAAGCGCCTTGCGGCTCCCCGGTTTCAAGCCTTTTCCACCTGCCCGAAGTCCAGCTCGACCGGCGTCGACCGTCCGAGAATCTGGACCGCGACCTGCAGGCGGCTCTTTTCGTAATTGGCACGATCTCGACCACGCCGGTGAAATCGTTGAACGGGTCCGTCGACCACCCGCACGAATTCGCCCGGCTCGAACAGCACCTTCGGCCTCGGCTTCTCGACGCCTTCCTCGACCCGGCGCAGGATCGCGTTCGCTTCCTTCTCCGTGATCGGGGTCGGCTTCTCCGAAGTGCCGCCGATGAAACCGAGCACCTTCGGCGTCTCTTTCACGAGATGCCAGGCTTCGTCATCCATCGCCATCTGCACCAGCACGTAGCCGGGGAAGAACTTGCGCTCGCTGCGGCGCTTCTGGCCGGCGCGCATCTCGACGACTTCCTCGGTCGGCACCAGCACGTCGCCGAATTTCTCGTCGAGTCCATGGAGCTTGATGCGCTCCTTCAGGCTGCTCGCGACCTTGTGCTCGAAGTTCGAGTAGGCATGCACGACGTACCAGTTCAGAGACACGAGATCAGCCCCCCTGTCCGGTCACGTGCCGTGCGCCCCAGGCGAGCGCCATGTCCACGAGCCAGAAAAACACACCGAGCGCCATCACGAATACGAACACCACCAGCGTCGTGCGCCAGGTTTCCTGGCGCGTCGGCCACACCATCTTGCGAAGCTCCACGCGCGAGGACTGGACGTAGGTCCACAGCTCGCCGCCCGGGCTCCGACCAGTAGAGCAGCACGAGCCCGGCGATCAGTCCGCCGAGCACCATCAGCACGCGCAGCACCTGCGGCTGCGTCTTCGAACCAGTAGTACGCGACGACGCCGCCGAGCAGCGCGGCGGCGGCCAGCACCAGCTTGAAGACGTCGACAAATGCCGACGCCGGCTTTTTCCGCTTGCTCGTTCATCCGTTTCCGTTACGCTGGCAGGGCAGGAGGGAATCGAACCCCCAACCTGCGGTTTTGGAGACCGCCGCTCTGCCAATTGAGCTACTGCCCTGTCGTTATCGCGTCCTTACTTCAGCACCTTGGAGACGACGCCGGCACCGACGGTGCGGCCGCCCTCGCGGATCGCGAAGCGCAGGCCCTTCCTCCATCGCGATCGGCGCGATCAGCTCCACCACCATCTTGATGTTGTCGCCCGGCATCACCATCTCGACCCCGGCCGGCAGCTCGATGTTGCCGGTCACGTCGGTGGTGCGGAAATAGAACTGCGGCCGATAGCCCTTGAAGAACGGGGTATGGCGGCCGCCCTCCTCCTTGGTCAGCACGTACACCTCGCACTCGAACTGGGTGTGCGGGTTGATCGAGCCGGGCTTCGCCAGCACCTGGCCGCGCTCCACTTCCTCGCGCTTGGTGCCACGCAGCAAGACCCCGACGTTGTCGCCGGCCTGGCCCTCGTCCAGGAGCTTCCTGAACATCTCCACCCCGGTGCAGGTGGTCTTGGTGGTCGGCTTCAGGCCGACGATCTCGATCTCGTCGTTGACCTTGACGATGCCGCGCTCGATGCGCCCGGTCACCACCGTGCCGCGGCCCGAGATCGAGAACACGTCCTCGATCGGCATCAGGAACGGCTTGTCGATCACCCGCACCGGGGTCGGGATGTAACGGTCCATCTCCGCCACCAGCTTCACGACCGAGTCGGCACCCAGCTCACCGGCCGCGCCACTCCAGCGCCTTCAGCGCGGAGCCGCGCACGATCGGCGTGTCATCGCCCGGGGAACTGGTACTTGGAGAGCAGCTCGCGCACTTCCATCTCGACCAGCTCGATCAGCTCGGCGTCGTCCACCATGTCGCACTTGTTCAAGAACACCACGATGTAGGGCACCCCCACCTGGCGCGCCAGCAGAATGTGCTCGCGCGTCTGCGGCATCGGCCCGTCGGCCGCGGACACCACCAGGATCGCACCGTCCATCTGCGCCGCACCGGTGATCATGTTCTTCACGTAGTCGGCATGGCCCGGGCAGTCCACGTGGGCGTAATGCCGCAGCGCCGACTGGTACTCCACGTGCGCGGTCGCAATGGTGATGCCGCGCGCCTTCTCCTCCGGCGCCTTGTCGATCTGGTCGTAGGCGGTGAACTCGCCGCCGTGCATCGTCGCCATCACCTTGGTCAACGCCGCCGTCAGCGTCGTCTTCCCATGATCCACATGCCCGATCGTCCCCACGTTCACGTGAGGCTTGGAGCGAACGAATTTTTCCTTAGCCACGACACACCTCGTTAAATTCTCTTTCGTTATGGAGCCCACGACCGGAATCGAACCGGTGACCTCGTCCTTACCAAGGACGTGCTCTACCGACTGAGCTACGTGGGCCCTGGTCCAACCCGTCTGGAGCGGGTGATGGGAATCGAACCCACGTCATCAGCTTGGAAGGCTGAGGTTCTACCATTGAACTACACCCGCATTCCTTCACGCCGCCGCATCACGCGGAGGTAACGTGGGTCGCCAAAGAAGCCGAGCCACCGGTTGTCCGAGCGACTGGTGGAGGGGGTAGGATTCGAACCTACGAAGGCATGAGCCAGCAGATTTACAGTCTGCCCCCGTTGGCCGCTTGGGTACCCCTCCCAAATTGAGCCGCGTATTTTCGTTTGCGCGGCCTCTGCTGTCAACGCTCGGAAGGCCGCTAAGTCACTGATCCGGGACCGATCCGGTTCACGACGAACCGTAGCCGCGGGCGACCAGAATCGCGATCAGCGGAAGGATCAGCCAGAGCCCAGGCCGAGGGCAATGCTCGCCCGGACGCGCTCGACTTCCCGGGTCAGGGGCGCAAAGGTCGGTGCCGTGCGCGCCTCGCGGTTCCAGCGGATGTACTGAAGAGTCGGCGCGACCGCCACCAGTACGATCTGCCAGAAAGATTGTAATCTTCAACCAGAACAATCGGTTAGAAAGGTAATAGGTCGGGTCCTGGCGTAGTAAAGCAGCTGTGCGAGTCCTGTCGCCAGGCTCGCAATCAGCGCCAGGTGGTAGCCGAGATCGACCGTGCCCGAGCAGCCTCGCCTGGGTGCGGTCCGGCATGCGCCGGCACAACCAGTACTCAGTCAGCAGCAGTCCCGCCGCCACGCCGATGGCCAGGAGGTGCAGCCAGGCGAAAAGCGCCGCGATAATCGGCGGCCCGGCGGGCATTCAGCCCCCGACCAGACGCGCAAAGCCGGCGGCAGTCCATATTGGAGCCGCAGACGATGAGGCCGACCCGCCGGCCCGCCAGTCGCTCGCGAAGAGGCCCCAGCAGCGCGGCGGTCGCGGCGGCGCCCGCCGGCTCGACCGCGAGGCGTGCATGCTCGAGCAGGAAGCGCATCGCAGCGATCATCTCGGCATCGTGGATCCGCACGATCTCGTCGATGCTCGCGCGACACAGCGCGAAAGAAATCGGCAGCGCATAGCGGCGCGCCCAGGCTGTCGGCAATCGTGTCGATTTTCTCGATCGATTGCGGCGAGCCGGCGGCAAAGCTTCGGAACATCGTGTCCGCGCCGAAGGGCTCGACGCCCAGCACTTCGCATTGCGGATTTGTCAGGCTTGATTGCCGTCGAAACGCCTGCGGCGAGGCCGCCGCCGCCGATCGGCACGATGACGGCGTCGAGATCCGGCACCTGCTCCATGAATTCGAGGCCGAGCGTGGCCGTGCCCGTTGCCATGCGCAGTCCCTCGAATGGATGGATCAGCGTCCGCCCTTCGTGTATCCCGGATTTCCTGCACGCGGCGGAAAGCGGCATGAAAATCCGGCTCGAACTCGATCTCGGCCGCCGTAACGGCTGGCACTCCGCAACGCGAAACGGATTCGCGCCCACTTTCATCACGACTTTGGCGCTCGTGCCGACGGCGCGTGCGGCAAACGCGGCCGCGATCGCGTGATTGCCGGCGCTGATCGCGCAGATGCCGCGGCTCGTCTCGGCTTCGCTGAGTGCCAGCATGTTCACGAGCGCGCCGCGCGCCTTGAAGCTGCCGGTGTGCTGGAAAAGCTCGAGCTTCAGGATCAGCTTCGTGCCGGGCGCGAAAGCGCCGCCTCGACGGCCGGTCCCAGCGAGCGGCTGGACCGGCGTCTTCAGGATCCGGTCGCCGAGCAGGTCGCGTGCCGCGCGGATCTCCGCAAGCGTCAGGCCGGGCGCCGTCTCGGAGGCTCGCGCATTCATCGGCCGGCATGGTATCGGATCGCCTGCAATCAGCGGGTTACCGCACTGCAAAAAACCCTTCGTCGGGCTGCGCTTTTCAGCCTCCCCGGCGTCGGCATACTGGTCCGGCACGGACTTGAACGCCTAAGAAAAACGCGGGGATCAGGGGAATGGAACGCCGCCTGCACAGTCGGCATCGCGCCACGGCCACGGTTTATATCGTGGTGCCGGGGCGTCGTGGCGCGCTTTGCAAGGCGCACAACCTGTGCGCCAACGGCGTCTTCGTCGAGACCCGGAACCTCGGCCTCGCCAAAGGCTCCATCGTCGAACTGGCGTTCGCGATCAACCTCGGGCGCCATCACCAAAATTCATCGCCGCAAAGCGATCGTCGCCCATGTCTCACGGGGCGGCACTGGCCTTAAAATGGAGTGCTACGCGGCGCGCTGAAGCGCCGGCGTGACCCGGTTCCCATGTCGGGAAGGGTTCCCGGTCCCGCGGGGGGCAGGGACCCTTGCTTTTCTTTGAGACACAGGGCGCCGCACCATGGCCAAGATCTACGACAGCATCCTGCAGACCATCGGCCGCACGCCGCTCGTGCGGCTCAACAAGATCGGCCGCGACCTGCCCGGCAAGATCGTGCTGAAGCTCGAGTTCTTCAATCCCTGCGCGAGCGTCAAGGATCGCATCGGCGTCAGCATGATCGAGGCGCTCGAGAAGCAGGGCCGCATCAAGCCGAACACGGTCCTGGTCGAGCCGACGAGCGGCAACACCGGCATCGGCCTTGCCTTCGTCGCCGCGGCGAAAGGTTACCGTCTCGTACTGACGATGCCGGAGACGATGAGCATGGAGCGCCGCCGCATGCTGACGGCGTTCGGCGCGGAGCTCGTGCTGACCGAAGGCGCGAAGGGCATGAAGGGCGCGATGGCGCGCGCCGAACGAAATCGTCGCGAGCGACCCGGAACGCTTCCTGCTCGTCGGCCAGTTCAGCAATCCGGCGAACCCGGAGATCCACCGTCGCACGACGGCTGAAGAAATCTGGGAGGACACGGACGGCGCGGTCGACATCCTCGTCTCCGGCATCGGCACCGGCGGCACGATCACCGGTGTCGGCGAAGTCATCAAGAAGCGCAAGCCCGATTTCCGCGCGGTCGCGGTCGAGCCGGCGGCGAGCCCGGTGCTTTCGGGCGGCCAGCCGGGTCCACACAAGATCGCAGGGCATCGGCGCGGGTTTCGTCCCGGAGATCCTGAACACGCAAGATCATCGACGAGATCATCCAGGTCACGAACGAACAGGCCGGCGAGTACGCGCGCATGCTCGGGCGCGAGGAAGGCATCCTGGTCGGCATCAGCTCGGGCGCCGCGCTGTACGCGGCGCTGCAGGTCGCCGCGCGCGCCGGAGAACAAGGACAAGCTGATCGTGATCGATCATCCCGAGCTTCGGCGAACGGTACCTCTCGACCTGGCTCTACGAAGAGGCTCCCGCCAGTGGCCCCCGCATCGTCCCGGCCTGACGCGGCACCCGAAGGCGTGCACGCCAGACTCGCCGAGAGCCTGATGGCCTCGGGCGACGCCGACTACCGCGTGCTGCAGGAAGGCTACTGGCCCGACCGCGCCGTCGTCCTCGGCGCGATCGACCGGTTGCACCGGCTGCTGATGGCGGAGTCCCTCCCGGACATCGGAGCCTGCGGAAGCGCCGGCCGCGCGGATTGCCCGTGAGCTCGCCGAGATCGAGGCGGTGCTCACGCCGCAGCTGCGGCTCGCCTTCGAACTGCCCGCGCGGCTCGGCGAAGACGGCGCAATGGATGCCGAGGCGGCAGCAAGCGCGGCCCGCCGCGTCGTCGGCGAGTTGCTCGAGCGCCTGCCGATGATCCGCGAGAGTGTGTTCGACGATGCGCGCGCGGCCTGGCGCAGCGACCCGTCCTGCCGCCACCCGATCGAGGCGCTCTACGCCTATCCGGGCGTGTTCGCGATCACGCGCCACCGCATCGCGCACATCCTCTACGAACTCGACGTGCCGCTCGTGCCGCGCCTGCTTGCCGAAGACGCGCATCGGCGAACGGGCATCGACATCAATGCCGGCGCGACAATCGGCCGCGAGTTCTTCATCGACCACGGCACGGGCGTCGTGATCGGCGAAACCGCGGTCGTCGGCGATCGCGTCACGCTCTACCAGGGCGTGACGCTCGGCGCCAAGAGTTTCCCGGTCGACACGTCCACGGGCCGCCTGGTCAAGGGACTTCCGCGCCATCCGATCGTCGAGGACGACGTCACGATCTACGCGAGCGCGACCGTGCTCGGGCGCATCACCGTCGGGCGCGGCAGCATCATCGGCGGCAACGTCTGGCTCACGCACAGCGTGCCGCCCAACTCGCGCATCGCGCAGGCGGCGCCGCAGCAGGGCGGATTCGAGCACGGCGGCGGCATCTAGGGGGAGCCGCCGCTTCCGGCGTGCGCGGGATCCGGCGGGGTTCTCGCTCGCAAACTCCGCCGGAACTTACGAGTTTGCTCGCGAGACCCCGCCACCTCACGCACGCCGGAAGCGGCGGCAGCGGTCGCACGCTGCGAACGGCCGGGACGCCGCGAGTTGGCGAATAAAGTTCCGGCTGAGCCAACGAGGGGCGTCCCGGGCGTTCGCAGCGCGCGACAACTGGTGCCGGCGGAGGGAGTCGAACCCCCGACCTGAGGTTTACAAAACCACTGCTCTACCAACTGAGCTACGCCGGCAGCGGCGCGGCATTTTAGCCTTTCGGCACGCCGCTTTGCCGGTTGCCGTTCGCCAGATGCACGAAGAGCCCCAGGAGCGCCATCGCCCAGACGATCACGGAGCTCGACGGCAGATCGGTCACCACCGACAGCGCGAGCCCGACGACATAGCTCGCGATGCCGAGCACGTAGCCGATCAGCAGCTGACGCTTGCGCAGCCATCCGGTAGGTCGCGACCGCGGGCACGATCAGGCTCGTGAACACGAGATACACGCCGACCAGCTGCACCGAGGCAGTCACCATGACGGCGAACATCAGGTAGAACCCGATCCGGCCGATCCGCTCGCGCCACAGGAACCAGACGACGGCGAAGATCGCCGTCAGGATCGCGGTGCGGATGAGCTGCGTCTCCGAGACCCAGAGGATCTGGCCGGACAGCAGGTCCTTCAGGTTTTCGCCGCCGTGCGGATCGTTCGCGAGCAGCAGGATCTGCGCGGCCGATGCGAGCACGAACAGGATTCCGATCAGCGCTTCCTGCGCTTCCGGCCGCTTGCGTTCGGTCCAGGTCAGGAGGATCGCGCCCGCGAGCGCCGCGGCGCCCGCGGCCGCCTGCGCGGTCCAGCCTTCGACCGGCAGGCCGAAGCTGCTCGCCGCGATCACGCCGAGTCCGGCGACCTGCGCGATCGCGAGATCGATGAACACGATGCCGCGCGCGAACACCTGCTGCCCGAGCGGCACGTGCGAGATCACGACCAGGATGCCCGCGATCAGCGCGGGCCACAGGATGCTCATTTCCGTCGAAAAGAGATTCATTGCGCGGCACCGAGCAGGCGATCGAGCGTGTCGTCGAACAGTCCGAAGAGATCCTTCGCGGCCGGCGTCCCGCCGACCGAGAACGGCAGCACGACCGCCGGCGCGTGCATCGCGCTCCGACAGCCATTTCGCCGCCTTCGGATCGTTGTAGGCGTTCAGCAGGATCAGGCTTCGGCGGCGTCGCCGACAAGCTGCGTGACGAGTTGCCGAGATAGCCGGCGCTGGGCGGCACGCCGGGCTTCGGCTCGATCGACGGCGAGTTCCTTCAGGCCGAGCCAATGGCAGAGATAGGCCTGGTCGCGATGCATGATCACGACCGGCACGCCCTTGAGCGGCGCCGCGCTTCGCTCTCCCAGCGGCCGATCGCCTCGTCCCAGCGCTTGGCGAAATCGGCGCCGCGCGCCGCGTAGTAGTCCGCGCCCGCGGGATCGACGCGCCGCGAGCTTCGCGCGTGAGCGCCTTCGCGACGGCGGCGATGTTGCGCGGATCGAGCTGGATGTGCGGATTGCCGAGCGGATGGATGTCGCCCATGCGCGCGGTCGAGTTTCGACGGCACCTCGAGCAGCTTCACGGCCGACGGTCGCCTCGAAGTAGCCCGGCGCGCCGCGCTGGATGCGCGCATTGCCGGACTTCCTGCAGCAGCACCGGCAGCCAGCCGACCTCGAGCTCGGCGCCGTTCGCGACGACGAGGTCCGCCGTGCGCGCGCGCGCGACCAGGCTCGGTTTCGCGTCGACGCGATGCACGTCCTGCATCGCGCGTCGTCGCGACGTAGACGTCGACGCGCTCGCCGCCGAGCTCGGTCGCGAGCGCGCCCCAGTCGGCGGTCGTTGCGAGCACGCGGATCGCGGCCTGCGACGGCAGCGCCAGGGTCAGAATGAGCAGCGCCAGGGCGCCGCGAATGAAGTTTTTCATGGAGCGGTCTCCTAGTACTTGTGCGCGCCGTGCGCGCCGATGCCGAACAGGTATTGCAGGCTGCAGCTGCCGGTCGCGTCTCGCCGTCGTCGCGCGCCTCGTCCCAGGCGTATTGCAGGCGCCAGCGCGTGAACTCGCTCGGGTTCCAGTCGACCATCACGGTCGTGCGGCTCGGATCGGCCGGCCAGCAGCGACGGGAAGCCTGCCGGCAGGCAGCACGCCGGACGAAACGAGCGCCGATCGTGCGGCGTGCCGGAATCGAGCGCGTCGTAGCGCAGCCCCGCGCGCCAGCGCGGCGCTGAACTGGTAAACGCCCTGCAGGTACCAGCCGGACTGCGTGCTGCGGTAGGAGTCCGACGAGCGCGGCGTTCTCCACGTCGAATGCCAGGTCGCCGGTCTCCTCGCGGTGCATGTACTCGCCCTGGAGCTTGAGGTAGCGGCGCGCCGAGTTGCCGTCGGGCGCCCACTTGAAGACCGCATCCGCGACCCAGGTCCGCGACTGGCCCGTGAACGCGTTCAGCACGGGCTGTCCCAGCGCGTCGGCGTCCTCGTACTCGCGGTCCTCGGCATCGAGGTCGATCCAGGACGCGCCCAGCGCGCCAGCTCGCGTTGTCGCCGAGGTCGCCGCCGACGTGCGCGAAGAGCGTCGTGCCGTTCAGGCCATTGCCGGCGTGGCGCGTGCCGGGAAACGCATCGCCATTGCCGGTCTCGGCGCCGAGCTCGAGGAAGAGGTCGGTCGGGCGCGATCCACTTGAGCTGCACGCCGTCCTGCGACGCGCTGGTTGCCGAAGAACGCCTGGTAGACGAGCGGCTGGTCCGCGAAATCCCAGGCATGCGCGTGCACTTCGTTCAGGTAGCCGAAGCCGGAGAAGAAGCGGCCGCCCTTGAGCCGTGAAGCCCGCGGGCAAGCGACGATCGTGCGGAAGAACGCCTCTTCGACCTCGATCTCGTCCTCGCCGGTGATCGCGGCCGTCAGCTGCGCGGAGAAATACGGATCGACGCTGGCCGCGAGCGTCAGCTCGGACTCGCCGAGGCTGAAGCTGCGCTCGCCGGGACCGATCTCGCCGCCGTTCGGCATGAAGCCGGCGATGCGCCCAGTCCTCGGGATCGCGCGAGGTGTCGGCGTAGCTGCCGGCGAGCACGAGCGAGATCGCGGGATTGAATGCCGAGGCGCTGCTGCCGGCACGTCGCGGCAGGCTGACGGCTCGGGCGCAGCCGCGACGGTCGCCGTGGATTCCAGTTGGTCGATTCGCGACTCGAGCGCCGCGACCCGCGCGTCGTAGTCGGCCTTCAGGGACTGCGAGTTCGGCGCGCAGCGTCGCGACGTCATCGTCCGCGCGAACGGCTGCGCGGCGCGACGGCAGGCAGACGGCCATGAGTGCCGCAATGGGCTTGAAACCATGCATGACGGAGTCCTCGTCTGAAAGAAACGAATGCCGGCCGCATCACGCGGACGGGAAATTCCGGCTTTAGACGAGTGCGGGTGGTGCGCGGGAGCGGAATGCCCGGAAAGGCGCTGCATGAAAAACAGAAACGACGGGCTCGGGGACGATCGTCACCCAGGCGAGCGAACGGACCGGCAGCGCGGTCGGCGGCGCGCCGACGGCGTTCTGCAATTGCGAAGACGCGAGGCAGTAGCCGCAGCTGCGCGCGGCGCCGAGGCGTTCGGCCGGATCGGCGAGCGGATGCGAATAGACGTGGATCTCGGCGCCGAATTGCGCGACGAGCAGTGCCAGGGCCAGCTACCCGGCCGATCAACCGGTATCGCGTCGTTCCCAGTCACGGCCTAATCCGTCTCTGCGTCACAAGATTTGACCTCGAGCCGGAGGATACGGCCGCCCTCGCCCTGCAGGCGCGCGGCATCCGGCAGTTCCGCCGGCGGCACGACGTCCACGTCGATCCAGTACACGGTTCCGTTCCGCTCGCGATCGACGATGCGCGGCGCGAGGCCGATCGCCTTGGCGTCGTCGAGACGGCGCAGCGCGCGCTGGCGCTCGCTGAAGAGGCCGAGCGAAATCGTGATGTCGCGCCCGTCGCCCGGCATCGCATACGCATCGCCGACGCCGACGCGTCGCAATCGCTCGATGATGCCGCTCGCCGCCGTCCGGTCGGGCACGCCATCGAGCGTGA
Source organism: uncultured Gammaproteobacteria bacterium (assembly GCA_963819545.1). Classification (GTDB taxonomy): domain Bacteria; phylum Pseudomonadota; class Gammaproteobacteria; order Steroidobacterales; family Steroidobacteraceae; genus SCUD01. Next base: position 921,124 of record CAWFWJ010000002.1, on the reverse strand, counting down.
CCCAGAAACCCTTCCACACGACGCCCTCGCCCGCGCGCTGGCGCGGCTGCGAGTCTGTTTTCGCGCAGCAGCGTCGAGGCGCGCGCGGCGTCGGTCAGGTCGGTGAATGGGCCGAGGCTCAGGCAGTTGTTGCCCGGCCGCGCCGATGCACGCCGTCGGTTTTGCCGGCGACGCCTCGCGCGCGAGCTGAAGCCCCGGTCCGGGCGCACCGTGGCGGCGGTCGCCACCGCCCCGTCAGGCGCGGCGACCCAGTGTGTCCACCCGTACCAGGCGAGGTTCGCGAACAGCAGCAGGGCGAATGCCAGTCGCATCGTTGCGAATCTATCACCGAACCGGCCGGACGCTCACTTCGCCCGACAGTACGATCGGCGCTGTTCGCCCGTCGACGTCCAGCAGCAAGGCGCCATCGGTGTCGACGCCGCAGGCCAGACCCTCGAACGACTGGCCGCCCATGGATCACGCGCACCGGGCGGCCGGCGAGCGCGTCGGCGCCCCGCCACTCCTCCGCGAACGCCGCCATGCCGCGCGCGCCGAATTCGACGAGCGCGAGCGCGAGCTCGCTGATCAGGGCCGACGCCAGCGACATTGCGCCCGGGTGGCGTGCCGAGCGAGGCGAGATCGATCGCGTCCACGCCCTCGGCGCGAAGATCGTCCCGCGTGGCCTGCGGCAGCCGCAGGTTGATTCCGACACCGACGACGAAATAGGCGGGTCCGGCAGCCTCGCCGCGGAGATCGATGAGTATTCCGCCGAGCTTGCCGTCGCGATGGACGATGTCGTTCGGCCATTTCAGCGCAAGATCCGCGAATCCGAGCCGGCGCAGCGCGCGCAGCACGGCGACGCCCGCGGCGAGCGACAGCGCGCCGAAGGTCGCGGGCGCATCGCGAGTGCTCCAGTTGACCGACAGGCAGAGCCCCGAAGCGAAGGGCGCGACCCATCGCCTGCCGCGCCGGCCCCGGCCTGCGCTCTGGAACTCCGCCAGGCAGGCATCGAAACGTCCCGGCGGCAGATCGTCGACCGCGAGCAGGCGATCGCTCGTCGATTCGAGTTCCTCGTGCACTTCGAGATTCCGCAGGCGCTCCGCAGAGGCCTGCGGCAGCTGCGCGCGGATCTGCGACGCGTCCAGCAGGTCGAGCGGCGACTCGAGTCGGTAACCGCCGCCCGGCACGCGCCTCGAGCGCGATGCCCCAGTCGCCGAGCTGCTGGAGCCGCTTCCAGACGGCGGCACGCGAAACGGAAAGCGCAGCCGCGAGTTCCTCGCCGGAATGCATCTCGCCGTCGGCCAGCAGGCGCAGCAATTCGCTGCGGCGGCTCATCACTTGCCGGTCCGCGGGCGGAACAGCCAGAGCCGGTTCATGCGCGCGGCTCGGTCCCCGCCCGCATGCGCGCGAGGTTGCCGCGATGCGCCCAGGCGACGAGCACCGCCATGGCGAGCGAAAACGCGAACAAGGGCGCGGCCTCGAGATCGAGCAGCCGGACGGCGACCGGCACGGACGCCGCGCCGGTCATCGTCGCGAGACCCGACGAATCCGGTCAGCACCGCAACGGCGAGCCAGCGCGCGATCGCGATCGCAACCAGGATCGGTGCGAGCGCGAGCAGCGTGCCGGCCAGAGTCGCGCCGCCCTTGCCGCCGCGGAAGCCGTAAAATGCGGCCAGACATGGCCCGCGACCGCGGCCGCGGCGCAGGAAACCGCGAGCCAGTCGCGGTCGATTGCGGGATCGGCGGCGACACCCGGAATCTCGAACGCGGGCAGCCAGCCGGCCGCAAGCCAGCCCTTGCCGACGTCGATGAGGACAGTCGCGGCGGCGAACCAGACTCCCTGGGTGCGCAGCGCGTTCGTGCCGCCCGCGTTGCCGCTGCCCTGCGTCACGGATGTCGACGCCGCGCATTCGCCCGATCGAGCAACGCGCCCATCAGCGAGCCGAGCAGATAGCCGATCAGCGTCTTGAGGCCGAGCTCCAGCATCGCTCATCCGGTGCGGAGCGCGGCAGGAAGACCTCGGCGATCATGCAGCGCACGCTGCCGCCGCCGTGCCGCTCAATGGTCGGGATCGGAGCCGTGACGATCGCGCCGTGACGCTCGAGCCTGCGTCGTGTCTCCGGCGACAGGCTGCTCCAGGCGGTGTCGGACACGGCAATTAGCGGGCGGCCATCGGTGGAACGTAGCGCCAGCAGGTTGCCGGCGAAGCCGTGCATCTCGGCGATGGTCGATCTCGACGGGCTCGTGACCCGACTCTGCGAGTTCATCGCAGGATGAGCGCGCGCTCGCCCGCCTCCGGAATCGCCGCGGCACAGACGACGGCGAAACGCTCGCCAATCGCCATCAGCACGTTCGTGTGATACGCGGGCCTGCCGTCCGGCCCCAGCGCATCGAAGGCCACGACGCGATAGCCGAGTCGCGCGGAGAACTCCGCGAGTGCCGCGGCGGTGGTCCGCGGCGAGCGGCAGGCGTAGGCGATGCGGTGGCAGCGATCGAGCACGAGACTTCCCGTGCCCTCCAGGAATTCGCCGCGCGCTTCGAGCGGACTGAGATCGATGGTGCGCGCCACCTGGAATCCAGCCGCGCGCAACTGCGCGATCGGCGCCTCGCGTCGCTCGGCGCGCCGGGAGGGCGCCATCATCGGATAGAGGACGACGCTGCCGTCCGCGTGGAAGCTGACCCAGTTGTTCGGAAAGCAGGCATCGGGCTTGGGCGGGTCCGGCGTGTCGTCCGCGACCTGGACCTCGACGCCCGCGCCCCGGAGTCGCGACACCAGTCCGTCGAACTCGCGCTCCGCGGCGTCAGCCGCAGCGGCCGTCGCGCCACCCTGCTGGAACCGGTTCGAATCGGCAGTCTCCGGATTCGCGCCGAAGCGCGCAGGCCGGACCATCAGCACGGCATCCGCGCACTGCCGCTCAGCATCCGGATTCGTGGCCATCGATAGAGTCTAAATGACGCTCGATCAGAACTCGATGCGGAAGCCCAGCTGGACGCGCCAGACCGACGGCAACGAGGAAATCGTGCTCGAACGGCGCCACCGGGCCCGCTCTGTCCGGAGCGCGGCCGGTAGACGTAGCAGCTCGCCGCGCCATTGGGGCAGCCGGTCGTACGTGATGCGATCCACGTCGACGACCGGCGTGACAGTACGGGAAGCCGACCTGGCGCAGCTGCCCCCAGTCCTTGTTGAGCATGTTCGCGAAGTTCTCGATGTCGAGCGTCAGGATGCCGCGCGTCTTGCGGAAGATCGGCAGCTCCTGCGCGAATCGCAGGTCGAGCACCGTGGCCCAGGGACTGCGGTGCGAATTGCGCGGCATGATGCGGCCGCGGTACTTCTCGAGACCGTGCTGCTCGATGTAAGTCTCCATGTCCGAGGCGAACTGGCGCGGCGGCCGCATTCGCCGACGTGAAGCTCGTGTTCGAGGCGCAGCCCGCGACGCCGCCGGTCACATCCGCGTCGCTAGCAGAGCGACTCGAAAATCACGTCGCCGTCCGGCACGTAGAAAAGCTGCCGCTGGCGCGCCGCCTGGCGCGGATCGCCCCAGACGGACTGTGGCGTGCCGCCGCCAAAGGTGAAGCTGTACGGGCGGCCCGAGCGGCGCTCGGCAAAGAGACCGACGCTCGTCTCGTAGTCGCCGAAGAAGGCCTTGCGCCAGGTGAATGCGCCCTTGAACATGTGCTCGATCTCGTAGTTCGAAGTCTCGAGACCCGGATCGTTCGGGTCGGACACTGCGACGTTGTCCCAGTTCGACGACGCCGTCGAACTCGTGCCCGGGTTGACGTCCTTGATGTCCTGGTAGCCGTAGCCGAGGTAGGCATCGAATCGGCCCGCGCCCTTGCGCCAGGTCTTGCTCGCGTCGACCGTGAAGACCGTGCCCTCGCCTTCGTTCGTGTTGGTCAGCAGGAGGTCCTGGATCGAGCCGCTCGAGCGCCCGTCGCGCGTTCGGTGCCGTAGATCGGACGGCCGTCCGGCGCCGTGCCGACCTGCGCAGGCGGATGTCCTGCCACAGCACTTCATCCTTGACGCGCGAGTAGATGACGTCCGCCGTCATCTCGATGTCCCAGGGCAACGTGTGCGTGATGCCGAGGTTCCAGCGGTACTGCGACGGGATCTCGAAGTTCGGGTCGATCGCGTTGACCGGGCCGTCGCCGCGCCGGCGTCGCGTTGACGATCGAGCACGTTCTGCGGAATGTCGAATCCATCGACGCCGACCAGCGCGCTGGCCAGGTCCGGATCCGTGAAGGCGTTGACATCGGTCTGCACGACCGTGACGCCGTCGTTCGAGAAGCTGTTCGAGATCCAGACATTCGGCGTGCCGCCGCCGAACAGGCCCCAGCCGCCGTAGACCGTCGTCTCCGGCGTCCACTGCCAGTTGAAGCCGATGCGCGGCATGATCAGGTCGCGCCCGTCGAGCGTCGACTGGTTGTTGAAGCCGTAGCGGCCGGTGAAATTCGGGTTCAGGAGCGGCTTGTCGTCTGCCCGAGAACTTGTCGATGCGCACGCCGGCCTGGAACTTCAGGTCCGGAGTCGCCTGCCACTCGTCCTGCACGTAGAAGCTGTCGACGTCGTAGCCGAAGGTCGCGGCGCCGTCGTTGGCGTCATTCGTAAAGGCGTTGCGGTAGCTCAGGCTGAGCGCGCTCTGGGCCTCGAAGGCGTCGATGCTCTCGAACGACCCACTGGCCCTGGCTGCGATTTACGAAGAGGTTGAAGATGTCGAGCATCTCGCGCTCGTAGCCGACCATGAGCGTGTGGTCGCCGAGGAAAAAGCTGCCCTTCAGCTTGATGGAGTCGAGATCGTTCGACAGCGCGTTCGCATGGCGGAACTCGTCCGAACCGATGTACACAGTGCCGCCGCCGCCGTGCGGTCGTCGGCACGTCGATCTGCATCTCGCCGAAATCCGTGCCGAAGAGCGAAACCTGCGCGGTCTCGACTTCCTTGCGCGCCAGCTTGACCTCGGTCGAGAAGTATTCGTTCCAGTCCGAGAAGAGCTGGAACGACGCCGCCTCCATCAGGATCGAGCGGTCGTACCAGTTCGACGGCGCGCCGAGGCGGTTGGTCGCGGGATTGTTGTTCGTCGCTGTTGACGACCAGGACATTGCCCTCGGTGCGCTGGTAGGCGAGCGTCGCGCGGTGCGAGTCGTTGATGTTCCAGTCGAGCTTGGCGAGGATCTTCTCGTCTTCCTCGGGCGCCGAGGACAGGATCTCGCCGGATATCGAAGCCGTACACGTCGATGCCGATCTGGCGGATCCGGTCGTAATCGGCCTGGGTAACGCCCGGTACCTGGACCGGGAACCCGGAATCCGCCGGCGCCGATGTCCTGCGGCGCCGTGCGATCCAGCTTCTCGTAGGACAGGAAGAAGAACAGCTTGTCCTTGATGATCGGTCCGCCGAACGTGCCGCCGTACAATTTCCTCGTCGAACGTGAGGTCGACCTCGGTGTCCTTGGTCTGGTCGCCGAGCAGGCTGTCGTCGCCCGTGTAGTAGAAGGCTGAGCCGGTGAATTCGTTCGTGCCCGACTTGGTCACGACGTTGATGGTCGAGCCGCGGAAATGCGAGTACTCGACCGAGAACGGCGCGGTCAGGACCGAGACCGCCTCGATCGCGTCCACCGACAGCGGGCTGCGCTGGTCGGATAGCCGTTGCTGTTGAGGCCGAAGTCGTCGCTCTGGCGCACGCCGTCGACCGTGATCGTGTTATAGCGGTTGTTGACGCCCGCGACTTCGAGCGCGTCGGAGTTGGTCGGATCGACCCAGGCCTTCGGGTCGACGCGGACCACGTCCTTGATGTCGCGGCTGATGGACGGCAGTTCGCGCACCTCCTGCGCGCCGAAGCGGCTGCCCGCCCCGATCGTCACGTCGCGCTCCGAGGCGCCCGTCACCTCGACGCCCGCGAGCTGGGCGATCGGCTGCGCGACGAGCGTGACGGAGGCGCGCTCCGCGAGCCGCGTGTACAGGTCCTCGACGGTCGCGTCCTGCATGTCCGTGGCCTGCGCCGTGACGCGATAGGGTCCGCCGACGCGCAGCCCGGTCGCCGAAAATTGCCCGGTCGCCGAGGTCGTCGTGCCCGCTCGAAGTGCCCGACGGCAGGTGCACGATCGTCACCGTCTGCGCCCGCGATCGGCTGGCCGTCCGCGCCGACGACGTATCCGGTCAACTGGCCGTGGTTTCCTGCGCGCATCGCGAAAGGCGCGGAAAGGATCAACGAGACGGCGGCGGCGAAGCGAATCACGACATCCGGAACTGCGTTCAGGCCGCGAACCGCGTCGCCGCTTTCTCCGCGATCATGATCGTGGGCGCATTGGTATTGCCGCCGACCAGTGTCGGCATCACCGAGGCATCGACGACGGACAGTTGCTCGAGTCCCCGGACCCGAAGTGCCGGATCGACGACCGCCATCGCATCCTGGCCCATGCGGCAGGTTCCGACCGGGTGATAGATCGTGTCGGCGCGCCGTCGCATGCGCAGGACCAGCGCCTCGTCGCTCTGGCCATCGGCAAAGAGCTCCGCGCCGCGATGCGGCGCAAGCGGCGCGCCCTCCATGATCTCGCGCGCCCTCTTCACGCCGGCGAGCAGCGTCGCGACGTCGGCATCGGCGGCAAGGTAGTTCGGATCGATGCGTGGCGCGTCGCGGGGATCGGCGGAGCGCAGACCGACGCTGCCGCGGCTTTGCGGGCGCAGCACCGCGACATGGCAGGAAATCCCGTAGCCGTAGTGCAGGCGGCGCGCGTGGTCGTCCACGACGAGCATTGACGAAATGCAGCTGGACATCGGGCCGTTCCAGCCCCGCGTGCGTACGCAGAAACGCGCCGGCTTCGGCAAAGTTCGTGGTCAGAAGCCCCTTGCCGCGGTAGCGCCACTGGAAATAGCCCGGCACCGCGCGGAGCGCCGTCCCGAGCGTGATGCCCATCAGGCTCCGGTCCGACGAGCCGTACACCAGGGCGAGATCGACATGATCGGCGAGGTTGGCGCCGACGCCCGGCAATTCGTGCAGCAGCGGTATGCCGTGACGCTCCAGTTCCTCGCGCGGGCCGACGCCGGACAGCAGCAGCAGCTGCGGCGAGCCGAAGACGCCCGCCGACAGGATGACTTCGGCGCGCGCGTCGATTCGCGCGCGGCCGCCCGGACCCTCGACCTCGACGCCCGTGGCGCGGCGCCCGTCGAACACGACGCGCGTCGCGTGCCGTCCGGTCAGCACCGTGAGGTTCGGCCGATTGAGTATCGGATGCAGGAAGGCGACGGCCGCGCTGCAGCGGCGGCCGCGGCGCTGCGTCACCTGGTAGAGCCCCGCCCCGTCCTGCGTGGCGCCGTTGAAATCGCCGTTCGGCGGCAAGCCCGCGCGGACCGCCGATTCGACGAAAGCATGTGAGGCGGCGACCGGGCTCGCCAGGTCCGAAACCGTCAATTCGCCGCCGGTACCCGTGATAGTGATCCGCACCGCGCGCCTGGTCCTCGGAACGGCGGAAGAGCGGCAGCACGTCGTCGTAGGACCAGCCCGGATTGCCGAGCGCGGCCCAGTCGTCGTAGTCGCCGCGATGGCCGCGCATGTAGATCATCGCGTTGATCGAGCTCGAGCCGCCGAGCGTGCGCCCGCGCGGCTGGTAGCCCTGCCTGCCGTTGAGGCCGGCCTGCGGCTCGGTCTGGTAGGCCCAGTTCATGTGCCGCGTCGGCAGCATCCCGAGAAGTCCCGCCGGAATGTGGATCAGCGGCGAACGGTCGCGCGGCCCCGCCTCGATCAGGCAGACCGTGCGCGACGGATCCGCGCTCAGGCGATTGGCGAGCACGCAGCCCGCGGAACCGGCGCCGACGATCACAATGTCAAATGGCACGGCCGACAGCTTGCCGCCCGCGCAGCCGAATGCAAGAGTGGCGTGAGATGCCCCCTGCTTCCGCCGAGCTCCTGCCGCATCCTGCGAGCGCCTGCGACGCGATCCGCCGCTTCGGCGCCTCGGTCGAATTCGCCGCGCCCCCGGATGAATTGCGGATGTCCTTCAGGATCGAGGGCGCGATCGAACGGCTGCGGCTGCCCGGACCCGGATCTGCGCTCCGCGCGGACGGTCTCTGGCACCATAGCTGCTTCGAGGCTTTCCTCGGAACCGATGCGGACGACAGCTACCACGAGTTCAATTTCGCGCCGTCCGGCGACTGGGCGGCGTATCGTTTTGCGGCCCGGCGCGAGGGCCGGCAGTCGCCCGGCATGCCGGCGCCGCGAATGGAGTTCCGCCGCGACGGCGGATACCTTCGAATTGAACGCCGCGATCGCCCTCGCCGCATCTGCCGGATCTCGCACAGGCGCGGGCCGTGCAGGCCGGCCTCGCCGCCGTGATCGAGGATGCGGACGGACAGCTTTCGTACTGGGCGCTCGCGCATCGCGCGGCGCAAGCCGGATTTTCACGATCCGGCGACATTCGCGTTGCGGTTAACGCGATGAAATTCGGCATCGACCGGCTGCTCCTCGACCGCGCGGTCCGCAAGCCGCTCGACGGCCGGCGCGTCGCCCTCCTCGCCCACCCGGCCTCGGTCACGGCCGATCTCACGCATTCGATCGATGCGCTCGCGGCGCACGGAGATCTCCAGCTCACTGCCGCCTTCGGACCCCAGCATGGCATGCGCGGCGAGAAGCAGGACAACATGGTCGAGTCGGCGGATGACACCGATCGCAATTATGGAATCCCGGTATTCAGCCTGTATGGCAACGTGCGCCGTCCAACGCCGGCGATGCTGGAGACTTTCGACGTGCTGCTGGTCGATCTACAGGATCTCGGCTGCCGCGTGTACACGTTCGTGACGACGCTGCGCTACGTGCTCGAGGCGGCGGCACGCGCGGGCAAGGCCGTCTGGGTCCTCGATCGCCCGAATCCGATCGGCCGGCCGGTCGAGGGACTGCTGTTGAAGAGCGGCTGGGAAAGCTTCGTCGGCGCGGGCCCGATGCCGATGCGCCACGGTCGCACGCTCGGGGAACTCGGCGAGTGGCTCGTGCGACAATTGAAGCTCGACGTCGAGTACCAGTATGTCGCGATGGATGGCTGGCGGCCGGCGCAGTCGCCGGGCTACGGCTGGCCGCAGGGCGATCGCGCCTGGATCAACCCGAGTCCGAACGCGCCGAACGTCTCGATGGCGCGCTGTTATCCCGGCACGGTGATGGTCGAGGGCACGACGCTGTCCGAAGGCCGCGGCACGACGCGCCCGCTCGAGCTTTTCGGCGCGCCCGATATCGATGCGGACAAGCTGCTCGCCAACATGCGCGCGCTCGCGCCGGACTGGCTCGCCGGTTGCCGACTGCGCCCCTGCTGGTTCGAGCCGACTTTTCACAAGCACGCCGGCAAGCTTTGCGCGGGACTCCAGATCCACGTCGACGATCCGGGCTACAACCATTCGAAGTTCCGGCCCTGGCGGCTCATGGCGCTCGCCTTCAAGGCGATCCGGATGATCGCGCCCGACTATCCGCTGTGGCGCGATTTTCCGTACGAGTATGAAACCACGCGTCTTGCGATCGACCTGATCAACGGCGGGCCGACGCTGCGTGAATGGGTGGACGATCCGGCGGGTACGCCCGGCGACCTCGATGAACTCGCGCGCCGGGACGAGAACGAATGGCAGTCCAAGGAGTGAAACGATGAGGACACGGTGCTTTGCTGGATTGCTGTTCGCCGCAGTTCCGCTCGGCGCCGGCGCGGAAGTCAATTTCGCTGCCGCCGACGCTTTTCTGATCGAGCAGCGCTACACGATCGTTGCGCCCGCGGCAAAAGTCTGGGAGTCGCTGCAGCATCCCGAGCGCTGGTGGCCCGCGGATCACACCTGGTCGGGCAAGCGCGAGAACCTGAGCCTCGCGGCGGAGGCAGGTGGCTGCTTCTGCGAGCGCTGGGACGGCGGCAGCGTCGAACACGGGCGCGTGATCATGGCCATTCCCGGAAAGCTGCTTCGGCTCAACGCCGCGCTCGGTCCCTTGCAGGAAATGGCGGTCACGGGCGTAATCACGATCGCGCTTGAAGAGAGCGCCGGTTCGACGACGATCGTCATCACGCACCGCGTGAGCGGCGACCCGTCGCACAAGCTCGATCAGCTCGCGCCGATCGTCGACCAGGTGAACGGGCAGCAGTTCGGCGCCCTCGCGACCGACGCCGAGAAACCCTGATCCCGGGCTTCGCTGCGTCGCATTACCTTCAAAGAAGATTCCGGTCTTTCCGCTGAAGGACGCGGAAAAGTTCCGCAAGACTCAAGAATAACAGCGACAGGAATCCCGTTGATCCTCCGCCTCCGCCCCCGCTACGACTCGGCGGTGGTGGCGGCGGTGCATCGTCGTCCGCGATCGTCACGGAAGCGGTCGAATTTGCCGCCAATGCAAGTCCGCCCGTTGGATTCGAAAGCGAAACGGTGAAGCTCTCGTTGTTTTCATCGATTTGATCATCTGTGATCGCTATCTCGATAGTCTTGTCTGACGCATCGCCGGCAGCCCATGTCAAAGTGCCACTGGCAGCCACATAGTCGGAGCCTGCAACGGCAGTGCCATCGGCAGTCGCAAGGTCGACGCTCGCCGCGCCATTCGAGGCACCACTCCGCGCGACTGCAATTTGTAGACTGCCACCGTTCTCGTTTACGGAAACGGCAGTCACAGGAAGGAAGAAGCCTTCGTCATTGTCGGTGATAATTATCGTCTGACGTCGGAGTGACAAGGAAGAGGAGATCGTGGCTCCTCCGGTTGGCGCAGTCAGCTCGATATAGAGCGATTCACTATTTTCAACGACAGCGTCCTCGAGTAAGTCGACGTGAAGGGATTTCGGCCCGGCCTCGCCGTCCGCCCAAGTGAGTGTCCCGGAAATGACGAAGTCTACGCCTCGCATCGCCGTCCCCTTCGTGGTATAGCTAACGCTGACTTCGCCTTCCGAACCACCGTTCCGGTACACCCTAACCGAAATGTTTGACTTGCCCTCCGTGTAGGCCAACCAGTTTCCGAGGGGATCAATACTCAAGCCTCCGGGACCGTCTAAATCATCATAAATGAACGTAATGGCTTCACTGGCCGCAAGCACAGCGCCGCCCGTGGGTGAGGTGAGCGATAGAAAGAAACTTTCGTTTCCTTCCTGGTTCGAGTCATCGATCAGGTTGATCGTGATCGTCTTCTGGTCTACATCGCCATCGTTCCAGGTCAGTGTGCCGGACGCATCCTCAAAGTCAGATCCTGGCAGTGCCGTGCCGGCAGCCGTCGCGTAATCAACGCTCACCGCACCCACACTGCCGCCCGTGCGGCGCGCAGTCAGCACCGCGATTGCCGCCTCTTCGCCGACCCCGGTCGTCGTCTCGACGAGTCCCACCACGCCGGCGCTGCCGGCTCCCGCAGGATCGACGCGCACGATCGCAAAGGCATCGAAGTCACTTCCCGCCGCGTGCCCTATGGCGACAAGTTTTCCATCCGCCTGTTCGACGAGTGCACCACCAACCGATTGCGCCGACCGGGACGCGCTGCCGAAATCGGCGATGGTTGCACCACGGTTGCCGAAGGTCGTATCAAGAGAACCATCCGCGTTGAAACGTGCAATGTAGATGTCCCGTGGCTCGCTGACACTGACTGAGCCGGTGACACCGAGCTTGCCGTCAGAAAGCAGGAGCATCGCTCTCACTTGGTCGGATCCGCCGAGATCGGCGGTCGACTGGCCGCCGGTTCCAAATGTCGTATCGAGAACGCCGATGCTCGAGAGTCGAGCGAGCGCCAAATCAGTGTCCGATGATCCGGCGAGAACCGTCGTCCCGTCCGGCATTGCAATGCAGGTCAAGGCATAACCATACTGGGCACCGGTGACAATGTCGGCGACACCCGCGACGCCAAACGTTGTGTCCACGGTACCGTTCGCATTCACACGAACCGCTTGCATGAATACGCTGTTTGGATCCGACGCCGCCAAGCCGCAGGCAATCAACTTGCCATCGGCTTGTTGCGTCAACCAAAACGCCTCGTTGTGTTCACCGTTCGTGTCCACGAGCACACTGCCATTCGTGCCGAATGTCGTATCGAGTGTTCCATTGGCATTGAACCGCGCGAAGACCACGTCGTAGTTCCCGTTCGTGTCACTTGTACCGGCGACCACAATCTGGCCGCCCTGAACCAGCACAGCACCAGCCGCGAGTTCGTGGCCCCCGCCGAGGTCGAGCGTCGCGCGGCCGTCCGTTCCAAAAGTCGTATCGAGTGTTCCGTTGGCATTGAACCGTGCGAGCGCGATGTTGGAATCAGCTTCGCTCGTTTCGGCGGAACCCGCTGCGACAATCTTGCCGTCCGGTTGCAGCAACACCACATTCGCAAAATCGCCGATGGCTCTGAAATCGACGGTCGCGATGCCGCCGGTTCCAAAAGTCGTGTCGAGCGTACCGTCGACATTCAGTCGTAGCACAGCAAAATCGAAACCCGCGCCTGGCATTTCGGTCGTGCCAGCGACGAGCAATTTGCGGTCCGCCTGCTGGACGCCCGCAGACCCAAAACTGGGTCCTGAAAGTGTGATGGCGACGCGACCGTTTTCTCCAAAGGACGCATCGAGCTCGCCTCCAGGCGCGGCAAACGCCGCACCGGCAGCGAACAGGGCGCAACCCAGCCCCATTTTAAGAAGTCGCGCAACTCTCTTGGTGCGAGGCGTCCGAAGTGCGGTTGATATAGAAATGGGCAAACTCCACCTGCGCGATATGGCTCCATGCATCCCCGAGTCGGGCTGCACCCTGCTGCAGCGACCGTCAGCCATCAATCACGCTCCTGGTCATGGTCAATCGGCAAATGAAAGTGACCCGTCCGTTGGTACCGTCGCTGGCTGTTCGTGAATGTGCCGGTTGGCTCTGCGCTCCTCGCTCAGCGGTCGGGACGGAGAATCACGCGGACTGCTCCGAACGCGTTCCACATGCCAATCAGTTCCTCGAAAGCGCTGACGTCGGCGATCCTGATGACGAACACCATGTCCTCGGGTTCATCGGTACAGCTCGCCGGTAGTTCGACGTGGCCGCTAAACGTCGCATGACCCGTTGTGCGTAGAGGCACGGCCTCGGTATCCACGAGTTCGGGGAATCCCGGCTCCGTGTCGTTGCAAACCAGCGTGCCTTTGACTTTAGTGACAACTGTCGGGGTACCGATGTTGCAGCAGCCAAAGTCTTCCGCCAACACGAGGCCGCGCACCGTGAATGTGAGGTTTCCAGTATCAAGATTCACTTCGGCCTGACCGTCCGTCGCGGTCCAGGGAGCCGGCGCACCTTCGGCGCAAGTCACGCCGAAACTATCGCAACCATCTTGCGTGCCGACAATGCTGCCCGGTACGACGATGCCAACAATCCTCTGCCATTTCACTCGGGTGCCTCCTCCATCGGCGCTGGCTTGCGCAGAGGCCTGCGTGGCTGCGATGCTCGCAGACTTGTAGTTCTCCGCCAGAGCGGCGGCCGGGCCTAGAGTGAGGAGGGCTAGCGGGATCCAGATCAGCAAGCGGCGATGAACCTGCGCTTGTCGTTTGGGTAACTTTCTCGTGATTGTGTTCATGGGAACCTCATTGGGAATCTCGTTCAATTGACAGGTGGCAAATAGTGGCCAGAGACGCCTTGTCCACACTCTCGCGCTGCGCGCGCGCCACACCGTTGCGATGTGACTGGCGATACTGACTAAGAGTCTCTTGCCGTCAGATCGGGTACCGGATTCTTAATCGACTCAAATTCTGGTACCCGAATGGCCCAGGATGGACTCTATAGTCTGGATCCGGGCCGTTATGGTGGAGCGTCGTACCGGAATGTCTGAACCGAGAAAGGGGCTCGTCGAGAGATTGTTCGCGGAGCACCGCAGTGCCCTGCAGGCGTTCTTTTATCGGCGCATCAGGACCAAATCCGATGCACCGGACCTGGCGCAGGAGGTCTACGTACGCATGCTGCGGGTGAGCGATATAGACGCGATTCGCAATCCTGAGGGGTATCTTTATACCGTCGCGAACAACCTCGTGAAGGAATACGCAGTGCTGGATCGTTGGCAGGCCCGCGGCGTGGCCCTTGATGGGCCGAGCATCCAGCAACGGCTGGGCGAACTACCGACACTCGATGGGCAACTCGACGTTACGCAGCGTGTCGCGCGCTTGCGCACGGTGCTTGGGCAGCTCTCTCCCAAGTGTCGAGCCGCGGTGGTGCTTCAGTATCGCCACGGCCTGACCTACGAGCAGATCGGCGAGCGTCTCAACGTGTCGCCGCACATGGTGAAGAAGTACCTGGCACAGGCGCTCGCTCATTGCCGGCGTCGAATGGCGCGGATCGGAGTGATGTCGTGACACCCAGCGAAGAGCAAGTTCGCGCCGCGGTCGCCCAGCAGGCGGGGACCTGGTTCATTGCCAACCAGTCCGGATCGCTCGGGCAGGCCGAGTGCGCGGCCTTCTTGGCCTGGCTCAAGGCCTCGCCGATTCACGTGGAGGAATACCTGGGCGTCGCGCTCGTCGCACACGACATGCCCGCGGCCGCGGAAGATCCGCAGGTGCCGCTCGAGTCTCTGCTTGAATTGGCACGTGCCGATGTCACGAACGGCGTCGTGCCACTCGAGGCATCGTGGCCCATGCGCGAGCCGCCTCCGAAGCGCATACGGGCGCCGCGCGGATGGTCATTTGCCACATCCACCGCTGCCGTCGTGCTGGTGCTGGCGGCATCAGCGCTGTGGTGGCTGCATGATGGCGCCCTCCTCGGCCTGCCAAAGACCTACCAGACGGCGCATGGCGAGCAAACCGTGGCACAGCTCCCCGATGGCACGGAGCTTCATCTCAACACGGACTCTGTGGTTACAGTTCGGTACACCCGCAGCGAGCGAGTGGTCGAGATTGCGCGAGGTCAGGCGCTGTTCACGGTTGCGCCAGGGGATCCCCGGCGCTTTCGGGTCGCGGCTGGCGAGGTACAGGTACTCGCGGTGGGAACCCGGTTTGATACCTACCGTAGTCCCGATGCGACGACGGTGACGGTCATTGAGGGAAGCGTCGCCGTGCTCGCTGGACAGCCGCCGCGGCCCGACTTGACGGGGTTTCCGCCCGCTGGACTGCGCGTCAATGCGGGCTACCAGGTGCGCGTTGACGCAAGCGGTGTGTTGGCGCAACCTATCCCCGTCGATGTGCAGCAGACCGTGGCCTGGCTGCAGCAGAAGATAGCTTTTGAACAACGGCCACTCGGGGAGGTGGCGGATGAGTTCAACCGCTATGGCTCTATCCCCATCGAGATCGATGACGCAGCCCTGCGTTCCCTGCCGATCAGTGGCGTGTTCGACGCGTACGACATCGACTCGTTCGTGGTGTTTCTGCAGACGCTCGAAGGCGTTCGTGTGGAGAGGACCACTGCGCGAATTCGTGTTTTCAGCGTGAAGTCACAGAAGGAATGAAACGGCCCCGACCGCTCCAGCGGCCACCGCGTTGGAAAAACGCTCATGACTCCGGTGCGCAAGCTGATCGCGATCTGCGCGACTTCGGGTTTCCTCGCGTTCTCATGCGCCGAGGCATCTGAAGGGCTGTCACATGACATCGCCGCTCAGCCGCTCGCACAAGCGCTGAGCGAGTTCGCCACTCAGACCGGTCTGCAAGTCGTCTACGTCTCCGGCATTGCGGCGAGCCAAGACTCGAAAGGCTCGCCCCGCGGTTTGCCGGCTGCAGATGCGCTCCAGCGCCTGCTGGCGGATACCGGACTGCACTTCGAATTCCTGAATGACCGGACTGTCAGAATATTCGCGGTGTCGACCTGCACCTTGCCGTCTGGCTGCGTCGGGCCGCCCTTCGGCCCGACTGCGCTCAATCCCGTGCGTCCATCAACACGACGCTCGCCGCCTGATTTGCTGGAAGAAGTGATCGTCGCCGGCGCGCACTGGTGGCTGGAACCGACTGTAAGCGCCGCTCCCGTCACCGTGCTAGACCGCCGCGACATCGAGCGGGGCGGCAAGGACTCACTTGGCAAGGTTCTGCAGTCTCTGCCGATGACCACCGGCTCGCCGCTCAACACCAACGCTAACGCTCCGGGAACGGCGGAACCGCGCGGCCGCGGGGCGGCAGGCGACGGATCCGTCCGGATACTCCTTCACGACTTGCCGACGGTCGTATTGCTAAATGGCCGTCGTTTGCCGAACAGCGGTCTCGGTGCCGACGCCTCGATCGATCTGAATGCCCTGCCGCTGTCCTTCATCGAGCGCGTCGATGTGCTGGCGAGCGGCGCTTCACCCGCTTTCGGTGCCGATGCAGTCGGCGGCGTCGTGAACATCGTCACGCGGCGAGCCGATCGTGGCCTCGAACTCAGTGGAACGCGAACGATCACCGAACGCGGTGATGGGGAGATCGTCACCGGCCAGGCCGCAGTCGGATTCGACCTACTAGGAGGCACGTGGAGCCTCGGCGTCGACTACGTCGAGCAGGACGGCGTCACGATGGGTCAGCGCAGCTACTCCGCGCTTCCGCTGCTCATCGTCGATGGCAACGGTACGGTGAGGCCGGACGGTGCGAATCTCTTGTCGCCCGGCGGCTACTTGTATGTTCCGGAAGGAAACGCCCTGGGACTCGAGCCCGGTTTCTACACCAACGTGCTTGGTGGCACCGGTGAGACGGCCGCGGACTATCGACTCTACGAGCGCTCCATCGACGGGTTCAATCCCGCGGCATTCAACTATTCACAGACGCCGAACGAGCGCGCAGCACTGTGGCTGATGGGCTCGCGTCCGCTCGGCGAAAGTACGAATCTCTTCCTCGAAGCGTTCGCTCATCACCGGGAATCTGCGCAGCAGGCCGCACCGGCGTCCTACAGGACCGGCTTAGCCCCTCCGACGGAAGCGGGCCATCCGACCGACAATTACTACAACCCCTTCGGCATCGCCATACCGATGATCTGGCGCCGCCTGGTCGAAGCCGGAAACCGAACTACCGAGCAGGACGTTGATCTGTGGCGCATTCTGGTCGGCCTTGAAGGCAGTGTCGCTCGCTGGACTTGGGAGCTTGCACTCCAGAGCGCCGCGTCCGAGGCGACTGCTGTCGAGAAAGGCTTTTTCTCGCGTACACGCATGGTTCCTGCCCTGGGTCCATCCGGGCTGGACGACTCAGGCCGCATCGTCTGCGGCTCGCCGGATCCCATGAGCGGCCGCATAGATGCAGCCAGCATCATTCCCGGCTGCGTGCCGCTTAACCTCTTCGGAGGATTGGGAAGTATCACGGAAGAACAGCTGGCATACGTGATACCGGGCACGATGTTCAATCGCGGCACGAACGAGCAGCAGTTTGCAGAGTTCATCGTGAGCGGCCCGGCCGGGCGGATGCTGGGCAGGGACCTACAGTGGATGCTGGGTGCCAATTACAGGCGCGAAGTAGGCAGCGTGGCGCCGGATTCGCTTCATGCCAACTACGTCGGCGACCAGTTTCGGCTTTCGCCAGACCTGTTCCGGGTTACGCCCGTAGTAAGTGGGGCCGACGACGCAAATGAGCTTTTCACCGCGGTGCAGGTACCTCTCCTGCATGAGAGGCCCTGGGCGCGGGACATGGCGCTGAACCTCGGCCTGCGCTGGTCGGACTACGGCTCGTTTGAAAGTCGTACGACCTGGCAGGGCGGCCTGCGCTGGCAGCTGGTCGAGGAACTGGCGCTACGTGTGAACTACGCCGAGGTCTTTCGCGCCCCGAGTCTTGCTGAGCTCTACGAGCAGCCCACGTACGCTGAGCAGTACGCCTACGATCCGTGTGGAAATAATCCGGTGCCCGACCAACTGCCGAACTGCGCGGCCAACGGCGTGCCGGGTGGCGCGTACGTACAGGATGCCTCGGTGGGACTCGTCGTGGTCTACGGCGGCAACCCGGAGCTCGAGCCGGAGACCGGTCACACGCTCGGAGCCGGCCTGATCTACACGCCAATGTGGGCCACGGGGTTCTCCGCAAGCGTTGACTACTTCCAGGCCAATCGTACCAATCGCGATCGCGTCGTCACTCCCGAGGAGGTGCTGACCGTATGCGCGGATTTTGGGTATTGCCCAGGGATAATCAGGAGTACGGACGGCCGGGTCAGTCAGTTGGCCACTCGTTACGGCAACTTCGGGGAGTCGGAAGTCCGCGCGTTCGACTTTGCGATCAACTGGTCGACGCAAACCCGGATCGGAGAAATGGATTCGAGCCTGATGGCCACCTACCTCGATCGCTGGAACATGCAGTTACCCGGCGGTGACGTGTATTCATACGCGGGCAATTTCGATGCCGGCGCCCGGCCGCGGTGGCGCGCTTCCGGTCACATTGACTGGCACTCTGGCCCGTGGATGGCTAGCTACGCAGCCGAGTTCATCGGCAGCTACTCGGAACGTGTTGATCCCTTTCCGGCGTTCGGCATCGAATTCGAGCCATATGACCGCCGCGTCGATCCCGTTCTCTATCACGACATTGAAGCGGGATTTGAATTCGAGTCGGGCGTCACGGTGCGAGCGGCGATCACCAATGTCACTGACGAAGATCCGCCCTATCTTAACGTCGCGCCGGCGAACACCGATGTTGCAACCTACCGGTTACTGGGCCGCAGCTACTTCCTCGAGCTCCGTTACCAGGTCGAGTAGTCGCTGGTCCTACTCTCACCTGGCCTACGGCCAAACACCCATCGGCGCAGAGCCTTCACTTCCGAGTTCGGAATGGGATCGGGTGGTTCCCGCCCGCTATGACCGCCAGGAAAACTGGCGCCGGCGCCGCCGATCGCAGCGGCGCTGGCCTGTCCGGAATGTGGCGTTCCAGAGCGCGAGCTCAGCATGCAAGCGCCAGTTGAAACAGGCCGCAGGCTACCGCCCGTCGAACACCATCCGGCCGCCCACCATGGTGAGGCGGATGCGGCCAGTCAACAATCGCTCAGGCGCGGTCGCGCCCAGCACCAGCGGATCGACGTCCATCACTGTCAGGTCGGCCTGGCGCCCCACTGCGATAGTGCCGCGGTCGTTCTCGGCAAATCCTGCATAGGCCGCCCACGTGGTGTAGCCGCGCAGTGCCTCTTCCGGCGTCACGCGCTGGTCGGCGTGCCAGCCGCCGTCGGGGGCCAGCGTCTTGTCGCGCCGCGTGATCGCCGAGTGCAGCCCGTAGAAGATGCTGTGGTCCGAACCGACCAGATCCGAATTGAAGACCAACCGGACGCCAGCGCGGCGCATCGTGCGCCACGCATACGCCCCTTTGGCGCGCTCTGGACCGAGACGGGCCTCGGCCCACGGCTTGTCTTCGACCGCGTGTGGCGGCTGCATGGAGGCAATGACCTGCAGCGACGCGAATCGCGCGAAGTCGTCGGGGTGCACCACCTGCGCGTGCTCGATCCGGTTCCGTTGCGCCGTCACTCTCGGATTCGACGCGGCGGCCGTAGCTAGAAAGTCCAGCGTCTCGCGATTGCCTGCATCGCCGATGGCGTGGATGCCCACTTGAAAGCCCGCAGTCATCAAGTCCTTCACAAGTGCCTGGTCGAACCCATAGCTGCTGCTGCTGACACCGCGATGGCCAGGGAGATCTGAATAGTCATCCAGCAGGCGCGCGCCACGTGAGCCGAGCGACCCGTCGTAATACGCCTTGACGGAACGTACCGTCAGCATCCCTGTGGGGTCGGTCTTCGGGCCCCGGGCGATCCACGCCCGGCAAAGTGCGGCATCGCGGGCCGAGATCATGGCGTAGACGCGAACCGGCAGTTCGCCCGCCGCCTCGAGCGCCTCGAAGGCGGCCATCAGCGCGCTGTCGGCACCAGCTTCATGAACACCGGTGAACCCATCGCGCGCCATTCGCTGCAGCCCGGAGCGCACGATTGTCCGCAGCTGATCGTCCGTCGGCGGCGGAATTTTCGACTCCAGCAGCGTCACGGCGCGATTCAAAAGCACGCCGGTAGCCTCGCCCCTGGTGTCGCGGAGAATTTCGCCGCCAGCCGGTGGTCTGGTCGCGCGAGTGATGCCCGCGCGCTCGAACGCCAGCCGGTTGCCCCAGACCGCAAACCCATGCAGGCTGTCGAGCACCACTGGGTGGTCGGGCACCCGTTCGCTCAACCGCTGCCACGTCGGGTACCGACCGGCCCACGCTCCTTCGTCCCAGCCGCGGCCCAGCACCCATTCGCCTTTCGGGATTCTGGCGGCGTAGGCCACCGCGCGCTCGACCGCTTCTTCTTCGGTCTGCACGCCAGTCAGGTCCAGCTGTGATTCGGCTTCGCCCAGCTCACGAATGTGGACGTGTGAGTCGACCAGGCCCGGCACCACCGTGGCGCCACCCACGTCGATCGATCGAGTGGCGGCTCCGCGAAACCGTTCGGAGCCGTCGCGATTGCCGACATACACGATGCGTCCGTCACGGACCGCCACGGCCTCGGCGTCGGGTCGCCAGCCCGACCCATCATGGGGAGCGGATGTCGCCGGTGTCCCGTCCGGTTCTGGGTCCGGCCACGTCAGGCTGTACACCCGGCCGTTCGTGATGATGACGTCGGCGGGTTCGACGGCCGGCGCCCTGGCGCAGGCGCTCACGGTGAGGACAGACATCACGACGAGGGCTCTGACTGTCGGGCGCTTTGCGCGGGTGATTCGCATCGACGGATTGTAGCAATCCACTCTGGCCACCAATGGCGGACGCCGCGCCAGAAAAGAAAAACCCCCCGACGTCTCCGTCGGGGGGTTCTGTTTAAGATCCTGGCAGTGACCTACTCTCACCTGGCCTACGGCCAAACTACCATCGGCGCAGAGCGTTTTCACTTCCGAGTTCGGAATGGGATCGGGTGGTTCCCGCCCGCTATGACCGCCAGGAAAACTGGCGCCGGCGCCGCCGATCGCAGCGGCGCTGGCATGTTCGGAATTTTGGAAACTCTATGTGTCGCATCCACGGAGCTCAGGCTCCTTGGGTGTTATATGGTCAAGCCTCACGGGCAATTAGTACTGGTTAGCTGAACGCATTACTGCGCTTACACACCCAGCCTATCAACGTCGTAGTCTTCGACGGCCCTTTAGGAGGATCAAGTCCTCAGGGAGATCTCATCTTGGGGGGGGCTTCCCGCTTAGATGCTTTCAGCGGTTATCCCGTCCGTGCATAGCTACCCGGCAGTGCCATTGGCATGACAACCGGAACACCAGAGGCACGTCCACTCCGGTCCTCTCGTACTAGGAGCAGCTCACCCTCAAATCTCCAACGCCCACGGAAGATAGGGACCGAACTGTCTCACGACGTTCT
>CAWFWJ010000002.1:0-895000 GCA_963819545.1 uncultured Gammaproteobacteria bacterium | reverse complement strand
GTGACCCGACCCGTTCGCCGTCGACGCGGACGGCGCCCTGCTCGATCAGGCGGTAGGCGGCGGTCGCACTCGCGGCAAGCCCGGCGTCCTTCAATACGTTTGCGAGCTTGGCCGAAGCGCCCTCACAGGTCACTGTTTTCTCCTGCGATCTGCTCCGGCAGCGCGCCGTCGCGAAACCGCGCGATGAACCGCTCGCGCTCCGCGGCGCCTGCGCCGCTTGCCGTGATAGGTGTCGACGATCTCGACCGCGAGCTCGAACTTGGCGTCCCGCGGATTCTGCCCGTCTTCCACGGACTTACGCAGTTTCCGGATGTCTATAAGCGGCCGTCCTGAGAGCAATTCGAAGTAGCGCCACATCAGCTCGTCGGAAATCGACATGAGCTTGCCGAACATGTCGGCGGCCGGCTCGTGGATGCCGATGTAGTTGCCGAGCGACTTCGACATTTTCTGCACGCCGTCCGTCCCCTCGAGGAGCGGCATGGTCAGCACGACCTGGGGTTCCTGCCCGTAATCGGCCTGCAGCGAGCGGCCGACGAGCAGGTTGAATTTCTGGTCCGTGCCGCCGAGCTCGACGTCCGCCTTGAGCGCGACCGAGTCGTAGCCCTGCACCAGCGGATAGAGGAATTCGTGCACGGCGATCGGCTGGCCCGACTTGTAGCGCTTCGAGAAATCGTCGCGCTCGAGCATCCGGGCGACCGTGTATTTCGCCGAAAGCTCGATCATCCCCGCCGCGCCCATGGCCCCGAACCAGCGCGAATTGAAGTCGATGATCGTCCGGTCCGGGTCGAGGATCCTGAAGATCTGCTCCTGGTAGGTGCGCGCGTTGGCCTGGATTTCGTCGGGCGTCAGGCGCGGGCGGGTCGCGTTCTTGCCGGAGGGGTCGCCGATCATTCCGGTGAAGTCGCCGATCAGGAAGATCGCTTCGTGTCCCGAGCTGCTGGAACTGGCGCATCTTGTTGATGAGCACCGTATGCCCGAGATGGAGATCCGGCGCGGTCGGGTCGAAACCTGCCTTGACCCGGAGCGGCTTGCCCCGGGCGAGCTTGCGCAGGAGGTCGGCCTCGGTCAGGAGCTCCGACGCGCCGCGGCGCAATTCCTCGATCTGTTGTGCCGGCGCGAGCATCGGTCCCCCCACTTGCCGGCAGTTTTGAGCCGCAAGTGGGCAATTCTGGCCGATATCTGTGACGTAGTACAAAGGCCGCTCAATCAACGGGTTGACCTTTCTTCCTCCCATGATTTACCGTCCCGCCTCCACCTCCTCGGTGTACTCGCCGGTGACACGACCCTTGTTTGCGCAGGCCGCCGCACAGGCCGTTGCCAGTGCAGAACCGCGACGGTTCGGCGTCATCGCGTCCGTCATCGTCGCGGGCGCGATCCTCTCCGCCGCGGGCGCGCAGGTCGAGAATCCGCTGCCGGATCCGTCGATCGATTCCCTGATCTCTGCGACCGCGGACATGCCGGCCGCGCAGACGCTCGGCGCCATTCGAGTTCGTCGCGATCACGATCGGGCGTAACGACACGCTCGACCAGGTCTTCCGCGGGCTGCAGCTCAAGCTCTCCGATCTTGCGGAACTGCGGGGCCTCCCGGACGTCCGCAAGAGTCTCGACATGATCCGCCCTGGCGACGTGATCCAGCTCACCCACCTCGACGGCGAGATCAAGTCGCTGAGCCGGCGCATCAACGAGACCGCGACGCTCTCGGTCACGCGCGCCGAGGCGGGTTTCAGCGCGAACATCGTCGAGAACCCGTTCGAGACCGAAGAGCAGCATGCTCCGCGGCACGGTCGACAGCTCGCTGTACCTCGCGGTCAATTCGGCCGGCGGCACGGACCGGCTCGCCGTCGAACTTGCCGACGTCTTCAAGTACGACATCGATTTCGTCAACTCCGTACGCCAAGGCGACAGTTTCATCGTGGCGCATGAGCAGGAATTCCAGGACGGCGAGTTCGTCCGTGACGGCGACATCCTCGCCGCCGAGTTCGTCAATGCCGGTCGCACATATCGCGCGGTACGCTACGTATCACCGCAAGGCCGCGCCGACTACTACACGCCGGACGGACGCCCGGTGCGCAAGGCTTTCCTCCGCTATCCGGTCGACTACGCGCGTATCAGTTCGGGCTTCAGCACGGCGCGCCGCCACCCGGTCCTGAACCGCGTGCGCGCACACAAAGGCATCGACTTTGCCGCACCGACCGGCACGCCGATCAAGGCCGCAGGCTCAGGCCGCGTGGTCAGCCGCGGCAAGAACGGCGGCTACGGAAACGCCGTAGTCATTGATCACGGCAAGGGCATCACGACGCTGTATGGACACATGTTGCGCTACGCGCGCGGACTCTCGGCCGGCAGTCGCGTCGCGCAAGGCCAGGTGATCGGCTATGTCGGCATGACCGGTCTCGCGACCGGGCCGCACGTGCATTACGAATACCGGGTGAACGGCGTGCACAAGAATCCGGCACGCGTGACGATTCCGAAGTCCGATCCGGTTCCGGCCAACCTGATGGCCGACTTCAAGGCGCAGACGACGCCGCTCCTCGCGCGTCTCGACACGCCTTCGGCCTCGCCGCAGGTAATGGTCGCAGGAACGACAGCCAGCAGCACCGGCGGCGCCGGACGCTGAATCGAAGGCGAGAATCGAAGGGGACGTTCACCTTCACCTTCGATCCTTCGGGTGAAGGTGAACGTCCCCTTCAGAACCTCGCCTTCGATTCAGGTCGAGAAGGACGACCCGCAGCCGCAAGTCGTAGTCGCATTCGGATTGCGGATCACGAATTGCGCGCCCTCGAGATCCTCGCGATAGTCGATCTCGGCGCCCGCGAGATACTGAATCGAGAGCGGGTCGACCAGGAGCGAGACACCCTGGTTCGGAAACTCCGCGTCGCCCTCTTCCATCTTCTCGTCGAACGTGAAGCCGTACTGGAATCCGGAGCAGCCGCCGCCGGAGACGAACACGCGCAGCTTGAGCTTCGGGTTGCCTTCCTCGCGGATCAGCTCGCCGACCTTGCGGGCGGCGGCATCCGTGAAAACCAGGCCCTCGGAACTCAGCGTCTCATCGGTCATAAATCCCTAATACACAAAGAAAAACCGCGATTGATTGTAGGGCCGCGTGGCCGGCCGGTCAAAGCTGTGGCGTATCGCCCTCGCCCGCGACACGCCAGTCAAATGACTGGCGCGACGGCTCCGGGTTGCGGCCCAGCCGGTATTCGACATGCAGGCGCTCGGGCCGGAAATCCAGGGGCAATTCGATCGGCACCTCGATCTGCTGGAAGAATCGCAGTGAGAATGGGAACTGGCGGCGCTTGTCGATCTCGATGTCCGCAAGCGCAAGCGTCTGCGCCTTCTTTCCAGCCTGCCCCTCGATGGAGAAGGTCACGCTGCCGTTGGCGATCGTGTCGCGAGTCGCCGCCTGGACCAGCGTGATGAGCACGCGGTAGCGGCGCTCCTCCTGTTCCGGCCGGATCCGCAACTCCTGCACGCGCAGCGTCCCGGCGCCGAATTGCCGCGCGACCAGGCCGCGGTAGAACTGGAGCTCCTGCTTCTGGCGCGCGGTTTCCGCCTGCAACTCGCTCATCATTTGCTGCGCATCCGTCTGCGCCTGCCGGTCAACCTGCTGGCCGACCTCGGCGACTGCGGCGCGATGCCGCAAGGCCTTGTTCTCTTCGTCGAGCGCATGATTGCGCTTGCGGAGCTCGAGCCGCTCGAGCATCGAGTTCACGACGAAGTACCCGGCGCTCGAGCGCCCGAGCTCGAATCCGCCGTAGCCGAGTGCGAGCGCCGCGAGCACGACCAGCGCGATGCGCAGCCGCAGGCCCTGGACTTCGGATTTCTCGCTCAACGGCGGCAACCGTCGCTAGAATCGGCGCCGGGACAGGAGTGCGGTCGAATGCCCTGGATCAAGGCCTGGCACATCATCTTCATGGTGACCTGGTTTGCGGGACTGTTCTACCTGCCGCGGCTCTTCGTATATCACGCTTCGACGGCCGACACCGCGGGCCAGGAGCGCTTCTGCATCATGGAGCGGCGGCTGTTCGCGATCATGACGATCGGCGGCCTGCTGACGGCGGCTTTCGGGCTGTGGCTTCTCATCATTAATCCCCCGCTGCTCGCGACCGGCTGGATGAGAGCAAAGCTCGCGCTCGTCGTCCTGCTGGTCGCATACCACGTGTGGATCGGCCGGCTGATGCGGGATTTCACCGCCGGCCGCAATGTCCACGGCGAGCGCTGGTACCGCTGGTTCAATGAAGCGCCGTCGCTACTCCTGATCGGCATCGTGCTGCTCGCGGTCGCGCGGCCCTTCTGAATCACGCGTCCGGATCCGGACCGCTGCGGCGGCCCGGACCCATGCGTTCCTGCCACCAGTCGGGATACGCCGGCAATCCCTCCGGGAACGCATGCGCACCGAGCTCATGCAGCGCGCGCGAATAGACGCGACGCTTGAAGTAGATGACGTCGCGCGCGGCGTCCCACCAGTCGACCCAGCGCCAGCGGTCGAATTCCGGTGGTTGCTCGGTTGAATCGAATCGCAGCGCCGAATCTTCCGTGCCGAGCCGCAGCAGGAACCAACGCTGCTTCTGACCGATGCAGAGCGGGCTCGAGTCGCGGCGCACGAATTGCGGCGGCAGGCGATAGCGCATCCAGCTCTTCGTGCGCGCGACCTCCTCGACCTGGCCGCGGCGGAGCCCGACCTCTTCTGCGAGCTCCCGGTACAGGGCCTCCTCGGGAAGCTCGCCGCGCCGCACGCCGCCCTGGGGAAACTGCCAGCCGCGCGCACCCGCGCGGCCGCCGATGAAGACCTGGCGGTCGTCGTTCATCAGGACGATGCCGACATTGGCGCGATAGCCGTCGGCGTCGATGTAGTCGGTCCTGGGTTCCATCCACCGATATTAATGGTGCTGCAAACAAAGGGGAGACAAAGGGGACGTTCACCTTTAATTTGAAGGGGACGTTCACCTTCAGCGAAATGCAAGCGAGGATGGGAAAGCTGCTGCGCTGAAGGTGAACGTCCCCTTCAAATTAAAGGTGAACGTCCCCTTTGTCTCCCCTTTGTCCACCCTGCACCGGTTAGAGTTCGCGGATGGAGAGGATGCGCGCGGCGCCGCTGATTCTGCTGCTTGCGCTGGCGTCGGTCGCGGCGATCGCGGCCTCGCTCGCGTTTGGAAGTTCCGGCATCGACGCGCCCTGGGAACGGCTCGTGGCCGGCGATCCGCTGATGCGCACGATCGTCTGGGAGTTGCGGCTGCCGCGGGCGCTCGCGGCCTTCGGCGCGGGTACCGTGCTCGCGCTCGCGGGCGTCCTGATGCAGGCGCTGCTTCGCAATCCGCTCGCCGATCCGTACGTGCTCGGCATCTCGGGCGGCGCCGCGGTCGGCGCACTCGGGATGATGCTCGCCGGGCTCGCGGGCTTCATGGTTGACGCGGGCGCGGCGGTCGGCGCATTCGCTTCGATGCTCCTCGTGTTCGCGGTCGCGCACGGACCTGGAGGCTGGACCACGACGCGACTGCTGCTGACCGGCGTCGTCGTGGCGGCCGGCTGCGGCGCGGTCGTGAGTCTCCTGCTGTCGCTGTCGGACGACCTGCGGCTCCGCGGCATGCTGTTCTGGCTGCTCGGCGATTTCGGCTATGTCCGCACGCCGTGGTTCCTGCTCGCGCTCGCACTCGTCGCGATTCCCGTCTGCCTGTTGGGCGCGCGTCCGCTCGATGCGCTCGCCCGCGGCGACTTGCAGGCACGGCTCCTCGGCGTGCCGGTACGAGGATTACGCATTTCGATTTACATTGCTGCTTCAGCGCTGACTGCCGCTGCGGTCACGACCGCCGGCAGCATCGGATTCGTCGGGCTCGTGACGCCGCATCTCGTGCGGCTCCTCGTCGGCTCCTCGCACCGCGCCGTGATTCCGGCGGCGGCGCTCGCGGGCGGCGCCCTGCTGGTCGTCGCCGACCTGCTCGCGCGCACGATCGTCGGCGCCGCGACAGCTGCCGGTCGGCGCGCTGACAGCGCTCATCGGCGTGCCGCTGTTTCTCTACCTGATGCGCCGCAACCCTTCCGCCGGCGGAAGAACCTAGATTCGCGGAAATCCAACGAGAGGCTGCGTGCCTTGGCGGAGGCCGATGCGTTCGCGGCCGCACTCCTGAAAGAGCTGTTCGACCAGCGGGTACTTGCGGGCTGAATAGCCCACCAGGGGCTCGCCGGTGGTCAGGGCGGGGCCTGCGCAGGCAAGGCCTGCAAGACGGAGGCCGCCGCCGGGCGGCGCAGCGGGGGAATGGGGTAACTCACGGACGCCTCAATAATATGGTAATGAGAATAAATCTCATTTGAGTAAATCAGGTCTGGCGGGCGGCGGCACGATCCTGGAGATAGCTCTGGCCACGCCGCATCAGCCGCGCAAAACCGGCGGCATCCTGATTCGCCACGAGCTTTTGCAGCCGCGTCACCGCCTCGACCAGCGAGGCGAGCGACTCGCCGCCGTACTGGTTGAGCGCCTGGATCTCGAAATAGAGCGCCGGGCTTTCGTCGGCAACCAGGGAGGCGACCGCGAGCTGGGCATCGAAGGTCGTGCTGGAGAGGCGCGCGAGCCGCGGCGCCGCCTCGCCGCTTTCCGCGAGCGCCGTGAAGAACGCGATGTTGATCGCGTGCGAGAGACCGAGCACATACGCGATCAGCCGGTCGTGATCGTCGAGTGTCGTGACCACCTGCTCGACCATCGTCGAAGCAAAAAGATTCTGCGCATCGGTCACGGCATCGGGCCGCCCGACATCCACGTGAATGATGTGGCGGCCCGACAGCAGATCCGTGTCGGGTCCGAACATCGGATGCAACGAGGCCACCCGGACGCCCGCCTGCTGGAGCGCCGCAAGTCCCGCGCGGAGTGGCGTTTTCAACGAACCGATGTCGAATACGAGACCCGGCGGACGGTGACGCGCGAGCTGTTCGAGGATCGACGCCGTGATGCCGAGCGGCGTCGCGACGACGATCACGTCATGCGACAACTCGTCGGACTGCCAGTCCAGGCGATGAGCACGCGATCCGGAGCCGCCCGCGGGATCGGCGACTTCGACTGCGAATCCCTGCGAGTCGAGGAACTCGACGAACCAGCGGCCCATCTTGCCGCGGCCGCCGATCACGAGCGCGCGCCGGCCGGCGCCCTGCCCTTGCGCCGCCACCTGCGCCTGTTCCTGGGTCGCGAGAGAGCTGCGGATCAGGAGGCGCAGCAGGTTGTCGGCGAGCGCGGGCGACAGCCCGAGCTTTTCCGCGGCGGCGCGCGCGTTCATGAGCACGTCGCGCTCGCGCTGGAAATCGCGCGTCGGGTGGCCGGTCGCGCGCTTGACGCGGGCGACCTCCTCGGAGAGGCGCTGGCGTTCGGCGATGAGCGCGAGCAGCTCGCCGTCGAGCCGGGTCAGCCGCTCGCGCAGTTCCGCAAGATCCATCGGACGATCCCCCGGGGCAACCCGTCCTGTGTACCGGCCCGCCTGCGTTCGCGCAAGCGGGCCGGTGATTCGAGGCCTCAGCCTTCGAATGCGGAAGCCGAAGTACCAGCCGCCGCTGCGGGTCCTACGCCCAGTAGCGCGGGCGGTAGCCGGCGCCGTAGTAGTGCGCGGCATCGCGCCAGCCCTCTTCGTAGCCGGAGCGGTAGCCGTAGTCGGCGCCGATACCAGGTAGTCGGCGCGCGACGCCAGCGGTAGTCGTGGCGTCCGTAGCGCTGCCAGTCGCGCCAGGCGAGTTCGTAGCCCGAGCGGTAACCGAAGTCGGCGCTGTAGCGGACCGGCGGAACGTAGCGCCAGTGCCGGTCGTCACGCCAGCCGTCATCGCCGCCAATGGTTCGTCGCGGTCAGTCGTCGTAACGCGACGGTCGTCGCGATCGTCGACGGTCATCACGGTCGTGACCCCGGCCGTGCCGGCCGCGGTCATCGTCGCCGAACGCAGGGCTCGCGAGCAGCATCGCAAGCGCCGCGGCCGTCAGTGTGGAGTGGATTTTCATGGCTCCTCCTTGGGGTGCGTGGAGCCAGTGTCGGCCCGGCAAGCTGAATCGCCGCTTAATCAAGGCGGCATTTGACGAAATCCGGCGTCGGGCGCGCTAACATCACGGAATGCGCGCGCGATTCCAGACACTGCCGGACCCGCTGCCGGCCGATCCGATGCCGCTCGCCTCCACCTGGTTCCGGCAGGCCTGGGACGAGCAGGTCCAGCGCAACCCGAACGCCATGAGCCTCGCGACCACGGGCGCCGACGGCAAGCCCTCGGCGCGGATCGTGCTGTGCAAGGAAATCGTCGCGGATCCGGGCTATCTCGTTTTCTACACGAACTACGATTCCCGCAAGGGCCGCGAGCTCGCCGTCGCATCCCTGGGCAGCGGTCGTATTCCTGTGGGATGCGCTCGGCCGGCAATTGCGAGTCGAAGGTCCGGTCGTGCACGCGCTTGGCGAGCGAAAGCGACGACTACTTTGCAAGCCGCCCCTGGCGCAGCCGGCTCGCGGCGATCGCGAGCGAGCAAAGTGCGCCGATCGCTTCGCGCCATGCCCTGCTCGAGCGCTTGCGGGAAACCGCGGAACGCCACGGCACGCCGGATCCCGTCGTGGCACCCGAGGACGACGCCGGAACCGGGGCTCCGCCTGCCGCGGCCCGCGCAACTGGGGCGGCTACCGCTTGTGGGCGGCCGTCGTCGAACTCTGGTGTCGAAGGCGAGCACCGCCTGCACGACCGCGCGCGCTGGACACGCGTCATCGCGCCCGTCGGCGACGGCCGATTCCAGGCCGAGCCCTGGCGTCACGAGCGGCTGCAGCCCTGAGCCGAAGCGGCGCGCCGCGGCTCGCCTGCCGCGCGGTCGACGTCTCGGTCGCTCGGCCGCTGCGCTCGTGCGCGGCACTCGATCTCGAGGCGCGGGGCGGCGAGTTCATCGCGGTGCTGGGCCGGAATGGCGTCGGCAAGACGCTGACGCTGCACACGCTCGCGGGCCTGCGCGCCGCCGGCCGCCGGCGTCGTGCAGCTCGAAGGTCGCGACATCGGCGGCCTGGCCGGGACGCGAGCGCGCGCGCCGCCTCGCGCTCCTGCCGCAGCTCACCGAGGAGCCGTTTCCCTCGACCGTGTTCGAGACCGCGCTGATCGGCCGGCATCCGCACCTGCCCTTCTGGCAGTGGGAGGATGCCGCCGATCTCGCCTGCGCGCGCAGCGCGCTCGCGCGCCGTCGGGCTCGAGGATCCTGGCCGAGCGCGCCGTCGATTCGCTCTCCGGCGGCGAACGACGGCGGCTCGACGTCGCGACGCTCCTCGCGCAGGACGCCGCCGTCTGCCTGCTCGACGAGCCGACCAATCACCTCGACCCGCGCCACCGCAACGAGATCGCTGGCGCTGTTCCGCGCCCGCGCCGATGCGGGTGGCCTCGTCATCGCGGCCCTGCACGACGCGACGCTCGCGGCGCGTCGCGGCGGACAAGGCGCTGCTCCTGTTCGGCGACGGGCGCTGGCGACTTCGGCGACGCGGCGACGATCCTCTCGCGACGCGAACCTGTCGGAGCTCTACGAGGTGCCGGTCGGCGAGCTCGCCTGGCGCGGGCAGCGGGTGTTCGTCAGCGCCTGATCGCGCTAGCCGTCCGAGCGCCGCGAGAATCGTCTCGTGCAGCGCGCCGTTCGTCGCGAGGATGCTGCGCGATCCGAGGCCGATCGGCGCGCCCTCGAGATCCGTGACGCGTCCGCCCGCTTCCTCGACGATCACGGTGAGCGCCGCGATGTCGAGGATGTTGATGTCCGACTCGAGCACCGCGTCGATCTTGCCCGCCGCCAGCAGGTGGTAGTGCAGGAAATCGCCGAAGCCGCGGATGCGGTCGAGGCGCGCGACGATCCGCCCGAGCGCCGCCCAGCGCGGCCCGCTCGCGAGCGAGCGCAGGTTTCCGGTCGACAGCGTCGCCTGCTCGAGCGTCGCGATGCGGCTCACCGCGAGCGGCGCGCCGTCGAGGCAGGCGCCGCCGCCGCGCTCGGCCCAGGCGGTTTCGCCGTAGACCGGCGCCGCAGGAAACGCCGAGCTCGAGCCGTCCGCGCTGCATGACGCGCGATCTGGGTCGAGAACATCGGGTAGCGGCGCACGAAGGACTTCGTGCCGTCGATCGGATCGACGATCCAGAGCGTGCTCGGCGTCGAGCCGCGTCCGCGGCGGACTCCTCGCCGTAGAAACCGTCCTCGGGAAAGCGCGCCTGCGACGATCGCGCGGATCGCCTGCTCGGCCGCGACGTCGGCATCGGTGACCGGCGAGCCGTCCGCCTTCGCGCGCGCAGCAATCGACGCCCGCGATAGCGTCGCGCGGATGAGTTCCGCCGCGGCCGCGGCCGCCGCGAGCGCCGCCTCGAGCCGTGCCGATTGCGCCATGCGGCCAGCACTGCGGGGCGCCGCGCGCACTCGTCAACGGCCGGCTTGACCGCCCCGGGCGCCTCCCCAGAATGGCCCGCGATGACAGGTGCCCCGGGCGCAAGCCCGGGCTAATCGGGAAGCCGGTGCGCGAGTCGATCGCCATCCCGGCACTGCCCCCGCAACGGTAAACGGCGCAAGCCGCATCACGCAGGCCCAGCCTGCAGCCACTGCCGGAATCCCGGTGGGAAGGCGATGCGGACAGTCCCCCGGGACACGCCGTGAGTCCGGAGACCGGCCCGTCAGCATAGCGCCAGTCGCGGCGGGCGACAGGGGGTGCGGGCCGATCGCCCTTCCTTCCGATTCCGCCTCCGCGACCGGTGAACTTCGATTCACCGCTCGGGAGGAGCACCGATGAACGCACTGATCCTTCTTGCCGCTGCCGCCGGCAGCCCGGCCCTCGAACCCGTCATCGTCACCGCGACGCGCACCGAGAATCCCGCCGCGGAAGTGCTCGCGAGCGTCGAACATCATCCGGGCGACGAACTCGATCCGCCAGCCCGCCGCGGATCTCGGCGATGCGCTGCGCTTCGTGCCGGGCGTCGAGGTCGCGCGCCTCGGCGGGGCCGGCCAGCAGACTTCGCTCTTCGTGCGCGGCACGGAATCGAACCACGTGCTCGTGCTGATGGACGGCCTGCGCATCAATCCCGGCACGATCGGCACCGCGGCGATCCAGAACATCGCGCCGGAATTCGTCGAGCGCGTCGAGATCGTCAAGGGCCCGCGCTCGACGCTCTACGGCTCGGACGCGATCGGCGGCGTCATCAACGTCATCACGCGCGGCGCCGAGGACGGCGGCAGCGTGCAGGCGGGCTTCGGCAGCTTCGACACGAAGAGCGCGAGCTTCAGCGCCGGATTCGGCGACGAGCAGCGCCGGGGCCACGATCGCCGGCGTCCTGGCTCGACAGCGAAGGGTTCCCGACCCGCGCCGGCGACGACGACGGACCGCGGCTATCGAGAACACGTCGTTCACGGCGTCGGCGCACGCCGGCGCCGGCGCCGGTCAAGCTCGGCGTTCGCGGCCTGGTACGCCGCGGGCAACATCCGAATACTCGGAATTCTTCGTGGCGCCCGTGGACCAGGACTTCGAGAACTCGGCGCTCGCCGCTGACGGCGGATTTCGCGCCGACCGAGGCCTGGTCGTCGCGCCTCATGCTCGGGCACGCGGTGGACGACCTCGAGCAGAACCAGTCGGACGGACTTCCTCGACACGCAGCGCAACACGATCGACTGGCAGAACGACTTCCAGCTCTCGGACAGCGAACACGCTCACGGCGGGCTCCTGTGGCAGGACGAGGAAGCCGATCGTTCGGATTCGTTCGGCTTGTCGACGCCTACGCCTCCGACACGACGACGAGCCAGCTCTACCTCCAGGACCAGGCCGGCTTCGGCCCGCATCGCATGCTGCTCGGCGCCGCCTACACGGACCACGAGACCTTCGGCGGCCACGCGACCTGGAACGCGGAATACGGCTTCGCCTTCGCAGGCGGCGCGCTCGTGACGCTCTCGCGCCGGCACGGCGCTTCCGCGCGCCGGATGCGACCGACCTCTACGGCTTTCGGCGGCAACCCGGATCTCGAGCCGGAGGAGTCGACGAGCTACGAGATCGGCTACCGCCAGCCGCTCGGCGAGCGGCAGTCGGTTCTCGCTCACGGCATTTCGCAACGACATCGACGACCTGATCGACTTCGTCGTGATCGACCCGAACACCTTCGAGGGCGAGAACCGCAACGTCGACAAGGCGCGCATCGACGGCGTCGAGGCCGCCTGGCACTACGACGGCGAGGACTGGCTCGCCCGCGCGGCGGCGACCTTGCAGGATCCGCGCGACCGGACGACGGACGAGCGCCTGCTGCGCCGCGCGCGCGAGAACTACACGGCCGCGGTCGCCCGCCGCTTCGGCGCGCACGAGGTCGCGCTCGACGTCCTCTATGCGGGCGAGCGGCGCGATTTCGGCTTCCCGGAGCCAGACTCGTGCTGCCCGCCTACTGGCTCGCCAACCTGTCGGCGAAGGTCGCCCTCGGGCGAGCGCTTTACTTTGCTCGCGCGAGTGGAGAACCTGTTCGACGAGGACTACGAGCTGGCGAGCGGGTACAACACCATGGGCCAGAGCTTTTTCGGCGCGCTGCGCTACGAGTTCCGCTGAGGGAGACCGTGGGCAACCGCCTGTCGAAGATCTACACGCGCACCGGGCGACGACGGCACGACCGGTCTCGGCGACGGCAGCCGCGTCGCCGAAGGACGACCCGCGCGTCGAGGCCTACGGCTGCGTCGACGAATGCAACAGCGCGATCGGCGTGATGCTCGCCGTGCCCGGACCTCCCGCGCGACGTCCGCGACCTCCTGACCGCGCGTGCAGCACGAACTCTTCGACCTCGGCGGCGAGCTTTGCATCCCCGGCCACCGCGCGATCGAGGCGCCGCAGGTGCTCGCGCTCGAGCAGGCGCTCGACGCGGTTCAACGACCGCCTGCCGCCGCTCAAGGAATTCATCCTGCCGGGCGGCGGCACCGCGGCCGCCGCCTGCCACCTCGCGCGCGCGATCTGCCGCCGCGCGGAGCGGCGCGCCTGGACGCTCGCGCGCGCGCAGAGCGTCGCGCCGGAGCCGCTGCAGTACCTGAACCGCCTGTCCGACCTGCTGTTCGTGCTCGCGCGCGTGCTGGCGCGCCACGAGAGCGGCAGCGAAGTGCTCTGGAAGCACGTGCGCCGCGGCGCGGCGCCGACGGATTCAGGGTAAGCGGGCCGAAGCTGCCTTCGCGCGCGCCTCGTCGAGGCGCGCGCAGACGTCGGCGGCCCCATCCGCGATGCGCGGGCTCGGCCGCGCGAGCAGGTCCGCCGGCGCGCGATAGACATTGCCGCGCGCGACCGCCGCGAGCCTGTCGAATCGCGCCCAGAACGGCGCACGGGATCGGCATCGTCGAGCGAGAGGATGACCTCGGGCGCGCGCGCCAGCACCGACTCGAGGTCCACCGGCAGCGCCAGCGCCGTCGCATCCGCGAAGACGTTGATGCCGCCGCAGAGCTCCAGGATCTCGGTGATGAGGTGCGGGCCGCCGACCGTGTAGAGCGGCGCGCCGTCGATCTGCACGAAGACGCGGATCTTCGGCCGGTCCCGATACCGCGTCCCGCAGCGCGCGCGATGCGCCGCCGGTATTCCGCGCGCCGCCGCGTCGCGCGACCGTCGCCGGTGCCGCGCCAGCGCGCCGAGCGTCACGACGCCGGTCGCGATGTCGTCGAGCTTCGCGGTCGGGATGCTGACGACGCGGATGCCGAGGTCCCTCGCAGGCGCTCGGCGACGCCAGCCGGCGTGCCGGTCTCCCAGACGACGGCGACGGTCGGCGCGAGCGCGACGATGCGCTCGTAGTCGAGGCGGAAGGCGTCGCCGATCTGCGGCAGCGCGCGCGCCGCCTCCGGGTAGTCGCTGTACGCGCTGACGGCCGACCACCTGGTCCGCGGCGCCGGCGGCGAACAGCATCTCGGTGAGATTCGGCGCGACGCTCACGATGCGCTCGCGCGCCGGCGGCGCCGATGCGGCCAGGCTGCAGCAACGCCGCGGCGACGAGCGCGAAGCGCGACAGCAGCACGAGCCGCTTCAGGCGAGCACCTCGCGCCGGAACGCGGCGCCGCGGCGCGCGCACGGCGCTGCTCGAGCCGGCGCCAGTCGAATGCCGGACCCGGGTCGGTCTTGCGCCCGGGCGCGATGTCGCTGTGGCCGGCGATCCAGCCCTCCGCCAGCGAGGGATAGGCTCGCTGCAGCGCTGCGACGAGCTCGGCGAGCGCCTCGTACTGGCGATCGTCGTAGGGCTCGTCGTCCGTGCCCTCGAGCTCGATGCCGATCGAGAAATCGTTGCAGGCGCTCGCGGCCGCGCCAATGCGAGGTTCCGGCATGCCAGGCGCGCAGGTCAAAAGGCACGTACTGCGTGAGCGCGCCGTCGCGCGCGATCAGCACGTGCGAGGAGACGCGCAGGTGCTGGATGGTCGCGAAATAGGGATCCGCGTCCGGCAGGCAGCGTGTTCGTGAACAGCCGCTCGATCCACGGCCCGCCGAAACGGCCGGGCGGCAGGCTGATGCCGTGCACGACGATGAGTTCGGGCTCCGGGTTCCCGGGCCGCGC
Source organism: uncultured Gammaproteobacteria bacterium (assembly GCA_963819545.1). Classification (GTDB taxonomy): domain Bacteria; phylum Pseudomonadota; class Gammaproteobacteria; order Steroidobacterales; family Steroidobacteraceae; genus SCUD01. Next base: position 880,504 of record CAWFWJ010000002.1, on the reverse strand, counting down.
GATCGCAGTTCGGCGATTCGACCGCGCGCGCGCCCGACAGGAGGCCCATCGCGATGGAGAGAGCCGGCATGCGAGAGCTTAGCCCGCGCCATCGGCCGCTTCCAATCGCATACACTCCGCCGCGATGAACGCGACTCCGTCGAACGCCGCGATCGCGGCCCGCGACCTGGCGGTCGTCTGGCATCCCTGCACGCAGATGCAGGACCACGAGCGCCTGCCGCTCGTGCCGATCGCGCGCGGCGAGGGCGTCTGGCTCTACGATTTCGAGGGCAAGCGCTATCTCGACGGCATCAGCTCCTGGTGGGTCAACCTCTTCGGCCATGCCAATCCGCGCATCAACGCCGCGGTCCGCGAGCAGGCTCGGACGGCTCGAGCACGTGCTGCTCGCCGGCTTCACGCACGCGCCGGTCGTCGAGCTGTCCGAAGTCGCTGGTGCAGCATCGCTGCCCGCCGGGCTCACGCGCTGCTTCTACGCCGACAACGGCTCCGCGGCCGTCGAGGTCGCGGTCAAGATGAGCTTCCATTACTGGCAGAACCTCGGCCGGCCGCGAAAGCGGCGCTTCGTGACGCTCTCGAACAGCTATCACGGCGAGACGCTCGGCGCGCTCGCGGTCGGCGACGTCGAGCTCTACAAGAAGGTGTACCAGCCGCTGCTGATGGACGTGATCACGGTCCCCTCGCCCGACTGCCACGTGCGCGAGCCGGGCGAGAGCTGGGAGGCGCACAGCCGGCGGATGTTCGCCGCAGATGGAGGCGACGCTCGCCGCGCAGGCGGACGAGATCGCGGCGGTGATCGTCGAGCCGCTGGTGCAGTGCGCCGGCAACATGCGCATGTACCACCCGGCCTACCTCGCGCTGCTGCGCGAGGCCTGCGACCGCCACGGCGTGCTCCTGATCGCGGACGAGATCGCGGTCGGCTTCGGCCGCACCGGCACGCTCTTCGCCTGCGAGCAGGCGGGCATCCGGCCGGATTTCCTGTGCCTGTCGAAAGGGCTCACCGGCGGCTACCTGCCGCTGTCCGTCGTCGTCACGACCGAGCCGGTGTACGCAGGCGTTCTACGACGACTACCTGAAGCTCACGGCCTTCCTGCACTCGCACAGCTACACCGGCAACCCGCTCGCCTGCGCCGCCGCGCTCGCGACGCTCGCCATCTTCCGCGACGACGACGTGATCGCGCGCAATCGCGTCCTCGCCGCGCCGCATCGGCGAAGCGCTCGGCGCCGCTCGCAGATCACCCGCACGTCGCCGAAGTCCGCCAGACCGGCATGATCGCGGCGATCGAGTTCGTGCAAGCGACCGCGCAGACCGGCGAGCGCTACGACTGGCGCGAGCGCCGGGGACTGCGTGCGTATCGAATACGCGCTCGCCACAGGGCGCACTGCTGCGGCCGATCGGCAACGTGATCTACCTGATGCCGCCCTACGTGATCACGCCCGAGCGAGATCGACTGGCTCGCAGGCGTCGCGCGCGGCGCCGTGGACGCGGCATGCGCCTGATCCGCGTGCACGTCGAGGACGCGCTCGCCGCCAGGCGCGCGCGTCGCGCTTGGCGGGACCGCCGCCACGCGCACGTGCGCCGCGTGCTGCGACTCGAGGCCGGCGACGCGGTGACGCTCTTCAATGGCGACGGCTCGGACTATCCGGCGCGGATCGGCGCGCTGCGATCGCGGCGCGGTCGAGGTCGAAGTCGACGGGCAGCGCGCCCGCGCGGGCCGAGTCGCCGCTCGCCATCACGCTGGTCCAGGGCATTGCGCGCACGGAGCGCATGGATCTCGTCGTGCAGAAGGCGACCGAGCTCGGCGTCGCGGCGATCGTGCCGGTCGCGACGGCGCGCAGCGTCGTGAAGCTCGATGCCGCGACAGCCGCGCGCGCAAGCTCGGCGCACTGGCGCGGCATCGCCATCGCCGCCTGCGAGCAGTGCGGCCGCGCGGTGGTTCCGCGGCTCGCCGAGCCGCGCACGCTCGAGATCCTGGCTTGCTGCGCCCGCGCGCCGCAGGCACGCGCGCTCCTGCTCTCGCCGGACGCGCAGCATCTCGCTCGCGGCGATGCGGCGCAGGGCGCGAGCCCGATCGAGCTCCTGGTCGGGCCGGAAGGCGGGCTTGACGGAGGACGAGCGGCAAGCGGCGGATCGCGGCAGGCTATCGCGCCTGCCGGCTCGGGCCGCGCGTGCTGCGCAGCGAAACCGCGGCGATCGCGGCGCTCGCGGTATTGCAGTCTGCAGCGGGCGACCTCGGCTGATGACGCTTCGAAGGGGACGTTCACCTTCAGCAGCTGAAGGTGAACGTCCCCTTCAGAAAGACCGTTCCCTCCTGATGTTGCGCCGCGTTTCAGGGCGCCGTGACGGTCGTCTCGTCGGCGATCATCTCCTCGAGCCGCTCGAGATCCGGGACGAGCGGCAGCTCGTTGACCATGCGCACCTGGCAGAGCACCGGCGAACGCTCCGGAAACGCGCGTGAGCTGTCCGGCGCGATCACCTGCGGGCTCACGCGCACGAGCTGCGGGAATCCCTGGGTCGCGATGCCGAAATGGCCGGCCGGCAGTTTCTGGCCGAGGCAGGTGAAGATCACGATGCGCGTGCGGCCGCCGATCACCGGGATGCGCTTGCCGCAGGCGCCCTCGAAGGACACGACCGGAATGCCGCGGCCGTTCCAGGCCTGCGATGCCGAGGTACCAGGGCGGCGCGCCCGGCATTTCCTGCAGCGGCTGGAAGCTCGTGACCTCGGCGACGCAGGCGCGCGGCACGAGCAGCCGCTCGTCGAGGAGCGGCACGAGCAGGCCGTAGAGTTCCTGCTCCTCGCTCACGTCGCCGACCTGCCGCACCAGCGGCTCGATCGCCTGCAGCAGCTGGCCTTCCTGGTAGGGCTTGCCGAGGTATTCGTTGACGCCGAGCTCGATCGCGCGGGCGCGATGCTTCTCGCCGACGCGCGAGGTGATCATCACGATCGGCACGTCCTTGAGGCGCGGCGTCGTTGCGCACGTGCGAGGCGACCTCGTAGCCGTCCATGCGCGGCATCTCGATGTCGAGCAGGATCACGTCGGGCACCTCGTCCTGCAGCACCGAGACCGCCTCGAGTCCGTCCTTCGCCGTGACGACGCGCATGCCGTTGCGCTCGAGCAGGCGCTGCGTCACGCGGCGCACGGTGATCGAGTCGTCGACGACCAGCGCGAAGATGCGCCGGTCCGCCTGCGGCGCGCGGCGCGCGATGCGCGTCCGGCGCCGGCCTGTGGCGCCAGTCGGAGCGCACCAGCGCGCCGACGTCGAGGATGATGCAGATGCGCCCGTCGCCCAGGATCGTCGCGCCGGAGATGCCGCGGATCCCGGAGATCTGCGGTCCGACGGTCTTGACGACGATCTCGCGGCTGCCGATCAGCTCATCGGTCACGATCGCGGTCGAGTGCTCGCCCGCGCGCACCAGGATCACCGGCACGGCGGCGTCGTGCTCCGGCATCGATGCCGGCGTGCCGCCGACGAAGCTCGCGAGGTGCTGGAAGCGGTATTTCTGCCCGCCGTAGTCGAAGCTCGCCGCCTCCTCGGCGAGGTGCCGCAGCACTTCGGACACGCGGCACGCGCACGACGCCTTCGACCGTCGGCAGCGGCAGCGCGTAGAGCTCGTCGCCGACGCGCGCGACCAGCGCCTGGCTGATCGCCAGCGTGAACGGCAGGCGCACCGTGAACTTCGTGCCCTTGCCCGCTTCGGTCTCGGTGTAGAGCGAGCCGCCGAGCTTCTTGATCTCGGTCGCGACCACGTCCATGCCGACGCCGCGGCCCGCAGACTGCGTGACCTTGCCGGCCGTCGAGAAGCCCGGGCTCGAGGATGAGCTGCAGCGCCTGCTCGTCCGACAGTTCCTGCTTCGGCGTCGTGAGCCCGAGCGACGACCGCGCGGTCGCGCACGAGCTTCAGGTTCACGCCGGCGCCATCGTCGGCGACGGTGATGACGACTTCCGAGCCCTCGCGCTTCAGTGTCGACGTCGATCGTGCCGGTCTCGTCCTTGCCGGCGGCGATTCGCGCCGCGGGCATTTCGATGCCGTGGACGATGGCGTTCCTGAGCATGTGCTCGAAGGGCGCCAGCATGCGCTCGAGCACCTGGCGGTCGAGTTCGCCCGCAGCGCCGTTGATTCGGACCTCGACCTTCTTGCCGGTTTCGGCCGCGGCCTGGCGCGCGATGCGCGTGAGGCGCTGCACCTGGCGCTGGAACGGCACCATGCGCGTGCGCATCAGCCCGCCCTGCAGTTCGGAGACGATGCGGCCCTGCTGCGTCAGCAGGTTCTGGACCTCGCGCATCTGTGTGGCCAGCAGTCCCTGCACGCTGCCGACGTCGGAACTCGTCTCGGCGAGTGCGCGCGAGTACTGCTGGATCGACGAGTAGCGGTCGAGTTCCAGCGGATCGAAATCGTCGCGGCGAGTGCCCGAATCCACGTGGCGGTGCAGGATCTGCGCCTCGGTCTCGATCTCGAGCTTGCGCAGCTGGTCCTTGAGTCGCTGCACGACGCGGCCGAGCTCGGCGAGGTTGAAGTCGATCGAGGACACCTGCTGCTCGAGACGCGCGCGATAGATGCTGACCTCGCCCGCGACATTCAGCATGTTGTCGAGCAGATCCGCGTCGACACGCGCGACTTCGGCGCGATCCGGCGTGGCATCGCGGCCGGGAGGTCCCGCGGGCGGATGCGCGGCAGCGATGCCTGCGGCGTCGTCGTCGGGTTCGGCCGCGGCCTCCGGTTCAGGTTCGGGCTCGGGTTCAGGTTCCGGAGTCGCCGGCGTCGCGACGGGTGCCGCCGTGGGCATAGACGCTGCGCTCGATGCGACCAGTGCTGGCACGGGCGCCGGTATCGGCGCTGGCACGGGGGCGGATTCTTCCGCAGCCGGGGCGCCGCCGCCCGATCAGCCGGATGCGGGTGATGAGATCGCGCGCGGCGTCCACGGGCCGGCCGGCGCCGACGTAGTCGCGCATGCGGTTCGAATTCGTCGAGGCTCGACTGGACGACCTCGAGGCTGCGATCGTCGAGCTGGATCGCCTCGTCGCCGAGCTGGATGACGAGCGATTCGAGTTCGTGGCTCAGGTCGCCCATGGCGGTGATGCCCGCCATGCGCGCGCCGCCCTTCAGCGTGTGCAGCACGCGCTTGCAGTTCGGTGACGCGTTCGCGGCTGCCGCGTTCCGACCTGCAGCGCGCCGAGCGCTGCGTCGGCTGATTCGAGCAATTCCGTCGCCTCCTCGCTGAAGATGGATGCGACTTCGGGGTCGTAGTCCTCGCCGCGTGGCCGACGCTGCTCCCGGCGGCACGGTCGCCGCAGCCGGCCGCGGCGTTTCGGCTGATTCCAGGTAAGGCGGCCTGCCTTCGATCCCGGCCGGAACGGGCATCTTCGGCAGCACGCCGTGCAGGTCGCGTTCCGGTGCGATTGCACTGCCCGCGTCCGGGGATCAGGGAATCGAGCGACAGGCGCTGCGTCGCGACCGGTGCCGCGGGTTCCGGCGGGCGGCGGTTCCGGCGGAGCCTCAGGCGCGATCTCCTGCGACACCGCCATCTGCGCCGGCTCCTCGGCCAGGCGCCGTTCGAGCGCCGCGTCCTGCTGCTCGATGCGCTTCACCAGCCGGTCGAGATTCGTGAAGTGACCGGTGTCCTCGTGGACGGCCGCGAGCACGTCCTCGAAGCCGACCACGCGAGTCCGCGAGCACCGCGAGTCCCGCCTCGTCGAACGGCGCGTCGTGATCGAACATGCGCCGCAGCCAGCGGTGCAGCGGCTCCGCAAGGCGGATGTTGTGGCGGATGCCGGCCGTGCGGGAGGCGCCGCGCAGCGTGTGGCAGGCGCGGTAGAGGTCTTCGGTGACGGTGTGCGTGCCGACCGCGAGCCAGGCGTGACGCAGGTAGGCGCGGATCACCTCGAGATGGCTCTGTACCTCCTTCTGATAGATCTCCTGGAGCGAAGAGTCGCCGCCCTCGGCATAAGCCGCGGGACGGCCGAGCCAGGCATCGTCCGGCGGCGGCGCATGCTCCGGCGGTGCCGCTGGCGGCGACGGCGCAGGCGGCGGCTCCGGCAAGGTCGCGAGGCGTTTCGTCGCGATCTCTTCCTCGAGTTTCGGCAGGACATGAGTCGGCTCGGGCGTGGCCGCAGCGGCACCCGGCCGCACGGCGGCAGCGGCCGGTTGACCCGCAGCCTGCGCATCGATGCGCGCGGCGAGCGCCGCGAGGCCTGCGACTTCTCCGGACTTGCCAGCCAGCTCGCCGACCTGGGCAGGCAGCGATTGCGATCGCCTCGCGCAAGGTCGCGAGCATCCCGCTCGAGCGTTCGAGGGTGCCGTCGATGATGCGGTTCAGGAGATTCTCGACCGACCAGGCGAAGTCGCCGATGCGGTGCGCGCCGACGACGCGACCGCTGCCTTTCAGGGTGTGGAACGCGCGCCGCACGCGCGTCAGTGACTCGCGGTCCGAAGGATTCTCCGCCCAGAGCGGGAACAGGCGGCCGATCGTCGCGATTTCCTCGCCCGCTTCCTCGATGAAGAGCGCGAGCAACTCCGGGTCGACTGCCGGGCGGACTCCCGTGGCATCGCGCGCAGGCTCGGCCCGTGCGGCGGGGGCCGGCGCCGACGGCGGCTTGATCTCGACGGCGCGCGATGCGGCCGTCGCGACCGGCGCCGAGGCGCGTGTCTGATCGAGCGACGCCAGGCAGCGCTCGGCGTTGTCCAGCATGTACCAGGGATCGCCGCGTCCTGCCTGCAGCGTCTCCATGTAGTACTCGATGCCGACGATCGCGTCCGCGAGCCGGTCGATGTACTCGTCGTCGCGCGACAGGCTTCCGGGCCCGAGCAGCGCCGATACGTGCTCGCCGATGCGCCGCATCACTTCCATCGCGCGATTCCGCCCCAGCAACAGGAGACCCGCGGTGATGCCGCGCGCCAGCGTCGGCGCCGCATCGAGACCTGACCGGTCGGCCGTCGGATCGAGCGACTGTCCGAGCAGTTCCTTGATCCGCGCGAGATTGACGATGCACTCGCGCAGCACCGTCTCAGTGACCTGGCGGAATTCCGGATCGGTCTCGCCGCCCGGCGCCGGCGCGCCCGGCGGCATGATGAGCCGGACCAGCGCGTCGTCGAGACCGTCCTCGACGCCGATCAGCGTCGCCGCGATCGCGATCAGCGTTTCCTGCTCGGCCGGCGCGCGCCGCGTGATGATGTCGGAGAGGCGCGATAGCTCGCCCTGGACCTGTTCGCGCACCGAGCCGAGGCCGAGGACCGCGAGGGTGTCGCCGATTTTCTTCAGCAGGTCAATCTGCGGCGCGAGCTCCTCGGGCGACCCGCCTTTGCGCGTATACAGATCGAGCGCGTCCTTGACGCGGCCGAGGTCCTCCTTGATGGCGGCGGCGACCGTGCGCATGAGCCGCACCGATGGAGCCGACAGCGATTCGCGCTCCTGCTCGACCGACTCGTCGATCGGCAGGAGTTCACCGAGGCGGAACGAGCTCCGGACCGCGTCGATGCGCTCGCCGCGTGTCTCGGCGCGCGCGACGTAGAAGAGCAGGTTATTGAGCAGCTCGATCGGCGGCGCTTCTGAGTACGCCTGCTTCGCCCTGTGCATAGAGCCGCTTCAGCTCGCGATCGGCGTGACCGAGCAGACGCTTGACGGTGATGCTCGCCTCGAGGCCGCCGGCGCGAAGCGCATCGAGCAAGGCGCCGGTCACCCACCAGAGCTGGTAGAGCGGCGCGGAGGTCGCGACCGCCTCCATGCGGTTGGCGACCTCGGAGAGTGCACTGAGTCCGCGATCCTCGCTGCCGCCGCGGATCAGGCCGAGCAGTCCCGCCTGGAATTTCGGCCGCAGGCGCCGCGCCCACTGCGGCACGGTCAGCTTCTGCTCCGTGGCCAGGCGGATCCGGCGCCGCCGGCGCTTTCTCGGAGCTCAGGTTCAGCGACAGCAGCGTGCCTTCGGAGAGAAGCGACGCGCCGCGCACGGCGCGCAGATCGTTGAGAAGCGGCAGCAGCACCAGCGCCAGGTCGCGCCCGCCGCCCAGCACGCGCTCGAGATAGGTGGGCAGCTGCACGCTTGATCGCATCAGCGCATCGAGGCCGTCGACGAACTGGCGCGCATCGGTCTCGCTGCCGGCGAGCCAGCGCGAGGTCTGCTCCATTTCCTCGGCGAGGAGCGCAGCACCATAGACCTCGACGACGCGCAGCACGCCGCGCGCGGCGCGCATCAGGTCGGCGGACTTGGCGACGTGGGTCCTGTCGGCCGGCGTTTCCGCCGCCGCCTCGAGCGCGATGCGCACTTCGTTCAGCGTCGCGGCGAGTTCGCGCGCGACGAGATGCAGTGCCTGCTCGTTGACCGAGGGAAAACCCGCCACGGTGGCTCAGGCTGCGCCGCTCGCGGCGCGCCGTGTCTCCGCACTGTCCGGCTCCGGCGGCGCGCCGGCGCGGGCTTGATCTTCCGGCCGGCGGCCGGGCAGCTGCTGCGGCAGCCGGAAGCCGGCTGCTGACTTGCGCAGCTGCGCCGACATGTCCGCGAGCCGCCCGATCGCGGTCGAGGTCGCACTGGTGTTATCGGCGGTCTGCTGGCTGATCTCGCGGAGCACCTGCATGGTGCGCGAGATGTGCGCGGAGGTCGCAGCCTGCTGGCGCGCGCTCGCCGAGATGTTCTGCACCAGCTGCGCGATCTGGTTGGAGACGTCCTCGATCTCGCCGAGCGCGGCGCCCGCGTTCTCGGCGAGAAGCGCCCCGCCGACGACGTCAGTCGTCGTGCGTTCCATCGACACGACGGCCTCGTTCGTGTCGGACTGGATCGTGCGCACCAGGACCTCGATCTGCCGCGTCGCGTGACCGGCGCGCTCGGCGAGCCGCTGCACTTCGTCGGCGACCACCGCGAATCCGCGACCGGATTCGCCCGCCATCGACGCCTGGATGGAGGCGTTCAGCGCGAGGATGTTGGTTTGCTCGGCGATGTCGTTGATGAGTTCGACGATGTTGCCGATCTCCTGCGAGCTCTCGCCGAGACGCTTGATGCGCTTGCTGGTGTCCTGGATGTTCTCGCGGATCGTGTTCATGCCGTCGATCGTGCGCCGCACCGCGTCGCCGCCCTTGTGGGCGACGTCGACTGCGTGGCGCGCGACGTCGGCCGAGCGTTCGGCATTGCCCGACACTTCCTCGATCGAAGCGGCCATCGCGCCGACCGCGTCGGTCGCGGCCGCCACCTGCCGCGACTGCGCGACGCTCGCCTTGGCCAGATGCCCGGCAGCAGCCTGCGTCTGCCGCGCCGCCTGCGTCGAGCTGCATCGCCGTGTCGTTGATCGTCGCGACCAGCTCGCGCAGCGCCTCGATCGCGTAGTTGATCGCGTCCGCGATCGCGCCGGTGATGTCGTCGGTGACCGTCGCCTGCACGGTCAGGTCGCCGTCGGCGAGGCTCGACATCTCGTCGAGGAGCCGGAGGATCGCGTCCTGGTTGCGGCGGTTGCGCTCCGACTCGAGGCTCGCGACGCGCCGCATGCCAGCCTGAGTAGACCCAGCCGAACAGGGCGCCGGCGAACGCGAGCACGGCAATCCCGATCGCAATGAGCGCGGGCGCCGCGCGGGCCAGGCCGCCGGTGTCGCTCGCGGTCTGGGTTTCGAGCGACTTCGATAGCTTGTCGGCAGCGGATGCCGAGATCGCCCGCCGCACGCTGCGCTGTCGCAAGCGCACCCGCCTGCTCGAGCGCGCCCTGCAGCTGCCGCTCATAGGCCGCGAAGGCGTCGCGCACTTCGCCGAGGCGCGTCGCGGCCTCGCCTTCGATCGCCGGGACGCCGGCGGTCTTGTCGAGCCCCGCGAGACCCGCGAGGAACTGCGAGAGGAGCGCCGTGTTCTCGGAAATCCGTTGCGTGATCTCGGCGGGAACCACCGCGCCCGCGAGCTGCTCGAGGTCGTCGCTCGTGCGCTGGGCGACGGTTTCGAAGCGGGGCAGCACGCGCATCGCCGGCATGCCGCCGGGCGCCGACACGGCATTGCCGGTCGCCGCGAGTACGCGTCCCAGGATCGCGCGCGCCTCGGTTGTGGAGGTGCGTAACTCCGCAGCCACCGAGCGCGCCGCCAGGACCTGCTGCGAGGTCTCGAGCAGCGTCGTCCAGCCGGGCTCGTCGCCGAGGCGCCGGGCGCTTTCAGAGGACAGGGCCGCGAATGGCGAACGCCCTTCTTCGATTTCGGCCAGCACGCGCTCAAGTTGCGTGCGCGATGCCGCCAGGCGATCGAATCCCGCCGGGTCGCCGCGGCCCGCGGCGGCCGCCTGCGCGGGCATCGCGCCCGCCAGCACCGTGAGTTCGGCAAGATTCGCACGATAGCCGCGATCGGCATTCTCGGCGCGGCTCGCAAGCACCAGCAGTAGCGCGGCCGCGAGCGCGGCCGCGAGGCCGCCCGCCAGCGTCACGGGCATCCACTTCGCTATGAAATGCCTTTCAGGCAGATTGACCATGCTTCAGACCCTTCCCCGACTGCGCTTCAGGTCGAACCGTGCAGGAACGCCGGGCTCTCGACCAGCGTTCTGAGGCTCAATACCGGCCAGGCCTCGCTGCCGCGCCGGAACGAGCCGGCCAGGTAATGCTCACACCGGATTATCGTCGGCGGCGCCTCCGCCGTGAACTCGCGTTCCGCGAACCGCCGGAACCCGAGCACTTCGTCGACGACCAGGCCGGCGGGAATCTCGCGGTGATTGACAACGATCACGCGCGTATTGCGCCCCGTCACCAGCTCCCCGCTGCCGAAATACTGTTTCAGGTCGATCACGGGCAAAAGCTGCCCTCGCACGTTTGCGAGCCCCATGATCCAGGGCCGCGCGCCGGGCACGCGGGTGATTGGCGCCGGCACGCCCATGACCTCGCGCGCCTCGTCCCGCTCCACCAGGAATGTCTCGCCGCCCATCCGGAACGCGACGCCGATCCATTCCTGTGCCGCCGCGCCGTCGCGCGCGCCGGCGGCGACGTCGCGCGCGCGCTTCTCCAGTGCCAGCAACAGCTCGAACGGCCGGTCGCGCAGGGCCCTCAGGGTCGGCTCGGCCTGCATCCGGTCAACCTGTGAGGAGCGCGGCCTGCGCTTTCTCCACGAGTTGCGCCGGCGTCACCGGCTTCACCAGGTAGTCGACCGCGCCCTGGCGCATGCCCCAGATGCGGTCGGTTTCCTGGCTCTTGCTCGAGACCATGATGACTGGAATCGCGCGGGTCGCCGGGTCGTTCGCGAGCGTGCGAGTCGCGCGGAATCCGTCGACACCCGGCATCACGATATCCATCAGGATCAAGTCGGGCCGGATCTCGCGGGCCTTGCGGATGCCCTCAGCCCCGTCGGCGGCGCCTTCGGTCTCGAAACCGTGGCTTTCGAGCATGCGCCGCATCTGGAACACCTCAGTCGGCGAGTCGTCAACAATCAGGATGAGCGCCATGGCTTCTCTCCGGCCGTCCCGGTCATTCCCGGTTGACGTGCCGCTCGATCGCGGACAGCAGTTCGTCGCGCGTGAACGGTTTCGTCAGGTAATGCTCGGATCCGACGATACGTCCGCGCGCCCGGTCGAACAGGCCGTCCTTGGAGGACAGCATGATCACCGGTATCGAGCGGAACACCTTGTTGTGCTTGATCAGCGAACAGGTCTGATAGCCGTCCAGGCGCGGCATCATGATGTCGACGAAGACGATATCGGGCTGGTGGTCGGCGATCTTGGACAGCGCGTCGAACCCGTCCACCGCGGTGAATACTTCGCAGCCTTCCTTGGCGAGCAGCGTCTCCGCCGTGCGCCGGATGGTCTTGCTGTCGTCGATGACGAGCACTTTCAGACCGCTCAGGCGGTGCCCGTCATTAACGGCCGCTGCACTGTCCATCGGGTTCCTCCGGCGCCGGCTATGCTCCGGCCGGGCGCGTGAATGCTCGCCTGGTGGCGCCCACGGTTTCGACGCCGGAGCGCCTTCCTTTTAACATATCGGTCCACCCCCTGCCATGCCGGACGCACCGGCCGGGCGGGCGGTCGAGACCGGTGACAGGTGTACTATGCCAAGGCCCCCTGACGTGCAGTATCCGCGTCACATTCCAGCCAATCGGCCGGAGACCCGCTAATGCCAGCCCGACCGATGCTCGCCGTGCTGATGGATCCGCTCGAAACCATCAAGCCCGCAAAAGACTCGACTATCGCGATGTTTGTCGCGGCAAGCCGCCGCGGCTGCGACACCTGGTGCTTCGGCCAGGGCGATCTCTCGGCGCGCGACGGGCGTGCCTTCGCGCGCCTCACGCCGATCGAAGTCGCGGGCGACGGGCAAGGACTGGTACCGGACGGGCGAACCCGTCGTGCGCGCAGCTCGCGGGCGTTGACGCCGTGCTGATGCGCAAGGACCCGCCCTTCGACATGGAATACATCTACACGACCTACCTGCTCGAGCGGGCCGAGCGCGAGGGCGTACTGGTCGTCAATCGGCCGCAGGGGCTGCGCGACATGAACGAGAAGGTCTACACGGCCTGGTTCCCGGAGTGCTGCGCGCCGACCCTGATCACCCGCGACATGGGCGCGATGCAGGCCTTTCTCGACGAGCACGGCCAGGCGGTCTGCAAGCCGCTCCACGGTATGGGCGGCCACTCGATCTTCGTCGTCGCGAAAGGCGACCGGAACGCGCGGGTCGTTTTCGAGACGCTGACGGATTACGGCGAGCCGCTACGCAATCGTGCAGCGCTACCTCCCGGAAATCGCGGAGACCGGGGATGCCCGCATCCTGCTCGTCGACGGCGAGCCTGTGCCGCATGCGCTCGTCCGCATGCCCGCCGCCGGCGACCACCGCGGCAACCTCGCGGCCGGCGCCCGCGCGGAGAGCCGCGCGCTCACTGACCGCGACCGCTGGCTGTGCGCGCAGATCGGACCGGTCCTGCGCGAGCGCGGCATGCTGTTCGTCGGGCTCGATGTGATCGGCGGGTTCGTCACCGAAATCAACGTCACGAGCCCGACGGGCATCCGCGAGACTCGAGCCAAGCACAGCCACGACATCGGGGGCCTGCTCATCGACGCCGTGCTCGCGCGGCGGCGCCCGGGCTGAGGCGCCCGCGTGAAGGGAGTCCCGGCAGCTTCCGGATCCGGCGATCGCCTGACGGTCACGCTGTTCCTGGCGGGCGTCTTCCACCTCATCCTGATCCTCGGCATCAGCTTCGCGCCGCCGGTCGCGAGCCAGGGCGACGATCCGACGCTCGAAGTGATCCTCGTCAACAACCCGCTGCCGGATTCGATGCTGAACGAGGACGCGGATTACCTCGCCGAGCGCACGCAACAGGGCAGCGGCAACTCTGCCGACGGCAGGACGCGCCAGCCCACAGCGGGCGCCGGGGCCAAAGCGATTCCGGGCGCGCCGGAGGGAGGCCTCGAAGCGCCCACGTTTGAGGGCAGCACGGGCGGCGAAGGCAAGCTCCTGGCCGGCGTCGGCGGAAAACCGAGATACATCGCCGACGCGGCGGAAGCAAACACGGCGCCCGCCTTGCTGCCGCGCGAGTCGATCGACGGTTCACCCTCTCCGTTCGCCGGTAGCGACGAGGACACTGACCTGGAACTCAAGGGCGCGCCGCGCCGCGAACTCGTCGTCACGCCAAACACGCGGATTTCCGAGGTCGCGGTTTATCTCGATGCCTGGAAGCGCAGGATCGAGCAGGTCGGAACGGTCAACTTCCCGAATGCTGCCCGCCGCAGCAAGCTGTCCGGAAATCCGGTGATCGAGGTCGTACTCGCCTCGAGCGGCGGGCTCGTGCGCGCGGACGTGCGCCGCACCAGCGGTTTCGGCGAGCTCGATCGCGCCGCAATGGACATATTAAAGCTCGCGACGCCGTTCGAGGCGTTTCCCGAGGAACTCGCGGCCCGGCATGACGTGTTGCGCTTCGCCTACGAATGGCAGTTTGTCGGCGGGCGCCTCGCCGGCTCCGCCATCGAGATTCCGGCGGAGAATTAAAGGGAATTAAAGGGGAATTAAAGGGGACGTTCACCTTTAGTAAAATTAAAGCTGGGTTGTTCGTGCAGTTGGTGCTAAAGGTGAACGTCCCCTTTAATTCCCCTTTAATTCTCCGGGTCGCGCGACCGATACTAACGGCATGGGTGCGGATGCCTACCTGAACAATCAGCTGCTGGTCGCGATGCCTTCGCTCGCGGACCCGAACTTCTCGCACAGCGTGACGCTCATCTGCGAACACAACGAGCGCGGCGCGCTCGGCATCGTGATCAATCGCCCGCTCGACATGCGGATGTCGGAAATCCTCGACCAGCTGTCGCTCGCCACGCAGGACCCGCGTCTGCGCGACATGCCGGTGCTCGCCGGCGGTCCCGTGCAGCGCGACCGCGGCTTCGTGCTGCACCGCCCCGGTCCGCAGGGTTTCGAATCCACGATGCAGGTCTCGGACACGCTGCACGTCACGACTTCGCGCGACGTGCTCGCCGCCATGGCGCAGGGTAGCGGTCCGGCGCATGCGGTGATCGCGCTCGGCTACGCCGGCTGGGAAGCGGGTCAGCTCGACGAGGAGATGCTCCAGAACGCCTGGCTCACCGTACCCTGCGACGATTCGCTGATCTTCGAATTGCCGTTCGAGCAGCGCTGGCACGCCGCCGCGCGCCTGCTCGGCATCGAGCTTTCCCGCATCAGCACCCAGGCCGGACGCGCCTGACGGATGCCCGCGCCGGCCGCGAGGACGGTGCTCTCCTTCGACTACGGCCTGCGGCGCATTGGCGTCGCCGTCGGCAACACGCTGACGGGCACCGCCGAGGCCCTCGCGACCATCGCCGCCAATGACGGCACTGCCCGACTGGGCGCGCGATCGACCGTTGCGTCGCGGACTGGCGGCCCGGCGGCGATCGTGGCCGGCGTTCCCTATAATATGGCGGGTCGCGATGCCAGCCTCACCACGGCGGCATTGCGGTTCGCCGACGAGCTTGGCGGACGTTACGGCATCGAGGTTCACCGCGTGGATGAAAGACTGACGTCGCGCGAGGCGGAGGATGAACTGCGCGAGCGCCGCAGGAGCGGCGCCAAGACGCAGTCGCGTCCGGCGCGGCGATGTCGATCGCGAGGCGGCGCGCCTGCTGCTGCTGCAATGGCTGCGGGGCCTGCCGGGACGGCCCCGACGATGAGTTCCGCCTTTTCGCAGCTGGATGCCCATGGCCGGCTGCGACATCTGATCACTCTCGACGGCCTCGGCGCGCGGCCTGCTCGAAGAACTGCTGGATCGTGCGGAACGTTTTCTTCCGGCGGCCGGCGAAGGACCGCGACGCGGCACCGACCTCGCCGGCTGGACGGTCGCGAACCTGATTCGCGGAACCCTCGACACGCACGCGCGCCTCCTTCGAACTCGCTGCCATTCGCCTCGGCGCAGATACGATCAACCTCGACATGGCACTGTCGTCGCGCGCGAAGGGCGAGACGCTGCTCGACACGATCGGGACGCTGGAGCAGATGCAGGTCGACGTATTCGTGATCCGCGACGCCGAAGCGGGGCTCCAGGAACAGGTCGCCCGCCAGGTCGGCCCGCGAGTCTCGGTGATCTCCGCAGGCGAAGCGCATTTCTCGCATCCGACCCAGGGCCTGCTCGATGCGCTGACGATCCGCCAGAGCAAGGGGCGCTTCGACAACCTGTCGGTCGCGATTGTCGGCGACATCCGGCATTCGCGCGTCGCGCGTTCCGCGCATCGCGCACTCGCAACGCTCGGCGTCCGGGAGATCCGCATCGTCGCGCCGCTCCCGATGATGCCGGATGCCGCGGAATTCGCGGGCGCACGGCGATTTGAGTCGCTGGACGAGGGGATCGCCGGCGCCGACGTCGTGATGATGCTGCGCATCCAGCTCGAGCGCGCAGCGGGCCACGCGCCGACGGACCTCGACGCCTACCACCGCGAGTTCGGGCTGACGGCCGCGCGGCTCGCCGCGCGCAAGCCCGAAAGCGATCGTGATGCATCCGGGACCGATGAATCGCGGCGTCGAGATCGACGTCTGACGTCGCCGACGGCCCGCAGTCGGCGATCCGCAGGCAGGTCGCGAACGGCGTCGCCGTGCGCATGGCGGTGCTCGCGCACATCGCTGACGCGCGGCCAAGGCGCGCTTCGTGAGCGCCGCGGCAACCGCTCATCGCGGCAGCATCTTCCTCGAGGATGCGGCCGTGCTCGAGCACCGCGCATTCGCCGGCGGCCAGTTCATCCTCAGGCTTGAAGGCGCCGCGTTGCGCGGCGGCGGCGACGCCCGGAAGCTTCATCCACCTGACCTGCGGTCCCGACCTGCCGATGCGCCGGCCACTTTCGATCATGCGCGCGAATGCCGGGGCCGGCTGGGTCGAAGTGCTCTACAAGATCGTCGGCCACGGCCTTGCCGAACTTGCGCTGCGCGTGCCGGGCGAGACGCTCTCCTGCCTCGGTCCGATCGGCCGCGGCTTCGCGCTGCACGCCGGGCGACCGCGCGTGCTGATGATCGGCGGCGGCGTCGGCATCCCGCCCATGGTGTTCCTCGCAGAAACGCTCGCCGCGGACCGCGGTCCCTGGAAACCGCTCGTCCTGATGGGATCTGAACTGCCCTATCCCTTCGAGCTCGCGCCCTCGCGCCACGCGGTGGCAGGGCTCCCGGCCGGCGTCGACTGCCGCGATGCCGCTGCTCGAGGAGATCGGAGTCCCGAGCCGCCTCGCGAGCCTCACGGGATTTCCCGGCTGCCACCGCGGCTTCGTGACCGAGCTCGCCGAGGCCTGGCTCGGTTCGCTCGAAGCGTCCGCACGCGCCGAGGTCGAGATCATGAGCTGCGGGCCGCGCGTCATGTTGATCGCGGTCGCGGCGCTCGCGCGCCGCCACGGTGTGCCGTGCCAGGTGTCACTTGAGGAGAACATGGCCTGCGGTGTCGGCGGATGCGCAGGCTGCACCGTGCTGGTCCAGACGCCCGAAGGGCCGGCGATGAAACGCGTGTGCGTTGACGGACCCGTCTTCGACGCCGCGACCGTCTTCGCCAGCTGATCGCCGCTACACCGAGCGAAGACTCCAGCCAGCGTGCACGGGATCCGGCGGGGTTGTCCCCTCGCTCCGCCAGAACTTTATGCTTCGCTCGGGGACACCCCGCCACCTCGCGCACGCAGGCCGTTGGCGCGCTGCGTGTGGCGGAATCAGGTGGTGAAAGCGAAGCGACGTAGATTCGGGCATGAGCGCGAGCCGCGCTGCAGCGTCGCCTGTTCGGGCGTTCAGGGGCGGGCGGGGAATGTTCCGAGCGAGCGCGTAAGTTCCGGCGGCGCGAGCGAGGAAGCGTTCCCCGCCGCGCCCTGGAACGCCCGCCTCAACCGAAGTTGATGCGCGCCTCGAGATTGGTGCGGGAGTCGGCGTTGGTCAGCGCTTCTTCGATGTCGATCCTGCCCTCCTTGTAGAGGTGCAGCAGCGCCGAGTCGTAGTTCTGGATGCCGCGCTCGTTCGACGAGAGCATGGCTTCCTTCACGCCGATGACGTCGCCCTTCTTGATCAGGTCCTTGATGTACGGCGTGTTCAGCATCACCTCGACCGCTGCGACGCGCTTGTTGTTGCGGCCGCGCACGAGGCGCTGCGAGACGATCGCGCGCAGGTACTGCGACAGGTCGAGGAAGACCTGGTTGTGCTGGTCGCGCGGGAACAGGTTGATGATGCGGTCGAGTGTCTCGGCGCTGTTATTCGCGTGCAGCGTCGCGATGCAGAGATGGCCGGTACCCGCGAGCGTGATCGCGGCCTCCATCGTTTCGCGGTCGCGGATCTCGCCGATCAGGATGACGTCCGGCGCGGCGCGCATCGAGGCGCGCAACGCGCGCCCGAACGAGCGCGTGTCGAGGCCGACTTCGCGCTGGTTGACGATCGACTTGCGGTTCTGGTGCAGGAACTCGACCGGGTCCTCGATCGTCAGGATATGGTCAGAGCAGTGTTCGTTGCGGTGATTGATCATCGCCGCGAGCGTGGTCGACTTGCCGGAGCCGGTCGCGCCGACCATCAGCACCAGCCCGCGCTTCAGCATCGCGAGTTCGCGGAGCGTGTCCGGCAGGCCGAGCTGGTCAAGCTTCGGCGTGTCAACGCTGATGTAGCGCAGCACCAGTCGCGGGATAGCCGCGCTGGTAGAAGAGCGCGGCGCGGAAGCGCCCGACGCCGGGCTCCGAGATCGCGAAGTCGATCTCGAGCTCGTTCTGGAAATGCTCGAGCTGCTCGGCGCTCATGAGGCCGTAGGCGATGTCACGCACCGTCTCGGCGTTCAGAACCGTGCTGTTGATCGGATAGATGATTCCCTCGATCTTGATCTTGACCGGAGAATTCGACGTGAAGAAGAGGTCCGAGGCCTTCTTCTCGGCCATCAGCTTCAGCAGCGTCTTGATGCTGACGCGGCCGTCTTCGGTTGCGGGCGCGAATCGCTTGTTCGCCCACGGGCTTAGTAGACTTTGCCGTCGTTCGACTCATCGACGATCCTCAGCGTGCTCGAGGCCTCCGCCTGGAGGCGGTCTTCGCGCTTGCTCTCGAGCTTGATCCTGAGGCGCAGCTCGTTCTTCGAGTCGGCATTCCGCAGGCCTTCCTCGTAGGAGATGACGCCGGCCTCGTACAGGTCGTACAGCGCCTGGTCGAAGGTCTTCATGCCGAGCCGGTTCGAACGGCCCATCACTTCCTTGATCTTCGACACCTCGCCGCGGAAGATCAGGTCCGCGACGAGCGGCGTTCCGATCAGGATTTCCATGGCTGCGATCCGGCCCTCGGTTTTCTCGCGCGGAATCAGCCGCTGCGAGATCATCGAGCGGATGTTCAGCGACAGGTCCATCAGGAGCTGCTCGCGCTTCTCCTCGGGGAAGAAGTTGATGATGCGGTCGAGCGCCTGGTTGGCGCTGTTCGCATGCAGCGTCGCGAGCACGAGGTGGCCCGTCTCGGCGAACTGGATGCCGTATTCCATCGTCTCGCGATCGCGGATTTCGCCGATCATGATGACGTCGGGCGCCTGGCGCAGCGTGTTCTTGAGGGCCGTGTGCCAGCTCTCGGTGTCGACGCCGATTTCGCGGTGCGTCACGACGCAGCCGCGGTGCTCGTGCACGTACTCGACCGGGTCCTCGATCGTGACGATATGGCCGCGGGTCTTCTCGTTGCGATAGCCAACCATCGCGGCGAGCGTCGTGGACTTGCCCGAGCCGGTCGCGCCGACGACGATCACGAGGCCGCGCTTGGACATCACGATGTCCTTCAGGATCGGCGGCAGCTCGAGTTCCTCGATCGTCGGGATAGTTGAATTGATCTGGCGGATCACGCAGCCGGTGTGGCCCTGCTGCACGAATGCGCTGACGCGAAAGCGGCCGATGCCAGGCGGGCGCGATCGCGAAATTGGCTTCCTTGGTGGCGTCAAACTCGCGGGTCTGGCGGTCGTTCATGATCGAGCGCACCAGCACGGCACTCTGCTCCGGCGTGAGGACCTTGTCGGTCTGCGGCCGCACCTCGCCGTCGATCTTGATCGCCGGCGGGAATCCCGAAGTGATGAACAGGTCCGAACCCTTGCGGTCGACCATTCGCCGCAAGAGGTCCTGCATCAACTTGATTGCCTGCTCGCGATCCATTCCTGGTCTCCCGGGCGCGCTGCGCGCCTTACAGCGTGTCCTTGTTCTGCGCCTTGTATCGCGCCTCTTCCTTCGCGATCAGGCCCTTCGCCAGCATTTCAGTGAGGCACTGGTCGAGCGTCTGCATGCCCTGACCCTGGCCGGTCTGGATCGACGAGTACATCTGCGCGATCTTGTTCTCGCGGATCAGGTTCCGGATCGCCGGCGTGGCGATCATGATCTCGTGCGCCGCGATGCGACCGCCACCGACGCGCTTCAGCAGCGTCTGCGAGATCACCGCGCGCAGCGATTCCGAAAGCATCGAGCGCACCATGTCCTTTTCCTCGCCGGGGAACACGTCGACGATGCGGTCGATGGTCTTCGCCGCCGAGCTCGTGTGCAGCGTGCCGAACACGAGGTGGCCGGTCTCCGCCGCGGTCAGCGCGAGGCGGATCGTTTCGAGGTCGCGCATTTCGCCGACCAGGATCACGTCCGGGTCCTCGCGAAGCGCGGAGCGCAGGGCCTCGCTGAAGCCGAGCGTGTCGCGGTGCACTTCGCGCTGGTTGATCAGGCAGCGCTTCGATTCGTGCACGAACTCGATCGGATCCTCGATCGTGATGATGTGTTCGGGACGATTGACGTTGACGTAGTCGATCATGCCGGCGAGCGTCGTGGACTTGCCCGAGCCGGTCGGGCCGGTCACGAGCACGAGGCCGCGCGGCAGCATGCAGAGGTCCTTGAACACCTTCGGGGCGTTCAGGTCGTCGAGCGTCTTGATCAGCGACGGGATGTTGCGGAAGACGGCGCCGGCGCCGCGGTTCTGGTTGAATGCGTTGACGCGGAAGCGCGCCAGGTTCGGGATCTCGAACGAAAAGTCGGTCTCGAAGAACTCTTCGTACACCTTCCGCTGCTTGTCGTTCATGATGTCGTACACCATGCTGTGCACTTCCTTGTGCGTCAGCGGCGGCATGTTGACGCGCTTGACGTCACCGTCCACGCGGATCATGGGCGGCACGCCCGCGGACAGGTGAAGATCGGACGCGTTGTTCTTGACTGCGAAGGCCAAGAGTTGGGCGATGTCGACGGCCATCAGGACTCCCTGGCTCGGTGCACGGACACGATCCCCGCGCGCCGCAAACCGGCTGTTCGGGACCGGGGGCAGTATAGCCCTGACCCCAGCACACCAATATGTTAACTGCTCCGCAGAATCCCGCTGACAGACTGGCACTGGTGCGGCAGAACATCGCGCTTGCGGCACGGGCCGCTGGCCGCGACCCCGCTTCGATCACATTGATCGGCGTGGCCAAATCACAGCCGGCCGCCGCCGTGAAATCCGCACTGGACGCGGGCCTCGCCGATCTCGGCGAGAACTATCTGCAGGAGGCGCAGGCGCATTTCGAGGCGCTCGCGGGCCGGGCGGTCGTCCGGCATTTCATCGGCGCCCTGCAGGCCAACAAGACTCGCCCCATCGCGGAACTCTTCGACTGGGTGCACACGGTGGATCGCCTGCGTATCGCGGAGCGGCTCGCGGCGCAGCGCCCTGCCGCGCTGCCGCCGCTCGCGGTGTGCATCCAGGTGCGCCTCGGCGACGAGTCAACGAAATCCGGCGTGGCGCCCGCGGGCCTGGCCGCCCTGGCGGACGCCGTCGCCGGCCTGCCGCGCCTCGCGCTCCGCGGGCTGATGTGCCTGCCGCCGACGGAATCCGATCCGGCGCGCCAGCGCGGCTGGTTCGCCGAATTGCGGCGCCTGTTCGAGACGTTGATCGCCGCCGGCCACCGGCTCGATACGCTGTCGATGGGCATGAGCGGCGACTTCGCGGCCGCGATTGACGAGGGCGCCACGCAGCTGCGAATTGGCACCGCGATTTTCGGCGAGCGCGTTTAGAATCGCCGCATGGCCGCGCTCTACTACCTGATCGACACCGTGCTCGGCTTTGCCGTC
Source organism: uncultured Gammaproteobacteria bacterium (assembly GCA_963819545.1). Classification (GTDB taxonomy): domain Bacteria; phylum Pseudomonadota; class Gammaproteobacteria; order Steroidobacterales; family Steroidobacteraceae; genus SCUD01. The sequence goes on along the minus strand of CAWFWJ010000002.1, from coordinate 859,067 downwards.
TACGCGTTCCTGCTGCGCGTCCTGCTGCCACTGGTGCGCGCCGACTTCCGGAATCCCCTGACCCTGGCAATACTTGCACTGACCAACTGGCTGGTGCTGCCGCTCCGCCGGGTCCTGCCCCCGATCGGGCGGATCGATACGGCGTCGATCGCGGCGCTCGCAGCCGTGCAGATCGGCGCGACGCTGATCCTGTTCAAGCTGCGGACCGGCGCCCTGCTCCCGTTGCTGCCGCTCGCGGTCGCTGCGCTGCGTTCGCTGGTCCTCGCAACGCTGCTTCTCTATACCGTCCTGATCTTCGCCTACGCCCTGCTCTCCTTCATCGCGCCGGGCGTCCGGAGCCCCGTAACGGCGCTGCTCGCGTCCTTGTGCGAACCGGTGCTTGCCCCACTCCGCCGGGTCCTGCCGATCGTTGGCGGCATCGATTTCTCACCGCTGGTGGCGATTGTCGGCTTGACCGCACTGCGGATCCTGATCGGATGACGGCGGCGCGCGCCTGGCGGGCAATCCCGTGGGCCGTTTGCAACAGCGGACCGAGACTGGCGAAACGCCTGAAAAATGGCCTGTTTGCGAGCGCCGTCTCGCGGTGGTCGGCGCCCTGCGCCTTGGCGGTCGCCTGGCTCCTGCTTTGCTCCTGCGGTGGGAGCCCGGAGCCGGTGCCGGAGGCGTTGCCGTACACGGATCCAGGCTTCGTCGAAGCCGGCGATCACCGGCTGCACTACGCGCTGACAATGACGCGGGACCTGCCCTCTGAAATTGCGGGCAGTTACGGCATTGTGCAGAGACGCAATCTAGCTCTGCTGACGATCGCACTGGCGTCGCGTGAAACGATCGGCGACACGCGCATCGACGCGCCCGAAATCGAGGCGACTTCGGTCACGCTGACCGGTGAGCGGAACGTGTTGCCGCTGGTGCGTCACGACGAAGCAGGAGGGCCCAGCTGGCTCACGACGGTGGAGGTGCGCCACCGAGTTCCGGTCACGATCGAAATTCGGGCGCGCGCGACAGCCGCGAGCCCCGAGGTCCGTGCCCGGCTGACTCGCGAATTTCGTCTCGAATGATTTGCAAATCCGCTCCGTATGCCGTAAAAAACCGCACGAAATCGTCGTCGACCCACTTATGCAGCGGGATTTTCCATGGTATGGTGCGCGCCGGAATTGATTTGGCGGGATCGCCCCGTCGCTGACAGAACCACAGGAGACAAGTCAATGGCGAAAAAGAATTCGGCTCCCACGAAGTCGCAGATCGTAGCGGCGATCGCGGGTCAGACCGATCTCAGCAAGAAGCAGGTGAGCGCGGTGCTCGAGGCTCTCGGCAGACCAGATGAAGAAGGCGCTGAAGGGTGTCAGCGTGTTCACGTTGCCCGGCGTCTGCAAGATGCGCGTCGTGAAGAAAGCCGCCACCAAGGCGCGCGAGGGCGTCAACCCCTTCACCGGCCAGAAGATGATGATCAAGGCCAAGCCGGCCTCCAGGAAGGTGCGTATCCGCGCCCTCAAGAACCTCAACGAGATGGTGGGCTGAAGCCCGACGCATCCGTTATCGAGTTCGGGAAACTGACGGGGCGGCCAGGCCGCCCCGTTCGTTTTTCAGGGGTTTTCAGCCAGCCGCGCCGCCAGCCATTCCCCGACCAGGGACCGCAGCAGCGTCAGGCGCCCATGAAAGAAATGCTCGGCGCCCGGCAGGATCCGGACCAGCGGCGGCGGTTCTACGCTTCGCGTCCAGGCGAGCACCGCTTCGTGATCGACGAGATTGTCCGCATCACCCTGGGCCACGAGCCAGGGGCAGCGCGGAACCGGAAGCGTCGTGAAGTCGAACCGCCGCACCGGCGGCGCCACAGTCACGAGCAGCGCCGCATCGCGTAGCGCCGCGAGGCGGTAGCTGACGAATCCGCCGAACGAGAATCCGAGCGACCACAGCCGCGTCGCACTCAGCGTCCGCTTCGCCCAGTCCGCCACCGCCGCCGCGTCGTCGCACTCCCCTACGCCATCGTCGTGCTTGCCGCCGCTTCCTCCGACTCCGCGAAAGTTGAAACGCAACGACGCGACACGCTGATCCTGTGCGGAGCGGGCCAGCGTGTGCACAACCTTGTTCTGCATCGTGCCGCCGTAGAGGGGATGCGGATGACTGCACACGGCAATGATGTCCGTGCGCACATCCGGCGGCCGCTCGAGCAAGGCCTCAATCGCACCGACCGGTCCGTCAATGGTGATCTTTTCAACCCTTGGTGCCGGCGCTGTCATGCGACTCTCAGCGCGCAGCGGGCGGCGAGGACCTCCCGAGCGAGTGCCGCCAGGCGGATAGCAATTCGCATCAAGCCCTCGTCCAGTCTATTGCTGGGGATGGAAGGTCACGGTCTCGACTGCGAGCAGCTCGATCTCGAACAGCAGCGTCGAATTCGGCGGGATAACGTTGTTGCCGATGCTGCGGCCCCCGTAGGCGAGCGCGGGCGGGATTACGAGGCGGCGCACACCGCCGATTTTCATGCCTGGAATGCCTTGCTCCCAGCCGCGGATGACGCGCCCGCCGCCGAGCGGAAACGAGAACGGTTGTCCGCGCTCGCGCGAGCTGTCGAACTGGCGGCCGCGGAAATCGGGCGCTGCTGGATCGTACAGCCAACCCGAGTAGTGAACGATCACGGTCATGCCGTACAGGGCTTCGTCACCAATTCCCTTCACGAGGTCAGTCACGAGCACGACCGCCTCGGGTACCGGCTGCGTCGCGGGCGTCGGCGGCGCCGGTGCTTGTGCGATCGCGGTTGCCGTAATCAGGGCGCCCGCCGCGGCAGCCAGCCAGGCGAATGGACGCGGCATCAGGAGCCGGACCCGGGCTCGAAATCGAGCGCAGCAGAATTGATGCAGAAGCGCTGGCCCGTGGGCTGCGGCCCGTCTTCGAAAACGTGGCCGAGATGTGCGCCGCAATTCGCGCATCGCACCTCGGTGCGGACCATGCCGTGCGCTCGATCGTCGACTTCGGCCACGCTCTTCGCGGCGACCGGCTGCCAGAAAGACGGCCAGCCGGATCCGGAATCGTATTTGGCGGCCGAGGAAAAAACGGGATCGCCGCAGACGACGCAGAGGTACCTGCCCGTCCGCGTGTTGTGACAGTGCTCGCCGCTAAAGGCGCGCTCGGTCCCGTGTTCCTGGGTCACGCGATACTGCCCGGCCGTCAATCGCGCACGCAATTCTGCATCGCTCGGCTTGCTGCTCATGCCGCAAAGATATCAGCGATTGCTGCAGGAGTGGACGTTAACCTTGCTGAAGGGGACGTTCACCTTCAAGGTCAATGGGCGCATACCCTTGAAGGTGAACGTCCCCTTCAGCCTCGATCAGCGCTTTGTCGGCCAGAGGCCGAACCGCTGGCGCAGCACGCTCACGATGTCTTCGATCTCGTCGAGCAGCTGGACCAAACGTTCCATGCGGGCTGTGCTGGCAGCTGACTCAGCGATCGGTCGAACGGCGTGCGGGGAGGGAGCCGTTGGCGCCGACCCCGTCGATGTCGGCCGCGAAGGCGCCGCGCGCTTTCTCGGCCCAGATCTTGTAGTTCGAGTACTTCGTGAGCTCGCGCGAGATCGCTCCGTGGCGGCTGACGGAAGTGCGGCGCGGCAGGCGCGGCGCGGGCTCGGGAGCGGCGCGATCGCGACCGTCGGCCGGCGTCACCTTGATGTCGCTCACGGGAACGGAACCTGAAAAGGTTTCATGTCCCGCAAGTTACGCGGGGGCAAGTCGTCTAAAAAGGAACTGCATCACAGGTCGCGGGGTGGTTTCCCGCAGCCTGGCGCAATCAGACGATTCGGTAGCTCGGGCGGTACTCGCCGACCAGTTTCATGCGCCGTTCCGCGACGAATCCGCGCAGCAGTTCGTCGAGCGGTTTTGCAATCTCGGGCGCCGCATGGATCTCGAACGGACCGCGTTCCTCGATCAGCTTGATGCCCTGCTCCTTCACGTTGCCAGCGACGATGCCGGAGAACGCCCGGCGCAGGTTCGCGGCGCGTTCGTGCACGGGCTGGTCCTTCGAAAGCTCGAGCCCCGCCATCGAGGCGTGGCTCACTTCGAAAGGCTGCTGGAAGGCGCGCGGGATCTTCAGCAGCCAGTTGAAATTGTAGGCGTCACCCGCGCGGCGCCGCGAGCGGCGCACTGCATCGAAGCCGCGCTGCATCTCGCGCGCGACCTCCGGCGGATCGTCGACGATGATGCGATAGCGCTTCTGCGCCTCGTCGCCGAGCGTGAGGCTGAGGAAGCGGTCGAGCTGCCGGAAATAGCCCGCACTTTCGCGGGGCCCGGTGAACACGAGTGGCAGCTGCTGGTTCGCATTCGCGGGATCGAGCAGGATGCCGAGCAGGTACAGGATCTCTTCGGCCGTGCCGGCGCCGCCCGGAAAAACGATGATGCCGTGGCAGAGGCGCACGAAGGCTTCGAGCCGCTTCTCGATGTCCGGCATGATCACGAGCTGGTTCACGATCGGATTCGGCGGCTCGGCGGCGATGATGCCGGGCTCGGTCACGCCGATGTAGCGGCCGTCCTTGATGCGCTGCTTGGAATGGCCGATCGTCGCGCCCTTCATCGGGCCTTTCATCGCGCCCGGGCCGCAGCCCGTGCACACCGAGAGCCCGCGCAGGCCGAGTTCGTAGCCCACCTGCTTCGTATAGTCGTACTCCTCGCGCGGTATCGAGTGGCCGCCCCAGCACACCACGAGATCCGGCCGGCCCTTGTACTCGAGCGCGCGGGCGTTGCGCAGGATGCAGAAAATGGCGTTGGTGACGCTCGCAGCGTCGTTAAGGTCGAAGCGCGCGACGATCTCGTTGTGCGTGTAGACGATGTCGCGGAGCACGGCAAACAGGTGCTCCTTGACGCCTTTGATCATCTCGCCATCGACGAAGGCGCTGCCCGGCGCGTGGTGCATCTCGAGCTTGATGCCCCAGGGCTCGCGCACGATACGAATCTCGAAGTCCTTGTAGGCCTCAAAGATCAGGCGCGCGTCGTCGATCAGCGTGCCGGAGTTGAGCACTGCGAGCGCGCAGCGACGGAAGAGCGGATACAGGCCGCCCTGGCCGCGATCGAGCAGCTTGTCCACTTCCTGCTGCGAAAGATTGTCGAGTACGCCTTTCGGCGACACCCGCGCATGCACGACGGCGGAGAGGTCGAGACCCGGGGCCGTGCTCACGGCCGGATCTCGATCGGCGTGTCCTGCCCGGTCAGCAGCCAGAAATCGAGCATGTCCTCGTTCGAGAGCGCGATGCAGCCATCGGTCCAGTCGGTGTTGAGGTAACGGTCGCGAGGATACTTGAGGAAGTTCGGAAGTCCGTGGACCATGATTGAGCCGCCAGGTGCCCAGCCGCTCCGGCGCGCGAGCACGATGTCGGACGCCTCCGGATAGGAGACCTGCACGGCGAGGAAGAAATCGCTCTGCGCATTGCGGCGCGTCAGCCGATAGCTGCCCTCTGGCGTGCGGAAATCGCCCTCGCGCTGCTTCTGTCCGGACGGCGCGAGACCGAGCGAAATGCGGTAGTTGGCGACCAGCTGGCCCTTGCGATAGAGCTCCATCTTGCGCTCGCCCTTTTGTACGACGATCCGGTCGATCGGCTGCAGCACGCCTGCGGGACCGGCGACGCCGGTCATCGAATCGGCCTGCGCGACGGCCGCGACCAGCGACGCGACGAGCATCGGAATCAACAACTTGCGGTTCATCTCGCGACGGATTATAGCGCCGTCGGCGGGCCTCGGCAGTTTCAGTCTCCGATCAGTTCGACCGCTTCACAGTTTCGAGTCGACGCTTTCGCGACCAGCCGGTAGCGACCGCCGGCGTCGAGCTCGGACTCGACGACGAACCGACTCACCGCGCCGCTCTCCTCCACGCGGCAGTCGACCAGGAACGTGTGTGCGCCGGGCGCCAGCTCGACCGCGCTCGACGAGAACGCGAGTTCGCGGCCGTCCACCTGACGCAGGCGCAGCTGCACCGGCAAGCCCGCGCTCACGACGGGATCGGCACGCACGATCGCGCGCTCTGACTTCGAAAGCGGCGGTCCGTCGTAAAGGCGTTCAGTCGCGCAGGCGCTGAGAAAGACCGCGGCGAGCAGCAGACCGGAGGCGACGTTCACCTTGCTGAAGGGGACGTTCACCTTGCTGAAGGGGACGTTCACCTTCAAGGGTATGTGCCCATTGATCTTGAAGGTGAACGTCCCCTTCAGCAAGGTGAACGTCCCCTTCAGGAAAAAAGGCGGCCCGAAGGCCGCCTGGGAGGTCACGCGCAGCTCCTGTTGTCAGCAGCCGCCGGGCGGGGACCCGGCTGGCGCGTGATGAAAATGGTTCCGGGCCGTCAGCCGCACTTCGATTCGCCGCAGGCGAAGCAGGTCATGCAGCCGTCCATCATGACGACCGCTGCGGTATTGCACTTGACGCAGAGCTGCGCGCCTTCCGGGTAGCTCGACTCCGCGAACGCATCCTGCTGCCGGTTGCGCTGTTCCCATTCCTTGCGCTTCGACTCGATCAGGAGCCGCTGCGTGTCGTCCATGCCCGGCTTCTGCATCAGGCCGATCGTCTGCAGATGGCGCTCGACCACGTAGCCAATCTCCGCGACGATCGACGGCATGAACTTGCCACCCGGCTGCCAGTAGCCGCCGCGCGGGTCGAACACGGCCTTCAGCTCCTCGGTCAGGAACGCGACGTCGCCGCCCTTCCTGAACACCGCCGAAATGATCCGCGTCAGCGCGACGATCCACTGGAAGTGATCGAGGTTCTTCGAGTTGATGAAGATCTCGAAGGGCCGGCGATGCTCGTGCTCCGTGCCCTCGTTCAGCATGAGGTCGTTGATCGTCAGGTACATCGCGTGGTCGGAGACCGGCGTCTTGATCTTGTAGGTCGAGCCGATCAGGACCTCGGGACGCTCGAGTTTCTCGTGCATCCACACGACCTTGCCGCCGCCGTCCTTGCGGGCGCGACTTTCGCGCGCCGGCAGCAACTTCTCGGCCTCCGCCTTCTCCGCCTCGGGCTTCTGCACCCGGTACTTCACGATCTTCTTGTCGAACTTGTGCCTGCTCATGTCGCCCCCGCTCGCTCAGAAGCGGCCGTAATAGCCTTCCTTGAGCGCGTCAAACAAATTGGCGGCGGTGTGCACCTCGCCGTCGTATTCGATTTCCTCGTCGCCTGTCGCCGCGACCTCGCTGCCGTCCTCAAGCGTGAACACATAAGTCGTGTTCTTGAGGTCGTCTTCCTTGACCAGAACGCCCTGGAAAGCCTCCGGGTTGAAGCGGAAGGTCGTGCAGCCCTTCAGGCCGCGCTCGTGCGCGTACAGATAGATATCCTTGAAGTCCTCGTAGGGGAAATCGGTCGGCACGTTCGCCGTCTTCGAGATCGAGGAGTCCACCCATTTCTGCGCCGCCGCCTGGATGTCGACGTGCTCGCGCGGGCCGATGCTCTCGGCCGTCATGAAGTAGTCGGGCAGCAGCTCCGCCGGGTTCGTCGAGGCCGGCACAGCGCGCGGGTTGACGAGCACGCGGTAGGCAAGCAGCTCGAACGAATAGACGTCCACACGCTCCTTCGACTTCTTGCCTTCGCGGATGACGTTCCTGAAATAGTGGTGCGCGAACGAGGGCTCGATGCCATTCGACGCGTTGTTTGCGAGCGACAGGGAGATCGTGCCGGTCGGCGCAATCGAGTGAATGGTGCGTGAAGCGCGCGCCGACGGACTCGATCTGCTTCACGAGCTCCGGCGCCACCTCGGCGAGCCGGCACATGTAGCGGCTGTAGCGCGCGTGCAGCACGCGGCCCGGTACGCGGTCGCCGACCTTCCAGCCGTCGCGCGCCATCTCGGGGCGCTTGCGGAGCATCGCGCGGGTGACCGTGAACTCCTCGTTCATGATCGGCGCGGGGCCCTTCTCGCGCGCGAGCTCGAGACCCGCTTCCCAGCCCGCGATCGCCATCTCGCGCGCGACGTTGTCGGTGAATGCCACCGACTCCGTCGAGCCGTAGCGCATGCCGAGCATGGTGATGGACGAGCCGAGGCCCAGGAAACCCATGCCGTGACGGCGCTTGCGGACGATTTCGTCGCGCTGCCGCCCGAGCGGCAGGCCGTTGATCTCGACGACGTTGTCGAGCATGCGCGTGAAGACGCGCACCACTTCGCGGTACTCGGCCCAGTCGAAGCTCGCCTCTTCCGTGAACGGACGGCGCACGAAGCGCGTCAGGTTCACGGAGCCGAGCAGGCAGGAACCATACGGCGGCAGCGGCTGTTCGCCGCAGTTGTGCGCGACGAGGCCATTTGCGTCGAAGCGGTGAATGCCCGGCACCTGGGCGTCGTAGACATCCTCGACGCCGTCAGGCACCACGGCCGTCACGCGCGCGATGAAATCGGCCCGATTCAGCCGGCGCCGATACTGCGCGAGCAGGCCTGCGAGTCTCGCCGCCTTGTCACCATCGGCGAAACCGATCAGTTCCGCAAAGCGCGCGACACTCTCGCCCGCGACCACGAGTTCGTGCTGCGCGCGCGTCGCGTACTCCGTGCGCCCACCGTGGCCGTCGGGAAGCAGGCTGGAGCCCGCGTCGCGCCGGTTACGATAGATGCGCGTCGCGATGCCAAGGCGCAGCAACATCCTCTGTGTGGCTTCGAGCCGAGCTAGATCGGATTGCGCGAGCCGGATGCTCACGCCCTTCTTCTGGCTTCCCTGCACTGACCCGTCGGCGTCGAACAGGCCGCGCAGAAAGCCGCAGTGGAATTGGCTCGAAGTCCGCTCGACCGCCGGGGTGATGCGCTTGTCGCCCGGCGTCATGCCGAAACCGAGCGCAAGTGTGCGCAGCGCCGCCAACGAGAGACGGTGCTCGTTGCGACCCGCGACTGGGTGCCAGCCGATGAAATCGGACCGGTGCGGCAACTCGCGAGCCGCAGTGAGTGCCTCTGTCATGACACCCTGCACGGCCGCGCCGGCTGGGGCATTTGCCGCCAGCGCCGGCTGCCACACGGACAGCACGGCCTTGTCGTCCTTCAACGTGCCGTCACCGACGAGCAACCCGAGCAGGTAGCCCTCCGCGCGAGTGCCGGCACCAGGCCAGGCGGTAGCGCCGCGATGGTCGTTGAGCCGCACGCCGTCGCCTGGAGCAAGCTCGCCCGCGGCGCACCATTCTGTTTCAGTCTTCCAGCGGGTGGCCCGCGTCACGCGTAGCACGCGGTGATCCGCCGTCAGGCGCAGCGCGTGGCCCTCAGCAGTCTCCAGCCGCACCACGGCGCGAGTCGCGGTACGGAAAAATCCCGCCGCGGTCGACGGGTGATCTGCGCCGTCCACGCGCGCGAGGAACGGGCGACCGATCAAATCCGCGACCTGGCGCGGGCCTTCGGCCGTGTGGATCCAGGTGTCGGCGGTGACGCAGGGATTGGTGGCGCGAATGTTCTCGCACCACCAGTTGTTGTTCATCTCGTTGACGCGGTCGATCAGCACGAAGCCCGGTTCGGCGAAATCGTAGGTCGACGCCATGATGACGTCCCACAGCCGCCGCGCCGGCAGGATCTTGAAGATCCGGCAGGCGACGAGACCTTCCTCGTTCGCGACGTAACCCTCGCTCTCCGGCCACTCGCGCCAGACGAAGGCCTGCGGATCGTGCAGGTCATGCGTTGCCGCGTCGTGTTCGCGCTGCGGCAGCGGGAACGCGAGCTTCCACTCGCTGTCCGCGCGCACGGCCTCGATGAACTCGTCGGTCACGAGCAGCGACAGGTTGAACTGGCGCAGCCGCCCGTTCTCGCGCTTCGAGCGGACGAAGTCCACGACGTCCGGATGGCCGACGTCGAACGTGCCCATCTGCGCGCCGCGCCGGCCGCCGGCGGAGGACACCGTGAAACACATGCGGTCGTAGATATCCATGAAGGACATCGGGCCGGAGGTGTGGGCGCCCGCGCCCGCGACGTAGGCGCCGCGCGGCCGAAGCGTCGAAAATTCGTAGCCAATGCCGCAGCCCGCCTTCAGCGTGAGCCCGGCCTCGTGCACTTTGTTCAGGATGTCGTCCATCGAGTCGTGGATCGTTCCCGAAACCGTGCAGTTGATTGTGGAGGTCGCGGGCTTGTGCGCGAGTGCGCCCGCATTCGACATGATGCGGCCCGCAGGGATCGCGCCCTTGCGCAATGCCCAGAGGAAACGCTCGAACATCGCTTCGCGCTGAGCCGCGTCCTCGACTTCGGCGAGTGTCATCGCGACCCGGCGAAGCGTGTCGTCCATCGTGCCGTCGATCGGCGTGCCGTCCTTGGCGGTCAACCGGTATTTCCGGTCCCATATGTCGAGCGACGCTTCCTGAAACGGAATTTCTTCGACGTCTTTGTGCTCGATTCTGACCGCTGTGCTCATTTTTTCTGCGACGCCCCCTGGAACCGGCTGCTCTACAAATCCGCCGGAGAAATCTCACCCGGGCATGCGCATCCTGGCGCCGCCTGCGTTCGATTTCACTTGGCTCCCTGACTCTTCCGCCGGCCAAACCTGCCTCTCGACCGGTGACCACAAGATCTTGTGTCAGGGTTGCGAAATTATTTCTGCGCGGCCGTGGTGTCAAGGATTTCCTTATGCAAAATATCCGCCGATAAACACCCTTTTATTTCAATAGGTTATGTAAGTCATCTCAGGCTGTTTCCGACCACACAGCTGCCCCTGACCGGTCCGGGGCAGAATTCTGCGCAGCACAACATCTGGTATGCGGAAAAAACCCATAAAATACGCACAGTTTGTTCACGAGCGCGTCCGCACGCGGGAAAATACGCCCTGCGCGAACATCGGAACTTGTGCCACCGCGCTCCAGTCAGAGATCGCGCCCCACCGAGGTTTCAGCACATGAGCAAACTCTTCGCCGCCGCCCTGGCATTCGCCGCGCTCGCGATTTCCACCACCACATTCGCGCAAAATGCGCTGCCTTCCTTCGCGCCGGTGATCAAGCGCGTGGCTCCGGCCGTCGTCAACATCGGCGTGCGCGGAACAGTCGCCGCGCCGCGCAATCCCTTCTTCGACGACCCGGGTTTCCGTCGCTTCTTCGGCCTGCCGCCCGACGCCCAGCAGCGCGACCGCGAATTCAGGAGTGCGGGCTCCGGCGTCATCGTCGACGCGAAGAACGGCTACATCGTGACCAATGCGCATGTCGTCAAGAACGCCAGCGAAATCACGATCACGCTCGTCGACGACGTCGAACTCAAGGCCGAAATCGTGGGTGCGGACGAGCGTTCGGACGTCGCGGTGCTGCGCGTCAAGGACGCGCAGCTCCCGGCGGAAATAGGGCTCGCGGATTCCTCCAAGCTGCAGGTCGGCGACTTCGTGATCGCGATCGGCAACCCCTTCGGTCTCCAGCACACGGTCACCTCGGGGATCGTGAGCGCCCTCGGCCGCACCGGCATCAGCCGCGACGGGCTCGAGGATTTCATCCAGACCGATGCCGCGATCAACCCCGGCAATTCGGGCGGCGCGCTCGTCGGGCTCGACGGCGACCTGGTCGGCATCAATTCCGTGATCCTCTCCCAGAGCGGCGGCAACATCGGCATCGGCTTTGCGATCCCGTCGAACATGGTCCGCTCGATCATGGGACAACTGATCGAGTCCGGGCAGGTCAACCGCGGCCAACTCGGCGTCACGACGCTCTCCCTCACGCCGGAATTCCGCAAGAGCCTCGGCCTGGCGGAAAATGCACAAGGAGCGCTCGTTTCCCAGGTCGTCGAAGGGTCGGCAGCCGCCCGCGCGGGCATCGAGGCAGGCGACGTCATCACCTCCGTGCGCGGCCAGCCGATCAAGACCAATGCGGAGCTTCGGAACACGATCGGCATGCTGCAGGTCGGGGATTCGGTCGCGATCGGGCTCCTGCGCGAAGGCAAGGCCAAGAGCATCACGGCGGTGCTGCGCGAACCCGCGCAGATGGCGGACGCTTCGGCGATCCACCCGGCGCTCGCGGGCGCCGAACTGGTCGAGGCTTCGGAAGACTCGGCCGGCGGCGTTCGGGTACGGGAAGTCGCAGCCCGGCAGCCCGGCGGCGCAGGTTGGCTTCCTCGCGGACGACCGGATCATCGCGGTCAACCGCGTCCGCATCAACACGCTCGCGGAACTTCGCGAGGCCGCGAAAGGCCAGACCTCGATGCTCGTCCAGCTGCGACGCGGCAACCAGGTCCTGCTGCTGCCGCTGCGCTGACCCGGACCCGCTCGCGCCGCGCAATCCGCCAGTTCGCCTGCGCGGACTGCGCGCGGGCGGGGACCCTCGCTCGCTCCGCCGGAACTTTATTCGCTTCGCTCGGGGACCCGCCCGCCGCTTGTCCGCGCGGACAGGCCGGCCGGGACCCGCGAGAGAGCGAATAAAGTTCCGGCTGAGCGAACGAGCGGAGTCACGGCCGGCACTGTCTGCGCGGCCGTATGGTAAGGAGGCCGCCGGAGTGTTGCGCACCTATAATCCGGGCATGTCCGTGCGATCGATCTGCGTGCTCGGCGGCTCGGGGTTTGTCGGCACCCACCTCGCCGCGGCGCTTGCGCGCGATGGCTGGTGCATCACCGTCCCGACCCGCGATCCGGCGCGCGCCCGGCACCTGGCGCCGATTCCGTCGCTTCGCCTGGTAGCGGCCGACATCCACGATCCCGCCGCGCTCGCCTCGCTCTGCGCGGGCCAACAGGCGGTCATCAACCTGGTCGGCATCCTGAACGAGCGCGGGAGAAGCGGCAGCGGATTTGCCCGCGTGCACGCAGACCTCGCTGCGCAGGCTAGTCGAGGCCTGCCGGAGACAGCGCGTGGACCGGCTGGTTCACATGAGTGCACTCAACGCTGACGCCGATCGCGGATCGAGTCATTACCTGCGGAGCAAGGGCCGGGCCGAGCGCATCATCCGCGAAGAATCCGGACCGGACCTGCGCTGGACTATCTTCCAGCCCTCGGTGATCTTCGGCCCGAACGATGACTTCGCGAATCGCTTTGCGCGGCTGCTGCGGGCGATTCCGCTCGGCCTGCCGCTGGCACGGCCCGGCGCGCGCTTCGCCCCGGTCTGGATCGGCGACGTCGTCGCCGCGATCCTGCGCGCGCTCGCGGATGACGCGACCGCAGGCGAATGCTACGAACTCTGCGGACCCGAGCGCTTCACGCTCCGCGAAATCGTCTGCCAGGTCCGGGATCGCCTCGGCCTCGCCCGGGCCGTCATCGGAATCCCCGATTTCGCCGCTCGTCTGCAGGCGGCCGTCTGTGACTTCGTGCCGGGCAAACCGTTTTCGACCGACAACTACCGTTCGCTGCTCGTCGACAGCGTTTGCAAGGTCAACGGCCTTGCCCGCCTCGGCATCCAGCCGCAGCCGTTCGAGCGCGATCCTCCCGAAATACCTGATCTGATCGGCGCGGCGATCGAGGTGCGGGAATAGCATTCCAGCGCCGCGAGCGGGATCCGGCGGGGTGTCCCCTCGCTGCGCCGGAACTTTATGCTTCGCTCGGGGACACCCCGCCACCTCGCTCGCGGCGCCGAAGTGCCCTGCCAGATTTCGATCAGGGTGGCGGGCAGAGTTTGGCGCGGGCGGTGGGGTTGTGGATGAGCAGGTTCATTGCTGCATAGAACGCAGGAAGGTCGTTGCCGAGGCGGTCCAGTTCGGCGCGAAGTGCAGGAACGCAACGCTCGTAGGTAGCGACGGCGATGAGGCGGGCGTTGTTGAAGTCGCCAGCGGTCGAGAAGCCGCCGGCGGCAAGGGATTCGCGAAGCTGTGCGAATTCGGCGGCCTTGGCCTCGCGCATCGCGTCCTCGGTCGATGCCGGTCCGATAGAGCTCGGCGAGACGGTCGCGGGTCGCGACCATGAGCTCGGCGGCCGCGTGCTGATTCCTCCGCAGGGCCAGGAATTTCTCGAGCGCGGCCGGGTGCGTCATCCTGTTCGAACCAGCGGCGCAGCCCCTCGGTTTCGACGACGGTCGCGAAGGCCTCGTTGAAATCGCTGTCGCCGGCGCGTAGACGGCCTGGTGGGCGAGTTCATGAAAGATGAAGGCAGCGAGCTCCGCATCGCCGTAGCCGAGCATGGTGTTGAGCACCGGATCACGCAGGTGGCCGAGCGTCGAATAGGCGATCGACGGGCCGACGTGGACGTCGAAGCCGCGATCGCGCAGCCGCGCCGCCTCGCGCGTTGCGCCCTGCTCGTCGAAATAGCCGCGATAGCTCACGCAACCCGCAATGGGAAAGCACCAGGTTTTCGGCACGACCGAGAACTCCGGCGCCGCAAACAGGTTCCAGGTCGCGTAGCGGCGCCCGAGATCGGCGAAGGTGCGATAGCTGCCGTTGTCCGGAAGGCCGAGCGACGTCATCGCGAAATCGCGCGCGCGCGCCGCGAGCTCGAGCCGGGCCGCGCAGCGTTGCGTCGGTGTCCGGGCCGCGCGATCACTTCCTCGATCGGTTCGCGCCGCCGGTTCATCTCGAGCTGGCCCGCGGCCAGGTGCACGTAGTAGCAGCCGGGCAGCGCGATGCCGGCCGCCACGGCCACGACCAGCCGAACCGGGAATCTCGGGGAATCGCGTAACATGATGCGATGAAAGTCTATCTGGTCGGCGGCGCGGTTCGCGACGAGCTGCTCGGCCGGCCGGTCGGCGAGCGCGACTGGGTCGTGGTCGGCGCAACGCCTGCAGCAGATGCTCGACGCTGGGCTATCGCCAGGTCGGCCGCGACTTTCCGGTGTTCCTGCATCCCGAGACCGGCGAGGAGCATGCGCTTGCGCGCACCGAGCGCAAGACCGGCCCCGGTTATCGCGGCTTCGAACTTCGCTACTCGCCCGACGTCACGCTCGAGGACGACCTCAGGCGGCGCGACCTCACGATCAATGCGATGGCGCGCGACGCAGACGGCAGCGCTGATCGATCCGCACGGCGGCCGCGTTGACCTGGAAGCGCGCAAGCTCCGGCACGTGTCCGAGGCCTTCAACGAAGACCCGGTGCGCATCCTGCGCGTGGCGCGGTTCCTGGCCCGCTTCCAGCCGCTCGGATTCACGATCGCCCCGGAGACGGTCGCGCGCATGCGCGCGATGGTCGCCGCGGGCGAAGCGGACGCGCTCGTGCCCGGAACGCATCTGGCAGGAGACCGACCGCGCGCTCGGCGAGCCCGCGCCCGAGGCCTGGCTGCGGGCGCTGCGCGACTGCGGCGCGCTGGCGCGGATCTTCCCGGAACTCGACGCGCTCTATGGCGTGCCGCAGCCCGAAAAGTGGCACCCGGAGATCGACACCGGGCCTGCACATCGAGCTCGTGCTCCAGGCCGCGGCCGACCTCACTGTCGGAACCCCGCATCCGCTTTGCGGCGCTGATGCACGATCTCGGCAAGGGAAGGACGCCGCGTTCGAAATGGCCCCGCCACATCGGTCATGAAGAATCGAGCGTGCAACTCGTGCTCGACGTATCGGCGCGTCTTCGCGTGCCGGTCGACTACCGCGAGCTCGCCGTGCTCGCCGCGCGCTGGCACGGCATCGCGCATCGCGCGGAGGAGCTCCGTCCGCGCACGATCCTCGACCTGCTCGAATCCTGCGATGCGTTCCGACGGCCGGAACGTTTCCGTGAACTCCTGCTCGCCTTCGAGGCGGACTCCCGCGGGCGCGGCGGACTGCGGCAGCGGCCCTATCCGCAGGCGGAGATCCTGCGTGGTGCCCAGGAGAAGGCGCTCGCCGTTACTCTTGTCGGACAAGGACCGCGAGGGCCTGTCGGGCGAAAAGATTGGCGAACTGCTCCGGCGCCGCCGTCTCGCGGCGCTCAAACCGACCGCCTGATCAGCCGAGGCTCAGGAGAATCAGCGCCAGCGATTGCGAACCGGTAGATCGCGAACGGCCCGAGTCCGATGCGGCCGATCACTTTCAGCAGCCAGTGAATGCAGAGATAGCCGGTCACCGCCGCGACCGCGACGCCGAGGCCGATCATTGACCAGTCCGCGCCGTTCCCGGGCCCGCTCAGGAGCTTGAGCAACTCGTAGCCGCCCGCCATCCCGATCCCCGGCACCGCGAGCAGGAACGAAAAGCGCGCGGCGCCTTCGCGCGTGAGGCCGAGCGTCCGCGCCATCGTCATCGTAATGCCCGAACGCGAGGTGCCCGGCATCAGCGCAAGCGCCTGCGCGCAGCCGATCAGGAGCGCGTCGCGCCAGCCGACCGAGTATTCATCGCGCTCGCGGCGGCCGTAGCGATCGGCGAGCCACATCAGGAGGCCGAAGAAAGACAGCGTGCCCGCAATAAAGAGCGGATTGCGAAGCCAAATCTCGATCAGGTCGCCGAAGACGAGACCCACAATCCCGACCGGGATCGTACCGATCACAACGCACCAGGCGAGCCGCGCATCTGGCGTCAGGCCGCGGCCGGCAAGCGAACCGAGGAACGCGCGCGCCATGGCGAGCAGCTGCACGCGGAAATACGCGACGACCGCAAACAGCGTGCCGATGTGCATGGCGACGTCGAAGGCGAGTCCCTGGTCGCGCCATCCGAAGACGTGCGGCACCAGCACCAGGTGGCCTGAACTTGAGATCGGCAGGAACTCCGACAGGCCCTGAACGATGGCGAGAATGATTGCTTGTACCGGATCCACGTGGCCTCCCTATTGCGCCATCCTACAGACTCGCCGTGAGGTCCCTGAATCCGAAGCCGGCGAATGGGCCGGCGATGCCGCGGGTCAGCGACCATCACCTTGAAGCGTTCGCCCATCTCGCCGGGCAGCAATAATGTCGCGGCCGCCTGGCGCTCCGCGACGCGAGCGCGTTCATCCAGGTCTTCGACGAGTCGCGCGAGTTCCCTCTCGATGCCGACCGACATGAGCCAGTGTGCCTGCGTCGCGAAGCCCGCGACTTCGAGACCGCAGTGCTGCGCCGAATCCGCGAGTGCCGAATAGTCGACCCAGGCCGTCAGGTCCTGGGCTCCCGGCATCGCCAGCACGTCCGCCATGCGCCGGTGACGGCGGAATCCGCACAAGCGTCCCGCCGTCGCGCGAGGGGTGGTAGTACTGCGCGCGCGGCAGGCCGTAATCGGTGAGTAGCACCGCGCCTTGCCTCAGTCTTTCGGTCGCCGCGCGAATCCAGTCGCCCTGGCCCGGCCGCAGTTCCGAAAGAAACCCGTCGCGCATTGGAACGGGCAGGCGCCGCTGAAGCGTCTCGACCGCTTCTGCGAGCGCAGCTTCTGCCGGCTTCGCCTGCCATTCGAAGCCTGCGCCCACCGGCACGACACCGATTGCTTCGCAGTCTGCGCCCCGAAATCCGGAAGCGGTCGACAGGCAGCGCATCGAGAACTTCGTTGGCGATCGCCACGCCCTGCCATTCTTCGGCGGGCGGCCGGTCGAGCCACTCGAAGCGATCGATCAGGCCGGCGGTACCGGGCGAGCGTTCAAGCCAGCGCCGCTGACGGCCGGCGAGAATTGGACTCGGCTCGACGATGCGATAGCGGCGCGGCAGCCTTTCGACTCGCGCGAGCGTGGCGACAAGCTCCGCGGCCATCGTGCCGGCTGCCGGCGCCGAATTCGACGATGTCGCCCTCGCCCGTTTTCGCGAGCAGGTCGACGATTCCGGATGCGAGGCAGCGGGTGAACAGCGGCGACAACTCCGGCGCCGTCATGAAGTCGCCCGCCGCCCCGAAGATCGGCCGGTCCGTCATGTAGTAGCCGAGCTCCGGCTCATAGAGCGCCGCCGCCATGAATTCGGAAAATGGTAGCCAGCCGCCGCGATCATTCGCACGCCTGGCAATCCGCGCCGCGAGCGCGGCAGAGAGCGCGCCTTCCTCGGCGCCAAGCGGCACCGACTCGCCCAGGCTCAACACCTGCGGCACCGGCGGTCGTGATATCGTCGCCACCCGTTTCCGGCCGTCAATTCGAGCCCATGTCGACATCCGGATTGCCGCTCAGTGACAAGACCGTGCTCATCACGGGCAGCGCGCGGCGCATCGGCGCCGCGCTCGCCGCGGCCTTCCATGCCGCGCGGCGCGAGACTCGCCGTTCATTACCGGAGTTCGAAAGCGGAAGCCGACGCGCTCGTCGCCCGCCTGAATGCCGCGAGACCGGATTCCGCGATCGCTTTCCCTGCGGACCTCGCCGATCCGGCCTCGTTCGACACCCTGCCCGCGGCCGTCGTCCGCGCGTTCGGCCGCCTCGACGTGCTCATCAACAATGCGTCCAGCTTCTATCCGACGCCGATCGGGCGCGATCACGCAGGACCAGTTCGACGACCTGATCGGCTCGAATCTCCGCGCGCCGCTCTTCCTCTCCCAGGCCGCGGCGCCGGAACTCGGGAAGCACGCGGGACTCATCCTCAACATCGCCGACATCCATGCGCTGCAGCCGCTCGGCCGCCACGCCGTCTATTGCGCGGCGAAAGCGGGGCTCGTGATGCTGACCCGCTCGCTCGCGCGCGAGCTCGGGCCGGCGATCCGCGTGAATGCGATCGCGCCCGGCCCCGTGCTCTGGCCGGAAAACGGCGTCGATGAAGACCTGCGGCGACGCATCGTCTCGCGCACCGCGCTGAAACGCGCCGGATCGCCGGACGACATCGCGAAGGCCGCGCTCTTCTTCGCCTGCGATGCGCCCTTCGTGACCGGCGAGGTGCTCGCGGTCGACGGCGGCCGCCTCGTCGGCGGCGAGGATCGCTGAGCGCGTTCATCGGCCTGCGCCTTCGAGCGGAAACGGCGTCAGCGGATGCGCGCGCTGGTCGAAGCGGCGCCACATCGCGCCGAAGCGTCTCGCCGAGCACGGGATGCACGAGGTCGGGGGCCAGCTCCGCGAGCGGCCCGAGCACCCAGGCGCGTGTCACCAGATCCGGATGCGGCAGCGTCCTGCCCGCGACGCGGCCCGACGTGATCGCCGTGCAGCAGCAGATCGAGATCGAGCGTGCGCGGTCCCCATTTCGGCGCACCGGGTTCGCGTCCGCATTCGCGCTCGACGGCCTTCAGGCGCTCGATCAGGTCTGCGGGCGGCAGTTCCGCTGGAAACGCGATGACCAGATTGATGAAATCGTCGCCGGCGAATCCCGACTGCGGAATTCGCGAAAGCGCGTGAGGCGCGCAATCCCGGAAACTCGCGCGCGAGGATTCCAAGCGCCCGCGTGAGGCTCGCACGCGGCCGGACGTTGCTGCCGGCCGCGACGTACGCGTCAGCCATGGGGCGCTTCAATCATCGCGCCCGCGCTCGACGACGACGCCGACGTCGCGCGAATGGCGGATCGCGCCCGGCTTGTGGAGCGTGACGCGCACGCGCTCGACCTTGAACTCCTCGAGCACGATGCGCGCGATCTCGCCTGCGAGCGCCTCGACCAGACGGAAGCGGCTCGCCTCGACGAAGGCGAGCACGCGCTTGGCGACGGACTTGTAGTTGAGCGTGTCCTCGATCGCGTCGCTCTTCGCCGCAGCCGAGAGATCGATCCAGATCTCGAGATCGACCTCGAGGCGCTGGCTTGACCTCGCGCTCCCAGTCGTAGATGCCGATGATGGCTTCGGCCGAGAGGGCGGTGAGGAAGATTCGATCCATCGTTTCTCCGGAGGGGACGTGAGTTGAAGGGGACGTTCACCTTCAAAGCAGTCGCCCATAGTTGAAGGGGACGTTCACCTTCAAAGCAGTCGCCCATCTTCATTGAAGGTGAACGTCCCCTTCAATTCAATAGTCCCCGGTGCTGCGAGTTCGTCGAGCGGCCAGCGCGCGCGGGCGCGCACCGGCAAGTCTTCGCGCTCGCCGGCCGCGAGACGGTGATGGCCCGCGACCGCGATCATCGCAGCGTTGTCGGTGCAGAACTCCGGCCGCGGAAAGAACACGCGCGTCCACCTGCGGCCGTGACCGCGCGCGTGAGATCCTCGCGCAGGCGCCGATTGGCGCCGACGCCGCCCGCGACCACGAGCGTGTCGAATTCCGGTCTGGCGGAGCGCCCGCAGCGACTTGGCGACGAGCGTTTCGACCATTGCGTTCTCGAAACCCCGCGCGACGTCGGCGCGCGCCTGCCCATCGAGCATCCGTGCCGCGAATCGCGACGACGACCGCGGTCTTCAGGCCGCTGAAGCTGAAATCGAGGCCGGGCCGGTCGAGCATCGGGCGCAGGAAATACCCAGAGGCCGTCCCGCCCGCGCTCGCGAGCGCCGCAAGCGCGGGCCCGCCCGGATAGTCGAGCCCCAGCAGCTTTGCTGTCTTGTCGAATGCCTCGCCCGCAGCATCGTCGAGCGTCTCACCGAGGACGCGGTAACGCCCGACCCCCGCAACGACCACGAGCATCGTGTGGCCGCCCGAGACCTGGAGGGCGACAAAGGGAAACTCCGGGGCCTCAGGCTCGAGCTCCGGTGCCAGCAGATGGCCCTCCAGGTGATGCACGCCGATGACCGGCACGCCCCAGGCATAGCCGAGCGAACGGGCGACCGAGGCACCGACCAGAAGCGCACCGATCAGCCCCGGCCCGGCGGTATAGGCAATGCCGTCAATGGCTTGCGGCGTGAGTCCTGCCTCGGCGATCGTTTCGTCGATCATGGGCAGGAGCCTCTCGATGTGATCCCGCGAGGCGAGTTCCGGCACCACCCCGCCATGCCGGCGGTGCAGCTCGATCTGGCTGAAAACCCGGTTCGCGAGCAGGCCTTTGTCGCCGTCGTAGACGGCAACGGCGGTCTCGTCGCAGGAGGTCTCGATGGCAAGGACTTTCATAAGTCTATGTTTTTGATTTTCCGGGGGCAGATCACTACAATTCCGGGCCCTTTCCCCGGGCTCAGCCCGGGCAGTCCAGGCGAACGAGAGGTTTGAATGCCGAGCGTCCGTATCCGCGAAAACGAATATTTCGACGCCGCCCTGCGTCGTTTCAAGCGCGCCTGCGAGAAGGCCGGTGTCCTGACGGAACTCCGTCGCCGGGAATTCTACGAGAAGCCCACCCAGGAACGGAAACGCAAGAAGGCAGCCGCGATCAAGCGGCACCTGAAGCGCGCAACCCGCGACGGCGGCGGGCGCAGCGCGCCGCGTTGATTCCGGGATGAGCCTGAAGGCCCGCATCACGGAAGACATGAAGTCGGCGATGCGGGCGGGCGAGAAGGATCGCCTCTCCTGCATCCGCATGATTCAGGCCGGCATCAAGCAACGCGAGGTCGACGAGCGCATCGACGCTCGACGACGCGCAGGTCCTCTCGGTCATCGACAAGATGATCAAGCAGCGCAGCGAATCGGTCGCCCAGTTCGAAGCCGGCAAGCGCGCCGGATCTTGTCGCCAAGGAATCGGCGGAGATCGCACTCCTGACCGGCTACCTTCCCGCCCAGCTCGACGCCGCCGAACTCGACGGCATGATCCGCGAGGCGATCGCCGCCACGGGAGCCACTTCGATGAAAGAGATGGGCAAGGTCATGGGACTCCTGAAGCCGAAGGTCCAGGGCCGCACCGACATCGGCGCGCTCTCAGCGCGCATCAAGTCCGCGCTCGGCGGCTAGGCCTCGCCCATGAGTCCCGAGCAGGGTCCCCGAAGGCGAGACGCGCGGCCACATCGTCCCGATCGGCGGCGCCGAGAACAAGGAAAACGACCCGCGCATCCTGGCGCGCTTCGTGCGCGAGTCGGGCGGCGACGACGCCGACATCGTCGTGATCCCGACCGCGAGCCGTGCGCATGAAACCGGCGAACGCTACGAGAAGCTCTTCCGCGATCTCGGCGCCCGCCGCGTCGACGTCATGGACTTCGACACGCGCCGTGACTGCCAGGAACCGGGCCGTCTCGCTCGCATCACGGAAGCGAGCGGAATATTCTTCACCGGCGGTAATCAACTGCGCCTCACGACGCTGCTCGGCGGCACGCCGGTCGCCAAGCTGATCCGCGCGCAGAACGCGCGCGGCGTCACCGTCGGCGGCACCAGCGCGGGCGCCAGCATCCTGTCGGAGCACATGATCGCCTTCGGCGATGACGGCGCGGCAGCGATCGCGGGCAGCGTGCGCCTTGCACCGGGCCTCGGGCTCACGAACCGCTTCATCATCGACCAGCACTTCCGCGAGCGCGACCGCCTCGGGCGACTGATCACGGCACTCGCCTACAACCCGTTTGCTGTCGGCATCGGGCTCGACGAGGACACGGCCGCCTTCATCGGTCCGGACGAGACGCTCGAAGTGGAAGGCAGCGGCGGCATCACGGTCGTCGACGCGTCGAAAGTCAGTTTCTCGTCGCTCGGCAGCGCGACCGAGGGCCAGCCGATCTGCATTCTCGGCCTGGTCGTGCACATCCTGACGGCCGGCGCGACCTTCAACCTGCACACACGGCAAGCCGCGACGGGCGGCCTGGCGCCGACGCGGGAATGAGGCAGCCGCCATGCGGATTCTCGACCGCTCCATCTATGTCGGCCCGTCGCATTACGCCCGCTTCCCGGTCATCCGGCTCGAGCTCGAGCTCGGCGCGCTCGAGGCCTGGCCGACGGGCAAACTCGGCAAGGGTTTCGTTGACGGCCTGATCGAGGCGCTTCCCGGGCTCGCCGAACACGGCTGCTCCTACCAGACGCCCGGCGGTTTCATCCGCCGCATGAACGAGGACGAAGGCACCTGGCTCGGCCACGTGCTCGAACACTGCGCACTTGAACTGCAGAACGTCGCCGGCGAAGACGTCAGCTTCGGCAAGACGCGAAGCATGGACCGCCCCGGCCTCTACTCCGTCGTCTACGAATATGCCGAGCGCGAGGAAGGCGTCGCCGCCGGCGAGCTCGCGCTGCGCCTGCTCTGCTCGCTGCTGCCCGAGAAACTCCGGCCCGCCGGCAGCGTGCCCGAGGGCTGGGACTGGCCGGGCGCGCGAGATGAGTACATCAAGTTCGCGCAACGCCGTGCGCTCGGTCCCTCGACGGCATCGCTGGTGCACGCGGCAGAGAAGCGCGATATTCCGTGGTTCAGGCTCAACGACCAGTCGCTGATCCAGCTCGGGCACGGAAAATACCAGCAGCGGATCCAGGCGACGGTCACGGGCCGCACGCCGCACATTTCGGTCGAACTCGCGAGCGACAAGGAAGAAACGAACCGGATTCTCGGCGCGCTCGGGCTTCCGGTTCCGCGCCAGGAACTCGTGCAAACGAGCGTGAGGCCGTGCGCGCCGCCAACCGGCTCGGCTTCCCGGTCGTGACCAAGCCCTACAATGGCAATCACGGCCGCGGCATCTCGATCCGCCTCATGAGCGACGAGGAAGTCGCAAAGGGCTTCGTGACCGCGCGCGAGCACTCGCGCTCGGTCATCGTCGAGACCTTCCTCGAGGGCGACGATCACCGGCTGCTCGTCGTCAACGGCGAGCTGATCGCGGCGACGCGTCGCACGCCCGGCCACGTGGTCGGCGACGGAAAGCACACCGTCGCGCAGCTGGTCGAGATCGTGAACCAGGACCCGCGCCGCGGCGTCGGCCACGAGAAGGTACTGACCCGGCTCGAGATCGACGCGCAGGCGCAGATGATGCTCGCGCGCGCGGATCTCACGGCAGAGTCGGTGCCGGAGCCCGGCCGCGTCGTCTACCTGCGATCGACCGCGAACCTCTCGACCGGCGGCACCGCGACCGACGTGACGGACGTGATCCACCCGGACAACCGCGACATGGCGGTGCGCGCGGTCAAGGCGATCGGACTCGATGTCGGCGGCGTCGATTTCCTGTCGAAGGACATCACGCTCTCCTATCGCGAGATCGGCGGCGGCATCTGCGAGATCAATGCCGCGCCGGGTTTCCGCATGCACGTCGCGCCGTCCGAGGGCACGGCCGCGCGATGCCGCGGGCCCGGTGATCGACATGCTGTTCCCGCCAGGCGCGCCGTCCCGCGTGCCGATCGCGGCGATCACGGGCACCAACGGCAAGACCACGACCGCGCGCATGCTCGCGCACATCCTGAAGATGGCCGGCTACACGCCAGGACTCACGACGACCGACGGCGTCTATATCGACGGCCAGCGCACGGTTTCCGGCGACATGACCGGACCCGTGTCGGCGCGCATGGTGCTCTCCGATCCGCACATCGACGCGGCCGTGCTCGAGACCGCGCGCGGCGGACTCCTGCGCGCGGGCATGGGCGTGCTCCGCGGTCGACGTCGGCGCCGTGCTGAACGTGCAGGCCGACCATCTCGGACTCAAGGGCATCGACACGCTCGAGCAGCTCGCCGAGGTCAAGCGCGTCGTGGTCGAGGTCGCGAAGACTGCGCCGTGCTGAACGCGGACGACCCGCTGACGCTTCGAGATGTCGGCGCACACCGATGCCGAGACACATCTGCTACGTGACGACTGAACCCGCAGCACACGCTGGTGCGCGAGCACATCCGCGCCGGCGGGCGCGCCTGCGCGCTCGAGGCCGGCGTCAACGGCCAGATGGTCACGCTCTACGACCGCGGCGGCCACATCCCGCTGCGTCTGGACGCACCTGATCCCGGCGACGCTCGAGGGCCGCGCCACGCACAACGTGCAGAACGCCATGTTCGCGGCCTCGATGGCGTTCTCGCTCGGCGTCAAGCTCGATGCGATCCGCCAGGGCCTGCGGACCTTCGACACGACCTTCTACCAGGCGCCCGGCCGCATGAACATCTACGACGAGCACCCGTTCAAGGTGCTCTTCGACTACGGCCACAACGCGCACGCCGTCTCGATGCTCGCGGACCTCGCCGGGCGCCTCGACGTCGCGGGCCGGCGCATCGTCGTGCTCGCGGGCCCCGGCGACCGGCGCGACGAGGACCTGCGCGCGATCGCGCAGGCGGTCGCGGGCCGCTTCGACCACTACATCTGCCGGCGCGACGACAACCTGCGCGACCGCGCGCCGGACGAGGTGCCGCGCATCATGGCGGCGACGCTGCTCGCCGCCGGCGTGCCGCAGTCGGCAATCTCCGTGATCCCGGACGAGCAGGCGGCGGTCGATGCGGCGCTGCGCATGGGCGCGCCCGGCGACCTCGTGCTGATCTTCTGCCGATGCGCTCGTGCGCTCCTGGAAGCAGATCATCTACTTCCGGCCCGAAGGCGCGCCGGCGCCAGCCAGCGCCCGCACAGCCGGAGCCGGTCCCGTCACACGGTTGTCGAGTCGCCAGTCGAGACGATGGCGCCGCTCTCGCTCGAGGGCCTGATCCGCGACGAGCGCGGCATCCGCTATGCGCCGGAGGCGTCCGACTGAGTGAGGCTGACTGCACCGCCCTTCACCGATTCGCGCCGACTGACCGGTCACAACCGGTTCTTCGACGGCCCCGGCGCCGTGCTCGAGACGCGACGAGCGCGATGCCGGCGTGCTCGGCGACTGGGAACGGCGCGTCGCCCGCGCCCGCAAGGAACTTCGCTGGCCCGCCGCGCCCGCATCGCGCGTCGCCCATCGCGACCGGCGCGTCGCTCGCGCTCGGCGCACCGCCGGACCAGCTTTTCACCGCGACCGAAGTCAATGAGTGGGCGCTCTGCTGCCTCGATTGCCGAGCGCGATCCGTCGCGACGCGCCGAACTCATCGCCGTCCTCGCCGCCGAACAGCCAGAAGAAGCCGAACCGCCCGTGCTCGACGAGGCCGGCGCGCTCCTGCGGCTGCGGCGCCGCGCGGCCCGCGAGGCGAACCCGCGACTGCGCGCGCTCATCGACGCGGCCGCCGCGCGCGACCTGCCGGTCCTTGCCGATGACGACTTCGCTGACGCTCGGCGCGGGCGCCGGCGGTCACAGCTGGCCGCTTGGCGATCTGCCCGACCTCGACGCGGTGCACTGGGGCGCGCTGCACGGCATTCCGACGGCGCTCGTCACCGGCACGAACGGCAAGACGACCGTCGTGCGCCTGCTCGCTGCCTGTGCGAAAGCGGCGGGCCGCACCACCGGCTATTGCTGCACGGACGGCGTCTTCGTCGCCGGCCATGCGCTCGGCACCGGCGACTACTCCGGACCGGCCGGCGCGCGGCGCGTGCTGCGCGATGCGCGCGTCGAGGCCGCCGTCCTCGAGACCGCGCGCGGCGGAATCCTGCGGCGCGGTCTCGCGGTCGCGCGGGCCGACGTCGCCGTCATCACGAGCATCGCCGCGGATCATTTCGGCGAGTTCGGCGTGCACGACCTCGAAGCGCTCGCCGAGGTGAAGCTCGCGGTCGCGCGCGCGCTCGGCACGGCCGGCCTGCTCGTCGTGAACGCCGACGATGCGTTGCTCGCCCGCAAGGCGGCGGCCGCCGGCAAGCCGCTCGGCTGGTTCGCCCTGGACGCCGATCACCCGCTGCTCGCGGTGCACCGGCAGACGGGCGGCGCCACCGGCCGGCGTGCGCGCCGGCCGGCTCGTGCTTGTCACTGCACGGCGCGCGAGCACGACCTCGGCGCGATCGAGGCGATGCCGCTCGCCGCCGGCGGCCACTCGCACTTCAATGTGGCGAATCTCGCGACCGCTGCGCTCGGCGCGGCGGGCTCTCGGCGTCGAGCCCGCGACGATCGCCGCGCGTGTTCGCGCGCTTCGGCGCCGATCCCGAAGACAACGCCGGGCGGCTCATGCGCTACGAACTCGGGCGGCCTCAACCTGATCGTGGATTTCGCGCACAACCCCGCCGCGCTCGCGGGTCTCGTCGATTTCGCGCAGCACCTGCGGGGCGGCAGGCCGACTGGCGCTCCTGCTCGGTCAGGCCGGCAATCGCGAGGACGCGGACATCGACCGGCTCGCCGCCGTCGCGGCCGCGGCGCGGCCCGACCTCGTCGTGCGTCAAGGAACTCGGAGGCTACCTGCGTGGCCGCGACAGCGGCGAAGTCCCGGCGATCCTGCGCCGCGCGCTGGCACGTGCGCGGCTGTCGCGGAGCGCGTCGATCGCGGACGCCGGCGACGAAGATCGGCGCCGTGCGCCAGGCGCTCGCCTGGGCGCGCGCCGGGGACGTGCTGCGTGCTGCCGCTGCACTCCAAGCGAGGGCGCGAGCCACGCGCTCGCCCTGATCGAGCGGCTCCGCGCGCGACAGGCCTGGACAGGCGGGCCAGCCGTCTGCCCGGCAGTGCGAACCTGAGGTATCGTGACGCATGGCCGGCCGCATTCCGCAAGCCTTCATCGACGAGCTGATCGCGCGCACGGACATCGTGGAGCTGATCGGCGGCCGCGTGCAGCTCAAGAAAGCCGGCCGCGAGTGGAAAGCCTGCTGCCCGTTCCACAACGAGAAGACGCCGTCGTTCTGGGTGAGCCCGGACAAGCAGTTCTACCACTGCTTCGGCTGCGGCGCGCACGGCACGGCGCTCGGCTTCCTGATGGAACACGACAAGCTGCCGTTTCCCGACGCGGTCGAGGAACTCGCCTCGCGGCTCGGCCTCGAGGTGCCGCGCGAAGACGGCGGACGCGCCGCGCGCGCGCGGCCGGGCGAGGACCTGCACGAACTGCTCGCGCAGGTCACGCAGTTCTACCGCGACTGCCTGCGCGAATCGGCGCGCGCGAAGAAGTACCTCGAGGACCGCGGCATCACGGCGGAGAGCTGCGTCAAATTCGCGGTCGGCTACGCGCCGGATGCCTGGGATTCGGTGCTGAAGCGCTTCGGCGGCAGCGCGGAACGCGAGCGCGCGCTGCTGGAGGCCGGCCTCGTCGTCGAGCGCAGCGGCAAGGGTGAGTCCGGCTTCTACGACCGCTTCCGCGACCGCGTGATGTTCCCGATCCGCGACGCGCGCGGCCGGCCGATCGCATTCGGCGGCCGTGTCCTCGATCAGGGCGAACCCAAGTACCTCAATTCGCCCGAGACGCCGCTCTTCCACAAGGGCCGCGAGCTCTACGGCCTGTACGAGGCGCGCCAGGCGCTCCGGAAGGTCGAGCGGCTGCTGGTCGTCGAGGGCTACGTCGACGTCGTCCGCCTCGCGCAGTCCGGCATCGCCTACTCCGTCGCGACGCTCGGCACGGCGACGACGCCCGAGCACCTGAACCGGCTGTTCCGCGTCACGAGCGAACTCGTCTTCTGCTTCGACGGCGACAACGCGGGACGCAACGCCGCCTGGCGCGCGCTCGAGAACGCACTCGAGCACGCGCGCGACGGCCGCCAGCTGCGCTTCCTGTTCCTGCCCGAGGGTCACGATCCCGACACGCTGGTCGGCGAGGAAGGCGCCGAGGCCTTCGAGGCGCGCATCGCGGAGGCGCAGCCGATCTCCGAGTTCCTGGTCGACCCAGCTCGTCGCACGCACGGACCTTGCGAGCGTCGACGGCCGCGCGCGGCTCGCCGAGCTCGCGCGCCCATTGCTCGCGCGGGTGCCGCCGGGCGTCTATCACGAACTCCTGATGGAGCGACTCGCAGAGGAAGTGCGCATGCCCGCGGGCCGGCTCGCGGATCTGCTGAAGGCGCGGCCGGCGGCACGGCCGCGGCGAGCGCGCCGGCGCACGGCGCGCGGCGACGGCCGGCCGCCGCGCTCCGCCGGCCGCCAGCCGCTCCTGACGCAGGCGATCATGCTGCTGCTGCATCACCCAGGGCGCCGGGCACGCGGTCGCTGCGATGCCCGCCTGGCTCGCGGGCGACCAGAAGGGATTCCCGGTGCTGCGCGAGCTCCTTGAAACGGCGCGCGCGGAACCCAAACTCACGACCGCGCAGCTCGTCGAGCGCTGGCGCGACCGGCCCGGAAGGCGGCACGACTCGCCGAGCTCGCGGGCGAGGAAGCCTGGTCGGCGGACGCCCGCGCGGCCGGGCGGGAGCTCGGCGTCCCTGCTCGAGCGGATTGGCGCGGAACTCGGGCCCGAAAAGCGACTCAATGAGCTGATCGAGCTCGCCCGGGAACGACGGCTCACGGAGCCGGAACAGAAGGAATTTCAAGGACTTCTGGGCGCCCGCGGCAACCGGCCCCGCGCGCTGAACCGGGCTCCCGGACCTTCATGAGAGGCCCCGCCCGACCCTGTATAATGACTCGGCTGTTTTGCCGCCGCCCGACACCCCCTCGAGGAATCACGCTTTGAGCGAAAAGAAGCTCCCGGCCATCCCTGAAGACCGTCAATCGCAGCTGAAGCTGCTCATCGCGCGCGGCAAGGAACAGGGCTACCTGACCTATGCCGAGGTCAACGACCACCTGCCGCCCGAGATCGTCGATCCGGAGCAGATCGAAGACATCGTCAACACGATCAACGACATGGGCATCACGGTGTACGAGAAGGCGCCGGATGCCGAGTCGCTGCTGCTGACCGATGCGTCCGCGCCGGACGAGGAAGCGGTCGAGGAAGCCGCCGCCGCGCTCGCGATCGCCGATTCCGAATTCGGCCGCACCACCGACCCGGTGCGCATGTACATGCGCGAGATGGGCACGGTCGAGCTGCTGACGCGCGAAGGCGAGATCCGCATCGCCAAGCGCATCGAGGAAGGCCTCGACCAGGTGCGCACCGCCCTCGCCTACTACCCGCCGACCTACGACTACCTGCTCGCCGCCTACGAGCCGGTCAAGGGCGGCCAGGGCCGGCATCACCGACCTCATCGTCGGCTTCCTCGACCCGAATGCGCCGGACGAGATCGCGCAGCCGCACAACCCGAAGACCGTCGTGCGCAAGGAAGAGACGGAGCCCGAGGACGAGGAGAGCGAGGACAGGCGCGGAGGACGAGGAAGAGGCGATCGACACCGGTCCGGACCCGGAGGAGACCGCGAAGCGCTTCGCCGCGATCGCAGCGCCTGCACAACACCGTCGTCAAAGGGCCTCGCAACGGCGCGCAGCGCCCGCGACCCGAAGATCGTGCGCGCGCGCAAGCGACTCGCCGAGCAGTTCATGGAGCTGAAGCTCGCGCCGAAGATGTTCGACGCGCTCGTCGTGCACCTGCGCAGCCACGTGGACGAAGTGCGCCGCCTCGAGCGCGAGATCATGGCGGTCTGCGTGCGCCAGGCCGGCATGCCGCGCAAGGACTTCATCAGCACGTTCCCGAAGAACGAGACGAACGTGCGCTGGATCGACAAGCACGTCCGCGCCAAGCGCAAGCATTCCGCGCCGCTCGGCCGCCTGCGCGAGGAAGTCGTGCGCCGCCAGCAGGAACTGCGCGCGCTCGAGAAGCGCCTGACGCGCTCGATCCAGGAGCTCAAGCAGGTCAACCGCGACATCGCGACCGGCGAGGCGATGGCCCGCCGCGCGAAGAAGGAGATGGTCGAGGCGAACCTGCGGCTCGTGATCTCGATCGCGAAGAAGTACACGAACCGCGGCCTGCAGTTCCTGGACCTGATCCAGGAAGGCAACATCGGCCTGATGAAGGCGGTCGACAAGTTCGAATACCGCCGCGGCTACAAGTTCTCGACCTACGCGACGTGGTGGATCCGCCAGGCCATCACGCGCTCGATCGCCGACCAGGCGCGCACCATCCGCATCCCGGTGCACATGATCGAGACGATCAACAAGCTGAACCGCATCTCGCGGCAGATGCTGCAGGAGATGGGCCGCGAGCCGACGCCGGACGAGCTGGCCGGGCGCATGGAAATGCCCGAGGACAAGGTGCGCAAGGTCCTGAAGATCGCCAAGGAGCCGATCTCGATGGAGACGCCGATCGGCGACGACGAGGATTCGCACCTGGGCGACTTCATCGAGGACGCCGCCGCCGAAAGCCCGCTCGATTCCGCGACCGTCGAGTCGCTGCGCGAGACCGTGCACGGCGTGCTGTCGCCAGCTGACGCCGCGCGAGGCGAAGGTGCTGCGCATGCGCTTCGGCATCGACCTCTCGACCGACCACACGCTCGAGGAAGTCGGCAAGCAGTTCGACGTCACCCGCGAGCGCATCCGGCAGATCGAGGCCAAGGCGCTCAGGAAGCTGCGGCACCCGAGCCGCAGCGAGCAGCTGCGCAGCTTCCTGATCGAAGATTGAAGCAGTCGGATCCGGCCGGAGGCCCGCCCGCCGGGTCGCCGGCACGCCGAT
The DNA here is from genome assembly GCA_963819545.1 of uncultured Gammaproteobacteria bacterium. Classification (GTDB taxonomy): domain Bacteria; phylum Pseudomonadota; class Gammaproteobacteria; order Steroidobacterales; family Steroidobacteraceae; genus SCUD01. The sequence goes on along the minus strand of CAWFWJ010000002.1, from coordinate 828,403 downwards.
CGCTGCAATTCGCGCGCGCCACCCTCGCCCTGCTGGGCGCCGCCTTCGTCGCCGCGCAATTCGGCGAGCTGCATTTCATGCTCGACAACCTGTCGAACTTCCCGGTGCAGTTCGCCGCGGCCTTCCTCGCCTGTGCGGCCGCGCTCGTCCACCTCGGCGACCGGCGGCTCGCGCTCGTGTCAGCCGTCGGCGTCGCGCTTTCGCTGGTGCCGGTCGTGCCGTGGTATTTCGCAGGCAATGTCCGAGCCGCCGGCGCCCGGTGCGAGCACCGTCAAGCTCTTCGTCTCCAATGTCTACGTCCACAACCGGCAACATGCGCAACTCCTGCGCCTGATCGACAAGGAACAGCCGGACGTCGTCGGGCTCGTCGAGGTGAATTCCCGCTGGCTTCGAAAAGTCGCGCAACTGCGCACCCGCTATCCGTATCACTTCGAGATTCCGGATGAAGAATTCGTCGGTCTTGCGCTCTACAGCCGGCTGCCGCTCACGAATGCGCGTGTCCTCGGCGTCGGCGAGGCCGGGACGCCCGCGATCGCCGCGACGATGGAGACGCCTGACGGCGAGATCGAATTCGTCCTGACACATCCGGTGTCGCCGCTCGACACGGATCACGTGCGCAGGCGCAATGCGCAGCTGCGCGCGCTCGGCCGCTACGTTGGAACGTTGCACCGACCCGTCGTCGTTGCCGGCGATCTCAATGCGACGATGTGGAATCGCAACTACCGTGCGTTCGCGGAACTGGGCGGCTTGCACAATGCGCGCGCCGGCCGCGGCGTCGGCCCGACCTGGCCGTCCATTGGGCCTCTCGGCGTGCCGATCGATCACATCACCGCGACCGAGGCCGTGCGGTTCCGGAATTTCCGTGTTCTCGAAAGTATCGGCTCCGATCACCGGCCGGTTTCTGCGGAATTCAGCCTGCGTTAGTCCCTGCGGCTTGTCTTCACATGGGGACGGATGCATGCTGCAGGGGGCCATTCGAACGCGTCAGCACATAGTCAGGGAGTGCGCCAGCTCGCAAATGCCCACCGACACCATGCGCCGTAATCTGCATCGCTGCTTCGTGCTCCTCCTCGCCTGCGTGGTGGTGGCTCCGGCCTGGGCACAGCGCGGCGCACTCACCGTACCGCGCAATCTCGACCAGCTTACCGACCGCGCCGCCGACATCGTGCGCGGCACCGTGGTCAGCGCGCGCGTCGAGAAGCATCCGGAATTCACGAACCTCGACACCGTCGTGGTGACACTGCGCGTGCGCGAGACGCTCAAGGGTCATGCGGAGGGGACGTTCACCTTCCGCCAGTACATCTGGGATTTCCGCGACAAACTCGATGCCGCCGGCTATCGGAAGGGGCAGGACATGCTGCTCCTGATGATCGCGCCCAGCCGCTACGGACTTTCGAGTCCCGCGGGCATGGACCAGGGACGATTCCGGATTGAGCGCGACCGTTCGGGTCGCGAGACCGCCACCAATGGTACGGGCAACATGAGACTCTTTGACGGCCTCCGTGCCGTAACGGACAAGGAAGGCGTCACGCTTTCATCCAGCCAGATGAGCCTTGTCGCGAAGCACCGGAACGGACCGGTCGAGTTGCGCGAGTTGACCGCGCTCATCCGTGAATTCGCGAGGAGTGAGTAAAGTGCAGGCAAGGCTGGCACAGGTTGTCGCGCTGCTTGCCCTGCTCGTCCTGCCGGCCGGTGGCGCCTACGCGGGCGGACCGCTCGCTTTGCGGACCGACGGCACGCCTTACGTGTGGAGCACGGCTGTCGCGGTCCCCTATCGCACCGACAACGGACCCCTGAGCGCGACCGTCAACGAGAGCGCGGCCCAGACCCGCGTCCGAGCGATGTTCGACTGTCTGGCAGAACGTGGCGTCGGCGACCATCAGTTACACGCGCGCCGGGTTCATCAATGACGCCGGCGCCTTCACCGATGGCGACGTGAGCACCCTTGCCGAATACAACGCGGTAGTCGGCGACTGCGCTGCGGGTACTCAGAATCCGATCATCTACGACGCCGACGCCGCGATCCTCATTGCATTGGGTAAAGATGAGGAGTCGGTGATTGGATTTGCCGGGTCCTGTGCGCTCGACACGGGCGCGGGTGAAATCGTCAGCAGTCATGTCGTCATGAACGGCCTGTTCCAGGATGGGGCGAACAATCCCGTCCCGGACCTGTCGACCGCAGAGTTCGATGCGACATTCATCCACGAATTCGGCCATTTTTCCGGTCTCGACCACTCCCAGATCAACGTCGGGTGCGCAAGCGGGTTCTGCAGCAGCGACGACCTCGCCGGGCTGCCGACGATGTTTCCCTTCCTGATCTCCGGCACGCAGAGGCACGCTTTCGATCGACGACATCGCCTGGATTTCGAGGCTTTACCCGGCGGCGGGCGGCAGCGGCTTCGCGGCGACCCACGGCACGATCAGCGGCACCGTATATTTCTCCGACGGCGAATCACACGCCCGGTTCGTCAACGTCGTGGCGCGGCTCGTCGACAATCCCGGGACGGCTGGCGTCAACGAGAGCCGAACGACGGCTGGAGCCGGAGTGTCGGGATACAAGTTTCGCTTCTTCAACGGCAACCCGATCAATGACCCGGATGGCGATGGGATGGGCAGCCAGGTGCCCGGTGACATCGGTCTCTATGAGATTTCGGTTCCACCGGGCAACTACATGATTGAAGTTGAATCCGTGGACGAACAATTTACCGAGGGTTCGAGCGTCGGCGGACCGTTCCGCATCCCGATGCCGGGCACGGCGCCTGCGCCCATCGGGCCGATCAGCGTCGCGGCCGGCGCGACATCGTCCGGAAACGACGTGATACTCATCGGCAGCAGCGATGCGCGCTTCGACCAGTTCGAGGGTCCGTGAGAGCTCCGATGCAATCGCGGGTGCGGGCAGTCGCCGGATCGCTGGTATTGACCCTCATCGCCAGTTGCGGCGGTGGCGGCAGTGACGGCGGCGGTTCGATCCCGCTCAACATCACAACCACCACGATAAACGCCGGCGTGGTCGGCACCGCCTATACCCAGACCATTTCCGCGACCGGAGGCAGCGGCACGCGGAGCTTCAGCGTCAGCGCCGGGACACTGCCCGCGGGCCTCGCTCTGAGCGCTGCGGGCGTGATCAGCGGCACGCCGGCCGGGCCCGCGGGAAGCGCGAACTTCACCGTGTCGGTGACCGATACAGCCCCACAGCCGGCGACTGACACGCAGGCGCTTTCGATCGACGTCGTCGATCCTCTGGTGATCACGACCACGGCGCTGCCCGACGCCACGGGCGGCGAGGCGTACTCGGCTGCGCTCGAAGCGCAGGGCGGCTTGCTGCCTCTGACCTGGACTTTGACCGCGGGCACGTTGCCCGCCGGGCTCACCGGCCCCGATCCTGCGAGTGGCGCGATCGGCGGCACGCCGGATCCCGCATGCGTTGCGGCGGCAGCTGCACTGACGGTACAGGTAACCGATTCAGGCACCCCGGCGCAATCCGACACGCAGGCGGCGATCAGCCTGGCCGTGGAACCCGCGGCGCTCAAGATTACGACCGCCACCCTGCCGGCGGGCACGGTCGGTGCAGCCTACAGCGCGATCGTCGGGGCCGCCGGCGTGCCCCCGTATTCTTTTGCGATCACAGCCGGCACGCTGCCGAGCCAGCTCACGTTCAACGCGGCGACCGGCCAGATCACCGGCGCGCCCGACACGGTCGAGACACAGGCGTTCGATGTGACCGTCACCGATGCCTGCCCAAATACGGTCACCCGGACACTCAGCATCACGATCGGCGTCTCGCTCGGACGCAATGACACGATCGCCGACGCTACGGTGCTGCCGGGCAATGGCAGCTACTCCGCTTCCATCAGCCCGAGCGGCCATCCGAATACTGTGTATGCACCCGGACGAGGACTACTACGCGATCACGACGACCGCGGCGTCGACCGTGACGGTCGACATCAACGCCGCCGTCAATGGCAGTCCGCTCGATTCGGTCATCGAGATCGTCGACGTGAACGGCGTCCAGCTCAGCACCTGTGGCGCCCCTGCCTTCGTAGATGCCTGTGCACACGACGATGAAGACCCGGGCATCGTTTTCGATTCCCTGCTGCAGCTGCAAGTCGCCGGCGCCACGACCTTCTACATCCACGTCGTGGACTGGAGCGGCAATGCCCGGCCCGACAAGCTCTACGACCTCGTGATCAGCGGAGTCAACTGAGCTATCCTCGACGGGATCGCGATCCCGCGATTCCGCGATTCCGACAGGGGAGCAGGCAGATGAAACGACTTTCGGCTTTCTGCGCGACGCTCCTTGGCAGTCTCGCACTCACCACAGCTTTGGCCGCTCCGAACGAGCGCAACATCGTCCTCGTGACGCTCGACGGCGTGCGCACCCAGGAACTCTTCGGCGGCCTCGACGAGGTGATCGCCGGTGCGCCGGAGGCGGAATCCGGAATCTACGAGATCGATGTGACCCGCAAACGCTACGGGGGCGCGACGGCGCAAGTGCGCCGTGAGGCGCTGATGCCGTTCTTCTGGAAGACGCTCGCGCCCGCCGGCATGGTGCTCGGGAACCAGGCGCTCGGCAGCAAGGTCACGGTGCGGAACAACCAGTGGTTCTCCTATCCCGGTTACTCCGAGATCCTCACCGGGGCGCCGCAGCCCGAAGTCAAGAGCAACGATTTCGTCCGCTATCCGCACGAGACAGTGCTCGAGTACGTGCAGCGCAAGCTGAATCTCAAGTCGGCCGAGGTCGCGCAGATCGGCTCCTGGGACGGATTCAAGTATGCCGCCTCGCAGAAAGACGGCACATTCTTCATGAGCGGCGCCTACGGCCTTGTGCCGCCGGAGCTCAGTACGCCGGAAATCGATCTGCTGGGTCGAACTGCGCCAGCAGGTGATCGAGAACTGGGAGGAAAGCAGCAACGACGCGCTGACATTCCACATCGCCCTCCGCTATCTGAAGCAAAACAAGCCGCGCGTGCTCTGGCTCGGCCTCGGCCAGTCGGACGACTGGGCGCATGCCCGCCGCTACGACGTGGTGCTCGATTACCTGCACCTCGCCGACGGTTTCCTCGCGGAACTGTGGCAGACGCTGCAATCGCTCGACGGCTATCGCGACAACACGACGCTGATCGTCACGGCTGATCATGGCCGCGGCCGAACCCCGGCCGACTGGGCCGAGCATGATTTCGGCATCGAGGGCAGCCAGGACATCTGGATCGCGATCATCGGGCCGGACACGCCGGCGCTCGGCGAGGTCAAGAATTTTCCGGATGTGACCCAGAGCGATATTGCCGCGACGATGCTGCAATACCTCGGGCTCGACTACCGCGAGTTCAATCCAAAGGCGGGTCCGCCGGTGCCGGGAAGCCTGAAGGCGGATTGATGACCCGTGTCAAGCGCGGGCGCGTGAACCGTGCCTGCTAATCTGCGATCCGCGCATCCGCTTCGCATGTCCGGCGGTCCGCCCGGTAGACTGGCGGCCATGCGCCTGCCACCCGCTCCTCCGCCACGCCGATTCGACGGCACCACCACGGGCACCTTCGTGGTGGACGAAGTCCTGAGCGCCGGCAAGCGCGACCGGCCGCTCGTTTCGATCGTGCTGCCCGCGTACGAGGAAGCGTCGATCCTGCGCGAGCACGTGATCGTGCTGCTCGAGTACCTGAAGACGCTGAATCGGCGCTTCCGGTTCGAGATCATCATCGTCAATGACGGCAGCCGCGACCAGACCGGGGCGATTGCCGACCAGCTCGCCGCGGAATTCGACGGGATCCGGGTCTTTCACCACCCGCGGAATTTCGGCCTCGGCCAGGCGCTCAAGACCGGTTTCGCGCAGTGCCGCGGGCAGTACGTCGTCGTGCTCGACATCGACCTCAGTTACGGGCCGGAGCACATCGAGCTTCTGCTCGACCGCATCACGAAGACGGGCGCGCGCATGGTGCTCGCCTCGCCCTACATGCGGGGCGGACGGGTCATCGACGTGCCGTGGCTCCGGGTCGTCTTCAGCCGCGTGGCAAACTGGTTCCTCGCGCGCGCCTCCGGGCAGCGCATCAGCACGATGACCTGCATGGTGCGGGCGATCGACGGGCGCTTCCTGCGGTCGCTGCACCTGCGTAACACCGGCATGGACGTCATGCCCGAGATGATCCACAAGGCGAGGCTCCTGCGCGCGAGCATCGACGAGATCCCGGCCGAGCTCAACTGGGAGCGGCAGAACCGCCTCGGTGGACGGCGCCGGTCAAGCCTGCGCATCCTGCGGCAGATCCTAGGCACCACGGTTTCCGGTTTCATCCTCCGGCCCTTCACTTTCCTGCTGATTCCCGGGTCTGCTGCTGCTTGCATTCGCTGCCTACGTCAACACCTGGATGGTGATTCATTTTATCGATGCCTACGTCCAGCTGGGCGTCAACGCCGGAGACGGCGCTGAACACGTCCGCCGCTGTCGCGCTCGCCTACAGCGCAGTTCCCGCACACGTTCATCGTCGGCCTGCTGTCGCTGATGCTCTCGATGCAGCTGATCGGCATGGCCATGCTTTCGCTGCAGAACAAGAAGTACTTCGACGAACTGTTCCACCTCGGGTCGACGCTGCTGCGCGAGCGGCGCGAGGCCGAGCTGCGCACGCGACGAGGACCCGCCGCACGGCGCTCGCCAGCGACAACGAAGATGAGCCGCTGCCCTACCTCGTCACCGGGTGCGCCGGCTTTCTCGGCTCCAATCTCGTCGGCCGGATGCTCGAGGCCGGGCACAACGTTGTCGGCGATCGACAACCTGTCGATGGGCCACGCTCGACAACCTCCACGCAGTTTCGTAACAACCCGCAATTCCGGTTCGTGCAGGCCGATGTCACCGAGCCCTCCGCGCTCGGCCGGCCTCGACGGCCGCTTCGAGGCCATCGTGCATCTCGCGGCGTTCAAGATCCCGCGCTACGGCAAGGCGATCGACACGCTCAAGATCAACTACCGCGGCACCGAGAATGCGCTCGAGTTCGCGCGCCGGCTCGGCTGCAAGCTGGTGCTCGCCTCGACTTCGGACGTCTACGGCCGCAATCCCGACAGCTGCCGTTCAGCGAGGAAGGCAGCGACCAGCGTCATCGGCAACTCGAAGTCGCCGCGCTGGGCCTATGCGGTCTCGAAGCTCTTCGACGAGCACCTTGCGCTCGCCTACCAGGATGCCTACGGCTTCCCGGTCACGATCCTGCGCTTCTTCGGCTCCTACGGGCCGAAGCAGCCGCTCAGCTGGTGGGGCGGCCCGCCGCCGGTGTTCATCGACTGCGTGCTGAACGACAAGCCGATCCCGATCCACGGCGACGGCAGCCAGACGCGCAGCTTCACCTACGTGACCGACACGGTCGAAGGCATCTACCAGGCGACGCTCCGGCCCGAAGCGAACGGCGAGATCATCAACATCGGCAGCACGCAGGAGATCACGATCCTCGAGCTCGCGCGCCGCATCAAGACGGCTCTCGGGAACGCCTGGCGAGCTGAAGGTCGAGTTCGTGCCCTACGCCTCGTTCACCGGCCGGAAGTACGAAGACGTGATGCGCCGCGTGCCCGGACGTCGCGCTCTGCGAGCGGCTGCTCGGCGTGCGCGCCAAGGTCGACATCGACGACGGCCTCGCGCGCACGATCGCCTGGCAGCGCAACGTCGTTGCGAGGCGCGCCGCGGGCTGAGGCCCGTGGCGCGGTCGGAACGGCAAGTGCGCATCGGCATCATCGGCGGCGGGCTCATGGGACTCGCGCTGGCGGAGCGGCTCGGCGTCCGCCGGCCATCGCGTCACGCGTCTTCGAGCGCGCCGAGCAGCCGGGCGGACTCGCCACCTGGCACGATTTCGGCGGCTTCGTCTGGGACCGCTTCTATCACGTGATCCTGCCCTCGGACACGGCGCTCGTGGATTTCGTCCGCCGCATCGGACTCGGCGGAACGGCTCCGCTGGCGCGCGACGCGGACCGGTTTCTACGTCGACCGCGCGTTTCATTCGCTCTCCAGCGGGCTCGATTTCCTGCGCTTTCCGCTGCTCGGCCTGTGGAGCAAGTTCCGCCTCGCGGCGACCATTCTCTACTGCTCGCGCATCCGAAGACTGGCAGCGCCTTGAGGGCATGACCGTCGAGGAATTCCTCGTGCGCTATTCCGGGCGGGCGACCTTCGAGAAGATGTGGAAGCCGCTCCTGCTCGCGAAGCTCGGCGAGAATTACCGGCGCGTTTCGGCCGTGTTCATCTGGACCTATGTCAAGCGCCTGTTCTCGGCGCGCGACGCGGCGGCGCAGAAGGAGCCGCTCGGCTACGTCTCCGGCGGCTACCGCACGCGTGTTCACGCGCCTGCTCGAGCGGATCGGCCAGGCGCGGCGGCGTCGTGAAGACTCGGCGTCGAGGTCGCAGTCCGTCGCGGCCGCGCGGCGGCGGGATCGAGGTCGCGGCCGGCGGCGCGACGGAGGTCTTCGACAAGGTCATCTTCACCGGGCCCGGTCAATGTCGCTGCGCGCAATCGCGGACCCGGCGCTCGTCCAGGTGCCGGCGCAGGGCGACGTCGAGTATCTCGGCGTCGCTCTGCCTGGTGCTCGTCACCCGCAAGCCCTTCTGCCCGTATTACATCCTGAACATCGCCGACGAACGGATACCGTTCACCGGGCATCATCGGCATGAGCTCGCTCGTGGATACCGCCGAGACCGCGGGTCTCTACCTCACCTATCTTCCGAAGTACGTGCTCTCGGACGATGCCGATACTCCGGCGCCCGGACGAGGAGCTCAAGGCGGATTTCATGGCAGGGCTTCCGCCGCATGTACCCTGACTTCCCGGAATCCGAGATCGCCGGCGTGCACCTCAACCGGGCGGTCAAGGTGCAACCGCTCCAGGTTCTCGGCTATTCAAAGCTCGTGCAGGCGCCGCGGACGCGTCACGACGATTTCTACGTCGTCAACACGGCACAGTTCGCGAGCAATACTCTCAACAATAACGAGGTCATCCGCAGCGTGAACGCCTTTCTCAATCAGTTCGAAGCCGAATTCCGGAGCGCTGCATGACGCACAGACCACAGGATCCGCAGGGCTATTTCGCACACGAGACGGCCGTCATCGACGCAGCCCTGCGAGATCGGCGCGGGCACGAAGATCTGGCACTTCAGCCACGTCATGCGCGATTCGCGCATCGGCGCGCGCTGCAACATCGGCCAGAACGTCGTCGATCTCGCCGCAGTGCGTCGATCGGCGACAACGTGAAGATCCAGAACAACGTCTCGGTCTACACGGGCGTCGATCCTCGAGGACGACGTGTTCTGCGGGCCCTCGATGGTGTTCACGAACGTGATCAACCCGCGCAGCTTCATCGAGCGCAAGGACGAATACCGGCAGACGCTCGTGCAGGCGCGGCGCCTCGATCGGCGCGAATGCGACGATCGTCTGCGGCGTCACGCTCGGGCGCTATTGCGTGTCGGCGCCGGCGGCGTCGTCACGCGGGACGTGCCAGACTACGCGGTCGTCTACGGCAATCCGGCGCGCATCCGCAGCTGGGTCTGCTATTGCGGCATCGGCATCGATCTCGGCGGCGACGACGAAGAAAAGCGTGAAGCCGCCTGCACGGCCTGCGGCCGCCGCTACCGTCGCGAAGGCCGCGATGTCACCGAGGCCTGAGCGCGGCGCCGCGATGCGATTGATGCAGGTCGTCGGCGCGCGCCCGCAGTTCGTCAAGCTCGCGCCGGTCTGCCGCGCGATCGAGGCCGCCCGCAGCCGGTGGCGCGGCGATCGAAAGCTTCATCGTGCACACGGGCCAGCACTACGACCCGGCGATGTCGGACGTCTTCTTCAGCGAGCTCGACTTGCCGCGGGCGGATGTCGCACCTCGGCGTCGGCTCCGGCTCTCACGGCCAGCAGACCGGCCGCATGCTCGAGAAGCTCGAATTCGCCATTCGTCGAGCGGCGCCCGGACCTGGTGCTGACCTACGGCGACACCAACTCGACGCTTGCCGCGACGCTTGCCGCGGCGAAGCTGCACGTGCCGCTCGCCCACGTCGAAGCGGGGCTCCGGAGTTTCAATCGACGGATGCCGGAGGAAACGAACCGGATCGTGGCGGATCACCTCTCCGAACTGCTCTTCGCCCCGACGCCCGAGTCCATGCGCAATCTCGCTAATGAGGGACTCGGCGCTCGAGCCTTGCAGGTCGGCGACGTCATGCTGGAGGCGATCCGCACCTTACACGCCGAACGCGCTGTCGAAGGTCGCGCGTTCTCGAGAATCTCGGCCTCCAGAAGGGCGGCTATCTCGTCGCGACCCTGCACCGCGCCGAAAACACGACCGCGGAGCGCCTGAGACCGTTACTCGAAGCGCTCGGCCGAGATCGGCACGAAGAGCCGCCCCATCGTGCTGCCGATGCATCCACGCACTGCGAAGAGCATCAAGGACGCGGGGCTTGCGCTGCCCGAAGGCGGCGGACTGCGGACGATCGAGCCGCAGGGTTACCTCGACATGATCTGCCTCGTCGCCAACTGCCGCATCGTCCTCACCGACTCCGGCGGATTGCAGAAAGAAGCGTTCTTCCTCAACCGTCCCTGCGTCACGCTCCGCGAGGAAACGGAATGGGTCGAGACCGCGGAATCGGGCAGCAACCTAGTCGCCGGAACCGATGCCGGCGAAGATCGTCGAAGCTGTTTCGCAGCTGGGACGCGGTACTTGCCCGCGGAGAACCGGACTTTTTGGCTGCGGTCCGCAACGCCTTCGGCGACGGTACCGCGTCCGACGCAGATCGTCTCGCAAATCCTCGATTTCCTGTCGAGCCAGCCAGCCGCCTGAGGCTGCCCACCGCCTCTGGCTGCCGGCGCCAGAATGTGCTACCGAGTCACGTTCCGTACGCCCGATTGGGCGCCTCGCCATGCGATATCATGTTGATTCAAGGGGATGAACTCACCGCATGGATCCAGTACAGATCGCGGTCGTGGGCGTCGGTGGCTGGGGCAAAAACCTGGCGCGTAATTTTCACCAACTCCCCGACGCAAACCTCAAGTACGTCTGCGACCTCGACCAGAAGAAGCTCGACCAGCTGGCACGCCAGTTGCCGGGTGCCGTGCTCACGCGCGACTACGACGCTGTCCTCCGGGACCCGGATATCCAGGCAGTTGTCGTCGCAACACCCGCCCCTCGCCATTTTCCGATCGCCAAGATGGCGCTCGAAGCTGGCAAGGACGTCTACGTCGAGAAGCCGTTCACGCTCGAGATCGCACATGCGGTCGAACTGATTGCCCTCGCGGAGGCCAACAAGCGTGTGCTGATGGTCGGCCACCTCCTCGAATACCACCCGGTCGTGACGCGGCTTCGAGAGATGATCGGCCGCGAGGAACTAGGCCGCCTCTACTACATCTACAGCCAGCGCGTGAATCTCGGCACCGTGCGCGCCGACGAGAACGCGCTCTGGAACTTCGCGCCGCACGACATCTCGGTGATCATGTTCCTGCTCGGCGCGACGCCCACCGACGTGACAGCCCGCGGCCAGTGCTACCTGCAGAAGGGCGTCGAGGACGTCGTTTTCCTCACCATGAATTTCGGCGACCAGGCAATGGCCCATGTGCACGTCAGCTGGCTCGACCCGCACAAGATCCGCAAGCTGACGCTCGTCGGCGACCGTAAGATGGCCGTGTTCGACGATCTCGAGGCGAACGAGAAGCTCCGGATCTACGACAAGGGCGCACTGGTCAACCAGGATTACAACACCTACGCCGAGTACGTCGGACTCAGGTTCGGCGACATCACGATGCCCTACATCAAGGTCGGCGAGCCGCTGCAGATCGAGTGCCGTCATTTCATCGATTGCGTGCGCTCGCGCACGCAGCCGGTGAGCGACGGCCAGGACGGGCTGCGCGTCGTCAAGGTGCTCGACGCCGCGCAGCGTTCGCTCAAGCTGAACGGCGAACCGGTGCGGCTCGGCTGATGCGCTACGCAAGCCTGTCGCTGGACCTCGACAACCAGTGGTCCTACATGAAGACGCATGGCGACGCCGGCTGGCAGTCGCATCCGTCCTATCTCGACGAGGTCGTGCCGCGGATCCTCGAATTCCTCGCCGCGCGCCGCCTCACGATCACCTTTTTCATCGTCGGCCAGGACGCAGCGCTCGAGAAGAACCGCGCGGCACTCCGCGCAATCGTGGACGCGGGGCACGAGATCGGCAACCACAGCTTCCGGCACGAGCCCTGGCTCCACCTGTACAGCCCGGCGGAACTCGACCTGGAAATGCGCCAAGCCGAGGAGGCGATCGAGGCTGCGACCGGCGTGCGTCCGCGCGGCTTTCGTGGACCCGGATTCAGCCTCTCCGAGGACACGCTCGAAACCCTGCTGCGCCGCGGCTACGACTACGACGCGACAGTCTTCCCGAACCTGCTCAATCCGCTCGCCCGCGCCTATCTTTTCTCGACCAGCAAGCTGACGCCCGAGGAGAAAGAACAGCGGAGCGCGCTCTTCGGCACCTGGAAGGACGCATTCCGCCCGGTCTGTCCGTTTCAGTGGCGGCTCGCGGGCGGCAGTCTCCTCGAGATCCCGATCACGACGCTGCCCGGGATCAAGGTGCCGATGCACCTCTCCTACCTGATCTATCTCGCCAAGTTCTCGCGCATCGCGGCCCGGATCTATCTCCGCTTCGCGCTCGCCGCCTGCGCGGCGACGGGCACGCAGCCGTCGATCCTGCTGCACCCACTCGATTTCATGGGCGGCGAGGACTGTGCTCCGCTCAAGTTCTTCCCCGGCATGGACCTTTCGCGCGAGCACAAACTCGCAATCGTCGGCGAACTCTTCGACATCCTTTCCGCGCGGTACGAAACGGTCACCATGGGCGAACACGCGCGACGCGCTGCGGCGGGACGCGACTCGCTTCGCACGCTAACGCCGGTTTTCCCCTCTTAACCGCAGCACCGGGTACCGAGACCGATGCCCGGCCGCCGCACGATCCTGATCCTGGGCGCCCTCTTGGGCAGCCTGTTTCTGTACCTGGCCGTCCGCAAAGTCGACTGGCCGACGCTCATCGCGACGCTCAGCCATGCGCATCCGGGCTACGTCGGCCTCGGCCTCCTGTCGATGCTCGCCTTTTTCGGCGTCAAGGCCTGGCGTTGGCGATATCTGATACACCCCTTCGCCCAGGCGACGACCCGGGAACTGCTACCGCCCGTGCTCGCTGGCCTTGCCGGGAATTACGTGTTTCCGCACGTGGGCGAAGTCGCGCGCGCCGTGCTCGCAAGCCAGCGCGTGAAGGCGCCGGTCAGCGCGCTCCTCGTCTTCCGTCGCAATCGAGCGTATCTTCGATTTCCTGGCGATCCTCGTAATCGTGCTCGCGGTGCTCGAGCCGGTCGGGCGCATGTCGGCGGAGATCCAGGCAGCGAGCTATGTCGTCGGAGCACTATGCGCCGGGATATTGGCGGCAGTCGTGTTGTTCTTGTTCCGGACCGAGGCTTGCCTCCGGTTCGCGGAACGACTGCTCTCCCTCGTCTCGGAGCGCCTGAGCACGGGCGTGCTGACGCAGCTTCGCGCCGCGAGCGCAGGCCTCGGCGCAATCGCGCGACCGCGGCTTTTCGTCCCGATCTTCCTGCTCTCGGTCCTGCAATGGATGCTTATCGTCGCGGCGATGACCTGCAGCCTCAAGGCCGTGCACGCCCCGGTGACGCTCGCGGGCGCCGCATCTGCCATGCTCTGGAACGTCATCGGGCTCACGTTGCCCGCCGCGCCGGGCCACGTCGGTACCGTGCAGCTCGCCTTCGTCATCGGCCTCACGCCTTTTGGCGTGACGCACGCGGACGCTTTCGCGGGTTCGGTGATCTACAACTTCCTGGCCGTCGTGCCGAGCGTGATCCTCGGCTTTTCCGGATTGCGGCGCGCAGGGGTTGAGCTTCGCATCGACTCTTTGCTCGCTGAGCCGCGCGGCCTACTTCGCTCTTTTTCATCATGCGCGCCAGCGCATCCTCGCCGAGCGGCGCCTTGTGCTTTACACGCAGGCTGTCCGCCCACTCGCGATTGAAGTCGCGCTGGTAGCGCCGGTTCAGCCCATAGGTGACGAGCATCGCGATCAGCGCGCCGAGACTCGCGAGCGCCATGTCCTTGTGCGCATCCCAGACGTCGCCCTGCGTGCCGAGATAGGCCTGGCCGAGTTCACCGCCGAATACCTCCGCAGCGCCCCATTCGATCAGTTCGAAGAGCGCCGAACTCGACATCGTGAGGTCGAGCGGCAGGAAATAGCCCCAGAAACCCCGCACGTCGGCGACGCGCAGGAACATCTCGCGCACCGGATACGCGAGCAGCAGCCCGTAGCTGAAATGCACGATGCGGTCGAAGTTGTTGCGTTCCCAGCCGATGAGATCGTTGAAGGTCGAGCCGGTCAGGCGCTCAATCCAGACGTCGTATGGAACTTCCGAGTAGCCGTAGTGCGCGCCCACCTGATGCAGGCACATGAAGACGAAGATCAGCGTGTAGGAGACGCGCGAGAGCACGAGTGTGCGGTTGTAGCCGATGAGAAAGGCCACGGCCGCGATTGCGAGCGTGTTCTCCACGAGCCAGGTAGCGCGATCCCAGGGCCGGATCGCGAGGATCGCCCACCAGACCGCGAAGATCACGCTCAGGATGAGCAGATACCTGCGATGCGGGATGCTCACGCCGCTCTTTAGCGCAGTAGTTGCAGAATCCGCCCGATCGGCAGCAAACCGCCGAGCGGCAGGAAGCGCACCAGTGACAGTGCGAGCCGCGGCTTGACCGCGAGCAGGCCCGCGAACACGCCGAGCGCCACGAACTTCCCCTTCCCGCCCATCATGAAGCGCATGGTCTCGCTCCGGGGAAACGCGTCCTCACCCGGCATCAAGAACCTCTCGATCTCGGCCCGGCTCTCTGCGAGCCGGCGTTCCGCGGGCGTCCGCAGGTCCCGCGCCGATTCATCCTGCGCGCTCTCATTCGGGTGCATGATCGCCCCCGTGCAGGGCACGATCGATCAGCTCGCGGTCCCGATCAAGTTCGTGCCGCACGCGCGAAAAGAGCTTTGCGTCCGCCTTCGAGCGGCGTCGCAGCGCCGGAATTGCGAGGCTCGCTGCACCTGCCGCGAAGGCAAGCGCAAGGCCTCCGGCTGTCCACATGCGCCAGGGACCGTCCCAGGTCAGGGCGAGCAGCCAGGCGCAGAACATCAGAAGCGCGATGAATGCCGCCGCAACTCCGAGCAGGAGAGAGAACAGACGCCGCGCGATGATCGCGGCCGCGTCGCGTGCATCCTCGCCCGCGACTTCGGCATAGCCTTCAAGGTGCCGCAGGAGCGCGGGCACCAGCCGTGCAAT
Organism: uncultured Gammaproteobacteria bacterium; assembly: GCA_963819545.1. Lineage (GTDB taxonomy): Bacteria > Pseudomonadota > Gammaproteobacteria > Steroidobacterales > Steroidobacteraceae > SCUD01. Next base: position 813,134 of record CAWFWJ010000002.1, on the reverse strand, counting down.
TATCGAACGCATCGGACCTACCCCTCACGGGCGGCGAATCAGCGACGCCCAGCGATCAACCCGATCACAATGCCGACCGCGGCGGCAATGCCGACCGCAGCCCACGGATTGTGACGTACATATTTGTCGGTTGCTTCGGTGACATCGTCGGCCTGATCCCGCAGCGCGGCGACACTCTCTGTGGCAGAGGATTTCGCCTTGGCGAGTGTGTCCTCGACCTTGGCGCGGATCTCCGCGACTTCCTCGTCGTCGACATTCGCGACTTTCTTGATCAGGTCTTCGACGTCGGCGACCAGGTTGCGCCATTCGTCCGCGCGTTCGGCCGGCTGATCCCCGTTCCGGTCCGCGCGGCCGCCCCGTTTTCCTGTTTTGGCTACGTGTTCCATCGTTATTTTCCTCCGCAGTTCATCCTAGCATGGCGACGCTTCGGTCTCGTTCGTGGAAGCAGCGGCCGGCTAGCCCATCCGGGCCGAGAAAATCGGCCGGCGATTGTTGCGCGGCACAATGTCGTCGTCGCAAGTGCCGAGGTGGCGGATCTCCCTGAATCCCACCTTCGCCAGCTCGGCCTGAACGCTCTTGGGTGAGGTCGAGGCATTCGCCTCGAACAGCAGCACGCCTCGCGTCACGTCGGCAAGCAATCGATAGAGATGATCCGGTTTCTGCACGTGCGCCTCGATCGCGAGGCACAGCACGACGTCGAATGGCGCGCCGATCTCGTGCGCCTCGAGCACATCCAGGTCGCCGACCCTGAATTCGAGCCGCTCGATGCCGGCGAATGCGGCAATGCGCCGCGCGAGATCAACTTTTTCCGGGTCGTATTCGACTCCGAGTCCGCACGCCGGACCGTAGTTTGAGAGCTGGAACAGGATCGCGCCATTGTTGCAGCCCAGATCGAGCACGCGCTTGCCGCAAATGTCTTCCGCGCGCACGCCAAACTGCTCGAGCCGCCGCGCGGCGTCACGCTGCGCCTGGTCGCGCCGCACGGTGAATGCGGGTGTCGAGAAAGCGCAATAGATAACGTCCTTCGTGGACAGGAAATGGCGGGTTTTCTTCTTGCGGAACGAGGCTGAAGCGGAGCGCAGCTCTTCCGTGAGACGGCTTTGCACCGCCGCACGATCGGACAGGGAGTCGCCCGGATTCATCGCGCGAAGTATAGCCAGCTATACTTGCCGCCGTGCGCAAACTGAATGAGTTCGTGAACCGGCTGCGTTGGGGGCCGCTTGAAGAGCGGCGCAAGCACGGCCTGATCAAACTCCACGACGTCCTGGCCGAAACGAGCTTTGCGGGCAGGTACTGGATGATCATGGGCCTGTTGCTCGGCTGCATGCGAGACGGCGAACCGATACGCTGGGACCGGGATGCGGATTTCGGATTCATGGACGAGGATCTGCCGCATTTCCTCACCGCCGCCGGCAAGCTCAGTGAGCATGGTTTCGCAATGCGCCGGTCGCAGGTCAACAACGATGGGCGCATCACGAAGTGGGCGTTGAAATTCCAGGCTATCAAGTACGAATTCTTCCAGTTCGAAAAGCAGGACGGAAACTTCCGCTGGTACTACCACCGCCGCAAGCCGGCGATGGAACTCATCAACGAAGTACCCGGACATGGGCTGACCACCTTCGAGTTGTACGGCCGCCGCTGGCTGATGCCGGACACGGCCGAAGAGATCCTGACGAAAATCTACGGCAACTGGCGCAAGCCAGACCCCAACTATGTTTATTGGCGCGATTGCGGCGCCACAATCGATCGCTATCCGTGGACCGGCGAGCGGCGTTCGCTGGACTGATCGGCGACGCACCGCAACAGGAGGCCGATTTCATGACCAAGGGCCACACGAAAACGGTGCTTATCCGGAAACCCGGCAAGGTCGCACCGGACGAGCGCGGCCGCTCAGTCTGGCTTGGCAAGGTGGAGTCGGTCGAACTCGAACTCGTGTCCACGACCGCGCTCGAGAAAATCCTGAAATCCGAGGGCGGCAAGACGCGGACCGAGATCCAGAAGCTCGCCGCCGGGCGCAAGGACGGCGTCCTCGCGCGCGACACCGCGACCGGTCACTTCCGCATCGTCAGCGAGACGAACGCGCCGCGCCGCCGACGAGCTGTCGCTGGTCAGCACGCAGTTCCTGCGGAAAGTCCTGAAAAGCCGGACCGGGGACAAGACCGAGGCCGCGAAGCCGAATCCCGGCAAGAAAGACAAGTTCGGCGGCTTCAACCCCTACGACAACAACTGAACGGCCGCCGTCCCGCGCGAGCGAACATCAGCCGTTGCGGGAGCGACGCCACTCCTGGGACCAGGCGGGAAAATCCTTTGGCGGCAGCGGGTGCGCGTAGTGGAACCCCTGCACGTAGTCGCAGCCCATCGCCGCGAGCCGGGCCGCGACCTCCGCGTTCTCGACGCCCTCCGCCACCACCTCGAGATCGAATGAACGCCCCAGCGCGATGATCTGCTCGACAATCTTGCGGTCGGCCTCGTCGTTCAGCATGTTCATGACGAAGGACTTGTCGATCTTGAGCTCATCGGCCGGGATCTGCTTCAGGTACGACAGCGACGAGTAGCCCGTGCCGAAATCGTCGATCGAGATGCGCGCGCCGAGTTCGCGGATCTCGGTCAGCACACGGTGGCTGCGCTCGCGATCGACCATCAGCGCGTTCTCCGTCACCTCGACGGTCAGGCGCTTGAAGTCCACCGACCAGAGGCTGGCGGCATTGCGGATGACATCCACGAGCTCCGGATTGCAGGCGTTCGACGGCGTGACATTGACCGCGACGCCGATCGTGCCGAGGCTCTTCGGCCACTCGCCGAGCTGGCGCAGCGCGCGATGGAATGCGAAACGTGTCAGCGGATCGATCTGCCCGGACATCTCGGCGACATCGATGAAGATCTCGGGCGGCACGTTGCCCGAGTCCGGGCGGTTCCAGCGCATGAGCGCCTCGACGCCGACGACCTCGAGCTTCGGCAGCGAAAGCTTCGGCTGGTAGTTCATCACGAGGTCGCCCTGCTCGAGCGCGTTCGCGAGCTGGGTCTCGAGATCCCAGCCTGCGACGAGTTCGTCCGCCTTGCCGGCGGCGTAAACGACGGTCGGCCGCGAGGTCTTCCAGGCTTCGAGCAGCGCGATCTCCGCGCACTGCATCAGCGCCTCGGGATGGCGCGCATGGCCCGGGTACATCGCAATCCCGACCGAGAGACGCATGTTCGCGTGCCGGCCCCCCGCGGAAATGGACTCGGCGCCGGCGTGCAGGACCTTGTTGGCCGCGAGTAACGCGTGACCCTCATTCCGCAAGTTCGAAAGCACGAACACGAATTTGCGTTCGCCGAGACGCGAGAAGTAATCGCCCGGCTTCGATACCTGGGACAGGCGGTTGCGGAGCTCATCGAGCATGCGTCCGGCATTCAAAGGCCCTGCGCTCGCGAACAGCTGCTCGAGCTCGTGCACGTACACGACGAGCACGGCGATGCCGTAGAGCTTCGCCTCGCGCCCGGCGAGCCGGGCGCGAATCGCCTCGAGGCAGTCGACATAGCCGCTGCTGCCCGCCGACATCGGCAAGGCATTGATCATGGCGTCAATTGAGGCTGTTCCGGTGTCTGGACAAGGCGATGCGGTCCGTGGCCCGCGGATGGTCCGGAGACAGTGACAAACTGTGCGGCGGGCGAGCGTGACGCGGGGCGCAAATATATGACAAACGGCGCATTGCGGCCCGGAACCGGCCAAATTAAGGAAAAAAAAGGGGCCGATCGAAATCGGCCCCTTGCAAGCTTGAGACGTTGAAGTACTTCTAGAAGTCGACGGTAGCCCTCGCGTACCAGAAGGCCCCGTTGAAGCCGAAGGGTGACGTCAGGGACGGCCGGGCGCCCAAGAATTGCAAAGTCCCATCCTGCTCGGCGTCGGGCTGCGTGTCGAAGACGTTCTCGGCGCCGAGGGTGATCCCGTAGCGCTCACCAAAGGTGAAGCGCGCTTCCAGGTCAACCAGGATCTCGTCGCTATAACGGTGCGCATCGGAAGCGTCTCCCGGGCTGAACAGGCCGCCCGTCGCCCACCAGACTCCGTAGTAGTTGAAGCGCAGCAGGCCTGAGAACATACCTTCAGTCGAGTAGTCGAATGTCAGCAACGCCCTGTCGTTTGGAATCGTGTTGACCAGGTCGAATACGTTGGATGAGTTGAGCGTTCCCGGAGACACGTTGGAAACTTTCTGCTCGTTGTGGTTATACCGCAGGTCGACGAGCAGGTCGCCGCCACCCACCTCGAAGTTGCTGGTGACTGCCAGATCGAGACCGTCGATCTTGGAATCGAAGCCGTTCAGGAAATAGTTGGCATTGCTTCCCAACAGCAGGTTTGCATTCGGAATGCCTGCCGCGGTCAGCAGCGCGACATCGGCCGCATCGATGGCGTTGTTGAACAGCGTCAGGCGGTCATCGATCTGGATATTGTAGTAATCGACCGTGACGCTCGTGGTATCGGTCGGCGTCCACACCATTCCAACGGTGTAGCTTTCGGACTCCTCCGGTACCAGCGGAACCGCGCCCAGCGTCAACGCAATAGGGTTCGACACCGGATAGGTGCCATTGGGAATGAGTTCGCCGGCGGCATTCGCCGTGGTCGTGACGTTGAGGGTGTGGACCTGACCGGGCGTCGGCGCGCGAAACCCTGTGTTGGCGGTCGCCCGCATGGCGAAGCTGTCGGTAAACGCATAACGCAGGGAAACCTTCCAGTCGGAGGTCGTGTCGAACTCATCGTAGTCCTCATAACGGAAAGCAACGCCGCCGGACAATCGATCAGTCAGTTCCGTCTCGACGTCGACATAAGTCGCCCAGCTGTCGCTCTTGAACTCGCCCGCGGACTCCACCGGAAAACCCTGAAAACCGTCTGATCCGACGCCAAAGATGGCGGCCGTGGGTCCCGCCCGGTAGGAATCCGGGTCACCGGCGCCGATTGTGTAGGTCTCGTTGCGCAACTCGCCGCCAAAGGCGACGTTGAGCGGCGATTCAGCGAAAGTCTTGACGAAGTCGATATTAAGCCCGCTCTCTTCCTGCGTCAGCGTGCCCGGCCGGAAGCTCGTCGGGGAGAGACTTCCGAGGCTCGGGTTGATGCTGCTCGAAAGCGTGTAGTCGGCCTCGTTCTCAGCGTAGCGCACGCGCGCATCCCAGGTCAGGGTATCGGTCACGTCACCGCGCAGGCCGACCAGGACGCCCATGTCGGTGAGATCCGCGCCGAAGTCCGGATTGTAGCCGCCCGGGAATAAAGTGTGGATCGGATTGCGCAGCAGGTATCCGCCGACGCCGTCGGATGTCAGGTAGTCGTCCGGGTCGCCGCCGGCGTCGATGATCGCCTGGACCTGTGCCGCGGTGGCGTTGTCAGGGACGCCGTCGCCGTTGCCGTCGATCTGCAACGTGGTGCGCGCGGAGAGGCCCTGCTGCGCCACTGGATCACTCAGGACTGGCCGGCGATAGAAGAAGTCGGAGACAGTCTTGTTGTCCATGTAGCTGGCGGTACCGTAAAGCTCCAGCCTGTCGCTCACCGAAATTCCCGCATTGACGAGGAATTTCACTGCTTCGACATTCGGGTCGCCCCAGCGTTGTCCGAGCCCTTCCTCTGGCACAAGATCCGAGCCAACGATGGCTCCGATCGCCTCGGCGTCCGGTCGGGCAGCGCCTCGCGAGGTTTCATCGGACGTGGAGTACTCGCCCGTGAGGTTCACGAACCCGGCGTCCGATAGCGGAAGTCCGATGTTTCCGCTGACGGACAGGCGTTCGCCGTCGCTATCGGAATACTCGCCGTACTGCGCCGAAAGCGAGCCGCCTTCACTGGCGTCTTTCAAGATGACGTTGACCACGCCGGCAATTGCGTCTGATCCGTATTGCGCGGAAGCGCCGTCGCGCAGGACTTCCACCCGCTTGACGGCCGCGGCAGGAATCGTGGACCAGTCGACACCCTGCGCACCCTGGTTGACGGTTCCGAGAGGCGCCAACTGCAGATTGACGAGGGCAGAACGGTGTCGCCGGCTGCCGTTCCAAAGCACCAGGGTGTGATCTGGTGAGAGATTGCGCAGGCTGACCGGGCGGATGAAGGCTGTTCCGTCCGCGATGGGGTAGCGCTGCGTGTTCAGCGCCGGGCTGATTTTGGTCAGCGAATCCGTCAGGTCGAACGCCGCCTGCTGACTGATCGCGCTGCCGTCGATCACATCCACCGGTGACAGGGATTCGGTGGGCGACACCCCTTCCCTGCGCGTGCCGGTGACCACGATTTCAGCGAGCTCGGTCTGCGCATACGCCGCCTGGCACAACGTGAGCGCCACTGCGGTAGCCACCAGAGATGCGGGTCGCGGCCGGAAATAGCTTTTCATAATCCTGTCCCTGTATCTGCCCGTGTCACGGGCGGTGTTGTGTGCAAGAGTGTCTCCGCAATCGGAATTTGCCGCAAGTATGAGTGGTTGTTGCTATTTAGCGACGCCTGCGGTGGCGTCCGCGAGGCGGTCCGGAATGGTGGGCCCGCTGGGATTCGAACCCAGGACCAAGGGATTCGCGTAGTCCCGCCGTTTCCGGCGGGCGCGGACTATCTCTTCACCCGCCCCCGGTCCGGGGGTGAGGGTGCGGGACGCTCTTGCCTGTCATCAAGGGCACTTCAAGCCCTCAGGTAGTCTCTGCACCTTCCGGCGGTGCACCGCCGGCTTGGCTCAGGATTGCCATCAGCCGCCCCGGGGCGCTGGAAGGTTTCCCTGAATTCGTCCCGTCCACCCGGCATCTTTCAACGCCGGGGCACCTTTCCAAAAAAAGATGAGTCCCCTGCTCTAACCACTGAGCTACAGGCCCGACCGGAGTCTAGCAAGGACGCGCGGCCAGCGGCCTTTACTCGCGCAGGTAGCCCCAGGCATGGAGCCGGTCGCTGTCCTCCTCGCTCCAGCGGTCGCCGATGTCCTCGCGGTAATACATGTTCGGGATCATCACGTTCTTGACCCGGTTATAGGCCTGCTTCTGCGCGTGACGCATGCTCGGGCCGGTGCCGCAAACGATCAGCACCACGCCGGAGGTGCCGGTCACGAGCCACTCCCCGTTCACCTGCTTCACGTCCTCGAGGTGCATGCCCTCGCGCGACTTGGTCTTGAACAGGATGACCGCGTCCTTCGAGCTGGTCTCGAAGCGCTTCGGGTCGGTGTACGGAAACGGCGGCACGACGACGCGGACGCCGACCTGGAACCCCGTGCGTGCGCGCAGGCGAGTGAGGCTGCCTGCCGCGAGCCCCTGCAGCAGCTCGCCCATGGGCGTCAGCAGGCCCTCCTGCTGGATGCTGATGGTCGGGTAGCCAAAGCGCGCGGTGAACTCGAGCGGATAGATGCCATTCGCGTTCACGATGCAGTTGACGTCGATGTAACCGACGTAGCCCTCGCGCGCGAGCGCCGGCTCCATCTTGCGCAGCGTCTGGTTGAAGATCTTGTTGGGCTCGCTCCAGAACATGGCCGTGCCCATCTCGCCGGTGGACGGGCCGATGTCGCCCGGAAACAGCTTCTTGTGCTCGAAGTTGACGCAAATCGGGTAGACGAACTCGCGCCCGTTGAAGAACGCGCCGGTCGCGACCTCGACGCCAAGCACGCGCCGCTGCAGCTGGAAGCTCGGAATCTGGTTGGCCCAGGCCCGCTTGTAGTCCTCGAGCACCTCGATGACGTCGCGGCCATCCTCTTCCTCGCCAACGAACAGCAGGCCCTTGAGGTTCTGGGCCTCGCCGCTCGGCTTGATGACGTAGCGGTTCGGGTTGGCGCGCACGAACGCCGTGGCCTCGTCGAACGACGTGAAATCCTGCTGCGGGATGATGTTGACGCCTGCCGCTTTCAGCTCGGCCTGCCCGAATCCGCGTTCGTCCTCGAGACGGTCTGTGTACGGCGTGCCGCCGACGACCCGCTTGCCTTTCTTGCGGAGTTCCTCGGCAAGCGTGCCATGTCCGAGCACGTCGTCGAAGACGATGACGTCAGCCCAGTCCACCTCGGCGTGCCAGTCGGCGGTCTGCGGCACGAATCCGGCGGTGATCTCGCGCTCCTCCGCGTGCTCGATGTAGTACTTCGCCTCGTGGCCTTCCTTCGTCACCTGCCAGGCGATGTCGCCGATCAGGCCGTCGTAGGACACGAACAGGAACTTGAAAGGCACTTCGGACCTCCTCGGGCGCGCCGGGCCCGGAACGCAAAGTTACACGGGCAGGGCCGCGTTAGGAATAGTTCTCATTCGAAGCAGCGCGGAACAGGAATTGAGACAATCCCGCAAGAACCGACGACCGACCAAAACATCATCCAGGAGCTTCCGATGACCGACGAAAAGCTTTCCCGCAGGCAGTTGCTGCAAGGTGCGCTGGTGGGCATCGCCGCCGTCCCGGCCGCTTCCCTGCTCGCGCGCTCCGCGTCGGCCGAGACGCTCTCCGAAAGCGATGCGACCGCGAAGTCGCTCGGCTATGTCGCTGACGCGAAGAAAGTGAATGCGGCAGCGAACCCGAACTACAAGCCGGGCCAGAACTGCGCGAACTGCATGCAGTACACCGGCAAGGCCGGCGCCGCCGCGGGTCCCTGCAATATCTTCCCCGGCAAGGACGTCAACGCCCACGGCTGGTGCAAGGTCTGGGTGCTGAAGCCCGGCGCAACCGTCGGCTGAGTCCCGGCCGCCATCCGGCGGCGCCTGATTGGCGGGAGCCGCCCGGCTCCCGTGTGGGTATGCTTCTCCGATGAACGACCCACGCTTTCGAGACCGCAAGCCTGCCGCCATACCGATCGAGGGTGGCGAGCGCCTGCAGAAAGTGCTGGCGGACGCGGGCGTCGCATCGCGCCGCGACTCGGAATACGCAATCCGCGCCGGTCGCGTGCGCGTCAACGGCCGGCTCGTGCTCGAACTCCCCTGCCTCGTCGACGCCGCGAATGCCCTGATCGAATTCGACGGCGACGTCATTGATACGCGGCGTCGCTCGGGCGTCCGCGCGCGCGCGCGGCTTTATCTGATGCTCAACAAGCCGAGCGGCGTGATTTCGACGGCGCGGGACCCGGGCGGTCGCGCGAATGTCGTCGACATGGTGCGCGCCGCGGTGCCGGCCGGCGATCGCGTCTATCCGGTCGGCCGGCTCGACGCCGACTCGACCGGTCTTGTGCTCCTCACGAACGACGGTGAGCTCGCGCACCGCCTCGCGCACCCGAGCTCGCGGCATCGCGAAGGAATACCGCGTCGCCGTGCAGGGTGTGCTCTCGAGCGAAGCGCTTTCGCGCCTCGCGCAAGGCGTGTACCTCGCCGACACCGGTTCGCCGAAAGGCGGCGCGAAGCGCGCGCGACTGCAGGAAGTGCGCGTCCTCCAGCGGTGAAAGACCGACGCCGCGGCGACCTCTCGCTCGTGTCGGTGACGCTGCGCGAGGGTCAGAACCGCGAGATCCGCCGGCTGTTCGCGCGCGTGGGCCTGAAGGTGAAAAGCCTCGAGCGCGTCGCGCTCGGCGCGCTCAAGCTTGGCAAGCTGCCGCACGGTCATTTCCGCGCGCTCCGCAACGAGGAAATCCTCGCCCTGCGGCGCGCCGTCGATCTCGGATAGAGCGGGTGGTCAACACACGAACAGAGGATTGCGGCCTCGCTTCTCGCCGTCATCGTGTTCCTGATCGTGTTCGGCTCGCTGTATCCCTTCAGCTTCGCCGCGGTCGGAACGAGCCCGATCGACCTGCTGCGCGGGCTTACGCTTGCGGGTACGACACGAAGCGATGTCGCCGCCAACGTGCTGCTCTACCTGCCGCTCGGCGCCTGCCTGGCCTGGCTGCTGGCGCCGCGTCACGGCGGCCTGGCCGCAGTCGTCGCGGCGACGCTTGCGGCCGCCCTGCTCTCCTTCGCCATCGAATTCGCGCAGCTCTACGAAACGCGGCGGGTCGCAAGCCTCGCCGACCTCGCCTGCAACGCCGCGGGCGCCTTCGCGGGCGCCTGTTTCGCGCTCGCCATCGCGCGCACGCGATTCCGGCTGCATTCCTCGCCGTTCGCGGGCGTGCTTCGTCATCCTGTCGCGGCCGCACTCCTGCTGTCGTGGATCGGCTATCGCCTCGCGCCGTTCGCGCCTGTCTTCGATCCTGGCAAATGGGCAGCGGCCTTCGCGCCGCTCGCAGGCAGCAGCTGGCTGGTGCCCGTCGCCGTGCTGCCCCAGTGGCTCGCCTGGCTGGTGCTGGTCCTGGTCTGCGGACGGCTCGTGCCCGGACGGTCCGTCGCGGTCGCCGCGGCGGCCATGGGCGTCGTGCTCGCCGGCCGCGTGCTGTTCGTCGGGATGAGCCTCGATCCCGCCGAAATCATGGGCATGGCGGCGGCGCTCGCGTTCGCGCGCCCGCTCCTGAAACTGCCGCTACCGCAGGCGGCGGCGGGACTCGCCGCTGCGCTCATGGTGTTGATCGCGATCCAGGGTCTTGTGCCTTTCGATTTCCAACTCGCCCAGGACCGGTTCGCGCTGCTGCCCTTCGGCGAGTCGCTGACCCAGTACCGTGCGACCAACCTGTCCGACATGTTCCTGCGCTGCTTCACGAACGGCGCGCTGGTCTGGCTCCTGGCGCAGAGCGGCTTGTCGATCCTGGCGGCCATGGGTCTCGGCGCCGGGGTCGTGTTTTCGATCGAATTCCTGCAGACCTGGCTGCCTGGCCAGACAGCCGAAATCACGGATCCCCTGCTTGCCGTCTCCGCGGGCGGGCTGATCGCGGTCTTCGAACGCGATGCCGGCAGCAAATGACCGGCCAGACCCGAACAACGGGGAACACGCTGCGCGGCCGATGGTCTATCGTCGCAGCATGATTTCCGTGCTCGTATTGCTGTTGCTTGCCGCCGCCGCACCCGAAGGCGTCGTTGCGGAGACCCCGGATCCGCCCGCCGGAGCGGTCGCCGAAACCTCGGCCCCGATGCCCGCGGCAGATGTCGTCAGAGCACACGTAATGCCGGTGGTGCCGAAACAGCAGCTTCGTATCCTGCAGCAGGATTCGCGCATGGAGGCCTACGACCAGTTCCGCAGCCTCTATGAGACCGCGCGCTTCGACGAGGCCCTGCCCTACGCGCGGCGCGTCATCGAGTTGTCGGAGACCGATCCAGAACGCGATTACGAGTTGCCGATCGCCTACAACAACCTGGGCGCGACGCAGTACCAGCTCGGCGACTACCCGGCCGCGGCGGAAAGCTACGCGAAATCGCTCGAACTGCTCGAATCGACGCAGGGCATCTCATCCCGGCGCCTCGTTGTGCCGCTCGCCGGACTTGGCGCCGTGTACGCGGCGCTCGACCAGCAAGTGCTCGCGGTCCGAGCTCTTCGAACGCGCGCTGGCGGTCAGCCGCCGCTCCGAGGGCCTCTTCAACCTCGCACAATTGCCGCTGATCGAACAGGCCGCAGACAGCCGCTTTGCCATCAAGCGATTTCGGCGGCGTAGAGCAGCAGCGTATGTACGCGCTCAAGGTCGCAGAACAGAACTACGGCTATGGCGACGAGCGCACGCTGCCGGCGATGCTGCAGCTCGCGTCATTCTACGAGTCGCTGCGCGAATTCATCGCGGCGCGTGACGATGTATCTGCGCGCGCGCGATGTCGCTTTCAAGGAAAGCGGCGGCTTCAATCCGCTCGCGATCAAGGCCTGGTGGGAATCACGCGCACCCACCGCCTGCAATACATGCTGGATCCGGACAAGCTCGAGACCCAGCGGCCGCACGCAGGACGAGCGCACGGGCGAGTACGTCGGCGAGGTCTATCGCGAACCGCGCGCATCGACCGCCGCCGACCGCACCGGCCTCAAGTCCGCGCAGACCGCGCTCGAACTTCTGCGCTGCGACCTCGGATCCGCCGAAAGACCTGCATGACCGAAACGCTGATCGAGCTCGGCGACTGGTTCCAGTCGACGTCGCGGCCGACCCTCGCGGTTCCCTACTACGTGGAGGCCGCCGCGATCCTCGAAGCGCAGAACGCATCGGATCCCGCTCGACGGGTAATCCGCTCATGGCGCCGCGGATGGTGTTTTATCGCCCGCCGACGTGTCCGCGACTCGCGGCCTCAACACGCTGACCGGCCAGTACATGATCCGCAAGACCGTCTTCAGTTTGGCCGTCTCGGAAGCCGGCGAGCCGCAGAACGTCACGGTCGTATCGACCAACATGACGCAAAGCCAGCAATCGCAGGTGATGCGCGCGGTATCCAGCGCGATCTACAGCCCGCGCTTCGCGAAGGGCAAGGCGGTCGCAACCGCAGACGTCACCTTCACTGGCGAGTGGTACGAGGAGCAAGCCCCCACAGAGGACGCCGACTCCGATCGCGACACCCGCCCCGGCGGTGAAGTCAGACGCCGGAACCTGAGGCCGGCGGCTCCGGTTCAGGCGACGCCTCGGCGGGAGAATCCCCGACCGGCGTCTCTTCCACCGTCGGCAACGCTCGGGGCGGCGGACCGACCGGAGGCGGCGGGCTCTCCGGCGCGACTCTCGACGGAAAACTGCCCGCATTCCGCATCAGCAGCCGCACCGATTCCTGGTCGACCAGCTCGACGGCTACCTTGGCGCCGGCATCCCGCATCGCGCGCTGTGTCGCGATCTGCAGCGGTTCCTTGCTCGAGAGCGTGTGCGCCTTCTCGCGCCCGTAGCCAGTCAACGTGAATGAATCCACGCGCGCGCCGCTGCTGTCGTAGAGCGTCAGCAGGTAGCGGATCGTCACGATGAACGCCTCGCCCGCCACATCCTTCGGCGTCAGGAAGGAAAATTCCTCGAACTTCGGCTCCAGCACGAACACGAGCGGCGGCGTGGATGACGGATACGCTTGCGTCGGGTCCTCGACGGGCATCAGTTCAGCAAACATCGCATTCAGCAGCCAGTCGAGATTCGTCACGTGTGCGGGCCCGAGATTGATCTCGTAGTCGATCGTTGCCGCGCGTTTCCCGGTGCACGTACTCGCGGAATTCCTTCGAGTAGTAGATGCCGACGCGCACGGGCAGCTGCTCGATCAAGGGCGGCGGCAGCTGCGCCTGCGTCTCGAGGCGTGTCGCCGTGCAGCCCGAAAGCAGCACGAGGCACAGGGCGGCGACCGCCGGGCGGATGCTCGCTTGTCTCATCAATTGCTCCGTCGCAATGCGGTGCTGTTGCCTTCCGGCAGTCCGACGAACACCCCGCCGTTCCGGGCCGACAGTATGCGCATCAGCGTCGCGTAACGCATGCTCGTGTGCTGGGGGTACTGGCTGGGAATCGGGAACCCGAGCGAATGGATGCGGACCAGCCGCTCGCCCGTGCCGGCCGACGCGGTTGATGCGGTCAACCGTGTCGACGACTTCCTGGATCGACGGACCGGTAAACTCGTCGCCGAAGACGTAGATGCTGATCGGGTGCTCGCGCGTCCAGAACGTGCGGACCGCCGCGATGATGCCTTCGGACGGGCTCGAATTCGAGAACGCCTGCCACTTGCGGAAGCGGTCGAGGATCGCCTTGCGCCGCGCCGGCGAGTCCGGGATCCACTTGCCGCGGTATTCGCTGAACATGTACCCGCCCTCGTCATCCATGACCTGGATGCCCTTGAGTTTCGGGTAGATGTTCAGCACTTCCCCGAGCTTCTCCTCGGCGTAGCGCCAGTTCTGCGACTGCATCGAGCCCGAGGTGTCGACGATGAAGATCACGTATTCGCTGTCGATCGGGATGCCGGCGACCGGCTGGTTGTACATCTGTTGCCGGCCGCTCGCCCGCAGCTCCCTGCGTCTCGTCGATCAGCGCGCGGCGCGCGTTGGTGAGCGTTTCCGTGAGCTTCTTGAGCGCATCTTCCTCGTCGGTGCTCGCCTTGTGCTTGCCCGAAATCATCGGACAGGTCGCCGCGCAGCCGGGCGAGCACGCTTCTGTTCTTCGGACAGCTGCTCGATCCGCGCGCGCAGCTCCCGCTCGAGCACGATCGACATTGCCGCGGATATCGAAAATCTCCTTCTCCATCTTTACGATCTGTCCGTTGAGGTCCTACCTTCGCCTGCTCGAGCTGGATCGGCTGGCCGACCTCATTCAGCACCAGCAACAGGATGATCGCGCCGAATCCGCAGCAGATGCAGTCGAGGAACGACATGCTGAAGGTCTCGGTATCGCGTCGCGTGCGGCGTTTCACGGCCAGTCCTTCGCCGGGCTCAGGAAGCCGCCGCCGGTCAACGGGCCAGACGCCAGAAATAGATCGGCGCCGAGGGATCACCCTCCATCGGCAGCAGCACGATGCTGATTTGCGGCGGCGACCGCGGCAGCGACTTGACCGCTTCCTGCATCAGGTCCTCGCGCTGCTCCATCGTCACGAGCGTGCGCATGAGTGGCGGCTTGTCGCCCTGCGTCGGCAGGCCGTCGGTTACGAGGATCACGTTGTCGGGTGCGGGATCCAGGGTCTTGATGACCGCAAAGGCATTCTGCAGGCTCGATCCGCCCGTGGGCGCGGTCTTGCGCAGCGCCTGCAATGCGAGCTCGATCTGCCCCGCATCCTTCACGCTGAGCCAGCGGCCCGCGCTCCCTTCGACCAACGGGCGGGTCGCGGTATCGAAGGCATAGATCTGGAATTGCGTCGACTCCGGCAGGCGCGAGGCGATCCACTCGACGGTGTTGACCGCCTGCTGCCACTTGCTCGAAGCGATGCGCCGCTCCGGCGCCATGTTGCGCAGTCGGATGATGTTGACAAGCGTCTCGTCGAGCATGCTGGCGGACGAATCGACCAGCACCAGCACGCGCTTGCCGTCGATACGAAGGGTTACGAGCTGCTGCTTGTCCACGATCGGCACCCTGGACTCGCCGGACTCCGGCGGCGCAGCCTCCTTCAGCCGGCGCGTGCTTTCCTCGAGCGACTTGAGGTCCGCCTTCAGCCGCTCGAGGCTATCGCGGCGCGCAAGGGTGTCATGCTCGTAGCGCGCCAGTTCTTCCTCCGTCGTGCGGAGTTTTTCCAGCATTTCGCGCGACAGGCCCGTGGCACGGACGGTCCGGTCTTCGGTGGAATCAAGGGCGTTGCGCAACTCCGCAAGATGCTTGTACCCGTCGAGCACTTCCTGCTCGAGCCGGCGGGATTCGGCGGAAAGATCGGTGCTCTCCTTGATCCGGTGCAGGCCGGCCTGCGCGCTGATGATCGTGTAGAACAGCACGACCGCGCCGAAACCGCAGGAAATCACGTCCAGGAAGGACATGCTGTAGGTGAGTGTCTGGCGTCGCGCCATTTCAGCCGACCGCCACCAGTTCGAAAACGACGCCCGGGGTGCCGACCCGGAGCCGGTCGCCGGGACCGAGCCCGATTTCGCCGTCCACGCGCTCGCCGTTCAGGAAGGTCCCGTGGCGGCTGTGATCACGTATGAGTGCGCGGCCCTTGCGTTGCATGAGCGTGCAATGCGCATGCGAAATCCCTTCACCCGCGCCGCCAAGCGCGATGCGCCGACCGTCGCCAGGCCCCAGGCCGATCACGAGCGGCTGATCGTCGATCGCATACGCTCGGCCTTCATGGATGATGTGTGTCGCCGATGCCGCGCCTTCGCGACGGCGATCGCCGCCCGCAAGCGGATGGCTGCGCGCGAGCGCGGTTACGAGCGTGGGCGGATCACCCGGGCCGATCTCGTCCGCGCGAGCGGCTGCAGAGGCCGCAGCCGCGGTATCCGGCAAAGACTGCAATTCGATCCCGGACAGCGACGCGAGACGCTCACCGAGGGCCGGCAGCATCGCCGCGCGCGCCGACAGAACGAGCGTCGTGGACTCGTCGGCGCGATGGGCGCCACGCAGGAGTTCCGAGACTTGCGCGTACCAGGCCTCCGCGGCCAGCGTGAACTGCTCGCGGCGGAGCGTCGCTCCGAACGACCCCGCTTCGGTTTCGATGGCGACGTCCAGCGAGTCCCGGCCACTCAGCTCACCGATCCAGCCCGGCAATCGCTGATAGAGCTGCTGTTCGCTCGCGGCCTGGTGCAAGGGATCGAAGCGCGTGCGGCGCACCATCGCCTCGCTGACGAGTTGCGCCCACGCTGAAAACATCGCCTTGAGCCCGGCGCGGGGCGCGATCTCCACGCGGCGGCGGCGCATCATCGTCGCGCCCTGCAATTCCGTCAGCACCGTCTGGTGCAGTTGCACGTCGAGATGCAGCACGGACGCGCGCGCGACGAGTCCCGCGCAGGCGGCGACGGCAGAATCCACGACGCCCACCACCGGGATGCCGGTCGCGCGCGTGACCCCGAGCAGGAGACCGACCTGGTGCAGGCGCATCGAACCGGGAACCGCGAAAACAGCCGTATCGCCCTCGTGCGCGGTCGCGCTCCAGAGTTGGGTCAGATGCGCGTGAGCGAGATCCGCGTGCGACCGGGCACGATCGGACGGGCCGGCCAGCGAGTCCTGGGCGAGATCCGACCAGAATCGGTCGCTTGCGAGCACTGGCTGCAGTCGCGCGGTTGCGGCCGCCGCCTCGCCGACCACGACGCCTGCCGCATCGAGCAGCGCGATGCCCGGACTCGAAGCGAGGCGCACGCCGTCCCGCACGACCGTGACGGCCGCATCGACGATTTCGATGCCGATTGTCGCCATCTCAGCGGACCTGCAGGTTCCGCAGCACGCGATTGTCGAGATAGGTTTCGGCGTCCAGCACGAGCCGCTCCTGCGCGAGTTGCAATTGATGCAGCAGGAACATCAGCAAGAGCGACAATAAGAGCGCCACCAGCGTCGAATTGAAGGCGACGCCGAGGCCCTCGGTAACGCCCGAGATGTCGCCGGTCACCGCCTTGTGGGCCTCCGCGAGCGCGTCACCGATGCCGCGCACGGTGCCGATGAAGCCGATGGCCGGTATCGCCCAGGCGATGTAACGCAGCATCGACAGCTCCGAGTCGAGCCGTTCCGCCTCGGCGGCGCAGACCGCATGGCCCGCTTCGGAAACGTCCTGGACATTCCGGGTCGCGCCGAAGCGAGCGAGCGCCGCCTTGGCGGCGCGCACGATCAGCGATTGCTGCTGCTCGCCCGGCAGCGCTTCGAGTTGACGCACGTATTCGCGCGTGTCCTCGGGCAGGATGCGCATGCCTTCCGGGACCCGCACTGGATCGCCATCCAGCAGATCCTGTTCCCGCCGCGTGGAGCGGTTCTTGAAGCCGATGATCGCGAGTGCCCAGATCATCAGGATGACGCAGCTCTCCTGCTCCCAGTCCTTCATGACCACGAACAGCGACCGTTCGGAAACGAAATTCGGATCCTTGCGCATCGCTTCGTACTGGACGGCAAGGACGGCCTGCGCATTGGGGCGCACCCAGACCGTCCAGATCGAATGAATGACGATTACTGCGGCCAGCAGCGATCCCAGGCTGAACAGGAATTCTTTCGGATATCGGCTCTTCTTCATGGCGTCCTCAGATATCGATCGGAAACGAGACGGGAAAGTCCGCGCGGACCTTTTCCGTCGGATTGAAGCGTGCGGGAGGCGGTCCCGCAGGCGCGGCGTCCGCAGGGAGCGGAGGCAGTTCTTCCTCGTCCTCTTCGGCCGGTGCCGCATCAGGCGTCTTGGTCGCCGGCTCTTCCTTCGCTGGCGCAGTCGCCGGCGGCGCCGCGGGCTTCGGCGCTTCGATGGCCGAGGCGACGAGGACGAGCGAGGACGCAGCGATGGCGATCAGTTTTTTCATTGCAATTCACTCCGCATAGCGCGCGATCCGGAATCCGAGATCCGGCCGGCCGCTGGTACCTGAATCCCGCGCCGCGACCCGCAGTTCCGGAACCTTGCCGGTGAGCCAGCCGGCGCCCCGGATCACGTAGTTCTCGCCGGCACGCGGGCCGACGGGGTCCGTCGACAGATGATCCGGTCCCACGACATAGATCGAATAACGATCGGTCGTCCACTCGAGCACGTTGCTGCCGAGATCGTGAATGCCGAGCGGATTCGCCGGGAAGCTTGCGACCGGCGCCGCGACGCGGAAGCCGTCGTCGTAACCCGAGATCGTGACCGGCGTGAGATAGATCGCCGTTGCATCGCCCCAGTTGCCCGAGCGCGCCGGCACCGGCAGGTCGTTGCCCCAGGGATACTTGCGCGACGCGCGGCTGCCGTCGTAACGCGCCGCGAATTCCCATTCCGCTTCCGTCGGCAACCGGTAGCCCGTCGCAACGGGCTCGACCAGTTCAAGGCGGTCGCCTTTCCTCGCATACGCCGGCGGAAGCTTCTCGCGCGCCGACAGCCAGTTGCAGAATGCCGCGGCATCCTGCCAGGAAACCCGCGCCGCGGGCTGGCGTTCGAGGTCGAGCGACTCGTCCTTGAAGATGCCGGAGAGGTGATCGGCGCGGAATTCCCGAAACTCCCGATTCGTCACCTGGAAGCGCCCCAGGTAATAAGGCCGCTTCAGCTCGACCATCCGCTCGGTCTCGTTCGAGCGGCGCCCCGGCTCGCGGCGTGCGCTGCCCATCGTGAAGCGGCCGCCGTTCACGAGCACGAGCGGCTGGCCAAGCGACGTCATGCGCGTCGCCGGCATGGCCGCCACACGCGCCTCACCGGCCGTGCGCAAGGTGAACTCAACGAGCTGGGTCTGGCCCTGGCGTGGCGTGACCGTTGAGCGGAACGGCTCGAGACCTGCCTTGCGGATCTCGAACACGTGCGGCGCCGCGGACAGCGAAAGCGTCTGGTTCGCGGGTCCGCGCGAAGCGCCGTCGACGTAGAGAATCGCGTCCGCCGGCTCGCCGCTCACCCGGACTTCGCCGAGCACCGGCGTGAGATCAACGCTGAGGCGGCGTTCAGCGCGGCTCTCGACGCTTATCTGCTGCGTCGCAGGCGCGTGGCCCGCGAGTGTCAACAGTACTTCCTGCGGCATGCCGGGCGCGACACCTACGTTAAGCGGCGTGCGGCCGCGATAACGGCCGCCGATGCTGACATCGGCGCCGGCCGGCCGGCTCTGCACGATCAGGCGTCCGTCGGGCATGCCAAGTTCGATCGGCCCGAGGGCGAGCGGCTCGCCGGCGCGCACCGTAATCGGGCTTTCAAAACGGCGGAAATCCGGATGCAGGATCGCGAGCGTGTAACGGCCGGCGTCGAGTTCCGTTTCGAGCGGCGTCGCCCCGAGCTCGCGGTCGTCAGCCCAGACGGTCGCGCCCGCGGGAACACTCGTTACCGTGACACGCGCGTACTGGGGCTTCAGGGAGACTTTCAATTCCTGGCGCTCGCCGCCGCCCGCCACTTCGAAACGGATGCGCTCTTCGGCATAGCGCGGCGCGGCGATCGTGAGTTCGCGGGTGCCGGCACGCATTTCGTATTCGCCCGGGAGCGCGCCTTTGGTCGCGCCGTCGACCGAAAGCCCTGCTGCGATACCACCCGTGTCGATTGCCACGCGTCCCGGCAGGCGCTCGAGTGCGACGACGAAGCGCTGGCCGGACTGCTTGCCCACTTCGACCGGCTGCAGCGCCCTGGAATATCCGGCGGCCTCGACTGCGAGCACGTACTTGCCGGCCGGGACGAGATAATGGCCGGCAAAACCGAAATCGAGCGCCGTTCCCGCGAAATCGACATCGGTGGTTTCCGCCGCCGGGCTCGTTGCGACCTCCACCGACGTCGCGGTGAAGAGATAGCCAAGCGCGAGCACGACCGTGGCTATCGCCGCCCAGAATACGGGGCGCAACCAGTTACGCGCCGGCGGCGGCCCGACGGTCCTGGTCGCGCGCGGCGCGTACTCGATGATCGCGATCGGCAGCCGGTCTGCATCCGCGTCGGCGCCTCCGCCCGGAAGCACCTCGAGCTGCGGTGGCCGAGTGACGTTGGCGACACCGCCATGGCGCACGACGATCGTATGCCGGTCGGCATGCTCCTCGAGCGCGATCTGCACGCCGTCGAGCCCGGTGCCGCCCGCGCCCGGTTCTGGCGTCACTACAAGTCCCTGGGTCGTGAGCGCCACGCGCGCGCGAATTTCGCCGGGCCGGCAGCCGGGAATGACGACGGAAGTTCCTGGTCCTCCGACCGTGAGCGGCAGATCGGTCGGGAGCAGGCGCCGTTCGCCGAGCGGATCGTCGAGCCAGACTTCCTTCAAATCGGTTCCTCACATCTCACGATGACGGCTGCGGCCGGGGCACCTGGCGGCAACACCACTTCGCGCCGGACGTCACGATAACCGTTTCGAGTCCCGACGACCGTATAACGTCCCGGCAGCAGTTCGACGTCGCGCGCGGAAAAGGCGCCGTACTGGCCGACGCGATAGATCACGACCTGCGTGAGGCCGTCGGACTCCAGCCGCAGCCGCACGGGCGACTGCGCTGCCGCGGCCAGGCGTTCGAGCTCGCGCGCGGCGGCCGCGAGACGTTGCCGCGGATTGCCCGCGCCCGCCGCCGCAGCCAGCAGATTCCTCGCCTCGGCCCTTCCTTCGGGTTCCCATAGTCGCTCCGGCTTCTGATTCAGAGCGTCGATGCTGCGTTGCAGTTCCGCACGGGGCGCCACGCGCGCGATGCCCTCGCGCGCGGATTCGAGCGAAGGTTCGAGTCCCGCCGCTTCGCGCCAGGCGACGAGTGCCTCGTCCCAGCGCTCGTCGCCCTCGGCGGTCCGGGCTCGCGCTTCCAGCAGGCGGAGTGCCGACGCGCGCTCGCCCTGTTCGAGCGACGCGATCGCATCACGCGCCTCCTGCGAACCGGGACGCAGCGCAAGCGCCTGGCGAAAACTGGCGCGCGCATCTTCGTTCCGCCCGGCGGCGAGATCCGCAAAGCCACGTGACATGGTCGCCGAATAGGCGTCCCCGGTACGACGGGCGGTCAACCGATCGATGCCGTCCTGCGCGCCCGGCGCATGGGGCGCGATGGATAGCGCCTTGCGGAATCCGGATTCCGCGGCGGCAAGCCGCCCGGCGCGCTCGTCGGCGAGCGCCGAATCAACGATTGCCAGCGCCTGGTCCAGCCGGGCCGCGCGCTCGATGCCGGCCGTCGCCTGCGCATGATTCGGCTCGATCGCGAGCGCAAGTCCAAAGGCTTCGCGCGCGGCTCCAGTCTTCGCTTCAGAGAGCGCAAGCCCGCCGCGCTGCAAGGCGTCATTCAGCGCGCCCGGCACTTGCTCTTGCAGTTCTCCGAGTTTTGCCGAACCTGCGTCCCAGCCCTTCGCCGCCGCAGCGTATTCGCCCACGGCATAGCGCTGTGCGGCGCGGGCGCCGGCATCGCGCGCTTCCGCGAAAACTGCAGTTGCCCAGCGCGCCGCTGCGCGCCCATCGAGTGCCTTGAATGCCGCGTCAAACTTGACCCGCGCGCCATCCGCCAGGATGCGAGCGGCGATCTCGGCCGAGCGCTGCTCCTCGCGCGAGCGGTTCTCCTGCCCCTGCCGCTCGGCTTCGACCCGGGCGTCGCGTTCGCGTGCCGAGTTTCCGTCGACAAGCTTCGGCTGCAACCAGATTAGTGCCGCTGCTGCCGCTATCACTGCCGCGGCGAATGCGATGGGTAACCATCCCCGACTGCGACCGTCTTTCGCAGCGGCATCCGTCGCGAGTGCATGGGACAGCGGCTGCAAGGTGTCGCCGTCATGGCCCGCGGCTGCGAGTTTCGCGCGCACTTCCGTCGCACTCGCGGGGCGTTCGTTCGGCGACTTCGCAAGCAGGCGCAGCACGAGCTCACGCACCCCGAGCGGCACGGCGCCGCGCGGCAGCAGCGGCGGCACCGGTTCGTGCAGCACTCGATCCTGCGTGACTTCCGGGTAGTACGGCGGATGGCCGGCGATCAGTTCATAGAGCAGCGCGCCGTAGGCATAGAGATCGTCGGCAGGCTGTGCCGGTTCGCCGCGCAACTGCTGCGGGCTTGCGTTGTAGGGCGATCCGCCGGCCGGGATGCCGCTGCCGGCGAGTGCGGTCAGGCCGAAGTCGGCGAGCCGCGCGCGGCCCGCGCCGTCCAGCATCACGTTCGCGCATTTCAGATCGCGATGGACGAGGCCGCGCGCATGGAGCGCCTCGAGCCCGGCGGCGACGTCGTCGGCCGCCTGCGCCCAGCTCTCGAAGGAGCGGCCGCGCAACTGGCCTAGGTCGCCGGTCTCGAGATACTCCATGACGATGAAGGTGCGGCCTTCCGCCTGCTCGATGCCGTGGACCGCGACCGTGCATTCGGGCGGCAAGGATTTTGTGTGCGCGATTTCATCCGCGAGCCGCGACACTCGGGCGCTGTCGGATGCGAACGATTCGTCCAGGATCTTGAGCGCGACGCGATGACCGCGCTCGCGGTCAACCGCGAGCCAAACCTCGGCCGTGCCGCCGCGTCCGAGCCGTCGTACCAGTACAAACCGGGCACCGAGTTCGAGCCCGGGCGTCAAATCCTTCATCAGGGATCAACCCGCGCCGCTCGATTGCGCGGCAGGCGCGTTCGCATCGGCGGCAGGCGCCGGCGACGTCGGAACGAGGCCGGTTTCTTCCTTGTACAGCTCGTGTAGCAGGCGGCGCCATTCGGCGTACTGCTCCTCGGCCGTACCGGTCAGCCTGAGCGTCCGCCCCTCGACGTCGACCACGAGTGGCGCTGCTTCGCTCTGGAACGAGCCGGAGATTTCCTTCAGCGACTCGGTATGGATCTTGGCTTCCTCGCGCTTCTTGTAGCCGCTGATCACTGCGGCGACGCCGCCGGCCATCGCGCCGTAGCGCGCGGCATCCGCGACACGGTCGCAGTTGCTGCCGCCGGCGCAGCTGTCGGGCACGAACACGGCCGCCGCGATCGCCGCCGCGCCCATGATCATGCGGGTGCGCGCCTGTGCCTTGAGCTTCTCTTCGGCCGTGATCTCGTCATAGGTGTAACGGCGCCAGCTCGTGTAGGGCTCTTCGAGGCGCTCGCTGAACGCCGTGTAGTTTTCACTGACCGTGTCGATCATCCCGTAGTCGCGCTCGCGGATCTGCTTGATTCGCTCGACCAGTACGTCGTCCTCGGCCGGCAGGCGGAGCACCTTGTACTCGCCCGACTTCTTGTTCTTCGCGAGGTACTGGCTGAAGGCCACCGGCGCGAAGTCGGCCGCGAAACGCATCTCGCTGATCTTGTGGATGCTCGCGATTTCGGCAACTGGGCGCTCGGCGCGCGCCGCCAGGAGATCGTTCGCGATCGCGACATAGACGTTCTCGAACGGATCGCGGCCGTTGTTGTAGCCATCCTTGTAGGCGCGGGTGTCGGCGCGCCCCTCGTATTCGCGCTTGGCGAACCAGACACGGCCCGTCGCATCCTGCACCGTCACTTCGAGCTTCAAATTGGCGCCGTTCGACTCGAGGATGCGGCCGTCCACCGTCAAGTCGAAGGACTGCACAGTCGACGGCACGACGCGTGCCGTACCCCAGTGGCCAGTGTCTTCCAGCGTGTCGCGAAGCTGCATCGCGATGTAGCGCGCCTCAGCCTGGCGGATTTCCGGATAGATCCGCGTCTTGTCCATCATCTCCGGGTCTTCTTCGACTTCCTTCGGCACGCCGGGATCGAAGATGTGCACGCCGACGTCGAGCAGCTGCTCGGCGGGAATTTCGGTTGTCGCCTGCGTCGCCTGGAGAATCGGCAGCGGCCGCGTTTCCTTGACGCAGGCGCTCGCGAGCATCACCGCCCCGAAAACCAGACCCAATGTAGCCGCTCGATTCATGTCCATGACACCCGCGGGCCGCGCCTCAGCGCCCTTTCTTGTAGCGACGGTATTCCTCCCACAGCGCCGCGCGCAATTCCGGATCCGTCTCTTTCATCGCCGCCTCGCGGATCTGCCGCGCGACGATGTCGTCATCCTGTCCGTCCGGAATATCAGCGGGAATTCCGCTCGGCCCCTTGCCGCCGCCAGTGCCGCCGCCTACGCCGCCCTGTTCGTTTTCGGAGGTACCTTCGCCTGCGGTGCCGGTGCCTCCTTCGCCGTTGCCGCCTGAACCGCCAGAGGAGCCGGCGCCGCCGGTCGATTCGAGGCCACCTTCGCGCTTCGGGCCGTTACCTTCGGCATCGCCGCCTTCCCCGCCTCCACCCCCTTCGCCGGCCGCGCTCTCGCCGCCAGGTCCGCCGCCCGCAGCCGCTTCCTCGGCGGCCGAACGTTCCTTCGCGATGTCCGCCTGCGCTGTGCGCACGGTCGCATCGAAGGTGCCAAAGGTTTCATCGAGTCGCCGGCCGATCTGCTCGCTGCGGCTGTTGCCGCCACCTGCCGTGCCGGGACCCTGTCCCGCGGCTCCACCGGCACCGCCCGACTCTCCGGCCTGGCCTGCATCGCCGCCGGCACCGCCCGAACCCTGTGTGGAACCTGGCGCACCGGGTACTCCCGGAGTACCGCCCGCGGGATCCCCGCCGCCACCGGGCGCTCCCGGCAGGTCACCCGGCACACTGCCCGGTGCGCCGCCCGGGAGACCGCCGGGCAAGCTGCCGACTTGAGGATCGACGCAGACCGTCGTATTTGCTTTGTCGTCGTCTTCGGTCGTCGTCTCGTCGTCGGTGCTGACGCAAGGCTTGCCACCCGCGGTCGAGCCGCCTGCGGAACCGCCTTCGTCACCAGGCATTGGAATGGCCGCGTCGCCGCCGCCGCCAGAGGAACCGCCACCTGACGAGCCGCCACCCGAGGAACCGCCGCCAGAGGAACCGCCACCTGACGAGCCTCCACCCGAGGAACCGCCGCCAGAGGAACCGCCACCTGACGAGCCGCCACCCGAGGAACCGCCACCGGAAGAGCCACCGCCAGAGGAGCCGCCCCCTGACGAGCCTCCACCCGAGGAACCGCCATCCTGACTCGGGCGCGATGCGGAATTCTGGGTCATGCAACCGACCAGCAGCCCGATGGCCGCGGCGATCGCAATAGCACGCAGAATGCGAATGGGTTTCATCTCAGATCTCCCCGCCGGTCACCGCTATCGGTGGCGGCCGGCTTCGGGCATGTCCGTAGAACTTGGAGACCTGCCCCCGCCAATGGTTCACCGGCTCGGAAGCCGCTCCCCGATCAGGTGCCCGCGGGCGTGGCCGAAGATGTCGGACGCCCTGCAGGAAGGCGCCGAGTTGGCCTGCCAGCCGGTCGCAGGCCGTGCCCTGCACGCGTGCGATAAACGGCAGCGGAACGATCACGCCGACGAGTGCCGACGTCCCAGTGACGTTGGTCGAAACCGAACCGGCGGTCCGGGCCGTGTTGAGGTCCCAGACGGTCGCCTGGTAGTCCGATTCCTTTTCCCACCAGCCGAAACCGATGCAACCGCCGCCGGCGGGCCCGATCGCGCAGGTGATGCTGCCGCCGCTGTCGGTCTGACGCGTCGCGCCGTCAATCCAGATCAGGTAGCGCACGCCGCTTTCGGTGACGCGATCCGCGACGACGTCCCGGGAGAGGAGCTTCGTGATGCCCTCCGGCCGCTGCGGCGCGGTCGATGGTTCGAGCCAGGGGAACATCGAATCGACGAACAGGTCGTTCGGCCGCACCTGGATGCCGGTCGACTTCGCCATCTTGTCGCCGACGCAGTCCATGAATTCGTCTTCGGCGGTGATGCCTTCGACATGTGGCTTCGCGAGCAGTACGACCGCTTCAGTCGAGGCGATCGCTTGTCGAGAGCTGCGCGGTCTTCCTCGAGTTTCGCGGTCATGCAGCCCGACAACAGCAGGAGCGTCGCGGCGCCGGTGGCCGCGTTGCGCAATGCACCGGATCCCCTGGCGCCTCATGCGACCACTCCTCGACCTGCACTCCTCGCTTCGATCCGAGTATACGCCGCGATCACCACAGGTCCATCTGATCGGGCGAGCGATTTGGCGGGCGAAATAATTCCGTCGTGAGCGGCGCGTCGCGGCCTTTTCAAGGCCATTCCGGCGGCAGGACGCCTCGAAGCGCCGATGCAGCAGTTCCGCCCAGGGACCCTGCCCGCGCATGCGGTGGCCAAAGCGCGGATCGTTGTCGCGGCCGCCGCGCAACTCGTGAATGCGGCTGCGCACACTGCCGCGCGCGATCGGGGTAATGCGTCTCCAGCCATTCATAGAAAAGGTCTTTGACCTCCGCAGGCAGGCGCAACAGGACATAACCTGCTGTTTTCGCGCCGGCCGCCGCCGCCGCGTCCAGCACCCCCTCAAGCTCATGGTCGTTGATGGCCGGGCACGACCGGCGCGAACATCACGCCGGTCGGAATCCCCGCCGCCGCCAGCTTTGAGATCGCCGCCAGCCGGGCCTTCGGCGACGCCGCGCGCGGCTCCATCCGCCGCTTCAGCTCGTCATCGAGCGTAGTCACACTGACAAACACTTTCACCAGTCGTTCCGCGGCAAGCCGGGCCAGCACGTCGATGTCGCGGACGACGAGCGCGCCCTTGGTCACGATCGTGACCGGGTGGTGGCTCTCGGCCAGCACTTCAAGCAGCGATCGCGTGATGCCGAGCCTGTCTCTCGATCGGCTGGTAGGGATCGGTGTTCGCGCCCAGGTTGATCGGGCTGCGCTGTAGCCGCGACGGTTCAGTTCCTCGCGCAGCCGCAGTGCCGCGTCCTTCTTGTAGAAAAGCTTCGTCTCGAAATCGAGGCCCGGCGACAGGTTCAGGTACTGATGACTCGGACGGGCAAAGCAATAACTGCAACCATGTTCGCATCCCCGATACGGGTTGATCGACTGGTCGAAGGGGATGTCGGGCGAGTTGTTCTTCGTGATGACCGAGTGCGTCGGCTCGGGCTGGACCGTCGTCTGCAACGGCGGCAACGGCTCGTCGGCGATGCCCCAGCCGTCGTCCACGGCCTCGACGGCGAACGCTTCGAATCGCCCGGTACGGTTCGAAATCGCCCCCCTGGCTTTTCTCAGTCTCAATGCCATAGCTGTATGGATATACAGCTACAGCCCCGCCCGGTCAAGACGGCGGGGTGACCTGCTCGGGGAAGCGGCTGATGCGCCGCAGTCCCGGGAACCAGCGCATCCAGAGCCCGGCGATCGCGACGCTCGCGATGCCGCCGACGACGACCGCGGGCTTCAGTCCCCACCAGGCGGCGGTCAGGCCAGATTCGAATTCGCCGAGTTCGTTCGAGGCGCCGATGAAGACCGCGTTGACCGCGCTGACGCGGCCGCGGATCTCATCCGGCGTCTCGAGCTGCACCAGCATGTGGCGGATATAGACGCTCACCATGTCCGAGGCGCCAAGGATCACGAGCGCGGCGAACGAGAGCAGATAGATGTGCGAGAGGCCGAAGACGATCGTTCGCGAGACCGAAGACAGCGACGCCCGCGAACATCTTGGTACCGACGTGCTGCGTGATCGGTCGCCAGGCGAGCGTGATCGCGATGATCGCTGCGCCGATGCCGGGCGCCGCGCGCAGCCAGCCGAAGCCGTCCGGCCCTACATGCAGAATGTCGCTCGCATATGCGGGCAGCAGCGCCGTCGCGCCGCCGAAGAGCACGGCGAACAGGTCGAGCGACACGGCGCCGAGGATGATCTTCCGCCGCCACACGAAGCGGATGCCCTCGAGCAGCGTATGCCAGGTATCCGGTTCGGCAGCGCGCGCCGGTTTCTCCGTGCTTCACACCGACGATCAGGACAAACGCCGCGGCGAGCAGCACCGCGACCGTGGCGTAGACGACGTCCGGGCCCGGCCAGGTACACGATCCCGCCGATCGCGGGTCCTGCGATGGTCGAGACCTGCCACGTGCTCGAGTTGACCGCGACCGCGCGCGAGAAGAACGACGGCGGCACAAGATTCGGCATGATCGCCTGGCCCGCGGGCATCGAGAACGCACGCGCCGTGCCGAAGATGACCATCACCGCGAAGACCGGCCAGGCAACCGCGAGACCCGAGAGCGTGAAGGCGAGCAGCAGCAGCGCGCAGACGAACTCGAGCGCGATGCAGAGCGACAGGATCAGCGCGCGATTGTGCCGGTCGGCGACATGCCCCGCCGGCAGCACCAGCAGGACGAACGGCAGGAACTGCGACAGGCCGATCAGGCCAAGGTCGAGCGGATCGCGCGTGATCGCATAGATCTGCCAACCGACGGCGACCGTCTGCATTTGCACTGCGATCGACGCCAGGAGCCGCGCCGACAGGAAGCGCACGAAGCCGGGATAGGCAAGCAACCGGCCAAGTCGCGCGCCCGCGCTTTCAATCCGTGTCATGCGGCGGTGTTCAGCGTTCGACCAGGAGGCGCAGCATGCGGCGCAGCGGCTCCGCCGCGCCCCAGAGCAACTGGTCGCCGACGGTGAATGCGGTGATGTAGTCCTCGCCCATCGCGAGATGACGGATGCGCCCGACTGCAATATCGAGCTTGCCGGTCACCGCCGCGGGTGTCAGTTGCGCGAGTGTCGCCTCGCGCTCGTTCGGGACGATGCGAACCCAGTCATGCGCGCCTTCGAGCAGACGCTCGATCTCCGCGATCGGCATCGCGCGTTTGAGCTTGATCGTCACCGCCTGGCTGTGACAGCGCATCGCGCCGATGCGCACGCAGATGCCGTCGATCGGCACAGGCGTCGTCGTCAGGCCGAGAATCTTGTTCCCCTCCGCGCCCGCCTTGAATTCCTCGCGGCTGTAGCCGTTACCGAGATCGCGGTCGACCCAAGGCAGCAAGCTGCCGGCGAGAGGCGCGCCGATCGCGGCGACCGGCATTCCCTCGTCGAAGGCCGCATTCGCACGCCGATCGATGTCGAGGATCGCACTGGCCGGGTCATCGAGCAGACCGCGCGTGGCGGCATGCAGGGCGCCCATTTGTTTCAACAGCTCGCGCATTTGTTGTGCGCCGGCGCCGGATGCCGCCTGGTAGGTCATCGTCGTCATCCACTCGACGAGACCGGCGCGGAAAAGACCTGCAAAGGCCATCAGCATCAGGCTTACCGTGCAGTTGCCGCCGATCCAGTCGCGCCGGCCCGCGGCGAGCGCCGCATCGATCACGTTGCGATTGACCGGATCGAGGACGATCACGGTGTCGTCCTTGAGACGGAGCGCGGAAGCCGCGTCGATCCAGTGTCCGCGCCAGCCCGCGGCGCGCAGGTTCGGGTGCACGGCCTCGGTGTACTCGCCACCCTGGCAAGAAATCAGGATGTCGCAGCGCGCAAGCGCTTCGAGATCATTCGCGTCGGCAACGCGTGCCGACTTTCCGCCCGTGTTCGGTGCGGCGTGGCCTGCCTGGGTCGTGGAAAAGAAAGCGGGATCGATCCGCGCGAAATCGCCTTCGGCGCGCATGCGTTCGATCAGCACGGACCCAACCATGCCGCGCCAGCCGATCAGCCCGGTTTTAGGCAACGCCGCCATCGACTCACTTGTTGCACTGCAAAGTCCGCACTATACGTGCCGAACCGGGGCGTAACCATGACCTAAAGGGGACGTTCACCTTTACCGCAACGCGGTAAAGGTGAACGTCCCCTTTAGGTTAGGCGCCCTTCAGCGGCTGGGAACGAGGCCGGCGGGAATGAGGGAGAGGAGTTCCTCGCTGGCGATGACGGATTTCGCCGCGACGATGTCGGGCGAGAAGAGGCGGTCGTGATCGTAGAACGCGACTTTCGAGCGCAGTAGTGCGTGCGCTTTTTCAAGGATTGCGCTCGACGTGAGTGGCCGTCTGAAATCGATGCCTTGCGCAGCGGCGAGCAATTCGATCGCAATGACGCCCCGCGTGTTCTCCACCATCGGCCCGAGCCGACGTGCTGCAAAAGTCGCCATGCTGACGTGATCTTCCTGGTTCGCGGAGGTTGGCAGGCTATCGACCGACGCCGGATGCGCGAGCGATTTGTTCTCGGAGGCGAGTGCAGCGGCCGTCACCTGCGCAATCATGAATCCGGAATTGAGTCCACCCTGGCGCACGAGAAAGGCCGGAAGCTGGCTCAGGCTGTCGTCGATCAGCATCGCGATGCGCCGCTCGGCGAGCGCGCCGATCTCGGCGATCGCAAGCGCGAGGTTGTCCGCGGCGAAGGCCACAGGCTCTGCGTGGAAATTACCGCCCGACAGAACATCGCCCTCGCGGCCAAACACCAGCGGATTGTCGGATACGCCGTTCGCCTCGAGCATCAACGTGCGCGCGACGTCCTGGATCTGCTGGAGGCAAGCGCCCGCGACCTGCGGCTGGCAGCGCAAGGAATACGGGTCCTGCACGCGATCGCAATTCTCATGCGAGCGGCCGATGTCGCTCTCGCCGAGCACGGCACGGAAGGCAGCGGCAATCGCGATCTGCGCCGGCTGTCCGCGCACGTTGTGGATTCGCGCATCGAAGGGCACGCGGCTGCCGAGCGCGGCATCAACCGACATCGCGCCGCTCACGATCGAGCCCGCGAGCAGGTCTTCCGCCGCGAACAGCGCCTCGAGCGCGAGCGCAGTCGAGACCTGGGTGCCATTCAGGAGCGCGAGCCCTTCCTTCGGGCC
This sequence comes from uncultured Gammaproteobacteria bacterium, assembly GCA_963819545.1. Taxonomy (GTDB): domain Bacteria; phylum Pseudomonadota; class Gammaproteobacteria; order Steroidobacterales; family Steroidobacteraceae; genus SCUD01. The sequence goes on along the minus strand of CAWFWJ010000002.1, from coordinate 782,984 downwards.
GAGCACGAGCGGCTCGATGTCGGCAGCCTTCAGGGCCGCGGCGCAAGCCTGCTCGACGCCGCGTACCCGCACACTGCCCTCGCCAATCAGCGCGAGCGAGAGATGCGCAAGCGGCGCGAGATCGCCGGAGGCGCCGACCGAACCCTGGCCGGGCACGACGGGATGGATGCCCGCATTCACCAACTGCAGCAGCCGCTCGATCACGACCGCGCGCACGCCGGAGAATCCGCGCGCAAGGCTCGCGGCCTTGAGCACGAGGATGAGACGTACCGTGGAATCCGCGAGCGGCATGCCGACGCCCGCCGCATGCGAGCGCATGAGATAGAGCTGCAGTGTCGCAAGCTCGCCGTCGGAGATGCGCGTCTTCGCGAGCTTGCCGAAGCCGGTATTGATTCCGTACAGCGATTCGCCCGCCTGCAGTCGCGCGCGAACCGCAGCGAGCGCCTGCTCGACCGGCTCGCGCCAGCCCTCCGCAAGCGCAATCGCATCCGCGCCGCGTGAGATGCGGCGAAGCTCGGCGAGCGAAATCGCACCCGGCTTCAGCGTGAGTGATGGGCATCTCAGCGCACCGACGGCAGGTCGAGACCCTGTTCGTGCGCGCAGCCGATGGCGCGCTCGTAGCCGGCATCCGCGTGGCGCATGACGCCCGTGCCCGGATCGTTCCGCAGCACGCGCGCGATGCGCGCGGCTGCGGCCGCGCTGCCGTCGCAGACGATCACGACACCCGCGTGCTGCGAGAACCCCATGCCGACGCCGCCGCCGTGGTGGATCGACACCCAGGTGGCCCCGCTCGCCGTGTTCAGGAGCGCATTCAGGAAAGGCCAGTCCGAAACCGCGTCCGATCCGTCCTTCATCGCCTCGGTCTCGCGGTTCGGGCTCGCGACCGAGCCGGAGTCGAGATGATCGCGGCCGATCACGACCGGCGCCGACAACTCACCCTTCGCGACCATCTCATTGAAGGCGAGGCCGAGCCGCGCGCGATCCTTGAGGCCCACCCAGCAGATGCGCGCGGGCAGACCCTGGAACCGGATGCGCTCGCGTGCCAGGTCGAGCCAACGATGCAGATGCGCGTCGCCTGGTATCAGCTCCTTTACCTTCGCATCCGTGCGGTAGATGTCCTCCGGATCGCCCGAGAGCGCGACCCAGCGGAATGGACCGATGCCCTCGCAGAAGAGCGGACGGATGTAGGCCGGCACGAAGCCCGGAAAGTCGAAAGCATTCTTCAGGCCTTCTTCGAGCGCGACCTGGCGGATGTTATTGCCGTAGTCGAAGACGACGGCGCCCTGCGACTTGAGGTCGAGCATCGCCTGCACGTGAATCTTCATCGAGGCACGCGCCTCGCGCTCGATGCGCGCCGGATCTTTTGCACGTGCGTCCACGGCCTGCGCGATTGTCCAGCCGCGCGGCAGGTAGCCGTTGCGCGGGTCGTGCGCGGAAGTCTGGTCCGTCACGACGTCCGGCACGATGCGACGGCGCACGAGTTCCGGATAGATGTCCGCTGCATTACCGAGCAGGCCGACGGACAAGGCCTGCTTCGCGCGGCGCGCCTCGTCGATCATCCCGAGCGCGTCGTCGAGCGTCGTCGCTTTCCGATCGACGTATGCGGTACGCAGCCGGAAATCGATGCGCGATTCGTCGCAGTCGACCGCAAGCATCGAGAAGCCCGCCATTGTCGCCGCGAGCGGCTGCGCGCCGCCCATGCCGCCGAGACCGGCGGTGAGTATCCAGCGGCCGCGCGCGTCGCCGCCGAAATGCTCGCGCGCGCAGGCGCCGAATGTTTCGTAGGTGCCCTGCACGATGCCCTGCGAGCCGATGTAGATCCACGAGCCCGCCGTCATCTGGCCGTACATCATGAGACCCTTGCGGTCGAGCTCGTGAAAATGCTCCCACGTCGCCCAGTGCGGCACGAGATTCGAGTTCGCGATCAGGACGCGCGGCGCATCCGCGTGCGTGCGGAACACGCCGACCGGCTTGCCCGACTGCACGAGCAGCGATTCGTCGTCCTTGAGCCGCTTCAGCACATCGAGAGAATGCGTGTCGAACGCTTCCCAGTTCGCGCGCGGCTTTGCCGATGCCGCCGTAGACGACGAGCTCGGTCGGGATGCTCGGCCACTTCCGGATCCAGGTTGTTCTGAATCATCCGGAACGGCGCCTCGGTCAGCCAGCTGCCGCAGCTCAATTTATTGCCGCGCGGCGCGCGAACCACGCGCGGACCGGCGGCCGAGGGTCTTGCTTCAGCATTCATGGGCAGCGAGGATACCGCGCCCTGCCGCGGGTCCAAACACCCGATTAGGGCATAATCGCGCGCACCCCCCGCTGCGGCCGCCAGGGCGCAGCCTGGCGACAGGAGAATCGCCGTTGAAAGCGACGCGCCTGTTCCTGTTTCTGTTCATATTCATGACGACCGCCTGCGCCGGGCTCCTTGGCAGCTCCCAGCGAGAGGGCGTCTCGAGCAGCCTCGTGGAATACCTGTATCCAGAAGGCGAAAAACCCCCGCCGCCGAAGGGACGGTTTCCGCAGCTGCAACTGCCGCTCAGGATCGGGCTCGCATTCGTGCCCGCGGGCTACGGAAACTCACAAGGGCTTTCCGAAGCGGAACGAATGAAAATGCTAAATGACGTCAAGACCACGTTCACCGGTCGCGACTTCATCGAGGAAATTGCCGTGATTCCGGAAGCGTACATGGGCACCGGGCGCGGCTTCACCGCACTCGAGCAAACCGCACGCCTCTACGACCTCGACGTGATGGCGCTCGTCTCCTATGACCAGATTGCGAACACCTCCGAGAAGCCTTCGTCGCTGCTCTACTGGACGATCGTCGGCGCCTATGTCGTCAAGGGCAACCAGAACGACGCGCAGACATTCGTGGATACCGCCGTGTTCGACGTCGCGACCCGCAAGCTCCTGTTCCGCGCGGCAGGGGTCAGCGAAATCCAGAGCAGCGCAACGCTCGCCGACCAGGCGCAGGACATGCGCGTCACGCAGAGCAAGGGCTTCGAGCAGGCGATGGCCGACATGACGAAGAACCTGGACGTCGAACTCGAGCGAGTTCAAGGAGCGCATCCGCACGGACGGCAGCGTCAAGGTCACACGCGCCGCAGGCTCGAGCGGCGGCGGCGGTACAATCGACGTTGGATTGCTGGCGCTGCTCGCGGGCTTCCTGTTTTTGCCTTCGGGACGCCGACAGCTAAAATCGTAGTCCCATGACCCAACCTCGTGCACTTTCTGGCGCCACGCTGGGCGCAATCGGTGTCGTATACGGCGACATCGGAACAAGCCCTCTCTACGCGCTTCGCGAGGCGACGGCCGCCGCCGGCGGCGCCGCGGACCCGACTGCGATGCTCGGCGTCCTCTCGCTGATCTTCTGGAGCCTCTTCATCATCATCACGCTGAAGTACCTCGTCTTCATCCTGCGTGCGGACAACGATGGCGAAGGCGGCGTGCTTTCCCTGGTCGCCCTCGTCCAGCAGCGCCTCGATCCCGCGGGCAAGGCCACGAAAACCCTGGTCCTGCTCGCGGTACTCGGCACCGCTTTCTTCTACTGCGATGCCCTCATCACGCCCGCGATCTCGGTGCTGGGCGCGGTCGAGGGCCTCACGATCATCGATCCGCGCGATGCAGCGCTTCGTCGTGCCTGCGACACTCGTGATCCTCGTCGCGCTCTTCGCGATCCAGCGGCGCGGCACGGAGCGCATCGGCCGCCTGTTCGGCCCGATCATGGTGCTCTGGTTCGCGACGATTGGCCTGCTCGGCCTGCGCGAGATCCTGCACACGCCAGACATCCTCATGGCGCTGAATCCCGCTTACGCGCTCGGCGTGCTGCTCGGCCATCCCGGCGTCGCACTCACGATCCTGGGCGCCGTGTTCCTCGTCCTGACCGGCGGCGAAGCGCTCTACATCGACATGGGCCATTTCGGCCGCAAGCCCGTGCGGGTCGCCTGGTTCCTGGTCGTCTGGCCGGCGCTGCTGCTCAGCTATTTCGGCCAGGGCGCGATGATGCTTTCCGCGCCCTCGACGATCGCCAATCCGTTCTTCGCGCTCGCCTCGCCCGGCGGCCTGCCCTATCTCGTCGGGATCGCGACCGCGGCCGCCATCATCGCGTCGCAGGCGACGATCTCCGGCGCGTTCTCCGTCACGCGCCAGGCCGTGCAGCTCGACCTGCTGCCGCGCGTCAAGATCCTGCAGACCTCGGCCGATGAGCGCGGCCAGATCTACGTACCGGCGACCAACATCTTCATGCTGTTCGCGGTCATCGCCTTCGTGCTCATCTTCGGGTCGTCGAGCGCGCTGTCGGGGGCCTACGGCGCCGCCGTCAACGGAACGATGGTCATCACGACCGTGCTCGGCGGCATCGCCGCGGCCGTCGCCTGGCGGTGGCCCCTCTGGCGGGTCGTGCTCGTATTCGGACTATTTGGCATCGTCGATTTCGCCTTCGTGCTCGGGAATGCCACCAAGATCCCGCACGGCGGCTGGGTTCCGCTCGCGCTCGCTGCCGCCATGTTCGGCGTGTTCGTGACCTGGCGTAACGGCCGTGCGCTGCTCCGCGCAGAGTTGCGGCGCCGCGCCGTTCCGATATCCGAACTTCCCGCGCTGCTGAAAGACGTCACCCGGGTCCCGGGCACCGCGGTGTTCCTCGTCAGCCACCAGGGATTCGTGCCGACGGCACTGTTGCGCAATCTCGAGCACAACCGCGTCTGTCACGAGAACATCGTGATCCTGCATCTCGAGATCCAGCGCAGCCCGCGCCAGGATCTCGTATCGCGGAGCTACCCGGAAGAAATCCTGCCGGGCATCCACCTCGTGCACGCGCGTTTCGGATTCATGGAGACGCCGGACGTCAACGTAGCGCTTGCGGGCGCGGTGCGACGCGGATTGCGCATCGACGACGACTGCACGTTCTTCCTCGGTTGGCATCTCGTCCGGGCGCGGGCGCGCCGTGGAATCGCCGGCATGGAAATGCGGCTCTTCGCCTACATGCAGCGGCGCAGCGCCCAGGCGGCGGAATTCTTCCGCATGCCGACGCGGCGCGTCGTCGTGCTCGCGACCGAAGTCGAGATCTGACGCTTACCGCCTACGCGGCAAATTTCCGCTCGACGGCTTCGTAGTGATCGATGACCTGGCGCACGTACTGGCGCTTGCTCAGGTAACTGCCCGGCCAGAAGCTGCGCTTGAATCCGTAGATCACGATGGACTTCAGGTCGTGGCGATCGAGCCCGAGGTGCTTGACGGCGAGCATCAGCTCGTTCGTCACCGTCGTGTTGCTCATAAGGCGGTTATCGGTGCAGAGCGTCGTTGAAATCCGCGCCGCGCGCAGCTTGCGGAAAGTATGGTCGTCCAGCGCACTTCATCCCGGGATTGGTCTGGAGGTTGCTCGTCAGGCAGATCTCGAGCGTGATGCGCCGATCCGCGATGTAATTGCCGAGCATCTCGACGTAGCGCTCGCGATCCTCGATCTCCGGATCGCGGATTTCGCTCGCTTCGAGCAGGTAAGTGCCATGGCCGATGCGATCCGCATGCAGGTCCGTGATCGCCTGGAATATCGACTCCGGCCCGTAGGCCTCGCCCGCATGCACCGTGCGTTTCAGGAAATGCTTGTGCGCATACTCGAAAGCCTGCTTGTGCGCGCTCGCCGGATAGCCCGCCTCCTCGCCCGCGAGATCGAAGCCGACGACCTGGAGGCCCAGGGTATCGCGCGCGAGCACCGCCGCGCGCGCGAGATCGATGGAGGCCATCGCGTAAAGGTTCTTGGGTCGCGTGAACGGATGCGCCGCAAACAGCGTGTCGTAGTGCTGGCTGAATCCCGCCGTGAACATGCGAAGCGCGCAGCAGATGATGCCGTACTCGAACGGCGGCTCGCGGCCGGCGACGATTTCGGGATTGCGATTGTAGGCATCCCGCGCACGGCGCAGCCCCCGGTCCACCGCCGCGATCACCTGCACTGCATCGAGGCCCGGCCGGACATGCAATTGCGGCCCGAAGCGCACTTCGAGGTAGCGCACGCCCTCGGCCTGGTTGTCCTCGGCGAGTTCCGCCGCGATCCGTTCCAGCGATTCCGCCGTCTGCATGACAGCGACCGTGTACTGGAAGCCCTTCAGGTAGTCGGACAGGCTCGAATAGCGCTCCTTATATACAGTCTCGCGCAGGCCGCCCTCGGTATAGCTCGGCAGCTCCACGCGCTCCGCGCGCGCGAGTTCGATCAACGTCGGAATCCGCAGCGATCCGTCCAGGTGGACGTGCAGGTCGGTCTTCGGCAGTTCGGCGACGAATTCGCGCGTGATGGTGGAATCCGGCACGAAGGCTCCGGCGGAAAGCAACTGAGACACGCAGCATAACGCGGCGGCGATCGGCTTCCGGTAAGCTCTGCAACCGTGGCCATCATCGACACGACGGGCTGGACCCGGCTGATCCGGAACGCGACCGTCGCGACCTGCACGGACGGACGGCCGTACGGACTGATCCCCAAGGGCGCGATCGCGCTCGCCGGCAAGCGCATTGCCTGGGTTGGCGCGAGAAAGGAGCTGCCCGCGGAGCTGCCGAAAAACTGTCGCCTCATACCGATGCACGTGGCGCACTCGTCACACCCGGCCTGATCGACTGCCACACGCACCTCGTCTGGGCCGGCTCGCGCTATCGCGAGTTCGAGCAGCGACTCCAGGGCGCGAGCTACGAAGACATCGCCAAAGCGGGCGGCGGCATCGCGTCCACCGTGACCGCGACCCGCGCCGCGAGCGAGAACGACCTGCTGACCCTTGCCATGGGCCGCGCCGCCAAGCTCGTCGCCGAAGGCGTGACCGCGATCGAGATCAAGTCCGGCTACGGACTCGACCGCGACAACGAGCTCAAGATGCTTCGCGTCGCGCGCACGCTCGGCAAGCGACTGTCGCTCACCGTTCGCACCACGCTCCTCGCGGCCCATGCCGTGCCGCCCGAGTTCAAGGACCGCAGCGACGACTATATTAAATGTGTCTGCGACGAGATCCTGCCGGCCGCGGCCGCCGAAGGGCTCGCCGACGCCGTGGACGCCTACTGCGACAACATCGGCTTCACGCCCGCCCAGGTCGAGCGCGTGTTCACCCGCGCGCAGGAACTCGGGCTCGCGGTCAAGCTGCACGCAGAGCAGTTCTCCAACCAGCAGGGCGCTGCACTCGCCGCGAAGTTCAAGGCGCTCTCCGCCGATCACCTCGAGCACCTCGACAAGGAAGGCGTGCACGCCATGGCAGCCGCGCGCACCGTCGCCGTCCTGCTGCCCGGCGCCTATACGTATCTGCGCGAAACCAAGCTGCCGCCGATCGAACTGCTCCGCGTGCATCGCGTGCCGATCGCGATCGCGAGCGACCTGAATCCCGGCAGTGCCCCCTTGGCCTCGCTCATGCTCAACATGCACCTTGCCTGCACGCAGTTCGGACTCACGACCGAGGAAGCGCTGCTCGGCGTCACCCGCCACGCGGCGCGCGCGCTCGGCACTGCGCAAGGAGCGCGGCACGATCGAGCCCGGCAAGGTCGCCGACCTCGTCATCTGGAATGCCGAGCACCCGGCCGAACTCGCTGCGCAGTTTGGACTCGTGCGGCCGGCGGCGGTGCTGCGCGAAGGCGCGACGTGATCGTACGGATACACGCCTGCGCGTGAAAGAAACGCTCAGCAACTCGCGCTGGAGCGAGCTCGCCGCGCGGCTCGCGATCACAAGGCCCCTTGTCGCATTTCGCTGGCTCGAATCGCACTACGAAGAAGCGGCGCGCAAGTATCACGGCCCGCATCACATCAACGAATGCCTCGGCATCCTCGATCGCTCCAATCTCGGGGAGGCCTCGAATCCGCTGGTTGAGTTCGCGCTCTGGTTTCACGACGCGATCTACAACACGTTTTCGAAAAAGAGCGAGGAACGAAGCGCAGAAGCCGCAGTGAGCGTCCTCGAGCGCTCCGGTCGGCCTGCCGCGGATTGCGCGCTGGTCCGGGAGCTGATCCTGGCGACACAACACGATGTTCGGCCGACCGAGCCGCCGCAGCAATTGCTCGTCGATGTCGATCTTCGATCTTTGGCGCCGACGCCGACCGTTACGCCGAATTCGAGCTGCAGATCCGCGCGGAGTACTGGTGGGTGCCGACCGCCCTCTATCGCAAGCAGCGCGCCGCCATTCTCCAATCCTTCGTCATGCGGCCGTCCATCTATTCGACCCATGAGTTCCGCGAGCGCTTTGAGCGCCAGGCGCGCAACAACATCGCCTGGGGACTCGAGCAGCTCAATTTCGGCCGCCAGACGTTTCGCTGGACTGCGCGCTTCTAGTCGTGGCCCGCGTCGAGCGGACTTCGGACGCCGCGCCCGCCCCGATTCAGCACGTGTGTGTAGATCATGGTGGTCTTAACGTCGGAGTGGCCGAGGAGCTCCTGCACCGTGCGGATGTCGTAGCCGTCTTCGAGCAGGTGGGTGGCGAAGCAATGGCGTAGCGTGTGGCATCCGGCGGGTTTCACGATGCCGGCAGCGTGAACGGCCGCGGCGACGGCGCGCTGCATTGTCTGAGGATGCAGGTGATGCCGAACGAGTTCGCCGGAGTATGGATCGCGACAGAATGAACGTGCCGGGAAAACGTATTGCCAACCCCACGAGATTGCCGCCTGTGGATATTTGCGCCTGATCGCATAGGGCACCGACACGCCGGGCCTCCCGGCACTGCGATCCGCGTCGAAGAGCAGCTTCACGTGCCCCAGATGCGCCTCGATGGTCGGTAAGAGCGATGCTGGTAGCACCGTCACGCGATCCTTCGAGCCCTTCCCGTCGCGCACCAAGACCTCGCAACGCGTGAGTTCCAGGTCTTTGACCCGTAGATGCAGGCACTCCTGCACGCGCATGCCTGTGCCGTAGAGAAGGTTCGCAATGAGCGAGCGTGTGCCCGTGATGTGCGATAACACGCGTCGCACCTCATCGCGTGTCAGCACCACCGGCAGGTGCACCGGCTGCTTCGCACGCACAATTGAACCGAGCCAGGGTAACGGTGATTCGAGAACCTCTTTGTAGAGGAACAGAATGGCGGCGAGCGCCTGATTCTGGGTGCTGGCCGAAATCTTGGCGCGGACTGCAAGGTCCGTCAGAAAGCTTTCGACGTCGGCCGCACCGAGTTCACGCGGGTGACGCATGCCACCAAAACGGATGAAGCGCCTAACCCATTGAACGTAGGTCTTTTCGGTTCGCAGGCTGTAGTGACGGGCGCGAATCCGATCCCGGACCCGATCCAGCAGTCGTGGCGGTTGGTCAGCATCCATGCTTTTTTGCGACGCAGCAAAATGGTGCCGCGCCATGAAGGCATTGGAGCATTCACCGAAGTCGGGCGAATGGTGTTATACGATCCCAAATGATCGATTTCTCACAATCATTTGGGCCTCCCAATTGTAGTTAGACTGCATCGAGCAAATGCCCTCATTTAGTCGCAAAATGAAACGCATCGCATTCATCAGTACCGGATTCATCTTGTTCTTGTTCGCCTATTCGGTGCACTTTTCGGCTTGATATCAATTTTCGACCCGGTCGGTTCACAAATCGCCAACGATCGATCTTGGGGAACCACCAACTCTCGTCAAGCGCATATGATCACCGGGATGTACTTGATGCTGGCAGTCGCAGGCGGTTGGCTATTTAAGCGCGGTCAGCGGGTTTCTCACGATGCAACCTAACTATGGTTGGAGCGGTCCGTGAAAGCTTGGCAGGGGTGCGCCGCGGGCGCGGGAAGATTGTCGCGCCCGCGGCCTGGTAAGGGCCGCGCGCGGCCCGCTCATCGCGACGTTAGGTGCCTCCGGATGTATGAAGGTCCGTGCCTCGCAATTGTGATCCGCGAGCTAAGCGTGCGCGTTTACTCTGATTTGCTTGCAGCAGCTCGTGGCTTCTACGCGAGGCACGAGGGTGACGATTGGGCAGCGCACAGTCAGTGCTGGCGCATCGCGCTCCGCTGACGCGTCTTAGTTCAGCCATGCGCTCAACTCTTTTCAACGCGTCATGGCAGTCATCGCTCTCCATGGTTCAGCTTCAGTTTATCACTTTCGGTTCACATGCACGAGCTCCGCTTGCTCCCGATTCGACGCGTACCAGTGATCTGACATCTACTTACTCGCTGCATTCCAAGTCGGCATAGAGTTCCTCGCGATCTTCGGTTCGAAAATCGTCGCGGGTGGTATCTGCTATTGACGGCCGTCCTGTCAGTTCTGATTCTGCTGCCCATCACGGTATGGGCAATGTAGACCCGTGATGGGGTACAACTTGCAATCTAACTATGCGTTGGAGCGGTCCGTGAAAGGTTCGAGCCAGCGCGCCGCAGGCGCGCGGAGAGATTTTACGCCTGCGGCGCGCCGGAACGGCCTCGCGCGGCCCGCTCAACGCGGACGTTAGGCAACTCTCGAACTCTCCTGCGATCCTTGACAGCCGTACCGTTTTTGGTACATTCTGCCGATGCCGATTGCTCGTCCCATTCCGGTACGGTTCTTCCGCCTGGATTCGGGACGCGAGCCGGTCAGAGAGTGGCTGAAGGGATTGCCGAAGGAGCATCGAAAAGCCATTGGTGAGGACATCAAAACGGTGCAATTTGCGTGGCCGATCGGAATGCCTCTGGTGCGCAAGATGGACGACGAATTGTGGGAAGTCCGGTCTCACATTTCGTCCGGCATCGCCAGAGCCTTCTTCACGGTGCATGAGGAGCTCATCGTGTTGCTCCACGGGTTCGTAAAGAAGTCCCAGACCACGCCGGCCAAAGAATTCGCGATTGCGAAGCGTCGCCTAGCCAAACTGAGAGCTTGAATATGGGTAAGAGAAACATTGGCAGTGATTTCGATGCCTTTCTTGAAGAGGAGGGCCTGCTTGAGGAAACCACCGTTCGTGCCGTGAAGCGATACATTGCCTATCGGCTGGCCGAGAGAATGTCGGAAGCCAGACTCAGCAAGTCCGAAATGGCACGGCGCATGGATACCAGTCGTTCCGCTTTGGAACGCCTGCTCGATCCGGACAATCCTTCGGTCACGCTGCAAACATTGCAGAGCGCGGTTCAGGCTCTCGGTGGTCGACTCAAGATCGAACTCGCCTTCCGCAAGCATGCCGCCTGAGTTGCCTAACTATGCGATGCAGCGGTCGGCACGCGTCGTCACGCCGCTTGCAGGAACTGCAAGCGATTCCCAAGTGCTTTCATCAGCAAGCGGCGCGCCGAGCGCGCGCCGCCGCTGATCGCGGACGTTAGGCCGCACTGAACGATGGCTGCTACAACCAACTTGTTCTTGGTCATCGGCGCGGTTCTGAGTGGCACCGCAGCGCTGCTGCACCTTAGCTGCATTGCTTTTGGCGCGCCCTGGTACCGAGTCATGGGAGCCGGAGAGCGCATGGCGCAGATGGCATTGGCCGGTCATTGGTATCCCACCGTCGTCACGTTGGCTATTGCGGCAATGCTGTCGGTCTGGGCCCTCTATGCTCTGTCTGGTGCGGGCATCATTGCCAGGCTCCCGCTCTTGCGTGCTGCACTGTGCGCAATCACTGCGGTGTACCTCTCGAGGGCGGTCGGTTTCGTGCCGCTGATGCGATACTTTCCAGACAACAGCATGACGTTCTGGATTGTAAGCTCCGGCATATGCTTGACGATTGGTCTCATCCATGCATTTGGGCTATGGCAGACATGGTCACGACTCTAGCGCGAGTGCGGCCTAACTATGCGATGCAGCGGTCGGCGCTTGTCGTCACGCCGCTTGCAGGACCTGTAAGCGGATCCCGAAAGGTTCGATCAGCAAGCGGCGCGCCGAGCGCGCGCCGCCGCTGATCGCGGACGTTAGGCCGCACTTTGGCACGCGCAAGTACGACGCTTCTTTTCTTGGTCTGGGCATTCGGAGGCGTGGCAGTGGCGGACCAAGAGAAAGGCATCATTGCAAGGGCATATGAGGACGACTTTCCCGTCATTCTCAAGATCGTGGATGACGTGCCACCAGAAAGCGTGCGACGCCAGTTCAAGTGGTTGACTGTCATTTCCTGGAAGTACGATGGCTCCAGCCGTAACGGGATGCCCGAAGACCCCACCAACCAGCGCATGATTGCGCTGGAGGACGTCATAAGGCAGGAACTTGAAAGCAAGGCACTCTGTAAGCACGCCTATAGCAAGACGGGCAATAGTCTTAAGCAGCTCGTGTACTACGTGGCAGACCAAGATCAATTCATGAACGCCCTCAACGAGGCACTTGTTGGTGAGCCTCGATATCCGATCGAAATCGAGTTCTATTCAGATCCAGAGTGGGAAGAGTTTCAGACCACTCTGGGCAGGATCAAGCCATCCAAGTGATCCGGGTGCGGCCTAACTATGCGTTGGAGCGGTCCGTGAAAGGTTGCGGGTGGCGCGCCGCAGGCGCGCGGAGAGATTGTACGCCTGCGGCGCGCTGGAACAGTTTCACGCGGCCCGCTCAACGCGGACGTTAGATTGCATCGAGCAAATGCCCTCATTTAGTCGCAAAATGAAACGCATCGCATTCATCAGTACCGGATTCATCTTGTTCTTGTTCGGCCTATTCGGTGCACTTTTCGGCTTGATATCAATTTTCGACCCGGTCGGTACACAAATCGCCAACGACTCGAATCCTCTTGGGGAACCACCAACTCTCGTCAAGCGCATAGTGATCACCGGGATGTACTTGGTGCTGGCAGTCGCAGGCGGTTGGCTATTTAAGCGCGGTCAGCGGGTTTCTCACGATGCAACCTAACTATGCGTTGGAGCGGTCCGTGAAAGCTTGGCAGGGGTGCGCCGCGGGCGCGGGGAAGATTGTCGCGCCCGCGGCGCTTGGTAAGGGCCGCGCGCGGCCCGCTCAACGCGGACGTTAGGCAACCAATGTGCAGCTTCGCTAAAGCATCAGTTGTGGCGTTTGGGTTGACGCTGCTCGGTTGCGTTTCGCCCGAATCTGACACACCAGCTTTGCCTCGGGCTTCAGCAGTCATCGATTTGACGTGGGGCGATCCCGACAACCCTGCTGACACTGGCGGCTTTGGTATGCATGTCACCCTCTTGGCCGACGGGCGGCTGTCCTGTCGGTATGGGTTTTCTGGCGACTACATGGGCTTCTCCGGAACCACGACCAGCACTGGCCAAGTGACACCAGACACGATGCGGTGGCTTGAGCGGACATTCACGGACCCCCAGTACCTCGCCCTTCCAGATGAGATGCCTATTGGTGCGCCGGACCCTCTGCGCGCTTTGCACCAACTAGCGACCTCGTTCGGTGGTTCCACCAAGCAGTTTCGTTTTGTGTCTGAGGAAATCACCGCTGAAGCTGAGAATGATCGGCTCATGGAGTCCGTGGACGCCGTATTCAACGTTTGCCCGACGCGGCCGCTTACACCGATTCGTGACTAGTTACTTCCAACCACTTGGTTGCCTAACTATGCGATGCAGCGGTCGTCGCGCAGTCGGCACGCCGCTTGCAGGAACTGCAGGCGGCTCCCACAGGCTTCGGTCAGCAAGCGGCGCGCCGACTGCGCGCCGCCGCTGATCGCGGACGTTAGGCGGCAGGAGATGGCGCACTTCGACACCGGGAGCTGCGATTCTTGTAGTGGCAAGTTTCCGTATCAGCTTGTTCACAACGGCTTCAACGACTCAGCGTTCGCATACTGCGATACTTGCGGCTCCTCAGCGCTCCTCAGTTGCTGGTACGAACGAATTCCCGTCGAGGCAAAATTGAAGGTGCATGGCCCGGTAAATCCCGAAGCCGAAGCTCTGCTCGAGCTGTGCGCATGCGGCGGCAAGTTTCGAGCGGACGCCTCACCCAAGTGCCCGCACTGTCGGGCGAATCTCTCAGCTGAGGCTTCGCGCGGATTTATCGAGGCGAACGCGCCAGGAACGGCGAAAGGCTGGAGATGGCAGGGTAGCTGGAACGGTATTTACAGCATTCTCATCGAGGGTCGCAATGTTAACGACAACTGGCTGCCGCCTAACAATTCGTTGGAGCGGACGCGTGAGCGATAAAGTGCCAAGCTCAGACGTCGGCGTGCGCGCCGCTCAACTCAACCGTTAGACCGCCCGAAACCAATGCGCGTAATCGCCGCCCTTGCTGGACTCCTAATCGTGGTTTCTTGCGCTGCTCAGGAGGCTCGAATGTTCGAAGCTTCGATGAACTTCGATCTTGAGAACGTCGAACCATTCCTGAAGCGATTGAACTCCGAGCTGCATCTCGAGCTCCCCGTTGCTGAGCTAGTAGCGATGACGCGCGCGGTGACCATCGACGACGAAGTCGAGAAGGCCGTGATGGTTCGGTTTGGTGGCACCTCTATCGTGCTGAAGTACCGAGTGTTCATGGACGACGTTGAGGCACCGGATCTATATTTCTTCACTGAGTCGCAACCTCTGGCCGAGGCTATCGATGAGCAGCTTTCCCAATTTGCTGACCAGGCCGGCCTCTAGGCGGTCTAACTATGCGATGCAGCGGTCGTCGCGCATCGGCACGCCGCTTGCAGGGACGAGCCTCGGCGCGGACAGATTTCGATCCGCAAGCGGCGCGCCAACTGCGCGCCGCCGCTGATCGCGAGTGTTAGGCAACCTTGAAACGCCAATCCACTTTTGTGCTCAGCCAGGACTACCTGAGCGAGAGCTACGATCAGGCGCGCCGTTACGGCAGCAAGTGGCTTCTCGTCGAGGCAATTGTTGGCACCTTACTTCTTCTGCTGGGGCTTGTGGCATTCGTATTCTTGCCGGACGAAATGGTGCTGCCGCTCGTCTTGACGTCGATTGGCGTCGTCGAATTGCTCAGCAATCAGATCAAGAAGTTCTTTTGGTTGCGGCGACATCGTAAAAGCAAACTCTCAAACGTTGAGGTCGAAGTCATTGTTGACGACGACGGTCTTGAAAGTAAGAGCCCTTACTCGACCAGTCGCATGACTTGGGCGGGTATTGAGAAGGCCGTTCGCACGCCGAAGGGCATATTGGTATGGCCACAAAAGGGCATGTACATCTATTTCTCCGAGCACCTTGTGGGCAAGGAAACCGTAGATTTCATTCAGTCAAAGGTTGCCTAACAATGCGTTGGAGCGGTCCGTGAGAGGTTTGGCTAAAGGCGCCGCAGGCGCCCGGACAATTGTGGCGCCTGCAGCGCCTGGTCGTGCTGTGCCGCGGCCCGCTCAACGCGGACGTTAGGCGGCGACTATGACGGCGTTACTCAGTCTGCTACGTTGCCGCGAGTGAAAGTAACGAGTTACTTTGAAGCCGTTCGCAAACGCCCTGACCGGGCGCTGATCCGTGACGAATGGATTGAGCGCGCCATTTCAGCCCCAATTCGTGAAGTAGTTCAGAAAGACGGCAGGATTAGGTGCTGGGTCCAGGTGCCAGAGATGGAAAATCGCTACTTAAGGGTTATCCTGTTATCCGACCGGGAAACAGTCCATAACGCCTTTTTCGACCGCGGGTTCGTACCATGAAAGTTCGCTACTTCGCAGATACCGACACCTTGCTGCTCGAGTTTCGAGACGCTCCGGTGACCGAAACCCGCGATCTCGACGAGAACACCGTTCTCGATGTGGATGCGCATGGCAACATCTGCTCCATCACCATCGAACATGCTTCTAAGCGCGCTGGAGCACCAGGCTTCTCGTACGAGCAAGTCGCCGCCTAACTATGCGTTGGAGCGGGCCGTGAGACGTTGCGGGTGGCGCGCCGCAGGCGCGCGGAGAGATTTTACGCCTGCGGCGCGCTGGGACCGTTTCGCGCGGCCCGCTCAACGCGGACGTTAGGTGGCGTCAGAGAGATGCAGTGGATTCATGCCGAATACCGTGACTTTTATGATCGACCGCGTGCCATGGTGTGCACCGGCGGCGAAGGCACATTCTACTTTTGGTGTCCTTTCAACGATGTCGCGGACGAATACGCCGAGCATTATCAGGTGTACCGACTTCCCAAATTGACCGAAAGTCAGGTCTGCGCCTCTTGGTTTGGCCTGGAAACGCGAGCCTTGGAGCGCTTGGCTGACATTCCAGTGCCGTCGTTTCCGTTCGATTCACCGAATCGCCGATTCTTGGATTACGATTCGATCGCACCGCTGCTATCGGCCAGTGAGCATTCGAAACGCAATGACGCCACCTAACAACGCGTTGGAGCGCTCGGATCGGGGCCCGTCACGGGTCTTGCAAGATCAAGCACAAGACCCGCGCCGGGCCCCGCCCGGCGCTCAACGCGGACGTTAGATTCATGAGAACCGTTTGCGAGCCCTCAAACAGTCTCGAGGGACACATGCTTCAGGATCTTCTGAAACAGCGTGGCATATCCGCGCGGCTCGAGGGTGCTGGACTCCAGAGTGGCGTGGGGGAACTCCCGGCCATCGGCCTAGTACGTCTCTTGGTCGCGGACGATGATTTTGATGAAGCACGAGCAGTAATTGAAGAATGTGACAAGACTACCGTCTCGGATCCACCCTCGATACGGCCGCGACAACCAATGGGCGCTGTAGCTGGAGCTGTACTCGGGCTGGCTCTTGGCATTGGCGGTGCGTTCTTGTACTTCCGTGTGCCAATCAATGTTGACGGAATCGACTACAACGATGACCGTGTGCTTGATGAACGCTGGAAGTCATCTGCCGCTGGAACGCCAATCGCCACGGAGATTGATCGCAACTTTGATGGTGCCGTGGACTTTGTCTGGAATCATGACCGCCACGGCCTGGCGGTTTCAGGTGAATCTGACGACGATTTCAATGGCACCTTCGAAACGAGGTTCAAGGTACGCTACGGCCAAGTATATCTTTCCGAGGTGGATACAGATGGAGATACGACACCAAATCTGAAGTCACGGGCCAAGTTCGGAGTTCTCACGACTGTGGAGTACAGAACCAACAGCTCCGATACGCCGGTTCGAGTTGAGACATATCGACTCGGCAGACTGGTGGGTGCCGAGGTCGATACTAATCGCGACGGTACCTTGGATCGCCGCTATACATACGATGCCTTCGGAGAAATTTCTGCTAGCGAACAAATTGCATCTTCAACGTAAAGGCACATGAATCTAACTAGGCGATGCAGCGGTCGTCGCGCGTCGGCACACCGCTTGCAAGCCTTGCCGGAGCGGCGCAGATTGTTGGCACAGCAAGCGGCGCGCCGACTGCGCGCCGCCGCTGATCGCGGACGTTAGACGTCGACCATGAGCGCGTTGCAAATGTCATCAGACGTTTCTTGCATGGTACTGAGCCAAGACTACTTGTAGGAGTGCCATGGAAATCTTCTTAATGCTGGCAATCGTTGCGTTGCACGTCTTTCTCGTCATGCGTTTCTTCGCCCACGCCAAAGATGTACGCGACCACACCCTTGTGCCTGCCAGTGTACTTGGCGAATTGCTGGGCGTGCTTGGACTCGGTTTGATGGCGCTAATGATTCTGGCTGTTTGGGGTGGAGTCCTGCTCACTGCTTACTATTGGATCCGGGGGTCAAATCTTGACAGCCTCTACTTAGTCATTGGTGCACTAATGGTCTCCCCGGTAGTTCACCTGATTGCAGAGTTTTTAGTGAATGTCAGCTATACCGATGGTTGACTGTACTGATGGTAGACTGAACGCGCTTACCTGATTGTCCCTTGATCCTGCCATTAACTTTGTAGGTCGACGTCTAACTATGCGATGCAGCGGTCGTCGCGCGTCGTCACGCCGCTTGCAGGGACAGGAACCGGCGCGGATGGGCCGCAATCAGCAAGCGGCGCGCCGAGCGCGCGCCGCCGCTGATCGCGGACGTTAGATGGCGCCAGATACGCGGGAGCTCACCAAGGACGAAAAGCTAGTTGCCAGTATCGCGCGGGCTACTTGCTTTGCATTTAGAGTCGACCCTGCGAACACCGAGGAATCAGACGTTGACGCATACGTGGAAATATTGCTGGGGTTGCTTCGGACGAAGCCTGATGCGGTAGTGAGTTCCGTCGATGCCACAACCATCCGCGACAGTGTTGCCTTTTGCGCAGAGCAGCTTAGTGAATGTGCGCCAGCGCAAGCTGCAGTTCTTCGCAACGCGCTCATGGGCGAGCAACGAGGCGCCACCTAACTATGCGTTGGAGCGGTCCGTGACAGCGTTGAGCGAGCGCGCCGCAGGCGCGCGGAGATATTGTGCGCCTGCGGCGCGCCGGCCGCGCCTCGCGCGGCCCGCTCAACGCGGACGTTAGACCTCACTGATAAGAGGCGATGCACTATGCGACCACTCACAAAGCGATTGCTGGGAGCGGTAGCGTTGCTTGCCCTCGTGCTCCTTTCGGCCTTTGGTGCAGGTACGTACGGGTTCATGCAGGGTTATGTCCACGGTCTCGGAGATACCAGCAGCGAAGCGGCGACCCTTACGACGACGCTGAGAGCTCTACGGAGCGGAGACTTAGAAAAGGCGATGACAAATCTGGAAGGTGACTTGGATACCTTGATCATTGAGCATTCGGTCACGGACACCGGCATCCCGGTTTTTTCCTGGCTAACTCCTTACACTCACAATGATGCGGCTTAGCGTAAGCTCTTTACGCGGGTCGCTCGTTATCGCGATGAATACCCAAGTGTCGCTCCCGTGCCCGAAGTTAGAACCTTAATCGCGAAACATCTCGAGTCATTTCAGACGCAATAAGGTCTAACTATGCGTTGGAGCGGACCGTGACAAGCTTGGCAGTTGGCGCCGCGGGCGCCTGGGAAATTATCGCGCCCGCGGCGCCTGGTACGGGCCTCGCGCGGCCCGCTCAACGCGGACGTTAGGCAACGCTAGGTCTCGGCGACGATGAGATTCGCGGTGCAGTCCTTAGGACAAATAGCCCAATGAGCGGTGGCGAAAGTTCGCCCCAGAACTCAGCGGCGCAGCGGCTGCTCGACTCACTGAGCGACGACGAGCTCGAAGCGCTAAACGTTCGCTTTGAGCAGGATCCAAACTTATTGTCGCTAGAGGAGGTCGCGGCTCTTTATCTTTGGACGCGCAGACGCATTCTTGAGTTTGAGGCGAAAGCGCTGAAACGCAGTCGTGATGATGATCCTTCGAACGATTAGCATGTGCTGATGCCATGCGTTGCCTAACTATGCGTTGGAGCGGTCCGTGAAACCTTGCGGGTGGCGCGCCGCAGGCGCGTCGGAAGAGTTTGCGCCTGCGGCGCGCAGGCTGCGCTGTACCGCGGCCCGCTCAACGCGGACGTTAGGTTTCAGGAGAAGCATTCTTGCGCATCGGTGCCAAATGCCTGTCGCCCTTCCTGGTTCTGGTCAGCGTTTTTGCGACCGCCACCGAACCAGCGTCAACCAAACCCGAGAGTGATCCTGATCGGGCCGTAAGATTTACAGCCGCCCTTGAGGCAAACCCGCTCGGAGACGATGCCCCGGAACAACGAGTTTGGCTGATTCGATGGCTTGAAGAGACTCCGGATTTCACGGTCTTTGTCTGCGACATTCTTGGTCCATTGCCCGCAGAAGAACTGCCGTACGGGCCTGAACTCCTCGTGCAGCAAATGTTTCGAAACGTTACCTATCAGATTACGCATCCTGGCAATACGGACGAGGCCACATTGCAGATCGCTGGTGTCGAGAGCGTCTTGAAGGCCTACTCGATTATTGTCGTTAAGGACCCAAAAGCGCACGTTCCCTACTTTGATGACTTGCTCGCCAAACGGGAAAGCGGTGTGCTCAAGGAACACATGCTGCCAGTCATAGCCAAAGCTTGCGCTAACGGCACTGAAACCTAACTATGCGATGCAGCGTTCGGCGCTTGTCGTCACGCCGCTTGCAGGAACTGCAAGCGGCTCTCATAGGTTTCGGTCAGCAAGCGGCGCGCCGACTGCGCGCCGCCGCTGATCGCGAGCGTTAGGCATCAATGAGATCGGCCTTGACAGCGGTACATTGACCAAGGTTTCGGGTTTGCGATGCTTTGCGAGTGCGTTGTCCCACGCTGTTCCTAGCCTCGTGAAATGCGTCATTCATGACGTCAGTTAGTGGCACTGTTGGAATGGCTGCCGCGTACTTTTCTTGGCCGCCCGCATGATGATTACGTCAGTTGGCCCTCATCGAGAATTCTCTTTAGGCTCCTTACTGGTACGATCTTGCCAATCATCGGATTCATTACCTTTATTTGGGTATCGGTTCTTGTGTTCACTTTCATAAAGGTTCGTACGACCAATTCGAGGTCGGCGCTGCATTGATGCCTAACTATGCGTTGGAGCGTGTCCGTGAGAGGTTCGGCAGTGGGCGCCGCAGGCGCGCGGAAAATTGTCGCGCCTGCGGCGCCTGGTGCGGGCTCGTACTGCGGCCCGCTCAACGCGGACGTTAGATTGCATCGAGCAAATGCCCTCATTTAGTCGCAAAATGAAACGCATCGCATTCATCAGTACCGGATTCATCTTGTTCTTGTTCGGCCTATTCGGTGCACTTTTCGGCTTGATATCAATTTTCGACCCGGTCGGTACACAAATCGCCAACGACTCGGATCCTCTTGGGGAACCACCAACTCTCGTCAAGCGCATAGTGATCACCGGGATGTACTTGGTGCTGGCAGTCGCAGGCGGTTGGCTATTTAAGCGCGGTCAGCGGGTTTCTCACGATGCAACCTAACTATGCGTTGGAGCGGTCCGTGAAAGCTTGGCAGGGGTGCGCCGCGGGCGCGGGGAAGATTGTCGCGCCCGCGGCGCTTGGTAAGGGCCGCGCGCGGCCCGCTCAACGCGGACGTTAGGCATCAGTGAAGACCCTCTTCGTCCTACCGCTGCTGGTCGCGTCTGCCGCGGGTTCCGCAGATACCGTAGCGCCGCCTTCGGAGCCGTTCGACGCACGCACTTGGTCGGCATCGATGAAATGGAAGCCGACTACGGGTGCCACGTTGGGCAAGTGGACGGTGAACTTCGAGAAGACCACCCTAACCGAAGTTCTCGCACGAGCATCTGCTGGAGCCATAGAGCACGCCCGGCGAAGCTGGGGATAGCGTCTACTGGCTCTGCTACACCCTGACCGGACACGTGCCCTCAAGGCTTTGGATCACCTCACATGGCGAGATGGGCGGCCCGGAGCGTGCCGTAACTGGAATCACCATCACCGCGATTGAATCAAGACTGCCTGTAGCTGGGTGCCCCGCCCTGCCGATTCACCTGCAACCTGCGTCAATTCAAGGGAAGATCCGTCTCGGCATGCGCGAGCAAGCCTTTGCAGAGGGCTTGGGCGCACCTTCACACAGAAGCGGCAACTGGATCTCCTACGACTTCGAAGGAAAGATGCAGGGAAAATGCCCCGGTGGCTTCGACGTACTGAACTCACTGGTTCTCAAAACCCACCGGGGTCGCGTCGAAGCAATCTATGCCAGCCAGGTCACCAGCTGCTGAGATAAGGCATTCCGGTCTGCCAGCGCCGCAACTGATGCCTAACCCCTCGCTCAAGCGGAGCGCCAACGGCAGGCCACCAGGCCCGGTCTGGCGGTACGCGGTACATTTTCGCCAGCCCGGGCCTGGCGTCCTGCCGTCGTCGCCCGCTTAGCTCGAACGTTAGGCATCATTCTCGGAATGCCGAGATCGTGGAGATAAATCTTGGGTGGCGCAGCCAAGTGACACGCACGTCAATCGATCTGCCACGTCTAACGCCGTTCTCCCAGCTGCTGCGGCTGCATTCTGTTCTATCCCTGCCCCGCCAGCCTGGCGCGGCGTACCATGTTCGCCACGGTTCGTGGCACCCGTAGAAATCGCCACCCGCATTATCGGGATCACTGAATGATGCCTAACTACGCGTTGGAGCGTTCCGTGAAAAGCTTGGCAATGGGCGCCGCTGGCGCCGGTAAAAACTTTGCGCCAGCGGCGCTTGGCAATTGCCTCGCGCGGCCCGCTCAACGCGACGTTAGATGGCGTCAGTAGGAGCGCGCAGTTAAATGTTACGCGCCTTTTTCAGTGGCCTTGAGTTTCCATGGCTGGCCGGCCTCTCAATTGTCTTCGCTCTCGTCGCGGTGCCGTCACTTGTTCGCTTCTTCTACGGAGCCACCCGGCAGGAAGTGACACGCGAGCTCGGTGTTGGCGATCCGCTCCAGACGCAGATTTCAGTCGTTGCCCTGTTGCTCTACGGTCGATGGTGGTCCTTGCGCGCAGTCGCATTTGTCGCCACATTCCTGGTTGTCGCTGGTGTGGTGTCTCTTGTGTTGGCCGGACTTGCGCGAGCCATTCAATGACCACGCCATCTAACTATGCGTTGGAGCGGTCCGTGAAAAGTCTGCGGGTTGCGCGCCGCAGGCGCGCAGACCATTTTCGCGCCTGCGGCGCGCAGGCCGCGCTGTACCGCGGCCCGCTCAACGCGGACGTTAGGTTTCAGGAGAAGCATTCTTGCGCATCGGTGCCAAATGCCTGTCGCCCTTCCTGGTTCTGGTCAGCGTTTTTGCGACCGCCACCGAACCAGCGTCAACCAAACCCGAGAGTGATCCTGATCGGGCCGTAGGATTTACAGCCGCCCTTGAGGCAAACCCGCTCGGAGACAATGCCCCGGAACAACGAGTTTGGCTCATTCGATGGCTTGAAGAGACTCCGGATTTCACGGTCTTTGTCTGCGACATTCTTGGTCCATTGCCCGCAGAAGAACTGCCGTACGGGCCTGAACTCCTCGTGCAGCAAATGTTTCGAAACGTTACCTATCAGATTACGCATCCTGGCAATACGGATCGAGGCCACATTGCAGATCGCTGGTGTCGAGAGCGTCTTGAAGGCCTACTCGATTATTGTCGTTAAGGACCCAAAAGCGCACGTTCCCTACTTTGATGACTTGCTCGCCAAACGGGAAAGCGGTGTGCTCAAGGAACACATGCTGCCAGTCATAGCCAAAGCTTGCGCTAACGGCACTGTAACCTAACTATGCGATGCAGCGTTCGGCGCTTGTCGTCACGCCGCTTGCAACCGAGAGCAAGCGGCGCGCCGACTGCGCGCCGCCGCTGATCGCGAGCGTTAGATCGCATATGACAACTACCGCATGGTGGGTACTTCAAGCTCTCGCGGGAGTAGTCGGTACCTTCATTGTCTTGTGGATAGCGACGCATTTGGCTTGGATCAAGGCGAGTGGCATTCAGCTATTAGGCCTAGCGGGCGCAATCCAACTGGTAAGCGCAATTCCGAAAATTGGCTGGCTTCTAGCTGTAGTTGTTTTCTTTTTCGGTCTAACCCGCTATTTCGGAGCGAATGCCATGGAGGCAACCTATGTCTTTTTCATGGCGCTGCTCGTCCAGTTTGGGCTCGCCTTATTTGTCTTTGCGCACTGATGCGATCTAACTATGCGTTGGAGCGGTCCGGGAGAGCGTTGAGCGAGCGCGCCGCAAGCGCGCGGACCATTATCGCGCCTGCGGCGTGCTGGCTGCGCTGTACCGCGACCGCTCAACGCGGACGTTAGATTGCAGCCATGCGCCGCCAACTCTTTTCCTTCGAACGAGTCGTGGCAGCCATCGCTCTCCTATTGGTAATCGGCTTCTACGTTTATGCCTACTTTCTGATTCCTGCGATGCAGGAGCTCTTCCGCGATATGGGCCTCCCGATTCCGACGCGAACCCAGTTTGTTCTAGACACCTATTTGTACTGGTTTGTATTCCTGGCAGCTGGGCTTGGAGGTTTCTCGCTGATCTTCTGGTTCCAAAATCGTCGCGGGTGGTATCTGCTATTGACGGCCGTCCTGTCAGTTCTGATTCTGCTGCCCATCACGGTATGGGCAATGTACGGACCCGTGATGGGGTAGCAACTTGCAATCTAACTATGCGTTGGAGCGGTCCGTGAAAGGTTCAAGCCAGCGCGCCGCAGGCGCGCGGAGAGATTTTACGCCTGCGGCGCGCCGGAACGGCCTCGCGCGGCCCGCTCAACGCGGACGTTAGATGGCGCCAGATACGCGGGAGCTCACCAAGGACGAAAAGCTAGTTGCCAGTATCGCGCGGGCTACTTGCTTTGCATTTAGAGTCGACCCTGCGAACACCGAGGAATCAGACGTTGACGCATACGTGGAAATATTGCTGGGGTTGCTTCGGACGAAGCCTGATGCGGTAGTGAGTTCCGTCGATGCCACAACCATCCGCGACAGTGTTGCCTTTTGCGCAGAGCAGCTTAGTGAATGTGCGCCAGCGCAAGCTGCAGTTCTTCGCAACGCGCTCATGGGCGAGCAACGAGGCGCCACCTAACTATGCGTTGGAGCGGTCCGTGACAGGTTTGAGCGAGCGCGCCGCAGGCGCGCGGAGATATTGTGCGCCTGCGGCGCGCCGGCCGCGCCTCGCGCGGCCCGCTCAACGCGGACGTTAGCTCTCATGATTGCCATTACGTTCATTCTCTATCCTCTGTTGGCGCTCGCATTTACTGTTGGCGTAAGTATCTATTGGTTACGGCAACTTGACGGAAGCACGACATCGGTTGTTGCTAGCGTGGTTATTGTCGCTCTCATGGCCGCAGTTGCTGGGCCAGTTGAAGTCCATGGCGGTCTTCCCGGTCTTATGCCGTGGTGGGCGCGCTTCATGGTGAGCGGAACTTCAGTGACAAGCTATGTTGTTCACTACGCAATGACTTTGATAGTCGTATTCGCAATCAAGATACTACTTGTTCGAATCAGGAAACCAACTGCCGGCAAGCCCGACGATGTGAAACCACCTGCCAGTAGACCAGAGAACGCCTCGACCGTACGGCCATGGTGGGATGAAAAAAAGTAGCACCTGCAAGCAGTCCAACGTGAATCTGCAGTTAAGTAGTCGTGCACCTGCGCACCAACTAACCTCGACCATGAGAGCTAACTATGCGTTGGAGCGGTCCGTGAGAGGTTTCAGCGAGCGCGCCGCAGGCGCGCGGACAATTATCGCGCCTGCGGCGCGCCGGCCGCGCTGTGCGCGGCCCGCTCAACGCGGACGTTAGGCGGCACGAGAGGCGTCGTGGCACTTCAAAGACCCAAAGCACTTAGCAAGCTGCTAGAGGAAACCGATCGAGTCATCTTGACGGAATGGCGACTCGCGCCAGGAGCCGAGACAGGCTGGCATCGCCACGCTCATGACTATGTTGTCGTCTGTCTTACCGCGGGAATGCTTCTAGCAGAGACCCCAACGGGAAATGTCGAGATCCCGCTAAGTTTCGGGCAGTCGTACGCACGGCCGCTGGGCGTCGAACACAACATCATCAATCCGGGTGTCGACGAGTTTGCATTCGTAGAGGTCGAGCTCAAATGAATCTGAGTGCCGATGGAGATCAGTGGCGCGCCGCCTAACTATGCGTTGGAGCGGTCCGTGAGAGGTTTGGCGAAGGGCGCCGCGGGCGCTTGGGAAATGTTAGCGCCCGCGGCGCCTACGAAGGCTGTGCCGCGGCCCGCTCAACGCGGACGTTGGGCCCCAAATGCAAAGGTCACGTCTTACTGACCCTTGACGGTACTAACGCTATCCGTTAGTATTCGTTATGGCGATCAAGTCCTTCAAGTGTTCAGACACGGAGAGCTTGTTCAAAGGCGCAAGGGTCAAGCGCTTCGTAAATATCGAAGCCGTGGCGATGCGCAAATTGGCCATGCTGAATCGTGGAGGCAAGCTTGATGACCTCCGGGTGCCTCCTGGAAACAGGCTGGAAGCACTGAAAGGCAATCTCGCTGGTCTGCACAGCATCCGCGTCAATGACCAATATCGCGTGTGCTTTCGGTGGACACCTGAAGGCCCTGAAGACGTTGAGATCGTTGATTACCACTAACCGAGCACTGTTATGCGCAAAGTTCCCTATCCCCACCCTGGCGAGATCCTCCTCGAAGAGTTTCTGAAGCCCATGGGCATCACGCAGTACCGACTGGCCAAGGAAATTGGAGTACCGCAGCGCCGCATCGGCGAGATCGTTGCCGGAACTCGCGGGGTTACGGCCGACACCGGCCTGCGCCTGGCCCGTTTCTTTGGAATGTCTGAGGGTTTCTGGATCGGGCTACAAATGGACTACGAAGCCGCACATACAAAGGATGCTCTGTCCAAGACATTGTCAAAGATTCGGCCCTGGAGCGTTCAAGGAGTTGGGGCCCAACAACGGGTTCCAGCGGACGGTCCTCGCGCTGCGCGCTCGGCCCGCCGTTGAACCCGGGCGTTAGGCGTCGAATCACGCTCGCCCCCAGTTATGCCGCTTGATCCAACCCGCCTGCCACAACTTCCAACCTTACGCATGCGAGCGAAGGCATTGGCGATGGTCGAAGCAGTTGTCAGCCCAGAATGGGAGGATCGGTACTACAGCTTTAACGGATCATGGAGCCCGGGCGAAGAGATGGCGTCAATGAGGAACGGTTCGGGCGACGATTGGTTCATCCTATTCGGGCCATTCGGAGCTGGAATCAAAGGGCTGGCACACGAAACGACTCTCGCGGGCGATATGGCACTACTCGCGGAAATTCCACGTCAAATACCAAGTTCGTTCTCTTCCTTTCTCAACGAACCCGCTTTCGACTGGAAGTGGTTGAGCTATTGTTACTGGAGAGGCGTAGATGACTCGGCCTGGCACCGCGTGGTTCATCCGGAGCCTCAGCGCGCTCAGGCAGACGACGGCTCCGAGGAGTTCCTCGCATTGCTCATTGAACCGCCAGCAGCCTACGTAGACTTCGCACATTGGTACTATGAACTTGATGTTCCGATTGCCGCTGTTGAGGCTGTCTACGCTAACGCTTCATTGACGCCTTCACTTGTCAGCGCGCTCAATTCGAAAGTAACGCTGGAGCGTGTGCGAGCGGATGCGACGGAAATCGGATACCCCATTTTGTCAACCGACGCCTAACAATGCGTTGGAGCGGTCCGTGAAAGCTTGGCAGGGGTGCGCCGCGGGCGCGGGGAATATTGTCGCGCCCGCGGCGCCTAATACCGCTGTACCGCGGCCCGCTCAACGCGGACGTTAGGCCGCTTGTTGCGTGATGCGCAACATGCTACACTCAGCGCGTGATCCAGTCGATTCGGCACAAGGGGCTACGCCGCTTCTATGAGACCGGCAGTCTTGGAGGCATCCAGCCGAAGCATGCGAAACGACTGCGGATGCTGTTGATTGCCCTGGAAACCGCCCAAGTCATTGGCGATATGGACGTTCCAGGATTCAAGCTTCATCCGCTGAAGGGCTCCGATCGGGGCCGCTGGTCGGTTTGGGTCAATGGCAATTGGCGGCTGACGTTCGAGTTCAGGGACGGACAGGCTTATTTGTTGGACTACGAGGACTATCACTGATGGCCATGCATAACCCTCCTCACCCGGGTGAGTTCATTACTGCGGTGTATCTCGAGCCGAATGGCATCAGCGGTCGCGAGCTGGCGGCCAAGCTCAGAGTATCGCCTTCCACTCTCAGCCGTGTTCTGACGGCTACCAGCAGTGTTACCCCCGAGATGGCTTTGCGTTTGTCGAAGTGTCTCGGTCGCTCCGCCGAGAGCTGGCTCGCCATGCAGCATAGTTACGATCTGTGGCAGGCAAAGCGCAGTGTCGATCTACGTGGTGTCGAGACGCTCAAAGTCAGCGCGGCCTAACTATGCGATGCAGCGTTCGGCGCTTGTCGACACGCCGCTTGCAGGAACTGCAAGCGCCATCCAAATGCCTTGGTCAGCAAGCGGCGCGCCGACTGCGCGCCGCCGCTGATCGCGGACGTTAGGTATCTGGACAATCGGCGGTCGCGTAAGCTCAAGGCATGAGCCCAACCATCTTCCGCGACGGCCAGTATCGGTTTTACTTCTTCTCGCGCGAAGAACCGCGGTGCCATGTACACGTGCAATGCCCTGATGGAGAAGCCAAATATTGGCTTGAGCCACAGATAGCGTTGGCGCAGAATTATGGCTTGAACGACCGTCAGATTCGGGCCGTTGTAGCCTTAATTGAGGAACACGCTGATGAGATCCGCGCCGCTTGGAACAGGCACTTCGGCAGTTGAAGTCGCCAATGTTTCCCCGCACGGTTTTTGGCTGCTTATTGGCAGCGACGAGTTATTTGTGCCTTTCGACAAATTTCCGTGGTTCCGTAACGCCTCGATCGATCAGTTGACCCGCGTCGAGTTGCCCTCTCCCCATCACCTGCACTGGCCTGCCTTGGACATCGATCTGGCGGTCGAGTCCATTCGTCATCCTGACAAGTTTCCGCTCGTATCTCGTCCAGACACCTAACTATGCGATGCAGCGGTCGTCGCGCGTCGTCACGCCGCTTGCACGGACTGCAAGCGCCTCCCACAGGTTTCAGTCGACAAGCGGCGCGCCGACTGCGCGCCGCCGCTGATCGCGGACGTTAGGTGGCGTTGAAGAGTTGCCTTTGCCATTGAAGCAAATCGTCTGCCTAGCCGCGACCTTCATTGCTAGCGGGTCAAGTGCGGCAGCCTCAGAAGCGGCTTCATGGACTTTCAATGCGCCCCGAGGCGAGGGCTATGCCATTGACCTCGATGCCGTAGACCCGAAACCTGGAACACCTTTGGTGCGCGGAACCACAGTTCACTTCAACGTTTCAGTGAACTACGTGCTCGAGAACGCGAAGAGTGGGTCTGTGATCGTCGTATTTCAGGACGATCAGGACAAGAGCGTCACGGGTGACCGCACGCAATCCACGGCGAAGGCCGAGAAAGGCAGCGGATCACTCGTACTCACCGATTCGATCGTTATTCCGTCAGGTGCTCACGAACTTCGCGTTTTCATTCCGTTGGTACCGGAAGGGCTAACAAACACAACGGGCGAAATCACCATCAGGTATCCGATCACAACCAGTGCCGACGGACCCCAATACATGCCATACCCATTGGCAAAGATCTCAGTTCGGGAGTGGGAGGAATATCGTCACTTGGTAGAAGACTCGTGCGGACCGTCCCTTCGTGCGTTCCCAAAAGAGAATCTGGAAGTACTTGAGTGCCCTGTCAACTCTCTATATCTCGCGTTCACAACCGACGGCCATCCTGCTCATCCCGCATGGATAACCCGACAGGTCCGCGAAGGTGTAGTCGATCAGATTGGATACTTTGCCGGCCAAGAAGAGCCATTTGCAGAATTGTTCCAGTCGTATCGCGATCTCACTGACAGGACGATCAAGAAGGTCCCTGCAAAGGGCAGCGAGTGAAGTCGTGATGGAGCAACGCCACCTAACTAGGCGATGCAACGGTCGTCGCGCGTCGGCACGCCGCTTGCACGGACAGGAACCGGCGCGGCCAGGTGGCGGTCAGCAAGCGGCGCGCCGACTGCGCGCCGCCGCTGATCGCGGACGTTAGGTCTCGTCTGTCACTTGCATCTGCCACAGTGATACTTTAGTATCACTTTTATGCGTACCGAGCTGGTTACCACTTTGAAACGCCAGGCAACGGAGTTGCTGTCCGAACTGGAACGCGACCGCCAGCCAATTCTGATCACGCAGCACGGCGTGCCAAGCGCATATCTTGTCGATGTCGCCACATATGAATCGTTGCAGCGCCGCATGGGTTTGCTGGAAGGTATTGCCCGCGGCGAAAAGGCCGTTGAAGAGGGCCGTACCCTTACCCATGCCGAGGCCAAACGGCGCATGTCGCGATGGCTGAAGTAGTCTGGACTGAACCTGCCTTAAGCGATCTCGATGCCATTGCGGATTACGTTGCCCTTGAGAATCCGGATGCCGCCCGTGAGCTCGTGCAGCGCATCTTTCAGCATGTGGGGCAACTCGCCGAGCACCCCAAAAGTGGCTCCAAGCCACAGGAACTGCGAGGTTGGCGATATCGCCAGATCGTTGAGCCACCTTGCCGGGTCTTCTATCGCGAGGACTCGGATTGCGTTTACATCCTGTACGTAATGCGCGCAGAAAGATTGTTACGGCGGGGACAACTCAAGTCTCGGAATCAGAACCCAGACGAGACCTAACCATGCGATGCAGCGGTCGGCGCTTGTCGTCACGCCGCTTGCAGGAACTGCAAGCAGCTCTTCTAAGTTTCGATCAGCAAGCGGCGCGCCAACCGCGCGCCGCCGCTGATCGCGGACGTTAGGTGGCATGAAGATCAAGTTTGCGCCAGGTCTGGTGGCCGGTTGGCTGTACTTGCTGCCTGCGGCTGCAATCGCAGGTATCTGGTACATCTTCTTCTTCGTTGCCCCACTCCCTCACCTAAGTCCTTTTGAGTCCGTCTTTGAGCAGCTCAGATTCACGTTCGAGGACTCGAATCCACACCTATGGTTCTTTGTGTGGCTAGCGGCACTTCCATTGCTGTGTATTGGCATGTGCATTCTCTATCTGAGCGGCGCAGCCCGTATTAGAATTGTTGGCATCGTCTTGTTCTTGGTCACGATTGTGTTGACAGTTGTGACGCTGTGGTTTCTCTCGTGGAACATTGCTGTTTTAGTGGCTCTACCCGGCCTGTGGGGCTACCGAGCTCTTCATGCCACCTAATTGTAGTTAGACCCCGCTGGAAGCCTCACTTGCTGTTTGAGTAAATTGTTACTACAATATATCTGTGGTCACGTGGGACGAAAAGAAGCGCCAAGCCAACCTCAAGATTCATCGCTTGGACTTCGTCGGCTGCGAGGCCATCTGGGACGACTTCACGATCACACGTGAAGATATTCGCCAGCGTTACGACGAGCAGCGGCTGGTCACCTTCGGCCGCCTTAGTCGCCAGGTTGTTGTACTCGTTTACACCGAACGTCGCAGAGGACCTCACATCATCTCTCTGCGCAAGGCTGAAAAATATGAAGCACGCTACTACGTTGCGGAAGCCAAAAAGTTTCAAGGCGAAGCCTAAGGACTCAGACAATCCTCCGTGGTCGGAGGAGATGCTGGGTCCTGCGGTCGTCAAGCAGGGCCGTGGCCCTCAAAAGGCACCAACCAAGGTGTCGACAACCATTCGTCTCGACGCGGACGTGCTTGCGTACTTCCGCGCCAGTGGTCGTCGCTATCAGACACAGATCAATGAAGAGCTGCGCAAGGTTGTGAAGCGGGGTCTAACAACGCGTTCGAGCGGCCGGCGCTCAGCATAAAGTGCCCAAGCTCACGCAACACCGCGCCGCCGCTCAACGCGGACGTTAGACATGGCTCGAACGAGATGCGCACATGTTTGAGCTTAAGACCTTCGGTCTGTTCGTTGTCACCGCAATAGCCGAGATCGTGGGATGCTACTTGCCGTATCTTTGGCTCAAGAAAAGCGCACCTATGTGGGTGCTGCTACCAGCCGCGGGCTCCCTGGCTTTGTTCGTATGGCTTCTCACTTTGCACCCTACGGCGGCCGGTCGCGTGTACGCAGCGTATGGCGGCGTATATGTCGCAACCGCCATTGTCTGGCTTTGGGTTGTCGACGGATTGCGTCCCACCGTGTGGGATAGCGTCGGCGCTCTAGTTGCGATCACCGGCATGGCCATCATCATGTTTGCGCCACGCCATGTCTAACTATGCGATGAAGCGGTCGTTAGACGTATCTGGGTGCGTGTCGATGCAACTTGTTGTCGCGGAGTCGCAGGATCATTGGCGTCAGGCACGTCAGTTTGTTGAGGAGTACGCGGCGTCGCTTGATGTAGATCTGTCCTTCCAGAATTTCGAACACGAGATCGGAAACTTGGCGACTGAGTACTCCGCACCAGCGGGTGTCTTTCTTCTTGCTGAAGAGAGCGGTGCCTATGTCGGTTGTATCGCACTACGGCGATTCGCCGATGACATCGGCGAAATCAAGCGCCTCTATGTTGGTCCTGCTGGACGCGGTCATGGCGTGGGGCGGCGCCTGGTCGAAGCCGCAATCCTTGCGGCGCGTCGACTGGGCTACACCCGCCTGGTTCTGGATACATTGCCTTCTATGAAGGAGGCGCAGAATTTGTATGCCGCATTAGGGTTCACCCCAATTGCGCCGTATCGATTTAGTCCAGTGCCGGGCACCACATACTTGGAAAAAACGCTCGGCTGAGGTGTGAGACGTCTAACTATGCGTTGGAGCGGTCCGTGAGAGGTTTCAGCGAGCGCGCCGCAGGCGCGCGGACAATTGTCGCGCCTGCGGCGCGTATCAGCCGCCTCGCGCGGCCCGCTCAACGCGGACGTTAGCCAAGAGCGACAGCGGGCGCATTGATGACCATCCCTTACTACCACATCGATTCCTTCACGACGACGCTGTTTGCCGGAAATCCGGCTGGCGTCTGCATCTTGCCGGCGTTTCCAGCCGATGCGATCATGCAACGGATCGCGAATGAGAACCGACACTCGCAAACGGCGTTCGTCGCACGGCGTGACGACGGTGATTTCGATTTGCGCTGGTTTACACCGATGATTGAGGACGACCTCTGTGGCCACGCGACTCTTGCTGCAGCATTTGTGCTGGCGCTGCGATCACACAATTCCTGGCCGGTACGCTTTCACACGCGGAGCGGCGTGCTGGCGGTCGCCCGCGACGGCGACGTGTTCGAAATGGACTTTCCATCGTGGCCGCCGGAGGCGTGCGAATTGCCATCCGACCTTTTGCCAGCATTGGGTTTGTTACGCGCTCAAGTGATGAAGTCCCGCGACTATCTGGTCGTGCTCGACGATGTGGAGCAAGTGCGCCATCTGTCACCGGACATACCCACGCTCGCCAAGCTGGATATCGGGATCGGCGGTGTAATCGTCACTGCGGCAGGTGCGGGCGACATCGACTACGTCTCGCGATTCTTCGCTCCATCGGTTGGTATAGACGAAGATCCGGTCACCGGCTCAATCAATTGCACACTGGCGCCGTACTGGGGTGCGCGCCTCGGCAAGTGCATCCTGCGGGCGCATCAGCTTAGCGCGCGAGGTGGCCACGTCCGCTGCACCATTGACGGCAATCGAATCAAAATCGCCGGTACAGCCAAACTTTACTTACATGGTGTGCTTGAGATGTAGCTATGAGACACGATGCGAAACTGGCTAACAAACGCTTGCAGGCGACGCGTTCAAAGCAACGCGCACCTGAAGCGTGGCGTTAGGCCACAGGAGCTGCGATGTTCCTCACTCTTCTCATCGTTACGTTCGCCGTTGCGGTGGTTGTCGCTGCGCTTGTGGTCCGGTTCTTTACGCCTCCACTCGCTCGAATCTTGCGACGAATCATCGCGGACGAGATCAGTTCCGGGTGGCTCCAGTACCTGCGTTTTGCGATATTCGTCGTTGGCGTCTCTGCAGGCGTTCGAATCCACGAACTTGAGCGCTACATAAATCCTCAACAGTACGAAAAGACGGCACGAATCCTGGAACTGACGCGCGACCGTTGGATTCTCGAGATCTATCGCACGGTTATTGAGACGCTTGAGGGCATCGCATGGATGCTGTTGTGGTTCTTCGTCGTCGCCTTGGTCGCTTACGTCATCGTCCGGGTGTTCGAACTCAAGCGAGGCAAGAGTAGCGACGACCAGGCTCCTGTGGCCTAACTATGCGTTGGAGCGGTCCGTGAAAAGCTCAGGCAAGCGCGCCGCAGGCGTGCGTACTATTCTCGCGCCTGCGGCGCGCCGGCCACGCCTCGCGCGGCCCTGACCTGCCTGGCGATTTGAGGACCAGCTGATACTTGGAGAAGATGGCTCCCCGGACAGCGAGGGAGTCATGAAGAAGACCCGATTTACGGAACAGCAGATGGTCAGGATCCTGCGCGAGGCGGATGCAGCGCCGGTGGTCGAGGTAGCCAAGAAGCACGGGATCTCGGATCAGACGATCTACCTGTGGCGCAAGCGCTTCGGCAAGCTCGAGGCGGTTGATGTGAAGCGACTGCGACATCTGGAGCAGGAGAACACCAAGCTCAAGAAGTTGGTGGCGGAGCGCGACCTCGAGATCGAGGTGATGAAGGAGGTCGCTGCAAAAAAATGGTGAGCGCACCCGTCAGGCGGCAGCAGATCGCGTATGTGTGTCAACGCGGTCTGTCGATCCGGCGAGCGTGCGCGCTGCTGAAGGTGGCGAGGTCCAGCTGGCGCTATCGGTCGCGACTGATCGAGCGCGATGCCCCGGCGCTGGCCGCGATGCGGGAGCTCGCGGCCCAGTACCCGCGGTACGGCTACCGGCGCATCCAGGTGTTCCTGGCCAGACGGGGCCATGTGATGAGCGCGGATCGGACCCATCGGCTGTGGCGCCTGCACGGGCTGCAAGTGCCGAGGAAGCGGCCGCGGCGGCGCGTCGCCAGCAGTCGACCCAGGCCGCTGCCGGCAACCGGCGCCAACCAGATGTGGGCGTATGACTTCGTGTTCGACGCCTGTGCCAACGGCCAGCAGCTCAAGTGCCTGACGGTGGTCGACGAGTACACCCGGGAGTGCCTCGCGATCGACGTCGCCGGCAGCATCCGTTCCAGTCGTGTGATCGAGGTACTCGCCCGGCTGGTCAGCGTTCACGGTGCACCCCGATACCTGCGTTCGGACAACGGCCCGGAGTTCGTGTCGCGGGCGATCTTGCGCTGGCTTACCACCGCGAACATCGAGACCGCCGCGATCGATCCCGGCAAGCCGTGGCAGAATGGATTGAACGAAAGCTTCAACGGCAAGTTCCGCGACGAGTGCCTGGCGATGGAGTGGTTCAAGAATCGCATCGACGCAAAGGTCATCATCGAGACGTTCCGGCGTGGCTACAACGAGGTGCGACCGCACTCGAGCCTCGGGCAGCTGACGCCGGTAGAGTTCAAGCAGAGTCTTTCAACCAACCACCCGGAGGCCGCCATCTTTTAAGGACAACTGGTCCGAAGAATGCCGGCAGGTCAGATCACAGAGGCGCCGTGAAGGTCCGTTACTACATCGATCCAGAGACCGACCAGCCGCACATCTACAAGCATGACGTCGCGGAATCAGAGGTTGAGGAGGTCCTGTCCCACCCTGGCGAGGATCGCGCCGGAAGCGATGGGTCGCGGGTGGCCACCGGCCGGACTCGGGCAGGACGCCTGCTGCGGGTGGTTTATGTCCCTGACCCGGAGCCTAAAAGTGTATTCGTCATCACGGCTTACGAACTCCGTGGCAAGCCTGCATTGGCCTATCGGCGGCGCAGGCGCAAACTAGGCCCATGAGCAAGAATCGGTTTCCTCCTGGCTGGGACGAGAAGCGCGTCAAGGGCGTCATCGCCCACTATGAGTCCCAGTCCGAAGACGAGGCAGTAGCTGAAGACGAGGCCGCCATGGGCGGTACTGTCATGGCCGTTCCTGCCGAGCTTGTCCCTGAGGTTCGCGAGCTCATTGCCAAGCACAAGAAACGCGCTTAGCAAGCGACGTCTAACTATGCGATGCAGCGGTCGTCGCTTGTCGTCACGCCGCTTGCAACCAGAGCAAGCGGCGCGTCAACTGCCCGCCGCCGCTGATCGCGGACGTTAGGCGGCGACTATGACGGCGTTACTCAGTCTGCTACGTTGCCGCGAGTGAAAGTAACGAGTTACTTTGAAGCCGTTCGCAAACGCCCTGACCGGGCGCTGATCCGTGACGAATGGATTGAGCGCGCCATTTCAGCCCCAATTCGTGAAGTAGTTCAGAAAGACGGCAGGATTAGGTGCTGGGTCCAGGTGCCAGAGATGGAAAATCGCTACTTAAGGGTTATCCTGTTATCCGACCGGGAAACAGTCCATAACGCCTTTTTCGACCGCGGGTTCGTACCATGAAAGTTCGCTACTTCGCAGATACCGACACCTTGCTGCTCGAGTTTCGAGACGCTCCGGTGACCGAAACCCGCGATCTCGACGAGAACACCGTTCTCGATGTGGATGCGCATGGCAACATCTGCTCCATCACCATCGAACATGCTTCTAAGCGCGCTGGAGCACCAGGCTTCTCGTACGAGCAAGTCGCCGCCTAACTATGCGTTGGAGCGGGCCGTGAGACGTTGCGGGTGGCGCGCCGCAGGCGCGCGGAGAGATTTTACGCCTGCGGCGCGCTGGGACCGTTTCGCGCGGCCCGCTCAACGCGGACGTTAGATTGCCGAGCTAGCCGGGCGCGATGATTCTGGCGAGGTCTCGTCTCGAGGCACCCAACGCGATGAGTGAACGCATCAATAAGTCGATGGAAACGGTTGGATCCCCCGACTCCATCTTTGCGACACGGGACTGGCTCGATTGGACTGCTGCGGCGAGATCATGCTGTGTCAGTCGCTTGCGCATGCGGCGTGCCTTCAGCCCTTCCGCCAGCTTGAGACGGAGCTCAATCAGCGCGGCCTCCTCCGCCGACAGGCCCAGGAACTCCTTGGCGTCGCCGACTCTCCAACCGCGGCCCGTCAGCTTAGCTCTCTTACTTGCACGCATCGTCGTACTCCCGAAAACGCCTCCGGCAGATCGCAATCACGTTCTTGGGTGTGGTTCGCGTCTTCTTCGCGAAGACCTCGCCAATAACGATTGCGTCCCGGTCCGTCCGGTACACAATCCTCCAATTCGTTGCTCCATCCCGGGCCCGCAACTCATGACATCGCCGGCCAATTCCAGGCATGGGCCGCGAATGCGGCAGGCTCAGCGATTCGCCGCGCTGCAGCCGGCGGAGCAATATTCCGGCCTCAAGCCGCGCTTCGGCGGCAAATGGCGGGGTCTTGATCTCCCCGTGCAGCCACACCACCGGCTTGTCGGCTACAGCCACGATCGGTAGTATATGTCAGTTCTGACATACAGTCAATCGAGGCTCGTCAATCTAACTAGGCGTTGGAGCGGTCCGTGAGAGATTTGGCGAATGGCGCCGCAGGCGCCCGGACGATTTTGGCGCCTGGTCGCGCGGTTCCGCGGCCCGCTCAACGCGGACGTTAGAGGTCACTTGGCGCCTCGATTTGGACATGGCGCGAGGCAGTGGTAGATTCGAGTCATGAAGCCCATCAGCATTGCCGAGGTTTTGGCCCTGCCAGTCGACGAGCGCCTCAAGCTCGTGGAAACGATCTGGGAGAGCATTGCGGAGCTTCCTGAGGCCTTGGAACTGACCCAAGCGCAGGAGGCGGAGCTGGATCGCCGACTCGATGCCTACCGCAAGGATCCGACTGCCGGTTCGCCTTGGTCCGAGGTAAAGGCGCGAGTTCTGAAGCGGGCCTAATGTGCGACTGATCGTCCGGCCCGAAGCAGAGGCGGACATTGGCAATGCCTACGCTTGGTACGAAACTCAGCGGCCCGGCCTCGGCCAGCGCTTCCTCGACGAGCTTTCACGCTGCTTGGATCGAATTCAAAGCGCCCCGAAGCGATACCAACCGGTTCGGGCCGAAGCTCGCCGTGCCCTGGTTCGCCGCTTTCCCTACGGGATCTTCTTCGTTGCAGATGAACGCCAGGTTTCCGTACTCGCGGTCCTTCACATGGCGCGTGATCCGGTTCTATGGCAGGAGCGCGTAGAACGTGACCTCTAACTATGCGATGCAGCGATCGTCGCGCGTCGTCACGCCGCTTGCAGAAACTGCAAGCGTCTTCTCGAGGATTCGATCAGCAAGCGGCACGCCGACTGCGCGCCGCCGCTGATCGCGAGCGTTAGCCCGTCCAAGAAATAGTCGTTCGGACGATGTCAACTTAACCGAGGAGGATGCGAATGAAGTACATGATCAGCTGGTTCGAACGCCCGCAGGGTTCGCCCATCGAGTACGAGAATGCCCAGAAGCGAATCCTTGAGGTATTCGGTCAATGGAAGGCGCCCGCCAATTTCAAGATCGAATTCTTCGTGATACGAGTCGGCGAGTGGGGTGGGCATATGCTGGTGGACTGCGACGATCCGGTGACCGTCCACAAGTTTTGTTCGATGCTTCCTGCTTTCGTATTCGAGGCGCGACCCGTGATTACGGTCGAGGACGCTGTCCGCGTCGAACTCGAGGTAATTGCCTGGCGGGATGGACTGAAACGCAAGTGATGGTGGCCATGGCCTTCGGCTCCGGCCAGACCGCGGGCTAACAACGGCATGCAGCGGACGGCGCCGCGCGCCGCCGCTGATCGCGGACGTTAGAGCGCGGATTGTGAAGGACTTGCCGTAGCTACGAAATGTAGCTACACTATGGCACGTTCGTCTGGGACGAGGCAAAGCGGCGGCTTAACCTGCGCAAGCACGGCATCGATTTCGCGGATGCAGACAAGATATTCCGAGGCGTTACGTTTACAGCCGAGGACACCTGCGAAGACCATGGCGAACAGAGGTTTCTCACCCTGGGGTTGCTGGAAGACCAGGTGGTCTCAGCAGCTCATGCCGAACAGGGCGAGGAGATTCGCATCATTTCTATCCGGAAAGCCACGAAACATGAAGCGCGCTTCTACTTCTCGCAAATCACGTACTGACCTCGCCAGGGTGCGATCCCTGCCCTATAACGGCATAGTCCGCGATGGCGATGCGCCGGAATGGACGCCCCAAATGTTCGCGAAGGCCGTGGCGCGAAAAGGGCTGAAGCCTGTTCCCAGAAAGTCCCTGTTGTCCCTGCGGGTGGATTCCGATGTCATTGACTGGTTCAAGTCCCAAGGGGCCGGATACCAGTCCCGCATGAATGCCCTGCTCCGTGCCTACATGGAAGCGCACAAGTGATCTGCGCTCTAACTAGGCAATGCAGCGGTCGGTACTTGTCGTCACGCCACTTGCAACCAGAGCAAGCGGCGCGCCGCCGCTGATTGCGAGCGTTAGATCTTCCCAAGACAGTCGTGCCGAATTGACACTATACGGCTTTGCCGTATACTGAGTCAGTGTTCAGCTTCATCGAGACTCAGCTCTTTACGCGTCTGGTGAAGCAGTACCTTTCGGACGAGCAGTACTCGCAGTTGCAGCAGGCCCTGATCGACAATCCGGAGTTGGGGCCAGTCATTGCCGGAACTGGCGGGGTCCGAAAGCTACGTTGGGCAGCGCCGGGTCGAGGCAAGCGCGGTGGTTATCGGGTCATCTATTACGTGCGCCGTCCGAAAGGCATCATCTGGATGCTAACGATGTATCCGAAGAATGTGGCTGATTCGATTCCGGCCCATGTGCTGAAAGAGATTCGAGAGGAACTTGGCGATGAGTAAGCGCAAGCGCAACATTGGCCTCGAGATTCGGGACGGGCTGCGGGAGCTCAAGCAGGGCGACTACGGTCGCGTTATCAACATTCCGGATGTGGCGAAGATCCGTGAGAGTGTCGGCTTGTCACAGTCCAGGTTTGCCACTCTCCTCGGCGTCTCTGTGCGGACACTGCAGGACTGGGAACAGGGGCGCCGCACGCCTTCGGGTGCCGCTAGGACATTGCTGCTGGTCGCCGATCGCAACCCCCGCGCCTTGCTTGAGGTCACCTAACGATTCAGGCTCGAAATTCATCTCGCCTTGCCTAGGGTAGTTATTGTATATACAATAACCAATGGGCATCACCTACGATCCTGACAAGCGTGCACGTACGCTGGAGGAACGAGGCCTGGACTTTGAAGATGCTCCTATCGTGTTCGCCGGCTTGACCGTTGAGGTCGAGGACACGCGCAAGGACTATGGCGAAATTCGGATGCTCTGCTATGGCAAGCTTGAAGGACGCCTGGTCGTCATCGGCTACACCCCGCGTGGCGCGGATCGCCACATCTTCAGCATGAGAAAGGCCAATAGTCGTGAGCAAGACCACCTCGCGCCGTACTTCAGGCTCTGACCTGAAGCGCGTTGACGCACACCGCATTCGACGCTCGGAGTACAAGGAACTCCCGGAACTGACCGAGGAGATGTTGCGCCGTGCCGTCGTCAACAAGGGCGGCCGGCCGCGCTCGCCGAATCCGCGCCAGCTCATTTCCCTTCGCCTCCCGCCTGAGGTGGTAAAGCGTTGGCGCGCCACCGGCCCTGGTTGGCAGACGCGCATGGCGGATCGCCTTGCCAAGGCTCCGATCCCACGCGGCAGGGAGTGAAACCTAACCATGCGTTGGAGCGGTCCGTGAAAAGTTTGGCGGTGGGCGCCGCGGGCGCTCGGAAGATTTTAGCGCCCGCGGCGCCTGGAACTGTCGTACCGCGTCCCGCTCAACGCGGACGTTAGGCCACCTCAGAAGACCGAATTTGGGCGCTATACCAATACTTGCATAGTGTATGCAAGTTTTTGTATACTGCGCTTGGACATGAAGCCCCTTAGCTTCGTCGGAAGCAGCTTGGAAGATCTGCGCGCTTTTCCGGCGGCTGCCCGACATGCCATTGGCGTCGAGTTGATGCGTGTTCAATTTGGCGGTCTCCCCACAAACTTCAAGCCGCTGAAGGAAGCAGGTGCAGGGGCCTACGAAATTCGTGTGCATCTGGACGGCGCTTGGCGGGTCATTTACGTAGCGAAGTTTGAGAAAGCAATTTACGTGCTGCATGCCTTTCAGAAGAAGACCCAGAGAACGGCGCAATCCGATATTGAACTGGCTGCGAAACGGTATAAGTTGATTGGAGGTTTGAGATGAAGAAGTCGACCCGACGCTGGAAAGATGACCGCATTACACCCAGCAGTGGGAACGTTTTTGTGGATCTTGGCTTTGATGCGGCCGAGGCACACGTGATGGCCCTGCGCGCCGAGCTCATGCTGCGACTTTCCCAGGAGCTCAAGGCGAAAGGCTGGACCCAAGCTGAGGCGGCGAAGCGCCTCGGTGTCACGCAGCCTCGCGTCTCGAAGCTGAACAAGGGTGCTTGGCAGGACTTCAGTCTGGACATGCTGCTGACACTGGCGAGGCGTGCAGGCCTTCATGCCGAGCTCCGGGTGGCCTAACAATGCGTTGGAGCGGTCCGTGAAAGGATTGGCTAGGGGCGCCGCAGGCGCCCGGATAATTGTGGCGCCTGCGGCGCCTGGTCGGGGCGCACCGCGGCCCGCTCAACGCGGACGTTAGGCCTCGTGCAGATCCACGCAATTCGGGAGACTCATGTTCGATCACGTCGTATTCGGAGTCAGCGACTATGCGGCGAGCAAGGCGTTTTTCCTCAAGGTACTCGAACCGCTCGGCGTAGCTGTTGTTTCGGAGGGTCCGCTCGGCGTTGAGCTTTGCCGCCCAGATAGCAAAGCTTCACTGTGCATCCGCCGAATCGAGGAGAAGGCGACGCATCTCCACTTGGCCTTCACGGCCGAGAATCGTCGTCAAGTCGAAGATTTCTACCGCGCGGCTCTTGAGGCGGGGGGCAAGGAAAATGGTGCGCCTGGTCTGCGCCCGCAGTACCACGCGAACTACTATGCAGCTTTCGTCATTGGTCCGGACGGGCACAACATTGAAGTGGTTTGCCATGAACCCGAGGCCTAACCACTCCATCGAGCGGACGTCAAAAAGGCTGCGCCTTTTTGCCGCCGCTCATGTCGAACGTTAGGCCGCACACCCTTTATGCAATGGCTCGATCTAAAGGTCCCACCGCTACTTGTGTGGCTTGTCTTTGCCGGTGCAATGTACGGTGTGGCCTACGTCGCACCAGGGATCTCGTACACCCTGCCCGCACGGTTCGCACTGGCGCTGGCGCTGGTTGTGCTCGGCGGAGCGGTAGCCCTCGCCGGTGTTGTTGCCTTTCGCATAGAGCGCACCACAGTCAACCCACTCACTCCTGGCGCGTCCTCGTCGGTCGTGTCCAGCGGTGTCTACGGCGTCTCACGCAATCCCATGTACCTCGGCTTCTTTCTAGTTCTTGCGGGCTGGGCACTGTACCTGTCAAATGCTGGCGCGCTCTTGCTGTTGCCGGCCTTCTTGGTGTACCTCACTCAGCACCAAATCAAGCCCGAAGAGCGAGCATTACTCGCAAAGTTCGGCCCCGAGTTTGCGCATTACATGGCGCGCGTACGACGGTGGGTGTAAGTGCAGTTTAATAACGGCTAAATCGCAAAATCTAAACCACTATGGAATTCGTAATTGGGGTCGCCGCTGCTACTGCAGTTGGATTATTCGCCACCATGATTGGCTTCGACAAGGAGCGCAGCTTCTACCCAGTTGTATTGATTGTCATTGCCACCTTATACCTGCTATTTGCGGCGATGGCCGGGTCCACAGATGCCCTTGTCGCGGAGGCCATTCCTGCACTCGTGTTTGTGGCGATGGCTGCGCTTGGGTTCCGGAAGACTCCATGGCTCGTGGTCGCCGGCCTGGCACTTCACGGAGTTTTCGATTTCTTTCATCACGCAGTGATAGCGAACCCCGGTGTCCCTGTATGGTGGCCAGGTTGGTGTCTTGCCTACGATGTCGTTGCTGCTGCCTACTTAGCCGCGCTGATTGTTATTCGGAGGACTTCGCATGCGGCCTAACCATGCGCTGCAGCGAACCCGGCCCTCGCGTCGCGGTTGCAATCCGACGCCCTCGTAGACCGGGGCGCTGAGCTAGGGTCGTTAGGCCGCAGAGAGTCGATTTTCGCACTTGCATCGCTGTATCCGTGTGGATACACTCGGTATGTGTATCAGATCCAGCGAACCGAGGTCTTCTCCAGGTGGTTGGCTGGACTGAGGGACGCAAAGGGCACGGCTCGGATCCTGGCTCGGCTCGATTCAGTACGTCTCGGCAATTTAGGTGATAGCAAGAGTCTTCGCGGCGGGCTTCATGAGATGCGGATATTCGCCGGCCCCGGTTACCGCCTCTACTTCGCGCCGCGCGGGGAGATTGTGATTGTCTTGCTGTGTGGTGGCGATAAATCTTCTCAGCAACAAGACATTGCGCGGGCCAGGCGCCTGCTCGCGGAATTGGAGTGATAACCATGGCCAAGCTCAAAGAATTTGATCCTAGCGCCTACCTCACCAACGACGAGGTGGTCGCGGAATACCTCACTGCTGCGCTCGAGGATCCCAATCCTGATGTTTTCCTTGCCGCTATCGGCAACGTCGCCAAAGCGCGCGGCATGAGCAGCATTGCCGAAGAGTCCGGTCTCGGTCGGGAAAGCCTCTACAAAGCGCTGACCCCAGGAGCCAAGCCCCGCTACGAAACGGTACTCAAAGTGTTGCAGAGTCTGGGCGTCAAACTCACAGTCTCTGCGGTCTAACTATGCGATGCAGCGTT
This sequence comes from uncultured Gammaproteobacteria bacterium, assembly GCA_963819545.1. Lineage (GTDB taxonomy): Bacteria > Pseudomonadota > Gammaproteobacteria > Steroidobacterales > Steroidobacteraceae > SCUD01. Next base: position 740,322 of record CAWFWJ010000002.1, on the reverse strand, counting down.
CGGCGCTTTTCGTCACGCCGCCGCTGAACCGGAGCGTTAGGTGTCTTGTAACCCGTAACGTTATGGGTTACACTCTGCACCGTGATCCGATCTTTTCGCCACAAAGGACTAGCCAAGTTTTTTGCGACGGGGTCGAAAGCGGGGATTCAGGCTGCTCACGCGGAGCCGTTGAGCCTGATCCTGGGCGCTTTGAATGCTGCTACTGCCCCGGGTGACATGGGCCTTCCAGGTCTGAAACTTCACCCACTGAAGGGCGGCCGTAGCGGCACCTGGTCTGTAACGGTTCGCGCCAACTGGCGAATTACATTTCGGTTTGAAGGCAAGGATGCCTTAGACGTCGATTACGTGGATTATCACTGAGGTAGCTCATGAGGATGCATAACCCTCCCCACCCTGGCGAGATTATCCGCAAGCTCTGTCTCGAGCCGCTGGATCTCTCGGTCACGGACGCAGCCGCCGCCTTGGGCATCAGCCGTAAGACGCTTTCGGCCCTGTTGAATGGCCGCGCTGGCATTAGCCCGGAGATGGCGGTGCGGCTATCGATTGCTTTCGGCACCAGCTCCGAGAGCTGGATGAACCAGCAGACGCAGTACGACCTGTGGCATGCCGAGAAGCGGCGCAAAGATCTGCGGGTCTCCCGCGTGGCCGCCTGACAAGACACCTAACAATGCGATGCAGCGGTCGTCTCGCGTCGTCACGCCGCTTGCAGGGACTGCAAGCGACATCCAAAGGTTTGGTCCAGCAAGCGGCGCGCCGCCGCTGATCGCGGACGTTAGGCCGCTGACCGGAGTGCATTGACAGATCATATATGATCTAGGCACAATACGGCATGTGGCAGATTGTGGAGCACCCACGTACCGGCAAGCAGCTGGATTCAGCGCCACTTGAGATCAAGAAGCGTTATGAAAAGTGGAAGGACATTGCGAGGATTTCCGGTCCACTGGGTCTGAGGGCAATTCGCGGGTTTCGGGACGAGGCACTCTCGGGCAAATGGCAGGGTCACCGCTCCTCCCGACTGAATTTGCAGTACCGCATCATTTATCGCGTGGTTGCATCACAGCTACTGTTCCAGGTGGTTGAAGTGACCCCTCATGACTATCGGAGGCGCTGAAAATGAGCGAATTCCGTCCCGCCAAGCGTCGTGTGAAGGTTTCGGTTGGCGACTCCGTGCGCATCGTTCGTGAGTTGCAGGAGCTCAGCCAAAATCAGCTTGCCAAGCTCACGGGCATTCCCCAGACCACCATTTCGGCCATTGAGAATGGCCGGGTTCGCTTGGGGGTCGAAAGGGCCAAGGTCCTTGCGCGGGCATTGAAGTGTCACCCGGCTGTGCTCGTATTCCCGGGCTGGGAGTCCGAGGAACAGTCAGCGGCCTAACTATGCGATGCAGCGGTTGTCGCGCGTCGTCGCTGATCGCGGACGTTAGACGGCCAGCCGTGAATCTGGTGGCAGTAGGAAGCAAATCGCTGCGGATGCCTATCTGGTTGACGAGCAACTGTGCGAAGTAACGATATTCAAGGTCGGCGACCGCAAGGACATCTACCGCCAGGTTGTCTTATTGTGCGATGCGGCGTTCGTCGCTTGTCGTCACTTGAACTTGACACTCGGTTGATGGGTCGTTCTGCTTCTGGCTGAGGGGGACACGATGAGCACCGAGCATCCGCTTGAGCAGGTGATTGCCGCTTACGGAGAAGCGTGGAATAGCCACGACGTAGAGGCCATTCTCGCGATGCACACCGAGGATTCCGTCTTCGAAAACCACACGAGCGGCGGAAAGGGTGTGGGTAAGAACGCCATACGCGAGGTCCTGAAGGGGATCTTCGCTGCGTTCCCCGATATCCGATTCGATGCGCGTCGGACCTACGTGCGCGACGGTCTAGTGGCGCAGGAGTGGACAGCGACTGGCACGCTGGCTATTCCATTTACGAAGGGCTCCACCACTGTGCAGCCAACAGGCAAGAAGGTCTCCTGGAACGGCGTTGATGTGATTCCGTTCGCAGGCAACCTTGTTGCACGCAAAGACGTCTACGTCGACTCAATGAGCCTGCTGCGGGCGCTGGGGTTCAGGCAAGTGGAACCATGACATTGCGCCTGCATCTGCAGGTGCCGCCCGACAACGCGCTCCACCCATCGGGCTAGATGACGTCGACCAGCTGCTGGAGACGCTGGGCCGCGTGCTCGGCGAGACAGTATCGTGATGGCATCGTCATGCGATGGCATCCAGCCCAAGCATGCGAAACGACTGCGTATGTCGCTGATCTCGGACCTTGGGCGGCTTCCTGTGTTTAATCCGCAATCATCTTCGGTGATAAACAACCATGCCTTCGACAATTACCAGCAACCCTTCACGAGCCAACGGACTCTCGCTGGATGTTCTTACCATCATCGCGATTGGCGTTGTTTCGTACATCTTCAAGAATGTCTTGCATGAGGCCGTCGGGCATGGTGGCGCGTGTTTGCTGGCAGGCGGCGTACCACTCGCGCTTTCGACCGCCCACTTTGACTGCGGTCTTCAATTCGTGAGTGGTTGGGGCGTGCGCCTTGTAGCCGCCGCCGGTACGGTCGTCAATTTCATCGCCGCGTATTTCTTCGTGGCGGCGGGCTACCCATTGTTTTCCGGGCTGATCGGTATTGGCGATTGGGTGGATGTAGTTCAAGGATTTCAACCGGCCTGGGTCTGGAGGCTGCTCTTGACGCTTTCTGGGCTTATCTTGTACGTGCTCGGGGTGTCGATATCATTGCGTGAAATGGTGACGCTCATCGGCTCTCACCCAGCCGAAAGGCTGTTGCGCGCTTTCCGGCTGACTCTAGTGCCTTACCTGGCGGGCAGTATCGCAGCCTCTATAGGGGCGCTGCTTAATCCCATTGGCTTGTATGTCGCGTTCACTTCTGCCGCCGCTTCGTTTGGCGGCACTTCCGCTTTTGCCTGGATGTCCCAAATGCTCAAGACGAAATGGTTCCCCAAAACATCCGAATCGCTAATACTGATTGAGCGCAACTGGACGTGGATTGTTCTAGCCGGTATTTTTCTGGTGTTGCATGTTGTTGTTTTGGGTCCCGGTGTGCAGCTCAAGTAAGAACGCCACCCAACCCGCCCGTGCAGTCGACCCGCTTGCGCTACGCACGGTGGGCGACGCACGGGCAGCGTCGGGCGGCCAATGAATTGGATTGAAGTATTGATAAGGGAGGTTCAAATGTCGAAGTTACGTCAAGTGATTTGGTCGACTGTGCTCATTGTCGCCAGTCCTGTCACGCTGGCCGAGGATCCAGCTTCAGAGCCCGCGCTTTCATCGACGATTGGGGACGCGCGGCTCAACTGGGGCCCTTGTCCAGCCTTCATTCCACAGGGATGTGAAATTGCTGTTCTTCATGGGGATCCTGCAAAAGCCAATGCCGACATCTTTTTCAGGGTGCCAGCCGATTTCACGATTCCTCGACACTGGCACACATCCGCTGAACGCATGGTGTTGGTGTCTGGTGAACTGCAGGTCACGTATGACGGCCAGGAAGCCACCACACTGAAACCAGGCACCTACGCTTATGGCCCTGCAAAGCTGCCCCACAGTGCTTACTGCTTGAAGGGACCTGCTTGTGTTCTCTTCATTGCGTTCGAGGCTCCGATCGATGCAGTGCCGATCGAGAAATTGATCGAATAGTTTTCGCCGCGCAACTATGCGATCCAGCGTTCTGCGCTGGTCTCGGACCTTGTATGTCGACCACGAAGTGCAGGTAACTCGTGTATTACATCGTTGAAACCACCAAGTCATTTGATCAGGCGTCCGCAGACCTCGAGGAAGCGGTCAAGCGTCATGGGTTCGGAGTCCTGCACGTTCACGATCTGGGATCCACACTCCGCAGCAAAGGCATCGCGTTTGATGAACAGTGCAGGGTTTTTGAAGTCTGCAATCCCGTACAGGCCGCAAAGGTCCTGTCGACTGATATGCGCCTGAATATGGCATTGCCGTGTCGGATCTCCGTGTTTACGGAAAACGGTCGGACAAGAATCGGGCTCATCAAGCCGGTTCAAATGCTGTCGGCGCTGTCTCAGGATGCCGGTTTGGCTCAAATAGCCAAGGAAGTGGAGGACAAGACGATAAAAATGGTTGACGAGGCAAAGTGAAAGTCAGCAATAAGGCAATTCTGGTTGCGCTTGTAGTCTTCACAATTCTGCACGTGTTGCTTCTGGTCGCCGCACGGAACCTGCTTACGACACCGGATCGCGTTGCAATGGTTGTCCCCATACTCAATGCGGCCGCATACCTTATCTATCTTGTCACTGGACTTGTCGCCGGCGGAAGCGCACAGAATGCACCCGTCCTTCATGGGGTGGCGGCAGGATTCTTTGCGGCCATCATTGCGATCATCTTTTTTGGCTCGACCAAAGGCGATCTGTTGGCGGTGGCTGTGCTGATTGCCAATGGCCTCATATTTGGCGGTATTGGAGGCGCGTGTTCACTCCTCTTTGCCAAAGAGCCACCGACAGACGCCTGATGCAGCGCCGCCAGCGGTGCGATAGATCATGTCCTCCATTCAAGCATGCGAGCTTCCACCGGGAGCGTTGCTGGGCCGCTATCTCGGCAGCAGCGCCTTTGCGGACTGCTATGTCACCGAGATCGCGAGGCCCGTGACGCATGCCGAGTACGTTTCCGCTTTCTACACGACGCCGGTCTTCAAGCTCGAACGACTGATTCTCAAGTGGCTCGTGTCGCGACCGTCCACGGACGCACAGGCGCAGGAACTCGCATCCGGCACGCTCGATGAATTCGCAGCGTGGAGCGTCGAGAGTCGCAGTACCGACCAGTTACTCTTATCCGACTTCAGGGGTCGTACGCGCTCCTGGCTGATGATCGAAAACGCCGAGATCGACGGTGCACCGTGGACCCGTCTCTACTTCGGTTCGGCCGTCGTCCCCGTTGTGGACAGGAAGTCCGGCCAGGCGACTCTCGGCTACACCTTCCGCGCCCTGCTCGGCTTTCATAAGCTTTACTCCCGCGTGCTCCTGCAGGCGGCACGTCGTCGGTTGATTCAATGTTCGGCAAGAGAGGAAACGCGAGCGTGAAGATACAAGGCAGATGTCTGTGCGGCGGGATTCGCTATGAGATTGACGGCCCGCTGTCCGAGGTCAGCAATTGCCACTGCTCCATGTGTCGGCGCTTTCATGGAGCTGCATTCGCAACCTACGGAAAAGTCGGTGCCGATCATTTTCGCTGGCTCTCGGGCCAGGAACTGCTGCAGGTCTATGAGACAACCCCTGGCATCGGCTGGGCGTTCTGCCGAGTCTGCGGGTCCAGCCTCGGTGTCCCGACTGACGGGAAGCTCAGCGATCTGACACTCGGCACGCTTGATGCCGATCCTGGCGTCTGTCCTGCCGAACACATCTTTGTCGGTTCCAAGGCCAGCTGGTACGACATCACCGATGACCTTCCGCAGCACGACACTTGGCCGCCCGGGAGGACAAAATGACTGCCATCGTCCTGGTGCACGGCGCGTGGCACGGAGGATGGTGCTGGCGCAAGGTCGCACACGCCTTGAAGGCAGCCGGCAGCACAGTCCTGACGCCTACACTGACCGGCCTCGGCGAACGCGCGCATCTCCTGTCGCGGGAGACGTGTCTCGAAACGCACATACGCGACATTCTTGGCGTACTCGAGGCTGAAGATCTCGAAGACGTGACCTTCGTCGGTCACAGTTACGGCGGAATCGTCGTGTCTGCCGTCGCTGACCGCGCTCCCGCACGCGTCACGCGCCTTGTGTATTTAGATGCCGTCGTGGCACGGGATGGCGAAAGCATGTATGACCGCTTGCCTGCGCAGCTCAAAGCGCATTTCGAGACGCATGCGAAACAAGGTGGCGACGGCTGGTATGTTCCGGTCAGCGCCGTGAGCCCGAAGTTTCTCGGATTGAAGAACGAGACGGACATCCGCTGGGTGATGCCGAAGCTCACACCGCATCCAATTTGCACTTTTGGCGAGCCGGTACGACTCAGTGCAGCTTTCCCGCAGATGCCGCGCCGCTACATCAACTGCATCGGCGACAAGCCGCTCGGTCAGCCGCGGACGGCCCAGGCAGACGGTATCGACGACTACCACGAATTGCGTACAGGCCACGATGCGATGGTCACCGCTTCGGACGAAGTGACTGCGCTACTCTTGGGGAAATAGCCCTGAACATCTTTGACTTCGTCCGTCGAGCCATTGCCTGATCACCCCTTCAAAGTCACACTCTCCGAACAACTTTGGTAGCCGGTGCGATCCCATGAAACTGAGGCGAATCCTGAAGTGGACCGCGGTTGCAATTCCGCTCGTACTGCTCGGCTGGTTTGCGTTCGCCTGGTTTTCCTCGAGCAATGACTGCGACACGGCTGCGGGTCCCACTCCCGCCAACCCAACCAGGGCCATTGTCCATTGCGAATACGGCCTGGTCGATGTCCTGAAGCTGGAGCAGATCGAAAAGCCGGTGCCGGAGGACGATCAGATCCTGGTCAAGGTTCACGCAGCAGCCGCGAATCCGCTCGACTGGCACTACATGCGCGGGACGCCGTACCTCATGCGCATGATGACGGGGCTCCGCAAGCCGAAGGACATTCGGCTCGGCGTCGATTACGCGGGCACCGTCGAAGCCATCGGCCGGAAGGTCACGGAGTTCAAACCCGGCGACGAAGTCTTCGGCGGACGGACCGGCGCCTTCGCCGACCATGTCGTCGTCCGGGCAGCCGGCTCTGTCGTGCTGAAGCCGTCCGAAATCACGTTCGAGCAGGCGGCCGCGCTACCCATCGCGGCGGTCACAGCCTTGCAGGGTCTCCGCCAGGGCAAGCTCGCGCCGGGACAAAAGGTCCTCATTAACGGCGCCTCCGGCGGAGTCGGTACGTTCGCGGTCCAGATCGCGCATTCGCTCGGGGCCGTAGTGACCGGCGTCTGCAGTACCCGCAATCTTGAAATGGTGCGTTCTCTGGGCGCCGACAAGATAATCGACTACACCCAGGCGGATTACACGCAGAGCAGAGAAAAGTACGACGTCATTCTCGACAACGTCGGCAACCGCTCGCTGCTCGAGAATCGCCGCGTGCTGACCGAGGACGGCAAGTACGTCCTGATCGGCGGCGGCGGGCCCGACAACGGCCGCTGGCTCGGACCGATGATGGGTCCGGTCAAGGCGGTGTTTTTGTCGCCCTTCATCAAGCAGGAGATGGGCCTGATGCTGGCCGACTTGAACAAGGAGGACCTGACGCTTCTCGCCGGGCTCATGCAGTCGGGCGACATCACGGCGGTCATCGACCGGCGATACAAGTTGAGTGAAGTTCCCGAGGCCATCCGCTATCTCGAAACCGGGCGCGCCCGGGGCAAAGTCATCATCACGATGGAGTGATCGCCACCGGTTCATCTTTGAATCACGAGGCGTACTTACTGTGCAATTGATTGCAATCACTGCCGAAGGCGAGCCGGCGTCACCTGTTGGCGAGATTCCGGAAATCGCCTTGGAAGTCATGGCTGCAACTGCGGACCTGTATCGAAGGTCCGGGTTTGAGCCACCCTGGATCGGTTACCTGGCGGTCGACGACGGCCAGATTGTCGGAACCTGCGCGTACAAATGCGCGCCGGAAGACGAGCGGGTAGAGATCGCTTACTTCACTTTTCCGGGATTCGAAGGCCGCGGTATCGCGACCGCGATGGCGAAGGCACTGATCGCGCTCGCTCGCGCGACACGCCCCGATCTTCTCATCACGTCGCAAACGAGGGCGGAACGCAACGCCTCCAATGCGATACTTGGCAAACTTGGATTCACTTTCGCCGGCTCCGTCACACATCCTGAGGATGGCGAGATCTGGGAATGGCACCTGGGGAGATCGAATGACGCTACTCAAGAAAATCCGGGGTGACGGCGCCCCTCTGCCCCCTCAACCAACCGTTAAATCCGCCGCACTTGCATGGCTCGGCGGTTTTATCGCTATCGCAACGATTGCACTCCTGACTGACTACCTGGCCGTCGCCCTGGTGCTCGGCTCGTTCGGCGCATCCTGCGTGCTGGTGTTCGGCTTTCCCGACGTGCCGTTCGCGCAGCCGAGAAACGTGATCCTAGGTCACTTCCTGAGTTCGCTGATCGGTCTTGCGTTCCTGACGGCCTTCGGTCCGCACTGGTGGTCGGTCGCGCCCGCCGTCGGCACCGCGATCGCGGTCATGATGCTGACGCGCACGGTCCATCCGCCCGCGGGCTCGAATCCCGTCATCGTTTTCCTGATGCAGCCGGGCTGGTCTTTCCTGCTGTTTCCGACGCTGGTCGGCGCGCTGATCGTGGTGGCCGTCGCACTCATCTATAACAACGTCACTCGCGATGCCGCGTATCCAAAGTACTGGTAAAGAGGATTCGTGATCGAGCGCCTGAAGCTGCCAGCGAGCGAAATGGACCTCAAGTCCCTCGCGGCACTCCTGGTCGATGCCGTCGAGTCCGGCGCGGCCGTCAGTTTTCTCGCGCCGCTAAAGGCGGAAGAAGCGGAGGCCTGGTGGCGGCGCAATTTTTCCGCCTCCGCTTCCGGCGCGATCTGCCTCGTGGCCCGCGACCCCGAAGGCATCGCCGGAGCGGTGCAGCTTCATCCAGCCTGGGCGCCCAATCAGCCGCACCGCGCGGATGTCATGAAATTGCTCGTGCACCGCCGGGCACGGCGTCGCGGCGTCGGCACGCAACTGATGCAGGCACTCGAAGCGGAGGCCCGTTCCGCCGGTTTTCGCCTGCTGACGCTCGACTCAAAACGCGACGACGCCGGCGAAAAACTCTACCGCCGGCTCGGGTGGACGACCGTCGGTACGATTCCGCGGTATGCGCTCGATCCCGATGGCGTCACGCCGCACGACACCGTCGTCTTCTACAAAGAACTGTCGACGGGCTGATCGACGACTCATGGACACCGGTGACGACACCAACATCTGGAAGCTGGTCGAGAGCCAGCTCGATTTCCATCGCCGCCGTCCGACTGATAGCTGGATCGACACGCTGAACCGCCTGTGGCGGAAGAATCGCTTCGTGATGACGATGGACGGGATGTTGCGCCTCCCGGCGGCGCCACCAGTACTAACGCGTAACATGCTCACGGTCTCGACGGCCAAGTGGCCGCTCGAAAAGCTGGTGCCGCTCGTACATCCCGATTCCCACGATCGCGCACGGCCGAAACGCGACGACCTGCCGATACTCATCCTTGAATGGGCGGGCGGGTTTTTCCTCATCGATGGCCACAACCGCATCAACCGGCGCGCGCGCGACTGCGACGCTGGACCGCACGATGTCATCGTGATCCACTGGAGGAATCCTTGAAGACCCAGCGCCGCGTCGTCGTCATCGCCCTCGCCACCCAGCTGCTCGTCGCAAGCGCGGCGCAAGCCGCCGACGCCCCGGTCCCGCCGGAACGCTGGAAATCCGATGAGGCGGAGATCCGCCAGAGCCTCGAGGCCTCGGTCGTGGCCTTCAATCGCGGCGATCTTCCCGGTCATCTTGCGATCTATGACGAAGACGTGAATTTCATGACGAGGAACGGTCCGCGCCCGGGCATCGCGCCAATCGAGAAAGCCTTCCGCGAGGCATACTTCCACGATGGAAAGCCGAAGCAGCAGCTGCGATTCGAGCAGCTGGCCCTGCACCCGCTCACGCCCGATGTCGCGCTCGCAACCGCGCGATTCGTGTTGTCCGGCGGAGACGCGGAGGACCAAACCGGCTGGTTCACGCTGGTCTGGGTGCGCCGGACTGCCGGCTGGAGGGCCGTGCACGATCACTCGAGCTAGCGAACAAATGGCGTTGTTTTTTGAGACAATTCGCGGCCTGCCGGATTATGGCCAGGGGTGTCCTTCCAACTCACCGTCATCGAAAAGCCGACCTACCTGCAGGAGCTTACGAGCAGGCCGCGCTGGTGTTCCGCACATGGGAGTGACGTTTTGATGGCCGAAGTCACCTATCCGCTCACCGGCGGCTGCGATTGCCGGTCGGTGCGTTACCGCATCGAAACGCGCCCGCTCTTTGTGCATTGCTGTCATTGCCGGTGGTGTCAGCGCGAGTCCGGCGCGTCGTTTGCGCTGAACGCGATGATCGAGTCCGATCGCGTGACGCTCCTCGCCGGCGAACCGGAGCTGGTGGACACACCGTCTGAAAGCGGGCGCGGGCAGAAAATCGCGCGCTGCCCAAAGTGCCGCATCGCAGTCTGGAGTTACTATGGCGGCGGCGGCACGGTGGTTCGTTTCGTCCGTGTCGGCACGCTCGACCAGCCGGACCTGCTCCCGCCCGACATTCATATCTTTACGTCATCGAAGCAGCCCTGGGTCGTGCTACCCGACGACACGCCCGCAGTCCCGGAATTCTACGACCGGGCACAATACTGGCCGAAAGAAAGCCTGGCACGCCGTGAAACGCTCCTGGCAAAGCTCGCGGCGGAACGGCCTGCATGAGAAACTGACGCCAGCGAAGTGTCGCCACATCGGATAGGTAGCGAGGAAGTGACATGAATGAACCGATTTCCAGAAGTCTCGTGGTGCTCGGTGCGAGCATCCTGCTCGGCATGATTGCGCTCGGCTGGCTGCTCGGCCACGCGGCTGTCAAGATCAAGAAGCTCGATCGCACGGTTGTCGTCAAGGGCCTTTCGGAGCGCGAGGTGCCGGCCGACATCGCGATCTGGCCGCTGACGTACCAGGAAGCAAGCAACGATCTCAATGCACTCTTCGACTCGCTCCAGCGAAAGAACGCCCTGATCACCAAGTTCCTGACCGGCCACGGCATCGCCCCCGACTCCATCTCGGTCGCGGCGCCGACCGTCAACGACCTGCACGCGCAGTCCTACGGCGACAAGAGCAGTATCGTGTACCGCTACACGGCGAGCTCTACGGTGACCGTCTATACAAGAGACGTCGAGGCGGTGCGCACGGCAATGAAGGACGTCATCACGCTCGGCAAGCAGGGCGTCGCGCTTTCGGGCGAGGGTTACCAGAACCAGACCCAGTTCGAGTTCTCGGGTCTCGCCAAGCTGAAGCCCGAAATGATCGAGGAAGCGACCAAGAACGCCCGCGCCGTCGCCGAGAAATTCGCGGAGGACTCCGACAGCCGGCTCGGCCGGATCAGCTCCGCGCAGCAGGGACAGTTCTCGATCGAGAATCGCGACAGCACGACGCCACACATCAAGAAGGTGCGAGTTGTCTCGACCGTCGAATATCAACTCGCTGATTGAACATGGTTGAGCACGCCGAAACCGACGACGCCATTGCGTCCTGCTACGAGGTGATGGCGGAGCTTCGCCCGCATGTCACGCGCGCCGAGTTTCTGCCGGTCGTCCGCGCCATGCAGGCGGACGGATTGCGCCTTGCCTGCATCCGCGCGGCGGGCCGCGTGGTTGCGGTCGCGGGCTACCGCCTCTCGACCAATCTTTTCCACGGCAAGCACCTCTATGTCGATGATCTCGTGACCTCCGATTCCGAGCGCTCCAGGGGCTACGGGAAGGAATTGCTGGCGTGGCTCCGCGCGCTCGCAGTCACGAACGACTGCGACGCCTTCCATCTCGATTCCGGCGTGCAGCGCAAGCGCGCCCACCAGTTCTACCTGCGCGAGGGGCTCGAGCTCAGTAGCTATCACTTCAGCGAGCGGCTGAAGCCGCGGTCCTGAGCCTTGCCCGCTGCCGCGGCGATTCCGACGCCGTCTCCCCGTACCCTGACCCATGCGTCGCTCGCGACCGGAGTATGTGCGCTCGCGCGGGGCGACCGCCATCTCGGAGCGCTTTTCGCCAAGAACGGCATGCCCCCGATGTGGGCGCGCCGTCCCGGATTTCCGACGCTGATCCACATCGTGATGGAGCAGCAGGTCTCGATCGTCGCGGCGCGAAGCCTGTTCCGGCGCATTCGCGCGCACCTGGGCGACATGACGCCGGAGCTCGTCGCCGGCCGCGGTATCCCGGGTCTGCATCGCCTCGGCCTCACGCGTCAGAAAGCCTCGTACTGCCACGGCCTCGCGCGCGCGATTCTGGACGGAAGCCTCAGCCTCTCCGCCATCGCGCGCCGCGACGATACGGCGGGACGCGAGGCGCTCCTCGCGCTCCGCGGCATTGGGCCCTGGAGCGCAGACATCTATTACCTGATGGCGCTCCGGCGTCCCGACGTCTGGCCGACCGGGGATCTCGCGCTTGCGATTGCGCTGCACGAGGTCAAGGGCCTGCGCGCCCGCCCGGACATGCGGCAACAGCTCGCGATGAGCGCCGGCTGGACGCCCTGGCGCTCGGTCGCGGCGCGACTCCTGTGGCATTACTATCTGACCACTCGCAGATCACGACGGAGCGCAGGGTCCTGAAAGCGGATATCTCCATGACTGCGCGGCTCGTGGCCTGATGCCGCGGATGCTGACACCGTTTCACCTGGCGATCCGCGTCCGCGACCTCGCCTCGTCGCGGGCGTTCTACGGCGGGCTTCTGGCCTGCCCGGAGGGCCGCAGTTCAACCGACTGGGTCGATTTCAATTTCTTCGGTCATCAGCTCGTCTGCCACGTCGTCGGCGCAATGAAGTCAGACCCCGCCGTCAGCAATCCGGTCGACGGGCACGACGTGCCGGTTCCGCATTTCGGCATGGTGCTCGAGATACCCGAGTGGGAGGCGCTCGCCGCGCGGCTCACGAAATCCGGCGTACGCTTCGTGGTCGAACCTCACATCCGTTTCCAGGGCCAGCCGGGCGAGCAGGCGACCATGTTCCTGACCGACCCGAGCGGCAACGCGCTCGAATTCAAGGCGTTCCGCGAAATCGCGGGACAGTTGTTCGCAAAATAGATCCGTCGTGGCTTGACGAAACGCGCTGACCGACTGGCCGTCCGGACTCTCGTTCATGGCGCTTTCTCCGAATTCGGCGCCTGATTCACCGCCACTTGTGGCTTTGACCGGCCGCGAACGCGGTTGACGACGTCGGTCGCCGTCGCGCGGAGCTTCCGCAGCCAGTGGCGCGCCCAGGCAAATTCCAGTCCGAGCACGCCGAGCCCAACCGGAATCACGATGACCGCGGGCCCCGGCAGTACCACCATCACGATGCCGAGCAACAGGATGCTGCCGCCGATGACGGCAACGACGATACGACGCGCCCACTTGTAGGTAATCGTGCGCCGCAGAAAACCGCGCAGCCGCCACATCATGGCGCGGTCATCCGCGAGATTGCACGATCATGCACGCGCGACAGGGTCAGGATCGCAAGGACCGCACCACAGCCGGCGAGGAACATGTCCCATTGCGTGTCCCAGACGTCCCCTTGGGTCGCAAGAAACTGGTCGGCCGCGACGCCCGCGGCAATCGCAACCCACCATTCCATGAATTCGTACATCGCGCTGATCGCGAGGCAAGTCATCACGGTCAGGAAGCCGAGCCAGGAGCCGGATTTCAGCGGCGAAGTGCGGATCAGAATCTCCCGGACCGCGATCGCGGGTATGAAGCCCTGCGCGAAGTGTCCGAGTCGATCGTAATGATTGCGTGACAGGTCGAGTAAATCCTGCGCCCAGTATCCGAGCGGCACCCGAGCGTAAGTGTAGTGCGCACCGACCATCAGGACCAGGCAATGGAATGCGATCAGCCAATAGAGCATCGGGGTCAAGGGAAAGCGCCGCCCGGTGATGTACAGGACCGGCAATGCAATCCATACGGGAAAGACTTCCAGATACCAGGTCAGGCGGTCGTGCGGGCCGATGCCCGACAGCACCATCGCCGGCACGAGCACAAGCGTAATCCAGAACAGCGTACGCGGCCACGGTCTCGCGGGCTGCATCACGTCTCCCCGAGAAACGTTTCAATGAGTCGCGCGACGGTACGCGGCTCTTCATGATGCAGCATGTGCCCCGCACCGGCCACGGTCTCGATGCGAAGGTCCCGAATCAACGGCCTGAAAGCCTCGATGCCACCCTCCACGTCGATCCGCGTCAACAGGTCGGACTGCGATCCAACCACAAGGAGAACACGCGCTTCGATCCGGCGCCAGCAGGCTTCCACTTCCTCGCGGCGATAAAGGTAGGGATTCACGAGCCGGTGCGCGGGGTCAGCGAGGAGTCGCACGCCGCCGCCCGGTAGCGTCGCGCTCCAGCATTCGGCGACCCAGGCCGCCCGCTCCGGCGTGATTCGCGGATTGCGCTTCGATATTCGGGCGGCAAGTTCCGCGGCATCGGCGTAATCGGCAAATTCGGCAGGCTCGCGCAACTGATCGAGCCATTTCTCGAGGCGCGCCGGCGCCTGCGCGGATTCCGTGCGCGGCAGGCCGAAGCCTTCGAGATTCACGAGTGCGCGCACGCGCGACGGGCGCACGCCAGCATAGATCATGGCGACGTTCGCGCCCATGCTGTGGCCGACGAGCCGCGTCGGGCCGCGCGGGCAGAGCCGGTCGATGAGCTGCTCCAGATCTGCGTAGTAATCCGGGAACCAGTAGCCACCGGAGTTGCGCTCGCTCCCGCCGAATCCGCGCCAGTCGACCGCGACGAGCGGCAGCGTCGGCGCAACCTCGTCCGCGACGAACTGGAAACTCGCTGCACAGTCCGCGTAGCCATGGAGAACGATCACCGGATCGTCTGAACCCGGTCCCCAGGTCATCAGGTGGTGATCGAGGCCGCGGATCGAGATCGTCCGGTGATGGCCCGGACGGGCGGGACGGTAGATCATCGCGTCAGCCCGCGGCCAGGCGCTGGATCATGAGCTTGTCGATGCGCCGCCCGTCCATGTCCACGATCTCGAAACGCAGGCCGCGCCAGCGGAAGTTTTCGCCCGTCGTCGGCAGGTGGCCAAGCTGCGCGAGCACGAAGCCGGCGAGCGTCGTGTAGTCATCGCCCGAGCGCATGTTACCGCTGCCGAGCAGGCGCTCGACGTCGTCGATTGCCATGCCGCCATCGACCAGCCACGACGCGTCGTCACGAGCGATGGCTTCCGGTACTTCTTCGTTGGTCGCATCCGGCAACTCGCCCGTAATGGCGGTCAGAATGTCCGATGGCGTCACGACGCCCTCGATCGAGCCATGTTCATCGACGATCACGGCGAAATGCATCTTCGATTCCCGGAACAGTTCGAGCAGGCGCAGGATGCGTGTCGACTCGTGCACGATGAGCGGCGCGCGAACGCGAGCGGCAAGTTCGCCGGCCGCTGGATCGCCGAGCCATTCGGCGAGTTCGCCGGTCGTCACGATCCCCAGCAGTTCGTCGAACTGATCCTTGCAGACCGGATAGCGGGAATGACCGCTCGTGCGCACCGTGTTCCAGACCGCCGTGCGACTGTCGGCGGCATCGAGCCAGACGACGTCACCGCGCGGAACCATGATGCTCCGAACGGTGCGGTCGGGGAGACGCAGTACGCCTTCGATCATCTGGTGCTCGGCGGCCTGGAAGATGCCCGTGTGCGTCGCTTCGGCGATTATCGAACGGATTTCCTCCTCGTTGACGCCGCGAGTGGTCGACTTGCGCAGGCCCAGGAGCCGCGCCACCAGTTCCGTCGAGCCCTGCAGCACCCAGACAAACGGCGTGCTCGCGATCGAGAGCCATTGCATCGGGCGCGCGAGCGTGGAGGCTATCGCCTCCGGATTCGTGAGCGCCCAGCGCTTCGGCACGAGCTCGCCGATCACGAGCGACAGGAAGGTGACGCCGACGACGACGATGCCGTAGGCGGTCGTGTCAAGATACTTTGCGACCGGCACAAGCATGTCGAGTTGGGCAAGCCAGGCGGCGAGCGGCTCCGCAAAGCGCACGCCACTGTAGACGCCCGCGAGCACGCCAATGAGCGTGATGTAGAACTGCACGGTGGAGAGGAAACGCGTCGGGTCGTCGAGCAGCCGGAGCGCCGCGCGCGCGCCCCGGCTTCCGCCCTGGGCGAGCTGGTGGAGTCTCGTCACACGCGAAGAAAAAACCGCAAGTTCTGCCATCGCGAACAGGCCGTTCACGAGGACGAGAGCGATCAGGATCAGGAAGTACGCCAGCATGGTGCGCCGGGCATGCCGGCCGCCGCAATTCTAGCAGTTTAGGCGGAGCGGCCCCGGGATCGCGGTTGCGACCGGGAAACGCAGACCGCAAGATGACCGGAACGACCTGGGTTCCCGCTTGAAGACACGCGACGCTTCCCGCCGGCTGATCGTCGGCTCCGCGATCATTGGTTCGATCGGCACCTTCAGCCTGCATGTGCTGCTGCCGGCGCTGCCCGCGATCGCGGTTGCGATGCGCGTGCCGGCCCATGCCGCGCAGCTCTTGATCAGCCTGTCGATACTCTCCATCGCGCTCGGGAATCTCATGGTCGCGCCGCTCTCGGACCGTTACGGGCGGCGCCAGACGGTGCTCTTCTCGCTCGGCCTCTTCGTCATCGGCAGCGCCGCCGGAATTGTCGCGCCGACGCTCGACCTGCTCGTGCTCGCGCGGGTGCTCCAGGCCTTCGGCGGCGGCGCGGCGATGTCGGTGATGCGGGCGACGATCCTCGATCATTTCGGGCCGGCGCGAGCGGCGAGTGCGCTTGCCGCGACCGCGACCGCGATCCTCGTTGCGCCGATGCTCGCGCCGACGCTCGGCGGCCTGGTGCTCGAATTGCTCGACTGGCGCGCCGTGTTTGCGCTCTCCGGCATCCTCGGCTTCTCGGTCTTCCTGTTCGCGTCGCGGAACCTGCGCGACACGCGCAAGGCGGATCCCGCGGCCGGGCCGTCGCTCCGCTACTGGTCGAGTTACCGCCGGCTGCTCGGCTCACGCGAATACATCGCCTTCCTCGTGTTCGGATCCTGCATGGTCAGCATGATCTACACCTTCGTGACGGGCGCGCCCTATGTCGCAATCGACGTTCTGGGCGTCTCGCCGGCGCGCTTCGGACTGCTGCTCTTCTTCCCGGCGGTTGCTTCCTTCGCCGGATTCATGGTCGCGGCGCGCGTCACGGGCCGCGTGGGCGGCCAGCGGATGATGCGCATGGGCGCGATCATCGCCTTCGCGGGTACGCTCTCGATGGCGGGGCTCGCGCTCGCCGGCGTCTGGCACCCGCTCGCGCTTTTCATCCCGGGGATGGCGATCGGATTTGCGAACGCGATCGCGGCGCCCTCCTCGACCATCGGCGCGATTTCGCGCGACCCGACGATTGCGGGCGCGGCTTCAGGGCTCCTGGGATTTCTCCAACTCGTGACCGCGGCCGCATCCACGCAGCTGGTCGCTGCGTTGACCGGTCATTCGCCGGTGCCGCTTACCATCGTCCTGCTGGGTTTGTGCCTGGTCGCGCTACTCGCGCTCAGGCCGCTCGCAAGGATCCGCCTTCAGGCGGAGCCGCCGGCGCCGCCCGCCATATCCGAGCCGACGCGATAGCGGAATCGCACGGTGCCGAAGGTCACCAGATCGCCGTCGTCGAGACGGGCGTAACGCACCTGGATGCCGTTCACAAAGATGCCGTTGCGGCTGTTCGCATCGACGATCATCGCTTCGCCGTCGCGAACCGTCAGCATTGCGTGCAGGCGGCTCACGGTCGGATCGACGATGCGCAGATCGTTGTCGCGGGTGCGGCCAATGTTGACGCGCCTGCCCGCCAGCTCATGCACGCAGCCGACCAGATCGAGACCAATCAAGTAGCGGCGCAGGCGCGGCTCGGCGGATACCGCCATGCTCGGTGCGACCGGCGGCAGCTCCGGCTGCGGCAATTCAAGCGTGTATTCGATTTCGGCAGCGGGCAGTGCGGCGTCCGCCTGGACCGGACTCGCGGGCCGCGACTCGCGCAGTTCCTCCGCCAGGCCTTCACGTTCCAGCGTGCGGGTGGCAAGTTTCGCGGAGAGTTCCTCGATCCGCCGCTCGCGCTCGGCCAGAAGCTGGTCGCGTTCCGCGAGGCTCCGGAGCAACCCTTCGATACGCCTCTGCCAGCGGACGCGTTCGGCGGCCAGGGCGGCAGCCTGGTTCGCGCGGCGCTCGCCGGGCGGGAGCAACCGGTTCAGGTCGGCCTGAGTCTCGGTGAACTGCTCGTTGTCCTCGGCGACATCCATGCTGTCGAGTTCGGGATCGTCGTCGCCGACGTCATCGAACAGGATCGGCGCGTCGTCGAGGTCGGTCGCCGGGGTCGCGAGTTCCCAGTCGTGGGCTTCAGGCAGGCGGTGAGGACTCGTGAGCTCGATGTGCTCGACGAGTAGCGTGAGATCTTCGGCGACGATGCCGTCGTCGGCCGTGTTCTCGCCTTCCCCCTTGTCCATGCCGCTATTATCCTCGTACGCGCCTCCGGCGCCACTCGAATCGCGCATTGCCTGTTATGTATCAATGACTTGCGCACTCAGAACCCGACCGGCGGCCCGCCCAAGCGTGATCTGCGTCACACCGTTGCGGCCTTCGCGCGCTGTGTAGGATGACCGCCATGCGACCGGTCTGGATGCTCTCGGCGACCCAGGCGCTCTGCATGTCGGGCAGTTTTCTGTTCGTCCTGCTGGGCGGAATCATCGGTTCGCACCTGGCACCGACGCCGGCGCTCGCGACGCTTCCGGTTTCGGTGCTGATCCTCGGACTCGCGGCCAGTGTCGTGCCCTCGGGCGCCCTGATCCACCGCTTCGGACGCCGCGCAGTCTTCGTCGGCTACGCGCTCCAGGCCGCCGTCGGCTGCGTCGTCGCCGGGTACGCGATCGCCACGGGGCGGTTCTGGCTCTTCTGCGCTGCGGCCTTCCTGCTCGGCGGCAACAACGCCGTGGTCATGCAGTATCGATTCGCCGCAGTTGAGTACGTCGAGCCCGCGCATGCGAGCCGCGCGATCTCGATCGTCATGAGCGGCGCGCTCGTCGCCGCCTGGCTCGGACCGGAGCTCGCGGTGCGAACGGCGGACCTTGTTCCTTCGGCGCACTACGCCGGATCCTTTTACGCAGGAACCGTGCTCTACCTGCTCGCGGCGGTGCTGCTCTCGCGGGTCGCGCTATCGACACGCGTCGCGGACGCGGATGCGCCGCCGCCGCGCCGGCTCGGCGAGATCGCCGCGCAACCGGTATTCCGCGTCGCGGTGCTTGCAGCACTCGCGTCCTATGCGGTGATGAGCTTCATCATGACGGCGACGCCGATCAGCATGCACGTCGTCGACGGGCACGGCGAGGTCGCGACCGCGCGCGTCATCCAGATTCATCTGCTCGCCATGTACCTGCCGTCACTCGGGAGCGGCTGGATCATCGCGAAGCTTGGCGACCGGCCGGTGATCGTCTTGGGTGCACTGCTGATGGCCGTCTGCGTCGCAGTCGCGACGTTCGGCGGCCACGCTGTGATGCACTACGGCTGGGCGCTCGCCCTCCTCGGCCTCGGCTGGAATTTCCTGTTCATCGCAGCGACCACGATGCTGACCAAAACCTACCGCTTGCAGGAGCGCATCCAGGCGCAGACCCTGAACGATTTCCTCGTTTTCGGCGCGCAGGCGACGGTTTCGCTCCTCGCGGGCCTCGCAGTCACGACAATTGGCTGGGAATGGCTGAATCTCGCGACCCTGCCGCTCCTCGCCGCCGTGCTGGCGGCAACGCTTGCGGTCAGCCGTCCGCGCCGGGCTGAGGCCGTTTAGACCCGATCGAGAAAGGCCCGAATCTCGGCGACGACCGCATCGGGTGGATCTTCGCGGACCCGCGCCGGATCGGAGCCGAGTTGCAGCATCGGCTGCGGTATCGCGGTCGTCGGCTGCTGGCTGCCCGCGACGATCAGGCGGCGCACTTCCTGTGGCCGGTTGGCGGCGAGTTCGAAGGCGACGAGCGCCCCGCGCCCGTAACCGACCAGGTCCACGCGCCGCAGCCGCAGTTGCTCCATCAGGTCGACGATCGCGAGCGCCAGCCCGGCGACGGCCATGCGGCCTTTCGGCGCGTCCGAGCCGCCGCTGCCCGGAAGATCGGGCGCATAGACCGACCGATCCGCGCCGAGGAGCTCGGCGCATCGGTTGAAGTCCGCGCCGGTTCCGTCCTCGGCATGCAGGAACACGAGCGGCGACGATTCGTCGAATCCGCCGCTCGAGGGATAGGCGGCCGTCAGGTGCAACTGGCCGTAACGGCCGTCGATATACATGCGCCTGAGCCTTGTCGGAGCGCCGCTTGCCTGCCGTTTCTTCATCGTCATGCCTGCCCCGTTTCGTTCGGTGCCGTTATCATGGTGCATGAAGGAGCCCGTCATGCCCAAGTACCCGCGCACATTCCTGCCCGCCGCGGCGGCGTTCTGCGCCTGTGCGATCGCCACAGCGGCATCGTCCGCGGAAAAGCCGGACGAGCGAGCGGTTTATGACCGGATCGTGTCGCTTGCGGGCGACTGGACGGGACATATGGAAGATCCGCTCGCCGGACCGCCGGTGAGCGTCCGCTATGAGGTCGCAAGCGCCGGCCACGCCGTGATCGAGTACCAGAATACCGGCCAGAGCTTCGAAACGTTGACGGTGTATTTCCTCGTGAGCGGCAAGCTGCACGCCACGCATTACAGCGCGGCGGGCAACCAACCCGCGTACAAGCTCGGTGGCGAATCGACCGCGGACCTCGTGCTGCTCGAGTTTGATGGCGGCACGGGTTTCGATGCGGACCATGACGGGCATGTGCACCAGGGCGAGATCCGTTTCGTTTCGCCGGACCGGATCGAGCAGCGCTGGTTTCACTACGTCGGTCCCAAGGAACAGGGCGTGACGCATTGGTTCCTGGAGCGGAAGGCGGCGCAAGAAAAACCCGCGGCGGACGAGCCGAAAGCCGAGCCGGTCGCTGGCAAGAAGCGCTAGCCTCTCCTCAGGAGGGGACGTTCACCTTCCTGAAGGGGACGTTCACCTTCAATGGGTACAGACATTCAGACATTGAAGGTGAACGTCCCCTTCAGGAAGGTGAACGTCCCCTTTAATACTCGTCGTACTTGCGGGACTGGCCGCGCACACGCTCGGCGGGGTACTTCTTCGCGTTCTGCCCCAGCTTGATTTCCGCGGCTTCGAGCAGGTCGATGTCGAGCCGGTCTGCGATGCGGACGAGGAACCAGAGCACGTCGGCGAGCTCTTCCGCCGCACGCCGCTTGCGCTCTCCATCGAGCGATGCGCTTTCCTCCTCCGTCAGCCATTGAAATAGCTCGACCAGCTCCGAGGCCTCGACCGAGAGCGCCATCGCGAGGTTTTTCGGGCTGTGGAAGCGGTCCCAGTCGCGTTCGGCGACGAATTCGCGCATACGAAGCTTCAATTCCGCCAAATCCCGCATGCCGCCACTCTCACCCAATCGCGATTGCGGTGCAACGTGCGCCATTCGCGCCAAAGGGTTTGCAAGCCCGCGCCTGTGACCGGCAAAATCACGCGTACTCAACGGGCCGCAAGCGGGCTGAAACGGAGCCACTCGATGCACCGCGTCTCCCGCCTGCTCGACCGCCCGCGGACGCTAAGGAGAATTCGATGCCAGTTTCCCGTCGCAATGTACTGAAAGCCGGCGCAGGCTCGGCACTCGCCCTTGCAGCAGGCAGGCTCATGGCCAAAGAAAATTTTCCCGGCACGCTCCTGGTTCTCGGTGGCACCGGATTCATCGGGCCGCACCTCACGGAGCTTGCACTCGCGCGCGGCTGGAAGGTCACGCACTTCAACCGCGGCAAGCGAGACGCGGACGGCGTCGAGAACGTCGAAACGCTCCACGGCGACCGCAATGGACAGCTCGAGTCGCTGAACGGGCGCAAGTGGGACGTGGTCGTGGACAACACCGGCTATATCCCGAAGTACACGAAGATGTCGGCGGACCTGCTTGCGCCGAATACGGATTACTGTCTCTACATCTCGAGCATCTCGGCCTACGCGAGCTTCGCGAAACCGAACGACATCGGCTCGCCGACC
This sequence comes from uncultured Gammaproteobacteria bacterium, assembly GCA_963819545.1. Taxonomy (GTDB): domain Bacteria; phylum Pseudomonadota; class Gammaproteobacteria; order Steroidobacterales; family Steroidobacteraceae; genus SCUD01. The sequence continues at coordinate 718,580 of CAWFWJ010000002.1, read as the reverse complement.
GGCGTGCTCGAGAACAAGGACCAGGAAGAGATCACGAACGAGACCTACGGTCCGATGAAGGCGCTCTGCGAGCAGTACGTGCGCGACGCCTACGGCTCGCGCTCTTCGATCGTGCGTCCCGGCTACATCGTGGGTCCGCTCGACCCGACCGACCGTTTCACTTACTGGCCGGTGCGCGTGGCGCGGGGCGGCGACATGGCGGTGCCCGGCACGGCCGCCGACCCGATCCAGATCGTCGATGTGCGCGATCTTGTCGCGTTCATGATCGGGCTCGTCGAGCGCCGCGTGGATGGCTACTTCAATGCGGTGACGCCGCCGGGTGCGCTGACGATGGGCGGACTTATCGACACCAGCCTCAAGCTGACAGGCGCCGACACCAAAGTGACCTGGATCGACGAGGATTTCGTCGCGAAATTCCTGAAGCCGGACGAGATGAATTTCGCGCCCTGGGGACCGATGCGCGGCGAGGAAGCCGGCGGTTCGCTGACCGGGATAGCGGCTTCGACAGCCGAGGGACTCAAGTCGCGGCCATTCGAGGAGATCGTGCGGGACACGCTCGCCTGGCACGAGACGCGACCGGCCGAGCGTAAGGCTGCGCTACGTTCCGGCCTCACGGCCGAGCGTGAAGCCGAGCTTCTCGCCGCCTGGCGCGCGCGGGCGTAAGATGCGCTGAGAATTCCGTTCCGGGGGAATCGCCATGCGCACCGTGCGGCAGTTGCTCGAAGGGAAGAAGCCGGGCGTCGTCACCGTCGATGCCGGTGAACCGGTCCGGACCGCAATCCAGCTGATGGCCGACCATTTCATCGGCGCGCTTCCGGTGCTCGAGGGCGGCAAGCTCGCCGGCATCATTTCCGAGCGAGACTACGCGCGGAAGGTTGTACTGATGGGTCGCAAGTCGACGGAAACAACCGTGGGCACGATCATGAGCTCGCCGGTCATCCACGTCGGCCCGGCGCAGACGGTGAACAACTGCATGATGCTGATGACGGAGAAACGTATCCGTCACCTGCCTGTGGTCGATAACGGCGAATTGATCGGCGTCATTTCAATCGGCGACTGCGTTAAAGCTGTCATCGACGAGCAGAAGCACGAGATTGAGGACCTGAGGCGGTATATAGCGGGGTGATGAAGGGGACGTTCACCTTCGCCCGAAGGACCGAAGGCGAAGGTGAACGTCCCCTTCATCAAGAACGGACATTCGCTCGCTCGCCACCCGGCCGCGGCGCCGGCACGCATCACCATACGCCGGTATTCGGCATCGATGACCACGGTTCGGTCGGCGGCAGCGCGGCACCCTTCTGAAGCAATTCGATCGAGATGTTATCGGGCGAGCGGACGAAGGCCATGTGGCCGTCGCGCGGTGGGCGATTGATGGTGACACCGCCGGCGCGGAGTCTTTCGCAGGTCGCGTAGATGTCGTCCACCGCGTAGGCGAGATGGCCGAAGGCGCGGCCGACCGTGTACGGCTCCGGATCCCAGTTGTGCGTGAGCTCGATCTGCGCGTCCTCGTCGCCGGGCGCGGCGAGAAAGACGAGCGTGAAGCGGCCGCGCTCGTTCTCGATGCGCCGCACTTCGCGCAGACCCAGGAGCCCGTAGAACCCGAGCGACGCCGGCAGGTCGCTCACGCGCACCATCGTGTGCAGGTATTTCATGCCGCGAAAACTAGCATGCCCGCGCCTTCAGACGAAGCCGAAAACAAGGCCCGCCGCCGCTCCGCCCGCGACCACCCAGATCGCGCCCACCCGGGTCCACTGCAGGGCGGTAAATGCCGCAACGGCAATCCCGATCGCGGTCCAGTCGGGCGCAACCATGCCCGCGGGAAACAGGACGTTGCGTCCGAAGGCGATCGCGAGGCTTCCGATCACGCCGACGACGGCGGCCGTCATGCAGGTGAGAGCCGCGGAAAGTCGTGTGTTAGACGACAGTTTCTCGCCGTAGGGCGCGCCGACCAGGATAAACACGAAGGACGGCAAGAAAGTGGCCCAGGAAGCAAGCAAGGCTGCCGTGGTCGCGGCCGTCGCCGGAGCCAGCGCGCCCGGCTGGTTCCAACCCGCCATGAAGCCGACGAATTGCAGGACGATGATCAGCGGGCCGGGCGTGGTCTCGGCAAGCGCGAGACCCGCGATCGTCTCGGCCTGCGTGAGCCAGCCGTAAACGTCCACCGCCTGCTGGTTGACCCAGGCGAGTACGGCGTAGGCACCGCCGAAAGTGACGAGCGCGGCCGTTGTGAAGAAACGGTAGATGTCGGCGAACAGGGACTCGGATCCGGCGAGCAGCAGGATCGCGATTGCCGGCACGAGCCCACAGCCCGAAGCCCGTCGCGAGCGTCCGCCAGGGAAACGCGACGGCCAGCCGCAGGTGGCCGTCTCGGTTCCAGGTTTAATCATCAGAAAACCCACGAGCGCGGCACCTGCAATCACGAGCGGGAATGGTGCGAGACGGCCCACCATCAGGACGAGCGCCGCCCCCGCCAGTAGCCAGTGCAGCGGAGTCTTGAGCGCGCGCCGCGCGATACGGACGATCGCCTGCGCGATCAGCGCGATCGCGGTCGCTTTTAATCCGAGCAGCGCGGCCGCAACCAGAGGTACGTCCCCGTGCAGCGCGTAGACGAAAGACAGCGCAAGCAACAGCACCATCGACGGCAGGATGAAACACAGACCCGCGACGAGGCCGCCGGCGACGCCGTGCAGACGCCAGCCGAGCCAGATCGCGAGCTGCAGCGCCTCGGGACCCGGCAGAAGAATGCAGAGATTGAGCGCGTTCAGGTAGGTGCGCTCATCGATCCAGCGCTGCTCTTCGACAAGTTCGCGGTGCATGATCGCGATCTGTGCGACCGGGCCGCCGAAGGAGATGAGACCGAGCCTCAGCCAGTACCGGAACGCCTCGCGTCGTGACGGCAGCATCAGGGCTCGGTGATCGGCGCGTACCAGGGCAGCGACTTGAACGAGGCGATCCACGCCGAGATCGCGGGAAAATCCGCGAGCCGGTAGCCCGCCTCATCGGCGACGTGCGTGTAGGCGAAGAGCGCAATGTCGGCGAGCGACACGCTTTCGCCGACGAGCCAGCGTCGGCCCGTGAGCCCGCGCTCGAGCACGGCGAGCGCCTCGGCGCCGCGCTGGAAGCGCTCGGTGTATCGATCGCCGAGCTCCTCCGGCGTTTTCTTGAGCGAGCGGAGCCAGAAGCGCACGGTCGCGACGCCGGGCTCGAGCTGGTATTGCTCGAAGGCCATCCACTGCCACATCTGCGCACGCTCGAAGCGATCGGCCGGCACGAGCTTCGAACCGTCGGCCAGGTAGCCGATAATCGCGTGGCTTTCGGCGATCGCGCCGCGTTCCGGCACGACCAGCACCGGGATCTTGCCGTTCGGGTTGATCGCAAGGTACTCGGGCGTGCGCGTCGCGCCTGCAACGATGTTCATCTGCTTGAGCTCGTACGGCAGATCGAGCGCCTTCAGGACCAGGCGGCATTTGTAGCCGTTGCCGGAAGGCAGGTAGTCGTAAAGGATGAAGCTCATGCGTCAGGCCCTTGCGAGGAGGCGCCGCACTTCGGCCGCAGCGCGGATGCCGGAGAGGTGCGCGCCGTGCAAGGTGCCATAGGCCGACTGAAGGGTGTGCTCGCCCGCGAAGACGATGCGATCGCCGACCGGGCGCGTCAGGATCTCGCGCGCACCAAAACGGCCCGGCACGCAATGCGAATAGGAACCGCGCGAGTACGGATCGGAGGCCCAGGCCGTCGCCGCGCCGCGGTCGAACAGGCGGCGGATATCGCCGCCCAGCATCGTCACAAGTTCAGCAAGCGCATGCTCGATCGCCCCGGTCTCGCCCATCGCTTCCAGCTCCCGGCCGAAGCGGCCGGCCGCGAATGCGATGCAGACATTACTGTCCCAGTGACGCGTGAGATAGCCCATGCCGCGGCCGTCGTCGCGACGCATGCGCAGGAATTCGGTCGTCTCCGACGGGAACACGTTCTTCTTGAACTTGAGCGCGACCTTGTTCAGGAGCCCGAGCGGCAGGTCGTGATGTGCCTGCAGCACCTCGACCGGAAGATGCGGCGAGAAGACCAGCGCGCCGTCCGCGACGATGGCGGATGGTAACGCCACGACCGCCACGCGCGCGGCGACCGAACCAGCTTCCGTGTCGGCGGTGACGCCGCGCCCCGTCCAGCGGATCCGCGACACCGGCGTCGAGAGTCGCACGTCCACGTTTTTCGCGTAGTGTGCGAGCAGCGTGCCGTAGCCGCGCGGGATCATGAGATCCTCGCCGTCCTCAACGTAGTGCCAGGAATCGACTACCGAAAAATTGGCGGGCTCGATGCCCTCAAATCCGGTCAGATCCGCCATGGCCATCGGGTACCAGGGATCCGCGAGTGTCGCCTGGGTCATCGCGGCCTCGGCAGGAATATCGAGCCCGCGGCGGCCGGCCTTGTCGAGTTCGCGCTCCATGCGCTCCGTCACCACGCGATAACCCGCGGTCGCAGCACCGTCCATGCGCCGTGACTGTTCGTAGAAATGGCGCGGGAAGCGGTCGGGTAGCAGATCGAATCCGTTCTGGCGCGCGTACGCGACCCAGGGATTGATGTTGGAAGAATGCAGCCAGGAGCAACCGTGATCCCAGGGCACACCCAGACTCGTATCGGTAAAGGCGCGACCGCCGATCCGGTCGCGCGCCTCGAGCACGAGGACCGAGACACCGGACTTCGTCAGTTCCTTCGCGGCCGTGAGCCCCGCGCCGCCGGCGCCAATCACGAGCACATCGGGCGTCGCCGACTGCGCCACGAGGCGCGTGCTGAAGGCGCCGACCAAGGTGCCGGCGCCGATCCCCTGGAGGAGTTGTCTGCGATTCAACACGGGATTGCGCTCCGCCAGACTTTGAGTTTGCGAAGATAACTCATTCCGGCATTCGCCGGGCTCGTCGACGGCAGCAGGCAATATTCGAGTTTGCGTTCCGACGGCAGGTCCTCGAGGACGTGACGGCGCCAGGCGGATTCGGCCTTGCGCCCGTTGAAGCAGATTCGGCGGATTCTTGAATGCCTGCACAAGAACGCGGCGAAATCGTTGACCCGTATCGAGTCCGCCACGATCGAGGAATCGAGGCTGCCCCTGCGTGCACAGCTCTCGACCACGTCCCAAAGCGCGATGCCGGCTTTCGCGAGCGCGGCCTTGCGGCGCGCATAGGGCGCGGCAGGATCGAAGCCGCAGGTCTCGCCGGCGATCCGCCAGAAAAGATTCCGCGGATGCGCGTAGTACTGCCCAGCCGCGAGCGACGCCTCGCTTGGCATGCTGCCGAGAACGAGGACCCGCGCCCGCGTATTTGCGATTGGCGGAAAGCCATGGAGCCTCATCTGGTTATTCTGAAGGGATTTGAAAGTGGACCCGCCTTTAAAGGGGAACGTCCCCTTTAGGTCCCTTTAGGTACGGATTATTGCGGCGACGTAGAGGACGTCGCCGGTCGGTGCGCCGGTCGGTGAGCCGCCTGCCGGTTCGTCGCTGACCGCAACGTTCGAGGCGAGCGCGAGTGCAGCGCGCTGGTGATCGTCGAGCGTGAGACGCGCCACGCCGCTCGCCGGCATCAGCCCAAGCGATACTGGCGCGCCGCCCTCGGGCAATGCCCATAGCTCGCGGGAACGTGCATCCGGTACGCGGACCTTCCCGATCGTCGCGATCTCGAGGCGATCGCCACGGGCCCCAAGCTCGACGTGCCAAAGCGTCTCACCCGAAGTGCTCGCGAATTCCGCCGTCGCCTGCGGCGGACGCAGCTCCTGCCACACAATCCAGCCGAAGCCGAGCACCGCGACCAATGCAACCACCGCCGCAATCGCGCGCCAGGTGCCACGCGTGCCGCTGTCGATGCGACGCTCGATCGCCGGCCACACGGCGGGCGATGGCTCGACCGGCGCAAGCCGCATCGTCAACACGGCGAAGCGTTCTTCCCATGCGTTTACGCGGCGATCCACGAATGGATCACGGGCGCGGCGCCGGGCGAAGCTCCGCCGCGCCGCGCCCACGAGCGTGCCCAGCACGAATTCGGCCGCCAGCAGGTCCAGAATTTCGGGCTCGTCGCGTTTCATGATTCGAGACACCGCTTGAGTGCTGTCAGGCCGCGGCGAATCCAGCTCTTGACCGAACCGAGCGGCTCGCCGATTTCGCCTGCGACCTCGGCATGGGTCAGGCCACCCTGGTAGGCCAGCACGATGCAGTCGCGCTGGCGCGGCTGCAGTGCGGCGAGACATCGGCTGAGCGCGGCCGTCGCGCGTTGCCCGAGTGCCATACCCGAGTCCGGCGACTCATCTCCACCGGGTATGTCATCGACTTCAGTCCAGGGCTCCGTGGCGAGGCGGCTCTCACGACGCTGCAGGTCGATCGCGCGGTAGCGCGCAATCGTGATCAGCCAGGCCCAGGCCGATCCCCGCCCGCTATCGAACTGACCGGCGCGTCCCCAGATCTGGACGAAGACATCCTGCAGGGCGTCCTCGGCGAGCGCACGGTTTCGCAGGATCCGGATGAGACAGCCGAGGAGTTGCGGCGCAGTGCATTCATAGAGGCGCTGAAAAGCCTTCCGGTCCTGGCCCGCGCAGGCCGCCAGCAGCCGGGCAATCTCAGACTCAGACTCGGTACCCGTGGATTCCGCCATCGTCAAGATTATACGTAGCAACCGCGCAGGAGGATGCGCCGGGAAAGCCGCTTTCCCTACAGCCGGCCGGCGAACCACACGGCTCCGGCCAAAGCCGTCGCCAGAGACAGTGCCGGCATCACGCGGCCGGCATACTGGGACGTGCGGCTGAGCAGCCACAGGACCGGTAGCGTCAGCGCAACGATGGAAAGTTGTGCAACCTCCACGCCGAGATTGAAGCCCGCCAGCATCGGCGCGAGGCGCGCCCCCTCAGCACCGATTTCCGCCAGCGCGTTCGCAAAACCGAAGCCATGCACGAATCCAAAGCCGAACGCCAGTCGCAAGCGCCAGTGGGACGCGGTCGAAAATAGATTGAGCACCCCTGCGATCACGATCGATGCTGCGATCGCCACTTCAATCGGCTGCAGCGGCAAGCGTACTGCACCGGTCGTCGCGAGGCCGAGGGCGACCGTATGCGCGACCGTAAATGCGGTGACGATCTTCAGCAGGTCGAGAACGACTTCGCGGCCGCTCGTCGCCGCAGACCAGCCCGAAGTCGATTGACGCAGCACGCTTGGCAGCAGCAACAGCAGCAGGAATGCGATGTGGTCGTAGCCGATCAGGACATGCCGAAACCCTTCACGCATAAAACGCAGCAGGGTTCCGGACAACGTGGCGACCGCAGGCTCGGTCCAGCTTGACCCACCCATGGACAGTATCGCGGGAAACTGTCCGTTCTGCGTCCGCACGTCGAGTAATGCAGAATAACCGGCGCTGCCGAAGAACAGACTCGTCGACACCTCGAGCGGTCCGTCCCGCGAGCAGACACCGTCGAACCCGAGACTGAGAAAATCCTCCGAATTGCGGCGCGTGGTCGTGATCTTGCCGAACGACAGCCGGCAGTCGTCACCGCCGCGGCGCATTTCGAGGCGTTCCATCGCGAACCGCATGATCGCCGGGCTTCGTGCCCTTATTTCGCCGGCGGTAAGGACACTGTCGCCATCCGCGTCGAGGTCGAGCGGCAGTTGCAGGTCGGCCGCGGCAATGTCCCAGATTGCGCCGATCTCGTTGCCGTCGCCATCCGCAACGATACTCAGATAGCTTGTGCCGTTGGTGTGCGCCTGCGCCGCCTCACTCGCGAGAATCATCAGGCAGAGCACAAGCATTCTCACGGTTGCACCTGCGCAGTAGAGGCGACGATCTTGTTCCGGCACGCGGCGTTCCTCGTGGCCGGCGTTGCGGGCACAGTCGATGACGGTCGTGACGGAAGCTCAAACGTCAATGAGGCCCAAAGACTCTCCCAATCGGCGCCAACATTGGCGGGCGCCTCGATCATATGCACGGCCGCGACACGCCACATGCCCGGCGCGGGCAGCTTGAAGCCCGCCCGACCCTCGGCATCCGTCCGAACTTTCAGGTCGTCATTCGCGGTTCCCGGACGCGCCGCCGTCACAAGCGCACCCGCCAGCGGCTTGCCGTCATGCAGCAGCCGGAAGAACCGCAACGCGTCCTGCCGCATACCCATGAGGTCGGGTTCCGCAACAATCTCCAGGCGCAGATTCATCGGGTGGTCGACTACATTGCCGTCGGCATCGCCGACGCGGATCAGGGCTTTCGCATGGCGGGAGTAGGCTTCGCGCACTTTCTGGCGACTCGTGCCCCGTTCCTCGCGCTGCGCCGCGACCTTCTCGAGGCCCTTGTCTCGCAGGTATTCGTCGAACGCCGCCGCCGGCAACTCGGTGAACGCGCGATTGCTGCGATAGGCGATCACGTAGCCGCCGGGTGCGGTGAGGCGCACGACACCCGCGGGATCGGAGCCGTCCAGCCCGACGATCGGCTGTTCTCCGGCAGGTCCCGCAGCGACGAACTGCTCAATGCGCTGGGGGTTGCGGGCCAGTGACCAACCCTCGAAGCCGTCGCCGACGCAGAGACGAACGCCGACGCGGTCGCCGCGCTCGATAGTGAATACCGATGGTTCAACCCAGAATTCATGTGCGTACGCGCCAGCCGGGGCGAGGTCTGCCGCGAGTCCGAGCAGCGTGGCGCAGAGTCCGGTCCGCAATCTGCTCATCTCAGTTGCCCAGGACTTCGCGCAGTTCCACCGTCAACCGCTCGCGATCGGCCGGCGTAAGAACGTCGCCGGCATCGGCGTCGACTTCGTCCAGCAGCTCGTCGACGGTTAACGATTCCCGCAGCAGCCCGGTCGTGTCCGACTCCGGGAGAAACTCGCGCGCCGGGATTGCGTGGATTGGCGCCGCCACGACGGCCGTGACCAGCGCTCGTCCGTTCAGATCATCAATCGCGACGTTTCGCTCTAGAGAGAAGAGCCCCGCCACGGTGGCCAGGGTGCAGAAAGCAATCGTTCCAATGAGTAGCTTGTTCATATCGTTCCCCGTCTTTCTTGCGCCGGGATTCCGCCCGCCATTCCTGGCGAGCGGAATCCCTCGCATTGAGAAGCCGCCGATCCTCAGGGCGCCGAGTCCTTGCTGTTGTTCGTGCCGGAGTGCGGCGTCGCAAGGTACGGAAACACCTGGTTGTATGCGACGTCGTTTGCCGCGATGTTGTCGCCGACGACAGTGATCGTCGAATAGGCGGGGCCACTGGCAATCGCCGTCAGCGCGATATCGACCACGTCGTCGCCGAGGCGGCGTCCGTTCGGCCAGCCGCCGGAGACACCGTTCGTCGTATCGCCGCCGATGAAACCGAGCCGATGGAATCCGGCCTGACCGGCCAGGCGCACCGGATCGGTGGTTGTCGCGACTCTCAGCACTTCCGGTATGAAGATCTTCACGAGGTCGGCCCGATTCGTCGCCACAAAGCTCGTGCCGTACACCGCGTTGATCAGCGTCGCAAGCTCAGGATTCCTCGCATACTTGGCGAATTGCATGTCCTGCGATGCCGGCGTGCGATTAAAGCGATCCTTGTCCGCGAATGCCACCAGGGCCTCGGTGAACAACGGATTGCCGAGCCTGGACACTTGCTGCCAGCCCCCACTGTTGATCCGCGAACCGTCGTTCTTGCGCACGGTGACGCGGGGCCGACTGACGGAGGCATAGACGCCCACGCCAGTCTGCTGGCCGAAAAACACGGAATCGTATTGAGTCGGAATGCCGAGCTCATCGAGCTTGCTCAACGGAATCTGGATCGCGACTGACAGCAGGTTGAAGCCCTTGAAGCCGTCCACGCCGTTGCCGTCCTGGCCGAGGCCGTCCGACAGGCTGCCATTGTTGTCGAGGATCCGGACGTTGAGCAGGTCGAAGATGCCCGGGATGTCCGAGAAGAAGCTGTCGTCCCGCGGGCCGGCCCAGACGGCTTCGCCCGACGACAGGCTATGGATCGTCGAGCGCGTGTAAACGTCGAGATCGCCCATTGTCAGCGCGCCCGAAACGGCCTTGCCGTCCGCGTCGTTGTACGACGGCGTGACGTTCTTGCCGACATTCGGTGGCGGGACGAGCAGTCCCTGACCGAGCTTGTTCGTCTTGCCGCCTGACACCCTCGCAACAGCGAATTTCTGCGTGAAATTCTGGCGCGCGTCTCCGACTGTCACGATCGGGCCGACCTCCGTGCCAAGGCCGTACGAAAGGATCGTATTCCGGTTCTTGTAGTTGGCATCCACCGGCGAGAATGAGAAGTCATAGCGCAGTTTCGTCACGCCGCTCTTCGGGTCGGTGATGTGGATGCTATAGCGCGCATCGTCGGCGAAGCGCTCGTACTGCGCGCCGTCGCCCGGCTCCGAGAACGGCCGCACGCTCATGCTGACGTTCAGCACCTTGATCGACGGGTTGTCGTATTGCGTGCCGATGAATGCGTAGACGTCCGTCAGGTTGGCCTGCGGATCCTGCTTGATCAGCGGCGCATCGCTGTGATTCGAAGCGAACACCGCCTGTCCGACCCCGATCGTTGAAAGTGCGCCAAGGGCCAGCAACAGCCCCTTGCGCAGGGTTGATCCCGTATCCATCTGTCCTTCTCCTGTTTGATCCCCGGCGTTATTGCCTGGTGCGAGGGATATACGAAGTAAGGAAGCAGATGGATGCAGCGTCGAAGGGGACTCTTAAAGGGGACGTTCACCTTTGCCTTCAAAGGGGACGTTCACCTTTGCCTTCGATCCTTCGGGCAAAGGTGAACGTCCCCTTTAAGCAAAGGTGAACGTCCCCTTTAAGAATCCCAAAAGGAAAGGCCCGCCGGAGCGGGCCTTTCCAGAGCAGCAGAAAAGCAGGTGCTTACCAGCGACCGCCGCCGCCACCGCCACCGCCACCACCACCGCCGCCGCCGCCCGAACGGAAGCCACCGCCGCCGCCGGGACGACCGCCGCCGCCGGGACGACCGCCGCCGCCGCCGGCTCCGCGCGGACGATCCTGCGCTTCGTTCACGCGCAGCTGACGACCACCCATCGAGAAGCCGTTCAGCGCTTCGATGGCCTTTGCCGCTTCGGCCTGCGGCATTTCGACGAAGCCAAAACCACGCGGACGACCGGTCTCACGATCGGCCGGCAGGGCTACGGATTCGACCGCACCATGCTGCGCGAACAGGTCGCGCACCTGGGCTTCGGTCGCCGAGAAAGGCAGGTTTCCAACATAGATCTTCATGACTCAATATCTCTCGCTTTTCAGTAGAACATGGCTATGCGCGGCCATCTTGCGATGGTCGTACTTGACCATTCTTTACACGGCAGGAAACACGTCGGGATCGTCTGGCGGGCTTTAGCTCGGCTGGGCGAATCTTCGAACAGCGGGTCCTGTCACCTTGGCGTTGCGGGGCAACGCACGGCGGCGAGAATAACATGGCCATCCGGCCTTCTAAAGGGGACGTTCCCCTTTAAAGGGGAACATCCCCTTTAATCGAGACGCTTGCGGAACCTCTTGATCGACAGGGTCATCATCACGACCAGGAAGAGTGTCAGTTTCGCGAGTTCGGGCCACATGTCCGACAGCGCGGCGCCCCGGAGCACGATGCCGCGGATGATCTCGTTGAAGTGGGTCAGCGGCAGCAGCTGAGCGATCCACTGGGCGACCTTTGGCATGCCCTCGAAGGGGAACATGAAGCCCGACATCAGGATGGACGGCAGCATCGTCACGATCGCCATCTGCATCGCCTGGAACTGAGTCTGGGCAAGGGTCGAAATGAATAGACCCATCGACAGCGAGGCCGCGATGAAGAGGAGCGCACCGAGATAGAGGTCGATGAGGCGCCCGGCGACGGGCACGTCGAAGAGCCAGTAACCAAGCGCCAGGATCAGCGTCGTCTGGATCAACCCAATCGCGACATAGGGCAAAAGCTTTCCCGCCATCAGCTGGCCGACCGACACCGGCGTCGTAATCAGAAGCTCGAGATTCCCGCGCTCGCGCTCCCGCACGATCGCGCTCGCGGTGAAGATGACCATGGTCATCGTCAGGATCACGCCGCAGAGCGCCGGCACGATCTGCACGGCCGTGCGTTTCGCAGGGTTGTAAGCGACGAGAATTTCAACCGGACGGTGCGGCGCGGGCCTGCCGGCGCGTCGCAGCAGCGGAATCGCGGTCAGGCCCTGCGCGACGTTTTCGAGCGCGGGCTGGCTGCCGTCCACCAGGATCTGCATCGCGGCGCGGTCGCCTTCCGCGATGCGCCGCTCAAGATCGCGCGGGATTACGATGCCGACGTTGGCGTCACCACGCTGGATCAGCTCGCGCAGCTCGCGTTCGCTGCCGGCCTGGCGGATTGTCCCGAGCACCTGGGTCGCGCCGAGATCGACGACCAGGCGCCGCGACAACGAGGTGCGCGCCTGGTCGAGTACGGCGGTCGATACGCCGCGCACGTCGAAATTGATCGCATAACCAAAGAGCAGCAGCTGAATGGTCGGGATGCCGACGATGAGTCCGATCGTGATGCGATCACGCGAGAGCTGCCGCACCTCTTTCTCAGCGATCGCAAACAGGCGCGCAAACCAGCTCACGCCGCCCGCTCCGCCGTCGCCGCGTCGTGCCGCAGGCGTGTCGCCGCCACGAACACGTCCTCGAGCGAGGCGCCGACGCGCTCGACCCTCGCCTCCGAGCAATGAGGTGCGAGTGCGGCGCGCAACTCAGCCTTCCGGATCGCGCGCCCCGCGCGGCATCAGCACACGCAGCCGGTTACCGAGCTGCGCAACGCTCCGGATCGTGGGCACGGCCGCGAGCGCCCGGCGCGCAGCGACGAGATCACCGCATTCGATCTCGATCACGGTGGCATCGATATCGCGCGCGAGAACCTTGGGCTCGCCTTCCGCCGCGATGCTCCCGCGATCGAGGATCGCGAGCCGGTGGCAGCGTTCGGCCTCATCCATGTAGTGCGTGGACACGAGGATCGTCGTGCCGCGCGCGACCAGCGCGAACAAGTTCTCCCAGAAATCGCGACGGCTCTGCGGATCGACCGCGCTCGTCGGCTCGTCGAGCAGCAGGAGCTCCGGATCGTGCAGCGTCGCCGCGGCAAGCGCGAGACGCTGGCGCTGGCCGCCGGAAAGCGTGCCTGCGCGCTGGCCGGTGAACTCCGCGAGATCGTAACTGGCCACTCGATCGCGGATCCGTTCGCGGCGGAGCGCGCGCTCGAGCCCGTAGATGCGGCCCATGAACTCGAGGTTCTCCCCGACCGTCAGGTCATCCCACAGCGAGAAACGCTGGGTCATGTAACCGAGCTTTCGGCGCAGGATCTCCGCGTCCCGCGGCACCGAGTGGCCAAGCACCGTCACCGTGCCGCGCGTCGGCACGAGCAGGCCGCAGAGCATGCGGATCGTCGTCGATTTACCGGAGCCGTTCGGTCCCAGGAAGCCGTAGATCTGGGCGCTCGGCACGTCGAGATCGATGCCGGCGACGGCGATCACCTTGCCGAAATGCCGCGCGAGTCCCCGCGCGCTGATCGCGATCGTCACGGACCCGCCCGGCTTCCTGTGAGCAGCGCCTCGACCGGCATGCCCGTCGGCAGCTTCGCCGCCTCCGGCTCGGTGAGTACCAACTCCGCCAGAAAAAAGAGTCGCCCGCGCTCGCGCTCATTGAGCGCGTAGTACGGCGTGAACGCCGCTTCCGAGGAGATGTAGCGCACCTCGGCCTTCCAGTCGCGATCCATGCCGTCGATGCGCACGATCGCCGGATCGCCGGGGGCGACCGCTGCGCGCTTCGTTTCGGGGATGTAAACGCGGGCGTACGGCGCACCCGCCGCGAGCAGGACGGCGACCGGCGCGCCGCGCGGCGGTCGCTCGCCGAGCTCGTAGGGCAGCGCATCCACGATACCGGCGCGCGGTGCAGTCAGCGAATGCCGCGACAGCGAGAGTTCGAGTTCGGCGACTTGCGCGCGCGCCGCGTCGAGCGCGGCCGCCGCCTGTTCGACGACCTCCACGCGCGTGCCGTGTACGAGCTCCGCGAGACGCTCCCGGGCCGCCCGCTCGTCCGCGATTGCGCTGTCTTTCGCGGCCCGCTGCCGGTCGAGCGCGCTCGTCGGAAGCAGGCCGTCGACAACGACCTTTTCGACGCGAACGAATTCGCTCGACTCGACCGCGGCGCGGGCGCTCGCCCCCGCGACGATTGCGCGCGCCTCGCTGATCTGCTCCTTGCGGGCACCGGCGATCGCCTCGGCGTGGCGCCGTTCGGCCTGCAGCGCATTCGCGCGCGCCTGCGCAAGTCGGGTCTCGACCGCGGCCGGGTCGAGCCGTAAGCAACAGGGCGCCTGCCGCCACGGATGCGCCCTCGCGCACCGCGACTTCGACGATCGTTTCCTGGGCTTCCGCAACCAGCTCGACGCGGTCGCGCTCGAGGGTGCCGAGCATCGCCCCGGAATCGCCCTCGCAAGCCGCAAGGGCCATGGCCATGATCGCGATAAACACCTGCAGTCGCTGGTTCATCCCTTCACTCCCCGACCCGGTTCAGGCTGCTCGCCCGGCAGGGCCCTGTTCGCGGATAATAGCGGAACAATGATTTCCAGATTCTTGCCGGCAATCCTGGCGAGCCTCGCCCTCACGATGCACGCCACGGACGCCGACGGAGACCCCCCGATGATTTCGATTGCAATACACGGCGGCGCCGGCGTGATCAGCCGTGCCTCGATGAGCGCGGAAAACGAACGCGCCTACCGCGCGGAACTCGAGCGCGCGCTCGACGCCGGCTATGACGTCCTCGAGAAAGGCGGTTCGAGCCTCGACGCGACGGTCGCGGCGGTCCGCATCCTCGAGGATTCGCCGTACTTCAATGCCGGACTCGGCGCGGTCTTCAACCACGCCGGCATCAACGAACTCGACGCGGCGATCATGGACGGCGCGACCCAGAAAGCGGGCGCGGTCGCGGGCGTGAAGCACATTCGCAATCCCATTGAGCTTGCGCGCATGGTCATGGATCGAACGCCGCATGTGCTGCTCTCCGGCGAGGGGGCCGAGGAGTTTGCCCTTGAGCAAGGAGTGACGCTCGTACCCGGCAGTTACTTCTACACGGAGCGGCGCTGGAAGCAGCTCGAGGAGGCGCAGAAGATCGAGAAAGGCGAGCGCGTCGCCTCGGCCGACGAGGACATCGGCTACTTCGGCACGGTTGGTGCCGTCGCCCGCGACAAGAACGGCAATCTCGCCGCGGCAACGTCGACCGGCGGCATGACCAACAAGCGCTGGGGCCGCATTGGCGACTCGCCGATCATCGGCGCCGGCACCTATGCCGACAATGCGACCTGCGCGGTCTCGGCGACCGGCAGCGGCGAATACTTCATCCGCGCCGTCGTCGCGCACGAGATCTGCGCGCGCGTGCGGCTCTCCGGTGTGAGCGCAGCCGAGGCGGCGCGTGACGTGATCCAGGGCAAGCTCAAGGAAATCGGTGGCGACGGCGGCGTCATCGTCGTGGACAAGGACGGCGCCCTGTCGCTCGAATTCAATACCGAGGGGATGTTCAGGGCAGCGCGCGACTCGAAAGGCCGCCGCGAAATCGCGATCTACTGATCCGTCTTTATTTCACCTTCACCTGAAACCTCAAGGTGAAACCCGGCGGCGGCGCACCGCCAAAGGCAAGACTTCCGGTGGTCGTCGCCATGAAGCTGGTGATGTTGCCGTCATAGCCGTTGACGTCCGGAACCGGCGTGTAGTTGTACAGGTACGGCCCAGGGGCCGGTGTCGACGAGTACGTCACCAGACCAAGGCCGACGCCGGAACTGGTAGCGCCGTCGATAAACGTCACGCCCGTACTGACACGGAAAGCAAGAGCGGGGCGGTCGATCGGATCCGTGACGACCACGGTGCCCGCGTCTGGTGAGCCGTTTCCAGTGTTCGTCAAGGTGACGCTGTATTCGATGACGGCGCCCGGGATCCGCTTCGGGTTCGTCACGTTGTTGAAAGGGTCGGAGAGGACGGCGGAAGACTTGGTAACGGTGATGGTGGGAGCACCCAGCGACACAAATACGGCGAACTCGGACGTGTTGTTGGACCCATCGGTCGCCGTGCCGGTGATCAGGTCGCCGAGCGCAACACCGCTGACCGCGAGCGAACCGCTGAAATTGCCGTTCGCATCGGCGGTCAGGAAGCCGAGGTAGACCTGTCCCTCGCCGCTACCGGAGGGATCGCCATCGGCCTTGAAAATCTCCACCCGTGCACCGGCGAAGACGGATTGGCCCGGAGCATTGCCCACGTACCCGGTTACGGTGAGTGTCGGACCGGCCAGGGCAACAGACGTGAAGACCGGGACGTCCATCAGGAGATTCGGCTGCCCGGCCGTCTTCACCCCGTCATTCGCCGTAACGCCGTCGAGCCCGAGATTGATGCCAATGCCGCCATTGCCATAGATCGAGTTGGCCTGGATCAGGTTGCCCGTTCCGGAGCTGACGCGAACGCCGTCGCCACCGTTGGAGGCGATGATGTTCGGCGCGCCGACTGCGACTCCGCCGATGGTGTTATTGGAGGCGGTGGTCGTGAACTCGACACCCTGCGTGCCATTTGGAATCGGGGCGCTCGCCGCGGCATTCAACCCGATGAAATTGCCCTGCGCGACGTTGCCTGTCGAGCCTGCCGCCACGAAGTAGAGCCCGATCTGAGTGTTGCCGGAAATGACATTGCCGGCGCCGGCTGTGGTGCCGCCGACCGTATTCGAACCGGCACCATCGAAGTAAATGCCGATGATGTTGGCGACCGCTCCCGTACCGGCCGCATTGGTGCCGACGAAGTTACCGGAGATCGTATTGCCGGTCGCTCCCGCGCCGCTGATCAGGATGCCACGCAGCCGATTGCCGGAGATGACATTGCGTTGCGCGGCGGTGGTGCCGCCGATGAGGTTGTTCGGCGAACCGTTGATATAAACGCCCTGCTGGTCGTTCTGGCTGGAGGCCGTGCCGGCGGCGTTCGTGCCGAGGTAGTTGCCCTGAATCGTATTGCCGCCCGATCCAGAGAGCGCGATGCCGGAACCGAGAAAGCCGTTCACGACCAGGCCGCGCACCGCACTTGCGCCGGCGCTGATGCTGAGCCCGGTCACGCCCGCACCCGCGCTCGCTCCGTTCAGCTCGATGATCGGCGTACTCGACCAGCCGGGCTGCGTCTGGCCATCGATGACAACCGGATCCGTAATCGTGGGCAGAGTCGAGGTCGGCGCGATCGTCGCGACGCCACCAACAAACAGATTCGGATAGCTTGCCTTCAGGCCGGGGCGCGCGGTCCCGTCGGCCAGCATGAACACCGCGTTGTCGATTGCGGCCGGCCGGCCGGCCTGCGCAAGGCCGGCGTTGCTGAGCGTGTTCACGTTGGTGAGAAATTGCCGGACGCTTCCCTGTCCCGCGTTGTTCTTGTTGACGATCGCATCGAAGCTGTAACCGAAGTCGACGTCGGACACGGCAATGCCGGTGATCACCCGGGCCGGCGCCACCGATTGCGCGGTCAGCGTCGACAGGTTCGCCCCGCCCAGGTTCGCGGCCGAGTCCTGCGCGGCCGGGCCTGCGCCGCCCACCTCGTTCGTCACGGGAATGGTCGAACCGTTACCAGCGTCCGTTCGGTAAGTCTGGACCGGCCACTCGTTGCCCGTCGCGCCCGGTCGCGACGATGAGAAGCCGCTGTTGACCGCGCGCACGAAATAATTGCCGTCGACCAAACCCGCGAACCCGTAGTACCCGTTCACGTCCGTCGTGGTCGCGCGCAGGAAGTTGCCGTCAACGTCATACAGTTCCAGCCTGGCCCCAGGCCGGCCCACGGCGAAGCCGGGCGCGGCGGCCACCGCGGCTGCGTAGCTGCGGCCTGCGCCTCCGCCATAGTTCACGTCTTCGAATACGCGCCCCGCGATGATGTTGGATTTCACCTGCAGCAGCAGCGCGTTAAGGACCACCAGATCGGGTCCGGTTGAGACCTCGGCCGTCGCCAACGTGTCGCGCTCGGCGATCAGCGACGACACATTGAAGCTGTCGAGGTCCACGCCATAGGAAGTGGTCACGCCGAGGTTATTGATCGTCGAGTTGTAGACGTTGTTTACCGGATTGAGGCCATCCGACAGCGCGGTACCGTTGAACCTCAGCGTCTCACTCGTTCCGGCGAGCGTCTCGTCTCCCTCCCAGGTCAGGAAAATCGCCTTCGCCTCGGGCGGACCGGCGGCGTAGATGCCCGTCAGCAGGTAGTTGCTTGCACCATTGCGGGTCAGGTCGAACCCGTCGTACAGGAGCAGCGTCTTGCCCGTCAGCGAGTTGTCCTCGTAGATCACGAACAGCGACCATCCCGCCATCACCGCCGTGGAAGCGCACCAGGGATTGCCGGTCGCGACGGTCAAGCCGGAGAAGGTGTAGTTGCCGTTTCGCTTCGCGGCTACCTGGGCCGTCACGTCCTCGAATCCGCCAAAGTAGTCGTAGGTGTTGGATCCCAGCGTGTAGTCGGCTTGCCAGGTCCGGTCGGCCGTCAGCGCTGCGCCGTCGAGCGTCACCTGCGAGTCCACCGTCGTTCCGGAACCCGCCCAATACAGATAGGCGTTGACGATCGTCGCCGTCCCCGGGATGCCGGACAAAGCCGCCGTCGAGGAAGCCCCGACCAGGCAAGCGTTGCCGCTGTTGGGCTGGGTCCGCAGCGTGCCGCCGGTCACGGTCGAGTCCACGAACCCGTGAATCCTGCGGTACTGCGTCAGCGGCACGTCGTTATTGACCTGGTTCGAGACCTGGGTCGAGGCGGACGCGGTATTGTTGGCCGGCACGGGATCGGATTCGGCTGCGGCAACACTCGCGGAGTTATTGACCGTCCCGGGTCCTCCGGTCACGACCAGAATTTCGACGCTCGCCGTTCCGCTCGCGAGAATCGCACCCAGGTTGCAGGTGACGGTCGTCGTCCCCGAGCAGCTCCCCTGGCTGGGAGTCGCGGACTGGAAAGTCACGCTCCCGGGAAGAATGTCAGTCACGGTGACATTCGTTGCGGTGCTGGGTCCGATATTGGTGATCAGCAGCGTGTAGAGCAGGTCACCCGCATCCGCGGCGGGATCAGGCGAGTCGAACTTCGCGATCGACATATCCGCGATCGGTCCTGTCACCACGATTTGCGGGCCGAACTCGGAGGTATTGTTGGAGCCGTCGGTCGCCGTTCCTGAAATCTCCTCGCCCACGGCTAGTCCTGTAACCACGAGGTCGCCGGTGAATCTGCCATTGACGTCGGCTGTGAGGAAACCGAGGAAGGCCGGCCCCTCGCCGTAACCGCTGGCGTCGTTGTCCGACTCGAAGATCTCGACTCGCACCCCGGCAAAGAGCGCCTGGCCCGGCGCGATGCCGACGTATCCGACCACTGAAAGCGTGCCGCCCAGCAGCGTCGAAGAAGTGAATACCGGATGATCCAATTGCTCATTGGAGAAACCGACATTCTTCGCGCCGTCGTTCGCGCTCACACCGTCGTTGTCGAGATCGATTCCCAGTGACGCATTGCCGTAAATGCTGTTCGCGAGAATGCCATTCCCCGTGCTGGCTCCAATGCCGCCCGCAATGGTCACGCCGGTATAGCCATTAAGGGCGATCAGGTTGCCGTCAGTCGCGCCCGTTCCACCGATCAGGTTGCCGTCAGAATCGTTGTCAAGCACAACAGCAAAAGCTGTGTTGGGGATGGCCGAGGTCCCATTTGCAGCGGTGCCAATGTAGTTACCCCTCACAAAAGTGTTGAAGGCATTTCCAAGGCGAATTCCTGCAGCGCTATTGCCTGAGATGACATTCCGTTGCGCTGTACTCGATCCGCCGACCGTGTTGCCCGTCGCACCCCCATCGATGACGATTCCGTATCCATTTGCGATTGCCGCACTGCCCGCGGCATTGGTTCCTACATAGTTGCCCTGAATGCTGTTGCCGGTTGCCGATGCGCCGGAAATGTTGATGCCTCTCGCCGTGTGGCCCGAAACGACATTGCGGTCGCTGGCCGCAGTTCCGCCGATCGTGTTGCTGGCGACGTTGTTGATGTAAATGCCGAGCCCGGCATTGGGAGAGGCCGCCGTGCCGGATGAGTTCGTACCTACGTAGCTGCCCGCAATCGTATTGCCGCCATTTGTCGTGACATTGATTCCATTACTCAGAAAGCGATTGATGACAAGTCCGCGGACAGTACTGCCTCCGCCAGCGATCGTCAGGCCTGTGACGCCTGCGCCTGCACTGCTGCCGTTCAGTTCGATGATCGGCGTGCTGGTCCAGCCGGGCTGTGCCTGCGCGTTGAGCACCAGCGGGGCGCTGATCGTTGGTAACGTCGAGGTCGGCGAGATCGACGCGACCCCTGAGACGAAGTAGTTGTTGGCCGCACGCAAACCGGCCGCTGCAGTGCCATTCGAAATCATGAACAGCACATTCTCGATGCCGGCGGGACGCCCGGACTGGGCCAGCGACGCGTCGCCGCCCAGCGTATTCGCGTTGGTGATGGCACCGAACAGGCTGCCCTGGCCCGTGCTGTTCGTGTTGGAGACCGTGTCGAAGTTCCAGCCGAAGTCCACGCCGGTCACGTTTGCGGCGCCGACGGTGACTGACGCGAATGCGTGGGCCTTGCCTGAGCCGCTGCCTGAAAAGACGCCGGTGGCCGCGTTCAATATCCAGCCCGACGCCGCATTCGCCGAGTCCTGCGTGGCCGGGTCGTGGCCGCCGACGTAATCCGTGACGTCCGCCGCCGTGCCGCTCGAGGCGTTGGTCCGGAAAGTCATCACCGAACGCAGAGCGGCCGCCGTTCGCGACGAGGTGACGCTGGAGCTCACGACCCGCACTGTGTAAATCCCCGCGGCGACACCCGTGAATGAATAGTCGCCGTTGGGGCTGTTCGTCAGCACCGATGTGATGAATGCGCCGGTGCCGGCATCGAACAATTCGACGCGGGCCGCCGGCCGGGCTGATCCGCCGTTGCCGAGCGCAGTGACGCGATTGCGCCCGGCCCCGCCGCCGTAGTTCAAGTCTTCGAAAACCGCGCCTGAGACGACAAATGTCGCGACAGCACCCAGTTCGTACGCACCAATGTCGTAGCCGGCTCCTTGGGGCCGTGAAACCCCGCGCTGATCGGTGGCAGGTGCGCCGATCGCCGTTGCCGTGTCGATCGCAGGGCTTCCCGCAAGAAGAGCATGGGTGGCAGTCAAACCGCCGTTGCCGGTCAACGGCCCAAGCAGCGGGTTCGTGTTGATCTGGTCCCCGGCCCCGGCAAAGCCGCAGCTGTTGCTGGACTCGAGGTTGAACCCTTGCGAGGTGACCGTGTTCGAGCAATTACCCCCGGCGGTATTGTTCGCCACGATGGTGTTCTTCACATTCACCGTTCCGCCCTGTCTGCGGATGCCGCCGCCCGCGCCGTTGGCGGTGTTGGCGGTGATCGTGACGTTGAGCAGCGTGGCAGTGCTTTCGTTGGAGAAGCCGCCCCCGTTGCGATCCGCCAGGTTGCCGCTGAGGGTCGAGTTCGTCAGCGTGAGAGTGGCGCCTCCTCCCCGATTGAGGATCGCACCTCCGTCCTCGGATCCCGCCGAGTTGGACGTAAAAGTCGACCGGACGACCGTCGCGGCCCCAGCATCATTGTGGAGGGCGCCACCCCGCCTCGTCGCCTGGTTGCCGGAGAGCGTGGCATCTTCGACCACCAGCGTCCCGTCCCTGACGCCGATCGCTCCGCCATCGTTGGCAACACCATTCGCGAATATCGTGCGGCGCGCGATCAGCGAGGCGGAGTTGCCGCTGACGTACACGCCGCCACCTATGCGATCCTGTGCCTGGTTATCCGTCACGACCGAATCTTCCAGGGTCAGTGCGCCGAGCACCAGGAAGCCGCCGCCGTCAGATCCGCCACTGAAGAAGCCGTGGCGGACGGTGACATTGTTGACGGTTGCCACGACCCCCGACTGGATCTCGAACACGCGGTCGATTCCGTTGGTGGCGTTCGTCCCCGCCTGGATGATGGTGCTGCCCGCCCCCGCACCGCTGATCGTCATGTTCGCGGCAATGTCGAGGTCGCCTGTCGCCGCGGCATTTTCCCCCGTTCCCGCTATAGCCAACGTGTATGTCCCGGCGGGCACGGTGATCGTCTGGCCCGGAGATCCGTTTGCTTTTTTGATGCACTCGCGGAGTGTCCCGGGGATACCGGTATCGGCCGTCGTGGTGACGTTCCACCCCGGACACATGTCGTATGTGACGACGAGCCTGGCTGCAGTCGCAGGAGCACTGTCGTAGGCTTGAGATGCTCGATGTCCTGATCCGGTTATGATGATGGCGATGGCATTGCCCGATGCCCACGCACCCTGGTTGACGATTTCCTGGATGACTGAAGCGACGCTCGGCGAGTTGTAATCGGTGCCCGTCGTCCAGGATGCAGGCACCCACAACGTTGAGGCTGTTGTCGCCGTCCGGCTGCTGATGTTGCCACTAGTGGTCGTGAATGTCGGTGCATTGGCGATCAACTGACCTCTGATGGTCAGGTTGGTTGGGCCCGCGTTGGTCATCGGCGAATCCGCAGCCACCGCACGAAAGGTCAGGTATGCATCCGTAATGACTGCACCTGCGGGAATCGTCATTGCCGTGAAACGCAGTCCGACCTGCTGCACGCCAAAGGACGGCGGTTCAAAGTCGCTGACAAGCTCGATGTCAGAACTTGCAAGGCCCATCGCGAAGGGGGTCGTACCCGTTGGCCCTTGTTCTTCAGCATCATCACTGCCGGCCGCAACACTTCTGGTAATACTCTGCGCATGAGCTGTCACGGGAGCGCCGATCCACAACGTAATAGCCAGCGCCAGAGCCAATGGCCTCGCCATGGCAGCAGCCGAATCCCGCCAGGAGGCGGGCAAGTGAGTCCGCAGACGGTCCGCGCATGTCACGTGTATGCGCATGAACAAGGATTGGATTCTGCGACCGCTCATCGCGTTTCCCCGTCCGTTCCCAGGCGCGTGTTCTGGTCGAACTTGAAGCGCAGGATCAGGTACGGGCCTTGCGTCGTGAAGTACGCCGAACTGAAGTCCTGGTCGTGGAAGCCGCGCAGGTTGTATCCGAAGCTGATCCAGGCGTTGTCGAACGGCGAATAGCCGATCACCGGGCCAACCGCATACTCGTAGTTCTCTGCATCCCAGGCGTGCAACTGGCTGCCGCTGAGACCGACATCGACCTTGGGCGTGATGTCGTAACGCCACTCCAGGCCGAGGATATCGGTGTAGCCGTCGTAATCCGTGCCGCCATACTGGTCGAACACATATTTCGACCCGTAGTACAGCGACCATTGATTGCGCTGATTGAGATCGAACAGGTTGCCCTGCGTATCCGCCGCGATCCACTCGCGCGCTACGCGATTCATGACCAGATTGTTGACGAACCGTCGCGACTTTGCGTCGCCGTTGACGGTCAGGCTGTTGGCGCCAAACAAGCCACCGCCGGCAAGCGCCGTGCCACCTGTCACTTCATCGCCGTGGAACTCCAGGCGCTCAAGGACGGACCAGCGCTGACCGAGCGGACGAAACGCCCAGGACAGGCTCACGTCCGCGAGCAGGCCCTGCGAACCCGCGAACTGATCGACCTGGAACGCCTGTGCGGAAGCGGCAAAGGCGACGCCTGCCTCTGCCTGACGCAGGAAGCCGGTTGTGAATCCGCTTCGATCCGAAGTCACGCCGTCTCGCGATTCAGCGCGGCCGGTCCACGACCAGAGCCCGGTGCGGTAGGTCGCACCGCCGGAGAATGAAAAGAAGTCCTCGGTCAGCGAGCCGTTGCCCAGCACGCCGCCGGATGCAATGGGATGGCGTTCGTTGATGACGAGCGGCGGTTGAATGGCCTCGTCGAAGGTGCGGCTGGTATCCATGGATAAGTCGAAGCCCCAGCCCTTGCCGACCAGGAAGGACTGGGTCAGACCCAACAGACCGAAAGTCCGCGGGCCATATTCGGAAATCCCGCTCTGGTTCAGCGTGCTGGTCAGGCGCGCGCCTTTCCACGGGATGACTTCCAGCCCCAGCCGTGTGGTTGAACTGTCGAACGCTTCTCCATCCGTGATTTCGTAGGCGCCGATCAGGCGCACCTCATCGGTAACGGCATACGACGCGCCGAGCTGGTAGCGGGTCGGGAAATCCACGCTGTCGTTGGCTCCGCCCAGACTGAGGTCGGTTTGTGCGGTGAGCTCGAGTTTCTGCTCCAGGAAACTGCGACTTGCGTCGACCGTCACCTGTCGTGACTCCTCCTTTTCGCCCGTTGCCGCTTCGTCCTGCACCAATTGGGCCCCCGCCCTCGCGCTCCAGACATCGGCGCGATACTCCAGTTGTGCATCGACCGCATCACGTGACGCGTCACTGGCCAGGTTTTCCTGGCGATAAGCCTGCCCCTGCAAGGCGAGGTGGTCGCCCAGGCGCAGCTGTGCGTCGACGCCGGCCTTGAAGGTCCCGCTCTCGCCACTGTTTTGCTGGTCAACGCCGAACTCCGCTTCCTGACGTCGCACATACGCAAGCGCGTCGAATGACTCCGCCCGGTGTTCGACCTCGGCGAGATAAGCGGTTCCCTCCAGATCGGACGTCGCGTTCTGTCCCTCGCTCTTCGCGACCTCGACGCGCAGCTCGGTGTCGGGCCTGATCAGAAGACTCGCGTCGACGCCGCCCAGATTCGACTCGCCGGCGATCGATTCATCGCGTATGTACGACACGCCGGTGTTCAACTTGCCGTCCATGAACTGCGCCCCGACCCTGCCTCCCGCATTCAGATGCTTGTCGGCCGTGCCGATCGTTTCATATTCCGCGACAATGAAGACCGGGTTGAAATCGAAGTCGCGGCTGTTGATGGGCTCGCGGAACAGCAGCGTGCCGGCGCTGTAGTCGATGTCATAGTCGATGTGACGCAACAACTGGCGGCTCGCAACGATGATCTCCGAACGGAAGCGGTCCCGCGTCTCAATTCGGATCTTCTCGCCGTTGATGACGATACCGCCGTGCGTGAGCCGATACAGGCCCGAGGTGCCATTGCCCTGGATTTCATCGCGCGCGAAATTCTGCGCGGTATCAGAGGCGAAGCCGGTGACTTCCACGATTTCGCCGAAATATTCGCTCTTGACGCCCGTCAGGGTGCGGTTGTAACGCGACAGCTGCGTTTGCGTCAGTCCGGTATCGTAATCGCCGATCAACGCGTAGTACTGCTCGCGCTCGAGCTTCAGGTACAGCTTCTCTGCGCTGGCGCCGTCATACAGCTGTTCGGTGCCGTCGCCATAGAGGGTGTAGAACTCGTCCGGGTCTATGGTTGAAAGCAGGCTTCCATTGCCGCCTTTCCCGGTCGGCTTGTCGCTGTCGTATGCCAGAGTCAACAGCCACTTGCCCAGTACGCGCCCCTTCCCGTACAGGCTAAGCTGACCGTTCTGGTAGTCGCCAACCTGCGCGCCCGATTCCTCGAGCGCTTGCATGTTGCCACTCAGCGTGTTGTAACCGACCGTGCCAGCTGCAAAGCCGACGACCACCCAATCGCGTGGTTTGGCCTCGAGCCAGACGCGCAATTCCTCATCGCGCGCGGCGCGCTCGTCCTGCGGAAACGCGAAATTGACGACCACATTTCCACTCTCGGTGGTTGGCGCGAGTTCGATGTAAGCGATGCCATCGTCACCCTCGATCCGGAAGGTCGGCAAAAAGCGGTCCATGCCGGCGAGCTGCCGCTGCTGCTCATTCTCGAGCAGCTGCGCAGAGACATATGGCGAGTTCACCCGGAACGCGCCGGTGACGCCGTTGCGGACCGGATAACCGCTGCGGTCGAGGAGACGGACCGCGATGACGGGTTTGTGCTGGCCGTCCGCGACCAGCATCGATTCTGCGGGCACGAACACGGCTTGCGCCACCGTGTTGGCATAATGCACGTCGCGCGTCAGCGTGGTCACGACCGCCCCGTGTTCATCGATCACGTCGGCGGAGAAGCGGTTGTCACCGTCGCTGAGCGGCAGGCCCCGCCAGATACTGACGGACACAGTCTCCGCGGCGTTGCTCTCGACGCCGTCGAAATTCAACGGGTGGACCGGTTCATCCCTGTACTTCAGGATGACTGTCTGGTTCGGCGCGTGCTTGATCACGATGCGCTGCGTGGGCGCGCGCGGATTGTGCTCAGGTGCGGGAAACAGCCACTCGGTGCCGGGCGCCTGCCCGGTCAGCCAGTCGATGCCGCCGCCGGCCGCCTCGGGATCGTCCTTGATTGCGCGACGCGTCTTCAGGGCCTCGTGATACGCCACGTCGGTCTCGCGCATTTCGCCAGCTCCAGTGACGCCGACCGACTGGCGGCTGCTGTCAGCCTCGGCTTGCAAGGGAACTCCCCCACATGCCAGCGTGTTTTCGACCATCGGCGTACGCTCGCTGGCCTGGCCCTGACCAGCAAATGTGGCCACGGCCTTGATGACGAGTCCGTCAGTCGGACAGGCCACGACTTCGGAGGACTGAGCCTCTTCGCTGAACAAAGTGACTTCGACTCGCCGGTTGTGGGCCATGCCGTCAGGCGTGTCATTTCCAGCCAGCGGTTCATCCGGGCCCTTCCCGTCCGTGCTGAACAGTTCGGCAGACAGGCCAAGGCCCTCCGCAAGCGCCTGCGCCACGGTTTGCGCGCGCGCCTTCGACAACGCGTAGTTGTCGACAAATATCTTCGCGCTCGACGCCTTCATCGGTCGGTTGTCAGTGTGACCCACGACCATGACCCGCTTGACGCCGGCGCCGCGCATTTTCGCAATAAGGCTGTTCACCGCAGCCACACCATCCGGTTTCAGACCGGCCATGCCCGAATCGAATTGCGCGCGCAGCGTGTATTCCCTGATGTCCACGCGCCCGGCCGCGCCCGCCACACGTCCGTTGAATTCGATCACGCGCCGCCAGTTGATACCGGGATCACCGAGCCGGAAGGTGACAAATCCAGCTTCGATCCCCGGATCGGCCCCGTCGGCGCCATCCACGCGCGTGCTGCCCGGCTCGTAGCTGACGCCTTCCGGCAACTGGACGGTCGCAACCAGGTTCCCGATCGCCACCCCGCCACCGTCGAGCTCCACGTGCATTGCCAGTGCGCCGCCCTGCTCGTTTCCGTTCAGCGTACTTTGCAGGTGAATTCCAACCTCGGATTCGCGGCGCCGCACATAAAAGTCTGCTCGTAACAGGCTGCCGCCCTGCGCTTCCACGAATTGCGAATACGATCGTCCGGCAAAGCGGCTGTTCTGGATACAGGGAATCGCCTCGAGATCGGGCGGCAGGCTGTCGAGATCCAGTTGCACGACGTGCGTGCCCGGCCGCACGCCTTCGAAATGGTACTGGCCATCCCGATCGGTCGGCACGTACGTTCCATCATCGAGCATCATGCGTACGTCAGGTACGCCTTCGAGGTCCTGCCAAGGCATGCCGCATTCGCCTGCGACGACACGGCCGATGATCGTGAACTGCGAGGTGAAGAATGGCTCGCGAATGCGCACCGCGATCTGCGCCACATTCGATTCGAGTCCACCGCCGCCGGTGGCTTCGGCTCTATTGATGGCGTCCCCGGCGCGCGCGCCGGCGCCGACTTCGACGACATAGCTGATTTCCACCCGCCCGGCCGCGGCGAGGAATCCGATCGTCATCGTCAGCGTGCGCCCGTCGGGGCTGATTGCGGGATCCGGCGCCGGTTGACCGGCGATGCGCAGCGAGCCCGCCTGGTAGCGCATGCCAAGCGGAAGCGTGTCGCTGACCTGGACATCGGCGACGGCGCCCGCCGTGTTGAGATTTTCCAGGGTCAGCCGATATTGCAGGAATTCCCCAGCCGAAATCTCGGTCGTCGACGCACTCTTCTGCAGGAACAGTCCGCTGACTACAGGATCGATCGGAAGGTCGATGCGACTTCCGGGGCCTGCCGGAAGGCCAACGGTGTCGCCGAAGGACCCCGTGCCCATCACGTACGGGTCACCCGCAGGATCGCGGAGCGTCTGCAGCACCGGGAGCGGTACGATTGAGGGGGCGGCATAACCGCTGGGCGGAGTCACCTGAAGTATGTAATTGCCCGCTGCGACCACCGGGAACTGGTAGCCACCCGGTGGCGGTCGGTACTCGCGCCCGCTGGAATCCGTCACCACGGCACCGCTGGTGACAGTCGCGGGATAGGCGCTCGTACCGTCGATACCAAATACATTCGCAGGGAGGCCGGTCACGGGATCGATCAGCGTGACTTCGACGCCATCCACGGGCAGGCCGGTGGACGAGTCGAAGACGAAGCTCATCGGCTCCACCAGGGCGCTCACCTGCGCGTTATCGCCCGGAAACAGCGCGTCCGCGTAATCCGCGACCATCGTCGCGTCACGGGTCACCGATAGCCGGCAATCAAGACGCGTCGGCGCCGGCGGCATCGCGGCACTCTGCAGAGCCGTCACGAACGTGCCGGTATCCGTTCCGGTCTCCTGCAAGCGCAGGATTTCCTCGTCGCCGGTGCTGCTGGTAATTCTCAAGTCGATGAAATCGCGCGCAGAAGGATCGAGATTGCGGTTCGCGTCGACGAGACTGACGAACACGACCTCGCCAAGCTGATAGGAAGCGGCATCAAGGACCGGCGCTGACAGCGTATCGATGGCGTTTCCGGAGGAATCCGTCACTGGCGGTATCGGCACGAACGCTCCTGCGCCGTTCCGGCAGGAGCCGCCGTCAGCCGGCGTAGGCACGCTGCCCGGCAAACCCGGGGCAAAGCGCTGAAAATCGATGGCCGCCGGCGAAGGAGGAGGAATCGTCTCGAGGGTGACGGTATTGCTGGTGGCGAAACCAGGCGCCGTACCGGAAAAAAAGCTGGCCGTGGCGGTATTGGAGATCGTCACCGCCGATGCCTCGCCAAACAGGAGCGCAAGCAACAGAATCATTGCAACGCGCAGCCGATGCATTCCTGTTTTGCTGACAAACATTGCGGTTACCATTAACAAATGTCCGCCGAGGCCCTTCAGCCCCGGCGGACGTTGTTCGCTGATCGACTCCTGCGTCAGTTGATGGTGACGCGAAACAGGGCCTTGTAACGCGCCGCGGCCGCGATGTTGCCCCCTCGCACGGTGACGGCGCCCGCCGTGGTGACATTGAAGTCCCCGGCGTCACCACCACCCGCGGCGTCGTCGTCCTCGGCCGTGCCAGTGCCACTGGTACATGACGTGCCGGCGCCAGCCACCCCGACCCGGATCGTGCCGGCCTGGTAGGTGGCGTTTGCGGGAACCGCATCGGTCAGCACGATCGCATCCGCCTGCGTCGCGCCGGTGTTGTTGATGTCAACGCAGTACTCGATCACCGCACCCGGAATGGCCTTCGGGTTGACTGCGCCATTGAACGGGTCACTGATGACGGTCTGGCTCTTGATTACGGTCAGCGCAGCCGTGACGACGTCGTATTCGTCGTCATCGCTATGACTGCCATCGCGCGCCAGGTCGCCGGTGGTATTCGGCGCGCCGGCCGTGTCGCCGAACACCGTGTCGACTACCAGCGGCGTATCTGCACCCGCGGTTTGCGTCGCATCGGCGCCGAGCGTACCCGCCGTTCCAGAGCTGGCCGCGAACGCTCGCAGCGTGATGCCGGCCGTATCGTCGTTGACCTGTCCTACCGGAATGTCGACCAGGACGAAAACCGTGAGCGTCTGGTCCGCGCCGAGCTCGTCGATAAAGGTTCCCGTATCGAGCGCGGGGTCGTAGGTTCCATTGCCGTTATCGACGAACACGCGCACGTTTGCCCCTTCGAAATTATCTGTGTCGCCGAACGCGGTCCCCGCACCCGCCGCGTCGTTGGTCGCAATCAGGCGAAAGTCCTGTACGCCGTTGGTGGTGTTTGACACGGTAAAAGTCGTGATCCGGTCGATCGAACCCGGGATCACGTTGGTCGCAGCACCGCCGACTTCCGCGACCGTCAGGTTGATCCGGCGGTCGACGACGAAGGATGCCGTATTGCTGGAGACGTCCGGCTGGTTGACGCCGCCTACCGCGTAGTCAACGCTCGCGGTATTGGCAACGCTGGTTCCCTGCGTGGTGCCGACGGCTTGGGCCTGTTGCACACCG
Organism: uncultured Gammaproteobacteria bacterium; assembly: GCA_963819545.1. Taxonomy (GTDB): domain Bacteria; phylum Pseudomonadota; class Gammaproteobacteria; order Steroidobacterales; family Steroidobacteraceae; genus SCUD01. The sequence continues at coordinate 688,604 of CAWFWJ010000002.1, read as the reverse complement.
ACCAGCAGCAGGATCGCGGCCAGGTATTTCACTCGATTCATTCTCACGATATTTCGCTCCTAATTCCTTGATGGGTGTTCACCTGGATTCCGGGAACTATTTCAGCCTGGCATTGAAAGAAACTGCGCCGCCATTGCCGGGCGGAAGCGCGCCGTTCAACATCCAGCGCACGTGGGTCACATCTGCGGCCTGCGCCGGGCGCGGCTTGCCATCGGCGTCGGTCACGTAAAGGCTGGCGAGCTCGCCGTACTGCTTGCCGCCGTCCACGGAAACCTGATTGGCAGGTGCCGGACCGCGAACTGAGACGTATTCGAGTTCGGCCGGTACCGGGTTGGTGATCGCAACGCTGTCGGCCGGCTTGTCGCCCGTATTCCGATAGGTGATTACGTAGTGCACCTCGGTGCCGGGCACGACCGTTGCGGCCGGAACAGTTTTGCGTTCGGGCTTGCCATCCGCCCCGATAACTTCGATTTCCTGGAAGACCTGGTTGCTCAGTTGCAGGCCGCCAGCCGCGTGGGCTGCGCCAAGCCACAAGAACGCGCTTGCAGCCAGAATGAGACTGAGTGGATTTGTCATCATGTTGAGTCGCCTTTTCGCTGCCATCGACGCCGAATTGCCCGCGGAACAACCGTCCGCTGGGCGCCGACAAATGTTCTCCGGAATCCAAATTTTCGAATGTGACAATAATCACGAACCGGGCGGGCGGCGGCGGACGCAGGTCACAATTCCAGGGCGGAAAACGCAAGACGAGCGTTGCCCTGCACCCGCGCACGATGAGGCGCGCAAGCACCGGGCTCCCGGATGTCCGGTCGCCAAGCGAAGGGGGTGTTATGCCGTGCGCGCCGTTTCGGCGGCGGCTGCGAATTCGCGAACTACGGAGCCGTGCTTCCGCCCGGCTTGTGACGATGGAAATAGCCGGTCTTCATGTGCTCGTATTCCGCTTCCTGTACGCGCGCCTGGTTGCGGCCGGCATCCTTGGCCGCGTACAGCGCCTGGTCGGCGAGCTGGACGAGGCCTTGCGCGCTCCGCCCCGAGGCGGGCACGACGCAGGCGATGCCGATGCTGATCGTCAGCACCCGAGCCGCACTCGAATCCGCGTGCGCAATGGAGAGCGCGCGAACCGCCGTCACGATCTCCTCGCCGATACGGACCGCGTGGTCCCGCGTCGTATCGAAGAGCACGATCGCGAATTCCTCGCCGCCATGGCGGGCCGCGAGGTCGAGCGGCCGGCGCGCGAAGTGCGCGAGCACCCCGGCGACCGCCTTCAGGGCCTCGTCCCCGGCCTGGTGGCCGTAACGGTCGTTGTATCGTTTGAAATGATCGATATCGGCGAACAGGAGAGCGATCGGCTTGCGCTCGCGGATGCTCTGCGCCCAGACACGATCGAGGTGATCGTCGAAGCGGCGCCGGTTGGGGATACCGGTCAAACCGTCCTGCAGCGCGATCTCCGCGAGCAGCTGGCCCTCGAGCCAGGCGACGCGACGGGCGTGTTCCAGCTTGTAGGCGCCCATCGCGCAGATCGTGCTGGAAACCAGCAACACGCAGAAATACTGAATCAGCTGCGGAGCCGGCATCGTGACCGCCAGTGCGAGCCCGACGTAGACGGTGAGGGCAATGACGTTGCCGATAAAAGCGGAACGGAACGGAAGCCCCAGCACGAAATAGACCGCGATCAACCCGATGATCAGCCTCACGAACAGGCGGCCCTCGCCGAGGCTCCAGGCCCACAATCCCAGCCAGGCAATGGCGATCAGCGCGACAGGCGCCAGCACCGATACGATGCGCGGATACCAGACGTCTGCACGGCCGACGAAGGTCAGTGCGAACGAGATCATGAGCGCCGGCACCATGACGCCGAAGCGCGCAACAGCCGGCATGCGGCCGCTGATCTCCGGCATCACGCGATTATCGACCGCAAACAGGATCAGGAGGATGGCCGCGAGGATCGCCAGGCTGACCCGCAGGTAACCAATGCCGTCGCGGAACTGGTCGACGCGCCACACTGACTCGAGCGCCGGTGCAAAACGCATCCAGCGGAATCCGCGCTGCAACTGCTCCGTCAGTGAGGATGCGCGTACCCCGCTCACTTCACTGATGTCCGTCATCAGACCAGAGAACCGGCATTGTAACGCGCCACAAACTGGGCAAACGGCAGCGTGTCACGGGCCTCGATCGCGCGCTGCTCCTCGAGCGAATGATCCGCCTCGGCGCGAAGCTCCGCGAGCCGACCGGGATTCGGCGGATACAGCTCGCGGAAATAGTCGCGGTGCATGCGCGACATCCAGAGCCCAAGCTCGAAGAAGGACATGTCCTGGCGGCGCATTTCCTCGAGGAGGCGCGCCGACGGCAACTCGCGATAGTCGTCGAGCTTCGCGCGCTGAAAGGCGAGCGCCGCCGCGTAGGGTCGGGACGGTTCGCCGGCGTCCAGCAGTTCGCAGAGGCCCTGCATCTGGTCGAGGATCTCCGCTGACCAGTCGACGAGCGCACGCGGGCCGTCCTCGGTCCACAGCTCGAGACCCGGCTCGCGGCCGCGGCTCGCGACCGTGACGTGATTGGCCTCGAAGCGTTCGGACTGCTCCTGCGAAAGCGGCAGGCTCTCGCGCAGCAGGCAGAGCGCCGCGAAGGCCTCCAGAAAACAAAGCTTGCGCTGGTTGACGCCGACGGGATCGTAGGCGCCAACGTCGAGCGACCGCATCTCGACGTACTGCACGCCACCACGCAGGAGCGCATTGGTCGGCCGCTCGCCGGAGAAAGCGACGCGTTTCGGACGGATGAAGCTGTAGTACTCGTTCTCGATCTGGAGCAGATTGGCGTTCAGCTGCCGCCATTCGCCATCGACCTCGACGCCGTGGGCCACGTACTCGGGATGCGGCGTGGAGATCAGGCGCGAGAGATCCCGCACATACTCCTCGAGCGAGTTGACCGAGACGTGGACGCCCGCCTGGTTCTTGTTCCGGTAGCCGAGGTCGCTCATCCGGAGCGACGTCGCGTAGGGTGCAACGAGCGTCCCCGGACCCGATGCCACGAGGCCATCCGGGATGTCGCGTCCCGAGAAGAACGAGCGGCAGACGGCGGGCGAAATGCCGAACAGGAACAGGATCAGCCAGCCAAAGCGCCGGTAGTTCCTGAGCAGCGCGAAATAGGAATCGTCGACGAAGGGCTGGCCGCGCAGCTTCGCATCGTTGACGGCCTCGAGCACCGGCCAGAACCGTTCCGGAAACGAGTAATTGAAATGGACGCCCGAGATTGCCTGCATCACGCGTCCGTAGCGCAGGCCGAGCCCGACGCGGTACACGTGTTTCAAGCGGCCGATGTTCGAGCTACCGTAGTTCGCGATCGGGATCTCGGGGTCGCCGCCGAGCACGCAGGGCATGCTCGTGACCCAGAGCAGCTGGTCACCGAGCTCCCGGTAGACGAACTGGTGAACGTCGCAGAGGTATTGCTGGAGTTCCCAGGACCGGTCGAACGGCGGCGTCACGAGCTCGATCAGGGCTTCCGAATAGTCGGTCGTGATATTCGGGTGGGTCAGGGCCGAACCGAGCGCCCGCGGGTGCGGCGCCTGCGAGATCCGCCCTTCCGGGGTGACCCGGAGCGCCTCCCGCTCGATACCCTTCAGGCCGCCCGTCAACACGCCCCGCTCGCGGGCATTCACGAGGCCCGAAAGGCGGCGTTCGAAGTGGCGATCCAGGTGGGTTCTGGGCATAAGCCCGCCATTCTGCGGCCGCCGACAAAGTTAGGAAACCGTTGGTCGGTTTTGGCTTGGTGGGGGCCTTGCGGCCGGCGTAAATTGGGAATCCAGGGGGTTTCAGCCGCCGTTCACCTGTCGTAAGGCAAGTTGGCGCCATGAAGACGACGACCGTCTCGACACTTTTCCTCACGGCCGCCCTGCTTTGGGCAGGCATGGTCTCGGCCGATTCCTTCCGCTGCGGCACCAAGCTCATGACTGACGGCGATAGCGCCGACAAGGTCGAGGCGCTCTGCGGCCCACCGACCAGCATCCAGCGCCGCCAGATCCTTCAATCGCCGGTCTACTACAACAACGGCCGGCGTTATCACGGCTCGTATGGCGTGTCCGAAGTGACCGTCGAGTACTGGACCTATAACCTCGGCCCCAGCAAGCTGATGCGCCGGCTGCGATTCGAGGACGGACTGCTCGTCGATGTCGAAACCCTGAGCCACGGCTACCACTCCGCCAGCAACGACTGACCGCGGTGGTAGGCCGACGCGCCTAAAACGTCCGCAGACGGCGACACTCGCCGTTGGAATTCCGTCGCTCCCGAGATTAAGTTGCATCCATGGGACGCAATTCCACCGTCGACTGGCTTCTGAATTACCGCGCGGTGCTCGTCGCGAATGCGACCCATGCCGTGCGCGAGGCGCCGTTCGCGATGAAGACGCCCTACCCGGCCGCAAAAAGCCGCAACTGGCAGAAAGTGCCGGTCGCTAGCGGCGCCTGGCGGGCCGTTGCCGTGGCGGCGGGAGCCGTTTCAGCGGACTTGACCCCCTCAGCGTGCATGCGCCGCCATGCGCGCCTGCGAAATGCGGCGGTAACGCCAGATGAGAAAGACCGCGCAGGTGGCGAGTCCCGCGATCAGCCCCGCCCAGATCCCCGAGGGCCCGACGCCTTCGTGGATGCCAAACCACCAGGCGGCCGGGAATCCGATCCCCCAGTAGGCCGTGAAATTGAGCGCCATCGGCACGTTGGCGTCCTTGAATCCGCGGAGCGCCCCGGCCGCGCCGACCTGCAGCCCGTCCGGAATCTGGAAGACCGCGACGAAGAGCAGGAGCCACACGGCGAGCTCGCGCACATTCGGGTCCGTGGTGTAAGCCGCCGCGATGCCGTCCCGCGCGGCGAGGATGACGAGCGAGGACAGCGCCATGATGAGACCGCACATCGCGATGCCGCTCCAGCCAGCGTTCCGCCCCGCGACGACATCCCCACGGCCGATCTGGTGTCCGACGTGGATCGTGGTCGCGGAATGCAGCGACAGCGGGATCATGAACATGAGCGAGGCGTAGCTGAGCGCGACCTGGTGCGCGGCGACGATCTCGGTGCCGAGCGTGCTCATGAGGAGCGCCGCGATCGCGAACAGCGCGCCTTCCGAGACGACCGAGCCCGAGATCGGCAGGCCAAGTGCGAGGATTTCGGAGAGCGCCACCCGGTCCGGCCGGTCGAAGCGCTCAAACAAGCCGAATTTCCGGTAGATCGCATGGCGGCGCTGATACACATGCATCGTCGCGAGCATTGCCCAGCAGGCGAGCGCAGTCGCGATCCCGCAGCCGCGGGCGCCCTGCGAGGGGATGCCGAGCCCGCCGAGCGTAAACAGCCAGTTGCCGGCGATGTTGGTCGAGAGGCCGACCACCGCGGTGTAGATAACCGGCCGGGTCCAGCCGATGCCTTCGCTCGTGTAGCGATGCGCGAGGAAAACGAGCATCGCGGGCATGCCAAAGCACATCGCGTAGACGTAGCCCGCTGCATGCGGGATCGCACGTGCGTCGGTGCCGAACCAGCGGAGCATGGGCTCGACGCAGGCGAGGAGACCGACCAGCGGCACCGCGAGCATCAGCGCGAGCCACACCGCCTGGCGGAAACGGCGGCCGACTTCCTCGTCGCGCCCGGCGCCATAGGCGTGCGCGACGATCGGTGAGACCGACATCAGCACGCCGAGGCCGAACAGCCAGAACATCTGGTAGTAGCTGCCGCCGACCGCGACCCCCGCAAGGGGTTCGGGGCCGAGCCGTCCCGCCACGATCGTGTTCACCAGCATCATGCCCGCAATCACCAGGTTGTTGACGACGAGCGGCCCCGCGAGCCGGATGATCGCGCGCGAATCGCGTGGGAAGGCATTGCGGAAACTACTGATGCTGGCATTCTACCCAATGCAGGCACCCCAGCTTTCATCGGAGAGTCCACATGCTGGTCGGATCACAACCCCGGCGCGTCGCCGTCATCGGCGGCGTCCGCATACCCTTTGCGCGCGCGAATGGCGCTTACGCGAGCGTCGGCAACCAGGAGATGCTCACCGCATCATTGAAGGCGGTTGTGGAGCGTTTCTCGCTGCGGGGCCAGAAGCTCGGCGACGTCGTCGCCGGCGCGGTCATGAAGCACTCGAGCCAGTGGAATCTCGCGCGCGAGGCACTGCTCGATTCCGGCCTCGCGCCCGAAACACCGGGCCTCGACGTGCAGCGCGCCTGCGGGACGAGCATCGAAGCCGCGATCGTCGTCGCCAACAAGATCGCGCTCGGGCAGATCGACGCCGGGATCGCGGGCGGGGTCGACACGGTGAGCGACCCGCCCATCGTCTTCGGCCGCGAATACCAGCAGCTGATGCTCCGGAGCTTCCGCGCGAAGGGCTTCGGTGCGCGCATCGCGCCTTTTTTCGGACTCCGGCCGCGGCATTTCAAGCCGAGCTTCCCGGGCACCGGCGAGCCGCGCACGGGGCTCTCGATGGGCCAGCACACCGAAAAGATGGCGCGCGAGTGGCAGATCACGCGGCAGGCGCAGGATGAACTCGCGCTTGCGAGCCACCAGCATGCGGCGCGCGCCTGGGCCGAGGGCTTCATGTCGGATCTCGTCGTGCCCTACCTCGGGCTCACGGCTGATAACAACGTCCGCCCCGACACGAGCCTCGAAAAGCTCGCAAAGCTCAAGCCCTCGTTCGCAGTGGATGGCACCCTGACGGCGGGCAATTCAACGCCAATGACCGACGGCTCGGCAGCCGTACTGCTCGCGAGCGAGGAATGGGCGCGTTCGCGCGGCCTGCCCGTCCAGGCGACCATGACCTACGCCAAGGTGGCCGCGGTCGACTTCGTGGGCGGCGAAGGGCTGCTGATGGCCCCGGCCTATGCGGTGCCGCGAATGCTCGCGGACGCCGGGCTCACGCTGCAGGACTTCGACTACTACGAGATCCACGAGGCGTTCGCGGCGCAGGTGCTCTGCACGCTGAAGGCCTGGGAATCGCCGCAGTTCTGCCGTGACCGGCTCGGGCTCCCGGCGCCGCTCGGGTCAATCGACCGCGCCAAGCTCAACGTCAAGGGCAGTTCGGTCGCGGTAGGCCACCCGTTCGCCGCGACCGGCGCGCGCATCGTCGCGACGCTCGCAAAGCTCCTCGCCACACGCGGATCAGGGCGCGGACTGATCTCCGTCTGCACCGCGGGCGGCATGGGCGTGACGGCTATCATGGAGCGGTAATCTTGGAGCGGGGATCCTTGAAGGGGACGTTCACCTTCAGCCCGGAGGGGACAGTCCCCTCCGGGCTGAAGGTGAACGTCCCCTTCAAGGATCCCCGCTCCAAGATTTGCTAATGGTTACATCTGAAACTAAATTGGGCCGATGAAGCGCTATATCGGTTATCCGCGGGTCGAAGGCAAGGCCTCCCGGCAGGCGCATGCGGACCTGCCGCCCGGCACCTTCGAGCGCGAGATGGGCAAGGAAGGCTTTTTCGGCCCGGCGGCGTTTTTCCATCACCGCCACCCGCCGACGGGCTGGTCCGGCTTCGAGGGCCCGCTCTCGCCGCATGCTTTCGACCTGACGAAACTCGAAGCCGTCGCCGCGCACCCCTGGTCGGCGCCGGATCTCCTCTTCAACGCAAGCTGCCGACTGCGTTTCTGGCGCGTGGCGGGCCGGATGGATGCGCTCGCCCGCAACGCCGACGGCGACGAATTGCTGTTCGTGCACCAGGGCCGAGGCGACCTCTTCTGCGATTTCGGCCATCTCGCCTTCGAGGCCGGCGATTACATCGTTCTGCCTCGCGGGACAATGTGGCGACTCGAATGCGCGGAGCCTGCGGCACTTCTCATGATCGAGGCGACCAACGCCTCGTACATGCTGCCCGAGAAGGGCCTGGTTGGCGGTCACGCGATCTTCGATCCCGCGATGCTCGACGCGCCGCGCGTGGACGAGGCCTTCCTCGCCCAGCAGGATGAAAAGACCTGGCGGGTCGCGGTGAAGCGGCGGAACGCCGTCTCGACGGTCACCTTCCCGTACAACCCGCTCGACGCCATTGGCTGGCACGGCGACCTGTCCGTCTGCCGGATCAACGTGCGGGACATCCGTCCGCTCATGAGCCATCGCTATCACCTGCCGCCGTCGGCGCACACGACCTTCGTCGGCAGCCGCTTCGTCATCTGCACCTTTGTGCCGCGGCCGTTCGAGACCGACCCGGGTGCGATCAAGATCCCGTTCTTCCACAACAACGACGACTACGACGAAGTAATCTTCTATCACGCGGGCGATTTCTTCAGCCGCGACAACATCCAACCGGGCATGGTCACGCTGCATCCGGGCGGCTTCACGCACGGGCCGCATCCGAAGGCGCTCTCGCGAATGCTGGTGCAGTCAAAGCCGGCGACCGACGAGTACGCCGTCATGATCGACACGAGGGACGCGCTCGAGATCGCCCCTGCCGCCGCGAAAGTCGAGTGGCCGGGTTACATCGACAGCTGGAAAGGCTCCGCGAAATGAAGCTGGCTTCGCTTGCAGGCGGCCGCGATGGCCGGCTCGCGGTCGTGAGCGGCGATCTCACGCGGGCAGCGCCAGCTGCGGCCATCGCGCCGACGCTCCAGGCCGCGCTCGATGACTGGGCGCGCGCGAAACCCGCACTTGCTGCGCTCGCACGCGAACTTGAGGCCGGCCGAGCCGAATGTCTCGCGTTCGATGCAACAAAGGTGCTTGCGCCGCTGCCGCGGGCCTACCACTGGGTCGACGGCAGCGCCTACGTCAATCACGTCGAGCTCGTGCGCAAGTCGCGGGGCGCGACGATGCCGGAGTCGTTCTGGACGGACCCGCTGGTCTACCAGGGCGGGTCGGACGATTTCCTCCCGCCCGCGGCAGACGCACCCTTCGACAGCGAGGACTGGGGCATCGATCTCGAAGGCGAAGTCGCAGTGGTCACGGACGACGTCGCAATGGGCACGAACGCCCAGTCTGCGCGCGGTCACATCCAGCTCGTCATGCTCGTGAACGACTGGTCGCTCCGGAACCTGATCCCGGCCGAACTCGCAAAAGGATTCGGCTTCTACCAATCGAAGCCGGCGACCGCGTTTTCGCCGGTCGCGGTCACGCCGGACGAACTCGATGGCGCCTGGAAAGACGCGCGCGTGCACCTGCCGCTCGTCGTGCACCTGAACGGCGAGCCCTTCGGCCGGCCGAACGCCGGCATCGACATGACCTTCGATTTCGGCCAACTGATCGCGCATGCCGCGAAGACCCGCCGTCTCGGCGCTGGCAGCATCGTGGGTTCAGGCACGGTGTCGAATCGCGATCGTTCTTCAGGCTCGACCTGCCTCGCCGAGCGGCGCATGCTTGAAACCCTGGAACAGGGCAAACCGATGACTCCATTTCTTTCTTTCGGCGACCGCGTGCGGATCGAGATGTTCGATGCCGCGGGCCGCTCCATTTTCGGCGCAATCGACCAGCGCGTCGTAAAGGCCACCTGATGCGCGCGAAAGACGATAGCCGTCTCGCGGGTGCGAGCACGCTCAAGCTCGAGGATCCCTCACTCCTTCGCGAACAGTGCTTCGTGAATGGCGCCTGGCTCGATGCACCGGGCCGCGCCACAATCCCCGTGCACAATCCGGCGACGGGCGCACAACTCGGCACCGTGCCCGCCTTCGATGCGGCGGCGACCGAGAAAGCGGTCGCGGCCGCACACGCCGCCTTCCCGGCCTGGGCCGCGAAGACCGCGAAAGAACGCGCCGTTCTGCTTCGCCGCTGGAACGACCTCATCCTGCTGAACGCCGCCGACCTCGCGAAGCTCATGACCGCCGAGCAGGGCAAGCCGCTCGCAGAGTCAAAAGGCGAGATCGCCTATGCCGCCTCCTTCGTCGAGTGGTTCGGCGAGGAGGCGAAACGCGTCTACGGCGACGTGATCCCGGGTCACCAGGCCGACAAGCGCATCCTCGTGCTGCGCCAGCCGGTCGGCGTGGTCGCCGCGATCACGCCCTGGAACTTCCCGGCGGCAATGATTACGCGGAAAGTGGCGCCTGCGCTTGCAGCCGGTTGTACGGTCGTCTGCAAGCCCGCGACCCAGACGCCGTTTTCCGCCCTCGCGCTCGCGGAACTCGCCCAGCGCGCCGGCATTCCGCCCGGCGTACTGAACGTGATCACCGGTCCCGCGCGCGAGATCGGCGGCGTGCTGACGGGTGACGCGCGCGTTCGCAAGCTTTCCTTCACCGGCTCGACCGAGATCGGAAAGCTGCTGATGGCGCAGTGCGCGAAGACGATGAAGAAAGTGTCCTTGGAACTCGGAGGCAACGCGCCCTTCATCGTGTTCGACGACGCGGACCTCGATGCCGCGGTCGCGGGCGCGATCGCCTCCAAATACCGCAACACAGGCCAGACCTGCGTCTGCGCGAACCGGCTGCTGGTCCAGGACGGCGTGTACGAGGCCTTCAGTGCCAAGCTCATCGCCGCGGTAGAAAAGCTTCGCGTCGGCGACGGACTGGCCGGTGAGACCGAGCAAGGACCGCTGATCGACGCCGCGGCGCTCAAGAAGGTCGAAGAGCACATCGCGGACGCAACGTCGAAGGGCGCCAGGATCGCATTCGGCGGCCGCCGCCACGCGCTCGGCGGCACCTTCTTCGAGCCGACGGTGCTGACAGGCGTGACGCCCGCGATGATGGTCGCGCGCGAGGAAACCTTCGGCCCAGTGGCGGCTTGTTTCAGATTCACATCGGAGCAAGAGGCCATAGCGATGGCCAATGACACGGAATATGGACTTGCGGCCTACCTCTACACGCGCGACCTCGCGCGCTCCTGGCGCGTGTCGGAGGCGCTCGAGTACGGCATCGTCGGCCTCAATACCGGCATCATCTCAACAGAAGTCGCACCGTTCGGCGGCGTCAAAGAATCGGGCACGGGCCGGGAAGGCTCGAAGTACGGGCTGCTCGACTACACCGAGATCAAGTACGTCTGCGTCGGCGGCATTACGCCGGCCTGAGGCCGGCATTTCGTGACGTAGCGCATGCGCCGCAACCGCGGCGCCAGACTCCGATCACAGTTACGTCACCGGTTTATGTCATCGCGCGGAACCGCCCCTACCATGCCGTGTCCGAAAACTGTACGCAGGCAGATACCCATCCCTTTCAGAGGAATCAGATCATGAAATTAGCCAAGATCGTGGTGGGCAGCACCCTGCTGGCGCTCGCGCCACTCGTCGCGCTCGCCGATGACCTGAGCTATTCGTATGTCGACCTGGGCTATGTCCAGACCGATATCGACGGAGCACCGAGTGCGGACGGCTTTGGCCTTCGCGGCTCGGTCGGTTTTGGCGAGAACTGGTTCGTCTTCGGCGAGTATTCAAACCAGGACCTCGACGGCGTCGACATCGACCAGTTCGCCGTCGGGTTCGGCGGCCACTACGGCCTCACGGATGCAATGGATCTCGTGGGTCGCATCGGCTACGTCGACGCCGAAGCTTCGGCTGGCGGTTCCAGCATCAGCGTCGATGGCTACCTGGTCTCCGCGGGCCTGCGCGGACGGATGGGAGATGCCTTCGAGCTGGAAGGGCGCGCGGATTACACGGACTACGGTAACAACGGCGACAACACGGCCCTCGTGATCGCCGGACGCTATTTCTTCACCGACCAGTTCGCGCTCGGCGCGGAGTTCTCGACTTCCGATGACGCGGATGCGTATCTCGTCGGAGTCCGCTGGAGCTTCTGAACCCGTAGCGACACTTGTAACGGCCGGGAGCCTCGCTCCCGGCCGTTTTTTGCTCACCCGTTCGTACCGTGAGCACCGGGCATCGGGTATCGTGACGAAATGGCGTCAGCAACCGGCGTCCTGGTCGTCAATCTCGGCACGCCGGATGCGCCAACCCCGGCTGCGGTCAGGCGTTTCCTCGCCGAATTCCTGTCCGATCCGCGTGTCGTCGACCTGCCGCGCCTGCCCTGGCAACTGGTGTTGCGCGCATTCATCCTGCCGTTCCGACCGCGGAAAAGCGCACGCGCCTACCGCGAGATCTGGACCGCCGGGGGCTCGCCGCTCCTGACCGGCACGGTGGCGCTCACCCGCGCGCTGGCGGGCCGGCTCGCGGCGCTTCGAACCGAGGCACCCGCGATCTCCATGGGAATGACCTACGGAAATCCGTCGATCGACGCGGCCCTGGAAACGCTTCGCTCCAGCGACCTGCGCCGGCTGATCGTGCTGCCGCTGTTCCCGCAATATTCCGCAACGACGACCGCCGCGGCGCTCGACCGGATCGAAGCCGCGCTCGCACGCTGGCCGTCCGCCCCGGAAATCACCGTGATCGATGATTATCACGCGGATGTGGGCTATATCGACGCGCTCGCCGCGAGCATCGCGGCGGCGCGGACCTCCTGGGAACACCTGCTCTTTTCCTTCCACGGCATCCCGCGGCGCTACGCGGATGCAGGCGATCCCTACGGCGATCAATGCCAGGCGACGGCGCGGCTCGTCGCGGAACGGCTCGCGCTGCCGGCCGGCCGCTGGTCGCTCGCATTCCAGTCGCGCGTCGGCGGTGCACGCTGGCTCGAGCCATACACCGAGGACCGGCTCCGGGAACTCGCAGTCACCGGGTCGAAGCGCATCGCCGTCGTCTGCCCCGGCTTCGCCGTGGATTGCCTGGAGACGCTCGAGGAGATCGCGATACGCGGCAAGGCGGCTTTCCTCGCCGCGGGCGGCCTCGAGTTCGAGTACATCCCCGCGCTCAACGACGGCGTCGCTCAGGTTGAGTGCCTCGCACGCCTGGTCACGGATCGCACACGCGCCGCGCCGGAGCCGCCTCGATGATCGGCCGCTTCCACGAAGTCAGCGTGCATGCGCCGGACCTGATCGCCTCGCTCACGTTCTACGAGCGTCTCGGATTCAGCCAGGTCACGGTCGGTGAGGCCTGGCCCTATCCGTACGCTGTCGTTGCCGACGGGCGGCTCGCGATCGGGCTGCACGGCCGCGAGCTTGCGCAATCGCCGCTGCTCGCATTCGTGCTGCCGGATCTTTTCGGCAATCTCGGCGCGCTCGAAGAGCGCGGCATCGAGATTCTCGACCGCCGCCTCGGCGACGACGTGTTCAACGAGGTGGGTTTTGAAGTCGCCGGCCAGCGGATCCGACTGCTCGAGGCGCGCACCCACTCGCCCACGCCGCAATCCCCCGCGGAGACTTCGGGGCTCGGCTGGTTCGAGGAATACGCATTGCCGGTTTCCGACGTGAAACAGGCGGAACAGGACTGGGAGCGGATCGGCTTTGTACCGGCCGAGGAAGGCGACGAGCCCTATCCGCACATCGGGCTCACGAGCGATTCGCTCAATATCGCGCTGCTGCGCACCGGGCTTCTCAACCGGCCGGCGCTGATGTTTGCCGATGCGGAAATGCCCGCACGCATCGCGCGACTCAAGCACGCTGGATTCGAGATGGCGCGACGGCCGCCAGGAGGCCTCGACCCGGCGCGGCATGCGTTCCTCATCGCACCCGAAGGCACGGCGCTCCTGCTGACCACGGCCGAATGACCCGCGGCACGATGAACGGCCCTCCCACCGCGCCGACTGGTTGTCGGCCCTGTCCACAGGCGATGCCCAACCGTTACCATGAGCGCTTCGCCGCCCCCGCGGCCCTGCGGAATCACTGGAGTTCTCGATGAAGCTCGTTCTGATGGCGGCGCTTGCCGCGTTCGCGGCCTTTCCGGCTGCCGCCGAAGAAGGCATGTGGACCTTCGACAATCCGCCGCGCGCCGCCATCGCCGAAAAATACGGCGTGACGATCGATTCCGCATGGCTCGACCGCGTGCGCGAAGCCACCGTCCGGCTGGAGACCGGCTGCACCGGCTCCTTCATCTCGGGCGACGGCCTGATCCTCACCAATCACCACTGCGCAGAAGACTGCATCGCACAGCGCTCGACCGAGGGGAACGACCTCGTGGCCAGCGGATTTCTTGCCGGCACTCGCGAACAGGAACTGAAGTGCGAGGAAGACGCAGTCTCCGTGCTCGTTGGCACGGAAGACGTAACCGCTAAAGTCGCGGCTGCGATCAAGGGCATGGCTCCGGAAGCTGTGGTCGCCGCACGGCGTGCCGAGCTCACGAAGCTCGAACAAGCCTGCGAGGAAGCCGCAGCAAAATCCAAGGGCGGCCCGCTCAAGTGCGAGCGCGTGTCGCTCTACCAGGGCGGCCAGTTCTGGCTCTACAAGTATCGCCGCTATGAGGACGTGCGCCTCGTGTTCGCGCCCGAGCGCGACATCGCGGCGTTCGGCGGCGACCCGGACAACTTCCAGTTTCCGCGCTGGTGCCTCGACATGTCGATCCTGCGCGCCTATGAGAATGGAAAGCCGGCAAAGACGCCGAATCATCTGCGCTTCAACTGGGCCGGCGCGCAACCGGGCGACGCGGTGTTCGTCTCCGGCCACCCCGGCGATACCGATCGCCTGCTGACCGTCTCCCAGCTCGAACTGCAGCGCGACACCTTCCTGCCGTTCTGGCTGCTCCGCTACTCGGAACTCCGCGGCCGCATGCTCCAGTACTCGAAGACCGATGATGAGCCGCGCCGCATCGCGGAGTCGTACCTGAACGGGGTCGAGAATGCGATCAAGGTGCGCCGCAAGCAGTTCGACGCCCTGCTCGAACCGGCGCTGCTCGAGAACGCCACAAGGAAGGAGAAGGCCTTGAGCGACGCGGTCGCGGCCAATCCCTCGCTCGCCTCCGCGGCAGGCAGCTGGAAGGAGATCGACGCGGCGCAGGACGTCTGGCGCAACATTCTCGTCCCGCACTCGTTCATCGAGGGCTCGGCTGCGTTCAACAGCCAGTTGTTCGCTCATGCGCGGATTCTCGTTCGCGCGGCTGCCGAACGTGCGAAACCGAACGAGACGCGGCTGCCTGAGTTCACCGAAGCACGGCTGCCCGCGGTCGCGCAGGGCCTCGGCGCGAATGCGCCGATCTACCCGGACTTCGAAGTCCTGCGGCTGTCCTTCGGACTCGAACGGATGCGCGAATGGCTGGGTCCGGATTACCCGCTGGTGCGCCAGGTGTTCGGCAACGATTCCCCCGACACGCTAGCAACGCGTCTCGTCCGCGACAGCACGCTCGGCAGTCCTCCCGCGCGCATGGCGCTTTACGAGGGCGGGCAGGCCGCGATCGACGCGAGCAAGGATCCGATGGTCCGTCTCGCGCTGGCGGTCGACCCGGAAGCGCGGGCGCTGCGCAAGCAGATCGAAGAGCAAGTCGAAGGACCGGTGCAGCGCGGCCAGGAAGAGATCGCGAAGGCGCGCTTCGCCGAGTACGGCACGAGCATCTATCCGGATGCGACCTTTACGCTTCGCCTGTCCTACGGCGGCATGAAAGGCTGGGTCGAGAAAGGCCAGGAAGTGCGGCCGTGGACCGAACTCGCGCGCGCGTTCGAACGCGCGACCGGCGAACCGCCGTTCAAGATCCCGGAGCGCTGGATGGCGGCGAAAGACAGCCTCGACATGACGACGCGCGTGAACTTCACGACCAACAACGACATCGTCGGCGGAAATTCCGGCAGCCCGATGCTGAATGCGAAGGGCGAGATCGTTGGACTCGCCTTCGACGGCAACATCCACTCGATCTCAGGGTCCTACTGGTTCGACGATCGGATGAACCGCTCCGTCGGCGTGCATCCCGCCTACATCCGGACCGCGCTCGAGAAGGTCTACGGCGCCAAGGCGCTGCTCGAGGAGATCGACCGGCGTTGAGCCGGTTGTCAGACTGAAAAGAAAGCGCCCGCTGCCTTGCGGCAGCGGGCGCGTTTTTTTGCTTGCGAGACCAGGCTTACAGCTGGGCGACCGTCACCTTGATGATCTCGCCCTTGAAGTCGGTGGCCCCGGGCTTGTAGTCGTCCGACACCATCGTCTCGTTGTCCACGCCGACATCCACGCCCTCATCGGCTGAGAACATGAAGGGCTGAGTCTTCGGAATATGACCATCGGCGACGACCTGGCCGTCAACGCTGATCGTCGACTTGCCGCCCGTACCGGGTTTTGCTTCGTCGGGCACAAACTCGTACACAATCGTGTGCGCGCCCGGCCCAAGCGGCGCCTTTGACGACACCTTGGTATGCGAGAGCCCAAAGAAGTTGTAGTCGTGCACGACGCGCCCGCCCTTCATGTAGAGCGCCCAGCCGCCAAAGTAGCCGGCCTGCGCGATGATCACGCCCTCCGTTTTCGCATCCGGCAGGACGATATCGGCCGTGACGGTGTGCCGCACGCCTTTCACGTTGATGAAGGCGTTTTCCAGTAGGCCCGTCATGCCGTTGTAGACCGTGAGCGTCTTGCGCCCGCCCAGCAGGTCGGGTCGTCCCGCGATGGCGGGATTAAAGCGCTCGGCGCGACGATCGTCGATCGGCAGCACGAAGTTCCGCTCGGCCTCCTTCAGGAAGAGATCCTGCAGCTCTTTCAGCTTCTCCGGATTCTTCGCGGCGAGATTGTCTGCCTCGCTGAAGTCCTCGTCGACGTTGTAGAGCTCCCACACATCGTCGCTCAGGGGCGGATTTTCGGCCAACAGCCAGGGGATCGAATGGCGCGTCGCCGCGACCCAACCCTCGTGATAAATCGCGCGGTTGCCGAACATCTCGAAATACTGCGTCCTGCGGCGGTCCGCGGCCTTCGCATCGTCCACCGTGTAGAGCATCGACACGCCGTCCATCGGCCGCTGCTCGACGCCCTTCACCATTTTCGGCTCCGGCAGGCGCGCGGCTTCGAGCACCGTCGGCGCGACGTCGATGACGTGGTGGAACTGGCTGCGGATCTCGCCCTGCGCCTTGATGCCGTTTGGCCAGCGCAGGACCATGCCGTTGCGGGTGCCGCCGAAGTGGCTCGCGACCTGCTTGGTCCACTGGAAGGGCGTGTTGGTGGCCCAGGCCCAGCCGATCGCGTAATGCGGAAACGTCGCCGGGCTACCCCAGTCGTCGACGTGGCCCGCCATCTGGTCGTAGGTGCCGACGATGCCGTTCAGCGCCATCATCTCGTTGTAGGCGCCCTCGGGGCCGCCCTCGGCGCTCGCGCCATTGTCGCCGACGATGTAGAAGAAAACGGTGTTGTCGAGTTCGCCGATGGCCTCGAGCTGCGCGACGAGGCGGCCCACTTCGTGGTCGGTGTGCTCGGCGAATCCCGCAAAGGTTTCCATCTGGCGCTCGAACAGGCGCTTCTGGTCCGCGCTCATGTCGTCCCAGGCCGGAATTTCGGCAGGCCGCGGCGTCAGCTTCGCATCGGCCGGAATCACGCCCATTTCCTTCTGGCGAGCAAAGGTTTCCTCGCGGAGCTTGTCCCAGCCGCCGGCAAACTGGCCCTTGTACTTCTGGATCCATTCCCGCGGGACGTGATGCGGCGCATGCGTCGCGCCGGTTGCGAAGTACAGGTAGAAAGGCTTGTCCGGCGTCAGCGCCTGCTGGCCGCTCACCCACTTGATCGCCTGGTCGGTCATGTCGGTCGTGAAGTGGTAGTTCGGCGAGTTGTCATGCTCGACGCGCGTCACGCCGTCGAAGATCGCCGGCGCCCACTGGTTGGTCTCGCCGCCGATGAAGCCGTAGAACTTGTCGAAGCCCGAGCCGGTTGGCCAGCGGTCGAAGGGACCGGAGATCGAGACTTCCCAGGGCGGCGTCTCGTGGTACTTGCCGAAGGCCGCGGTGCTGTAGCCGTTCTGGCGCAGGATCTCGGCCAGCGGTGTCACGCTCTGCGGCCGGATGCCCGTGTTTCCCGGAAATGCAGTCGCGACTTCCATAATCGCCCCGGCGTTGTTCACATGGTGATTGCGGCCGGTCAGCAGCGCCACGCGCGTCGGACTGCAAAGCGCGGTCGTATGGAAGCGGTTGTAGCGCAGGCCCTCCGAAGCCATCCGCTCGAGGGTCGGCATTTCGATCGGACCGCCGAACGACTGTGAAGCCCCGAAACCGATGTCGTCGATCAGCACGATGACGACGTTTGGCGCGCCTCCGGGCGCCTTGACTTCCCAGCGCGGGGGCGCCGTCGCCTTGCGCGCGTCGAGTTCCGTGAAGGTCTGCGGAGCCGGCTCGTGGATCGGCAGGACCGTGCGGTCGAGTCCGTCCGCGGCCTTGGGCGTCTCTGCTTCTTTCTTTGCGCAGGAGACGGCAAACAGGACCGCCATCGCCGCAAGACCGACCTTGAGAACCATCGCATTTTTCACTTTCCCACCCCTGTTCTTGATGATCGCGTGCCGCGCGGATGGTACACCCCGGGCTGCCCCGCCGCTCATGAAAACCAGCCGCGCAACAGCTCGAGCGCGGCTTCGTGCCGCATGCCCGCGTAGAAGACGAGGACGATCAAGCCGCCGACGTAGACCGTCGACACCAGGGTCATGAAATAGCCGAGCAGGATGACGCCGCCGTCGCGCTCGGCCATGCCGAAGCACAGCAGCATGATCGCGAACGCTGGCAGCGTGTTCACGAAGGGCACGAGTGGCAGCGGCGCCATGAGGAGCAGGACCGCGAGGATCACGAGTGCGCCGTTCACGAAATTGATCAGGCGGCCGCCGGTCAGTACGAGGTACCGCGGTCTGACCAGATGCTCGAAGCGCTCCGCCCAGCCCCGCACTTTCTGCAGGACACTGCGGACGGTCGCCGCCGGCAGGCTGCGATTGAGCAGGCGTTCGGGCAGCCAGGGCACGCGGCTCACCATCACCGCGAATCCGATCAGGATCATGGGCAGGCCGAGCACAGTGCTCATGCCCGGGACCGTCAGCGGCAAAAGAAAAGGCGCGGCGAGCACGCCGCAGAACACGAGCAGCCCCTGCTCGCCGAGCATTCCGAGGAGCGCACGGAGCGTGACGGCGGGATCGCGCACCGCCGATTGCGCCGCGGCCAGCGCGACCGAGATGCGGACCTCGGGATTGCGGAACTGGACTGCCGTCACGAGACGGGCCTGGCTTCGAGTTTGAGGTCGACCTCGAAATCGTCACGGACGCTTAGCGCCCCGAGTGCCGCCGCGAACGGCACCAGGCCGAGGTCGGCGTGCGTCAGGTGAAAATTCGCACGCGCAAGGAGCTTGCCGCCCTCGATCGTCACGGTGAACGGCACCGAAATGACGCGTTCCTCCCCCCGCAGCCCGACGCGGACGCGCGCCTGGTAGCTGCCGGGCGCGCCGGATAATTCTTCCGCCGTCAGGCGGAGTACGGATTGCTTCGCGGCGTCCAGCACCGATTCGCCCAGCATGTTGTGGCGAGTCGCCTCGCGATCCTTCGCCGGCACGGGGTTTGCGAAATCGGCGCCGGCGCCGCTGCGCGCTCCGGGATCGTCGACGACGAGTGACTCGAGCGGGAGGCGAAGGTCGAAGCTGCTCATCGTCATCGGCTTGCGGAGCGCAACCGAGCCTTCGAGCGCATCCGAGGTGACGAGGTGATTGTGGCCGAGCTTCTGCATCGGCCCGTCGCGATAGACGCGCACTTCGAGATGCGAGGATACGAGGATCCAGCTTTCGGAAGGAAGGGCGGCCGCTGCCGGCGGCGGCGCTTCCGGCGCCGGGGCCGCGGGCGGCTGCTTGGGCGGCAGGGCGCAACCAGCCAGCAGTAACATGAACGGCCACAGGAACTTGCGCATGGGCGTATTCTCCAACACCTGATGCCAGCACGAAACTCCGCCCTGCGCTACGGGATTGTGGCGCAAACCCTGCATTGGGCAATCGTCGTGCTGCTGATCGTCCAGGTGACGCTCGGCATGATCGCCGACGAGCTGCCGCTCGGACTCGAGAAGCTGGCTCTCCTCGCCCGGCACAAGTCGTTCGGCATCACGATACTCGGACTCGCAGTCATCCGTCTCGCCTGGCGGTGGATCGACCGACCCCCGCCGCCTCCGCCCATGCCGCGCTGGCAGCAGCTGGCCGCGAACCTGAATCATTGGGCGCTGTACGCGCTCCTGTTTGCCATGCCGCTCTCCGGCTGGATGATGTCCTCGGCTTCGAATTACCCGGTGAGCTGGTTCGGCCTCGCGCAGCTGCCAGATCTCGTCCTGCCTGACCGGTCACTCAAGGAGCAGCTCGAGGAGATCCACGAACTGCTGGCCACAATCCTGATCTCACTCGCGCTCCTGCACGTTGCCGCGGCGCTCAAGCACCAGTTCTTCGACCGGGACGGGCTCCTGTTCCGCATGCTGCCCTGGCGCAGGAAATGACGAGGGTCCTTCACGTCCTGTGCGTCCTGCTCGCCGCCTGCCCGGCGGCCCTGGCAGAAGTCCGGCAGGCGGACGGGAGCTCGAGCAGGCTCGAATTTTCTGCTTTGCAGGCGGGCGCGACGTTCACCGGTGTGTTCAAGCGCTTCCAGGTCAAGCTCAACTTCGATCCATCGGACACGGCGCACGGGAATCTCGATGTGACGGTCGAGACGCCCTCGATCGACACCCAGGACACGGAGCGCGACGAAATTCTCCGAAGCCGCGACTTCTTCTGGGCGGAGCAGCATCCGCAAGCGGTTTTTCATGCGGCGCGCTTCGAGCCCGACGGCGCGGGATGGCGTGCGCCGGGCGAACTCACGATCCGCGGCGTGAAACAGCCGGCTGTCGTCCATTTCACGCTGGCGCTCGCGGGCGCCGCGACGGCTATGAAGGGAAGCGCCAGCCTGCATCGCCTCGCCTTCGGTCTCGGTCAGGGCGACTGGGCCTCGACTGAATGGGTCGGCGACGAGGTCGAAGTTCGATTCGAGCTCACGCTCCGTTAGAGTCCGAACCATGAGCGAACGACTGCCACGGCAATTTGCCGGCGTCGAGGACTGCGTCGAGCAGACGCTCGCGCGTATCGGCCGGCGCGTCGTCCTCTGCACGCCCCTTGGCGCGGGCAAGCCCGTCGCACTCGTCAACGAGTTCTACCGGCGCGCCGCTGCCGACCCATCGATCGAACTGACGATACTGACCGGGCTCACGCTCGCACGGAAGCCGGCGCGAAGCGAACTGGAACGGCGCCTGGTCGAGCCGATGGCTTCGCGCATCTATGGCGACGGAGCGGACCCGGCATGGGTCGCGCCGCTGCATGCGAGCGCCCTGCCCCGCAACATCCGGGTACACGAGTTCTTCATGGAACCCGGCGCCTGGCTCGACTCGCCACTCGCGCAGCAATCCTACGCCAGCATCAACTACACGCACGTCGCGCGCACGGTTGCCGCCGCCGGCGCGAATGTCATCGCGCAGCAGATCGCGCTGCGACCGGGTGTCGACGGTGGCCGCGCGAGTTTCGGAACGAATCCGGATGTCACAGTCGACCTCCTGCCGCTGCTCGAGAAACGCCGTAGTGCAGGCGTGCCGATCGCCGTAATCGGGCAGGTCAATGACCGCATGCCGTACATGTTTGGCGCCGCCGACGTGCCTGCGTCGACTTTCGATTTCATCGTCGACGACGCGCGTGCTTACCATGAACTGCTCAGTCCTCCGAATCTGCCGATTTCGACTGCCGACCACGCCATCGCGCTCGCCGCGAGCATGTTGGTGCGGGACGGCGGCACGATCCAGATCGGCATCGGCGAACTGGGCGACGCCATCGTTTACGCACTGACGCTGCGGCATCACCAAAACGCCCGCTGGCGCCAGGTGCTCGTGGACACCGGGTTCGCATCGCGCTTCTCCAGCCAGCAAGCCGATATCGGCGGCGATACGCCGTTTGCAGCCGGTCTCTACGCCGTCACCGAGATGTTCGTGGACGGATTCCTCGACCTTTATCGCGAGGGAATCCTGAAGCGGCATGTCCAGCCCGACGGCGCGCTGCTGCACGGCGCGTTCATGCTAGGACCGCGCTCGTTCTACGAGGAACTGCGGGCGATGCCGGATTCGGAACGGGCATTGTTCCAGATGATGCCCGTCAGTTTCACCAACGAACTGCTCGGTCCCGACTGGGAGCTGAAAATCGCGCAGCGCCGTGATGCGCGATTCATCAATTCCACAATGATGGCGACACTCGGCGGCGCCGCGATTTCGGACGGGCTTGCGGATGGCCGTGTCGTCAGTGGCGTCGGCGGTCAGTACAATTTTGTCGCACAGGCGCATGCCCTGCCGGGCGGCCGCTCATTGCTCGCGCTGCGCGCCACGCGCGACAATCACGGCACGCTCGAGTCCAATATCCGGTCCAGCTATGGCCATGCGACGATTCCGCGTCACCTGCGCGACCTCGTGCTGACCGAATACGGTATCGCGGACATCCGGGGCAAGAGCGATGCCGAGGTCGCGGCCGCGATGCTCGACATTTCAGATTCGCGCTTCCAGCCGGCTCTTCTTGCGGAGACGCAACGCGCCGGCAAGCTGCCTCCGAGTCACCGCATCGCCGACCTGCACCGGCGCAATTTGCCGGAAGCGCTCGAGCTGGCTCTCGAACCGCATCGCGCTGCCGGCCTGTTCGTCGCCCTGCCCTACGGCACCGACCTGAGTCCCGAGGAAATCACGCTTGGCCGCGCGCTCCGCCGCCTGAAGGCCCGCGCAGAAACCTGGGGCGGAAAGCTTGCGATCGCCGCATCACTCGCCAGGCCGTTGCCGCGCGACCCAGCCCTTGAGCCACTCTTCGAGCGCATGAATCTCGCCGCTCCGCGCGGGCTTCGCGAGCGATTCCTGCGGCGCCTCGTCGCAGCTGCGCTGTAGGGGCGCCGGAATGGCTCATTCGACGAATGTGCTCATCTCTGCGAGCGGCTTGCGGGATATGTCCGGCACTTTCGCATCCGCTGCCGGATAGCCCACGACCAGCAGCAGAAACGGCCGCTCGATATCCTTCGGGCGTCCAAGGATTTCATTCAGGAACTTCATCGGACTCGGCGTATGGGTCAGCGACACCAGACCCGCGTGGTGCATTGCCGCCAGCAGCAGACCGGTCGCAAGCCCGACGGATTCATCCGTGTAATAGTGCTTGCGCTTGCTGCCATCCGGCAGACGTTCGAAACGGCGAATGAAAACGGCGATCAACCAGGGCGCGACTTCCAGGAACGGCTTGTTTGCATCGGTGCCGAGCGGTCGCAGCACCTCGAGCCACTCGGGCGGCGCGCGGTGCTCATAGAACTCGCGTTCCTCCGCCTCGGCGGCTTCCCGGATCCGGCGCTTGACGCCGGGATCCGACACGGCGACGAAATGCCAGGGCTGCTGGTTCGCACCCGACGGCGCCGATCCCGCTGCACGCAGGCATTCTTCGATCAGCGCACGCGGCACCGGCCGGGGGGCAAAGTCGCGTACCGTACGCCGTCGTTGCATCTGGTCCGCGAACCGGCGCGCCCGCTCCAGCATCTCGGCCGCTGGGAATTCCTGGTAACCGGAGAGTGGCGTATAGTTTGGCGGCATTATCATTCCTGCGGTACGGCCATCGGACCGTCATCCGTGAGTATCATCAAACAGGGGGAAATCATGAAGAAGATCATCGCTATCGCCTTGCTTGCCCTGCCCTTGGGGGCGGCCGCCGATCACCTGGACGTGATCGATTTCAAGCTCAAGGAAGGTTGTGATTCCGCAAAATTCGTTCAGCTCGCACACGATTTCAACACGCAATGGGGCGCAAACCACGGTTACCACGCGGATGTGGCAGTGCCGCTGCAAAGCAACGACCTCGAATCCATGCGATGGCTCGGGCGCAGCAAGGACGCCGCAACTTTCGGCAAGGCCTGGGACGTCTGGCGCACTGAGATCACGGATCCCAACTCGGTCGCGGGCAAGCTCGCGGCGCGCTTCGGCGCCTGCTCGATCAATACCGGAAGGCGCGGTTTCGACCTCTATTGATCTCGGAGGGGACCTGAAGGGACCTGAAGGGGACGTTCACCTTTGAAGGGGACGTTCCCCTTTAGCTGACCGAAGACTGCGGCTGCATTTCTTGATGCTAAAGGGGAACGTCCCCTCTTGCGGCGAGCCGCTCGGCCTGCCGCCGCAGCGCCGCGCCGAATCGCTGGCGGTCGTAGAACACGCCGAGACCCTCGAGATCGGGCGGGCGGCGGCTGAGCGTGTCAATACTGACGTTGAGCGGCATGTCGCAGGCGATCGTCGTCAGTCGCCGCGCGAAGTAGGCCGCCTCGCGGTGCTGCGAGAGTTTCCCGGCAAGCTTGCCTGCGCCACGGATCGGGAGCGTCCCGACACGATCGAGGCCCTCGTAAATTTCCTCGAGCGAGGCGAAGTCGCGCAATAGCGCCGCCGCCGTCTTTGGCCCGACCCCCGGCACGCCCGGAATGTTGTCGACGGAGTCGCCGGTCAGCGCGAGGAAATCCGCCATGCGTTCCGGGCGCACGCCGAACTGGCCTTCGATGTCGCCGTAGGCGAATCGGCGCTCACCGGCATAGTCCCAGTAGTGATCGCCGTCGCGGATAAGCTGTGCGAGATCCTTGTCCCGGGTCACCAGCACGCTGCGATGGCCCGCAACGCGAAGCCGCGTCGCAATGGTGCCGATGATGTCATCCGCCTCGTGCGTGGGGCTGCCGAATTCCGCGAGGCCGAGCAGGCGGCACAATTCGCGGCACAGCGCGAACTGGCGCTTCAGTTCCGGCGGCGCGGGCTCGCGATTTGCCTTGTAGGCGGGATAGATGGCGTTCCGGAACGAGTTCGCGAGGCTCTCGTCAAAGGCGACGGCGACGTGTGCCGGCTTCGCTTCCTCGAGCAGATCGCCGAGAAAACGACCGAAGCCGTACACCGCATTGACCGGCTGGCCGTCGCCGTCGGTCATCTCGAGACCCACCGAGTAGTAGGCGCGGAAGACGAAGAAGCTCGCGTCGATCAGGTGGACCGCCGGCGGTCCATCGCGCTTCACTGCGTGAAACGCTGGATGCGGGCGTGCAGCGGGCTCGTGCGCGGGAAATGCGCGAGCAGATATTCCATCTGGTCGGCGAGCACGCGCCGGCCCTTCAGGTAGATGTATTCAGCATAAGTCGGCGTGAACGGCACCGCGAGCAGTTGCATGCCCGCCTGCTCCGGCGTGCGCGAGGCCTTCGCGTTGTTGCAGCGCCGGCAGGCCGTGACCACGTTGTTCCAGACATCCTTGCCACCCTTGCAGAACGGCCGCACGTGGTCGCGCGAGAGCTGGTGCGACGTGAAGCGGCCGCCGCAGTACATGCAGAGATTCGCGTCGCGGCGGAACAGCGTTTCGTTGTTGAGCGGCGGCACGTAGTCGCCGCGCAGGCTCCCCGGATTTCCGGATGAACCCTGGGTTGCCATCATCGAATTGACTTCGATCACGGTCTGCCGGCCGGTGCGCGCATTAGTGCCGCCGTGGAGCGCATACAGGCGGCTGCCGAAGGCATAGGCGACCTGGCCCAGGCAGTGCAGGCGCACCGCCTCCTTGTAGTCGATCCACTCGAGCGGCATGCCGGACGCATCCGTGCGCAGAACCTGCTGCGACAGCGCGAACGGAGCGCCCACGGACTTGACAGCTGCCTTGACGTTAACGTTACCCATGCCCACGGACTCTATCCTGACCCAGAAAGCCTGCAACAATACGGCACGATTATGATATTTTTCAACGCGCCGCCGCTCGGCCGGCCGACCAGGGGATGAATTGGATGCCAGCCACGATCGGCGTGCTGAAAGAGACCGTGCGAGGTGAGAACCGCGTCGCAGTCGTACCCGAAGTCGCGACTCGCCTCTCCGCCCTGGGGGCGAAGCTCCTGATCGAGCGCGGTGCCGGCAATGCCGCGCGCTTTCCGGACGCCCTGTACAAGGATGTGGCCTTCGCCGACAGCCCGGATGCGGTGCTCGCGGGCGCGGATATCCTCTTCACCGTGCAGCCGCCGGAGGTGGCTGTTGTCGCCCGCCTCAAGCCGGGCGCCGTCCTCGCCGGCTTTCTCGCGCCGCATGCGCAAGCCGCGCTCGTGCGCGCACTGAAGGAAAAGCGCATCACGAGTTTCGCGATGGAACTCGTGCCGCGCATCTCGCGCGCGCAGTCAATGGATGCGCTGTCCTCGCAGGCGGCGGTCGCCGGCTACAAGGCGGTGCTGCTCGCGGCCAGCGCGCTCGACAAGTTCTACCCGATGCTGACGACGGCCGCCGGCACGATCCGCCCCGCAACCGTGCTGGTGATCGGCGCAGGCGTCGCCGGCCTCCAGGCGATCGCGACCGCGCGCCGGCTCGGTGCAGTTGTAGAAGCGTACGATGTTCGGCACGCCACGCGCGAGCAGATCCGCTCGCTCGGCGCGAAGTTCGTCGAGACCGGCGTCACGGCCGAAGGCACGGGCGGTTATGCGCGCGAGCTGACGGCAGAGGAAAAAGCGAAGCAGCAGGAAGTGCTGGATGCGCGTATTGCCGCGGCCGACTGCGTGATTTCGACCGCGGGCGTGCCGGGCAGGCCGGCACCCCGCATCATCTCCCGCGCTGCGGTTGAGCGCATGAAGCCGGGCGCCGTGATCGTCGATCTTCTGGCCGAGGGCGGCGGCAACTGCGAGCTCACGCGTGCCGGCGAGACCGTGGAGCACGGAGGCGTGCGCATCATCGGGCCGATCAACCTGCCAGCGACCGTTGCCTACCACGCGAGCGACATGTACGCGCGCAATCTGCTCAATTTCATCAAGCCGGCATTCAAGGACGGCGCACTCGCCATCGACTGGAACGACGAAGTGTTCGCGGCCTCCTGCGTCACGCACGACGGCAGCATCCGCCACGAACCCACCCGCAAACTCGTGGAGGCACAGTAAATGGAAGGCGTGATTGCGCTCTATATCGTGATGCTGGCTGCGTTCACCGGCTATGAAATCATCGCGCGCGTGCCGGTGATCCTGCACACGCCGCTGATGTCCGGTTCAAACTTCGTGCACGGCATCGTGCTCGTGGGCGCCATGGTTGCGCTCGGCCGCGCCGACACGACTCTGGAACAAGTCATCGGCTTCATCGGCGTCGTGCTCGGCGCCGGCAATGCGGTCGGCGGCTACGTCGTCACCGAGCGCATGCTGCAGATGTTCAAGGCGAGCGGCCAGAGGCAGCAGAAAAAGAAGGAATCCGCCTGATGCTGGGCCTGCTACCCGACCGCTTCGCGACGCTCGCGATCGATTTCAGCTACCTGCTGGTCGCGTTCCTTTTCATCATGGGTCTGAAGGCCATGAGCTCGCCGGTCACGGCGCGCCGTGGCATCGTCGTCGCGGGCGTCGGCATGCTGATCGGCACCCTGATGAGCTTTCTCTACCCCGGCATGGGGAATTTCGCGCTGATGCTCGCGGCGATCGCGCTCGGCGGCGGGCTCGCCTGGTGGTCTGGCCGCATCGTCGCGATGACCGACATGCCGCAGATGATTGCGCTCTACAACGGCATGGGCGGCGGCGCCGCGGCCGCGATCGCTGCGGTCGAACTGCTGCGGATGGCTGCGGCGGATCCTGCGGCCGCGTCGACGCACGGGCCGGTCGTCACTGCGCTCGCGACGGCGGGCGCTTTCATCGGCGCGGTCAGCTTCTCTGGCTCGCTCATCGCGTTCGGCAAGCTGCAGGGCCTCATCAAGCGCAGCTTCCGCTTCAAGGGCCAGCAGTTCGTAAACCTGCTGATCGTCGGCGCGACGCTCGCGCTCGGCGCATCGCTCGTCATTTCGGGTCATCCGACGATGCAGGCGGTCGTGCTCTTCTTCGCGCTCGCACTCATCCTCGGCGTCACGATGACGCTACCGATCGGCGGCGCCGACATGCCGGTCGTGATCTCGCTTTACAACGCCTTCACTGGTCTCGCAGTCGCTTTCGAGGGCTTCGTACTCGAAAACACGGCCATGATCATCGCCGGCATCGTCGTCGGATCCGCGGGCACATTGCTGACCCAGCTCATGGCCAAGGCGATGAATCGCTCGCTCGGCAACGTGCTGTTCTCCGGTTTCGGCGAAGGGGCTGCGGCCGCGGCTGAGGGCGTCACCGGCGCGCTGAAGCCGATCGAGGCTTCGGACGCCGGCGTGATGATGGCCTTCGCGCAGAAGGTGATCGTCATTCCGGGTTACGGCATGGCGGTTGCGCAGGCGCAGCACAAGGTCTGGGAGCTCTGCCAACTCCTGATCGACAAGGGCGTGATGGTGCGTTTCGCGATCCACCCGGTCGCGGGCCGCATGCCGGGCCACATGAACGTGCTGCTCGCGGAAGCGGGCGTGCCTTACGATCTCATTTCCGATCTCGACGAGATCAACGCGGAGTTCGAGACGGCGGACGTCGCGCTCGTGATCGGGGCGAACGACGTCGTGAACCCGGTGGCGCGGACCGACAAGGGCAGCCCGATCTACGGCATGCCGATCCTGAACGCGGACAAGGCGAAAAACGTGCTCGTCATCAAGCGCGGCCAGGGCGCGGGGTTCTCGGGAATCGAGAATCACCTGTTCTTTCTCGACAATACGCGGATGGTTTACGGCGACGCGCAGAAGGTCGCGGCTGAGCTGATTCACGCGGTGAAGGCGGCGGGCTAAGGACTGGCTGAAGGGGACGTTCACCTTCAGCAAGCGAAGGTCGTCGCGCTCGCGTATCTGCTCTGCTGAAGGTGAACGTCCCCTTCAGTCGCCCTTCAGTCGGCGGTGGCGAGCAGCAGGTCTTCGTAGAAGGCGCCGAACGGGCGGGTCGGGTGGCGGAGCTGAATTTCGAGAATCCAGAGGCCGGACGACGGGATGAAGGACGCGTCTGCCAACGCACCATCGTAGTGGGCGGCGTGCGGGAACTCTGAGACGCGGTGGCCGGTCATCTCCCGGTTGAGGATCCAGCCGCGCGCTTCCGATTCTTCGACGGCGACTTTGTACAGCGCCTCACCCGTCAAGCCGTCTTGTCGCCAGCGCGCCTGCACGGCCTCGAACACGGCTTTCACGTCATGGGCGATGCGATTCATCTCAGGATCGCTGCCAGTCGTAAACGTATCACCGCCGTCGCCTTCCCAGTGGCGCCAGACCGGGCCGATGTCGACGAAGAAAACATCGTTCTCGCCGAGTACGACGCCCGGCTCCGATTTCGCGTCGAAGGTATGGATGGTGTTGACGCCGAACCGCAGGTTGATGCCGTGCCACCCTCGTAGCAGGCCATCCTCGCGGAGCACCTGGCGCGCGACCGCGATGCCCTGCTCCTCCGTCATGCCCGGCGTGATCAGCGAGCCGATCCTCTGAATCGCGGCGAAGGTGCGGTCCCGCGTCTCGATCATCATGAGCCGGTCGTAGCGGGGACCGCAGGCCTCGGCCCGCGAGCGGTCGGCGCGGATGTTTGCGTCAGAATTGAAGGGGACGTTCACCTTCAGCACTCCACTCGCAAAGAATCACACCTCGGCTTAAAGCTGAAGGTGAACGTCCCCTTCAGAATCTTCGGTTTCAAGCTAAAGGGGAACGTCCCCTTTAGACGCGTCGGGCATCAGGAGCCAGAGCAGGAGATAGACGATGATCCCCGGGAAGGCGGCGCTCAGGATTGAAACGATCACGTAGGCGACGCGGACCCGGTCGGCCGGCCAGCCAAGCCATTCCGCAAGGCCGCCGCAGACCCCGGCGATCATCCGGTCATTGGAACGCTTGAGCTTGGCTTCGGGCATCGCGCGATTATCGTCCCACGGACCCGCGCCGGATGCGAGTCCTCAGTCTCAGGGACGGCGGGGCGGCGGCTGGCTGGGCCGGGCTCCGTGGCGGCGCTGGATTGCGCGCTGCCGTTGTTCCGGCGTCAACTGCTGCCAACGCTTGCGCAGTTCCTCGCGCCGCTCGGGCGGCAGGGACTGGAAACGGCGGTAGGCATCGCGGAGCGCCTGCTGCTGCTCGGGCGTGAGTTCGCGGAAACGGTTCCAGCGCTCGCGAAGCTGATCGCGTTCGGCTGGCGTCAGATTCCGCCATTTCTGAAAGCGACCACGCGCCGTTGCGCGATCCTCGTCGTCCATGGCGAGCCAGCGTTCCGCGCCGTCGGCCATCGCGCGCTGACGCTCGGGCGGCAGCGCGTTCCAGTTCGCTTTCTGTCCGGCGAGCAGATCCTGCGTCGCCTCGTCGAGCGATTCCCAGGCGATGCCTGCCGAGCCCGCCGGTTCATCCGCGGCCACGGGCGCGCTGCCGATCAGGAGCCACGCCACCAGGATCCATGCGAAATTATTCATCGTCGCCTTCCTTCGGAGCTTTTTCTTCGGCGCGCTTCAGGGCGCGCTCGGCCTCAATTGATTCCATGAACCGCACGAAATCCTCGTCCTCACCCGCGGTTTCGCCCAGGAATTCCAGGAATTCGGCGTCCGGCGGCTCGAGCGGCGGATCCGCCGCCAGCGCAGGCCCGGCAAGCAGCAACACCGTCAGAAGTTTCCGGCGGCGCATGTTTTAGCCCACGCCGTCAGGCAGCTGTTCGTCGGCCCAGGCATAGAAACCCTCGTCATCGCGGAGCATGTCGAAGTCCTCGCCCGCGGCCATCAGGTCGAGATCCTCGAATGCACCGACGGCGGCCTCAGTCCTTGCCGACATCGGCACGCCCTCCTCACGCTGCCAAAGCATCGCCGCGACGAGCGCGGCCGCGGCGGCGCCCGCCGGGATCCACAGGGCGGGGCCGGAGGCCCGGCGCCCGTGCAATTCCTCAAGCGCCTTCGCCCGCGCGCGCGCCAGGCGCGAGCGCGTCGCGGCATCCTGCGACTCCACGCTTTCGTCGAAGGCCGCGCGGCTCCTGCGTTCCAGTTCCCGCATGTCCTCGTTCATTTCTTCCACTCCCCCAGCGCCTCGTTGAGCGTCTGCATGGCGCGAAAATAATGCGTCTTCACACTGCCTTCCGAACAGTCCATGGCCAGTGCCGTCTGCGCAATGTCCAGGCCCTCGAAATTCCTGAGCAGGAAGGCCTCGCGCTGGCGGCCACTCATTGCGGCGAGCAGTTCCTCGATGCGGGCGAGGAGCTCCTCGCCTTCCAGCACCTGATCGGGACTGCCCCGCGGATCGACGGCCGATTTAACGGGATCTGGCGCCGCGTCCTCCGAGCCGCGGCCGGGCCACAGGGCCATGACCGCACTACGCACTTTCCGACGGCGCTGGAAATCGGTGATCCGGTTTTTCAGGATGCGGTAGAAAAGCGGCCGCCATTGATGTTCCGGATGCCGCCCGTAGCTGCGCACCAGCCGGATCATCGCGTCCTGCACGGCATCCTCGGCTTCGGCGCGATCGCGAAGCGCGAGGCAGGCGATGCGAAACGCACGCCGCTCGATTCCGGCGAGGAATCTGTCGAGCGCCCGCTCCCGGTCCACTGTGTTCTCCCGCGTCTCGTCACGCCTGCCAAACGACACAGGCGCTGCGAGCGTAGCAGAGCAATCCATGTGCTCCTCCCGCATTGGTATCCGACCCCGATTCCCGCCACGGTGATATAACGTGGCTGCCAGGCTGCCGTTGACAGCCACGCCGATCGATTCGTAACTTATTGATAAAGAAAATAATTTTGGACTCCCTACCCCCCATCCTCCAGGTCGTTTTTGACACGCCGCTCAGGCGTCGTTTCGACTACCTGCCGCAGGACGGCGTCGCGGTCGCGCTCCCCGGCGAGCGCGTTCGCGTCTCGCTCGGACGCGGCCGCGCGATCGGCATCGTCGCGGCGCATGCGACCGAGAGCAGCCTGCCGAGAGCACGGCTGAAAAATATCAGCGCCGCGATCGACACGTTGCCGCTCTGGGACGACACGACCTTCGAACTCCTGCTCTGGGCCGCCGACTACTATCACCACTCGCTCGGCGAGGTGCTCTTCGGCGCGATTCCGAAGCCGCTGCGCAACGGCGATCCCGCGCGGCGCGACGAGATCGTCTGGCGGCTCTCCGCGGCTGGACAGGCCGCGGTCGATACCGGCACGCGGCTCGGTGAGCGGCAGAAAAAACTGATCGAACTCATCGGTGGTTCCGGCGCGAGCGCAGCGACGATCGCAGCAGCCGGGCATACGGCGGCCATCCGTCCGCTCGTGAAACGAGGCTGGCTCGAGTCGATCGCACGGCCGGAAGCCGCGCCCACCGCAGGTGCCGGTCGTCGCGGTCCCGTGCTGACCGCGGATCAGGGGGCGGCGGTCGAACGAATCGGCGGGTCGCTCGGACGTTACGGTGCATGGCTACTTCACGGCGTCACCGGCAGCGGCAAGACCGAGGTCTACATGCGACTCATCGAGCGCGTGCTCGAGACTGGGCAAGGCGCGCTCGTGCTCGTGCCTGAGATTGCGCTGACGCCGCAGCTCGTCGCGCGTTTCCGGACGCGCCTGTCGGCGCCGATCGTCGCGCTCCACTCCTCTCTTGCCGACGGCGCGCGTGTCGAGGCCTGGCGCGCGGCCGCCTCCGGCCGCGCACCGGTCGTGATCGGCACGCGGTCTGCAATCTTCACGCCGATGCCGGCGCTCGGCCTGGTCGTGGTGGACGAGGAGCACGACGCCTCGTACAAGCAGCAGGAGGGATTCCGGTATTCGGCCCGCGACCTCGCAGTCGTGCGCGCCCAGCGCGCGGGCGTTCCCGTGGTGCTGGGGTCCGCGACGCCATCGCTCGAGACGCTCGCAAATGCCGCCGCCGGGCGCTACACGAAAGTCTCACTGCCGGAACGCACGGGCCGCGCCGGCAAGCCACACGTCACGGTCGTCGACCTCCGCGTCAATCCCGCGCGCGACGGGCTCTCGCCTCCTGCGATCGCCGCGATCGAGCGGCATCTCGGCGAGAACGGACAGGTGCTGGTGTTCCTCAACCGGCGCGGCTACGCGCCGACGATGTTCTGTCCCAATTGCGCCTGGGTCGCGCCCTGCAAGGCCTGCGACGCGCGGCTCACAGTTCACTTGAAACGCGCGCGGCTTGTCTGCCATCACTGCGGTGCCGAGGAATCGCTGCCCTTCGGCTGTCCGCGCTGCGGCAACGAACTCTCGCCGGTCGGCGAAGGGACGGAACGCGTCGAGACGACGCTCACCCAGCTGTTTCCCGCCGCGGCGCTCGTCCGCATCGACCGCGACGTCATCCGCCGACGTGGCGATCTGGAGGCGGCGCTTGCTGCCGTCGCGGACGGGCGCGCGCGCATCCTGCTCGGAACGCAGATGCTGACGAAGGGCCACGATTTTCCGGACGTGACGCTGGTCGTCGTGCTCGCGGCCGACCAGGGGCTCTTCGGAGCGGATTTCCGCGCCAGCGAGCGGCTCGCGCAGCAGATCGTGCAGGTCGCCGGGCGCGCGGGACGCGGTGATCGGCCCGGCGAAGTGCTGATCCAGTCCGCCTATCCGCAACATCCGCTGCTGCAATGCCTGATCGCCAGGGGCTACGAGGGATTCGCGGCACTCGCGCTCGAGGAGCGCCGGGCTGCGGGCTGGCCCCCGTACTCGCATCTCGCACTGCTTCGCGCCGATTCGCCGGCGCGCGCCGATACGTTCGGCTTCCTGCATGCGGCGCAGGAAGTTGCGCCCGATGTGCGCGGCTCGAAGCTCCGGATTCTCGGCCCGGCGCCGGCTTCGATGGCGCGCCGCGCCGGGCGGCACCGCGCGCAGCTTCTCGTTGAAGCGATGGCGCGCCCGGTTCTCCAGAGTTTCATCGCGCGCTGGGTTCCGGCGATCGTGAATCTGCGCGCGCCGCGAGCGCTGCGCTGGTCGATGGACGTCGATCCGGCGGAAGTGGATTGACGGGAACCTTGATAGACTTGCGCGCTTGAAAAACCTGGTCGAAAAACTCGTTGCGGACGCGCTCGCAGCGCTCCCGCCTGGAACGCTCGGCGACGCAGTGACGCCGGCACCCGGGGTCGAACGTTGCCGTGAAGCGGCGCACGGCGACTTCGCCACGAACGTCGCGATGCGGGTGGCAAAGATCGCGCGCACGAATCCGCGCGCGCTCGCCCAGAAGATCGTGGCCGCGCTCCCTGCAAACGAACTGGTTGCGAAGACCGAGATCGCGGGTCCGGGTTTCATCAATTTCACCCTGACGCCCGCGGCCTGGAAGTCCGAGATGAGCCGCGTGCTTGCAGAAGGCTCTGGCTATGGACGCGGCAAGGCCGGCGCAGGGCTGAAGGCGATCGTCGAATTCGTTTCGGCCAATCCCACTGGACCGCTGCATGTCGGGCACGGCCGGCATGCGGCCTTCGGCGCGACCGTCGCGAACCTGCTCGAAGCCGACGGCTGGAAGGTGCACCGGGAGTACTACGTCAACGACGCCGGGCGTCAGATGGACATCCTCGCGGCGAGCGTGTGGCTCCGCTACCTCGAATGCTGCGGCGAGACACTCGCGTTTCCGGCCAACGGCTACCGCGGCGACTACGTCCGCCCGGTCGCGGAGGCGCTGCGGACCCGGTTCGGCGAGTCGCTGCGGCGGCCCGCCGCCGCGGTGTACGCGGGCCTGCCGCCCGACGAACCGCAGGGTGGCGACAAGGACAAGTACATCGACGCGCTCATCGCCCGCGCAAAAGAGCTGCTGGGCCCGGCGGAATTCCGTGCCGTATTCGAAGCCGGCCTCGCGGACATCCTCGCGGACATCAAGAACGACCTTGGCGACTTCGGCGTGCAATTCGACCGCTGGTATTCCGAGCAGGATCTCGGTGATGGCCGCGACGGCGGTCCGATCGATCGCGCGCTCCGACGCCTGCGCGCGCACGGCCACGTCTTCGAGCAGGAAGGCGCGGTCTGGTTTCGCGCGACAGCCTTCGGCGACGAGAAGGACCGCGTCGTGGTCCGCGCCAACGGTCAGAAAACCTATTTCGCTTCGGACATCGCCTATCACCTGGACAAGCGCGAGCGCGGATTCGACCTGCTGGTGACGATTCTCGGCGCCGACCATCACGGCTACGTCGCGCGCGTGCGCGCCGGGCTCGAGGCGATGGGCGAGCCCCCTGAGTCGCTGCAAGTCCCGATGGTCCAGTTCGTCACACTGTTCAAGGGCGGCGAGAAAGTACCGATGGGCAAGCGCGAAGCCCAGTTCGTCACGCTCCGGGACCTGCGGAAAGAAGTCGGCAACGACGCAGCGCGGCTCACCTACGTGATGCGGTCGAACGACCAGCCGCTCGACTTCGACCTCGAGCTTGCGAAGAGGCAGAGCAACGACAATCCCGTCTATTACATCCAGTACGCCCATGCGCGCATCGCGAGCGTCCTGAAGCAGGCCGCCGAGCGCGGCCTTCCGTTCGACCGGGTCGCCGGTGTCGCCGCGCTCGACTCGCTAACCGATCCCGCGGAACAGGCGCTGATGCGCGAGATCTCGCGCTGGCCGGAAGTCGTACGCCAGGGCGCGGAGCTCCGTGCGCCACACCTGGTGGTTCACTACCTGCGGGAACTCGCCCAGGCGTTCCACGCCTGCTATGCGGCGCTCATTTTCATCGTCGACGACGCGAAGATCCGCAATGCGCGGCTCGCGCTCTCGGCGGCGACGCAGCAGGTATTGCAGAATGCGCTGGCGCTACTCGGCGTGTCGGCGCCGGAGACCATGTAATGGTGGCACGCGACTACAAACGCAGCCGTTCCCGCCGCGAGTCGTTTTCCGGCTGGACAGGAGTGCTGATCGGCCTGGTCGCCGGCCTGTCGGTTGGTCTCGCACTCTATTTCTTCGATCCCCGCACGCCGCAGGAACCGGGCGCGGAAATGCCGGCCGCGGCCGAACCCGCCTCCGCGCGCGAATCGACCGGCGAGGAGCCCGCCGAGCGCTACGACTACTACCAGATGCTTCCGAACTTCGAGGTGGTCGTGCCGGAGAAGGAAGTCGCGATTCCGCGCGATGCGCCGGAAGCTGTCGAAAAGAAAGGCGCCTACGTACTGCAGGCCGGTTCTTACCGGAAATTCGAGGAGGCCGATCGGGTGCGGGCGCAGCTTGCGCTACAGGGCATCGAATCGAATGTGCAGAGGGTTGCGATCGACAACGATACCTGGCACCGGGTTCGTGTCGGGCCGATCAACGATCTCGCGGAGTTGAATCGCGTCAGGAATCGCCTGCGCGAGGCGGAAGTCGACTTTCTGGTCGTCCGCGTGGGTGACTGACAAGGGGGCGCCCCCTTTTCCCGAAGGACCGAAGGAAAAGGGGGCGCCCCCGTCAGTCACCCGCAGGGCCGGTCAGAACGTCAGGTTCCCTTGACGTGGAGGTCGTTCTTCACGGACTTCACGCCCTTGACCGACTGGGCGACCTTGCCGGCTGCCGTTTTCTGCGCTTCATCGTCGACGAAGCCGCTCAACTGAACGACGCCGTTGTGGGTCGCGACCTTGATGTCGCCAGCCTTGGTTTCCTTGCTTTCGATCAGTGCCGTGTTGACTTTGGTCGTCACGGTCGAATCGTCGATGGTTTGACCGGTGGACGACGATTCCGTCTTGACGATGAGGTTGTTCTCGACGCTTTTCACGCCACTGACAGTTTGCGCGACCGTCGTCGCATGGGCCTTTTCCTTGGCGGTGTCGACAAACCCGTTCAGTTGAACGATTCCTTTGTTCACTTCGACATTGATCTCATGGGCCTCGGTCGTGCCGTCGCTGGCGAGCGCCGACTTCACCTTGCCCAGCATCACTGTGTCGTCCGTATACTCGCCAAACGTTCGCTTGGTTTCCTCGGCGGAATAAGCGATTGCGCCCATCAGGCCCATGGCGGCGGCCGCCACCATCAGCAGTTTTCTCTTTGACATATGTGCCCCTTTATCCGCGTTCCGATCAGTCTTCGGTGATCTGCCGGAAGTCTACTCCCAGCGAGCGCAGCTTGCGGTAGAGATGTGTGCGCTCCATGCCGACGCGCTTGGCGAGCAGTCCGACCTTGCCGTTGCAGAGCATCAGCTGCTGCAGCAGGTAGGCCCGCTCGAACTGCTCGCGCGCCTCACGGAGCGGCAGCGCCAGAAGATCCTGCTTCACCAGGGGCTCACCGGGCGCCCGCTGGGTCACGAGATGCTGCTCGACCTCGTCGAGCCCGATCTCCTCGGTGCCGCCGATGATCAGCACGCGCTGCACGAGGTTGCGAAGCTCGCGCACGTTGCCCGGCCATGGGTAGTTGCGGAGCCGATTCTGCGCGGCGACGGAAAATTTCCGGAACGGCATGCCCTCCTCGTCCACGAGGCGGTCCACGTAGTGACGGAGTAGATCCGGCACGTCCTCGGCATACTCCCGAAGCGGCGGAATGCGGATCGAGATGACTTCGAGGTGCGCGAGCAGGTCGCGGCGAATCCCGCTCGCCGGCCCGTCGTGGCCAGGCGAGGCCGCCGTGACGAAGCGAGCTTCGAAGGGCAGGACTGGACCCGCACCCTCGCGCTGCCAGCCGCGCTGTTCGAGATCCGCGAGCAGGAGCCGCTGGACGGTCGCGGACAGATCCTCGATTCCGCCCAGGAAGAATGTCCCGCCACGGGCCTGCTCGTAGAAACCGGCCTCGGTCTTGCCGCCGGCGGACGAGCCGCGCAGGCGCGCAGCGGCAGTCGCGTCGTCGAGACTCGCGCAGGTGACTGCGACGAACGGGCCCGTGGCCCGGGAACCCAGCGAATGCATGTAGCGCGCGAAGGCCTCGCGCCCCGTGCCCGACTCGCCGACAAAGAGGACAGAAGCGTCGTGCGCGGCGACCTGCTGCACCTGTTCGCGCAGTTTCTGCATCAACCGGCTCTTGCCGACTGGGGCGACGAGCGGCGGGATCAGCGTGCGCTGCGCCTGCCGGTGGCGCTTGCCGGCCTCGAGCGCGCGCTCTGCCGTGCGCAGCAGCTTCGCGATCGAGAGCGGCTTCTCGACGAAATCGAAGGCGCCGAGCCGCGTCGCCTCGACCGCGGTCTCGACCGTGCCGTGGCCCGAGAGCATCACGACCGGGCAATGCAACGACTGCTTCTCCGACCATTCGCGAAGCAGCGTGATGCCGTCCATGTCCGGCATCCAGATGTCGAGCAACACCAGATCGGGCTCCTGGCGCTCGACGGCGCGGCGCGCAGACGCGGCGTCGGCTGCGACCTCGACCTCATAGCCTTCCTCAGCGAGGATCTCGGAGAGCAACCCGCGAATATCGGCCTCGTCGTCGACGACGAGAATTCTCGGCGAACTCATGCTTTCTCTCTCCTCGCCTCGGCCCGGCGCGCCTCACGCGAAGTCGCCGGAATCGTGATGCGTATGCGTGCGCCGCCCTGGGGCGCGTTGTCCACTTCGACCTGGCCGCCGTGCTCCTCGACTATCCGGCGCACGATGGCAAGACCGAGCCCGGTGCCTTTCGGCTTCGAGGTCACGTAAGGGTCAAAGGCCTGCTCCAGCAGGCCGCTCTGGAACCCCGGCCCATTGTCGACGACGGTCAGGGCGATCTCGTCGCCCGCGCGCTGCGTCTCGATCATGATGACAGGATTCGGCCGTCCGTCGAGCGCTTCGAGCGAGTTCGTCAGCAGGTTGTTCAGGAGCTGGCGGATGCGGCCGGGGTCGGCCTCGAACGCGCTCGCGCGTGGATCGAGCGAGAGCCCGAAGGCAACCCGCGGGTCCTGGGCGTGATAGAGGTCGGAGACCTGGCGAATGAGCGCGGCGAGGTCGAACTCGCTGATGTGCAACTCCGGTGCCTTCGCATATTCCGAGAAGGCCGCGACCATCTGCTTCATCGCCTCGACCTGCTGGACGATCGTGTGCGTGCCGCGATCGAGCAACTCCGCGTCGGCGGAGCCGAGACTGCGCATGAGCTTCCGCCGCATGCGCTCGGCCGAGAGCTGGATCGGCGTCAGGGGATTCCGGATCTCGTGCGCGAGCCGGCGCGCGACCTCACCCCAGGCCGCCTGGCGCTGCGCCTGCAGGAGCTGCGTGACCTCGTCGAATACGAGCACCAGGCCCTGGGCGCCGGCATCGCCGGGAAGCGCGGTCGAGGCGCAGACGAGTTCGCGCCGGCCGGTCTCGGTCCGAAGCGTTACCTGCTCGCGCCACTCGGTTTCGCCCGCGGCCACGTGTTTCTGCAGCACTGCCTGAATTTCTGCGAGGAGCGGCTGCCCGGCGGCGAGTTCCGCAAGCGGCCGGCCAGCGGCGCCCGTGAAATCGACGCCGAGGATGCTGCCGGCAGCCTGATTCGCCACGCGCACGCGCAGGTCCGGCTCGAGCGAGATCACGCCGCTCGTGAGGCGCGCGAGGATCACAGCGAGCGCCGCGCGCTCAGCCTCGACCGTGGCGCGGCTCCGTTCGGTGTCTTCGCGGGCACGCGCGAGCTTCTTCGTCATGTCGTTGAACGAGGTGACCAGGTATCCGATCTCGTCGTGCGAAGGACGCGAGAGGCGCGTGTCGAAATCGCCCTTGGCGACCGCGCGCGTGCCTGCAATCAGGTCCTGCACCGGGCGCACGAGGCGTTCGGAGAAGTACAGGGCGCCGTAGATCGCCGCGAGCAACGCCATCAGGAGCACGAGAGACAATGTCAGCACGAATGAGGCCTTCAACGGCTCGCGCAGGAAGATCAGCCGCCCGTACTGCTGGTAGGCCTGCTGCACGGATCCCGCGAGATCGGAAAGCCGTTGCGGCACCGGAAACGTTGCGATCAGCAGGCGGCTTGAATGCAGGCCCGGCACCTGGAGGATCTGCGTCGCCGCGCGGACCTGGTAACCGCCGCCCTGTGCCGTCTCCAGGCTCACATTCGGCCGCCCCTGCCGCAGCTGGAGCAGCAATTCCTCCGGCGGCACGGCCGGTAACTCATGCTGCATCCCGGCACGGCTGTAGCCTTCAGGCTGGCCGCCCGCGCTCGTCACGATCAACTCTTCGGCGCCCGACTGACGGAGTTCCTCGTCGAGCGCCCGATAGAGCTCGCCGCCCGTGAGACCCGACAGGCGTCCCGCGATGCGTTCGGTGCGCTCAAGGTATTCCCGCATGCGAAGGTCGAGCGCCGCGCGCGACAGCCCGAGCGCGTCGGAAAGCCCCTGCCGGACTTCGGCGTGGAACCAGCTGTCAATGCCGCGCGTCAGGAAGGTCACAGAGAACGCGAACACGAGCAGGAGCGGCGCGATCGCGAGCCCGCCGAACATCAGGAGCGTACGGGCGCGCAACCGCGAACCCGGGACGTGGCGGCGCCAGTCGCGGATGAAGTCTGCCAATTGGCGGCCGATCAGGATGAGGAGCGCGACGACGCCCGCGATGTTGATCAGCAGTATCCAGGCGTATTGCTCGCCGTAGCGCTGCGAGCCTTCGGCCGTGATCGCGAGCAACACGAGCGCCGCGATCCAGACGACGATGCCGGCGCCAATCGCGATTGGGAGCCAGCGCCGGATCATGGCCGCACCTTCCAGGCGTACCACTCGGTGCTGCGCGACCAGTTTTTCCAGAAGAGCAGCATCTTGACTGCCGCCGGCAGCTCCCCGATCTCGACCGTCGCACGCACCCGCATATCAAAGCGGCCGCCGGCCGGCAGCGTCGCGATGTCCGCGACCTCGATTCCGCTGATCCGCGCGAGTGCCTCGAGCGCTTCGGTCTGAGTGGCGTGGCTCACATGTTCGCCGCTGCTGACGTCGGTTACGACGAAGCGCTCGGCGATCGCGTCATGCGCAATCTGCCACTTGCGGGTCAGCGAAACGACGGTGTCATCAGGAAGGAGACGCCGCTCCAGGTTCCCTTCGACTTCGAGTTCCAGCATGAGCGGCACGCCTTCCTCGAAGGCCTGCTGCGCGGCGTCCGCGAGCGCGAGATCGAGTTGCACGTCCAGGAGCCACGCGTCGTTCACGAGCTCCACGTAGGCATTGCGGACCTCGAAGCGGCCCGCGTCCTGCGCGCGCGCGGCCACGCCCGCAGTCGCGCCCATGAGCGCAACGCAGAGAATGAGCCAGCCACGTCGTCCCCGCATCGAATGCACGCCCGTTCCCGGAGCCTCGGATTTACTCCCGCCAGGGCGCGCGCGTAACGCGCTCCATGCGGGAGTAAATCCGAGGCTCCTATGCCCGCTTCTCGAGGCAGGCGTAGTAGAAGCCGTCGGCGTCGGCTGCGCCGCTTGGAAGCGCGCAGCCCGGCCCCGCAACCTGCCACGGCAGTCTGCCTGGCAGCAAAAGCCTAGCAGATTCGGTCACGTCGGCCGCCGCGGCCGTCTCGTCGAGGAATGCACCGACGACCGCCACGTTCTCGGCCCTCAATACCGAACAGCTTGAGTAGACAAGCCGCCCGCCAGGTGTGAGCAGCGCGAAGCAAGAACGCAGGAGAGCCGTCTGCTGCGCCGCGAAGCGCGGAATGTCGTCAGGACGACGCAGCAATTTGATGTCCGGGTGGCGGCGAATCACGCCCGTGCCGGAACAGGGCACGTCGAGCAGAATGCGGTCAAAGGGGCGGCCGTCCCACCAGGCGGCCGGACTCCCCGCATTGCCGATGACGACCTGCGCCTCGAGACCGAGTCTTGCGAGATTCGAGGCGATGCGTTTTGCGCGCTCGCCATCGATGTCGAGCGCAACGAGTTGCGCGAGTCCCGGCGTCAATTCGAGCTGATGGCAGGCTTTTCCGCCCGGTGCCGCGCAGGCATCGAGCACCCGCATGCCAGGCGCGGCCGCCAGGAAGAATGGAGCGAGCTGCGCGGCGGCATCCTGCACCGAGACGTCGCCGTCGCCAAAACCCGGCAGCAATGCGACATCGGTGGGCTCGTCGAGTCGGAGCGCCTGCGGCGCGAAGTCGCAGGGCTCGGCCGCGAGTCCTGCCGACGCGAGCTTCGCGCGATAGTCGTCGCGCGTGACGCGCCTTTCGTTCACGCGCAGCCACATCGGCGGCTCGCAGTTGCCGGCGGCGGCGATCGCTTCCCACTGCCGCGGCCATTCGCGTTCGAAGGCTTCGAGCATCCAGGCCGGGTGGGCGTGGCGCGCGACCGGCTGCCGGTGCGCATTCCGGACGATGGCCTCGCGCTCGCGCTGAAAACGCCGCAGCAACGCATTGACGAGACCCGCAGTCCGCGGGCGGCCGAGGGCGCGCGCCGCCTCGACCGTTTCGGAGACGGCAGCGTGCTCGGGCGTCGCGCCGTGCAGTAGTTGATAGAGGCCGACCAGGATCAGGGCGCGGATTTCCGGATCGAGCGGCGACTCGGGGCGGTCGAGCAGGAGTGAGAGACAGCCGTCGAGCTCGAAGTACCAGCGCACGGTGCCGAAGGCGATCGATTGCGTGGCCGGCCGCGGCACGCCGTCCTGCGTGACCGCGGCGATCGCATCTTCGAGGCGGCGTCCACGGTTCACGACGGCGCCAACGCACTTTGCCGCCGCGGCGCGGATCTCCGCTCCGCCACGCGTGCTCAGGTGAGTACCCGGCCTGCGAGTGGTCGCGAGTTGGCGAGTTCGGGTGCCGTCACCGCGCGCCGGCCCGGCAACTGCACGCGGCGAAGCGCGAGTGCCTGATCGCCGGTCATGACGACGATGCCTTTCGCGTCCGCGCTGAGGATCGTGCCCGGAATGTCCCCCGCCGGCGCAGCGACGACCTCTGCCTCGTAGATGCGAAGCTGCGCGCCGTCGAGCGTCGTCTCGGCGACGGGTCGCGGGTTCAGCGCGCGAATGCGGCGTTCGAGCAGGAGCGCGGAGTCCCGCCAGTCGAGACGCGCCTCGGATTTGACGAGTTTCGCCGCAGTGGTCGCCTGCGCGGAATCCTGCGGCTCAAAAGACGCGCGGCCCGCGGCCAGCGCATCGAGTGCCTCGATGATCGCCGCGCCG
This sequence comes from uncultured Gammaproteobacteria bacterium, assembly GCA_963819545.1. GTDB lineage: Bacteria > Pseudomonadota > Gammaproteobacteria > Steroidobacterales > Steroidobacteraceae > SCUD01. The sequence goes on along the minus strand of CAWFWJ010000002.1, from coordinate 646,285 downwards.
CCCGTCTCCGCGAGCCGCGACTCGAGTTCGCCTGCAGTTTCGCGCGCACTGATCGCGGTCTCGCGGCAGAGCATCACCGGCCCGGTGTCGAGCCCCGCTTCCATGCGCATGATGCACACGCCGGTTGTCGCGTCCCCCGCCAGGATCGCGCGCGCGATCGGGGCGGCGCCGCGCCAGCGCGGCAGCAGCGATGCATGCACGTTCAGGCAGCCGAGACGCGGAAGATCGAGGATGGCCTGCGGCAGCAGGAGTCCGTAGGCGACGACGACCATGACGTCCGGCGCGAATGCGGAAATCGCGTCGTGAACGCTTGCCTCGCGCAGCGACGAAGGTTGCAGGACGGGCAGGCCGAGCGCGAGCGCGCGCTCCTTGACCGGACTCGCGGCGAGGCGCTGGCCGCGCCCGCTGCGGCGATCGGGCTGCGTGCAGACAGCAACGAGACGATGATGCGATGACGCGATGGCATCGAGCGAGGGCAATGCAAAATCGGGTGTTCCGGCGAAGACGACCGCCAGGCTCCGGTCCATGGCGGCGATTCCGCCAGGTAACCTCTGATTCACCCCCACATGAGGCGCGTTACGCGCGCGCCTTGGCGGGACAAGGCGCGAGCCGAAGCCCCATAGCAAGGACTATGGGCGAGGCGAACAACGAAGTCCCGCCAAGGCCCGCGCGTAACCCGCAGGGACCGGGCGATTTTCGTCCCTGGCATTGTCGCTCCTCGCTCACATATCGCGATATGCATCGCTCGTCGCTCCTTGCCAGGGACGAAAATCGCACACGGTCGCGCCCATGTGGGGGTGAATCAGAGGTTACCTAGATCGCCGGTGCGCGCGAAGGCTCCCGCGCCCGTTCTTCCGCGCGCAGCTTCCGGTCCTTCTCGATCTTCTTGCGCACGCGCTGGCGCTTCATCTCCGACAGGTAATCGACGAACAGCTTGCCGTCGAGGTGATCGATCTCGTGCTGCAGGCAGACCGCGAGGAGCCCCTCGAGGTCCGATTCGAAGGTCTTGCCGTCCCGGTCCAGCGCCCGCACCCGGACGCGCGCCGCCCGTTCGATGTCATCGTAGTAGCCTGGCACCGACAGGCAGCCCTCCTGCGAGGTCTCGGTGCCGTCGCGGGAGAGGATCTCCGGATTGATGAAGACACGCGGTTCGTCGTGGGCCTCGGAGACATCCGCCACGAGGAGGCGCCGGTGCACGTCGACCTGGGTGGCGGCCAGGCCGATGCCCTTGGCCGCATACATGGTCTCGAGCATGTCGTCTATCAGGTCACGCAACCGGCCATCCACGGCATCGACCGGGACGGCCCGGGTCCGTAACCGGGGGTCCGGATACTCCAGTATTGTGAGGCGCGTCATGGGAGCGGGCTGTTGGGCGCGTGTATCTGACCGGTGAATGCTGCTAAAGTTCGTCGAAGCATGGACTTACGTCGGTATCCGGATGCCGTGAATTATACGATTCTACGGCCGACCCGGCAGTAAGGGAGCATCTCGCATGGCATCGTCCTTGAAGACAGGTTCCCGTCACCCCCTCCGCGCGATGACTGCGGCGGCCATTGCGACGCTTGCGATCGCGATAGCTGCTCCGGCCGGTGTCGCAACGGGCCAGGATCAGGGCATCGACCGCGGCGTCATCCCGATGGCGCCTGATGCGCCCGATCGCTACATCGTGCAGCCCGGCGACACGCTCTGGGACATCTCGGCAAAGTTTCTGACAGATCCCTGGTACTGGCCGGAGATCTGGCACGTCAATCCCCAGGTTGCAAACCCGCACCTGATCTATCCGGGCGACGAGCTTGCGCTCACCTGGGTCGACGGACGGCCACGCGTCTCGGTCGCGAGCGGCGGCCCCACGCGCCTGTCACCGCGCGTGCGCGAGAATCCGTTGTCCGAAGCCATCTATGCCATCCCTTACGAGCGCGTCGCGGCATTCATGTCGCGGCTTGACGTGCTGTCGTCTGAACAGGTCGAGGGCGCGCCTTACGTGGCCTATGGACGCGACCAACGCCTCATCTCCTCGGTCGGCAACGATATTTATGTCCGCCGGCTCGAAGGCGCACCGCTCGGCAGCCGCTTCAGCATTTACCACGTCGGCGACGAGCTGAAGGATCCCGACGACGGCGACGTGCTGGGCTACCAGGGCGTGTTCACGGGCGAAGCCGATCTCAAGCGGCTCGGCGACCCGTCGACCCTGCGGATGGTCGATTCAGCGCGCGAGACGCTCGAGGGCGACATCCTGTTGCCGCCCGCGCACGAGGCGAAGGCGGATTTCATTCCGCGGCCGCCGAATTCGGAGATCGATGGCTCGATCATGTCGGTCATTGACGATCGCACCGTCTTCTCGGATTACGACGTCATCATCATCAATCGCGGCGCGCGCGACGGCCTCGAACCTGGCCATGTGCTCGCGATCTGGCAGGCGGGCGAAGAAGTTCGCGACACGACCGATCATGCGGTCAGCCGCAAGATGGAGACTCCGGCTGAACGCACCGGACTCTTCATGGTGTTCAAGACCTACGACCGGATGAGCTACGGAATCACGCTCCGGGTGGAGCGCGAGATCCGGGTCGGAGACATCGTGCGCACGCCCACTCGGTCTCCCGCTTCCTGAGCTTTTCATTTGAAGGGGACGTTCACCTTCAAAGGCCGGACGAACAAGGCGTTCCCTTTTTGAAGGTGAACGTCCCCTTCAAAATGCGCAGTTGACGCAGGCAATCAGGGTAACGGTCAGGCTGGCCGGTGCCGAAAATCGCCGGGTGACCTCCGCGGCCCGCCCGGATGACCCCGCCGCCTGGCTCGAACGCCTGCGCGACCCCGGTGAGCGCGACCCGGCGGGCATCGAACGCGACCTGCGCTGGCTCGCAGGGCCCGGCCGCGCGCTCGTCGCCGTCGACGATCCACGCTATCCGGCGCAGCTCGCCGCCGTCCCCGGTTGCCCGCCGGCGCTCTTCGTCGAGGGCGACCCCGCCCTGCTCTCGCGGCCGCAGGTCGCAATCGTGGGAAGCCGGGCGGCGACCGCCGCAGGGTGCGAGACCGCCTTTGAATTCGCAGCTCGCCTCGCCGCCCATGGTTTCGCGATCACGAGCGGTCTTGCGGTCGGAATCGATGCCGCCGCGCACCGTGGCGCACTCGCGGCCGCTGGCGTCACGATCGCGGTCTGCGGCACCGGCCTCGACCGCGTCTATCCGGCAGAGCACCACGAGCTTGCCGGACGGATCGCGGCGGCGGGGGCGCTCGTCAGCGAATTCCCGACCGGCACGCCGCCGCAGGCGTACAACTTCCCGCGCCGCAACCGGCTCATCTCCGGCCTCGCGCGCGGCGTGCTCGTGATCGAAGCGGCTGCACGCTCGGGTTCGCTCATCACCGCACGCCTCGCCGGCGAGCAGGGACGCGAGGTCATGGCGGTTCCGGGCTCCATACATAATCCACTCGCGCGCGGCTGTCATCGCCTCATCAAGGACGGTGCGGCGCTCGTCGAAACGGTTGACGACGTGCTTGCGGCGCTCGGGCTTTCCGGCCTCGCGGGATGCGCAAAACCCGCAGTCGAGATGAGTAATGTCGCGGAAAACCCGAACGGCGTGTTGGACAGCGACGCGGAAATGCTGTTGAATGCGCTCGGTTTCGAGCCGGCGCATCTCGACAGACTGGTGGAACGAACCGGATTGGCCGCTCAATCCGTCATCTCGAAACTGCAATTGCTCGAACTCGAAGGTCGAGTCGAGTCGCTGGCCGGCGGGCGTTACAGCCGGACTTCACCGAGGCAGGCCAGATGAAGGACAGCGTGCTCGACATCCTGATACACCTGTTCGAGAACTTCCTGGAAGCCGAGGATGACTCCTCACCGGATCGCGACGCGCTCAAGCTCGAGCTCGAGCAGGCCGGTTATCCGGAGGCCGACATCGAGCGGGCGCTGGTGTGGCTCGAGAGCCTCGCGACCGACCCCGACCGCGCACTCGCCGAAGGCACCGCAAGGGCGGTCCGCGTGTTCAGTGGCTCGGAGCAGATCCGGCTCGACACGGACGTCCGCGGCTACCTTCTGCATCTCGAGAATCTCGGCATCCTGTCCGCGGCGCAGCGCGAGGTCGTGATCGACCGCCTGCTCGCGCTCGAGGCCGACGACATCGACATCGAGCAGTTGAAATGGGTGGTGCTGATGGTGCTTTTCAGCCAGCCGGGCCAGGAAAACGCCTATCAGCGCATGGAGGACCTGGTGTTCGACGAGCGTCGGGACGCGATGCACTGAACGCCCGGATCCCGCTTCGGCCAGAGAGCCGCGGCCGGGTCCGCGGCTTTGGCGTCTCTGGATCCCTAATTTGAATCTGAACACATGAGCTCAAATCTCGTCATCGTCGAATCGCCGGCCAAGGCGAAAACGATCAAGAAGTACCTCGGCGCCGACTTTGAGGTCCTCGCCTCTTACGGCCACGTCCGCGACCTCATCGAGAAGGAAGGCGCGGTGAATCCCGACCGCGATTTCGAGATGAAATACCAGCTGATCGAGAAGAGCCGGCCGAAGCTCGAGGCGATCCAGCGCGCGATGAAAAAGGCGGACGCCCTCTACCTCGCGACCGACCCGGACCGCGAAGGCGAGGCAATCTCCTGGCACCTTTCCGAAATCCTGCGCGAGCACGGGTTGCTCGAGGGCAAGGATCTCCGCCGCGTGCGCTTCTACGAGATCACAAAAAACGCAGTGCGCGACGCGGTCGCGCAGGCCGAGAGCGGCGTGAACGAGAACCTGGTGAACGCCTACAAGGCACGCCGCGCGCTCGACTACCTGGTCGGCTTCAATCTCTCGCCGTTGCTGTGGAAGAAGATCAAGCCGGGCCTTTCCGCCGGTCGCGTACAGAGCGTCGCGCTGCGCCTCATCTGCGAGCGCGAGGCCGAGATCTCGCGTTTCGTCCGCCAGGAATACTGGACCGTCGAGGCCGACGCTTCGAAGGAAGCCTCGCGCTTCCCGGCGCGGCTTACCGAGTACCGCGGCGAGAAGGTCGAGGCGGACACGCAGAAGGCGCGCTTCAGCATCACGAACGAGGGCGATGCGCGCGAAGTCGAGCGCACGATCCTCGCGGCCGCGAACGGCATCCTGACGGTCGAGAGCGTCGAGCGCCGACCGAAGCGGCGCAATCCCCCGCCGCCGTTCACCACCTCGACTCTGCAGCAGGAGGCCGCGCGCAAGCTCGGCTTCACCGCGCGGCGCACGATGCAGACCGCGCAAAGACTGTACGAGTCTGGCCACATCACCTACATGCGCACCGATTCGGTCTCGCTCTCCGCTGAAGCCGTCCGCGAGATCCGCGAGACGATCAAGTCGAACTTCGGCGATAAGGCGCTGTCCGACGGCGTCAACGAATACAAGACAAAGGCAAAAAACGCGCAGGAAGCACACGAGGCGATCCGCCCGACCGTCGCGGCCGAGACGCCGCAGAAAGCCGAGCACGACCTGCAAGAGGAAGACCAGCGCCGGCTTTATGCGCTGGTGTGGAAGCGCGCGATCGCCTGCCAGATGGCCCCTGCGGTATTCGACACGGTCGCAGTCGATCTCGTCGCGGGGCCGGCCGGCAGCCAGGGCCGCGACCGCCACGTGCTCCGCGCCAACGGCCAGACACTGCTCGAGCCGGGTTTCCTCGCCGCCTATCACGAGGATCACGATGAGGACGAGACCGACGTCGAGAGCGAGGACGAGCAGCGCCTGCCCGCGCTCGAGCCGGGCGAGCGCGTGACACTCGATGCGCTCCGTCCCGAACAGCATTTCACGCAGCCGCCGCCGCGCTACACGGAGGCGAGCCTGGTCAAGTCGCTCGAAAGCCATGGCATCGGCCGGCCCTCGACCTACGCCTCGATCATCGAGACGCTGCGCTACCGCCGCTACGTCGAGATGAGCGGCCGCGCCTTCATTCCGACCGACATCGGCAAGATCGTCAGCCGTTTTCTCGTCAAGTATCTCGGCGACTACGTCGATTACGGATTCACCGCGGCGATGGAAGACGTGCTCGACGAGATCTCGAATGGTGAGAAGGAATGGCATCTCGAGCTCGCGCGTTTCTGGACGCCATTCACCGAGCTCGTGCAGCACATCACCAAGTCCGTCAGCCGCGAGCAAGTCGCCGAATCGCGCGAGGTCGGCCGGGATCCGGTTTCCGGCAAGCCGATCACGGTCCGCATGGGCGCATACGGGCCGTTCGTGCAGCAGGGCACGCGTGACGATCCGGACAAGCCGCGATTCGCGAGCCTGCTGCCCGGCCAGCGCATGGACGACGTCACGCAGGACGTCGCGCTCATGCTGCTGTCGCTGCCGCGCGATCTCGGCCAGGCGCAGGACGGCACACCGATCAGCGTCGGCCGCGGCCAGTACGGGCCCTACGTGAAGTTTGGGCAGAAGTATGCGTCGATCAAGGAAGACGATCCGTTCGCGCTCACGCTTCCGCGTGCGATCGAAATCGTCGAGGCAAAACTTGCCGCGGATCGCGAGCGCACGATCCAGGATTTCCCTGATCACGGCATCCAGGTGCTGAAGGGCCGCTACGGCCCGTATGTCACGGATCGCAAGCGGAATGCCAAGGCGCCGAAAGATCGCGAGCCGGCCTCGCTCACGCTCGAGGAATGCCAGGCATTGTTGGCAGCCGCGCCCGAGCGCAAGGGGCGCTTTGGCCGCCGCACGAAAGCCGCAACACCCGCGGCGGATGCCGCGAAGACCGCAGCGGCGAAGACACCGAAGGCGCCGAAAGCAGCGAAGGCACCAAAGGCGCCCAAGGCCCCGGAAGCCGCCGAGACACCGAAACCAAAAGCCGCGAAGAAGAAATCCGCGGCGCGCAAGGCCGCGCCGGGGGATCGCGCCGCCGGGGAGTGACCCGTGACCGATCGTGTCGCCGTACGCGCTTGGCTTGCCGGACTGCAGGAAGAACTCGTGCAGTCGATCGAGCGCATCGACGGCGGGCGCTTCGGTCGTGACTGCTGGCAGCGGCCGGGCGGCGGTGGCGGTGAATCACGTGTCCTGAAAGATGGGGCGCTGATCGAACAGGGCGGCATCAACTTCTCCGAAGTAACGGGCGATGCCCTCCCCGCCTCCGCGACGCATGACCGGCCCGCGCTCGCGGGCGCGCCGTTTTCAGCGATGGGCGTCTCGCTGGTGCTGCATCCGCGTAATCCGCACGTGCCGACCACTCACCTGAATCTGCGCTTCTTCATCGCCGAGCCTGCAGGCGCCACGCCCGCCTGGTGGTTCGGTGGCGGCTTTGACCTGACGCCTTACTATCCGATACACGAAGACGTGCTGCACTGGCACCGCACGGCGCGCGAAGCCTGCTCAGGCGGGGCTCCCGGCGATTACGCGAAATACAAGGCGTGGTGCGACCGTTATTTCTTCCTGCCGCATCGCAAGGAGACGCGCGGCGTTGGCGGACTTTTCTTCGACGATCTCAATCAACCCGATTTCGAAAGCTGCTTCGCATTCGCGCGCCGGGTCGGCGCGGCGTTTTTGGACGCCTGGCTCCCGATCGCCGCGCGCCGCCGCGCGACGGCCTACGGCGAGCGCGAGCGCGGTTTCCAGCTCCTGCGGCGCGGCCGCTACGTCGAGTTCAACCTGATCCACGACCGTGGAACGCTCTTCGGCCTGCAGACCGGCGGGCGCACCGAATCGATCCTGATGTCGCTGCCGCCGCTCGCGCGCTGGGAGTACGGCTGGTCACCCGAGCCGGGCTCGGCGGAAGAAATGCTGTACCGCGACTACCTGCGCCCGCGCGACTGGCTCGACGAGGCGTGAAGTACCGCCACGCCTTCCACGCCGGGAATTTCGCCGACGTGATGAAACACGTCGCGCTCACGGCCGTGTTGTTGCGGCTCACCGAGAAAGAAAGGCCGCTCTTCGTCCTCGACACGCATGCGGGCCGCGGCCTCTACGAGATAGGCGGCGCCTCCGAGGCGGGCCGCGGCATTCACCGGCTGGCGTCCGCGACACCCGCCGCCGTCTCGCCCGCGATCGCGCGCTATCTCGAGATCGTGCGAAGCTTGAATGCAGGCGGCACGGCGATCGCGACCTATCCGGGATCGCCCTTCATCACGGCCACGCTGCTGCGGGCGCAGGATCGCGCCGCGTACTGCGAGCTTGCGCCCGCAGAGGCCGATGCGCTTCGTCATGAATTCCGCCGTGATGCGCGTATCGGCGTGCACTGCCGCGACGGCTTCGAGGCGCTCGGCGCGCTGCTGCCGCCGTCGGAAAAACGCGGTCTCGCACTGATCGACCCGCCGTACGAAGAGCAGGAGCAGGATCTCGCGCAGGTCGCCGACGCGCTCGTCGCGGCAACGTCACGCTGGCCGCAGGGCGTGTTGATGGCCTGGTACCCGATCAAGCAGGGCGTCGTCGCGGCGCGCCTGCATCGCCGGCTGCGCGATGCGGGGGTCAAGCGATTGCTGGTCGCGGAGCTCTGCATTCATCCCGACGATTCGCGGGCGGGGCTGAACGGCTCGGGCCTGGTGACGATCAATCCGCCCTGGCAGTTCGACCAGGACCTGCGGCAGGCAATACCCTATCTGCACAGCCTGCTCGCTGAAGACGGTGCCGGCCGCACGCGCGTCGCGCTCCTCGCAGAGGATTAAGAGAGTCGCGGGGCTCAGCCACCCCAGTCCACCGCGTCAAACACTTGCTGCGCAATGACGTCCGGATTCGCGATGCCCTGACCCACGATCGCGATGCTGCCGCGCGGCGCCGGAAGTACGACGCCGTTGTATCCCTGCTCCGCGATCCGGATCGGCTTTCCAATCGTGCGGTGCCGGAGCATCAAAACGGTCACCGGCCCTGCGGACGTGCGCACGACGAGATGCGGCACCACATGTCCGTCGAACAGGCAGCGCGCCGCGAAGGTCACGTCGCCGATGCCCGACCGCAGGCGCGTGCCGTCGGGGTCCAGCACGCCCGCGAGTTCGCCGGGCGCGAGCGGCGTCGTTGTCGCCATCGTGCCGGGTTCGTGGAGGATGTGACCCATCACCTCGCGCGCGACCGAAGTCCGCGGCACGGAGACGAGCAGCACGAACCCAACCGACAGGCCGACGATAAGGCTCGCCGCAATCGCGAACAGGCGCCGCTTTGCGGGCGCGGGCAGCGGGAACGATTCGGCCGGATTCGCCTTGCCGATGCGCGCCGCCTCGACGGCGAGCGCGCGGGCGATGAGCCCGTCCATCGCCTGCAATTCGTCCTGATGGCGCGCGCAAGGCCCGCAGTCGCGGCGGTGCGCGGCGACCTCCTTGTCGGCCGCGAACGGCTCCGCACCCACGCGGCGACGGAAATCGAGGCAGTTCATCATGACTCCGCCTCCGCGGACAGTCCGAGCTGCTGGCGCAGCCGCGCGCGCGCGCGGAATAGCCGCGTCAGCACCGCGCCCTGCTGCAGGCCCATCATCTCCGCAATTTCGCGCGTCGAGTAGCCCATCATCACCTGCAGCACCAGCGGCTCGCGGTAATCGTCCTCGAGCCGGAAAATGGCGGCGCGCATCTCCGCGAGCCGTTCGTCCTCCGGGGCGGCGAGCACGTCGGTCTCTGCCGCGACCAGCGCATCGAGATCGGTGGTCGGGTGCCGCTTGCGCCCGAAAGTCCGTGCGAACTCGCGCCTCACGATCGTGAGCATCCAGGCTTTCGCCTTGCTCTCGTCGGTCAACGAGTCGAATGCCTTCCAGGCCCGCAACATCGCCTCCTGGACCACGTCATCCGCGAGCCCCCGGTCCCGGCCGAGCCAGAACGCGAATCGCAGCAGATCCGGGCGGAGGCCCTCGCACAAGGCCCCGAATCGCCGACGCCGGTCCGTTTCTCCGTCCGCGCGGTTCATGTATAAAGACCGGCCATAGTCTCAGGTTATTGCAGATGGGGCATCGTGCCAAAGGGAGTTATCCGGGTACCCGCCTGCGGCGCATGCGCCGCGACGTGTTTTCACGCCGCCTCGCGCGGGAGACGAGACTCACCGCCGACGACCTGATCCAGCCGCTGTTCGTGATCGAGGGCAGCGGCCGGCGCGAGCCGGTTGCCTCGATGCCGGGCATCGAGCGGATTTCCATCGATCTCCTCGTCGCGGAAGCGAAGTCCCTGTACCAGCTCGGCATCCCGGCGGTCGCGCTGTTCCCGGTGCCGGATCCGTCGGTCAAGACCGACGACGGACGCGAAGCATGGAACCCGGAGGGACTCGTACAACGCGCCGTGCGTGCGCTGAAGCGCGCGGTGCCGGAACTCGGCGTCATCACCGACGTTGCGCTCGATCCATTCACGACCCACGGCCAGGACGGCGTCATCGACGCGACGGGCCATGTGCTGAACGACGCGACCGTCGAGGCACTCGTGCGCCAGGCCCGATCGCAGGCGGCGGCGGGCGCCGACGTGGTCGCGCCGTCGGACATGATGGACGGACGGATCGGCGCGATCCGCGCGGCGCTCGAGCAGGATGGGTGTCATGACACCCGCATTCTTGCCTATTCGGCGAAGTACGCCTCGGTTTTCTACGGACCGTTCCGCGACGCCGTTGGTTCCGCGACCTCGCTTGGCAAGACCGACAAGGCGAGCTACCAGATGGACCCGGCGAACAGCGACGAGGCGATTCGCGAAGTCGCACTCGATATCGAGGAAGGCGCCGACATCGTGATGATCAAGCCCGGGCTTCCCTATCTCGACATCGTGCGCCGCGTGAAGGACCAATTCGGCGTTCCAACCTTCGTCTATCAGGTGAGCGGCGAGTACGCGATGATCGCGGCCGCGGCGGGCAATGGCTGGATCGACGAGAAGAAGACCGTGCTCGAGAGCCTGCTCTGCATCAAGCGCGCGGGCGCGGACGGCATTTTGAGCTACTATGCGGGACGCGTCGCGGCCTGGCTGCAGGGAGAGAAGACCCAGTGACCGTTCATAACGGCCCCGGCCGATTTGCGCTGTTCGGCCATCCCGTGAGCCATAGCTGGTCGCCGTTCATCCACGGCATGTTCGCGCGCCAGTTCGACCACGTCGTGGACTACAAGCTCCAGGACGTGCAGCCCGACCGATTCCGCCACGCAGTGATCAATTTCTTCGTCGAGGGCGGCGGCGGCGCGAATGTCACGCTGCCGCACAAGCCGGCTGCGGCCGAGATCGTCAACGACCTCTCGGCCCGCGCCGAACGGGCGCGCGCCGTCAACACGATCGTGCGCCGGAGCGCGACCGAGCTCTACGGCGACAATACCGATGGCGCCGGCCTCGTTGCCGACCTGACGCGAAATCTCGGCGTGACGCTCGCGGGTGTGCGACTCCTCATTCTCGGCGCGGGCGGCGCGACGCGGGGCGTGCTTGCACCGCTCCTCGAACAGGAGCCACGCGAGGTCCGCATCGCGAACCGGACACCGGAACGAGCCCGGCGGATCAGCGAAGAATTCTCCGACCTCGGCGAGGTCTCCGCCTCGGGATTCTCCGAAGTCGGTGACCGGCCCTGGGACATCGTGATCAATGCGACCGCCGCGGGTCTCGCCGGCGAAACGCCGGAGCTGCCACCGCGCGCGATCGGGCGCGACACGTTCTGTTACGACATGGCCTACGGTCGCGGCGAAACGGCCTTTATGCGCTGGGCCAGGGAGCGCGGTTCCACGCGCGCGCACAAGGGCTGGGGCATGCTGGTCGAGCAGGCGGCCGAGTCCTATCTCCTCTGGCACGGCGTGCGCCCGGCGACAAAATCGGTGATGACCGCTCTCGATCGGGTTTAGTCAGGCGGCCGTCGCAGGTAGTCGTTTTTCAACGCGACATAGTGCGCGGCAGATTCCGCGAGATACGCGATCTCTTTCGCATCGAGCGCGCGCTGTTGCCGCGCCGGACTTCCGACCCAAAGCGTGCGCGGCGGCAGAATTTTCCCCGCCAGCACGAGCGCGCCTGCGCCGACGATCGTCTCGTCGCCGATTACCGCCCCGTCCATGACGGCCGCGCCCATGCCGATCAGGCAGCGGTTGCCGATCGTGCAGGCGTGCAGGATCACGCCGTGCCCGACCGTGCAGTCGTCGCCGATCACGAGCGGAATGCCGTCGTCGCCGGCGAGCCGCGCGCTCGCGACATGCAGGACGCTGCCGTCCTGGATGTTCGTGCGCGCGCCGATCGCGATCGAATTGACGTCGCCGCGGAGCACTGCACCCGGCCAGATCGAGGAATCCTCTCCGATCGTGACGCGGCCGATAACCGTTGCCGCCGGATCGATCCAGGCGTTTCGCCCGATCGCGGGCCTCCATTCGAGATAGGGACGGATGTTCACCCGGAAAGCGTCACCAGTTCTTCGGCGCTCGTCGGATGGATCGCGACCGTGTCGTCGAAATCGCGCTTGGTGGCGCCGAGGCGGAGCGCGACGGCAAAGCCCTGAAGCAATTCGTCGGCACCCATGCCGATCGCGTGCAGGCCGAGAATCCGGCGATCTCCGCCCGCCGTCACGAGTTTCACTTCGGCGCGTCGTCGCCGCGCCGTGATGCCGTGGTAGAGCGGCATGAAGTCGTGCCGGAAAACTTCAACCGATTCGCCGTGCTCGGCGCGCGCCTCGGCTTCGGTCAGGCCGACGGTGCCGATCGGCGGATGGCTGAAGACGACCGTCGGAATCAGGCGGTAGTCGAGATGACGATCGGCCGCGCCGCCGAACAGACGATCCGCGAGACGGCGACCCGCCGCAATGGCGACGGGCGTGAGTTGGGCACGGCCGGTCACGTCACCGATCGCGTGGATGCCGGGTGCCGTCGTGTCCTGCCTCAAGTCCGTCACAACCTCGCCGCCGGCCGCAATCTGCGCGCCCGCCTCGGCGAGCCCGAGATCCGCCGTCTCCGGTATCCGGCCGATCGCCCACATCACGCAATCGAAGGGGCCGAGGCTGCGGCCGTCGGCAAGCACGAGGCGATGCCCTTCTGCCGATGTCGTGAGTCCCGCCGGCACCGCCCGGGTCGCGATTTCGATGCCGTCCGCCTGCATGGCCGTCATCAGGCGGGCGGAGAGCATCTCGTCGAACGACCGCAGGATGCGGTCGCCGCGGATCGCGGCCGTCACGCGCGCGCCGAGGGCTGAGAATACGGCCGACAGTTCCGCCGCGACATAGCCACTCCCGACGATTGCAACCGACGCCGGCATTCGCGCGAGCGCGAAGAATCCGTCCGACGTTATCGCGACCTCCGCGCCCGGCACTGCCGGCACGTGCGGCCGTCCGCCGGTCGCGACCACGATGTGCTTCGCTGCGTGGACCGCATCGCCGATCGCGACTTGGCCTGCCCCAGCGATCCGTGCGCGCTCGCGAAACAGTGTCGCGCCGCTTTTCGTCAGGTTTTCGAGATAGATGCCTCGCAAGCGTTCCACGTAGGCATCGCGCCGCGCTTTGAGCGCGGACCAGTCATGTCCTGCGAGCGAGACCGAGAATCCATAGTCCGCCGCATCGGCAATTCCGTGCGCGAGTTCGGCTGCGTGATACATGATCTTCTTCGGCACGCAGCCGACGTTGACGCAGGTGCCGCCGAGCGGTCCCGGTTCGGCGACCGCAACGCGCGCGCCGTGACGCGCGGCGCGCTGCGCGCAGGCGAGACCGCCACTGCCGCCGCCGATCACAACCAGATCCCAGGCTTGTGTCACCGTCACCTCAAGCGGTCACCGCGAGGGCCGATGATATACTCGAACCGATCATGGCCTGGATTCTCATGCTCGCGCTCGTGGCGCTCGCGGCCGCCGTTGCGATGGCTGCGCATCGTGGTCTCACCGCCCTGCAAGACTCGACTCAGGATGCCTGGACTGCGCTCGAGGCACAGCTCATCAAGCGACAGGAACTGCTGGCGATGATCGTCGCCCTCTGCGCGAAACCGATGCAAGACGAGTCGGACATCCTGAATCGCGTCTCTGTCACGGGCTCTGCGGTCCTCGCCGCAGCCAAGCGAACCAACATCCCCGCGCTCGCCGCGGCTGACAAGGCGCATCGGCTCGCCGCCGCGGCCCTGTTCGAGCGCGCCGGAAATCACCCACAGCTCGCGATGAGCGCGGCGTTTGCGGCGCTTCGCGGGCGGGTCGCGACACTCGATGCGCGCGTCGACGAGCGGCGCGAGCAGTACAACGCCGCGGTCAGCGTGCTGAACTTCCGTTGCCATGCGTTTCCGTACCGCCTGGTGGCGCGCTCGATGCGGGTGGCTCCCGCCGCTTTCCTGCCGTAATGCGCTTCACGACCTGGAACGTCAATTCGCTGCGGGTGCGGTTGGAGCATCTCGGCCGCTGGCTCGCGGACAACGCGGTCGATGCGATCGCACTCCAGGAACTGAAGCTTGCGGACGAGCATTTCCCCCGTGCCGAGATCGAGGCGCTCGGCCTGCAAGCCGCCTGCTACGGCCAGAAGACCTACAACGGCGTCGCGATCCTCGCGCGATCCCCGCTCGTGGACGTCGAAAACGGAATGCCCTCCGATCCCGATCCCCAGCGGCGCGTGATTGCGGCGACGATCGGATCGGTGCGGCTCGTGAACGTCTACGTGCCAAACGGCCAGGCGCTCGAGTCCGAGAAGTACACCTACAAACTCGCCTGGCTCGAGCGGCTCCGCGCCTATCTCGCGTCACTGCTCGCGGCGCACCCGCACGTCCTGGTGGTCGGCGATTTCAACATCGCGCCGGAGGATCGCGACGTGCACGATCCCGCAGCCTGGGAGGGTTCGGTGCACGTGAGTGCGCCCGAACGCGAGGCGCTCGCGAAGATCACGGCGCTCGGCTTCACGGACCTCTTTCGCCGCTTTGAGCAGCCGGCGCACTCCTGGAGCTGGTGGGACTACCGTATGAACGCGTTCCGCCGCAACCACGGCCTGCGGATCGACCTGATGCTCGCATCGAGCGAACTCGCGAAACGCTGCACGGCCTGTACCATCGACCGGACTCCCCGCAGCTGGGAGCGCCCTTCCGACCACGCGCCGGTCACCGCCGCATTTGACATAGCCTAAGCCGGAGGTTGTGATGCCCGGCATGTCCGTGGCATTACGGCGGGTCGATAGCGCCCCCCGGGGCGTAAGATCGGCCCCAGAACAGCCTCCCAAGAGGGCGCGTAGCCCCGTGCCAAGGCCTTGTCGCCGCAGCGATTTTGACGTGACGGACACGGTCCAGGTCAGCTCCCCGGCCGCCGTCCGCGAAGCCGTGCTCGAACTCTATGAAGACACCTGGCCGGGCGCGCCACAGGAAACGCTCGTCACCGCGCTCATGGACTTCGAGCGGCTCTTCACCGGCCAGACGCCCGGCTATCTCGGCGTCGATACCGTCTACCACGACCTCCAGCATTCACAGGACGTCGTGCTCGCGATGGCGCGGCTCATGGCGGGCTACGAGAAGGGCCATCCGGACGGGCCGCGCATCGGCGCCGAACGCGCACTGATGGCGATGATCACCGCCCTGTTCCACGACTCGGGCTACATCCGCGAGAGCAACGAAAGCGGGATCTCGAACGGCGCGGTGTTCACGCGCAACCACGTTACGCGGAGCGCCCACTACCTCGCCAAGTACCTCCCCGGCGCCGGACTCGGCGACTGGGTGCCCGTCGCCACGCGCATCGTGCACTTCACTGGCTATGAAGTGCCGCTGGATCTCCTGCGCGTTGCCGATCCGCGTGATCGCCTCGTCGGCCACCTGCTCGGCACGGCCGACATGCTCGCGCAAATGGCGGATCGCTGCTATCTCGAGAAATGCCGCGACCGGCTGTATGTGGAATTCGTGCTGGGCGACATCGCGGTGCATGCCGCGGCCGGCGGCGTGAAAGTGCGCTATGGCTCCGGCCTCGACCTGCTGCGCCAGACGCCGCAGTTCATCGCCTCGACCATCGACCACCGTCTTGGCACGGCATTCGATCACAGCTACCGCCATGTCGAACCGCTCTACGGCGGCGACAACCCCTACATGAATGCGATCCGGCAAAACGTGCAGTTCCTCAATACGCTTACACGCGGCAGCCGCTGGCCGATGCTGCGTCGCAATCCGCCGGTCTTCACCGTGCTGCCAAACGCGATGGAGGGCATGCGCACACTCCTCGTCAAGCACCTCAAGGACTTATTCGGAACGCCGGCACCGGCTGTCAGCGCGAACTAAGCCGCGCAAAGCGCGAACGCATGCGCGGCGGCGCGTCCACATCGAGCACGTAGCGCTCCCGGATCGCCGGCAGCCGCGCAAGAATCTCCGCTTCACCGTCGACGTCCGCACCGGCGATCGCCTCCGCAAGCAGCCGCGTCGTCATGCGCTCGAGCGCGCGCGCGGCGACCGGCGCGAAACTCAGGTGCCAGGGCTCCGGCTGCACGCCTGCGCCGCGCCGCGTGTAGGGCCGGTAGAAACCGTAGCGCCGCATGTTTTTCCCGAGCCAGGCCGATAGCGCGGCAAACGGCCCGCCGCGGCGATACTCGTCGACTTCGAGTCGGAGCTTGTAACCCGAAGCGATCACCCGGCCGTCCGCGACGTCAATGTCGCTGCCCCAGTGATGCCGGCTCGCGCCCGGAAGCGCCGACCAGAGCAGGATCGTATCGACGCGCGCGCCCGGGTCGAGCCGGTTCATTTTCACGGCCCTGCCCTTGCGGTCGAGCGCCGGCCGCTCGCCGCGATACTTGGCGTTCCAGATCGCGCGCTGGCGGTCGAAATCGCGGAAGGACGACACCGGCGCAAGATCAAGACCCGCACGGGCCGCAGCGTCCCGCATCGCAAGAAATGGCCGCACGGCCGACGCGTGCAGGACACAGCGCGGCTCTTCGAGCACGACAAGATGGCCGCGATCCCGCCCTGTCAGTTGCATTCCGTTCAAGCGCGGTATGATGATCGCTTCCCGTGAACACCGCCACGACCCCATGAAGGACTCGGCGCCACTGCTCTGGCTACTTGCCTGCCTCGGTATCGTCGGGGCCGTCGTACTCGCCATTGCCTCGCGTTATCGGAAGCGCATCACCGCCCCGCTCGCGGACGTGCTCCGCGCCGTCGAGCGACTGTCGAGCGGCGACTGGGCGACGCACGTCGAAGTGCCGCAGGGACGTATCGGCCGCACGCTCGGCAGCGCCCTCGAGCGGCTCCGGATCAATCTTTCCGATCACGCGGCGACCGGCCGCGCGCTCGACATCATGCTGGACAGCATGAACGACGCCGTTTTCGTGACCTCGCCCGACGGCCTGATCAAGCGCGTGAATCTCGCCGCGACGCAGCTGCTCGGCTGGTCGCAGATGGAACTGCTCGGGCGCGAACTCGCCTACATCATCTCGGACCAGGACCGCACGACCTTCAACATCGAGCAGGCGACGAACGAGATGCTCGAACTCACGATGCGCACCCACGCCGGCCAGACCATCCCGGTGTCGCTGTCGGGCTCGGTGATGTCGGCCGAGGATCCGCGATTCCAGGGTTGCATTTTCGTTGCGCGGAACATCACGGACCGCAAGCGCGCCGAGCGTCGCATCCGCTATCTCGCGCGCTACGACACGCTGACCAAGATCCCGAACCGGCTCCAGTTCCAGCATTCGCTGCAGCAGGCGATCGCGCGCACGCGCCGCGCGGGACGCGAGCTTGCGCTCATCTACCTCGATCTCGATCGCTTCAAGGAAGTGAACGACACCTTCGGCCACGCCGCCGGCGACCGCGCGCTCGAGATCCTGTCCGAGCGCATGGGCCGGAAGCTCCCGCGCGACACGATGCTCGGACGCCTGGCCGGCGACGAATTTGCGATATTCATCGAAAATCTGCCGGCGGCGACCGATAACCGGGCGGCGATCGGAGCGCTTGCGAGGGAACTCCTTGAAGAGCTCGGCCGGCCGTTCCATCTCGGCCAGAACGAACTCTACGTCACCGGCAGCGTCGGCATCGCGCTCTGCCCGCGGGATGCGGACAATGTCGTGGATCTCATTCGCGACGCCGACGCCGCGATGTACTACTCGAAGCAGAACGGCGGCAACAGCCACAGCTTCTTCACGTCGGAGATGAGTGCGATCGCGGTCGAACGGCTGATGCTCAAGAGCAAACTCCGGCGCGCCGTCGAGCGTGACGAGCTTGTGATCCTGTATCAGCCCAAGGTGGACCTGCGCGACGGGCGCGTGGTCGGCGGCGAGGCGCTAATCAGGTGGCGGCTCCCGGGGCATGGCGACATCCCGCCCGCCCAGTTCATTCCGCTCGCCGAGGAATCGAACCTGATCCAGGAAATCGGCGAGTGGGTGCTGAAGCGCGTCTGCCGCGATTACCGCAGTTGGCAGGACCAGGTCCCGAAGCCCGGACGCATCTCGATCAATCTCTCGTTGAAGCAGTTGCGCCAGGCCGAGTTCCTGACGCGCTACCGCTCGGTGTTCGACGAAGCGGGCGTCGCGCCCTCGAACTTCGAACTCGAGATTACCGAGACCACTCTTATGACGGAAGCCGGGCGCATGGTGCGGCTTCTCGACGAGCTGCGCGCGATGGGCCTGCACCTCTCGATCGACGATTTTGGCACCGGCTACTCGTCGCTCTCCGCGCTGCAGCAATTCCCGGTTGGCACCCTCAAGATTGACAAGTCCTTCGTGCGCCACGCGACCATATCCAAGGATGACGCGACGCTCGTCCACACCATCATTGAGATGGGCAAGAATCTCGACCTCAAGGTCGTCGCGGAAGGCATCGAATCGCGGCAGCAGCTGGATTTCCTGCGGGAGCGCCAGTGCCACTATGGCCAGGGCCTGCTTTTTGGCGAGCCAATGACGGCCGAGGAATTCCTGAAGCTCCTGCTCGAGCAGAGCCGCGGCCGATACAACTACGGGGCGATGTTCGCTGCCGAGGCCTAGCGACGTTCCGCAGCGTGCTTACAAGTCCAGCACCAGCCGCAGGCCATTGTCCACGCGCATCATGACGTCGACCGAAAGCGGGCGGACCCTGCCGATAAGAAACGCCCGGTCGATCGCAGCGGGAAGCCGCGATTCCTGACGCAAGTGACGGATTATTCGGCGGGGCGCTGCGCGAGATCTGCGGAGATTGCAGCAAAACTTTGTAAAGCCACATCCGTCGCCGCTCTCTCGAACGCCGCATCGAGCGCCGCCACGACCGCAGTCACGCGATTCACGGATGCGCGCTCCTCGACCGCGACCGTGAACGCGGCGAGCACGCTCCGGTCCGACTGCCGGCCGATCGCCACTGCGAACGCGACCACCGCGACGGGTGGCTCGCCACCTGTGTAATCGGCCTCGAAGCGGCGCACTTCGAGCGTGATCGTGTGGGTCGTGCGAAAACGCCCGGAATCGCTCTGCACCGACCGCAAACGTCCCGAATCCTGCAACGCTTCGATCAGCGCTGCCTCGATCAGCCGCGGCGTCTTGACGGGCCAGCGGGCTCCCGCCAGGTAATCGATGCGCGATCCCGGCCAGCGACCGGCGATGCTGGTCGCGTCGAGTCCCGGCGCGGTCGCTTCCACCGCGACCAGTACGTCGGCGGCGAGCGCCTCACCCGGCGCGAGCTTTGGCGCGTTGATCCGGTAGCTGACCGGCGCCGGCACTTCGTTCTTGAGACCACCGAAACAGGCAGCGAACAGCAGGCAGGCGGCAAGCGCCGTGGTTGAAGCCAACACTCTTTTCATTGCGGTATCTCCACGCCCGCGGGCGCCGGCCGGTAGATCAATTGCGATGGATCGCGCTCCAGGCTTTCGGTCAGCGACTCGATCGCCCGGACCGATCGGCGCGTCTCGCGCACGAGTTCCTGGAATTCCGCGAGACCCTGGTCGGCGAAGCGATCCACGTTGCTCTCATTTTCGGCGACCAGCCGGTCTATGCGCGCCGCGGTGCCTGCGAGCGTATCAGCGACCTCGCGCAGTCGCGTCGCGGCCGCCTTGATGTCTGCGCCTCCGGTGCCGCTCAACTCGCCGAGAGCCGTCATCGTGATCTCCATCTCGGTTGCGGCCCCGCGCAGGTCATGGAACATTGCGCGCGCATCGGCGACCGCCGCTGGCAGCTCCGAACTCGCCTGTTCAGCGTGCCCGAGGGACGCCGTCACCGCGGCCAGGTTCTTGTCCGAGAGCAGTGAGTTGATGCGCTCGAGCGCCTCGCCGGCCTGGGTAACGACGTCTGGCAAGCTGCTGACCAGCACATCGAACTGGGACTCCTGTGACGGAATCACCGGGAACTTGAGGCTCTCAACCGGCGGCGGCGGCGGCGAGCCGGCGTCGCGCGGCTCGAGGTTGATGTAGAGAAGCCCCGTGACCCCCTGCAGCGCAAGGCGCGCCACGGTGTCGCCTGTGATCGGCGTGTCCTCCACAATATCGGCGACGACCCGCACGCGCGCGGCGTTCCGGGGATCGACGCTGATGCGCGCTACGCGACCCACGGATACGCCGAGGTAACGGACGGGACCGCCCTCCGAGAGCCCGGACACGCTGCCGTCGAAATAGATCTCGTAGCGACGATCTGCCTTGCCGTCCGCGCTGTCGGTGTACCAGAGCACGAAGCCCGTGCCCAGGACGAGCACGAGGAGCACAAATGCCCCGACCGCAACGTAATTGGCTTCCCTATCCATCATTTCCCGCCAGTCCACGCGCCGCGCGGCTGCGCTCGCCATGAAAATATTCCCGAATCCAGGGATGATCGTGCCGGACGATCTCCTCGAGTGTCCCGCTGATCATCCTGCCGTCGACGATTACGCCGACCCGGTTGCAGACCCTGAAGATGGTATCCAGATCGTGGGTAATCATCACGACTGTCAGCGCGAGGCCCTTTTGCAGCTCGAGAACCAGCTTGTCGAAGGCCGCGGCCGAGATCGGATCGAGCCCCGAGGTTGGTTCGTCAAGGAAGAGGATAGCCGGATCGAGCGCAAGCGCCCGGGCGAGGGCCGCGCGCTTGGTCATGCCGCCTGAAAGCTGGGACGGGAACTTCGCCGCCGCATCGTCGGGAAGCCCGACCATGCGGATCCGGAGATGCGCGAGCTCACGGAGCGTCGCCGGGGAGATCCGGTAGTGCTCGACGATCGGCAATTCCACGTTCTGGGCAACAGTGAGCGACGAAAAAAGCGCGCCGCGCTGGAACATCACGCCATAACGCCGCTTGACCGCGAAAAGGTCCCTTTCCGACTGGGTTGTAACCTCCTGCCCCTCGATGCGGACCGAACCGCCGGCAGGCCTCTGCAGGCCAAGCATGGTCCGCAGCAGCACCGACTTGCCGCTTCCCGAACCGCCGACGATGCCGAACACCTCACCCGTGCGGATATCGGCATCGAGACCGTCGTGGACGATCTGTTTGCCGAAGCGATTGACGATTCCGCGGACCGAGATGACCGGCTCCATCAAATATCGAACTCCATGAAGATCACGGCGAACACCGCATCGGCCAGGATCACGAGAAAAATCGACTGCACGACCGCCATGGTGGTCAGCCGGCCGAGCTCGCGCGAGGACGTCCGCACCTGCATGCCGCGAAGTGTCCCGACCATCGCGATCAGAACGGCAAACACCGGTGCCTTGATGATCCCGACCCAGAATGTCGTGGCGGCGATCGAGCCCTGTACGCGCTCGACGTACTGGCCGAAAGGAATGTCCACGAGATACCAGGACAGGAGTGCGCCGCCCGCGAGCCCCATTGCATCCGCGACCACGGTGAGCGCGGGCAGCGCGATGACGAGGCCGAAAATCCGCGGCAGCACCAGCACCTCGACCGGATCCATACCGATGGCGCGGAGCGCATCCACTTCGTCGTTGAGTTTCATCGCGCCGAGTTCGGCGGCGAAAGCGCTGCCGGAACGGCCGGCGACGATGATCGCGGTCAGCAGCACGCCGAGTTCGCGGAGCACGGAGACGGTCACGAGATCGACGACGAAAATCTCGCCGCCGAATTTCCTGAGCTGCTGCGCCCCGATGTAGGCGACGATCACGCTGATCAGGAAAGCGATCAGCGCGACGATCGGCACGGCAGTCAAACCGGTTTCGTGGACATGCCGCACGACGGACGCCAGCCGGAGGCGCCTCAGGCTTCCAAAGACGCGGCCGTAAGTCGCGCTGACCGCGCCGACGAAGCCGACGAAATCGAGCGTGTTTTCTTTCGCCAGCATTGCAAAAAGCCCGAGCTCGTTCAGGCCGCGGCTGATGCCGGTGGACGGCTCCGACAGGACCTGCGATTCCTTCGCTGTGCCCGATTCGGTACGGTCGATGAACTCGAGCTGGCCGGGTCGGCGTCCCGCCCATTCGACACGGCGACCCGAATCCTGAAGGCGCCGCTCGAGTGAGCGCAGGAGCCAGGCGCCGGTCAGGTCCATCGTCTCGATTCCGGCCGCGTCGAGCACGACGTCACCGCCCGCGCCGCACGCTTCTTTCAGCAGGCGTGGTTCGAGCGCCGCCGCTTCCTCAACGGTCCAGCGGCCGCTCAGTCGATAGCGACGGTGGCCGCCGCTTTCCTCGACCTCGAATTGCAAGGCGTCACCTCCACGAAGTCGTCGCCGATGCTAGCAGGTGACGTTCTTCTGAAGGGGACGTTCACCTTTCCGAAGGGGACGTTCACCTTCGAATGCAAGGACCGATTCTGCCGGAGGGGCATTCCGCTCGAAGGTGAACGTCCCCTTCAGAAGTTTGCGTCGCGGCGACGGCGGCGACAACATGGGCGCCGGGAGGCGTGCCTGGAAAACAGCGTATTAGAAGACGTCCTGCTGCTGCTCGCGGCCACGCTCGTGGTCGTCGTGGGTCTTCGCCGCCTGCGCCTGCCGCTGATCATGGCTTTCCTGCTGGTCGGCATGACCGTCGGTCCCCACGCGCTCGGCTGGGTCGCGGCGACGGAAACGACCCGGACACTCGCCGAATTCGGCGTCGTATTCCTGCTCTTCACGCTGGGCCTCGAGTTTTCGCTGCCGCGGATGCTCGCGACGCGCGGCGAAGTGTTCTGGCTCGGCGGCCTTCAGGTCGTCATGACGACGACGGCGGTCGCCGCGATCGGCTGGGCCTTCGGGCAGACGGTCGCCGTCGCGATTCTCCTCGGGGGCGCGGTCGCGATGTCCTCGACCGCAATCGTGCTTCGTCAGCTCACCGAACAGGACGAGCTCAACCGTACGCACGGCAGGCTGGCTTTCGGCACGCTGCTCTTCCAGGACCTCGCCGTCGTCCCCTTCCTCGCGCTTGCGGGCGTGCTCGCCTCGCCCCAGGAACAGTACGCGACGCCGGAAATCGTGCTTGCCCTCGCCAAGGCGGCAGTCGCGCTCGTCATCGTTCTGGCTGCGGGGCGCTGGTTGCTACGGCCGCTCTTCCACGAGATAGCCTCGAGCGGTGCGCCGGAACTCTTCACCTTCGCGGTGCTCTTCGTCGCGATCAGCTCCGCCTGGGCGACGCACGCCGCGGGTCTCACCTTCGCGCTCGGCGCCTTCCTCGCCGGCATGATGCTGGCCGAAACTGAGTACCGCTATCAGATCGAAGCCGGCATCCGGCCATTTCGCGACACGCTGCTCGGCCTCTTTTTCGTGACGATCGGCATGCAGCTCGACGTACCGGCGCTGTTCCGCCAGTTGCCGACGGTCATCGCCCTTCTTGCGGGGCTCCTCGTGCTCAAGACCGCCATCATCATGCTGGCGGCACGGCCGTTCGCGGGCCAGTGGTTCAAGGCGCTGCGCACCGGCATCGTGCTGTCCCAGGGCGGCGAGTTTGGCTTCGCGCTTCTTGCGCTCCTCCTTCACAACCAGCTGATCGCCGCCGATTTCACGCAATCGCTGCTCGCCGCGATCACACTAAGCATGCTGATCTCGCCCTTCCTGATCCGGCACAACAAGCGCATCGCGCGCTTCGTGCTCCGCGAAAGCGGTCCGCTCCAGACCGGGCTCGGGCGGCTCGAGGCCGCGAACCAGGCGCTCGCCAGGCGCGAGCACGTGATCCTCTGCGGATACGGCCGCGTCGGCCAGAATGTTGGCCGCGTGCTCGAGGGCGAGGGATTCGAATTCCTCGCGATGGATCTCGACCCAGTGCGTGTCCGCACGGCGCGCGCTGCGGGTGACGCCGTGATTTACGGTGACGCCGCCGACGAAGGTCTGCTGCAATCCGCCGGCCTCGATCGCGCGAGCGCAGTGGTCGTCACCTTCTCCGATCCCGCACGTTCGATCCAGATTGTCCGGGCCGTGCGCCGCCTGCGCAGGGATCTGCCGGTCCTCGTACGGGCAATAGACGACACGCATCTCGAGGCACTGCTCGACGCGGGAGCGACGGAGGTGGTGCCCGAGACGCTCGAAGCCGCACTCGCGCTCGTCTCGAACACGCTGCATCAGCTCAATGTGCCGCCGTCACGCGTGATCCGGACGGTGGGTGAAATCCGGCGCCAGCGTTACAAGACGCTGCGTTCGGTCTTCGTTCGCGATGGCGCGGGCAGAATCGACGACTCGGGCACGTTCCGCGAGGAGCTGCACACGGTCGTGCTGCCGCCCGGCGCCTGGTCGATCGGGCGGACCCTCAGGGAAATCAAGAACCGCGGTGCGGAGGTGTCAGTCACGGCCGTGCGGCGCGACGGCATCGTCGGCCGCGATCCGGATCCGGAAATGACACTCCGCGAAGGTGATGTAGTCGTGCTCTTCGGCACGCCGGAAGCGCAAGAGCACGCCGAAGCGGTACTGCTGGCCGGCTAAAGGAAGCTGAAGGGGACGTTCACCTTCATCAGAGCATGAAGGTGAACGTCCCCTTCAGCGTTAGCGGAATTCGATGTCGACGCTGCCCGAACCGGTGTCGATGTCGCCGCGGCCGGTGCCTTCTTTCATGCGCACGGTCCAGATGTCGTCCCGTTCCTGCACGGTCGCGCCCGGCGCCTCGACATCCACGCTGCCGCTTCCCGTATCGATGCGGATCTCCATCGACGGCTGCGCCGGCGAGCGCAGGCTCACGCTGCCCGAACCGGTGTCGATCCGAAGCTGCGCGAGCGCCGAGAGGTCGCCCTCGATCGTAACGCTGCCCGAGCCGGTATCCGCCTCAAGACTCGTGACATTCGACAGGCCGCGCGCCCGCACGGAGCCGGAGCCCGTGTCCGCCGCAAAGGCCCCGCTGAATCCTTCCACTTCGACCCGTCCCGAGCCGGTATCCGCGGAAACGCTGCCCTTCCCGCCCCGCACGTCAACCGAACCAGAGCCCGTGTCGGCGAGGATCTCGCATTCGCAGTCGGTGATCTTCACCGAGCCGCTGCCGGTGTCCGCGACCACCCGGCCGCGATGACCGACCACGACGACCTCACCACTGTCGTTGTCGAGCGTGACCTCGCCCTCACCGCCCGTGGAACTCAGGAGCCCGTTTCCGCCGTCGAGCTTCAACTGGCCCGAATAGCCCTGGGCCGCGATCTCGCCGAACAGGTTGCTCACCTCGAGCTTCGCACCGGCGGGCGCGCGGATCAGCAGATTCACGCGCACGACGGGGGCCTTGCTCTTGTCGCCGGTCAGGCGGATGCGCTCGCCGAAGTATTCGACGAAGCTGACACTCCACCAGGACGATGCGCCATTTTCCCAATAGATCTTCGGAAAATGCTCCTGCGGAAGGTGAACAACGAATTTCGAGCCCGCGCCGATATCGGTCGTCCGGTAGTCAATGAGGCCGGCGAGGCGCTCAGCCTCGGCCTGCGTCCCGGATTCGACCGTCGTGGTCGCCGTGATGTGCACGCCAGGATCGATTGCGCGCTCGACGCGGATGTCGCCGATCAGGTTCTGCACGGCGAGACCTTCGACCGACTCGGGCTTGTATTGCCAGGCACGCGTCACCGTCGCACTCGCGGCCCCGGCGGGGAGGCTCGCCGCGAGCAATGCGAGCGCGGTGGTGGTGCGGAAAAACGTGATCATCGGAAATTCCCTTGCGTTTCGTTCAGCTCGTCTCGTCGCGGTAGCGGCGTACCCACATCGCGGCGGCAAGCAGCAGCCCGGCTGCGACAACGCCAAGCCATAGATCCGGCGAGGCGTAGAACTCCCTGAGACTGCCGACCAGGTCGATCTGGCCAAGCTTGTCGGCGATCTCGCGGCCGGTCTCAGGATCGCCCGTCTCGCCGCCGGAATCACCCTGCGAGCCCAGCAGACGGTAGAGGCCGAACAGCCGATCGGTGATGAAATCGCCGACGTGCTCCGAGTACAGCACGACCCGCTCCAGCACCCAGATCGCAACCGGCGGCAACACCGCCCACAGAAACGGTCCCTTGGGCGCCCAGGCGGAAGCGAGCATGAGGTAGGCGATGATCGGCGAGTACCAGAGAATCGCCGTGATGCACCACAGGACCGCAATCAGCATTCCGCCGAACAGTGCTTCGGGCTGCCACATGACGCCCGAGGCCATGCCAGACATCGCGAGCTTGGCCGAACCACCGGCCGCCACCACGAACTGCGCGAGCACAGCCCCTGCGAGCGATACCAGCGGTATCACGACGGCGGCGACCGCAAACTTCGACAGCACGGTTTCCGCATCCGACAACGGCAGCGACTTCCAGAACAGTACGCTGCGGTCCCGCCGGTCGGAGTAGAGTGAATCGAGCGCATAGAAGAATGCGATGGTGCCCATGACCATGTCGACGACCAGCGCCAGACCCGCGTAGACAATCAGTAAAAGCTTGACCTGCGTTTCGCGCGGGAAGTCGCCAAATGGTCCTTCGATCGTGCCGATCGGGCCCAGGTGGACATTGCCGGTGATGACCAGTAACAGCAGGCAGGCGATCACGATCGCCGGCGCGATCCAGATCGCCTTGTGCTCCCAGATCTCGCGACGAATCAGCCACAGGAAACGGTTCATGCGCGTGCTCCCTGGATGATCGCGACGAAGAGATCCGCGACCGAAGGCACGCCGACCTCACCCAGTCGCTCGAGATCCGCGCGATTGACCCCGCGAAACAGCATGTGCGTCCGGCCGAGGCCCTGACGCTCCGCGAGCGGTTTGTGCGTGCGCGCCGCGGCCATGTGCTCAGGGCGGACCGCGACCTGTGCGTAACTCTCCTGCACCTCGTCTATCGCCGCGTTCAAGACAATGCGGCCGCGATCAATAAATATGAGGTCAGTCAGGATGTGTTCGACCTCTTCCACCTGGTGCGTGGTCACGAGGATCGTGCGCTGCTCGTCAAAATACTCGTTGATCAGTGTCTCGTAGAACTGCTTGCGCATCAGGATGTCGAGGCCGAGCGTCGGCTCGTCCAGCACCAGGAGCTTTGCGTCGATCGCCATGACGAGCGCGAGATGCACCTGCGTCACCATGCCTTTCGACAGCTCCCGCACGCGGCTCGTCGGCTTGACATCGCTGCGCGCCAGGAAATGCTCGCAGACCTCGCGCCGGAACTTGGGATGCGTCGCCGCGACGAAATCGATCAGCTGGCGGACACGGATCCAGCGCGGCAGCACCGCGACGTCGGCGATGAAGCAGACGTCCTGCATGAGCCGGTGGCGCTGGCGATAGGGGTCGAGGCCGAGCACGGAGAGCTCGCCGTCGAAACGCGTCAGGCCGAGGAGCGCCTTGAGCGCGGTCGTCTTGCCGGCGCCGTTCGGGCCGATGAGACCGACGATGCGTCCGGCACCGACACTGAAATTGACGTCGTCCAGGGCGCGGGTCGTGCCGAAGGTCTTGCCGAGCCCGCGCGCCACGATCAGGTCACTCACGCTCGCCCTCCTCGTCCGCGTCTTTGTCCCGCACGGCCGTCAGCGACGAGGCCGGCGCGGGCGGAATCTTGTCGAGGGCGTTCAGCAATTCCTTGGGCTCGAACCCCAGGCGCTGGATCCGCCCCGCAATCTTGGGCCACTCTTCCTCGAGGAAAAGCTGGCGTTCATCCTTGAGAAGCGCGCGGCGCGCGCCCTCGGTCACGAACATGCCGCGTCCGCGGCGCTTCTCGACCAGCTGCTCGTCGACGAGCTGCTGGTAACCCTTCAGCACCGTCAGTGGATTCAGACGGTATTCCGCAGCGACGCTCCTGACCGAAGGCAGGGGGTCGCCGTCGTTCAGCACGCCTTCCAGGATCATCGCCACCACGCGATCGCGCAGTTGGCGATAGATCGGAAGGCTGTCGTTCCAGTTGGTGTCCATACTTACGTCTGCGTGAGCTAGCCCGCTACCAGACTACTTTAGCAGAGCACCTTCGACATCCGCGTTCATCACCGAGCTCGGCTGCGACTTCGCATCCGACCTGGCGACCATGTGAGCGACGCGCTTCGCGACCACCACGATCTCCGGCAGCTGGGTCGCCGCCGCAAGAAAGGTTGAGGACTCGCGCTTCGCGAGGACGATCACTTCCGGCAACATCACCTGCGCCAGCTGACCGTCACCAACAAGCGTCAGCTCGCCGACTTCGACCGTACCGCGGGGGGCGGCGGCGAGGTACGCCTGGTCCATGACCAGACCGCTGAACGAGACGATTGCGATTGCCGCCACCGCGCTGACCGTCTTCCGAGTGCTCTCTGCAACTATCGTGAACATGACTTTCTCCTGGGGGTCCCGATGTACTGATGTGCTCGTCTGGTGTTGTAGTTAACTACAACACCGACTCCATTGCAAGTGCTTTTGCGATCAAAAGTCGATTAGTCTTGCAATTGCAATAAAAACATCGGGTTAGCGGCGAGTAATTTTCGTTTGCGGGCCGTGACCATGCCGAAACGAACGGCGCGCAGAGGTTCTTCCCGCGCCAATCGAACACTTCCCAGGCGGTTGCGACGTTCAAGTAGGGCCGGCGCAGCCTTCCGGGTAGAGTGGCCGGCGATGGACGAAGGCGACGTCGGCGCGCAATTGATGCTGCGTTACGCCGCGGGCGACGCGAGGGCGTTCGATGAGCTCTATGCCGCGCATCGTGGCGCCCTGTGGCGCTTCATCCGGCGCTCGGTGAGGGAGCCGGCCGCGACCGACGACGTGTTCCAGGAATGCTGGTCGCGCGTGATCGCCAGTCGCGAGCGCTATCGCCCGGAGGCGCGCTTCGCGACCTGGTTGTTCCGGATCGCGCACCACTGCTGCATGGATCATTGGCGGAAGACCGGGCGAAGGGATCGCCGCGAGTCGATGGATGAGGACGCAGTCGCGGCGGCCGCCGACGAGTCGCAGGACGGACCGGTCGATGCCCTCCTCGCGGGCGAAGCGAGCGAGCGGCTCGCCGCGGCGCTCGAGCGATTGCCGCCGGAACAGCGGACCGCGTTCCTGCTCTATGTGGAAGGCGGGCTGTCGGTTGCAGAGATCGGCGAGACCACGGAGGTGAATCCGGAAACCGCGAAGAGCCGCCTGCGTTACGCGGTCGCGCGGCTCAAGCAGGCCCTCGGCAACGAGGCGCCGGACTGAGGACATGGACAAGGATCGAGAGCCGCTCTTCCGTCGCGAACCCTGGCAACGCCTGTTGCAGGATCGCGGAGACATGCCGCCCGAGACGACGGATGCACGAATCCGCGCGCAGGCGCAGAAGGCCGTCGCCCCGCGCACCGCGCGCTGGTGGCTGCCGGCTTCGCTCGCAGCGAGTTTCCTGATCGCAGTGCTGGTCGTTCAATTGCAGTACGGCCGCGAGGAGAAGTCGACCGTCGTCACCGAGGCCGACCTCGCCGCGCCGACGGCCTCTGCACCGTCCTCGGCCACCGAGGCGCCAAGTCTCGCGCGCGATCGCGCCGCGAAATCGCCGGCCTCCCCGGATCGAAGGGATTCCGCGCCGTCCGAATTGCACTACGAGGTCGCCCCCGAAGACATCGCGCCGGAGATCGAGGTAAGAGCGGACGAGGAGCGAGCCGCGACGAACGGCGCGCAACTCAGCGGGCCCGAGCAGGAACTGAAAGCCGCAAGCGAAATGGACGCGGAGGTGATCAACCCGCCCGCGCCGCCGCCGGGCGAATCGGCGCCCTTGGCGGCGGAGCGCACGCGGGTTGCGGGTTCGCTTGCCAAGGAAGCTGCGGTACCGCAGCGCACACCCGAAGCCTGGTACGCGGACATCGAGGCCTTGCGCAAAGCCGGGCGCAACGAAGAGGCCGACGCGGAACTCGCGCGTTTCGAGGCCGCTTATCCGGACTGGCTCGAAAAAAATCACCCGCTGAATCGCTGAAAAAGGACATGCAATGAACGACGACAAGCGCGGCCGCACGGTCGCCTGGCTGGTGCTTGTGCTACTCGCGTTCGCCTACTACGGCAACTATTACGTCTACGACTCGATCGGACCTGTCGCCGACCTGTTGGAGCGGCAGCGCGGATTCAGCGATTCGCAGATCGGTATGCTGAATGCGATTTACAGCCTGCCAAACATCGTGTTGATCCTGCTGGGCGGCATCTTTGTGGATCGCTTCGGCGCTGCCCGGATGCTGGTCTGGACAGCCGCGATCTGCCTGGCGGGTGCCCTGTTGACCGCGCTCAGTCCCGGCTTCGGCGGCATGGTCGTCGGCCGGCTCCTGTTCGGCATCGGCGGCGAGACCTTCGGCATCGCGATCCTGGCCGGCATCGTCAAGTATTTCACCGGACGGAACCTGGCCTTTGCAATGGGCTCGCTGCTCGCGATTGCCCGCTCCGGTTCCTACTCCGCCGACATGTCGCCAACCTGGTTTTCAGGCGCCTATGCAGAGGGCTGGCAGCCTCCTCTGCTCATCGCAGTCATGTTCGCCGCGCTGTCGCTCGCCGGAACCATCGGCTACTGGTGGCTCGACCGCCGGAACCGCGCCGCCGACCCCGCCGGCAACGCGCAGCAGTTCGCGTTCCGCGACCTGCTGAGCTTTGGCCCCGCCTACTGGTACCTCCTGCTGCTGTGCGTGTTCTGGTATTCGGCGATGTTCGCGTTTCGCAGCACGTTCGCGATCAAGTATTTCCAGCACGCGCACGGCCTTGAACTGGCTGCGGCGGGCGCGATCAATGCCTGGGTATTCCTGGCCGCATTGTTCGCGACGCCCTTGTTCGGCTGGCTCTGCGACCGAATCGGGCGTTATGCGCTCATGCTTGCGTTCGGTGCACTGTTGCTGCCACTCGCGATCGTCAGCATGGCGGCGACGCATTTCTCGCTGTGGGTGGGCACCGTACTGATCGGCGTCAGCTTCTCGTTGGTGCCAGCCGTCATGTGGCCGCTCACAGCGAAACTGGCGCCGCCAGAAAGGTTCGGAACTGCGATCGGCCTCATGTGGGTGGTTCAGAATCTCGGCATCGGTGGGGCGAATCTGATCGCGGGCTGGCTGAACGATTCCTACGATGCGGGCCCGCTGAATCCCGCGGGCTACCAGCCGATGATGCTGTTCTTCTTCGTGTCGGGCGCGCTCGGTTTCGCCACGGCGATGATGCTCTGGAGGACGACCGGCCGCCGCGGACAGGAAGCCGCCACCCACACGAGGAACGACGCTATTCCTGCTCAAGGCGTTTGAGGCCTTCCTTCAGTTCACGGCGCTGATCATCGTCGAGTGTCGGAAATTTAGGGTTCACGCATTCGAGCGTCTCAACGAGGATGCGTGCGACGGCGGTGCGCATATAGGCCTTGTCGTCGGCAGGGATCGCGTACCAGGGCGCCCAGGGCCGCGAAGTCGCCTGCAGCATCGATTCGTAGGCGGCCTGGAAATCATCCCAACGCGAGCGGTCATCGAGATCGCCGAGGCGGAACTTCCAGTTCTTGTCCGCTTCCTCGATGCGGCTCATGAATCTCTGCTTCTGTTCCTTGCGCGAGACGTTCAGCCAGAACTTGACGACGACGGTCCCGTTTCGTGCGAGATGTTGCTCGAAATTCCGGATCGACTCGAATCGTTCGTCCCAGATGCGTTTCAGCTCGACATCCGGCAGGTGCTGTGCCGCGAGGAATTCCGGGTGCACGCGCACGACGAGCACTTCCTCGTAATGGCTCCGGTTGAAGATGCCGATCTTGCCGCGCTCGGGCAGGCGCGTGACGACACGCTGCGAGGAAATCGTGCCGCAGCTCGAGTTCGCTCGGCCGCCCGAACGCATGCACCCGAAAGCCGGCCGGATTCACGCCGGAGAATACCTTCCGGATGGTGCTGTCCTTGCCGGCGGCATCCATCGCCTGGAAGACCGTCAGCACGGCGAATCGCTCGTCTGCGAACAGGCGCTGCTGCAGCTTGTCGAGCTCATGCACGAGATCTTCGAGATCCGCCTCGAGCTCTTTCTTCGACGGCGTGCCTTCGGGCGGATCGCAGGAGAAGTCGCGGACCGAGAACTTGCCGTCGAAGGGCACGCGGTGGCGCTTCAAGATCTCCGACGGCGCGCCGCTCACGGCCGGTCGTCCTCGATGCGCACGAACAACCACAAGGCCGGCACCGATCAGTGCAAACACCGAGCCGCTCGCGAGCGTCAGCAGCCAGCCTACGCGGTCGATCATCAGCCCGATGACCGGCGCCAGAAGTCCTGCAGCATTTGCGCCGGTGTTGATGACTCCGTACGCGGTAGAGGCATGCGGACCGCCCGAGATAGGTCGCTGCGGAAGCAAAGGGGCCTTCCGTGAACTGCTGGAATCCGAAACACAGCGAAAGCAGGCCGACGGCCATGTACGGGTTGACCGCATTGATGCCCACGAGCAGGAACACCGCAACGTCAATGCGAGCGCAGTCATTGCCGGCCATCTGCAGCCCAGGCGCCCGCCATACCGGTGGCACAGGCGATCGCAGATGAGACCGCCGATGGCGGTCATCGCCGCGCCGGTTGCGAATGGCAGCACATACAGGAAACCGCTCTCCAGTAACGAAAAACCGCGCTCCTCGACCAGGTAGATGAACAACCACTGCGAAAAGATGTAGAACACAACGTTCGAGCAGAAGTAGCTGGCCGCGAGGAGCAAAACGTCCCGTCGCATCAGCACTTCACGCCAGCTGCCGGGTGGCGGGGTATCGGTCGCCGCCGGATCGCGGCCCTGATTGATCAGTGCGACTTCCTCGGACGTGATCGCGCGGTGTTGCACGGGCAGGTCGCGCGCCGTACCAGTACCACCAGGCGCCGACGAGGAAGCCGAGCGGCGCGAGTGCGTAGAAGGAATTTCTCCAGCCGAAATAGATGATCAGGAGCGTCACGACCGGGCCGAGTCGCGGCCTGGCCGAGGGTGAGGCCGACTCGAAGACAGCGAATTGGGGAATGCCCAGCTTCCGGTCGGGAACCAGCGCGCGATGGTGCCGGCCATGATCGGGAAGATCGGCGCATTCGCGATGCCCATCAGGAATCGCACGACGATCAGCGAGACCATCGCGCCGGTCGCTGATGCCGCCATCAGAGACGGCGCAAAGCCCGTCAGAAACGTCAGCACACCCCAGGTGATCGCGATGATGGCGAGCGCCCGGCGGTGGCCGATGGTCTCGCCGAAGATGCCGCCCGGAATCTGGAACAGCGTGTAGCTCAGGATGAAGCTGCCGAGGATCCAGCCAATCTCGACGTTCGTGAATGCCGAACTCCTCGCGGATGCTCGGCATCGCGACCGAGATGTTGGTCCGCAACAGGTAGTTGATGAGGGACAGCGCGATCAGCACTGCGAGGATGCGGAATCGTACCGGCATGGCGCGCAGGCTGATCATGGCTTGTTCACGACTTCAGGCCCTTGCGCAGCGCGCGGTCGCGTTTCAGGTCGCCGAGAATCCGCTGCGCCGCGTTGTGGCCGGGCGCACCCGTCACGCCGCCGCCCGGATGCGTGCCGGCGCCGCAGAGATAAAGCGCCGTGAGCGGCGATGCGTAGCGCGCATGGCCCGGTATCGGCCGCATGAAGAAGAGCTGATCCGGCCGCAGGTCGCCGTGGAAGATGTTGCCTTCGGTGATGCCGAAGACGCTCTCGAGATCGAATGGCGTGTAGAGGCGGCTCGCGATTCGCGACCGGCCGACGGCCGGCACGAATTGCGTGATCTGGCGCAATAGCTGCGCCTCGAGTTTCTCCCGCTCGAGACTCCATTCGGATCCCGCGAGGCGATAGGGCAGGTACTGGATGAAGCAGGTCATCACGTGCCGCCCCGGGGTCGCGAGTGAGTGGATCGATCAGTGAGGGCACGAGGCAATCGATCCAGAGTTCTTCCGCGATCCGGCCGCGCCGCGCTTCGCCGTAGGCAGCTTGCGCTCCGTCGAGCCAGGGCACGAGCGTGAACTGCGATCGCTGCAGTGCATCGGCCGCGGGATCGCTGCGCTCGAGCACCGGCTCCTCCCCGAGCACGAGATTGAGCTTCCCGCAGGGCCCGTCCATCTTGATGCCGCGGACGGCGGCCAGAAATTCAGGATCGAGCGCCCCCTCCGGGGTGAGGTTGAGATAGGTCCGTCGCGGGTCGGCGTTCGACACGACGATACCGGCATCGATCGCACTGCCGTCCGCGAGCGTGACGCCCAACGCGCGGCCGCCGCTCACCCGGATCGCCGCGACCTCGGCGTCTGTGCGGAGCTCGACACCCTTCGAGCGACAGGCCGCAGCCATCGCAGCGGTGATCGCGCCCATGCCGCCCATCACGTGACCAACGAAACCCTGCTTCGCTTCTGCGCCGCCCCCCAGCAGGTGAAACAGCAGTCCAAAGAGCGTGCCGGGGTCGTAAGGCCCGCCGTGCTTGCCGTAAAGGCTGTTCGCGAGGATGAGCGACTTGAGATGCGGCGAATCGAGCGAGCGGTCGAGGAACTCGCCGAGGCTGCCGGTCGCGAACGCGACCAGATCCGGAATCTCGCGTCCGCGCAGGCCGCGGAACCGGAGCGCAAGCCCGAGAAGCTCGCGGAATCCCGCGAAGCCGCCCTTCTCGAGGTCTGGTGGCGCTTCCATGAACAAGGGCTCGAGATGACGCGCGAGGCCCGCAAGGCGACCCTCGAGCGCGAGAAAGCGCTCGCAGTCCGTCGGCGCGAACTGCCGCAACATTTCGCGCATCCGCGCGTGATCGCTCCACCACGGCAGCACGACGCCGTCCGGCGTCACCGCCTGCACCGTCGGACTGGCCGCGATCATCTTCAAGCCATGCCGGTCGAGTTCGAGATCGTGAATGACTTCGGGTCGCAGCATGCTTGCCATGTAGGACGCCGTGGAAACACGGCAGCCCGGCGCGCGCTCGCGATCGATCTCCTCGGTAACGCAGCAGCCGCCCAGGATCTCGCGACGCTCGAGCACGACCGTCGACAGGCCGGCGCGCGCCAAATAGAACGCGGCTGTCAGGCCGTTGTGCCCGCCGCCGATCACGGCGACGTCGTAGCGCATCGTTGTCACGGGTCGCGGCCAGTCCTTGGGGATTCCGGCGAGATCGCCGAGACCAGGACCGTCTTGTCGTCGGCGCTCATGCCATTATCCCCGCCGTCGCTCGTTTCATCAGATCGCGGGCCCCGGCCGTATCGGCGACCCGTCGAAGAAGCGGCTCAGGCGGAATCCCGGCAGCTTCGCCGGATCCACCGTTCCGCTCACCATCTCCGCGATCAGTTTACCGGCGCCGGGGCCAATGCCGAAGCCGTGGCCGCTGAAACCGGTCGCGACATAGAAATCGCCGATGCCCGGGACCGTCGAAATGATCGGCAACACGTCCGGCGACGCCTCCATCATCCCGCCCCAGGACTCGACGAAGGGCGAGCCGGCAAGTTCCGGAATCCAGCGGTCCAGTCGCTTGCGCATCTGCTTGAGCACGCGCGACTCCGGCTTTGGATCGAGCACCCGCTCGCGCTCGAACGGCGACGGCGCGTCGAGCGGCCAGCGCGAAGGCGTGGCGAGCGCGCGGAAGAAATCGCTGCCGATCGAAAGCCGGAGTGAATCGACTCCCGCACGGAAGGCCGGCAGGTATTTTGGCGCGTAACGGAAGCTCGCCGGGATAATTGAGTGCAGCGAGGAGCCGCCGTGCGCGATCGTGTAGCCGCCGTCAGCGCGGCGACGGATCGCAACTGCGGGCGACCAGGCCTGGCCTTCGAGCAGGCGCGGCGCGGGCGCGGTGCGCGCGACCGTGCCGAGCACCGGAAGCTGAGGCACAGAAATGCCGAGCGATCCGCAGAAGAGCCGCGTCCAGGCGCCCGCCGCGCAGACGACGGCACGGGTGGCGACGACGCCATGCTCCGTCACGACGCCGGACACGCGGCCCGCGGCGGTCTCGATGCCGCGCACTGCGGTGCGGCTCAGGATCCTCGCGCCTGCCTGCTGTGCGCCGCGCGCAATCGCGCGCCCGGCGCGCGAAGGCTCTGCGCGTCCGTCGCTCGCGGTGTAGAGCGCACCCGCAAAGCGATCGCCCGCGGCGAACAGCGCCTTCAGTTCGCTGCCGGTGACGATGCGGGTATCGAGCGAATGTTCGCGCGCGACCGCGAGCCATTCCTCGAGGCCCGCGAGCGCTTTCGCGTCCTCGGCGAGGTAGAGCGAGCCGCCCTGGTGAAAGCCGATGTCCTCGCCGAGCTGCGCCGGTAATTCCTTCCAGAGCCGCAAGCTCTGCATCATCAGCGGGAGTTCGATCGGGGAGCGGCCCTGCTGTCGCACCCACCCCCAGTTGCGGCCCGACTGCTCGCCCGCGATGCAGCCTTTCTCGAAGACCGCGACCGACACGCCGCCCCGCGCCAGAAAATAAGCCGCCGAACAGCCGACGATGCCGCCACCGATGATCGCGACATCCACTGCCTCCGGAAGCGGATTGGCGTCAGCACGCCAGGCGAACTCGTCCGATTCCGTGCGATGGATCTGCGGCTCGCCGGTTCCAAAGGGGACGTTCACCTTTAAGGTCCAGGCGCAATCCCATTGAAGGTGAACGTCCCCTTTAAATCCGACGCGGCACCGAAGACGACTTCGCCGTCAAGGAGCGTCATCAGGCATTTCGCGTCCTTGATGGCGGCCGTGGGCGCCGTGTAGAAGTCCGTGTCCCAGACGGCGATATCCGCGCGCTTGCCGGGCTCAAGCGAGCCGATGCGCTCGTCCATGAAGATCTGATGCGCAGCCCAGATCGTGAAGGAACGGAGCGCCGCGTGCGCATCGACCGCCTCGCCGCGGCCGAAAGGATCGCCGCCGTACACGCCGAGCAGCGGTTCACGCGCAATCGACGACCAGATGCCGTTGCGCGCGGCAAACGGCGTCACGAAATAGTCCGAGCCGCTGGCCCAGTGGATGCCCTTGTCGAGGAAGCTGTGCAGCGGATTGAGCCGGAGATTGCGCTCGGGCCCGAAGGTGCTGGTGTAGATGTCGCCGAGCCACCAGACAAAGGACGGCGACGGCTCCGGATAGCCCGCGTCGAAGCGCTTCTGCATCGCCGCGATCGCATCAATCGCGTGATCGCTCGGAATGTTCGCATGGATGATCGAGTGGCGGAGGCCCTTGACCGGTTTTCGCTCGAGCGCGAGCGCGTAGGAGTCGACGACCCAGTCGATCGCGCGATCGCCTACCGCGTGCACGCCAAGATGCAGGCCGGCGTCGTGATACAGGAAGATGAGTTGCCGCATGAGCTCGGCATCGAAGGCGGAGTAGCCGCGATTTCCCGTGTCGATTTCGCTGCGGTCACGATTCCAGTCCTGCCACATCCAGGCCGTGCGCGCAGCACCGCTACCGTCGGCAAACATCTTCACGCCGCCAGAGACCAGCCGATCCTCGCCCGACGCAGCGTCCGGCCGGCCTAGAGGCTCGATCAGCTTGATGAGTTTCTGCGCCTCTTCGAGGGTACGCGGGCTGTGCCATAGCGCGAACACGCGCACCGTGAGCGCACCGTCGTCGAGCACATCGCGATAGGCATTCCAGGTTGCAAGCGCCGAATCCGGATCGAAGGCGAAGCTGCTGCCGAGTCCCGGGTCCTTGACGCCCGTCATGCACTCGCGATTGAGCTCGCCGGCCATCGCGCGGATCGCGTCGCGCATTTTTCCGGGTCCCGCCGGCGGGATGTGGCGTATTAGCAGGTCCATCGCCGTTTCCTTCAGCACGCCGGTCGGTTCACCCGCCGCGTCGTGGTCGATCACGCCACCGGGCGGATCCGCCGTGTCACGCGTGATGCCCGCGATCGCGAGTGCGGATGCATTTGCGACGCCGTAGTGTCCGGTCGTGTTCACCAGCCAGGCCGGATGGTCTCCTGCCGCCGCATCGATATCCGCGGCACTGATCAGTCGCCGCTCCGTGAATTTTCCCTCGTCCCAGCCGCGCCCGAGGATCCATTCTCCCGCTTTCGCTGTGGCACTCCTCTCGCGGACTGCACTCACGACATCCGCGATGCGCTTCACGCCCGGATAGCTGAGATCGATGTTCGTCAGCCGCAGCAGACCGCCCTGCGAGAAGTGCAGATGGGCATCGATCAGGCCCGGCGTCGCCGTCCGGCCACGAAGATCGATGCGTTGCGTCGCGGGTCCAGCGAGCCGTTCGATCTCCGCCGTCGTGCCGGTGGCCAGGATGCGGCCCTTACGGATCGCAAGTGCCTCGACCACGCGATCTTCGGAATCGACGGTCAGGATGCGGCCGCCCGTGAGGATGCGATCGGCGCTCGCGTCTTCGGCGCTCGCGGGAAGGACAACGAGACCCAGCAGGCACAGGGCGAACAGACGCGTTTTCATGGCAGGCTCCAGACCGGTAGCCTGCATGCTAGCGAAATCGCACCCACCCACGCTGCTACAATTGCGCCCCGATCCGGGCCGCCGCACACCTCGCTGGAGTTTCGATTGGAGAGAAAACCCGTCACCGTCACCATCACTGGAGCCGCGGGCCATATCGGCTACGCGCTCGCGTTCCGCGTCGCCTCGGGCCAGATGCTCGGAATCGACCGGCCGGTCAACCTGCAACTCCTCGAGATCACGCCAGCGCTGCCCTCGCTCGCGGGCGTCGTGATGGAGCTCTGCGACTGCGCCTTTCCGACACTCAACCGCATCGTCGCGACCGACGACGCCAAGGCGGCATTCAAGGACTGCGATTACGCGATGCTGGTCGGCGCGCGGCCGCGCGGGCCCGGCATGGAACGCAAGGATCTCCTGCTCGCGAATGCGCAGATCTTCTCGGCCCAGGGCCGCGCGATCAACGAGGCAGCAAGCCGCGACGTGCGTGTGCTCGTCGTCGGCAATCCCGCCAATACGAATGCGCTCATCGCCGCCTCGAACGCGCCCGACATCGAGCGGCGCAATTTCACGGCGATGATGCGGCTCGACCACAACCGGGCGCTCGCGCAGCTCGCGGAAAAGACCGGCAAGCGCACGACCGCGATCCGCCGCATGATCGTCTGGGGCAACCACAGCGCGACGCAGCACCCCGACATCGCGCACTGCACGCGTCGGGCGGCAAGCCCGCGAAGTCGCTGGTCGACGTGCCGTGGTACCGCGACGAATTCATCCCGACCGTGCAGCAGCGTGGCGCAGCCGTGATCAAGGCGCGCGGCTCCTCGTCGGCGGCCTCGGCCGCGTCCGCCGCGATCGACCACATGCGCGACTGGGCGCTCGGCACGGCGGACGGCGACTGGGTCAGCATGGCGGTGCCCGCCGACGGCAGCTACGGCATCGGCGAGGGCGTCATTTACTCGTATCCCGTCACCTGCAAGGACGGCCGCTACGCCGTCGTCCAGGGACTCGCGATCGACGAATTCAGCCGCGAGCGCATGGATGCGACGCACCGCGAACTGCTCGAGGAACGCGAGGGCGTGCGCGACCTGATCTGAGGAGATGCCGATGTCGCTTCGAATTCATGCCGCCATCGCGGCGGGCGTTCTTGCCTTGATGCTCGGTGCGACCGCACTCGCGCAGGAGAAGACGCAGAAGCCGCCGCTGCACGGCTCGCACTGGATGGCGATCACCGGCAAGCCGCTCGCCGCGACCGCGGGTGCGCGCATGTTCGAGCGCGGCGGCAACGCAGTCGACGCCGCCTGCGCGATGCTCGCCGCAACCTCGACGATGTGGGACGTGCTCTCCTGGGGCGGCGAGACCCAGGCGCTCATCTATAACCCGAAGACGAAGAAGATCATCGCGATCAACGGGCTCGGCGTCGCACCGACCGGGGCGACACCCGAGTTCTTCAGGGGCAAGGGCCTCAAGTACCCGCCCGAGGACGGGCCGCTTTCGGCCGTGACGCCCGGCACGCCCGGCGCGCTCATCACCATGCTCGCGGAGTTCGGCACGCTCTCGCTCGCCGAAGTGCTCGCGCCCGTCGATCGACCCTCGCCGACGGCTATGCGATCGACGCCGAGACCGCGGATCGCATCGAGCTGGAGAAGGGCAAGCTCAAGCAGTGGCCCTACGCGAAGGCCGTGATGCTGCCGCACGCCGGCGCAGGCGCGCGAGGCGCCGGTCGCGGGCGAGATCTTCCGCCAGGCCGACCTCGCCGCGACGCTGCAGCAAGCTCGTCGAGGCCGAAGCGAATGCGCTGAAGGCCGGCAAGTCGCGGAAGGAAGCCCTGCAGGCCGCCTACGACCGCTTCTACCGCGGAGACATCGGCGAGGAATTCGTGCGCGGCGCGCGCGAGCAGGGCGCGCAGGTCACCGCGCGACGACCTCGCGAACTGGCGCGTAAAGCTCGAGGAGCCGCGGCACACGACGTACCGCGGCATCGACGTCTACAAGCTTGACCGCTGGACGCAGGGCCCGGCGATGCTGCAGGCGCTCAACATCCTCGAGAACTTCGACCTGAAGTCGATGGGCTACAACAGTGCGAGCTACATCCACACCGTCTACCAGGCGATCAGCCTCGCGATGGCCGACCGCGACTTCTACTACGGCGATCCCGCCTTCCCGCCCGAGGAGCCGATCCTGGGCCTGCTCTCGAAGGACTACGCGAAGCAGCGCGCGGCGCTCATTAACCCGGCGACCGCGAACGACGGCGCGATCGGCCCTGGCGACCCGTATCCTTTCCAGGGCGGCACGAATCCTTTCGCGGACCTGCTGAAGAAGCGCGCGGCGGTCGAGCCTGCCTTCGATGCGGAGCGCTTTGCCGCGGCGACGGATCCCGTCACCGGCTCCTTCTATCGCGGCACGACCTCGGTCGATCGCGGCCGACAAGGACGGCTGGCTCGTCTCGATGACGCCGAGCGGCGGCTGGCTGCCTGCCGTCATCGCGGGCAGGACCGGCATCGGCATGAGCCAGCGCGCGCAGATGTTCGTGACGGACCCGGCCGAAAACCCGTTCAACGTCGTCGAGCCCGGCAAGCGCCCGCGCGTGACGCTGACGCCCTCGCTCGCATTCAAGGACGGCAAGCCCTGGCTTGCCTTCGCCGTGCAGGGCGGCGACACGCAGGACCAGAACCTCCTGCAGTTCTTCCTGAACATCGTCGAGTTCGGCATGACGCCGCAGCAGGCGGCGGAAGCGCCGAACTTCAACAGCTGGCAGATGCACGACTCCTTCGACCAGCACGAGATCTTCCCGGGCAGGATCCTGCTCAACAACGCAATCCCGGACTGGGTGCGGCGCGACCTGCGCTTGCGCGGCTACAAGGCGGAATACGCCTCGCGCACCTCCGGCCCGATCAACGCGATCCTGCTCGACGCCGCACAGGGCACGATGTGGGGCGGCTCGAGCAACCACGGCGAGGACTACGGCATCGCCTGGTGATTGGGCGTAGGATCGCCGCCACGCCCGCCAGGTGGCGGGACCAATACAATCATTAGGGGAGCTTTCATGAAATTGAAGACAGTCGGCCTCGTGGCCGCAGCAATGGCGTTCGTCTCCGTTCCGGCGGCGGCGCAGGAACACTGGACCGAAGGCCCGGTGTGGGAATGCGGAGCCTACCGGACCAGTCCCGGTCAGTTCGACACGTATATCAAGTGGATCCGCGCCCACTCGGAGCCGCTCAATGCCGAGAGGAAGAAGCAGGGCCTGATCCTCGACTTCAAGACATTCGTCAAGCCGCCGCGCGACGCGAACGACTACGACGTGATGTTCTGCACGCTGCATGCGAGCTTCGCCAAGGCGCTCGACTACAACCAGGGCGACGAGGACAAGAACGATGCGATCTCCGCCGCGCACTGGGGGACGCCGGATAACACCAAGCAGGCGGAATTGGCGAGTTCGCGGCTCGCAATGCGCACTTTCATGGGCATAGACTATGTTCGCGAAGTGACTTTGCGCGCGGCCGAATAAACTGGGGCACCGGTTCTCGACCACGGAAGCCGGCGCAAGCGCCGGCTTCTTTTTTAGTTCGCGGGTTTCGCCTGACTGGCGGCGGCCTCGAGGCCGGCCACGTTGACGCCGCTTGCGAGCGCGGCCTTCAGTTCATCCATGCTTGCGGCCTTGCCCGAGACCTGGACGGAAAAGCGCTGGCCGACAATCACGCCGTATTCGCCCGATCCGTTGTTCCCGTCCCAGCGCTCGTGGACCATGCGGCCGTCGGCGCGGTAGTCGCGCTCGTAGCCGCCGTCCCATTCGCGTTCCTGTTCGGTGCCGGCCCAGCTCGCGAGCGCGACCAGTCCCTGCGCCCCGCCGGTGTCATTGATTTCGAGCCGCAGGCTCCGGCCCGCGCCATCCGAGTAGTCGGCACTGGCCTCGGAGACCTGCATGCCGAGCGCCGTATTGCGTTCAGCCGACGCGTTCGTGCGCGGCAGACCGGCGAGCGTTTCGGGCAGGAAGGTCTTGATCTGGTCGGTCGGCAACGCGTCGACGCCTTTATTGCCGCCGACAACCGCGCCCATCAATTGCCCGATCGCGGCGCCGGTTGGCACGCCGCCCGATTCCGCCGCCGACTGTTCGACCTGCTTGCCGGCCTGCTCGATCTGCTTGCCCCACTCCTCGATCGCGGCGCCGGTGCTGCCCTTGTCGAAGCCGCCGCTGTGCGTGACGGCGGGCCCGCCGACGCCGTAACCGCCCATCATGCCGCGACCAACGATGCCGCCGACGACCAGTGCGCAGATCCAGAAGAGGATGATCCCGGCGATGACGCTGACTGCCGTGTAGCCCGCGGCCTTGTCGGGCGGCGACTTCATCGTGACGGGCAGGCCGAGGTACAGCAGGTAGATGCTGTAGATGCCGCCCGCAAGTCCGATCAGCATGCCGATCCAGGGCAGCAGCTGGCCGACGCCGCGCGACCCAGCCCGCGGTCATCGAATACGCCACCGACCTTGAGTGATTGCAGCGAATCTTTCTGCCCGCCGAATGTCGGCGCGAGCGCATTGATGATCAGCGCGAAGACGTACACCGAGACGAGCCCGAGGATGTAAGTCATCACGAGCTGGATCAGGCCCGTGCCCATGTCGAGGCGGAAGGTGCCGAGGAACGGCAGCTGCGTGCCGATCAGCGTGGTCTTGAGGAACATCGCGATCGGCCCGAGCGCCGCAACGATCAGGATGTAGTTCGTGTACAGGCCCGCCGTAGTTTCCGGCTCGGCGGCGATGACCGGCCATTCCGTCTTCGGCGACATCAGGATGCGTTGCGCGCGTTCGACTAGCTTGCTCATGGTGACTCCCTCCCCGGGGCAGGCAGCATACACACGAACGCGCGTTTTTGCGGTGCAAACGATGGTATAAGGTATGGAGCCCGATGGTGCTTCACAGCTGCTCTGGTTGCTGCTGTTCGCGAGCCTGGTCCTGTGGCTCGCCTACCAGCGCGCAAGCCTCGCCAAGGCGACGCTCGTGCTCGGCGTCCTGCTGGTCTACTACACGCTGTTCGGGGCCGGCGCGCCCTGGTGGAAGGGTCTGCTCTGGGCCCTGTACCTGCCGCATTTGCTCCTCAACTATCCGCCCGCTGCGGCAGGCCCTGATCTCGAACCGGTTCCTGCGCATCTTCAAGCGGATGCTGCCGCCGATGTCCACGACCGAGCGCGAGGCGCTCGAGGCCGGCACGGTCTGGTGGGACGGCGAGCTGTTCACGGGCGGGCCGGACTGGAAGAAGCTGCTCTCGGCGAAGGCGCCGACCTTGTCGGCAGAGGAACAGGCCTTCATCGACGGGCCCTGCGAAGAACTCTGCCGGATGATCGACGACTGGGACATCACGCACCGGCGCGCCGACCTGCCACCCGAGGTCTTCGACTTCATCAAGAAGAAAGGCTTCTGGGCGATGATCATCCCCAAGAAGTACGGCGGGCTCGAATTCTCCGCCTACGCGCATTCCTCCGTGGTCGTGAAGATCGCGAGCCGCTCGAGCACGGTCGCCTCGACCGTTGTCGTGCCGAATTCGCTTGGGCCGGCCGAGCTGCTCCTTCACTACGGCACCGAGGAGCAGAAGACTGCATCTGCTCCCGCGGCTCGCGCGCGGCGAGGAGATTCCCTGCTTCGGCCTCACCGGGCCGCGCGTCGGCTCGGATGCGGGCGCGATCCCGGACACCGGCATCGTCTGCCGAGGCATGCTACCAGGGCCGCGACACCATCGGCATCCGGCTGCATTTCTCGAAGCGCTACATCACGCTCGCGCCGATCGCGACCCTGATCGGCCTCGCCTTCCGCCTGTTCGACCCCGAAAAGCTCATGGGCGACGACAAGACCGACCACGGAATTACGGTTGCGCTCGTGCCGCGCGATACGCCCGGCATCACGATCGGCCGGCGGCATTTCCCGCTGAACGGCCCGTTCCAGAACGGACCGATCCAGGGCAAGCGACGTGTTCGTGCCGCTCGACGCGATCATCGGCGGGACCTGCGATGGCAGGCCAGGGCTGGCGCATGCTGGTCGAGCAGCTCTCCGTCGGGCGCTGCATCTCGCTGCCCTCGATCGCAACCGGCGGCGCCAAGGGCGGTGTGTACTCGACCGCGGCCTACGCGCGCATCCGCCGCCAGTTCAACCTGCCGATCGGCAAGTTCGAAGGCGTCGAGGCGGTGATCGCGCGCATGGCGGCGCGCACCTACATCATGGATGCCGCGCGTTCGGTGACGACCGGCGCGATCGACGGCGGCGAGAAGCCGTCCGTGCCTGCGGGCATCCTCAAGTACCACATCACCGAACTCG
The DNA here is from genome assembly GCA_963819545.1 of uncultured Gammaproteobacteria bacterium. Classification (GTDB taxonomy): domain Bacteria; phylum Pseudomonadota; class Gammaproteobacteria; order Steroidobacterales; family Steroidobacteraceae; genus SCUD01. The sequence continues at coordinate 601,730 of CAWFWJ010000002.1, read as the reverse complement.
GCCGGCAGGTCGCGAACGACGCGATGGACGTGCAGGGCGGCAAGGGCATCATGCTCGGCCCGAAGAACTACATCGGTCGCGCCTACCAGATGGTGCCGGTCAGCATCACGGTCGAGGGCGCGAACATCCTGACGCGGAGCCTCATCATCTTCGGCCAGGGCGCGGTGCGCTGCCATCCCTACGTGCTGAAGGAGATGAATGCCGCGCAGGATCCGGACCGCGAGCGCGGGTTCCGCGACTTCGACGACGCGCTCTTCAAGCATATCGGCTTCACGATCTCGAACGCGGTGCGCTCCTTCTTCGGGGCGGTCACGCTGTCCCGCATCGTCACCGCGCCGATGGGCGGACCGACCAAGCGTTACTACGAGCACATCAATCGTTTCAGCGCGTCCTTCGCGTTCGCGACCGACGTCGCGATGCTGTCGCTCGGCGGCTACCTGAAGAAGAAGGAGAACCTCTCCGCGCGGCTCGGCGACGTGCTCTCGTCGATGTACCTCGCGTCGATGGTGCTGAAGCACTACGAGAACCAGGGGCGGACGGAAGCCGACCTGCCGCTCGTCGAATACGCCTGCCGCTCGCTCCTGTACCAGGCGCAAGAGCAACTGCACACCTTCCTCAGGAATTTCCCGGTTCGCTGGCTAGCGGTGATCGATGCGCATCCTGATTTTCCCGCGCGGCCTGACCTATTTCGCGCCGTCGGACCGGCTCAATCCGCAGATCGCCGATCTCGTCATGAATCCGGGCGAGGCACGCGAGCGGCTCTGCCACTACATCTACCGCACGCTCGAGGGCCAAGAATCACCTCGGCCTCGTGCAGCAGGCGATGGAACTCGCGATCGCCGCCGAACCACTGGAGAAAAGGATCCGCGTCGAAGGCGTGAAGACCGGACGCGTCAAGGCGCTCGACCTGCCCGGTCAGATTCGCGAGGCGCTCGCGGCCGGCATCGTGACGGAAGCCGAAGCCGCGCAGCTTCGCGAATACGACCGCAAGGTCATGGAGATCATCAACGTCGACGATTTCGATTCGCGCGAGCTGGTTGCGGGCAGCTCCTACGAGATCCAGCTCGACGGCGGCAGCATGCAGGTTGCCTGAGCCACAAAGGGGACGTTCACCTTTTACAAAGGGGACGTTCACCTTTATCGAAGCTCAAGACACGGTGTGGAGATGCCGTTTCAAGATAAAGGTGAACGTCCCCTTTGTAAATTCAACGTCCCCTTTGTCGTAAGATACCGGCCGCTTGACAAAAACCATGACTGCGACACCGCCGCAGGCTCCTGCCGCGCTCTACGAGAATCTCATCGAGTTCGCGCCGGATGCCTTGCTGGTGGTGAATGCCGCCGGCACGATCGTTCTCGCCAACCAGACAGCCGAAGTCCTGTTCGCTTACGACAAGGGCGAATTGCACGGTCGGCCGATCGAGCGGTTGATACCCGAACGCCTGCGGCAGCAGCACACCCGGCATCGGGCCGGATACGCCGAAAACCCCCATGTGCGCGAGATGGGTGCGACCGCGACCGAGTTGCTCGGCATGCGCAAGGACGGCTCGGAATTTCCGGTCGAGATCCGCTTGTCGCCACTCGGCATCGGCAATGAGCCCATGTTCGCCGCGGCGGTGCGCGACGTTACTGATCGTCGGCATGCAGCCCGGTTGTTGCGTGCCGCGCGGCAGGAAGCCGATCACGCCAATGCCGCCAAGAGCCGGTTCCTGGCCACCGCCAGTCACGACCTGCGCCAGCCGCTGCAGACCTTGCAACTCCTGAATGCGGCGCTGCTGCAGCAGGTCGCCGAGCCGCAGGCGCGGGAAATGCTGGCGCGCGGGGGGGACGCGCTCGATGCCATGGCGCGGCTGCTCAATGTCCTGCTCGACATCAGCAAGCTTGAAGCCGGCACGATCAAGCCGGATGTCGAGGACGTCAGCATCGCGGAACTCTTCGAGGCCCTGCGCCAGGAGTTTGAGTCCCTCGCGAGCCTCCGTGGGCTCGCACTCACCGTTTCATCGACCCCGCACTACGTGAAGACTGATCGCACGCTATTCCGGCAACTGCTGGAAAACCTAATTGCCAACGCAGTCAAGTTCACGGAAACCGGCGGCGTCAACCTGACCTGCCTGTCGCGCAGGGACGGTCTCGACATCATGGTGGCAGACACCGGCATCGGCATTGCAGCCGACAAGATCGGCTCGATCTTTGATGATTTCTACCAGGTGGATCGGACGCGTGGCCGGGGCATCGGCCTGGGACTTGCGATCGTCAGGCGTATCGCCACCCTTCTCGACCTGTCAGTCGATGTGAAATCCGAGCCTGGCAAGGGCACACAGTTCCGGGTCGGAATACCCGCGGCACGGGTCGCCATCCTGGCACCGGCCCATTCCTCAGTCGCCGAAACCGCATTGCAGGCGCCGCCCACAGCCGGCGCCTTGATCCTCCTGGTGGAAGACGATGATGCAGTTCGCGCCGCCACGGAGTTCTATCTCAAGGCATTCGGCCACACGGCAATCGGGGCCGCCAGCATTGACGATGCCGAACGCGCGCTCGCGTCCGGCAGCCGCATCCCCGATCTCATCATCAGCGACTATCACCTGGGCGGTGGCCAGACCGGTCTCGACGCCATCAATCGCCTGCGATCCCGCGCCGGACGCACCCTGCCCGCCCTGCTCCTGAGCGGCGACACTTCCATGGCAACGCGCGAACTGGCCCAGATCCAGGCTTGCCGCATCCTGAACAAGCCCGTGAACATCAACGAACTGAACGACGCCATTTCGAGCCTGCTTACGCAAGGATAAGTGGTTGCCCCAAGACGATCGCGGCAACTGCGGATGTTGCCCGCCGTCGCCGCGCCTACACTCGGGTCTCTGTCAGGAAAAACAGGTGAGTACCATGGCACGCCGGCTTCTCAAGACAATACTGGTCGCCATCGAGTTCCCACAGGAAAGCCGCCAGGTCGGCCTCGCCCGGGCTGCGCGACTGGCACAACGCCTCAATGCACGCCTGACGCTGGTCCACTGCGCCTTCGATCCTTATGCGCGTCCTTCGCATTTCACGACCGCTGACCTCGCGCGGCGGATCGAGGATTCGCTTGCCACGCGACGCGCCGGGCTCGAGCGACTGGCGCGGCCGCTGCGGCGACGCGGCCTGAAAGTTGCCGTCCGGGCCTTGTGGGACTACCCGCCATTCGAGGGCATCGTGCGCGAGGTCTTGCGTTCGAAGCCGGATCTCGTGGTCGCGGAGACTCATTCGCACGTTCGTGGTGCCCGCCTTTTCCTGAAGAACAATGACTGGCAACTCATCCGGCTCTGTCCAGCACCAGTGCTGCTGGTGAAGAAATCCTCCGCTTATGGCAAGGCGCGCGTGCTTGCAGCCATCGATCCGCTGCATGCGCACGGCAGGTCTCTGCATCTTGACGAAAGAATCCTGGAATTCGCACAGGCGATCAGCGCGGCGCATTTGGGGCGGCTGGATGTTGTTCATGCTTATCTGCCGCTCTCGAACATGATCGCCGCCGGCATTTCTGAGCCGATCGTGATCCCCGTGGATCCGCAGGCCGAGCGCCGTCATGAACGTGACGTGAAACGGGCCGTAGATCGGGTTGCCGGGCCGTTGCGCTTGCCTCCGCGCCAGGTGCACGTAGACATCGGCCCGCCCGAAACCGTCATCTCCAGCCTGGCCAAGCGCCTGCGTGCGGACGTGGTCGTCATGGGTGCGGTTTCGAGGCGCGGCCTGGAACGGATCTTCGTCGGCAACACCGCCGAACGCATCCTTGAGTCGTTGCCCTGCGATGTGCTCGTAGTGAAGCCGGCGCGCTTCCGGACGACCGTGCCGAGACGTCCTCAACACAGTCGTGTATTGCTTGCCGCAATCTGACCTTTCGCCTCATGGCACCGCAACCGAATTGACCGTAGTCATGCACCTGCGGAAAGTACGTACATGGGGGGCCTGCAATGCAGGGATATACTCCGGCGACAGTCGAATCGCGCCCGTCGTATGACTCCCACGCAGCCACCGCCGGAATTTCAGGCCCTTCTCGACGTCGCGGTCGACGCAATCATCATCATCGACCAAGGCGGCGCGATCGAAACCTTCAATCTCTCGGCCGAAAGACTTTTTGGATATTCCGCCGACGAGGTCATTGGCGCAAACGTGAGCCTGCTGATGCCGGAACCGCATGCCGCACTGCACGACCAGCACATGCAGAGATACCTCTCGACCGGCGTTGCGCACATCATCGGCATCGGCCGCGAAGTCGACGCACGCCGCAAGGATGGCAGCCTGTTTCCCGCCTGGCTTTCGGTCGGCCGCATCGGGGGCCCGGGCCCGCCCCGTTTTGCCGGTTTCCTGCATGACATCACGGCACGCCGTCAGTCAGTGGAGCTCGAGAAGCGCAGCGCGCAGCGGCTCGCCGAGGTTGCCCGCCTTTCCGCCATGGCAGACATGGCCGCCGATATTGCTCATGAGATCAACCAACCCCTCGCTGCCATAGTCAACTATGCGCAGGCTTGCGATCGTTTGCTGAGCTTGCCTGACTGCAATTGCGCCGAGGTACAGGAAGCGCTCCGGCAAATTTCCGCCCAGGCCTTGCGCGCCGGGGCGAGTATCCGCCGCTTGCGCGACATCGTGAGCGGTCGCCGTCAGGCAACCATCGATGAACAGGCGCTATCGGAGAATGCGGTGCGATGAATACGCACGCACCGGTACCCACAGTGTTTATCGTCGACGACGATGAGGCAGTTCGCAATTCGCTGTGCCTGCTGTTGAAGTCCTTGAAGCTGGCGGCCGTTGCGTACGGGTCGGCTGCTGAGTTCCTCGCCGCCCATAATCCGGAACTGCCCGGCTGCGCCGTGCTCGACGTCCGGATGCCGGGCATGAGCGGGCTGGAACTGCAGCACGAGCTCAACCGGCGCGGCACGATCCTGCCCGTGATCTTTATCACCGGCCACGGCGATGTGCCGATGGCGGTCGAAGCCATGCGGCACGGTGCATTTGAATTCCTCCAGAAGCCTTTTCGAGACCAGGAACTCATCGACTGCATCCAGCGGGCGGTTGCCCGGGATCTCCAGAATCGCGCGCAACTCGGCGAGCGGGAACAGATCCTGGCCCGGCTCAAGACCCTGACAAGCCGTGAAGAGGAAGTGCTGGGGCTTGTCACCCAGGGCAAGGCCAACAAGGTCGTGGCCGCCGATCTTGGCATCAGTCAGCGCACGGTCGAAGTTCATCGCGCCCACTTGATGGAAAAGATGGGCGCCTCATCACTGGCGCAGCTGGTGCGGATGACGATGACCATCGACGGCTGACGCCGCCACTCAGGTCAACGGGGATCTGCGTGCGTGCATCCTCGCGGCAGCGGCGCTCCTCAGGAAACCGAACCAGCCGGCCGCCAGCACCGCGACCACCAATGCAATCAGCAGGGCAAGCGGAGGCGGTGCCGATAGCTGGAACATGCCTGCGGCGCTCGGTTGGTACAGGACGACGCTGACGACGACCGCGGCGGCGGCTCCGATCATCCAGAAGACCTTTCGTCGCCGATCAAAAAAGGCCGTGCCAGGCTCGGCTGAATCAGCAAAAGCCAGCACCAGGTTCGAGACGATCAGCGCCACGAAGGCGAGTGCCCTCGCTGCGGGTTCAGCCATATCGGTCTGCAGCGCCCACACGTACATTCCGAATATTCCCGCCAGAATTATTGAACCTTGCAGCAGCGCGAAGAGGATTTCCCTGCGCCCGAACAAGCTTTCGCTCGCAGCCCGCGGCGGGCGCTGCATGGCATCCTTCCCCGCGGGCTCCGCCTCGAACACCAGCGAGCACACCGGGTCGATCACGAGTTCGAGCAGCACGACGTGCAGCGGATAAAGCAATGGCGGCAACCCCAGCAGAATGGGGAACAGGGCAAGACCCGCGATTGGCATGTGCACCGCCGTGACATAGGTAAGCGCCTTGCGGAGATTCCTGAAGATCGTCCTGCCGAGGCCGATGCCTCGAACAATGGAGGCAAGGCTGTCATCGAGGAGAACGATGTCGGCTGCCTCGCGCGCCACATCCGTTCCACGCTCGCCCATGGCGATGCCGATGTGGGCGGCTTCCAGCGCGGGCGCGTCGTTGACGCCGTCTCCCGTCATGACAAGCACTTCGCCGTTCGCCTTGAACGCTTCCACCAGCGCCAGTTTCTGTTCCGGCGATACACGGGCAAAGATGCGTATCGGCCTGATCCGCTCCCGGAGTGCGGAAAACTCGAGCGCGGCAATCTCGGATCCGCTGAGCACACCGGGCCCGGTATCGATCCCGGCCTGACGGGCAATTGCGAGTGCGGTTGCCGGATAGTCGCCGGTGATCATCGCGACATCGACTCCGGCACGGCGAGCGCTCGAGAGCGCAGCCGGAACATCCGGGCGCAGCGGGTCTGAAAAGCCGACCAGCCCCTCGAAGTCATAGGCGCCGTCGGACAGATCATCGGGCACCGTACCGTCGTGGCTGCGAGATGCGACGCCGAGCACGCGCAATCCGCTCTCCGCCATGGCAACCACGACATCGTGCATGCGCGCCCGCACGCCAGTATTCATGTGGCAGAGCTTGAAAATCGCCTCCGGGGCGCCTTTTGCCGCGACAATCGATCGATTCCCTTCCGCCGCCCAGACCTGAATCACGGCGAGCAGATCGGGGTGAAGCGGATGGGTTCGTATCGGCGCGCCTCGCTGCTCCTGCCCGTCGTCAGTCACCAGGACCTGCGCAAGATTCCTGACCGCCCTGTCCATCGGATCGACCGGGCGCACCGCGGAGGCCAGAGCCGCCTTGCCAATCAGATGAGCGGCCTCCGGCCGAACGTCACCGGCGTGGTTCAGTTCATGCAACATCCCATCGACCCAGATTGCGGAGACCGTCATGCGGTTTTCCGTCAGCGTTCCGGTCTTGTCGACGCAAAGTAGAGTCGCCGCTCCCAGCGTCTCGATGACCGCCGCCCGCCGCACCAGCACCTTCTGCTGCGCCAGTCGCCATGAGCCGATTGCCATGAACACGGCGAGGACCATCGGGAACTCTTCCGGCAGGAGGGCGATCGCCAGCGTGATGCCTGCAAGTGCGCCCTCGATCCAGTTGCCACGCAGGAGGCCGTATGCAAGAAGGACGATCAGGCAGAATCCAAACGCAATCAGTCCGAGCCGGCCAATGAGCCGCGCGCTGGTCCTCTGCAACAGCGTGGGTTCGGACTGGATTGTTGCAAGCAATCGACTGATGTGACCGAGTCGCGTGGCTCGTCCGGTTCGCTCAGCCTTGATCATGCCGTGACCGCGCACAATCAATGTGCCGGCGAACAGCAGGGATTTGGCCTGCCCCTCGCCGTCGCCATCCGGTTGCATTGCGTGTGCCGTATCCGCGACGACTTTGTCGACTGGAACCGACTCCCCCGTGAGCATCGATTCATCGACGGTCAGGACGTCGCCGCCGACCAGCACGCCATCCAGCGGCACGCGCTCCCCTTCCGCCGCCAGCACAATGTCTCCCGGCACCAGGTCGCATGCTGCGATCCTGCGCTCGACACCACCACGGATGACGCGGGCAAAGGGTTCGGCAAGCGCCTGTAATGCCTCCAGCGCACGTTGACTGCGCAGCTCCTGGATCACGACCAGCCCGATCGAAACAATCGCCCCGCCGACGAGGAAAAGACCCTCGGCCAGGTTCCCGAGAACGAGATAAAGACTGGCCGCTGCCAGCAGGAACAGGAACATCGGCTCGCGCAATGTGCCGCGCACGATCTGCAGCATCCCCTTCGAACCGGATTGCTGCAGGATATTGGGACCCGCGCGCGCCAGCCGCGCTTGTGCTTCTGCCTCGTCCAGGCCCTCGAGCGGCGCCGTCATGATCTGTGATGCGACTCCAGCAGGATCGTCCTGCCTTCCGCCGGCACGGTCACTTGCAGGGCAAGTTCGCTATTGATCCGAAGTGCCAACGACTCGGAAGCCGCTGGTTCTCCGTGCGTCACGAAGACCTGCGTTGACGCCACTGCGGAGGATTTGAGCCAGGCAATCAGCTGATCGCAGTCGGCATGTGCCGAAAGGCCCTGCAACTGCGCCACACCGGCGCGGACCGGAATATACTCACCAAGCATCTTGATCGTGTCTGCACCGGCCAGCATGGCCGCGCCGCGCGTGCCGGCAACCTGGTAACCGGCAAACAGGATGAGGTTGCGCTCGTCGGGCGCGAAGGCCTTCAGGTGATGGAGCACGCGCCCGCCCGTCGCCATGCCGCTCGCCGAAACAATGATCGCCGGTCCGGTCAATCGATTGAGGTTTTTCGATTCCTCGACCGAATCCACGAACCGCACGGTCCGGCGTATTGCCGCGCACTCCGCGGCGGTCAGCCGATGCTCGTCGCGATGCATGTCATAGACGTGCGTGGCGTCGGTCGCCATGGGACTGTTGAGAAACACGGGCACATCGGCAATGGCGCGCCGTGCCTTGAGGCGCGTGATGAGGTGCAGCAGCATTTGTGCACGACCCACCGCAAAGGAAGGAACCACGATGACGCCGCCACGCTGCAGCACGGGACTCATCAGTGCCGCCAGTTCGCTCTCGGCATCCACGGCCGCATGGCGCCGATCTCCGTACGTCGATTCAATCACCACCCACTCGGCAACGGGCGGCGGCGTCGGGGGACGCATGACCGGGTCATCGGACCGGCCCAGGTCACCGGAGAACAGGATGCGGCACGACGCGGACCTGACCAATACGGAAGCCGCCCCCAGCAAGTGCCCTGCGGGCGAGAATTCCGCCTCAAGACCACGTGCCGGCGACACGCGCGTGAACCATTCAACCGGTCGAAGTAATTGAAGCGCCTGGCGCGCATCGGCCTCCGTATAGAGCGGCAGCGCCGGAGAATGCTTCGAATACCGGTGCCGATTGGCGAATTCGGCTTCCTCTTCCTGCAGTCGCGCACTGTCCGGCAGGAGAATTGCCAGCAAATCTCGCGTCGCGGCCGTGCAATACACCGGCCCGCGAAAGCCGGAGCGCACGACGACCGGAAGAAAGCCGCTGTGATCGAGGTGTGCGTGCGTGAGCACCACGGCGTCGAGGGTTGACGGATCCGGTGAGAACGGCCGCCAATTGCGCAGTCGCAACTGCTTCCGTCCCTGAAACAGGCCGCAATCCACCAGGATACGGCGCGAACCCGACTCGATCAGGTACTTGGAGCCCGTCACGGTGCCGGCGCCGCCCAGGAAAGTCAGTTTCATGACACGGCGCCCTTTCAGGCCAGCGAAGCGAACGCCTCGCGCGGCAAGTGCGACTGAACCGCCTCATCGTCCTGGTGCAGAAGATCCTTTGGCACTTCCGCGACCACCAGCGACTGCATCGCCTCAGGCAAGGCCTGACGAAGCAGGCCGAGAAATGCGGGACCCGCCATCAACACGATTCGCTCGAAGCGCCCCTCGGCCCGTGCCTGCTCGAGCTCACGCACGATCCGCCGCGCGAAAAGCTGTGCTTCGTGCTTGCGAGGCCCATCCTCGCCACCTACCGCGTGATGCGCGACCGCGCCGCGTCTGCCGGCACCGCTGCGCGCAGTACCAAAGGTCCGCCCCGGCCGGTCGGACTTGAGGTCACGATCGTGCAGCCGCGCCGCGGGATTCTCCACGCGTCCAACCTCCAGCGGGCGGACATCAGGGCGGCTCACATCATAGAAACGCGCTTCGCCTTCGTCAGCAACGACGATTCTCAGCTGCATTTCTCGCACTCCAGAGTGGTGACCGGAGGCCGGTCCTACTCCGTTGTCCACCAGGCGACGAACTCGTAAAAGCCGATGCGGCCATTGCGATCGGTGTCGATCTCCTCGAAACCGATGCGCAAGTCCGTCGAGGACATTTCTGCCCCAAGCTCATCCAGCAGGCCCGAGAACTCGCCGAAATCGATTTGACCGTCATGGTCGCCGTCGGCGAACTCGAAATCGTCCTGGAGTTCGCGCAGGAACTCCGGATCCAGCGCCAATTGCCGTCTTGCTTCGGTCATCGGCATTGCTCCAATTGCGTGTCGGACATCCTGCAGCATGTGCGTTTCGGCGCGAATCCGCACTACGTACATTCCCGCGTGCCAATGCCGTGCGCGAGAATCGGCGCGAGTTTGAACGGCAGTAATTCCGGCCGCAGGCGCTTCGCCGCACCGTTCATCTACTTCACGAGCTCCACAGCCGCTGCGGCAAATGCGAGCCATCCTTCCGTGCTGGAAATCCAGAGCCGGATCGGCTGCGAGACAACCAGCAAGACCGAGCCCCAGAGCGTCGCAGGATGCAGCCGGCCACGCGAGGCGAAATCCCAGATCACGATTGCGAGCAGAAAGAGATCCTGCACGCCGAAGAAGACGAGCGGACCGCCGGCCTCGATGAAGTCGAAGGGCAGGCGCGCGACGGCCGCGTCGATGATGCTGATCGACGCGATCAACATGAGTCGCTTGTGCGTCTGCGCGACGTTGCGCTTCGCAATCGCAATGCCGGCCAGCGTGCCGAAGATGAGCATGTCTGCGAGCGGTATGACGAGGAAATTGAGCGGCGGAATCGGAACTTCGATGAAGCCGCCCTCCCGGGCGCTCGCGACCAGGGCGACGTAGCTGCCGAACACGATCATGACCCCTGCGAGCACGCCGCCCGCGCGGCCGAGCGCCCGGTGCACGGCGACGCGTCCGGTCGAGATCAGCACGGACTGGCTGATCAGCAGCAGGAACCAGGCCGTGAAAACGGCGCCGTGCCAGTAGAAAACCGCTTCCGAAGGCGACGGGTGATCCGGAAACAGGGGCCGCACGTAGAAGCTTCGCGAGAATCCGGCCAGCACTGTCGCAAGCAGCGCGAGCGTCATGGCCATGTAGAACCGACGCTCATCCGGCAGGCGGGCGGGCCGCAGGGTGATCGACGCCATTACACTCCCCCTCGAGCGGCCGGAATCCGGCCTCTTGTTGTTGCCGCAAATCCTACGCTTTTCGACTCCGATCACAACCACGAGGCCTCGGCACTCTCCCACCTCGACTGCCACTGCAAGTTGCGACGCAGTTTGCAGAATCCGGGCGCCGGAATCCCCTGAACTGGCGCCATGGAGCTCCAGACCGTCGCCGACGTGCGCGAGTTCTTCCGCGATGCCCTGCAGACATGCGCTCGGGCATCAGCACCTGCACGTCCGCGACCACACCGAGCATTACATCGTCAACCTGCTCGCGATGTTCTCGCACACCGGCGCGCTCTTCGAGCCGGGCTCGGAGCGCACGCAACTCAAGCCACTTGCACTGCTACTCGCCGAGGCCGCACGACGCGCCGGACGACCGACAGCGTTTCCGCACGCTGCAGCGCCTCGGCGATGTCGCGCTCTTCGTCGCGGGATTCCTTGCCGGCAGCCTCGCGCGCCGGCCGGTCGACGTCGACTACCACATCGCGATGGGCGGCCGCGCCTACGGCACGCTCGCGCAGGCGCCCTACCGCGGCGCGCAGCGCGTGCTCGGGCAGCGTCTTCGCCGAACTCGAGGACAAGTTCCAGCCGCTTGTCGATGCCTTGAACGAAATCGGTGAAGGCGCGGCCCGGCATTCGCCGCGCGACGTGCTGCGCCTGTACGAGCTCTGGCACAAGACCGGCAGCCAGCGCGCGCACCGCCTGCTGCTCAAACTCGGCATCCGGCCGGTTCCCGCCGGCACGATCGCGAACTGACTCCGGATGTCCGCCCGGGCCCTCGAACGGCTCGAAACGCTCCTGACCGGCATCTACGATCTCGACGTCGGCTGCCGGGTCGAGGACTTCCTCGTCACCGATCGCCAGTCGTTGCCGGGCGAATGCCGCGATGCGCCGGGAGACGAGCAGCTGTTCGTGAGTGCAGTCGACGACGAGCTCTGCATGTCCCTTTATCTGGATTCAACGCTCCTCGAGCGGCTCGACGCGAACGACCCGACCGAAGACCTGAACGGCGAGAACATCGCCGACTGCTGGACCGCGCTCGAAGGCATCAGCCATTTCCTCTGCGTCGCGCACAATGCCAACCACGACCGGCCGGTGTCGCGGCTCATGCTTGAAATGCAGGCAGAGATCGACAAGTACGTCGCGAGTTTTGCGCTGCTGCGCAAGTGCCACCCGCGGCGCTTTCCCGGCCGAACTGCACTCGCTCCTGTTCCGCCGCACGCGCGTGGACCCCACGCTTGCCGCCGGCCGCGAACCGCTGTACCGCCGCGCGAGCCGGCAGGCGGCACGGTTCTGCGCCCGGCTCGAGCCGCGGCTGCGCGCGACCTGTGCCGTCGGGATGACGGCTCCTGGCTCAAGCACCTGCGTCAGTTCTACCGCCTGAGCGATTTCGGCAAGCTGCGGCACATCGAGGCCTGCGGCGCTATTGAGCTGCCGCGCTAAGATCTCGCTGTCTCCCGGTCGAGCCGCAGCGTGCCAGGCAATCTCATCTACGAAGTCGAGTGCCAACTCGACCCCGATATCGTCGCGGATTACGACGCCTGGCTTCCCGGCCACGTGCGGGACGTGCTGGCCTGTCCGGGTTTCCTCGGCGCGACGCATCGAATTCCCCGAAATGCCGCCGGGCGAGCGCCAGCGGCGCTGCATCCGCTACCGGATCGAGAGCATTGCGGCGCTCGATCACTATCTCGAAAACCAGGCGACGCGGCTTCGGACCGAGACGGCGCAGCGCTTCGGCGGGCGGGTGCACTGCGAGCGGCGGGTCCTCCGGCCCCGCCATGAACTGACGTCGACGGCCCATGAACCGGCCCGCTGCCTGAACTGCGGCGCGCCAGTTTCCGGCAAGCACTGCGCGCAGTGCGGCCAGGCCTCCGACGTGCACCTGCTGTCGATGAAAGAAGTGGCCGCTGACGTCACCCATTCGCTGCTGCATTTCGACAGCCGTGTCTGGAGACTCTTTGGCTCCTCATCAGCCGCCCGGGCGAACTGACACGCGAGTTCATCGCGGGCCGGCATCAGAAGTACTTGCCGCCGTTCCGGCTCTATCTCGCAGTCAGCTGTCCTGTTCTTCGCGCTGTCCGCGCTGCTGCCGGATTCCGATCTCCTTGACAACGACCGACTCGGGTGCGTCAGAGGAAAGCCGGCGTGGCGAAGAAGTGCGCAAGGAACTCGTCGCCGAAGGCGGCGACCGCGACGAAGCTCGGCGAATCGGCCGCGGGGTATCGAAAGACGGAATGCGACAGTGAATTGATTTCGCGAGCAGCCGTCGTTTGACGATCTCGAGTTGGCTCTCGGCCGGGCCTGCGAGAAGATGCGCGCCGATGGCGGCCGGCTCATTTCGCCGAGCGCTTCGCCGCGACAGCGCCGAAACTCATGTTCCTGTTCCTGCCGCTCATGGCGGCGGTGGCGTTCCTCTTCTACTGGCGGCCGCGCCGCCTCTACGCCGAGCATCTCGTGCTGTTCCTGCACAACCATGCCTTCACCTACCTGCTGATCGGCGTCAGCGAGATCCTGAGCGCGGTCTCCGATCTCAGGATTCCGTTCATCGGAATCCTCGGCTTCGTCAATTTCCTCCTGTTCGTCTACCTGCCCTACTACGTGTTCCGCTCGATGCGTATTGTCTACGGCGAGGGCCGCTTCAGGACGACGCTCAAGTTCCTCGTCGCTCTGAACGATCTACCTCCTGTTTCTCGGCGTGACGATGATGGCGGGGCTCGTCTATCGCGATGCTGTCGTTGCCATGAGCTGACCGCCGCCGGACCATCCTCCATGTGGACATGGACGCGTTCTACGCGGCGGTCGAGCAGCACGACCGCCCCGAGCTCGCCGGGCAGCCGGTGGTCGTCGGTGGCGCCGGCGGGCGGGCGTAGTCGCAGCCGCGAGCTACGAAGTGCGCCGCTTCGGCGTGCATTCCGCGATGCCGATGCGCGAAGCGCTCCGGCGCTGCCCGCAGGCGGTCGTCGTGAGCCCGCGTTTCAAGCGCTATCGCGAGATTTCGGGACAGGTTTTCGAGATCTTCCGCGAGTTCACCGATTTGGTCGAAGGGCTCTCGCTCGACGAGGCATTCCTCGACGTCACTGCGAGCATCAGCCTGTTCGGAAACGGCGAGGCCATGGCGCGCGAGATCAAGAAGCGTATCCGCGATCGGACAGGACTGACGGCCTCGGTCGGCGTCTCGCACAACAAGCTGCTCGCGAAGCTCGCCTCCGAAATGCAGAAACCGGACGGCCTCACGCTGATACGGCCTGAGGACGTGACGCGCAACGCTCGATCCGCTCCCCGTCGGGCGCCTGTTCGGCATCGGCGCAAAGACTGCGGCGCGTCTCGAGCAGGAAGGCTTTTTCACGCTCGGGCAGCTGCGGCGCGCGCCGGAGTCAGCGCTGTGGCCGCTCTTTCGTCGCGAGGCGCGGACATTACCACGACCGCGCCTCCGGCATCGACGAGCGCGCGGTCGTCTCCGACGCGCCGGAGAAGCAGATCAGCTCCGAGGAAACCTTCGATATCGACATCCGCGATCACAAGGAACTCCGCGAGCGCCTCGCGCAGCTCGCCGACCGCACGACGGCGCGGCTGCGCGCGCGGCAGTTCAAGGCGGGGATGGTCAGCATCAAGGTGCGGCGGCGCGACTTCGAGACCTACACGCGGCAGCGCAGTTTCAATCCGCCAACGCAGGAAACTCGGCTCATCGCCCAGGTCGCGGCAGATCTGCTCGACCACTGGCTGCGGAACAGCCGCGCGCGGCAGTGCGGCTTCTCGGTGTCGGCGTCAGCGACCTCGAGCCGGAACAGCAACTCGACCTGTTCACGAGCCGCGAGTCCGAAGATTCGCCAGCGCCTCGACACCGCCCTGGACCGGATCCACGACCGCTTTGGCGACGAAGCCATCCACCGTGGAAGCGACCGGTAGCGACCCTGAAGGGGACTTTGGCTTGAAGGGGACGTTCACCTTCAGCGGCTGAAGGTGAACGTCCCCTTCAAGCCAAAGTCCCCTTCAGCCCCCACCGTCCTTCTTTGCAGCTTGCTTCCGAGGAAGGCATCATGAAGCCGCCATGTACACGAGCTTCTTCGGGCTGAACGAAAAGCCGTTCGCGATTACGCCAGACCCGCGCTATCTGTATCTCAGCGAGCGGCATACGGAGGCCCTCGCCCACCTCGCCTACGGCATCAGCGAAGCGGGCGGATTCATCCAGCTCACTGGCGAAGTCGGTACTGGCAAGACGACGGTGCTCAGGAGCCTGCTGCAGCAGCTGCCGCCGCATTGCGACGTCGCGCTTATCCTGAATCCGCGCGTCACACCCGCGGAGTTCCTGCTCGCGATCTGCGACGAGCTGCACGTGCACGTGCCGGAAAATTCCGCCAGCAGCGTCAAGGCGCTGGTGGATCTCCTGACGCATTACCTGCTCGATGCGCACAGCCGAGGCCGGCGAATCGTGCTGATGGTAGACGAGGCACAGAATCTCGACGCCGACGTGCTCGAGCAGGTGCGCCTGCTCACGAATCTCGAGACGGCGACGCAGAAGCTCCTCCAGATCATCCTGATCGGCCAGCCGGAATTGCGCGCCGTGCTCTGCGAAACCGGAGCTGCGCCAGCTCGCGCAGCGCGTCACCGGCCGCTATCACCTTGAAGCGCTGCGACGGAGCGAGACGCTCGCCTACATCCGTCACCGCTCGCGCGTCGCCGGAGCGACACGCGACCTCTTCACGCCCGGCGCCCTGCGCGAAATCCACCGGCTCTCCGGCGGCGTGCCGCGCATCATCAATGTCATCTCCGACCGCGCGCTGCTCGGCGCCTACACGCGCGAGCAGCACGAAGCCGACGGCGCGCTCGTCCGGCGCGCGGCATCGGAGGTCTACGGCCGCCCGGTACTGTCGCCCTGGTTCCGCGGGCTCGCGATCGGCGGCGCTGCGGCGGGCGCTGCGCTTGTCGGCTTTGTCCTGTGGCGCGCCCTGCCCGCGCTCGAGCGGCCAGGAGAGGACGGGAATCTTGCCGCGAACAAGCCCGCCGTCGCGGCCGTGCCCGCGCCACCGCCACGCGTCCCGCTCAGCGCGGTACTCGCGAAGGATTCTGCGACAACCACGATGGATGCTGCGTTCGCGACGCTGTTCTCGCTCTGGAGCACGGAATACCAGCCGGGCTCGGGTCTCGCCTGCGAGCAGGCCGACGCGCAGGGTCTCTCCTGCGTCTGGCAGCGCGGCTCGATCGCGCAGCTCAAGCTGATCAATCGTCCGGCGATCCTGTCACTCGTCGATTCGGGCGGAGCGGCGCACCAGGTCGTGCTCGCGGCTCTTGACGACGGACGGCGCGAAACTCCGTATCGGCAGCGCCGAGACCCGGGTTCCGATCGCGGAGCTCGCCGACTACTGGTTCGGCGAATTCCTCGTGCTGTGGCGCCCGCGAACCGATGAGTTGCGTCCGCTTCGCGCCGGCATGCGCGGCGAGGATGTGCGCTGGCTGCGCCAGGGGCTCGAACAGCTTGGCGGCCTGCCGGCCTCGACCGCCATGGAAGATTATTTCGACGCCGAGCTCCAGCATCTCGTCGAGGAATTCCAGCGCAGCCGTCGTCTGTCAGTCGACGGCGTCGCGGGCCTGCAGACGCAGCTCGTGCTCGATGCAGCGCTCGGAGCGCCCGGGACGCCGACGCTCGCGCATACGGACGCGCAGGTGGGCGCATGAGCTTCATCCTCGATGCACTCCGCAAGTCCGAGATCGAGCGCCAGCGGCAGAGCGGCCCGAGCATGGCGGAGTTCGCCGTCGCGCGAACGGATCGACGGCTGCCCGTCGCGCTGATCGCAATCGGCTTCCTGCTCGCGGTCAATCTTGCCGTCGTTCTCTTTTTCATGCTGCGCGACTCGCCCGCGCCGGCAGCCTCCGCGACGCCGGCTGCGGCCGCATCCTCCGCCACGAGCGGCGCGCCGGTGGCGACGCCCGCGCCAACATCCGGCAATGCGCCGAGAAATCCTGGCGCCAATGCGATGAACTCGCGAACACGCCGGCGCAGACATTTCGGCGGGCCGGCGACGGAGCCGCCAGATGCGCCGGACCCGACGCTGATTCCCGATACACCGGTGAGCGGACCGGACGTGACCTACGGCGAAGCGCCACCTGCACCGATTGACAGTCTCACGGCCGCAGGGGTCCTCGGAACTGCCGGAGCTCAGCGTCGACCTGCATATCTTTGCGGAACGATCCGGCCAAGCGCGCCGTCTTCATCAACGGTCGCCGTTACATCGCAGGGTGCGCAGCATCAACGAGGGGCCCGATGGTCGTGGAGATCACGCGCGAAGGCGCGGTGCTCTGCTATCAGCGGACGACGTTTCCTGCTGCCGCGGCTGTAGGTCGCCGATCCTCGATTGAACGCCGCGGTTTCAGCAGCCCTCTGCGCTCCGCGGCACCGCAGCTCTCGCGATGCGCTCCGCTCCGGAATTCACCGCCTCATCTCGCGCGAGGAAGTGATCAACAAGATCAACGTGTTTCCGTGCCCGACGGCGACACCGGGACCAACCTCGCGCTGACACTTCAGGCCGTGCTCGCGGCGCTTCGCGCCAATCCGGAGACGCACGCCGGGCAACTCCTGACGCGCGTGGCCGATGCGGCGCTCGACGGCGCGCGCGGCAATTCCGGCGCGATCCTCGCGCAGTTTCTGCTCGGCGTCGGCGACCGCGCGGGCCCGTCGGCGGAACTGACGGCGCAGGGATTTGCGGAGGCGTCGCCGCGGGCGCGGCCTACGCGCGCGATTCGCTCAGCGAGCCGCGCGAGGGCACGATCCTCACGGTGCTGACCGATTTCGCGGCTGAGCGCTCGACGCGGAGGTCCGCAAGGGCGAGCGCGATTTCCGGCCGCTCTTTCGCTAATTCGCTCGCCGCAGCGCGCGAGTCGCTCGAGGCGACGCCGCGGCCTGCTCGAGATGCTCCGCCGCGCCAATGTGGTCGATGCCGGCGCGCTCGGTTTCGTCGAGCTCGTCGGCCGGCATGAGGATTACTTCGAGACCGGTATCGTGCCGGGCGACGATGCTTCGATCCAGCTCCTGAGCGACGACGACGCGACCGCGGGCTCGCAGATGGATCTCGAGCACCGCTACTGCACGGAATGCACGATCACCGGCGACGCCATCGACCGGCGCAAGCTCCGCGAGGAGGCCTCCGCACTCGGCTCGAGCCTCGTGGTTGCCGGCACGCGCAGAAGGTACGGCTGCATATCCACACGAACGAGCCGCCGCGGCTCTTTACGCTCGCCGCGCGCCTGGCGCGGTCGGCAACGAGAAAGCGGACGACATGCAGCGGCAACAGGAGATGGCGCATCACGCGGCGCGCCGCAAAGTCGCGGTCGTCACCGATTCCGCGGCCGATCTCCCCGACTCCGTGCTCGAGGCACTCGACATCCACGTCGTCCCGGTGCGCGTGCATTTCGGCACGCGGAGTTTCCTCGACAAGGTCGGGCTGTCATCTGAGGAATTCTTCCGCGAGCTCGCGGTCAATCCGCTGCACCCGAAGACCTCGCAGCCACCACCGGGCGATTTCCGGCGCGCCTTCGAATTCCTCGGCTCGCACTACGAAGCCGTCGTCTATGTCGGTCTCATGGCGAAGGTGAGCGGCACGTTTCAGAGCGCCCAGACTGCAGCCAGCCGCGTGCGCACGCGTGCGAAGATCCTGACGCTCGATTCCGGCACGGCGGCGCTGGGCGAGGGATTGATCGCGATGCGCGCAGCAGAAGTCGCGGCCGCCGGCGGAGATGCGGAGGCCGTGAAGCAGGCGGCGATGGATTCCGCCGGCCGGACGCGCACCTGGGGACTTCTCGTCACGCTCGAGTTCTCGGTGCGCGGCGGCCGCGTGCCGCGTTGGGTCAAGATCGTCGCGGACCTGCTCCGCCTCACGCCTGTCCTCGCGGTGCGAAGTGGTGGCAGCCTCGGAATCGGCGGCGTACTCTTCGGCCGCCGGAATCCATACCGGCGTTTCGGAAAACTCCTGCGACGCCGTCTCGATCCCTCGCGGCGCTGGCGTATCGGGATCTCGCACGCGAACGTGCCCGAGGGCGCGGTGCAGGTGCGCGATGCGATCGCGGAAGGCCTGCCGCGGGCCGAGATACTGCCGGTGATCCCGCTCGGCACCGCGCTTGGCGTGCACGGCGGCCCGGGCTGCATCGTCGTCGCCGCCCAGGAACTTCTCTAAAAGGGGACGTTCCCCTTTAAAGGGGAACGTCCCCTTTTAGAGCGGCCACGCGCGCGACGGCGCTGCCAGAACCTGAAGTAGATCGCTGCGTTGACGGCAATCACCAGCAGGCCCAGCAGAAGCTGTACCTGTGGCGTCAGTCCCGCCGGATAGATCAATGATGTCAGGTACTGCTCGATAAAACTGCCCGCGTAACCGTCCTCGCCACCGAGTGCGCGCAGCCGGTTCTCGAGTGGTGTCAGCGGACAGACGATACCCAGGAATTCCGTCGCCGCGGCCCAGATGACCGCCGGCAGGTGAAACCAGGCGAGTGCGGGTGCGCGCATCACCAGGAGGCCACCCAGCACCACAAATACGATGAACGCAAGGTGCAGGATCAGGACCGCGTCCGCGAGGGAGCGGTGGATCACTGCGCCTTGATCACCGGTCTGTTTTCCCCGCTCCAGCCCTGGTAGTCACCCTTCAAATGAAACGAGCCGCGTGAATCCCGCGTCACCCAGCACCGTGAGCGCCTGCGCAGCACGGCTACCGCTCGCGGCAATACACGACGATGTCACGGGAGCGCGCGTCCGCGAGCTCACCGATTCGCGCCGCGAGCTCGCGTATGCGGAATATTGACGGCCCCGGGAACATGGCCCTCCGCGTATTCGGCCGGCGTGCGCACGTCGAGCACGACGAGCGACCGGTCACCCCAGGCCAGCCGCTCGACCGACGCTCGTCGGCTCGATCGACGCCGGCTCGGCCGCAATCGCCCCGAAAGCGATCGCGGCCCCGAGCACGGCGAGCGCCAAGCGACGCACGGCTCAGTTCTCCAGGACGAAAGTGATGCGCAGGCGCACGCGATAGGCGGTCACCTTGCCGTTCTCCACTTCCACTTCCTGGTCGGCGACCCAGGCGCCCGTGATGTTCTTGAGCGTCTTGCTCGCGCGCTTGATGCCCCGGGTGATCGCATCGTTGAAGCTCTTGTCGGAAGTCGAGGTGATTTCACTGACTTTTGCAATGGTCATGGCCTGCTCCTTGGATTGCCGTTCCAGCCGTCCCCGTGCGAATCATAGCCTTTATGATGCGGGCTCAAGAAGGAGAAAACCATGCTTCGCAAGCTCCGTAGCGCGCTCCTGCGCGGTCTCGTCGTCGTGTTGCCGATCGGCTTCACGCTGTGGCTCCTGTGGTGGCTCGGAAGTTCGACCGAGGCGCTGCTCAGCAAACTGATCCTGCTCGTGATTCCGGCCGAACACTACCTGCCGGGCATGGGGCTCGTCATGGCCTTCATTGTGCTTCTCGCGGCGGGCAGCTTGTTCAACGCCCTGCTGGTGCAGAGCGCGCTGGCGTCCTGGGAACGGATGATCGAGCGCATTCCGGTGGTCAAGACGATCTACGGCGCGAGCCGGGATTTCATGAAGCTGCTGCCGTCGGGCGGCAAGCGCCGCGACCTGTCGCGCGTCGTACTCGCACAGTTCGGCGATGCGCAGGTCATCGGCTTCGTGACGCGCGACGACGCATCGGAACTTGGCATCGTCGAGCCCGGTCGCGACCTGCTTGCGGTGTATTTTCCGATGAGCTACCAGATCGGCGGCTACACCGCGCTCTTGCCGCGCTCGCGCATCGTTCCGCTCGACCTGTCCGTCGAGACCGCCATGCGCATGGTGCTGACCGGCGGCCTCTCGGGAGGCCCGGCCTGAGCGTTACTTGTCGATCTTCGTGATCTTCGAGCCTTCGAAGGTCAGGTTGTACATCAGGCCCTTGTTGGAAAAGACGAACCCGATGATTGGCTTCTTCCCGGTCTCGGTGTCGATCTGGCCGCCGGCACCGAGGGTCGCGATCGCGACACTGCCGTCCACGCCTGCCTTCCAGCCCTCGCTCTTCTGGAATTTATCCAGCTCTTTCTGCGTCATGAAAAAGATCGCCTGGCTCTTCTGCTGGACGCCGAGCTGGAACCCGATCGATCCAGCGGCGGTGTTGTAGTACCCACTGTCTTGCCGCCGACCTGCAATACGCCCTCGCCGAACTCACCGCCGATTCCGATGCCACCCTTCGTGACTTTCGGGAACCAGAGAATTCCGACGGCTTTTGCGGAGAGATCCTTGGCCGCACTCGACAACTTGAACAGTTCCGCCTTCGCCTCATTGACCTCGGCGTCTATCTCTTCCTTCGATGAGGCGTAGGCGGGCAGGGCCACGAAAAAAAGCAGCGTGGCTGCAAGCAGCGGATGGATCAGGCGTTTCATGGAGTCTCCATGGAATTGAAGGGGAAATTGAAGGAAATTGAAGGGGACGTTCACCTTCAGACTAGAGGCATACCCTGTCTGAAGGTGAACGTCCCCTTCAATTTCCTTCAATTTCCCCTTCAATTCAGGCGTAGGCGGCGCGGGGCCTGTTCTGCGAGTAGACCAGTTCGACGTGGCGGATGCCCGAGGTGCAGCGCGCCACGCGCTTGACGGCCTGCACGAGTCGGAGCAGCAGGTTGTAACCGGCGCGTGGACCGCCGACGGCATAGGCCTCGGCGACGACAAGATGCAGCACGGTGATCCGCTCGAAGCTGTCGCGCACGTAGAGGATCACGCCGACCGGCCGCGACGACTTGCCTTCGCGCTCGACCGCGAACAGGCATTGCGCATCGGTCGGACCCGCCACCCGCACGCGCAGCGATTTCCCTTCCGCGACGATCTCGGGCGGGCCGTAGCGGTCGATCGCGGTCTCGATGCCCTTGCGGACCCGGTGCTGCCGCCCGTTGAAGAACAACAGAACTTCGAGCTGGTGGTAGTGCTCGGCGGGTAAGGTCGATACGAACGCAATCTGTCGCGAAATGGCCGTCACTCCCGTTGCAGCCCCATCGTTCCTGAGGCCGGGCCACCTTACCGGTGCTTTCCGGCCCCTGTCGAGGTTCACATAATTCGGTGAAACTCGAAAAATCCGCTGTCCGTGTAGCGCGTCCACAACGGACGGTGTGGGCTTGTGGACACCCTGGGGACGCTTTTTTGCAAGTCACGGGGTGCGTGGGGTTTTTTGAAGCTCTCACCCCGGCGGCTGCCTGAAACGCGACCTGTGTCTCGTTCGCCACGACCGATTTTGTCAAGGATTGACCTTCCTGTCAGTCATGGGCATCCATGCCCGTGAAGACGCCGTTTTGCGCGGGTCAATGCAGCCTGTGATTATCGATTATTCGCATGTCGAGGCGCCGGACGGCGCAGCGCCCGAGCCGCAAGCGCGGCCTGGCAGCGCGAATGTCGTCGTGCTCTCGGCCGATCCGGCGCTGATCGACCTTTTGCGCGAATCGCTCGCCGGCACGCACCGCGTCTGGCGCGCAGACGACGCGACACACGCGGCGGATCTCATGGTCGCGTCCGGCAACGCAGTGCTGCTGATCGATTCCTCGCTCGCCGACCACAACACCAAGGATCTCGTCACCCAGATCCACCGGCAGTTCCCGGATCTCGCGATCATCGTTGCGGGCCGCCGCGATGACGAGCACGAACTCGCCCCGCTCGTTTCCGAAGGCGTGATCTTCCGCTTCCTGCACAAACCGGCCTCCGCCGAGCGCATCCGTAATTTCGTGGATGCGACGCAGCGCCGGGCCAACGGCACGGACCTCACGGCGACGATGCCGCCGCGCCACAAGAATCAGTTGTTCGGCGGCACGACCGAGACGCCGATACTCGCGCCGCTCAAGCTGAAGCTCAATTTCGACGGGCCCGTCGTTCGCCGCTGGGGCCGGCGCAGCCTGCTCCTGACCCCGCTCCTGCTCCTTGCCTGGGGCCTCATGGAATGGGCGCCGTGGAACCGCATCTCGACCGGTTCGCCCACGCCTGTCGATACGCCGGCCGCCACCACCGACGCGGCCAACAATACGCAAGTGCAGAAACTGCTCGACGCCGCCGGACTTGCGCTTTCCCAGGGCGCGCTCATCGAGCCGCCGGGCCAGAACGCGCTCGAACTCTATCGCGCGGTGCTCACTCGCGACCCGGTCAACGTGGTCGCACGGCGCGGCATCGACAGCGTCGCCGACGAACTCATCGTGCAGGCGGAACGCGCCCTGATGGAGCAGGACCTCACGCGCCTCGCGAGCGCGGTTGACGCCGTGCGCTCGGTGCGCCCCGATCACCCCCGCCTCGAGTTCTTCGTCAGCCAGCTCGAGCGCGAGCGCGTCCTGCAAGGCAAGACCGGGCAGACGGTACCTGCCGTCGATACGCTCGGCCGGCTGATCGAATCGCCGGCAACGGAACGAGCTTCCCTCGGTCCGCGTCCAGGCATTCGTGCAGCTCGCGAACGACCGGATGCGCAGCAACCAGCTCATCGGCAAGGACAGTGCGCACGCCTATCTGCTCTCCGCGCGTTTGCTCGACCCGGCCGATCCCGGCGTGGTGGAAAGCGTCGCGGCACTCGCGATCATGCTGCAGAGCAATGCGCAAAAATCGATCCGCGAGAACCGCCTCGATGACGCGAGCCGCTGGCTGCAGAGCGCAATGGAACTCGACGTCGACCGGACCCAGATCGCAACCATGCGCGCGGACATCGATGCGGCCCGCATCGGCAATATCCGCGCGGATAACGCCCGGCTTTACGTGCTCGCCAACCAGCGCATCGCCCAGGGCCGCCTGACCGAGCCCAAGAGCGATTCCGCCCGGCATTACGTCGATCTGCTTCGCGCCGCCGACCCGGAGTTCGAAGGGCTTGCGGATACGAGCGCGCTGCTCGCCTCGCGCGCACTGGCCGAGTCCCGCACCGCACTCGCCGCCAACAATCCCGACCGCGCGGAGACGTTCCTTCGCACAGCCGCGGAAACCGGCGCGCCCGCCACCGAGGTCTCGGATCTCGCGGCGAAGATCATGTCGCTTCGCATCGCGCGCCCGGCGACCGTCGCCGCAAACGGCTCGCCTGCAGTGTTGCCTGAGGCGCAGATGCGCCGGACGTTCTTTGTCGCGCCGACCTATCCCCTGCGCGCACGCGAACGCGCGACGCAAGGCTGGGTGAATCTCGAGTACACCGTCACCAAGGACGGCACCACGCGCGACCCAAGCGTCAAGGCCGCGGAACCGGCGGGTGTCTTCGATCGCGCGGCGATGGACGCCGTCAAACGCTGGCGTTACGAGCCGCGCGTGGTCAACGGTGCGGTTGTCGAGCAGCGCGTCGAAGCGCGCCTTCTCTTCCGTCTCTCGGAATAAATCAGACCTTTGAGCCGGCCCCGACCATGCGCTCGTGCGCGCGGCCAAGCAGATACGCGACCAGCGCCCAGACTGCCGCGACCACGGCGCCCAGCCACGCAACCCAGGTCAGGTTCGCACCGAAAGCCGAGACGAAGGCATCGTGCCCCTTCGCGACCACGTAGTCGCTGGTCCGGTAGACAAGCGTGTCGTTGACGTTCTTCGCCTTGTACTTCGATTCGCGGTCGACGGTCGTGTAGAGCATCTCGCGGCAGGGCCGGACCACGGCGTACTGCCCAAGGCGACGGAAGATATAGACGCCGACGAGCGTCGCAAGTGTCGGCGATGCGGCAATCAGCAGGAAGCCCCCGACCACGAACAGCGGCACCGACACGATCATGACCGGCAATCCGAACCGCGACGTCAGCTTGCCGACGGCAAACACCTGCATCAGCACGACCGCGACGTTGACCGTCAGTTCGATGCGGCCCAGGAAGGCGGTACGCTCGCCGCGATCCGGGAAATGCACCTGGAGCAGTTCCGCCTGCTGCAGATACAGGAAAGTCGACACTGCCGCCATCAGGAAGACGAAAAGCGCGATTCCCGACAGGTAGCGCGAGGAAAGCACGCGCGTGAAGCCGGCAAAGGGATTGCCGCCGATCGGCCGTTCGTCGAGGCGCTCGCCTGACGACGCGCGTCCCGAGCTCCAGCGCAGCAGGTAACGGATCGGCAGGACGGTCGCGGCGAGCAGGCCCGAGGAGATCAGCAGCAGGTTCACGTCGCCCAGCACTTCCGCGAAGAACGCGGGGATGCTCGAACCGAGAATGCCGCCGGTACTAGCGCCCGCGGCGATGAATGCGAACACCCGCTTCGCCCTGCTCGCGGTCGAACAGGTCCGCCATGAAACTCCAGAACACCGACATCGACGAACAGGTTGAACACGCTGACCCAGACGAAGAACACGCGCGCGGTCGGCGCGTCGTCGGCGACGATCCGGAACATCAGCCAGAAGCCGAGCAGCTGGACGACGAAAAAAACGTAGATCCACGGCAGGAATACCGCGCGGCGGAACCGCCCGGAAATCCAGCCGTACACCGGCACCGCGAGCAGCATGCCGATCAACGTGAAACCGAACAGGTCGTCGAGATTCTCGACGCCGCCCGCGACACCCATGGAATCGCGCAACGGCCGCAGGATGTAATAAGCGGTAAACAGCAGGAAGTTGTAGGTGAAGGCGGCCACCAGCGCCGGCATTTCGCCAGGCTTGGCGCTCACCAGTCGATCGAGCAGGCCCGTGACCGCCGGCGCCGCGTTCATTCGCCCGCGACCGGTTTTTCAGTCGTGATCGCGAGCGTGTTGCCTTCGGTGTCCTCGAAAAACGCCATCCAGACCTCGACGTCGCCGAGTTCCGCGATCTTGTGCGGGCCCTGCAGGAACTCGGCACCAAGGCCCTCGAGTTCGGCGTGGGCCGCCTCGATGTCGGGCACGCGGTAATAGACGATCGATCCGGGCGGATCGTACATCGGGTCGGACGAGGTCGAGAGCGCGAGGCGGACGCCGTCGCAGTCAAAAAACGCGAGCTGCGGCGGCACCTCGAACAGGAGCGTCATGCCGAGCGTGTCGCGGTAGAAGGCCGTTGCGCGCGCCAGGTCGCGGACTGGAATCGCGACCTGCTCGATACGACCGAGGTTCATCGCCTATTCCGCGACGCCAGACTGGTCGAGAATGAAGGCGTATTCCTCGGCGATCTCGCGGAAGCGCTGGAAGCGTCCCGACTTGCCGCCGTGGCCGGCCTCCATCGTCGTGCGATAGAGAAGCGGGCTCGAGCCGGTCTTGCGCGCGCGCAGCCGCGCGACCCACTTCGCGGGTTCGTAGTACTGCACCTGGCTGTCCCAGAGCGCGGTCGTCACGAGCATTGCCGGATAATCCCGTTTCGCGACGTTATCGTAGGGTGAGTACGACAGCATGTAGTCGTAGTATTCCTTCTTCTTCGGATCGCCCCACTCGTCGAATTCGTTGGTCGTGAGCGGAATGCTTTCGTCCAGCATCGTTGTCACCACGTCGACGAACGGCACCTGCGCGACGACCGCCCGGTAATCGGCCGGCGCCATGTTGGCGACCGCGCCCATCAGCAGGCCGCCCGCGCTGCCGCCCATCGCGGACACGCGCTTCAGGATCGGCATAGCCTTCCTTGACGAGATATCGCGTGACGTCGATGAAATCGGTGAAAGTGTTCTTCTTGTTCAGGAGCCTGCCCTGCTCGTACCAGCGCCGGCCCATCTCCTGGCCGCCGCGGATGTGCGCGAGCGCGAACACGAAGCCGCGGTCGAGCAGCGACAGGCGCGCGATCGAGAACTCCGGGTCCATCGACGCGCCATAGGAGCCGTAGCCGTACTGCAGCATCGGCGCCGTGCCGTCCTTATTGAATCCCTTCCGGTAGACGAGCGACACCGGGACGTTGGTGCCGTCGCGCGCGGGCGCCCAGACGAGCTCGGTCGCATAACTCGCCGGATCGAAGGTCCCGAGCACCGGCGTGCGCTTCATCAGCTGGCGCTCGCCGCTCTGGATGTTGTAGTCGTACACGGTGCTGGGCGTCGTCAGCGAGGTGTACTCATAGCGCACGACCTGCGTGTCGATCTCCGGGTTCTGGCCGAGCGCGGTCGTGTAGGCCGGCTCGTCGGCGGCGATGAAGAAATCGTTGCCACCGCTCCAGGGCCGGATACGGATCTTCCGCATCGCGCTCGAACGTTCCTCGATCGCGAGGAAGTCCTTGAAAACGTCGAATCCGTGGATGAAGGCATCGTCGCGGTGCCCCATCAACTCGCGCCAGTTCGCGCGATCGCCCTCCTCGCCAACCTTCGCCTCCATCAACCGGAAGTTCGGCGCCTGCCAGTTGGTGCGGATGATCCAGCGCCCGTCGAGATGATCGATGTGGTACTCGTGGTCGCGTTCGCGCGGCAGGAACACCCTGAAATTGAGCGAGGGATCGCCTGCCTCGGCGTATCGATATTCGGTTGCGACCGTGCTCTGCGAGACGATCAGGATGTACAGCTCGTCCTTGGTGACGCCGACGCCCATGTAGTAGCTCTCGTCGTCCTGTTCGTAGATGAGCGCATCCTGCGACGGGTCGGTGCCGAGGACATGCCGGCGCACCCGGTAGCCGAGCAGCGTCTCCGGGTGCTTCTCCAGGTAGAGCACGCTGTTGCTGTCCGCGGTCCAGGCGATGGACGCATCGACGTTTCCGATTCGGTCAGGGAGCGTTTCGCCGGTCGCGAGGTTTTTGATGCGCAGCGTGAACTGGCGGCGACCGACCGTATCCTCGACGTACGCAAGCAGGCGATTGTCGGGCGCGATCGCCGTCGCTCCGATCTGGTAGAAGCCATGACCCTCGGCCAGCGCGTTCGCGTCCAGCATCAGCTGCTCCGGCGCACCGAGCGTGCCGGCCTTGCGTGCGTAGATCGGGTATTCCTTGCCGGTCTCGAAGCGCGTGTAATACCAGTGGCCGCGCAGGTGGTATGGCACGGTCGAATCGTCCTGCTTGACGCGCGCGACGATTTCCCCGTACACGCGGTCCTCGAGTGCCTGGGTGTGGGCGGACATCGCCGCCTTGTAGGCGTTTTCGGCTTCGAGATAGGTGAGCACGTCCTTGTTCGCGCGCGTGTCGTCGCGCAGCCAGTAGTACTCGTCCGTCCGGTTGCCGTTCGCGGATTCGACGACATGAGGCCGGATGGCAGCTATCGGCGCGACCGGTACGGGTCTAGGCATGCTGTCAGACTCCGGCCTGGCCGGCGCATCGCCCGCGCAGGCTGCAAGCCACAGCACGGGCGCGACGGCCAGGAAAAAAGTGTGGCGCGGGCTGTTCATCGACTGCCGCGTATCTTACCGGAGCTTGTCGCCTGCCGCGCCGTCGAAAGCGCCGTTCCCAGCGCGTTTCCGCAGAGCAGACTGCCTCGGTGCGTGTAGGCGATGCCGGCGAGACCGGCGCCGACCACGGCGATCGAGACGGAATTCATGCTAGCCTGACGAATCAATGCGGATTTCAATCGCAATCCTCACGGCGGTCGCGGCGACGTCCCTGTCTGCTTGCGCATCACAACCCACGCAATCGTACCCGGCGAACACCGAGGCGCGTCTCGCCACCTACGCCAAAGCGACGCCTTGCTGCGACGATCCGTCGGGCTTTCGTTTCAACGCTCTGCCGCAGCAGGGAAACGCGGATGCGGTCGTCGACCTCTCGAGTCCGGTGTTCGATTTTCACAGCGGCCTGAGTCCGTTCGCAGCCTTCGAATTGCCAGCCGAGAAGACGCCCTACCGCGTCCGCATCAAGAGCCTCTTCGACGGTAGGGGCGGCGGCCAGGCGGGTGTTTTCTATCCCGTCGTCGCGGTGCTCGACGACACATTCATTGTCGTGAACATGACCGGCCTCGACAGCCTGCGGCTCGAACCGGCGCTCGCAACCGTGGGCGGCGAGGCAGGACTCGCTGTTTCGTTCGGCATTGACCCGGCCGAAAACCGGGGCAAATACCTGGTCGTCTTCACGCCGGCCGCCCTCCTCGGCGCGCCGCCGGACAGCTGGCGCGAAGACGACATGCTCTCGTCGGAAGCGCTCGCCTGGATCGAGCGGCGCGGCGAAGCAGCCCTGCCGGCCTCACCCTACGGGCGACTCAAGATCACGGTCGCGCCGGAAATCATATCGGCGAAAGCCGCGCCGCAGCCCTGACGGCTAAAGGGGAACGTCCCCTTTAAAGGGGACGTTCCCCTTTAGGATCGACGAAATCGGCGATCGCCTTCAGGACCTCCGGCACCGACAGGATGTCGCGGTGGCCCTTGCCGGTCGTTGTCATCATCTTGAGTCCCGGCCAGGCATTCGCCAGCGCCTCCGCCTCGACGTAAGGAATCACTGCGTCCTTGAGGTCGTGGATCAGGAGTGCCGGGATTCCGCTCAACGGCGCGGTCGAGACAAGATCGAGTTCCGCCGACGGCCGCCCGGCATGCAGGTCGAGCAACTTCACGAATTCTTTTATGGCCGACGGCGGCAACCCGGCCTCCTTCGCGATGAAAATCGGAATGCGGCTCACGCGTGTTGGGCTCGAGACGATCACGAGTCGCTTCGGCCGGAATCCGTAGACGAGACCGGCGCCAAGCGCTGCGCCGCCGAAGGAATGACCGACCGCCGCATGCACGGGCCCGACGAGGCGCTCGATCTCGACCAGCAGCTCGCCGAGCAGGCGCGGCGTCGCGCTATCGCCGACAGAAACGCCGTGACCGGGCAGGTCGATCGCGACGGTGCGCATCCCGTGCGCGAGGAGCGCTGTCGCAAGCGGTCGGAATTGCGTCGTGCGTCCGCGCCAGCCGTGCAGTGCGAGCACGAGCGGCCCGCTCTCGCCCCAGCTTTGCGCGTGCAGCCCGGTCCGCAGTTCGATCTCCCGACCGGCAGTGCCTGTTGAGACTTCCCAGGGCTGGGTCGGATTTCGGCCGCGCGGGCGCGAGATCAGGTCCGCCATCATTCGCGCGGCAGTTTTCGGTGCGAGGCGCCCTACGATTGCGAGTAGTGGTGGAAGGTAGAAAGGAATCGGGCTTGGCACAGATAGAAAAGCCGGCACGGTTGCCCGTGCCGGCCCTCAATCGGAATGACCGAAGAGCGTCAGCTGGCGGGCGGTTCGGCGGGTGCCTCGCCTTCGGCAGGCACTTCGCCCTCGAGCGGCATCACGCCGTCCATCGGCGCGGCCGCCGCTTCGGGTCCGCCGCAGCCTTCGACGCCATCGATGAAGTTGATCATGAGGTCGCCGTCGGCCTGGATGTTCCGCGTGCAGGTCGCCGATCCGGAGGCGAGCGGCGCGCTGAACTCCCAGTTGCCTGGCGCGAGCGGCAACGTGGGACCCGTGCCATTGCACATTGGCGCGCCGTTCTCGTCGGTCGGACCCGTTGTCGCGACTTCGGCGACCATCATGCGATTGTTCGCGTACTTGTTCGCCGGACCGATCAACTCCTTCGGCGTCATGCGAACCGGCACGGTCTCGCAGACTCCGCCCTGCGATACGGACTTGATCGAGAGGCTCGCGCGCAGGAGCGGCAGATCGTCGTTTGCGCTGCCCGAACCGCTACAGGCGACGAGTGCGAATGCCGCGGCGGCGGCGGTACCGAGGGCACGCAGGCCCGAATGCTTCAGAATCGACATTGTCGATCTCTCCCCATGTTGTTGGTCCGCATCGGACCTTGAAATCAGGCGCCGATTCTAGATCAATTCGTGCTGCGCCGGGGCTTGCGCGCGGCCTTGGCGACCGTCCAGGGCCGTTCCAGCTCCCAGAGCAACGGCTGGTAACCGCGCCGGACCAGCAATCCCCCGCCCAGGGGCCGGAAATGCCTCGAAAGGCGGGTCTTGTACCAGGCGGCCGGCCGCAGTCGGACCCCCGGATCCGTCCGCACGCGGTCGGCATTCCGCTGCCAGTCCTCCGTCGTGAGCACGCTGAAATAAAGCGCGCCGCGGCAGAGCCGGCCGAGATTAACGAGCGTGCGCACGGCCTCGCGATCGGACAGGTATTGCAGGACGTCGTGGCAGAGCACGAGATCGAAGGGCGCCGCCGGCGCGTAGTCCGCGACGCTCGCCCGCACCCAGCCGTAGCGCCGGCACAGGTACTCGCTGGTTTCGAGCCCGACGTAGCGCGCGCGCGGAAAGAACTCGCGCACCGGTCCACGCAGATGCCCGAGCCCACAACCGGCGTCGAGCACGCGCTTGACCGTGAATCCAAGGTAGCTGGTGTAGGCGCAGATGAAACGCCCGAGTCGGACCCCATCCGCACGGGAAGCGACCCGCGTACCCGGATCGAGGTAGTAGCGCTGGTAGAAGCCGGCGTCGAACATCAGATGAAGGGGAAGGAAATGAAGGGGACGTTCACCTTCACGACTCAGAGAGTTGGCGCAGTGTGCCTTTCGGGGTGAAGGTGAACGTCCCCTTCGTTTCTTTCATTCGACAGTGACGCTCTTCGCGAGATTGCGCGGCTGATCGACGTCCGTGCCCTTCAGCACGGCAGTGTGATAGGCGAGCAACTGCAGCGGCAGCGTGTAGACGGCCGGCGACTGGAAGTAGCTGACGTGCCGCGGCATCGTGATGACCTCCACGCCGTCAGACGGCTCGATGCCGGACTCCGGGTCCGCGAACACGTACAGCATGCCGCCGCGGGCGCGCACTTCCTGGAGATTCGATTTCACCTTCTCGAGCAGGTCGTTATTCGGCGCGACCGCGATGACGGGCATGTCGGCGTCCACCAGCGCGAGCGGCCCATGCTTCAGCTCCCCCGCCGCATACGCCTCGGCGTGGATGTACGAGATTTCCTTGAGCTTGAGCGCCCCCTCCATCGCGATCGGGAACATCGCGCCGCGTCCGAGGAAGAGCGCGTGGTGCTTCGGCTCGATCTTCTTCGCCAGTTCCTTGATGACCGGATCGAGCGCGAGCGTCTGCTCGAGCATCGCGGGCAGTTCGAGCAGCCGCTGCACCAGCGTCTTCTCGCGCTCGGGCGGCAGCCCATGGTGCTTGCCGATCGCGATGACGAGCATGCCGAGCGCGGCGAGCTGGGTCGTGAATGCCTTGGTCGAGGCGACGCCGATCTCCGGGCCCGCGCGGGTCAGCAGCACGAGTTCGGATTCCCGCACCAGCGAGCTCTCCGGCACATTGCAGATCGCGAGCGTCGAAAGGAAGCCGGCCTTGCGCGCAAGCCGGAGCGCCGCGAGCGTGTCGGCCGTCTCACCCGACTGCGAGATCGAGACAAACAGGGAATTCGCCGGCACGACCGGGTCGCGGTAGCGGAATTCGCTCGCGATCTCGACCCGGCAGGGCACGCGGCAGAGCTGCTCGATGAAATAGCGCGCGACGATGCCCGCGTGGTAACTCGTGCCGCAGGCGACGATGTGCACGGATGTGGTGCGCTTGAAGACTTCCATGGCCGCGGGCCCGAACGCCTGCGACAGCAGCCGCCCGCCGGCGACGCGCTCGGAGAGCGTCTGCGCGACCGCCCGCGGCTGTTCGTGGATCTCCTTCAGCATGAAGTGCGGGTACTCGCCCCGTTCGGCGGCCTCCGCGCTCTGCTCCGAGATGTAGGGCTTGCGTTCGACCTTCTGGCCGTTCGCATCGACGATCTCGATGCTCTTGCGCCGGATGCAGGCAACATCACCCTCTTCGAGGATGATGAATTTCCGCGTGACCGGCAGGAGCGCCGCGATGTCGGAGGCAACGAAGTTCTCCTTGTCGCCGATCCCGATGAGTGCGGGGCAGCCCGCGCGCGCGAGCACGATGCAGTCCGGGTCCTCGCCCCACATGACCGCGAGCGAATAGGCGCCGCGCAGTTCGGCGACGGTCTTCTGCACCGCCGCGAACAGGTCCTTGCTCTCGTCCAGGTGATAGATGAATGCGGTGCGCGATCACTTCGGTGTCCGTTTCCGAAGTGAATTCGTAGCCGAGCTTCACGAGTTGGTCGTGCAATTCCTCGTGATTCTCGATGATGCCGTTGTGGACGATCGCGACGCCGTCGCGCGACACATGCGGGTGGGCATTCCTCTCGTTCGGCACGCCATGCGTCGCCCAGCGCGTGTGGGCGATTCCGAGGTGGCCCGAAGTTGGCGTGGCGGCCAGCGCCTCGGAAAGCTTCGACACCTTGCCGACGGAGCGCAGGCGCGAGACATGGGTGCCGCCATTCAGCACAGCGACGCCCGCCGAGTCATAGCCCCGGTATTCGAGGCGCTTCAGGCCTTCGATGAGGATCGGGACGACGTCCCGGTCAGCGACCGCTCCAACGATTCCGCACATAGACCCGACATTCTATTCTAATGTTCAGGCGCCGGCGCCGAGCCTTGCTTTCCGGACTCAACCGGAAGTCATGGCGCTCCCAAGGAACCTCAG
Organism: uncultured Gammaproteobacteria bacterium; assembly: GCA_963819545.1. Lineage (GTDB taxonomy): Bacteria > Pseudomonadota > Gammaproteobacteria > Steroidobacterales > Steroidobacteraceae > SCUD01. The sequence goes on along the minus strand of CAWFWJ010000002.1, from coordinate 568,635 downwards.
CCCGGTTTCTTCTCCGGACGCTTCCAGTTTTCGAGTGTCTGCTGCCGGCTGCGCTCGACCGTGAGCTTGCCCGCCGGTGCCGGTTTCGTGATGGTTGAGCCCGCGCCGATCGTCGCGTCTTTTCCGACCGACACCGGCGCGACCAGCATCGTGCCCGAGCCGATGAACGCGCCGTCGCCGATCTCCGTGCGGTACTTGTTCGCGCCGTCGTAGTTGCAGGTGACCGTGCCCGCCCCGACGTTGACCCGCGAGCCGATCGTCGTGTCGCCGACATAGCTCAGGTGATTCGCCTTGCTGCCGGCGCCGATCTCGCTGTTCTTCAGTTCAACGAAATTGCCGATGTGCACGCCATCTGCGAGCCGATTGCCGGGGCGCATGCGTGCAAACGGGCCGATCGAGCAATTGGCGCCAATAACGCTGGATTCCAGGACACAGTTCGCATTGATGACGGTGCCAGCGCCGATCTCGCAGTCGCGCACCAGGCAGTTCGGCCCGATATGGACACCGTCGCCGAGCTTCACTTTGCCGACGAGGATCACGTTGACGTCGAGCACCACGTCGCGGCCGACGCTGACGTCGCCGCGAATGTCGATGCGGGCGGGATCGACGATCGTGACGCCCGCGCGCATCAACTCCGTCGCGCGAGTGCGGCGGTGCTTCGCCTCGACCTCAGCGAGCTGGAGCTTGTCGTTCACCCCCAAGACCTCCGCGGCCGTCTCCGCGATGACGGCGTCGACCGCACAACCGTCGCGCACAGCAGCGCCGACGCAGTCGGTCAGATAGTACTCCCCCTGCGCGTTGTCGGCTTTGAGCGCACCGAGCCAGCTGCGAAGCCTGGCGGCGGGCGCGGCCAGAACGCCGGTGTTGATCTCGGGGACGGCCCGCTCCTTGTGGTTCGCGTCCTTGTGCTCGACGATCCGCGCCACGCGGCCGGCGGTGTCGCGGATCACGCGGCCGTAACCCGCGGGGTCGTCGAGCCGGGCGGACAGCAGCGCGAGCGATTTCGGGCCCGCGCGCGCCACGAGATCCGAAAGCGTCGCCGCGCGGATGAGCGGCACGTCACCGTAGAGCACGAGCACCGTGTGATCGTCCGGAATGCCGGGCATCGCCTGCACGACCGCATGCCCCGTTCCCTTCTGCTCGGCCTGCAGCGCCCAGCGGATGTCGGCGCCCGCAATCAGCGGCGCGCACGCTCTCGCCGCCGTGGCCGTGCACGATGTGGATCGCATCCGGCTTGAGCGCTCGCGCCGTGTCGACGACGTGCGCGAGAAGCGGACGGCCAGCGAGCGGCTGGAGCACCTTCGGCAGGTCGCTCGCCATGCGCTTGCCCTGGCCGGCGGCCAGGATGACGACGGACAGGGGCATCGCTGGGATTGTACCGGAGCGATCCGGACAGGATCGCGTGCGAAGCTCGCATCATTTGCCGCTCTGCGCACAAGGGTGATATACCAACATACTTAGCCTTCCCCATAGTCACCGAGGCGGTCAGAAATCATGGCAACGAAGCTCGAGAAACCCCTGAGACGCGAACTCCCCGTGAATGAGCAGCTGTACACGCTCACGATCTCGCCTGAGGGCCTGAAGCTCGTTCCGAAAGGCAAACGGAAGGGCCACGAGCTCGCCTGGAAAGACCTCTTGAACGGACAGCCCGCACTCGCATCGGCGCCAGGCGCTCCGGGCGACTGAGGAACCTTACCCTGCCGGGAGCCGATCGGGCCATGTACGAAAAGAAGTGCCGGCACGATCGTCGCGCATGACGCCGGCCGGCAGAAAAACGCGCCGGGTGCTTTCGCACCCGGCGCTTCGATCGTCGAGAACGACCGACTCCCGTTCAGCTACTACTACTTCCGCTTGAAGTAATTCTTGCCGATCCAGTTCGCGACCCGAACGCCGAGCGTCGCTCCATCATTGGTCGAATTGCGGTAGTGCATGCCGCCATAGATTCGCGCCACTTTCAGGTCCGTCACGAAGTCGTCGGTCTCCCGATAGCGAATAACAGGGGTCGTAAGACCCGGGACGGTGCTATCGATGGTGAACGCCAAGTTGTTGGTGCCAAAGTAGCGCTCCAGCACCGCACCGACCGCCGCGGCATTGCAGGCGTGTGCCGCCGGATACTCCGGGTGGTTCGGCGTCGGCACGACCGGCGCCCAGGCCAGATCCTCGGAGGTCGCCGGATTGTCATCCGTGCTCGCCAGGGTGATCGCGCTCGTCGGGCGCCAGAAATCAAAGTGGTACTTGGAATCGAAGCACGCCACTGTTGCATCCGCCTGCGCAACCCAGAGCAGCGCCGTCAGGCGTGCGTTTTCGAGCACGCTCCGGCCGTTGCTCGCAAAGCGGCGCATGTTGCGCGGCCAGAACCGCGGTGGCGGTTCGGTGTTGAAACGCGCCAGATCCGTCTGCTCCGCGGTGCGCACCAGGCTCGCGGCCGAGCCCAGCAACTGCACTTCGTTCAGGTCTCGCGCATAGTCATAACTCGTCAGGTCCGGCGGTCCCTCGGCGCGAAACTGCGCAGCACTGGTCAGCGTGAATGGCCGCACAAACCGCATGAACGGGGCGGCCGGATTGACACCACGAAAGTCGCCCGGGTCGCTGCCCGCCAGGTAGGTGACGGCGGTCGAACGGCCGTCATTGGCGCGCGAGGCGAGCGTGCCGGCCGCGACTTCGGCGCCGACCGCCAATCCGAGCGTCTTGGCATTGCCATTCGGAAGCGCATTGATATAGGTCTGACAGGCCGGTTCGTACTGCGGCGCGCGATTGGGGAACAAGCCCCGCAGCACGCCACAGGCGGCCGCCGCAGCCGCGGCATTCACCGAAGCGCCGGCAGTCGGCGACGTCGGCTCCGTTGCGAAGGGTTCATACCCGCCCTTGATCGCAACTACGGCGTCGTACATCGCGACGTGAACGGCGGCGATGTCGTTGGCGTAAATGGGCCGCAATTCCTCCGGCGTCACCGCCGGATAGGTGACGCCGATCGGCGTCACGGTCAGGTCGGCGACTTCATCGAACAGTGCGATGACATCCGCGCCGGCCGCGAGCGGCACGAGCGCCGCCAGCAACGGCAACCATCCTGCACGCGAGTACCGATGGCGGTTTTCCGTATTCATGTTGAACATCTGAGTCTCCCGGCCCGCAGGCCGCAAACCTGGACCACCCCGGTCGAGGCGGACGACGCGGCGCGTCGCGGGATCAGGGTCGCCGGAAGGGCCCGTCCGGGCATGAAGGCCAGGTGAAGATTGCGTGAAGTCTCGTGAAGCGGGCGGGTTACGAGCCGTTCAGTGACCACCCGTTCGTTGATGATCCAGGTGCCGGAAACGGGCGGATTTCCAGGCGATCTTCGCGGATGCTCGCTCCAACGCGGCGCGGGAAAGCGAAAAGCTTGCGCGAATGCGCGCGGATGGCTTGGTGCCCGACAGGAGCTAATTGCGGTTCAGGCCGACTACGGCCGCGGCTCGCCCATGCGGTAGGTCGCGACGACCTCGTGCGTCACGGTGTCCCGCAGCACGTTGAACCACTGCCCGCAGCCGAAGCTGTGGCACCAGCGTTCGGCATGCTCGCCCTTCGGATTTGAGCGGAAAAACAGATAGCGCGACCACTCTTCGTCGCTGCATCCCGGCTGCGGGCGCGCGATGTGCGACTCGCCGCCGTAGCTGAACTCCGGCTCGTCGCGCACTCCGCACCAGGGACATTCGATCCTGAGCATGCTCTATGATTCCACCGGGTCGAACGATGCAACGCTATTCATTCTTGGCTCTCATGCGGCACGCGGTCAACGGCAATCGCAAGTGGCCGCGCGTGCTGCATCAGCCGACGCTCAAGAAAACCTACGACGCTGTCATTGTCGGCGGCGGCGGCCACGGGCTCGCGACCGCGTACTTTCTCGCGAAGAATCATGGCATGCGCAACATCGCCGTGCTCGAGCGCGGCGCCATCGGCCAGGGCAATTCCGGACGAAACACGCAGGTCACTCGTTCTGACTACTACCACCTCGTCAGCTCGAAGTTCTTCGACCGCTCGCTCTGCCTCTACGAGGGCCTGAGCCGCGAGCTCAATTACAACATCATGCTGAGCCAGCGCGGCAAGGTAAGCCTCGCGCACAGCCCGCATGAGATGGAAGTCCTGCGCCGCACCGTCAATGCCATCCGCATGAACGGCGTGGATTCGGAAATGCTCACGGTCGCGGAGCTTCGAAAACTAGAACCGATGCTCAAGATCGACTGCCGCTATCCGATCGAGGGCGCGGCCGTGCAATGGCGGGGCGGCATCTCGCGGCACGACGCCGTGGTCTGGGCTTTCGCGCGCGCGGCCGGCGCGCTCGGCGTGGACATCGTGCAGGGCTGCGAGGTCACCGGATTCACCATCGAAGGCGGCCGCGTGACCGGTGTCGAGACGACGCAAGGGTCGGTCGCGGCGCCGCGCGTCTGCATCGCGGTCGCCGGACACTCGAGCGTGCTCGCGCGCAAGGCCGGTTTCGAAATGCCGCTGCACAGCACCTGCCTCCAGGCGATGGTCACGGAACCCGTCAAGCCGCTGATCGACACCGTCCTCGTGTCGGCGGCGATCCATGTTTATGTGAGCCAGACCGGACGCGGCGAAGTCGTGATCGGCGGCGGCGCGGATGTCTTCAGCTCTTACGCGCAGCGCGGCGGCCTGCCCGTCTTCGAATCGAACGCGCAAGCTGCGATCGAGCTGTTCCCCTGCCTCGGTCGCCTGCGCGTGATGCGGCAGTGGGCCGGCGTCGTCGACATCTCGCCCGACACGAGCCCGGTCATGGGACTCACGCCGGTCGAAGGTCTCTTCGTCAGCGCCGGCTGGGGAACGGGCGGTTACAAGGCGATTCCGGCCGGCGGAGAGACCATGGCCTGGACGGTCGCGAATGGCCGGCCGCATGAGCTGATCGCCGCATTCGGTCTCGATCGATTCGCCGCCGGCGCGCTCGTCGACGAAGGCGCCGCTTCCGGAGTCGCGCACTGATGGGCTATCGCCTCGAACACGGCGGTCACATCGATCGTTCACAGCCGATCCGCATCCGCTGGAACGGCCGCGAGATAGAGGCCTTCGCGGGCGACACCATCGCCTCGGCGCTGCTCGCAAACGGCGAACGCATCGTCGGTCGCGGCATGAAGCTGCACCGCCCGCGCGGGATTCTTTCTGCCGGCTCCGAGGAGCCGAATGCACTCGTGACGCTCGGCCACGGCGCGGAACTCGAACCCTCTGCGCGCGCAACAATGATTCCGGTGCGGGACGGGCTCGAGGTGCAGGCGCAGAATGCCTGGCCTTCGGTGCGGTTCGATCTCGGGCGCGTGCTCGACGCAACCGCGCCGCTCTGGCACGCCGGCTTCTACAACAAGACCTTCAAGTGGCCGTCCTGGGATTTCTACGAGCGGTGGATCCGCAGAACCGCCGGCATCGCAAATCCGCCGCGCAAGCCCGACCCGGCACGCTACGACGCGGTCAATGCGCACTGCGACCTGCTCGTGGTCGGCGGCGGGCCGACCGGCCTCCTCGCGGCGCAGATTGCCTCGCGCGCGGGACTCACGGTCATGCTCGCGGAGCAGGATTTCCAGTGGGGGGGCCGCCTGCTCGCGACCAATACACTCATCAACGGCGCGCCCGTCGCCGTCTGGCTCACGAGTGTGCTCGGTGAACTCGCCACCTCGCGAAACGTCACGCTCCTGTCTGCAACGACCGCCTTCGGCCTCTACGATCACGGCAGCGCCGGCTTGCTCCAGCGGCTCGATCTGCAGGGCGCGGCCCCGCCGATCCGCCAGCGCTACTGGCGCGTGCATACGAAGCAAACACTCCTTGCGACCGGCGCGATCGAGCAGCCACTCGTGTTCGAGTACAACGACCGGCCAGGCATCATGCTGGCCGGCGCGATCCGCCAGTACGTCAATCGCTATGCCGTCGCCGCCGGCCGCCACATTGCGTTCGCGACCAACAACGACTCCGCGTATCTCGCGGCGCTCGATCTTGTCGCGGCCGGCTGTACCCGTCCAGTTACTCGTGGACAGCCGCGCGGAGGCGCCGGCACAACTCGCCGGGTGGCTGCGCGCCCAGGGCGTCGAAGTGCGCGCCGGCACGACGGTCCTGAGATCGCTCGGCAAGAAGGACTTGCGCGGCCTGCAGCTGAATACCGGCGAGACAATCGATTGCGATGCGCTCGGAATGTCGGGCGGATGGGCGCCTGCAGTACATCTCTATTCCCACGCGCGCGCGCCGCTCGCGTTCGATGAAACGAGGCAGAGCTTCCTGCCAATCGATTCGAAGCCGCCGCTGCTCACGGCGGGCGCCCTCGCCGGCCGCATCACGCTCCAGGAGAGTTTCGCGGACGCGATGCAGGCGGCGGAACGCATACTCGCGCACGCCGGCCGGCCCGCGGATCTGCAAGTCGCACCACCCGTGGTCGAGGAGCCGCCGGTCGCCGCGCAGGTCGGCGCACTCAGTCGCCCGGCGGCAGGCCGCAGCGACCGTCAGTGGCTCGACTTCCTGCACGACGTCACGGTCGCCGATGCGGAGGTCGCGCTCGCGGAAGGCTACACGCATATCGAGCACCTGAAGCGCTACACGACCTGCGGCATGGCGGTCGATCAGGGTAAGACCAGCAATCTGAATGCTCTGCTGACCGTTGCGGAAATGACCGGGCGCAATCCCGCCGAAGTCGGCACGACCACGTACCGGCCACCCTTTACGCCGGTCACGCTCGGCGCACTTGCCGGACGCCAGGTCGGCGAGCGCTACGCACCGCAGCCGCCTGTTGCCGACGCATGCCGAGCATCGAGGCGCTGGACGCACATTGGTGGGAAGCCGGCGGCTGGATGCGCCCCGCCTGCTACCCGCGCGCCGGCGAGAACCTGCACCAGGCCGTGCAACGCGAAGCCGCAGCCGTGCGGGCGGGCGTCGGCATCTTCGACGCCTCGCCGCTCGGCAAGATCGAGATTACAGGCGCGGATGCCGCGCGATTCCTCGACCGCTTCTACATCAATAATGTGGCGAAGCTGGAGGAAGGACGTGTGCGCTACGGGCTGATGCTCAACGAGAACGGCGTCATCATCGACGACGGAACCGTGGCCCGCCTGGGCCCCAGCCGCTTCCTGGTGACGACGACGAGCGGTGGCGCCTCGCGGATCGTCAACTGGCTCGACGAGTGGCGCCAGTGCGAGTGGCCGGACCTCAATGTTTTCGTCTCGCCCGTGACAACCCAGTGGGCGACCGTCGCAGTCGCCGGACCGCGTGCGCGCGAACTGCTCAAGCGCTTCGAAAGCGACATCGCGATCGATGCGAAATCGCTGCCGCACATGAGCTTCGCGGAAGGCCGATTGGAAGGCGTCGCGGCCCGGCTCTATCGCGTGAGTTTTTCCGGCGAGCTTGGCTTCGAAGTCAACGTGCCGGCCCGTCACGGTGCCGCACTGTGGCGCGAACTGCTGCGCCGCGGCGCGGATCTCGGCGTCATGCCCTACGGTGTCGAGACGGCTTTGCTACTTCGACTTGAAAAGGGTTTTTTGCACGTGGGCGTGGACACCGACGGTACGACCGCGCCGGCCGATGTCGGCTGGGGCGAGGTCGCGGCGCGCAAGAAAGGCGACTTCATCGGCAAGCGCTCGCTCCGCCGGCCGAACGACCTGCGCACGGACCGGCTGCAACTCGTCGGGCTGACGTCCGAGGACGCAAACGTTCTCGTGGCGGGCGCGCATCTCCGCTTGCCCGGCACAACCGAAGGCAGCGACGGCTGGGTGACGTCGGCCGCGATGTCGCCCGCGCTCGGCCGCCCGATTGCGCTCGCACTGCTGCGCGGGGGCCACGCACGCCTCGGTGAGACTCTCGAGATTCACGACCTTGGCAAGCGCGGCTCGGCGACCGCCGTGAAAACTGCATTCTTCGATCCGGAGGGTGCACGACTCCATGCCTGAGCCAACGACTTCCCTGGTCGCCCAATCCGCCCTGCCCGCCGGCGGTCGCGTGTTTTCCGACAGCCTGCGGTTATCCGTCCCGCCGCAGCGCGTCACGCTGCGACTGCAAGTCGGCGCGCGCTCACTCGGTACCGTGAACGCAATCAGAATCGCGGGCCGCCCGCTACCGATCACCGCGAACTGCTGGACCGGCAGCGACCCGGTCATCAGCCGGATCGCGCCGGATACCTGGCTGTTTCAATCCGCCCTGCATGACGCCGCAGATCTCCTGGAAGCGGTTCGAAAGGATTGCGGTCGGCGCACATTCATCGTCATGGACCTGTCTGACGCAACCATCACGATCACAGTCGAGGGCGCGCAGGCAACCGCAATCCTGGCGCGTGGCTGCGGCCTCGATTTATCGTTGAGCACCTTCAACACGAGTTCCTGCACGCGAACGCGATTCGCGCAGATGCCGGTCGTCATTCGACGCGCGAGCTTCGAACGCTTTGAATGCATCGTCGACCGCAGCTACGCACAACACCTGTACGACTGGCTCCAGGATGCTGCAACCGGATTGACCGCCGCATAAACCCATGAGCACCTCGAACCGAGTCGAAACCTGGTCGTCGAACTTCGCGTTTTACCTGTCGGTCGCCGGCGCAGCAATCGGCCTCGGCACGATGTGGCGATTCCCGTTTCTCGTGGGGCAGTACGGCGGCGGATTATTGGCTCGCGTTCATCGTCGCCTGCCTCGTCATCGCGATTCCGCTGCTCGTTGCGGAATTCATGATCGGACGGCGCGGTGGACCGAATGTGCCGCTTGCCGCCGGTCGCGTCGCAGTAGCCTCCAGCCGCTCGCCGAGATGGGCAGCGGTTGGCATCCTTGGCACGCTCGCGATCTTCCTGATCATGACGTACTACAGCGTCATTGGCGGCTGGGTGCTTTCATATGTCGAGGCTTACGCCATCGGCGGCGCCGCGGATCTCGATCAGGCAGGACTGACCGCCCGATTCAACTCCTTGCTCGCCGATCCCTGGCGATTGACGTTCTGGCACGCGGTCTTCATGGGCGCGACGGTTGCGATTGCCGCGGGCGGCATCCAGCGCGGCATCGAGATCGGCAACAAGATCATGATGCCGGGGCTCTTCGGCATCTTGCTCGTACTCGGGATCTACGCGCTCTATCAGGGCGACTCCGAACGCGCGATCGCCTTCCTGACGCAGGTCGATTTGTCCCGGTTGAGCGGCGAGCTCGTCCTCGCCGCTGTCGGCCAGGCGTTCTTCGCGACCGGCGTCGGCATGGCGATCATGATCGCCTACGGCAGCCACGTCGACGCGAGCACTTCACTGCCTCGCTCGGCTGCCGTCGTGGTGTTTTCGATCATCCTCGCTTCCGTGCTCTCGAGCCTGCTGATCTTTCCGCTCGTATTTGCATCAGGCGTCGATCCGGCCCAGGGTCCGCAGCTCGCATTCATCGTGATGCCGTCGATCTTCATCGGCATGCCGGGCGGCGCGCTGGTGGGCACGCTGTTCTACGTACTGCTCGCTTTTGCCGCGCTGACGTCATCGATCGCCGGGCTGGATCCGGCCGGCGCGTGGCTGATGGAACGCTTCGGAATGAAGCGCATACCAGCCGTCGCGCTCGTTGCGGCGGCCGCCTGGGTCCTGGGTCTCGCGACGGTGTTTTCGTTCAACTACTGGAGCGACGTACATCCCCTCGCGGGCATCGAGCGGTTTCGGTCCTCGACGATTTTTGATCTGACCGATTCCTTTGCTTCGAATGTCTTGTTACCGGTCGGTGCACTGCTGACTTCATTGCTCGTGGGCTGGCGGCTGGATCGCAAAGAATTGGATGCGGCATTCGGCAATCGGGGCATGATGCGTGTCGTCCTGGTCGTGCTATTAAAGTACTTCTGCCCGATTGCAATCGGGGCGGTGTTGGTCAGCGCGTTATGACTTGGTTCCGCTGTTATGCGTCAGTGACCCTGCGCGTAGACAAGCACTTACGGCACCACCCGGAGATTGATAGTCAAACTCGTTTGGCTGCATACCTGTTCCACCAGAGCGAGACTTTAAGGGGCCAGACTTGGAGCGGGGCACAGGTATTCCCGGCGCCGAGTTGCGCGGTTAGCATCTGCGGCTGCCCGGTCACGGCCCGGAAAGACCGACTCTCGAAATTTTCAACTACAACATTCTTAGAGAAAAGTCTGAGGTAGCAGTAAATCGCCCAAGTTTTGGTCACATCGCATTTGTTGTGGACGATGTCCCGGCTGCTCGAGAAGCTGTGCTTGCTGCCGGAGGCCAGGCAGTTGGGGCGGCCTAACCACTCAATGCGCCGGACGCTGCCGCTGCGCGGCACCGCCGGTGATTTCGAAAGTTAGACAACCTAGGTATGGTCGTATCGACGTTTTGACGTTATAGCGTCACAATACGCCCCATGGCTACTCCTAAACGAGCGACAGTCTACTTTGAGGCCGATGTGCATCGAGCCCTGCGACTCAGGGCAGCGGCGAATGAACGTTCCATGTCCGACATGGTGAATGATGCCGTGAGGGCCGCGCTGGCTGAGGACGCCGTCGATCTCGAAGCCTTTGACGAACGGCGCAAGGAGCGCAGCACCCCTTTCGAAAGTTTCGTCCGGGGCATGAAGCGCCGTGGCCGTCTATAGGGTCCTGATCAAGGCCTCTGCCGGTAAGGAACTGGAACGGCTCGGAACGAAATCGGATCGAGCGCGAATCGTTGAGCGAATTGAGGCAATGGCAAAGAATCCCAGGCCACACGGATGCGAGAAGTTGGCGGGATACTCAAATCGATTCAGAATTCGCCAGGGCAACTATCGCGTTGTCGATCTGGTCGACGACCAACGACGTGAAATCACCATATTCAAAGTCGGCGACCGCAAGAACGTCTACCGCTAGGTTGTCTAACTACGCGTGTATGGACTCCTTCTGCAAGTAATTTGCAGCGGAAGCACTGTCGGCAAGCGCAATACGGCTGCAAGCGTGTATTCGTCCTTTGGCTGGGCCTTAGTCTGCGGTCCCTGGACATCATGAGGGTCGCCGGCGCGGAGCCAATCGATGCAAGGGCCCTGGCAGGCAAGCATGGTTATCGACTTCGCCGCGCCAGCGGCCGATCCGCTTGTCATGAGAGCGATCCCTGCAACAGCCAGGTACCCATGCGCTGGGCGCGCAGCCGATGCAGCTGCTGGATCGACTGCTGCTCGATCGACTTCACCGGCACCGGGCGGATCTCGGCACAGCGCGAGACTTCAATCAGCGCACCTGGTGGCCTTGCGCCCCCAGCGTGCGGGAACTGTGTGCGGGTCAGCCGCGCGCGGCGTTGAATCCGATACTCGCCATCCGCCACCGCCAGTTCAAAGCGGCTCTTTGCCAGGTCGACGCCCACGGTCGTAGTATCCATGACGGACTCCTTCTGCCTGAGGCGTGAGTTGATCCACCAACTTCAGCTTGGCACAACGATGCCGTACCGCCAGCAGAAGGAGTCCATCTCATCAGTGCGGCGTTCGGCTGCAGACTGATGAAAGAAGCTCGAATAGTCGTTGTAAACGATCTGATGCAGAGGAATTACACCTATTTCTTGACTGAGACGATAGGCAAGACATTTCACGCTGAATTCCGGCCTGAGATAACGCCGAAGCAGATGCTGGCGCTTGGTGTTTTTGGCGGGAAGTACATGACGGACTGTACCGACGAGTTTCCGGAAGACTGGTTTGTACGCGCCAAACTGAATCGCGAGCGCCATGTGCCTGAACTGAATTTCTTCGGTGTCAACGCATCGCAGCCATTGTCAGAATGGAAAAGAAAAGGCTGGATCTCTCGCGAAGATCCGCGTGGGTGGTTTCAGTGGTATTGCAGGTACTATATGGGCAGGCGCAGCCCGGACGACGAGCGGCAGATCAAGCGGTGGAAAGGCATGAAAAGGCATATTGCACAGATCAAGGCGAATTGCGCGAAAGAGAACCTGAATTGCCGGCGGAAACAAAGGCAGGCGTTATTGCATTGGGCGTATGACAGCCGAAAGATCTGATTCGCCGAACCACGCGTTGGAAGGGACGCGCATTTAGCCGCGCGCCCTGCAACGCGGACGTTAGGCGGCAAGGGAGACGCCTGCGATGATTCTAGCTCTCAAATTTCTCGCCGTGCTATCCGCTGCGCTGTTTGCAGGCGCTGCTCTATACATCAATGTCGTTGAGCATCCTGCTCGAATGGGCCTGGAAACTCGAATAGCGGCGCTTCAGTGGGCGCCGAGCTACAAGCGAGCCACTTGGCTGCAAGCGCCTCTTGCGATCCTGAGCTTCCTGGCTGGTACCGCGGTGTGGCTGCTCGGCGCCGGTCTAGGCTGGCTCGTTGCGGCGCTGCTAATTGTCGCTGTCGTGCCATATACCTTTGCGATCATCATGCCAACAAACCACAGGCTGCTCGCGCCGGGTCGCGACGTCGCGACGTCGCGAGCGCAGAGACCCGAGAGCTTCTCATGGCATGGGGCCGGCTCCACGCCGTTCGCACCTTGCTGAGTTGCGCCGGAATGGTGCTGTACATATGGTTGCTGCTTGCGGCCTAGCTGTTCGATGCAGCGATCGCCACTTGTCGTCACGCCGCTGATTGCAGGGGTCAGCTGGCCAGGATCGATCACCGTACCAGGGAGACTCTCAATGACGAAGCGTAGCTGCCCCGCCCTTGCATCAATTTTATTGTTTCTTGTCCTGGCCATTGGAGCATCGCTTCCTGCGAAGCCGGCTCTCGCTCAGTCCGCGGACAAAAAGCCCAACATCGTCTTCGTCCTGATGGACAATCTCGGTTACGGTGAGGTTGGAGTCTACGGCGGCGGCATCCTGCGGGGCGCGCCGACGCCGCGCATTGACAAGCTCGCGGCCGAGGGCATGCGCCTGCTCAACTTCAACGTCGAGGCGCAATGCACGCCGAGCCGCTCGGCCATCCTGACCGGACGCCACGCGATTCGCAGCGGCACCCACTCGGTGCCCTTCCCCGGCCAGCTTGACGGATTGACGCAGTGGGAAATCACCATCGCCGAACTGCTCTCCGAGCAAGGCTACGCGACCGCCCAATTCGGCAAGTGGCATCTCGGCAGCGACCAGAGCCGGTTGCCCACCAGCCAGGGTTTCGACGAGTGGTTTGGCATCCCGCGCACCACTGATGAAGCCCTTTACACGTCGGCGGTCGGATTCAAGGAATCGGGCGTTGAGCCGGAACACATGATGGAAGGCAGGAAAGGCGAGCCGAGCCGCAATCTTGAAGTCTATGACCTCAAGCAACGCCGCCTGATCGACGCGGAGGTCGCGCGCCGCGCGGTGGATTTCATGAAGCGCAGCGTGAAGGCCGGCAAGCCGTTCTACGCCTACGTCGCCATGACCCAACCGCACATTCCGGTGCTGCCGCATCCGGACTTCGCGGGCAAGACCGGTTTCGGAGATTTCCCCGATGTACTGGCCGAGATGGACTTTCGCGTCGGCCAACTCCTCGATGCCGTGGACGAATTGGGCGTGCGCGACGACACCATCTTTGTCTTTACCAGTGACAACGGCCCTGACCCCACATTTCCGAGCCAGGGCAGCTTCCGGCCCGTGGCGTGGCTACTATTTCACGCACATGGAAGGCTCGTCGCGGACGCCGTTCATCATCCGTTGGCCGGGGAAGATTCCCGCCGCCCGGGTGAGCAATGAGATCGTTCACGAGCTGGACACCTTCACGACCTTCGCCAAGCTCGCCGGCGCTCCGGTGCCGCAAGACCGGCCCATCGACGGCGTGGATCAGACCGATTTCCTGTTGGGCAAGCAGCAGACCTCGAACCGCGAAGGCCTGCTGCTGTTCCTGGCGGACCGCCTGCAAGCAGTGAAATGGCGCAACTGGAAGCTTCACCTCTACGACGAGATGCACGACTGGTTCACGCCGCCGTTGAAACTCGGCACCCCCAAGCTTTTCAATCTCATTCTCGACCCCAAGGAAGAATTTCCGGTGACGGTCCAAAACACCTGGGCTGTCGAACCGATGACCAAGATGATCGCAGGGTTCGAACTCAGCACGCGGAAGCACCCGCTCATCGCGCCCGGCACACCGGATCCCTACACGCCGCCGAAGTGAGGGAATTCCAGTGTCCCCGATTACACGACGAGGGTTCATTCGCGACTGCGCAGGCGTCGGGTTGGCGATTGCTGCGGTACCACGGTTTGCGTTCGGCCAAGTGCCGACATCAGATGGCGCAGTTCAAATCACCGCTGACATGGCCACGGCAGAGGCGCTCTAGATCCTCGGCACCCCACGGCAGATCGCCCCATTCACGACCCGCGATCCGACGTTTGACTTGCCACGAGCGTACGAGGTTGAAGATCACGTGCACGCGTGGCGCGTGGGGCGTGGGGCGTGGGGCGTGGCGAGAGACCCGTCGGCCGGAAAATCGGCTTCACAAATCGCAAGATCTGGGATGAATTCGGGGTACGAGAGCCGATCTGGGGTTTTGTGTACAACACGACCCTCTCGCATTCCCACGACGGTCACGTCACCGCCTCGATTGGGGTCTTCCCCGAGCCGCGCATCGAACCTGAAATACTTTTGCACTTCAAATCGGCGCCTCCGGTGACTCAAGATGAGGATGCGATTCTCGACAGCATCGATTGGATCGCGCACGGCTTCGAGATCGTGCAGAGCCCTTTTCCCGCCTGGAAGTTCAAGGTGGCCGATACGGTCGCGGTCAACGGACTTCATGCGCTTCTTGTCGTCGGCGAGCGGGTGCCGGTGGCGTCGATTGCCGACTGCCGGGAGCGCCTGCGTACGTTCCGGGTCGCCCTGAAGAAAGACGATAATGTTGTGGCAGAAGGCAGTGGTGCGAACGTGCTCGGTTCGCCGCTGCTCGCACTCGGGCATCTCACTGGCATGCTTGCACGGCCTCCGGAATTCCCGCCGGTCGCGGCTGGCGACACAGTGACGACGGGAACACTCACCCCACCGATGCCCATCAAACCAGGAGAGACATGGGGCACTGAGCTTTCCGGCATCGATCTGCCGGGGTTAACGATTACATTCACGACGTAACGGGCATGAGCATGGCAATCCAGCCACCTGGACTTCCCACAGAACCGCAGACACTTTGGAGAACCAAATGCGTCAGGTATTTTGCCGACTGATAGTCCTGCTCAGCTGTGCCGCATTCGTTGCATGCACGTCGCTGCATACCCTCGTGGACACCAACGCATCTCAAGAAAGTGCCGCTGCAGAAATCCCGCCAGCGATTGCTCCGAACGACTCACTCACGGTCACAACACGCGATGGAGCTCAAACGAAAGTTCACGTTACCACGGTGACGCCAGAGTATTTTGAGGGCACTCAAGGCAAAGACAAGCAGCTGAAACGCTTTCAACTTTCCGACGTTGTAAAGATTGAGCGTCGCGAGTTCGATGGTGTGAAGACTGCCCTCCTGGTTGTTGCTATTGCAGTGGGCGTTTACGTCATTGCCGAGGCCGCGGCTACTGCCTCACTACTCGGCGCCGGAGCCTGACCTGGAGTACACGGTGCATGATCAGCTTCGCAGGGCATGCCGAGTCCAGCCGTTCGTACATCGCTAGGTAACACCACCGCTACGGCACCCGAGAGATCGTCGGGATAAACCAGGGGGATGAGCATGAAATGGTTCTTGATCGTTCTGAAGAAGTACGCGGATTTCACTGGTCGCGCTCAACGCGCCGAGTATTGGTTTTTTACCCTCTTCTACCTGCTTTTCTTCCTCGCGCTTTCTCTCATCGACGGCGCCGTGGGTCTCTTTAACTCAACATATGGGCTCGGCCTATTCGGTGGCCTGTTCGCATTGGCAATGATCCTCCCTTCCATTGCCGTTACCGTGCGCCGCCTTCACGACACCAGCCGCAGTGGTTGGTGGCTCCTGATCTCCCTGATCCCCTTGATTGGCGGCATCGTTCTGCTGGTCTTCGTCTGCCTGGACAGCACGCCAGGCACAAATGCCTATGGTCCCAATCCAAAGGAAGCTGCCACCTGACCATGCATTAGAGCAGGCCGTAGAGCGTCGTTCTTCCACAGTACCCGGGCGCCATGACGACAATTTCCTCCGGCAATACGCGCTTCTATAAGAACGTATCCCCAGTACTGTGGTTCGGAATCCTCGCCGTCTTTCTGATTGCGGCCATGGGAACGGGTTCCCTTGAAGGGAGTGCGATGCTTCTGCTTATGCCGCTGGCAATGGGTGTCTTCGGTTTCTTCTTTTTCAAGAACACGTTCTGGGATCTCGCCGACGAGGTTTATGATTGCGGCGACTCACTCCTGATCTGGAACCGTGGTCAAGAGGAAGCAATCCCGCTGTCGAGCATCATGAATGTCAGCGCTTCGACACAGATGAACCCGCCGCGCGTGACGCTCAGGCTCGTCGTCCCGAGCACTTTCGGCACTGAGATTGCTTTCTCGCCTGCCAAACCATTTTCATTCAATCCATTCGCCAAGAGCGAGATCGTGGAAGACCTGCTCGTCCGTGTAGATCGGGCCCGGACAAGTCGTTAGTAGTAGCGCCCGGTCCATGCCGAATGCAATCGCGTTGTTCTCCAGTTCGCGCCGTAACGGCAATACGGGGCAGCTGATGGATCGCATCGCGAGGGAACTCGACATGGAAGTCGTCGACCTGACGCAGAAAAACATTTCGGCCTACGACTATAAGCACCGAAACCGGAATGACGATTTTGAGCCTCTCTTGAAACGCGCCCTGGAATTCGATCAGATCGTTTTTGCCACGCCCGTGTACTGGTATGCGGTCAGTCCGGCGATGAAGACATTCCTTGATCGGATCTCGGATTTTCTGGATCTGCCCGATCTTCTGGACGACGGCCGTCGCCTGCGGGGGAAACAGGGCTATGTGGTCTGCACGTCCATCTACGACGAGGCCCCCGCTTCGTTCATGGGCGCGTTCCTCGATACCTTCGAATATCTCGGCATGCGCTTCGGCGGCGTCGCGCACGCCAATTGCCGCGATGGCTACGTGCCGGCCAGGCACGACGCCGAGGCCGCCGCTTTTGCTCAACGTATCAGGAGCGACCAGGCGTCATGACGCCTAGACCGGTCAAGCGCATCCTCGCGATCTGCCTGCTTATTGCGGTTTCTTTTTCGTCGCGAGCTGACGAACAAGCACCAGCGGCTCCGACTCCCGCCCGCGCATGCGGCACGGGACCTTAATGACCGACCCCAAAGAAATTCGTTGGACCTGCCCGACTTGCAATGTGCTCGTGGTAACGCCGTTCTGCGCGCGCTGCGGTGAACAGCCGCTTGCGCCGCGTGAGCTTACTCTCCACGGTCTCGCCGAAAACTTCTGGCGCGCTTTTACCAGCCTCGATGCGCGCACGGCGCGCACTGCCTGGTGCCTGCTGCGCCACCCTGGAAAACTTACGGTGGCCTGGACACAGGGCGTACACAAACCGTATGTCGCTCCTTTTCAGCTCTTCCTGATCGCCAACGTCCTCTTCTTCGCTATTCAATCGCTCACGGGTGAGAATGTATTCAGCTCCACGCTGGACTCTCACCTCCACCATCAGGATTGGAGTGATCTGGCCCGTTCGTTGGTTACCCAGCGACTGCAGGACACAAACACCCGGCTGGAGGACTATGCCCCTGCGTTCGATCGTGCCGTCGTGCTGCATGCCAAGTCGCTAATCCTGTTGATGACGATTCCGTTCGCCCTGCTCCTCCCCCTGGTATTTTTTCGCAAGCAGCGGCCGTTCATGGCGCATGTCGTGTTCTCTCTTCATCTCTACACCTTTCTCCTGTTGCTGTTTTGCGCCGCGCTGTTGGCGGCAAGATTCAGCGCCTTTCTTGGGATTGGCGGCCTGGAAACGCCAATGGTCGACAACGTATTGAGTGTCGCCAATGTCCTGGCCTGCATGCTGTACCTCTACGTGGCCATCGGCCCGGTTTATGGCTCGGAAGATGCAATAAGGGTGCTGCAAACTATCCTGCTCTCGATTTCGATCGCCAGCATTGTCCTCGGCTATCGATTCGTGCTGTTCCTTATCACCGTTTCAACAATATAGAATTCCCATGCACACCCATCACGCCATCGATTACATCGAGTTCACCGTGCATGATCTCGCAGCGGCCAAACGTTTCTACGGCGCCGCATTCGGCTGGACGTTTACGGACTACGGCCCGGATTATGCGGGCATTCAGGGCAGTGACCGCGAATCCGGCGGCCTTCGCCGTGTGGATGATGTCCGACTCGGCGGTCCGCTGGTGGTCCTGTACTCGAACGATCTTGAAGTCAGCCTCGCCGCCGTTCGCGCTGCGGGTGGCAAGATTGTCAAGGAGCCATTTTCATTCCCGGGTGGTCGTAGGTTTCAGTTCGAGGATCCGAGCGGCAACGAACTGGCGGTCTGGACCGAACCGTCCCAGAATTGAAGCAGCCTGCTGCCGCACGACGGAGTACTTCGCGACGATGCATCTTCGAGCGAAAAGCGGCGTCGGCGTCATCCTGCACTTCGGAGCCAAGGATCGTGTCGGGGCCTCGATTGCCATCCAGGATCCGGGGAAGTTGCTGACCTGGCTCGGCAAGGACCATGCGATGGTGACTTTCGCCAGCTTGCATGAAGTGAAGTCACAGGCATCCGCACATCGCGAAATCGTGCGTCAATGGATTGGGTTCGTCTGCGGGTAAAAGGGAGCGCGGGTGAGCAGCACCGTCGTAATGACCCGTCGTTCACGCCTGGCGGACCTCGCCCGGTGAAACTCGAGCGCTTTCAGGAGTCTCATCTGCCGGAACTGATGACGTGGTTTCCGGATAAAACCGCGCTTCAGACCTGGGGTGGCCCGGAATTCCGGTTTCCGTTCACGGAAACGACCTTCCGCGAGGACGCAAAGCTCAAGAGCCTGCCGACCTGGGCGCTGGTTCAGGATCGCGGCCCATTTGCCGCATTCGGTCAATGCTACCTTCGGGTCGGGCGCTGCCATTTCGGCCGCCTCGCCGTGTCCCCCACCTTGCGTGGCCACGGGTACGGCACGACGCTCATACGCGAACTCGCCCGATGGGGCACGGCGGAATTCGGCGTTGACTCGCTTTCGCTTTTCGTCGTAGCCAGCAATCCGCGCGCCATTACGCTCTACCGTCGCCTTGGGTTTTCCGAAACGCCGTATCCGGAACCGTCCCCCGCGACGGATAGTTTCATCTACATGGTTGCGACCAGGTTCATATGACGCTTGACGATGTCCGCCGGATGGCGATGAAGCTGCTCGGCACGACCGAATCGCCGCACCACCGCTATACCTCTTTTCGGGTGCGCGGCCGGATTTTCGCGACCGCGCCTCAGGAAGGCGGCCTGCTCCATGTTTTTGTCGACGAGGTGGAATGCGATCGCATGACCGTGCTGGACCCGGTCGTTTACGCGAAACTCGGCTGGGGCAAGAAGATCGTCGGCCTGCGGGTCGCGCTCGACGCCGCGAAACCCGAGGAAGTACAGGCGCTCCTGCGTGCGGCCTGGCAACGAAAACTCCCCACGAAGAAATGAGACTCTGGACGCTTCATCCACGCTATCTGGACGCCAGGGGCCTGGTTGCGCTCTGGCGCGAGGCGCTGCTTGCGAAGGCCGTTCTCCGCGGTGAAACGCGCGGCTACCGGTACCATCCTCAGCTTGCGCGATTCCGCGCGCATGCGGCGCCGCGCTTCGCGATCAACGCGTATCTCGCGGCCGTCCATGCCGAGGCAACGGCGCGTGGTTACGAGTTCGACCGCCGCAAGATCGGGCCGGTGCGGGCACTCACTCCGATCGCGGCGACGCAGCGGACAGATCGAATACGAATGGCGGCATCTGATGCGCAAGCTGGCCGTACGGGATGCCACACGCCATCGCCAGTGGCGAGGCACAAGACACTGAAATGCCATCCGCTCTTTCGCCGTGTTCGCGGTCCGGTCGCGGCCTGGGAGCGCCCATGAATATCGTCATCCGCCCATTGACCGCGGCCGATATTCCCGCGCTGCTTCGGCTGGTCGAGGAATACTGGATCTTCGAAGACATCGCGGGCTTCGACCCGGCGCTCATCACGGCTGAGCTCGAACGGCTCCTCGGCGATCCCGCGCTCGGCAGTGCCTGGATCGCGCGATCTGGCCATGACGCCGCAGGCTACCTGCTTGCCGTTTACGTGTTCAGCCTCGAGCATCTCGGCCTGACCGCCGAGATCGACGAATTCTTCGTGCTGCCCTCGTTCCGCGGCCGTGATATCGGATCGCAACTCCTGCGGGAGGCCGAAGCCGAGTTCATCCGCCGCAAGTGCACGAATGTCTCGCTCCAGCTCGGGCGCGAGAATGAGCGCGCGCGGGCATTCTATCGCGAGCACGGCTACGGAGAACGCGCCGGTTTCGAATTGCTGGACAAGATGCTGCCGCGCGGTTAATTGGAAGAAAGGGGGGAAGAGCGATGACAAAAGTGGCAACCCGACCTGCGGAAGCGCGGGATCTCGACGCGATCGCCGCCCTGTTCGACGCCTACCGACAGTTCTACGAAAAGCCCGCCGATCTCGGGCTCGCTCGCCGCTACATCATCGAGCGTTTTCAGCGCAAAGAGTCCGTGCTCATCCTTGCCGAGGATGAGACCGGCGCGATCGTCGGTTTCACGCAGCTTTACCCCGCATTCTGCTCGGTGCTCGCCGCGCGAACTTTTGTGCTCTATGACCTGTTCGTCGCGCCGGCCGCACGCGGCACCGGCACGGGTCGTGCCCTGATGGAAGCCGCCGAAGCGCATGGCCGGAAGGCCGGCGCCGCGCGTCTCGAGCTCAGCACCGCCAATACAAACAAGATCGGTCAGTCGCTCTACGAGTCCTGCGGCTGGGAGCGGGATAAGGTCTTCTACGTTTACACGAAGACATTGCGCGACTAGTCTGCTGCGGGGAGGACAAAGCATGACGCGACAAATATGGGCCGCGCTCGCCTGGACGCTCGCAGCTGGCCTCGGCCTGGGTTCTGCGCAGGCCTCCGACGACACTGCCGCCGTCCAGCAGGCGATCAAGGACAACTACGCCGCCTACGGCGGTTTCGACGAAGCGAAGTACCGCGCGTCCTTGACGGAAGATTACGTGCTGCTCGAGCAAGGCGAGCTGATCGACCGCGAAGCCGATATCGCCAGCATGGCGAAGCCGGGCACCGGCTTCCAACGCACCGACCACTTCGAGTTCCATTCCGTGACGATCGAGCGCGACCTGGCCTACGCCGTGTATGTGCTGCGGTCCGAGATCTACGACGACGTCAAGGGCGCCAGAAGCCGCGAATGGCTCGAAAGCGCGATACTCCGCCGCGTGAAGGACGACTGGAAGATGGCATTGTTGCATTCCACGCGCGTGTCCCACCCTTCGGGAGCGAACGACATGAAGCAGTTCGCCACTCGCTATACGACGGCCTGGAATAACCATGATCCCGAGAGCGTCGCCGCATTTCACGCCGAGAATAGTTCGCTCAAGATCAACGACGGCGCACCCAACCTGGGTCGAGCCGCTATCACGGAGACGGCGCGGTCATTCATGACTGACTTTCCGGACCTGAACATAGAGATGGATGGACTCGAATACGCGGGCGGACAGTACCGCTATCGCTGGACATTGACCGGCACGAACACGGGCCCCGGCGGCAGCGGCCGAAAAGTGAAGATCAGCGGCTTCGAGGAATGGACCATCGGCGCGGACGGCCTGATCACCGCTTCGCTCGGTCACTTCGACGCCGCGGACTATGACCGCCAGCTCGGCAAGGCACCGTAATGAGATGATGCGGCAGAAGAAGCCCGGCATCGCGGCCCTGCAGAAAGCCTACGACGGCTGAGGCCCGGAGTCGCGGTCCTGTTCGCGGCAATGGGAGTGAGGCGATATGGATTTCAAGATCCTGGCGACGGTATTTGCGTCCGTGTTCATCGCCGAACTCGGCGACAAGACCCAGCTCGCGACACTCCTGTTTGCCGCCGACAAGGAGGTCAGCAAGCTGACCGTGTTCGCCGCGGCCTCGATGGCGCTCGTCGTCGCGACCGGAATCGGCGTGCTCGCGGGTGAGCTCGTCTCCCAATATGTGAGTCCCGCTGCACTTAAATACGCTGCAGGCGGCGGTTTCATCGCGATCGGACTTTGGACCTTGCTACGAGCGTAAGCGTGCAGACACAGAAACAGAAAGCCGAGGCCTTCCGCGCGCTGCATGCGCGCAAGCAGGCGTTCATCATTCCGAATCCCTGGGATGTTGGCACGGCGCGGATCCTCGCGCGGCTCGGCTTCGAGGCGCTGGCGACGACGAGCGCGGGTTTCGCATTCTCCTCGGGCCTGCAGGACAACCGGGTCGGCCGCGACGCGATGCTGGCGCACGTGGCGGAAATCGCGGCATCGACCGACCTTCCGGTCAGCGCGGATCTCGAAAACGGCTTCGGCGATGACCCCAAGACCGTCGCGGAGACGATCCGGTTTGCCGCGGCGGCCGGCGTGTCCGGCGGTTCGATCGAGGACTCCATCGATCGTCCCGGCGAGAAGGTTTACGAGCTGAGCCATGCGGTGGACCGAGTTCGTGCGGCTGTTGAAGTCGCGCGTGCTCTGCACTTCCCATTTACACTGACGGCGCGGGCGGAGAACTATCTCGTCGGCATTCCCGATCTGAAGGACACGATCCGGCGCCTCCAGGCCTACCAGGAAGCCGGCGCGGATGTCCTTTATGCACCCTGCATCTCGACGCGCGAGGAAATCACGGCAATCGTCGGTGCCGTCGACCGGCCGGTGAATTTCCTGATGGGCACGCAGCCGCAGCGTTTCTCGCTCGCCGAGCTGTCGGAAATGGGCGTGCGACGGATCAGCGTCGGCAGCGCACTCGCGACGACCGCGCTCGGTGCCTTCCTGCGCGGCGCGCGCGAGATGAAGGACCGCGGTACATTCACCTACGCGAAGGATTCCGCCGGCTTCGGCGAGATCAGCGAACTGCTGAAGCCCTGACCGCTTCTCTACCCGGGTGCTTGCGTCATGATGGCCATTGCTCTATATTCACCCATATGGGTGAATATAGAAATGTGGCCATGGACAGGATTCTCGGCGCGGTCGCCGACTCGACCCGCCGGGCGATCCTCGCCCGGCTCGCCACGGGCGATGCGCGGGTCACCGAGGTGGCCGCCGATTTTCCGATCTCCCTGAATTCCGTGTCGAAGCACGTTCGCAAGCTCGAGCGCGCCGGCCTGGTACGGCGCTCGGTACGCGGCCGCGATCACACGCTTTCACTCAATGCCGCCCCGCTCGCGGAAGCGGCGGCCTGGATCGCCCACTACCAACGCTTCTGGGATGACCGGCTGGAAGCCCTCGACACATTCGTAACGAACAAGCGCAAACGCTCCGGGAAAAGGAGGCAGGCATGAACGAAGTCAATGTGCCGAGGGTCGTCGTGCGGCGAGAAATCGCTGCCCCCGCCCAGGAATTATTCGATGCCTGGCTCGATCCGGCGAGCCTTGCCATCTGGATGCGTCCGCACAGCATCTCGCGCACGACCACAAAGGTCGATCCGCGGGTCGGTGGAAACTTCGAGATCGTCATGCATGCGGCGTCGGGGCCCATTCCCCATAGGGGAACCTATCGGGAAATCGACCGGCCGCGCCGTCTTGTATTCACCTGGAACTCGCCGTCCGCGGGACAGGGCGATTCACTGGTGACGGTCGAGTTCCATCCGGCGTGCAACGCGACGGAGATCGTGATCACGCACGAGAAGCTGCCGAGCGCGGAGATGGCGAAGGCGCACGAAGGGGGCTGGAGCGAGATTCTCGGGGTCCTCGCAGAGAGCTATAGCGAAGCTCGTTCGACCGCCTGACGCGCGAGTCAATCGCTGGCTGCCGCCCCCCGCCCCATTGCCTCCGCCAGCGACCTGATCGACGGCGCGATGCTGACTTCGTAAGGCTTTTGCCGCTCGAGCGAGCGCAGCGCGGCCGACAGCCCCGCCAGTTCGCGCTCCGCCCAGTCGCGGCTATCCGCAAGCGTCGGAGACGTGCCGACCCGGCGACCGTTTCGCATCACCGGCACCAGCAGTCGTTCGCCTTTCACCGGATCGCCTTCGAGCACGACTTCGTCGCGGCGCAGCTTTCCCGCGCCATCGCGGTGCCGCTCCACCTGCTTGCGCCCCGGCCAGGTTTCCTTGCCTGTCGAGAGCTTGCGGGTTGCGCGACCCGCATACTCCTGCAGCTTGTAGGCACAGTCGAGTACGGGCTCGTCCACGGAAGTGTCGAGATTCGTGCCGACGCCGAAGCCGTCCACCGGCGCGCCCGCAGTCACCAGGGCCGCAATCGAATTTTCGTCGAGCCCGCCGCTCACGAAGATCTTCGTCTCCCGGCAGCCGCCTTCGTCGAGGATCTGCCGCACGTCGCGGCTCAGTTCAGCGAGATTGCCGCTGTCGATGCGCACGGCACCGATCCGGACACCTGCCGGCCGCAACTCCTGCGCAAGCGCCACGACCTTCCGCGCGCCGCCGAGCGTGTCGTAGGTGTCAATCAGGAGCGTGTTGTTCTCGCTGAAGCACTCGACGAAGTGACGGAAGGCCTCCGCTTCGCTGCTGTGCGCCTGGATGAAGGAATGCGCCATCGTGCCGTAGAGCGGAATGCCGAAGCGCCGCCCGGCCTCGACCGTCGCCGTGCCGGTAAATCCCGCGAGATAATTCGCGCGCGCGGCAAGGATGCCTGCCTCCGCCCCGTGGGCGCGGCGCAACCCGAAATCGACCAGTACGCGATCACCCGCAGCCAGCACGCAGCGCGCGGCCTTGCTCGCAATCACTGTCTGGAAGTGCAGCAGGTTGATCAGCCGCGTCTCGATCAACTGCGCTTCCGGCAGCCTGGCCGTCACGCGCACGACCGGCTCATTCGCGAAGAACGTCGTGCCTTCGGGCAGCGCGTCGACGTCGCCGGTGAACCGCAGTTTCGCCAGCCTCTGAAGAAATGCCTTGTCGAACCGGCCCGTTGAGTCGAGCCAATCCAGGTCAGCCGCCTCAAACCGAAGGTTCTCCAGATACTCGAGCAGTTGCCCGAGGCCGGCCGCGACCAGAAAGTTGCGGTTATCCGGCATGCGGCGAACGTAGAACTCGAAGACCGCCGTGTCTTCCATGCCGCGCGCGGTGTACGCCGCCAGCATCGTGAGCTGGTAGAGATCCGTCAGCAGCGCATCACCGGCCGCGCGAGGTTCGATCATTCGGGAATTATCAGCCGGTTACAGCCGGGCTGGCGATGAGATGCGCGCCCCGTTGCAGCATTTCTTCGAGGGCACGGCGGCCGTCGCCGGCCTCGACCTCGACGGCACGCACCGCATCACCCAGCAATTCCACTTCGAAACCGTGTTTTCTCGCATCCAGCACCGTGGCCCGAACGCAGTAATCGGTCGCGAGGCCGCCGACGAATACGCGGCGAACGCCGCCCGCGATCAGTTGCGCCGCCAGCGTCGTCCCCTGGAATGCCGAATACGCATCGACCCCGGCGGTCGTCGCCTTGGAGATCAAGGTCGCGTCCATCGCGACCCGGAGCTTCGGCGCGAACGCCGCACCGTCCGATTTGGCGATGCAATGCGGTGGCCAAGGCCCGCCTTGCGCCTTGAACGAGCAGTGGTTCGGCGGATGCCAGTCGCGCGAGTAGTACATCGGCAGCCGCGCCCGTTCAAAGGCTTCAATCGCGCGGTTGAGGGGTTCGATCACGTCGTCGCCCGCAGGCACGGCCAGCGCGCCGCCTGGCAGGAAATCGTTCTGGACATCGACGACAATCAGCGCGTCTCCGACAGCGATCGCAGCCCGATTCGTGTTAATTTTCACGGCCATGAACTCGTCAAGGTTTATATCATGCAGATCAAGTTTGCGAGTGTCATGGTTGATGATCAGGCCAAGGCGCTCAAGTTCTACACCGACGTATTGGGCTTCATGAAACACGCGGACCTTCCCTTTGGGGAGTTCCGCTGGTTGACCGTGATCGCGCCGCAAGGCATCGTCGGCGCCGAACTGGTGCTCGAACCGATAAGTTTTCCGCCGTCAAAGGCCTATCAAAAGGCGCTTTTCGACGCCGGCATCCCGGCCACCGCCTTTACCACGACCAACATCCAGGGCGATTTCGAGCGCCTCGGCAAGCGCGGCGTCAAATTTCACGGCGAACCGCAGGTCATGGGCCCGATCGCCGCGGTCCGGTTCGAGGACACCTGCGGGAACCTGATCAACCTCGTTCAGCCGCTCGACTGAGTGAAGCGGGGTCGCGTGCGGCCGCTCGCGAGTAAGATGCTCGAATCATGAGTACGCAGGCGGGCCGGCCAGGCGCCGGTGATTTTGATTTCTTCATTGGCCGATGGCGGGTTCACCATCGTCGCCTGAACGAGCGGCTGGCCAGTTGCACCGACTGGACCGAGTTCGAAGGCACCTGCCAGGCGCAGAAGATCCTCGGCGGCCTTGGCAATATGGATGACAACTTTCTTGACCTCCCGAGCGGCGCCTATCGCGCCCTGACGCTTCGCACCTACAACCCGGAAACCCGGCAATGGTCGATCTGGTGGCTCGATGGCCGCCATCCCGGGTCGTTCGACAAGCCCGTCGTTGGCGCGTTCGAGAGTAGCGTCGGAGCGTTTTACACCGACGATGAATACAAGGGCCGGCCGATCCGGATCCGTTTCCTCTGGTCGATGCCCGCAAAAGACAGCCCGCAATGGGAGCAGGCGTTTTCCGCGGATGGCGGCGGGAACTGGGAGACGAACTGGATCATGACATTCACGCGGGATGCGACATGAGCGACATCAACTGGGGGCGGCTGATTCTTGGCGCGCTGATCGTGGCCACCATCTGCTTCATGAGCGACGGATTCCTGCACCAGCGGCTGATCAATGAGCAGTGGGACGCGCTCGTCGCGACGCTCGGCGCCAACGTCAAGGAACACGCCGGCTGGAGCATGATTTATTTCGTGGTCTTCGAGCTGGGGCGCGGATTCCTGACGATGTTTGTTTACGTGTTGCTGCGTCCGCGCCTGGATCCGGGCGTGAGAACGGCGACCTGGGCTGGCCTCGTCGCCTGGGTTGCGTACTCGTTCACCGGGCCCGCGCAGTTCATCCCGCTTGGTTTCTTCAGCGATGAACTGTGGATTGCGGCGGGGGCATATCAACTGGTTGCATCGATCATCGCGGCAATTGCGGGTGCGGCGGCTTACAGGCAATGAGGGCGCAATTCCTCGGCACACCGCTCTGGAGTTTTCTCCTGCCGATCGCCGGCTGCGCCATTCTGGCTGCGGTCTGGGATCGTCCGCTCGGCTGGGCCCTTCTCACATTCGTTGTTGTCACCCTCATCGCTGCGGTTTTTACTGCAGTGCACCACGCCGAGGTTATTGCGCTTCGCGTCGGTGAGCCCTTCGGTACGTTGGTTCTCGCCCTCGCCGTCACCGCAATCGAAGCATCGCTGATCGTTGCACTCATGCTCTCCGGCGGCGAAGCCGCGAGCGCGCTCGCCCGCGACACGGTATTTGCGACCGTGATGATCATCTGCAATGGCGTCGTCGGCCTTTGCCTGCTGCTGGGGGCTCTGCGTCATCACGTGCTGGCTTTCCGTGTCGAGGGAACCAGCCCCGTGTTGTCGGTACTGGCAACGCTCACCACCCTGACACTCGTATTACCTTCGTTTACGACCACGACCCCGGGGCCGACCCTGGCTCCTGCGCAACTCGTCTTTGCCGGCGTCGTATCCCTGGCTCTGTATGCCGTTTTTGTCTTCGTGCAGACGGTGCGGCATCGGGAATATTTTCTGCCCATCGAAGCCGAGTCTGAGGAACCGCGTACAGACATGCCTTCGGTGCCGGTCACATTCATGAGCTTTGCGTTGCTGATGATCGCACTCGTCGCTGTCATCGGGCTCGCCAAGAGTCTTGCTCCAAGCATCGAGGCCGTCGTCCTGTCGGCATCCGTCCCGCATGCGGTGGTCGGCATCGCCATCGCGTTCATGGTCCTGCTGCCGGAAACGCTGGCTGCGGCGCGGGCGGCGCTCCGGAATCGTATGCAGACCAGTTTCAACCTGGCGCTTGGCTCGGCACTCGCGACGATTGGCCTTACGATCCCTGTCGTCGTGGCCACTTCACTGTTTCTAGGCCTCAAGCTGGATCTCGGTTTGTCAAGAATGAACATTGCATTGTTGGCGCTGACCCTGCTGATCTCGGCGATGACGATGTCGCGCGGCCGAGCCACGGTGCTGCAAGGCGCCGTACACTTGGTTGTGTTCGTTGTTTTTCTATTCCTGGCGATCGTGCCCTAGGAGCCGAAGATGATCGTATCTCGACGTGAATTGCTGCGGAACGCGGGCGCCGTCGCTGCGCTGCCCCTGTTTGCCAGTCGCGCAATGGCCGCGATTTCGCAGCAACGGCCCGAGTTGATACTTCACAACGGTCACTTCATCACGATCGATCCCAGCCAGCCGATTGCGGAGGCCGTCGCCATCGCCGGAGACCGCATTCTCGCAGTCGGCTCGAACGCCGAAGTCAACGGCCTTGTCGGCAGCGGCACAAAGAAGATCGATCTCGGTGGCAACACCGTCGTTCCCGGCTTCATCGATGCGCACACGCATCCCGCGTACGCAGGCCGTCGGCATCTGCGCTTCGTGGACTGCGACCTGCGCTCCATCGGCGCGATTCAGGCGGCGATACGCGAACGCGCCGCCGCAACGCCTGCCGGCGAGTGGGTGGTCGGCTTCAAATACGACGACACCAAGACATCGGAACGCCGTTTCGTCGCGCGCGAGGACCTCGATGCGGCTGCGCCGCAGCATCCGGTCTTTATCGAGCATCGGGGCGGCCACACCGCGTACGTCAACTCGCTCGCCCTCGCTCGCGCCGGCGTCTCGGAGGACTCCCCCGATCCGTCCGGTGGAAAACTCGGGCGCGACCCTGCTTCAGGGCGCCTGACGGGACGCTTGTTGGAACGCGCGACCGAGCCGTTCGCCAAGGTGATACCGGCCTTTGGCACCTACAGCCGGGACGACGACCGGAAGGCCATCAAGCTGATATCCGCCATGCTCGCGAAGTCCGGCATCACTTCCGCGACCGACGCTCAGGGTACACCCGACGACCTGCGGGCGTACCAGGACTCCCATGCGTCGAGTGAACTGGTGACCCGGATCAACTGCATGGTCAATTCGCCGCACATCGACGAGATGCTCGAAGCCGGCGTGCAGACCGGCCTCGGC
Source organism: uncultured Gammaproteobacteria bacterium (assembly GCA_963819545.1). Lineage (GTDB taxonomy): Bacteria > Pseudomonadota > Gammaproteobacteria > Steroidobacterales > Steroidobacteraceae > SCUD01. The sequence continues at coordinate 539,563 of CAWFWJ010000002.1, read as the reverse complement.
AACGAGTGGGTGCGTGTCGGTGGCATGAAACAGGTCTGCGACGGCTCCATCTCGGAGCGCACTGCGCGACTTTCCGAAGCTTACGTCGGCCGCCCGGACGATTATGGAATCCTCGTCACCGAAGAGAAAGACCTCTACGATCGCGCGCGCAAGGCGCACGAGGCCGGATGGCAGAACGGCATCCATGCGAACGGCGACGTCGGGATCGGGATGGTGCTCAACGTCTACGAGCGGATCCAGAAGGAGCTGCCCAGGCGCGATCCGCGTTTCCGGATCGAGCATTGCACGATCATCAACAATGACCTGGTGCGGCAAATGAAAGCGCTTGGCGTAATCCCCACGCCCTTTTCCACCTATGTCTACTTCCATGGCGAAAAGATGCAGGAGTACGGTGAGGAACGGCTGAACTCGATGTTCGCGCTCCGCAGTTTTCTCGATGCGGGCATCAAGGCGACACTCGCTTCGGATTATCCGCCCGGCCCCTTCGAGCCGATGATGGCGCTGCAATCGATGGTGACGCGGACCGATATCAAGGGCAAAACCTGGGGGCCACGCCAGAAAATCAGCGTGGAAGAAGCTTTACGGGTCACGACGTTGAATGGCGCTTATGCGTCGTTCGAAGAACATCTCAAGGGTTCGCTGGAGCCCGGAAAGCTGGCCGATCTTGTCGTGCTCGGCAGAAATCCGCTGGTCGAAGACCCGATGAGCCTGGTCACGATTCCGATCGAGAGAACGATGGTCGGTGGGCGATGGGTATACGAGGGATGAATAAAATGACCATGAGCCGGCAGACACGCAGACACGTCCTGCAAACCATGCTCGCGACTCCGGTCCTGGCCGGCTTGGCACCGACGATGAAGGCCTTCGGCCAGGACGCAGACGGGGTTATCACCTCCGCAGACAAGGCGCTGGATGTGTTCGACTTCGAGCGTGTTGCGCGCGAGCGCCTGCCGCCCGCGCATTTCGGGTATCTCGCGACCGGCGTCGACGGCGATGCGACGCTCCACGCCAATACCGCAGGCTTTTCGAATTACAGCCTGCGGGTTCGCCGGCTCATCGACCTGAGCAAGATCGACATGTCCGTGAACCTCTTCGGCACGACCTGGGACTCGCCGATCGTCATCGACCCGGTCGGCAGCCAGCGTGCATTTCACCCGGACGGCGAAATGGCGACGGCCCGGGCGGCCAGGTCGAGGAAACATCTTCAAATCCTGTCCACAGTTTCGTCCCGCTCGGTCGAAGACGTCACCGCTGAGCGCGGCGCGCCGATCTGGTATCAGCTCTATCCGACTGACCAGTGGCCCATCACGCAGGCACTGGTACGCCGCGCCGAAGCGGCGGGCTGTCCCGTGCTGGTGCTGACGGTGGACCTGCAGGGGGGTTCGAACCGCCTGACCCTCGCGCGCTCGATCCCGAAGGATTCGCGCGATTGCAACACCTGTCATGCGACCAGCCGGACACGCCTCAGCGGCTTCATTGCGGGTAAGCCGATGTTCACCGGCCTCGACCTCGCGGCGATCACCGACCTGACACCACTCGACATGAATTGGGATTACATCAAGCGGCTGCGCGAGATCTGGCCCCGGAGACTCGTCATCAAGGGCATCGTGACGCGCGAGGACGCCGAGCTTGCCGTCGATCACGGCGTGGACGGTCTCGTCGTTTCGAATCACGGCGGGCGTGCCGAAGACAGCGGCCGCGCGTCGATCGACAGCCTCGTGGAGGTTGCCGCGGGCGTCCGTGGTCGCGTGCCGGTGCTCGTCGACGGCGGCATTCGCCGCGGCACGGATATCTTCAAGTGCCTCGCGCTTGGCGCCAACGCCGTGGCCATCGGGCGACCGTATATCTGGGGCCTGGCATCGTTCGGACAGGAAGGCGTCGAGAAAGTCCTCGACATCCTGCGGAACGAACTGCTGATCGCCATGCGGCAGGCCGGCACGCGGAACATTGCCGAAATCACCCGGTCGTATATCGTCGACAACAGGCGCTGACCATGTACCGAAAGACAATCCGATTCGCGCGCACCGTCCTGTGCCTGGCGATGGCCCTCGGGTCGGCCGTGCCCGTGCTTGCCCAGGAATTCCAGCCTTATCCGTCTCCCAAGATCACCGTCGAACAGTGGAAGAATTACGCCACGCAGGTCCGGCAGAACTTCGAGTCGACTGCGGAAGTCTTGAATGGCAAGAATCTCGTCGCCTTTTCGGACCCGCGCTCACGGACTTTCTATATCTTCACGACCAAGGACCATCCGGCCCACCCCGCCTGGATCACGCGCCAGATGGTCGAGGACGGCGGCCAGGTTCGCGTGCGTCAAATCGGCTACTTCGCGGGCTCGGAAGAGGAGTTCGCCAAGCTGTTCAGCGAGTACCAGGAAAGGAATCAGCAACTGCAGGACGAAGTGAACCGGCGGAATCAATAATGGCTTTGTGCAAGCGCTAATCTTCGATCTCGACGGCACGTTGATCGACACGGTTTACGCGCACGTCTTCGCCTGGCAGCGGGCGTTCGCGGAAAGCGGCCTGGCGATCGATGGATGGCGCATCCATCGGCGCATCGGCATGAGCGGCGGCCTCGCCGCGCGCGCGGCCGCCCGCGAGCTCGGGCGCGAAATCAATGCGGCACAAGAGGAAGCTCTTCTGAAGCGCCACGGCGAGCTGTTCCGGGAATTCCTGCCCGAACGCCGCCCATTGCCCGGCGCCATCGACCTGTTGCGCGCGTTGCGTGCCCAGAACATTCCATTCGGAATCGCGACCTCCGGCAGTCGTCCCGAAATCGACTTGTCGCTCGAAGCCCTTGGCATCGGCCCGGAGACCGTCGTCATCGAGCGTCGCGACGTCGCGCGGGCGAAACCCGAACCCGACCTGTTCCTGGCGTGTCAGCAGAAACTCGGCGTGCCGATAGCCGAGTGCTATGTCGTCGGGGATGCCGTGTGGGATCTGCTGGCGGCCCGACGCGCCGGCATGCTGAGCGTGGGACTCTTGAGTGGCGGTTACGGTGAAGACGAGTTGCTCGCCGCCGGCGCGTATCGCGTGTATCGCGATGCGGCGGAGCTGCATCGCTCGCTCGATGAGTTGGGCGTCCTGCCTTGAGCGCACCGGCCTGGTGCGTGATCTACCAGGGATAGGCCTTGCCGGTGTAGTTGAGGAATTTCCCGGAGTCTTCCTGCCGCAGCGCCGCAATCACTGATCGCATTGCCGTGATGCTCTCGACCGGCGTGAGCTTCCCGCCTGAACCGCCCATGTCGGTGCGCACCCAGCCGGGGTTCATCACCACACAGGTGATGCCGCGTGAGGCGAGATCGATCGAGAGGCTCTTCATCACCATGTTGACCGCCGCCTTGGAGCTTCGGTACGCGTAGGCGCCGCCAGAGGTGTTGTCTGCAACCGATCCCATGCCGCTCGTGATGGTGACGATCTGCTTGAGGCCGCTCTTTGCGACGTTCTCTACGAAGGCCTCGGAGACGCGCATCGGGCCCAGCGTGTTGGCATCGAGCACCTTCGCCCAGGCCGTGTAGTCGATGCCGCCAATCCGCTCATTGCGCGGCCCCATGACGCCTGCATTGTTTAACAGGAGGTCGATGGCTTTGCCTTTCAGCGCGGCGGCCGCCGCGCGGACACTCGCCGTGTCAGTGACGTCCAGTGCGAGCACGTGGATGCGCCCGCCGCTTTCGCCTGCGAGATGTTGCAACTCGTTGGCGGTCTCGGGCGACCTGCAGGCTGCGTAGACCTGCCACCCGTCGGCCGCGTACTGGCGGGCGAATTCGAGGCCGAGCCCGCGATTCGCGCCGGTGACGAGTACGGAGTGGGGTTCTTCGGCCATATGAGTCAGTATTTACGCGGCTTTTTCACTACATACAAGGCGAGTGGGATTTCTCCGGCCGGCTGGGTAGGCTAACCGCAGTACGGGGGTGCAGACTTGGACGATTCCATTCGCAAGCTTCTGGCGGATGCCGCCAACCGCGGCGCGAACTATCTCGAATCGCTCGAGACGCGGCCCGTGTTCCCGCACGAGGCGGACGTCGAGCGATTGCGCAATGCATTGCGCGGCAACATGCCCACCGGGCCGACACCCGACGCTGAGGTCCTCGCCTTCCTCGACGATTACGGCTCGCCCACGACCGTCGCTTCCGCCGGCGGCCGCTATTTCGGTTTTGTAACCGGCGGGGCGCTCCCCGCCACCGTCGCCTCGCACGTCCTCGCGACCGCCTGGGACCAGAACAGCTTCAGCTTCGTCAGCTCGCCTACGGCGGCGCTGTTCGACGAGGCGGCGCTCCGTTGGCTGAAAGACATCTTCGGCCTGCCGACCGAATCCGAAGGCGCATTCGTGCTGGGTGATACGGCAGCAAACTTCACCTGCCTTGCGGCAGCGCGGCACGAGGTGCTCGCCCGAGTCGGCTGGAATGTCGAGGAGCGGGGCCTGCGCGCCTCGCCCGAAGTGACGGTCATCGTCGGCGAAGAAGCGCACGGCACCATCTTCAAGGTCCTGCCCCTGCTCGGCTTCGGCCGTGCCCACCTCGTGCGTGTGCCGACGGACGGCCAGGGGCGCATGTGCGCAGACAAGCTGCCACCCATTAACGGCCCCACGATCGTCTGCATCCAGGCGGGCAATGTGAACACAGGCAGCTTCGATCCTGCGCCGCAGATCATCAAGTGGGCGCATGCGGGCAACGCCTGGGTTCACGTGGACGGCGCTTTCGGTTTGTGGGCTGCGGCCTCAGAAAAGTGCCGCTACCTGATGGAAGGTTTCGAGGGCGCGGACTCATGGGCGACCGACGGGCACAAGTGGCTGAACGTGCCGTACGACTGCGGCATTGCGTTCGTTCGGCATTCAAAGGCATTGCGGGCCGCGATGTCGATCAGCGGCGACTACTTGCTGATTGATCGCCGCGACGCCTCGAACCTCACGCCCGACGGCTCGCGCCGCGCGCGAGGCGTGGATGTGTGGGCGGCGTTACAGGCACTCGGCCGGCAGGGGCTTGCCGAGCTCGTCGATCGCCATTGCGATCAGGCGAAGTGGCTCGCGAAGCAGCTTTCAGCAGCCGGTTTCGAAGTCCTGAACGACGTCGTTCTGAACCAGGTCGTTGTGTCGTTCGGCGACCCCGAGCGCACAAAGCGGGTCGTCGCGGCCTTGCAGGAAGCTCGCGAATGCTGGTGCGGCGGAACCCGGTGGCACGGCCGGGAAGCCATGCGAATCAGTGTGAGTGGCTGGGCGACGACGCTAAATGACGTCACCGTTACTCTAAACTCCATAATCGATGCCTTTCGTAAAAGCGGTGGACAGACATGACCGTCTCCCGACGCTTGCTTCCCGCGCTGGTGCTGGCGTTTGCATCGTTCGCATCGTTTGTAGCTCCCGCAGGCGCGGATGAGTCGTTCGACCTCGTCCTGAAGGGCGGTCGCGTCGTCGACCCGGAGACCAGGCTCGACGCCATCCGCGACGTCGGCATCCGCGGCGATGCGATCGCAGCCGTCTCCACCGAGCCGCTGCAAGGCAAGCGCATCATCGACGCCAGCGGCCTCGTCGTATCGCCGGGTTTCATCGAACTGCACCAGCATGGCTTCGACGAGGCGTCGTACCGTACGCTGGCGCTCGACGGCATTACCACCGCGCTCGAACTCGAGGTCGGCGTACCCGACATCAAGCGCTTCGCGGAAACCAATAGCGGAAAGGCACTGATCCACTACGGTGCAAGCGCCTCGTTCCTTGCCTCGCGCCTCCAAGCCTGGGACACCCCGATTCCACCGAGCCTGTTCGGACCCGAAGCGGGCGTCGTGCCCAAATCGGGGCCTGCCACCAACGACGCTGCCACGCCCGAACAGCTCGAGCGGGTGCTCACACGGTTGCATGAGGAGGTCGAGGCCGGGGCGCTCGGCATTGGCATCGGCCTGGAGTACGCGCCCGGCACGACACGCCACGAGCTGATCGAGGTTTTTCGCCGGGCGCAGTCACTCGATGTGCCGGTCTTCGTGCACGCGCGCAGCAGCGGCATCCGCGAACCGGGTTCCGGCATCGAGTCGGTGAGCGAACTCATCGGAGCCGCGGCGATCAGCGGCGCGTCGGTTCACATCGTGCACGTCAACAGCGTCTGCATGAAGGACTCGATGGAATGCATCGGGATGATTCAGGGTGCCCGCCAGCGCGGGCTCGACGTCACGACCGAGGCTTATCCGTACACGGTCGCGATGACGTCGATCAATTCAGCCTATTTCAACCCGGGATGGCGCGAGAAGCGCGGCCTCGACTACGCCGATCTCGAGATCCCGGAAACGGGCGAGCGACTGACGAAACAGAAGTTCGAAGCGCTCTATACCGCGACAGCCAGCCGTTTGATCCTGATTCACGCGAATCCCGACAACGTCGTGGACGCGGTGATGGCCGAGCCTTCGGTAATCGTCGCCAGCGACGGCCTATTGCAGCATCCGCGGGGCGCGGGCACGCGTGCCCGCGTCCTTTCGCGCTATGTGCGAGACCAGAAGACGCTGAACCTGATGCAGGCAATTGCGAAAATGTCGCTGATGCCTGCCGCGCGCCTCGAGCAGCTGACGCCGGTCGCCAGGCGGCTCGGCCGGATTCAGCCAGGCGCCCGCGCCGATATTGCGGTCTTCGATCCGACGACGGTGCAGGATCGTGCCACCTTTCGTGCGGCGGCCGAACCCAGCATCGGTATGCGTTACGTGCTGGTGGCCGGCACGCTCGTTGTGGACGACGGGAAGATCGTGGATGGCGTGGCGCCCGGGCAGCCGCTCCTGCGAAGTGTTGTGCCGAAGGTCATGGATGCGGCCGCGACCCAATAGACCCCTTCCATGAGCCAGGGGGGATCATTTCAGTTCGACAAGAGCGAGCTCGGACTGCTCCGGGAGGCGCTCGAGCGGATGGAAGAAGGTTTCTCTACGCTCCCCGCCTTCGATCCGCCGCATGTAGATCAGGCCGCGATGCGCAAAGTGCTGCTGGAAGTGGCCGAGCGCATGCACGACAACTACCCCTACTTCCACCCGCAGTACGCCGGACAGATGCTGAAGCCGCCGCATCCGGTGGCGCGCCTCGCCTACTCGCTCGCGATGTACATCAACCCCAACAACCACGCGCTCGACGGCGGGCGCGCGAGTTCGCAGATGGAGAAGGAAGCGGTCGCCGAGATCGCGCGCATGTTCGGCTGGGAGACGCATCTCGGCCACCTGACCGGCGGCGGCACCATGGCGAATCTCGAGGCGCTCTGGATCGCGGGGCAGTTGCGGCCCGACGCGCGTGATCCTCGCCTCCGACCAGGCGCATTACACGCACAGCCGCATCAGCGGCGTACTGAAGCTGCCGTTCGAGAGCGTGCCGACGGATCGCAATGCGCAGATGGATCTGAATGCGCTGGAGGATCGGTTGAAGCGCGGCGGTGTCGGGACAGTGGTCGCGACCCTTGGGACGACGGCGACGGGTTCCGTCGATCCGCTGCCCGGGATCCTGTCGCTACGCGATCGTTATGGATTCCGGCTGCATGCGGACTGCGCGTACGGCGGGTATTACACACTCGCGTCGAATCTCGCGCCGCCGGCGCGCGCAGCGTTCGATCGACTGAGCGAAGTCGATTCCATCGTGATCGATCCACACAAACATGGGTTGCAGCCGTATGGGTGCGGATGCGTGTTGTTTCGGGATCCCGGTGTGGGCAAGTTTTACAAGCACGATTCCCCGTATACGTATTTCAGCTCGAAGGAGCTGCACCTGGGCGAGATCAGCCTGGAGTGCTCGAGGCCGGGCGCCGCGGCGGTGGCGTTGTGGGCGACTCAGAGGTTGTTTCCGCTCGTGCGCGGCGGGGAGTTTGCGGGGATGCTCGATAGTTGCCGGGCGGCGGCGCTGAAACTCCACAACGAACTCGCGAGCGACAAGCGGTTCATTCCTGCATTTCCGCCGGAGCTCGATATCGTGGTCTGGGCCGTCAGTGGCCGAGACACCCGCCAGATCCTCGGAACTTGCGCATCAGTTTTTTGACGGGTCGGCTGCGAAGAACGAACATCTGGCGCTTGCCCAACTGCCACTCCGGCTTTTCCGGGTCCGATCTTGCACCTGACGCAGGCAACGAAACCATTGTGTGCCTGCGCAGTGTCTTGATGAAGCATTGATGCATCGTGGAGGCCGCACCATGAACCCGACTGACCACAAGCTCGGCCTGTCGCGCCCGATCACGCGCCGGGATTTCATCCACGATGTCGGCATCACCGGGCTCGGCCTGGCGTTGCCGCTTCCGGGGCTCGCGCTACCGCAGGACGGCGGCACGCTTTATTACCCGCCCACGCTCACGGGGTTGCGCGGCTCGCACTTGGGCTCCTTCGAAGTTGCGCATGCGCTCGCGCGCGAGGGCAAGCACTTCGACAACCCGCTCGCGCTCGACGAGACCTACGACCTCGTCGTGGTCGGCGGCGGCATCAGCGGACTTGCGACCGCGTACTTCCATCGCAAGCTGCACGGCGCAGGGTCGCGGATCCTGATCCTCGACAACCACGACGACTTCGGCGGCCACGCCAAGCGCAATGAGTTCCACCAGGGCGGTCCGATGCGGCTCGCCTGGGGCGGCACCGTCAACATGGAGTACTCGCTCTACAGCCAGGTGGCCCGGGAACTCGTCCACGAGCTCGGCATCGACATCGCGCGCCTGCGCAAGGACTACAGCTTCAACTGGCTCGGATCGCACGGCCACCTGAAGCCCGCGCTCCTGTTCGACAAGGCGCACTACGGCCGTGACGTGCTGCTGCCCGGCGTGACGCTGGATGGCATGTCGCCGAGGGCGCTTGCGAGGCACGTCGACGCGTTTCCGATTTCCGACGACGCGCGCGCCGGGCTGAAATCTTTCCTGCTCGCGGGCGGCGACGTCCTCGCGAAGCAGTCGCCAGCGGATCGGCACGCGTACCTGCACCGCACGAGTTACACCGACTTTCTCCGCGAGCACTTTGCAATGCCCGACGAGGCATTGCAGGTCCTCAGCAACACGCCGGCGAGTTTCTGGGGCCTGCCGGCCGAAAGCCTCTCGGTCGCGGAGTGCCTGCAGACCGCGTCACCCGGCGCGCACGTGCTCGGCGGTTCGCAAGATGAAGACACGGAGGAGCGCGAGAGCCCGACGGCGATGTTCCCGGACGGCAACAGCTCGATCGCGCGGCTGCTGGTGCGCTCCCTGATCCCGGAGGCCGTTCCGGGCATGGCGGCCGACGCCGATCCGTTCGACATCGTGACCACGCGGCCCGATTACGCGCGCTCGACCGGCCGGGTTCCGCTGCGCGGCTGCGGCTCAACTCGACGGCGGTCCACGTCGCGAACGAAGCGAGGCGGCGGCGTCGCCGTCGATTACGTGAAGGAAGGGCAGCTGCTGCGCGTGACGGCGAAGCAGGCGGTGCTCGCCTGCTACAACGCGATCATCCCGTATCTCGCGCCGGAGCTGCCTTCGGCGCAGAAGGCCGCCCTCGCCAAGTGCGTGAAGCGTCCGATGCTGGTCGTCAACACGCTGCTGCGCAACGGCCGGGCGTTGCAGGCGCTCGGCATCAAGGGCGCGCAGCTCCCGGGGAGCTTCCTGCAGAACCAGTTCCTCGTCACCGGCATCAATGTCGGCGAATACCGGCCGGCCTGGCGCCCCGAGGATCCCTGCGTCATGCAGGGATTCGCCGGCTTCAGCGATCCGCCGCCCAAAGGACTTGGCCTCGCGAACCAGGCCCGTGCGGCCCGGGCACGGATGCTCGACGATGACCTTCGAGGACTTCGAGCGCGAGGTCCGCAGCGTGCTGAACAGCCTGCTCGGCCCCGGCGGCTTCGACGCCGCGCGCGACATCCTCGCCATCACCGTCAACCGCTGGCCACACGGCTATGCGCGCGACCACGTTGACCTCGAGGATGCGGACTGGAATACAGAGCCACCGCCCGAAGTCGTTGGCCGGCAGCGTTTCGGCAACATCGCGATCGCGAACTCCGACGCCGGCGCGGATGCCTACACGCACGCGGCGATCGACCAGGCATGGCGGGCGGTCAGTGAGTTGGCGGCTGCCGGTCGACCTCTCGCAGAAACCTGATCAGGCCCTCGAAATATGTGGCCTGGTCATCATAGAGGGCCAGGTGACTGCCCTCCGGGCAGTAGAGATAACTGCCATTCGGAAACTGGCCCGCCATCCATTCCATGTGCTTCGGATCCATCGTGTCGTAGCGGGCGCCGATCACGAGCGTCGGCACTTTGATCGAGGCCAGGTCCGCCGTCCGGTCCCAGTTCAGTAGCTTTCCGCTCGCGCCCATCTCGCTCGGACCTTGCATGGTCAGGTAGACGTCGTAATTGAGTCTCGCGAAAGCGCGATTCACCGGATCCGGCCACTGGTCCGCGGGCATCCTCAGGATGTGCTGCTCGTAGAAGTTCGGCACCAGCAGCTCCATGTACCGCGGGTTCTTGTAGTCCTTCGCCTGCTCGAACGCGAGGATTTCCTTCAGCGCCGCGGGATCCATCGCGGGCATCAGCACCGTCTTCGCGTATTCGTTGTACGCCGGAATGCTCGCCATCATGTTCGAGATGATGAGCCCCTTGAGATTCTCCGGGTGGGCCAGGGCATATTCGATCGCGAGAATCCCGCCCCAGGACTGGCCGTAGAGATAGAAGTTGTCCGCATCCAGGCCCAGTGCCTTGCGAACCTGTTCCACCTCGTCGACAAAGCGCGGAATCTCCCACAGCTCCGGTTCTTTCGGTTGGTCCGAATAGGCCGAGCCTAGCTGGTCGTAGTAGTAGTACTCGAAGCCCGCGCCGGGGAAATAGGAATCAAATGCCTCGAAGAATTCGTGCGTCGCGCCCGGCCCGCCGTGCAACAGCAGTACCTTGATCCGGGGGTTGTTGCCGACCCGCTTGGTCCAGACCTTGAATGTTCCCTTCGGCGTCGTCACGGGAATCATCCGGATGCCGCCGGCGAGAACGTCGTCGCGGCCCGTATTGTCGAAATAGGTGGCGAGGTTGTCGTCCGGCGGCGCCTCCGGGGCACAGCCCGGCGAGCAAAGAACGAGCGCAATCGGCCAAAAGTTTCCGGGTCATCGTGGATACCCCCTTGATCGCGGCTGCGCCGAATGTAGGCCTGATCGGATTGATTGGCCAGACTGTTGCGAAGGTTTGGGATGGGCATTTCTCTGTGATTGAGGCGAGCAGGTCTGCACCATCGGGCCTCGGATACCGCATGGTTCCGAGGCCCGATGGCTTTGATCGCAAACGGCGCGTCTAGTCCGGCAACTCGCAGTCAGCAGGAACGATCGGGCGCGTGCAGAAAAGACCCCCTTCCGTGATCGTCTGGTTGCCGCCCTTCTCGGTTGCGAGCACCTCGAATTCATAGATCCTGCCTGGCTCGAGGTACTGCTTCGGGACCAGGAAGGTGAATTCTCCCTGCGAGAGGTCGGCGTCGAGCACGGTCTTGGTCTTGCCCGGCGCCAGCACGGGGACGGTGACATCGGCGACCACCACGTGATAACCCACGACCTCGACCGGTCCAAGGTAGGGAAGAATCGGCCCTGACACCTTTTTCCACCGGATGAGGAGATTCGCGTCGTGGGCGACGATGGCGCCGTCTTCCGGCGCGAGAATTTCGGGGCCGGCGGGAACCTTGTGCGAGAGCCTGGCCCTGCCTTCGAATTCATCCCTCCCGCTCTCACCATCGAACTCGTACCAGCCGGCAGGCCAATTGCCCAGGAGTTCGGCCAGCGAGATCGCGTCCTCAGAAGGCTCGCAGCCGAGCGCGCTCTCGAGGTCGGTGATCGGCGGCTCGACGCGTTCCTGGAACATTTCGGTGATGTCGTGAGTGTTCTCCAGGCCGGGGACGGCTCCCAAAGTGAAGACAGGCTGGTCGAACGGACTTTCGACCTCGCCCCGGGTAATACCGTCCGTGTCGAAACTGATCTGAATACCCATGTCGCAAGCCGACGAGTTCGTCTCGAAATGGATGTTCGTGATCTTGAACGGCTTGGGCGCGGCGGCCATAGCGGTCGTCGTTGCCGCCGCCAGCGCCAAACCGGCCACGATGGCCTTGCCAGTCATTCCAATGTGTCTCTTCACGGCGAATGCTCCTGATTTGTGTGCTGCCGTAGATTTAGACGCCGTGCGGAATGGAATCCTTCGCGTGGCACCGCTGGCCTGGAAGGCATCAACGCAATGTGACGCGCTCTGACGACACAGCCGCGCTGCGTAGGTAGGGTCCCGTAATCGTTCGGTGCCGAATCAGTCGGTTACGGAGATCATGCGGACCAAGCGAAGCAGCGGAGCAGTCAGGCTTCCCGGGATTATGGCAACCGTGCTGCTCGCGGCGGGCTGCGCGGGAACGCCCGTGGCCGTGCCCGCAGCATCCGAGCCGCACCTGGCGTCGAGCGATGTGCGCAGCCCCATCGCACAGCTCGCGCTGTCGATGGTCGGCGTGAAGTACCGTTACGGCGGTGCCGATCCGAGCGAAGGCTTTGACTGCAGCGGTCTCGTCTACTACACGTTTACGTCGAACGGCCATGCCGTGCCGCGAACCTCGCATGACCAGTTCAACGCAGCGCACAAGATTTCGCTCGCGGAGGCCACGGAAGGCGACCTCGTCTTCTTCCGAGATCAGGAGAAACTCTCGCACGTCGGCATCTACCTGGGCGAAGGCCGGTTCGTCCATGCGCCGTCGAGCGGCGGCACCGTGAGCGTCGCAAGTATCGACGCACCCTATTATCAGCGCCACCTGGTCGCGGCCGGCCGCCTGCTCCCCTGAGGCCGCGAGCGCCCAAGGCGCAAGCCCGGGCATGCGATCCACCGCACGGCGCAAATCGGCTCGAATCGCCAAGTTATGCACGGCGCGAGGGACCGTTTGCCGGAGTATTCTTCCGTTGAGCCGGTAATACCCGCGGTGATACCATGGCCGGCATGAAAGTCGCCATTTCCCTGCCTGATCCCGTGTTCCGGGCCGCCGAAACGCTCGCCCGCAGGCTCCGCAAGTCCCGCAGCCAGCTCTATGCCGAGGCAATCGCCGAATACGTCGGCGCGCGCGGCGCCAAGGCGCTCACGGCCCGGTTGAACACTGTTTACGGAAAGGAGTCGTCAGAGGTTGATCCCGCGCTCAAGTACGCCCAACTCGAGCGGCTGAGCCGTGAAGCGTGGTGAGATCTGGTGGGCGGCCTTGCCGCCGCCATCCGGCTCCGGCCCCGGTTTCCGCAGACCTGTCCTCGTCATCCAGTCGGACTCTTTCAACGACAGCCGCATCTCGACCGCCATCGTTGCGGTGATCACGTCCAACTTGGTACTCGCCGACGCGCCTGGCAACGTCCGCACCGCCAAGGCTGAATCGGGATTGTCCAAGCCCTCCGTCGTCAACGTCTCGCAGGTCCTGACCATCGACAAGGCCCTGCTCACGGACCGGGTTCGGCTGCTCTCAGCGGAGGCTATGCGCCGCGTCGATAACGGCCTGAGGCTGGTGCTCGACTTGTGACGCGCTCCGACGACGCGGCCGCGCCGCGGGCGGGATCTTACTTCGCTGCTGCGTGGACCTTCCGCCTCGGCAGCGTCCAGTCGGGCCGCACGAAATGGCAGGTGTATCCGAAAGGATTCCGCTGCAGATAATCCTGATGCTCCGGCTCGGCCTCCCAAAAATCACCCGCCGCTGCAACCTCGGTCACAGCCTTGCCAGGCCAAATGCCGGACGCATCGACGTCCGCAATCGTGTCCTCGGCGATGCGACGCTGCTCATCGCTCGTGGTGAAGATGGCTGAGCGGTAGCTCGCGCCAACGTCGTTGCCCTGGCGATTGCGCGTCGTGGGATCGTGAATCTGGAAGAAGAACTCGAGGATCTGCCGAAAGCTGATCTTCGCGGGATCGAACAGGATCTCGACGGCTTCGGCATGTGCCCCGTGATTCCGATACGTCGCGTTTGGCGTGTTGCCGCCCGAGTACCCGACCCGGGTCGAAATCACGCCGGGATACTTTCGGAAGAGATCCTGCACACCCCAGAAGCAACCACCCGCCAGCACCGCACGTTCCGTGGTCATGACTTGTCTCCCACCTGGTTCAAGTAGGCTCCGTAGCCTTCTTTCTCCATGTCGTCCCGGTGAATGAATCGGAGCGACGCCGAGTTGATGCAGTAGCGCAGGCCACCGCGGTCGCGCGGCCCATCGGTGAAGACGTGGCCGAGATGGCTATCGCCGTGCGCCGAGCGCACTTCCGTCCGGACCCTGCCGTGGCTCTCGTCCGCCAGCTCCTTGACGTTAGCCGACTCGATCGGCTTGGTAAAGCTCGGCCAGCCGCACCCGGACTCGTACTTGTCGGTGGACGCGAACAGCGGCTCGCCCGAGACCACGTCGACGTAAATACCGGGCTCCTTGTGGTGCAGGAGGGCGCCGGTACCCGGCATTTCCGTGCCGGACAACTGCGTCACGCGGTGCTGCTCGGGGGTGAGCTTGGCGATCGCTGCGGGATTCCTGACGAAATTGTTCACGGGATGCGGCCTCGTGCTGTAAAGGCTATCGAATGATCAGACCGGGAGAGTAGCGCGGATATTGCAACATGGTGTCAACCTGGGATTTTGCAACTGCAGGAACGGGTTAGCCCGCGCTATGATTCCGCGTGTTCCTGTCCTGCAAGAACGCGTGAGGAGTCCCCATGCCCAAGCTTGTCTTTACCTACTTTGACTTCGACGGCGGCCGCGGCGAGGTTGCGCGCCTTGCAATGCACCTTGGCGGCATCGCGTTCGAGGACAAGCGCATTGCCGGCAAGGACTGGCCCGCGCTGCGCGACAAGACGCCGTTCCAGGCAATGCCGATGCTGGAAGTGGACGGCAAGACGATCACACAGTCCAACACCCTCAACCGTTACCTCGGCAAGCTTGCCGGCCTGTACCCGAAGGACGACTGGCAGGCGGCGCTGGTCGACGAGGTAATGGACGCGGTCGAGGACGTCTCCACCAAGATCGGCAACACCATGGCGCTCGAAAGCGAAGCCAAGAAGAAGGCGCGCGAGGCGCTGGCGGCGGGTCCCATCCCGCGTTTCCTGCAGCAGATCGAGGCCCGGCTCAAGGCGGGCGGTGGCGAGTGGTTCGTCGAAAAGCGCCTGACGCTCGCCGACCTCAAGTGCTTCCTGTGGGTGCGCTGGCTCAAGTCCGGAGCGCTGGACCATATCCCCGCCGAACTCGTGGAGCAACACGCGCCGCTCCTGGCAAACCACATGGACCGGGTCAGGAACCACCCGAAGATCGCGGCGTACTACGCAGCGCGTGGGAAGTGACCGGGAGCGGCAATGCACGCCTACGAATTCATCCTGATCCTGCTCTCGTTTGTGTATGCAGCCGCGGTCACGCACCTGCTCTCCACGGCGGGCGAGATCATCATCGCGTCGAAGCGGGTTCAGCTCTCCTGGTTCAACGCCGGCTGGATGCTGGCTGCGTTGCTCTTCACATGTGCGTGGTGGATCGGCCTGTGGGATCTGCACACGATGACAATCTGGGACATCGGGTCGATCGCATTCTATTTCTCGGTGGCGGCGGGCATCTATCTGCAAGCGCGCCTGGTCTCGCCGCGCATCCCGGAGAAAGGCAGCATTGACCTGCAACAATTTCATCGCGAGGAAGGTCGGAAATACCTCATCGCCTACACAATTCTTGGCGCGGTGACAGTGGCCACCAATGCCATGCTCGGTCAAACCACTGACGCCTCACAGTGGCCGGCGCAGAATCTTGTGATCGTTCCGATGACTTTGGCGACAGGCGTGGCCGCGATCTTCATCAAGCGACCTTGGATTCAAGGCTTGGCGCTCGCGATTCAGATCGGGGGTTGGATTTGGTACTTTACCGCCCTGCAGGCGGCGTTGTCGGGATGACCATCATGCCGAACATGTCCTTTCTGAGGCGCCTGGCGCCAGCGCTGCTCGCCTGTCTTATGGCGCTCCCGTCAGCGCCCGCTCACGCGGAAGTCATCACGGCCATTCGCTGTGGTCAGCTGCTCAACCCGATAGACGGTTCCCTGACCCGGAATGCAGTCATCATCATCAGAGGCGACCGTATCGAGCAGGTTGGACCGGACACGGCAATCCCCGCCGGAGCGCGAGTGATCGACTTGTCCGCCTATACGGTATTGCCCGGACTGATCGACAGCCACACGCATATCCTGCTGCAGCCCGAGGACGAACGCGGCACGCCGCCGATCATCACGAAATCGCAGGCCTATCGCACCGTTCAGGGTGTCGCCGCCGCGAGGAAGGATCTCGAGGCAGGATTCACGACCCTGCGCGACGTTGACAGCGAAGGCGCAGGTTTCGCCGACGTCGCCATACGCGATGCGATCAATCAAGGGATCGTTCCCGGCCCGCGACTGCTGGTTTCCACGCTTGCGATCACGATCACCGGCGGTCACATGAATAACGCGGGCCTGAATCCCGACATCGCCGTTCCGGAACCGGCAGCCTTGGCTGACTCGCAGGACGCGATGATTGCCGAGGTGCGCCGCCAGGTGAAATACGGAGCCGACTGGATCAAGCTCTACGCGACCGGGACGCTACGCCACGTCGACACCGCCAACCTCGAGCCGCTCGGCCAGGTCTCGCTCGAGGATGTGAATGCCGTCGTCGGCGAGGCGAAACGCTGGCATCGCGACGTGGCCGCGCATGCCTATGGCGGCGACGGTGCCAAGAACGCAATTCGCGGCGGCGTGCGCTCGATCGAGCACGGCATGATGCTGGACGATGAAGCGCTCAGCCTGATGGTCGAGCACGGGACTTACTGGTGCCCGACCCTTTCGACCTACATTCCCACGCAGGAGGAGGACGATACCGAGCTACAGCGCAGGATCGTCGCCAGCCACATGGAAGTGTTCAAGAAAGCGATGCGCATGGGTGTGAAGATCGCATTCGGCACGGACGTGGGCGCCTTCGAGCACGGCACGTCGGCACGGGAATTCGTTCGCATGGTCGACTACGGAATGAAGCCGATTGACGCAATCCGCTCAGCAACGGTTCGCGGTTCCGAGTTGCTGAGGATGGAGCGTCAAATCGGCACGATCGAACCGGGCAAGTACGCAGACGTGATAGCCGTCGACGGCAATCCGCTGGAGGACATCGGAGCCCTGGCGCGAGTCACCTTCGTGATGAAGGCAGGACAGGTTTACAAGTCACCGCACTAGGCGATCGCCCGCACGGCTTGTAACGCAGCTTCGACCTCGCGCTCATCGTTGACAAGGCTCGGCGCGAGCCGCGCTTTCGAGATCTTGTACGGCGAAGACGAAGCCACAATCTTGCGCGCGTGCAGCTTGTGAACGGTGTCACTGGCGCTTTGGCCTTCCACCTCGAAGGCGACGAGGCCGGCGGACAGGGCAGGATCCATCGGCGTCAGCACCTTCACTTTCGGAATCTTCGCCAGGCCTTCCTTGCACTGCGTGTTGAGGACGGCAATGCGGTCCGCGATGCGCTTGCGTCCGATGCTCTGGTGGAACTCGAACGCCTCGGCCATCGCCCACTGGTGCTCGAAAGCCTTGAAGCCGCCGGGCGACATCCACGAGATGCTCTTCGGCGCACCCGGCGGGCGCTCGTCCTCCCACGCGGCGAATGGCTCGACGTCGTAGAAGGTCGGGATCGTCGGGCTGAGTCGCCCCCAGTTCTTCTCGGGCACATACAGGATGCCCGTGCCGCGCGGCGCAAAGATCCACTTGTGCGTGCCGGCGGCCGCGAAGTCGGCGCCGAGGTTCGCGACCTGCTCGTCCTGATTGCCGAAGCCGTGCACCGCATCGAGTACGACGAGGATGCGGTCCTTCTCGTCGCGGCCGGCATTGACCTCCGCCACCGCTTGCGTCAGCGCGCGCACCGGCAGCTTGACGCCGCTGCTCGAGTGCACCCAGGTGATGCCGACGACGCGTGTCTTGGGCCCTATCGCGCGCTTCAGGCTTCCGACGACTTCGTCCACCGAAGCCGCGGCCGGATCAGCGTACAGCAGCGCGCGCCGCCAGCTCGCGCCGGATTTCTCGGCCGCCAGTCGAATCGCCTCGTGATGCACGTAGTGATCGTGCGTCGTGCAGAGGATCTCGTCGCCCGGCCTTAGTTTCAGCCCCTGATAGATGAGGGCGAGTCCTTGCGTGGTGCTGTCCGTCAGCGCAACCTCCTCGGGTTTGCCGCCGATGTAGCTCGCGGCCGCGCGCTGCACGCGAACGGGGAAAGCGACTTGTTCCGCGCCATCGCCGAGGAAGGCGTCGAAACCCATGCCGTGTTCGACCGTCGCGAACGGATTCTTGTCAAGCATCGCGCGGAAGCGCTCGATCGCGTCGCGGACCGGCTTCGGGTGGGAGACGATGTAGAACTGCGAAAAATGCATCCAGTCGGGCGCGAGATCGAACTGCGCGCGCACCGAGGCCCAGTCAGAGTTGCCATCGATGACGGGGGCGGCTGAAGGCTCATTCGCCGCCGCGCCGCGCGATGCCGCGCCGCCGACCAGGGACAAGCCGACGGTCGCAACGAAGTCCCGGCGATTCAAAGTCATGGCGCGCGCTCCTCGGAAAGGCTGTCAGGATGGATGCGAATTCTACCGTACTCTCGCCAGCGCACGATCCAGGCCCTCGAGCAGCATCCGGGCGTTGTCCGGCGTGAACACGAGCGGCGGCCGAATCTTGATGACGTTGTCGAAGGCGCCCGTGCGCCCGAGGAGGAAGCCGTCCTCGCGCAACAGGTTCATGATCCGGTCGGCCTCTTCGATGGCCGGCGCGCGCGTCGTGTGGTCGCGCACGATCTCGAGACCCCAGAACAGTCCCTTGCCGCGCACGTCCGCAACCAGTGGATGCTTGGCCGCGAGCTTTGCGAGCCCGGGTTCCAGGACTTTTCCTGCCGCGATCACGTTCTGCTGGATACCCTCGCGCTCCAGCACGTCGAGCACCGCCATGCCGACGGCGGCGGACACCGGGTTGCCGCCGAAAGTGTTGAAGTAGGAAAACTTCGCCGCGAACTTCGCCGCGATCGCGGGCGTTGTGATCACCGCGCCAATCGGGTGGCCATCGCCGATCGGCTTGCCGAGCGCGACGATGTCGGGCACCACGTCTGAATAGGCGAATGCCCACATCTCTTCGCCGGTGCGGTAGAAGCCCGATTGCACTTCGTCGGCGATGAATAGCCCGCCGGCGGCACGGATTGCTCCGGCGGTGTACTCGAGATAGCCGGGTGGCGGCAGGATCGCGCCATTGGAATCGAAGATGATGTCGCATACCCACGCCGCGGCGCCCTGCTTGCGCTCCTGCAGCTTGGCGATCGCCGGGTCGATGTGCGCCGCGTATTTCCGCCCGATATCCGGCGTGCCATAGCGGTACTCGCCGCGGTAGCCATTGGGCGGCGGCACTGTCGCGAGCCAGGCTGGCTGCTCCGACTTCGGGTACATGGAGGTCGACGCGGTACCGACCACGTTCGAGTTGCCGTGGTAGGAGTCGTCGGAGACGATCACGCCCTCGTGCTTGCTGACGACCCGGGCGATGCGGATCGCGAGGTCGATGGCCTCGGTGCCGGTGCACACGAAGTAGCAGACACGCAGCGGCTCCGGCATCGTCGCGGTCAGCCGCTCCGCGTAGCGCACGACGTTGTCGTGCAGGTAGCGGGTGTGCGTGTTCAGCGTCGCCGCCTGGCGCGACAGCGCCGCGACCACGTGCGGGTGGCAGTGACCGACCGAGGCCACGTTGTTGTAGCAGTCGAGGTAGCGCCGCCCTTCCGCATCGAAGAGCCAGGTGCCTTCGCCGCGCACCAGATGCACGGGACGGTCATAGAACAGGCGATAGCTCGGCCCGAGCGCGCGGCTGCGCCGCTCGCGCAACCCGGCGATGTCGATGTCCTTCGGCGCGCGGCCGACGCGACCGCAGGCGGCGCGATAGCGCTCATGCACTTCCGCGCGATCGAGCGCGAGGAATCTCGACAGCGCGCGCACGATGTCGGGCCGCTCCTCGGTGAGCCAGGCGGCCGGCTTCTCGGTCGCGTGGATGCGGAAGTCGTAGAGGCAGAGCGCGGTCGCGAGCCGCAGCAGCGTCAGGTCGTGCAGTACCTCCAGCTCGTCGTCCATGAGCGGCAGCACGGCGTTCCAGGCCTCCACCTGCGCCACGGCATTCTCGAGCGACATCTCGCCATGACGGGCGAAGCTCGCGAGCGTCACCGCGAGGTCCTGCACCAGCGGCGCGTGCACCATGTCGCCGAAGTCGATCACGCCGACGATCTCGTCGGTGTCGGGACCCGCGCGCAGCAGGTTGTCGGCGTGGCCGTCGCTGTGCACGACCTGCGCGCGCAAGCCGGGCAGGCGCGGCAAGACGTCGCGCTGCAGGCGCGCGTTGAAGTCCGCGCACAGCGCCTTGGCGTCATCCGCGACCCAGGCCTGCACGCCGGGCTCCAGCAGCAACGCGCGCTGGATGTCCCAGGCCACGAAGTGCCGGGCGTGCGGATGGAAGAGGCCGCGCAGGCCGCGCGCGAGCCGCGCCTGGAAGGCGGCGACGTTACGAAGCGCGCTGATCGTCGAGCGGCTTGCCGCTGCGAAAGCGGCATACCCGGAATCCAGCTCAGCAGCCGCACCATGTGGCGCTTGCCGTCCGCGGCCGCGATCCACTCGCGGTCGTTGCCTCTCTTCGACGCGATGACGCGCGGCACCGGCAGGTCCGGGGCATGACGCTCGAGGTGGCGCAGCGCCGCGACCTGGAAATCGACGGCGCCTTCGCTCTCGCCGGCCGCGGAGACCTTCAGGACATAGCTCGCGCCGTCCGCGGTCGTCACGCGGTGGTTCTGGTCGCGCTCGCCGTCGAGCGGCGTGAACTCGCCTTCCAGGCCCCAGTGCTCGCGGGCGAAATCCCGGAGCTGCCCGAGCGGAAACCGGCGGCGGATTGAAGTTGAGGTCCACGGCGCTGAGCGGCCGCTGCAGGGCGACATTCATTCGTGAGGGCTCCGTCGCGGAAGTCGAATTATAGGTGTTTCCTATCCGGGCTTTCGCCCCCGCGTATAACCCTGGCGAAGCTCGCCCTTGTCGCAGACGACGACCATGGAACGCCAGTCCTCGATCATGTGATCGGCCTGTGACTCGCCGATCAGCTCGACGACGCGCGGCCTGCCTTCGCCCCGCATCCGTTCGTATTCGCGGCGTGACTCACGGCGGTACCAGTCGGAGGCGTCCTCCATCGTGACGTCCTCAAAGCCGCCCTCGACGAGAAGGCGTCCGAGTTCCGCCAGCGTGATCAAGTTGTAGGTCAGCCCCTCCATCTTCATGAAGTAGCGCATGTCGTCGCTGATTCCGGCGTCGCTCTTCAGCCAGTCGTAGCAGGTCAGGACGCCGCCCGGTTTCAGCACCCGGAAACACTCGGCGACGATCCCGGCCTTGTCCTCCGTTTGCGTCAGGGCGCCCGACGTGAACACGACGTCAAAACTCTGGTCGGGGAAATCGAGCGGGCCGGGCGTGACGGTCCTAAAGGCGGTCTGCGGCGAAAGCCCGAGTTCCGCCGCGCGGCGCGCGGCGCGCTCGATCAATTGCGGCTCGAGGTCGATGCCCGTGACGTGCGCGCCGTACTTGCGTGCCAGCACGAACGCCGGCCCACCGATGCCGCAGCCGAAGTCCAGCATCCGCTTGCCGGCCAGGTCGATGTCCGCGACCAGCTTGTCGATGTTGCCTTCGCCGCCGGGCGCCATGAAGTCCCGTCCCCAGATCCACTCCAGGAACGCGACCATTGAGTCGTGGTATTCGCTGACGTGCGGATCCTGCGACATCACCGGATTCTGCCAGCGCGGCGCCCGAAAAACGTTCCGGCCGGAACGTTTTTGGCACCCACCCTTGTAGCATTACATACTGTATGTCAATATGTAGCACATACTGAATTACATTGGATTGCCGATGCCGGGCTTCAGCCTCCGCCTGCCAGAAGACCTCGAATCGCGCCTCGACGCCGAAGCGCGGTTGGAGGGCATCGCGCGGTCGGAGATCGCGCGCGCGGCAATCACAGAGTTTCTTGAGCGCAGGGAGCGGCAGCGGTATCTCGCAGCATATGTCGCCGAAGCGCGCGCCGCTTACGGGAACCCCGGAGTCCGCAAGGAAGCCCTCGCCCTAGCGGAAGAGGCATTGCCGCTGGACAACGAAGGCCTGCGCGTAGCCGAAAGCCGGGGGCGATACCGAGCACGCTCCGTTGCCGGGCCACGCAGGAAGAAACGACTGATGCGGCGCGGCGAGATCTGGACTGCAAACCTCAATCCGTCCCGCGGACGCGAGATCGGCAAGGTCAGGCCGGTCCTGATCATCCAGGCCGATGAGTTGATCGACGCCGGAACGCCGGTAGTCGTCGTGCTGCCGCTGACGACGAATGTCTACCCGGAGTTCAAGCTGTGGCGGGTCACGGTGCCTGCACGAGACCGGCTCCGGGAAGCCTGCCAGGTCGTGGTCGATCAACCGCGCGCGCTCGATCGGACGCGCATCGGCGAAGGACCGCTCACCGTTCTCGCGCCCGCAGAACTCGCCGCCGTCGAGCGAAGCCTGCGGGTCGTGCTCGGGATGTATTGATCTCCGGTTCTAACCGTCGTGCGATACTTTGCCCAGACAGTAACGGAGATTCCCCCAATGATCCGAACAACCCTGATCTGCGCCCTGCTGGCGTGTTCCATCACCCCGGCCCTCGCCGGCAGCTTCGCCGCCACTTCGGCCGGCACCTCCGCCGCCGGTTCGTCGGCCTCGTCCAACAGCACGTCCGGCAAGGACAAGGTGGTGCTGCAAGCCCGCGATGACGCCGCCAGCTTCGTCGCCAGCGACGGACGTATCCGCGGCGCGCAACTGGAGGCGGCGCTGCGGCATCTGCGTGAGCACAATGCGGGCGCACAGCGTGCGAGCGACATGCAGCTGGCGCAGGCAATCCTGGCGTTGTGAGCCTGAGGCGCCGGCTGCGAACAGCGTGGCCGGCGCTGTGCCTGCTGGCCTGCGTCGGATCGGCGCAGGCAGCTGCAACTGCAGCCGGTCGACCGTTCGCTGACACCGGCCGAGGCTGCGGCCACGCGGCAACTCCTGGCTGACGCCGTCCAGCGCCTGCCCGCCGCATGGGTGGACGCGCTGGAGCAACGCATCGAAGTGGAGTGGCGCGATGACCTGCCCGCGCAGGTCCACGGCCGTGCACAGGCGACGGCGGCTGCTGCTGGACCGCGCGCTGCTCGACGGCTGGATGGCGCGTCCGCACGATGCCGGCATCGAGGATCCGGCCACGCGCGCAGCGCTCGCGGCCGTCATCCACGAACTGGCGCATTTCTACGACCGCACGCCGCAAGGCCGGCTGTCACGCGATCCGCGCCTGCTCGACCTTGCCGGCTGGCAGGTCAGCCCGATGCGGCTAGGCCTGCGCAGCTCGCACAACGCCTTCAGTCGATCGCAGCCCGGACCGCTACGAGCTGGAGAGCCCGGCCGAGTTCGTCGCAGTGAATCTCGAATATTTCCTGCTGGATCCGGCTTACGCCTGCCGCCGGCCGGCCCTGTACCGCTATTTCGCCGCGCATTTCGGCAGCGTGCCGCCGCAGGCCGAATGCGCGCCCGACTTCGTGTACCTGCAGGCCGGCGCCGATGCAGACCTCTCGCCGCTGCTGCAGCTCGACCCCGACCGCGTCTACGCGGTCGAGTACCTGCTCGCCGAAGGCAACGAGCGGCCGATGAGCCGCTGGGGCCACAGCATGCTGCGGCTGGTGATCTGCGCGCCGGGCCGCGCGCGCGGGCCCGATTGCCGGTTCGACCTGCAGTACCACCTGGTGCTGTCGTTCCGCGCGTTCGTGGGTGACGTGCAGATTTCGAGCTGGCGCGGCCTGACGGGCTCCTACCCCTCGCGCCTGTTCGTGCTGCCGCTGGAGCAGGTGATCGAGGAGTACACCAAGGTCGAGCTGCGCGGCCTGCAGTCGATCCCGTTGCAGTTGGACCCGGCCGAGATCGCCGCCCTGCTGGAACGCACCGCGCGGCTGCACTGGAGCTACGACGGCCGCTACTACTTCCTCAGCAACAACTGCGCCGTGGAGACCTTCAAGCTGCTGCACGACGGCGTGCCGCGGCTGGCCGGCGAGCATCTGGCCAGCATCACGCCCACCGGCCTGCTGCGTCGGCTGCGAGCGCGCCGGCATCGCCGACGCCACGGTGCTGGAAGATCGCGACGAAGCCCTGCGCCTGGGCTACCGCTTCGAAGCCCTGAGCGCGCACTACCAGGCGATGTTCGAAGTGGCGCGGCAGGCGTTGCAGCTGCCGCAAGCGAAGGCGCAGGACTGGCTGGACCTGCCCGCGGGCGAACGCGCGCCCTGGCTTGCACGCGCCGACCTGCGCGCGAGCGCCGCGCTATTGCTGCTCGAACAGGCCGCGCTGCGCCGCCAGGAACTGCTGGCGCGCGATGAACTCAAGCGGCGCTTCCTGGGCCGCGATGCGGACCGGAACGCGGACGGCGCGGATGCGCTCGCCGCCGTGCAGGACGTCCTGCGCCTGGAGGGCTTCCTCAGCCGCCCGGCGGCGCTGCTGCCGGACACCGGCTACGGCCTGCCGCAATTCGAAGAGCGCGAGCCGCTGGCACAGGAAAGCAACCGGCAAGCGGCGCAGTGGCGACAGCAGAGTGAGCAGCTGCGCAGTGAAGCTCGCCGATGGCTGCCGCCGCAAAGGCAGGCCGCGCTGGAGGCGACTGAAGCCAATGTCGATGCGCTGGGCGAGCAGCTGCGTCGCCTGCATCGGGAACAAGGGGGTTTGCAGCTGCCGATGTAAGCCAGAGGTCGTCAAAGACGTTCCGGCCGGAACATTATCCCGTCGCCGCGCCCTTGGGGTCGATGTTCGCGTTCAGTCGGAACAGATTGGTCGGGTCGTATTTGCGCTTGAGCGATAGCAGGCGTTCGTAGTTGCCGCCGTAAGCCTCGCCCACCCGAGCGGTTGGAATCTCCGACAGGTTTGTATTCGCATAGAAGCCGCGGGTGAACTTTTCCAGCGTCGGCCACTGCGACCGGACCCATGCCATGTTTCCGGGATCTTCAGCGGCCTCGTCGCCGCTCGTCTGAAGTATCACGCTATAGAGGGGGGCACGATGCCAGAACGCCGTGGCGTCGCGCGCAACGCGATTGACGGCGGCGCCTTTCGGCGGCATGGCCAAGCGCGCGCGTGGAACCGGGGTGCTGCCGATGACTTCCACCATCGTGTCGACCAGGTCGTCGCTGATCTGTTCCACGAACCCCGACTTCGTGTAGTAGCGGCCGCCGATGCGCGCACGCTCGTCGTCCTGCGTCTGCAATTGTCCGTAGTGCACCGGCCCGACGGCGTCCTTGAGCGGTTTTCCGAGCCGCCGATAGGGCGCCAGGACGGTGTCCGCCGATTCCAGGCCGTCCGACATGCAGACATCCAGAACCAGGGCGCGCGCCCCGCCCGGCATCGTCGTCAGGATCGGCTCGATCCATAGGCCGTCCGGAGCGCGATCGAATAGCTCGGCGAAACCGCGCAGCGCCGGTCGTGCCTGCTCGAACGGAAACACCAGATGACCGCCGACGGCGCGCCCGTCGAAGGGATGCAGCCGGTATTCGAACGAGGTCGCGATGCCGAAGTTGCCACCGCCGCCTCGCAGGGCCCAGAACAGATCGGGATTCTCGGCCAGGCTGGCTTGTCGCAGTTGTCCGTCGGCGGTGACGATGTCGACCGAGGTCAGCTGATCGCAGGTCAGCCCGTAGCGGCGCGCCAGGCGCCCGAATCCGCCGCCCAGCGTCAAGCCGCCGGCACCGGTATGCGAGACCGTGCCAGTGGTGGTGACGAGGCCGAAGGGCAGCGTCTCGCGATCGAGATCTCCGAGGAGTGCTCCGCCCCCTGCGCGCGCGAGCCGCTCGATCGGCTCGACGCGCACGCTGCGCATCAAGGACAGGTCGATCATGAGCCCGTCGTCGCACACGGATTGGCCGGAGAGGCTGTGGCCGCCGCCGCGCACGGCGATGAGCAACTCGTGCGCGCCCGCGAAGCGAACGGCGCGCACGACGTCCGCAGCGCCGAGGCAGCGGGCGATCAGCGCGGGGCGGCGATCGAACATACCGTTGAAAATCTTGCGCGCATCGTCGTACCCGGCGACATCCGGCAGCAGCAACTGGCCGCGCAACCCGGCGCGGAAGTCCTCCACGTCCGCAGCGCGCAGCAGGATCTGCTTGCCGTTGCCGGTAATCGCCGCAACGTCGGCGGTGACCGCCGAGACCGCGGCGAACGCACGCCCGAACGGGAATGCCGCGGCGCCGACCGCGGCCGCGGCAGAAACACAGAAAGCTCTTCTCTTCATGGGCCGTCCTCCGACGGCGCTACTCTGCGCGGGTCGCGCGCCGTCAGGCAAGTGGGTTTATTGGCCTCCCCACGTTTGACGTATGCTCGCGTGCCGGTCAGGGGAAGGCTCATGATCAACCGTCGCCGTTTCGTCCAGTCCTCTGTGGCCGCCGCAGTCGCCTACGCGCTACCGACGCCGCGACTGTATGCGCTCGACCAGGCGGCCTCGCAGGCCGCTGGCGGTCTCGCCGCGATCAAGCTCGACGGTTCAGCGACGGTCATCGAGCAAGCGGCGGTCGCCGAACTCAAGGCCAGCCTGCGAGGACCGCTGCTCCTCGCCGGGGACACGGGCTACGATTCGGCCCGCCGGATTCTTCACCCGCAGTTCGACAAGCGCCCGGCGCTCATCGTGCAGCCGACCGGCGCCGCGGATGTCCGCAGCGCAGTCACGTTCGCGCGCGAGCGCGAGCTGCTGGTGGCAGTGAAGTGCGGGGGCCACAGCTTCTCAGGCAAGTCCACCTGCGACGGTGGCGTCCAGATCGACCTGACTCGCCTGCGCGGGGTGCGGGTGGACCCGGCGGCGCGTCGCGCCTACGTCGAGGGCGGCAGCCTCCTGGGCGAACTCGATCACGAGACGATGGCCCACGGTCTGGTGACGACTGCCGGCACTGTGTCCCACACGGGGGTCGGCGGCCTCACGCTCGGCGGCGGCTTCGGGCGCGTCGCGCGGCGCTACGGTCTCGCACTCGACAACGTGAAATCCGTGGACATCGTGACCGCGGACGGCCAGTTCCGTCATGCGAGTGCGGAGGAGAATTCCGACCTGTACTGGGCGGTGCGTGGCGGCGGCGGCAATTTCGGCATCGTGACGGGCTTCGAGTTCGGCCTGCATTCGATGCAGCGGCAGATCATCGGCGGCGACCTGACCTTCCCGATCGAGAGAGCCCGCGAGCTTCTCGAGTTCTATGGCGAGTACAGCAACGGCGCGCCCGACGAGCTGTACGTCGATGCCAACATGGACTCACCCATGGGCGACAAGCCCGGCACGTTCACGATCCACACGACCTGGTCCGGGCCGGCCGTCGATGCCGAGCGCGTGCTGGCGCCATTGCGGAAGCTGGGCAAGCCGATCGAGGACACGATCAGGGCGCAGGATTACGTCGCGATCCAGCGCAGCTGGGACACGACCGATGCGCGAAACAACGGCGAGTACCTGAAGTCCGGCTTCATCGTCGGCTATCCCGCCGACCTGGTCGATGCCATCCTCGACGGATTCCAGCGGGATCCCGCACGCGGCACTTCATTCTTCTATCAGCATGCGGGCGGCGCTATCGGCCGCGTCGCTCCGGATGCGACGGCGTTCCCGCATCGCGGTCCGACGCTCGAGATATTCGCCGTCGTGTCCTGGGACCTCGGTACGGACGGAAAGCGACACGTGGACTACGTCAAGGACTACTGGGCGAAGCTTCTGCCGTTCACCGACGGCTACTACACAAACGAGGTCGCGGACGAGCACCAGCCGCACATCGACGAGAACTACCGGGGCAACATCGCGCGGCTACGCCAGCTCAAGCGCCAGTATGACCCCCAGAACCTGTTTCGGCTGAACGCGAATATCCTGCCGGCGTGAGTCCGTCAACCACTGCGCGCACTTTCGCTGTGGCGCGAATCCTGCTCGCGTTCCTCGCGATTTCGGGCGCTGCGAACGCCAGTGACGTCTCGCAACTTGGACCGCTGCGCGCGAGTGCCGGGCAGGCGGTTTCCGGATACCTCGAAGTTCCTGCATTGGGCGATGGAGGTGCGCGCATTCCTGTGTCGCTGGTGCGAGGCTCTGCCGATGGGCCGGTGCTGGCCCTGATCGCCGGAACGCACGGCTATGAATATCCGGGTATCAGCGCGCTGCAACGATTGCGCCAGTCGATCGATCCGCGCGCCCTGCGCGGCACGCTGATCCTGGTGCATATTGCCAACCCGCCGTCGTTCTACGGCCGCACGATCTATACGAGCCCTGCCGACGGCAAGAATCTGAATCGCGTCTTCCCCGGGCGACCGGACGGCACGCTGAGCGAACGCATCGCTCACGAGATCACGACAGAGGTCATCGCGAAGGCGGACTTTCTGGTCGACCTACACGCCGGCGATGGCAACGAGGCGCTGCGGCCCTATGTCTACATGCCTGTCACCGGAGACGTGCGACTCGATGCGGCTACCCGCGGCATGGCGCTGGCCTTCGGCCTCGACCATATCGTCATCGACGCCGGGCGAATCGCGCCGGCCGATGCCACGAAGTTTGTCGACCAGACCGCACTGGCACGCGGCGTCCCCGCGATCACCACCGAGACCGGCCAGCTCGGCCAGAACGATGAGCGCACGATCGCGCTGGCGGAGCACGGCATTCGGAATCTGATGCGTCACCTCGGGATGCTGGAGGGAACGGCGGAGCCGAACCCCGGCGTCGTGTGGCTCGAGGACTACCAGGTGGTCACCAGCCCCGTGACCGGCGTGTTCCGTGCAACGGTCCGCGACGGCTACGCGGTCGCCGAGGGCGGCCTGCTCGGCGAGCTGTACGATGCTTTCGGCGCCAGGATCGGCGATGTGCGCGCGCCCTTCGCGGGCATCGTCAACTACGTCATCGGCACGCCGCCCGCGGTCGAAGGTCAGCCGCTGGCGATGGTGAGTCGCATCGCTGCGGCGCCGCAGTAGCTCGTCGTGGTGACGGCGTCAGCTAATCAGTACAGCATCGAATTCTTGTCCAGCAACTCCGCGCCAGATTCGGTGACGATGAAATTGTTCTCGAACCCGGCAGTCCCGAGGCTGGGGCGATTCAGGAAGGCTTCGGCCGACAGGCCAGCGTTGCCAGCACGGTTCGGGTCTGGCGCTTTTCTCACTACGGTTCCGTCTGACTACTTCGAGCGGAGGTTGGCACCTACCCACTTCGCCAAGCCCGCCTCATCGAGATCTCCAGCCGCAAGCGCCAGGATCGTCTGAATTGCATCGACCTGGTCAGGGCGCAGCCGTTTTCCGTTGATGGAGATAAACAGCCCCATAGCGAGATACGCAGCTCGTTTATTGCCATCGACGAACGCGTGGTTCATGGCGATTCCGAAGCCATACGCCGCGGCGATTCCGGCGAGATCGTCGACTTTCTGGTAGAGGAACTGATTTACCGGCCGCGCCAGCGCGGAGTCGAGCAGGCCTTCGTCGCGCATGCCGCGGGCACCGCCAAACATCGCGAGGCTCTCTTCATGGAGCAGCAGCAGCGCGCGTTTGTCGATCCACTTGGGCACATGCTTCACTTAGCCAGGGCCTTGAACGTATCGCGGTTGTCCTTGATGAATTCGCGACCAGCCTCGAGCTGCTTCGCGACCTTGGGGTCATACGGCGTGAGCAGATACCCGTCCGGAGTTTCGATGACGTGCAGCGCATCGCCACGCTCAACTTTCATGCGGTTGAGCATGTCTTTCGGGATCACGACGCCGGTGGAAGTGCCGATCGCAGTCAATTTGAGAGTCGCCGCCATGGCATCACCTCTTACGCAATAAGTATGTACATACTAATGCTCTGTTGACCCGTCGGGCAACGGTTTCGCGTCAAGTTGGCACGCAAGTCACGCCCCGCCAACTTGAATCTGGGGCATTTCGCGAGAGTTCGCTCTTATAGGGGGTTTGCGCGAGGGGCATTGCGAATGCCGGCCGGGATCGGCCGGAAGGCTTCGACTCTTAGCCGCCCTTCCGCAGCTTCCTCAACTTCTCGATCGCCTTCAACTGCGTGATCGACCTGCGCGAGCTCCGCCTGCGCCTCCGCCTTCCATCGTCCCGACGCGATCGCGCAGCGCTTCTTCGGCTTTCTGCTTGGCCGCGAGTGCCGCAGCTTCATCCAGGTCCTTCGCCCGCGCCGCGGTGTCGGCCAGGATCGTGACCTTGTGCGGCTGCACTTCGATGCCGCCGCCGCCGACCCAGAACAGCAGTTCTTCGCCGGCCGGCGTCTGCACCCGCACTTCGCCGGGCTTCAGCGCGGTGAGGAGCGGCGCATGCCGCGGCGCGATGCCGATCTCGCCGCCCGCGGCGGGCGCGAAGACCATCGTGGCCTCGCCCGGTGTAGACCTCGCCTTCGGCGCTGACGATATCGATGTGGATCGTGTTCGCCATGATCAGGTGAGCGTCTTCGCCTTCTCGACCGCTTCTTCGATGCCGCCGACCATGTAGAAGGCCTGCTCGGGCAGGTTGTCGTACTCGCCCGCGATGATGGCCTTGAAGCCGCGGATGGTGTCCTTGAGCGCGACGTACTTGCCGGGGCTGCCGGTGAACACTTCCGCGACGTGGAAGGGCTGCGACAGGAAGCGCTGGATCTTGCGCGCGCGGTAGCACGGTGATCTTGTCTTCTTCCGACAGCTCGTCCATGCCGAGGATCGCGATGATGTCCTGCAGTTCCTTGTAGCGCTGCAGGATCACCTGCACGCCGCGCGCGGTGTTGTAGTGCTCCTCGCCGATCACGAGCGGGTCGAGCTGGCGGCTGGTCGAGTCGAGCGGATCCACCGCCGGGTAGATGCCGAGCGACGCGATCTGGCGCGACAGCACGATGGTCGCGTCGAGATGCGCGAAGGTCGTCGCCGGCGACGGATCGGTCAGGTCGTCCGCGGGCACGTAGATCGCCTGCACGGAGGTGATCGAGCCGGTCTTGGTCGAGGTGATGCGCTCCTGGAGCACGCCCATCTCTTCCGCGAGCGTCGGCTGGTAGCCCACCGCCGACGGCATGCGGCCGAGCAGCGCGGACACTTCCGTGCCCGCCAGCGTGTAGCGGTAGATGTTGTCGATGAAGAGCAGCACGTCGCGGCCCTTGCCGCCCGCCTGCTTCTCGTCGCGGAAGTACTCGGCCATGGTGAGGCCGGAGAGGCCGACGCGCAGGCGGTTGCCCGGCGGCTCGTTCATCTGGCCGTACACCATCGCGACCTTGGAGTTCGTCAGGTCCTTCTTGTCGATGACGCCCGATTCCATCATCTCGTGATAGAAGTCGTTGCCCTCGCGGGTGCGCTCGCCGACGCCGGCGAACACGGAAAGGCCCGCTGTGCGCCTTTGCGATGTTGTTGATGAGCTCCAGCATGTTGACGGTCTTGCCGACGCCGGCGCCGCCGAACAGGCCGATCTTGCCGCCCTTCGCGAACGGCGCGAGCAGGTCGATGACCTTGATGCCGGTTTCGAGCAGGTCCTGGCCGCCGGTCTGCTCGTCATAGGCCGGGGCCGGACGGTGGATCGGCAGGAACTCCTTGGTCTTGATCGGGCCGCCCTCGTCCTGCGGCTTGCCGAGCACGTCCATGATGCGGCCGAGCGTGCCGACGCCGACGGGCACCGTGATCGGCGCGCCGGTCGACTTGACGGCGAGCCCGCGCTTCAGGCCTTCGGAGGCGCCCATCGCGATCGTGCGCACGATGCCGTCGCCGAGCTGCTGCTGCACCTCGAGCGTCAGGTCGTGGTCCACGAGTTTCAGCGCCTCGTAGACCGCCGGGATTCCCTCGCGCGGGAACTCCACGTCGACCACCGAGCCGATGATCTGGACGATCTTGCCGTTTGCCGCCTGTTGATTCGCCATCTGTCATATCCTTCCGATCTTAAACCGCTGCCGCGCCGCCGACGATTTCCGAAATCTCTTTCGTGATCGCGGCCTGGCGGGCCTTGTTGTAGATGAGCTGCAGCTCGTCGATGATCTTGCCGGCGTTGTCGGTCGCGCTCTTCATCGCGACCATGCGCGCGGCCATCTCGCAGGCGAGGTTCTCGATCACCGCGCGATACACCTGCGCCTCGATGTAGCGGATCATGTAGTCCGGAGATGAGCTGGTCCGCCGCGGGCTCGTAGATGTAGTCCCAGCGCTCCTGCAACTCGGCTCGCGTCGAGTCGTCTCGGCCGGCAGCATCTGCCGCACCTCCGGCTTCTGCGTCATGGTGTTGACGAAGCGGTTGCCGGCGACGAACAGCCGGTCGATCTTCGCGTCCCGGTAGAGTTCCAGCATCGCATCCACGCCGCCGATCAGGTCCTTGATGTGCGGCTTGTCGCCGATGTGCGTGATGGACGCGACGATCGGGAGCTTGAGGCGGCGGAAGAACTGCAGCGCCTTGCTGCCGATCAGGCAGAGGTGCACTTCGACGCCCTTGCCCTGCCACTCGCGCGCCGCGATCAGCACCTGCTTGAACACGTTGACGTTCAGCGAGCCGCAGAGGCCGCGGTCGGAGCTCACGACGATGATGCCGACCGCCTTGACCTCGCGCTCGACCAGGAACGGGTGCGTGGGAGTTCGGGTTCGCGAGGCGCAGATGCCCGATCACGTTCCGGATCCGGTCCGCGTAGGGGCGCGCGGCGCGCATGCGCTCCTGCGCGCGCCGCATCTTGCTCGCAGCGACCATTTCCATGGCCTTGGTGATCTTCTGCGTGCTCTTGATGCTCGCGATCTTGACCCGGATTTCCTTGGTGCCGGCCATGGGATCAATAGGCTCCGGTCGATGCGAAGTCCTCGCAGATCTTCTTGTAGCCGGCCTCGACTTCCTTGCTGAGCTCCGGCTTGTCGTTCACCGACTTCATGAAGGCCGCGTGCTGGCGTCTTCGCGTAGGCCTGGAGCGCCTCCTCGAACGCGACGATCTTCTTGCGATCCACCTTGTCCATGTAGCCGTTGTTGACGGCGTAGATGGAGAGCGCCTGCTCGGCGACCGACATCGGCGCGTACTGCTTCTGCTTCATGAGCTCGGTCACGCGCTGGCCGCGCTCGAGCTGCGCGGCGGGTCACTTCGTCGAGGTCCGAGGCGAACTGCGAGAACGCCGCGAGTTCGCGGTACTGCGCGAGCGCGAGGCGGATGCCGCCGCCCAGCTTCTTGATGACGCCGGTCTGGGCCGCGCCGCCGACGCGCGACACCGAGATGCCTGCGTTCATCGCCGGGCCGGATGCCGGCGTTGAAGAGGTCGGTCTCGAGGAAGATCTGGCCGTCGGTGATCGAGATGACGTTGGTCGGCACGAAGGCCGTCACGTCGCCCGCCTGGGTCTCGATGATCGGCAGTCCCGTCAGCGAGCCGGTCTTGCCCTTGATCTTGCCGCCGCTGATCTTCTCGACGTACTCGGCCGAGACGCGCGCGGAGCGCTCGAGCAGGCGCGAGTGCAGGTAGAACACGTCGCCCGGATAGGCCTCGCGGCCCGGCGGGCGGCGGAGCAGCAGCGAGATCTGGCGATAGGCCCAGGCCTGCTTGGTCAGGTCGTCATAGACGATCAGCGCGTCTTCGCCGTTGTCCATGAAGTACTCGCCCATCGCGCAGCCCGAATAGGGCGCGATGTACTGCATCGAGGCCGGCGTCGAGGCGGAGGCCGACACGATGATCGTGTGCGCCATCGCGCCGTGCTCTTCGAGCTTGCGCACCACGTTCGCGATCGAGCTCTGCTTCTGGCCGATCGCGACGTAGATGCACTTAACGCCCGTGCCCTTCTGGTTGATGATCGTGTCGATCGCGACCGCGGTCTTGCCGGTCTGGCGGTCGCCGATGATCAGCTCGCGCTGGCCGCGGCCGATCGGCACCATCGCGTCGATCGCCTTGAGGCCGGTCTGCACCGGCTGGCCGACGCTCTTCCTCCAGATCACGCCCGGCGCGACGCGCTCGATCGGCGAGCGCTTGGCTGGCCTTGATCGGGCCCTTGCCGTCGAGCGGGTTGCCGAGCGCGTCCACCACGCGGCCGAGCATCTCGGGGCCGACCGGCACTTCGAGGATGCGGCCGGTGGTCTTGACCGTCGCGCCTTCGCCGATGTGGCGGTACTCGCCGAGCACCACGCAGCCGACGGAATCCTGTTCCAGGTTCAGCGCGAGGCCGAAGGTGTTGTCCGGGAACTCGACCATTTCGCCGTAGGCGACGTCGGCGAGGCCGTGCACGCGGCAGATGCCGTCGGTGACGCTCACGACGGTGCCGACGTTTCGCGCTTCGGTCGCGGCGTCGAAGTTCTTGATCCGTGCCTGGATCAGGTCGCTGATTTCAGAAGCCTTGATGGACATATCCGCTTTCCTTGACTAATTCTGTAGCGCCGAGCCGAGCCGCTCGAGGCGGCCCTTCAGCGATCCGTCGATGACGAGGTCCCCGGCGCGCACGATGGCGCCGCCGAGAAGCGTCTCGTCGATCCGGGTGTGCATGCGCACTGTCGCGGCCGAGGCGCTTGGTGAGCGCCGCCGCGAGCTTCTTCTGCTGCGGCGCCGCGATCTCGCTGCGCCGCGATCGACTTCGACGTCCACGACGTTCTCGACCTCGGCCCGGAGCGCCTCGAACTGCGCCGCGATCTGCGGCAGCAGCGCGAGCCGGCGATTCTCCGCGAGCGCGCGTCAGGAAGTTGCGCCCCGCCTTCGCCGCCCGCCTTGCCCGACAACCCGCCCAGGAGATCCACGAGCTCATCGCCCGTGACATGCGGGTTGCCGATCAGGCGTGCAACGCGCGGGATCCGCGGCACCTGCCGCGGCCGCGCCCAGGAGCTTCGACCAGGCGGCCAGGTCCTTCGACGCCTGCGCATGGGCGAAGGCCGCCCGCGCGTAAGGCCTTGCGATGGTGGCGCGATCAGCCATGCGCCGGTGCCTGCTTGCTCGAGTTCCGCCGCGAGCTCGTCGAGGAGCGCCGCGTGGGCCTTGGCGTCCACTTCGCGGCCGAGCACCTTCGTCGCGCCGGCAACCGCGAGCGCCGCGACTTCCTTGCGGAGCGCGTCGCGCGCGCGGGTCTGCTCGTTCGCGGCCTCGCCGCGAGCCGGCCGTCACGATGCGCTCGCTCTCCGGTGACCGCCAGGTTCTTGGCCTCGCCCACCAGCTCGTTCGAGCGCTTGTGCGCGATGTCCACGACCTGCACGGCCTTCTGGCGGGCCTCGGTGAGGATCGCCTCCGAGCCGTGCCGCGCGTCGGCCAGTTCCTTCTGGCCCTTCTCGCCCGCGGCGATGCCGTCCGCGATGATCTTGCGGCGCTCGTCGATCGCGGCCGATCAGCTTGCGGCCAGATCCTTCATCGCGATCGCAGACGAAGACGATCATCGAGATCGTCTGCCCGAGCAGTGTCAGGTTGAAATTCATCGCAGTCTCCCGACGATCAGCCGGCCAGCGCGTCTTTCAGCTGCCCGATGAACGGGTTGGCGAACGCGAAGAAGAGCGCCACGCCGACGCCGATCATCGCGACCGCGTCGAGCAACGCAACGACGATGAACATCTTCACCTGCAGCATCGGAGCGAGCTCCGGCTGACGCGCCGCGCCTTCGAGGAAGCGGCCGCCGAGCAGGCCCATGCCGATGCCGACGCCCAAGGCGCCGAGGCCGATCAGGATCGCCACAGCGATCGCGGTCATTCCAATTACAGTTTCCATCTCTAGTCTCCTGGTCGAAAACCGTTAGTGATGCTCGTGCGCCTGGCGCAGGTACACGATCGTCAACATCATGAAAATGAATGCCTGCAACACGATGATCAGCACGTGGAACACGGCCCATGCGAGATGCAGCGGCAGCTGCCAGATGCCGATCAAGCGCGATCAGCATGAAGATGAGTTCGCCGGCGTAGAGGTTGCCGAAGAGTCGCAGCGACAGCGAGAGCGGCTTCGCGAGCAGCGACACGCCCTCCAGCACCAGGTTGAACGGGACCGCTGCCCAGTGATTGAAGGGCTGGAGCGCCAATTCCTTGGTGAAGCCGCCGACACCCTTGATCTTGATGCTGTAGTAGAGCGTCAGGATGAAGACCGAGATGCCCATCGCGAAGGTGACGTTGACGTCGGCAGTCGGCACGACGCGCAGGTAGGGAACGCCCAGCTGCTTCGCTGCCCAGGGGAGCCAGTCCACCGGGATCAGGTCCATCAGAGTTCATCAGGAAGATCCAGCAGAAGAGCGTGAGCGCGAGCGGCGCGATCACAGCGCTCTTGCCGATGGAAGGTCTCGCGGACGCTCTGTTCCACGAACTCGACGACGATCTCGATGACGGCCTGGAAGCGGCCCGGGACGCCGGTCGTCGCGCGCCTGGCCATGCGGCCGAAGATCGTGAGGAAGACGAGGCCGAGCAGGACCGCGAAGAACATCGAATCGACGTTGATCGCGAAGAAATTGCCGTTGCAATGGTTCCAGACCCACGCGCCGTCCGCCTTGCAGACGGTCAGGTTCTGGAGATGGTGGCCAATGTACTCGCCAGCTGTGTGTCCCGCTTCCGCCATGATCCCTTAGCGTCCCCTCTCGAACAGCAGTCCCACCGGCAGGGCCAGTAGCGTTGCGATGTACCCGGCGAACAGGAACCCCGGGTGCAGCGGCCTCAAGGTCGCGAACACTGCGGCGAACATCACCGCCGCAATCACGATCTTGCCGACCTCGCCCAACCACCCCGCCCTCAGCAGGCTCTGCGCGCTGCTGCCGGCCCGCGGCGACATCAGTCTCGCCGCCAGAAATGCGTTCGGCACGACGCCGATCAATCCACCTAACAAGGTGGGGATCGCCAGGTCCGAACCCAAGCCAGATCCAGACGATCGCGGCGAGCGCCAGGGCGACCGCCGAGCTGGGCGAGCAAAATGTTGCGGACGGTCTGCATTAACCAGTCTCAATCAACAAAAACGCCACGTGGCCCTCTTAGGCGGTCCGTGGCGTCTTCACGCGCAGCAAGCAAGCCGCAGAGCGGCCAAAAACCGGCGGCATTATAGAGGGCGGGGCCCCTGCGACACAACCGCGAGGAGGGCGAAAAAATGCTGTTTTTACGCGGGGTTATGTCGGGCGGAGCGGCGGTTCTTCCCCTAGAAGTGCCTGCACTCCTCGGCCGTGCACCGCGGCCTCTCCCGCCGCTCGGCGTACAGCCGGCCGACGACCTCCAGGTACTTGATCACGCCGTCCTGAGCGGACACGGTTTTCCACGACGCCGAAGGCGTGCCCATGATCGCGTAGGTCTGCGCGTTCTGTGACCCCAGGCGTTCGTTGAACGGGATTAACTTGGTCGTGAGCCAGGTCCGGTAAGTCTTGAGCCAGGCCTGGATCGGGGCCGTGGCGCCCCACCACTGCGGGCAGAAGGCCACGTAAGCCTGGTCCAGCTCGCGCATGATCACGTCCTCTTCCGCCATCGCCCAATCCGGCGTGCCCGGATCCTTCACGGACGGATATGCCAGGTCAACGCCAAGCTTGGTCTTGAGTGCATTGAACTTCGCATAGCTGGGGGCGTAGGCGGTATTGAGCGCCGCCTGGTAGCGCTTGATGAGTTCCTTCTCTTCTTTCTGGAAACGCAACTGCGCGGCATTCATTTCCGGCATCTGGGCGTTGTAGTCGTCGCCGACAGCCTGTGCTCCCTGCGCGAACTTCATCGCTTCCTGCGGATTGCTCATCATCCATTGCTGCATCCGCGACGACAATTCCATCGGATCGATGCTCTTGTACTCGTCCTCGATCTTCTGATTGACGGCGAGCTGCCTGTCGCGGTCCGCATTGACGGCCGCGAGCGCTGCATCGAGCCTGGCGACGAACGGGTCGTTGCCGTAAAAGCAGGCGGTCGAGAGCGCCGGCACCTTCGCCCAGGGACCGGTGGCTGCCGGTTGTGCATGGAGCGCGCTCGCGCAGACGAGCCCCACGAATGTCGCAACCATCAGCCGCCCGCGGAATATCGGGAATCTCATTGTGCTTGCCTCAGGTGATCGGGTTGTCGCAGGTGCCGATCTTCTTGCCAGTGAGCTTCGTGGTCATGCTCATCCCTTCGGCCTCGAACTTGATGGTGCCGCTATATGCATCGCTGCCTTCGAAGGTCATCTCGCCGACGCCGGTCATCTCCCTCTCGCCGGTGCATTGAACGGTCCAGGTGACCTTGGAGCCCGCCCGCTGGAAATTCGAGTTCGTGCAGTTGTCGTCACCGCCCGGCGGCGGCCGCGTCCACTCCCTCGCTGCGCAGAGTTTCAGCTTTCGCGCCGGCATCGCCATCGGCATGCCTTCCATGACCATCTGGGACGTGGTTTCCCAGAGGATGCCGGGCGGGTCGTCGGCGCGGGCGGGGGTCAGAGCGAGCGGAACGAGCGTAGCGGCCGCAGCGAGGCGGCACGTCAAGACAAAGTACATGTGTTTACCCATTGTTGGTTGGCATGCGAGTTGGAGTGGAAGTGATATGCGCCCGACGATGAGAAGCTGTCAAGTACGTCGCCTAGTTCGGGACTTTCGTCGCCAAGCTCTTGACGTCGATCGCGCCAACGATTCCAGCAATGCGATCCGGATCGGCCGTGATCCTGATCGACACGACCTGGGCGACGGTGGGCGCCATAGGTGCAACGGTCACCATGGCCACAAGGCAAGCCATCATCGTCAGGTACTTGGCGGATTGCATGGTCTCAGGCTCCTTGTGTTTCTCAACGCAACGGCAACTCGCCGTCACTCACGCTTCGTGTAAGCCTTGAGATCTCCGTATCCGCGCTGGTCAATCCGGTCCATCCGATCATCCAACGCCGGATGTGTCTTGTACAACTGTGCAAGGCCCGGCGACTGGCTGCCCAGCGCCGCCATCTTCTGTAGCACTGCATGGAAAGCGAGCGGGTTCATCTCCGCACGAGCGACGTAGATGCCGGCGGCATTGTCGGCCTGGTATTCGGCCCCGCGATCCAGCTGGTCGAGCAGGTCCGCATGTCGTTGCCGGCTCCAGGGCCAGCCCCCTTCGCCCCGCGCGCGGAAATATTCGATCGAGCATTCGTCGATTTCGACCACCGCCACGCGATCGCCCCAATCGCGAGCAGCGGATAGAACGCGAGCTTCAGCCGGAGCGCAAGTCGGGACGCCGGTCTCCGATATGCGTGCTCGACCTGGCTCCAGCCCCGGATGAAGCGCTCGCCGAGCACGGCAAGGCTGGCGTCGATCCACGAAATAATCCGGTCCATCGGCCCAGAAGACATCGGCTATCTCCGGGCAACTTCTTGCCTCGCTGATCGCCAGGAAAGACGCGACGGCCGGATTTTCGTTGATAGGCCGTTCGTGTCGCGGGGAGTATATTCCTCGCGTGGCGGGACGCCACCTTGAAAGACCGCGTCACGTGAAGGGTAATTGGGGGCTCGCAATGGCTCAGTTCAATCGCATCTGCACCATCCTGGTGACCGTCGCATCGGTCATTCTTCTGGCGCCGTTCGTGTCCGTCGCACAGGAGTTCCCGGACCGGGACGCCCGCGAGATTTCAAGTTACGCGCTGAACGAGACGGCGCTCGCGAAATACACCCGGGCCACCAGCAACCTGGGCACGTTGTCGAAAGCGGCCACGGCCAGCTGTGACGATGAGGGGGATGCAAATTCACTGGATGCCTTCGTCGCCCGCATCAATGGCGTGCCCGGTGCGCAGGCGGCCATTCAGTCGGCGGGAATGACGACTCGCGAGTTCGTTGTATTCACTTGGTCGTTGTTCCAGACCGGGATGGCGGCCTGGGCACTCGAACAACCGGGCGGCACGCTGCCACCCGGCGCATCCAAGGCCAATGTCGATTTCTATCGCGCGCATGAACAGGCGCTCCAACAGCTGGGGCCGCAGCAAGGCTCCGACCCCTGCAGCGACAGAGGCGAAGTCGAAGAGGAAGCAGTGGAAGAAGAGCCGGAAGAACCGACGGAATAACGGGACCGACGGTCAGCCCCGGGAGCGAATCATGCCTTCGAAAATTCTCTGCCTGTTGTGCCTCGCCGCCACATTGAACGTGACTGGGGCTGTGGCGCAGGACGATGTCGTGCCCACGCCGCCGGCACCCACACCCGGCGCCACGCCCACGGCCGCGCCCTCTGCCACGACCGCGCCAGCGCCAGGCGGAATCCGGATATCAATCAAGAACGAATACGAAGCGAAACTCAATTTCGGCCCGCTCGGAAGTGGCACGCGCGATGGTTACGACAAGGTCGAGGGTGTACTGAAGCGCCAGGGGAGCAAATACATCGGCATCGTCGACGCGGTCGTCGTCTCGACGCAGGGAGTTTCCGGGTTGGGCATGGGCTGTGGACCCGCCAGGTTTGAGGATTCGCAGAAATTGAGAGTTACCGGGCACCCAGTCGGTGGCTTCACTAGTCAGGTACAGAGCGTCACATTCAATCAGGCCACGGGGACTGGGCGCCCGAGTAACGCGAGTAACGAGTACCTCAAGTTGGAGTTTTTCCCTGAGACCATGCCGACCCTGCAGCCAGACATAAGGCTTCCCCAGGATATGCACCCGGACCTGGTTGTTTCCTGCCATACCTTCATTGATACGGAGTTCGGCATTGCCTTCCTTCCGCTCAATGACACTCGGTGGACGATGGAAGGCGGGGGTTACGTCATCGTCCTCCCGTCATCAGGAGTCCTCAACTACACGGACAACACTGTCGCCGCCGGTACCGGCGCGACTGTCGGGCCTTTCGAAGCCAAGAAGTCCGTATGGACGATTCAGGTTGAGCGGTTGCCCTAGGGCTCCGCCAAGGGGCGGCCGCCCTATCGTCAGGTGATGTGCGCAAGGATTCCGTCCAGCTCATCGAGCGTGTAATAGCTGATGACGAGCTTGCCCTTGCCGGTCGTCGAATGCTGTAGCTCGACCGTCGCGCCGAGCTTGTCGGCGAGATCGTTCTCGAGGCGCAGGATGTCCGGGTCTTTCGAACGCGCCCCTCCTGATTTGCCCTTGCCTCCGCCCGCGTGTGCGATGAGGCGACGAACCAGCGCTTCCGTCTCGCGGACGGACAGGCCTTTCTTGGCGACAAGCGAACCGACCTCGGCTATCTGGCGCGGGTTGGTCAGTCCGAGTAGCGCACGGGCGTGGCCCATCTCCAGTTCGCGCTTTTCGATGAGAGGCCTGATCGCCTGTGGCAACTCGAGCAGGCGCAGCAGGTTCGAAACCGCCGCGCGTGAGCGGCCGACGGCCTCCGCAGCCTGCTGGTGGGTCAGGGAGAATTCATTGATCAGGCGCGAGAGTGCGAGCGCCTCTTCAAGCGGATTCAGGTTCTCGCGCTGGATGTTCTCGATGAGCGCGAGAGCAACCGCGTGCTCGTCGTCGACGTGACGGACGACTGCAGGGATGTCGGCAATGCCGGCGATCTGGGCGGCGCGCCAGCGGCGCTCGCCGGCGACGATCTCGTAGCGCTGCTGCTCGCCCGCGCCGGGCGTGCCGACCGGCCGCACGACGATCGGCTGGATGACGCCCTGGGCCTTGATCGAATCCGCGAGCTCCGTGAGCGATTCCTCGCGCATGTCGACACGCGGCTGGTATTTGCCGCGCGAGAGCAGATCCAGAGGCAGGTGCATGAGCTGCTCGCGCGCTGCCGGCATGCCCGGCGCGAGCCGCGGCCGGGTCTCGCCGAGCAGCGCTTCGAGTCCACGTCCCAGGCCGCGCTTCTTGTCCGTCATCGCGCTCATCCTAACTCCTGTTTGAAGGGGACGTTCACCTTCAAACGGAAGATAGCCACTTGCCAAGCACCCCTTCACTTTTGAAGGTGAACGTCCCCTTCAAGTTGAGTCCCCTTCAGGTCGGGAACGTCCTCCTCGGGCATCGCGGGACTTTCGGTTGCCGGCGCTTCGCCGACGTAGGGCACCGGGCCGCTCACGATTTCGGCAGCATAGGCCTCCGGTTCTTCAGCGCGGCGGATCATTTCGCCCGCGAGCGCGAGGTAGGCGAGCGCGCCGCGCGAGTCCTTGTCGTGGAGCATCGCCGGCACGCCGAAGGACGGCGCCTCGGCGAGGCGGACATTGCGCGGAATGATCGTGCGAAACACCTGGTCGCCGAAATGCTCGATGAGCTGCGCGGCAACGTCGTTCGAAAGATTGTTCCGTGGGTCGAACATCGTGCGCAGGATTCCCTCGATCGCGAGCCGCGGATTTACCGATTCGCGGATCTGCTCGATCGTGCTGACGAGGCCCGAGAGCCCCTCGAGCGCGTAGTACTCGCACTGCATCGGGATCAGCACGGAATCCGCGGCGGTCAGCGCATTGACCGTCAGGATGTTGAGCGCCGGCGGGCAGTCGATGATCACGATATCGTGACGGTCGCGCACGGCTTCGAGCGCGCGCGCGAGCCGATGCTCGCGGCCCGCGAGCATCGTGAGGAGTCGCACTTCCGCCGCGGTCAGGTCCTGGTTCGACGGCAGCAGATCGAGGTTTGCCCCTTCGATCCGGACGATCGCGTCGACGATATTGCAGTCGCCGAGCAACACGTCGGTCACCGAGCGCTCGAGCGCACGCTTGTCCACGCCGCAGCCCATCGTCGCATTGCCCTGGGGGTCGAGATCGATGAGCAGGACGCGCCGCTGCATCGCAGCCAGCGAGGCGGCGAGATTGACGGCCGTCGTCGTCTTGCCGACGCCGCCTTTCTGGTTCGTGACCGCGATGATGCGTCTCATCAGGTCAAACCCTAGCAAGTTCGACGAGGCAGCGCTCGGCATCGAGGCCTGGCACCCGGATCGGGTGCAGGCCGAGCGCCTTCCAGCCTGCCGGCAGCGCCTCGAGCTGTTCCACGGGTGGGCGACCCTTCATCGCGAGCAGTCGGCCATGCCGCCCCGCGAGATGCCCCGCCACGCGCAGGAAATCTGCGAGCGAACCCAGCGCGCGGGCGATGACACTGTCGAACGGCCTGGGGGGGTGCATCGCCTCCGACCGGCCCTGCACGACCTCGACATTGGTGAGCTTCAGCTTGTCGATGACATGACGCAGGAAGGCCGCCTTCTTGCCGGTCGATTCCACCAGCGTGAATCGCCGGTTGGGGTTCACGATCGCGAGCGGCAGGCCCGGAAAGCCGGCACCGGTGCCGATGTCGGCGATTCGCAGGCCGTGCAGGTATGGTTGTACGGCGAGCGAGTCGAGCAAGTGCTTGTCCACGATGTCCGCCGGCACCGTGATCGCGGTCAGGTTGAATCGTGTATTCCATTCCGTGAGTTCGGCAACGAAGGTCATGAACGCGGCAATCTGCCGTGGCTCGAGTGCGATGCCGAGCGCTTTCGCCCCCGCGACCAGCCGGGGTTCGAGTACCTCAGCCAATTAACTGATCTTCACAACAGTGCGCCCCATGACGCGGCCCTTGACGAAGTCATCGAAGGCGCCGGGCAGTTCGTCGAATGCGACGGTGCGCGTCACGATGCGGTCGAGGTGGCGTGGGCGCAGGTCCGTGGACAGGCGTTTCCAGACCGCGAGCCGCAGGTCGCGCGGCGTATTGGATGAGGTGATACCCAGCAGGTTGATGCCGCGCAGGATGAAGGGCATCACGGTCGTCTCGAGCTTGTGGCTGCCAGCGAGCCCGATGCTCGCGATGTTGCCAAAGTTCTCCACAGTGCGCGTGAGCCAGGTCAGGAGTTCGCCGC
Source organism: uncultured Gammaproteobacteria bacterium (assembly GCA_963819545.1). Classification (GTDB taxonomy): domain Bacteria; phylum Pseudomonadota; class Gammaproteobacteria; order Steroidobacterales; family Steroidobacteraceae; genus SCUD01. Next base: position 496,089 of record CAWFWJ010000002.1, on the reverse strand, counting down.
CCACGTTATCGATGCCGCCGCCCCATTGCGTCGCTTCCATCGGCCGCTTGCCGAGGTCGATTTCCTGGCGGCGCAGGATGCGCGACGCACCGATCGCCTTGAGGTAGTCGTCGGCTTCCGGTTTGCCGCTGACGGCGACGGCTTCATAACCGCGGCCGGAGAGCAGGTCGATCGCGATCGATCCGACGCCGCCGCTCGCACCGGTCACGACGATCGCGCCCTTGCCGGGCGCCTGGCCGTTCTGTTCCATGCGATGGATCGCAAGCGCGGCCGTGAAACCGGCCGTGCCGATCGCCATCGCGTCACGGAGATTTATGCCGTCCGGCAGCGGGATCACCGACTCGCCGGCGATACGCGCCATCTCGGCATAGCCCCCGTCAAAGGTCTCGGAAAGGCCGCAACCCGTCACGAGCACGTGCTCGCCCGGCTTGTAACGCGCGTCCGTCGAGCTCTCGACTTCGCCGGAAAGATCGATCCCGGCATTCAGCGGATACTTGCGGAGAATCTTGCCGGTGCCGGTTGCCGCGAGCGCGTCCTTGTAGTTGATGCCCGAGTACTTGACGCGGATGACGACTTCACCGGGTGTCAGGGCATCCACCGCCATCTGCTCGAAGCCGGCTGCGATCTTTCCATCGCGCTCGTGAATGCGGAATGCCTTGAATGTTTTCATTTCAGTTCCTCTCCAGCCAGAACTCGATACCCTGGCAATTCAGATCGATGTCATCGTCGAGCAGCCGATGCCGTTCGCTATCGTCGCGCGGAAAGCCGTGCTCGTCGAGCCAACCTGACATCATCGCAAACATGCCGTTGCGGAGCTTGCCCGCGCGGTCGGGTGCGGCCGCGTAGCTGCGGCCCAGGTCGGCGAAGGCCCGCACGCGCGTCTTCATTTCGCCCGGCCAGGCGATCGAGATCCCGAACTTCCGCGTAATGCGTCAGGTAGATTGCCCGCGGCGCGTAGGACATCAGGCGATCCACGGAATTGCAGAGCGCCTCGGGGTCGAAATGCACCGGTGTCGTGGTCGGAAAGATGAATTCCCGGCCGTCCACGTCGAAATCGCGGTATGAGATACCGAAAGTATCGCCCGAAAAGATCAGCTCGTGATCCCGGTCCACGATGCAGTAGTGATGAAGCGCGTGCCCCGGCGTATGGATCAGTTCGAGGTCCCGCCGGCCGAGGCGCACCGTCGCGCCGTCCTCGGGGACGAACAGCCGCGATTCCTCGATCGGCACGATGTCGCCGTACAGGCTCCGGAATCGCTCTTCGCCGTACACGGCAATCGAGCCCGCGATCAGTTTCGAAGGCTCGGCGAGATGGCGGGCGCCGCGGGGATGCACCGCGCAGCGCGCATTCGGGAGCAGCTGCATCAGCGCGCCCGCACCGCCGGCATGATCGAGGTGCACATGCGTCGCGAGTACCCAGTCGACATCAGCGGGATCGACGCTCTTTTCCGCGAGCGCGGCCATCAGGTTCGGCACCGAGTGAGTCGTGCCCGTATCCACGAACGCGGCGCGCCCGCCGTCGATCACGAGATGCGAGGACGCGAGGCGCGGCCGCACGTAGTCCACGTCGATTGCAGTGATTCCCGCGGCGAAGTCGGTCAGTTTCGAGGCGATGCCCGGCATGCCGCCATGATCGCATGTCGAGCGGTTAGAATTCGCGCATGCGAATACTCACGCTGCTCGCCATTCTGCTCTCCCTCAATGCCTACGCGGCTGACGTCCCGCGCGTCACCCGCGGGAGCCTCGCGATCGAGGGAATCCCGGAAATCCCGCCGGAACTCGTCCAGCGCCTGCGCCGTTACCAGTTCGCCCGCGGCGCCTCGTTCGCCGGATGGACGCCGGACGGGAAGATCACGATCAGCACGCGTTTCGGCAACACCAGCCAGCTGCATGTCGTCGATCAGCCGATGGGCGCGCGCCGGCAGATCACGTTCTTCGATGAGCCGGTCACGGGCGGCAGTTGGTCGCCGACCGGCGCCCGCAAGGGCGTCGCCTATTTGCGGGACGTCGGCGGCGACGAGAACTACCAGCTCGAATATCTCGACCCCGCGAGCGCAGATCCCATGCGGCTCACCGACGGTCGCGGGCGCGCGGGCAGCGGCGTCTGGTCATATGACGGCGCGCGCTACGCGTTCTCGTGGACGGTGAAGACCGGCGTCAACACCGATATTTACGTCGAGGATCCGCTCGACAAGCGCCAGCCCGCGATGGTGTTCGAGGCGCCGGAGACTGGCTGGGACGTGTCCGACTGGTCGACGGACGGAAAATCGTTGCTGCTCGTGCGATTTGTATCCGTCAATGAGAGCACCTTGCACATTTACGACCTTGAATCGCGGGAGCTGCGCGAGATCGAGCCGGCGAAGGGCAAGACGGCGCGCGGGGGCGGTGTATTCACGCCCGACGGTAACGGCGTTTACTTCACCTCCGACCTCGGCAGCGAGTTCAAGACGCTCCGTTACGTGGATCTCGCGACCGGCAAGGTGACGGCATTCACCGATCACCTGAACTGGGATATCGACGAATTCACGCTGTCGCGCGACGGCCGCTATCTCGGCTATGTCTGGAACGAGAACGGCGCGAGTCGGCTCGGGATCATGGACCTGGCGCTGCGCGCGGATCTCATCCCGCCGCAATTGCCCTTCGGCGTCATCGGATCGCTCGGCATCGACCCGGAGAGCAAGCGGCTCGCGTTCAGCCTTCAGACCCCTGGACAACCCTACGACGTCTGGGTGTTCGGGCTCGCGAACTCGGAACTCGTGCGCTGGACCCAGAGCGAAATCGGCCCGCTCGATGCATCGCGCTTCGTCGCGCCGACGCTCGTGCAGTACCCGAGCTTCGACCAGGTCGGCGGCAAGCCGCGCCAGATCCCCGCCTGGATTTACAAGCCTCGAAGTGCGGGCCCGCACCCGGTTCTCATCAATATCCACGGCGGCCCTGAAAGCCAGGCGCAGCCCATCTTCAATATTTCGACGCAGCAGTGGGCCGTCGAGCTCGGTTACGCCGTGATTGCGCCGAACGTGCGCGGCTCGACCGGCTACGGCAAGACCTATGTCGCGCTCGACAACGGTATGAAGCGCGAGGACTCGGTCAAGGACATCGGTGCGCTGCTCGACTGGATCGCAACCCAGCCCGACCTCGATCCGAAACGCGTGGTCGTCATCGGCGGCTCCTACGGCGGCTACATGACGCTCGCGACCATGACGCATTACAACGATCGGTTGCGCGGCGCGATCGACATCGTCGGCATCAGCAATTTCGTCACCTTCCTCGAGAGCACGGCGGAATACCGGCGCGACCTGCGTCGCCCGGAGTACGGCGACGAGCGCGACCCGAAGATACGCGAGTTCCTGCAGAAGATTTCGCCGCTCAACAACGCCGACAAGATCAACAAGCCGATGCTCATCGTGCAGGGCCAGAACGACCCGCGCGTTCCATACACGGAAGCGGAGCAGATGGTCGCGAAGATCCGCGCGAACGGCGGCGAGGTCTGGTACCTGGTCGGTCTCAACGAAGGCCACGGCTTCGCCAAGCGCGACAACATCGACTACTACCAGTGGGCGGTGGCGCTATTCCTGGAGAAGTTGAAGCGGTAGCTCGTCTGAAGGGGACGTTCACCTTCAGCGACTGAAGGTGAACGTCCCCTTCAGACGCCCCTTCAGGCGGCTAATCCAGCTTCGGCTCGTGCAGTCCTGGCTGCTTCGAGAAATAGTCGGCGATCGCGCTGATGTCGTCGCGCGTCAACTGCTGCGCGAACGCGGCCATGATCGGATTCCTGCGCTTGCCGAGGCGATAGTCGTTGAGCGCCTGGGCAAGATAATCAGCGTGCTGGCCGCCGATATCCGGATACTCGTCGGTCGTGCCTTTGCCGTTCTTTCCATGGCAGGCCGCGCACGGCTCCGCTTTTGCCGGCAGCGTGCTGGCGGGTGGCTCACCGACATCGGGCGGCGCGGCCGCGGCGAACCAGGCCGCGAGATCGGCGCGATCCTCGGCTGAAAGCGTGCTGGCAAAACCTCTCATCGTCGGATGCCAGCGGTCGCCGGCGGCGTATTCTTTGAGCGCCGCCACGATGTAGGCCGCGTTCTGGCCCCCGAGCTTAGGCACCGAATATTTCGGGTAGGCGTTTTTGTAATTCTCAATGCCGTGGCAACCCATGCAGGTGTAGACGAGCTTGCGGCCGTTTTCGGCGTCGCCGGCTGCGGCGGTCATCGCGGGAAGAGCGAGAGCAAAGCCGACAATGAGCGTTCTGGCGAGACGGTCCAATCGCATCGATCCGGTCTCCGGAATGGGGGTCTCAGGGCGCCGTGAGCGCCCGGAATGTTAAGCGTCGCTGGCTGGAATTACCACCCGACGCCGCGCCGTTCTCAGCAGCGTATAGTCCCCCAGTAGCCTCCGGCAAAAGAGCCGCGGAGGCCTTGACGGAAACAGAGGGGGAGTCATGGATATCACCAGCCTGCTTATCCAGTTGGTCAGCGGCGCGGTCGGCGGCAACGTCGCCGGCGCTGCAATGAAGAAATCGAGCCTCGGCACGGTCGGCAATTCAATCGTCGGAATCCTGGGCGGCGGCCTCGGCGGTCAGCTGCTCGGGATGCTCGGCATCGGCGGCGCAGATGCCGCGGCCGGGGCAGACATGGGATCGATCCTGTCTTCCGTCGCCGGCGGCGGCGTGGGCGGCGCGGTCCTGCTCGCGATCGTCGGCGCAGTCCGCGGGGCGATGGACAAGAAGACCTGAGAGAGCTGCACGCCGGGCGGCCGGCGCGCGTATCAAAGCGCTGCGGCGATATCTGACATCAGGCCGTTGTCGCGTGGCTTGACCGTCGGCGCGTAGCGCTGGAGCAGCTTCCCGTCTCGTCCGATCAGGAACTTCTCGAAGTTCCACTCGATGTCGCCGGCATGCCCGTTCGCCGGGTCGGTCAACCAGGCGTAGAGTGCGTGGCGGCCCGGGCCGTTGACTTCGAGCTTCGCGCTCATCGGAAACGTCACCCCGTAAGTCGCGGAACAGAAGGTTTCGATTTCCTTCTCGGTTCCCGGCTCCTGGGCGCCGAACTGATTGCAGGGGAAACCGATGACGGCGAAATTCTCGCCGGCGAGCTCCTCGTGCAGTTCCTCGAGGCCCGTGTATTGCGGCGTAAGGCCGCAGCGGCTCGCGACATTGACCGCGAGCACGACCTTGCCTTTGAGCCCGCTTAGGAGATCGGCGCCGCCGTCAATTCCCAGGACCTTGAAATCGTAGAAGTTCTTCATCGCCGCATTATAAAGGGGACGTAGATTGAAGGGGACGTTCACCTTCAGCCGCTGAAGGTGAACGTCCCCTTCGTCCCTTCGTTCCGCAACGAAAGGTCTTTGCTGTAGGTGACGTTCATGACGTTGTCGTACCAGCCGGAGACGCGGGGTGCGACCAGGTGCTTCGAGACGTAGAAGTAAAGAGGGATCAGCGGGACGTCGGTGAGGAGCTGGCGTTCGGCCGCGGCCAGGTTCGTCGCGCGCTCCTCGCCACTCGTCCGCGAAGCTGCAACGAGCGCGGCATCGTAGGCGGCGCTCGCGTAACGCGGGAGGTTGATGCCGAAGCCGCCTTTCAGGAGCTGGAGGAAAGAGTAGGCGTCGTTATAGTCGCTGATCCAGCTCGCGCGGAAAAGCGGCGCCTCGCGCGCGTCGATCGCGGCCTTCAACACGCGAAAGTCCTCGGAGCGCAGGCTGACTTCCGCGCCCAGATGTTCCTTCCACATCGCGGTCACGGCAAGTGCGATGCGATCGTGGAGCGGACTCTTGCTGCTGCGAAGCTCCACACGAAGCGGCCGCTTCGCCGAGTAGCCTGCTTCCGCATAAAGTCGCTGGGCTTGCTTGATGCGTGCGGCTGAGTCGAGCGCCGCCCATTCGAACTGCTGCGGCTCGTATCCGGCGATGCCCGGCGGCACCCAGCCATAGGCCGGGCGCTCGCCATCGCCCAGCACCTGCTGGGTCAGCAATTCGCGATCGACCGCCATCGCGAGTGCTTGCCGCAACTTCGGCGAATCCTCGAACGGCGGCAAGTCGAGCGCGAAACCATAATAATAAACGCCAACGTGCGGAGCGATGCGCAGTTGTCCCGGCGTCTCACGCTCGAGTCGCACAACTTCGCCCGGCGGAACCGTGTAGGTGACATCGAGGTCGCCGCCGCGGAAACGCGTGAGCTCGGTGACCGGATCTGCGACGTGCACGTAGCGCACGGCGTCGAGGCGATTCGCAGCATCGTTCCAGTAGCTCCTGTTCCGCACGGCAACGATGTGCGAACCGATCTCCCAGGCCGAGGGTGTAAAGGCGCCGTTCGTCACGGCGATTCCCGGGCGCGCGAATTCCTGCGGTCTGGCAGCAAGCGTCGGCCGGTGCACCGGAAATGTGCTCGGGTGCGAGAGCATCGCGACGAAGTACGGACTCGGCTCGGCGAGTTCGACGACGAGCGTCGATTCGTCCGGTGCCGAGACACCGAGCGACTCCGGCGGCTTCCGCCCGGCGACGATATCGCTCGCGTTTACGACTGGCTCGAGCATCAGCGCGTATTGGGAGGCAGTTGCCGGATTCACGAGCCGACGGAAGGCGTGGACGAAATCCTCCGCAACCAGCCGGTCACCGTTCGACCAGCGCGCGGCGGCGCGCACTCTGAATGTATAGCGACGCCCGTCTTCGGAAACGATCCAGCTCTCGGCGGCGCCCGGGACCGGCGTGCCGTCCGGCGCCATGCTGACGAGTCCCTCGTAGCAGTCGCGCAGGATCGTCATCGCCGCTTCCATGCGCGCGAGCTGCGGGTCGATCGAATCGGGTTCGCTGCCGTTGCCGCGGCGGAGTTCCGCGGTCGCACCCACTTGCGTCTTCGGCCCGCAGGCGGAGAACAAAGCGCCCGCCGCGAGGATCGCGGCGAAGGCGAGGGCGGGCGCGCGGCTCATGCCGCGCGTGCGCGCTTCTTGAGATGCACGAGCAGTAGGGAAACCGTCGCCGCGGTGATTCCTGACAGCCGCGAGGCCTGGCCCAGGGTTCCCGGCCGCGACTCGGTCAGGCGCTGGCGAGCTTCGTTCGAGAGCCCGGCGACCATCGCGTAGTCGATCTCGGCGGGCAGGCGAGTCTCCTCGTGCCGGCGCTGGCGCTCGATCTCCGCCTGTTGTCGCTCGATGTAACCGGCGTACTTCGCCCGAACCTCGATTCCGAGCGTGACCTGTTCCACGAGCCGCGGATCATCGGTTTCCGCAATCCCGCCCGCCGTCATCGCATCGCGCTTGCGCGAATAGAACACCCAGCGTTCCTCGTCCACGAGACCGAGCTCGCGCGCGACCGGCGTTAACCGCTCGTCGGCGTTGTCTTCGCGAAGGATCAGGCGGTGTTCGGCGCGGCTCGTGAACATGCGATAGGGCTCGATCGCACCGCGCGTGATGAGATCGTCCACCAGCACGCCGAGATAGGCCTGATCGCGGCGCGGCGACCAGGGCGCGCGCTCCGAGACAGCCAGCGCCGCATTGATGCCCGCGAGCAGGCCCTGGGCGGCGGCTTCCTCATATCCCGTCGTGCCATTGATCTGGCCGGCGAAGTAAAGCCCCGCGAGTGCCTTGGTCTCGAGGCTGTCCCAGAGTCCGCGCGGATCGAAGTAGTCGTACTCAATTGCGTAACCGGGCCGAATCATCTCGGCGTGCTCGAAACCGGTGATGCTGCGCACGAAATCGAGCTGCACGTCGGCCGGCAAGCTGGTCGAGATGCCGTTCGGATAGACGATGTGCGTGTCGAGGCCTTCCGGCTCGACAAAGATCTGGTGCGAGGTCTTCGCGGCGAAGCGGACGACCTTGTCCTCGACCGACGGGCAATAGCGCGGGCCGATGCCTTCGATGAGGCCAGTGAACATCGGCGAGCGATCGGCGGCGGCGCGGATGATTTCGTGCGTACGCTCGTTGGTCGCCGTGATGTGGCAATGCACCTGTGGTGGATGTTCTTCGCGACGGCCGAGGAAGGAGAACACCGGCCGCGGCTCGTCGCCTGGTTGCGCCCGCATTGCGGAGTAATCGAGCGTGCGCCCGTCGAGTCGCGGCGGCGTGCCGGTCTTCAGCCGTCCGACGCGAAACGGCAGCTCGCGCAACCGCGCCGCGAGACGATTCGACGGCGGATCGCCGATGCGCCCGCCCTCCTGGCTCTCGAGTCCGACGTGGATTCGGCCGCCTAGGAAAGTACCGACCGTCAGCACGGTCGCGCGCGCATGGATAGTCTCGCCACGCATCGTGACGATGCCGATGACGCGACCGCCAGTGACGGCGAGGTCCGCGACTTCGGCCTCGCGGAGCGTGAGCCCGGGCTGCGCCTCCAGAAGCGCACGGATGGCGGCCTTATAAAGAGTGCGGTCCGCCTGCGCGCGGGTCGCGCGCACGGCCGGGCCCTTGCTCGCATTCAGCGTTCGGAACTGGATCCCGGCACGATCCGCGGCGCACGCCATCGCGCCGCCCATGGCATCGATCTCGCGCACCAGGTGGCCCTTGCCGATGCCGCCGATCGCCGGATTGCAGCTCATCTGCCCGACGGTCGCGAGGCTCTGGGTCACGAGCAGCGTGCGCGCGCCCATGCGAGCCGCACTGAGCGCGGCCTCGGTGCCGGCGTGTCCGCCGCCGATGACGATGATGTCGAAATTGCGCATAGAGGGTCCGTTTTCGGGGCGACATGATACCCGCAGAAACCACAAAGGGGACGTTCCCCTTTAAAGGGGAACGTCCCCTTTAGGTCATAATCCGGAACCCCGGGCACGCCGTCACCCTCCAACCCATCATGAACCGCAACCTTCCGAGCCTCCCCGTACTTCTGCTGCTCGCCGTGGCGCCGGCCGCACTCGCCCAGCTCACGACGGTGCCGATGAAGGGTATCGGCAACGAATGGGTGAAAGACCTCGAGCTGCAAGGCCGCATGGACTGGGAGTGGATCGAGACCTATCCCGAGCAGGTTTTTTTTGCCACGCGCCACGAATCGAAACGCAAGGGCGACATCGTCTCGATGTGGATGCGCATCGAGTTCAAGCATCCGCAGAATCCACTCGCGCACAAGAGCGCGCTCAGCCACGATGACTGGGACTGCAAGAAGCGCCAGCGCTCGACCGCGGGCGTATTCTTCTACAAGTGGAACAATCTCCAGACGGATGCGCCCGAGCCCGAACACTCGACGAACCTGATCCGCTCCTGGGAGAAAGTCGAATCCGGCACGATCGGCGAGGCGCTGCTTAACTTTGCCTGCAGCATTCGCCAGGTCACACCGATCATCAAGACCGATTGAAGGGGACGTTCACCTTCAGCGGCTGAAGGTGAACGTCCCCTTCAATCTCAAGGCCACTCGGTCAGGCCTTCGCGCTCGTAGAGCGTCTTGAACGAAGGACGCGCCTTCATGCGATTGACGTAGTCGGCGATCGCCGGCCACTCCGTCGCGGGCTTCGGCATGTTGCGCGACCAGCGCATCAGCATCGTCGTCACGAAGTCCGCGGCGCTGACGTGGTCCCCGAGCAGGTAGGCGCCCGACTTCGCGACCTGGCGGTCGATCCGATCGAGACTCGCTTCGATGCGTCGGCGCGCCGAAGCCTTGACTGATTCCACGGCGCCCTGGCCCGCGGGCTGGTCCGGATAGAACCAGTTGTGATACGCGGTCTGCAGCGTATTCGAGAGGAAGAACATCCAGCTGATGTACGCGGCGCGGTTCGCCTGCCCCACCGCGGGCGAGAAACCCGCCTGGGAGTGCCGCTCCGCGAGGATCATGCAAAGCGCGGCCGACTCACCGAGCGGCGCACCGTCCACGATCAGCGTTGGCACCACGCCGCCCGGGTTCAATTTGAGGTATTCGGGCTTGCGATGCTCGCCAGCCTCGATGTCGACCTTCACAAGCTCGTGCGGCTCGCCGAGCTCGATCAGCATCCAGTGAACGCAGAGACTCGCCGTGCCCGGCGACCAGTAAAGGGTGTACATGAAACGGCAACCTCCCTATCGTGTCGCCATTATGAACCGCGGAAGCTGTCTCTGCGGAGCGGTGCAATTCGAGTCCGGCCCCTTCGATTCGATGATGCACTGCCACTGCTCGATGTGCCGCAAGCACCACGGCGCGATGTTCGCCACTTTCCTGAGGGCGGGGAGCGACGGGCTTCGCTGGATCTCGGGCGAGGAGCAGGTCGTCATCTACCCGTCATCCGCGCGTGGGCTGCGCCCGTTCTGCCGGATTTGCGGCTCGGTGGTGCCGGTCGTGGTGCCGCACCTGGGCAGCGCCTTCATACCCGCTGGAAACCTCGAGGACGATCCCGGCCTGCGGCCGGCATTGCACTTGTTCGCAAGCTCACGCGCCAGCGGGTTCCCGATCACGGATTCGCTGCCACAGTACACGGCGTTTCCGCCCGAGTTCGGCGATGGCGAATCCGTCGAGAATCCGGCGCCGGAACCCAGACCCGGCGTAACACAGGGCCGCTGTCTCTGTAGCGACATCGCCTGGGAACTCGGGGGTCCGCCCGAGCGCGTGCAGAACTGCCATTGCTCGCGCTGCCGCCGCGCGCGCAGTGCCGCGCATGCAACCAACGCCTTCTTCAGGCGCGAGCAGCTCGCCTGGACCCGGGGCGAGGAAAAAATCACCCGCTATGCACTGCCCGGCGCGAAGCGGTTCGGCCAGGATTTCTGCCGTCATTGCGGGAGTCCTGTCCCACGCGTCGTCACCTCCACTGGCTACGTCGTGGTCCCCTGTGGCAGTCTCGACAGTCCGCTCGAAAAACGGCCCCTCGGCCACATTTTCACGGGCAGCAAAGCGCCGTGGTTCGAGATCACCGACGGCCTGCCACAATGGGAGACTCTCCCTGCGTAAGAGGTCGCGGCAACCGGCTGGCCTCGCGCTCGCGGCCGCCCTTGTCTTCGCCGGTTGCAGCTCGACCGGCACGCCCGAGAACGAGGTACGCGCGCTGGTGAACGAAGCAGAAATCGCCGCCGAAGCGCGCGACGCGTCAGAGCTTCGCGCACTCGTTGCCGACGATTACAAGGATCAGAGCGGACGCGATGCGGCCGAAGTCCGCAATTTCCTGCACGCCTGGCTCGTCGCGCATCCGTCGCTCAATCTCATCACGCGCATCGACTCGATCGAAATCGAAGGCAAGGAACTCGCGCGCCTGCTGGTCACGGTCGGCGTGCTCGCCCGCGAGACGGACTCGGAATCGAATTGGGATTTCGCGGCCGAAATTCACCGCCTCGACATCCGGCTCGCGCGTGAGGACGGCGGCGACTGGCGCGTGATCCGCGCGGGACCGCAGGAAGGGCGTTAGTCGGATTCCGGCTCGTCCGCGTTCCAGCGTTCGCGGAACTCGCGGATCGCCTCACCACGAATCGCGGAATGCCGGCGCGACAGCAGTAACTGCGAAGGCGGGCAGACCCGCGCCCGTATTACGCCAAGATCTGCCGCGGCATCGAACAGGCTGGGATACCAGCGTTCCCATTCCGGGAGGATCGCCTCGACGTAGTCACGCAGGCTCATCGGTGCGGTCGCGATTCATGCCCCGATCATACCGCCTCGCGCCGGCGTGCGAGGGTCAGACCGTCGCCGAGCGGCAACAGCGACAGGTCGATGCGCTGGTCCGCGAGCAGTACGTCGTTGAACTCGCGGAGAGCCACCGTATCCGGGTCGCGGTTTGCAGGATCCGCGACGTCGCCGCTCCAGAGCGTGTTGTCGACGACGATCAGGCCGCCCGGTCGCACGAGCTGGATCAGGCGCTCGTAGTAAGAAAGGTATCCGGTCTTGTCGGCGTCGATGAACGCAAAATCGTAGCACCCGGCCTCACCCGCAGCGAGACGCGCATCGAGCGTCGCTCGCCGCGGGGGCGATCACAAGCTCAATGCGCTCGTCAACGCCCGCGGCCCGCCAGTGCCGCCGCGCGATCGCCGTGTACTCCTCGCTGATGTCGCAGGCGAGGAGCCGGCCGTCCGCCGGCATCGCGAGCATGACGGCGAGGCTCGAGTAACCCGTGAACACGCCGATCTCGATCGCGCGGCGAGCGCCGAGAAGCCGCACCAGCATCTGCATGAACTGCCCCTGTTCGGGCGCGATCTGCATGTTCACCTTCGGATGCGAAGCGGTCTCGGCGCGGAGGCTCGCGAGAGCGGCCGGCTCCCGCAGCGAATGCGCGAGCAGGTATTGGTAGAGGCGGTCATCGAGCGAAAGCGTGCGGTTCGACACGGCGACCCCTCAGTACCCCCGCTTCACGTCGACTTCGGACAGGAGCTTGCCGCCCGACGCGTAACGCCGCAGGTTTTCGCGCGCGATCAGCCAGCGCGGCTCCCCACCGAGGTCGGTCGAGGCCGCGACGTGCGGCGTGATGATCAGGTTCGGCGCCTTCCACAGCGCATGATCGGCCGGCAGCGGCTCGGGATCCGTCACATCGAGTCCGGCGCCACCGATCCGGCCGTCCTGCAGTGCCGCAATCAAATCCGCGGTGACGACGGTGCCGCCGCGGCCGACATTGATGAAGAGCGCGCCGCGCTTGGCGGCGTCGAAGATCTTCCTGTCGAAGACGCCTTTCGTCTCCGGCGTCAGCGGCAGTGCGTTGACGATGACGTCGGCGCGCGAGACAAATACCGGCAGATCCGCGCCAAGCCCCTGCTCGCTCACGTAAGGCGGTTTCTCGCGCGGCGTGTTCCGCGTCGCGATCACGTTCATGCCGAGCGCATGCGCGCGGCGTGCGACTTCCGTGCCGATGCCGCCGAGTCCCGCGACCAGCAGCGTCTTGCCCTCGATCGACCACATCCGGCTCTCGGGGACCGCTTCGTCCGCCCATTCACCGCGCGCCTGGGCCGGAATAAAGGTTGCGAGCCCGCGCGTAAGGCCGAACATCAGCGCGAGCACGTGCTCGGACATCACGGGTCCTGCGATCTTCTGCATGTTCGTGAGCACGATGCCGCGCTCCGTGAAGGCCGGAATCGCCACGCAGCGCTCGACGCCCGCGTACATGCGCTGCACCCAGCGAATACGCGGCCCGGCCCCGATCACATCGGCATAGCACTCGCCGATCACCGCGTCGGCATCGGCCACCGCGCCGACGGCCGCGGCCTGATCGGGCGCGCCGACGAGCGTCACTCCGGGCGCCGCGGGTTGCATCCACGCGATGCGCCCCGCGTCGGCGCCGATCACGACGACTTTGCGCGGCGCCCGCCAGCCGGGTCGGTCGGCGAGCGCGGTCGCCGATTCCTGGAGGCCGAGGTCGGCGATCAGGCGGGCGGTCGCGTCTCCCTCCACGGCACTGGCGCTTAATGTGGCCGCGAACAGGGCGATCGTGGCGGCAACTGCTGCCGGGCGGTCCTGGTATTTCATCCGCCAACGATACCGCAGCCGACGATACAGGTGCGTACAATGCGCGCTCGGAAGCCCATTGCGGCGGGGGGGAATCGGAATGCAATTGCTGTCCGTGCTGATGCCGCGCGAGCGGCAGTTTTTCACGCTCTTCAACCAGCATGCTTCGCTCGTCGTCCAGGGCGCGGCGACGCTGGTTGAAATGCTCTCCAATTATTCCAACAACGGGCAACGCGACGAGTACGTCGCGAAGATCCATGACATCGAGCATGCGGCGGACGAGGTGACGCACCAGACCGTCCAGCTGATGCACAACACCTTCGTCACGCCCTTCGACCGCGACCAGATCAACAAGCTGATCCAGCGGATGGACGACATCCTAGACCTGATGCAGGACACGGCCGAGTCGCTGACGCTCTACGACGTCGAGGCCGTGACGCCCGAGGTCCTGCATCTCGCCAGCCTGATGCAGGTCTGCTGCGCGCGCGTGCACGACGCCGTCACGCAGCTTTCCTCGATGGACAATGGTCCTGCGATCCTGAAAATCTGCCAGGAAGTCGATGCGCTCGAGTCCGACGCGGACCGCGTCATGCGCTCCGCGATCTCGAAACTGTTCCGCGAAGAGCAGGACGTGCGAAAGCTCATCAAGCTGAAGGCAGTCTACGAGCTCATCGAACTCACCACGGACAAATGCCAGGACGTCGCGCTCGTGATCGAGGGCGTGGTACTCGAGAACGGCTAGGATGGATGCCCACACCGTCACACTGACGCTCGCGATGCTGGTCGTGATCGCGCTCGCGTTCGACTTCATGAACGGCTTCCACGACGCGGCGAATTCGATCGCGACCGTGGTCTCGACGGGCGTCCTCAAGCCTTACCAGGCGGTCATGTGGGCGGCATTGTTCAATTTCGTCGCAATCATGCTGTTCGAGCTCAAGGTCGCCGCGACCGTCGGCAAGGGTATCGTCGACCCGGGTATCGTCGACAACTACGTGATCTTCGGTGCCCTGATCGGCGCGATCGCATGGAACGTCATCACCTGGTACTACGGCCTGCCATCCTCCTCCTCGCACGCCCTGATCGGCGGCATGCTCGGTGCGACGATCGCGAAAGCGGGCACCGGCCCGCTGCTCGCGCCCGGCATCATCAAGATCTCGATCTTCATCGTCGTCTCGCCCGTGCTCGGCATGCTGCTCGCCGGATTGCTGACGGTCGCCGTGTCCTGGATCTGCCGGCGGCAGACGCAACGTGTGACGGATCGCTGGTTCCGCCGGCTACAGCTCGTGTCGTCCGCTCTGTACAGCATCGGCCACGGCAGCAACGACGCGCAGAAGACGATGGGGATCATCTGGCTACTGCTGATTTCGGCCGGCGTGACGACCACCGACCACCTGCCGCGCTGGGTTGTCATCGCCTGCTATGTCGCAATTGCGCTCGGCACGCTGTTCGGCGGCTGGCGCATCGTCAAGACCATGGGCCAGCGCATCACGAAACTGAAGCCGGTCGGTGGCTTCGCCGCGGAAACCGGCGGCGCGATTTCGCTGTTCCTCGCGTCGAGTTTCGGCATCCCGGTGTCGACCACGCATACGATCACCGGCGCGATCATCGGCGTCGGCTCGACGCACCGGACCCGTGCCGTACACTGGGGCGTGGCCGGGAATGTCGTGATTGCCTGGATCCTGACGATTCCGGCCTCGGCGCTGATGGCCGCCTGCGGCTGGTGGCTCGGCCGGCATTTTTTCTAAGCCCGGATTGTTCGCCGCGCGTGTCCGGGGAACTCCGCAGGGTGTAAAGTAGTCCCTACGGTCATGCTGCAACGCTTCGTCGGCTGCCTTATGTTATTTGCGTTCATCCTGCAGGGGGTGGCGCAGGCGAGTGCCGCTGCGTTCGCCGATTCGAACACCATGCAGGGCTGCGCCGATCATGAGTTATCGGCTGGCGTCTGCGATTGCTGTCCGCAGGGAATGCGCTCCGCACTCAATTGTGCCGAGCAGTGTTCCCTGGCGACTGGAGTCCCCGCGGCTTTGCCCACCGTCACATGGGACTCGCCCACCGAGTATCGATCGTTTGCCGCCAGTGAAGCGCTGGCGCCCACCTACCCGCCTCTGAAGCCTCCCCCGAAATCCTGCTTGTAGATGATTCACTCCCGCGGCACGCGCGGGTTTCTTCGTCACAGACAGGAGCAGTTCCATGAACGCGCATCTCGAGCGCGCCGCTTGCGCGGCGCTGATTCTCTGCGCTTTTTCCGCCGGCGCGAATGCGAAACCCATCGCCTTTGCGCAAGGCACGACCGTGATGGCCGAGTACGGCGCGGGCACCATGACCGAAGTGCAGGCTTTCTACGCACCGAGCTTCCGTTACTCGCTGGGAGGCGGTCATCTGTCGCTCAATAGCGATCTCAATGAAAACACCCGAGACATTACCTATCTCCGTGTCAATTTCCTCCCGAAGCGCTGGAATCTGGAACGCGCCCAGGCAAACGCTTTCGTCTGGGGAAGCGTGGGCCGGGCCCATCTCGGGGAAACCGGCGAAAACCTCTTCGCGTGGAATGTCGGCGGGCAACTCGATTACGAGACTCGCCGAGTCTATGGGTCGCTTCGTACCGACTTGCACGAATCGAGCGCTTACAGCCATCGCATCGACACTCTGCAGCTCGGCATCGCGCCGTACAAACACGAATACGACAGCCTGGCGCTGTGGTTCGTCGTTCAGGGTCGGCAGTACACCGGCGGCCTGTCCGATGGGACGGAGTGGGCAGCGCTCGTCAGACTTTTCAAGCGCAGCGCCTGGATCGAGGCCGGCGTAACGACCGACGGAAAACTCCAGGCCATGCTGATGATCAACTTTTGAACAGGTGCACCATGAACACAAAACGAGCCGCTCTTCCGGTACTGCTCCTCCTGTTCGCCGGTGGAATCCATGCCGAGACCATTGAAATGACCGTCAACGGCCTCGTGTGCGGATTCTGTGCGCAGGGAATCGAGAAGACCCTGCGCAAGAACGCTGCGACCGAGGAGGTTATCGTCAGCCTGGAACACCGGCTGGTTGCGATTGCAACGAAGCCGGGTGCGGACATTTCCGACGAGATCTTGCGCAAGGCATTGATAGACGCGGGCTATGACGTCAAGGTAATCGTCCGCACCGGACGGACGATGGACGCAATCCGTGCAGAAGTGAAAGCTCGGACGTGAAATCCCCTCACCATCGCGGCGTCGTCCTTGCCGCCGGGGCGTTGTTCGCAAGCTCAGCGACCTTGGTCTGCTGCGTATTGCCCGTGGTGCTGGTCTCGCTGGGCGCAGGTGCCGTCCTGGTCGGACTCGTGTCGGCGGTGCCGCAACTCGTCTGGCTGAGCGAACACAAGGTGGGCGTATTCGGCATTGCCGGCGTTTTCCTCGTCTTCAGCGGCGCAATGCTCCGGGCTGCAGGACGGCTGCCTTGTCCGACCGATCCGGATGCGGCTCAAAGCTGCATGCAATTGCGCAGGATCAGCCTGCGACTTTGCCGGGCAGCCGCGGGTCTCTTTGCGCTCGGCGTGCTATTCGCGTTCGTCCTGCCGCAGATTCTCAGCCACCTTCCGGGCCGTGGATGAGGCGGCCGCCGCGGATCGTGCACCGTACCTTGGCGAAATTCGATGCATCCGCGGCCGGATCCGCCTCGAGCACGACGAGGTCTGCATCGAGACCGATGTCGATGCGTCCGCGCCGTGCGGTCTCCTTCCAGCGTGCAGCCGGTGCGGTCGTGAGCGACGCGAGGATCTCCATCGGCGAAAGCGCGTGCGCCATCAGGCGGTACTCTTCCGTGGGGTCATACTCGCTCATGTAGCCGACATCGGTGCCGAAGAGCACCTGGCCGCCGGCTTTTGCGAAGGCGCGCAGCTGCTCCACGGCGTCGGCAGTCGCGAGCTCGACGATTCGCGGCTCGAGCTTCGCGCGCTTCAACTCATAGGGCCAGAGCTGCAGCGTCGGAACCACCGCCATGTTTTTCGAGATCAGCTGGTCGATCAGCGCCGGCTCCCAGACCATCTTGCCTTCACCAAGCGTCGTGTGCACCAGCACGTCGACGCCCGCCTCGATCGCGAGATTGATGCCCTCGATGTCGGTCGGATGTGCGAGCACCAGCAGGCCGCGCCGGTGCGTCTCGTCGGCGGCCGCAAGCGCGATGTCCGGTGACATGAAGGCATAGCGGCCATCGCCCTGCGGCGTCATCAGGAAAAGCTTGGTTGCGTCCGCGCCGCCATCGATGTTCGCCTCGACACTCGCAAGCGCCTCCTCGACGGTGCCGGGCTGCGAGAGCGCGGCCAAGACTTCGGGCGGCAAATCGCTGAGGTAGATCGGAATGCCGTTCTTCGGGTAGAGCGCGCCGCCCGCGGTCAGAATGCGCGGTCCCGAAACTTCGCCGGCATCGACGCGCGTGCGGAGTGCCACGGTGTTCTCGAGTCTCGACGCCGTGTCCACGACGGTCGTAAAGCCAAAGCGGTTCAGCATGTCGTCGAGGGCCGCGGTCAAATCCTCCGCCGGCTTCAACGCCGCGTCCGCGAATTTTGCGTCGGTAAAATGCACGTGGCTGTTCTGAAATCCGGCGACCACGGTGCCGCCGTCGCATTGCGCGAAGGACGCGGCGCCCCGCGCCGCGATCGAGGCACTCGGGCCAGCCGCGGCGATCCGCCCGTCCACGATGAGGATCGCGGCGTCATCGATCGGCGCCCGGTCGGGCGCTGTATAGAGGCGCACGGCGTGGATGACGGTCGCGCCTTCGGGCGCGGGCTCACTGCAGGCCTGCAGCAGAAGCGGCGCGAGAATCAGGGCGGCCAGATTCGGTTTGCGCATGTCTCACTCCCGGAGGTAGGACGACCCGTGGATGTGCACGATCTTCCAGCCTGACGGTTCGGGTCGAAGAACCATTGATTCCGCGCCGGCGACATCCTCCGGGGCGGCGGTTTCGGGCGCCGCGGCCCTCCCCGGCGGCCCCGCGCAGCCCGCGATCAGCAGAAATACGGCGGCAAGCCCGGCGATCACTACCGACGTCACCCCAGGCTTGTTCATAGTGTCAATCCTGTGACGCTCCCACGGGCAATGCAACGCCCGGCCCAGGGACGTGATTGCCGGGTGGCGCCGCAAGCAGCGGGTTTGAGACAATCGGCGGATGCCTTCCGAGCGTGATTTCGTGCTGCACAGCTGGTGCGTACCGGGCGACTGGAACGCGCCCACGGTGGTCGGCGGCCGCGGTGCGAAGCTCTTGCTCGAGGGCGGCCGCGAGCTCCTCGACATGTCGAGCCTGGTCGAGTGCAGCAATCTCGGCCACCAGCATCCGCGTCTCGTCGCCGCGATCAAGGCGCAGGCGGACAAGCTCTGTTTCGTCACGAGCGCCTGGGGCGCGGAACCGCGGCGCGCGCTCGCCGAACGCCTGCTCGAACTCTCGGGCTTCGAGGGCGGGCTGGTCTTCTTCACGCTCGGCGGGGCCGACGCGAACGAGAACGCCGTGCGCATCGCGCGGCAGGTCTCGCGCAAGCCGCGTGGTCTTGTCATCACGCGCGACCGCTCGTATCACGGCGCGAGCTACATGGACATGGCGCTCTCGGGCGACAGCCGTACCGCGCACCAGGTGGATGCCGATGCCTGGGGTGTGCGCCACGTGCCGCCGCCGTACTCCTACCGGTGTCCGTTCGGCAGCACGAGCGCGCATGAGTGCGGCGTGAAGGCGGCGCAGGCCGTTGCTGACAGCATTGACGCGGAAGGCGCGGCACGCATCGCCGCCGTGCTGATGGAAGCCGACGCCGGCAGCAACGGCATCGTCCCACCGGACAGCTACTGGCCGGCGCTCCGGTCACTCACACAGCAGCGAGATGTGCTCCTCATCGCCGACGAGGTCATGAGCGCTTTCGGCCGCTGCGGCGACTGGTTCGCATGGCAGCGCCACGGCGAGGCCGGACGCCCGGACTTGATGACGCTCGCGAAGGGACTCACCGGCGCGGCCGTCCCACTCGGCGCCGTCGTGATGAGTGCGTCGGTCGCGCGGCAGATCGAGCGCGAGATGTTCTATGGCGGCCTCACGTATTGCGGCCATCCGCTTTCTTGCGCGGCGGGCGTCGCCGCGATCGACGCCTACCGAGATGAAAATCTCATCGAGCGCTCGCGCACCCTCGGCGCCACAATGTTCGCGGAGCTCACGAAGCTCGCAGCACGGCATCCGGTGATCGGCGAAGTGCGCGGCGGACGCGGGCTCTTCGCGGTCGTCGAACTCGTCACCGACCGCAGGACCCGCGCACCGCTCGCGCCCTGGCCGGCGCAGACCGACGCGATGCGGGCACTTTTCGCGGCGGCGCGCGACGAGGGCGTGTCTTTCGGCTCGCGGGGTAATCTCATCATCCTCGCGCCGCCACTCGTGATCGCGGAATCCGATCTCGCCGCCGCGATTGCCCTTCTGGATCGCCTGCTCACCCGTTTTTTCCCCGCCGCCATGGAGCGCGCCTCATGAGTTTTCGCCTGACCTACGCGACCATGTTCAATCCACCCGAGGAATTGCACGAGCGATTCGAGAAGGCGCTCGCAAAAGTGCGCGGGAAGCTCGGCGCGACCCATCCGATGTACATCGATGGCAAGGACGTGGCGGCGGCCAGCACCGAGGAGCGCGCGAGCCCGATCGACAGTCAAATCAAGACCGGACGTTTCCCGCACGCGAACGCGAAAGAAGTCGATGCTGCGATCGCAGCGGCGCAGCGCGCGTTTGCCGCCTGGCGCGACGCCGGCATGGCGAAGCGAGTCGCCCTCATGCGCAAGGTGGCGGACATCCTCGAAGAGCGCGTCTACGAGATCGCGGCGGCCCTGGTGCTCGAGGTCGGCAAGAACCGGCTCGAGGCGCTCGGCGAGGCGCAGGAGTGTGTGGACTTCTTCCGTGTGTACGCGGACGACTTCGAATCCCACAAGGGCTACGAGTTCGAGCTGCCGAACGATCCTTCGACCGTCTTTACCTCGCGTAACCGCAGCGTGATGCGGCCCTACGGGGTCTGGGCCGTGATCGCGCCGTTCAACTTTCCCATCGCGCTCGCCACGGGACCGGCGGCGGCCGCGCTCGTCACCGGCAACACGGTGGTCCTCAAGTGCGCGTCCGACACGCCGTGGGCCGGTCGGCTGCTGGCCGATTGCATCCGCGACGCGGGCCTGCCGGCCGGCGTCTTCAACTATGTCAATGGCCCGGGCGCCGAGATCGGCGAGCAGCTTGTGCGCGATCCGCGGATCGCCGGAGTCACGTTCACGGGCTCGGTCGCGGTCGGCCGCGCGATCATGGCGGAGATTGCGGCAGGTCGTTACCCGCGACCCTACATCGCCGAGATGGGCGGCAAGAACCCGACCATTGTCACCGAGAAAGCGGACCTCGACCGCGCGGCGGCGGGCATCGCCCGCTCGGCCTACGGAATGGGCGGGCAGAAGTGCTCCGCGCTCTCGCGACTCTACGTGCACGAGAAGATTGCGGACGAACTGCTCTCAAGGATCGAGAAAGAAATCGACAAGATCACGATTGGTGATCCGACGGAGCGCGCGACCGGGCTCGGCCCGGTCGTGAATGCGCGCGCGCACGAAAGCTACGCCCGCTACGTGTCCGACCTGAAAGGCCGCGGCGCAAAAATCCGCCGCGGCGGGAAGCGGCCCGCCGAGGGCCTGTTCGGCCGCGGCTACTATGTCGAGCCAGTGCTCGCGGAAGCGGACCCATCGGATCCACTGTGGAAGCACGAAATGTTCCTGCCGATCCTGATGGTGCAGCGCTACCGTGACCGCGACGATGCCATGCGCCTCGCGAACGACACTGACATGGGCCTCACCGCGGGCTTCTACGGCGCGCCCGACGAGGTGAAGTGGTTCCAGGACGCCATCGAGGCGGGTGTCACCTACGCGAACCGCGGCGCCGGCGCGACCACCGGCGCATGGCCCGGCTACCAGCCCTTCGGCGGCTGGAAAGGCTCCGGTTCCTCCGGCAAGGCGATCGCCTCGGCCTATTACCTGCCGCTGTACCTGCGCGAACAATCCCGGACCGTGGTGGACTGAATGACCGAGTTCCTGCCGCTTCGGGAAGCGATCGCGAAGCATGTCGCCGACGGCGCCTGCCTCGCGCTTGAGGGCTTCACGCATCTCATTCCATTCGCGGCCGGCCACGAGCTGATTCGGCAGGGTCGGAAAGAGCTGCATCTCGTCCGCATGACGCCCGACCTCATTTACGACCAGCTGATCGGTGTCGGTACGGCGCGGAAGCTCACGTTTTCCTGGGGCGGCAATCCGGGCGTCGGTTCCCTGCATCGGCTGCGCGATGCCGTCGAGAACCACTGGCCGCGCGCGCTCGAAATCGACGAGCACACGCACGCCGCGATGGCGGTCGCCTATCGCGCGGGGGCCGCGCGCCTGCCATTCGGCATGCTCCGCGGCTACATCGGCACGGATCTCGTGCAGCAGAACTCGCGCATCCGCTCCGTCCGGTGCCCGTACACCGGCGAGGACATCGCGACCGTACCGGCCTTGAATCCCGACGTCACGATCCTGCACGCCCAACGCGCCGACCGCCGCGGCAATGTCGCAATCGACGGTATCGTCGGCGCCGCCCGCGAAGCCGCGCTCGCAGCAAAAAAGCTCCTGGTCACTGTCGAGACGATCGTGGACGAGCTGCCGCCTGCGATGAACAACATCGTGCTGCCGCACTTCACGGTGACGGCCGTGTCGCATTGCCCGGGCGGGGCCTGGCCCTCGTACGCCCAGGGTCACTACGCGCGCGACAACGATTTCTATCTGCGTTGGGATGCGATCGCGCGCGATCGCGCGGGGTTCTCGGCCTGGATCGACCGTCATGTTCGTGGCACTCACGACCATCGCGAGTTTCTCGCCAGTCTTCGCGAGGCTGCATGAACCGATGCAATAGGGCTGGGGCGCGTGCTTCGCCGGCGGGACTCCCCTCGTTCGCTCAGAAGAACGGACATTCGCTCACTCGGGGGCCCCGCAACGGCTCGCACGCGCCCGAGACGCTGCGCCGCTTCTCGCGCGCGCAGGCCGGACGGGTCCCCGAGCAAGCGCGTAAGTTCCGGCGGCGCGAGCGAGGGTCCCCGGCCGGCCAAGCGCGCACGCCACGGCGATCCGGGCCCTGCACGTACCGACCGCCGGAAGATGCCGCGTGAGCGAATACACTCGCGACGAGATGATGACGGTTGCGGCTGCGCGGCTCCTCAAGGATGGCCAGGTCTGTTTCGTCGGCATCGGCCTGCCGAGTGCTGCCTGCAATCTCGCGCGGCTCACGCATGCGCCGGATCTCGTGCTGATCTACGAATCCGGCACCATTGGCACGCGGCCGACGGTGCTGCCACTCTCGATCGGCGACGGCGAGCTCGCGGAGACCGCGACCTGCGTGATCCCGCTCCCGGACATCTTCAGCGACTATCTCCAGGCCGGGCGCATCGACGTCGGCTTTCTCGGCGCGGCCCAGATCGATCGCTTCGGCAACCTCAACAGCACGGTGATCGGGCCTTACGGCAAACCGAAGACCCGCCTGCCCGGCGCCGGTGGCGCGACCGAGATCGCCGCACACGCGAAGCAGGTTTTCATCGTGATGAAGGCGACTCCGCGCAGTTTCGTGCCGAAACTCGATTTCCAGACCAGCGGCGGGCATTTCGCCGGCCGCGCCGCGAGCGGCGCACGGGGTGGCGGCCCCGCGGTGATCGTGACCGACGTCGGAATCCTGAAACCGCAGCCGGCGAGCGGAGAGTTCGCGCTTTCCGTACTCTATCCCGGCATCCCGGCGGAGGAGGCGCGCGCGGCGGTCGGCTGGCCGCTCGCCATTGCACCGTCCCTTGAAACCCATGCGGCGCCCACGGCGCCGGAACTCGCAGCGCTTCGCGCGCTCGAGGCCCGCACCGCCGCCGCGCATCGAGAACCCGTGAGGCTTCCACTATGAACGCATCGCTCAGCGCCGCAGGCAGCATCAAGAATCCGCACATCAAGACCGAGCTGCCGGGCCCGAAGTCCCGGGCGATGATCGAACGCGACGTGAAGGTCTCCTCGCCCTCGTATCCGCGCGATTACCCGTTCGTGATCTCTCATGGGCGCGGCACGGAAGTCTGGGACGTGGACGGCAACCGTTTCCTCGATTTTGCGGCCGGTATCGCGGTCTGCGCGACCGGACATGCGCATCCGAAAGTCGTCAAGGCGGTCCAGGATGCGGCGGCAAAGTTCCTGCACATCTCCAGCGATTACTGGCATGAGGAGATGACGGCGCTCGCCGAGCGCCTCTCCGCGATCGTGCCGCTCGGCGAGCCCGGTATGTGTTTCTTCTGCCAGTCGGGCACGGAATCGGTCGAAGGCGCGCTCAAGCTCGCGCGCTACGTGACCGGCCGGCAGCGGATCATCGCCTTCCTCGGCAGTTTTCATGGTCGCACGATGGGTTCGCTGTCGCTGACGTCCAGCAAGTACACGCAGCAAGCCGGTTTCGCGCCCACCATGCCGGGCGTCACGCATGTGCCCTATCCGAACAACTACCGCCCGCTGTTCGCGGGGACGGATCAGGGTCGCGCCGTGCTCGACTACATCCGCATGCTGTTCGAGCGGAACGTGCCCGCGCCTGAAGTCGCGGCCATCGTGATCGAGCCGCTCCAGGGCGAAGGCGGCTACCTGGTTCCGCCGGACGGATTCCTGGCGGGATTGCGCCAGATCTGCGACGAGCACGGCATCCTGCTCGTGTTCGACGAAGTGCAGTCGGGCATCGGCCGCACCGGGAAGATGTTCGCGGCCCAGCATTCCGGCGTCACGCCCGACATCATGACGCTTGCCAAGGGGCTCGGCTCGGGCATGCCGATCGGCGCCGTGGTCGCGAAGCGAAGCCTGATGCAGAAATGGAAGAAGGGCGCCCACGGCAACACGTTTGGCGGCAATCCGGTGTGCTGCGCGGCGGCAAATGCAACCGTCGATCTCGTCCGCGAGCAGTACGTCGCGAATGCGGCGAAGGTCGGCGCGCATTTCATGAAGCGACTCGGCGAGATGCGCGCGAGTTATCCCTGCATCGGCGATCTTCGCGGCCACGGCCTGATGATCGGCGTGGAGCTCATCGAGAAGGACGGCTCCCCGGCGCGCAAGCTGATCGACCCGCTGCTGCATCGCGCGTACCAGAATGGCCTGTTGTTGCTGTCTTGCGGGGTCAGCACGCTGCGCTTCATGCCGCCGCTCTGCGTGACGGAGGCCGAGGTGGATGAAGCATTGGTTTACCTGCGGCAAAGCCTGGACGAGGCCCTGGCGGGCGGCGCGTGAGGCGCGCCGTACTCGCGCTTCTCCCTCTTCTTGCGCTTCTAGCGCCGGCGCCGAGTCAGGCGGCACGCGAGGCCGTGCTGAGCCAGGTCGCGCTGCCACACACTTATTACTGGCGCGAGCTGTACATTCCGCAACTCACGACCGGCCCCTCAGCCGCGGCGTTCATGCCCTCTGGCGACGAGCTCCTGTACAGCATGGGGGGCTCGCTCTGGCGGCAACGCATCGGAAGCGACGAGGCGGTCGAGCTCACGCATGCCAACGGCGCCTACGACTATCAGCCGGACGTCGCGCGCGACGGCAAGACTGTCGTCTTCAGCCGCTACGACGGCCGCGCGTTCGAACTCTGGCGGCTCGATCTCGCAAGCGGCCGGGCGTCGGCACTCACGGCCAATGGCGGCGTCAACCTCGAGCCGCGACTCTCGCCAGACGGCAAGCGAATCGTTTTCGTTTCCACGGCCGGCAGCGGGCATTTCAACCTGAAGATCGCGGACATCGGCAGCGCGGGCCTCTCGAACGAGCGTTATCTCGTCCCGCCGCGCGAAAGCAGGATCGACCGCTACTACTATTCGACGCACGATCACGCGATCAATCCGTCGTGGTCCCCCGATGGGGCACGTGTCTACTACGTCGGCAATCCCGAGATTCCCTGGGGCACGGGAATGATCTGCTCGGTCGACGTGGCCGATCACAACTTCGGTTGTCCAAGCCGGAACCGGATGGAAACCTCGTGGGCCGCGCGGCCCGAGGTCGCGCCGGACGGAAAGCGGATTCTCTTCTCGAGCTATCACGGCGGGCAGTGGTATCAGCTCTGGCTCACGACGACGACGGACGCAGCGCCGCTTCCGCTCACCTATGGTGAATTCGACCGGAGGAACGCCCGCTGGTCGCCGGACGGGAAGCAGATCGCCACTATCAGCAATGAGGGCGGAAACACTGCGCTCTATGTGCAGGAGTTCGTGGGCGGTGCCCGCAAGGAAATCGTCGCGGCGCGGCGGCGCGCACTGAATCCACAGGCCGTGGTCACGCTCACGGTGCAGGATTCCGCGGGCAAGCC
Organism: uncultured Gammaproteobacteria bacterium; assembly: GCA_963819545.1. Classification (GTDB taxonomy): domain Bacteria; phylum Pseudomonadota; class Gammaproteobacteria; order Steroidobacterales; family Steroidobacteraceae; genus SCUD01. The sequence continues at coordinate 470,469 of CAWFWJ010000002.1, read as the reverse complement.
GATTCCCGCCCGGGTTTCGATTCTCGGCAGCGATGCCCGCTGGTACGCACCGCGCGATGCCTGGATGCATGCCGACGAGGCCTACGACCGCACGCTGTTTCCGAGCGAGCCGCATTACTTCCACTGCGCTTCGCCCTGCCGCGTCACCTTGCCGGCCGGTAAGGTGAAGATCCACGCGCAGAGCGGTTTCCGCCGCCTGCACGTCGAGCACGAGCAGGAATTCGCCGCAGACGCGGCCGTCGAACTGTCGATCCGGCTCGAAGACAACGATCTACCAGCGGAGTTCGGGTCCTTCATGAGCGCCGATCTGCACGTGCACATGAATTACGGCGGGCATTACCGCAACACGCCGGCGCGCCTGCTCGCGCAGGCCGCGGCGGAAGATCTCGACGTCGTGCAGAACCTCATCGTCAACAAGGAAGAGCGAATCCCGGACGTCGGGCATTTCCGGCCGGAGGCCGACACCGCGAGCGGCGATCGGATACTGTTCCATGCTCAGGAATACCACACGAGTTTCTGGGGCCATATGGCCCTGCTGCACCTCTCCGATCACCTGCTCCTGCCGGATTACACGAGCTATCGCCACACGGCGCTCGAAAGTCCCTGGCCGCACAACGGCGCGATCGCGGATCTCGCGCATGCGCAGGGTGCGCTCGTCGGCTATGTGCACATCGCCGATTTCCCGATCGATCCGCCGAAGGAGAAATCGCTCTCGTATGAACTGCCCGCGGACGTCGCGCACGGCAAGGTGGATTACCTCGAGGTGATGGGATTTTCCGACCACCACATCACCGCGGGAATCTGGTACCGCCTGCTGAATCTCGGCTTCCGCCTGCCGGCCGGCGCCGGCACGGATGCGATGGCGAATTACGCGTCGCTGCGCGGGCCCGTGGGGCTGGTCCGCGTTTTCCTCGATACGGGCGGCGAGCGCACCGCGGCAGCGCTGCACGATTCCCTGAAATCGGGCAAGAGCTTCGTCAGCAACTCCGCCCTCCTCGGGCTCGAGATCGACGGCCTCAAGCCAGGCGACTCGATCCCGCACGTCCCCGGCCGGTTTCCGCTTCGCGTCTCGATGCGCTCGCCGATCGCGATGGATCACCTCGAACTCGTGCAAAACGGCAACGTGATCCGGGGTTTTGATCTTGGGGGCGACCGTCGGCGTCACGACTCGACCGAGACAATTGAGTTGAAGGAGGGCGGCTGGGTCGTGCTTCGCGCCTGGAACGATCGCGCCGATCCAATGGTGCTCGATCTCTACCCCTATGCGACGACGAGCCCGATCTACATCGACTCGCCGGCGGCACCGTCGGCCCCAGCCGATGCCGCCTACTTTCTTGCCTGGATGGATCGCGTGATCCAGGCGGCGGAAGCGCGCGGCGGCTGGAACGACGACGCCGAACGGATCGCGACGCTCGAATACCTGAACGCCGCGCGCGAGAAATTCCGCAAGCTCACGACTGTCCCGAAAACGAACTGAGGTCGATTACTTCGGCGTCTCGAGCCGGCCGTAGCGCTCGAGCAGCTTCGCGAGCTCCGCGTGCGGCAAGGCGATGGCGTAATGACCGCCCTCGCCCTTCATGTCGCTTGCCGCGATCATCGCGTTGACGATCGCCTCCTCGGTCGCCTGCACAGTCGCCTCGAAGAGCGCATCGAGCCGGCCGTTCTCGAGGAATTCCGCAGTCTGTACGCGGCCGGTGCCCATCGACTTCGCGTTCGCGGTCGAGAACGCGACGAAGATGTCGCCGGAACCGTTGCCAGCAAAGGAACCCATGCGCGCGAGTCCCATCCCGGCGCGGCGCGCGACGCGTTCAAGCTGCGTCGGAAGAAGCGCCACATCGGTCGCGACGACGATGATGATCGAACCGTTGTCGCCGTCGCTTGCGGTTTCGGCGCCGGAGTCTCCATCCCTTAAATGCCGGCCGACCGGCATGCCGGCGATGCGAAGACTCGGGCGAGTGCCGTAATTCGCCTGCACCAGAACGCCGACCGTTTGCGGCGCGCCGTCCGTCTCGACGCGTCGCGAGGCCGTGCCGATGCCACACTTGAATCCGTGACAGGTCATGCCGGTGCCACCACCGACATTGCCCTCGGCGACCGGCCCGCCTGCAGCGCCGTCGAGTGCCGCGAACACGTGCTCGGGTTTGACGTGAAAACCGTTGATGTCGTTGAGTTCGCCGTCCCAGGTTTCGGCGACGACCGGGTTGGACCACCAGTATCCGGTCGCATCCGCTTTGCCGTGGCGCACTCGCCAGGCGATCGTCGCTTCATGCACGGTGCCCACGCTGTGCGTATTGGTCAACATGACCGGGCCTTCAAGCATTCCGGATTCCTCGACCCAGGCGCGTCCCGTCATTTCACCCGCGCCGTTCAGGACCGCGCTGCCCGCAAACACCCGCGTCTGGATCGAATCGCGGCCGCGCGGCAGGATCGCCGTCACGCCGGTGCGCACCTTGTGCCCGTTCGCAAGATCTTCGATCAGCGTCGCGTGGCCGACCGTCACACCGGCGACATCGGTGATTGCATTCAGGGGTCCGGGGGTGCCGTCGAACGGAACGCCCAGATCCCGCGCCCTCGGGCCGGCTTGGGCGGCCGAAGTGGCAAACGCCATCAACAATGTCAGGATGAGCCGGGAAGCGGAAAAACCGGTAATCAAATGAGGAAACCCCGCTGGCGTCACAGCCCGCACTGATTGTTGCGGCCGACATGCTACCAGCATTTATGATGTCGCCTGCAATGGCCCGCCCCCAATCGGAGTCCATCGAATGAAGTTTCATCACGCGGCGATTCTGGCGTCCCTCGCGTCCGTGGCAGTCTCCTTTACGGCGGCCTCATCCCCGGAAACGGTGGTCGTGCGGGCCGGCAGGTTGCTCGACGTCGAACAGGGCGTCTACCTCAGCGACCGCGCAATCCGGATCGAAGACGGCCGCATCGCATCGATCACGCCCTGGACTGCGGGATCACGCAGCGGCGGACGCCTCATCGACTGGTCGGCATACACAGTGCTCCCCGGACTGATCGACCTGCATACCCATCTCGTCGGCGACATCAGCTCCGCCGACGTCACTGCACCGCTCTCCAGTTCCGCCGCTCGCGATGCGCTCATGGGTGCCGCGCATGCGCGCGCCACGCTTGCCGCGGGTTTCACGACCGTGCGCGACATCGGCACCTATCGCGCCTTGGTGGACGTGGCGCTCCGGAACGCCATCAACGCCCGACAGGTCGAAGGCCCGTGCATGTTTGTCGCGGGTGCCTATGTCACAGTCCCGGGCGGTGGCGGCGAAGTGACAGGACAACCGCAGGGCCTCGTGATCCCCGACGAGATGCGCCGCGGCGTCGCGAGTAACGCGACCGAAGTGCGCAAGCGCGTGCGAGAACTGCTGGCGGGCGGGGCGGATTTCATCAAGATCATTGCAACCGGGGCGGTGTTGACGTCCGGCACGACGCCCTCGGAGCCGGAATTCACTGAGCAGGAGATCCGCGCCGCGGTCGAGGAAGCGGCGAAGGCCGGCACTTTCGTCGCGGCGCATGCCCATGGCGCCGAGGGCATCAAGAATGCCGTGCGCGCCGGCGTCCGCACGATCGAGCATGCTTCCTACCTCGACGACGAGGGCATCGCGTTGATGGTCAAGCACGGCACCTGGCTGGTCGCCGACATTTACAACGGCGACTACATCGAGGAGATCGGCGCTCGTGACGGCTGGTCCGAGGAGATCCTGCGCAAGAACCGCGAAACCACGGACATCCAGCGTGCGGCCTTCGTCAAGGCGGTCAAGGCCGGCGTCCGCATCGGCTTCGGCACGGATGCCGGCGTCTACCCGCACGGAGATAACGCGCGCCAGTTCGCCTACATGGTGAAATACGGCATGACGCCCCTCGGCGCGATCCGCTCGGCGACCATCGACGCAGCCGCATCATTGGGCCGATCGCAAGAGCTCGGCTCGATCGCGCCTGGCAAGTTCGCCAGTCTCATTGCGGTGCAGGGCGACCCGCTCGAGGACATCACCCGGCTGCAGCAGATGTCTGGCGTAATCTGGAAAGGCCGGCTGCTCCACCAAAGCGGTGCCCGATGAACACGCGCGAGCTTGGCTTGACGATGTGCACGGCGCTCGTCGTCGGCAACACGATCGGCATGGGTATCTTCATGCAGCCGGCGGCGCTCGCGCCCTTCGGCCTGAATGCGCTGACGGGCTGGCTGGCGGTGATTGTCGGCTGCGCCTGTCTTGCCATCACGTTCGCCGCGCTCGCGCGGAAGCTCCCCCAGGCCGACGGCCCCTTCGGCTACGTGCGCGCAACGCTCGGCGAGCGGATCGCGTTTCCCGCGATGTGGTGTTACTGGATTTCCTGCTGGGTCACCAACGCCGCGCTGTCCGTCGCGGTCGTTGGCTACTTCGTCACCGTTTTCCCTGCTGCGAAGGCCGTCCCGTCCGCGGTCCTCGCCGTCGCCTTCATGTGGCTCTTCGTCGGCGTGAACCTGCTCGGCGTGAAGAGCGGCGGGCGCGTCCAGGTAGTCACCTCGCTCCTGAAGCTGGTCCCGCTCGTGCTCGTCATGGTTCTCGGCGGGGCGGCGATCTTGGCTGCGCCCGCGACCTATATGGCGAATCTGCCCACGACACCACCTGTCGGGTTGCAGCCGTCAATGGCGGCCGCGACTATCGCACTCTATGCGATGCTCGGCTTCGAATCCGCGGCCGTCGCCGCAAGCCGCGCGAAGGATCCGGAACGCACGATCCCGCGCGCGACGCTCTTCGGCACGCTGTTCGTCGGGATCATTTACGTCCTGATCGTCGCGATCAGCATGCTGCTCGTTCCGCAGGCGACGCTCGCTGCCTCCGACGCGCCCTTCGTCACCATTCTCGACAGCCTGCTCGGCGCCGGCAATGGCCGCTGGCTCGCGCTGTTCGTCGTCATCAGTGGCCTCGGCTGCCTGAACGGCTGGACGCTGCTCGTCGGCGAGCTGACGCGCACGCTTGCGATTAACAAGCTGCTGCCGGAGATTCTCGGCCGCAGCAACCGATTCGGCGCACCATGGGCAGGGCTTCTTCTGACCGGTGCACTCGCGACCTTCGTCGGCCTCATGAACTACAGCGATTCGCTCGTTGCGGGCTTCACCTTCCTGTCGGTCGTCGTGACCGCCGCGAACCTGCCGCTCTATGTCTGCTGCGCGCTCGCGATCCTGGTCCTGCTGCGGCGCGAGCCGGCGACGCTCTCGCCGTTGCTGTGGCTCACGGGCCTCGGCGGCATTGCGTTCACCGCCTTCGCATTCAAGGGTGCCGGCATGGAGCCCCTCCTGTGGGCCGCCGCGCTCGCGCTCGGGGGCGTGCCGGTCTACCTCTGGATGCGCTGGCGGCATCCGGTTTCGGCGGCGGCGGCAGTGGTGGGTAAAGCGTAGCCGGCGTTCCTCGCGGTCGTTTGCATTCGTGCTGCCGCTGATTTGATGCCCGATACCTACTTGCCAATACAGAAAGTGGCAAAGACGGCTCCCAGCAGCGCATCGCTCGAGACCTGGCCCGTGATCTCACCGAGCGCCTGATGGGCCTGGCGTAGCTCCTCGGCCACGAGTTCAAAGCCCGCGCGTTCGCCGAGCCGCCCTTCGGCGAGCTCGAATAGACTCTGGGCCCGCGCGAGCGCGTCGAGATGTCGGCGTCGCGCCGACCAGGCGCCGGCGTCGGACTGATAGCCGGCCGCAGCCTTCAGTTGTTCGCGCAACTCCGGCAGGCCGCGGCCCGTCAGTGCCGACACCGGCAGCGCCGGACGCTCCTCGAGCGCGGGCACTGGCTGCGCATCCGGCAGGTCGATCTTGTTCCAGACGACGAGAGTCGCGGTGCCCGCCGGTAACGCCGCCGCTTCCGCCGGCGGCAGTCCGCGGGTCGCGTCCACGACGTACAGCACGAGATCCGCGCGGCTGATTTCCATCCGCGCGCGGCGCAAGCCCTCGATCTCGATCACGTCGTCTGATTCGCGAAGACCTGCGGTATCGACGACATGGATCGGCAGGCCGTCGACGTGAATGCGCTCGCGCAGCAAATCGCGGGTCGTGCCCGGGATCTCCGTGACGATCGCGGCGTCGTGACCGGCGAGCGCATTGAGGAGACTCGACTTGCCGGCATTCGGCTTGCCGGCGATGACGACGTGCAGGCCGTCGCGGAGCGCCCGGCCCTGGCGGACGGTCCCGGCAATCGTCGCAAAGCGTCTGTTGACGGCGGCGAGCCGACTGCGCACTTCCTCACTTCCAAGAAATTCCGCGTCCTCGTCCGGAAAGTCGATCGCGGCTTCTACGTAGACGCGCAGTTCGGCAACCCACTCGGCGAGTTCAAGAACCTCGCGCGAGAACTCTCCGGCGAGCGAGCGCAGCGCCGCTCGCGCGGCCTCGGCCGAGCCCGCTGAGATCAGATCGGCGATTGCCTCCGCCTGCACCAGGTCGAGCTTGTCGTTGTGAAAGGCCCGCTCGGAGAATTCCCCGGGTCGCGCCATGCGTGCGCCAAGCTCGATCGCGCGCGCGATCAGGAGGTCCATCACGACCGGCCCGCCATGGCCGTGAAGCTCGAGCACATCCTCGCCGGTATAGGAGTTCGGCGCGGGGAAGTAGAGCGCGAGACCCGCATCGATCGTGCCACCGCCGGCATCCGAGAAAGCGGCGACGGTCGCGTGCCGCGGCTCCGGCAGGGATCCGAGTAGTGCGGTCGCGATGGTGCGCGTCGCGGGGCCGGACAAGCGGACAATGCCGATGCCGCCGCGGCCGGGCGGCGTGGCATTTGCGACTATTGTGTCCGTAGCTTCCTGGCCTCGGCCTCGACGAGTCGGTTGATCTTCCATTGCTGGGCAATCGAAAGCAGTGTGTTCGTCAGCCAGTACAGCACGAGACCGGCCGGGAACCACAGGAACATGAAGGTCATGACGACCGGCATGAAGGCGAAGACCTTCGCCTGCACCGGGATCCGGCGGCGCCGGATTCAGCTTGAACTGCAGGAACATCGCCCCGCCCATCAGGATCGGCAGGATGAAAAACGGGTCGCGCGAGGAAAGGTCCTGGATCCAGCCGAAGAACGGCGCCTGGCGCATCTCGACGCTCTCGAGCAGCACCCAGTAGAACGCAAGGAAGAACGGGATCTGCACCAGCATCGGCAGGCAGCCGGCGACCGGATTGATCTTCTCGCGCTTGTAGAGCTCCATCATCGCGCGCGCCTGGCCCTCGCGATCGTCCTTGTAGCGCTCCTGCACCGCCTTGAGGCGCGGCGCGACGGTCTTCATTTTCGCCATCGAGCGGCCGCTCGTCTCCGCCAGCTTGTAGAACACGAGCTTGATCAGGAAGGTCGTGAAGATGATCGTCAGGCCCCAGTTGCCGACGAACTCGTAGATCTTCGACAGGATCCAGAACAGCGGCTGCGCGAGGATCGTGAGCAGGCCGTAGTCCGCGGTGCGGCGCAGCTCGGGGCCGGCGGCCTCGAGCTGGTCCTGCAGCTTCGGGCCGACGAACAGCGTCTCAGTCGAGCACGAGCTGCCGCCCGCCGGGACCGCGTGCGCAGGACCCACGACGCGCAGCAGGTAATCGCTGTCCTTGCACGCGCAGCTCGTACTGCCAGGCCTCGCCGGCCGGCGGCACGATCGCGGCGACGAAGTGGTGCTGCAGCGACGCCGACCCAGCCCCCCGTGATCGCGCGTGCGAGCGACTGGTCCTCGTCGTCCTCGATGTCGAGCTTCTGGTACTTCGCGCCGTCGTAATACGCGGGCCCGCGGAACGAATAGGTCTCCGGGTCCCACATCGAGCGCTCGTTGCCCTGCGAATGACGCAGCAGCTGGGCGTAGGACGCGAGTTTCACGACCGCGGCGCCTGCGTTCACGACGTCATATCGCAGGTCTACCCTGTAGCCGCCGCGGTGGAATACAAAAGTCTTGGTGGCCGACAAACCTGCGCCATCCGACCAGCTGAGCGGCACTTCGAGCGTGTCCGCGCCCGGCGGCCAGGCGATATTCGGGCGCAGCGCTCGTGAATGGCGCCTTGTGATTCGGCTCGTTCCGGCCCTCCTCGCCGCTCGTGAGGCCGGACTGGAACAGGAACTGCGTGTCCTTCGAGTCGGTGTTGAAGAGCCGGACCGGCGTGCCGGGGTCGTCCTTGTGGCGCGGATACTTGCTCAGGTCCGCGCGAATCACCTCCCCGCCCGTGAGATTCAGGTCGATGTCGAGGACGTCGGTGACGATACGGACCTTGCCGGGTCCTGCAGCCGCGGTGTCTGCGGGCTCAGTGGGTTGCGTTGCTGCGCCGGGGGCGGGCTTGGCCTCGCCTGCAACCGAAGGCATTTCGTTCGCGAGCCCACCGGCCGCGGTTCCCGCGCCTGGTGTTCGCGGTGGATTCCACGGCCGGCGTCGGCTCCGCCGACTTCGACGGAACGTAGTCCTTCATCCAGGCATTGACGTTGAGCCAAACCAGAAGCGCGAGTCCGACCCACAGGAGCATGCGCGGCTGCAATCATGCGTGGCGCCCCCGCGGGACTGGGTCAGGACCGACGCCACCCCAGGGGTGGCAGCGGCAGATCCTTTTTACCGCGAGTCCGCTGCCGCGCCAGACGCCGTGCTGGTCGATTGCTTCGAGCGCATAAGCCGAGCAGGTCGGGTGGTACCGGCATTGGCCGCCGAGAAAAGGACTCAGGAACCAGCGGTAGAGGTGGATCGGCACTTTCAACAGGGTTTTCACCCGCGGCTCCTGATTTTCAGCCAGAGGCCGGCAAGGCTTGCAAAGAGTTCGCGGTTTGCTGCGGCGGCGGCGGCGGCGCGCGCGGTCACGAGCACATCCACCGCCGGCATCTCCTGTCGGTGCATCCGGAACGATTCGCGAATCACGCGGCGCAGGCGATTGCGGTTGACGGAGTTGCCGGCTGCGCGGACACCGACGGCCATGCCGAGTCGCGCCTGTCTTGCGTCATTGTCGACACATTGGATAACGAAAAGTGCATCGGTGTGCCGCTCGCGCCCCTTCCGCGCGCGATCGAACTCGGCGGCGGAGTGGAGTTTTTGGCCGGCCCGCAGTCCGTAACGCCGGGACGTAAATTCACTCGTCAGCGTTTCTCGGTCACAGCGAGGCGCTTGCGGCCCTTGGCGCGGCGGCGCTTCAGGACCTGGCGGCCTTTCTTCGTGGCCATGCGGGCACGGAACCCGTGCGTGCGCTTGCGCTTGATCTTGCTCGGCTGGTAGGTGCGCTTCGTGGCCATGATCCCAAACCTTTGAAATTAAAGGGACTACAGATGTCGACAAAGGGCGGCAAGGTTACGGAGCCGGTCCAGTTCTGTCAACCGTGTTGGGCTGTGGATAACTCTGGCGCGATGGCGATTGCGGCCTTAGACTCAAGCCCGTTCCGGCGTCGGATTTATAACAGCGGGGATCCGCTCGTGCAGGGCTCGCTTTGGCATCAGTGTCTCCAGCATCTCGAAAAAGAAGTGCCGGAGCAGCAGTTCAACACCTGGGTCCGACCCCTGCAGGCCGTCGAGCGTGATGGCGAGCTGCATCTGCTCGCCCCGAACCGCTTCGTCGTCAGCTGGATCGAGAACAATCTCTACGGGCGTATCGCGGAGTTGATCGGCGCCGCCGGCAACGGCGGAAGCCCGCGGGTGCGGCTCGAGGTCGGCTCGCGCGCGAGATGATGCCGCCGGCGCCCGAAGCCGACAAATAGCCCCGTTTCCACGGCAAAACCGCGCGAACCGCAGCAGGTCGGCGGGCGCTTCAACCCGGATTTCACGTTTGCGAGCTTCGTCGAAGGCAAGAGCAACCAGCTCGCACGCGCAGCCGCCATGCAAGTCGGCGAAAACCCGGGCCGCGCCTACAACCCGCTTTTCATCTACGGTGGCGTCGGTCTCGGCAAGACCCACCTGATGCAGGCCGTCGGCAACCTGATGCGCCAGCGCAATCCCGCCGCGCGCATCGCCTACGTCCACAGCGAACGATTCGTCAGCGAAATGGTGCGGGCGCTCCAGCACAACACGATCGGCGAGTTCAAGCAGACCTACCGCACGCTCGATGCGCTCCTGATCGACGACATCCAGTTTTTCGCCGGCAAGGACCGCTCGCAGGAAGAGTTCTTCCACACGTTCAACGCGCTTCTCGAGGGCCAGCAGCAGATCATCCTGTCCTGCGACCGCTATCCCGAAGGAAGTCGCGGGTCTCGAAGAGCGGCTGAAATCGCGCTTTGGCTGGGGCCTGACGGTCGCGATCGAGCCGCCGGAGCTCGAGACCTGCGTGGCGATCCTGATGGCGAAGTCCCAGGCCGCGGGCGGCGATTTACCCGAAGAAGTGGCCTTTTTCATCGCAAAGCGCATCCGCTCCAATGTCCGCGAACTCGAGGGCGCGTTGCGCCGCGTGCTGGCCACTTCGCGCTTCACGGGCCGGCCAGTGACGCTTGAGCTCGCGCGCGAGGCGCTCAAGGACCTGCTCGCCGCGCAGGAGCGGTTGGTGACCATCGAGAACATCCAGAAGACGGTCGCGGAGTACTACAAGATCCGCGTCGCGGACCTGCTTTCGAAGCGCCGCAGCCGCTCCATCGCCCGGCCGCGCCAGGTTGCGATGGCGCTCGCGCGCGAGCTCACGAATCACAGCCTGCCCGAAATCGGCGACGCCTTCGGCGGTCGCGACCACACCACCGTAATGCACGCCTGCGATCGCATCAAAGACCTGCGCGAGATCGGAGCGCCGCGCCGAGCGAGGATTACCTCAACCTGTTGAGAATCCTGACCAACTGATGTGGATAATATGTGCGGTGTCCTGCGGGGTTTTTCGCTCCACAGCGACTCCACAGGGGTAGCATAGGAACGGGGTGGTTGGGACACGGGGTTGTGCTTCGCGCAAGTCGTTCTCCCCTGTCGCTTTTCCGCGCTTTTCCACTGAAAATACGCCGCTCTGTAACTACTACAGTCATAAGAAATAATTCCTGTTGGATCTGAAGAACGACCGTTTGCCTGGGGTGCACCGATGAAATTCAGCGCCGAACGCGAAAGCCTGCTCGCAGCTCTGCAGTCCGTCATTGGTGTCGTGGAGCGCCGGCAGACGATGCCGATCCTGGCGAACCTCCTGCTGTCCGCCGAGCAGGGCAGGCTTTCGGTGACGGCAACCGACCTCGAGGTCGAGTTGGTGGCTAGCGCTTCGATCAAATCCAGCGCTGACGGCCGGCTTACGCTGCCCGGCCGAAAGCTTCTCGACATCTGTCGCTCGCTGCCCGACGGCGTGACGCTGACATTCGACCCAGGACGGCGACAAGGTGACGCTCAAAGCAGGAAAAAGCCGCTTTGTGCTCGCCACCCTCCCCGCCGCGGATTTCCCGGTCATCGATGAGCTGGCGCAGCAGCAGGCACTGAATCTCGCGCAGGCGGATCTCCGGCGCCTCCTGGACAAGACGCACTTCTCGATGGCGCAGCAGGACGTTCGCTATTACCTGAATGGAATGTTGCTGGAAACGGACGGGAAAATGCTGCGAACGGTCGCGACTGACGGCCATCGTCTGGCATTGTGCGAAATGGATCTGCCGTCCAAGGCCGGCAGGCCAACAGGTCATCATTCCGCGCAAAGGCGTCCTGGAACTGCAGCGCCTCCTGGGCACCGAGGGCGATGTCGCGATCACCATCGGAAGCAACCACATTCGGGCCCAGATCGGCGACGTTCGCTTCACTTCGAAGCTGATCGATGGCAGATTCCCGGAGTACAGCCGCGTTATCCCCGCCGCGTCTCCCAAGGCGATCGTTGCTGATCGCGAGGTTCTTCGCTCCGCGCTTACAGCGGACAGCGATTCTCGCCAACGAGAAGTACCGCGGGATCCGGCTGGCACTGAAGAAGAACTCGATTGACGCTCCAGGCACACAACCCGGAGCAGGAAGAAGCCGAAGAGCAGGTTGAGGTCAGCTACGGGGGCGACGAGCTGGAAGTCGGCTTCAACGTCAGCTATCTGCTCGATGCGCTGGCCGCAATCGACGGCAATGAAGTCGAAATCGGCGTGACCGATGGCAACTCGAGCTGCCTGGTGCGCGCCCCGGGGGCGACGAGCGCCCGGTATGTCGTGATGCCGATGCGGCTCTAAGGGCCGGATGCCCCTCGGCTGGTTTCACGCCGAGCGATTTTCGCTGCCTGGCCGGCGTCGAGCTGGAACTCGATCCGGGCGTCAATCTCTTCGTCGGGCCAAACGCCTCTGGCAAGACCAGCCTTCTCGAGGCCGCGTTCTTCCTGAGCCGCGGCCGGTCCTTCCGCAGCCGTCGGCGCGATGCGCTCATTCGCCACGGCCAGGACGCATTTGTACTGACCGGACAAAGCCTGGCGGCACCGGCCCCGTCGGTGCTGGGCGTGCGCGCGAGCCGCGTCCGGCACGGAATGGCACGCGGGGGGCGCGATCGCCTCCGGCATCGCGGATCTGGCCGAACAGTTCGCTGCCCAGGTCATCGATCCCGAGGTTCACAAGCTGCTGGAAGAAGGCCCGGGCCGCCGCCGCCGCTTCCTCGACTGGGGCGTGTTCCACGTGGAACCTGTCGTTTCTGCCGACCTGGCGGCGCTACCACCAGGCCCTGCGCCAACGAAACGCGGCGCTCAAGCAGGATGGCAGTGACGACGACCTCGCGGCCTGGGAACAGGAGCTGGCGGCCCACGGCGAGGCGCTCGTGCGCCAGCGTGAGGCCTATCTTGGCCCGCATTGCGGGGCCGCTGGCCGAAATCGGCGACTCCCTGCTCGATCGCCCGATCACGCTGACCCACCAGCCCGGCTGGGATTCAGACCGGCCACTGCTGGATGTATTACGCGCGGATCGACGCCGCGACCGCCGGTATCGCGCCACCCAGGCTCGGTCCGCATCGGGGCGATGTCACCGTCCAGGTTGATGGGCGCGCGGCCAAGGATCACGTTTCTCGCGGACAGCAAAAGCTGGTTGCGGCCGGGCTGATGCTTGCCCAGCTCGAGGTCCAGGAGCAGGAGAGGCCCGGGCGTTCCGCCTTGCTGCTCGACGACCCGGCGGCGGAACTGGATCGTGCGAACCTCGCGCGCCTGATGCAGATCGTTCAGCGGATGCCTGGGCAGCTCTGGGTGACATCACTGCGCGCAGACATCGAGGGCCTGCCGGGCGGCGCGCGCGTGTTCCACGTGGAACACGGAAACATCAGGCGCGCCTGATCAGCCAGACAGACTAGCAGTATTTTTTAAGAAGATAGCAGCACGATCGATACAAATGGCATCATGATCGCGACTCGATCGGCGACGAACCTTAGAACGTGTAGCCGATCGAGGTCGTGAGTGTGTAATCCGTCGTCTCCGCGCCGACGGACTGCGGCTTACTGTCGTATGCGTGCGTGATAGCGATTTGGGCAAAGAGGTCTTTGACGAACTCGTAGCGAAATTTGATGTTGGCGGCGGTGCGAACGCGGCCGCTGATCGTCAAGCTGGGAAATACGGCGAGGCCGGCACTGAGCTGCAGTTCGGGGGTATCGAATCGGTAGGCTTCGTAATTGAACCCCAACAGCAGCTCGATACTTTCTGCTGACTGGCCGTCGGAAAACTTCTCGAGCGAACCCGCGATCCCCGCGAGGCCGGCAATCTCGCGGTTGGAAGCCTGAACCAGATAGCGGCCCAGCCCGCCACCGACAGGAGAGCCCGCCGGTCGAGACCGAGCTGGTCGTTTCGCTCAAGCCGCCCGAGACCCGACCAGAACAACCGATTGCCGAAGAAACGCCGGGTCTCGCCGGACAGTGAGGCCGTACCTTCGGCTCGCGTCCCCGGCGCGTCGCTTTCCGCCACGGCAAGATCGAAATCCCACAGCCGCTTACGATTGCGGCGCGAGACTCCGGCACCCAGGGAAAGCTGGGCAATCTGGGTCGAATCGCTATAACCGTAGCCGAAATCCAGATAACCGTCGACGCGGTCCCGGAGCGGGCCGGCCGTGTCCATCTGCGCGATGCGGATGGTGTCGGCAATGCCGAGCGCGGTCGTATCACCCTCGGCATCACTGACCATCAGCCGGCCGGCTTCCGGAGCCGGCCCCAGGCTGCCGAAATGCCTTTCACCGGAGGAGAGCTCGACCTCAAACAGCAGGCGGCTCTCGACGCGCGCAATCTTGTCCCATTCGATCTGCACCGTACCCATGGTGTCGGTCTTGAAGTTGAGAAGCCCGCGATCGAGTGACTTGACCTCACCCGTCAGGCGATCGCCATTAATGAGTGTGACCACGTCGGTCTTCTCGGCGAGCGCGCGGGGCGCGAGGAAAACTGAAACGCACGCGAGCAAGCATGCGCAAATTTGCGGTGTCACGACCATATTGAAACCCCCAATCGGAACGCAGAGTCTAAAGCGACCGGCGCGTTGGCGGTTTGCTAAACTTCGTCGACTGACAGCGGCGGAACTCAGAGCTGCCAGCGACGTCAAACGCGGCAACGGGCGAGCGGCGGCGCTGATTAGCGCGGCCAGCAAACAGACGGGAAACAGAAGGGACACCCTATGAATAGACTAATGACAGCCGGCGCCTGCGCACTCCTCCTGTGCGGGTTTGCGATTCCGGCGAGCGCAAAAGATGAATCCGGCGGAGCCTGGGACGGCCTGGTCGAGGTCAAGCCGAAGCGCCTTGACGCGGCCTACCTGATGCCGGGCGCAGATTTCCGGCCGTACACGAAACTGATGATCGATCCGGTCGAAGTCGCTTTCCGGAAGAACTGGATGAGGGACGTCAACGACTCGGCCAGCGCCGGGGCAGCGCATCACGCAGGCAGATGCAGAGAAGATCGCGGCGGCGGCACGCGAGGGGTTTGACGAAGTTTTCAACGAAGCGTTCAAGGCCAAAGGCCTGGAAATCGTCACGGCGCCCGGCTCCGACGTGCTGCGCTTGCGGCCCGGCGTGATCGATCTCTACATCGCGGCCCCCGACAAGATGTCGAGCGGATTCTCGCGGACCTACACGGTCGAGGCGGGTGAAGCGACACTCGTTCTCGAAGCACTCGACTCGACCACGGGAGCGCTGCTCGGCCGCGCGCTCGACAGGCGTGCGACGCGCAGCACCGGCCGCGTGTCGGTCACCAACAGCGTCACGAATCGCGCCGACTTCAAGGCGCTCTTCAAGCAGTGGGCGGACATCTGCGTGAAGGGCTTCGAAGACCTGCGTGCGATGTCGCCCGTACCCCAGGATCTGAAACCAGGACAAAAGCTGCAACCATGAATCACTTTTGCGGCCACAAGATCCTGACCGGGGCAGTTTCCGCCGCAGCCCTGCTGCTCGGCAGCGCGAGCGCCGCACGCCGACAGTCAGGACACCGACTGGCTCGGCATCGTCTACCTCTGGGGCTCGGGAATCTCGATCGACGCCAAGAACGCGAGCGCCAATGTCGATTTCAAGGACCTCATCGATGACCTGGAAATGGGTTTCATGGGCCACGTGGAAACCCAGGGCGACGACTTCGGCGGTTTCGTCGATGTCGTCTTTGTGGGCGTGGGGAAGAATGAATCGCGCACGAACGTGGACCTTAATGTCGACAACGACACGACCGCCATGGATCTGGCCGCGGTCTGGAGCCCGGGTGCGGAGCGCATGACGGGAATCGAGGTGTACGGTGGACTGCGTTACGTCAGCAACGATTTCAGTCTCGTCGTCGACCCCATTCCACCTTCACCGCCGGAGTCCAGGATCGGCAGCGACGCGAGCTACTACGATCTGCTGCTGGGCGCGCGTTACAGCGCGCCGCTCGTCGGAGCATTGGCGGCTTACCTTCAGCGGAGACATTTCCGGCGGCGACACCGAGGGAACTTTCAGCATCGGCGCATACGCCGGCTACCGGATGGGCCAGCACCACTTCTTCGGTGGCTACAAACACTTCGAAATGGACCTGGAATCGGGCAACGGAGCGGACCTGACGGTGACCATGTCAGGCCCGGTCATCGCCTACGGTTACAGTTTCTGATCGGGGGGTCCCGGCTAGCGGCAAGCAACTGAAAAACAAAGTAAAAACCGGATTTTTCTGTTAGAATTTCCGGATTATGCAGGACGGCCCAGAGACCCCCCGAAACGACACCTACGACTCCACTAAAATCAAGGTGTTGAAGGGCCTCGAGGCCGTCCGCAAACGGCCCGGCATGTACATCGGCGACACCGATGACGGCACCGGCCTCCACCACATGGTTTTCGAGGTCGTCGACAACTCGATCGACGAAGCCCTCGGCGGTCATTGCGACCGCATCGTCGTGACCATCCACGCCGACGAATCCGTCACCGTGACCGACAACGGCCGCGGCATCCCGACCGACATCCACCAGGAAGAACAACGCTCGGCGGCCGAGGTCATCATGACCGTGCTGCACGCGGGCGGAAAATTCGACGACAACTCCTACAAGGTCGCGGGCGGCCTGCACGGCGTCGGCGTCTCGGTCGTCAACGCGCTGTCGGGCGCGCTGACGCTCACGATCGCGCGCGACGGCAAGCTGCACCGGCAGCAATACAAGATGGGCGAGCCCCAGGGCCCGCTCAGCGGTCGTCGGCACGATCGACGGAGCGGGGCACGACCATCCGCTTCAAGCCCAGCAACACGATCTTCACGAACACGACGTTCTCGTACGACTGGCTGGCGAAACGGCTGCGGGAGCTCTCGTTCCTGAATTCCGGCGTGCGCATCGAGCTGATCGACGAGCGCGAGGACAAGAACGACGTGTTCGAGCACCAGGGCGGCGTCAGCGCCTTCGTGCAGTACCTGAACCGCAGCCGCACGGCGATCCACCCGAACATCTTCTATTTCCAACGGCCAGGAAGGCCCGATCTCGGTCGAGGTCGCGGCGCAGTGGAACGACTCCTACCAGGAGTCGATGTACTGCTACACCAACAACATCCCGCAGAAGGACGGCGGCACGCACCTGGCCGGCTTCCGCGCGGCGCTGACCCGCAAGATCAACGATTTCATCGAGAAAGAAGGCCTCGCGAAGCGCGAAAACGTCCAGCTCACGGGCGACGACGCGCGCGAGGGCATGACCGCGATCCTCTCGATCAAGATGCCGGACCCGAAATTCTCCTCGCAGACCAAGGACAAGCTGGTCTCGTCCGAGGTCAAGGGCGCGGTCGAGTCGGTGGTCGCGCAGAAGCTCGGCGAATTCCTGCTCGAGCGCCCGGCGGACGCCAAGGCGATCTGCGGCAAGATCATCGACGCGGCCCGCGCGCGCGAAGCGGCGCGCAAGGCGCGCGAAATGACGCGCCGCAAGGGCGCGCTCGACTCCTCGGGCCTGCCCGGGCAAGCTCGCCGACTGCCAGGAGAAGGATCCGGCAAAGTCGGAGATCTTCCTGGTCGAGGGCGAGTCCGCCGGCGGCTCCGCCAAACAGGGCCGCGACCGGCGCACACAGGCCGTGCTGCCGCTCAAGGGCAAGATCCTGAACGTCGAGAAGGCCCGCTTCGACAAGATGCTGTCGTCGCAGGAAGTCGTGACGCTCATCAGCGCGCTCGGCACCGGCATCGGCCGCGACGACTTCGACGTCGGAGAACCTGCGCTATCACCGCGTGATCATCATGACCGACGCGGACGTTGACGGCAGCCATATCCGCACGCTGCTGCTGACCTTCTTCTACCGCCAGATGCCCGAGCTGATCGAGCGCGGGCACATCTACATCGCCCAGCCGCCGCTGTTCAAGATCAAGCGCGGCAAGCAGGAGATGTACGTCAAGGACGAGGCGGAGCTCGACCAGCTCCTGCTGACGAGCGCGCTCGACAACGCCGCGCTGCACGTGAATCCGGAAGCCCCGCCGCTTTCAGGCTCCGCGCTCGAGATGCTGGCGCGGCAGTACATGGAAGTGAAGGCGATCATCGGCCGCTGGTCGCGCCGCTACGACCGCCGGCTGCTCGAGCAGCTGCTCGCGATGCGGCCCGGTCGGCGAACAGCAGTTCGCGGATGCGGCCTGGCTCGAGGGCTGGGTCGAAGGAGCTCGAGGCGCGGCTCAACGCCGACGGCAGCCTCGTGCACAGCTACAAGCTGTCCGTGCGCCGGAACGAGGAGGGCGAGCCCGACGCGCGTGGACGTCGCGCGCACCGAGCACGGCGTCACGACCGAGAAGCACCTGCAGCCGGAATTCTTCGAGTCGGCCGAGTACGGCCGCATCGCCGAACTCGGCACGACGCTCAACGACTTCATCGGCGCGGGCGCCTTCGTGACCCGCGGCGACGAGCGCCAGGACATCCCGGGCTTCCCCGAGGCGATGAGCTGGCTCCTCGACCAGGCGCGCAAGGGGCAGTCGATCCAGCGCTACAAGGGCCTCGGCGAGATGAACCCGGCGCAGCTCTGGGAAACGACGATCAACCCCGAAGTCCGGCGCCTGCTGCAGGTGCGGATCGAGGACGCGGTCGCCGCCGACGACATCTTCACGACGCTGATGGGCGACGCGGTCGAGCCGCGCCGCGAGTTCATCGAGAAGAACGCGCTCTACGTGACCAACCTCGACGTCTAGTCGATTCGATTCAATGCGCTGAGCGACGAACGGATGTTCATAAGCATCCCTGGCTCAGTGTTTTCATCGTCCCCTCGATCCAGTCCTGCACTTCGGCATTCAGCTCGCGCGGATCACGGCCGGCCGTCTCGATCGGCGGCCGATCACGACGCGGATCAGTCCCGGCTTCTTGAGCAGTCCGCGGCGCGGCCAGAAGTCGCCGGCGTTGTGCGCGACCGGCACGATCTTCACGCCGCTCTGCGACGCGAGGAGCGCGCCCGACATTCCGTACTTGCGCGTCTCGCCCGGCGCCATCCGCGTGCCCTCGGGAAAGATCAGAACCCAGATGCCGGCGGCGAGGCGGTCGCGTCCCTGGTCGAGCACCTGGTTGACGGCGCGGTGACCGGCGCCGCGATCGATGGCGATGCACTTCAGCATCCAGGTCGCCCAGCCGACGAGCGGGATCCAGAGGATCTCGCGCTTGAGCACCCAGGCCTGCGGCGGCAACACGACCATCTGCGCCATCGTTTCCCAGGCCGAGGTGTGCTTCCACATCGAGATGTGGGCGCCCTCGCTGCGGGATGTTCTCGCGGCCCTCGACGACCCAGTCGAGCCCGCAAAGTATTTTCGCGAGCCACATGTTGGAGCCCGCCCAGCCGCGCGCGAAAGGGTAGAGCGCGCGAAACGGCAGCCAGCCGAGGAGCGTGATCACCGCGCCCCAGACGGGCGAAAGCAGAAACAGCAGCGCAGTGAAAGTGACGGAACCGAGCCACTGCAGCGGCGCAATCCGCCGCCAGCGCGGGACTCTGTGGGCGTCCCGGAGATGTTCTTTGCGCTCATCGGTTGGAGTTTTAAGGATGTTATAGACATCCGTGAAATGCCGCTTTTCAGCCGGGCAGGCGGGACAGATTGGCGATGTGCAGGAACAATCGCTGCAGCGCGGCGAGCAGCGCGAGACGGTTCGCGCGCACGCGCACGTCGTCCGCCATCACCAGCACCTGATCGAAGAACGCATCGAGCGCCGGGCGCAGCGACGCGAGTCGCGTCAGCGCCTCGGCATAACGACGCGCGGTCACGAGTCGTTCGACGTCCTGCCGCAGCTCCTCGACCGCGGTCGCGAGCAGCGCTTTCGTTCGGATCGGTGAGCAGCCCCGGATCGACGCGCGGGCTCGGCTGCTCGCCCGCCTTCCGCAGGATGTTCGCGATGCGCTTGTTGGCGGCGGTGAGGCCGGCGGCATCGGGCAGCTGCGAGGAAGCTCGCGAGCGCGCGCAGGCGATCGTCGAAGTCGAGCGGCGACGCGGGCCGCGTGTCGAGCACGGCATCGAACATCTCGGTCGTGACGCCGCCGCGCGCCCTCGAGATACCAGGCGCGCAGGCGCTCCATCATGTAGTCGTAGATCTCGTCGGCGAGGCCCTCGAAGGGGACGTTCACCTTCGCGTCCGACGCGAAGGTGAACGTCCCCTTCGACAGCCGCGCGAGGTCGGCGCGAACGGAATCGAGGGCGGTGCGGATCAGCTCGCGCAGGTCGAGGCGATGCCGGTCTCGATCAGGATCCGCAGCACGCCGAGCGCCGCGCGGCGAAGGCCGTAGGGATCCTTCGCGCCGGTCGGCTTCTGGCCGATGGCGAAGATGCCGACGAGGGTGTCGAGCTTGTCGGCGACGGCGAGTGCGAGGCCTGCGCCGGTCGCCGGGCAGCGAATCGCCGGCGAAACGGGGCAGATATTGCTCGGCGATTGCGTCGGCGACCGCCTCGGGTTCGCCGTCATGTCAGGGCGTAATAGCGGCCCATGACCCCCTGCAATTCCGGGAATTCCCCGACCATGGCGGTCAGAAGGTCGCATTTGGCGAGTTCCGCGGCGCGCTGGGCCGCGGCCGGATCCTGGCCCGCGACCTGCGCGATCTGCGCCGGCGAGGGCGGTGACGCGCGCCGTCTTGTCGGCGAGGGTGCCGAGCTGCGCCTGGAAAGTGACGCCTGCGAGCGCTTCGCGGCGCGAGGCGAGGGTCGTCTTGCGGTCGGCGGCATAAAAGAACGCGGCATCGGCGAGCCGCGGCCGGACCACGCGCTCGTTGCCGGCGCGGACCTGCGGCGGATCCCGGCTTTCGATATTGGCGACCGCGATGAAGCGCGGCAGCAGCTTCCCGTCCTTCGCCCGCACCGGGAAATAGCGCTGGTGGTCCTGCATCGTCGCGATCGAGCACCTCCGGCGGAAGCTCGAGGAAGCGCGGCTCGAAATGCGCCCGCCATCGGCACCGGCCACTCGGTCAGCGACGTCACCTCGTCGAGCACGCGCCGGGTCGATGACGGCGATCGCCGCCCTCGGCTTCGGCCGCGGCGACGGCGCCCGCGCGAATGCGTTCGCGCCGCGCCTCGAAATCGGCGCAGCACATGGCCGCGTCGTTCGAGCGCCGCGAGATAGCCGCCGGGAGAGCGGAGCGCGATCGGCTTCGGCGCATGGAAGCGATGGCCGCGCGTCATCCGGCCGGCCGGAAGGCCGAGGATCTCGCCGGGGACGACGTCGTCGCCGTGCAGCATGACGACCCAGTGCACGGGGCGGACGAACTCGGCCGTGCCCGCGCCCCAGCGCATGCGCCGCGCGATCGGAAGCTGATCGAGCGCGGCCTGCACGATGCCCGGCAGGAGCTTCGCGGCCGCGAACTCCGGGCCGCGTCATGCGGCAGAACAGGAATTCGCCCTTGGCGTCGTTGATGCGCGTGAGTTCGTCGACGGCGACGCCGCAGGATTCGGCGAAGGCGGTCGCCGCGCGCGTCGGCTGTGCCCGCGGCGTCGAACGCGGCGGAGACCGGCGGGCCGCGCCGCTCGACGCGCTGCTCCGGCTGGCGGTCGAGGAGCTTCTGCACCAGCACGGCGAGGCGGCGCGGCGTGAAATAGGCCTGCGCGGCGCCGTGCGAAAGGCCCGCGGCATCGAGGCCGGCGACGACGCCGTCGCGGAACGACTCGCCGAGCGCGACGAGGCTCTTCGGCGGCATTTCCTCGGCGCCGATCTCGACCAGGAAGTCGTGGCGGTTCATCGCGGGGCTTCTTCATGCGAACGGACTGTCGGAGGGGACAGTCCCCTTTGCCTCGTGGGCAAAGGCGACAGTCCCCGCGTAGCAGCGGGAAACCTTGCGCCTCGCGGCTGGCGAGCCAGCTTGCTGCGACGGCGCGCGCGAGCGCGCGGACGCGCAGGATGTAGCGCTGCCGCTCGGTGACGCGGATGGCCTTGCGCGCGTCGAGCAGGTTGAAGACGTGCGAGGCCTTCAGCGTCTGCTCGTAGGCGGGCAGCGGCAGCGGCGGCCTCGAGCAGCGCCTTGCAGTTCTTCTCGCGCTGGTCGAACTCGGCGAACAGCGACGGCGTATCGGCGTGCTCGAAGTTGTAGGCGGATTGCTCCACCTCGTTCTGGTGGTAGACGTCGCCGTAGGTGACGCGCCCCGCGGGCCGTCGGTCCAGACAGGTCATAGACGCTCTCGACGCCCTGCAGGTACATCGCGAGCCGCTCGAGGCCGTAGGTGATCTCGCCCATCACCGGCCGGCAGTCGAGTCCGCCCGCCTGCTGGAAGTACGTGAACTGCGTGACTTCCATGCCGTTCAGCCAGATTTCCCAGCCGAGTCCCCAGGCGCCGAGCGTCGGCGATTCCCAGTTGTCCTCGACGAGGCGGATGTCGTGCACCAGCGGATCGATGCCGAGCGCCGACGAGCGAGCCGAGGTAGCGCTCGATGATGTCGTCGGGCGAGGGCTTCATCACGACCTGGAACTGGTAGTAGTGCTGGAGCCGGAACGGGTTGTCGCCGTAGCGGCCGTCGGTAGGCCGTCCGGCTCGGCTGCACATAGGCCGCGTTCCAGGGCTCCGGACCGAGCGCGCGCAGGAAGGTCGCGGTGTGGAAAGTGCCCGCGCCCACTTCCATGTCGTAGGGCTGCAGCAGCACGCAGCCCTGCTCCGCCCAGTAGCGCTGCAGGCGCCAGGATCAGGTCCTGGAACGTGCGCGGCGGACTTTCATGATTTTCGTCATGCGGACCTTATCGGCAATGGCGCAAGTATAGCGGCGAGGAGCAGCGGCTCGATTTCCGCGGCCGTCAGGTCGCGCCAGGCCCCGCTGGCAGCGTCGCCGAGGCGGATGTGCATGATGCGCAGCGCGCACCAGCGCTTCACGCGCCAGCCGAGCGCCGAGCACATGCGGCGGATCTGGCGGTTGAGCCCCTGCGTCAGCACGATGCGGAACTCGGTTCTCGCCGCGCGCGTGACGTCGCAGGGCTTCGTCTTCTCGCCGCCGATGCGCACGCCCGCCGCCATCATCGAGAGGAAGGTGTCGGTGACCGCCGGCTCGACGGTCACGAGGTATTCCTTCTCGTGGCCGTGCTCGACGCGCAGGATCTCGTTGACGATGTCGCCGTCGTTGGTGAGGAGAATCAGTCCCTCCGAATCCTTGTCGAGCCGGCCGATCGGGAAGATCCGCTCGCGATGGCCGACGAAGTCGACGATGTTGCCCGTCGACGTCGCGCTCGGTCGTGCAGGTGATGCCGCGCGGCTTGTTGAGCGCGATGTAGACGTCGCGGCGGCGCGCGGGCAGCGGCTGGCCGTCAACGCGCACCTCGTCGCCCGCCTTCACCTGCGTGCCGAGCACGCCGGGCGCGCCGTTCACGGTCACGCGGCCGGCCGCGATCCAGGCGTCCGCCTCGCGGCGCGAACAGATCCCGCTTTCGCTGATGTGCTTGTTGAGCCGCATCGGGCGCCGATTTGCCGAGTGCATCGGCTGAATAGTCGTGCGCACCGTTAAGTGCGTGCTGGAATCGACGTCAGTAGACCCATCAGAGCAATCAGTAACCGATTGATTATAATTAATATTATTCAAGCATGTCGCTGGCATGATCCTTGCACCACGATGGGGATCGCGATCAATCGCACAAGGAACAGGGAGATGACATGACGCCCGCCGACGTCGTCAAACTCATCAAAGAAAAAGAGACCAAGTACTGCGACCTGCGCTTCACGGACACGCGCGGCAAGGAACAGCACATCACGCATCCCGACGCGCATGGTCGACGAGGACTTCTTCGTCGACGGCAAGATGTTCGACGGCTCCTCGATCGCCGGATGGAAGGGCATCAACGAGTCCGACATGATCCTGATGCCGGATCCGTCGACGGCGTTGATCGATCCGTTCTTCGAGGAGACGACGCTGCTGCTGCGCTGCGACGTCGTCGAGCCGACGACGATGCAGGGCTACAACCGCGACCCGCGCTCGCTCGGCAAGCGCGCCGAGGCCTATCTCAAGTCCACCGGCATCGCCGACTCCTGCCTGTTCGGGCCCGAGAACGAGTTCTTCATCTTCGACAGCGTGCGCTGGACCAACGAGATCAACGGCTGCAGCTATCACATCGACTCGGTGCAGGGCGCGTGGAATTCCGGCACGGCTACGACGGCGGCAACATGGGCCATCGTCCGGGCGTGAAGGGCGGCTATTTCCCGGTGCCGCCGGTCGACCGTTTCCAGGACCTGCGCACCGCGATGTGCCAGGCCTGCGAAGAACTCGGACTGAAAGTCGAGGTGCATCACCACGAAGTCGGCACCGGCGGCCAGGGCGAGATCAACGTCGGGCCGAACACGCTGACGAAGAAAGGCGACGAGGTGCAGCTCCTCAAGTACGCGCTCTGGAACGTCGCGCACGGCCACGGCAAGACGCTCACCTTCATGCCGAAGCCGCTGGTCGGCGACAACGGCAGCGGCATGCACGTGCACCAGTCGCTGCAGAAGGACGGCAAGAACATCTTCGCGGGCGAACGCTATGCGGGGCTGTCCGAGGTCGCGCTCTATTACATCGGCGGCATCATCAAGCACGCGAAGGCGATGAACGCCTTCACCAATCCGGGCACGAACAGCTACAAGCGCCTGGTGCCGGGCTTCGAGGCGCCGGTGATGCTGGCCTATTCGGCGCGCAACCGCTAGCGCGTCGATCCGCATCCCCTGGGTTTCGAATCCGAAGGGCCGGCGCATCGAGGTGCGCTTCCCGGACTCGACCGCGAACCCGTATTTCGCGTTCGCCTCCATGATGATGGCGGGGCTCGACGGCATCCAGAACAAGATCCATCCGGGCGAGGCTTCGGACAAGGACCTGTACGACCTGCCGCCGGAAGAGGCGAAGAACATCCCCGAGGTCTGCCATTCGCTCGACATGGCGCTCGAACACCTCGACCGCGACCGCGATTTCCTGAAGCGCGGCGGCGTGTTCAGCGACGACCTGATCGACGCTTACATCGGGCTGAAAGAAGGCGAGATGACGCGTTTCCGGATGTCGACGCATCCGGTCGAGCTCGACATGTATTACAGCCTCTGAGGACAGGTTGCGGGGTGGGACGGCGGTCACAGATGCCGTCCCGGCTTTGTCAGTGCGGCAGGTCAGGGGCTATGCTGTCGGCATGCGCATCCTCCTGATCCTCGCCGGATTGGCCCTGTCCCTGGCGGCCGCTTCCCAGGAGATCTACCGGTGGGTGGACAAGGACGGCGTCGTCCATTACGCGGACCAGCCGGGCTCCGCCGAACGCGGAGCTCGATCACGGTGATCGAGCCCAATGCCTACGAAGGCGAGGCCGCGACGCCCAACGGCGGCGCATCGGGCTCCGGGAGCGCGGACCAGGAATCGGAGCCGTCGCGGATTCACCGTACGAATCGCTCTCCATCGTCTCAGCCGCCACCGGACGAGGTGTTCTTCGGCTCGGACGCGGCGGTTTCGGTCGCAGGCCGATCTGCAGGGCACGCTGCGGCCCGATCACTCGGTGGTGTTTTTCCTGAACGGCAACCGGCGCCCGGCCAGCGGGCTCGGGATGGAATTGAGCGGACCTGACGCGCGGCACGTATTTCCTGCGCGCGAGCATCCTCGACCAGAACGGCGATCCGGTGATCACGAGCCAGCAGACCACGTTCCACGTGCGCCAGCCGTCGACCAATCGCCGCAGACCCCGCAGGCCGCCGCGGCCGGGATCCAAGCCGAAGCCGACAGCCCAAGCCGACGCCGAAGCCCGCCACCGGCTGACGCGCGCGCCCCGGCGCCGGGAGTCACGCGATGGCGCGTGATTCCGCCGAGCACGCCGCGATCGATCCGACCGCGATCCTCGACCTCCTTGCCACGGCGATCCTCGTCGTGGACGCAGAGACCAAACGTCTCGTGGCTCAATGCCGCGGCGGCCGATCTCCTGGCGACAAGTCCGGCCGCGGCACGCGGGCGGCGCTTCGCGTCGCTGGTCGCCGACGGCGCGGCGATCGAGTCGCTGCTCGCGCGCAGCCGCGACAGCCAGGAACCGCTCGCGCTCCGCGGCATTCCAGCTTGCGCCCGCAGCGCGCGGCGATGCGCGCTACCAGGTGGACGTCTCCCTGACGCCGCTCGCGGGCCAGTCTTCGCTCGCGGGCGGCGTGCTGATCGAAATCGCGGACACCACCGAGCCGTCGCGCATGACGCGCGACAGCGCCCTGCTCGTGCAGCAGGGCGGCAGCCGCGTGATGGCGCGCCAGCTCGCGCACGAGATCAAGAATCCGCTCGGCGGTTTGCGCGGCGCGGCGCAACTGCTCGAGCGTGAGCTGCCGACCGACGAGCTGCAAGCGAATACACGCGCGTGATCATCGGCGAGGCCGACCGGCTCTGCGCGCTCGTCGACAGCCTGCTCGGGCCCGACGCGCGCGGTGCGTGCGCGAGCCCGTCAACGTCCACGAGCTCGTCGACCGCGTTTACCGGCTCGCGCGCGCCGAGGCGCCCGCGGGCGTCGCGATCGAGCGCGACTACGACCCGAGCCTGCCGCTCGCTCCGCGCTCGACCGCGACCTGCTGGTGCAGGCGATGCTGAACCTCGCGCGAAACGCCGTGCAGGCGCTCGGCGAGCGCGGCCGGCTGACGCTCCGCAGCCGCGCGCTGACGAACGCGACGATCGGCACCGAGCGCCACCGCGTGGTCGCCTCGCTGCAGTTCGAGGACGACGGTCCGGGCGTGCCGCCGGAACTCGGGGAGACGATCTTCTATCCGCTGGTGACGGCGCGCGCGGGCGGCACCGGGCTCGGTCTCGCCGTCGCCCAGGACATCGCGACGCGCCACGGCGGCATCATCGAATTCGACAGCCGGCCGGGACGACACCGTGTTTTCGCTGCTGCTGCCGATGGAGAACGGGCATGAACAAGCCGCTTGAGGTCTGGGTCGTGGACGACGACGCGTCGATCCGCTGGGTGCTCGAACGCGCGCTGCGCCAGGCCGGCATGGAGCCGCGGACCTTCGACCATGCCGACGCCGCGCTCGCCGCGCTCGCGGAGCGCCGGCCGGACGTGCTGCTCACGGACGTGCGCATGCCGGGCACGGAGGGCCTCAAGCTGCTCGAGATCGCGCGGCGCGAATATCCCGGGACTGCCCGTGATCGTGATGACCGCGCATGCGGACCTCGATCACGCGGTCGCGGCCTATCGCGGCGGCGCGTTCGAATACCTGCCGAAGCCCTTTGACATCGACGAAGCGGTCGCGCTCGTGCGGCGTGCCGCGACCCAGGGCGCGGCCGGACGCGCGGAAGACGCCGGGCCCGACGATTCCCGAGCATTCTCGGCCAGGCGCCCGGCGATGCAGGAGGTGTTCCGGGCGATCGGCCGGCTGTCGCGCTCGAGCCTGTCGGTGCTCGTGACCGGCGAATCCGGCACCGGCAAGGAACTCGTGGCGCGCGCGCTGCATCGGCACAGCCCGCGCGGGAAAGCGCCCTTCATCGCGCTCAATACCTCCGCGATCGCGTCGGACCTGCTCGAGTCGGAACTCTTCGGCCACGAGAAGGGCGCCTTCACGGGCGCCGACGCGATGCGCCGCGGACGCTTCGAGCAGGCGGACGGCGGCACGCTCTTCCTCGACGAGATCGGCGACATGAGCACTGGCGCTGCAGGTGCGCCTGCTGCGCGTGCTCGCCGAGGGCGAGTTCTATCGCGTCGGCGGCAGCACGCCGATCGAGGTCGACGTGCGCGTGATCGCGGCGACGCACCAGGATCTCGACGGGCTCGTGAGGCGGGGCCTGTTCCGCGAGGACCTGCTGCATCGCCTGAACGTGATCCGGATCCGCGTGCCTTCCCTGCGCGAACGGGCCGGGCGATATCCCGGAGCTGCTGACGCATTACCTTGCGCTCGCCGCGCGCGAGCTCGGCGTCGAACCGAAGACGCTCGCCACCGAGCGCGCAGGACCGCCTCGCCGCATTCGGCTGGCCGGGCAACGTGCGGCAACTCGTGAACGCGGCGCGGCGGCTCACCGTCACCGCGCCGGGACGCGAGATCCGCGATGAGGACATTCCGCCGGATCTCGGCGGCGAGGGCGCGGACGCGCCGACGCCGGACGACTGGTGCCGCGAACTCGAAGCCTGGGCCGCGCGCCATCTCGCAGGCAACGGGCCGCCGCTCCTCGAGGTCGCGGGCGACGCATTCGAACGGACGCTCGCGCGCGCGGCGCTCGCGCGCGTCCAGGGCCGGCGGCAGGAAGCGGCAAAGCTCATCGGCTGGGGCCGGAATACGCTGACGCGGAAACTGCGCGAGCTCGGGCATCGACTAGGCCGAGGTAGACTTCACACCATGTCGATGAACGAACTCCAGGAATTCGCGACCCGCGTGTACTTCGGCAACGAAGCTCGCGCGACTGGCTCGCCGCCGCCCTGGCGTTCACGCTGTGGTTCACGGTGCTGCCGCTCGCGCGGGCTTTCATCCTGCGCCGTCTCAGGAAGCCGCAGCCCACGCAGTCCGCGGAGGCGTTCGAACTGACGCTGGCCCTCCTCGGCGCGACCACGCGGCTCTTTCTCGTCGCGGTCGCGGTCTGGCTGTCGCTGCGCTGGCTCGAGATTCCGGCTGGCATCGATCACAAGCTCGGCATCGCGCTCCAGGTCATCGCCTGGTTCCAGTTCGGCCTGTGGGGCGCGACCCTCGTGACGCATTTCGTGCGCCGGCGGCAGGCGGCCGTTGCTGCGGGTGAGGGCGCGGCGAGCCTCAACATCCTGCGTTTTGTCGGGGTGCTCATGGTCTGGGCCGTTGCGCTGCTGATGCTGCTCACGAATCTGGGCGTGAAGATCGGGCCACTGATTGCGGGACTCGGCATCGGCGGCGTCGCGATTGCGCTGGCCGTCCAGAACGTGCTCGGCGACCTGTTCGCCTCGCTGTCCATCGCGCTCGACAAGCCGTTCAAGCTCGGCGATTTCCTCGTGGTCGGCGAAGAGAAGGGCACGGTCGAGCAGATCGGCATCAAGAGCACGCGCCTGCGTTCGCTGTCGGGCGAACATGATCGTGATGTCGAATGGCGACCTGCTGAAGAGCCGCGTGCGCAATTTCGGCTTGCTCTACGAGCGCCGCGCCGCGTTCACGATCGGCATCGTTTACGAGACGCCACGCGAGCTGATCCAGCAGGTGTCCGGCCTGATCGAGGCAGCGATCCGCGCCCAGCCGAAGACGCGCTTCGAGCGATCGCACTTCGGGAACTTCGGCGAATCCGCGCTGATCTTTGAGGCGGTCTACTTCGTGCTGGACGCGGAATACAACACGTACATGGACATCCAGCAGGCGATCAATCTTCGCCTGATCAGCGAATTCGCCGAGCGGCGGCATCGCGTTCGCCTATCCGACGACCAAGCAGTGGACTGTGGCGGCTTCCGGTGCCGGCCGATTAGCCGCATTCCTCGGCTTGGCCTGCGACCAGCGAGCCGGTCAGCTCGCGCGACCGAGGCCATGCCGGAGGCCGCGAGATACGCGGCAATTCCGGCATTGATCTTCGGGCAAAGCAGCGGGTCGTAGAAAAGCCCCGTGCCAAGACCGATCGCGGTCGCGCCCGCGATCAGGAACTCGAGTGCGTCGGCGACGTTCGCGATACCGCCCTGGCCGATGATCGGTATCCGCTTCGGACCCGCGACCTCGTAGACCTGTTTCACCTTCAGCAGCGCGATTGGCTTGATCTCGGGACCCGAAACGCCGCCCTGCACGTTGCCGATCACCGGCCTGCGCGTTGCGGCGTCGATCGCCATGCCGGAGATCGTATTGATGACGGCGAGCCCGTCGCTGCCGGCCTCGATGCAGAGCCGCGCGTTCTCGCGGATGTCGGTCTGGTTCGGCGAGAGCTTGGTGATGAGCGGTTTCTTCGTGGCCTTGCGGCAGGCCGCGACCACGCGCGCGCTCATGTCCGGGTAATTGCCGAACTGCACGCCGCCTTCCCTGACGTTCGGGCAGGAGATGTTGATCTCCATCGCATCGATGGGCGAATCGTCGAAGCGCCGCGTGACCTCGGCGTACTCCTCGATGGTCGAGCCGCAGACATTCGCGATGAAGCGCGTCTCGCTGAAATCGAGCGTCGGCAGGATCCGGCGCACGACGTGATCGACGCCAGGGTTCTGAAGTCCGATCGCATTGATCATGCCGCAGGGCGTTTCCG
Organism: uncultured Gammaproteobacteria bacterium; assembly: GCA_963819545.1. GTDB lineage: Bacteria > Pseudomonadota > Gammaproteobacteria > Steroidobacterales > Steroidobacteraceae > SCUD01. Next base: position 440,663 of record CAWFWJ010000002.1, on the reverse strand, counting down.
TGACGCGGTGCGACGGATTGCCGAGGCGGGGCTTATCCGTCGTGCCTTTCAGGACGATCGCGCCGGCGTCGCGGTTCGAGAAGCCGGCGACGCGTGTGTATTCCTCTCCGAAGCCGACGCAGCCCGAGAGCAGCACGATCGGGGAGGCGAACTTCAATCCGCAGAAGTCGATGGCGAGCGAGGGGGCGGGGGCCGAGGAGGTGTCCACAGCGCGTATATTAATGGGGACTGTCCCCTTTGCGGCGGCGCCCTGCGCCGTCGCAAAGGTGGACTGTCCCCTCTTCATATGTTTAACGTCATCCTCTTCGAACCCGAAATCCCGCCGAACGCGGGTAACGTCATCCGGCTCTGCGCCAATACCGGCTCGACGCTGCATCTCGTGCGACCGCTCGGATTCACGCTCGATGACACGCGCGTGAAGCGGGCCGGGCTCGATTACCACGAGCTCGCCCGTGTTCGCGAACACGAGAACCTGGCGGCCTGCCTGGGCTCGCTCGATGGCAGCCGCATCTTTGCGGTCGAAACGACCGGCGGCCTGCACCATGACCGCGCCCGTTACCGCGCCGGCGACGCCTTCCTGTTCGGCCGCGAGACCACCGGGCTACCGCGAGAAGTCCTCACCGGTTGGCCCCAGGAACACCTCATTCGCCTGCCGATGGTCCCCGGCAACCGCAGCCTCAACCTCTCCAACGCCGTCGCTGTCGTCGTGTTCGAGGCCTGGAGGCAGCTCGGCTTCAGCGGAAGCTAATCGGGCACACTAGCAATATGAGAAACGACCATGCCTTTACGGCGCAGGAACTGAAGGGAACGAAGGTCGAGCCCGCATACGCGGGCGCGTTGAGCTTTCTCAGGCGCCGCTATTCGAAGGATCTCGCGGGCGTCGATGTCGCCGTCACCGGAATCCCGCTCGATACGGCGACGACCAATCGGCCCGGAGCGCGCTACGGGCCGCGGGCCATCCGCGCAGCGTCCGCCCAGATGGCCTGGACGCGGCCCTATGGATGGCCGTTCGATCCGCTCGACAAGCTGGCGGTTGTCGACTACGGCGACTGCGCCTGGGATCACGGAAGGCCGGCGGAGATACCGTCGGCAATCGAAGCCCACGCCGAGGCGATCATCTCGACGGGCGCAGCAATGTTGTCGATGGGCGGCGATCACTTCATCACCTATCCGTTGCTGAAGGCCCACGCGAGACGGCACGGGCCGCTGTCACTGATCCACTTCGACGCCCACTCGGACACGTGGAACGATGCGGAAGGCAGCGGGCGCGTCGATCATGGGACGATGTTCTATCACGCGGCGCGCGAGGGCCTCGTCGACCCGAAGACCTCCGTACAGATCGGGCTGCGGACTCACAACGACGACCTGATGGGCTTCAACGTGCTCGATGCACCCTGGGTGCACGAGCACGGTGTGAATGCGGTTGCGTCCGAGGTTCATCGCATCGTTGGCGTGAACAAGGCCTATCTGACGTTCGATATCGATTGTCTGGACCCCGCCTTCGCACCCGGAACCGGGACGCCGGTGGCCGGAGGGCTCTCCTCGGCCGAGGCGCTGGCGATCATGAAGAGGCTGGCCGGCATCGACTTCGCGGGCATGGACATCGTCGAGGTCGCGCCGCCTTATGACGTGGCCGATATCACGGCATTGGCGGCTGCGCACCTGGCCCACGAGTGGCTGGCGCTCTACGCCGTACGGCCAGGTGGTCCTGCGGTCAGCGTGTGAGCGACAGCGATCTCGCCCGCGTTCGCGAACACGAGAATCTGGCGGCCTGCCGCGAGAAGTCCTCACCGGCTGGCCGCCCGAACAACTAATCCGCCTGCCGATGGTCCCCGGCAACCGAAGCCTCAATCTCTCAAACGCCGCAGCCATCATCAGTTACGAGGCCCGGCGGCAACTCGATTTCGCGGGGGGCGGAGTGTCGTAGGACCCGACGGCCCTGATTCAGACGGCGACTGACCTGGTGGTGGCGCCGGTCGTTACGGATTCGGCCAGCAGCGTTTCCAATGCGGGAACGTTGAGCGGGCGCGCGAACAGGAATCCCTGCCCCTCTTGACAGCCGAGCCTGCAAAGGGCCTCGAGTTGTGCCGGGGTTTCGATGCCCTCCGCGACGGTGCTGAGCCGCAAAGCGCTCGCAATGCCGAGGATGGCCTGCAGCACTTGCTCGGCATCCTCGTCGGTGGACAGGTCCGATACAAAGGAACGATCGATCTTCAGGCAGTCGACCGGTAGCCGGCGCAGATACCCGAGTGATGAATATCCGGTGCCGAAGTCATCCAGGGCTATCGATATTCCAAGGCTCCGGAGTTCGTTCAGTGCCGCAAGCGCCTCCGCTGTGGCGTTGATCATCATGGACTCCGTCAGTTCGAGCGTCAGGGCGCTTCCCGGCAGGCCGGTAGAGCGCAGCGCCGCCAGCACGTCCTCAACCAGTGCTCGTGGCGCGCGCAATTGCTGGCCCGATACATTGACGGAAACGGGCAGACAGAGCCCAAACTTGGCACGCCAGGCAACTACCTGCCGGCAGGCCTCATGCAACACCCAGGACCCGATCGTCGTGATGAGCCCGCATTCCTCTGCGATCGGTATGAATTCCACGGGCGCTACAGCGCCCAGTTCAGGATGGTTCCAGCGAAGCAGCGCTTCGGTGCCATGCAAGGTGCGGTCGGCCAACCCGAACTTCGGCTGGTAGGCCAGGCTCAATTCGCTCCGCTCCATGGCGCCGTGCAGCGCCGACTCGAGGTTGTTCAGGCGCAGCGCCCGCTGCTGGACCTCCGGCTTGAAGAACTCAAAATGAGACTTGTCGGCCGACAGGCCACGCGCAGCAGTGGTCCGGGCGTTTTCGAGCAGTGTTGCCGCGTCCTGGCCGTCCGCTGGCCACATGACTATTCCGGTGCTGACGAGGAAGTTCGCGGTCCAGCCCTGTCCGGTAACCGGATTCGCCAGAACACGCGCGATGTTTTCCGCTGCGCCGGCAGCCTGGGCCGGCGAGTCGCATTTGGAACTGAAAAACGCGAATTCCCCACCGCCCAGGTGGGCGAAGGCCGCGTCAGTGCCGTGGGTGATGGCGTCGAGTATCAGTCGCGTGGTGCTGATAAGCGCTGCATCACAAGCAGCCTGCCCGAGTGACTGCTGCAGGCGTTCCAGGCCGCGCAGCCGGAACACCAGTAGCGCGAGCTGCGCGCCCGGCTTGCGGTCCTGAAGCTGACCGGCAAGCGCATCGCTGAATTGCATCCGGTTTGGCAGGCCCGTCAACGAATCGAAATTTTCCAGCCGATAAGCCTGTTGCTGCGCGCGCCGCAATGTCGAGATGTCCTGAACAGCCAGGGTCAGCGTCGCGGTTCCCGCGGCTTCAGTGCCCGGCGTCAGCGTTCCCTGGATGTGCAGGTCTTGCCCCGATCGCATTTCGGCCTCGAGCCGGAAAGGCGCATGGGACTCCTGCCAGCCACGGAACGCCTGGAGCAACTCGCGGCCGCCCCCGGATTGCAATGCGGATACGAGCTGAGCAAGGTGACTTCCGGAGCCTACCCGCTCCGGCAGCAGTGAACGAACGAACCGGGATATGTGTATCGTGCGTCCAGCGCCATCCACTTCCCAGTGTCCGACCTGGGTCATTTCCTGCACCATCCGCAGCCGGCCCCGGCTGACAACCAGTTCCAGCCTAGAGCGGTACTCGCGCAGGAGGAATCGGACACGCTCGATCAGCAAGCGGCTGCTGATGCCCTTGCTGGTGAAGTCTGTCGCACCGGATTCATAGGCGCGCACAACCGCTTCGAGATCATCGCGGCTGGTCATGATCAGGATGGGCGTATCGCTGCCGGCGGGCGTGGCACGGATCGCCCGGCAAGCCTCATAACCGTCCATGCCGGGCATCATCACGTCGAGGATCACGCAATCCGGTTTTTGCTGCGCGAAAAGCGCGACCGCGGCATTGCCGTCATCGGCTACCAGAATTTCGAAACCGGCGGTCTCCAGCGCAGCCTGCGCCACGAGTAGCGCAACCGCATCATCGTCCGCGACCAGCACACGGGGTGCGCGGTCAGTCATGCCGCCCGCTCTTCATCGGCAGCGATCTCTGCCAGACCTTCGCAGAGACCGGTAAATTCCGGCCGCAAGCGCATGGCCAGACCGGCGGCCGTCTCGAGGTCGCCGTTGCGGGCGGCTTGCTCGCAATCACCGGCGATTGCAGCGAAGCGGCGACCCCCGATGCTGAGGGCGGCGGACTTCAATGCATGGGCGGCGCGCTCCACTTCCACCGCGCCGCCGATGTGCAAGGCGGTATCGACATCGTTCAGGCCTTTCGCCGCCTGCTGCTCGAAGAGCGAAATGGCGCGGCCAACCATCTGGGGACGGCCCAGCGCACGCAATTCCCCAATGTGGGCCATGTCGACTATCGGCAAGGCGCTAGCGGTTCCGAACGAGTCATTCTCCACATTTGGTGCGTCGCTATCGGCTGCGGGGATCGCATGGGTGCTGGAAGAGCGAGTCGTTGTCCGCAGCACGTCATATAGTTTCTTCGTAGTGAACGGTTTACTGATGAATTCGGTCATTCCTGATTCGAGGCAGCGTTCACGGTCACCTTGCAGTGCGTTCGCCGTCAGTGCGACGATCGGCATGGGTTTGCGGCCAGCAGCAGCTTCTGCGACACGGATGCGGCGGGTGGCTTCGAAACCATCCATCAGCGGCATCTGGCAGTCCATGAGCACCAGATCGAAACTCCACGTAAGGGCCTGTTCCAGGCCGATGCTGCCGTCATTTACGCTTTCCACGGTGCAGCCGAGCGACTCGAGCATTCCGGTGGCTACCTCGCGGTTTACCGCGCTGTCCTCGACGAGCAGCACCCGGAGGTCAAGACGCGTCTGCTTCTCGGCCGCGCGCGGCTGATCATCGGCCGAGCCGCCGCGGCCGAGGGCATAGTCGATCGCCGCGCGCATTCGACTCCGGCGTAAAGGCTTGCTCAGTCGCGCGTCGGGAGCGCTGGTTGACCTGGTCGACAAGGCCGCTGCCGCCGCGGATGGCTTGCTGCTCATCATCAACACGATTGGGATCGCTGCGAGGTCTTGCACTGAACGTATCCGGTCTATCAGCTCTGCGCCGGACATGTCGGGCAGCAACTCGTCGATCATGACCACGCTGAATTTATCGATCGCCATACAGTCGATGGCGCCATGGCCCGTTCGTGCCACCCATACCCGGACGCCACCACTCTCCAGCAGCTTTGTGATGGCCTTGGCGGCGGGCTCGTTCCCCTGCACGACAAGAACGCTGCTGACGTCCACTTTGAAATCGTCGGCTGCCGGTTGCGCCTCCTCGGGTACTGCAAGCGGGAGCGTGAGCCAGAACTTCGATCCGGCGCCGAGCTTGCTGGTGACGCCGACATGTCCGCCGAGCAAAGTGGCGAGCTGCCGGGTGATCGCCAATCCCAGGCCTGTGCCCCCATGCTTGCGTGTCTCGAAAGTGTCGCCCTGGGTAAATGCCTCGAAAATGGTTTCGAGGTGGCCTTCAGGAATCCCAAGACCCGTGTCCTCGACCTCGACACGCAACTCGATTTTCGCGTTGACGGGTTTGGTAGCGCTGGCCCGCACGATGACATGGCCCCGCTCCGTGTACTTGACGGCGTTGCCGAGCAGGTTGACGAGAATCTGGCGCAGGCGGAGGGGGTCGCCACCGCAATGTTGCGGGACCGACGCGTCGATGTCGCAAATCAGCTCGAGCTCGCGCTCATGCGCCTGGGGCGCCAGAAGCTCACAGACTTCTTCCACTGTTTCCAGCGGAGAGAAGGAGGTTGCAAACGTCTGAAGCTGGCCCGCCTCGATCTTCGAGAAGTCGAGGATGTCGTTGATGATTTCAAGCAGAGCGTCGGCGGAGGTGCGCATCGTCTGCACCATGTGTTGCTGCTGCTCCTCGAGACCGGTGTTTCTCAGGAGTTCGGCCATGCCCACGACGCCATTCATCGGCGTGCGGATCTCGTGGCTCATGCGGGCGAGGAAATCTCCCTTGGCCTGGCTGGCCTTCTCCGCCTGGCGCGCCGCTTCCTCGAAGTTTCTGGTGCGCTCGATGACGAGCTCCTGCAACTTGAGGCGGTGCTCGGCGAGGCGCAGATTTCGGGTGTGGATTTGTTCGATCATCTGATTGAAGCTGATGATCAGGCTTCCGACCTCATTGGGGCCGCCGGGCCTGGCTTTGACCGAGTAGTCCTGATCGTGTGCCACCTGATCCATCGTTTCGAGCAGATGACCTATGGGAACGGCGATCTGCCTGCGCATCCGTACCGCGACGACGATGATGAAGATCGCAGCCGGAAAAATGAGGAGCAGAGTGCGGCCCAGCGGCGTGATCAGGGCGTTCAGGATTGGTGGAGGCAACAACACAACTTCGACTGAGCCGACGGGGTCGCCGTTCAACTCGAGATAGCGGGTGACCTGTAGTTCGGGCGCAGGAATCTTCGGCAGAAAGTCGAGTACGTAGCGCTGCCAGTCACGGATCTGCGGATCGAACTGCTGCGTAGTATCGGCCGTGCGGACGATTTGGGCGAGCACACTGCCGTCGTTATTTCTCATTCGGACGGTTGTCGCGTCCGCGATTCTCGCGATCTCTTCTGCTGCCGCCCTCGCCTCGTACTTGAAACCGGCATCGAGCGCCGAGACCGCCGCGCTCCGGGCCTCCTCGATGGCCGCATCCGCGCGGCTGATCAGCATCGCGCGATCGTCGCTGGCCACGTGCCATACGAGCGGAATGGTGGCAACGAGCAATGCAGGCGCAGCGACGAGCGTGACCAGACGCGTCAGGCGCTGTGACACACTCCCGGTGGGACGCCATGCCCCCTGCGGATTGGTCGCCAAGGAATTTTTAACGCGCGTATTCGCGGGCACTGGGAGCCTCGGCCAAAGCAACGGCTATTGGTCCGGAAGATTGGCGTAAACCCGCGGGATTTTGCGGCAGCAGGTCACGCAATTCATGCTGGCGCTTTTGACAGAATCTGCAAATTGTGATGCCCGTCGCACGACAAGCGCGGGCAAGGAAGGATCAGTTCTCCGGCGTGACTTCGCGCGCGAGCATCGTCTCGACAACCTGCTTGAGCGGAATGCGCTCGTGCAGGACTTCATACACATGCCGGCAGATCGGCATCTCGACGCCGAGCCTTTCCGCGACCATGTGCACCGCCTTCGCCGCGTGATAGCCCTCGACGACCTGGCCGATCTCCGCGATCGCGTCCTCGACCGGCTTGCCCGCCGCGATCGCGCGGCCGAAGCGTCGGTTGCGCGACTGATCGTCGGTGCAGGTGAGCACGAGGTCGCCGAGACCGGCGAGTCCCATGAGCGTCTCGGACTTGGCGCCGAGCGCGACGCCAAGCCGCACCAGTTCGACGAGGCCGCGGGTGATCAGGAACACGCGGCTGTTCGAGCCAAAGCCGAGCCCGTCGGAAACGCCGGTCGCGATCGCGAGCACGTTCTTGACTGCGCCACCGATCTCGACGCCGACGATGTCGGACTGCGTATACGCGCGGAATCCGCCGGATGAAATCCGCTCGGCGAGCGAGAGCGCGAAGGCATCGTCTGGCGAGGCGACGGCGATCGCCGTCGGCAGGCCGAGGCCGACTTCCTTCGCGAAGGTCGGGCCGGAGAGCACGGCGATCGGAACGGAGGGTCCCAGCACCTCGCGTGCAACCTGGTGGGGAAGCTTGCCGGTTTCGAGTTCGAAACCCTTGCTCGCCCAGGCGATGCGTGCCTTCGCCCCGAGCATTGGCTTGATCTGTTTGAGCACAGGGCGCAGCACGCTCGAGGGCACGACGAGCACCAGATCCTCGCCGCTTGCGACCGCCTTTTTAAGATCAGGTTCGATCGCGAGCGACGGTGGAAACGCGGCGCCGGGAAGGTAACGCTCGTTCTGCCGAGCGCGCGCGAGTTCTTCCGGATTGTCCTCGGCGCGTCCCCAGAGAATGGTCGGGCCGCCGCCGCGCGCGAACTGGATAGCGAGCGCCGTTCCCCAGGAACCGGCGCCCAGCACCACGATCGGCCGCATGCGAGGCCGGCTCAGTTCGCCTGTTCGGGTGGGCTTCGCCTGACGCGCAGCCTGTTCCTGCAGCGAGCGCTCGAAAAGCGCGTCGAAATTGACGTGCGGCAGCAGGAATGGCGGGAAGCCGCCCTTGCTCACGACATCCGACACCGTCTGCCTGATGTAGGGGAACAGGATGTTTGGCGCGAACGAGCCAAGAATGCGGCGCGTTTCGTCAGGGCCGAAGCCGCGTACGACGAACACGCCCGCCTGCTTGACCTCAGCGAGGTAAACAGCGACGTCGCCGTTCTTCGCTTCGAGAGTCACGGTCAGCACGACCTCATGCGCATCCTGGCCGACGGAGTTCGACATCGTGCTGAGGTTCAGCGAGATCTTCGGGTCCTGCACCTGCGTGGGCAGGAACGGTCCTTTCGGCGCCTCGAACGAGAGGTCCTTGATGTAGACGGTCTGCAGCGCGACCGCCGGACCCTGGCCGTTGGTGGCCGGATCGCCCGCGCCCGGCGGCGTTGAATTTTCGTCAGCCATCGTCATTCCTCGCTTGTATCAGTTTCAAATGTTCGCCGACATAAACCTGTGGCAGCGTGCGCCGTCCGCTACTCGCCAGCAACTTTTCTCAGCCCTTGACGACGGGCAGGTTCTCCTGCTTCCAGGCGGCGAGGCCGCCGCGCAGGCTGAATACGTTGCCGGCCCCGGCGCGCGCGAGTGTCCGTTGCGCGGCGGCGGTGGTCGTGCCGGTGTCGCAATAGAGCACGAGAGTCTTGCCCGAGAGCCGCTCGAGCGCTTTCGGATCGGCCGCGAGTTGATCGCCCGGCACATTGCGCGCGCCTTCAATATGGCCGTCCTTGAACTGGTTGGCCGAGCGCAGGTCAACGAGCACGGCACCGGCATTCATCAGTCGGATGGCTTCGTTGGGGGCAATCGAGGCGGATGCGGCTCCGCGCTGGCGCAGCTCGAAGGCGAGCACCAGAACGGTCATCAGCAGAAGGCCGCCCGCAAGCAACGGATGATTGGTGGAATAATCGAGCAGTCGGTCCATGGGGCGGATCGCGGGTCGGCCGCGCGGTCGGGGCAAAAATGGCCGCGCATTATATCAGAGAGATATTCCCTTATAAATCAAATACTTAAGCTGGCGCGCAGCGGCGCCATTGTCCTGGTCTCGGGCCTCGTGCTGGGCCTTGCGACCCACGCCTTCGCTGCCGAGACCGAAGCGGAGAAGGAGCTCCGCGAGGTCCGCGAGCGGATTGCGGAACTCCAGCGTTCGGCGCGCCGCGACGCCGACCGGCGCGATGCCCTGTCCGGTCAGCTTCGTACCGCCGAGGAAAAAGTACGGGATGCACGCGAGCGCCTGGGCGATGTCAGGAAGCGCCTGGCCGCGAGCGACGCTCATCTCAAGGAACTCGCGGCCGATCGCGCGCGCAATGAAAATGCGCTCGGCGAGCAACGGGAGGCGCTCGCGGCCGAACTTCGCACCGCCTACATGGGCGGCCGGCAGGAGCAGTTCAAAATGCTCCTCTCCCAGGACGATCCCGCGGAATTCGGGCGCATGCTGGTCTACTACTCTTATTTCGGCCGGGCCCGCGCGGGCCGGATCGCGGAGATCCAGAAGATCGTCGCGGCACTCGAGCAGGCAACCGCGGAGCAGAACGCGGAGCGCGAACGGCTTGCCGCGCTCGAGGCCGAGAGCCGCCAGGAGCTTTCGTCGGTGGACGCCGCGCGCGATGAGCGGAGCCGTGCGCTCAAGTCGATGAATGCGCAGATCCGGACGCGCAACGATTCGATCGCCAAGCTGAAGCGCGAGGCGGCGGCGCTCGAAAAACTGATCGCGGATCTCCGCCAGGCCATGCGGGACCTGCCGCCGACCGGCGGGCAGGCATTCGAGAAAGTGCGCGGCCGGCTCGCCTGGCCGGTAGCGGGGAAACTCATCGGCGCGCTTCGGCCAGGCCCGCGGCGGCGGCCTCAAGTGGAACGGCGTGATGATCGAGGCGACCGCGGAGCGGAGGTGCGGCGCTCTATGGCGGCCGTGTCGCCTACGCGGACTGGCTGCCGGGCATGGGACTCCTGCTCATCGTGGACCACGGCGGCTACATGAGCCTGTACGCCCACAACGAGCAGCTCTACAAGGCGGCCGGAGACCGCGTGGAAGGCGGGGAGGTCATCGGCACGGTGGGCGACAGCGGTGGGCGCAGCCACCCGGGTCTCTACCTCGAAATTCGCCGCGGAGCCAAGGCCATAGACCCGGTGCCCTGGTTCCGGCGGTCGTCCCCCTAGAGCGGGCCTCCTGCCCCGCAAACTGCGGATTACGTCAAAGACGCCCCGGGCGTCCTGAGCGACGCTGCCGGGCGTGGCCGCACCCGCACCCATTGACCTGCCGCTGCAATTCGCAGGCGCGAAGCACACTCTCGATCCGTACGGGCAGCTGCTGCGGATGCTGATGCCACGCGCGCTGGGCATCGGCGTCTACGACGCAAAAGGCGTGCCGCTGTGGGTGGCGGATGGCTACGACGGGCCCGATCCCTCGCCGCTCGTGCAGGCCGCGCTCGCGAGCGTGCCACCGGCGACGACCGGCTGCATCGACGGTTTCAGCCAGGACCACGAGGGCGCGCCCGGCTATGTGTTCCGGCTGCGCAATAACGAAGGCGAAGTCATCGCGGTCGCGACGCTCCTCACACGCGACGGCGAGAACCGTCCCTTTTCCTTCGTGCAGTCGATGGTGCAGCCGGCGCTCGAGTGCCTGCAGCGCGAGCTTGAAGCCCGCGCGAGCGTCGATTACCTGACGCGCGACCTGCGCTCGCGCGACGACGACCTCGACCTGCTCCTCAAGATGGCGCCGGACGATCCGGACAGCCCGCTCCAGGGCGACGAGCTCGGCGTGCTGGTGCAGACCTGCGTGGATCACCTTGGCTGCCTGCTGGGCGCGCTGGTCGTGCCGGAGCGCGGCGTCGCGATCTGCAAGGCGCCGCGCGGCGAGCGGCCCCAGGTCGAGATCCTCACGAGAATGCACCGGCACCTGCTCAACTGGGCGCAGCTGCAGCGGCGCAACCTCGTGATCAACAAGATCAAGGTGCGGCCGATCGAGCTGCCGCCGTACAAGATCCTCTGCACGCCCGTGCGTCATGCCTCGGGCCGCGTCGCCGGCTTCCTGGTGATGTTCCGCGAGGAACAGGCGCCGAATTTCGAGCCGCGCACCGAGCGGCTCGTCGAGCTGCTGTCGCGGAAGACGACCACCACGCTGCAGAACAACTTCGATGCGCTGACCGCGCTGCTGACGCGCGCTGCATTCGAGACCCAGGTGCGATCGCTGCTCGCATCCCGCAAGGGAGCGGTCCCGGAAAGCGTCCTGTACCTCGATATCGACCGCGTACACGTCGTCAACGACAACTTCGGCATGCATGTCGGCGACGAGGTGATCGGCAAGGTCGCCGAGGTGCTGCGCAAGAAGGCGCGCCCCGGCGCGCTCGCGGCACGGATCGCGGGCGACCGTTTCGCCGTGTTCCTGCCCGACTGCACGCTCGATTTCGCCCAGCAGATCGGCGAGATGCTGCGGCGCCAGTGCGCCGCGCTCACCTATGCGCGCGGCGACGGCACCGTGCAGGTGTCGGTCAGCGTCGGCGCGGCGGAACTGCCCGAGGAGTCGCAGCACCGCCTCGCGCACGGACTCGCGAACGCCGAGATCGCCTGCAAGGCGGCCAAGGACCGCGGCCGCGACCGCGTCGAGATCTTCCAGGACGCCGACCAGAGCATCATGCGCCGGAGCACGGACATCGTCGTCGTGCAGGCGTTGCATGAGGCGCTCGCGGCCGACCGCTTCGCGCTGTTCGCGCAGCCGATCCTGCCGCTGCAGGCGGAGCACTCGGAGCCGCACTTTGAATTCCTGCTGCGCATGGTCAGCGAGAACAGCGAGCTCCTGCCGCCGGACAAATTCCTGTCGGCCGCCGAACGCTACCAGCTGCTGCCGGCGATCGACCGCTGGGTGATCAAGAACGCGCTCGCGGCGCTGGCCGAGCACTCGAACACGCTGCGCGGTCGCGGGATGCGGTTCTCCATCAACATCTCCGGCGCCTCGATCGCGTCCGAAGAATTCCTGGAATTCATGGAACATTCGATCCGCGATTCCGGCGTGCCGCCTGAGTCGCTCTGCTTCGAGCTGACGGAAACCTCCGCCGTCTCGAACCTCGCGCGCGCGGACCGGCTGATGCAGCGGCTGCGCACGCTCGGCTGCGTGTTCGCGCTCGACGATTTCGGAACGGGTCTCTCCTCGCTCGTCTACCTCAAGTCACTGCCGGTCTCGGTGCTCAAGATCGACGGCGCCTTCGTGCGCGATGCCGGCACCAACCAGCGCACGGAATCGATGGTGCGCGCGATCGCGCAGCTCGCGCACACGATGGGCATGAAAACCGTCGCCGAATACGTGGAGACGGACGAACTTCGGACCCGCATGACGGCCCTCGGCGTTGATTACGGCCAGGGCTTCGCGATCGGCCGCCCGGTGCCCATCGACGAGATTCTCGGCGACCTCGCGCTCTACGAAGCGATGGCCCAGCAGGAGCCTGCGGCCGTACCATAGGCGCATGAATCTCGAGAAGCGCACGCTACTGGTCGGCCTGCTGGGCTGCCTCGTGGGCGTCGCGCTCACCACCGGCACCCTCTGGTACGCGCGCCACCACCGCGACGCCCCGGACATCGCGCCGAACGACGAACGCCTTTTCGCCGAGGTCCTCGGCCTGATCCACGAGGACTATGTCGACCGGACCGACAACCACGAGCTGATGTCGAACGCGATCCGCGGCATGGTCGGCGAGCTCGACCCGCACTCGGCCTTCATGGACGCGGAGGAATTCGAGGACCTCAGGATCGCGACCGAGGGCAATTACTCCGGCATCGGCGTCGAGGTCGCGCTCGATGCCGACGTGCTCAAGGTCATCGCCCCGATCGACGGTTCGCCGGCCGCGCGGGCGGGGATCCATGCGGGCGATGCGATCCTCAAGATCGACGGCCGTGCGCTCAGGACCGATCGCCTCGCCGACGCGATCGCAACCATCCGCGGCGAGCCCGGCACGGTCGTCAAGCTCACCATCGGCCGTGAAGCGGCCCCGCAGCCGCTCGAGTTCTCGATTGAGCGCGCACTGGTCTCCGTTCATTCCGTGCGCTACGAGATGCTCGAGCCCGGCTACGGTTATCTGCGCATCTCGCAGTTCAGCGAAACGACCGGGGCAGACACCAAGGCCGCGATTCGCGCGCTCGAGCAGAAGGCCGGCTGGCCGGCTGCGCGGTCTCGTGCTCGACCTGCGCAACAATCCGGGCGGCGTCCTCGATGCCGCGGTCGAGGTCTCCGACGCGTTCCTCGAGAAAGGCATCATCGTCTCGGCGGAAGGCCGCTCGGAGGAGTCGCGCTTCCGCATGGAGGCGATGGCGGGCGACCTCTCGTTCGGTACGCCGATCGCCGTGCTCGTTAACGAGGGTTCCGCTTCCGCCGCCGAGATCGTCGCCGGGGCGCTGCGCGACAACGGGCGCGCCAAGCTCCTCGGTCAGCAGCACTTTCGGCAAGGGCTCGGTGCAGACCGTGATGGCGCTCGATGACGGCCAGGCCCTCAAGCTCACGACCTCGCGCTATTTCACACCCTCCGGCGTCTCGATCCACGAGCGCGGCCTCGAGCCGGACCTGCCGCTGCCCGCGCGGCCGCCCGCGGCGCTTACGGGTGAGCAACCGCCGCTCGAAAGCGATGCGGACATCCGCGCCGCGATCGCCTGGCTCAAGACCGGAAACACGACGCTCGTGACGGTGCAGGCCGCAGCGGACGGCGGCAGTCCGGCATGAAGCGTGTGCTGGTGCCGCTGGCCGAAGGTTTCGAGGAACTCGAGGCGGTCACCATCATCGACGTGCTTCGCCGCGCCGGTATCGATGTCGTCGTCGCATCGCTCGGCACGAGCCCCGTCACCGGCGCGCACGGCATCCGGCTCTCGGCCGATACGCCGCTCGGTGCGCTTGCGGAGCAGGACTTCGACATGATCGCGCTGCCCGGCGGCATGCCGGGCGCCGAACACCTGAAGAAGGACGCGCGCATCATCGAACTCGTCCGGCGCCTGCATGAAAAGGGGCGGCCGGTGGCGGCGATCTGCGCGGCGCCCATGGTGCTCGCCGCCGCGGGCGTGCTCGACGGGCGTCGCGCGACGAGCTACCCGGGTTTCCTGCAGGACGCCCCCGGGGCGACCGTCGTCGGCGACGCAGTGGTCGTCGATCGCGGCGTCATCACCTCGCGCGGTCCTGGCACAGCGCTCGATTTCGCGCTCACCCTGGTCGCGGAGCTCGCGGGACCGGCTGCCCGGGAGGCCATCGAGTCGCGCCTCGAGCGCGAGAAGGTGGCGACGGCATGACCGAGGAGACGGGAACGCGGCGCGAAACCGTGCGCGAAGACGAGCACGCGAGCATCGTGCAGAGCCTCACGCGCATCGACTGGCTCGTGCTGCTGGTCGTCGCGCTCTACACGCTCGTACTTCGCGCGCCGGAGGGATCGCCGCGCCTCCTGGTTGCGGCGATGGCGACATACACGCTCTTCCTGGTCGCCTTCCGCTGGCGCGGGTTCCCGGTCAAGGACGCGGGCGCGCGCATTGCGCTCGGCGCAGCCGCGATGGTCGCCTTCATCACGGTGGTCGCGATACCGACGGGCGGCTCTGAAAGCCCGATGGTGAATCTCTACCTGCTGCCGATCGTCGTGGTTGCAATGACGCTCGGGCGCCGCGGCGCTTTCGTGATCTTCGCCGGCGTCGCGCTCGCCTGGCTCTCGCTCGTCGCCGGCGAAGGCCCGCCGCCTGCGACGGCCGCGCTGCTGGCGCGGCTGTTCGGCGAGCTCGGCCCCTATGCGCTGGTCGCCTACCTGACGCAGGCGCTGGCCGGGACGATCCTGACGGCGCGGCGGCGCATCGAGGAGATGGCCGAGCGCGACAGCCTGACGGGCATGCTGAACTTGCGCACCTTCAAGTCGATCCTGAACCGTGAACACGGGCTGCGGGCGCGCGACGGGCGCGGCGGTTATGCGATCCTGCTCGTCGATATGGACGATCTGAAGGCACTCAATGACGAGCACGGCCACCAGGCGGGCAACCGGGCGATCACGGCGGTTGCGAGCGCGATCCAGCGCGCAATTCGCACCACCGACATGGCTGCCCGCTCCGGTGGCGACGAGTTCGTGATGTTCCTGCCCGAGGCGACGCCGGAAGTCGCGGAAACGGTCGCCCAGCGCATCCGCAACCACGTCTACCGCAGCCTGTTTCCGGTCGGCGAGCGGCTGCAGCGCATGACCGTGAGCGTCGGCGCGGCGAGCTATCCGCGCGACGGCGCGCAGCACGACGATGTCGTCGCTGCGGCCGACGTTCGCATGCAGCGCGACCGTGAATTGCGCCAGGCCGGCAGACGACGCGGCGACATGAGACGGCAGACCCGTGGATACATGCAGGGATTCGAGACGGCCGCGAGCGCGGCAACGCTCTGGCGCGCGCTGACTGAGCCCGAGGCGCTCCGCGCCTGGCTCGCGACCGAGGCAATCGTCGAGCCGCAGGACGGTGGGCGCTATGCGACAGTGTCGCGGCTGTTCGGGCGGCGCGAGGCGCGGATCGAGCGCTTCGATATGGGCGCGCGGCTCCAGCTCATGTACGAGCCGAACCGCGACTGGCCACCGTTGCCGGGTAGCGCGCTGGTCGAGGATTTCATCATCGATGAAAAGCAAGGGACAGAGAATGCTGCGTGTGATGGGTTCGGGAGTTCCTTCGGACGAGGAATAGGCAAAGACGCTGGTGCGCCTGCGCACGGGCTGGGCGCTCGCGTTCGCGCAATTACAGATACGGCTGCAGCGACGGTTCCATCGGCAAGGCTGCGCCGTGATGCTTGCGACGATCCTGGCCGGGGCGACGCTCGTGCTCGCGGGCGGGACCGTCATCGACGGCTACGGCAATGCGCCGATCCAGGACGGCATCGTCGTCATCGAGAGCGACCGCATCCTCGCGGTCGGGGGCGTGGGCCAGGTCGCGATCCCGGAGGGCGCGGAAATTGTCTCGACCGAGGGCATGACCGTGCTGCCGGGTCTCTGGGACATGCAGGTCGAATTGATGCGTCTCGGGCACGGCGACACTGCGCGCTGGAACGAAACCTACGGCCCGCTCGCCGAGCGCGTCGTGATGCCGATCGCGGCGCGGCAGCTCCTGCAGGCCGGCGTCACCAGCGCGCGCGACGTCGCCGCGCCGCTCGAAGCCGCAGTGCGCGTCCGCGGCCGGTCCCGCGAGCGGCTCATCGACGGCCCGAATCTTTTCATTTCGGGACCCGCGCTGCGCAAGCTCGCTCCGACCGGCACTGGCGACTGGCAGTGGGAAGTGAGCGGTGCCGCCGACGCGAGAGCGAAGATCCAGCGCCTCGCGGGCGCGGGCGTTGACTACATCCTGCTCGCGGACGTGGAACTGTGGACCGCGGAGGAACTCGAGGCAGTCGTCTCCGAGGCGCGGATTCGCGGTCTGCCGGTCCACGCCTACGCCGAGCGCCCGGCTGACGTCGTGCGCGGCGCGGCCGCGCAATTCGACGGTTTCCTCGGCACCGGCATGGGTACGGAGGCGTTTTCGCCGGAAGTGATGCAGGCACTGACCGGCCGGCTGACGCAGGCCGGTGCGCGCCCGATCGCGTGGTCGCCCGCGATCTCGGCACTCCTCAACCTCGAGTCGCTTCGCGTCAACGACGAGCCGCTCGACGATCCGGCCGTCACCGCCGGACTTCCCGAGCTGGTCGCCGCCGACATCCGGGGCTCGCTCGCGAGTATCGATCACATCGCGGCGGCGGAGTTGTCCGCAACCCGGGCCGCGACGCTCTGCGAGAAGCTCCGGCAGCTCGACGAGGCAAAAGTGCTGCTGCTCCTCGGCTCGGGCGCGGGCGCCCGGGGCACCTGCACTCGCGCGCGACCTGGCAGGAAATCGACTTCTGGGTGAGGCAGTGCGGCATCCCGGCGCTCCGGGCCATTCGTGCGGCGACCCACGATGCTGCGACCGCGATGGGCGTGGGGCACGAATCCGGCGCGATCTCACCCGGCAAGATCGCCGACATCATCGCCGTCCGGGGGGACGCGCTGCGGGACCCCGGGCTGCTGCAATCCGTGGATATTGTCATCAAGCGCGGTCGTCGCGTACGCTGACGCCGATGGCCACCTTCATCCTGCGGGTGCTGATCGCCGCGCTCGGCCTCTGGCTCGCGACCGAATGGGTCGACGGAATCAACGTGTCGAGCGCCACCACCCTGATCCTGGCTGCCCTGCTGCTCGGCGTCGTGAATGCGATCGTCAAGCCGGTTGTCGTGATCCTGACGATTCCTTTCACGCTCGTGACGCTCGGCCTGTTCCTGCTCGTGATCAACGCCGCGATGCTGGGACTCGTCGCCGCCTTCCTGCCGGGCTTTGGCATCAGCGGCTTCTGGCCGGCATTCTGGGCCGCGATCATCGTCAGCGTCGTGAGCTGGATCGGGGCAGTGATCTTCAAGCCGGGCGACAAGAAAGATTAGCTCGCTGCTCCGCGTCCCATGAGCATCAAGTTCCGCCTCACGGTGATGAACTTCATGCAGTTCTTCGTCTGGGGCGCGTGGCTCATCTCGCTCGGCGCCTACATGATCGTGACCCTGGGCTTCAGCGGCGGGCAGGTCGGCAGCATTTACGCGACCATGGGTGTCGCTGCGCTCTTCATGCCCGGATTGATCGGCATCGTCGCGGACCGCTGGGTCAATGCGGAGCGGCTCTACGGCACTCTCCACCTGATCGGCGCGGGCTTGCTGCTGTGGGCCTCGACCGTCCGGGACTTCGACACGCTGTACGTGATCATGCTGCTGAATGCGATGGTGTACATGCCGACCATCGCGCTCAACAACGCGATTTCCTACAAGATTCTCGAGCAGGGCGGGCAGAACGTGATCCGCAGTTTCCCGCCGATCCGCGTCTGGGGCACGGTCGGTTTCATCGTCGCGATGTGGATGGTGGATTTCGCCGGCTGGACCAAGAGCGCGCTGCCAGCTCTACATCAGCGCCGGCGCAGCCATGTTCCTCGGCATCTATGGCTTCACGATGCCGAAATGCCCGCCCGCCCGGGATGTCGCCAAGAGGAGCATCGCCGCGGCGCTCGGGCTCGACGCGTTTGTTCTGTTCAAACGCCCGCAGATGCTCGTGTTCTTCCTGTTCGCGATGATGCTGGGCGCGGCGCTGCAGATCACGAACGCGTTCGGCGGCGCCTTCCTCGACGACTTCAAGACCGTCTATCCGGGCACGTTTGCGGTTGAGCATCCGAACCTGCTGATCTCCATCTCGCAGATCTCGGAGACGCTCTTCATCCTGACGATCCCGTTCTTCCTGCAGCGCTTCGGCATCAAGATCGTGATGCTGATCAGCATCTTTGCCTGGGTGTTCCGCTTCGGGCTGTTCGCGTTCGGCGATCCCGGGCGCGGGGCTGTGGATGCTGGTCGCTGTCGATGATCATGTACGGCATGGCTTTCGACTTCTTCAACATCTCCGGGTCGCTCTACGTCGATCGCGAGGCCGAAGTCACGATCCGTGCGAGCGCGCAGGGTCTCTTCATGGTGATGACGAACGGGCTCGGCGCCTTCATCGGCAGCATGGCGGCGGGCCTCGTCGTGGACCACTTTACGATCGATGGCATGAAGGACTGGCAGAGCATCTGGCTCACGTTCGCGGGCTACGCGCTCGTGCTCGGGCTGGTGTTCCCGTTACTGTTCAGGTATCGGCACGGCCAGGAGGGGATGATCGAAGGGGACGGATTCGAAGGGGACGTTCACCTTCAGCGGCTGAAGGTGAACGTCCCCTTCAATCCGTCCCCTTCAATCAGTCCCCTTCTACCGCTTCTCCGCAACGATCTCGAGCACCATCGGCGTGATGAGGAGGGTCGCGGACTTCTGCTCCGCGTCCGCGAACTCGGCGCGTACGCCATCCGACCAGGCCTGGTCGATGCGGCCGAGCTCGAGCTGGTGCCGCAGGTGGATGTCGATGAACGAGGCCGGCCATTGCCACATTGCGTCGCCCGGCCGCACGCAGAAGACGCGCGGGATCGCATCGCGGATCGAAAATCCGCGCTCCTGGAGGAGCGTCACGACCGTGGGCGCGATGTTCGGCTCGCCGCCGGTTGCCCGCCAGCCATCTTCGACCTGCCGCACGAACTCCCGCATCCGCGGTCCAGCAGTCGCGATGCGCAGGCTGTCGTACTGGATGTATTCGTGAAAGATCGCAACGCCGCCGGGCCGGATCACGGCTGCGATCTTGTCGAGCAGGAGCGCGGGCGAGGTGACGAAGCAGGCAACCCAGCGGCACCAGCTCGCATCGAAACCGGATGCGGGGAGTGGATCGGTCATCAGGTCGAGCTCGTGATACTGGACGTTTCCGAATCCATGCTCGGCGAGCATGGCGCGGCCCGCCTCGACGAATCGTCCCGAGCGCTCGACGGCGACTACCATTCCTTCGGGTCCGACGATCTCCGCGAGATCCGCGGAGGCGTAGCCGGGGCCCGCGCCGATATCGAGCACCCTGGACCCCGTCGTGATGCCCGCGCGCCGCCAGCATTCCTGGACCGTCGGCCGCCAGACGCGATGCTGGAGTCCGAGACGGGCGATCTCCTCGTCGTGCGTCCCGAGAAAATAGTCGCGGTCAGCCGGCATCGCTACTCTGCGAGCGTCACACCGGAACCGCCGAGTTCTTTCGGCACGTCCTTCTGCTTGGGGAGCCCGTCGTGGATGTGCAGCACGGTCTCCTCGTAGAAGACGTGGAGCCCGGGCTTGAACGCGAGCTTCGGCAGGATCGCGGCGTAGACGTCGGTCAGTCCCATGCCGGGATGCTCGGTCAGCAGGTGGCCGCCGCAGCTCTTGCACCATTGGCGGATGCTGTTCGGCGTCTTGGCGAAGCTGCCGACATTGCCGGCGCCCTTCGTTATCGACACCGACGCGGGTTTCCACAAGGTGAATGCGTTGACCGGACCCGCCGACCAGTGCCGGCAGGATTCGCAATGACAGTAGCCCATCGCCGCAGGCGTACCGGTCGCCGTGACTTCGACCGCGCCGCAGAAGCAGCTTCCTTTGAATATCTTGTCGTCCGACATCGTGATTTCCTCAGCTTTCACTGCGCAGCGCAGTGCCGTGTTTCAGGTAGTGATTCATCCGGGATTCCCACTCGCGCATGAACTGCACGTAGTACTCGGCCGTGAACGAGGCGATGTAGGTGTCGCCCTCGGGGCCGAGGCTCGTGTGGCTATAGGTGATTTCCGCTTCGCTGCCCGGTTTCGCCGGGCGGACCCGGATCGTCAGCTTGCAGGCGGTGACGCCGGGCGTGATCTTGATCATCTCGACGAAACCACGCGCCGGATCGTGCCGCGTGATGAACCAGATCGAGTCGTGCACCTTGGCGTCGGTGATGAACACGCAGTCCTGTTCTGCGACGCCGGACTGGGTCAGGACGAGAATCGGATGCCATCCGGCGATCCAGTCCGCTTCCCGCACCGGGCACAGCAGCGGAAATACCTTGGATACCGAAGCGACGAGACGCTGCTTGTAGCTGCGGGTCACGCGATTGGGGGCGCGGATGTTCATGCTTGCACCATTCCAGGGTCGCTCGCCCTTACTGGTAAACCCGGCCTCGATGCCTGATCCAGCCGGTCTCATGTTGCCCCTGCGGATCATGGTGCGTCCAGTGCACCACGCCGCCCTTGTCGTTCCATTCGTATTCGCCGCTGAACGACACCGTGTCGCCTTCTTGAAGCGATTCGATCCGCGGCGCGATATCGATGTTGTGGGCGACCAGCAGCGTCCGGCCCGAATCGAGCGTCAGGATGAATCGCTGGTGCCGGTCGCCCATGCTGTCGTCGCCGAGAATCCGGGAGACCGTGCCCTCGCCCGCGACCTGAGCCCCGCTTTGCCATTCGGCAGTGGCGGTCGGCTCCGCGGTCACCGGGGAGATTCGGTCCTCCGGCTGCCGGCCGAGATAGATGGCGGCCGCGGCGACGATGGCGAGCAGGAGGAGCTTCTTCATGGACTCACCTGATGGCGCACTAAAGCAAGCCAATGCCGCAAATCGGTCACTCGACCGCAGTGCCCAGTCACCATACTCGACAGTATCGGCGAAGCCCGGCAGCGGCAGGAGAATAGAGGATGGATCAGCAGCAGGCACAGCCCACACGCAGCCGGCGACCGAACGCCCGCGAAGCCAAGCGTGCCGTGCGCGCCGCACACGCGGGCCAGTCGATTCCGTTCATCACCCGCAAGATTCCGTATTACGAGGTGCTGGGCGAAGAGGGACTGGCCCTGATCGAGAACAATGCCGACACGATCCTCGAGGAGATCGGCATCGAGTTCCGCGAAGACCCGGAAGCCCTGTCGATCTGGAAGGCGGCGGGGGCCGACGTGCAGGGGGAGAGGGTGCGCATGCCGCGCGGCATGTGCCGCCAGCTGATCCAGGCGACCGCGCCGCGCGCAATTCACGCAGCACGCCCGGAACCCGGCGCGGAACGTGCAGATCGGCGGGCAAGAACACGGTGTTCGCCCCCGCCTATGGCTCGCCCTTCATCTACAACCTCGACGAGGGGCGGCGCTACGCGCGCATCGAGGATTTCCGCAACTTCGTGAAGCTCGCCTACCTGTCGAAATCGCTGCACCACTCCGGCGGAACGATCTGCGAGCCCGTGGACCTGCCGGTCAACAAGCGCCACTTCGACATGGTGTACAGCCATATGAAGTACAGCGACAAGGCGTTCATGGGTTCGGTGACGCACCCGGAGCGCGCGAAAAACACGGTCGAGATGGCGAAGATCCTGTTCGGCGACGACTACATCGATCCCGCGACCGGCCGGCCGAAGACCGTGATCGTGAGCCTGATCAACGTCAATTCGCCGATGACCTACGACTCGACGATGCTGGGCGCGCTCAAGGTGTATGCGCGCGCGAACCAGGGCTGCATCGTGACGCCCGTTCATCCTCGCCGGCGCGATGTCGCCGGTCACCGTGGCCGGCACGGCGACGCAGACGCTCGCCGAGGCGCTCGCCGGCATGGCCTTCATCCAGCTGCTGAATCCGGGCGCGCCGATGGTGCTCGGCAGCTTTGCGTCGTCGCTGTCGATGCAGTCCGGCGCGCCGACTTTCGGCACGCCGGAGCCGGCGCTCGTGCTCTACATCATGGCCGCCCTGGCGCGGCGGCTTGGCGTGCCGTTCCGGTCCGGCGGCAGCCTGTGCGCGTCGAAGATCCCGGATGCCCAGGCCGCCTTCGAATCCGCGCAGACGCTGCTGCCCACCTGCCTCGCCGGCGTCAACTTCGTGCTGCACGTCGCCGGCTGGCTCGAGGGCGGGCTCGCGATGGGCTACGAGAAATTCGTGATGGACGTGGACCAGGCGGGGATGATGCACACGCTGCTCGAGGGCGTGGACCTCTCGGACAACGGCCAGGCCCTGGATGCCATCCGCGAGGTCGGGCCCGGCAAGCATTTCCTCGGCTGCGCGCACACGCTCGCGAACTTCGAGACGGCGTTCTACCGCTCGCCGCTCGCCGACAACAACAGCTTCGAGCAGTGGGAGGCGGAGGGCCGCAGGGACATGGCGACGCGCGCGAACGAGCTGTGGAAGAAGCAGCTCGCGGAGTACGTCGCGCCGCCGCTCGATCCCGCCGTCGATGAGGCGCTGCTCGACTACATGAACCGGCGCAAGGCGTCGTTCCCGGATTCGAACGTCTAGGCAAAGAAAAAGGGGCGCCTCGCTGCGCCCCTTTCGCTCATTTCAGGCCTGCTGCCTGAGCGACTCAGAAGTCCTGCGAGAACCGGATGCCGATGGTCCGCGGACGCGGACTCACGCCGTAGGCCTGGACGCCGCACACGTGACGAGGCGCACTCGGCGTCGATGCCGAGCGGCGCGTCCTCGTCCGTGGCATTCGCGACGAACAGCTCGACGGCGTACTTGTCGTTCTCGATGCCGAACGCGAGGTCGACGAACGTGCTCGACGGGATGTCGCCCAGGGCGGCGGCGTCCGCGACGTCCAGCTCGGAGGAGCGGCTGCCTTCGTAGGCGAACGCTCCCTGCACGTGCGCGTCGAAGCCGCCGAGCGGGAACAGGTAGCGCCCAATCAGATTGCCCTTGAACTCCGGGGTGACCGGCAGCGGAGTGCCCGCCGGGGCCAGAGTTCGACGACTCCCGTCGTCGAAGTCTGAGTAGTCGTCCTTCAGCTCCGTATCGTAATACGCCGCGCGCAACGGACAGCCGGAAGTTGTCGGTGGCGAGCCAGTCGAGCTGCATTTCCGTTCCCAGGATCTCGGCGGCCGGACCATTGGCCACCTGCGTGATTCCGTTGGCGCCCTGGAACGCCACCTGAATGTCGTCCCATTCTTCCAGGAACACGGCGCCGTTGAACTGCAGGCGGTCATCCGCCCAACGGGTCTTCCAGCCGAGCTCATAGTTGGTGAGGAAGTCCGAGATGTAGTCAGCCGGACGACGGATTGCGATTGATGCCGCCGGGCCGGTAGCCCTCGGACCAGGTCGCATACAGCAGGGCGGTGTCGGTCGCCTTCCAGCTCAGGTTGACGCGGTAGACGCTGTCGCTCTCGGTGACGTTCCGGTCGGCGTTCAGGCAGGGCGCGTCCTTGCGATCCTCCTGCGAGGGGCAGCGCCACTCGCCGTTCCGGGACCAGCCGGGGCCGATGGGCGAGTATGTGTCCGAACCCCCGACGGCCGGGTCGCCGGGTTCATAAGGCTGGATATCATTGGGATTATCGCTGCTCGGTGGCCGGCCCGGATTGAAGCCCAGGCCGAAGCCGAAGAATCCCTTCACCTGGGTTTCCGGCTCGAAGTAGCGCGCGCCGAGCGACAATTCCAGCCTGTCCGTGATGTCGAACTGGATCTGACCGAACACGGCCTGGTCGTAATCGGTGCGGTCCATGCTGTTCAGGTACACGACGCCCGGGAACTGCTGGGCGCCGGGCTCGAACTCAGTTCATCAGCCTGAAGTCGGCCAGCCCTCGATGACGCCGAACTCCTCGTGGAAGTCGTGGTACTGCTTCTGGTAGAAGAATCCGAGCAGGCCGCGCACGCGGTTGTCCTGCGGCGTGCTGATCCGCACTTCGTGGCTCGTCTTGGTGTAGTGGTCGTCGTCCGTGATAGGCCTGCGCCCGATTGAGGTAGATTGCCGTCGTTGTCGACGAACAGGTTTGCAAACGGCCGGCAGTAGCCGCCCGTGGACAAGTGAGGTCGTAGAAGTAGGAGTAGTCCGAGTAGTCGAACGAGCCCGTCATCATCGCGATTGAGGTAGTTGCCGGAGTACACGACGTCGAAGTTGCCGATCGAGCCCTCGATCGTGAGTCCCGCCTGGTACCACTCGTCGTCCGTGAACTCCTCCCGGAAATGCGTGACCTTGTTCTTGCCGACGGCGAGGAAATCGTTGAGGTCGTCGCCCCAGGAACCCTCCTGCTCCGCCTTCTGGTACATCACGCTCGGCGTGATCGTCCAGTTCTCGCCGAGGTTGATGCGCAGCGCCGCGCGCGCGCCGACGTAGTCGATCGTGTTGTAATTGTCCTCGGCGAATTCCGCGTTGTTCGACGACGTGAGTCGTCCGCGGGTCGTGCTCGCGATCGCCCGGCGTAGGTACGGGTGCCTTCGCACGTTGTCGATCCAGCCCGCGTTCGTGCACGGCCCAGCCCACGAGCCGGATCGCCGCGTTGTCGCCGAGCGGGATGTTGACGAAGCCCTCGGCGACGTAGCCGGTGTCGTCGCCGTCGACGTATGTTGCCCTCGAGCGAATAGCCCGCGGCGAACCCGGAAGGATCCGGCTTGTTGGTGATGATGCGGATCGTGCCGGCCTGCGAGCTCGCGCCGTACAGCGTGCCCTGCGGGCCGGCGAGCGCCTCGACGCGCGCGATGTCGTACAGGTGGATGTCGAGGTTGCCCTGGATCGTCGTGATCGGCTGCTCATCCAGGTACATGCCGACGCTCGGCTGCGAGGTGGTCGCCTGGCCGTCGCCGCCGGTCGCGACGCCGCGCATGTAGACCTGCGTTGAAGCCGGAGCCCGCGCCGAGCGATGGACTGCTGCGTCGACACGCTCGGCAGGTACTGCACGTAGTCCTTGAAGTTCTGGACGTTCAGCTCGTCAGCTGTCTCGTTGCCGATGCGTCGCGACGCTGATCGGCACGTCCTGCAGGTTCTCCGCGCGCTTCTGCGCGGTGACGATCACTTCGCCCAGGACGGTGGTCTCCTGCTGGCCATCGCGGCTGGGCTCGCGAGCGCCAGCAGTACCGCGGACGCGACCGGGGTTCGCGTCAGGAAAGACGGCGAGACGCTTCGGATTGGACAACCGGCATTGTCGTTCTCCAGTAGTGGCCCAGTTGCGACAAAGACTACGATCAAAGTCGATTGCAACGCAAAAGAAGCGCTTGACCTGTCGCGCGACGCAGCAACGCCATACGGCGTTCGGAGTCAGGGTCAGACCCGGGAACCGCCGGGTAGGCGTCCAGCACCGGGCCGAGCGCGATCTTGAGCGGGTCGAGCCACTCCTCGTAATGGCGCCATTGCTCGATGCCGTCGCGGTAGATGGGCTGGCGGACCTGCTCGGAGCTGGCCGTCCGTACCGGGCGCTCGTTCTCGAAGAAGCGCAGGCAACCCGCCTCGAACGGCAGGCCGCAGTACGTCGAGCAGCCGGCGGACTTCGCGCCTCGGTGTCCTCGACCATCCGCTCGTAGATGACGCGGTGAATGCGGCCCGGCAGGACCTCGTCGAAGTGCGCCATCAGGTCGACATAGTCGCGGTAGAAGCGGCCCATGTCCGCGAGGTCGTAGCTGAACAGCTGGCCGCGCGCGTAGTGCTGCTTGAAGTTCGAGAAGCAGCAGGCGAGCGGATGCCGGCGCGCATCGATGATCTTCGCGTTCGGCAGCACGAGCGTGAATCATCCCGACGTGCAGGAAGTTGTTGGGCATCTTGTCGATGAAGAAGGGCCGGCCGGTCTTGCGGTGGATGCGGGTGCGCTCGATGTAGCTGCTCGCCGAGCTCGCCGCAGTTCCGCGGCGCTCATCGCCGGCAAGCACGTCCGCTATAGGCGACGGCTTCCTCCGATTCGGCCTCGGTCGCGCAGGTCCTTTGCGATCGTGGTGATCTCGGGCAGCTCGCTCGTTCCTTCGACCGCCGAATGGCTGGACAGGATCTGCTCGAGCAGAGTCGAGCCCGCGCGCGGCATGCTGACGATGAAGATCGGATCCGGCGCATGATGCAGCCCGATCCGGCGCGTTCGTCGAAGAAATCGCGGGTGAAGATCGCCTTCAGGCGCTTGATGCGCGCGGTGTTCCGGTCGGCGTCATAGGGATGGCGGGCACGGTGCAGCGCATTGCCCTTCGCATAGTGCTCGAAGGACTGCGCGTAGTCGCCGCGCGTCCTCACAGGCCTTGCCGAGCGCAAAATGGAAGTTGACGCGGCTCGCGTCGTCGAGACGGTCATCGGCGAGCCTGCTGCGCTCGCATCGCCGACATGGTCGGCCTCCGTGAAGCGGAAGGTCTTGAGGTTGGCGAGGCTCCAGTACGCCTCGCCGAAAGCCGGTTCGCAGCGCGATGCTACGGCGGTAAGCGTCGATGCCTTCGTCCTGGCGGCCGTCGGTCTTCAGCACGTGGCCGTAGCTCAGCCAGACCTTGGCGTTGCGCCGGGTACTCGCGGAGCAACTCCGCGTAGATGTCGGCGAGCGCTGGTCGTACTCGCCGATCGTGGCTCAGGATCACGGCGCTGCAGGTTGCGATAGCTCGGGTTGCGCGGATCGGCCGCCAGCAGGCGCTCGATCTCGGCCAGGGCCTCGCGCGGCGTCGTTGTTCCGATGCAGCAGCAGCGCGTAGTTGATAGCGCGCAGCCGTGAAACGCCGGCGCCAGCTCGAGGCAGCGCTCGAGCAACTTGCGTGCATCGTCGTTGCGACCCACGCGCATGGCGACCTCGGCGAGCATGCGGATGGCGGGCACGTCGGTCGGCGCCTGTCATGCAGGTGCGCCTTGAGCAGTGCTCGGCCCTCGGGATGTCGTTTCGGATCATCGCGACGGCCGCCTGCTGCAGCTGCGGATCTGCGCGTCGAGGCGTGGATGTGCCGGGCATAGGCGGCGTCGGCGCCCTCGGCATCGCCGACCGCCATGAGGTGGTCGGCGAGGACCCGCCAGGCCTCGGGATGATCGGGCTGCAGCTCGACGGTCCTTCGCAGCGCCGCGATCGCTTCGTCGCCGCGGCCGCGCGCTGCAGCGCGGTGGCGAGGAGAAACAGGGCGGGCGCGTGATTCGGGACGACCTTCAGGATTTCCTGCGCCTGCTCGGCCGCGAGCGCGGGCTCGCGCTCGAGCAGCCGCGTGGCGTGCGCGATGGCGACCTCGAGCGTGCCCGACCGGATCGGTAGCGTCATCACTTCACTTGATGAACGCCTTCTGCAAGTCGCGCGATGCCCTCGTGGATCTCGGGCACCGTGTAATGCGCGAAGGACAGGCGCAGGCAATTCCTCAGGCCGCCGGCGGTGGAGCAGGCCGTGCCGGGCAGGAAGCCGGTGCCGGCCTCGCGCGCCGCCGCCTGAAGTTCTCGCGGCATCGATGTGGGCCGGTAGCTCGAGCCAGAAGAAATAGCCACCCTGCGGTTTCTGCCAGGTCGCGATGTCGCCGAGGTGTGTGCGCAAGGCCGCGTCCATCGCCTCCGCCCGCGCCGCGTAACTCGAGCGCAGCTGCGCGACAAAGGATGCCAGTTGGCCATCTTCGAGCAGCTGGCGAACGACATGCGAGGTGAAGTGATTGAAGTTGCCGCCGCTCACGAGGGCGCCGCTGGCGAGCAGGATGCGCATCAGCTCCGCGTTGGTCTGGATCCAGCCGAGCCGCAGGCCGGGCGCGAGGATCTTCGAGAATGACCCGAACGAGAGCACGTTGCCGTGGTCGACCAGCGTTCCGAGCGATGGCGGCGGCGGTGTGCCGTGGTGCAACAGCTGGTAAACCTCGTCGGCCGCGATGATGAAATCGTGCTTGCGGCTGAGCGCGACCAGCCGCTCGCGGCGCTCCTGGCTGAGTGTCTGCCCGGTCGGGTTGTTGTAAGACGGAATCGTGTACAGGAGTTTTGGCCGGTGCCGCGCGAGCTCGCGTTCGCAGCGCTCGAGGTCCATGCCCTGCCCGTCGAGCGGTATGCCGACGACCTTCGAGTCCGTGGTCGCGGAAGATCTGGAACGAATACGGATAGCTCGGCTCTTCGACGAACACCGTGTCCCCCGGCCGCGTGAAGCGGCTGCAGGCAAAGTCCAGCGCCTGGGAAATTCCGGCGGTGAGCATCAGCGACTTCGGGCTGGCGGAGGAATCGCCGCCCGAGTCGCGCAGGAACGCCGCGAGCGCCGCGCGGAATCGCGGATCGCCCTGGCGCTCGCCGTAGTTCAGCTCGAGCGGCACCGCGCCTGCAAAGAAGCGCTCGCAGGCGCCGCGGAGCAGCTCCAGCGGCAGCAGGTCGGCGGAGGGCTGTCCGACGCTGAAGTTGATCGTGCCGTGTTCCGGCGCGCCATCGAATGTCGCGGCCACGCTCATGCTGTGCCCTCGGCCGTCGGAACCAGTCGAAAGACTTCATCCGGGCGGCCTTCGAGAAAGTCGCGGACATTCTGCGCCGAAATGCGCCGCAGGTCGGCCATCGCCGACTCCGAATAGAACGCGACGTGCGGCGTCAGCAGTACATCGCGGCGCCCGGCGAGCGGATGCCGCGACAGGTCCGGCGAATCCTCGGCCAGCACGTCGAGCGCCGCGCCGGCGACGAGACCGCGGTCGAGCGCTTCCACCAGGTCGGCCTCGACGATCAGTGCGCCGCGCGCGACGTTCAGGAGCAGCGGCTTGCGCCGCATCCGCGCGAAGGCCGCGCGGTTCAGCAGGCCGCGATTGCTGGCGTCGAGGTTGCAGTGGAGGCTGACGATGTCTGCTTCGGCCAGCAGTGTCTCGAGATCGGCGAGGCGCGCGCCATGACGCGTTTGCCGTTTCCGCATCGACCCGCGGATCGCAGGCGATGACCCGCAGGCCAAAGCCGAGCGCGCGGCGGCACACCGCCTGGCCGATGCGGCCGAATCCGATGAGCCCCAGCGTCTGGCCGGCAAGTCGCTTGACGCCGTGGACCGCGTTCCAGCGCCAGTCGCGCTCGACCTGCACCTGATGGTGGTACTCGAGCAGATGGCGGTTGAGCGCGAGCAACAGCGCGAGCGTATGGTCGGCGACTTCGTTGGTGCAGTATTCGCCGACACTGCTCACGCGGATGCCCTTGTCCGCCGCGGCCCGCGACGTCGACGCAGTCCCAGCCGGTCGCCGCGACCGAGATGATGCGGCACCGCTCGAGCCTGCTGCAGCACGGCGCGGTCGAACGGGACGTAGTCCGTCACGATCGCGTCGGCATCACGGCAGGCGGCGATCAGCGCGCCTTGATCGCCGCGATAGATGAAGTGTCTCGATCCGCGCGGCGGCGGGCAGATGCTCTCGTTCGATCGACAGGTCGCGGCCCGCCGCCTCCGGCATCTCGGCGAAGACGATCTTCACCGCGCGCGCGCGACCGTCAGGCCGAACAGCAGCAGCGCCGAAACGGCAAGGCCCGGCCAGAGCGGATCGCAGCGCGAAGATGCCGCCCGCGCCGGCGTCCGCCGCGATGCGCCAGGCGATGACCGTTGCGAGCGAGGCGCTCGTGCTCCAGAACGCGGCGGAGGCGGGCACCCGGTCCGGTCCACAGCGCCGCGATCGTCGGCAGGAACAGTGCCGGCCGAGTTGAGCGTGAAGCCGAACTGCAGGATGTCGATGATGTCGCGCATCTTCCAGGCGAGCAGCAGGCCCAGACCCGCCCGCGCCGAGCGAGGCCAGCGTGCCGATCCGCAGCATCGCCGCGGGGGCGATGTCCGGCCGCAGGTAACGCTGGTGAATGTCGCGCGCGTAGTTCGCCGAGGCCGTGAGCACGCTGATGGACGCGACCGACATCACGGCCGACAGGATGCCGATGACCATCAGGCCCTTGAGCCCCACCGGGAAGCGATCGAGGACGAACGTCGCGAGGATGCTGGCGCTCGACGCCGTGGTCCGGGTAGAGCACGGCCGCGGCGAGGCCGAGCCAGGCGACGGCGAGCGCGATCGGCAGCATCAGGACCGGCGCGAGGAGCGCGCCCCGCTGCGCCGCCGCGGCGTCGCGCGCGGCGAAGCTGCGCGAGAAGCTGTCCATCGCGACGAAGAAGCTGAGCACCATCGAGACCACGAGCGCCGCGACCCGGTCCCAGCCCTGCGCCCCGAAGTCGTAGTGCGCGGCCGGCAGCACGGCGCGCATGTCGGCCCAGCTACCCGCCTGCGAGATCGCGACGGGAATGCCGACCGCGACGATGCCGACGAGGACCAGCGTGACCTGCACGCGGTCGGTGAAGGTGACCGCGAGGTAGCCGCCGGCTGCGGTGTAGAGCGTCACGATCGCGCCGGCAAGCAGCAGGCAGTTGCCGTAGCTCCAGCCGATCAGCACCTGCAGGATGGCGGCCGCGGCGGCGAACTGGCCCGCGGAATACGCCGTGTAGGCGAGGACCGTCGTGATCGTCGCGACCGCGCGCGTGCGGTTGTCGTAGTGCTGCTCGATGAAGTCCGGGTAGGTGAGGTGGCGGTCGCCGTCACCCAGTTGCTTCACGCGCCTCGCGACGGTGAGGCCGAACAGGGTGCAGCCGATCGCGATCCCGAGGATGTACCAGATGCCGGTGATGCCCTGCGCGTAGACGCGCGCCGAGGTGCCGACGATCGAGGCCCCGCCGATCCAGGCCGCGACCCACATGCAGGCGATCGTGAACGGACCCATGCGCCGGCCCGCGACGAAATAATCCTCGACGCCCTGCTTGCGGCGGTTCGCATAGACGCCGAGTGCCACCAGCAGCGCGAGGTAGGCGAACAGGATGCCCGTATCAATGATGCCCACGTGAATATCCCGCCTAGCTTACTTGTGCCGTCGCCAGGCGCGCTTCGGCGGCCGCGATCATCGCCTTGAAACGGGGATGCTCACGGACATTGTCGAGGTCCGTATCGATCTTGATCCAGGGAATAGTCTCGCTTTGGCATTTCGCAAGGACCGCCTCCAGGAGGTCGAGTTCACGATCGACTTCGCCCAGGACGGCAAACGCGCAGGCCAGGTTGTAGCGAAGATTGATGTCGTCCGGCGGCGCGAGGAGGAGCGCGCGCTCGATCCAGACCATTGCGCGTTCCTTTTCGTCTAACGCAACCAGAGCAGTTACGCCAAATGACATAGCCGACGTGTGATCGGGCTCGGCGGCGATGACCTGTTCGAAGCGCTCCAGCGTGTGACGTGCGATGCGCTTTGTGCCCTCGAGATCGCCTTTCGTCACATAACACTGAATCGCCATGCCGCAGGCCCAGAAATCGCGGTCATTGAGTGCGGTCGCCTTCTCGTAATGCCGAATCGCGTCGTCGTATCGGCGCATGGCGGTGTAGCAGCGTGCCGCCGCACAATTGACTTCGTACGATTCAGGATCGAGACGGACGGCGATCTCATGTTCGTGGACTGCGTCGTCATAGTGTCCCTGGTCCGCGAGGATGCGGCCCCTTGCGGCGTGGGCATCGGCGAGATTGGGATCGAGAGCGAGCGCACGATTCGCCGCATCCCAACCGCTGTCACCGGTGGTGCCGCTCAGGAGCCGGATATTCGACTGGCCGATGGCGAGCAGTGCCCACGCGCTCGCGTAGTTGGGGTCGATTTCGATCGCGCGCTGGCAT
This sequence comes from uncultured Gammaproteobacteria bacterium, assembly GCA_963819545.1. GTDB lineage: Bacteria > Pseudomonadota > Gammaproteobacteria > Steroidobacterales > Steroidobacteraceae > SCUD01. The sequence goes on along the minus strand of CAWFWJ010000002.1, from coordinate 408,904 downwards.
AGTCGGACGATCAGCGGGCGATGGCGCTCGCTGCCGGCGAACAAGTATTGTCGCGCCATCAAGTAGAGCTTGTAGGCTTCGGGATTCATCGTGCCGCGGGCTTCGATCGCTGTTTTCTCTTCCGGCAGCAGCTTTACCTTGAGCGCCGACACGATCGCCTTGGAGATCTCGTCCTGAAGCGCAAAGATTTCGCTGAGATCGCGGTCGTAGCGCTCGGCCCAGACATGATTGCCGGTCACGCCGTCGATGAGCTGCGCGGTGATGCGCACACGGTTTCCTGATTTGCGCACGCTGCCTTCGAGCACGTGGCTGACCCTCAGTTGTCGCGCGACCTGCGGCACGTCCACGTGTTTGCCCTTGAACGCGAATGCAGTATTACGGGCGGTAATGGCGATGGCGGAGACCTTGCTGAGGTCCGTGATGACGTCCTCACTGATGCCATCGGAGAAATATTCCTGCTCGGGATCTCCGCTCATGTTTGCGAATGGGAGGACGCAGACCGCGACCTGCCGTGGCTGCGGACGGATGGCTGCTTGGGCGGCCGGTAGTGTCTGCCCTTTGGGTGCAGCCGGATCCGGCATTCCGCCCGAACTTCCGGCTAGCGAGCTGAGCGCCCGCAGGAGCTCCTGAAACGCCGGGCTTTGCGGATTTTCCTGCCAGGCGTCGAGATCGGTGGTGTGGATGGCCCGCACGTCGATCGGCAGTTTCACGTCGTCGAATCGAACCGGCACCAGGACGCCGCGATCCGCAGCCTCACGCGCCTCGCCGCGCACCCAGCGCGAGGACACCGAAGCCGGAGTCCAGACGACCAGGATCGCACGCGCCGTTTCCAGCTCTGCCGCAATCTGAGAATCGAATTCCTGCCCCGGCACGATCTCGGGATCCCACCACACCGACCAGCCCTCGGACTCGAGCGCTGCGACCAGGGGAGCGACGCGCGCTTTATCGGTCCTGGAGTAGGAAACGAAAATATCGGCCATGTCGCCTCGGCAGGGAGCGCCCAGATGTTAGCTGAGCGCGGCCAGCCGTGCCTCAGTCGTCAGGGAATTTCCACCGGGCGCCTGCGGCGGCCCCGGGTGGCGCCCTGTGCCGCCGATTCCTTGGCCGCCGGCAGCGCCACGACCTTGCGCAACTCCGGATAGCTGGCGTCCTTGTGCGGTATCGCCATCGCGTCGATGAAATGCGCCTGGAACTTCGGTTCGATCGCAGTCTCGATCTTCTCGACGCGCCGGACCAGGTCCTCGATCGCCGCGCGCGCGGTCGAGTCGAGCAGCGCAATGCGCGCGCCGGCGCCGGCCGCATTGCCGACCGATCCAACATGATCCAGTTCGCAATCGGGGATCATGCCGAGGACCATCGCATACTTTGCGTCGATGTGGCTGCCGAAGGCGCCGGCGAGCCCGATCCGGTCGACGCGCTCGACGCCCAGGTGATCCATCAGCAGGCGGATGCCCGCGTGCAGGGCCGCCTTCGCGAGCTGGATCGCGCGCACGTCGTTCTGCGTGATCATCATCGGCACGTCGCCGCGATGCAGGACGTAGGAGAAGGTACGGTCATTGGCGACGACGCGGTCGCTGCGGGAGGCCATGCGCCCGTCGATGACGCCATCCTGGTTGATGATGCCGGCCAGGTACATCTCCGCGATGACCTCGATGATGCCCGAGCCGCAGACGCCGGTGACCCCGGTGGTGGTGGTGGCCGCGGCGAAAGCCGCATCGTCCGACCACAGGTCGCTGCCGATCACCTTGTAACGCGGCTCGAGCGTCGCGGGGTCGATGCGCACGCGCTCGATCGCGCCGGGCGCGGCGCGCTGGCCGCAGCTGATCTGCGCGCCTTCGAATGCAGGGCCGGTCGGGCTCGAGCAGGCGAGCAGGCGATCGCGATTGCCGAGCACGATCTCCGCATTGGTGCCGACGTCGACGAGGAGCGTGATCTCCGTGCCCTGATCCGGGCGTTCGGCGAGGATCATGCCGGCCGCGTCGGCGCCGACGTGGCCGGCGATGCACGGCAGCACGTAGACGCGCGCATTCGGATGCACGGCGAGACCGAGCGACGAGGCGCGGATCGTCAGCGAATGGTCGATGGCGAGTGCAAACGGCGCGCCGCCGAGTTCCGTCGGATCGATGCCGAGCACCAGGTGATGCATGATCGGATTGCCGACCAGCGACAGTTCGAGGATGTCCGAGGGCTCGATCCGGGCCGCACGCGCGAGTTCGCCCGCGAGCGCGCTCAGGGCGACGCGAATCGCGTCCGTCATCTGCTGTGCGCCGCCCGGATTCATCATCGCGTAGGACACGCGGCTCATCAGGTCTTCGCCGAAGCGGATCTGCGGATTCATGATGCCGGCCGCGGCGACGAGTTCGCCGCTCTCGAGATTGCAGAGGTGCGCAGCGACGGTCGTGGAGCCGACGTCGACGGCCATGCCGAAGGCCTTGTCGTGAAAGCCCGGCCATACGGCGATGATCTGTTTCTCGCCGTGGACTGCCACGGTCACCTTCCACTGGCCCTTGCGCAGCGCCTGTTGAAGCTCGCGCAGGACGGCCAGGTCGCAGGTGAGGCCGCCAAGCTGCCATTCCTGTTCGAGCGCGTTCATCAGGCGGCGCAGGTCGCCGGACGGATCCTGCATGTCCGGCTCCTGCACCTCGACATAGTGCAGTCGAACGACAGGATTCAGCTTGATCTCGCGGGCGTCGGCATCCTTGCGCACGACCTGGCGATGAACCTGGCTTTCGGGCGGCACGTCGACGACCACGTCGCCCTGCACGCGTGTCGAGCAGGAAAGCCGACGCCCTGCGGTGAGTCCCCGCCGGCTGGCGTAGCGCAATTCAACCTCGCTGACCGCCGAGACGCTCTGTGCCGTCGATCGCACGCCGTGCTTCGCGAATTCGCCTTCGGCGATCAGTACCTGGCAGCGTCCGCAGATTCCGCGCCCGCCGCAGACGGAATCGATGTCGACGCCGAGCGTGCGCGCCGCCTGCAGCAGCGGTGTTCCGACCGGAAAGCGTCCGCGCTTGCCGGAAGGCATGAAGACGACGAGAGATGTGTTGTCGGTCATGCGCGAGGCCTGCTACGCCCGCGGCCTACGCCCGCGGCCTACGGCCACCCTCGCGGCGGCCACGACCGGGCTGACCTTCGGCTCCAGGTGGAGGCTCCTCGCGGAACCGCTTGATCCAGCGCTCGCAATGTGGATCGTGCCCCATCATCACGTCCGCGCCCATGCAGGCGCGCACGGTTTCCACGTGCAGCGGGTTCGTGATCGCCGAGGTCAGGCCCGAGGCGATCGCCATCGTCAGGAATGCGCTGTTGATGCCGTCGCGATTCGGCAGGCCGAAGCTGACGTTCGACGCGCCGCAGGTCGTGTTCACCTTCAATTCCGCGCGCAGGCGTCGCACCAGGCGCATCACCTGGACGCCGGCCTGGTTGATCGCACCGATCGGCATCACCAGCGGGTCGACCACGATATCGCTCGCCGGGATGCCGTGATCGGCCGCGCGCTCGACGATTCGCTTCGCGACCGCGAAGCGGACGTCCGGATCCTCGGAAATTCCGGTTTCGTCATTCGAGATCGCGACGACGGCGGCGCCGTACTTCCTGATCAGCGGCAACACCGCTTCGAGACGCTCCTCCTCGCCGGTGACCGAATTGACCAGCGCCTTGCCCTGGTAGACGGCGAGCCCCGCCTCGAGCGCTGCGACGATCGAGGAGTCGATCGAGAGCGGCAGGTCGGTGATCGACTGCACCAGTTGGATGGCCTTTGCCAGGATCGCTGGCTCGTCGGCAAGCGGGATGCCGGCATTGACGTCCAGCATGTGCGCGCCCGCCTCGACCTGCGCGCGCGCGTCCGACTCCACGCGGCTGTAATCGCCGGCGGCCATCTCGGCCGCGAGCAGTTTCCGCCCGGTCGGATTGATGCGTTCGCCGATGATCACGAAAGGCCGCTCGAAGCCGATGACGACTTCACGGGTGGCGGAGCTGACGACGGTGTCGGTCATGGGGATCCCTTGGCTGAAGACAGTGGTGTGGTATCACGCGCCGGATACCAGGGAACTCGGCCGGCGAGCACCTTCGATCGATCGATCACCTCGGCGACCGACTCTTCCTGCCGGTAGGCCATCACGTGAACGCCATGCACGCCGCGAATTGCGCGGATTTCCTGGATCAGTTCGGCGCAGAGGTTGCGTCCCTCGCGCGCCGGATCCTGGGCCCCCGCGAGACGCTGGATCACGGCGTCCGGAATGTGCAGCCCCGGCACATGCGTGCGCATCCATTCCGCGGCCTTCGCGGAGCGCAGCGGGCCCGACGCCGATCAGCAGGAAGGCCTTGTCGATGAGCCCGAGGTCCTCGACGGCGGTCATGAACTGCCGCAGGCGCGGGATATCGAAGCAGTACTGCGTCTGGATGAACTGCGCGCCGGCGCCGATCTTCTTCGCGAGCCGGAGCGGCCGCCAGGCGAGCGGCTCAGCAAAAGGATTCGCCGCGGCACCCAGAAACACGCGCGGCGCCATGCTGATCCGGCGGCCGCTCTGGAAGCGGTGCTCATCGCGCAGCGTGCGCGCGATGTCGAGCAGCGAAACGCTGTCGAGATCGAACACCGGCCGCGCCTGCGGATGATCGCCGGCCTGCACGCCGTCGCCGGTGATGCACAGCAGGTTGCAGACGCCCATCGCGGCGCCTCCGAGGATGTCGCCCTGGATCGCGATGCGATTCCGGTCGCGGCAGGAGATCTGCATGACCGGCGCGTAGCCCACGTGCGTCAGCAGCGCGCAGACGCTGAGGCTCGACATGTGGCAATTGGCGCCGCTGCCGTCGGTCGCGTTGATCGCGTCGGCATAACCGTCGAATACGCGGGCGCGCCGGTAGACCTCGTCGGGATCCGCCGAATCCGGCGGCGCAAGCTCGGCGGTCACGGCGAACCCGCCCGCGCGCAGCACCCGCTCGAAACGCCCCGGAGACACATGGCCGGGCAGGATCGGCAGCGGGTAACCGGGAACCGGTTCGTCTTCGAACCTCACGCGGGCTCCCCGGTTTTCTCGCGCACGATGCGCAGCCACGATGAACCTCCCTGCAGGCGATGGTCGACCGCGGCCTGCGCGCCGCGCATCGCCTCGACGCCGCCGGGTATGCGCGTGCTTCCTTCATAAGCCAGCACCCAGACGCACTTCATGGCCGGGATCACTTCGCAGTTGCCGTTGTCGCGCACGCCGCCGCAGGGGCCGTTGCGCAGGTTCTTCGGACAGTTCATCGGGCAGGACATGCCGGTCGAACTCAGCACGCATTGCCCGCACATGCGGCAGTCGAAAAGAAATCCCTTGGTCGCTTTCTCCACGGCGGCGACCGGTCTTTCCAGCCGGCGGTAACCGATGGCCCGCCAGAACGGGGCGAGGCCGACGAGTGCGGACTCGAGCCAGCAATAGACGCGATTGAGCCCACGGGCATGACGCACCGACCACTGCCGCATGCGGTACATCGACAGGATCTCAGCCGGCGGGCTGCGGCGAAGGGTCGGCCTGTGTCTCGGCAATGCCCTTCGCGCGAATCAGGCGCTCGAGCTCCTCGTCGCTGTATTTCGCCTCGATCCGGGCAGCTTCGGCGGCGGCCTCATCATGAATGTCGTCGCTGCACGGGGTTGCCGTCGAGCGCCGCCATTCGGCGATGTAGGCGTCGGAGCTGCCCTTGCCCGCGCGCATTGCCGCGCGGTCGACGGCCTCCTGGAACCGGGCGGAGAGAATCGCCTTGGCGGTTTCGCGGCCGCGCCTGACCACCACTTGCGCGGGAATGTCGCGCCAATAGATCAGTGTCAGGCTCGCCATTGCAGTGTCTGCGGACGATCGGCAAAGGCGCCCAGTTTCCGTTCCAGCCCGCCGTAGCCGGTGGATTGAAACTGGTACTCGAGACCGAGCCGTGCCGCGATTGCCTGCGCCTGCTCCGTCGAATCCGCCTTCGGCGCCTGGGCCAGGTAAACCAGCCGGCGGTAATTGCCGAAATAGACCGGCAGCAATTCCGGATGCCGATCGATGCCGAGACCGCGAATGACCAGGCGCTCGAAGTGGCGCAGCAGGAAATCGGTCAGGTAGAAGGTCCCCGGCTCCGCATCCGCGAGCGCCGCGAACGCCGCCGGCGTCGCGTAGAACTCGTAGCAATGCGCGCCCTCGATGCGTTCGACACCTTCCTCGCGCAGCACGGCATCGAGGGCGCCGCGCGTGCCGCAGTCGCCGTAGGCGACGAAGATGTCGGCGTATTCACCGCGGTGTGCGCGGATCTTCTCGCGCACCGCATCCGCGATGCGTTCCGGCCGGTTGTGCAGTTCCGGCGGCAGGCAGACGACGTCGAGCGCGGTCCAGCCATTGGCGCGGCGAAGCGCCGCGATCTCGCGCGCGAGCGCGCCGCAGGCGATGACGAGTTTTCTGGCCGGCGTATCCACGCCTGCGGCGACCACTTCAATGGGCCTTCGCGGCCGCGCGGCGTTCGGCGATCAGCCGCTTCGCGGTTTCGACCGCGATCGCCGCATCGCGGCAATAGGCGTCCGCGCCGACGGCCTTGCCGAATTCCTCGTTGAGCGGCGCGCCGCCGACCAGCACGATGTACTTGTCGCGCAGGTTCTTCTCTTTCAGCGTGTCGATCACGACCTTCATGTAGGGCATGGTCGTCGTCAGCAGTGCCGACATGCCGAGGAAGTCGGGCTGGTGTTTCTCGAGCGCGGCCAGGTATTTCTCGACCGCGTTGTTGATGCCGAGGTCGATGACCTCGAAGCCCGCGCCCTCGAGCATCATCCCCACGAGGTTCTTGCCGATGTCGTGGATGTCGCCCTTGACGGTGCCGATCACGATCTTGCCGATCGGCTCGACGCCGGTCTCGGCGAGCAGCGGCCGGAGGATTTCCATGCCGCCCTTCATCGCATTCGCGGCGAGCAGGACCTCCGGCACGAACAGGATGCCGTCGCGGAAGTCGACGCCGACGATGCGCATGCCCTCGACCAGCCCGTCGTTGAGCACGCGCTCCGGCGACCAGCCGCGCTCGAGGAAGATGTGCGTCGCTTGCTCGACCTCGGCCTTCAGGCCGTTGTACAGGTCGTCATGCACCTGCTCGGCGAGTTCCGTGTCGTCGAGCGTGCGAAGGTCGAACTCACCCTCTTCAGATTCAGGCATTTTCGCCATCTCCGGTCCTGCCAATGGGCAGGATGTTAAGCGGGGGGCGGCGCAGGGACTGGCCGTTTCGCGACAACCGCATGTCTGCAGACGACAGGCGGGCCGAGAACTGGGACATCGCTTCAGGCCTGCCCTGCGCCGGGTGCCCGCGGCGGCGCCTTGGGCGCCGGCAGGACCCCGGATTTCTGGATCAACCGCTCCGCGCTCGGCGGATGGCCGAACTGGCTGCGATAGCAGCGGGAGAAATGCGGCGGCGACTTGAAGCCGCAGGAGGTCGTGACGTCCATGATCGGCATGGCCGTCTGCAGCAGCAGTTCGCGGGCACGGCGCAGGCGCATCTCGAGGTAGTACTTCTTCGGCACGCAATCGAGGTGGCGCCTGAACAGGCGCTCGATCTGCCGTCTCGATAGGCCGGTGGCGCGCGCGATCCGGTCGAGCGACAGCGGTTTTTCGATGTTCTCCTCCATCAGCTGCGCCACCTTGATCATGCCGCGATGCGACGCGCCGACCTGCGCGCGCAAGCGGGACGTACTGGCGGTCCTCGGCGCTCCGCACGCGCTCGAGCACGAACTGCTCGGACACGAGCTGCGAGATGCGCAAGCCATGCTTCAGCTGGATCAGGTTCAGCATCAGGTCGAGTGGCGCGGTGCCGCCGGAACAGGTGTAGCGCTCGCGATCGATGCTGAACACCTGGTCGTTCAGCTGCACGCGCGGGAATTCCTCGCGCAGCGCCGGCAGGTTCTCCCAGTGGATCGTGGCGCGGTAATTGTCGAGCAGCCCCGCGCGCGCCAGCGCATAGCCGCCGGTGCAGAGCGCGCCGAGCGCGACCCGGCGCTCGGCGAGGCGGCGGAGCGCGGAGAGGAGCGGTGCCGACACCGCCTCGCGGACATTGATGCCGCCGCAGACGAACAGGATTTCCACCTTGCCGATCTTGTCGAGGGCGATGGTCGGCGCGAGGTCGAGGCCGCTGCTCGCGAGCACCGGACGGCCGTCCAGGCTCACGATCGACCATTCGTAAACATCCTGGCCCACGACCCGGTTCGCCATGCGCAAGGGCTCGACCGCGTTCGTGACCGCGATCAGCGAGTAATTCGGCAGGGTCAGGAAGGCGTACTTGCTGATGGGCAGCATGTCGAATTGAGTATGCCACCCGAGCCGCCGTAGATGTCTGATTCCGACATAAAACTGTCGCTTTTGGGGCTGCCGGCCGCGCGCCAGCGGCTAAACTGCCGCGCATGAAGACACATGCGCGGGTGGTCGTGATCGGCGGCGGTGTGGTCGGCGTCAGCACGCTCTATCACCTGGCGCACAAGGGCTGGTCGGACGTCGTGCTGGTCGAGCGCGCGGAGCTGACCGCCGGTTCGACCTGGCATGCCGCCGGCCTGCTGCCGCTCTTCAACATGAGCTACACGGTCGGCCAGCTGCACAAGTACTCGGTCGACCTGTACAAGCGCCTGCAGGCCGAAACCGGCCAGGACGTCAGTTTCCACGTGACCGGCAACCTGCGCCTCGCGACCTGCCGCGAGCGCATGGACGAGTACCAGAAGTACTGCGGCACGGCGAACACGATCGGCGTGCCGTTCCAGGTGATCGGGCCGCGCGAGGTCAAGGAACTCTGGCCGCTGGCTGAACTGGGCGGCAGCGCCGACACGCCCGCGATCGTCGGCGCGCTCTATCACCCGGACGACGGCCACATCGCGCCAGCCGACCTGACGATGGCGCTCCGCAAGGGAGCGCGCGTCGCGCGGGCGCCGAGATCTACGAGCAGACCGAAGTCACGGCGGTCTCGCGCACCGCTCCGGCGAGTGGCTGCTGAATACGAACAAAGGCGACATCGTCGCCGAGCACGTCGTCTGCGCGACCGGCAACTACGCGCGCCAGACCGGCCGGCTGTTCGGGCTCAACGTGCCGGCGATTCCGGTCGAGCACCAGTACATCGTCTACGACGAGTCGCCGGAGCTGAAAGCCTATCGTCAGAGCGGCGGGCGCGAGCTCGCGGTGCTGCGCGAACCGGACAAGTCGTATTACCTGCGCGAAGAGCGCCTGGGCTGGATCCTCGGACCCTACGAGGCCGGCGCGCCGGCGCGCTTTGCCGACGGCGTGCCGGAGTGGTTCGGCAAGAGCCTGTTCGACGGCGACCTCGAGCGCCTGCTGCCGCATGTCGAAGCGGCGCAGCGGCGCGTGCCCGGCGCTCGCGAACTGCGGCATCAAGGACGTCGTCAACGGGCCGATCTCCTACACGCCCGATGGCAGCCCGATGGTCGGGCCCGCCTGGGGCCTGCGCGAACCTCTGGATCAACGAGGGCCACAGCTTCGGCATCACCGCGGCCGGCGGCTCCGGGCTGGCAGCTCGCGGAGTGGATCGTCGAGGGCGAGCCCGGCATCGACATGCTGGCGGTCGATCCGCGCCGCTTCGGGCCCTACACCAGCAAGCGCTACGTCGTGCACGAAGAACGAGGAGACGTATCGCAACGTCTTCACGATCCACTACCCGGACGAGGAGCGCCCGGACGCGCGGCCTGCGAAGACGAGCCCCGTCTACGACAAGCTGAAGCACATGGGCGCGGTGTTCGGCCAGCGCTACGGCTGGGAGCGCGCCAACTGGTTCGCGCCGGCGGGCGTCGAGGCGAAGGACGAATGGAGCTTCCGCCGCACGAATTATTTCGAGCACGTCGGCAACGAATGCCGGCGGCTGCGCGAGCGCGTGGGCGTCATCGACCTCACGCCCGTTCACCAAGCACGTTGTCGACGGCCCGGGCGCCGAGGCCTGGCTCGACGGCCTCGTCGCGAACAAGGTGCCGGCGAAGGTCGGCCGCATGGCGCTCTGCCACGCGCTGACGAAGCGCGGCGGCATCCGCTCCGAGTTCACGATCACGAAGCTCGGCGAGGAGCACTTCTACGTCGTGAGCGCGGGCGCCGCCGAGCGCTACGACACCGACTTCCTGCACAAGCGCCTGCCGGCCGACGGCTCGGTCGCGCTTCGCAAACATCACGACGAGCCGCGGCTGCTTCGTCGTCGCGGGTCCGCGCTCGCGCGACGTGCTCGCGAAGCTCACCGACACGCCGCTCGACAACGAGTGCCTTCCCCTGGCTCACGGGGCAGGTCGCGGAGGTCGGGCTCGCGACCGACGTCTATCTGCTGCGCGTCAACTTCGTCGGCGCGCTCGGCTGGGAGCTGCACTTCCCGATCGAGTACGCGCATCACCTGTTCGTCGCGATTTTCACCGCCGGGGCGGAGCACGGCATCGGCATGGCCGGCATGCGCGCGATGGAGTCGCTGCGCATGGAGAAGTCCTACCGCATGTGGGGCAGCGACCTGACGCGCGAGAACACGCCGTTCGAGGCGGGCCTCGACCGCTTCGTGCGCATGGGCAAGGGCGAGTTCATCGGCAAGGAGGCGCTCGAAGCAGCTCGCCGCCGGCGTGCCCAACCGCTTCGTCACGCTCGAAGTCCACGGCGTCACCGACGCCGACCCGCTCGGCAACGAACCGCTGTTCGACCAGAAGGGCGCGATGGTCGGCCGCGCGACCTCCGGCTACTACGGACACGTGCTGAAGAAGAGCCTCGCGATCGGCTACGTGAAGACGCCGTTTTCGAGCCGTCGGCACGCCGCTGCAGATCGAGATCCTCGGCGAGCGGCAAGAAAGCGACCGTGCTGGTCGACTCGCCCTACGATCCCGAGAACAGGGATCTGAGGGCGTAAGGGCGCCGTCCGGTGAAGCGGCAATCCTGGTCCGGACTTCAATCTGTTGTGGCGCAGCCTCGGCAGGCACCACGGCTGGCGCGAGCAGTGGCGGCAAGCGGAGCCCAGGCCTGCTTACGACGCAATCATCGTCGGCGGCGGCGGGCACGGCCTCGGCACCGCGTATTACCTTGCGGCCGAGCACGGGCTCACGAATATCGCGGTGGTCGAAAAGGGCTGGATCGGCGGCGGCAACACCGGCCGCAACACGACCATCATCCGCTCGAACTACCTGTTCGACGAAAGCGCCGCGGCTCTACGACCACGCGCTCAAGCTGTGGGAGGACCTGTCGCAGGTCCTGAACTACAACGTCATGTTCTCGCCGCGCGGCGTGATGATGCTCGCGCACACGGTGCACGACGTGCAGGTGCTGAAGCGCCACGTGCACGCCAACCGCTGCAACGGCGTCGACAACGAGTGGCTCACGCCCGAAGAAGCCAAGGCCTTCTGTCCGCCGCTCAACATCGAGCGCGAACATCCGCTACCCGGTGCTGGGCGCCGCGCTGCAGCGGCGCGGCGGCACGGCCCGCCACGACGCCGTCGCCTGGGGCTATGCGCGCGCGGCCGATGCGCTCGGCGTCGACATCATCGAGAACTGCGAAGTCACCGGCATCCGCCGCGACGCGAATGGCGCGGTGGAGGCGCTCGAGACCACGCGCGGACCGATCCGCAGCAGCAGGATCGGCGTGGTGGCGGCGGGCAACTCGAGCGTCGTGATGCGGATGGCGGGCGTGCAGCTGCCGCTCGAGAGCTTTCCGCTGCAGGCGCTGGTTTCTGAGCCGGTTAAACCCATATTTCCCTGCGTCGTGATGTCGAACACCATCCACGCCTACATCAGCCAGTCCGACAAGGGCGAGCTCGTGATCGGCGCGGGCACCGACGCCTACACCTCTTATACGCAGCGCGGCGCGCTGCACGTCAACATGCACACGCTGGAGGCGATCTGCGAATTGTTTCCGTGTTTCCGCCGCCTGCGGATGCTGCGCAACTGGGGCGGCATCGTCGACGTGACGCCGGACCGCTCGCCGATCATCGGCAAGACGCCGGTGCCGGGCCTGTACGTGAACTGCGGCTGGGGCACGGGCGGATTCAAGGCGACGCCGGGCTCCGCACAGGTGTTCGCCTGGACCATCGCACACGACGAGCCGCATCCCGATCAATGCGCCGTTCACGCTCGAGCGATTCCGCGACGGCGCGCTGATCGACGAGGCCGCGGCAGCGGCCGTCGCCCACTGAGCCCCGATGCTGCTGATCCACTGTCCGTACTGCGGCAAGCGGCCGGAGCTCGAGTTCGCCTATGGCGGACAGGCGCATCTCGCGCGGCCGCCTCAGCCCGCGGAACTGAGCGATCCGCAATGGGCGGACTATCTGTATCTGCGCGAGCAACCCGCGAGGCCCGCACGCCGAGCGCTGGCGCCACGTGCGCGGCTGCGGCCGCTTCTTCAATGCGCTGCGCGACACGACGACCGATCACTTTTCCAGCGACCTACAGGATCGGAGAGCGCGCCTTGAGCGCGTTTCGCACGGCGAGCGGCGGCCGCGTCGACCGGGCGCGACGACTGCAATTCACTTTCGACGGCAAGACGTTCGAGGGCCTGCAGGGCGACACGCTCGCATCCGCGCTGCTCGCGAACGGCGTGCACCTGGTCGGGCGGTCGTTCAAGTATCACCGGCCGCGCGGCATCCTGACGGCCGGCGCTGAAGAGCCGAATGCGCTGGTTACGCGTCCGCCGCGATGCGGCGCGCAATACGCCGAACCTGCGCGCGACCCAGGTCGAGCTCTACGACGGGCTCGCGGCCTGCTCCCAGAATCGCTGGCCGAGCCTCGGCTTCGATCTGGGGCGCGCCAACGACCTGCTGTCGCCGCTGTTCCCGGCCGGCTTCTACTACAAGACTTTCATGTGGCCGCGCTCTGCGTGGGCCGCGCTGTATGAACCCCTGATCCGCGCTGCGGCGGGCCTCGGCCGCGCGCCGTCGCTGCCGGACCCGGACCGTTACGCGCATCGCTACGCGCATTGCGACGTGCTGGTCGTCGGCGCGGGACCCGCGGGGCTCGCGGCAGCGCTCGCCGCGGCCGACGGCGGCGCGCGCGTGATCCTCTGCGATGAACAGGCGGAGCCGGGCGGCTCGTTGCTCGTCCGATCCGCGGCCGCGGATCGACGGCCTCGAGGGCGCAGCCTGGCTCGAGCGGACGCTGGCGGCGCTCGCAAAACAATCCGCGCGTGCGGCTGCTCCCGCGCACGACGGCGTTCGGCTATTTCCCGCACAACATGATCGGCCTCAACGAGCGGCTCACCGATCATCGGGCGAGTCCGGGTCCCGCGCAGGCGCGCGAACGGCTGTGGCAGGTGCGGGCGCGCGAGGTCGTGCTAGCGACCGGCGCGATCGAACAGCCGCTGGTGTTCCCGGGCAACGACCGTCCCGGAATCATGCTGGCCGGCGCGGTCGCGACCTACCTCAACCGTTACGGCGTTCGCGCGGGATCCCGCGCGGTCGTCGTCACGGCGACAGACAGCGCCTACCGGGCAGCGCTCGATCTGCAGGCTGCCGGCGTGCAGGTGGCCGCGATCGCGGATCTGCGCATGAGTGCCGAAGGCGCGCTGCCGCAAGCGGCTCGCAGCGCCGGCATTGAAACTCTTGTGCGCTCGACGGTGCTCGGCACACGCGGCAATCGCCGTGTCAGCGGCATCGAGTTTGAGGCGACCGATGACCGGGGCCGCGCGCAACGACGATCCCTGTCCTGCGATCTGGTGCCGATGTCCGGCGGCTTCACGCCGAGCGTGCATCTCTTTTCCCAGTCGCGCGGCAGGCTGCAATGGAACGACGCAGCGCGGGCGTTCGTGCCCGGTGTATCGGCCGAGCGCGAACGCTCGGCCGGCGCCTGCCGCGGCGTCTATGGCCTGGCGGAGGCGCTTGCGGACGGCGCCGCAGCGGGAGCCGCCGCCGCGAAGGCCTGCGGCCATGAGGGCGTGGCGCATCGCTTCGAGGTGAGCGGAGACGATGCCGGTGCCGATGTATCGACGGCCGCATTGCCGCAGGCGCCGGCAGGCATGGGATCGAAGGCATTCGTGGACTGGCAGAACGATGTCACCGCCGATGACCTGGCGCTCGCCGCCCGCGAGGGCTTTCGTTCGATCGAGCACATCAAGCGCTACACGACGGTCGGCATGGCGACCGACCAGGGCAAGACCTCCAATCTCAATGCACTCGGCATCGTCGCCGGGCAACTTGGCAGCTCTATTCCCGTGAGTCGGGCACACGACGTTCCGCATGCCGTATACGCCGATCACCTTCGGTAGTCTTGCGGGCATGGCGCGGGGCGACCTGTTCGACCCGGTGCGCACGACGCCGATGCATGAATGGGCCAGGGCGCAGAACGCGGTGTTCGAGGACGTCGGCCTGTGGAAGCGGGCGCGCTATTTTCCGCGCGCCGGCGAGGACATGCACGCCGCGGTCGCGCGCGAATGCCGGGCGGTGCGCAGCGCCTGCGGAATCTTCGACGCATCAACGCTCGGGAAGATTGCGGTCGTCGGTCCGGATGCCGCCGAATTCCTGAACCGGCTCTACATCAATAGCTGGTCGAATCTGGCGGTCGGCCGCGCCCGCTACGGAATCCTGCTGCGCGACGACGGCTTCATCTATGACGACGGCGTCGTCGCGCGCACGGCCCTGGATCGCTTTCACGTGACGACAACGACCGGCGGCGCAGCGCGCGTACTCGCGATGATGGAGGACTATCGGCAGACGGAATGGCCGGAACTCGAAGTGTGGCTGACATCCACGACTGAACAGTGGGCGGTCATTGCCGTGCAGGGGCCGCTCGCACGGCAGGTGCTGCAGCCGCTTATCGCCGACATCGACCTGTCGTCAACCGCCCTGCCGCACATGGGCGTGGCAGAGGGAAGCATCTGCGGTGTGCCGATGATGCTGTTTCGCGTCAGCTTCAGCGGCGAGCTTGGTTACGAAATCAATGTGCCGGCCGGCAGCGGTCGCGCTGTCTGGGAAGCCGTTCACGCCGAGGGTGTCCGACACGGCATTGTGGCTTATGGCACCGAGACGATGCACGTGCTGCGCGCGGAGAAAGGCTACGTTATCGTCGGTCAGGACACGGACGGCACCGTGACGCCCGACGATGCGGGCCTCGCCTGGGCCATCGGCCGCAACAAGCCGGATTTCGTTGGCAAGCGCTCGCTCGAGCGCGCGGCGATGAAGGATCCTCATCGCAAGCAGCTCGTGGGACTGCGCACGCTCGACCCCGGCATGGTGCTCGAGGAGGGCGCGCAGCTCGTCGAATCGGCGGGGCAGAAACCGCCGATGAAGTTGCTGGGGCATGTCACGTCTTCCTATTTCAGCGCTGTGCTCGGACATTCGATTGCGCTCGCGATGCTGTCCGCCGGTCGCGCGCGGCACGGTCAGACGCTGTTCGTCCCCGTGCCGGGCGGCGATATCGCGGTTGAGGTGACGGATCCGGTGTTCTACGACCGGGGCGGAGCGCGCCTGAATGTCTGATTGGTTGCGAACCCTGGCGCCGGCTTCTCGTTTCATCCTGCAGGGCGGGCCGGCGGCGCGCGCTGCGGCGGGTGCGGTCTTCGGAGTGCCCCTGTCCGAGATGCCCTGTCGTGCAAACTCGAAAGAAAGTCGCGCGGCGCTGTGGCTCGGCCCAGACGAGTATCTGCTCCTGGCCCCGGCCGCGGAGTGCGCGATTCTTGCCGCCGGCTTCGCCCGCGCATTGACCGGTATCGCGCATTCACTCGTGGATGTCAGTCAGCGCCAGATCGCACTCGAACTTCGCGGTCCCCACGTGGCCGCGATCCTGAACTGCGGATGTCCGCTGGATCTCGATCCCGCGGAGTTTCCTGCCGGCATGTGCACGCGCACGCTGTTTGGCAAGGCGGACATCGTTCTGTGGCGCACGGGTGCCGCCGAATTCCACCTCGAAGTGTGGCGCTCCTTCTCGGACTACGTCCTGGGATGCCTGCAGGAGGCTGCCCGGGAATTCATCGCGCCGGCCAATGTTGCTTAACATCTGGCACTGGTGGAAGATCTCAAGATTCATGATGTGAGGGGGCTCCCATGCGGCAAGCACAACGCGCGGTTCGTTCCATTCTTCGGCTGGCCGCCTGTGCGGCGTTCATCGGCAGCGCATCGCCGGCCGCAGTGGCGCAACAGGCGCAGGCTGCAACGGATCCCGCGCCATTCGAAGAAATCGTCGTGACGGCCCAGCGCCGCGAACAGAACATCCAGGACGTCGGCATCTCGGTGACGCCGCTCGGCGAGGAAGCGCTGCAGAACCTCAATATCAAGACCGCGACGGACATCGTCCGCGCCGTGCCGAGCCTGAAGATGAATGCGTACTCGTCTTCGCAGGTCGTGTTCAACATCCGCGGTGTTGCGCAGAACAGCTATGGCGATGAGCAGGAGCCGCCGGTCGCCGTCTACCAGGACGACAGCTACTCGAGCTCGATCAACCTCGCGAGCTTCCCCGTGTTCGACCTCGCTCGCGTCGAGGCGCTGCGCGGCCCGCAGGGGACCCTGTTCGGCCGCAACGCGACCGGCGGCGCGATCCAGTTCATCTCGCGCAGGCCGACCGATGAATTCGAGGGTTACGCGACGGCGACCTTTGGCCGCTTCAACCAGCAGATCTTCGAGGGAGCCGTTTCCGGGCCATTCTCAGAACGGTGGCAGGGACGTCTTGCGTTCGTCAGCAACCAGGACGACGGCTATATCAAGGACATCAGCGGCACCGAGGAAGACCGCGGCGCCAACGACCATTACGCGCTGCGCGGCCAGCTTGCCTGGCAGCCAACCGACGACACGGACGTCAACCTGATCCTGCGCTACCTGCGCGCCGACAAGGAGCGGCAGGCAGGTCTTTACTCGCATGAGCCTGCCTGCCCGAATGCGCAGAGGCAGGGCGAGTTCACGGCGCCGACGCAGGCTTGCGATTTCTGGTTCACTGGTCCGGGTGAAGCCGGCACCGGCTACCAGAATCCGGCAATCATTCCGAGCCGAGGCGGCGATCCTTGGGCTACGGAAGAAACCTCGCCTTCGTATGTCGACCGGACCATCAAGGCGGCCACACTGCGCATCGATTCCAGAATCGGCGACTTCGATCTCGTGTCGATCACTGATTACCAGAAGGCCGACAAGTTCTACATCGAGGGCGGCGACGCTTCACCCGTCGAAGGCGTGGTTTTCTATCAAGGCAGTGATCTCACGCAGTATTCGGAGGAATTGCGCCTGTCGCGTGAGTTCGGTCGCAGCCAGTTCGTCGGTGGCCTGTACGGCATGAAAGTTGACGGCGACTACACGGGCCAGTTCGCCGATCCTTTCTACGCCGATGTGTACGGTGATCCCGCCTACGCTTACATACCGGTCATCACTGCCTCGCAAAAGACGACCTCATACGCAATTTTTGCGCAGAACGAGTGGAAAGCGACCGACAAGCTCAGCCTGATCGCGGGACTTCGTTACTGGCACGATCAGCGCAAGGGCGCGTACTACGCGGACGAGCCGAGCAACGGCATGCATATCGCGTTTGACGAGACGCAGGTGGTCGGCACCAATTTATACGGGCCCTTCGATGAGTCGGTTGTGCAGATCACGCTCACGCCGGAGGATGCGGACGCGACATTCGATGATTTCACGGCGCGCCTCGAGCTCGATTACCGCGTCAACGATGATTTGCTGCTGTTTGCGAGCTACAACCGCGGCAGCAAGAGCGGCGGCTTTTCCTTTTCCACGGGCACGCCTTTTGCCGACGACCCGGCTTTCTTCGTTCCTTACGGGACCGACGCGCAGTTCCTGAACGGCATTCCCTTCAAGCCCGAAGTACTGGACTCATTCGAGGCGGGCATCAAGTCGACGATCAACGGGACGACCACCTTCAACGCCAGCGCCTTCTACTACGACTACACGGACTACCAGGCCTTCGTGCAGCTTGGATACAACCAGACGATCATCAACCTGCCGGCAACCGCCTACGGCCTTGAGGCGGAAATCAACTCCCGGCCCGTCACCGGACTGACCTTGCAGCTTGGCCTGTCCGCGCTCAGTTCAAACGTCGAGGACATCGTGCTGCCCGACGCCATAACGAATGTGGAGCACGACATGCCGCAGGCACCGGGTCTCTCGGGCAATGCGCTGGCGCGCTACGAGTTTGCGCTGGGCGGCGGTATGGCGTCCGTGCAGGCCGACGTGCTGTATACGGATGATTTCTGCTTCACCGTCCTGTGCGCGCCGGTCGAGAAGGAAAGTTCGTACATGGTCGCCAATGCGCGCATCGGCTACGGGGCGGAGGACGGGCGCTGGGAAGTCGCGGTCTTCGGTGACAATCTCACCGATGAGGAGTACCGCGTCTACGCATTCGACAGCTCGCTGTTCGCGGGTCTCGTGGCGGGCGTGTACGGCAAGCCGCGCACCTATGGCGTGACGGCGACCTTCCGGTTCGGGGCGGCATACGACTAGCGCGCAGGCCCGTTGAAGCTTCCGAGCCCGTTTTTCCGGCTGCCGGTCCGCTTCGACGTCGAGCGGTTGCGGGCGGAGGTCGAAGGCCTGCCCGCCAATGCGTGGTCGCGCCACCCGCAGGAGTACCAGGGCAATACTGCCGCGCGGCTCATTACGGCCGGCGGCACGCAGAACGACAGCGTTGCCGGTGCCATGCAGCCTACACCCGCGCTGCTTGCGAGCCCGTACCTGCAGCAGGTACTGGCATCTTTCAACACGGTCTGGTCGCGCTCGCGCCTGATGCGGATTGATGGCGGCGGATCGGTGCCACTGCACAGCGATACCAACCATCACTGGTACTTTCGGGTCCGGGTGCACATTCCCGTCGTCACCCGCCCGGAGGTCAGGTTCTACTGCGGCGACCAGAACGTTCACATGGCGGCTGGCGAAGCGTGGGTCTTCGACAACTGGCGCGTACACCAGGTCCTCAACCCAAGCCCCGAAGCACGCATCCACCTGGTGGCCGACACGACGGGCACTGCCGCATTCTGGCGGCTGGTCACTCAGGGGCAGTCGGAGAATTTCGAACGGCCACACCCGAATTCGCGACTGATCGCATTCGACCCGGCCTCCCGCCCAACGCTCATGATCGAGCGGTTCAATGTCTGGCCGCTCATGCCGCCCTCGGAAGTGGAACAGCTGGCGTTCGACCTGTTGCCCGACCTTGCGCCAGTCGATGAACGCCCGGAATCCGTCGCCGCCGAGAGCGCTTTCGTCGTCGCCGTCCTCGAGTTCTGTCACAACTGGCGTTCACTGTGGCACCTCCACGGCGATGTCCCGGAGGCACGCAGCCAGTTCGAGAATCTTGCGGAAGTTGTTCGCCGGAATCTGCGCCAGCTGCCGCCGGTGCGAGTTGCCAGTACCGGAAATCTTGCGATGAAGGTCGTCCAGTCGCGGATACTTTCAATGCTGTTCGGGGGTGCCGGCGGTTCGCGTCAGGAGGCCACGGAGTTCAATGTCACTTCGTCGACATCAGAGGGCGCAGCAGGGATTGCGCGCGATTCCAGTCTGCAATCTCCGGTCAGGCCCTCACCGTCCGGTCCGGAACGTCAGGGTTCGCCCGCTCCCGGAAAACCGCCGGTCATCGATCGCCCGCTCATCATCGTGAGCGCGCCCAGGGCCGGGAGCACCCTGCTGTTCGAGACCTTGGCGCAGGCGTCCGGCGTGTACACGATCGGCGGGGAAAGTCACAGCGTGATCGAAGGCATCAATGCGCTACGCCCGGGCCGCGGCACGGTGACGTCCAACCGGCTGACGAGAAAGGATGCAACGGTGGCTATCGCCGAGGAACTTCGCAACCGGTTCGCGACGAAACTGCGGGATCGGGACGGCTTGCCGCCGGCGCCTGGATCGCGGGCCCGGTTCCTGGAGAAGACACCCAAGAATGCGCTGCGCGTGCCGTTCCTGCTCGAGGTCTTTCCCGACGCCTCGTTCGTGTACCTGCGCCGCGAGCCGCGCGCCAACCTGAGCAGCATGATTGAAGCCTGGCGCGCACAGAAATGGGTCACTTATCGCCAGTTGGCGGGCTGGAACGGGGCCTGGTCGCTGTTGCTGCCGCCTGGCTACGAGCGCCTGCAGGGTCGGCCACTCGAGGAAATCGTGGCATTCCAGTGGCGGGCGGCGAACGAGACGATCCTCGACGACCTCGCTGACGTTCCTCGTGAGCGCTGGACGACCGTGAATTACGAAGACCTGGTGCGGGATCCGCGGTCCGAGATCGTGAAAATACTGGACTTTGCGGGGCTCGCGCTGGACCCGAGGTTTGAGGAATACCTGTCGAAGCCGTTGCCCCCGTCACGCCACACGCATACCAAACCCGATCCGGACAAGTGGAAGCGCAATGCCGCGGCGATCGAGCGGGTGCTGCCGCAGCTGGAGGCTGTCAGGACACGGCTCGAGGCATAGACCGCGACCCCTCTAGCGTTGCGAATCCTGCCAGTCTGGGGCTGTGTAGGAGCTGACAGTCGCCCCGGACAGAAGTTGTGTCCGCGGATGTGGTCGGCAGCTTTCTCCGCCAGCATGATCGTCGGCGCGTTGAGATTGCCGGTCGTGATGGACGGCATGATTGAGGAATCCACGACGCGCAGGCCGTCGATACCGATCACCCGCGCCTCTGAGTCCACGACCGCCATCGGATCGTCGCGACGCCCCATCTTGTTGCTGCACGACGGGTGATAGGCGCTCTCGACTTTCGCACGAACGAAGGCGTCGATCTGCTCGTCAGTCACGCACTCTGCGCCGGGCTGGATCTCGCGCCCGCGATAGGGATCGAATGCCGGCTGCGCGAAGAGTTCGCGTGTCAGCCGCACGCAGGCACGCATCTCGGCCATGTCGTCCGGATGGCTCAGGTAGTTGAAGCGGATCTTCGGCTTGTCCTCTGCGTTGGCCGACGCGAGGCGCACCCAGCCGCGACTCTTCGAGCGCATCGGCCCGACGTGCGCCTGGAAGCCGTGCTCATTCGCGAGCGACGAGCCGTCGTAGGTCACCGCAAGCGGCAGGAAGTGATACTGGATGTCGGGATAGGGCACGCCCGGGCGGCTGCGGATGAAGCCGCCGGTTTCGAAATGATTGGTCGCACCGAGGCCGTCCTTGAACAGCAGCCAGCGCGCGCCGATCAGTGCCCTGGCAAAGAGGCCCATCGAGGAATAGAGCGTGATCGGCTGCGTGCATGCCACCTGGAAATAGAATTCGATGTGATCCTGGAGGTTCTCGCCGACGCCCGGCAGATCGTGCACGACCGTGATGCCATGCTCACGAAGCTCGGCCGCAGGCCCCACGCCCGAGAGCTTCAGGAGCTTGGGTGAGTTGGTCGAGCCCGTGCTGACGATCACCTCGCGCCGCGCCCTCACTGTGCGGGTCGCATCGCCCTGGCGATACTCGACGCGATCGGCGCGCTTGCCGTCGAACAGGATGCGTGTCGCGAGCGCGTGCATGCGGACGGCGAGGTTCGGGCGTTTCATTGCCGGCCGCAGGTAGGCGTTGGCCGCGCTGCAGCGGCGTCCGGCGTCGACCGTCATGTCGAAGCGGCCGAATCCTTCCTGCTGGAAGCCGTTGATGTCTGCGGTGTGCGGGTAGCCCGCCTGCCTGCCGGCCTCGAGCCAGGCCGCGTGCAGCGGATTCGAGAGCGTCCCGTAACGGGTCTGCAGCGGGCCCGAATCACCGCGGTATGCATCGCCGCCTGCCGCGCGCGTCTCCGCTCGCCGGAAGTACGGCAATACGGCGGCATAGTTCCAGCCGCTCGCGCCTTCCGTCTCCCAACGCTCGAAGTCCTGCGCATTGCCGCGCACATAGACGAGCCCGTTGATCGATGAGGAGCCCCCAAGGACTTTACCGCGTGGCGTGTGCAGCCGCCGCCCGCCGAGCCCCGGCTCCGGTTCCGTGTAGTAGCGCCAGTCGTATTTCTCCATGCCCATCGGGATCGAAAGCGCCGAGGGCATTTGCACGAAAATCGAACGGTCCGAGCCGCCGTACTCCAGCAGCAGCACGCTGTTTTTTCCGTCCTCGGTGAGCCGATCGGCCAATACGCAACCGGCGGAGCCGGCGCCGACGATCACGTAGTCGAAGATCTCCCGCTCATCGGCAGGGCGCCTCAGTACGGCGCATCGATGTCGCCTTTCGCCACGTACACGCTCTTCAGCTGGGTGTAATGCTCCATCGCGGCACGGCCGTTCTCGCGCCCGAGTCCTGAGAGCTTGACGCCGCCGAACGGCAACTCGATCGGGGTCACGTTGTAGTGGTTGATCCAGCAGGTGCCGGCCTGGAGCCTCGCGATCACGCGATGCGCACGGTTGAGGTCGTTGGTGAAAACGCCGGCCGACAGGCCGAACTCGGTGGCATTTGCGCGCCCAATGACCTCTTCTTCATCCTCAAACTCCAGCACCGACATCACCGGCCCGAAGATCTCCTCGCGCACGATGCTCATGCCGTCGCGGCAGCCATCGAAGACCGTCGGCTCGACGAAAAATCCCTTCGCGAGCGCACCGTCCGTTCGGCGCGCGCCGCCCACCAGAACGCGCGCACCCTCTGCACGCCCGCGGGCGATGTAGCCAAGGACCATTTGCATGTGCTCCTCGGAGATGAGCGAGCCCACCTGTGTCGCCGGGTCCATCGGGTCGCCGATGCGCATGGCGCCGACGCGCGCGACCAGGCGGCGCAGGAACTCCGCCTTGATGGAGCGGTGCACGAACACGCGCGTTGCGTTCGAGCAGACCTCGCCCGCGGAATAGAAATTGGCGAGCAGCGCGCCCGACACGGCCTGGTCGAGCTTGGCATCTTCGAACACGATGAGCGGCGATTTGCCGCCGAGCTCGAGCGTCACGGCCTTGACGTTGCTTGCGGCGTCGTTCATCACTGCCTTGCCGGTGCCGACGGAACCCGTGAGCGACACCTTGCGGATCTCCGGATGGCGCGTCAGCAGGCGTCCGGTCTCGGAATGGCCCTGCACCACCTGGAAGACGCCGGACGGAACGCCTGCCTCGCGATAGGCCTTTTCGAGCTCGACGGCGGTGAGCGGCGTGAGGCTCGCGGGCTTGAAGATCATCGCGTTGCCGAAGGCGAGCGCGGGGGCGGACTTCCAGCAGGCGATCTGCAGCGGATAATTCCACGCGCCGATGCCGGCGACGATCACCGAGTGCCTCGCGGCGCGTGTAGCCGAATGCCTGCGGGCCGAGGTCGATGTGCTCGCCCGCCGCGCTCTGCGTGAGCGCGGCAAAGTACTCGATGCACTCGGCGCCCGAGATGACATCGACGACGCGCGTTTCCTGGATCGGCTTTCCGGTATCGCGGGTTTCGAGTTCCGCCAGTGCGTCGTTGCGCGCTCGCAGCAGTTCGGCGGCACGGCGCAGGATGCGGGCGCGCTCAGCGCCTGCGAGCGCGGCCCAGGCAGGCTGCGCCTCGCGCGCAGCAGCTACGGCGGCCTCGATCTCGCGGGGGCCGGCCACCGGCTACCTCGCCGAGCCGTTCTCCGGTCGCGGGATTGATGGAAATCAGTCGCGATTCTGCGAGACTGTCGAGGGTTGCCACAGTTTCCTTTCTGCCAAGAGCTACGGGGAAACGAACGTGCCGAACAGATCCCCTGTTGATCGATCATTCGTTAGCCGGTGGGGCAGGTCAAGGGCGGCAGCGGCATGACGATGGACACAAAGCCGGATGCACCGC
This sequence comes from uncultured Gammaproteobacteria bacterium, assembly GCA_963819545.1. GTDB lineage: Bacteria > Pseudomonadota > Gammaproteobacteria > Steroidobacterales > Steroidobacteraceae > SCUD01. Next base: position 385,353 of record CAWFWJ010000002.1, on the reverse strand, counting down.
CAAGAACGGGGGGCTGCGTGTGCGGCGCCGTACGCTATGAGGTCTCGGGGCCGATGCGACCGGTGATCGCCTGCCACTGCAACCAGTGCCGACGCATGACCGGCCATTTCATGGCAGCGACCGCCGCGAGACGCACTGATTTCCGCTTGATGTCGAGCACCGGACTGAAGTGGTATTCGGCGTCGGCCAAGGCACGTCGCGGTTTCTGCGATCAGTGCGGCTCAACCTTGTTCTGGGACGGAGTCGGGCGTGACAACATCAGCATCGCAGCAGGCACTCTCGACGATTCCACGGGCCTCGAGATTGCCTGCCATATTTTCGTCGCCGAGAAGGGCGAGTACTACGAGATCGATGGCCCCGCGCCGCAGATCGCGGATGGGACGTTCTCGGTCCCCGTTCCCGCCTGGGATCCGCTGCACAGGTCATGAAAGATGGCCGATACTGCGTGCCGGGAACAGCAGTGGTTGATTTGAGCGAGGCGCGATGAAACAGACGACGTTTGCGGCGCTCGCGCTTGCCTGCGCATGTACGGCGGGCGCGCCGACGATCACGGAAGCGGAGCGCAATGCTCCATTCGATCTCCAGGGACATCGCGGCGCACGCGGGCTGCGGCCGGAGAACACGCTCGCCGGCTTTACCTCGGCGCTCGAGCTCGGGGTCACGACACTCGAGCTCGACTGCGGGTTGACGCAAGGACGGCATCGTGGTAGTGAGCCACGACCGGGCGCTCAATCCCGACCACACGCGCGATGCCGATGGCCGGTTCCTGGAAGCAGCGGGACCGCTGCTGCACGAGCTTGGGTACGCCGAGCTGCGTCAATACGACGTTGGGCGGATCCGGCCCGGCAGCGACTACGCGGCGCAGTTCCCGGAGCAGCAGCCCGTGGACGGCGAGCGCATCCCGCGCCTTGCGGATGTCTATGCACTCGTGCAGGAGCGCGGCAATCGCGATGTGCGATTCAACGTCGAAACCAAGCTGGATCCGCTGCAGCCGGAGCAATCGCCGCTGCCGGAGCCTTTCGTCAGGGCTCTTGTCAGGGTTATCCGCGACGCGGACATGGAATCGCGTACGACGATCCAGTCCTTCGACTGGCGGACGCTCGTCCTCGTACGCCAGCTCGCGCCGGAGATTGCGACCGTCGCGCTGACCGATCAGCAACCGGGCGAGGACACGATGGAGATCGGAAAGCCGGGCGCCTCTCCCTGGCTCGGGGGCTTCGACGTCGACGATTACGGTGGCTCGGTGCCGAAGACGGTCAAGGCGATCGGAGCGAAGGTCTGGTCACCGCATGCGCTTGATCTCGACCAACGCCTCGTCGCGGAGGCTCACGCTCTCGGCCTCGCCGTCATTCCCTGGACGATCAACGACCCGAAGGACATGGAGAGTCTCATCGCGCTCGGCGTGGACGGCATCATCAGCGACCGCCCGGACCTGCTGCGCTCGCGTGCTCGCAGGCGAAAGGCATCGCCGTGCCGCCGCCGACGCCGATGCGATGATCGGCTTCCTGAAGCCGGCCGCGTTCGCCGCCCCGGTGGCTCCGGCGCGCGCGTGGATCCGGAATACCGGCGCCTTCGCCGGCGGGTGTATGCCGGCATCTTCGTCGGCTATGCGGGCTACTACCTGGTCCGCAACAACTTCGCGCTCGCGATCCCCGACCTCCTCGCGGAGCATCCGGAATACAGCAAGGCGGAGCTCGGCACCGCGCTGACCGGCCTGTCCGTCGCCTATGGCCTGTCGAAGTTCCTGATGGGCTCGATCTCCGACCGGAGCAACCCGAAATATTTCCTGCCGCTCGGGCTGCTTCTTTCGAGCGCGATCATGGCGGCTTTCGGCCTGGTCGATGCCATCTACGCGTCGCTCACCGCCATCATCGCGATCATGGCGATCAACGGCTGGGTGCAGGGCATGGGCTGGCCGCCCTGCGGCAAGCTCATGGTGCACTGGTACAGCACGAAGGAACGCGGGCTCGTCGTTTCGACCTGGAATACGGCGCACAACATCGGCGGCGCGCTGGTCGCGAATCTCGCCCTGGTCGGCGTCATGCTGTTCAACGACTGGGGAGCGAAGTTCTACTTCAACGCGCTGGTCGCCGCGATCATCGCAATCGGCATCTTTTCCTGCTGGAAGACACGCCGCAATCGCGCGGGCTGCCCGCCGTGGAGCAGTACCGGAACGACTACCCGCCGGGCTATAGCGACGCGCGACGAGCAGACGCTCGGATTCCGGGAGATCTTCCTGAAGTACGTGCTGCCGAACCGCTACCTGTGGGCGATCGCGATTGCAAACGCCTTCTGCTATTTCGTCCGCTACGGCGTGGTGAACTGGATCCCGACCTATCTCGAGACGGCGAAGGGATTCTCCTTCCACGAATCGAGCATCGCCTGGTCGCTCTACGAGTACGCCGCGATTCCAGGGACGATTGCCTGCGGCTGGCTCTCCGACCGCTGGTTCCGGGGCCGGCGCGCGCCGATGACCATGATCTTCATGGCGCTGACGCTGGTCGCGGTCGTCGTTTACTGGCTGAACCTGCGCGGGCCCGCTCTGGATCGACTACGCGGCGCTGTTCGCGATCGGCTTCCTGATCTACGGGCCGATCATGATGATCGGCCTGCATTCGCTCGATCTCGTGCCCAAGAAGGCGGCCGGCACCGCCGCCGGGCTTACCGGTTTCTTCGGCTACGTATTCGGCTCCGCGATTGCGGGAACCGGCGTCGGCTGGATCGCGGATCGCTGGGACTGGGGCGGCGTGTTCATGACGATGGTCTCGTGCTGCGTACTCGCGATCTTCTTCGTCTCCCTGACATTACGCCACCGCACGTAATTCATTCACCGAGGTAGTCGCGCAATCGCTGCTGTTCCGTCGGCGTGGCACGGAGGCCTGTCTTCGAGTGACGCCAGGCGATATCTTCAGCCGAACGCGCCCATTCCTCCCGCACCAGGTAGTCGACCTCGAGGCGCGTCATGCCGCCGCCGAACTCCTCGCCCATGTCCGCGCGAGATCGCACCGACTCCAGAAGCTGCAACGCGCGCGTGCCGTACGCCCCGGCCAGGCGCCGAGCTTCAGCGTCGTCGAGAAATGGCCAGCGGCGGCGCAGCAGGACGATGAAGGCATCGACATCTCCGCCCGGGAGGTCGCCGCCCGGTAGCGGCGCCGAAGAAGTCCACGGCTCGTGCATCGGGCCGAGGTACGGCGCGAGCTTTTCAAGCGCGAGTTCCGCAACGCGCCGGTAAGTCGTGATCTTGCCGCCCAGCACCGACAGCACCGGCGCGCGGCCGGCCGGCGCGTCGAGTTCGAGCACGTAGTCACGGGTCACGGCCGACGCCTGCGCAGCCCCGTCGTCCTGCAGCGCGCGGATGCCGGCGTAGCTCCAGACCACGTCGGCCGGTGCCATCTGCCGCTCGAAACAGCGATTCACAACCTGGCACAAGTACTCCGTCTCGGCCGGGTCGATCGCCGCCGGTCCTGGCTCGCCGTGCCAGGGCATGTCGGTCGTGCCGATGAGCGTGTAGTCATCCAGGTAAGGAATCACGAACACCAGGCGCCGATCCGTGTGCTGCAGTGCGTAGGCGTGGTCGCCCTCGTACAGCCGGCTCACGACGATGTGACTTCCCTTGACGAGACGCACCGGTTGGCGGCACTCCGTGCCGAGCCGCCCTGTCAGCACTTCGGCCACCCAGGGACCCGCCGCGTTGACAATGGCGCGGGCGCGCGCCGTGTAAGACTCCCCGGTCGCCTCGCAATGAATATCGGTGCGCCACTCCCCGCCATCGCGCACTGCGCGCACCAGACGGTGGCCGACCCGAATGTCGGCTCCGCGCAGGGCGGCGTCCTTCGCGTTCAAGATGACGAGCCGGCTATCGTCGACCGTGCAGTCGGAGTAGGCGAAACCGAACTTCAGGCCCGGACGCAGCGGCACCCCGTAGGCTGATGACGCAAAGCGCACGCGCGCGGAGGATTCGAGCGTGCTGCTCCGGCCCAGCCAGTCGTAGAGCAACAATCCCAGGCGGACTGCCCAGGCCGGCCGCAGCCAGCTCCGGTAGGGCAGCACGAAACGCTTGCGGCTCACGAGGTGAGGGGCGATCGCGAGAAGGCGTTCCCGCTCCATTAACGACTCGCGCACCAGGCGCAGGTGCAGGTACTCGAGGTAGCGCAGGCCGCCATGCACCAGCTTGGAGGAGGCGGAAGACGTGTGGCGCGCGAGGCCATCTTGTTCGACGAGCAACACGGAAAGGCCGCGGCCCGCGGCGTCGCGCGCAATGCCTGCGCCGTTGATTCCGCCGCCGATGATTAGCAGGTCGTAGGGCAATCGAGAGGAATCCCTCAATGAACTACTGCCACCTGCCGCCCTTCATCCCACGCTCGGCTCAACTTGCGGTGCAACTCAACTGGCACGCGCTCCCTTTCTTCGCGTAAAGCGTCGCTCATTGCGCCGGCAATCCGTTCAATCACGCGCTCGGGATGCCGGACCAGGCAAACGCTGCGCCCGAAGTCGAGCAACGTTTTCCGATCCGGATACTGCTTCGACTTGGCAAGATTGAGCGCGAGCGTGCGATCGTACTTGGTGATGCCTGCGGCCATCTCCGACATCGCATAGATGCTGGTCGTCACGACATCGAACAGGGGTGCCAGACGAATCGAAGCGCGGTCATCGGGGTGTGTGTACAGGAGCCCGAAGTTCTTCAGATGGCCGTCACCGTTTCTGGTCATCACGATCAGACAGACATATTCGTAGAAGCTTTGTAGCTGCCGAAGCGGGTCACCATCGGCACAGTAGAGTTGAATGGCCCTGGCAATGGCATCGTAGCTACCCTGATACTTCTCCCGGGCGGTCCGATTCATCAGTACGGTCATGTCTTCAAAGCCAAGAACGCCATTGCCGGCCAGATCGAAACGCTCGACGACGAACAGTCCGCCATCGTCCGAGAGCCAGAACTGAGGCACCTCGAGGCCAGCGCGCCGCGCAGCACTCATGCACAGGTATTCGTTCTGCGTCAGGTGCGGAAAGTCATCGCCACTGGCCTTGACGATGAGAGTTGAGTAAGCGAGCGTGGTTCGATCCGGGAGCGGCGCGGCGCGGCCTGCGTCGGGAATCAAGACCTTCGGCTGAACGCCTGAGATGCCAGACCTAAAGTAGACCGCGACCAGTTCGTCGAACAGGTCTGCGGTCGGCCGGCGCGACAACAACTCTTCGCGGCTAATTTGCGCCGGAAGCCGTTCCACTGGCGCATCCGGGATCGCATAGCTCAGGCGACCGATCTGCCGGCCACCGACGAGATGGAGCAGTCCCATGTCGTCCAGGGGCCCTGTCTTGGCGAAAACTTCTTCAATCTTTGCGAGTAGATAGCCTTCCGGACGGTTCATCTCGAAAATCGGAAGCAACGCGCCGCTCGAGTAACTCTCTGCGCGGATCGGCATCGTGAGCGAAATGGCCTGCGCGGGCTCACCTGCCGAGTAATTGAAGACATATCTCGAGTCCTTCAACAGGTCGCCGGAATCGCCCTGCGGCGTCGACACACGGAGCTGCTTAATCTTCGCCATGGAACATTGTGCTGAGTTGTTCGAGTTCGACGTGGGCGTCGACGATTGCAAGCGCTTTGCCGAGCGAACTTGCAACTCCCAGGAGCACGGCCACGGCAACATTTCTGCCAGCCTCGAGATCGGCGATCGTCTGCCGACGGCAACCGACCCTTGCCGCCACCCAGGCCTGAGTGACCTGACGCGCCTTGCGTTCGGCGCGGAGTTTGGCGCCCAAATCCTTGGGATTCAGGATCATATTCACGATGTTCGTTATACCGAACAATCATGTCTATTTCAATCATAAATGTGCGTTATAACGAACATTTGTGAGTTGTATTGAACATATTAACGTTCCCGCGGGAACGTTTTTTTGAAATTCGGGTGGCGAGCGTCCGCCCGCAAGTAAGCGCTCGCGCATCGGGCACCCAGTGCGGCGCGCCGAGCCCGACGAAGGCCGGCACCATATACACGCCGTGGCTGTCAGTTACCTGCATCGCAAGTGCGGAGGTTTCCCGGGCATCGCTGATGAGCCCGAGTCCGTCCCGCAGCCACTTCTGATGCGATACGCCAGTGTCGTCAGCAACCGGTTTTGCGAGAGCACCGGCGCATCGCCCATGTTGAGCAGCAGAAAACAGCCCGTGCCATAGATCGACTTGATCGTCCCGGGCCCAAAGCAGGCCTGTTCGATCAGCGCCGCCTGCTGGTCACCGGCGACGCCGCCGCTCGGATCGCGCAAGCAGCCCCGTCGCGACGGTCGTCAGGAACACGACACCGACCAGCAGCAGGAAAACCGCGTCCAGGCCCCGGGTCTGCTTCAGCCAGCCAATCACTGGCTCCTGCAGTATTGGGCCGATCGATCCAAAACCGTTGATGACGCCGGCCGCGAGAGCAGCCTGGCGCCGGCTTCCCACATCCATTGCGCAGGCGCCGGAGAGCAGCGAATCCGGCCCCATCGCCATGAATCCGATCAGGCCGAGCAGCGATATGAACAGCACCGGCGATGACAGGCCGACGAGCCACATCGCGCAAGTGAACACGAGACAGCCGGCGGTCATCCAGAATATGACGGGCGTCCGCCGTGAACCCGGGATGCGGTCCGACCAGAAACCGGCGGCGAGCACGCCGAGGAAACCGATCCAGTCGAATGCGGTCGACCAGTAAGCGGCAATCGACGTCGTCATTCCGAAATGCTCGCCGAGGATCAGTGCTGACCAGCTGTCGAGTGCGTAGCGCAGGAACTTGAAACCGAAGTAGATCAGGCCCATCGCGATGATTGACGCGATGAATCCCGGCGGCAGCGCCGCCTCGCGGGCGTCGCCGGCCATTCGCGGGCCGGGTGCGGCGATGTCGGGTTCCGCTTCGTCTTCGAGCGACAGGCCAACCGACTGCGGCCGCTCGCGCGCGTACAGGACGAAGTACACGGTGAACGCGAGCAGCAGAATGCTCGAGCCGAAGAACGACCAGGCGAGGCCTAGCCAGCCGAGCAGGAACCCGGCCAGGCCCTTGCCGAAAATCGCGCCGAACTGGTAGCAGGTGCCCCAGATGCTGAACAGCGTTCCGCGCTCGGAGCGGCGCGTCCAGTTCGCGAACAGGGCGACGTTGTGCGGCCAGCCCATGGCCTGCGCGAGGCCGTGGATTCCCATGGTCACGCACATCCACAGGAACACGCTCGCGATCTGCGCATCGACGAGCAGGCCCAGAACGATGTTGCAGGCCGCGGCGACGCACATGCCGTACGCGAGCACGCGCCGGCTCTCCATGCGCCGGCCGAGCCAGGCCGCGAGGAACTGGCCGAGCATGTAGGTGATGAGGTAGATGGTCCACGGCCAGGCGATCTCGACGTCGTCGAGGCCGAACTGTTCCTTCAGCGGATGCTTGACGACCGCGTAGACCTTGCGCGTGATATAGAAGCCTGCGTAGGAAAGCCAGGTCGCGGTGAAGAGTTGCGCGCGAAAGCGGCGCAACAGCTCGGGATTCGCCGCATTCATATGAACGACCGGTTGGCGAGGTCGCAGCTGCCGTCCGCCAGCTGTTCCCAGAATCGGGGCGGCAGGCTCCGGTAGTGCGTGCAGCTCGCGGTGGCGAGCAGGGTATTCGCGGGTATGTCCGATGCGCAGCAGGTGATGAACACCGAGCGCATGCCCGCGGCTCTTGCGGCGAGCAGGCCCGCCTGGCTGTCCTCGAACACCAGGGTGTCGGCAGGGTCGACGCCGAACGCGCGCGCCGCGAGCAGGAAGCCCTCGGGGTCGGGCTTGCTGTTCCTGACGGCGTCGCCGCCGATGCGCGCGCGCGGGTCGATGCAGTCTGCGACGCCGAGCTTGTCCATGAATGAGTCGATCACGGAACGCGGGCTGGACGACACGACGCCGAGTTTCAACTTGCATGCGGCCGCGGTGCGAAGCGCTTCCGGCGCGCCGGGAATCGGCTTCACTTCGGAGACGAGCTCATTCCAGTGGGCCAGCAGTTCGTCCGCGAGCGCAGCAGTGTCGCTGTCGATCTTCGTGCGGGCACGGATGACGTCGGCGATATGGTTCCACGTGCGCCCTCGCGTCTCCGTGTGCGGAAGCACGAAGCCGTCGATCCCATGCCGCGCGGCGACAACCCGGATCGCTTCATCCGTGTGGACTTCGCTGTCGACCAGGGTGCCGTCGAGGTCGAAGAGCACCGCCCGTACCGGCTTTGCCGCGCTCACCCGGCGAGGCTCGCGAGCGCGATGTCCCAGGACATCCGCGTCTTGCCGGCGGCATCGACGATGCCGAGCGTGAGGCGTCGTCGAAGGCCCTTGCCAGTCGATGTCAATGAAGCCGAAATTGGCGTCGGCCACGACCTCGCTCGCGCGGTTCGCATTCGGCGTCGGCACGCGCCATTCCTCGGTGAGACCGCTGGAAGTCAGGTCCCACAGTGTGTATGGCACATTGACGTCCAGCTTCGACATCTCGGCGTAATGGATGTCGCCGCTCAGGAACACGACGCCATTCGCTTTCTTGCGGCGGATCAGCTCGATCAGCCGCTGCTGATCGTGCGGAAAATTGGCCCAGGCTTCCCAGCCGGTGAAATCGGCGAGCACTTGCACGCTCGAGCCGAAGAAACGCAATTCAGCCGGTACCTCGAGCTGGCGCTCGAGCCATTGCCACTGCCGCTCGCCGAGCATGGAGGCCTTCGGGTCCGGATTGCGGACATACGGTCCCGGCAACGACAGGCCTGCCGCGACCCTGCGCGCGGGCCCAGGTTTCGTAGTCGGTACCTGCAAGCTCGAGCGGCGTGAGCGGCGTCCGGTTGTAGCGAAGGTCCGGCAGGATCACCTGTACGCGCTTGCCCGGCGGACCGAAAACATAGGACGCGTAGACGCCGTCGCGGTCCCGGCGCGGCGACCCGGCAGGTTCGTCCCAAAAATCGAGGAAGATCTGCCGCGACTCATTCTTGAGCGGGTAATCGCCGCCGGCATCATTCTCGCCGAAATCGTGGTCGTCCCACATCGCGACCACCGGGGTCGACGCGCGCAGTTTCGCCACACCGGGAATCGCCGCGAACTTCGCATACTTCGCCGCGAGCACCGACATGTCGCGCGTGTCCCCGTAAATATTGTCGCCGAGGAAAATGAACAGGTCGTTCTGCCGCGCGAGTAGCGAATCCCAGACCGGCTGGGGCTTCGCGACCTCGGCGCAGGACCCGAACGCGATGCGCTTCAGAGTGCGCCCGAGCGCCGGGTGGGGATCCGACGAAGCGGCAGGCGTGACCGCATCGGACGTGGCGGCGGCCAGTGCACGGCCCGGCGTGCCGGCCAGCGCCGCCGCACCAGCGAGCGCAAGCGATTGGCGAAGCAGCATTCGTCGTGCAGGATCGAGAGTATCCGGGTTCATCAGCTTCCTTTAGTCGCGAGACTCTTGGGCATCGGCCTCAGATAGCCCGTCACCAGCGCGATCCCGAACAGGATAACCGTCATGCCGACGACCTGTATCCAGGAGAGCGTCTCGCCGAGCACGATCCAGCCGAGCAGCGCCGCCACAGCCGGACAGACATAACCGTAGGAGCCGACGATGATCGGCGAGGTGTGGACGGTGAGCCAGGCATAGGCGGAGTAGGCGAGACAGGAACTCGCGAGCGTCAGGAACAGGAAAGCGGCGAACGCACGCGGCGTCCAGTGGAGCGCGAACGATTCGCCGGCCACGGCAGCCGCCATCAGGAGTCCGACTCCGCCCGCCAGCATCTGCAGCGCGACAAACATGAGCGGCGGATTCACGGTACCGGAGTTGCGGTGGTAAAAGGTGCCGAGAGACCAGCTCAGGCAGCCGAGCAGGATCAGGAGCTGCCAGCCGATGCCCACAAGCTTGAATCCACCCTTCGGTGCGAGCACGAGCAGGACGCCCGCGAGCCCGATCAGGAGCCCGAGCTGCGCCGAGCCGGAGAGCGGCCTGCGCCGTTGGCCGAATGTGCCGAGCCATGCGATCCAGAGCGCAGGCGTCGCATTCAGGAACGCGGCCGTGTTCGATTGCACGTGCTGCATTGCGATCACGTGGCAGGCGTTGCTGAAGAGTACCGCCAGGAAGGCCATTGCCAGCACATGCCGCAGTTCCACGCGCGTGAGCACCGGCGGTCCGCTGCGCCACCCGCTGAAGACGATCAGCAGGACGCCCGCCAACGAGAAGCGCAGGCCCGCGACGACCAACGGCGGCTCGTCGGTCACCATGATCTTGGTGGCGAAGAAGCTCGATCCCCAGACCAGGTAGATGATCGCGAGCGCGATCGCAAGCTGCGTTCGGTGGGGTTGGGGGTCGCGCATTCACTGCAAGGTTAGCACCGCGTCAGGAGGGGACAGCTTCCTGAAGGGGACGTTCACCTTCAATCAGGAGGGGACAGTCCCCTTCAAGGAAAACCTTGAAGGTGACAGTCCCCTAGCGGTGTGCGCGCTGTATCGAGACCTTGTACAGCCACCAGCCGACGAGGGCGAGCGCTGCGATGCCGGCCCACTGGCCCGGCCGCATCGAAGCCGCGACCGCCAGCACGTCCGCGTTCTTGGTCACCACGATGGGAATCGCGATCAACACGCCGACGATGGCCTCGCCCGCGATGAGGCCCGCGGAGAACAGGAGGCCGGTCTGCTTCAGGAGCTCGGTATCGCCGCCGGGATTCCGCCTGCGATGCCAGCGGGTCGCGAGTTCGGCGATCAGGCCGCCGGCGAAGATCGGGGTCGAGAGTTCGAGCGGAAGATAGATCCCGACTGCAACGGCGAGTACCGGTGCGCGCCAGCTCGCGCCCCGCGCCTTGAGCCATTCGTCGAGCGCGATCACGATCGCGCCGACTCCGGCGCCGATCGCCACCATGTTCCAGGGCAGGCCGCCGCCAAAGATGCCGGTCGCGACCGAGGCCATCAGCGTCGCTTGCGGCGCCGCGAGCGGTGTCGCGCCTTCAAAAGCCGGCGTGCCGATGCCGTTGGCCTGGAGCAGCAGGTTCAGCACCGGCGCCATGACGGCAGCGCTTGCAAGTGCGCCGATGCCGAGCATCACCTGCTGGCGCCAGGGCGTCGCGCCGACGAGCTGTCCCGCCTTCAGGTCCTGGAGATTGTCGCCGGCGACAGACGCTGCGTTGCAGATCACCGCGCCGATCATGATCGCGGCGACGGGCCCGACGCTCGAGCCCTTGCCCATGATCGCAAGGAGGATCAGCGAAGCGAAGAGAATGGTCGAGATGGTGATGCCGGAGACGGGATTGTTGGAGGAGCCGACCAGCCCGGCCATATACCCGCTCACCGACGAGAACACGAATCCGGCGACGATCATGATGACCGCCATCGTGAATGCGATGCCGAGGCTGTCGACGACCGCGTAATAGAGCGCGAAGATCGGCAGCACGAAGAGCACGATGCCGGTCAGGATCACGGGCATCGGAATGTCGCGCTCGGTATGCGGCACATCGGCGGTGCTGCCGCCTTTCAGCTTGACGCCGGTTTTTACGCCGGAAAGCAGCGATTTCCGCAGAGACCACAGCGACCAAAGTCCGCCGATCAGCATCGCACCGACGCCGATGTAGCGCACTTGCAGATTCCAGATCGTGAATGCGGCGTCCTCGGCCGAGAGGCCGACGAGCCGCGCTGCGAGCGTGGGATCCGCATCGTGAAAGAACGTGTTGTAGATCGGGATGAAAATCCACCACGACAGCGCGCCACCCGACAGCATCAGGCAACCGATGTTGAATCCGACGATGAAGCCGACGCCGAGGAGCGCAGGGGACAGGTTGATGCCGAAGAAGCCGATCGTGCGCTCGCCAAAGAATCGCGCGATCGTAAAGGATTCCGGTGACAGCTTCAGCCCCGCCAGCGCCAGCTTGAAGAGTGCCGCGGTGCCGGCCGCGTAGGACAGCGCCTTCAGCCCGCGGCCGGGGTCCTGGCCGACCTTCAAAACCTCTGCGGTTGCGACACCTTCCGGGAATTGCAGCTTCTGGTCGAGGATCAGCGTGCGGCGGAGCGGCACCGAGAACAACACGCCGAGCAGACCGCCCAGGCCCGCGATTGCGAACACCCACCAGTAGTCGAAGGTGGACCAGTGACCCATCAGCACGAGGGCCGGGATCGTGAATACCGTGCCGGCCGCGATGGACGCGCCGGCCGATGCGCCGGTCGCGACGATGTTGTTCTCGAGAATGCTGGAGCGCCCGAGCAGGCGGAGTACGCCCATCGAGACCACGGCTGCCGGGATGGCCGTCGCCACGGTGAGTCCGGCGAACAGGCCGAGATATGCGTTCGCGGCTGCAAGCAGCACCGTCAGGATCAGCGAAAGAATGATGGCGCGTATGGTCAGCTGCGCCGGATCGTTGGCATTCATGCGTACCCCCCTTGTCAAACCGTTATTGTTGTTACCAGCCACACTCGCGGCCGCGATTCTGATCCCCGAGCCACTCCATCAGTGGCTGGAAATACTCCACGATCGCGGACGCATCCATCTGACGCGTGCCGGTCAGCTTCTCGAGTGCATCCTGCCATGGCTTGCTGCGCCCGAGCGCGAGCATTTCCTGGAATCCGCGGCCGGCCTCGGCGCTGCCGAATATCGAGCATTCGTGCAGCGGGCCCTTGAACCCCGCCTTTTCGCAGAGTGCGCGGTGGAACTGGAATTGCAGCACGAACGAAAGGAAGTAGCGCGTGTACGGAGTATTGCCCGGCACGTGGTACTTGGCGCCCGGATCGAAATCCGCTTCGCTTCGCGCGACCGGCGCATCGACGCCCTGATACCTGCGTCGCAGCTCCCACCAGGCCTCGTTGTACTTTTCCGGCGGAATCGCGCCTGAGAATACGCCCCAGCGCCACTGGTCGACGAGTTTTCCGAACGGCAGGAAGGCGATCTTTTCGCTCGCGACCTTCATCTGCCGGTTGATGAGCGCCTCGCGGCTCGATTTGGTGCCCTTCGGGATCAGGCCGACGTTCGCGAGGTAACCCTCGGTCATCGACAAGTTGATGGTGTCGCCGACGGCCTCATGAAAGCCGTCGTGCGCGCCGTCCTTGAACAGGAACGGCTGGTCAATGTAGCTCAGGTCGTAAAAGACGTGTCCAAGCTCGTGATAGAGCGTGTAGAGCTCTTCTTCGGTCGGCAGGGTGCAGGTCTTGATGCGCACATCGCCCGCGCCGTCCATGTCGTGCGCGCTGGCGTGGCACACCACATCGCGGTCACGCGGACGCGTCAGCATCGAACGCTCCCAGAAACTCTTCGGCAATTCCGGGAAACCGAGCGAGGTGTAGAACGATTCCGCGGAGCGCGTCATGCGCACTGCATCGTACTTCTGTTTCTCGAGTGCCGAGGTGATGTTCAGGTTCGACACGCCGGGGTAGGGCTCGAGCAGGTCGTAGATGTTGTTCCACTGCTGCGCCCAGAGGTTCCCGAAGAGATGGGCCGGGATCGGCTTGCCGTCCGGCACGCGCTCCTTGCCGTACTTCTTCTGCAGCCTGCCGCGCGCGTAGCAATGCAGTCCGTCGTAGAGCGGCTTCACCTGCGTCCACAGCCGCTCGGTCTCAGCCTCGAACTCGGACGGGCTCATGTCGTAGCCCGCGCGCCAGAGTTCGCCAAGATCCTTGTAGCCGAGGCCCTTCGCACCCTCGTTCGCGAGCTCGACGAAGCGCTGGTAATCCTTGCGCATCGGCGGCGCGATCGAATGCCAGCCGGTCCAGGCCTCGAGCTCCGTGTCCCAGTCGCGGCTCTCCGACAGCGTCTTCGAGAGGTCGTCGATGTTCTGGCAGCTCTCGGGGCCCTTCGGGCAGTACTTGCCTTCGCCGTACATCGAGGTCATGCGCGTTTCGAGCTCCGCGAGTTCCGTGCGCTTGGCCGGATCGTCAGGCGCGGGCGCGGCGAGACTGAACTTCAGGAGCTCGATCGCGCGCGCCGACGCAGGCGACATTTTCGCGCCTTTGTAGGCCTTCGACTCGGCGACGCTCTTCGCGACGACTTCCTGGACCCGCTCGTAGGCTTTCGCGGCCATCGCTTCGGTATCCGGAGTGATGTAGGTGAGCTGCACCCAGGAGGCCTGTGCGTACTCCTTGCCGATGTCCTGGAGCTGCTGATTTGTGCGTGCGACGAATTCGTCAGCGGTTTCCTTTTGTTTCTCGGGGCTGCCGCAGGCGGCGAGGACTGTGACCAGGCAAAACGGGATTGCGACGCGGTTCATGACGATCCTTGGCTCGTAATATTTTCTGCGCCGTGCATCCATTGCACGACGCGACCGGAGACGGCCCACAGCATGAGGGTAAACAGGATGAGGACGACCGCAAGTCCGCCGAAGACGCCGAGGAGCCCGGCTTGCTCCGCGCGCACGCCGGCGTCGGCGGCAAGTGCCACCATCCATGGATACTCACCCATGTTTTCGGTGAACGCGCCGATATAGCCGGCGAGCGTGTTGCCGACGAAATTGACCGTGAACCAGACGCCCATCATCAGCGAACCGAACCGAAGCGGTGCAAGCTTGGTCACCATCGAGAGGCCGACCGGGCTGATGCAGAGTTCGCCGGTCGTGTGAAAGAGGTAGGCGAGTACCAGCCAGGCCATGCTGGACTTCATGTCGCCCGTGCGTTGGATCTCGAACACTGCCATCACAAGGAAGACGAAGCCGAGCGCCACCTGCAGGAGGCCAAGGTACATCTTGGCGGGAGTCGACGGGTTTTTTCCGCGGGTGCCGAGCTTGCTCCAGAGCATCGAGAAAGGAATGCCGAGCAGAATGATGAAGAACGAGTTCACGGACTGGAACCAGCCTGTCGGCACGAGGAAGGATCCCAACTGGCGGTTCGTGTACTTGTCCGCGAACAGGTTCATCAGCCCGCCCGCCTGCTCGAAGGTTGCCCAGAAGACCACGACGAAGGTGAAGATCACAAAGACGGCCCGAAGCCGGTCCCGCTCGATCGCCGTCAATGGCGCCCTCGTGCCGCCAGCCAGGCGCAGCGAGCGCTGCGCCGCGGGTTCGCGCCCGACGTCGCCGATGTAACGCTGCGCGAATGCGAGCTGGATGATTACCGACAGCATCATGCCGATGCCGGCGGCGAAGAATCCGATGCGCCAGCCATAGGCCGGATCCTCACCGAGTGTCGAGCAGACCAGCGGCGCGAGGAAGGCGCCGGTGTTGATTCCCATGTAGAAGATGACGAAGGCGCCATCACGGTGCGCGTCGCCCTCGGGATAGAGATTGCCGACCATCGTCGAGATATTCGGCTTGAAGAGGCCGTTCCCGAGGATGAGCAGCAGCAGGCCGACGTAGAAGCTGGTCGGTGTATCCGGGAACGCGATGCCGAGGGCATTCAATGTGAACGCTCCGGACGTGCCCATGAGGTCGAGCGGCGAGGCCAGGGTGAACTGGCCCGCGGCCATCATGAGGCCGCCGATGATCACTGCCTTGCGCTGGCCGAGAATGTTGTCGGCGAGCCAGCCGCCGAAGAGCGGCGTCAGGTATATGAGCCCGGTATACCAGGCGTAGAGCCTGAGCGCCTGGGGCTCGTTCCAGCCGAGGCCAGGGTTCGCCGCATGGGTCGCAGCCGCGGCATACAGCACGAGCAGCGCCCGCATGCCGTAGAAACTGAAACGCTCCCACATCTCGGTGACGAAGAGCAGGAACAGACCCTTCGGATGGCCGAGGAGAGTCCCCGGTGGGATATTGAGGTCGTTGCTCACACGGCTCTACTCCGAAGTCGGGCGAGTCTCCGCCATGTTGCGGTGCAACTTCAAGCGGCGTCGTCTTCTGCAGCGGCCGTTTGCTTGCGCACGAGCACACGCGACATCAGCATGCCCGCTTCGTAGAGCGCATACATGGGCAGTGCCATCAGCGTTTGCGACACCGCATCCGGCGGCGTCAGGAATGCCGCGATGATGAAGATTCCGAGCAGGACGTAGCCGCGATTCTTCGAAAGCGTCTCGAATTTCACGAGCCCGGTCCGCACCAGCAGCACGGTCGCCACTGGAATCTCGAACGCGAGCCCGAATGCGAAGAAGAGCAATACCGCGAAGTCCATGTACTGCGTGATGTCGGTCATCATCTCGACGCCCACCGGCGTCGTCATCACGAAGAACTGGAAAATGACCGGGAAAACTATGAAGTATGAGAACGCCGTGCCCGCGTAGAACAGGATGACGCTCGACACGAACAGCGGCAGCGCGAATCGCCGCTCGTGCCGGTAGAGGCCGGGCGCGACGAAAGCCCAGACCTGGTAGAGGATCACCGGCATCGCGAAGAAGATCGCCGCGAGCAGCGCAAGCTTGAACGGCGTCATGAAAGGTGCCACGACCGAAGTTGCGATCAGGCGCGCGCCTTCCGGAAGCTGGCTCCGCAAGGGCTCGGAAAGCCACGTGAAAATGTCGTTTGCAAAGTAGAGGCAGGGCAGCGCGATCACGAGCGTCGCGACCAGCGCCCGCAGCAGGCGGTTTCGCAGTTCCAGCAGGTGCGTGAGCAGCGTGCTTTCGGCGAGTGTTTCCGGCTCGTCCGCGTCGTTCATTGCGGTGGCGAAGGCTCTTCCGTTTTCTCAACGGGCGGCGGCGGTGACGGATCTGGCGCCGGGTTCGGGCGCGGCGTGCCCGCGGCCGGTGTTCCGGGCGGGCGGCGCGGGGCTACCGTGAAATCGTCCTTCGAGACGATCGTGACTTCCTCGTCGAGCTGCTGGCGCAACTGGCGTGCCATCGCGCGTGCGCGGCCGGCCCAGCGGCCGACCTGGTTCGCGAGTTTCGGGAGTTTTTCCGGGCCCAGCACCAACAGCGCAATGCCGAGGATCAGGACGATCTCGGTGAAACCGACCTCAAACATCGGCTAGGAACCTCGAATCGTCCCGCGCATGAGACGCGTTACGCGCGCGCCTTGGCGGGACAAGGCGCGAGCCGAAGTCCGATAGCACGGGCTATGGGCGAGGCGAGCAACGAAGTCCCGCCAAGGCGCGCGCGTAACCCGCAGGGACCGGGCGATTTTCGTCCCTGGCGGCGTTGCTCGTCGCTCATGTATCGCTCGATACATCACGCTCCTCGCGCCTTGCCAGGGACGAATATCGCACACGGTCGCGCTCATGCGCGGGACGATCCGAGGTTCCTCTACGCGTTCTTCGAAGAATCAGTGCTGTCGCGGTCGCGCTGGCCCGCGTTGAATTCGGCGTCCGGGCGCTCGTCCTGGGCAAGCTTCTTGTCGGATTCTTCGCTGTCGCCGTCACTCATGGACTTCTTAAAGCCCTTCACTGCGGCGCCGAGATCCGAGCCGATGTTGCGCAACTTCTTCGCCCCGAAGATCAGGAGCGCGATCGCCAGGATGATCAGCAGTTCGCGAAAACCAATACCCATTTCGATGACTCCGGCCCGCGCACCTGGCGGTCAGGCTCATGATACGCCAATCGACTGGGGTTCCTCGTGAGCGGGTACCCGGATCCAGAACGTCACCGGGCCGTCATTGGTCAGCGACACCCGCATATGGGCGCCGAAACGGCCCGATTGCGCGCCCGGATGGCGGATTTGTGCCCGTTTTGCCATATACCCGAACAAGTGCTCAGCAACGGCCGGTGGCGCCGCCCGGCTGAATCCGGGCCGCAGGCCCTTCGTCGTGTCGGCGGCGAGCGTAAATTGCGGCACCAGCAGGAGCGCGCCGCCCGAGTCGGTCAGCGAAACATTCATGCGCCCTTCGGCGTCGGCGAAGACGCGATAGCTGAGCAACCGCTCGAGCAGCCGCTCGGCAACCGCCTCGTCGTCGCCGCGTTCGACACCGACGAGCACCAGAAGACCCGCGCCGATGCGCGCGATCTCTGCGTCGCCGACTTCGACGGACGCGCTGATGACCCGCTGCAACAGGCCGATCAATTCCTACTGGCCCCTGTTGCGCGTGGACTCGTCCCAGTGAAAGCGGTGCAGGATGCGATGCACCACAGGCGTGACGATCAGTGCTGCCGCAGCGATAAAGGCGAGCCCCGCGTAGAGCGCATAGCAACCCGCGAACAGCTTGCCGTTCGCAGTATGCGGCAAGTGAACCGGTCCCATGCCGCCCAGCAGCATTGCGGCGTTCAGGAACGCATCCAGCCAGGACAGTCCTTCGAATGCGACGTAGCCCCACATCCCCAGCGCGAGCGACGCGCCGAACAGGCCGGTGACAATGGCTGAATGACCCAGCAGGCGGCGCGCGAACTGGGCGCGCGTCAGCGGCGGTTGGTGCCTGGCTTCATACATTGTCAGCGCACCTTGCGGATTCGCTTGAGGAACACTTCCATTTCTTTCGCGGCCTGGATATCGCCGGCTTCCCGCGCTGCGGCGATGCCGCGCTCGTAGACCTCGGCCGCACGATCTGGCGATCCGGCGCGCGCATGCGCGTCGCCGAGCGCTTTCCAGGCCGCGGAATAGCGCGGATTCTGGTCCACGGCCTGGCGGAGATGGTCGATCGCGGTCACGAGTTCGCCTGTCTTCATGCATTCCTGGCCAAGCGAGTAGCGCAGCAACGGCGAGTCCTGGCCGCGCTCGAGCATCAGTTCCAGGTTCTGCCGCAGTGCCATGTCAGCGCTGCCAGAATGCCGGCGTCAGCAGGATCACGAAAGTGAAGATCTCGAGGCGCCCGGCGAGCATCGCGATGATACAGACCCACTTGGCGGAGTCGGGCACGTCCCGAAAATGCCAGGCAACGTCGCCGAGACCGGGGCCGGTGTTATTGATGCTCGTTGCGATCGCCGACCAGGCGGAGACCTGGTCCATGCCGAACATCATCGCCAGGAACATGAGTGCCGCGAACACGATGAAGTACATGGCAAAGAATCCGGCCACGCCGCTGATGACCCGTTGCGGCACCGGTCGTCCGGCGAGCTTCACAGGGATTTCGGCGCTTGGATGGACCAGTTGCTTCAGTTCCGCCACGCCCTGGCGGAAGACAATGAGCCAGCGAATGACTTTCATGCCGCCCGCGGTGGAACCGGCGCAGCCGCAAATCAGCGTCAACGACATCAGGAGTGCCGGTAGGGCGCCGGGCCAGTCCGCGAATCCGGTCGTCAACAGGCCGGTACTGGTCTGCATCGACACGACCTGAAGGCTGGCGTGGCGAAGCGACGTGCCGAATGTCGGATATTTGCCGTATAGCCAGAGATAGACAGAGGCGAAGGCAACAACGCTTGCGACGATCCAGAAATAAGCCTGGAATTCGGTGTCGCGCCAATAGACGCCGACCTCGCGGCGCCGCAGCGCCGAGAAATGCAGCGCAAAGTTCGCGCCGCCCAGGAACATGAAGATGGTTGCGATGATTTCGATGGTGACGCTGTCGAAGTAGCCGAGACTCGCGTCATGCGTCGAGAATCCGCCGGTGGACAACGCGCTGAAGGCATGGCTGATCGCGTCGAATCCGTCCATGCCGGCGAGCCAGAAGCCGACCGCACAGGCGGCCGTCAGGAGCGCATAGATCGCCCACATCGCCTTCGCCGTCTGGGTGATGCGCGGGGTCAGTTTCTGATCCTTGATCGGGCCCGGCGTTTCGGCCTTGTACAGGGACATCCCCCCGATGCCGAGAATCGGCAGGATGGCGACCGCCAGCACGATGATGCCCATGCCGCCCAGCCACTGGATCTGCTGACGGTAAAACAGGATCGATTTCGGAAGCTCGTCCAGGCCCACGATCACGGTCGCGCCGGAAGTCGTGAAGCCGGAAACGGCCTCGAATACGGCCTCGGTGAACGAGAGCGTGGGCACGTCGCTCAGGAGCAGCGGCGTTGCGCCCGCAAAACCGAGGCAGATCCAGAACACTGCGGCAATCAGGAAGCCGTCCCGCAGGCGTAGGTCGCGCCGGGCCGTGCGAACCGGCAGCCACAACAGCAGTCCGGCGGCGGCGACAATCAATAGCGAGTAGAGGAAAGGTCGCCAGTGGCCGTCCGCGTACGCGAACGACACCGCGATTGGCACCAGCAGGGTCAGGCTGAACAGCATGAGCATCAGCCCGAGGATCCGCTGCACAACCCGGAGATTCATGCGGGCGTGCCGGCCTGGAACAACCGGCCCACCTCCTCCACGTGGCGGTGATCGGTCAGGAACAGGATCACGTGGTCTTCCGGCGCAATCACCGTATCGTGATGGGCCATGATGACTTCCTGTCCGCGTACGATCGCGCCAATAGTCGTGCCTTCCGGCAGCTTGACCTGGTCGATGCGTTTGCCGGCGACCGGCGAGTTGCGACTGTCGGCGTGGACGATCGCCTCGATCGCTTCTGCTGCGCCGCGACGCAGCGAATGAACGCGTACCACGTCACCGCGACGCACATGTTCAAGTAACCCGCCAATCGTAACAGTCTGTGGCGAGATCGCGATGTCGATCGGCCCGTTTTCCATCAGCTCAGCATAAGAGGGCTTGTTGATCAGCGCCATGACGCGCCGCGCGCCGAGTTTCTTCGCCAGCATGGCGGAGAGGATGTTGGCCTCCTCGGTGTTCGTCACTGCGACGAATACGTCGGCATCGTCGATGTTCTCCTCGAGCAGCAGGTCCTCGTCGGCCGCGTTGCCTGTGAGCACGAGTGTATTACGGAGTGTCTCGGCCGCGCGGCGTGCCCGTTCAGGACTGTGCTCGATCAGCTTGACCTGCACGCGGTCTTCCAGGGCGCGCGCCAGCCGAAAGCCGATGTTGCCGGCACCCGCGATCACGACTCGGCGGACGGTTGCCTCCTCGGTGCTGAGTTCCTTCATCATCGGGCGCATGTCGGCACGCGCGGCGATGAAGAACACCTCGTCGTGTTCCTCGATCGTGGTTTTTCCCTCGGGCTTTATGTTGCGTCCGCCGCGATAGATCGCGGCGACGCGCACTTCCCGATCGGGAATGTGGGCGCGCAGTTCCTGCAGCTGGTGGCCGACGAGTTTGCCGCCCTTCAGCGCGCGCATGCCGACGAGCCGGACGCGGCCGTCGGCGAATTCGAGCACCTGGAGAGCGCCAGGATAGCGGATCAGGCGCTCGACGTAATCGGTGACGAGCTGCTCGGGGCTGATCGCGAGATCGACGGGAATCGCGTTCTCGCCGAAGAGTTCGGGGCGCCCGTAGTAGTCGCCGGAGCGAATGCGGGCGATCTTGGTTGGCGTGCGAAAGAGCGTCCAGGCAATCTGGCAGGCGATCATGTTGACCTCATCACTCGAGGTCAGCGCCACCAGAAGATCCGCGTTCTGGATGCCGGCGGCGAGAAGCGTGGCCGGGTGTGCGGCGTTGCCGGAGACGGTGCGGATGTCGAGCCGGTCCTGCAGGTCACGCAGAACTTCGTCGCGCGTATCCACTACGGTGACGTCGTTCGCCTGCTCGCGCGCAAGCTGCTCCGCGGCAGTGCCTCCGACCTGACCGGCGCCAAGAATGATGATTTTCACCGCAACTCCCTCGCCGGCCTCGCAACCCGCGGATTCTAACGCAGCCCCGAGCGCGCGGACTGCGCAGGCCGGGACCCCGCTCGTTCGCGCCGCCGGAACTTACGCGCTCTCTCGCGGATCCCGGCCCGCTTGTCCGCGCAACCGGCGACATCAGGCCCCGCGTGCGAGGTGGCGGGGTTCTCGCGAGCGAACTCGTAAGTTCCGGCGGAGTTCGCGAGCGAGAAACCCCGCCGGATCCCGCACGCGGGGCAGGTTATCGCCGTTTGGCAGGTCAGGAGATCTGTTCCAGGCGTGCCAGTACGTACATGAGCCATTTCTGGCCGGCGCTCTCGAAGTTGACGTGCACCTGCCGGCTCTCGCCGCTGCCCTCGAAACGGAGCACCGTGCCTTCGCCGAACTTCGGGTGCCGCACGCGGGCGCCGAGCCGGATCGGGAGGTCCTCGCCGGCGATCGGCCTCACCGCGCGTGAGCGGCGCCGCGTGCCGCTCGAGCTGGGTTCGGGCGCGGCCAACGCGATTCGTTCGGACTGGTACAGCGGCCGGCTCACGGAGATGCGCGGCCGCACGTCCTCGACCGCCTCGGGCGGGAGCTCCGACAGGAAGCGCGAGGGATCGCGATACGAGGTGCGGCCGAAAATCCGCCGGCTCTCGGCATGGGTCAGGTAGAGACGCTGCATCGCGCGCGTGAGGCCAACGTAGCAGAGACGGCGTTCCTCGGGCAGCCGGTCGGGATCGAATGCGGAGTGCTCCGACGGAAACAGCCCTTCCTCGAGACCGACGACGAACACGGTCGGGAATTCGAGTCCCTTGGCCGCGTGCAGTGTCATGAGCTGTACGCAATCGAGCCCGGTCGCGGCCTGGGTCTCGCCCGACTCGAGCGAGGCATGCGCGAGAAAAGCGCCGAGCGGCGACAGCCCGTCGTCGTTCTCGGGCTCGAAGCCCTCTGCGGCATTGACGAGCTCGTCGAGGTTTTCGACCCGCGCCTCGCCCCTGTTGTCCTTTTCGCGCGCGTGATGGTCCCGGAGACCCGAGTGCTGGATCACGTGCTGCACCTGTTCGTGCAGCGGCAGCTCCGCGATTGCCGCCGCGAGCCGGTCGATCAGGGCGAAGAATCCCTGCAGTGCCGAGGCCGCCCGCGTTGGAAGCGTCGGCAGGATCGCCTGGCCGGCCTGCCAGAGATTGCGTTCGTGATCGCGCGCGTCCGCGCGCAAGAGGTCGAGCGTCGCTCCGCCGATGCCACGCGTCGGCAGGTTGACGACGCGCTCGAACGCGATGTCGTCGTTGCGCGACTGCGTAAGTCGAAGATAGGACAATGCGTCCTTGATCTCGGCGCGCTCGAAGAAGCGGAGGCCGCCGTACACGCGGTAGGGAATGCGCGCCGCCATCAGCACTTCCTCGAAGCTGCGCGACTGCGCGTTCGAGCGGTACAGCACGGCCGCGGCGGAGAGCGGCAGGCCGCGCCGCTCGTGATCGCGAATCCGGTCGATCACGAAATCGGCCTCGTCGCGCTCGTTATAGGCCGCGTACACGCGGATCGGTTCGCCGCCCTTGGCGGCGGTCCACAGCTCCTTGCCCATCCGGTCGGTGTTCTTCGCGATGACGGCGTTCGCCGCCGCGAGGATCACCGCAGTCGAGCGGTAGTTCTGCTCGAGGCGGAACACGGTCGCGCCGAACTCGCGCTTGAAGTGCTGCATGTTCTCGACCCGCGCACCTCTCCAGCGGTATATCGATTGATCGTCGTCGCCCACGACGAACGGCGCACCGCTCTTGCCGATCAGGATCTTGATCCATTCGTACTGGACGCCGTTGGTGTCCTGGAACTCGTCCACCAGCAGGTGCCGGAAGCGGTCGCAGTAGTAGGCCCCGAGATCCGGCAAGTCGCGGAGGATTTCGTAACTGCGGAGCAGGAGCTCTGCGAAATCAACGACGCCCGCCTGCTCGCAGCGCGCCTCGTAAATGGAGTACAGCTTGATGAGCTGCGCTCGTGTCGGGTCGTTGCGGTCGGCGAGAGTCTTCGAACGACGGCCTTCATCCTTGTTGGAGTTGATGAAACCCTGCACTTCGCGTGGGACCCAGCGCTGTTCGTCGAGTTTCATCTCGCGGATGATCTTCCGCACCAGCCGCTGCTGATCATCCTGATCCAGAATCTGGAACGACTGCGGCAATCGCGCCTCGCGCCAGTGTCGGCGGAGCATCCGGTGGGAAAGGCCGTGGAAGGTGCCGATCCAGAGCGCGTCGGCCGGCATGCCGAGCAGCGTCTCGATACGACCGCGCATTTCGGAGGCGGCCTTGTTGGTGAAGGTGACGGCCATGAGCCCGTGCGGCGACACGCCGTGCTCGAGGATGAGCCAGGCCGCGCGATGGGTCAGCACGCGCGTCTTGCCGCTGCCGGCGCCGGCGAGCACCAGCACGGGGCCGAGCGGCGCCGTGACCGCGGCGCGCTGTTCCTCGTTCAGCGAATCGAGCAGGGACTGGGGTTTCATGGAGCGCGGATTCTACCAAGCGCTTCGCGAGCTGAAGGGGTCTTGAAGGGGACGTTCACCTTCAGTCGCTGAAGGTGAACGTCCCCTTCAGTTCTTCAAGACCTTTTAGGGTTTCTTTTCCCGTGCGAACTCAAGGAGCGCGAGCACGAGCGCGATGACGATTGGCCCCAGGAAAAGCCCGATCAGGCCGAAAGCCGCGAGGCCGCCGAGCACGCCGATGAAGACCGCGAGTGTGGGCAGCGGGGACTGATCCGAAATCAGCATCGGCTTCAGGAAGTTGTCGACGCTGCTCACGATGAAGCCGAAGACCAGCAGGATGCCGGCCTGCATGTAGGAGCCCTGCACCATCAATACGCCAACGGCCGGTACCCAGACGAGTGCGGTACCGCCGAAAGGCACGACCGACAGCACAGCGCCGAGCACGCCGAAGACGACCGGTGCTGGCAGGCCCACGACCGCGAAGGCGATCCCGAGCAGGAAGCCCTGAATCATGGCCGTTAAAACTGTGCCGCGTACGACGGCACGCGTGACCGAACCCAACCGTTCGGCGAGTTCCTCGCGCTGCTCTGGCGGGAGCGGCACGAACGCGGCCCCGAGCCTGGCGATGGGGCGCCCGTCGCGAATGATGAAGAAAAGCACGAACAGCATCACCGTGAACGACAACACGGTGCCGACCGCGCCCAGGAAGGCGGTGCCGCCGAAGGCCGCGAGTTGCTCGAACAGGTGTTTGCTGCCCTCCCCGAGCCAGGCTTGCACGTGTGCCGTGCTGATCTGCACGTTTTGTTCCAGCCAGTCCAGTACGCCGCCGACCACCGGAATCTCGGTCAGTTGCGAGAAGCCGCGCTCCTGCTGCTGATCGATCCAGGGTTGCAGCCGTCCCGCAAGGTATGCGGCCTGCCTGGCGAATGCGAGCGCAAGCGCGGTCAGCGGGCCGATAAACAGGAGCAGTACCAGGATGGTCAGAATGAACGCCGAAACCGAAGCGCGCCCGCGCAACCACGAGGCGAGACGCAGCTGCGCGGGTTGCAACAGGAACCCGAGAAAAAGAGCCCAGGCGATCGGTGCAAGAAAGGGATCGACGATCCGGTACAGGAGATATGAGATCAGCGCGAGCCCGGCGACGGTAAGGAGCCGCTGGTAGAACTGGATGTTGTCGGGATCGGCCATCGTCAAGTTCTTACAGCGCCGCGCGGATGCGTGCGGCATGCGCGGCGAGCACGGCTGAATCGACCGGTTCGGCAGCGTGGATCCCGAGATCCTTGCCGCTGTAGCGCGGAATCACGTGAAAGTGCAGATGGAACACGCTTTGTCCCGCGGCGGGGCCGTTCAGTTGCGCGATCATGATGCCGGGCGGCGAAAACGCCATTTTGATTGCGCGGGCGACCTTCTGCGCGGTGCGGATCGCGGCTGCGACGGAATCCGGGGGCGTCGTGAAGATGTCCTCGGCCGCCGCCTTCGGCACGACCAGAGTGTGGCCCTCGGCCTGCGGCATGATGTCCATGAACGCGAGCGTATCCGCGTCTTCGTAAACCTTGTGGCAGGGGATCTCGCCACGGATGACGCGCGCGAAGATATTGTCCTTGTCATATGCCATGACGGGCCTCCCGCTCCAGTTCGATCGAGATGACGCAATGATCGGGCCAACGCGGCCCATCGGGATAGTCCCAGACGCGGTAGGAGTCCGCCACCAGTCTCTGCGCCAGGCGCCGCCCCAGGATCAGGTGGTCGATGGGCATGCGCGTGCCGTGACCATTGCCGCAACCGACGGCGCCGTGCTCGACCCCGGGATTCACGAGATCCGCGCCCTCGGGGTCGCCGTCGTCGATCTCGGGCCACATCGCAACGATCGCGCCTGCGGCGTCGCGCGGTGCCTTGCCCTCACGATCGAAGCGGCGGTTGAGATCGCCGACGACGGCGAACGCATCGCCGGCACGGGCACGGCGATCGATCCAGTCCTCGAGCACCGGCACCTGTCGCTGCAGCAGGCGGCAATCGGGGCGGTCATCGGTCAGCGGATCCCGACTGCAGGAGGCCTTGAGGTGCACTGCGAGGAGCCGCATCTCCCGCAGCGAACCGGGGTCGATCGTCACATCGGCGCCCCAGCGCACGTCGTTTTTGGGCAGGCCGAGCGCGCGAACGTCGCGATTACAGCGAAACGGGATGCCGCGCCGGATCGCGAAGCCGACGTTCTGGACATGGCGGCGCTTCGTGAAGCAGAACTCGCGATCGGGAAATATCTTCTCCGCGACCTTTACGCCGTCGATCTCCTGGAGTGCGATCACATCCGCGGGCAGCGTCGCCGCGAAGTCACGGATGCGCCGAAGATCGCCCTCGCTCCAGCGCGCCTTAGGAACAAGATCGCAAGGGATGGCGCGTTCATTTCCCCGCGCGCGGTGATCGGGCTTGCTGCAGGCGGAGGCAAGCGTATCGAAGGTGGCAGGCAGCATCATCCACTCGAGGTTCCAGGTCGCGAGCGTAAGACGCGGGGCGGCCGTCAGCGCGTTCGCGAATGAGAACGCGAGGCAGGCGGCGATGAGCCGCATCATGTGCCGGCCTGGCGGCGATTCGCAACCAGGTCGGTGACGACGGCGGGATCGGCGAGCGTCGAAGTGTCGCCGAGCTGGTCGTGCTCCTCGGCTGCGATTTTGCGGAGAATCCGCCGCATGATCTTGCCGGAACGCGTCTTCGGCAAGCCCGGCGCCCACTGGATGAAATCGGGCGTCGCAATCGGGCCGATTTCCTTCCGCACCCACTGCACCAGCTCGGCACGGAGTTTCTCGGTCGCTGCCTCACCGCTTTTCAGCGTGACATAGGCGTAGATGCCCTGGCCCTTGACCTCGTGCGGGCAGCCGACGACCGCGGCTTCGGCGACTTTCGGGTGCGCGACGAGCGCGCTCTCGACTTCGGCCGTGCCGATGCGATGACCGGAGACATTCATGACGTCGTCGACGCGACCCGTGATCCACCAGTAGCCTTCCGCGTCGCGGCGCGCGCCGTCTCCGGTGAAGTACTTGCCGCGGAATGCCGTGAAATAGGTATTGATGAAGCGCTCGTGGTCGCCATAGACCGTGCGCATCTGGCCGGGCCAGCTGTCGAGCAGGACCAGGTTGCCCTCGGTCGCGCCTTCGAGAATGCGGCCTTCATTGTCGACCAGCGCGGGCCGCACGCCGGGCAGAGGCAGCGTGGCCGAACCCGCCTTCAGGAGCGTCGCGCCGGGCAAAGGTGAAATCAGGATTCCGCCGGTCTCGGTCTGCCACCAGGTATCCACGATCGGGCAGCGGCCGTCGCCCACCACGCGGTGATACCACTCCCAGGCTTCCGGGTTGATCGGTTCGCCCACCGTGCCGAGAAGCCGCAGACTCGCGCGCGAAGTCGCCTTGACCGGCGCATCGCCGTCCCGCATCAGCGCGCGGATCGCGGTCGGCGCCGTGTAGAAGATCGTGACCTTGTGCTTGTCCACGACGCGCCAGAACCGCGACGTGTCAGGATAGTTCGGCACGCCCTCGAACATCAGGCTGGTCGCGCCGTTCGACAGCGGCCCATAGACGATGTAACTGTGGCCGGTCACCCAGCCGACGTCCGCCGTGCACCAGAAGACATCATCCTCGCGGTAGTCGAAGACGCAGGCGAAAGTGAAATTGACGTAAACGAGATAGCCGCCGCCGGTGTGCAGCACGCCCTTCGGCTTGCCGGTGGACCCCGAGGTATAAAGAATGAATAGCGGGTCCTCCGCGTTCATGCGCTCGGGCTCGCAGACGGTGGATTCCGCGGCGACCAGCTCTTCGTAACGGTGGTCGCGCCCGGTGATCCAGTCGCCGCCCTGGCCGGTGCGGCGCACCACGACGACGCTCTTGACCGCAAGCTTCCGCGTTGAGATCGCCGCATCCACGTTCGCCTTGAGCGGAATCCGCTTGCCGCCGCGGACGCCTTCGTCGGCCGTGATCACGATTGTCGAGGTGCAATCCTCGATGCGTCCCGCGAGCGAGTCCGGAGAGAAGCCGCCGAACACGACGGAATGCACAGCGCCGATGCGCGCGCAGGCGAGCATTGCGACGGCCGCCTCCGGAATCATCGGCATGTAGATCGTGACGCGATCGCCTTTTTTCACGCCGAGCCGGCGAAGCGCGTTGCCAAAGCGGCAGACCTGCTCATGCAGCTCGCGGTAGGTGACGGACTTCGAGACCGCGGGATCGTCGCCCTCGAAGAGAAGCGCGGTCTTGTCGCCGCGCGCCGCGAGCTGGCGGTCGAGGCAATTGACCGAGACGTTCAGTTCGCCGTCTTCAAACCAGCGCACGCGGAACTCCGCCGGGTCAAAGGAGACGTCCTTGATGCGCGTCGGGAAGCGTAACCAGTCGATCCGTTTGGCAATTCGCGACCAGAAACCTTCCGGGTCCTTAACCGACTCCTGATACAGGGCCTGGTAATCCGCGGCCTTGACGACCGCGTTCGCGGCGAAGGCCTCGGGAACCGGGTGTTTGTGGACGTTCATCAGGCCGACATTCTAGCGAGCGCCAACCGGATTGACGCAGGTCAAGGCAGCGGCGGAGCCGCCGTCCGATCATGGTTTCAGGCCAAAAGGTGCTTCAAATGCAGCGATTCCTGCCGGTCCTGATTGCCGCACTCGCCGCAGCGCCTGCCTCGGGCGAGGGACTGGACGCACTCGTCAGCGCGGGACAGGCAAAGCTGGAGCTTCGCTACCGGTTCGAAGGTGTCGAACAGGATGACAAGCCGGCGACGGCGGAGGCCAGTACGCTCCGCCTGCGACTCAATCTGGCGAGCGGTACGGTGAACGGGTTCTCCGGCTTCGCCGAGTTCGATCACGTCGAAGCAATTGGCGATCCGCATTACAACGACACCCGCAATGGCCTGCTCCAGTATCCGGTGGTGGCCGATCCCCAGGGGACGGACCTCAATCAGGCCTGGGCGCAATACGCGGGAGCGAAAGGGACGCTGGTGCGTGTCGGACGCCAGCGCCTGGCATTCGACAACGAACGCTTCGTCAGTTCAGTCGCCTGGCGCCAGAACGAACAGACTTTTGATTCTCTCCGCCTGGAGACCAAAGCCCTGCCCGGAGCCGTCATCAACTACGACTACGTCGATCAGGTGAACCGCGTGTTCGGGCCGGACACCGGTCTGCCGCCGGCAACCCTCGCGAGCGACAGCCATCTGCTGAACGTCAAGCTGACCTCGCTTCCGGTCGGTGCACTCGCGCTCTATGCCTATGTGCTCGACTTTGGAAACGCGCCGCAGCTTTCTTCCGACACGTTTGGCGCGCGTTACGATGGCGACCACGCGATCAACGAGAAACTCAAGTTCAGCTGGGCGCTTGAATACGCGGTCCAGGAGGATGCCGGTGACAACGCCGCAGTAATCGATGCGAGCTACGACCTTATCGAGCTGCGCCTGCAGGCGCCGCATGCCGGTGTGACGGCAGGACGCGAGGTTCTTTCTGGCGAGAGCGGTGTCTTCACGGCAACCACCAATCCGGCTTTCCAGACGCCGCTCGCGACACCGCACAAATTCCAGGGCTGGGCCGACAAGTTCGTGACGACACCGTCGGCTGGCATCGAGGACATTTACTTAGGCGTCAATGTGCAGCTTGCCGGCTGGAACGGCCAGTTGGTGTGGCACGACTTCTCGGCCGAGGCGACGACCCAGGACTATGGAACGGAGTGGAATATCTCCGTGTCACGGAAATTCGCGGATCGTTACGAGCTTCTGCTGAAGTACGCGGATTACTCCGCGGAAGACCTCTTCGCCGACACTCGCAAGTACTGGATTCAGCTCGGAGCCGCGTTCTGAATCAGAGGTCGGCGGCCTTGAAGGTGTCGCAGGCCTCGACGGATCCGGTCCTGAATCCCTGCTGGAACCAGCGCTGGCGCTGCTCGGAGCTGCCATGCGTGAAGGAATCCGGTACGACCGCGCGGCCGGCGCTCCGCTGCAGGCGGTCGTCGCCGACGGCGCTTGCCGCGTTCATCGCTTCCTCGATATCGCCGGGTTCGAGGATACCCGCGTACTTGTCGGCGCGCTCTGCCCAGACACCGGCGTAGCAGTCTGCCTGCAACTCGAGCCGCACCGAGTACTGGTTGGCTTCAACCTCGTCGACGCGCTGCTGCATCTCGTGTACGCGGGTGGAGATTCCGAGCAGGTTCTGCACGTGATGACCGACCTCGTGTGCGACCACATAGGCGCGTGCGAAATCCCCGCGGGCGCCGAGCTGCGCATCCAGCTGGTCGAAGAACCCCAGGTCGATGTAGAGCTTCTGATCCGCCGGGCAGTAGAACGGCCCAACCGCCGCCTGGGCGTATCCGCAGCCGGAATCGACCGCTCCGTTGAAGAGCACGAGCGTCGGCTCGCGGTAGCCGCCGCCGAGATCCGTGAATACGGCCTGCCAGGCGTCCTCGGTTTCGGCCAGCGCCACCGCGATCTGCTGCCGCCATTCCGCTTCGTTGGGCGATTCGGTGTAAGGCTCGTTGCTCGTCTCGGTCGGAGTTCCGACGCCCTGCAGGACCGCGGTGGGATCGCCGCCGAGGACCATGACGAGTAGCACGAGCGCGAGCGTGCCGATGCCGCCGCCGACCAGGCCGCCGCGGCTGACACGCATGCCGCGGCGGTCTTCGATATTTTCGCTTTGGCGGCGTCCTTCCCAGCGCATGGTGGTCAGTCTACTTCAGAAGAGCGAACGCGGCAGGTAGTGGTCGAGGAGGAAAGCCGCGAACAGGAGCGCCAGGTAATTGATCGAGAATCGGAAAGCGCGCATCGGCAGGTCGGCGCGGTCCGAATGCTTGAGCGCCCAGGCGTGCCGCAGGAAAAGACCGTCCAGAACGAGCGCCACGCCGAGGTAGAACCAGCCCGCCATGCCGGTCAGGTACGGCAGCACGGTCACGACCGAGAGCAGGACCGTGTAGTACCAGATGAATTGCTTCGTGTAGGCGACGCCGTGCGTCACCGGCAGCATCGGTATGCCGACCCGCGCGTATTCCTCGCGCCGCGCGATCGCGAGTGCCCAGAAATGCGGCGGCGTCCACGCGAAGATGATCAGGAAGAGCAGCAGCGCATCCGCATTCACGCTGCCTGTGACCGCGGCCCAGCCGAGAACAGGCGGCGCGGCGCCGGCGGCGCCGCCGATCACGATGTTCTGCGGCGTCGCGCGCTTCAGCCACACGGTGTAGACGATCGCGTAGCCGATAATGGATATGAAAGTCAGGATCGCCGTCAGAGCATTGACGAGTAGCGCAAGGATCAGCATCGAGCCTGCGCCAAGCACGAAGGCGAAGGCGAGCGCATAGGCCTCGGAGACCGTGCCGCGCGGCAGCGGCCGCATGCGCGTGCGGGTCATCTCGGCGTCGATGCGCGCATCGAGCACGTGATTGATCGCGGCGGCCGAGGAAGCGGCGAGCGCGATGCCGATCGTGCCCCAGACGAGCCCACCGGGCGGCGGAAAACCGGGCACCGCCAGGAACATGCCGACGATCGCGGTGAACATGATGAGCGACACGACTTTCGGCTTCGTGAGCGCAAAGTAGTCGCGCGCCCGGACCCAGCGCCGGCTCGAAACTGCAACGGTCGGTGTTTCACGGGCGGTCATGAGACCGGTAATGCTAGCAGCCCTGAAGGGGACGTTCACCTTCAACTGAAGGGGACGTTCACCTTTGAATGGATTGACGGTTCCGCTTGACGGGACGTTCACTTTCAAAGGTGAACGTCCCCTTCAGTCCCGAAAACACCTGCACGCGGGCGAGGCGCCGGGCGGCCTGCGTGTCCTGATCCAGTACCTCTGAATCCGCTAGCGCAGCGGGCGGTAGCGGCCGACCTCAGAGCGCGGACTCAGGTAACGGAGCAGCGCGACCGTTGCAAGCACGAGCAGTACCGCGCCTGCGTTGTGGGCCGTGCCGAGCGATAGCGGCCAGCCCTTCCAGATCAGATTCATCCCGATCGAAATCTGAATAATCACCGCGCTCGCTACCGCAGCCGCGGCCACGCGCGCTGCGCCCGTCTGGGCGCGCCGTAAAGTCCCGATCACGACGAGCGCGAGCACGAGCGCCGTCAGATAAGCGCCGATGCGATGCGTATAGTGAATCGCGACACGGGCGGGCGCATCGAGCACGCCGCCCTCGTAATCGATCCCGAGCCCGCGCCACAGCATGAAGCCGTTCTTGAAATCCATGTCCGGCCAGTACGAGCCCTGGCAGGCAGGGAAATCCGGGCAGGCCGCGGCGGCGTAATTGGTGCTGGTCCAGCCGCCGAGCGAGATCTGCGCGATCAACACGATGAATCCCACGATCGCGAGACGCCGAACCGGCCGCTCGGCAGCCTTCAGCTCGCGGCGGTCGGGCGGCAGCGCGAGCCACCAAAGCAGGCCGAGCGTCGTGAGTCCGCCCAGGAGATGCAACGTCACGATCAGCGGTTTCAACAGCAGCGTGACGGTCCACATGCCGAGCAGCGCCTGGACCACGAGCAGCACGACAATAACCCAGGGAAGAACGCGGGGCTGCGCCGGGTCGCGTCGGTTCCAGACGGAAAGCGCCGCGAGGCCGAGCACGAGGATGCCGAGCGCGCCGACGATGTAGCGGTGCACCATCTCGTTGATCGCTTTCTGGTAATCGAAAGGCCGGTCCGGACTCGCCGCATTGATTTCGGCCGCGCGATCGACGACCTGCGAAGGATGAAGGTGACCGTAGCAGCCCGGCCAGTCGGGACAGCCGAGGCCGGCATTCGTCAGGCGCACCCAGGCGCCGACGACGACCACGATTGCACAGAGGAGAGTGGCGGCGAGCGCCGCGCGACGAAACCAGGCCAAATTCCGCGTTTGCGGCATTCCCGCTCCCTATCCGATGCTCGACAGGCGCAACAGGCGTTCGAGATCCTTGAGGAGTCCGCGCGCCGAGCCGGACGCAGGGTAACTCATCAGCAGGTTGCCATGCGGGTCCACTATATAGATGCCGCGAGCGCCGTCGGCCGCGGGCGGAAACAGGGCGCGTAGTGCCACGCCCTCATTGCCGGCCGTGCGGAGCACGAGCAGGTCCGACTCCGCGGAAGGGAATTCCACGGCGGTGCATTCGCCCGCGTGCAGCAGGATGCGCCGGACCCGGGCGGCATCCTTGCCAAGGGCGAGTCGCAGTCGCGCGAGTTCCGTGAGGACGGCCCGGCTTCGCTCGGCGCAATCCCCGCCGGCGAGATAGACGAGGGACCAGCGGCCGCTAAGCAGTTCCGTGCTTGCGTTGCTGCCGTCCGGTAATTCGAGTGTCACCTGCGGCAGCGGCCGCGGCGGATCGATCAATGTGCCGTGGGCGCCGACCGCGGGCCGCCAGTTGGAACTGAAATAGAGTGCAGCGGCGGCCAGCAGCGGAACGAGGAAGATCGAAGCGATCAGCAGCAATTGCCGACGACTGGAACGCCGCCTGTCGTCCGCGTCACTCATTGCTTCCCTCCGGGTTTCCTGAGGCTGAGCGCAAACCACATCGCGCCCGCAAGCGCCGCGAACGAGAACCACTGGACGGCGTAACCGAGGTGATGATCCGGGGTCGTGCCCCGAATCGTCCAGTCGCGAAGATAGCCGTCAGACTCCGTCGGATCGAGCAGGATCACGCGTGGATCCAGTGTGCGGCCGAGGGCGTCTGACAATTCCCCGATCTGCGGAAACTGCACGAGACGCGGCCAGCCCGTTGCGGCCGGTGCGGCAAGCCGGATGCCGGGGCGTGGCAGCTCGTCGATCCGCCCGGTAATCTTCGTGGTGCGCCATCGATGGCGGCCGCCGGCAGGTCGGCGCGTGTCGCGCCGAAGGACTGCCAGCCACGATTCACGAGTACCGCGCGGCCATCGTCCAGCAGGAGCGGCGTCAACACCTCGACGCCCGCGATGCCCGCATGACTCATGTTGTCGAGCAGGAACTGATGCTCCGGGTCGTAGTGGCCGCTTGCGCTCACGCGCCGGTATCGTGGCGCCCCGGCGGGAAGCTGCCGCCATTCGAGCGCGGGCCCGCCGCGCGCGAAATCCTGCGCAAGCACGCGCTTTTCCGCAGCCCGACCGAGCTGCCATTCGCCGAGCACGGCGCAGGCGACGACGGCGATCGCGGCCACCAGGGTCGGCAACGGCCGGGGGGCGAATCGCGATCGGCCCGGGTTCATCAGCGGGCTATACTTGCGCATCCGAACAACCGGGGCCGATCCATGTCTGGCGCAAAGTGGCTGGTTCTCGCCATCTTCTTCCTGATCGTGCTGAGCCTGGTGTCGGCCATGCTGAGTCTCGTGCGCGGCAATGCGGGCAACCCGCGCAGCATGGTGCGCGCACTCTCGATCCGCATCGGCCTGTCGATCTTCCTGTTCATCCTGCTCTGGGCGACCTGGAAACTGGGCTGGATCGAACCGCACGCCGTCGGCAACTGATCCCCGCGCTCAGGCCGCCGTCTCCGCGAGCGCGCGGATGGACGGGAGATTTCGCCAGGCACCCGCGATGTCCATCCCGAAGCCGAACACGAATCGATCCGGCACCCGTACGCCGGTGAAATCAGCCGCGATTACCGCAGGCGTTGCGCGCTCCTTCAGCGCGAAGGCGGCCAGCAGAACCTCGCGCGCGCCCTGTTCGAGCAGGCGCTTGCGGATCGTCGCGAGCGTGCGGCCCTCGTCCAGGATGTCGTCGAGCAGGAGCACGGCGCGCCCCGTCACCGGTTCATGAGGCCCCGCGATCCAGACGAGTTCGCCGCCTTTCGTGTCGGCACCGTAGCGGCGAACGTGCACGTAGCTCGTGTCGAGCGCGAATGGGAGCCGCGGCAGCAGCTGTCCCGCAAAGATCTGGCCGCCGTTCATGACGGTGATGACGAGCGGATGACTCTCCGAGAGCCGGGCCGTGATTTCGGCCGCCATGCACTTGAGCGCCGCCTGAATCTCATCGGCGCTCACGACTTCTTCCGAGCGAGGAATTGCCTGACTCATTCCGGAATCTTAAGTGTTTTCAGGGCACGACGACCGAACGGACGTCATCACGACAGGCTTCCAGGTCGTCCAGAACGCTGTTGATCGCGTCGGCATCGAGCGGCACGGTGCGGCTGACGACGCCGTTCAAGTCGAGTTTCCCGCTCACCACGAGGTCCATCAGCTCGTGCAGCTCCGCGGCGAGATGATCGGAAACGCCGATGATCTCTGCCTCCTTGTTCAGAAGGTCGCGATAGGGCGCGACAGACATACGCTGATCGGTGAGGCCCGCGAGCGCCGCCCGCCCGCCCGTCGCCAGCACCTCGACTGCCTGCTCCATCGTGCGCACAGCACCGACCAGCTCGAGCGAGGCATCGACGCCGCGTCCATCCGTCAGGCGGAGAATCTCCTTCACCGAATCGTGATCGCGCGCATTGATCGGAACGGCGCCCAGGCGAGCGGCGAATGCGAGCTTCACGGCATTGATGTCCACGGCGAACACCTTTGCTGCACCGAAGGCCCGGGCGAGCTGGATCGCGGAGACGCCGAGGCCGCCAGCGCCGAACACCGCAACCGAATCACCGCGCCCAATCCGCGCCTTCTTCAGGGCATGAAGCGACGTGGCCGAAGAACACATCAGGATGGCGCCTTGATCGAACGGAATGGCGTCCGGCAGTGAGAGGGCATTGCGTGCGGGAACGGAAATAAATTCCGCAAAGCCGCCGTCACGATGCTTGCCGATCATCTCGCCCGTGGCGCAGAACTGTTCTGCGCCGGCGCGGCATTGGCGGCATTCGCCGCAGGTGACGAGGTAGTGCAGGCAGACGCGATCGCCTGGCCGGATCTGCGTGACACCGGCGCCGACCCGCATCACGACACCCGACACTTCGTGGCCGAGCGTGCAGGGATGGCGGGTCGATCCCATGCCCGACCGGTAATGCGCGTCCGAATGACAGATTCCGGCCGCCATGACCCGCACCAGGACGTCGCCCGGCGCGGGATCCGAGGCCTCAAGCGTCACGTTGACCAGCCGTCGCCCGGGCGCGATCAACCGAACAGCCCGGAACTTCGCGAGCGGCATCGCATTGCTCATGCGCTGATTCTAGCGACCTAAAGGGGACGTTCCCCTTTAAAGGGGGGGTCCCCTTTGATTCAATCGTCGTCGACGATGTCGACTCGCATGCTGGAGAGCGGGGGGCCGTCCTGCGCGGTCTCGCCGCGTCCAAGGTAGACGTTGAAGTTCTTCGTCGCCTCCGCGATCGAATCATTGGTGAGCGGAACGTAAACGGTGCGGCTCTGCTCGCCCGGTTCGAAGCGCTCGACGCGGGCCCCGAGATCGGCGTAGTCGTCGTCTGCGATCGCAGTGCCGTTGCCGGTCCACCAGCCGATAGTCGCCGCGACCCGAGGATCGCCGCTGCGACGGATGACGATGCGGGCCGCGATGTCGTTCTCGCGGACCGTGGCGACGGGCTGGATAAAGCCAAAGTGCGTCACGCCGGGCGTTGCGGTTGCGACTTCGGCCGCCGGTGCCGGCGCGGGCTCGGACAGTACCGGCTGCGACGGGATCTCAGTAGTGGGCGCCATCGTTGCCGGTGCAGATTCGACGATGGCTGTGGTTCCTGTGGCCGCGCTCTCGGGCGCCGTCGCACCGGGGGCGAGTACGAGCGCGGGTGCCGGATCCGTGACCGTCGCGACCTGCGGCAGTTGCTCATCCGCTGTCACGGGCTTGGCGGACGTCGCGGCGGATTTTTCCTCGAGCGCAGTGTCGATCGAGGCCATCACGTCGGCTGCCCCTTCGCGCAGCGGACCCTGATAGATGTAGGCGAGCGCGCCCAGGCCGGCCACGGCGAGGACGAGTAGAAACCCCGCGGCGAATCCCGAGCGCTTCGGTTCGGCCGGCGCCGCGCGTTCGGCGACGAGCGGCCCCGCGGGCCGACGCGTGACAGGCGCAGGCTGGCGCTTCTGCGCCGGCCGAGACGATCGAGCGCAGCCGTTCGACTCCCGCGACGCCGAAATCATCGAGGAACTGCGCGACGTTCGGCGTGCGGTCGTCGCGGTGTACGGAGAGCGCGCGGGCGAGGGCGTTCCACTGCTGCGCGGAGAGCGTCGCGATGGGCGCGGCCTCCAGTCCCGCGCGATAGGCTTCCTGCGCGGTGTTCCCGTTGAAGGGATGACGGCCGGCGAGCATTTCGTAGGCAAGGCAGGCGAGGCCGAAGACGTCGTCCCGCTTGTCGGGTTGCCGCGCGGGGACGCCCAGTTCGTCGGCGGGATTTTCGAGCCAGCCGGAGGGGACGATATCGAGCAGCTTGACCTCGTAGCCGAAGGTGACGAGGACGTTCCCGGGTTTCACGTTGCCGTGCACGATCGACTTGGCGTGCAGGTACTGGAGCGCATCGCCGACCGCACGCATGACGGCTGAGGCTTCCTCGAGCGGGAGTTCGGCGACGTCGTTCAGTACGAAGCGGACCGAGGCGCTTTCGAGCAACTCGTTGACGAGGTAGAGGCGATCGCGGTCGCGCCCGTACTCGAGCAGCTTCACGATGTTCGGATGCGAGAGGGATCTGAGTTCCTGCGCGCCGCGCTCGAAGTCCGCGGCGAAGCCGGGCCGCGAGGCGGTGTTCTCGTCGATGAGCTGGATCGCGACGAAATGCTGGCTGCCGGAACTGCGGCTCAAGTCGTCCTGCGCCTCGTAGATGGCGCCTAGCCTGCCGCTGCCGAGTCGCGCGCGCAGGCGGTAGCCCCGGTCGGCGAGCCGTTCGGGCGGCGGCGATTCCAGGCTCGGGGCCTGGCGGTTCCGGGTCTCCATGGGGAGTTCCTCCCACGGCTTGCCCGGCATCGAGTGCGCGCGCCAGGGCAGTGGCTGGGTCTGTGTCGGGTCAATCATTTTCGTGTCACGCAATATGCCATTGGACACCCGGGCTGTCCCGAAAATTCATGCGGCCATCGGCGCAAAAATCAGCCACCGGCGTGGCGTCGCCGAACGGCGACGTGGCCGTAGTTCCGGGTTCTCAGTCGAGATAGCGCTCGATCCTGCGGAACAAGTCGACCCGGTCCACGAGATCCGTCAGCCAGTCGAGC
This sequence comes from uncultured Gammaproteobacteria bacterium, assembly GCA_963819545.1. Lineage (GTDB taxonomy): Bacteria > Pseudomonadota > Gammaproteobacteria > Steroidobacterales > Steroidobacteraceae > SCUD01. Next base: position 347,568 of record CAWFWJ010000002.1, on the reverse strand, counting down.
CGGTCGGTCTCGAGCTTCAGCACCGGCGACAGGTCATAGCGCTTGAACCAGTCCTCGTAGAGGCGGTTCAGCCGGCTGAGATAAGCGACCGGGATCTCTTGTTCCATCGCACGGCCGCGAAGCTTGATCCGGCGGCGGAGCGTCCGGACCGGGCAGGACAGCTGGATCATCAGGTCCGGCGGCCGTAGCGTCTGGCTGATCGAGCGATAGAGCTGCCAGTAGGTCTTGAAGTCGCGCGTGTCGATGGTGCGCTGGCGGTGCAGGTTCTTCGCGAAGATCTCGGCGTCCTCGTAGATCGTGCGGTCCTGCACGACCGTGCCGGGCTCATCCTGCAGCTCGAGCTGGAGCCGGAACTTGTGCGTGAGGAAGTAGACCTGGGACTTGTAGGCCCAGGCCTTCATGTCTTTATAGAAATCGGCGAGGTAGGGGTTCTGCTCGTTCGGCTCGTAGAACGGCTTGAGGTCGTAGCGCCGGCACAGGAAGCGCGTCAGTTCGGTCTTGCCGGCACCGATGTTGCCGGCGATCGCGATGAAGCGCTTGCCTGCGGCGGGCAGGGCTCCCACGCCGCGTCAGATCCAGTAGACGAAGATGAACAACCCCAGCCAGACGACGTCGACGAAGTGCCAGTACCAGGCGACGGCTTCGAAGGCGAAATGCTGCTGCGGCGTGAAATGGCCTTTCATGCAGCGCAGCCAGATCACGACCAGCATGATCGCACCGACCATCACGTGCAGGCCGTGGAATCCGGTCAGCATGAAGAAGGTCGAGCCATAGATGCCGGTGCCGAGCTGGAGCCCGAGCTCGTGGTACGCGTGCCCGTACTCCATGATCTGCACGCCGAGGAAGGTGAAGCCGAGCAGGAAAGTCGCCGCCAGGAACACTTTCAGGACCCCGCGGTGGCCGCTTTTCATCGCGTGGTGGGCGAACGTCAGCGTCAGGCCCGAAGTGAGCAGCAGCGCCGTGTTGAGCGCGGGCAGGCCGAAGGCCGGAATGATCTCGTAGCTGCCGTCGTCGCGCGGGCTGAGGTCGCCCGGCCCGTTGCTCGGCCAGCCCGCCTGGAAGTCGGGCCAGAGCAGGCTCGTGACCGCCTTCGCGCCTTCGCCGCCGAGCCACGGCACCGACAGCTGCCGTGCATAGAACAGCGCGCCGAAGAACGCCGCGAAGAACATGACCTCGGAGAAGATGAACCACATCATTCCCATGCGGAACGAGCGGTCCACCTGTTCGTTGTAGAGCCCGGCCTGGTTTTCGCGGATGACTTCGCCGAACCAGAGGAAGAAGAGCGTGAACAGGAGCAGGAGACCGGTGCTGAGCACCCACGGTCCGACCTGCGCGCCGTTCAGCGTCGCGGCGGCGCCCGCCATCAGCACGAACAGCGAGATCGAGCCGAAGAACGGCAGCCGGCTGCCGTGCGGAAAGTGATACTCGCGCGTGTCTTCGGCGTGTGACATCACGAAATCCCGCTGTTGTAGAACGCGTAGGAAAGGGTCAACCGGTCGATGCCCGGCGGCAGCTCCCGGTCAACGACGAAGCGGACCGCCATCTCGCGTTCCTCGTCACGTGCGAAATGCTGCGGCGTGAAGCAGAAGCACTCGGTCTTCACGAAGTAGCGCGCGGCGCGGGCCGGCGCGATGCTCGGCACGGCCTGCCCCGTGGTCGCCTGTCCGGAAATATTCCGGGCGCGGTAGTGCGTCTCGTACAGCCGGCCCGGCTGCACTTCCATCGTCGCCGCGACGGGCTCGAACTCCCAGCCGCCGGCGGGTACGGATGCCGTGAACTCGACGACGACCGTGCGCCCCACGACCGGCGTCTGGCCGTCGGCGCTGCCGGCGCGGGACAGCTGCCCGCGCGTGCCGATGCCCGTGACTTCGCAGAAAACGTCGTAGAGCGGAACGAGTGCAAATCCGAACGCGAAGCTTCCCGCCGCCATCAGCACGAGCCGGGCCGCAAGGTTGCGGTTCGAACTGCGTTCAGGCGCGTTCACGCGCCGCGCTCCATGAGCCGCAGCACCACATAGGTGAGATACACGGCAACCGCCACGGCGCCGAGCAGCAACGCGAAGCGCAGGTTGCGCGAAGGCTCGGTCAATGGATCTCCGGCGCCTTTTCGAAGGTGTGATACGGCGCGGGCGAGGGCACGGTCCACTCGAGGCCGTGCGGCCAGTCCCACACGCCCGCCGTCGCCCGCTCGCCGCCGCGGACGCACTTGACGATCAGCCAGACGAACAGGAGCTGCGATAGCCCGAAGCCGAAGGCGCCGATCGAGGAGACCATGTTCCAGTCGGCGAACTGCGAGGCGTAGTCGGGAATGCGCCGCGGCATCCCGGCGAGGCCGAGGAAATGCTGCGGGAAGAACAGCACGTTGACGAAGATCGCGGACAGCCAGAAGTGCACTTTCGCAAGCGTCATGTCGTACATGTGGCCGGTCCACTTCGGCAGCCAGTAATAGACCGCCGCCATCAGGGCGAACACCGAACCCGGCACCAGCACGTAGTGGAAGTGCGCGACCACGAAATAAGTGTCGTGGTACTGCAAGTCCGCGGGCACGATCGCGAGCATCAGGCCCGAGAAACCGCCGATCGTGAACAGGAACAGGAATGCGAGCGCAAACAGCATCGGTGGCTCGAAAGAAAGCGAACCACGCCACATCGTCATGGTCCAGTTGAAGATCTTCACGCCGGTCGGGACGGCGATCAGCATTGTGGACAGCGTGAAGAAGAGCTGTCCCGCGAGCGGCATGCCGACCGTGAACATGTGATGCGCCCAGACGATGAACGACAGGAAAGCGATCGACGCGATCGCAAACACCATCGCCTCGTAGCCGAAGATCGGCTTCCGCGAGAACGTCGGGATGATCTCCGACACGATCCCGAACGCCGGCAGGATCATGATGTAGACCTCGGGATGCCCGAAGAACCAGAACACGTGCTGGAACAGCACCGGGTCACCGCCGCCCGCCGCATTGAAGAAGCTGGTGTGGAAGTAGTAATCCGTCAGCAGCATCGTCACGGCGCCTGCGAACACCGGCATCACCGCGATCAGGAGATAGGCCGTGATCAGCCAGGACCAGGAGAAGAGCGGCATCTTGAGGAGCGTCATGCCCGGCGCCCGCATGTTCACGATGGTCACGATCACGTTGATCGCGCCCATGATCGATGACGCGCCCATCAGGTGGATCGAAAAAATAGCGAGCGGAAACGCCTGGCCCGTTTGCAGCACGAGCGGCGGATAGAGCGTCCACCCGGAGGCCGGCGCGCCACCCGGCATCAGGAAGGTCGAGAGCAGCAACAGGAACGCGAACGCGAGCAGCCAGAAGCTGAACAGGTTCATGCGTGGCAGCGCCATGTCGGCGGCGCCGATCTGCAGCGGGATCATCCAGTTCGCAAGGCCGACCGTCGCCGGCATTACCGCGCCGAAGACCATGACGAGCGCGTGCATGGTCGTCATCTGGTTGTAGAAGGCGGGATCGACGAACTGAAGGCCGGGCTGGAACAGCTCGCTTCGGATCACGAACGCGAAGGCGCCGCCGATCATGAACATCAGCAGCGAGAACACGAGGTACATCGTGCCGATGTCCTTGTGATTCGTCGTCGTGAGCCAGCGCACGACGCCCTTCGGAGGTCCGTGTTCGGCCATCTGCATCACTCCGTGGCGGCGAGCGTTGCGCCCGCTTCTTGTTTCTGACTCGACAACCAGGCGTCGAACTCCGCTTTCGGCTTCGCGACGACGACGATTGGCATGAAGCCGTGATCAGCGCCGCAGAGCTCCGCGCACTGGCCGCGGTAGGTGCCGGGTTTGTCGTCATCGACCGAGATCCACATCTCGTTGATGAATCCGGGAATCGCATCGCGCTTCATGCCGAAGTCCGGCACCCACCAGGCGTGGATCACGTCATTGGCGGTGAGGAGCATGCGGATCTTGACGCCGGTCGGCACGACCAGCGGCTTGTCGACGTCGCGCAGGTAGTTTTCGATCGTGGCCGGATCGATACCCGATCCGCGCTGGCGCGCCACGTCGCTGTCACGCGCGAGGCGGCTGTAGAAAGACACGCCGCTGCCGAGATACTCGTACTGCCAGTACCACTGGTGGCCGGTGACCTTGACCGTGAGCCCCGAGCCCGAGGTGTCTTCGATCATCACGAGCTTCTCGACCGACGGGATCGCCATGCCGATCAGGATCAGCACGGGAATGATGGTCCAGGCCGCCTCGAGTCGCGCGTTGTGGAGCAGCTTCTGGTCGGCGACTGCGCCGCGCGACTTCCGGAACCGGATCATCGCAACGATCATCGCGCCAAATGTGACGAGGGCGATCGCGAGACAGATCCAGAGCATGAGCATGTGTATGCCGTAGATCTCGCGCGACAGCGTGCTGACGCCTTCTGGCATGTTCAGCAGGCTCCAGTCCGCGCGCGCGGGAAGCGCGAGCGTCGCGAGGACGCCGGCAACGATTGGCCGCTTCGATTTGCGCTTGGCGATTGACAACGGATCTCCCGGGGCCGGCCCTTGATGCGCGGGCGTACGGCCCGCGCATCGTAAGGGACGGCTCCCCATGCCGCAACCCGATTTTTTCCTTTTATTCCAGTGGGATGCGGAGGATGCGCGCGGCGTCCGAAAGCGCCGCCGCGGCTATGCCGACGTCCGGCTCGCGGCATCCAGGGCACGATGCCGAGGCAGGGCGCGGGGAGCTTCGCGATGAGCGTCGCAACATTCGCCTCGCGCCGCGGAAACTCCGGAGCGACGCCGTTGCCGATCCAGCCGGCGAGCACGAGTCCGCGCGCCGCGATTGCTTCCGCCGTCAGCAGCGCGTGATTGAGGCAACCGAGCCTGAGTCCGACGACCAGCAGGACTTCCATGCCGAGCAGGCCCGGCAGTTCCGCGCAGGAACGATTGGCGTCGAGCGGCACGAGAAAGCCGCCGGCGCCTTCCGCAAAGATTATCTCGGCACCGTCGGCGAGTTGTGCATGTGCGGCGACGATGCGGTCGGTGTCAATCGCGGTGCCCGCTTCCGCGGCCGCGATGTGCGGCGCGATCGCGGGTTCGAAGAGGCAGGGATTCACGAGCGCGTAGGGATGACGGACGCTCGATTCGGCTTGGAGGAGGAGCGCGTCTTCGTTTGCCGGTCCTTCAGGACCGGCGACCGCGCCAGCTGCGATCGGCTTCATGCCGGCGACGCGGATGCCCGTTTCACGAAAGGCGCGAAGGAGAGCGGCCGTCACCAGTGTCTTGCCGACGCCGGTGTCGGTGCCGGTGACGAAGTAGTTGCGCCGATCGCGCGCTTTCAAGCTTTGGCCGCGAGCCGCGCTTCCGTCGCCGCCATCTGTGCCTGGAATCGGGGATCGTCGCGCAGCAGGTCGAGGTCCGGGTCGATCTTGACGTACGGCAGGAAAGTTGCCGTGATCGACTCGACCACCGGGCCGAGCATGTCGAGCGCGGCATCCTTGTCCTTGAGGTAGACGCACAATGCGCACGCAAAGTTGTAGCGCATGTTGAAGTTCTTGGGATCGATCAGCAGGGCACGCTCCATGCGCGCCTTGGCGCGGTCGCCCTCACCCAATGCGACAAGGGCGTAAGCGCTGTAACCCGCCACCATGGAATTGTTCGGGTCATGGGCCAGGATGGCTTCGGCACGATTGAGCGCCCGCTTTGCTGACCGGCGCATGCCTTCGACGTCGCCCAAGGCGGTGTAACTGCTCATCAATATCGAGGCGGAATTGAGGTCCGCCTCCGCCAGGTTCGCCGCCTTTTCGTAGTAGCGGACCGCGTCCTTGTGCCGTTTCAGCTGATAGTTCAGGCGACCGGCCGAGCGATTGACCTCGTAGGACTCGGGATCCAGCTCAAGCGCGGTGGCGACTGCGGCAGCTGCGGCATCTGGATCACCTTCTGCCAGGAGTATCTGGGCCTTTATCGCGTAGGCCTCAGCCGACCGGGGATCGGCGGCCAGCGCGCGTTCCGCGGCCGCCATGCCATCGCCCGCGCCTTCGCCTGTTGCTTCACGCAATTTATTGTGGCCGATGGCCATCAAGGCCCAGGCCTGCGGATATTGCGGGTCGATTTCGGTGGCGCGCGCGCACAGGCGAATGATGGCCTCTGCGGTACGTGGATCGTATTCCTGGCTGGTGATGTAGGTCTGCCGCGCCATCAGGTAAAGATTGTGGGCTTCGGCACTGTTGGTGCCGCGCCGCTCGATGGCCTTTTTCTCCTCCGGCAGCAGCCGTAGTTTCAGGGCCTTGACGATCGCCTCGGATATCTCGTCCTGCAGCGCGAAGATGTCGCTGGAATCGCGATCGTAGCGATCGGCCCAGACGTGGCTGTTGGTCTCGCCGTCCACCAGCTGCGCGTTGATCCGGATGCGGCCGCCGGCCTTGCGGACGCTGCCCTCCAGCACGTGGCTGACCTTCAGCTCGCGCGCGACCTTCAGGATGTCGACGTTCTTTTCCTTGTACATGAAGGCGCTGTTGCGCGCGATGATCCCGAGCGCCGAGACCTTGCTGAGGTCGGTGATGATGTCCTCGGTGATGCCATCGCTGAAATATTCCTGCTCCGGGTCGCCGCTCATGTTGGCGAACGGCAGCACGCAGATCGTGTAGCGCGGGGAGTCCTTGCCGGTCGTCGACGATGCAGACGCGCTTCCGGACTTCGCGGGTCGCGAGGCCTTCGAGCGCGCAATGTGTGTGCCCAGCGCACGCAGGAATTCCTGCGCCTGCGGACTTGCCACATTCTCGCCCCAGCCGTCGAGGTCCGTCGTGTGGATGGCGCGAACATCCATTGGCAGGCGCGCCTGGTCGAACCGCACCGGAACGAGAACGCCGCGCTCGGCGGCTTCGCGCGCCTCGCCGCGCACCCAGCGCGACACCACCGAAGCCGGCGTCCAGACCACCAGTACGGCCAGGGCCGCGGCGATCTCGGCATCGATCTGGTCGTCGAACTCCTGGCCCGGCGTGATATCCGGATCCCACCAGACCGACCAGCCCTTCGCCTCGATCGCGGCCACCAGCGGTGCGACACGCGCCTTGTCGCTACGCGCATAGGAAACAAACACGTCAGCCATGCCGATGAATCCTGTGTCCGGTCGAAAGGCGCGATGCGGGGGCCGCCAAGCATACACGCGTCACGAATCACCGAGTAGCGAACGGTCAGCGGCCGCGCGGTTGGCGGCGGCCGATGTCGCTGACCGGAAAGGCAAAGTCGCCATCGATTTCCCGATCCGGATGTTCGATCGCCCCCCAGGCCTGCCCGAACACGATTTCGTGAGTCGCTGGCAGCACACCCTCACTGCGATAGGCCTCGTAGGCTTTCGCAACCGCGGCCATGCGGCCACGGCCCGTGAGTCCACGCGGGCGATCCGTCGTCGCGTTCTGCGAGCCGATCGCCTTGAGATCCCGCATCAGGGCACCGACGTCCGGATAAGTCAGGGTGAACCGGCTCACGTCGAGCACCGGTTCGCAGAGCCCGGCGCGGATGAGTCCGTCGCCGATGTCGTGCATGTCGGTGAACGGATGGACGTGCGTGGCGGCGTCGGCTTGTTGCCACGCCGCGCGAAGTTCCACGAGCGTGTCGGGACCGAAAGTCGTGAAGCTGAGCAGGCCGCGCGGCCGCAGCACGCGCGCGATCTCCGTGAAGACCGCGTCGAGGTCCTCGCACCAGGGCAGCATCAAATTGCAGAACACGAGATCAATACTCGCGTCCGGGAGCGGCAACGATCGCGCGTCCGCGCAGAGACGCTCGCAATGGCTGTCCCGGTCGTGCCGGGCGAGTTCGCGCAGCATGCCCGGCGCGAAGTCCACCGCAATCACGCGCGCCTTCGGCCAGCGGCCGGCGAGTGCGAGCGCCGCGTGACCGGTGCCGCAACCAAGATCGACGACTGTTTCCGGTTCGAAGGCAATCCAGTCGAGGCGATCGATCATCTGCTGGCGCACGCGCTGCTGAAGCACGGCGGACTCGTCGTAGGTGCTGCTCGCTCTCTCGAAGTGACTGAGGATGGCGCGGCGATCGAGCAGACTCTTCGCATCACTCATTCGGGCGAGACGATTTCCGTGAGAGACGCGATCAGGGATTCGATGTCCGCATCGCGATGAGCCGCGGAGAGTGCCACCCGCAGCCGTGAGGTCCCGTCGGGAACCGTCGGCGGGCGGATGGCGGCGACAAAGAAGCCACGCTCGAGGAGCGCCCGGCTCGCCGCGACGGCTGCATCGGCGCGGCCGAGCAGGATGGGCTGGATCGGCGTCATCGAATCCGCGAGCGGTAACCCGGCCGACGCTGCAAGTTCACGGAAACGCCGAGTGAGCGCGAGCACGCGCGTGCGTCGCCAGGACTCCGCGATCGAGACCGCGAGCGCCGCGCGCGTCGCCGCGGCGACCGCCGCCGGCAGCGCGGTCGTATAAATGTAAGTCCGCGCGCGCTGGATCAGCGTTTCGACCAGGTCCTCGTCGCCGGCGACGAAGGCGCCGAAGCTGCCGAAGGCCTTGCCGAGGGTGCCGACGAGGGCGGGCACTTCCTTCGCCGTCAGCCCGAAATGCTCGAGCGAACCGCGGCCGCCTGCGCCGATTACGCCGAGTCCGTGCGCGTCGTCGACGGCGAGGAAGGCGCCGTGGCGCGCGCAGGCGGTCGCGAGTGCGGGCAGCGGCGCGAGGTCGCCGTCCATGCTGAAAACGCCATCGGTCAGCACCAGCGCCGGGCCGCAATCGAGCGCGGCGAGTTGCCGTTCGAGTGCGGCCGCGTCGCCATGCGGGTAATGATGAAGCAGGGCGCGCGACATGCGGCCGGCATCGATCAGCGAAGCGTGATTGAGCCGATCGCCGAACACGGTGCCGCCCTTCTTCACCAGCGCGGAGGCGAGCCCGAGGTTCGCCATGTAGCCGGTCGAGAAGAGCAGTGCGCGCTCGCGACCAGTGAAGTCCGCGAGCTCCTCTTCGAGCGCCGCATGCTCGGACTGGTGACCGGTGATCAGGTGCGAGGCACGGGCGCCGACGCCGTGAATGCGCGCGGCCTCGATGAAGGCCTCGGTTACGCGCGGGTGCGCGGAGAGGCCGAGATAATCGTTGCTGCAGAAATCGACGCAAGCAACGCCATCGAGCTCGATCTCGGCGGTGTCGTGGGCGAGACGCCGCACGGTGCGTCGCCGCCGGCTGAGCCCGCGGGCGTCGAGGTCCGCCAGCACGGGCGCGAATGAGATCGGCGCGACGGACAACTCAGCCTCCGCAGGCAGCGGGCTCCGGCCGGATGCCGAGCCGGCCGAACAGCGCGTGGTCGCTCGCCGTGTCGGGGTTGCCGGTGGTCAGGAGCTTCTCGCCGTAGAAAATCGAGTTCGCGCCGGCGAGGAAACAGAGCGCCTGCATCTCGTCGCTCATCTGCGCGCGGCCGGCCGAGAGGCGCACGTGCGAGCGCGGCATCAGGATGCGCGCGAGCGCGACGATGCGGACGAACTCGATCGGATCGAGCGCGGGCGTGCCGGCGAGCGGCGTGCCCTCGACCTGCACGAGGTTGTTGATCGGCACGCTCTCAGGATGCGGGTCGAGCGTCGCGAGCGTGTGCAGGAAGGCGATCCGGTCCTCCGCCTGCTCGCCCATGCCGAGGATGCCGCCGCAGCAGACGTTGATCCCGGCGTCGCGGACGGCGGCGAGCGTGTCGAGGCGATCCTGGTAGGTTCGCGTCGTGATCACTTCCCCGTAGTACTTCTCGGACGTATCGAGGTTGTGGTTGTAGTAGTCGAGGCCCGCTTCGCGCAGGCGATGCGCCTGCGGCTTCGTCAGCATGCCGAGCGTCGCGCAGGTCTCCAGTCCCAGATCGCTCACCCCTCGTACCATCTCGACGACTTTGTCGAGGTCGCGATCCTTCGGGCTCCGCCAGGCCGCGCCCATGCAGAAGCGGGTGGCGCCGGCCTCGCGCGCGGCGCGCGCCCGCGCGACGACCGCGGCGGGCTCCATCAGGGACTCGCGTTCGAGGCCGGTGTCGTAACGGATGCTCTGCGGGCAGTAGGCGCAGTCTTCCGGACAGGCGCCGGTCTTGATCGAGAGCAGCGTCGAGACCTGCACTTCGTTCGGGTCGAAGTGATGCCGGTGCGCCACCTGCGCGGCATGAATCAGGTCGCTGAAGGGCAGCGCATGGAGCGCGCGCACTTGCTCGAGCGTCCAGTCGCTGCGGATATCGCCGGCCGCGCTGCCGTTCATGGCCATCGAATTGCTCCCTCTTTAGATCTAAAAACCGCCGCACGCCGGTCGCACACGCCGCGCAATCTCGCCTTGTGGCGCAGTATTCGAACGCCGTTGCAGCCTGTCAACCGAACCTGCTCGAGCAGGTTTACGGTGCGTCCAAGACATTGTTGCATAAGATCTTTCCGGCAACCTGCCTGCTCTGCCTCGACCCCGGCCAACCGCCCCGCGCTCGATCTCTGCCGGGGCTGCGAAGACGACCTGCCGCGAATCTTTTCGGCCTGTCCGAACTGCGCGACGCCGGTCGCCGACGCGGGCCTCCCTTGCCATCGCTGCCTGCACCGTCGCCCCGCATTCGACGGCGCGTTCGTGCCCTATCGCTACGAGTTTCCGCTGGTCGAATTGATTCATCGCCTCAAGTACGGCGGCCAGGTCGCGATCGCTCGGATTCTCGGCACGCTGCTGGCGCGCCGGCTCGCGGAGCGCGGGCCGCCCGCAGTTGACGCGATCGTTCCGGTGCCGCTGCATCCCTCGCGTGAAGCGCGGCGCGGCTACAACCAGGCCGCGGAGATCGCGCGCTTCGCGGCGGAGCTTCTGCAGCTGCCGGTGGAAGAACGGCTCGCGGAACGCATCCGCAACACGGAGGAACAGGCGGCGCTGCCCGCGGTCGTGCGTCGCGTCAATGTGAGCGGCGCCTTCGGGATCCGCGCGCGAAGACCGGTCCCGACTTCGATCGCGATCGTGGACGACGTGCTGACGACCGGAGCGACCGTCGATGCGCTGGCGCAGGCGTTCAGGCGCGCTGGTTGCCGGCACATCGAAGTCTGGGCGGTGGCGCGAGCCGTGGGCACCGGCACTCCGCCTGCATTCGCCGTCAAGGAATCGCGTCAGCGGTAGAGATAATCGAGCGCGATTCCGACGAAGACGACGATGCCGACGTATTGATTGTTGTTGAAGGCGCGAAAGCAGGCTTCGCGGCTCGCGGCGGCGGATCAGCCATAGCTGATATAGAAAAAATAGCGCAGCGGCGCCGAGACCGCGCGCGATACCAGTCGCCGAGCCCGGCTTCCTTGCCGGCAAGCCAGAGTGCGAACAGCGTCATCGCCTGCATCACGGCAATGATGAACCGGTCGGCCTCGCCGAAAAGGATGGCGGTCGACTTGACGCCGATGCGCTCGTCGTCCTCGCGATCGACCATCGCATACATCGTGTCGTAGACGGCGGCCCAGAGCACGACGGCGGTCAGCAGGAGCCAGGCGATCTTCGGCACGGCGCCGGTCGAGCGCGGCAAAGGCCATCGGGATCGACCAGCCGAAGGCGACGCCGAGATAGAACTGCGGCACATGCACGATGCGCTTGAGCCAGGGATAGGTCACGGCGAGCAAGCCGCCCGCGACGGCGAAGAGCTGCGCGTAGGGGTCGAGTTGCAGCGCGAGCCAGACCGCGACGAATCCGAGCGCGACGAACAGGAACAGCGCCTCGGCGGGCGCCACGCGCCGCGCGGCGAGCGGTCGGTCGCGTGTGCGCGCGACCTTGGGATCGAGGTCGCGATCGGCGTAATCGTTGATGACGCAGCCGGCCGAGCGCGTCACCACGACGCCCGCGACGAAGATGACTAGGAGCCGCGCATCGGGCCGGCCCGCGCCCGCGATCCACAGTCCCCACAACGCGGGCCACAGCAGGAGCCAGATGCCGATCGGCCGGTGCAGGCGCATCAGGAGCGCGTATTCGCGGAGCGTCCGTCCGAGCGCGCGGAAGGCGTCGCGCACGCCGTGCGGGTGCCACTCCGGCTTGTACCTCGGGATCCGCCGGGCGCCGACGAGGCGGAGCAGGCTCACGGTCCGTGTCACGTATGCGCTTCGGGCAGGAACACTTCCTGCACCAGCAGGCGGTCGCCCTCGATCGCAAACCAGGAACGCCGCGCCCACAGCGCAGCGGGCGGATCGCGGCGCTCGCGGAGCGCGCGATGATAGAGGCGGTCGCCGGCGACGAGCCGGGCGAACTCGAGCGGTCCGCGCTCAATTCCGGGCACGGCGGCGAGCCGTTCGCCGAGCGCCGCGCGGCCGAGCGAGGAGAGCCAGCGCTGGCGCGCAAGCGTCGCCTGCGGAATCAGCGTTTGCGCGAACACCCAGGGTCGCCCGTCGCAGGTGAGCTCGATCTCGCGCACGAAGGCGGCGTTGCCCGATGCCTTCAGCACCGCGGCGTCGTGGCTCGCGAGCGGCACTTCCGCTTCCGCGATGACGACAAGCCCCGGCATTCCGTTGCAACAGGCGCGCAGGCGCTCGGTCAGGAGCCCGGGCTCGCGGAGCCAGGCAGCGGCGGCGGGCTCGGCGCCCGGCGCGAATTCATCCAGCCGCTCGCTCCAGCGGGGCGCCGATTGTGGTTCCGTCCGGGCTGCGGGTTGTCCGTTCATACCTTCCCATAGTGGATCGACTGTCCGATCCAGCGACGCTTCAGCGGCGCAATGTTATCCGCATGCGAACGCAGCATCACGTCGGCCGCGGCCTGCACCCGCGGCAGCAGGTCGGCGTCGCGCATCAGGTCGGCGACCTTGAGCTGCATCAGGCCGGTCTGGCGCGTGCCGAGCAGTTCGCCGGGCCCGCGAAGCTCGAGGTCTCGCCGCGCGACCGCGAAGCCGTCGTTGGTGTTCCGCAGCACGGCAAGGCGTTCCTTGGCGAGCGTCGAAAGCGGTCCGTGCCAGAGCAGGACGCAGCTGCTTGCCTCGCGACCGCGACCGACGCGGCCGCGGAGCTGGTGCAGCTGCGCGAGCCCCATGCGCTCGGCATTCTCGATGACCATCAGGCTTGCATTCGGCACGTCGACACCCACCTCGATCACTGTGGTCGCGACCAGGAGTCCGATCTCTCCCGCCTTGAATCTTGCCATCGTGCGCTCGCGAGCCGGAGCGGGCATGCGGCCATGGACGATGCCGACCGCGATCTCGGGCAGCGCTGCCGCGAGTACCGCGGCCGTGTCTTCCGCCGCCTGCGCCTCGAGCAGCGCTGATTCCTCGATGAGCGGGCAGACCCAATAGGCCTGGCGCCCTTCGAGGCAGGCGCCACGGATACGACGCACGATCTCGTCGCGGCGCGAATCCGGCATCACGACGGTCATGATCGGTGTGCGACCCGGCGGCAGTTCATCGATGATTGACACGTCGAGATCGGCATACGCGGTCATCGCGAGCGTCCGCGGAATCGGCGTTGCCGTCATGATGAGCTGGTGCGGGTAGCGGCCATCCGTGCCCTTCTGACGCAGGCGCATGCGCTGGTGCACGCCGAACCGGTGCTGCTCGTCCACGATGACGAGCGCGAGCCGGCCGAACCTCACTTCCTCCTGAAACAGCGCGTGCGTGCCGATGACGATGCTTTGCGAGCCTTCGGCGACTGCAAACTGCGCATCGCGGCGAGCACGCGGCGTCAGGCGCCCGGTGAGCAGCAGCGGCTTGATGCCGAGCGGCGCGAGCCAGCGCGAGAAATTCTGCGCAATGCTGCTCCGCGAGCAATTCGGTCGGAGCCATCAGCGCGGCCTGGCGGTCGGCTTCGACGGCGTCCGCCGCCGCGAGTGCCGCGACGATCGTCTTGCCGGAACCGACGTCGCCCTGCACGAGCCGGAGCATCGGGTGCGCGATTGCGAGATCGCTGCGAATCTCGCGCGATCACGCGCCGCTGCGCACCGGTCAGCGAAAATCCCGTGACTGCGAGCAGGCGTTCCGCGAGTTTCCCGGGTACGGCGATCGGCCAGGCGGGATCGCGGCGGACTTCGTTCCGGAGCTGGCGCAACGAAAGCTGGTGCGCGAGCAGTTCCTCGAATGCCAGGCGGCGCTGCGCCGGGTGGCGGCCCTCCTCGAGTTGCGCGAGCTTCGCATCGGGCGGCGGGCGATGGACATACTGAAGCGCTTCGAGGAGCCCCGGCAATTTCAGCTCGCGCTGAATTTCCACGCGGCAGCCAGTCCGGCAGCTCGCCGTCGCTGACCGCGGCGAGCGCCTGCGCCGTCAGATTACGGAGCCGCCCTTGCTGGATCCCTTCGGTCGACGGGATAGATCGGCGTCAGCGCGTCCTGCACCGCCTGCGTGTCGGGTGCGTCCGCATTCTTGTATTCAGGGTGCACGATCTCGGGACCGTGCTTGCCACGCCGCACCTCGCCGAAGCAGCGAAGACGCAGGCCGCGGACCAGTTGCTGCTGCTGCGCGCCGCTGAAATGGAAAAACCTCAGCGTCAGGAATCCGGTGCCGTCGGAGAGCCGCACCAGCAGCGAGCGGCGTCCGCGGAAGACGACTTCGGCCAGTTCGATGACGCCCTCGACCGCGGCGCGCGCCCCGGGGCGCAGTGATCCGATCGGCACGAGGCGCGTGCGGTCCTCGTAGCGCGTCGGCAGCCAGAACAGGAGATCGGCGACGGTTTCAATGCCGAGTTTCGCGAGCCGCTTCGCGAGCGCCGGACCGACGCCCCTGAGCCCGGTGACCGGGCGGCGTTCGATGGTCACGGCACCAGAATGCAGTCGACCTCGATCGTGGCGCCGCGCGGCAGCGCCGCGACGCCGATCGTCACGCGCGCTGGATACGGTTCCCGGAAATAGGCCTGCATGATTCCATTGGCGGCGGCGAACTGGCCGAGATCGGTCAGAAAGATGGTCACCCGCACGGCCGACGCCAGGCTCGATCCCGCCGCCTCAGCGACTGCGGCGAGATTGTCGAAGGCGCGCCGCGCCTCGGCTTCGAGGCCGCCGGCGACGAGCTGCCCGCTCGCCGGATCGAGGCCGATCTGGCCCGACAGGTAAACCACGCCGCCCGCGGCGACCGCCTGCGAATAAGGACCGATCGCCTTCGGCGCGCGATCCGTGTGGATGATCTTCCGGCTCATGCGAGGCTTCGCTCCACTTTCATGACGTCCGACATGCCGCGGATCGCACGGATGATACGCGCGAGCTGGCCGCGGTCGCGGACCTGGACTTCGAACAGGATCGTCGACTGGTCGCCCTGCGAGGAATCGACGTTGACGTGGCTGATGTTACTCTGCTCGCCGGAGATGCGGGTCGCGACTTCGGCGAGGATACCCATGCGATTCGTGACCTCGACCGTAAGGCCGGAGGTGAAAGAGCGCTGCTGGTCTTTCTGCCAGACCGCGGAGATCCACTTGTCCGGCTGCTTGCCGAAGGCGGCGACGTTTGAGCAGTTGTCGCGGTGGACCACGACGCCGCGGCCGCTCGACAGGTACGCGACGATCGCGTCGTACGGAATCGGGAAGCAACAGCGCGCGTAGCTGACGACGAGCCCTTCCGTGCCCGCGATCGCAAGCGGCGGCGACGGGCCCGCGTCCGGACGCTCGTCGTCGGCCGGCAGCAGGCGGCGCGCGATCAGGCGCGCGAGACGTTCGCCGAGGCCGATCTTCTCAAGGAGCTCCGCGCCGTCCTTGAGCGCCAGCGAGTGTGCCACCTCGTCGAGCCGGCCTTGCGGAAGTTTCTTGATCGACAGCTCGAATTCCTCGAGCGCCTGGTTCAGCATGCGACCGCCCAGTTCCGCGGCTTCGCCCTTTTTGAGGGTGCGCAGGTACTGGCGGATCGCGGAGCGAGCCTTCGCGGTCGTGACGAAGCTCGCCCAGGCGGGATTCGGCTGTGCGCCTTTCGCGGTGATGATATCGACGGTCTGGCCGTTCCGGAGCACCGTGCGCAGCGGCACCAGCCGCCGGTCCACCTTGGCGGCGACGCAGCGCTGGCCGACACCCGTGTGCACGGCGTAGGCGAAGTCGACGCAGCTCGCGCCGCGCGGCAGACGCATGATGTCGCCCTTCGGCGTGAAGACGTAGACCTTGTCGGGGAACAGATCGACCTTGACGCTCTCCATGAGCTCCTCGGCCGAACCCTCGTGGAGATCCATCACGCCGGCGAGCCACTCGCGCGCGCGCAGCTGCCGCGCTTCGCCGTCGTTCTCGCCGGTCTTGTACTGCCAGTGCGCCGCGATCCCGGATTCCGCCATGCGGTGCATGTCCTCGGTGCGGATCTGTACCTCGATCGGCATGCCATTCGGGCCGAACAGCGAGGTGTGCAGCGACTGGTAACCGTTGACGCGCGGGATCGCGATGTAATCCTTGAAGCGTCCCGGCATCGGCCGATACAGGCCATGCACCAGGCCGAGCGTGCGATAGCACTCGTCCACGCTGCCGACGACGATGCGCAGGCCGAACATGTCGACGACCTGCGACAGCGACAGCCGCTTCCTGCGCATCTTCACGTAGACGCTGTAAAGATGCTTCTCGCGCGCCTCGACGCGGCCGGTCACGCCGGCATCGGTGAGGGA
The DNA here is from genome assembly GCA_963819545.1 of uncultured Gammaproteobacteria bacterium. Classification (GTDB taxonomy): domain Bacteria; phylum Pseudomonadota; class Gammaproteobacteria; order Steroidobacterales; family Steroidobacteraceae; genus SCUD01. The sequence continues at coordinate 331,126 of CAWFWJ010000002.1, read as the reverse complement.
CTTGCGCGCGGCCTTGACGATCTTTGGCAGGAACTCGCGCTGGTGGCCGCGTGCGCGCTTGAGCTCGCGCTCGATGATGCGGTATCGCTGCGGATACAGCGTGCGGAAGCCGAGCTCCTCGAGCTCGAGCTTGATGGAATGGATGCCGAGGCGGTTCGCGATCGGCCCGTAGATGTCGAGCGTCTCGCGCGCGACCGAGCGCCGTTTCTCCACCGGCATCGAGGAAAGCGTACGCATGTTGTGGGTTCGGTCGGCGAGCTTGACCATGATGACGCGGATGTCGCGCACCATCGCGAGGATCATCTTGCGGAAGCTCTCGGCCTGCGCTTCCTTGCGGCTCTTGAACTGGACCTGGTCCAGCTTGGTCACGCCGTCGACGAGCTCGGCGACTTCCTTGCCGAACCTCTGTTCTACCTCGGCCATGGAGGAGGGCGTGTCTTCGACGACGTCGTGCAGGATTGCCGCGGCGATCGTCGCGCCGTCGAGGTGCAGGTCGGCCAGGATGTCGGCGACCGCGATGGGGTGGGTGATGTAGGCCTCGCCCGAATGGCGTTTCTGGCCCTTGTGCGCGGCCTCCGCGTACGCGAAAGCCTCGCGGACCCGCTCGACCTGGTCGGTCGGCAGGTAGCCTTCAATCTTCGAGGTGAGCTGGCCGATCCCGGCAGCGCGTCTTCCGCCCGGCAGCAGTCCGAGGATGGAAGACGCGTAATTCATCGGATCGGCAGTCTCGCGGTCAGTCCCCCAGGCCGAGCTGCGGTGCGCGGAAGTCCACGCCGAGGTCGAGCGGGTGCTCAGGAATCATTTCCTGTTCCGGCTCCGGATCCGGCTCGGTGAGCAGATCGACTGTGATCTTGCCTTCCGCGATCTCGCGCAGCGCCACCACCGTGGGCTTGTCGTTCTCCCAGTCCACGAGCGCCTCGGCGCCATTGACGAGGCGGCGTGATCGCTTGGAGGCGAGCAGGACCAGGTCGAACAGGTTGTCGACCGTATGCAGGCAATCTTCGACGGTGATGCGGGCCATGGAAAAGACCGTAAATTTCAGTGAATTGGACCGGAAATGATAGCAGTTCTTGAAGGGGACGTTCACAGTTCTTGAAGGGGACGTTCACCTTCAGCTGCTGAAGGTGAACGTCCCCTTCAAGAACTGTGAACGTCCCCTCCCGAAGCGGCGTTTTCCTACCCCGTACGGCGGGATTTACGCGAGCGGCGCTCGTTTACGACCCGGGGTGGCTGGTTGAAGGCGTCGAAGTCGTGGGCCCGGCGGCCGCCGGCGCGGCGGTCGTCGTGATGGTTATAGGTGCAGGTACAGGTGTCGGGCCGGGTGCAGCCGGGGAGCGGCAAGAGTGGTGCTTCGCGCGACAGCCAGCGGCGGTTTTTGCCGGAAACGGCCGCATTGCAGGTGCTCGGGCCGGGCTTGACCGAAACCGCATGCCAGCGGCGATCCGTCGCCTTGGTATTGCCCGTGTCCTTGCCAGTCATGGGTCCTGCCACTCCTTGACGCCAATGCTATCGAATCCCGAGGAGCACTTGCAGGTTTGCCTCGAGGCCGGGCCGATCCCGGCGGCTCGCCTCGCCGCGGCCGTCGAAGATGTCTTCCAGGTCCGCAAGCGCCTGCTCGAAATCGCGATTGACCACGATGTAGTCGAAATCCTGCCAGTGCGACATCTCAATCTCCGATTCGGCGAGCCGGCGGGCGATGGCTTCCTCGCTGTCGCTCGCGCGCTTGCGGAGCCTGATTTCGAGTTCGGCCCGGGACGGCGGGAGGATAAAGATCTGGACCGCCTCGGGCAGGCGCTCGCGCACCTGCTTCGCCCCCTGCCAGTCGATCTCGAGGATCAGGTCGCGGCCTTCGGCGAGGGCGGCGTCGACGACGCTTCGTCGCGTGCCGTAGAGATTGCCGAACACGTTCGCGTGCTCGACGAATTCGTCGGCCGCGATCAAGCGCTCCATTTCCGCACGGTCGATGAAGTGGTAGTCGCGGCCATCCTGCTCGTGGTCCCTCGGCTTCCGCGTCGTGCAGGAGACCGAGAACGAAAGCGTCGGCCGTCGGCTCATCAGGGCATGCAGCAGGCTCGTCTTGCCCGCGCCCGAGGGCGCCGCGATGACATAGAGATGACCGCGTTTCGACACGCGGCGATTGTATCGGTTGAAGGGGACGTTCACCTTCAATCCTTGAAGGTGAACGTCCCCTTCAACCTAGCGGTAGCGGCGGCTCAACCAGTCGTCAGGCTTGGGGAATGCCGCGGCTTCTTCGCGGAGCCATTGGCGCAGCGCCAGGACCATCGGGAGTTCTGCGTACGAGGGCGGACAGACAAACCAGTAGCGGAAACGCGAGGGCACAATGATCTTGCTCGCGAGCACGAGGTTGCCTGAGTCGAGATCGTTCGCCGCGATCGACCAGCGCGCCGGCGCGTAACCGAGCCCTGCGATCACGGCCGACAACACGCTGACCGAGTCGTCGATGATCGTCGGGCCGGCGGGCCAAGGCGTGGGCGCTGCGCTTTTCTCGAAGCGCGACCAGGGCTCGTCCTTGGCCTGGAGCATCGGAATGCCGTGCAAGCTCTCGCGATCGTCGATCGAGCCGTGCTTCTTGAAGAGCTGCGGGGAGGCGACCACCACAATCCATTCATCCATCAGCTTGTCGTGATCGAGACCCGGCGTGACGCCTTCACCGAGGCGGACCGCAGCATGGAAGTCGCTGCGCGCGAAATCGACGGCTTCGCGCGAGGTGTGCCAATCGACGCGCAATTCCGGAAACTTCGCGTGCAGGCGGTGCAGCCGCGGCGTGAGCCATTTCTGCATCAGCGACGAGAGCGTGCTGACGTTGATGATGCCGCTCGCGCGATTCATCCGTGTCTCACGCAGGATTGCGACCAGCGAATCGAGACCCGACTGCACGCCGGGCAGCAGTTTTGCGCCCTCGGGCGTCAGCTCGACCTTACGGCCGCTCCGTCGCAGCACCGGAATCTGCAGGTAATCCTCGAGCGCCTTGATCTGCTGCGAAACCGCGGCTGGCGTCACATTCAGTGCTTCGGCGGCCTCCGCAAAACTGAGGCGCGTGGCCACCGCTTCGAACACGCGAAGCGCATTCAGCGGCAATCGGCCATAGGCGGAGGCAGCCACGAAGTTTCCCTTAACTCAGCTTGAGTTAATGCGTTTGTTCCGAATGCGCCGTGACCTCAAAGTCTAGCCCACACCGGGACGGAAGGGCGCAGTGCCCGCTCCGCCTGAACCAAGGAGACGAAAATGAACGCACGTTTACAGGGCTTTCTGAGCTTCCTGGACCTGTTGGCCGAAGGCCAGCGCCGCCAGGCCGAACTCGTCACGGGCCGCCGGTTCGAGGCAGTCCCCGAGCTCCAGCCTGCCGTGTCTCCCGCCAAGGTGGTCAAGTTTCCCTTAACCGGGCATCAGAAACCGCATTTGTTCGGGACCGCCCGGAAGCCCACAGTTTCACTCAGACACTGACTGTCGATTTTCATCAACCCGATACGACTACTGAACACAGGAGAATTGAGATGAGCACTTATTCAACGGCACGCAACACGGGCTTCGCCACGATTCTCGTGGCAACGCTCGCCGGCATCGTGAGCAACGGTCTCGAACTCGACCAGAAGGTCGTCTATAAACGCGACCTGCCAGGCGTCGCTTCGATCGTCGTCCTGCCGCAAATCGTGATCACCGCTACGCGGCTCGAGACGTGATTGTCGCTACGACAGTGCCGGGCCACAGGTTCGCAGTCATTGCCAGGTCACTCGTGCCGCTGCCTTCCTCCCCCTCCAGCGCGCGACACAATGACTGCGAACCTGTGGCCCGGCACTCTCTTACAATCGGTGAATGTTCCCGATCCGGGATGACAATCCGCACTTCCTGACGCCGTACGCCACGGTTGGCCTGATCGCTGCCAACCTCCTCGCGTGGATCCTGCTCCAGGGTTTCGGCACCGAGCCCGCGCTCTCTTTGTCGGTCTGCCAGCTGGGGCTGATCCCGGCCGATCTCCTGCAGCTCGCCCCCGCGGGCGCGAACATTCCCATCAGTCCGGAAGCCTCGTGCGTGCTTACCGGCACTGCGTCCTGGCACACGGTCCTGACCTCCATGTTCATGCACGGAGGCTGGATGCACCTGATCGGCAATATGTGGTTCCTGTGGATCTTCGGCAACAACGTCGAGGACGCGATGGGGCATCTGCGCTTCGTCGTGTTCTACCTGCTCTGCGGCATTGCGGCAGCGGCGCTGCAGACGGCCTTCGATCCGGCATCCATGATCCCGATGGTCGGTGCTTCGGGCGCAATCGGCGGCGTGATGGGCGCGTACGTGCTGATGTACCCGCGCGTGAACGTCCACCTGTTCGTGATACTCGGCTTCTACGTCAACACGATCGCCGTGCCGGCCTATTTCATGCTGGGTTACTGGTTCCTGCTCCAGCTCGTAAGCGGATCCATTGCGCTCGGCGCGCAAGGCGGCGGCGTCGCGTTCTGGGCGCACGTGGGCGGCTTCGTGGCCGGTGCAGTGCTCAGCCTGATATTCCGCAATAGGGAGCTGCTCGCGCGGCATCCTTATTACGGTTGGCAGAAGCGCGATTCAGCCACGGAACGATGGCATCGCGTGCGGCGCTGAGGCGCCGATCAAACTACTCGACGTTTTGGATCTGCTCCCGCATCTGCTCTATCAAGACCTTGAGTTCAACCGCCTTGCGCGTCGTCTCGACATCCTGCGACTTCGATGAGAGCGTGTTCGCCTCGCGATTGAATTCCTGCATCAGGAAATCGAGCTTGCGGCCGACCGCCTCGCCCGACGCCAAAGTCGTATTTAGCTCTTCGACGTGACTGCGGAGCCGATCGAGCTCCTCTGCGACATCCATCTTCTGCACCAGGAGCGCGATCTCCTGTTCGAGCCGCTCCGGGTTGACCTCGGCGCCAAGCGCCGCCACCCGTTCCTGCAGCTTCGCGCGGATTCGTAGCTGGACCTCCGGCAACCGGGCCGCGACTTCATCGGCGATGCCGTGCAACTGTGCGGCGCGCGACGACAGCATCTGCGCGATGCGTTCACCCTCGCTCGCGCGCGAAGTCGTGAAGGCGGCGAGCGTCTCCGCGAGCAGGTCCATGGCCGCCGCGGCGAGCGATGACGTGTCGCGCTCGGACTCGCGCACGACCCCGGGCCAGCGCAGCAGATCGACGGCATCGATGCGGCCCACGGCACCGAGTCGCCGCTGCAAGGCGGTCGCATTCTCGATGAGCCGGTCGAGGAGGGGTTCGTCGAGAGTGAGCTCGCGGCTCGCCGTCGGGGCGGGCCTGACATAAAACGAAGCGTCCACCTTGCCGCGCCGGGCGACGGCGCCGATCGCGCGGCGGTATTCCGCTTCCGATCCGCGGAGTTCCTCCGGCAGCCGCAGGCTCACCTCGAGATAGCGGTGATTGACGCTCCTGATTTCCCAGGCGAGAAGCCCGGCCGTCGTCGCCTGCTCGGCGCGCGCGAAGCCTGTCATGCTTCTCAACATCGTAGTTCGTCCCTGGGATGCGGCACGGGCCAGTGATGTAAGCTCTGCGGCAGTTTAACAGGGGGCGGCGGCTATCGGCCCGCCGGAACAATCGTGGCAGTCGAGTTCGCCGAGGTCAGCCTGATCGGCGATCGCGAGGACAACCAGGACCGCGCCGCAGTCGTGTCGAGCGACGGCGCGGCGCTGCTCGTCGTCATGGACGGGATGGGCGGCCACGCCCACGGCGCGCGCGCCGCGGAAACGGCCTGCAAGGTCGTGCTCGAAGCATTCCGCGCCGAAACGAAACCCCTGTTCGACCCGCTTGGCTTCCTGCATCTCGCGCTCGGCCGCGCGCATGCGGCGGTGGTCGCGATCGGCAGCAAGCTCGCGATCGATCTGCGCCCGCGCGCGACCTGTGCGATCTGCCTGGTCCAGCGCCAGGAAGCCTGGTGGGCGCACGTCGGCGACAGCCGCGTCTATCACCTGCGGGGCGGTGCCGTGCTCGCGCGCACGCGGGACCACAGCCATGTCGAGCAACTGCTGCGCGAAGGCTCGATCAGCGAGGAAGAAGTGCCCGGCCACCCGATGCGTAATTTCGTCGAATGCTGTATCGGCGGCGAGGCAGTGCTGCCCGAGATGACGATCTCCCGGCGCCAGCCGCTCGAGGACGGGGACGTGCTCATGGTCTGTACGGACGGGGTCTGGGCGAACCTGAAGGACGCCGAGATCGCCGGCCTCCTGCGGCCGGGCAACGGCAAGACCAACGGCAGCTCGAAGTCGGCGCTCGAGAAACTCGCCGAACGCGCGATAGCGGCCTCCAAGCCGCACAGCGACAATGCGTCCGCCGCCAGCCTGATCTGGCACCACTGACGGAAACGGAGCACTTCATGCGAAAAGACGGCCGCGCAGCCGATCAGCTGCGACCCGTGCGCTTCACGCGCGGTTTCACCGTGCATGCGGAGGGCTCGGTGCTCTGCGAGTTCGGGGCGACGCGCGTGCTCTGCACGGCGAGCGTGGAGAACGGCGTGCCGTCGTTCCTGCGCAACAGCGGCAAGGGCTGGCTCACCGCGGAATACGGCATGCTGCCGCGCGCGACGCATACGCGCAGCGCGCGCGAGGCGGCGCGCGGCAAGCAGGCGGGCCGCACGCAGGAGATCCAGCGGCTGATCGGCCGCTCGCTCCGGGCCTGCATTGACTTGACCGCGCTTGGGGAACGCACCATCACAATCGACTGCGACGTGCTGCAGGCGGATGGCGGCACGCGCACGGCCGCGATCACGGGCGCCTATATCGCGCTCGCCGACGCCGTGGACACGCTGATCAAGCGGCGCACGCTCGCCGCGAATCCGCTGCACGGCCAGATCGCCGCGGTCTCGGTCGGCATCGTCAAGGGCGAGCCGATGATCGATCTCGAGTATTCCGAGGACGTCGAGGCCGAGACGGACATGAATGTGGTGATGAATTCCGGCGGCGCCTTCATCGAAGTGCAGGGAACCGCGGAGGGCCATGCCTTCCGCCGCGAAGAGCTCGACGCAATGCTGAATCTCGCGGCGACGGGCACGGCGCGGCTCTTCGGCCTGCAGCTCGAGGCGCGGCAGGGCTGATTCCTCAGACCATGCGCCGCGTCGTGCTCGCGACCGGCAATCCCGGCAAGCTCAAGGAGATGCGCGAGATCCTTGCGGGCCACGGACTCGAAGTCGTCGCGCAAGCGGATCTCGGAATCGCGCCGCCGGTCGAGGACTGCGACACTTTCATCGCGAACGCCCTCCTGAAGGCGCGGTACGCGGCGGCGCTCTCGGACCTGCCGGCGATCGCCGACGACTCCGGTCTCGAGGTGGATGCGCTCGGCGGACGGCCGGGACTGCACACCGCCCGCTACGCGGGCCCGGATGCCGACGAGCACGCGAACAACGACAAGCTGCTCGCGGAACTCGGGGGCATTCCGGACGCGCAGCGCAGTGCGCGCTATCGCTGCGCGATGGTGTTCCTGCGAAACGCTGCGGACCCGGCGCCGATCGTTGCCGAGGCTTCCTGGGAAGGCCGCATCGGCTTCGAGCGCCGCGGAGGTGGCGGTTTCGGCTACGACCCGCTATTCATCGTGGCCGGTGGCAGCCACACGGTCGCAGAAATGCCGGCCGTGGAGAAGAATCGCGTGAGTCACCGGGGTCAGGCGCTCATTGCGCTGGCGGCAAAGATGCGAGAGGCGGGATGGTGAAGAGCAAGAGGGGACGTTATTTTGAAGGGGACGTTTTTGAAGGGGACGTTCACCTTCATCGACCCTACGAGACTGAGAGATGAAGGTGAACGTCCCCTTCAAAAACGTCCCCTTCAAAATAACGTCCCCTCTTGCTCTTCAGCGCACGGTCTTGACCAGGTCGCCGGGTTTCGGCTCGCCGTCCGGGTAAAGATTGTTGAAGAGCCGGAGCTGCTGTACCGGATACTTCTTGACCTGGGCTTCTTTCGCGAGCGACTCGATGGTCGTGCCTTCGGTCGCGCGCAGCACATGCAGGCGATACGGCTCCGCGAGCGCGAACTCGTTGCCGCGCAGGCGGCGGAAGGTGTTCGCGGTCGACAGGAAGAATGGATCGCCCGAAGGCGCCGTGGTTGCCGCGCGGCTCGCGCCCTTGAAGATCCACATCAGGTTTGCGTGGTAGATGACGATATAGCGCACATTCGTCGACTTTCCAAAGGGCGACGGATCGCCGCGCACGACGCCGGTCCAGCCCTTGAGGCCGTTGATGTCGAGCGTCTCGGTCTGGTCGAGGCGGCGACTGCCAAGCCCGCGCATCGCGAACTCTCGCGGGTCGGTCACGTCCGCCGGCGGCGGCTGGGCGCGAATCTCCAGGTAGTGTTCATTCTTCGGCCCGATCGCGACGATCTTCTCCGGCTCGTTGACGATCTGCCAGCCGCGCGGAAACGCGAGCGTGAACTGCATGTCTGAGTGATAGAAGCGATTGTCGCGGACCATGCCCTGGCGCGCGCTCGATCCGACCGGCAGGCCCTCGATGGCCCGCATGAAGCCCTCCGTATTCTCGTTATCGCCGGTCGCCGAACCGGAGGTCCTGTCCGCGGTCGAAATCGCCTGCTGCAGGCGGGTGTCGTTGTCCGGGTGCGATGCGAACACGCCGTGATACAGGCGCGGCTGCCGATTTTCGAGTCGCGCGCGCTCGCGTTCGAAGGTGTCCTGATCTTTCAGCGTCGAGATGACGTGGATCATCGCCTCCGGGTCGTACCCGGCCTTCGCGAGGTAGCGCGCGCCGAGACGGTCGGCCTCGAGTTCCGCCTCGCGACCATAACCGCTGATGATCGCCGAACCCGCCATGTTCGTCAGTTCCGCGAGCGCCGGCTGGCCGGTGAAGATCGCCGTCGCCGCGCTCGCCAGGCCGGACAGCATGCCTTTCTGTTGCTGTTTCTTCATGTGCTCTGCCGCGATGTGGCCAATCTCGTGGCCGAGCACGCCGGCGAGATCCGCCTCGTTCTGGAAGTAGGGCAGGATGCCGCGCGAGATATAGACGTATCCGCCCAATGTCGCGAAGGCGTTCACGTCATCGGTGTCGATAATCGTGAATTTCCACGGAAGCTCGGGGCGTTCGCTGACGGCCGCGAGCTTCTCGCCGACGCGCTGCACGTATTCCTGCAGTTCGAGGTCCTGGTGCACGCCCATCGCTTGCGTGAACTGGATGTGCATCTGCTTTGCGGTCTGGACTTCCCTGCTCTCCTTCTGCGGCTTCTCCACCTTCTCGGTCTCGGCGCCCAGCACGGGGCCGCCCCCGGACGCGGCGAATGCCGCGAACGCGATCAGGCTGGCGAGTTTTCTGTGATTCATGGGCATGAGACTCCGCACCCCGGTCCCAAGGGTACCGGTGTCGCATTAGACGCGGGGGATTGCCGAAAGTTGACGGCCAGGCGGCCGCCGCACGGACTTATTTCAGGCCGTACTTCTTGCGGAAGCGATCGACGCGACCGCCGGTGTCCATGGTCTTCTGCTTGCCCGTGTAGAAAGGATGGCAGTTCGAGCAGACTTCGACTTCGAGGTTGCTGCCCAGGGTCGAGCGCGTCTGGAAGCTGTTCCCGCAGGTGCAGGTCACGGTAATTTCAGAGTATTTTGGGTGAATGTCTTCTTTCATCGCTGCGATTCCCGTGGATTCCCGCGCTCGTGCGTGGGGGCGCGCAGTCTATATTTAGCGTGCGCGGCAGACAAGGTGGGCCCGGAGCCGCGACTATTCAAGAGCTAAGTCGTCGGATTTGCTGGGGTTTTCTGCTTATCCACAAAAACTGTGGATAACTCTGTGGAGCGACGCTCCCTCCTCGACCACCCCATCGACCATTTCTGCATTTTTGCCAGTTTGCTTAAATTTTGAGCAGGCCTGTTTTCTCATTTTAAACAAGGGCTTAGGCTATCCCAGTTAAGGCACCTTGCTAACAAAGCGTCGAAAGTCCCTCTTGGGACCGAGCCCGGAAGGCGCTGTGTACAACTCGCTCGCCCTGTCGCACGGTAGCGGAAGCATGGACAAGAGCGGTATCAGCCATATCGCGCGCGTGCTGCGCGGCGAAAGATCTTCCGGGAAACCCTCGCTGGCGCGCGGTTTCCGGTTGGGCGCCTGGCAGGTGCGTCCTGACCTTTGTTCGCTCGAAAAGGACGGTCGCAGCGTCCAGCTGGAACCGAAAACGATGGGGGTGTTGCTGTGCCTCGCTCAGCACGCGCCCCAGGTCGTTACGCGCGAGCAGTTGATCGAGGAAGTGTGGAACGGCCGGATGGTGACGGACGAGGTCCTGTCGCGGGCGATCTCGCTGTTGCGGTCCCAACTCGAGGACGATCCACACGAGCCGCGATTCGTGCGCACGATTCCGCGTGTCGGGTATGCGCTGCTTGCGACCGTTGCAACGACTGAAACGACGCAATCAGGGGTTGCGGGCGAGCCGGGATCGCGGCGATGGCCTTGGGCGGTTGCCGCTCTCGTCCTTGCTGCGTTTGCGGGGCTCGGCGGGTGGTGGGCGACACGAAACGTCGGAGACGCGGCAACCGGCGAGGTGCGGCTCGCGGTGCTGCCGCTCGCGAGCCTCGGTCCAGATACCAGCGACTCCGTCCTCGCCGACGGTTTGACGGAGGAACTGACGATCAGCCTGTCGCATGTCAAAGGTCTGCGTGTGGTTGCGCGTAATTCCGCAATGCGTTTTCGCAGCGATGACGCGGACCTGGTGGAAGTTGCGCAGGCGCTTCGGGCGACCCACATCGTGACCGGCAGCGTCCGTGCCGCCGGTGACCGCGTGCGCGTCAATTTGCACCTGGCCGACAGCGCGACGGGAACTGAAATCTGGGCGGAGTCCTACGATCGTGACTTCGGCGACCTGTTTGGCGTCCAGGCCGACATTTCAACGGCGGTCGCGCAGGCCCTGCGGCAACGACTGCCACAATCAGGCGCAACCAGCGCCGAGTCCACGCCCGATTTCGTGGAAGCGTCGCCCGCCAACCCCGACGCCTATCGCCTGTACCTGCAAGGCCGGCAGCAACTCGGCCGGCGTGGGGAAGTGGAACTGCGGTCAGCGATCGTCTTGCTGGAAAAAGCCATCGAGTCGGACCCCGCATTCCTGCGTGCCCATCTGGCGCTCGCCTGGGCATGCACTTTGCTCGCGAATGTTGCACCGGCTGAGGCCGCGAACGCCCTGGCCCGGGCCGATCGGGCATTGGCAGCCGTTGCACGCGAAACCGCAATGTCAGGCGACGTTCATGCGGTCCGGGCATGGCTGGAGCTTGAGCGCAACCACTGGATCGAAGCGGAGACCGCGTTTCGCGCTGCGCTGGTCTCGACCCCGGATGACACGGAAATGCGGCTCTTGCACTCACAGATGCTGGGCGCGCTTGGGAAACGGGATGCAGCGAATGCGGAGGCGCATCAGGCGCTTGTGAATGATCCATTGTCTCCGACCGTGTATCTCCGCCTGGCGGTCTTGAGACTCTGGGCGGACGATGAGCGCGAGGCCACGCAGTTGCTGGCCCAGGCGCGGGAGCTGGACCTTGCGCCGTCAGCCTCTCCGGAAGTGGCGATGCTGCTCTACGTGCGTCAACAAGAATTCGAGCAGCTCGAAGCTGCTCTCCGCGAAGCGCAGCGCCGTCGCGGACAGTCGGATGATTGGGTGCCGGTCGCCATCTCTGCAATTCAGGATCGTGCGCGGGGCGATGCAGCAGAAGCAGCGATGGAGCGTGCTGCCGGAGCCGGCCAGATCGACGGATTGATGCATTTCGGCGCGCTCGTGCTGGCGCACAGAAACGAGCGCGCGCTGCAATGGCTGCTGGCGCGGCCCATGCTCCGCACGAGAGAACTGGAATTCGCGCTTTCTTCGCGCGAAGCGGCCGGAATGCGCCGGCTCCCGGCCTTCGGGCAGGTGGTGACGCAGTTTGGCCTGGACGTGTACTGGGACCGAGACGGTTGGCCGCCGCAGTGTGAACGAACGGCGGACAAGATCGTTTGTAGCTGACAGCCCGGCATTCCGGGGCTCTGAGACGCTCCGCGGTGCCCCAGGTGCCGCCCTCAGCCAAAGCTCATGCCGGCTAAATGCCCCCCTCAGGACTTCCCCGCATGTCACGTGGAGCATGGCCCCAGGTTTTTAAGGGAGATGTCGACATGCAATACGTCAGCTTCAAACGGCCCTGTATCGCCGCGGTTCTTGTCGGTGTGGTGACCTCGGGTTGCGTCATGAACGAACGCGCCGTGTACGGGATTGACTGGCCCGAGAAGGTGAAGATGGAGACCGATGCCTGCCCGGTCATCGATGGCGACTACCAGAACTCGGGCGAACGGTTTGCTTCCGGAACTTACGAGCGCCAGGCCGTCAGCCTCGCTCATCTGTTCAACGGCGGCAGCGAAAAGTGGCATCGGGCCGAGAATCGGCTGGGCCGTACCTCGTTCAATCCGGCCGAGGATGAGTACCAGACAGTGCGTTTGCGACTCGCCGAGACCAGCCTGCACATTGAAGGCGTGCGCGCGGACGGCAGCACAAAGGCATTCGATCTGCCCACGCGCCAGCAATGCAAGAACTCAACCCTGCTCCTGGAAGGGGACTGGGGCGGTAGCGAAACCATGTTGCTTGCGAGCGCGGTCGGGCGGAGCACCCTTGCCCTGGGCCGGGCCGAGGATGGCTCGCTGCTCGTGCGTCAAAGCGAGACGGGGGTGGGCTTCGTCCTGTGGTTGCCCGTCTTTGCGGGCACGTTTGCGGACTGGACGCGGTTTCAGCCGGCTTCGGCTGCGCCGGCACAGCTGACCGAAGTCACGCTGTAGCCGGAAGAAATGCAGCCTGCAGGTCGTTCAGAAAACGGAATCCCAGTTCGGTGGGGCGTGTGTATTCGGCGGAGCGGTTGATCAGTCCGCGGCCTTCCAGCGCCGCAATCGTGGGCTCGATCACCGCTCCGTCGAGACCGGTGCGACGCTCGAATTCGCCGGCCGGAAATCCGTCAGTGAGTCGAAGCGCATTCAGCATGAACTCGAAGGGCAGGTCCGCCGCCGACACGGCCCGACGGCGGGCACCGGCCTTGCCGCCACCCAGCAGGTACTCGCGCGGTGAACGCGGCTTTTCGGTGCGGATGACCTGGCCGTCCACGGTGACTTTTCCATGGGCGCCGGCGCCGATGCCGAGGTAGTCCCCGAATCGCCAGTAGTTGAGGTTGTGGCGACACTGCCGGCCGGGCCGGGCATAGGCAGAAACTTCGTACTGCTCGAAACCTTCCGCGGCCAGCAGGCGCTGGCACTCGAGCTGCATCTCGAAGCTGCGCTCGTCGTCCGGCAGTGGCGGTGGCTTGAAGTAGAAAGCGGTGCCCGGTTCGAGTGTCAGTTGATATTGCGACAGGTGCGCCGGGTCCAGGGCAAGCGCCGAGCGCAGGTCGGAGAGGGCGCCTTCGAGCGACTGTGCAGGCAGCCCGTACATCAGATCGAGGTTGAAGTTGTTGATGCCGGCAGCGACGAGCTCGGCGACCGCAGTGCCGATCTCGCCCGGACCATGGATTCGCCCAAGCACCTTGAGCGCCTCGGGATCGAAGGACTGTGCGCCCAGCGAAACGCGGTTGATGCCCGCTTTTGCGTAGCCGGCGAACCGGCCGTGTTCGACGGTGCCGGGATTCGCCTCCATCGTGATTTCGACCTCCGCCTCGAAAGGCAGGCGTGCGGCGAGCCCTTCGATGAGCGTCGCAATCGCGCGCACACCGAAGAGGGAAGGTGTGCCGCCACCCAGGAAGACACTGCCGACTTTTCGCCCCCCGGCAAGATCGAGGTCGCCGTCGAGGTCCGCGAGCAGCGCCGCGACATAGTCCTCTTCCGGGATGCGGTCCGGGCGGACGTGCGAATTGAAATCGCAGTAGGGACATTTGCGCACGCACCAGGGCAGGTGCACGTAAATCGCGATCGGTGCGCTCATCCGCACATTCTAGGCGGAAGGGTCGCGGCCAGCCTTGATTCCTGCGGTGCAAAATGACAGTCTCCGTCGCGGGAAAACGATGGCCAGCAAGAAATACCAGTTGACTGATTTGGCGACCGGCCGCTCGAGCGAGCTCGCGGCCCTGTCGGGTTCGGTCGGTCCCGACGTGCTGGATATCAGCACGCTCCAGAAAGACCACGGCGTCTTCACCTACGACCCGGGTTTCATGGCGACCGCGGCGACCTCGAGCGCGATTACCTACATCGACGGCGACGCGGGCGTGCTGCTCTATCGCGGCTATCCGATCGAACAGCTCGCGGAGCACAGCACGTTTCTCGAGGTGTCGTACCTGCTCCAGAAGGGCGAGCTGCCGAGCGCGAAGGAGCTGTCCGCGTTCACGCATTCGATTTCGCGCCACACGATGCTGAACGAGTGGCTGCTGCGTCTCTATCGCGGCTTTCATCACAACGCGCACCCGATGGCGATGGTCGCGACCATCGTCGCCTCGCTCGCGGCCTTCTACCACGATTCGACCGACATCACGGACGACCGGCACCGCGAGATCTTCACGCACCGGATGATCGCGAAGCTGCCGACGATCGCCGCGGCCGCCTACAAGCACGCGCTCGGCCAGCCCTTCATCTACCCGCGAAACGACCTCGATTACACCGCGAACATGCTGCACATGTTCTTCGCGGTGCCCTGCGAGAACTACCAACTCGATTCACTGCATTCGAAGGCGCTCGACCTCCTCTTCATCCTGCATGCCGACCACGAGCAGAACGCGAGCACCTCGACCGTGCGGATCGCGGGCTCCACGGGCTGCAATCCGTACACCGCGATGTCGGCGGGCGTGTCCGCGCTCTGGGGCCCCGCCCATGGCGGCGCGAACGAAGCGGTCGTGGACATGCTCCAGAAGATCGGCGACGCGGCCCACGTCGATGAATTCCTGTCGCGGGTCAAGGACCGCAAGGACGGCGTGCGGCTCATGGGCTTCGGCCACCGCGTCTACAAGAACTTCGATCCGCGCGCGACGATCATCCGCGAGATGTGCCACAAAGTGCTCGGCAAGCTCGGCCAGAGCGACAACCCGCTGTTCGAGCTCGCGCTCAGGCTCGAGGAGGTCGCCCTCAAGGACGACTACTTCATCAGCCGCAAGCTCTATCCGAACGTCGATTTCTACTCGGGCATCATCTATCGCGCGCTCGGCATACCGCGCGAGATGTTCACCGTGATGTTCGCGATCGCGCGGACCGCTGGCTGGGTCGCGCACTGGTCCGAAATGATCTCGGACCCGGAGATGAAGATCGCGCGCCCGCGCCAGCTTTACACCGGCCCGACGCGGCGCGATTACATCCCGGTCAAAAAGCGTTAGCGGCGCTTCCTCGAATCTTCCGGTCGTTGCAGTATTCGGCCCGGCAGCATGCTGCGCAGGACGTGGTCGCGATTCCAGAAATGGTGCTTCAACGCACCGATGACGTGTAGCACGGCGAACGCCAGCAGCACGTTGAAGAGAGTTTCGTGCAGGTCTTCGAGCCAATGCTCGTCCGCTCCGGACCGAATCGGCGGCAGCTCGAACAGGCCGAAGAAGTGGACCAGATCTCCTTCCACTGAGGAGATCATCCAGCCGGAGATGGGCAGGGCAAAAAGCAGCACATAGAAGATCGAGTGCGTCGCGCGCGCAATGGCGCGCTCATGGGTGGGCATGGCGTCAGGCAGCCGTGGTTTGCGATCCAGGATGCGCCAAACCAGCCGCAGGACCGCGAGCGCGAGGATCGCAATGCCGATGGAGCGGTGCAGCCCCATCAGGTCCCCGAGTTCATCATCCTCCGCGGCTTCCGCAAGGAAGTAGGAGGCAACAAGCCCCGCGACGATGACCCAGTGCAGCGTCTGCCCGACGATGCCGTAACGCTCCGCCGTATTACGCCATTTCATATACCCATGCTGGGGGGCAAGCGAGCTGGAAACAATAGTGGCAGATACGTAACCCACGCGGCCCTACGCACACGCCCGCGTTTCATTCCATGCCGACGTCGAGAAGCCCCTCGACCTCCGCGAGCGTCGCGCGGCGCATCGGGCGGCCGTCCACCGGTCCCGGCGGTGCCTGGCGGATCCCGTCGAGCGGAAAAATCGTCGCATTCACTTCGTGATCGCCGGCCGTGAAACGCACGACCGGAAACGCCTCGATCTCGTCGCGCTGCATGCGCAAGCGCCGCGCGGCGAACTCGTGCGGAATGCCGCGATCGAGAAGACGCACGGCGACCGTCTCCGGCGTATCGGCGAACAGGTGCAGCGTGATGTCGTTGTGCGCCGTCGCCGTGCCTGAAAGCAGCGGCCCGACGAGCCGCGGCTCGAATTCCGCGAGCAGGCGCATCGCCTCGAGCGCAGTGTTTCGCATCGACGTCAGCTCGGCCGCGTGGGTTTCGGGGACGAACAGGCGCTGATGCTCGGCAAGCGCTTCCTCGATTTCGGTGTTCTTCGGCAGCACGGCGAGGTCGGTGACGCCAAAGCGTTCCGCGGCCTTGCGCTTGGCGAAGCCGTAGTCCTCGTGGCCGTGCTCGATCATGAGCCGCGCGGCCTCGCGGGCAATCGCCTGTCGCATCAGCTCGCCTCTCACGGACCGGCGCGGCATCAGAAGATCGGCTCTTCGTTCTGCGGCGTCGAGGCGCCCTCGACTGTGCCATCGCCGGAAACACCGGCGGGCAGGTGATCGGCGAGGAAGTACTCGAATTCGGCGGGCGCCTCCTCGCCGAACGCCGAGGCCTGGCCACCGATGCGCGCGGTCACGACGCCGTCGGGCATCGGCAGCTGGTGCTGCGGTACGCCGGCGAGCGCCTCGCGCATGAAATAGATCCACATCGGCAGCGCAGTGCGCGAGCCTTCTTCGTCGGGCCGAGCGGCCGTTCCTGGTCGAAGCCGACCCAGGCGGTCGCGACGAGGTCGGGATTGAAGCCCGAGAACCAGGCATCGCGGCCGTCGTTGGTCGTGCCGGTCTTGCCGGCGATGTCGGCCCGGCCGAGCGCGCGGGCGCGCTGGCCGGTGCCGCGACGCATCGACGTCTTGCAGGAGATCGGTGATGATCCAGGCATTCGCTTCGGTGATCGCGCGCGGCGCGACCTGCTCAGGCAGCAGTGGCGGCAGGCTGCCGCCGACATCGGCGGCGCGCACGGTGCCGGCGCGCGCTGCTCTCTTCGGTCGCAGGCAGCCCATCCACGGGTCCGCGGCGCCACCGTGCCGCAATCAACGCAGGCGATCGCGGAGTCGGTCTCCTCGAGCACCGAGCCGTCGGCGGCGAGAATCCGGTCGATGAGGTGCGGTTTGACGAGCGAGCCGCCGTTCGCGAACACGGCGAATCCATTCGCCATCTCGAGCGGCGTCAGCTGCGCCGTGCCGAGCGCCGCCGTCAGGTCTGGCGGGATGTGCTCCTTCGGCAGCCCGAAGCGCAGTACGTACTCGCGCGTGAAGCCGACGCCGATCTGGCGCATGACGCGGATCGTGACGAGATTGCGCGAGCGCGCGAGCGCGTCGCGAAGCCGCGTCGGGCCGTAGAAGCGGCCGGGAATCGTTGCCCGGACGCCAGTCCTCCTGCTCCGGTTCCTCGCCCTCGACCGCCGCGTCCGCACCCTGGCCGATGCCGACTTCCGCATCCGGCGCCTCGTAGACGACGGGCGCATCGAGTATGACGGTCGCGGGCGTGAGGCCCGCCTCGAGCGCGGCGGAATAGATGAAGGGCTTGAACGAGGAGCCCGGCTGGCGGCGCGCCTGGATCACGCGATTGAACTTCGAGGCGTCGTAGTCGAAACCGCCCGAGAGCGCGACGATCGCGCCGTCGTGCGGATCGAGCGCGACGAATGCGCCCTGGACCTCGGGCAACTGCGCGAGCAGCGCCTGCGCCCTCGCCGGAGGGCAGCACGTAGACGACGTCGCCGATCTTCATGACGTCGCGCGGCGATTTCGGCGTCGCGTCGCGCGATGCTTCGCCCAACGGATGCCGTCCATGCCGAGGCGGTAACGCATGCCGCTTCGCGCGACGACCGTCGCCTCGTCCGCGCCGGTCCGCACCACGACCGCCGGGATCAGCCCGCCGACCACGGGGCGTTCCTCGATCGCCGCCGCGAGCGCCTCGTCGCGTTCCCGGTCGCCGAGGTCACGACGCGGCCGGCCGGCACCGCGCCAGCCGTGGCGGCGGTCGTACTCGAGCACGGCGCTGCGGAGCGCGACGTCCGCCGCGCGCTGCAGGCGGCTGTCGACGGTCGTGATGACCTGGAATCCCTCGGAATAGATGCGGTCGCCGAACTTCTCGTACAGCGCGATCCGCACCATCTCGCCGACGTAGGGCGCGTCGATCTGCACGCGCGGGCCGTGCAGGCCGCGCGTGACGGGCTTGTCCATCGCCGCCTGCCAGGCTTCCTCGTCGAGGTAGCCGAGTTCGCGCATGCGGCGGAGCACGTAGCTGCGCCGCGTCGGTCGCCTGCTCGACGCTCGCGACCGGGATTCTGGCGCGACGGCGCCTGCAGGATGCCGGCGAGCAGCGCCGCCTCGCTCGCATCGACCTCGCCGCAAGCGTCTTGCCGAAGTAGGTTTCGGACGCGGCGGCGAATCCGTAGGAGCGCTGGCCGAGGAACTGCGTGTTCACGAAGAGCGTGAAGATCTCCTGCTTGCGAGCTCGTTCTCGAGCGAGAGCGCGAGGAAGATCTCGCGCAGCTTGCGGCGCAGCTGCTTCTCCTTCGTGATCAGCGTCGTGCGCACGAGCTGCTGGGTCAGCGTGCTGCCGCCCTGCGAGGTCTCCATCGTGACCGCGGCGACGCACGAGCGCGCGCGCGATGCCCTGCCAGTCGACGCCGGGATGCTGGAAGAAGCGGTCGTCCTCGGCGGCGAGCACGGCCTGCACCACGACCGGCGGGATCTGGTCCCAGGTCACCGGCACGCGCCGCTGCTCGCCGAGCTGCGCGAGCAGCTTGCCGTCGCGGCTGTAAACGCGCAGCGGCACCTGCAGGCGCACGTCGCGGAGCACGGCGACGTCCGGCAGCGTGGGCTTCAGGTAGTAGTAGGTCGCGAGGAAGGCCAGGCCGATCGAGGCCCGCGATCGAAACGATGACGGTGGCCGCGATGCGGAGCCGCCGGTTCAGGCGCGTGATCACCGGTCCCGATTATGCATAGTAATGTCCGGTACTGCCCGGGCCCGGGGTCGCGGCCCGCGACGCCGGGACCGTGACGGCAGACACGGTGCGGGTTCCCGATCGAGTGCAGCATCGACCGCGGATTCGGCACCGGAGGCCTGTGGGCGCGAAAGTCGTCGGAACCAACGGTCAGGGCCGGGGGGCGGATCCCCCGGCTGCGCCCGTTGACCCTCGAGGTAGGGTCTGAAATGCGGGCGAATTGCGAGTCGGGTCACGTTCAATTTAACAGTTGCTTGCTATATAGTTGGGTACGCAACTTGACCCAGCGTAGCGATTAGCCTCGTAATAGCCTGACCTGAAAAGGAAATTTCTGTGCTCAAGCTGCCGAAAATCTCGCTGGGGCCGCGCTACTCGCCGCTGATCGGCCTGGACATCACCACGTCCTCGATCAAGCTGATCGAGCTCGCGCAGTCGGGCGGCCAGTACCGGGTCGAGGCCTACGCGGCCGAGCCGACCCCGCATAACGCCATCAACGAAAAGGCGATCGTCGACGCCTCCGCAGTCGGCGACGCGATCCGCCGGGCGGTCAAGCGCTCGGGCGTGCGTTCCAGGGAATGCGCGGTGGCGATCACGCGGCGATGCGGCCATCACCAAGGCCGTGCAGATGCCGCGGAACCTCTCGGACGCCGACCTCGAGCAGCAGATCGAGATGCAGGCGGACCAGTACATCCCGTTCCCGATGGAAGAGGTCAGCTACGACTTCCAGGTGCTCGGGCCGTCGGAGAAGGACCCGGACATGCGCGACGTGCTCCTCGTCGCCTCGCGCTCCGAAAACGTCGAGCAGCGCGTCGCGGCGGTGAACGCCTCCGGACTCATCGCCAAGCTCGTCGACGTCGAAGCCTTCGCGCTCGAGAACGCCTGCCGCCTGCTCACGCACCAGATGCCGGACGGCGGCATCGACCGCACGATCGCGGTCGTGGACTTCGGCGCGAGCACGACGACCTTCAGCGTGCTCAAGAATCTCGTCGTCGTGTACACGCGCGACTTCGCCTTCGGCGGCCAGTCGCTGACCGAAGAGATCATGCGCACCTACGGACTCTCGATGGAGGAGGCCGGCCGCGCCAAGAAGGAAGGCGGCCTGCCCTCGAACTACCAGCCCGAGGTGCTCGATCCGTTCATCGACGACATGACCCAGCAGGTCAGCCGTTCGCTCCAGTTCTACCTTGCGTCCGGCAGCGGCCGCAGCCAGCCGGAGCAGATCCTGATCTGCGGCGGCTGCGCCAACATCCCGGGCGTCGCGGACGTGATCGCGAGCCGCGTGGGAATTCCGGCCGAGCGCGGAGATCCGCTCGGCCAGATGAAGATTTCATCGAAAGCCAAGGCACTGGGAGTGACGCGGGACGCGACGGCGCTGCTGCTTGCGTGTGGTCTGGCACTGCGGAGTTTCGACGAAGATGCCAAGTATTAACCTATTGCCCTGGCGGCAAGCGCTCCGCCAGCGGCGTCGGAAAGAATTCCTCATCGGGCTCGGTGCGGCGGTTGGCCTGGCCGCGCTCATCACGCTGCTCGCGCACTTCGCGGTGAGCTCGATGATCGATTCGCAGAATCGCCGCAACGACCTGCTGAAGGCGGAGATCGCCGAACTCGACAAGGCGATCGAGCAGATCCTCGCGCTCGAGGACCAGAAGTCGCGGATGATCGCGCGCATGGAGGTCATCGACACGCTCCAGGCCAGCCGGCCGGAAGTCGTGAAGCTCTTCGACCAGATGGTGTCGACGCTGCCCGAGGGCGTCTACCTGACCTCGGTCAAGCAGAGCGGCAAGAAGATCGAGTTCAACGGCGTCGCACAGTCGAGCACGCGTGTCTCCGCATTCATGCGCAACATCGACGCTTCCGAATCGCTTGCGTCGCCCGAGCTCAAGGTCATCCAGACCGGGTCGCGATGCAGGCCCCGGCGCGCAATTCACGCTGTTCGCATCGCAGCGCGCAGCGGCCGGCGACGAGGCGCACTTCCGAGAAACGCAAGACGCGCGTTTCGGAGGCACGTCAATGAACTTCGTCGAACAACTTCGCCAGCTTGACTTCAAGGACATCGGCCGCTGGCCGTTCCTGTTCCGCGCGCTCGGCGTCACGCTGGTGCTCGTGATCGCGACGGTCGCCGCTCGTGTGGTACTTCGTTTGGGGCGACAACGGCAACCGGCCGGAACTCCTCAAGGCCCGCGCCGAGCAGCAGAGCCTGTGGACGACCTTCGACGAGAAGCAGCGCAAGGCCGCGAACCTCGAGGCTTACCGGCAGCAGCTCGCGGAGATCGAGCGCACCTTCGGCGCGATGCTCCGGCAGCTCCCCGGCAAGACCGAAGTGCCTTCGCTTGCTCGTCGACATCTCGCAGACGGGCCTCGCGGCCGGCCTGCAGGAACGCCTGTTCCAGCCCGGTGGTGAGACGAAGATGGATTTCTACGCGGAGCTGCCGATCAAGATCCAGCTCACCGGCGGCTTCCACGAGTTTGGCCTGTTCGTGTCGGGTATCGCGGCACTGCCGCGCATCGTGACGCTGCATGATCATCGAGATCACGCGCGGCAGCACGCAAGACAGGGGGTCGTCGTGGCAGCGCGCCGGCACCCAGCGACGAGCTCACGCTCAACCTGACCGCCAAGACCTACCGCTACCTCGACCAGGACGAGACCGAAGCGGCGCCCGCCGAGGACGACGGCAAGAAGTCCAAGGCGAAGACCAGGCGCGAACGGGAAAAGAAGACATGAGCCAGCAACGCATGCGCAAGATCCTCACCGCCGTCGGCATCGCCGGCGACACTCGCGCTCGCCGGATGCTCGCGACGGCCTCGACGACCTGCGCGGGGAGATCGAGAAGGCGAAACAGCGGCCAGGCGGGCGCATCCAGCCCCTGCCGGAAGTGCGGCCCTATGTCAGCCACGAATACCAGATGGCCGACCGCCGCTCGCCGTTCCTCCAGAGCCTCGCCGGAGAGAATCCGACCGGGCCGCGGCCGGACGTGCAGCGCCCGCGCGAGTATCTCGAGCAGTTCCCGCTCGACACGCTGAAGATGGTCGGTACGCTCCGTCTCGGCGCCGGGAATTACGGCCTGGTGCAGACCAAGGACGGACTGATTCACCGCGTGCTGACGGGCAATCACCTGGGCCAGAACGATGGCCGCGTAATGGCTGTCAGCGACGCCAAAATAACGCTGATCGAAATTGTTCCTGATGGTCTTGGCGGCTACCTCGAGCGCCCCGCGGCGCTGGCCCTTGCCGACTGATTTCTGGGAGAACGTCTGATGGCTGGCAACAACCGTACAACGGTGTCGAAAATCAACGAAGCGCGCGGCTTCGCGTGGCTGATGGGCGGCGCGCTGCTCATCCTGGCCATCGCGTGGTCCCAGCTGGCACTGGCCCAGGACGCGGTGCGACTGACCGCGGTCGAGGTGCTGCCGATGCAGGGCTCGACCCTGCAGATCAGGCTGCGCACCGACGGTACCGCGCCCCAGCCGCTGACATTCACGATCGACCGCCCTGCGCGGCTCTCGGTCGACCTGCCTGACGTCGGGCTCGCCCTCGAGAACCGGCGCATCGACGTCGGCGCGGGTGGCGTGGATACCATCGTCGCTGCCGAGGCTGCGGGCCGGACGCGCGTCGTGTTCAACCTCGATTCACTCGTGCCGTACACGGCGGTGGCCGACGGCGACAGCATCCTCGTGACGCTCGGCGGCAGCGCGGCGGCGCAAGCGGCACCGGCTGCCGTCGCTTCGTCCGCTGGCGCGCGCAGCATCACGGGCGTCGATTTCCGTCGTTCGCCGGAAGGCGCCGGCCGGGTCGTGGTCCAGCTCTCGGATCCCTCGACGCCCGCGAGCCTCCGCCAGGAAGGCAACCGCGTGATCGTCGATTTCACAGGCGTGGCGATGAGCGAAGACCTCATGAAGCGCTACGACGTCGTGGATTTCGCGACCCCGGTGACGATGTTCGACGCGACGCGCGTCGGCGACAGCGCGCGGATCGTCGTGACGGCGACGGGCGACTATCGAACAACTTGCCTACCAGACCGACAACCAGTACGTGGTCGAGGTCCGGCAGCGCTCCCGCGCAACGGCCATGACCGCCGAGAAGGACAAGGTTTACGTGGGCGAGCGCCTGACACTCAACTTCCAGGACATCGACGTGCGCCCGCTGCTTCAGCTTCTCGCTGACACCAGCGGACAGAACATCGTGGTGTCCGATTCGGTCAAGGGCCGCGTCACGCTCAGGCTCCAGAACGTACCCTGGGACCAGGCGCTCGACATCGTGCTGAAGACCAAGGGCCTCGACATGCGCCGCAAGGACAACGTGATCCTGGTGGCGCCGCAGGCCGAGCTCGCTTCGCAGGAGAAGGCAGAGCTCGAGGCGATGAAGGACATCCAGGAACTGGCGCCGCTTCGGACCGAGTTCCTGACCGTCAACTACGCGAAGGCGTCCGAGATCGCGCGCCTCGTGAAGTCGAGCGGCGGCGGCTCGCTCCTCTCGGAGCGCGGCAACGTGACCGTGGACGAGCGCACCAACACGCTCCTGGTGCAGGACACGGCGGATAAGCTGACGGCCGTGCGCAGCATGGTCGCAACGCTCGACATCCCGGTGCGGCAGGTACTCATCGAAGCGCGCATCGTGATTGTCGCTGACGACTTCAGCCGCGAACTCGGCGTTCGCGCCGGATTCACACGGGTGTCGGACGACATCAATGACCTGATGGCGGTCAGCGGCAGCGCGCAGGCAACCGACACGATCATGGGCTCCGCGCTCGACAACCTGGCGAGCACCGGCCAGCCGTACCCGGTCGAGGTGCCGTTCGGCAACTTCGACCGCTACAACGTGAACATGCCGGTCGCGAATCCGGCTGGCAGAATTGCGCTCTCGATCCTCGATTTCGACGATTTCCTGATCGACCTCGAGTTGTCGGCGGCGCAGAGCGAAGGCCGTGGCGAGATCAAGTCGACCCCGCGCGTCATCACGGCGAACCAGCGCGAGGCGATCATCGAGCAGGGTGTCGAAATCCCGTACCAGGAATCGGCGTCCAGCGGCGCGACAACCACGCAGTTCAAGAAGGCAGTGCTGTCGCTCAAGGTGACGCCGCAGATCACGCCGGACGACCGCGTGATCCTCGACCTGACCGTCAAGAAGGACAGCGTCGGCCAGCTTGTCCCGAGCGCCACCGGCGGCTTCGTGCCCTCGATCGACACACGCAACATCCAGACCCAGGTCCTCGTCAAGGACGGCCAGACGGTCGTTCTGGGCGGCATCATGGAGACGGAGCGCCGCGATTCGGAGAAGAAGGTGCCGGGCCTCGGCGACGTGCCGATCATCGGCAACCTGTTCAAATCCAAGAGCCGGATCAATAATCGCGATGAACTGCTGATCTTCGTGACACCGAAGATCCTGCGCGAGGGCTCCGTGATGGAGTGATGCCGGCGGGCCCGGCTTGCGTCCGGACCCGGTTCCAAGCACAGTCACACGGCCGCCTCCGGGCGGCCGTTTTTTTGGAGGGGACGGCAATCGATCTTAACTGAAGGGGACGTTCACCTTCAGCCGCTGAAGGTGAACGTCCCCTTCAGTTAAGATGATTGCGCCCTCTTGCAGCTTCATGATGCGTAGTGTGTTTCTTATAGGCCCCATGGGTTCCGGCAAGACTGTGGTCGGTCGGGCGCTCGCCCGTCGTCTCGGTCTGTCGTTTGTCGACAGCGATGCCGAGATCGAGTCGCGCACCGGCGTCGATATCTCCTACATTTTCGGGCGCGAGGGCGAAGAGGGCTTCCGTATCCGTGAGCGCGATGTCGATAGAAACGTTGACCTCCACCGCAGGCATCGTGCTCGCGACCGGCGGCGGCGCGGTCCTGTCGGCAGTCAACCGCGAGCGGCTCGCGGCGCGCGGAACCGTGGTCTACCTCGACACGACCATCGAACAGCAGCTCCAGCGCACTCGCCGGAGCAAGCATCGGCCGCTGCTTGAGGACACGGATCGGCGCGCGAAGCTCGAAAAACTGGCGGAGGTGCGCGACCCGCTCTACCGTTCGATCGCCGCAATTACGATCCGCACCGACGGGCGTGCGCCGGCTGCCGTCGCCGGCGACATCGCCCGGATCCTGGAAGGTTCAAAGGAATGAAGCGTCTCGAGGTGAAGCTCGGCCGCCGCGCCTACCCGATCCTGATCGGGCCGGGGCTGCTCGGCTCGACCGAGGTCCTCTCTGAACACGCGGGCGCTGCAAAGCTCCTGATCGTGACCGATGAAGTCGTCGGGCCGCTCTGGATTCCAAAACTGGAACAAGGCCTCGCAGGCCGCAGCTGCCAGGTCTGCGTACTGCCGGGTGGGGAGGAGCAGAAGACCCTCGGCAACGTCGCACTCATCATCGATGCGCTCGTTGCCGCGCGGCTCAACCGGGATGGGATGGTGCTCGCGCTCGGCGGCGGCGTCATCGGCGACGTCGCAGGTTTTGCCGCGGCCTCCTACCAACGCGGAATCCCGATCGTTCAGCTGCCGACGACGCTGCTCGCGCAGGTCGATTCTTCCGTCGGCGGAAAGACGGGCGTCAATCATCCGGGCGGCAAGAACCTGATCGGCGCATTTCACCAGCCGACGGCCGTGATCACCGATACCGACACGCTCTCGACGCTGCCGGACCGCCAGCTTCGCGCGGGCTTCACCGAGATCGTGAAGGCGGCGCTCGTCGCCGACGCGGAATTCTTCGCCTGGCTCGAGGCGAACGTCGTGCGTCTCCTCGCGCGCGACGCAGACGCGCTGGAAGAGGCCATCCGCCGCGCCTGCGAAATCAAGGCCACGATCGTCGCCGAGGACGAGCGCGAGCGGGGCCGCCGGGCGCTCCTCAATCTCGGCCACACTTTCGGCCATGCGATCGAGGCGGGCGCGGGTTACGGTCACGTGCTGCACGGCGAGGCGGTCGCGGCCGGGCTCGTGCTCGCGGCTGAGTTTTCCGTGCGGATCGGCCGCCTCGCAGGCGGCGATGCGATTCGCGTGCGCGAACTGCTCCTGTCCGCGGGCCTGCCGGTCGATCCGCCACGGCTCGGGCGCGCGCGCATGCTCGAGCTCATGGCGCATGGACAAGAAAGTCATGGACGGCGAGCTTCGCCTGGTGCTGCTCGACAGCATCGGCAAGGCTACCGTAACCGCTGAATATCCGCGTGAAGCGCTCGAGGCGCTCCTGGAAGAGCGGGCGGGCGTGTGAGAAAGGGCCGCGATCCGGACCGCGGGCTCGCGCCCTATGCTGCGCTCGAGACGCGATCGCGCGGCCGCCGTCATCCCGAGCCGCTCGCCGACTACCGCGGCGAGTTTCAGCGCGACCGCGACCGCATCATCCATTCGAACGCCTTCCGGCGCCTGGTCTACAAGACCCAGGTGTTCATCAATCACGAAGGCGACATGTACCGCACGCGGCTCACGCATTCGATCGAGGTCGCGCAGGTCGGCCGTTCGGTCGCGAATGCGCTCGCGCTCTCCGAGCCGCTGACCGAGGCCATCTGTCTCGCCCACGATCTCGGCCACACGCCGTTCGGGCACGCGGGCCAGGATGTACTGAACGACTGCATGCGCGAATATGGCGGTTTCGAGCACAACCTCCAGTCGCTCCGGGTCGTGGACGAGCTGGAGGAGCGCTACGCCGAATTCCGCGGGCTGAATCTCTGCTTCGAGACCCGCGAGGGCATCCTGAAGCATTGCTCGCTCGCAAACGCGCGCCAGCTGGGCGAGCTGGGAACTCGCTTCATCGAGCGGACCCAGCCGGGGCTCGAGGCGCAGATCGCCGATCTCGCGGATGCGATCGCCTACAACCACCACGACGTGGACGACGGCCTGCGCTCCGGGCTCGTAACCGTCGAAGAGCTCCGGGCCGTCGGACTCTTCGCCCGTCAGCACGATGCGGTGCTGGCGCGCTACGGCGAGCTGCCGGGGCGGCGCATGGTTCACGAGATCATCCGGCGGATGATCCACGAGATCGTGAGTGACCTCATCGAGGAGACTGCCCGCCGCCTCGCCGCAGCGGGGCCCGCCGACATTGAAGCGGTGCGCGCGCAGCCGGGACCGCTCGTCGGCTTTTCCGTAGCGAGGGACAAGGAACATCACCAGATGAAAAAGTTCCTGCGCACCCGTCTCTACCGGCACGAGCGCATGCAGGCCTCGCGCATGGGCGCGGGCCAGGTGCTCGAAGAGCTGTTCAAGGGGTTCATGCAGGACACCGCGCGGATGCCGGCCGAGCACCGCGATGCGGCGCTCGCGCTCGAATCCGCCTCCGGCATGGCGGGCCGGGCGCGGGCCGTCGCCGATTACATCGCCGGGATGACCGATCGCTACGCGTTCCAGGAGCACGCGCGGCTGTCGGATTAAAGGGGGGACTAAAAGGGGACGTTACCCTTTATTTTGAAGGGGACGTTCACCTTCATCGACCCTACGAGACTGAGAGATGAAGGTGAACGTCCCCTTCAAAATAAAGGGTAACGTCCCCTTTTAGTCCCCCCTTTAATCCGGTTTGGTAGCATGAACGCCGCAAGGGAGGCCGGGTTGGCAAGAGTCGCAGTACCTGCGCGCGAGCGCCTGATTTTCGCGATGGACGTGCCGACCGCGGACGACGCGCGTCGGCTCGCTGACGTGCTCGGCGAATCCGTCGCCTTCTACAAGCTCGGACTCGAACTTTTCACGTCGGGCGGCGCATTCGAGCTGCTGGACTGGATGGTCGGTCGTGGCAAGCGCGTTTTTCTCGACCTCAAGCTGTTCGACGTGCCGGCGACGGTCGCAGGTGCCGTGCGTAATCTCCGCAATCGCGGGGTCACGTTCGCAACCGTGCACGGCAACCAGGCGATCATGGAAGCGGCGGTTGAAGCCGCGGACGGCGTTGGCATACTCGCGGTCACCGTGTTGACCAGCCTCGATCGTGGCGATCTCGACGACCTCGGATTCCAGTGCGATGTCGAACAGCTGGTGTTGTCGCGCGCGCGGCGTGCGCTTGCCGCGGGTTGCGTGGGTGTCGTGTCCTCCGGTCTCGAGGCGAAACTACTGCGCGCAAGCGTCGACGATCGCCTGATCGTCGTGACGCCCGGCATCCGGCCGGTCGAGAATCGGCCCACGGACGACCAGAAACGGGTTGTCGGCGTCGCGGAGGCGTTTGCCAACGGCGCCGACTACATCGTGATCGGGCGGCCGATCCGGGACGCCGCGGATCCGCGCATCGCGGCCGAGGCGATCCAGGCGACGATCGCAGGGCTGTTTCCCGGGCGATGAGCGAATTGAAGAACGACCGGCTGTTGCGCGCACTCGCACGGGAGCCCGTGGATCGCACGCCGGTCTGGTTCATGCGTCAGGCGGGGCGCTACCTGCCGGAGTATCGTGCGACCCGCGCGAAGGCCGGCAGTTTCCTCGGACTCGCAACCAATCCGGAACTCGCCTGCGAAGTGACGCTCCAGCCGCTCGCGCGGTTTCAGCTCGATGCGGCGATCCTGTTCTCCGACATCCTGATGATCCCGAAAGCGATGGGTGTCGGCCTCACGTTTGAGGAAGGCGAGGGCCCGCGCATCGAACGCCCGGTTACGAGCGCCGCTGACATCGACGCGCTGCCGGTGCCCGATCCGGCGCGCGAACTGCGCTTCGTGATGGACACGGTCGCGCTCGTGCGGCGCGAACTGTCGGGACGCGCACCACTCATCGGATTCGCGGGCTCGCCCTGGACGGTCGCGACCTACATGGTCGAAGGCGGCAGCAGCCGCGACTTCCCGAAGGCCAAGGCCCTGCTTTACGGCGACCCGAAAGCGCTGCACCGCCTGCTCGCCAAGCTCGCGCGCGCGACGACCGACTACCTGAACGCACAGATTGCCGCGGGCGCGCAGGCTGTCATGATCTTCGACACCTGGGGCGGTGCGCTTTCGACGCCCGCCTATCTCGAGTTCTCGCTCACCTACATGGAACACATCGCGGCAGGTCTCATCCACGAACGCGAAGGCCGGAAAGTGCCCGTGATCCTCTTCACCAAGGGCGGCGGCGCCTGGCTCGAACGCATGTCAATGACCGGTGTCGACGCGCTTGGCATCGACTGGATGACGGAGCTGGCCGCGGCGCGCCGGACAGTCGTCGATCGCGTCGCACTGCAAGGCAACATGGATCCTGGCGTCCTGTTCGCGCCGCCGGTGGCGATCCGCGCCGAAGTCGCCCGCATTCTCGAAAGCTACGGCCGCGGCCCCGGACACGTCTTCAATCTCGGTCACGGCATTCAGCCCGGCGTCGACCCCGAGCACGTCGCCGCGATGGTCGCGGCGGTCCACGAGTTGTCGCCCGCATATCACCGCTGATATTGCCTTTTGAAGGGGACGTTCACCTTCAGCCGCTGAAGGTGAACGTCCCCTTCAAAAGGGGAACGTCCCCTTTAAAAGTCGCCGCTACTTGAGTCGCAATTCGTCCCGCAGCGTTCGCCGCAGGATCTTCCCGACATTCGTCTTCGGCAGCTCGTCGCGGAAGTAAATGAACTTGGGAACTTTGTACGCCGCCAGTTCCTGCTTGCAGAACGTCGTGATCTGTTCCGCCGTGAGCGCCGGGTCCTTCTTCACGACAAAGAGCGCCACGACCTCGCCCGATTTCTCGTCGGGCTGCGCGACGGCCGCGACCTCGAGCACGCCCGGCATCGCTGCCACGACACCCTCGACCTCGTTCGGGTACACGTTGAAGCCCGACACCAGGATCATGTCCTTCTTGCGATCCTCGATAAAGGTGCGCCCGTGCTGGTCCATGCGACCGATGTCGCCGGTGCGCAGCCACCCGCCGGGGAGCATGACCTTGGCCGTCTCATCGGGACGGTTCCAGTAACCGCGCATGACCTGCGGGCCGCGCAAGCAGATCTCGCCGATGGAGCCGACCGGCAGCGCAAGGCCATCGTCGTCGCAGATGGATACCTCGGTGGACGGAATCGGGTATCCGATCGAACCAGTGAATTCGACGGTGCGCGGCAGATTCGCCGTGCCGACCGGCGAGGATTCGGTGAGCCCCCAGCCCTGGCAGATGTGGCGGCCCGTGACCGCCCGCCAGCGCTCCGAGACCGCCGCCTGCACCGCCATGCCGCCGCCGAGCGCGACCTTGAGCAAGCTGAAGTCGAGCTGCGAGAAGCCCGGCGTATGCAGGAGCCCATTGAAGAGCGTATTGACGCCGGTGATGAAGGTGAATCTCACCTGCGACAGTTCCTTGACGAAGCCCGCCATGTCACGCGGATTCGTGATCAGTACGTTGTTCCCGCCGATGCTCATGAACACGAGCAGGTTCGTCGTGAGCGCGAAGATGTGATAGAGCGGCAGCGCCGTGATGACGGCCGGGTCCTTGATCTCGCCAAGCTCCGGCATGAAGGCAACCACCTGGAGCGTGTTCGCGACCATGTTCCGGTGCGTAAGGATCGCGCCCTTGGAAACGCCGGTGGTGCCGCCGGTGTATTGCAGGAAGGCGATATCCTCGCCCTTGACGTCGACCGGATCGAGCGTAAGCGTAGCGCCGCGGGCGAGCACCGCATTGAACCGGAGTGAACCGGGCAGCGAATACGCTGGCACCATCTTCTTGACGCGGCGTATGACGAAATTAGTGATCGGTCCCTTCGGGAAGCCGAGCTGATCGCCGATGCCGGTCAGGACGACGTGCTTGACCGGCGTCTTGGCGAGCACCTGCGCGAGCGTCGCGCCGGCATTCTCGAATATCACGATGACGGTTGCGCCGGAATCCTTGAGCTGGTGCTCGAGCTCGCGCGCGGTATAAAGCGGATTGACGTTGACGACCGTGCAGCCGGCGCGATGGCTGCCGATGATGGCGATCGGGTACTGCAGGATGTTCGGCATCATCAGGGCGACGCGGTCGCCCTTGCTGAGACCGGCGTCCTTCTGCAGCCAGGCGGCGAACTGCCGCGACTTCTCGTCGACCTCGGCGTAACTGAGCGTGCGCCCCATGTTTGAGAACGCAGTCGAGCTCGCGTGAGTGCGGCAGGCGTCTTCGAACAGTTGCTTCAGCGAGCGGATCGAATCCGGATTGATCTCCGCCGGGACGTCGGCAGGGTAGTCACGGAGCCAGATCTTCTCTGCGGCCGGATTCGAATCATTCATTAGTGCAATGCAAAATGGCGCCGATGCCTTCGGCCCGGCAGTGGTCAGGATTTGACGCGCCTTTGACTAGGGGCGCAAGAGTGGTGTGAGCTGCACCCAGACATTGTCGAGCAGGAGCGGCTGCGCCCTCGCATTCGGGTGAATGCCGTCCGCCTGGAAGTACGCCAGGTCGAGCGCGACCTGTGGGTCGACGAGCGCGGCGACGCCGATGCGATATTTCACCGCGAGGTCGCGATAGATCTGCTGGAACGAACCCGTGTACTGCGGCCCGTAATTGGACGGCACCCGGATCGAGAGCAACAGCACCTCGGCGCCCGTGGCACGGCTCTTCGTGATGAGAAGCGCCAGGTTCGACTGCACGCGTGAGACGGGCAGGCCGCGCAAGCCGTCGTTGCCGCCGAGCTCGATGATCACGATGCCGGGTTTGTGGGTCGCGAGCGCGCGATCGAGTCGCGCGACGCCGCCGTCGGTCGTCTCGCCGCTGACGCTGGCATTGACGACACGGTGACCGTAACCTTGTTTCCTCAAGCGCTGCTGCAGCAGGGCGACCCAGCCCTGGCCGGGCACGAGCCCGTAGCCGGCGGACAGCGAATCGCCAACCACCAGGATCACCGGCGGCGGTTCGGCGGCCCGCGCAGGCAGGGTCGCGGCGATCAGACATAGCAGGAGGATCTGAACGACACGCATGGACAAGAAGACCGTTCTCGAAGCCCGAAGTTTGCGAAAACAGGTTACCAGTCCCGAGGGAATGCTGACCATCCTGGACGACGTCAGCCTCGCAGTCGCGGCTGGCGAGACGGTCGCTGTGGTCGGCGCCTCGGGCGCCGGCAAGTCCACCCTGCTGGCGCTCCTCGCCGGGCTCGACGAGCCGAGCGCCGGCTCCGTCTGGCTCGATGGCATCGAATTGTCGGCGCTCGACGAGGACGGCCGGGCGGCCGCGCGTGCGAAGCACGTAGGCTTCGTATTCCAGTCTTTTCACCTTATTCCTTCGCTCACCGCGCTCGAAAACGTGATGCTGCCGCTTGAACTCGCGGGACGCGCGGACGCGCGCGCCACCGCGCGGGCCGTGTTGCAGCAAGTCGGGCTGGGACCGCGCCTGGGGCATTATCCGAAGCAGCTCTCCGGCGGCGAGCAGCAGCGCGTGGCGATCGCGCGCGCCTTCGTCACGCGGCCTGCCGTGCTCTTCGCCGATGAACCGACCGGCAACCTGGACACGGCGACCGGCGCGCGGGTCATCGACCTGTTGTTCGACCTGAACGGCGCGGGTGGCACGACGCTCGTGCTGGTGACGCACGATCGCGAAATCGCAAGACGCTGCAGCCGCGTGATCGAGCTGGACGCCGGCAAGCTGGTGCACTGATGCGGGCGCTACGCTTTGCCCTGCTCGCGCTGCTCCGCGACTGGCGTTCGGGAGAACTGGCCGTGCTCCTCGCCGCGCTGCTCGTTGCGGTCACGGCCCTGACCGGCGTCGGGTTCTTCACCGACCGGATCGGCCAGGCGGTGGAGCAGCGCGCGGCGGAAGTGATCGCGGCGGACCTGCGGCTTCGTTCCGGGCAGCCGCTCGCGGCGACCTACGAAACACTCGCGGCCGAGCGCGACATCGATACCGCGCGGACGATCACTTTCCCGAGTGTGGTGTTCTTCGGCGGTGACTCCGCACTGGCGGCCGTGCGTGCCGTCGGTCCCGGCTATCCGCTCCGCGGCCGC
Organism: uncultured Gammaproteobacteria bacterium; assembly: GCA_963819545.1. Lineage (GTDB taxonomy): Bacteria > Pseudomonadota > Gammaproteobacteria > Steroidobacterales > Steroidobacteraceae > SCUD01. Next base: position 298,312 of record CAWFWJ010000002.1, on the reverse strand, counting down.
ATCAAGATCTCCGACGCGCCCTTCGAGCCCGCGCGCGAGACCGACAAGCTCCCCGCGCGCGGCGAAATCTGGCTCGATTCGCGCCTGCTCGCGCGCCTGGGCGCCCGCATCGGCGACAAGGTCAGCGTGGGTGCCCGTGCGTTCGTCGTGACCCAGCGTGCTCGACTACCGGCCGGACCAGGGTTCGGCCTTCGTCGATCTCGCGCCCTCGCTGCTGATTCCGCTTGCAGACCTGGAGTCGACGGAACTGCTCGGTCCCGCGAGCCGCGCGACCTATTCACTCCTCTTTGCCGGCACGGCCCGCGGCGATACGTGCGTTCAAGCCGGTCCTGCACGAACGCAAGCTGGCAGGCGAGCGGCTGGTCGATGTCTCCGAGGAAAGCCCGCAGATCCAGTCCTCCACGCGACGCGCAGGCCGCTTCCTCAATCTCTCGGCCATGATCACGGTGCTGCTCGCCGCGGTCGCGGTTGCCATGGCGGCGCGACGCTACACCGAGCGGCACCTCGACATCGTGGCCCTCATGAAATGCATGGGCGCGCCGCAGCGCCTCGTGCTCCAGGTGACGATCATCGAACTCGCCCTGATCGCGGCCATTGCGGCCGTCGTCGGAAGCGGGCTCGGCTTCATCGCCCAGGAATTGCTGACGCGGCTGCTCGGCGACCTCGTACGTGCAGACCTGCCGCCACCGACCTTCGCGCCAGCCATTCTCGGCGGCGCGACCGCGCTTGCAATCCTGGTCGGATTCGCGCTGCCACCGATGCTGCAGTTGAAGCGCGTGCCACCCGCGCGAGTGCTGCGCCGCAATCTCGAGCCGCCGAAGCTGCTTTATTCAGTTTCAATAGGACTCGCGCTGGCAGCCCTTCTTGCCGTGATGTTCTGGCTGGTGCGTGATGCGAAACTCGTCGGCTACGTCGCGGCGGGCATCGCGGCGACGCTCGCCGTGCTTTACGGCGCGGGCTTCCTGCTCGTGCGGCTCGCCGGGCGACTGCGCGGCGCGGTCGGCGTCGCCTGGCGCTACGGAGTCGCCAATCTCGCGCGGCGCGGGCGCGAGAGCGTGGTGCAGGTGGTCGCTTTCGGGCTCAGCCTGATGGTCCTGCTGCTGCTCGCCGTCGTGCGAAACGACCTGCTCGAGGGCTGGCGCGCGAGCCTGCCGGCCGACACGCCGAATTTCTTCATGATCAACATTCCCGCGGCCGATACGCAGGATTTCGTGCAGTTCGTCGAGAAGCAGGGCCTGCCGGCGCCGCAGCTTTTTCCGATGATCCGCGCGCGCCTGACCGCCATCAACGGCAATTCGGTTGACGACCTGAAGCCCGCGACCGACCGGGGCCGTGGATTCGCAGAGCGGGAGCAGAATCTTTCCTGGGCCGAAACGCCGCAGGTGGACAACAGGATCGTGTCGGGGCGTTGGTGGACCGAGGCGGATCGCGGCAAGGCCTACGTCTCGGTCGCGACCGACTACGAACAGGAACTGGGCCTCAAGCTCGGCGACAAGCTCCAGTTCGATGTGGCCGGCGAGACGATCGAGGCCGAGGTCACGAGCTTCCGTGAGGTGGAATGGGACAGCTTCCGCCCGAATTTCTTCCTCGTCTTCAATCCGGGCACGCTCGACGGACTCGCCGGCACCTGGCTTACGAGCATGAAGCTCCAGGGCGAGAAGCGCGCCATGCTCGTGGATCTCGTGCGACGGTTCCCGTCGGTCTCGGTCTTCGACATCGAGGCCATCCTGACTCAGGTTCGCGACGTCATCGATCGCGCCTCGCTCGCCGTACAGTACGTGTTCCTGTTCACGCTCGCGGCCGGCATTACGGTGCTGCTCGCTGCGATCCAGTCGACCCGCGACGAACGTCGCTACGAGAGCGCGATGCTTCGCACCTTGGGCGCGCGGCGGCGTGTGGTGCTTGCGGGTGTTGCCTCCGAGTTCACGGCTCTCGGGATGCTGTCGGGCGTGCTCGCCGCGATCGGCGCGACGCTCGCGGGCTGGGTGCTTGCGACCGAGGTCTTCGACCTCGACTATTCGATCAATCCCTGGGTGTGGGTCATCGGCCTGGCGGCGGGCGCGATCATCGTCGGCGGAGCGGGAACGTTTGCGGCGCGGAACGTGATCAATCATCCGCCGATCAGCACCTTGCGGGAGCGATGAACCGCCGGGATTGAGAGTCGGGAAATGTTGCTGCCACATTATGTCAACCATCGCGCCGGCATCCTGAATTCCGCTCCGAGCGGATTACCGACATTAGGTTAAAGACTTTATGTATGCTCGCGCCGTTCAGACGTCGCGCGAAGGGGCAGCCAGAAAATTGGGCGGCCGCGGCAAGCGACGACGGACGGTCAACTGCACAATTCAAGGGGGGAAACAGTCATGCGAATCGCAGGACAAATGCGAAACGGCGCGCCGCTATGCGCGCTGGCTGGAGTATTGGCGATGCTCGCTTGCGCCGCGGCAGCCAACGCGGCGAATTCGGCGGCCAACGGGAAACCCAGGTTCTCGACGGCGGTGGCGTTCGATGTTTCGCGTCCATTGCGCGAAATCACGCCGCCTTCCTTGTTGCGGCAGTCCGCGCTGCGGTCGGTCGGTGCCGAACCAGTGGACATCCGGCCGGATCGCGGGCCGGTCATGGCCGATAGGGGCTTCAGCGGCGATGCGGCCTTGCAGACTGGCGGCGCCAGCCGGCTGTTGAGCGAGCGGCCAACGCCAACGATTGCCGGGCCGCTGGCCAACTTCGAGGGCTTGAGCAACCAGGACAACTTCAATTTGTTCGGATTCCGGGTCAGCCCGCCTGACCCCGTCGGCGATGTGGGTCCGAACCACTATGTCGAGATGATCAATCTTGCCTATGCGGTGTACGACAAGACGGGTGCTGTCCTGGCCGGCCCGACGGCGATCGGCGACTTGTGGGCCGGTTTTGCGATTGACGACTGCACGGATCCATCGGGCGACCCGATTGTGCTGTACGACCAGCTCAAGGATCGCTGGCTCTTGAGTCAGTTCTCGACGCGCGGCCCGCAGTATTACGACTGCGTCGCAATCTCGCAGACTGGCGATCCGACCGGCGCGTACTACCGATACGCCTTCATTACTCAGGCCGATCCGGAATTGCCCGGCGGAACCTTCTTCCCCGATTACCCGAAGTACGGTGTGTGGACGGATTCTTACATCATGACCACCCGCGACTTCGGGGACGTCAGCGGATATGGGATCAGCGTCTACGCGCTCGAGAAGAAAAAGATGATAGCGGGCGACCCGAATGCCCGTGCAGTGCAGTTCTTCCTGGATTCGAACTTCGTGGATTTGAACTTGATCGGCGATGGCCTGCTACCGCCGGACATCGACGGTAAGAGCAAGCCGGAGGATGACGGCATTGCCGCACCGATCGTCGGGACGCAGGACGACGGTGCTGGCTATGGCGGGACTGTCGACGCGATCAATATCTTCGACTTGAAAGTAAAGTGGAAATCGACGCCCATCGCGTCTCTCACGGGACCAACGCAATTGGCGGTGGCGGGATTCGACTCGATCTTCCCGTGTGGTGTCGTTCCCGGATCAGCGGTGCCGAGCAGCCGGGATTGCCTCCCACAGCCGGAAATCACCGATGGGAGCCAGTACCTTGACATCCTGTCGTACCGGCAGCGACCCACCCACCGACTGGCTTACCGTAAATTCGACCGGTACGAGGCGTTGGTGACCAACCAGTCAGTCGAGGCGGCAGCCGGCGTGGCGGGCGTACGCTGGTACGAGATCCGTCGGACGAAAGGCGTGTACTCCATCAAGCAGCAGGGGACCTTTGCCCCGGGTGATGGCGTCCATCGCTGGATGGGCAGCGCCGCCATGGACCGCAAGGGCAACATCGCGCTGGGTTACAGCGTGGTGAATGGCGTTAATGTGTACCCGGGTATCCGCTACACGGGTCGACGGGCCAAGGATCCGCTCGGCCAGATGAATCTCGGCGAAGCGACGATCATCGATGGCTCGGGCGTGCAGACGTCAACAGGCTCCCGCTGGGGGGACTACTCGTCGCTGAACGTCGACCCGGTCGACGACTGCACGTTCTGGTACGTCAATGAATACTATGCGGTCAGCGGAGTGCCGCTTCCGCTCCCGCCTCCGCCATTGCCTGCGCCAGGAACGACTGCGCCCTTCCAGACCCGCATCGCCAGCTTCAGGCTGCCGGGCTGCGAACCCGACGACGATTGATGATCCCACCAGCGGCACCCGGCTTCAGGGCCGGGTGCCGCTGGCACTGATGCCGGCTTCTCGCCTCCACTCGATGTGCTGTATCTCCACGGCCGCCACAGGCCGCAAGTGGCCGCGCCAATTGTGCCACTTGATGTGAATCGGGCACGCCCGTTCGAAAGCAACGCCAGTCTCACCGGCTGACAACCTGCATCGGCGCCACCGCGAATCGCTCCATCCTCCCACCGCGCGCATAGCCCTCGACGCGGATCTCGTAACGGCCGTCCGGCAGCATCGAGGTGTTGAAAGACAGGCGCAGGTCGTCGTTCGAATCCCGCACCATCTGGTCGGCGTGGAAGATCAGCGTCCCGTCATCGCGCACCAGGCTGACGCGAAAGCGCGCGTATTGCTTGGTGCGGGCGTTGAGCAGGAGGTCGATCCTCTGCGGGAAACCGCCACCGTCGAGGGCGACGAGTCGCGGCGAGCGCAGGTCGATACGCACGCTCCGGCTCGAGGACGGCGCTTGCAGGAATCCGGCCGCGGCCTTGGCCTCGAGCATTTCCATCCGGTCTTCGGCGATACCCCAGCGCCAGGCCACCCAGATGAGTGCCACGACGAGCACCAGGAGCGCGGTCGCCGTGCCGACGACGACCTTATGTTCCTTCAGCCTCTCGATCCAGGGCGAAATTTCGGTAGGCATTGACCCAACTCCGGGGGCTGCTCCGTTTATTCTATGCATTCGCCGCCCAAGGAGGGCCTGTCATGCCTTTGTCCGCCGCGCGTTCCGGCCTGTTGACGGCCGGTGTCCTGCTTGCACTCAATGCGGTCGCCGCCGATTCCGGGGTGTCGTTGACCGTTTACAGCTCGGCGCAGCCGGGCGGTATTCCCGCCGAATGGTACCGGCCGCTGCCCGGCATGGGCTCGCCGATGGCGAGTCAATTGCCGGGATTCGCGCTCGTTCGCCTCGACCGCGACATCCAGATCCCGCGCGGACGGGGAACGATCCAGTTCACGGACGTCGCGGCATTGATCGACCCGACCACGGTGCAGTTCCTGTCGCTGACAGATCCCGAAGGCACCAAGGTGCTCGAACAGAACTTCCAGTTCGATCTTGTGAGCCAGGACAAGCTGCTCTCGCGCTACATCGATCGCGAGGTCAGCGTGGAGCAGGCCCGCGGCGACGGCGTGAAGGTCCTGGACGGCACCCTGATTTCGTCGAACGACGGACTCGTGCTGCGCGGGGCCGACGGCCAGATTCATGCGCTGCGTGAATGGAGCAACATCCGCTTCGGTGAACTGCCGGGCGGCCTGATCACGCGGCCGACGCTCGAGTGGGACGTCGAGTCGTCCAAGGGCGGCGCGCAGCGCGCGCGGGTGGCGTATCAGACGGGAGGCATCACCTGGTGGGCCGACTACAACCTCATTTTCAGCGAGGGCGCGGACGCGAACTCTGGTTCCATCGACCTCGGCGCCTGGGTGAGCCTCCTGAATCAATCGGGTGCGCGCTACCAGGACGCGAAGTTGAAACTTATTGCAGGCGATGTGCACCGGGCCCAACCGGCGCAGCAAGCCATGCGCAAGGTGGCGGTGTACGAGATGGCCGCCGCCGACGCAGCGGCGCCGGGCTTCGAGGAGAAGGCCTTCTTCGAGTATCACCTCTACACGCTCGGCCGCCCGGCGACGATCCCGAACAATTCGACCAAGCAGATCGAGCTTTTCGACGCCGCGACCCGAGTGCCCGCAAAGAAACAGCTCGTCTACTACGGCGCGGATCTCGGTGGCTACTACGGCTACGATTCGCCGATGATGGACCGCGAGTTCGGACCGGCGTCCAACACGAAGGTGGATGTCTGGCTGAGCTTCAAGAACGACAAGGCCTCCGGCATGGGCATGCCGCTGCCGGCCGGGCGCATTCGCGTCTCGCAGCAGGACAAGGCGGACGGCAGCCTTGAGTTCATCGGCGAGGACAAGATCGACCATACGGCGAAGGACGAGGACGTGCGCGTGAAGCTCGGCACGGCTTTCGACGTGGTCGGCGAACGTCGCCAGACGGACTTCAGGATCAATACCAGCGGCAAGGTCATGGAAGAAGCGTTCGAGATCAAGGTCCGCAATCACAAGGACCAGCCGGTCGAGGTGATCGTGCGCGAGAACCCCTATCGCTGGAGCCAGTGGACGCTGATCGAGCAGTCATCGCCGTCGGTCAAGAAGGACGCTCGCACAGATCGAGTTTCCGGTCCGGATCGCCGCGGACGGCGAGGCGACGGTCAGCTACCGCGTGCGCTACACCTGGTGAGGCTCGATCGAGAGCTCCGCGCCGACGCGCAGGCGCTCGCCGACACCGGCATGCACGATGCAGTTCTGGCCGAAGGTCACACCCTTCAGCTTGCGGTCGTGCCGGTAAGTCTCGAGAGTGCGGAGCGGTTCCTGGTCCGCATTGCGTGATCCATCGTACTGATCGGTGGTCGTAGTCGAACAGCGCGTGCAAAGCTTGACGCCGCGCAGCACGATTGAATCCATGCAAAACAGTGCCATCGCATCCTCAGCGTGCGGCGGCACGCCGTCGATCACGATGTTGGGCCGGAAGCGATTCATTGGCAGCGGCGTTGGCAAGCGCCGGTTGAGTTCCGCGAGTGAGGCCTGCGAAATCAGGAGCAGCGGATAGGCGTCGACGAAAGCCACAGGCTGCGGAGTCGGGCCGACCCAGTCTGGATCTGCGTGCCGTGGGACGGCGTCGTCGATGCGCACGAGGCGGAGAGCCTGCTCGAGGTACTCCGACAGCCAGGCAGCGGCCACGGGACCGGCATCGATGCCGCGGCAGGAATCGCTCCAGATCACGACCTTGCGACGCTCGCCGTCATGGTTCCTGGGCACGCTGAGTGCCGGTCGACCGGGCGCGGAGAGCTGGAGAGTGCCGTTCGCAATTGCGGTCGCAATGGTTGCGAGTCTTGGATGGCTGCGCTGAGTGATGAATCGATCGTTTGCATCGACGATCATCCACCGGCGATCCCACTCCGGGCCGGTCGGGGTTATCAGCGTCGATTCCACGTCGATGCCGCGACAGGACTTCACGGGATAAATATGGAGGCTCGCGATGCGTGCCACCGGCGTTCCTTCAGGCCTTCGGCGCCTTGAGCGTGAAGTCGTAACTGCCGTAGTGCAGGTAATTCGCCCAGTCGGCGGAGGGTAACGCCCGCACCGCGCCACGGGCCGCATTGAGTGCCGCACCGATCGATTCGCCCTTGGCGAGATCGCGATAGAGCTTGGTCGCGAAGGCGCTGGCCGCGGTGTCGGTGACCGGCCACCAGGTGCCGATGAAATTCGCGACGCCACCGCGCAGGAAGGCTTCCGCGAAGCCGACGCTGCGGTCGAGCTGGCGGAGTGGATTGACAGTCGCGCGCAGCCGCCCGGATTCGCAGGCATTGAAGAAAACGAGCGCCGGCACCGAATCCATGGACGCGAGATCGGCGCCGGACAGCACGCGGCCGCCCGCGCAGAGGATGCCGCTCGAGGCCGGCGCCGCCGCGTCGAACCAGGCGTGGCCCGCGAAGTGGATCGCGTCGTAATCGCCCGAGCGGAACTCCGCGAGCAGGCGCGCGCGCGTCGCGTCGGCGCCGCGAATCGCCGTGATGCCCGCGCCGTCGAGCTGCGCGAGCATCGCAGCGACGCGTTCGCCTTCCTCGACCGCGCCCGGCAGGTCGCCGGTCGGATTGATCACGAGCAGCACGTTGAATTCGCGCGCACGGCGGCGCTGCTCGCGCCACTTCGCGACCGACATGCCCTCCGCGGCGTAGCGGCGGCTCAATCCCTGTGCGGCAGCGGGCGCCCAACCCTTGAGGCTCAGGACCTCCCAGGGCCAGTGCGCGCTCGCCGTGTCATGAACGATGACGAGCGGTGAGCCCTTCACGGAAGGCAGCGCCTCCGCGATCTCCGGCGGCAGCAGCAAGTCCGTCAGCCGCTCGCCGAACTCTTCGAGGTCACCGATCGACAGGCCAGGCACGAGACGCGAATGCTCGCGCTCAAGCAGTCGCAGATCCAGTCGCCGGCTGGCGACGAGCGCAGTCGCCTTGGGTGAGGGACCCAGGAGCGCCACACGCAGCTGGGCCGCGGACTCCTGGACAAACAGCCAGGCGAGCGGCGTTGCGGTCGGCTTCTGGACACGCGCGGGCTTGCGTGAGGGCTTGCGTTGCGGCGCGAGGCGCATGAGCGGCGCCGCGGGATGCAGCCGGAGCAGGTCCTCGGCCACGCGGCGCGCCTCGGCGATGCGGTCGGCGTTGCGGGACACGATCGTGATTCGGCGCAGCCGTTGTTCCGGCGCGAGGTCGCTGAGTGCGGTCAGCACACCCTCGAGCTGCGCGCGCGCGGCGTCCGCGGGTTCCGTGCCCGAAGCCGTGCCCCAGAGCACCATCGAAAAGTTTTCGACGCCTGCAAGCGCGAGCGTGCGTGTCACGTTCGCCGCGGCGAGCCGCTGGACATCCGGGCCATACCGGCCGAAATCGCCAAGACCCGCAAATACGACGAGGCGCGGCACGAGTCCGCGCCGGCCGACGGGCAGCACGAACACTTCGCCGGCCGCCGAACTGATCGCACGCCGGCGTGCGAGATCGCTGATTGCGCCGTGCAGGATGCGGTCGATCGCCTGGGCCGCGCCCGCGGGCTCCACGTTCGCGAAGGCGCCGAGCACGATGGCAGCTGCGTTGCTCTGTGTGACGCTGCCTTCCATAAAGGACAGTTCGACCGGCTTGACCGCCGCCTCGCGTTTTGGCCGCGCGACCGCTGCGACGGCGGGTTGAGTGACGCCGACGAACTCGCGCAGGAATTCGCGCTGTTCGCGTTCGGAGAGATCTTTCCAGTCAATCTTCGGATCCGGTGCGGCGCGGAGATCCTCCTGCCACAGCGTGGGCACGCCACGGCGTTGCGGCAGCACGCGAGGCAGCGCGGTCGTGGAATCTCCGCGGGCGAGATCGGCGACGGCGCGCCCGACATCGTGATTGCCCGGCAGCGAGCCATGGCTCTCCTCCGCGTACCAGGTCTTCAGATTCGGCCAGTGGGCGAGTGCGAGCGGCACCGTGCCGTCGCCGGCCGGACCGCGGCCGAACTCGAGCTTGCGGTTGATGCGCCGGAGTCCGAGCACCGTGTCCTGACCGAAACCCGCGATAAGCCGGAAGCGCTGGTCGGGCGGCGGCAGTTCCGCGATCGCATCGCGCGCTTCGTCGAGCAGGCTCGCGTCCGGTTTCGGTCCTTCGGGCCATTGCGCCGCATCGAACGGATCGAAATCCTTGCAGAGGTTCGCCGCGGGTATCAACCCACAGAGTCCGGGAAAGGTCGTCAACATCTGGCGCGCGAGGTCATCCGCGCTGTGCTTGAGATCGAGCATCGCGACGCGGCGCATCAGCGGATAGGTGCCGCGCAGTGCCTGCACTGCGACGAAAGCGCCCTTGTTCGGCGCGCCGAGCTGGATCACGCGGCTGATGCGTTCTCCGCCCTTGTGCCCGATGGTGGCGCGCGCGACCAGGCCACCCATGCTGTGACCGACGAGCACGACGTCCTGGCGCTTTTCTCGCAGGAGCCGGTCGGCGAGCTCGCGGCCGTTCCAGAGGATGTCGCGGCGCCAGTCGTAGGGGTGGAAGGCGGCGTCGAATCCGGCGATGCGCAACACGAGCCGCAGGCGTTCGTAGGCGAACCGCAGCACGCCGAGGGCCGAGTACTTGATGCCGGCGGGCAGGGCAAGTTTCACGAGCTGGCCCTGGGCGATTTCGACCGGGTCGAACCAGGTGACGTCCATGCTGCCGTTCTTGCGCAGCCGCCCGATGCTGGAACCCATGATGCCGGGGAGGATCAGGAGTCGCGGCCCGCCGCGCATGCCCGCCGCCCGCCGCGCCAGCCGCGACAGCTCTTGTTCGGTCTCGAGATACGCAGGCATCGCGCGATTCTACCGGTGCGCGTATTAAAGGGGACGTTCACCTTCATCTGAAGGGGACGTTCACCTTCATCTCGAAGGGATGCGTCTACTTCCACCGTCGGGGTCGATGAAGGTGAACGTCCCCTTCAGATGAAGGTGAACGTCCCCTTCAGGAAGGTGAACGTCCCCTTCAGATGAAGGTGAACGTCCCCTTCAGGAAGGTGAACGTCCCCTTTAACCTCCGATAGCGGCGAGCATCCGGTGGACGGCTGCGAGCTGCGCGCCGTTCCGCGTCGCGTAATCACCGCCGGTGTAGCCCCACCAATCCCAGCAGCCGCGCGGATTGAACGGCAAGACGAGGCTGCGCGCGACCTGCGGATACAGCACGACGATGCGATTGGCGTCCGCCCAGCGGTTGTAGCCGGTCTCACGGGCGAAGGTCTTCCCGACGTAGTCAATGCCCTGACGGCAACCGTGGAAGGCGACATGAATCCGGCAGGGCCTGCCGGCCGCGCATTCCTTCGGCACGAACAGCAGGCCCGTCTCGGCGAGCGATATATCCGTGTCGCCAGGCGCGTAGTGCGCCTGGTCAAAGACGCGAAGTTCACCCGTGATCTTGCCCGTGGGTGTCCGAAGGTCGTCGTACAGGTGCTGGAGCATGTCGCCCGCGGCGTCGAATCCGCAATCCAGGATCCAGGGCGACTCGTCGGCGTCGCAGGCGCCGCCAGCACCCACGGCCGGAAAGCCATGCGCCGCCGCAATCTGCGTTTCGTAATGCATCCGCTCCGGCGGAACGAAAACCTTGTAGAAGCGCAGCAGGGAATCCGAAATCGCGGCGCCAACCTTGCGGTCGTGCTTGCCGTGGAATATCCAGATGCGGTCCGGTGCGATCCACGACGGATCATCGATCGCCTTCGCATCCGCGCTCGCGCGCAGTGCCGCAACCAGCGGACGCGTCTCCGGGCCTATCGGGCCGCCTTTCGTGCATTCTTTGATCGCACTCGCCAGCATTCCGCGGGCGCAGAACCAGGGGCCCGCAGCGACGATTCCCGCGCCGATCACGTCCTTTGAGTAGGCGACCTGGTATTGCGTCGCCATGTAACCGCCGGCGGACACGCCGGAAACGGTGAGACTTCCCGGCAGGATGTTGAGGCGCGGCAGCGGACCCGCGGCATGGGCAGCCGTCGCCACGGCCAGAAGCGATGCGGCAATGAAGAAACGCATGGTCTTCGAAGCTAGCACCGGCGGCGATCGTCGGATCATCGCCTGACTCCGCGTTTGCCGACAATTACCCGGCTTTTGAAATGACGTCACAGATCGCTGCGATCGCCTCCGCGCGCGAGGTCGAGCGCCGCCAGGCGGCACCGATCACGCGGTTCGGGGCGGGCGGCGAAAACGGGCGCACGACGAGTCCGCGTGCCGAGGCGAACGGGCCCTCAGTTGCGAGTCGCGGCAGGAGCGTGATGCCGAGTCCGGCCGCCACCATCTGCCGGAGCGTTTCGAGACTCGTCGCCCGAAAGTCCTGCTCTTCTGTGCCAACGCGCGCGCAGACCTCGAGCGCCTGGTCCCGGAGGCAATGACCCTCTTCGAGCAGTAGCAGTTTCTCGCCGGAGAGATCGCTGGATTTCACCCGCTTCTTGGCCGTGAGTCGGTGGTGCTCAGGCATCGCGACCAGGAAGGTTTCCGCGAACAGCGAACGCGTCACGAGACTCTTCGTTTCCGCCGGCAGCGCGAGAATCGCGAGATCGAGATCGCCCGCGACCACGCGGTCGACGAGCGAGGCGGTCTGGTATTCGTGCAGCATCAACTGGAGCTTCGGCAACGCACGCGTGATGCGCGGCGCGATACGGGGTAACAAATAGGGACCAAGCGTCGGGATGAAGCCGATCTTCAGTTGCCCGCCCAATGGGTCCTGGCGGGCGCGGGCAAGGGCGCGGATGTCATCGGCATCCCGCAGCATGCGACGCGCGCGCTCGACCACCGCCTCGCCGGCGGGCGTCAGGCCGACACGCCGTGGCCGCCGCTCGATCAGCGTGACGCCCAGGAACTCCTCCAGCTTGCGGAGCTGGGCGGAGAGGGTGGGCTGGCTGACGTGGCAGCGCGCGGCCGCGCGGCCGAAATGCCGGGTCTCCGCGAGCGCCACGAGGTATTGCAGGTCCCGAAGATTCATAGACTAAGTCTATCAGAGTTATCGAATCAATCGATTGTACTAATTGGCAGTGAATCCGCATCCTTGCCGGCAACCGCAAAGGAGCATTCCCATGTTCGGCATCGGCAAGAAATTTCCTTCGTTCAAGCTGACCGGCGTGGTCAGCAATGACGCCAACCATGCATTCAAGGACATCGACGACAAGTCCTACGCCGGCAAGTGGCTGGTTATATTCTTCTGGCCGAAGGATTTCACCTTCGTCTGCCCGACCGAGATTGCGGCCTTTGGCAAGCTCAACCGCGATTTCGCGGATCGCGACGCGCAGATCCTGGGCGTCAGCACCGATTCGGATTTCGTGCACCTCGCCTGGCGCAAGTCGCATCCGGACCTGCGCGACCTGCCGTTCCCGATGCTGTCGGACATCAAGCGCGAACTGTCGACGGAACTCGGCATTCTCGATTCCGAGGCCGGCGTCGCACAGCGTGCGACCTTCATCGTCGATCCGGAAGGCGTGATCCGCTTTGTCTATGTGACCGACCTCAACGTCGGCCGCAGCCCGGAGGAAGTGCTGCGCGTGCTCGATGGCCTCCAGACCGACGAGCTGTGCCCCTGCAACTGGCAGAAGGGTGACGACACCCTGAAGGCGGCCTGAACATGGACGCACTCAGGGACCGGATTCCAGACTACGCCCGCGACCTGCGGCTCAACCTATCATCGGTGTTGACGCCGCAGGGCGCGCCCGGACTTTCCGAGACGCAGCTCTGGATGACGGCACTTGCTTCTGCGATCGCATCCAGGAACGCGGAACTCGCGCGCGCCGTCGAAACCGTCGCCGCGGGGAAACTCGCGCCGGCGGAGATCGAGGCCGCGCGCTCGGCGGCGGCGATCATGGGCATGAACAATGTCTATTACCGCTTCCTGCATCTCGTCGAAGACCAGGAGTACGCCAAGTTGCCGGCAAGGCTCCGCATGAACGTGATCGGAAGCCCGGGAATCCCGAAGGCCGATTTCGAGCTGATTTCGCTTGCGGTCTCGGCTGTCAACGGCTGCGGCAAGTGCGTCACCGCGCACGAGCGCATACTGCGCCAGCACGAGATCAGCCGCGAGGCCGTGCAGTCGGCCGTACGGATCGCCTCCGTGATCCATGCGGTTGCCGGCGTCATCGACTACGAGAACGCCCGCGCGGGGACTGTCCCCTTTGCCGCATAGCGGAAAAGGTGGACTGTCCCCTCCTGAAGAGTCTTAAGAGGAGAGTCCAGTGAGCCAGGAAAAGGGGTCCGATCAGAACAGCGCGGGCCAGTGCCCGGTCATGCACGCGACTGCCGCACCCAGGTCGAATCGCGACTGGTGGCCGAACCAGTTGGATCTCGATGTGCTCCACCAACACTCGAATCTCTCCGACCCGATGGGCGAGTCGTTCGACTATGCGAATGAGTTCAAGAGACTCGACCTGAATGCGTTGATCAAGGACCTGCATGCCTTGATGACGGATTCGCAGGACTGGTGGCCGGCCGACTATGGCCACTATGGGCCGCTGTTCATCCGGATGGCGTGGCACAGCGCCGGTACGTACCGTGTCGGCGATGGCCGCGGCGGCGCGGGAGGCGGCCAGCAGCGCTTCGCGCCGCTCAACAGCTGGCCAGACAACGGCAACCTCGACAAGGCGCGGCGGCTGCTGTGGCCGATCAAGCAGAAATACGGCCGGAGGATCTCGTGGGCTGACCTCATGATCCTCGCGGGCAACGTCGCCCTCGAGTCGATGGGCTTCAAGACCTTCGGCTTCGGCGGCGGGCGTGCGGACACCTGGGAACCCGAAACGGACATCTACTGGGGTCCGGAGGGCAAGTGGCTCGCGGACGAGCGCTACAGCGGCGACCGTGATCTCGACAATCCCCTGGGTGCCGTGCAGATGGGCCTGATCTACGTGAATCCGGAAGGGCCGAACGGCAATCCGGATCCGCTCGCGGCGGCGCGCGACATCCGCGAGACGTTCGCGCGCATGGCGATGGACGACGAGGAAACTGTCGCGTTGATCGCCGGCGGGCACACCTTCGGCAAGACCCACGGCGCCGGTGATGCGGCGCTGGTGGGCGTGGAGCCGGAAGGTGCTGGCATCGAGGAGCAGGGCTTCGGCTGGCGAAGCAAGTTCGGCACGGGCAAGGCGGGCGACGCGATCACCAGCGGCCTGGAAGTCATCTGGACCACGACACCCACGAAGTGGAGCAACAATTTCTTCTGGAACCTGTTCGGCTACGAATGGGAACTGACCAAGAGCCCGGCCGGGGCCCATCAGTGGAAACCGAAACATGGCGCCGGCGCCAACTCGGTTCCGGACGCGCACGACAAGTCGAAGCGCCACGCGCCCTCAATGCTGACGACCGACCTCGCCCTGCGCTTCGATCCTGCCTACGAAAAGATCTCGAGGCGCTTCCACGAGAATCCAGATCAGTTCGCCGAGGCGTTTGCCAAGGCCTGGTACAAGCTGACGCACCGCGACATGGGCCCGGTCGCGCGCTATCTCGGCCCTCTGGTGCCGAAGCAGCCGCTGCCGTGGCAGGACCCGATTCCCACCGTGGATCATCCGCTGATCGGAGAGCAGGATATTTCCGCACTGAAGGCGAAGGTCCTCGCCTCAGGCCTGTCCGTTTCGCAGCTGGTCTCGACGGCCTGGGCGTCGGCGTCGACGTTCCGCGGTTCTGACAAGCGCGGCGGCGCGAACGGTGCGCGCATTCGCCTCGCGCCGCAGAAGGACTGGGACGTCAACCAGCCGGCCGAGCTGGCGAAGGTCCTCCAGAAACTGGAAGAGGTCCGGAAGGCATTCAACAGCTCGCAATCCGGCGGGAAAAAAGTCTCGCTCGCCGATTTGATCGTTCTCGGCGGCTGTGCCGCGATCGAGAAAGCGGCGAAGGCCGCCGGACACGAGGTGAAGGTTTCCTTCACGCCGGGACGCATGGATGCGTCGCAGGAGCAAACGGACGTCGGCTCCTTCGCGCCGCTCGAACCAGCCGCTGACGGCTTCCGCAACTATGTCCGCGGCCGGCAACGCCTGTCCGTCGAAGAGCTGCTGGTGGATCGGGCGCAATTGCTGACGCTGACGGCGCCCGAGATGACAATCCTGGTCGGGGGCCTGCGCGTCCTTGGCGCAAATGCCGGGCAATCCAGGCACGGTGTCTTCACCGATCAGCCCGAGACGCTGACGAACGACTTCTTCGTCAACCTGCTCGACATGGGTACGCAGTGGCAGCCGTCCGGCGGTTCCGAGGGCGTGTACGAGGGGCGTGACCGGAAAACGGGCAAGGCCAAGTGGACCGCGACTCGTGTCGACCTGATCTTCGGATCACACTCCCAGCTCCGGGCCCTCGCAGAAGTCCACGCGTGCGCGGACTCGAAAGAGAAGTTCGTGAATGACTTCGTGGCGGCGTGGACCAAGGTGATGAACCTGGACCGTTTCGAAATCGCCTGACCCGGCGCGTCAGGATTGCCGAAGGAGCGGAATTCCTGCCTCAAATGGTTGCGCCGGTGGTTCTCACCGGCGCACCATGCGCCCCTCAACTGGGGGGAGCTACATGAACTGGAAGATCGTATTCATTGGCGGGGTCGCCTACTACGCTGCGTTTTTCCTGCTCTCGATGGTCGGCGGCTCGTTCATCCACTCGCCGGAAGGTGTACTCGGGGCGCTCTACCGGGAGACTGCCTCGTTCTGGCGGCCGGAACTGCAAGCGGATCCGCCAGACATGGCCGCGCTCATGAAAATGTGGGTGCCGATCGGCTTGCTGAGTTCTTTCCTGCTGGCGGGCGTCTATTCGGTGATTCGTTCGTCGTTCACCGGCTCCGGTGTCGTGCGCGGCGTCAAGTTCGGCGTCATCAGCTGGATATTCGCCGCCGTGGCCGCGATGGGTTACTGGGGCGTGTTCAACCTGCCGAACCAGATCTGGACCTGGTGGCTCATTGAAGGCATCTGGATGCACCTGATCGGCGGCGTCGTGCTCGGCTGGGTCGCGCAGAAAGTCGCGCCCGTCAACGCCTGACGCGTTGAGCATCGCGGCTCTCGATGCCCGCTTCCCCGGGAAGCGGGCCGTGATCACCGGAGCCGCGAGCGGGCTCGGACTCGCGGCGGCCGGGTTGCTTGCGGCGCGCGGCTGGAAACTGGTGCTCCTCGATTGCGACGGTGCACGGCTCGTGGCCGCCGCGCGCGACCTGCCGGGCCGCGGCAGCCCTCATTGCGAGACGGCAATTGTGGACACGACGGACGAGGCGGCGGTCAGGTCCGCAATCGACACTTTTGCCAGTCGCTACGGCGGCCTCGACTTCGCGCTCAACTCTGCGGGCGTCGCAGTTGCGGGCGACCTGCTCGAGACGCCTATGGCAGACTGGCACTGGATTCTCGGCATCAACGTCATGGGCGTCGTGCACAGTTGCCGGGCTGAGGCTCCCCACATGATCGCGTCGGGTGGCGGGCTCATCGTGAACGTCGCAAGCGCGGCAAGCTTCACCTGCCTCGGCCGCACGAGCGCCTACAGCGCCTCGAAGGCGGCTGTCGTCGCGCTTTCGGAGACGCTGTTCCAGGAGTTCACGGAACATCGTGTGCAAGTCAGTGTCGCAATGCCCGGCTTCTTCCGGACGCGGCTGATGGAAACGGCGCGCGCGCCGGCCGACGCGCACGGATTCGCAGCGAAACTCATGGAGCGCTCGAATCTGGACGCCGACACCGTTGCGCGTGAGATCATTTCGAGAGCCGCTGCGGGTGCGACGCACATCGTGTTGCCCGCCAGCTATCGCTGGCTTTGGCGATTCAAGCGGCTCGCGCCCCGGTCATTTCAGCGCTGGCTCGCCGGTTTCCGCCAGCGCCGCCATTCAGAAGGAGAATGAGACGATGGTCCTGTGGCTGAAACTCCTGCACATCCTCGCGGTCGTGATGTTCATCGGAAACATTGCGACCGGGGTCTTCTGGCACAAGCACGCGGAGCGCACGCGCAATCCGCGGCTCATCGCACATGCGATGGAAGGCATCATCCGGAGCGACCGCCTGTTCACGATTCCGGGTGTCGTCATCATTCTCGCGACCGGCATCTTTGCGGCGATCCAGGGCGGCTTCCCGATCCTTGGCACGGGCTGGATCCTCTGGACGCTTGTGATGTTCAGCGTCTCGGGACTCGTCTTCATGTTCCGGCTCGCGCCGCTGCAGCGAAATCTGCTGGCCTACGCGCAGGCGGGCGCTGCGAGCGGCTCCTTCGATTACGAGGCCTATCACCGGATGGCGGCGCAGTGGGATCTCTGGGGCGCCGTCGCGACGCTCACCCCGCTGGTCGCTCTCGCGCTGATGGTGCTGAAGCCGGCGCTCTGATGGCTCAGCGTGCGGCCAGCAGGCGCTGAATCTTTCCCTCGAAATCATCCCCACGCGGCTCTCCGTGGTGCAGCTCGCCGATTGCAGTCGCCGTGATGTCACCGGTCCGGTCAATCAGATAGATTGCAGGCCAGTATCGGTTCGCGAGCGCATTCCAGTATGAAAAATCGTTGTCGAGCATGACCGCATAACCGATGCCGTGTTTTTTCACGGCCGCGCGCACCTTTGCCGCGTCGTGCTCGTGCGCGAACTCCGGCGTGTGCACGCTGACGATAACGAGCCCCTGCTCACCGTAACGCTCGTGCACCGCCTTGAGCCAGGGCAGCGTATGCAGGCAATTGCTGCATCCGAAGGTCCAGAACTCCACCAGCACCACGCGCCCGCGCAGCTCGGCAAGCGTCTGCGGCCTGGAGTTGATCCACTGATCAGCGCTCGTGTGAGTGAATTCCGGAGCCGGGGAGGGTGCCGCGGGCATCGCGAAAAAGCCCAGTCCGGCGAACAGCATGAGAGAAATAGCGGAACGCATGTGGATGCCCTCGCACAGGAAATGCGGCCTTCGTCGAAGCAGACCCGGGAACCGCGGCCGATATTGCAAACGAGTGCGCGAAGCGCTGGGCAGGCTTTCGCTAGTTGAGGGCGCGCAGCGATTCGAGCGTCGTCTGGCGCAGCCCGTCGATCGCCACATCGATGCGTCGATACGCTTCGTCGTCCTCCATGAGCCCGGCCGAGTCGGCCTCCCAGACGGTTCGCAGCTCGATCGCATCACGGACGACAGCCGCGGGCATCAAGGTGGCCAGGTCGTTGATCGTCAGCACATCAGCCCAGCCCATGCGCGGGTCGCCGCGCTGGTCGCCCTCGGTAAAGTGGGCATAGAAGATGATCTGCTGGAGCGAGCCGACCTCGGTCAGCAATTCGATGCCGGCAACCCGGATATTGCGATTCCGCTCGGTCCGCTCATTGCGCCAGGTGTTGTAACCGAGCGCCGATAGCGCAATGGCGAGGCTGATGATTGCCACCAGGTTGTCGCGGAATTGTTTGCGCATGTCCGGCATGGGTCGATGCTAGCGCAGCAACTTGGCCTATTGCGGCGGTTCCTTGTCCAGGTCCGGCATCGCCTGACCTTGCTCCTTGCCCGGAACGGAATTGAGATCGGGTATTACGCCGCCGCCCATGAGATTCATCATGTCGACTTCAGTGAAACCCTTCGGCAGATCGAAGGTGCCTGCGGGAAAGGTTGCATTGCGGTTGAGGGAGGTGACCTCCATCGAACTTTTCTGTGCATCGCCACCTCTCCCCATCGCCATTACGGCCATCATTCCACCCATACTCGTCTTGTGAGTGACCTCGCGCTTGAGCACGAAGCCGTGCTCTGCCATCTGGCGCTCCACTTCCTGCAACTGGACGTTCGACTCGTCTGAGGCTGCGCCGCCAACCATGGTCGGATCCTTCCACCCATCGAGGGTCGCCATTTCAATTTCCTCTGACGCCCAGAATTCATTGACCTCCTCGATGTTCATTGTCATTTTCATCGGGGCGCCGGGCGGCTGGCGAATTTCCTTGTAGCTGATTGAGTATTGATAGTGCCGCGTGGGCAGGCCGACGATGATCGGTCCTGCCTCATCGAGTTCCTTGACCGCCTTGAAGTCCTGGTACTCGGCTTTCATCGCGTCGCCGTCGGGGCCGGCCATCTGCTGCGCGTCCTGCCCCATCTTCTGCATGTCCTTGACGTTCATGCGCGAGTAAACATGCGTGGCCGGGTTGATCATGTAAATGTCATTCGGCCCGGTGGCCAGTACATAAAAGCCGGAGTTCATCATCGGCATGTCGCTGGCCACGAAAACCGATTTGAACTTGCCGCCCTCGAGCATGATCTCGCTGGTGGTATTGCCGCCTTCATCGCCGCTGGAGGTGACCTGCGTGTATTGCACGCCAGCGAACGCGAGTGAGGCAAAGCAGAGACCCGGAATTGCGACACAACCGATCAGCAGGCGCATAGGCATTACTCCCCGGAATTGACTTGTTACTGTGGAAGACATCAGGCGCGCTTGAGTGCCACGGCGGCGATGAAACGCACACCCGAATCCGTATCGGTAAGTGCCGTGTTGCACAACGCGAGCGTTCGCGGATCATCGGGAAACTGCAGCAGCGCCGAGCGCAACAGCGCGGACCGGATTTCCGGCGCCCGCGACACGCCGTTCTCTTCGCCGAAGTCGAGCGCAAAGGCCTTGCCGATTCCGTCCAGCGATCGCCGGTCGGAGTGCACGGCGAGCGCGCGCGCCGCGCTCATTCTGACTGCGAGTTCCGGGTCATCCAGCAGCGACATCAACTTGTCGACGGCCGCCGGATCGGTGGAAATCGCCAAGGCATCGGCCGCCTGCCAGCGAAGCTGCCCACTCAGCAGCTCACGATCCGTCGCCTTCTGCAGAAATCTCGTGCGCTCGGCGGCGATCATTCCACCGACGACCTGAATGGTTTTCTCCACGTCTATGGCGCCGGTCAACAAGACCCCGGCGGCCAGATTCAGTATCGGACTGATGCGACTCCACAGGGTGCGAATGCCGGAGCGGTCCAGCGTCCAGTCCGTTTTGTCGATGGCCGCGCTCACCTGCGGCAACTGATCGGTGTCGCCGAGCTCGAGGAGTGCCACGGAAGTCCATGCCTGGAGCCAGTCGTTGCCGGCGCCTTCGCTGGAAATCTGTGTCAGCGCCTGATGCGCACGGTCCGTATGGAGCACTGCGAGTTCACGCACGATGCGCGGCCGTAGGTCTGCGCCCTGCTTGTCACTGGGACGGCGCTTGGTGACGATTGCAGCCGCCCACTGAAAGGTTTCTTCATCCCCGGCACTGAAGAGTGCCGTGGCCATGCGCATCGCGCGATCCGCATCATCGCTATCGAGCTCGCCGCGCAGCGACTTGATCGCGCCTGCATCCTTGAAATTGCTTGCCAGCGCGATCCGCGCCGCGTCCACAACGACTTCGTCTTTACGGTACTTTGCCAGCCGCTGCACCGAGGGAAGCCCGCGCGGATCGGCGGCGCGGCCGAGGCCTGTGGCTGCATCGGCATAGTAGGGCGCATTTTCCTTGCCATCCGCGAATCTCAGGATCGTCGCCAGCGCGCCCTCTCGATCTTCACCTTTGATTGCATTCGAGCCGATCAACGCTCCAAGGCCGCGCAGCGCTGCGCCACGCATTTGCACGGTTCCGGAATCAATGCCTTGTTCAGTATTTGGATCGCCGCCCATGTTGCGCATGATCGAAGCCTGCTCGGCGCTTTCGGCGAGCCAGCTCAAGAGCACGAAGGCACGGCGCGGGCCCATGCCGAGAATCGCGTTGAGGCAGCCATCCTTCATCCAGTCGGCCATCACCAGCTGGACGCAATTCACGTAGAACTGGCCGGCCGCCTGCACTTCGCCGATCTGTTCGAGGGCTTTCGCCGCCTCGACGCCGCGGATCCACGGATCCGCGAAGCCCTGCCTCATTTCCTGCTGCGCCAGTTCGCTCTCGCGTTGCGTGATTCCCGGCATGGGTGGGGCGACGCCAAAGTAACCGCCGATCACCATCGCGGCGATGTTTTTCGGTTTCGCGATCTCGGCCGCCTGCTGCTGTGCTTTCTGCGAGGCCGGACCCGACATCATGCCCGCCATCCCCTTCATGATCCGGCCCATCACATTGGTCTGGCGCATGAGGCTGGCTCGCAGCTGCTCGACTGCGCGATCTTCCATTTCCTTCGAGAGCACGCCGCGGCCCTGTTCAACGAAGTAGCGCGCCGCAACCGGATTGTCGGTGTCGGAGAGCGTATCAGCGTCGAGCATTTCCTGGATCGCGTCGGCAGCGGCGGCAGGTGGCAGAGGAATTGCAGCCGCCACGCAGACGAACAGCGCCAGAATTTTCAGGCGGCGTGGCTGCATGGCGGTCGACTGGTACGGAGTCCGGCGCACGATGCCACCACTCGATCGTTCTGAAGTTCTTGTATGGCGCGGAGTATGCCTCCGCTGGTCAAGCCTCGCATCGAAGTTGATGACTAGTCAACAGATCCGCGCCTGGCCGGGAGTCGCCTTCCAGATCAATGCCTGGTTATTGGCCGGCATGGGATGGTCGGCCACGAACTCGAAACCTGCGGCGCGCGCGAGCGCGTCCACGTCTTCGAAGTCGCGGATGCCGGATTGCGGATCCCGCGCGTGCAGCAACGTGTCGAACGACTCGTTGCTCTCCGACGTGTATTCGCCGCGGTAGCGGAACGGCCCGTAAATGGCGAGCACCGCTTCCGGTTTCACGACTGTGGGCAATCCGGCGAACAGCGCCTCGACCTGCGGCCAGTGCATGATGTGCAGCGTGTTGGCCGTAAATACGCCATCGACGCGCCGCACATCCCAGGGCAGTTGCGTCACGTCGAGTTCGACCGGTGCGCGGAGGTTCGACGGGCCTTCATTGAATATTCGCTTGCGCAGGGCAGGCATGGACTCCGCCATTTCGGAAGGCTGCCAGACGATGCCCGGCATTTCGGTCGCGAAGTGCACCGCATGCTGTCCGGTGCCGCTGCCGATCTCGAGCACGTGCCTGCAGGCCGAGAACGCCGGCCGCAGCACCTGGAGGATCGGGCTCTTGTTGCGTTCGCAGGCATCCGAATGCGGGAGCATCGCGGGAGTATCGCTCGACGGCGTCAGGGGCCGCCATGATTGAAGGGGACGTTCACCTTCAGTCACTGAAGGTGAACGTCCCCTTCAATGTAGAGTGCGGCATGGCGACGGTTTCTTACGTCCTTGCCGGAATCCTGCTTTACCTCGCAGCCGACTGGCTGCTGCGGCGAATCGAGGCGCGGGCCGGCCGCATCCTCGAGTACCGGACGTTGCTGTTCTTTGGCCTGCTGGCCACCCTGTCATTGATCAGCTTCGCCCTGATACGGGCACTGCTGCAACGCTGACGCCGTGATTCCGCGCCCCGGCGCGCGGGGCGACCTGCGGGCTTGACCTGGATCAATGCCGGGCGGCGGCCAGGCGGTTCATGCTTGGTACTTCACCGCCCGGCGACGGCGATGGTGCTATCCTGATTTCGGGGAGCGCAGAGTCGAAGGGGGTTACATGAGCGACCAAGATCCGGATGACGGCGATAAGCGTGTACCGTTCATGCAGCGGGTGCTCGACAACCCGTTCCTGCTTCTCTTCCTTGGCGTAACCATCCCAACGGTGCTGTATATCCTCTGGGGAGTGATGGAACTCAGCCAGATTCCTGTCGCGCCCTGAATTCCGGGAGAAGCCCATGGCCATTAGTCCGCCGACCCGGCGCTTGTGGTGGAACGAACCGATCCATCGCTTCGAGCTGATCTGGATCATCGTGGCCTTCCTGTGGGGCCTCGTGATGTTCTTCATGATGATTTACTGGCATGCGGTCGGCGGGCAGAACCTGGCCACCGAAACCTACCGCACGACGCCCAACGCCTTTTATGCGAAGGCGGAAGCCATGGTCGCGCAATACCAGGTGCGCGACCTCGGGGGCTTGCCGGTCGTCAAGCCGCCGGCGGGCGCGGACGTGTACCTGGTCGGCCGGATGTGGCTCTGGTATCCGGCACTCGAGCTCGAACGAGGCCAGACCTACCGGCTGCATCTTTCCGCACTCGACCTGCAGCACGGGTTCTCGCTTCAGCCCGTCAATATCAATGTCCAGGTTCACCCGGGTTACGAGCACGTGATGACGATCACCCCCGACCAGACGGGCGAGTTCACGATTGTCTGCAATGAGTACTGCGGGCTGGGTCACCACACGATGCTGGGGAAGATATTCATCGTGGACCGTCCCTGAGAGATGACCATGAAAAGCACCGTATTCCGGATCTGTGCGTCGACCGGCCTGAAGATAGACCGCGATGCGCAGGCACTGATCAAGGCCAATGCCGTTGCGGCGGTGATTTTCCTCGCCATCGGCGGACTGTTCGGTTTGAGCGTCGCACTGACGCGCTGGCCCGACGTGCATCTGCTGCCGGCGAACTGGTTCTACCTCGCACTGACGGCACATGGGCTCGACGTATTGCTGCTGTGGATCATCTTCTTTGAGATCGCACTCCTCTATTTCGCCTCCGCGATCCTGCTGAATTCCCGCCTGGCCGCACCCCGGTGGGGCTGGGTCGCATTCGGGCTGATGCTGGCTGGCGGCGCGATCACGAACATTGCCGTGCTGCAGGGCGAATCGACCGTGATGTTCACGTCCTATCCGCCGATGATGGCGGCGCAGCATTTCTACCTCGGCCTGATCCTGTTTGCGGTCGGCGCGCTGATCGGCTGCTGCATCTTCTTCGGCACGCTCGTCATCGCGCGCGACGAGAAGACCTACCAGGGCTCGATCCCGCTGGTGACCTTTGGCGCGCTGACCGCGGCGATCATCGCGGTATTCACGCTGGCATCCGGGGCCATCATCCTGATTCCGACCTGGCTCTGGAGCCTCGGAATCATCAGTACCATCGATCCGCTGATGTACAAGCTGGTGTGGTGGGCGATGGGCCATTCGTCGCAGCAAATCAATGTCTCCGCGCACGTTTCCGTGTGGTACCTGGTCGCCGCGATGCTGTTCGCCGCCAAGCCGCTCTCGGAGAAAGTCAGCCGCAGCGCATTCCTGCTCTACATCCTGTTCCTGCAGCTCGCCTCCGCGCATCACCTGCTGGTGGAACCCGGACTGAGTTCGGAGTGGAAGGTGTTCAACACCAGTTACGCGATGTACCTCGCGGTGCTCGGCAGCATGATCCACGGGCTCAGCATTCCCGGTTCCATTGAGGCGGCGCAGCGCCAGCGGGGTTTCACTCGCGGCTTTTTTGAATGGCTGCGGAAAGCGCCCTGGAGCAACCCGGTCTTTTCGGGAATGTTCCTGTCGCTCGTGATGTTCGGATTCATCGGCGGCATATCCGGCGTCGTGATGGGCACCGAGCAGATCAACATCATCATGCACAACACCCTGTACGTGCCGGGGCACTTCCACGGCACCGTCGTAGCCGGCACGACGCTCGCCTTCATGGCGGTCACCTACCTGATAATTCCGCTGGTGTTCGAGCGGCAGATCCGTTTCCCGCGGCTGGCACAGTGGCAGCCGTATGTGTTTGGGCTGGGCGTCGCGGGTATTTCGTTCTTCATGATGGGTGCCGGAACGCTTGGCGTGGCGCGGCGCCATTGGGACATCACGTTTGCGGATTCGATACTGGAATTCAGCTACCCGCCGGCTGCGTTCCTGATGGTGACTCTGAACGGCATGGCCGCAGTCGCAGCGGCCCTCGGCGGCCTGATGTATGTCATCGTCGTCGTCGCCTCGGTATTCTTCGGCAAGAAGGTGGAAGGCAAGATTCAGATCGCCGCGCCCATGGGGCCGCGTGTCGCGTCCACCTACGGCAGCGCGGAAGCGATCAAGGTGCCAGGCACGCTGGTGCTCGTCGGCGTGTTCTTCGTCGCCTTTGTGCTGTACTACTTCGTCAACTGGAAATACCTGTCTGACATCTGGCCGATGCGCTAGCAGGAGGCGGCGCATGGAGAGCATGCGATGCGGCGGGCCTGCCGCGGCACTTGCTGGCGCTGCTGGCGGTAGTTCCGGCGATGGCGGTCGCGACGGAGCCGGGGCTGCCGGCCTTCGACGCGGGCGTGGCGCTCGATGCAAGCCAGGCGGTCATCGGCCGCACGCTGTCCGATCATGTGCTCACCGACCAGCGCGGCCGGCGCATCCGCCTGAATGAACTGCGGGGCCGCCCGGTCGTCATCAGCCCCATCTACACGTCTTGCTTCCACATCTGCCCGACGACCACGACCAATCTGAAAGCGGCCGTCGATGTCGCCTTCGATTTCCTCGGCGACCAGGCGTTTACGGTGCTGACAATCGGCTTCGACACCCCGCGTGATACGACGGAACGCATGCGCGACTACGCCCGCGCCCGTGGCATTGACTCGCCGCAGTGGATATTCGCAAGTGCCGATGCCGGGACGGCCGCGCGGTTGCTGGACGAGATCGGTTTCACCGTCGCCCCGGCGGGCGGCGGCTTCGAACACCTGATCCAGGCGACGGTGGTCGATGACCGGGGCGTCATCTATCGGCAGGTCTACGGCCAGCGATTCGAGACGCCGCTGCTGGTCGACGCGTTGAAGCGCATTGCGCTTGGACAGGGTCTGGAGGCGGCGGCGCGCCCCTCGCTCGCCGAACGGATCCGTCTCATCTGCACCACGTTCGACCCCAAGACCGGGCGCTATGGGTTCGACTATTCGCTGGTGCTTTCCGCGGTCCTCGGCGTACTCATCTTCAGCGGCATCGCCATAGTCATCTGGAGGTCGTGGCGGGAACTGGCAACACGGGACCGGAATTGATGAGTTTTCGCGGCGCCTTGCGCCGTGTATTCGACCTGCTCGAGACGCTGTGCGCGCGGGTGATGGGCCCCGGCTGGAATCCACTGGTCCAGCTTGGAGCGCTGGGCTGGTTTTTCTTCTGGATTGTCGCGGTCAGCGGCATCTACCTCTATATCTTTTTCGACACCGGCATCACCGGCACCTACCAGTCGATCGAGGCGATCAGCCGCGACCAGTGGTGGGCCGGCGGCATCCTGCGGAGCCTTCACCGTTATGCGTCCATCGCCCTGCTGGTCACGGCGGTGGTGCACATGCTGCGCGAGTACGCCAGCGACCGGATGCGCGGCAATCACTGGTTCGCGTGGCTCACTGGCTTGCCGCTGCTGCTGTTCATCTTCGTCTGCGGCATCACCGGATACTGGCTGGTCTGGGACACGCTCGCGCAGTTCGTCGCCCAGACGACCAGCGAGCTGCTGGACACGTTGCCGATCTTCGGCGAGCCGATCGCGCGCAATTTCCTGAACCAGGCGTCGCTATCGGATCGCTTCTTCTCGCTGATGGTGTTGATACACATTGCGGCGCCATTGTTGATGCTGCTGTTCATGTGGGTGCACATCTCCCGGCACGCACGATCGCGCGTGAATCCCGCGCGCGGACTGGGCGCCACGGTGCTCGGCGTGCTGGTCGCACTGGCGCTGGTGCACCCCGCGCTCAGTCAGGCGCCTGCCAATCTCGACACCGTACCAGCGATCATCGGTCTCGACTGGTTCTACCTGGCGGCTTACCCGTTCGTCGTTAACGATGGCGGTGCGGCGGTCCTTTGGATATCCGTGGCCGTGCTCCTGCTGCTCGCACTGCTGCCCTGGCTGCCACCTGCGCGCACGCCGCCGGCCGCGGTCGTCAGCCTGCCGGACTGCAACGGCTGCGGCCGCTGTTACGCCGACTGCCCCTTCGACGCCATTGCGCTCGCGGCGCGCAGCGACGGCTTGCCGTATCTGCAGGAGGCGGTTGTCGATCCCGGCAAGTGCATGAGCTGCGGGGCCTGCGTCGGCTCCTGCCCGACCGCCACGCCGTTTCGCAGCGCAGCGGAATTCTCGGCGGGCATCGAACTGCCTTACCTGAAGCTGACGGCCCTGCGGCACCAGCTTCACGAAGCCGCGGCGCGCCTGACCGGCGAGACACGGCTGATCATTTTCGACTGTGGCCGCGGCGCCGCCTTGCCGGCGTACGTTGATGGATCCACGGCGACGGTCCGCGTGCCCTGCGTCAGCATGGTGCCGCCGCCGGTCATCGATTACGTACTCACACGCAAGCTCGCCGATGGCGTGCTGTTTGCCGGGTGCGCTGAAGACGCCTGCTACTTTCGCATCGGCGACCGGCTGACGGCGGAGCGCATTGCGGGGACCCGCGATCCCGGTCTGCGGGGGCGCATACCGCGCTCGCGCGTCGCCGTATCGTGGGCGGGGCGCGGCCAGGGCTCCGAGCGAGCCGCCGACATCGCCGCATTCTGCGGGAGCCTGCGCACACTGCCGCCAATGACGCGCAATGCCGGCACCGGATTCGCTCCTGCGTCACGGCGTCCGCCGGACGGCTGGCCGACGCCGCTGCGCTGGGCCGGCCGGATCGCTCTGCTTGCGGCGCTCGCTTTGCCCGTGGGCGCTTTTGCGAGCTGGCCCGTGTGGCGGCAGTTGCCGCCGGATCACGCGGTGATCAGGCTGTCGTTCAATCACGCGGCCAGGCCTGTGGTCGAGTGCCGCAAGCTGACGGTCGCGGAGATGGCGAAGCTCAAGCCCAACATGCGCCGTGCCGTCGGCTGTCCACGGGCGCGCTGGCCGGTCTCCGTCGAGCTGTGGCTCGATGGCGACCTGCTGTATCGCGGAACGCATGAACCCGCGGGGCTGTGGGAAGACGGGCCGTCGACGATATTCGAGAGTTTCGTCGCGCCAGCCGGCCGTCACACGCTGGACGTTAAACTGCGTGACACCGGACGTGCCTCAGGCTTCGACTACCAGGAAACGATCGATGTCGAGCTGGCCGAGACGCAGAATTTCGTGATCGATTTTCGCGCGAAAAAGGGCTTTACATTCCGATGACGACGAACCTGATCGAATGGCGGGACGAGTTTTCGTTGGGCCTGCCGGAAGTGGACCACGAGCATCGCGAGATGATTGCGATGATCAATACGCTGCAACTGGAATCGGCCGGCGGAGCGGAAATCGCGAGCGTGCTTGCTGCGCTCGGCGAGATCCACGCGCGCATCAGCGCCCATTTCGCGCTCGAGGAGAAGAACATGACCTCGCTCGGTTATGAAGGCTACGCCGAGCATAAGGCGGATCACGAAAAACTGCTGGATGACCTCCGCGACCTCATGGATGAGGCCGCAATGAGCGGTCGCTTCGACCCCGCGGTGCTCGGCGCGCGGCTGTCCGCGTGGTTTGTCGGCCACTTCAGCACGCTCGACGCGCGGTTTCATCGCCGCATGGGCGCGCAGCGCTGAGACACCATCAGGCGCAGCTTCGATTCCTTGAAGGGGACGTTCACCTTCAGCGACTGAAGGTGAACGTCCCCTTCAAGGAATTAGAGGCCAAGCGCGAGCGTCCAGGCGAGGGCGAGCAGGGCAATGGCGGCGGCACCCGCCGCCCATTGCACGCCGTGACGGCCCGGGCGCGGGCATCGGCAGACGGGCGCAGAGCGCGCCGATGCGCGGCGCCGACGACGAATCCGGCGAAGTGCGCGAGGATGTCCGTGTTCTCGCCGCCGGTGCCCGTGAAGGCGAGCAGCGCGAGTCCCGCCGATCAGCGGCGAGGCATTTCGCATCCAGCGGCGTCCAGTTCGCGCATGTGCCGGCGCCAGCCGTAGGCCGCGATCAGCCCGAGCGCCGTGAACACCGCGGTCGAGGCGCCGAGCAGGTAATGCTCGGGCGGATGCAGCAGTGCGTCGATGCCGTAGGCGAGCGCCGCCGCCGAGCAGGATCAGGAGCCAGGCGATGCCCGGCCCGAAGAGGCGCGCGGCCGGATAGCCGAAGAGCGCGCCGAAGGCGAGGTTCGACAGCAGATGCAGCATGTCGGCGTGCAGCGTGAGCGCGGTCAGCACGCGCCACCATTCGCCGCGCGCGAGGAATCCCGCATCGAGCACGCCCGCCGAGACCCAGCCCCTGTCCAACGGCGTGAGAGATCGCGCGAGCGTCACGGCGACCAGCACGATCGCATAACCGAACACGCCGTAGAGCGCGTGCGGATGGCGCGGCCAGACCACCGGCGGCTGCTGCCGGGCGCGGATTCTCGCGCAGGTAATCCCGGAGCTCATGCGCCGCGCGGGCGTGGTGCTCGGGCGCGACCCAGAGGCTCGCGCCGGTCGCGGTCGTCCGCCGCTCGTAGGGAATGCCGACGGCATCGAGCAGGAAGGCGCAGTCGGCGCATTCCTTGGGGGGCAGCTCGGGGGTCAGGGGAATCAGGATCGGGGGAATCAGGGGCAAGGGAACCGTCTCGAGCGGCCAGGGGACTTTTGGGATGATGCCGGATGGGCAGGTATCAACTACAGTGAGCCCCATGTACGCACGAAAAACGCGATCACTCGACGCGGACCGGACGAGAAACTGGGCCGCTGGATCCTGGGCGGGGTCGTCCTGCTCGCGATCGGCGCCGGCGTCTGGTACTGGCAGAAGCGCCAGGCCGAGAAGGCCGAGGCGCCGCCCGCCGCGCGCGCCGCCGGCCTCGCGGCAAGGCCCGCGATCAAGAATCCCGATCGATCGCGACCGACGACATCGACCCGAACCTCTCCGCCACCGAGCAGGTCGCGACGCTCGATCGGCACGCCGCGCTTCGAGGCGATGTTCGTGCCCGACGACTTCGTGCAAGAAAGTCGTCGCGACGGTCGACAGCCTCGCGCGCCAGGACGTCGCGGCACGCATGAATCCGGCAAAGCCGCCCGGCGGGCGATTTCGTGACGGCGGGCGACGACGACAACGCTCGTGCTCGGCGCCGCGAACTTCGCGCGCTATGCGCCCTGGATCGAGCTCGTCGATTCGCTCGACGCCGACGCGACCGCGGCGCTCTACCGGCGCCTCTACCCGCAGTTCCAGGCGGCCTACGAGAATCTCGGCAATCCGGACGGTTATTTCAACGACCGCGTGATCGAGGTGATCGACCACCTGCTCGCCGCGCCCGAGGCGCCGGCGACGATCGCGCTCGCGCGGCCGAACGTGCTCTACGAGTTCGCCGATCCCGCGCTCGAGGCGGAATCGGCCGGCCGCAAGCTGCTGCTGCGCATGGGCCCGGGAAACGCCGCGCGCGTGAAGGTGAAGCTGCGCGACATCCGCGACCGCATCGCGACAAAGCCTCAGTGACCGTCGCGCTTACGCGCTGGTCGAGGATCTCCGGCTCGATCGCGAGCAGGAGCGCATCGCTTCGCTGCGTGCCCTTGCGCGTGCCCTGCTCCTCGCAGCCACCAGACCGCGCCCGTGCCGATCGGCCAGGACGCCTGCCGCCCGTCGATCAGCCGCGCCGCCACTTCACCGAGCGTCGGCTGGTGGCCGACGACGCAGCACCGGGCCGCTCGGCGTCCGGCCAGCCCGCGACGCGCGAGGAGCGTCGCGACGTCGCATGCCCGGCGCGAGCGCCCTCGATCGTCTCGAACGAGCGCCCGAGCGCGCGTGCGGTTTCCTGCGCGCGCCGCGCGGGCGACACGATCATGCGCAGGTTCGCGGGCAGCCGCGGCGCCAGCCAGCGCGCCATCGCGCTGCGCCTGCGTGCGGCCGTGATCGGTCAGCGGCCGCGCCGAATCGGGGTCGCCCGGTCCGCCGCCTCGGCATGCCGCCAGAGAATCAGTTCCACCGGTCTAGGACATGCGCCGGACGGCGAACTGCCGGCCGACCGCTTCCCATTGCCGGCGCCTCCGACTCGAGCGCGGCGGCCGTGAGGGCGTTGCGCGCGAGCCAGGATTTCGGCAGCTCGAGCGAGTAGCGCGCATCACCGCGCGATCGCGCGAAACGCCGGCAGCCGGACGCGCGTGCGCCGGCGCAGCAGCGTCGAGGCGAGCCGGAGCGCAAACACCAGGTTCCAGTCGCCGTCCTCGATGCCCGTCGGTCCGCATCTTCTCGAGCTTGCCGCGGTGCGCGAGCACGATGCGCGCGAGCCGCTGCTGCTCGACGCGCGAGAAGCCCGGCATGTCGGCGTTCGAGAGCACGTAGGCCGAGTGCTTGTGGTACTGCGCGTGCGCGATCGAGAGGCCGACCTCGGCGAGGCGCGCGGCCCAGTCGAGCAGCATGCGGTCCGGGTCGTCCTCGCCGCTGCTTGCCGGCGCCAGCTGGTCGTAGATGCGTAGCGCGAGATCGCGCACGCGCGCGGCCTGCGCGGCGTCCACGTGGTAGCGGCGCATGAACTGCGCGACCGTCGCCTCGCGCATGTCGTGGTGCATGACGCGGCCGAGCAGGTCGTAGAGCACGCCGTGGCGCAGCGCCGCCTCGGAGACCGTCATCTGCTTCGATGTCGAGCTCCTCGAAGATCGCGTACATGATCGCGAAGCCGCCGGGCAGCACCGGCGCGCGCGCCGACTTGAGGCCGGGAATGCGGTCCGGGTCGGCGCGGCCGGCGTCGAGCAGCAGGTCCCGCAGCCGGTCGAGGCCCTCGCGCGTGATGCCGTTCGCCGCGAACTTGTTCTCGCACGCAGGATGCCCTCGATGCTGCGCGCCGTGCCCGGAGGAGCCGACCGCCTCCTGCCAGCCGGAGCGCCGGTAGCGCCGCGACGACGACCGCGAGTTCCTGGCGCGCCGCGAGCACGGCGGCCTTCAGGCTCTTCTTGTCGATGCGCCCGTCCGGGAAGTGCCGCAGGCTCGAGCTGACGCAGCCCATGTAGAGGCTCTCCATGCAGCTTCGGCTTCAGGCCCTGCGCCGACGATCAGCTCGGTCGAGCCGCCGCCGATGTCGACGACCAGGCGCTTGTTCTCGGCCGGCGGCAGCGCATGCGCGACGCCGAGGTAGATGAGGCGCGCTTCCTCGCGGCCGGCGATGACCTCGATCGGGAAGCCGAGCGTCTCGCGCGCCTCGCGCAGGAACGCGGCGCGTTCTTCGCGACCCGCAGCGCATTGGTGCCGACCGCGCGCACGGCATCCCGCGGCAGGCCGCGCAGGCGCTCGCGGAACTGCGCGCAGCGCCTCGAGCGCGCGCGCCTGGCTCGCGCGGTCGAGCCGCTTGTCGGCGGTCAGGCCGGCGCCGAGCTGGGCCTGCTCGCGCAGCGTGTCGAGCGGGTAGATCTGGCCGTCGACGATGCGCCCGACCAGGAGATGGAAGCTGTTGGATCCGAGGTCGACCGCGGCGAGGGTTTCGTGGCGCGCCATTCGCCGGGCACGGTAACACCCGCCCGTCCGGCGCGTAAACTGTCGTTGTCATCGGAATGTAACCTCGGAACCGGATGCTCATGCGCCCGCATGACCGGCAAAACCGCCGCCCGCGTGCCGCTGCTCAACCGCGAGCTCGGCATCCTCGCGTTCAACCGGCGCGTGCTCGCGCAGGCCGCGGACGAATCCGTGCCGCTGCTCGAGCGGCTGCGCTTCCTGACCATCGTCTCGTCGAACCTCGACGAGTTCTTCGAGATCCGCGTCGCGGGCATCAAGGAGCAGATCAAGCTCGGCATCACCGAGCCGGGCCCCGACGGCATGACGCCGAAGGAGATGCTCGCGATCGTGACGCGCGAGGCGCGCGAGCTCGTCACGCAGCAGTTCGACCTCCTGAACGACGTGCTGCTGCCGGCGCTCGCCGCGGCCGGCATCCGGTTCCTGCGGCGCGGCACCTGGAACGACGCGCAGCGCGCCTGGGTGCACGACTACTTCATGCGCGAGGTGCTGCCGGTGCTGACGCCGATCGGGCTCGACCCGGCGCACCCGTTCCCGCGCGTCTTCAACAAGAGCCTCAACCTCATCGTCGAGCTCGAGGGCCGCGACGCCTTCGGCCGCGGCTCGCGCGTCGCGATCGTGCAGGCGCCGCGCATCCTGCCGCGCGTGATCCGGCTGCCGCCGTCGATCGCGCGAGGGCGAGTACTCCTTCGTCTTCCTGACCTCGGTCCTGCACGCGCACGTGGACGAGCTGTTCGCCGGCATGACGGTCAAGGGCTGCTACCAGTTCCGCGTGACGCGCAACTCCGACCTGTTCGTCGACGAGGAGGAAATCAAGAACCTGCGCATCGCGCTGCAGGGCGAGCTGCTGCAGCGGCACTTCGGCGACGCGGTGCGGCTCGAGGTGGTCGAGGACATGCTCGCCGCGCGATGATCGAGTTCCTGCTGCAGCAGTTCGAGCTCGACGAGCAGGACCTCTACCACGTCGACGGGCCGGTGAACCTGTACCGCCTGCGCGAGGTGCTGACCGAGATCGACCGGCCGGACCTCAAGTACCCGCCGTTCACGCCGTCGGTGCCGGCGGCGCTCGAAGTGGGCGACAACGACCTGTTCGAGACCATCGCGCGCCAGGACGTCCTGCTGCACCACCCCTACCAGTCGTTCGCGCCGGTGATCGACTTCATCCGCTCGAGCGCGCTCGACCCGCAGCGTCGTCGCGATCAAGCAGACCGTGTACCGCACCGGCGCCGACTCCGAGCTCATGCAGATCCTGATCGACGCGGCGCGCGCGGGCAAGGAAGTGACCGTCGTCGTCGAGCTGCTGGCGCGCTTCGACGAGGAGGCGAACCTCAACTGGGCGGCGCAGCTCGAGGAAGTCGGCGCGCACGTCGTCTACGGCGTGGTCGGCCACAAGACGCACGCCAAGATGGCGCTGATCGTGCGCCGCGAGCCGGGGCCGGACGGCACGGTGCTGCGGCGCTACGCGCACCTCGGCACCGGCAACTACCACTCCGCGACCGCGCGCCTGTACACGGACTTCGGCCTGCTGACCGCGAACGAGGACATCTGCAGCGACGTGAACGAAGTGTTCAAGCAGCTGACCGGGCTCGGCCGCGCCGGGCGGCTGAAGCACGTCTGGCAGTCGCCGTTCACGCTGCACAAGCGCGTGATCGAGGCGATCCGGAACGAGGCGCGCATCGCGGCCGAGGGCCGCCCGGCGCGCATCGTCGCGAAGATGAACGCGCTGCTCGAGCCCGCGATCATCGACGAGCTCTACGCGGCGTCGCAGGCGGGCGTGAAGATCGACCTGATCGTGCGCGGCATGTGCGCGCTGAGGCCGGGCGTCGCCGGGGCTGTCGGAGAACATCCGCGTGCGCTCGATCGTCGGGCGCTTCCTCGAGCACTCGCGCGTGTTCTGGTTCAGGAACGACGGCGCCGAGGACGTGTGGCTCTCGTCGCGCCGACTGGATGGACCGCAACTTCTTCCGCCGCATCGAGCTCGGCTTTCCGGTGCTCGATCGAGCGGCTGAAGCGCCGCGTGATCCGCGAGGGGCTCAAGCCCTACCTGGACGACAACTGCCAGAGCTGGATCATGGACGGCGAGGGCGGCTACACGCCGCCAGGTGCCGCAAGGCGCGGCAAGCGCTACTCGGCGCAGGAAGAGCTCCTCGCGCTCCTCTCCATCTTCTAAAGACGCTACTATGAAGGGGACGTTCACCTTCAATTACGGATAGGTCGCTGACCTGAGTGCAACTTTGAAGGTGAACGTCCCCTTCAAAGGTAGCGTCCCCTTTCAGGGCAGGGGTTTCCAGACGCCTTCGCGGCGCGGGTCGGCGGCGCCGGTGACGCGTGCCGTCGGCGCCGATCGACGAGGCCGTGCAGGCCGGACTCCTCGCCGCGGCCGGACTTCACGACGACGCCGCGCGCGGCGAGCGCCTCGGCGACGCCGGGCGCGAGTTTCGGCGACCTCGCCGAAGTACTCGTCGCCGCGCGCGATCACGTTCGGCAGGTCGATCGCCTGCTGCAGCGGCAGCTTCCAGGCGAGCAGGCCGACGATCGTCTTCGCGTTGTAGGCGAGGATCGCGGAGCCGCCCGGCGAGCCGAGCGCCGCGACCGGCCGGCCCGCTCGCGTCGAGCACGATCACCGGCGCCATCGAGGAGCGCGGCCGCTTGCCGCCCGCGACGGCATTCGCGACCGGCTCGCCGTCGACGACCGGGCGATACGAGAAATCCGTGAGCTGGTTGTTCAGCATGAATCCGTCGACCGCGCGGCCGGAGCCGAACAGCGATTCGACCGTGGTCGTCATCGAGGCGACGTTGCCCGTCGCGATCCACCACGACGAAATGGGAAGTGCCGGCTGGCTTCGATGCGTCGCATCGGCGCCGCGTTGGATCGGCGCGGGATCGCCGGCAGCAGGAGCCGGGCCCGGCGATCGCGCCGATCAACGCTGCTCGGCGCGCGATGTAGCCCGGCGTCGAGCAGCCCCTCGCACCGGCACCGGGACGAATGCCGGGTCGGCGATGTACTTGTCCCGGTCCGCGTACATCAGCCGGCTCGCCATCGCGAACAGGTACCAGGCCTGCGGATCCGCCGGGCCCGCGCGTCGCGATGTCCGTGCGATCGAGGATCGCGAGCATCTGCAGCAGCGACACGCCGGAGGAGGGCGGCGGCGGCACGCAGACGACGTAGACGAGGTACGGCCCGCAGAGCGGCTCGCGCGATTCGCGGCTGGTAGGCGTCGAAATCCGCGGCGCGCCAGCGTGCCGGGCCGCGGCTCGCGCGTGCGTGCGCGCGATGATCTTGTCGCGCAGCGGCGGCTCGAGCAGCGCGCGCGGTCCCTGTGCTCGCGATGCGCCGGAGCGTCGCCGCATAGGCCGGATTCCTGAACGGGTCGCCCGCCTGCAGCGGGCTGCCATCGGCGCGCGAGAAGAGCGCGCGCACGTCGGGCTCGTCCGACTGCGGGAAATCGCCGTTCACGAAGCGCGCCATGCGCTTCGGCACGGCGAAGCCCGATTCGGCCGCGCGGATCGCGGGCTCGAAGAGTTTCGCCCAGGGCAGCGCGCCGTGGCGCGCGTGCGCGGCGCCCAGCATCGCGATCGCGCCGGGCACGCCGGTCGAGCGGCCGGAGAGCACGGCGTCGCCATACGAAAGCGGCTCGCCGTTCTCGTCGAGGAACATGCCGGCGCGTCGCGCCTGCAGGCGCGGCCTCGCGGCCGTCGAAGGCCGTGATCCTGCTTCGTCGCCGCATCGAAATACAGCATGAAGCCGCCGCCGCCGACGCCGGAGCTCTGCGGCTCGACGAGCCCGAGCATCGCCTGGATCGCGACCGCCGCATCCGCGGCGCTGCCGCCCGCGGCGAGGACCTCGAGGCCGGCATCGACCGCGAGCGGATTGGCGGCGGCGACGCCCGCGACGTGTTCGACCGGCGCGCCTTGCGCGGCCGTTTTGGCAGTCGCAACAGGCGCTTCGGGCTGTACGGGTGGCGTACAGGCGGCGACCAGCGGCCGCCGTCGAGCAGTGCATATCAGGCGCATGGGCGCCATTCAGCCAGTTTTCGCGCTTGCGTGACAACCTCCTCCGGGCGTTTAATCTGGTCGCGTGGACAAGCCGTAGGAGGAACCTGCCAATGCACGACGAGTTGACCACGTTGCCCGGGATCGGGCCCGCCATCGCGGCGGATCTCCGGCATCTGGGCATTCACTCCATCCGGGAACTCGCCGAATCCAACCCGGAACAGCTCTTCCAGCGACTCCAGAAAATCACCGGACACGAACAGGAGCCCTGCCTGCTCTACACGTTCCGTTGCGCGACTTACGCGGCGCGCACGCCGGAGCCGAAGCCGATCTACTGAAGTGGTGGAACTGGAAAGACCGACGACTCGACGACTGAATTCAAAGGGGACGTTCACCTTTGAAGGTGAACGTCCCCTTTAGAGGGGAGCGTCCCTTTTTGAGTGCGTTCAGTCGTTGACTGACGGCGCAGTCGCGTTGTTCTTGACCCCGATCAGTTCCAGATCGCCATCCCTGACCATGCCAACGCCGGGGCAATAAGTCTTCAGGGACTCGTGGCCCGGCTCGAGTGGCGTGGTTTCAGTGACCTCGACGCAATTCTTGAAGTTTCCGGCCGGCAGGTCCACTTCGAAACCCATCGACGTGTGCTCGGCGCGATCCCGCGCGTTCGGCGCGAATTCCTGGAAATACCGGGACCCCAGCAGGAACGCGCGATCCGGCATCAGGATGCCGGGCTTGGCGCCGTCCTTGCCGGCAAGCCAGGCATCGGGCAGCGGATTCCAGTCGCCGTCGAACACGTCCTCGCCGAAGTAGTAGACGTCATGCATCGGTTTGCAGTCCGCGATGAAGTTTTGCGAGACTTCCTCGAGCTCGCCGTCAACGGTCTCGAATTCCTCCATGACACGCGCGCGCACGGTGCGCATCTTGCCGGCATAAGGGAAAGTGATCACACGGGTCTCAGGCAACATCGTGATCCAGAGCTCCACGAGTCCCTCTTCCTTGACGCAACTCTTGCATTCCTTGTTGCTCAGGTAGAGCTGGCGGCCGGGCTTGAGGTTGAAAAAGGCGTTGCCGCCATTCGGACTGAACTCGCAGGAAGCGATCGGGAACTCGAGCGTAAACCCGTCCGGGTTGGCGGCCATGGCGGCGCCCAGCGGGGCGAGGGCGGCGAGCAGCAGGACGGCGGGTCGGTTCAGGGCTGACATGGCGGGACTCCTTGGGATTTGCTTATGGCGCGCTTGCCTGTTAATTGAGACGTCCGGCACGAAACAATCCTTCGCATAGAAGGATTCGCCGCCGGCGGGCGTCCAATTTGACAATGGCAGACCTGGTTCATGTCGATCGGGCCGTGGCCCGCCGGATCCTGGGCGGCGACGAGGCCGCTTTCCGGGAGCTGTTCGACCGCTTCTTCCCGCGGCTGTACCGCTTTGCGCTGGCGCGAGTCGGCGGCGATCCGGACACGGCGCAGGACATCGTGCAGCAGACTTTCTGCAAGGCGATCGAGCGGCTCGACAGTTATCGCGGCGAGGCGGCGCTCTACACCTGGTTCTGCCAGATCTGCCGCAATGCGATCGCGGACCACTATCGCCGACGGCAGAAGGGCAACGAGCGCTTCGTACTGCTGGAGGACCAGCCCGACGTGCGCGCGATACTCGAGGCGCTGGCGGCGCCCGAGCGAAGACGAACCGGACACGGGCGTCTGGCGGCAGCAGGTCCACCGGGTCGTCGAGGCGACGCTCGATGCATTGCCGGGGCACTACGGAGAAGTGCTCGAGTGGAAGTACCTGGACGGAGAGTCCGTCGAGGAGATCGCGCGGCGCCTCGAGCTCGGACCCGAAGGCGGCGGAGTCGCTGCTGACGAGAGCCAGGGTTGCATTTCACGCCGCCATTTCGGAATTGGCGGTCGCGTCCGACGAATTGACCGGAGCACTGGGCCGGAGCCCGGGGTAGGAACATGGAACAGCAATCGCAGGATCATCCGAATGGCCCAGACCTTGTCGCGTCGCTGATTCGCGCGGCGGGGCGGCGCATCGAGCCGCCCGCGGACGCCTATCAGCAGGTACTGACGGCGGCGACTGCGGCGTTTCGCGAGAAGACTGCAAAACGTCGCGGCAGGACCTGGATGCTCGTGGCCGCGGCCGCGAGCTGTGGCGGCGGTTACGCTGCTGCTGCAGTGGAATCGGGACTTCGACCCAGGCGCAGGTCGCCACAGTGGAGCGCGTCATCGGCTCGCGTGGAACTCGAGTCAGGTGGCGGCTGGGAGCCGATGACCGGGGCGCGTGGTTCGCTGGGGACTGGCGCGCGGCTGCGCACGCTGGCCGGCGGCAGCGTGGCGCTCGCGCTCGATGGTGGCGCATCCCTTCGTCTGGCTGCGGCAACCGAAGTGGATGATGGAAGGGCCGCGGCGGGTCATGCTGCGATCCGGCACGATCTACCTGGACAATAAAGGCAGCGTCGGCACCGGATACCAGATCGAGACGCCCGCCGGCACGGCGCGCGATGTCGGCACGCAGTTCGAGCTGCATGTCGCGGGCAGCGCCCTGCGGCTGCGCGTGCGCGAGGGGCGGGTGGAAGTCGACCGGGCCGGGCAGTTGCTGACGGGGTCTGCGGGCGAGCAACTCGAGATCGACGTGCTGGGCAGCGTCGTGCGCTCGACAATCGCGACGACTGACGCAGCCTGGCAATGGGCTGAGACGCTCGCACCGGCACCGGACATCGACGGCAAGCCCGCCGCCGTGTTGCTCGACTGGGTTGCGCGGGAGACCGGCCGGAAGTTGCATTACGAATCCGCGACCGTGGAGTCACGCGCGGCGAGCTGTGATCCTGCACGGCAATATCCGGCATCTTGCGCCGCTGGCTGCGCTCGATGTGATGCTCGCGACCACCGATCTGGAGTACGCGCTGGACGGCGATACAATGGAGGTCCGCACCCGCACCGAGTTATAACGGGCCGTGAAGAGTCTGACGCTCCTGCTGGCCTGCCTGCGCCGGCATCGCCGAAGCCGCGGCATTTCAGGGGCTGACGATCGAGCAGGCACTCGAGCAGATTCGCGAGCGGCGGGATCCCGCTTTTCTACAGCAGTGATCTCGTAAAGCCCTGGATGCGCGTCGAGCACGAGCCGCACGACCACCGAGCCGCGTGCACTGCTCACCGAGATTCTGGCGCCGCACGGCATCACCGTGGCTGACGGACCCGACGGCGCCTTGATGCTGGTGCGCGAGATTCAGCGCACGCCGCGGCAGGCCGCGCCCGGCGCGCCGCACCGTCCCGCGCCGACACCGCTCGACGTGGTTGTCGTCAGCGCGAGCCACTACCAGTTCGGAGGCGATTCCGCCGCTGTCGTCGTCGGTCTTCAGTGCCGACGACCTCGAAATGTTGCCCGACATCGGCGAAGACCCGCTGCGAGCGGTGTCGCGCCTGCCGGGCGTCGCCCGCCAGGACTACTCGAGCCGCATCCACCTGCGCGGCGGCACCGACGAAGAAACGCTGGTGCGCTTCGACGACCTGCGGCTGTACGACCCGTTCCACTTCAAGGATTTCTACGGCGTTTTCAGCGCGATCGATCCCGGCATCGTCAGCGACATGCGCGTCTACACGGGCGGCTTTCCCGGTGACATTCGGCGATCGCAGCAGCGGCGTCGTGGAATTGCGCCACGCCTGCCGGGACAGCAGTTCCAGGGCCAGGCCGTGCTCAGCCTCTTCACCGCCGGGCTCTCGGTCGACGGCTCTTTCGATGACGGCGCCGGCGACTGGGCCGCGGCCGCGCGGCGCAGCAACATGGGCCTGTTCTTCGATCTCGCGAACTCGCCGCTCGGCGAGCCGGACTACCACGACTTCTTCGGACACGTCGGCCGCCGCATCAATGACTGGTTCGCGATATCCGCCAATGCTGCTGACTGTTCGTCGACCAGATCGTGGCGTTCGACAGCGACCAGGAAGAGGAGGCACAGTCGCCGAGTACCGCGATCAGCTATTACTGGCTGCGCATGGACCTCGGTGCGCCGGACGGTCTCGGCGGCCGCGTGCTCGTCGCACGTACGGAGCTCGACAGCGAGCGCTCGGGCACGACGGAACTTCCCGGCATCGCGACCGGCTCCTTGGAAGATGAGCGGACTTCGCGATCAACTCGATCCAGGCCGATGGCTGGTGGCGGCCGGGCGCGCGCTCGGTATTGCAGGCCGGCGCCGAGTGGCGGCAGATGAGCGGGAGTTACCTGCTACGACGACGAGGCTGATTTCGAGTTGCTGTTCCTGACGCCCGGCGCGCCCACGACGCCGTCGCGTTCGCGTTCGCTCCGGGTACGGCCTTCCGGTCACCAGGCAGGCGCCTACGTGAACTGGCGCTTCGAGCCGACGACTGCGATTGACGACGGATCTGGGGCTGCGCTGGGACCGCGAGACGCTCGCCGACTGGACGGATCGCAATGGAGCCCGCGTGCAGTGCTGATGTGGCGCCCCGCCGAGGACACGCGGCTGCGCCTTTCCTGGGGCCGCTATTTCCAGGCCCAGGGCATCAATGAACTGCAGGTGTCGGACGGGGAGCAGCGCTACTCACAGGCGCAGCAGGCGACGCATCTGGTCGCGAGTATCGAGCACGACCTGACGCCGGCGCTGAAGCTGCGTGCGGAGGCTTATCGCAAGGACTACGACCACCCGCTGCCGCGCTACGAACTCATGATGAACACGCTGATCGTGCTGCCGGAACTGAAGCCAGACCGCATCCTGATCGCGCCAGACTCCGCGCAGGCGGAGGGCGCGGAAATCTCGCTGAATTACGACGCCGGCGCTCTTTCCGGCTGGTTCAGTTTCAGCTGGTCGCAGGTGGACGACCGCGTGGATGGCGAATGGCTGCCGCAGGCTCTGGGACCAGCGCCATTACGCCAGCGGCGGCCTGAGCTGGCGCGGCGCCAGGTGGGAAGCATCGATTGCCGCCACCTGGCACACGGGCTGGCGGACGACCGAGCGTCGAACTGGCGACGCTCGAGCCATTCCCGCTGGTCGACGGTCGGCAAACGCAATGCCTTGCACCTGTCGGATTTCACGCAGCATCGACTTGCGCATCGCACGGCGCTTCGACCTAGGGTCGGCGGGCGAGCTGACAGCCTTCGCTCGAAGTAAACAATGCATTCAAGCGCAACAATGAATGCTGCGTCGAATACCAGATTGAGGACGAGGACGATCGCGCCCGTTTCTCGACGTCGAGACCGCAGGATTCACTGCCGCTGATACCCTCGCTCGGCTTCCTCTGGAAGTTCTGAAGGGGTCTAAAGGGGACGTTCACCTTTGAAGGGGACGTTCACCTTTAGCGAAAGGTTACGTATCTCCGCTGGAGCTTTGGAAGCTAAAGGTGAACGTCCCCTCCGAGAGGAGCGCGCCCTTCAGGAGGCCGCTTCGGCGGCCGGTTCCGCAGCTGCAGCGGGTGCGGGCGGCGCGTCCGTATTCCAGGTGTCGCGGACCAGCAGCCACTTGCCGTCAATCTTGTTGAATACACCGATGTACTTGCCGGTGGCGACGACGCTGCCCGCGGCATCGTCGACGCTGAATGATCCCGGATTCGTAGGCCGAGGTCGCCCGAGACTTGCACCGGGCCGTCGCCGGGGATGTTGAACTTCAGTCCGGCGGCCTGCGGTCGCGGCACTGTCGGTTGCGAGGAATTCACGGATTGCTGCGCGGCCAGTGGCAGCCGGCGCATTCGGCGGCAGAACCACGGCGTCTTCGGCGTAATGCGCGGCCAGGGCGTCTCCGTCGCCGGCATTGTAGGCGGCGTCCCAGGCCGTCGTGGCCGCGCGGATCGCAGCTTCGTCGGCCGTTGTGTCGACGGCGGCCTTCTGGCAACCGGCGAGCGCGATCAGCCCCGCTGCGATGAGTGCAGCAGACTTCAGGATTTTCACGGTTTTCCCCTTGGTTTTCGTTCTGGTCTTGGCCGCCGGCCCCGGCGGTCGGGTAGCATCCTACTCCCAAACCAGGGACAACCATGCGCGACCTGACCCAGGGCCCGATACCGGGCCATCTTGTTGCAATGGCCGCTGCCCATCGCGGCCGGCATGCTGGCGCAGACGCTCTATTTCCTGATCGACCTGTACTTCGTCGCGCAGCTCGGCGATGCGGCGCTCGCCGGCGTCGGCGCCGCGGGCATCGCGATGTTCGTCGTGATGGCGGTGACGCAGACGCTCGGCGTCGGCGCGATGGCGCTGGTCTCGCAGGCGGTCGGGCGCAAGGACCCGGCCGACGCCGATCTCGTCTTCAACCAGTCGATGTCGCTTGCCGGCTTCTGCACGGTGGCGACGCTCATCGGCGGCTATCTGCTCGCGCGGCGGCTACATGCGCATCGTCGGCGCGGACGCAGCGACCGTCGAGGCCGGCACGACCTACCTCTACTGGTTCCTGCCGGGCCTCGCGCTGCAGTACGTGAACATCGTGATGATGTCGGGGCTGCGCGGCACCGGCGTCGTCCAGCCGACGATGATCGTGCAGATGGTGACCGTGCTCCTGAATGCATTGCTCGCGCCGATCCTGATCGCGGGCTGGCTCACCGGGCACCCCATGGGCGTCGCGGGCGCGGGCCTCGCGAGCTCGATCTCGGTCGCCGCGGGCGCGCTGATGCTTGCGCTGTACTTCCGCCGTCTCGAGAAATACATCCACTTCCGGCCTGCGCTCTGGCGCCCGCGCTTCGCGGTGTGGGGCCGCATGATCAACATCGGCGCTGCCGGCGGGCGGCGAGTTCGGATTCATGTTCGTCTACATGGCAGTCATCTACTGGGTGATCCGCGATTTCGGCGCCGCCGCGCAGGCGGGATTCGGACTCGGCACGCGGCTCATGCAGTCGATCTTCCTGCCGGCGATGGCGATCGCCTTCGCGACCGGGCCGATCGCGGGCCAGAACTTCGGCGCGAAGCTGTACCTGCGCATCCGCGAAACTTTCCGTTCGGCGGCGACGATCAGCGTCGATGCTCATGATCGCGATGACGCTGCTCTGCCAGTGGCGGCCGGAATGGCTCGTGCACGGCTTCACGGACGAGCCCGAGGTGGTCGAGGTCGCTTCGCATTTCCTGCGGCTGATCTCGTTCAACTTCGCCGCGTCGGCCCTGATCTTCACCTGCTCCGGCATCTTCCAGGGACTCGGCCACACCTGGCCCGCGCTCGGCAGCACGGCCTCGCGCGTCGTGACGTTTGCGTTGCCGGCGATCTGGCTCTCGACGCGCCCGGGGTTCAAGATCGACCACGTCTGGTACCTGTCGGTCGCAAGCGTGTGGTTGCAAGCGGCGCTCAGTTTCTATCTACTCTCGCGCACGATGAAGACAAGGCTCGTTCAATGACCGAACCAGGGGCCGGGTCCGAATACGCGGCTGAAATCCGTCGCATAGACACGCTGCTCCAGCACCGGCAAACCGCTGATGCGCGGGCTCACTGCGACGCGTTGCTCATGAGGTATCCAGAGCACGCGGAAGGCTGGCTGCAGCTCGCGCGAATCCACCAGCAGGGCAGCGATTATTCCGGAATGCTCGATGCCGCGCGGCGCGCCCTCAAACTCGATCCCGCCAACACCGTCGCGCGATTCACCGAGATCGAAGCGCGGCTGCACTCGGGCGACGTCGCCGGCGCGCGCGAGACCCTCGATGCGATCGAAAACGATGCCGGGGCGGACAGCGGAACCTGGCGGCGGCTTGCGGAATTCCACACACATCTGGGCCAGCACGATCACGCCGCGACCTGTGCGATCCGGGTCGCGACGCTCAAGCCCTATGATGCGCAGGCAGCCTTTACAAAGGCGAGCGCCCTGATTGCTATCGGGCGAATGGACGATGCGGAAGCCCTGCTCGACGAACTTATCGCCCGCACACCGGATGACGGCGATGCCTGGTACAACCGGGCGATGCTTCGCCGCCAGACGCCGCAAACGAATCACGTCACGCCGCTCCGCGCAGCGATCGCAGCGCGTTCGCCCGGCGCGGCCCCGGTCGCGATGTACTACGCGCTTGCGAAGGAGCTTGAGGATCTCGGCGAGTATGTGGATTCGTTCGCGGCGCTCAAGCAGGGCGCGTTCGCCCGCCGCAAGGTTCTTTCCTATCGCGTCGAGGCAGACGAGCAGGAGATCGCGTCGATCATCCGTACGTTCGATCACGCCTGGTGCGAGAGCGCGGCGCCGGGACTCGAAGTGGACGGTCCGATCTTCGTGGTCGGCCTGCCGCGGAGCGGCACGACGCTGGTCGAGCGCATCCTGATCCGTCACGAGCAGGTAACGAGCGTCGGCGAGGTCAACGACTTTGCGCTTGCGGTCACCCGCGCCGCCGGGCCAACGGGCGCCAATGACGACCAGGCTCGCCGCGCGACGCAGGTCGATCCAGCAGCGCTCGGCGAGTCCTATTGGCGCGCGATCGAGGGCTACGGTCACTCGAGTCCGTTCGTCGTCGACAAGACCCCGCTCAACTATCTGTATCTCGGGCTCATCGCGCGCGCGCTACCGCGTGCCCGGATCGTGCATGTGCGCCGCCACGCGATGGCGTCCGGCTATGCGATGTACAAGACGCTGTTCCGGACGGGCTATTCATTCTCCTACGACCTCGACGACATCGGCCGTTATTCCGTCGCGTATCAGCGCCTGATGCATCACTGGCGGGAGCTACTGCCGGGACGTTTCCTCGATCTCGATTACGAGTCGCTCATT
The DNA here is from genome assembly GCA_963819545.1 of uncultured Gammaproteobacteria bacterium. Classification (GTDB taxonomy): domain Bacteria; phylum Pseudomonadota; class Gammaproteobacteria; order Steroidobacterales; family Steroidobacteraceae; genus SCUD01. Next base: position 253,433 of record CAWFWJ010000002.1, on the reverse strand, counting down.
GACGACCAGGAAGGCACGACGCGAAACCTGCTCGAGTACTGCGGCCTGCCCTGGCGCGACCAATGCCTGAGTTTCCACGAGAACACGGCGCCGACCGCGACCGCGGCCCAGGTGCGCCGTCCGATCTACCGCGAATCGAAGGATCTCTGGCGGAACTATAAGAAGGAGCTCGCGCCACTCGCGCGTGTGCTCGCGCACAACGGAGTGCCAATCGAGTGAACCGGCGCCGCCGCGCCGCTCATCGTCCGCCGCTTTCCGACGGCGCCGCCGGACGGCTTGCTGGCTGCGGTGCTGCTCGCGTTTCTCGCGACCGCCGGATTTTTCTACGTCAACATCATGGCGGCGCTGGTCGCCGGCCTGGTCGAAGGGCTCGGCTTCAGCGAAGGCGATGCCGGCCGCGTAGGCTCGATGAACATCTACGGCGCCGCCTTGGGCGCGCTCGCAGCCATCGCGATTGTCAGCCGCGTGCGCTGGCGTGCGTTTGCGGTATTCGCGCTGATTTGCCTGATGACGATCGACGCGCTCTCGATCTTCGTCACGACGCCTGGAGCGCTGATGGCGATGCGGTTCCTGCACGGTTGCGTCGGCGGCATGCTGGTCGGCGTCGCCTACAGCGTGTTCGCGCGCACGCGCACGCCGGATCGCGTCTTCGGCATGCTGCTCGTCATCCAGTACGGACTTGGCGGGCTCGGCATCATGCTGCTGCCACGCCTCGTGCCGGTGTACGGGCACGGCGTGCTGTTCGGCGCGCTCTTCGCCTTCAGTCTTGTGACGCTCCTGATGCTGCCCTTTCTAGACAGCTATCCGCGCGGTCGCGTCGTGCGGCTGGCTGCGAGCGGCGGCATCCGCTTCGGGCTGCTCGCGGCGGCGGTTGTTTCGGTATTCCTGTTCCAGGCCGGCAACATGGGGCTCGCCGCGAATATGCTGGGCCTCGCGCGCCACTCCGGGCTCGACGCGGATTTCGCGAGCGCCGCGCTCGGTGGCGCCACCTGGGTGGGAATAGCGGGATGCGCGGCGGTCGTTGTGTTCGGCACGCGTTTCGGGCGGACCTGGCCGCTCGCGATCGGCACGGTGCTGACGATCGCCGGGACGCTCGCCTTCCATTGGGGCGGATCGCAGGCCGTGTACCTTGCCGCCAACTGCGCGACGTCGATCACCTGGTCGTTCGTGATCGCCTACCTGCTAGGTCTCTGCGCCGAGTTCGACCAGTCGGGCCGCACCGCGGCGCTTGGCGGCTTCCTGTCCAAGATGGGACTCGCCACCGGTCCCTTCGCCGCGGCCTGGCTCCTCGATTCCGGCGACTACTCGACCCTCATCAACATCTCCGCGATCGCGCTCGCGGCGAGCGTGCCCGTGATGTTCGTGCCCGCGCGAGCGCTCGATCGCGGTAAAGGGGCTAAAGGGGACGTTCACCTTTAAAGGGGACGTTCACCTTTAGCGAAAAGTTACGTATCTCCGCAGGAGCTGTGGAAGCTAAAGGTGAACGTCCCCTTTAAAGGTGAACGTCCCCTTTAAAACCCGTAGACGAGATTCGCGGTAAAGACCTGGTCCGTTTCTTCGGTTCCCGGCAGCACGTCCGTGTTGTGGCGGACTGCGTAGTCGAGGCCGAGCGCGAACGTATCGCTGATCTTTACCTCCATGCCGAGCTGGTTCTGGAGATACGTATTGTTGGAGCCGCTTTCCACGAGGAAGCGTTCGTAGATCAGCGTCGTGGCGGTGAGCTTGTGCTCGTAGTCGAGGGCACCGCGGAGAATCACGTCTTCATCGGTTTCGCCGGTGAGGCGCAGTTCCGTTTGCCGCAAGCCGGCGCCGATCCGGCCATCGAACTTCGTTTGCTCGGTTGCGATGAAGTGATAGCCATAACCAGCCGCGGCGGTCGCCTGGTAGGAGAAATCGGTGAAGAGGTCGTCCTCGTAGCGCAGCGAGCCGAACAGGAAGCTGCGTTCGTTGAGCGAGTAATCGCTCTCTCCGCGAAGTTCCCAGCGATCGGCGGAGGTCACGTCGTTGGTGACCGTGCGCAGCCACGAAGCGCCCGCCTTGTGCGTCCAGCGATCGATTACGTTGGCGACGTCGATATTCAAATTGATCGTTTCGGTGTCCGTGTTCCCGCGCGCGAGCACGCCGCCGAACGTGCCTTTGCCGCTCCAGTCCGCGGATGCGACTCCCGTGACGAGACAGCCACCTACCAATATGCCCAGTAACCGCAAGCCCGACATAACCATCTCCCGGAGGCAAAAAGGGCGCGTAGTCTAGCCGGTAAGAACGATTTCGACACGCTTATTGTGCTTGCCTTCGTTGCGGATGCGGGTCACGCGGATGCCGCCGATCTCGGCAATGTTGGCGACGTGCGTGCCGCCGCAGGGTTGCAGGTCGATGTCCGGGATGCGAAGCAGCCGGATGCGCCCCGCTCCGCGCGGCGGCTGGACACGCATTGTCTTGACAAGTTCCGGCCGCGCGTCGAGCTCCTCGTCCGTGATCCAGACGCTTTCCGTCGCGACGCCGCGCGCGATCAGTTCATTGGTGCCGTGTTCGATCTTTCCGGCATCGAGCAGCGTCATGTCGATGTCAAAGTCGAGCCGGGCCTTGTCGGGTGCAATGTTGCCGCCGGTGACCGGCGCAATGACGACGCAGGACATCACGTGCAGCGCCGTGTGCAGGCGCATCAGCAAATAGCGGCGTGGCCAGTCGAGTTCGAGCGAGACGCTCTCGCCTATTGCCGGCAACGTACTGCCCGCGGCGATCAGGTGGGCGACGGATCCAGGCGTCTCGCCTTTCCGCGTGTCCGCGATCGCGAGGCGTTCACCGTTCTCGCAGACCAGAGTGCCGGTGTCGCCCGGCTGACCGCCGCCGAGCGGATAGAAAATCGTGCGGTCGAGCTCGACCTGCCCGTCGCGCGCCGCGACCACGCGCGCTGTCGCGGTCTTGAGATACGCATCGTTGCGGAACAGCAGTTCGGTCGGCATGCGGTTCTGAAGGGGACGTTCACCTTTGAAGGGGACGTTCACCTTTAGCTTCTTAAACTCCGGCTGAGACGCCAAGCATATAGCTAAAGGTGAACGTCCCCTTCAAAGGTGAACGTCCCCTTCTGAAAGGTGAACGTCCCCTTCAGAACGATTATGCCGAATCAGGGATCCGGCACGAATCCCTCCGGGAACGGATCGGGGAGCCGCCGCGCGAAGCGGTACCACGGCTTCGGGATCACGCCGCGGGCGACCAGATTACGGTGCGAGTCGTAGTAGATGCGGATGACCTCGTCGGGTGTCTCGCTCGCCCGCTCAAACTGCGTGTAGACGGCGCCGGAATCGAGGCGCTGGCCGTGACCGGTGCCGAGGCGCGACTCTTCGCGGGTACTGCCGAGCGACCCACCCGCCGATTTCTGCGACGGAACTGGCGCCGCGTCGGCCGCGGACGCGGTTTCGCGCTCGAGCATGGGTGCAACCGCGCGTTCGCAGAACAGCGCGACGCCGATGACCCCGACATTGTCCGGACGGCCCGTCCGGGCGGCGTAGGAATCGGGCAGCGCGGTGAAATAGAAGGCCGCGACCTCGTCCATATTCTTCCGCCAGCCGTCGATGTCGAGCCGCGCGTCGGGATCGACCACGTAGCCGCCCTGATCCGGGGAGGCCGTACGCCCGGTGATCACATTGACGCCGTCCACCGAAGTCACAGCGAGCACCCGGCCGTACCCGCCATTCCGGATCCGGATCTCGTACTCGTGGCCAGGCTCGCCGGCGACGTGACGCTCGCCCTCATGCCAGTAAACAGGCAACACCCGGCCGGTTTCACGGTCGAGGATCTCGACCTCCACCGGCGGGCCAGCGATGGCGGAGAGTGGAAGGAGCAGGGCCGCGAGGGCCGTGGCCCGAAACGTGTGCAAATTCATGGAGGACTCCAATCAGGGTGACTGAAGGGTCTAACGCCGGCTGGCTTTCTGGAGGGTTTGTATATACAATTGTTTATACAAATCACATTGGATATCAGCAGGAGGCACGGCCCATGAAGACGGGATTCTTTTCCCGGTTTGGACGGACAGGGCAGGTCGAGAACCTGGCTCCCGGGGTCGTGCCTCGTGCCGAAGCGGCCGCTGCCGCAGCGGCAGAAGTCGCCGAGATCGTTCGTGGAATCGCCCGCAAAGGGCTCCCGAAAGCAGCCCGGAAGGCGGCCATTTCGCTCCGCGTCGATCCCGAGGTTCTCGACTGGTTCAAGGTCCAGGGACCGGGCTATCAGACCCGAATCAATGCCGTTTTGCGGGCCTACATGGAAGCTTCGCGCTGAGCCGTTTCAGCGGATTTCCGTCCTTTCTAGCCGGAGCAATCGTTTAACGAGTAATCGGATGATTATACCCATCCGAAACACAGCGTTTTCTGTTCGGCCTGCTGATCAAATTGAAAGACCGGACTGACCAGGCGCAGCGTCTGGCAGCTCGGGGTCCCGAGTCGCGTCGGCTGACTGAAAGCCGGCCTTCGGGATCGACCTCCGAGGGACAAATCGATCAACCGGTCAGAACCGAGCTGGCACCTGTTTGATCGCGCGGTCGGCGTTTCCACACCAGTCACCCCGCACGGGATTCGGCGCTCCGGAGTTGGCCTTGGATCGTGTATATACAGTTGGCTGGCTGAGTCAGTATCGCCGTCCGTCCTTGTGCGAATATCCACCCGGCGCCGCTGGTGCGTTCCAGCAAAGGTCGACATCCGGATATGCGGCGGCGTCCGACTCGTCGCGGTTGCTGATCTCGAGATAGACCGCAGGTGTCGACCCACGATTGACCAGTTGATGACCATCGCGGTGCCCTGCCGGAAATCCGGCGCACTGTCCGGCGCGGAGTGGCCGCTCGCCGGCGTCGGTCACGAGGATGAGCTCGCCCGAGAGCACGTAGACGAGTTCGTCTTCCTGCGTGTGCCAGTGACGCATCGACGAGGCGGCGCCAGGTCCGAGCGTCGTGTGATTGACGCCAATCTTCGTGAGGCCGGCCGTATCGCCGAGCGCACGCCTGTCGCGCGGCAGGACCTGGGACCGAAAGGGTTCCGGGTAGTCGGAGCCTGTGGTTGCCGCGAGATTTTTCGGTTCGATCGGTGCCGCAATGGATTTCATTGAATTACACTTCCGTATGATGCTTATAGACATCCGCCAGAATGGCTAAGAAAGAGATCATCCCGCATCGCGGGCCGCTTGGTAAGCGCGCCGCGATTACCAGCGGCGCGCGCGCGTTCCCGCGCATGAACCCGAACGTGGTTCCGCGCACCGGCTGGGTGCGCGAGATCCGCACCGCGCTTGGGATTTCGCAGTCGCAGTTGGCTGCGCGCGCGGGCGTCTCGCGCGCGACGGTGCAGCAGATGGAACGGGCGGAGGGCCGGCGTCGAATCACCCTGGCAAGCCTCGACCGGCTGGCGCATGCGATGGGCTGCCAGGTCGCCGTCGCGATCGTGCCGAAGGGCGGAACGCTCGACGACCTGCGCCGGCGCCAGGCGAACACACGCGCCGAGACGCTCCTGAACGAGAAGCTCACCGAAAAAAAGAAATCGGGCGCCGCAGCTCCGCGTCCAGGCGACCTGGAGCGCCGCAAGGAACGCTTGGCGGCGAAACTCCTGCGCGGCAGTCCCCGGAAACTCTGGCGTTAGCTTTTCGCGGGCATAAAAAAACGGCGGCCGGGGTAACCCGGCCGCCGCCTACCGACAATCAGTCGATCTTACGAAGAGGGCTGCTGTGACGGAGCGGCGATCTGCGAGATCGCATCCTTCAGCTTGGCCGCACCTTCCGCGGTCTTGCCTTCGTCGCAAAGCTTCTGGCCTTCAGCGCGGGCCATCTTGGCCTGGCCGATTTGCTCAGCCGTGGCAGCGGACGCTGCCTGGTCGAACTGTGCCTGCAGAGCAGCGCAGTCCTGCGTGGCCTGGACGGCCTCTTCGGCGAGGGCAACCGGCGAAATTGCGAGCACGGCGCTCGCGACAATCATCGAATGGCGAAATTTCATCTCTAGAGTCTCCTTAAGACATTGGCCGTTTCCGGCACGTGCGATGAGACACTATTCGCACTGAATTAGCTGATTGCGCCGTCTGTTTTCAGCGACAGGATTTCGGCCTCGCTCAATCCCAATTCCGCGGCGAGGACCGCGGCCGTGTGTTCGCCGAGGAGCGGCGGCGGATTCCGATACTCGAGCGAATTGCGCGAGAAAAGCAGAGGATTTCGCACTTGCGGCACTTGCCCGCCAAGCGAGTGGGGAAGGTCGAAACGCAGTTTCCGGTGTTGCACCTGGGGTTCTTCGAAGACTTCCGCGAGGTTGTTGATGGGTCCGCAGGGCACGTTTGCCGGCGTCAGTGTTTTCAACCAACTCTTCGTAGTCTTCTGCCTACAGAGCTTGTCGATCATCGCGACCAGCGCCTGGCGGTTCTCGACCCGCGCCGCGTTCGTGCTGTAGCGCTTGTCGCCTGCGAGCGCTGCCTGTCCTGCCGCCTCACAGAAGGCGGCGAACTGCCGGTCGTTGCCGACCGCGAGCATCAGGTAGCCGTCTTTGGTCGCGAAAGCCTGGTAGGGGACGATGTTCGGGTGGGCGGTGCCGCGGCGGCCGGGCGGCTTGCCGGTGACCAGGTAATTGAGCGCCTGGTTGGCGAGCGCCGCGACCTGGGTGTCGAGCAGCGCGAGGTCGATGTACTCGCCGTGCCCGGATTGCTCCCGCTCATGGAGCGCCGCCGCAATCGCCAGCGCAGCGTAGAGACCCGTGATCAGGTCGGAAACCGCGACCCCCACCTTGACCGGACCCGCGCCGGGCTCGCCGTCCGGCACTCCGGTGACGCTCATGAGACCCGAAATCGCCTGGATCATTGCGTCGTATCCAGGCTCGGCCGCCGCCGGCCCGTCCTGGCCGTAAGCCGAGATCGAGCAATAGACCAGCCTTCCGTTCAGGCGGTGCAACGACTTGTAGCCGAGGTGGTATTTCTCGAGCGTGCCGACCTTGAAATTTTCGATCAGCACGTCGGCGCGGAGCGCCAGCGAACGGATCAACTGCTGGCCGGCGGGTTTCGTGAAATCGATTGCGAGCGATTGCTTGCCGCGGTTGGTGCTCGCGAAATAAGCGGCTTCAGCGCTGTCCTTGCCCTTGCCGTCCTTGATCCAGGGCGGGCCCCAGTGACGGGTGTCGTCGCCGCTGCCGGGTTTCTCGACTTTCCAGACCGTGGCGCCGAAATCCGCGAGGCATTGAGTCGCCCAGGGACCGGCGAGAATCCGGCTGAGATCGAGGACCTTGATGCCGGCGAGCGGACCCATGAGCGCAGCATCATAACGGCTAGCGGGGACGTTCACCTTCGTGAAGGGGACGTTCACCTTCAACAGAGCAGGACCTACTCAGGACGATTTCCCATTTTGAAGGTGAACGTCCCCTTCACGAACGCCCGCCTTTGTGCTGCTCGAGGTAGCGCTCGGCGTCGGAGAGGGAGATGACTTCTGCGTATTTCGCCTGCAGGTCGAACAGATTCGCTTCGTGCGGCGCGGGGTGGCGGTCGCCGACCGCGTCGCGCACGACGAGCGGAATAAAACCATGCTGGCAGCAATCCACGGCGGTTGCGCGCACGCAGCCGCTGGTGGTGACGCCGGCGATCAGCAGTGTGTCCACACCGAGCGCGGCCAATGTGGAGCCCAGCGTGGTGCCGAAGAAAGCGCTGGCATACTGCTTGCTGATGACGGTCTCACCCTCGATCGGCTCGAGGCCTTTGCCAAACGCCGCGAGCTCGGGGTGCAGGCCGCGCTGGAAGCAGGAGAGTGCGGGAAGCTTGCGGAAGAACACGCCGCCATCGCGGCCGCCCGGCTGGTACACGACATTCGTATGGATCACGGGGATGCGCGTCGTGCGCGCGGCACCGAGCAGCTGCTTGCAGGCCTCGCCCGCGGCCTCGACACCGGCATAGAGCGGTGAGTCCCGATTGAGATAAGCACCGACGAAGTCGATCACGAGCAATGCCGGACGGTGGCCGAATTGCAGATGGTGCTCCGGAAGATCGGGCTGGCCGGGCGCTGCCATGACTCGCAGCTTATCGGTTCAGCGCGCTGCGCGCCGCGTGAATGTGGGAGAGCATCACGGCCGCCGCCCAATCGGGATCGCTTGCCTCGAGGGCGCGAACGATCTCGAGATGATGCTGCGCGCTGCGTTGCAGGTCCTCCGGCGTGTACTTCTGGAAGGTCCGCATCATGAGCGGCGCTTCGATCAGCGCGGCGAGCGCGCGACCCAGTCGCGCACTCGCGGCGGCTTCCTGCAACCGGCGGTGGAACTGACTGTTCAGGTCAGTGATGCGCTCGAGATGCCCGGACTTGCGCTCGACCGACTCGCGGTATTGCGTTTCTGCGAGGCGGCGCAGCTCACCGATCTGTTCCGTCGTCGCGCGAAGCGTGGCGCGGCGCGCGCCGTAGGATTCGAGCATCGCGCGCAGGTCGAAAACTTCGTCGGAGTCGGCTCCGGACCAGATCGTCACGACCGCGCCGAGATTCGGCGTGAACTCGACGAGTCCTTCCGCATCGAGGCGGCGGAGCGCCTCGCGCACCGGCGTGCGGCTGACCCCGACCGTCGTCGCGACTTCCTGTTCCGTCAGGCGCGCGCCCGCGAGATAGCGTCCGGCGACGATTCCGGAACGTACAGTTTCGTAGGCTCTATCGACTGCGCGCACTACGCTCTCCCCGCACTCAGGCCGTTTTACGCATCACGCGCGCCTGGAAACGAGGAGCCGCCGGCGCTTCGAGGCCGGTATCCGCCTTGCAGCGTGATTTCAGTTCAGCGATGTCCTTGAATCCGCGATCGAACAGCGGCACGGCACCACGTTCGTTGACGAGCTTCGCGCGAAGATCCGCCGTGGCCTTGTTGTCCACGCGGCCGTTCTTCGAAACGACGCCATAGCGCAGCGCGCCGTCAACGCTGACGAGCCCGGCATCGACGTCGAACTGCACCAGCTTCGCATCGCGCTCGAAGGGATCGCCGCATCCGCCGCCGCCCCAGGTCTCGTACATCAGGAGATCGCCGACCTCCACTTTGACGCGGTCGGTCTTCGATGGCAGAAGTTCTTCGCTGCCATCGGCACGCTTTAGAAACTTGCGGCTGCGCGAACCCGGCAAGCCGCCATTGACTCCCCACGGATAAGTCAGCCAGCGGTCGTCGTGGATCGAGATCTCGCCCGGCTCGAGGAAGCTATAGCCGATGCGAATGCCGTTGCCGCCGCGGAATTTCCCGGGCCCGCCCGAGTCCGTGATCGTTTCGTAGATGTCGATGCGCAATGGAAAGTAACTTTCGAGGAACTCATTCGGCACGTTGGTGAACGACGGCCACAGGGAATGGCCGTCCGGCCCGTCGCCAAACGGTTTTCCCGGAATACCGCCGAAGCCGATCTGGTAGAGCTGGTACCACTCACCGTCCTTGTTGTAGCCCGAATACATGAAGTGCGGACTGTCGGAGAAACCGGCGGCGCACATGAACGCAGGATTACCCTGGCCGAGCAGGCCGCCCAGCACGTCAAAGATGCGGCCGAGCGCGTGCGTGCGGCAGGAAAGTGCCGCAGGTTTCAACGGCTTCAGCAGCGTTCCCGCCGGAATGCGCACTTCCATCAGGTCATAGAAGCCGTCGTTGAACAGGATCTGCGGGTCGAACACCATGATCATGTAGACGCCCGCGAACATCTTGAACATCTCTTCGTTCAGCAGGAAGTTGATCGACGAGACCGACTGCGGATCGGTGCCATTAAAATCGAAGATGCACTTGTCGCCCTCGCGCCACATCGTGCATGCGATCTTGTACGGGCCCATATTCATGCCGTCGTCGCAGACGTAATCCTCAAAGTATTGCTTCTTCTCCGGCACCGTGCGGCGGATCAGCTCGCGCATCGCGCGCTTGTTGCGCTCGAGCATCGCATCCATCGCGGAATAGAAGACGTCGTCGCCGAAGCGGCGGCTGATCTCGACGCAACGCAGCGCCGCGGTGCGAAGCGCCGCGACAATCGCGTGGAAGTCCGAGTAGTTCCAGGTTGGCAGGCGGCAGTTGTGCAGGATCACCTTCAGCAGGTCGTCCTGAAGCTTGCCGCCGCGGATGATCTTGACCGGCGGGACCGCGACGCCCTCTTCGAAGAACGTCCGTGCATCGGTAGGCAGCGAACCCGGAACCTTTCCGCCGACGTCAGTCATGTGACCGAACATCGCGGACCAGGCAATCACGCGCCCGTCCTTGTACACGGGCATCAATAGAAGCCAGTCGTTGATGTGGCTGATTGCGCCGTTGCAGGAGTACGGGTCGTTGGTCAGGAACACGTCGCCTTCCTCGACCGTGCCGTCGTAGCCCTGCATGAAGCCGTGGATGAAGGAGCCGAACTGGCCGACGACCATCTTGCCTTCGAGGTTCGCGATCAGCGGGAACTCGTCGTGCTGCTCGCGGATGCCGGGGGACATCGCCGTGCGGAACAGCACGGTGTCCATCTCGAAGCGCGCATTGCGGAGCGCGCTTTCGATGATGTCGATCGTGACGCTGTCGACCCTGAGCTTGCGGAAACGCTTCTTGCTGCGCTGAATGATCTTGGCGGGCATGTCTTATCTCCGCAGCGAGTCTGGGTAAATCAGGATATTGCCGAGCTTGTCCACGCGGCCTGTGTGTCTTGGCAGGATCACCGTAGTCGAGTCCATTTCAATCACGATTGCCGGGCCCTTGATCCGGTTGCCGGCCTTGAGTCTCGTGCGCTCGTAAACGGTGGCCTGCATGCGCCGGCCATCGATGTGGACGACCTGCTTGCCGCACGCAGCCGCTTTCGGATCACGGCTGCCGCGCGCGATCGCGGGTCGCTTGACGGTGATGCCTCGGCCCTGAACGGAGGCGCGGAGCGCCACGAACTCGTGCTCGAGCGGCAGCGCGAAAGTGAAGAGCCGCTTGTGCTCCGCATCGAATGGCTCCGAGATTGCCTTGAGCCCCCGTTTCTTCAGGTCCTTGAGATCAATGTCAATCGTGAGGCGCAGGCCCTGGCCGTGGTAGCGCACATCGACCTGGTAGCGGTGCCGCATCTCCTTTGCGGGCACTTTTTCGCGCAGCAGCGCGGCTGCGGCCGCGGCCGAATGCTGCGCCAGGATCCGCCCTATCTCGGCGGGCGTTGTCTCCGAGAACTTGCGGATGAAAGTGCGGGCGGATTCATCGCGAAGCGCCGTCGTCGCGTCGCCGAGCGCGCACAAGACGCCCGGGCCCGGCGGAATGATCGAGGGCCAGGAGCCGAGCAGGCGCGAGAGTGCGTTCGCATGCAGCGGTCCTGCGCCGCCGAATGCGATCAGCGCGTAATCGCGGGGATCGTGGCCTTGCTCGACGGAAACGAGTCGCAATGCGCCAACCATGTTCTCGTTGACGATGTCGTAAATGCCCTGCGCGGCATTCTCGAGCGACTTGCCGAGCGCGGCGGCGACCTTGCCGACCGCCTTCGCCGCAAGATCACGCTTGAGTTCCAGATCCCCGCCGAGGCGCTGCATCGCCGGCAGGTATCCAAGCACCACGTTGGCGTCGGTGACGGTCGGCTCCACGCCGCCGCGGCCGTACGCAGCCGGGCCCGGATCCGCGCCCGCGGATTGCGGGCCAACCCGGAGCGCCTTGGTCAATTCCGGCACATGTGCGATCGAGCCGCCGCCGGCGCCGACGGAACGGATGTCGACCGACGAGGCGCGAACCGTGACATCGCCGACTGTCGTCTCGCGCCGCAGACGCGGCACGCCGTTCATGATCAGCGCGACATCGGTCGAAGTGCCGCCAACGTCGACGGTGAGAAGATTCGGGAATCCTGCCTGGAGTGCGACCCACAGCGCGCCGGTAACGCCGCCCGCCGGGCCCGACATCAGGAGATTGACCGGATATTCCTCGGCCGACGCCGCGGAGGCGAGCCCGCCGTCCGAGCGGAGAATGTGCAGCTTCACCTCTCCCGCGCGCGATGCGAGCTTCTTCTGCAGGTTGTGCACGTAGCGCTGCACGACCGGGCGCACGTAAGAGTTCGCAACCGTCGTCACGGTGCGCTCGTACTCCTGCATCTCCGGAACGACCTCGGAGGAGAGTGACACCGGCACGCCGGGAAGGACCGCAGATGCGATTTCGCGGATGCGGCGTTCATGGGCGTCGTTCGCGAACGCATTGATCAGCGAAACAGTCAGCGCCTCGATCTTCGCTGTTCGCAATCCCTCGAGCGATGTGCGCAATGCGGCTTCGTCGAGAGGCCGCACGACATCGCCGCGCGCGTCCACGCGCTCATCCGCCTCGATCGTGAGCGCAAGCGGCGCCATCGGCAGCGACTTGTTGTAGATGACCCAGCCGCCGAGCCCGCCCGGCACGAAGGAACGGGCGATCTGCAGCACTTGCCGGTAGCCCTTGGTCGTGACGAGGCCGACTTTCGCGCCCGAACTCGTCAGCACGGTGTTGGTCGCGACCGTCGTGCCGTGCATCACGTGCCCGATGGCGGTCGGCGGTATTCCCGCGCTCTTGCAGACGCGCTCGAGGCCATGCAGCACGCCGACCGATTGGTCTTTCGGCGTGCTCGGCACTTTGGCGCTCCAGGTGCGGCCGTTTTTCTCGTCGACCAGCAACAGGTCCGTGAAAGTGCCGCCGACGTCGATGCCGAGTCTGTAGCTCACATCGTCTCCTTCGAGGCCGGGAAGTTTCCGGCTTTGATCAATAATCCTGGCACTTTCCGGCCGAATTGCTGCTCCAGCCAGCGCGCGGTCGCCATCGTTCGCCCAAGATCCACGCCGGTCTCGATGTCCATCCGGTTCAGCATATAGATGAGGTCTTCGGTCGGAATGTTACCCGTTGCCGCCGGCGCGAACGGGCAGCCGCCGATGCCGCCGATGCTGGCATCGAGCGCGTCCACGCCGGCTTCGACCGCCGCGTAGGCGTTCGCGATGCCGGTATTGCGCGTGTTGTGGAAATGGCAACGCAACGGCATGGCGGGCAACGCGACCCTCAACCGATGCAGCAGGTCCGTCACTTGTAGCGGTACGCCCGCACCGATGGTATCGGCGATCGCGATCTCGACCGGTTCTCCGTCGGCGAGTTCCCGCGCGATCGCGACGACTCTTTCAGGCGGTACTTCCCCCTCGAATGGGCAGCCGAAGGCCGCCGAGAGCGTGACCTGTGCGCGAAGTCCCGCGGCTTTCGCCGCGCGCGCGATCTCGAGCCACGCGGCGACAGATTCCGCCGTCGTCGCGCCCTGATTTCGCTGGTTGAAGGTATCGGTCGCGAGTACCACCATACCGACCTCGTCGCAGCCGGCGGCGAGCGCGCGCTCGAAGCCGCGCCGGTTCAGGACGAGTCCGATGTAACGTACACCGTCACGGCGCGGCAGAGATTTCACGAGTTCGTCAGCGTCCGCCATTTGCGGCACGCGTTTCGGACTCACGAAGCTTGCGACTTCGATGCGGCGAATGCCGCAACCGACGACGCGCTCGATGAACTCGCGCTTCGCCGAAAGCGCCAACACGCCCGGCTCGTTCTGCAGCCCGTCGCGCGGGCCGACCTCGACGATCTCGACCTTGCGTTGCGAAGGATTCACACGCAAATTGTATACACCAGTGGGCATGATGCGTAGCTGGACTCGTCTGGTTGACGGTCGGCCGGGTCGGATTGTATACACATGCCATGACGACGCCAGCCTTCGACCGCGGTCCCCTGGGAGATCTCCGGGTCCTGGAACTCGGCACGCTGCTGGCCGGGCCCTTCTGCGGGCAGCTCCTCGGCGACATGGGCGCCGAAGTCATCAAGATCGAGCCGCCGGGGCAGGGCGACCCGATGCGGAACTGGGGCCGGCAAAAGCCAGGCGAGCCTTCGCTGTGGTGGCCGGTCATCGCTCGCAACAAGAAAGCGGTCACGCTCGATCTCCGCCAGGCGGACGGACAGCGGCTGCTTCTGGAACTCGCGGCAAAAGCGGACTTCCTGGTCGAAAACTTCCGGCCGGGCACGCTCGAGAAGTGGAATCTCGGCTGGGATCAGCTCCATGCCGCCAACCCTCGCCTGATCATGGTCCGCGTATCCGGTTACGGGCAGACCGGGCCGTATGCGGGCCGTGCCGGATTCGGCGCGATTGGCGAAGCCATGGGGGGGCTGCGCTACGTCGTAGGCAATCCGGAATCGCCCCCGTCGCGTGTCGGCATCTCCATCGGGGATTCGCTGGCCGCAACCTTTGCCTGCGTCGGAGCGCTCGCCGCGCTCAATTACCGGGAGCGCACAGGCCGCGGCCAAGTCGTCGATTCGGCGATCTACGAAGCCGTGCTCGGCATGATGGAGTCGCTGGTCACCGAGTACGACCAGACCGGCTACATCCGTGAGCGAACCGGCGCGATCCTGCCGAATGTCGCGCCCTCCAACGTCTATCCGACGCGTGATGGGCTGGTGCTGATCGCCGGCAACCAGGACACGGTGTTCCGCCGCCTGTGCGAGGCGATGCAGCGGCCGGCGCTTGCGGAAGATGTGCGTTACGACAGCCACCAGTCGCGCGGCGCGCATCAGCAGGAGCTCGACGAATTGATCGGGGCGTGGACCGCGGGGCAGACGACACCGGATGTGCTTTTACTGATGGAAAAACACGGCGTGCCGGCGGGGCAGATTTACCGCGCGCCGGAGATGCTCGCGGATCCGCACTTCGCTGCGCGCGACGCGATCGTCTCTGTCGCGCATCCCCGATTCGGGCAGCTGCGCATGCAGAATGTCGTGCCGAAACTCTCGGCGACGCCCGGTGGCATTCGCCGGCCGTCGCCCGAACTCGGCGAGCACAACGACGAGGTCTACCTCGACCTGCTCGGCGTGGCCCGCGACCGCTACGACCACCTGAAGGCGGCCCGCGTCATTTGAACGAGTAGCTCACGTCCATGCCGTAGCTGCTGCCGGCGGAATCATGAATGAATGAGCCGCCGAACTCGGGCGCCGGGATGATCTCCTGCAGGTATTCCTCGTCCAGAACGTTCCGGCCCCAGGCCGTGACCGTCCAGCGCTCACCGGCGAGGCCGACACGCGCGTTCATCGTCGCGTAGGCGTCGCGCTTCTGCTTCGAGAACTCTCCCTGTCCGAAGCCGAAACCGGTGAAGAGATTCGGCACCAGCTCGTCCTGCACCGGGTGGAACCAGGTCTCGCCGACAAAAGTGCCGTCGAGCCGCGTGACCAGTTCGAGGTCGCCGACCGGTACGTGGAACTCGAGTCCGAGGTTGCCCGTGTATTCCGGCACGTACGGCACCTTGTTGCCGGCCGTGTACGGGCGGTCGTCGTAACGATCGATCTCGGCGTCGGTGTAGCCATAGCCGCCGAAGAACGACAGGTTATCCGTCGCGAGCCATTTGAAGTCCAGCTCGAAGCCCTGTATATCGACCTCGTCGAGATTCGTCACGACGCGCAGCAGCCCGAAGGGTCCGGCGAAGAAGTTGAAGTACTGCATGTCTTCGACGTCGGTCTGGTAGACCGCGCCGTTCAGCGACAGGCGGTTATCGAGGAATTGCGCCTTGAAGCCCGCCTCGAAGGCCTTCGAGACTTCCTTTTCGTAATCGTCGCTGACCCCTGTCAGGCTGCGATTGTCGCCCGTGCACACCGGGAAAAATGGCGCCACGAACTGTGACGGGCCGAGGCAGAGGCCGCTGTAGAAGCTCTCGACCGTCGCCGCGCTGCCCTGGGAATTGAATCCGCCGGACCGGAAACCGTAGCCATAAGACGTGTACAGCGACCATGTGTCGCTGACATTCCAGTTGAGCGAAACCTTCGGCTGGAACTCGCTGAAGTCCCGCGAGCGGCTGGGGATCTCGGTCAGCGTCGGATCCACGACATAGGCAGGGTTCACAAACGTGTTGGTGCCGAAGAAGCCGGGCGTCTGCGGCGCCACGCGCGGCACATTGTTATTCACTTTGCGTTCTTCGCTGTCGTAGCGCAGGGCGACCGCAAGTTCGAGGCCCTCGGTGACGTCCATAGCCAGCTGGCCGAAGCCCGCCATGACCGTGCTCGTGAAGGAGTCGTCATACAGGAGGTCGGTCGGGTTGGGTCCGCCGGTCGGCACGAAGCCCGTCGTCTCGAATCCGGCGCCCGAATCCGAGCCCTGCGACACGATGACGTCGCGGTCGATGTCGGCGAAGTAGACGCCGGCAAGCCAGCGCACGCGCTGGTCACCCGGTGAAGTCAGCCGGAGCTCAAAGCTCGCGTCGGTCTGATCGCGTTGCTGGTATTGATAGCCGTCGCAGGTTGTCGGGCTGTAGGGCGTCAGGAAACTCTGCACGAATCCGCCGCTCGGCGTCACGTAGAAAAATGGCGGCGGCAGCGGTGTGTCGACGGCGCGCGCGTCATTGCTCGTCTGGCAGGAGGTCGTCAGGCTGTAGAGAAAGAACGCCGCGCTGGTGCCGTCCGTGAGAAAGAAATTATCCTGGTCGTTGTACGCGGCGATCGCCGTCAGCGTGCCGACGCCGACGTCCCATTCGCCCTTGATCGACAGGTTCAGGTTGTCCTGTTCGTTGACCGGCCGGACGTTGTTGATGTACTGGAACGAGTGGTCGTTCGCGTCCTCCTGGAAAGGCGGCGCCCCGAGGAATGCAGCGGCTTCGGCCAGCGCGAGCGAGGCGTTGAAGTTGATTGCGCCGGATTCGATCGAAGAGACCTTGGCCTTGAAGTCGATCTCGCCTTCTCCCGCGTCGAACACGAGCCGGCCGATCGCGCCCGTCTCCTCGAAGTAGTCCACGCAGTTGTCGCAACCCAGGAAATCGTTTTTCCACTGGCCGTCGGTGCTGCGCGTATATGCCGAGAGGCTGCCCTTGACGCTTCCGCCGAGCGGCCCCGCCATGTACAGGTTGCCCTTGTAGCTGTTGTCGCTGCCGTAACCGGCGCCGACTTCGAATTCCGCCTCTTCACCCGGTTTCCGCGTGGTCATGATGATCGCGCCGGCGAGCGCATTGCGCCCGTACACCGCGCCCTGCGGCCCTTTCAGCACCTCGATCTGCGTGACGTTCGTAAGCTCCTGGTTGAGTGCGTTCGGATTCGTCTGCAGTACGCCGTCGACCACCAGCGCGAAATTTGTTTCCGCGTCCCGACCCGTGTTGATGCCGCGGATCACAACCTGCATGTCGCCGGCCTCGGCGGTCTGCACCTGCGCGACGCCCGGGGTCAGCGCGATGAAGTCCTGCGGCCGCTCGATGCCTGCCGACTTGATCTCAGCCTCTGTAAAGGCCTGCACGGTGGCCGGCACGTCCTCGATTTTCTCGGCGCGCTGACGCGCAGTAACGACGACTTCGGGAAGCTGCGCGGCCGATTGGGCTCCCGCATCGGCGGCGGCCAGGACACCCGCGATTGCGGCGGCGAGAATCGAAAACTGGAGCGTTGAGTGATGCATGGGTCCCCCGAGTGGGTTGGGCCGAAGCCCCTGTCGTTGTATACAAGTCGGGCGCCCGGATCATACTCTGCGCCTCGTTGGGGCCGCAATATCGCCTGTTTTATCTTGGACGGTATACACACGGTGCGGCGAAGGGCGGCATCCGAGCCGATGCACTGGGTCGACCCATGACGCGGAGAACGATGTTCGAGAAGCTCTGGCGCACCCACGAGGTCGGGCCGGGAATGCAGCATGTCGAGCAGACTGGCGAGGCCGAGCGACTGAACAATGAGGCATTCGTCGCGGCCGCGGCCGGACTTCCCGTTGAACGACCCCGCAGCGCGGGGTGCTGAGATCCTGAGCGCCGGGCGCGACTTGGGTATCCGCGCCGTCATCAGCGATTGCTTGCTTATTTGCCGGAAATCGAGACTTGGGAAAGGGTTCGGGCCCGCTGACCCTCGTCGGGTCCCGGCGACAAGGAATGTATTCCTGCCGGAGCTCGAGGCGCTGTACGATCGCATTGAGTTCCTGAAGCCGTGAAGCGGGAGCAATCAACGGAGATGAAAGAAATGACTTCGAGAAAGACACTATTACTGTTACCGGTCGCGTTCGCTGCGCTGGCATTCGCCGCCTGCGGAAAAAAGCCGGCGGAAGAAACTGCGGTGACAAACGACCCCGCGGTACAGGCGGAAATCGACGAATCCGCCGAGCTCAAGGCCCGTGAGGAAGAACTCGCGCGCCGCGAAGCCGAGCTTGCGCTGAAGGAGAAGGAGAAGGAGCTGGCGGACCGCGAAGCGGCACTCGCGAAGGCGAGCGCGCCGAAGCCGTCACCGAAGCCGACAGCGTCCCCGTCGTCGCCGAAGCCCGCACCGACGCCGGTTGCGGCCGGCCCGAAGAACTACACGGTTCCTGCAGGCAGTTCGATTTCTGTACAGCTTCCGGCGGAGATCTCAACCAAGACGGCGAAAGTCGGCCAGCGTTTCACGGCGAATTTGTCTTCGGATCTGCTCATCGATGGCAAGGTGCTGGCGAAGGCCGGGGCGCCGGTGCAAGGCTCGATTACCGAAGTGATCTCGGGTAGTAACTCGATCGGTGGCAAGCCGACGCTCGGGCTGACCTTCGACAACATGACGTTCAACGCCGGCGACAAGACGATCAGTGGACGCGTGACGCAGGTTGCCGAGAAGAGCGACAAGGCGGCCGATACCGCGAAGATCGCGGGCGGTGCGGTCGTGGGTGGCGTGATCGGGCATCAGATCGACAGCAAGAGCGGCAACGTCGTGGGCGCCATCCTCGGCGCCGCGGCGGGCACTGCCGCTGCGAAGAAGACCGGCAAGGAAGTCGTGCTGCCTGCGGGCACGGTCGTCGGGTTCACACTCGACTCGCCGGTAACGGTCACGCAGTAGTCCGACCTGAAGGGGACGTTCACCTTCAACGTGGACGTCCCCTTCACCCCTTCGAAGGGGACGTTCACCTTCAATTCGTTGCCAATTTCGAATTCGGCTGCCCACCTCGCGGCCTGAATCGAAGCTGTCGCCCGGCCGATCTCTCAAGTTCGGCAACGAACTCCGATGAGCCGCACGGCAGGTTCTGGCCGCCGTGGTGCCGCAAGGTTGTTAAGGCATCAACCGCAATGTCCTCGGCAAGCCATTTTGACCAGTTAACGATGCCAGCCAGGAGTTTTAACCGCGGCTTCAGGTCGACTAAGGGATCTTTGCGTTGGCCACAATGGGCGGCGGCGCTTGACCAGGCGTAATCCTCCGCCTTGGCGACCATTCGCGCCCTTACGGGGTTAAGTTCGACGTAACGAACCGCATTTCGAAAGTAGTCGGCGTCGAGCGGCGACGAGAAGTAACGACCCTGCCAAAGATGGCCTTTTTGATCTCTCATGCGGTTCACGCGTTGCGCGTACTGACCGTGTACGGCCTTTAACGTGCGATGTATCCCCTCGGGTTTCGAAGGAATCACAACGAGGTGGACATGGTTCGGCATCAGGCAGTACGCAACGATGCCAATGGCAAAGCGCTCGGCATGCGCGCCAAGCAACTCAAGATACGCGGCGTAGTCGCCACGACCAAAGAACACGCGCTCGCGGCGATTACCTCGTTGAGTGACGTGATGGGGTATGTCGGGGAAGACAACACGCGCGTGTCTTGGCACGCATGCACGTTATCCCTGAATCTGGCCCACTGATCGGCGAATTGGAGGCGCAAATGGTGAAAAATTGATGAAGGTGAACGTCCCCTTCAATGCAGCGATTTGCAGGCGCCAATCGCGTATAATGCGCCGGCCGCGACGAGCATCAGCGCCGGATGCTCGTGAAACTCGAAAAATGCGCGGACGGCGTTCACACAAACGCAACTATCACTCGCGAGTCGGGATTACCACTCGCGCGGGCGATCGTTGCGATTGCCACGGGTCATAACGCCGAAGCGGTTGAGTTGCTGCTGCCGAATCGCAGCCGCATGAACCGGATCGGCGGCAGCTACACACAGCGTGACCTGGTGTAGCCCACCTGTAACAAGGCGACGTTACGATGCGGTAACGGCTGACGCGCTTAGGCGGCGCCGGGTCGAACAATTGAACTTATTGGGTTGGTCATGAAGCAAGAAATGGAGATTGTCATGTTCGCGAATTTTATTTATCGAGGGTTGCCGACATCGGTTCTGCTGGCGGCGTCGGCGTTCGTCCAGTACTTCGCCATCCGTGCCTTCGTCTGATGCCCGGACGTTGAAGGGGACGTTCACCTTCAAGGGGGGAAGTGCTTCCTATCTTGAAGGTGAACGTCCCCTTCAACCTGGCACCGCTTAGAGCGTTTTCAGCTCCGCCAGAGCCGCCTCAAACCGGCGCCGCGCCGCGGCAATTAGCGGCCTGAGCGCCACGCCATCCGCCTGGGTCGCGGCTTCTTCCATCGCCGCCGCCACCGCCTCGAGTTTCCTCGCCCCCATGTTAGCGCTCGTGCCGACGAGCGTATGGGCCGCGCGCCGCGCGAGCACAAAATCGTCGCGGCCGAACGCCGCCTCGAGATCGCCGCAGGCCTGCTCCGCGCTGTGCGCGAAGCTCTCGATCAATCCCCGCGCGAGCACCGCATCGCCGTCAGTCAGCTCGCGAAAGCGCGCGATCGAGACCTCGCCGCCCGGCGCGGCGCGGGTCAGGGGCGCTTTCACCACATGCCTGCCCGTGCGCGTGCCGATCGCGGGGGCATAACGTTCGAGCACGGCTTCGAGTCGGTCGCGCTCGAGCGGCTTCGCGAGCACCTCATCCATGCCCGCCGCGCGGCAGGCCTCGACCTGTTCCTTCATCGCGCTCGCCGTCAGGCCGACGATCGGAATCCGCGCGCCGCCCGCGACTTCTGCGCGGATGCGGCGGGTCGCCTCGAGGCCGTCCATCACCGGCATCTGCACGTCCATCAGCACGAGATCCGGGCGGCGTTCCTGGAGCAGCGGCGAGCGCCTCGCGCGCCATCGGCGGCGAGCACCACATCGCAGCCCGCGCGTTCGAGAAAGAGCTGCGCCACGCGCTGGTTGGTCGGGTTGTCCTCGACCAGGAGCACCGTGCGACCACGCCGGTGGTGGTCTTCGACGATCGAATCGCGCGTCACGATCGCGCGCAGGCGCTGCGTGAATTCGAGCGCCGCATGCGACAGCACGCGCTCCATCGTGGCGAGCAGTTCCGCCCGCCGCATCGGCTTCGAGAGGTGACCCGCGAACCCGAGCTCGCGCAGTTCCTGGCGGCTCGAGCGATCGTCGATCGAGCTGTAGAGCACGAGCCGAACTTCCGCAATCGCCGGGATCGCGCGGATGCGCCGCGCGAACTCGAGCCCGTCGATGCCCGGCATCCGGTGATCCGTCAGCACGGCCTGGAAAGGCGTGCCGCTGTCCGCGGCGCGCTGCAGGATGCTCAATCCCTCGATAGCGGAGCGCCGCCGTTTCCACCTGGTAATCGGCACCGCCCAGCAATCCGCCGATCACGCGGCGGTTGGTGTCGTTGTCGTCGACGACCAGCACGCGGCGGCCCTCAGAAGGCGAGGGCGGCGCTGCTTCCTCGATGAGCTCCGCGCGCGCACGGCGGCAGGCGCGCCGTGAACCAGAAGGTCGATCCGTGCTCCGGCTTGCTCTGCACGCCGACGTCGCCGCTCATGAGTTCGGCGAGACGCTTGACGATCGAGAGCCCGAGGCCCGTGCCGCCGTACTGCCGCGCCGTCGAGGCATCGGCCTGCATGAACGGGCGGAACAGGCTGCGCCAGTGACTTCGGGTGCGAGACCGATGCCCGTATCGCGCACGGAGAACCGGATGAGGTCCCCGACCGGCCCGCGCTCGCGCGTGATCGTGGATCGCGACTTCGCCTTTCGCCGTGAACTTGATCGCGTTCGAGACGAGGTTCGCGAGCGCCTGGCGGATGCGCCCCGGATCGCCGAGCACGCGCTCCGGCAGGTTCGCCGCGACGTCGACGACGAGTTCGATGTCCTTGGCGGCCGCTGCGGCCGCGAGCGTCGTCGCGACTTCCTCGACGTGCGCGCGCAGATCCATCTCGATGCGCTCGAGTTCGAGCTTGCCGGCCTCGATCTTCGAATAGTCGAGCAGGTCGTTGATCACGACGAGGAGCGCATCCGCGCTCGATTTGATGACGCCCGCGTACTCGCGCTGGCGGCGGTCGAGGTCCGTGTCGAGCAGGAGCGTCGTCATGCCGATGCACGCCATTCATCGGCGTGCGGACTTCGTGGCTGACGTTGGAGAGGAATTCGCTGCGGGCCCGGCCTGCGGCGTCGGCCTTCTCGCGCGCCTCGACCAGCGACGTCTGCAGTTCCGCGAGCTGCCGCTCAAGTTCTGCGATACGGGGGTCGCGGGGATCGTCAGGCTCGCCCACCGGGATGCAGTTCACATAATACCGGGTCGCGGGCCCTAAATTGCAGAACCGTTACGGGTCAAGACCTTGGATTCTAGCTCACAGCAGCGGCTGCTGATCGTCGAGGACGACGTGCACATGGCGTACCTGCTCGGCTATCTCGCCGAGAAGGAGCGCTTTGCCGTCGAAACCATCGCCGACGGCCGCAAGGCACGTGGAGCGCATCGACGCGCGGCGACGCGGTCGACCTGGTCCTGCTCGACGTGATGCTGCCCTACACCGACGGTTTCGAGCTGCTCGAGACGGCTCCGCTCGAGCGCCGAATGGAAGAACGTCCCTGTCATCATCCTGACCTCGCGCACGCGCGAGCATGATGCCGTGCGAGCGCTCGGCCTCGGCGCCGACGACTACCTGACCAAGCCCTTCAGCCCGGCGGAACTCGTCGCCCGCATCCGCCGCGCGCGGATCGGGGCACGCACGTGACGGCGTTGAAGGGGACGTTCACCTTCAATTCAGAGGGGTACACCCTTTGAAGGTGAACGTCCCCTTCATATCCCTTCATCGTGGCGATCGCAGCGCTGCTCGCGGCGCCGGCGGCGTGCGCCTGCGACGCCACGCTCGAGGCCACCGTCGCGCGAAGCCCGACGACACCGACAGCCGCGACGCGCTCGCGCGCTCCTGCGCACGCGACGGGCGAGCCTGCAGCGGCACTCACTCATTACGACCTCCTGCTCGCGCACGACGCCGCACAACGTGGACTGGCTACTCGGCAAGTCGCAGGCGCTCATCGCGCTTCAACGTCCGCGCGAGGCGCTGCCGCTCCTCGAAAAGGCGCGCGCAGATCGCACCCGCCTATGAAGACGTCTGGCGCGTGAACGCGACGGCGCTCGACTCGCTCGACGAATTCGACGCGCGCCGATGCGTTACTCGACGACGCCGCCCGCGCAGTTCCCGCAATCGTCCTGGCCGCAAGAGCGACGCCAGGCACTCGCGGAGCGGCGCCTGCTCGAACGCGGCACGCGGCTTTCGATCGATGCGAGCTACGAAGATATTTCCGGCGGCCGGCCCGCCTGGAGCGGCGCGACGGTCGGCATCGACCGGCGCCTCGACGCGGATCGGCGACTGCTTCGCGGGCCTGCATCTCGAAGAGCGATTCGACACGCAGGACGAGCAGCTGCTACCTCGGGTACGCAGGCCGCATGAACGACGACTGGTCCTACGGCGTCACCGGCGACGTCTCGCCGGACGCCGAGGTGCTGCCGGAATGGAGCTCTCGTATTCGAAACTGGCCGCGCGACTGCCGGGCGCATGGAGCCTCGGCTTTCGCGTGCGCGCCATGCGAGTTACTCGTCGGTGAACGTCGACACGTTCGCCGGCACGGTCGAGCAATACTTCGACTGGCTTCGAGCCTCAGCTACACGCTGAATGTCGCCAAGACGAGTCGGCATCGACGACCCGCAGCTTCGGCCACCTGCTGCGCACGTCGCATGACTACGGACGCGACAGCACCGTGACGCTCGTCGCTCGGCTTCGGCGAGGAAGCGGAGACCGTCGCGCCCGGCGTCGTGCAGGTGACCGACACGCAAGGTCGTTTCGCTCAACGGCCTGCACTGGCGAAGCGCGGCCTGGGGATTTCGCTGGGAGGCCGGCTGGTACGAGCAGGGCGATCTCTACGACCGGATCCGGGTACGGCTTGGACTTGAACATCGATTCTGAACTGATCGTCACGCTCGCGTGGCGGAGCGCGCAGATCGCGGGCCTCGCCGCGGCCGCCATGCTGCTGTTTGCGTTGATCGTGCGCCGCTACCTGGAACACGAGGCGCGCCTGCATGCGCGGGTCATCAGTCTCTGGCGGCCGCTGCTGACGCGCATCGCAATCGAGGGCGACGAGGCGCCGGCGCTGCCGCCGCTCCCGAACAGGCACCTGCCGTACCTGATGGAGGAGTGGAACGCGCTCCACGAGGCCGTGCGCGGCGAATCGTCGGCGCGGCTCAACGCAGCTCGCGCTGAAGCTCGGCTTCGACGTCGCGGCGCGACGTCACATCCACTCGCGGCGGATCGGACGGCGCATCCTCGCGATCCGCACGCTCGGACACCTGCACGATCCGTCGTCCTGGAAGCCGCTGCAGGAGCAGCTCGGTTCGGCGAATGCGCTGGTGTCGTTCTACGCCGCCGCGGCGCTCGTGCAGATCGACGCGCAGCGCGCGATGCCCGGCATCATGAACGAGCTTGCCGAGCGTGAGAGCTGGCCCGGCGAGGCGATGGCGCGGCTGCTGGTCGACGCCGGCGCCGACGTCGCGCGCGAGCCGATCCGCGCGCTGATGCTCTCGCTCGCGCCATCGAAAGTGCCGCCGCTCCTGCCCTGGCTCGCGCATGTGGATGCCGTGCTCGGCAGCGAAGTGGCCATCGAACTCCTGCGCCGCCATCCGGACGACGCGCACATCGTCGCAGCGGCCCTGATCGTCGTGCTCGATCCCGGCGTGCTGCCCGAACTCGCGCGCTTTGCGGCATCGGCGGACGCAGACGTGCGCAAGAATCTCGCCGTCGCCTACGGCCATCTCGGCGGCCTCGCGGAAACCGAGACGCGTCACGCGGCTCATGTGCGACACGGTCTGGTGGGTGCGCTACCGCGCGGGCCAGGCGCTCCTGCGGCTGAAGGGCATGACGTCGGACCGGCTCGAGGCCGTTCGCGAGCACCTCACGGATGCCTACGCGCGCGACATGCTCGAGCACGTGCGCGCGGAGGCGGCAATCGCATGACTCTTCCGCCACCTCATCACTGCCGTTCAGTGGGGATTCCTCGGCTATTTCATCGTGCTGAACGCGATTTACCTCGGCTCTCGCCTTCATCGCGCTGTTCGGGCTGCGCCGCTACATGGGCGGCCGAAGCGCGGCCGAGCGCGTGTATTCGCATCTGCAGATGCCGGTGTCGCTGGTCGTGCCGGCCTACAACGAGGCCGCGACGATCACGACTTCGATCCGTGCGCTGCTGCAACTGCGCTACCAGCACTTCGAGGTGATCATCGTCAACGACGGCTCGAAGGACGACACGCTCGCGACCATGATCCGCGACTTCGAGCTGACGCCTTTCCCCGAGGCGTATCGCGTGCAGATCAAGACCAAGCCCGTGCGCGGCATTTACCGCTCGCTCAAGTACCCGAACCTGCGCGTGATCGACAAGGAAAACGGCGGCGGCAAGGCGGACGCGACGAATGCCGGCATCAATGCGGCGCGCTATCCGATCTTCTATTGCGGCGACGCCGACTCGATCCTCGATCCGCACAGCCTCGAGCACGTGGTGCGGCCTTTCCTCGAGGACCCGCGCACGGTCGCCTGCGGTGGAACGGTGCGCATCATCAACGGCTGCGTGGTGCGCGGCGGGGTGCTCGAGAAGGTTGGGCTGCCGAGGAATCCGCTCGCGCTGGTGCAGGTGGTCGAGTATCTGCGCGCATTCCTCGGCGGGCGCCTCGGCTGGAGCGCGATCAACGGCATGCTGATCGTCTCGGGCGCCTTCGGCGTGTTCCACCGCGAGACGGTGGTCGAGGCCGGCGGTTTTCGCGCGGACGCGATCGGCGAAGACATGGAAATGATCGGTGCGCCTGCACCGCACGCTTGCTGCGCGCGGGCAGCGCTATCGCGTCGCCTTCATCCCCGATCCCGTGTGCTGGACCGACGCACCGGAAGATATCGCGACGTTGGCCAAGCAGCGCAAGCGCTGGCAGCGCGGTCTTGCGGAGAGTCTCTGGGAGAACCGCAAGCTGTGCTTCGCGCGCGGCAGCGGCGCGGCGGGATGGCTCGCGTTTCCATTTTTCGTGCTATTCGAACTGCTGAGCCCGCTGGTCGAGGTGAGCGGCCTCATCGTCATGGCGATCGCCTTCTCGATGGGGATGATGTCCGGCATGAATTTCCTTGCGTTCTGTCGCGGCCGCGTTCGCGCTCGGGCTGATGCTCTCGACCACGTCGCTGCTGCTCGAGGAACTTTCATTTCACACCTACCCGAAAGCACGCCACCTGCTCGTTCTGTTCTTAGTCTCAATTCTCGAGAACTTCGGTTATCGCCAGGTCATGTCCATCTGGCGACTCCAGGCGCTCTACGGCTGGCTCAGGGGCAGCCGTATCCACTGGGGCGAAATGAAGCGCAAGGCCGACTGGCAGCAGTGAGGAGACCGAAGGGGACGTTCACCTTTGAAGGGGACGTTCACCTTCAACGGTGTACTCCGCTGACTTTGAAGGTGAACGTCCCCTTCAAAGGTGAACGTCCCCTTTAAAGCCCCCTTTAGAGCAGCATCATCAGTGCGGTGGCGCCGGTCGCGAGTGCGGCGACGAAGGAGAGCAGCACCGGTCGCCAGCCGGCTTCGCGCAGATGCGCGAAGGTGATCCCGAGTCCGACCGCGGCAAGACCGCAGAGCAGCAGCAATTCTGACGCACGCTGCGCGAGCACAAGCGCCTGTAGCCACAGGCCGGACCAGTCCGCACCCGCCGCCAGGTAGTCGCCGAGCGAACGCACGCCTGCGAGCAGCATGAAGACGATCACGAACCCGGGCACGGCACGGCGACGGAGTTCCTTGGACTGATGCGCGACGGGTGCGGACCCGCTGTTCGCCATCCACATCGCGGCAACCGGAACCAGCACCAGCAATCCTGAAGTGCGCAGGAACTTCGTGAAACCCGCGATCGCGACCGCATCCGGCGCATTGAACTGCGCGGCGTAGATGAGCGATGCACCGACCACCTGCGAGGTGTCGTGGATCGAGGCACCAAAGAACATGCCGGCATGTACCGCGTCGGGTCCGAAGATGATGCCCGCAAGCCAGGGGTAGGCCACCATCGCGATCGAGCCGAACAACACGACACAGGTGATGGCGATCGCAACATCGGCTTTTTGCGCGCGCAAAAGCGGCGCGATCGCGATGATCGCCGTGCATCCGCAGATCGCCGTGCCCGCGGCGAGCAATCGCCTGATGCCTACCTGGACGCCCAGCAGGCGGCCGACTCCCATGGTGACGATCAGTGCAACCGAGACGCAGGCGATCACGAGGGGCAGGGCCGTCATGCCAGACTCGGCGAGCACGTTCCAGGTCAGGCGGAGTCCGATGAGCGCGATGCCGATCCGCAAAAGCGTCTGCCCTGCGAACTCGATCCCCGGCTCCGCCCAGGGACCTATGGCTGCAAGATTCCGCCAGAGAATCCCGAGCAGGACCGCGCAGAGAATCGCGCTGACGACGCCATTCAACGCGTAAGAAATCCACTTCGCGGCGAGCGCGATTGCGACCGCGAAGGCGAGGCCGGGGAGGATCGCGAGCAGATTGTTTCGAGTCGACATTCGATCGCCTACGCGCGACGGCCCTTGACGGAGTGGTGCCCCGCATACTCATCCAGCACCCGCCGGATCATCCGTTGATAGGGAGTCTTCGATTTTCGCGCATGTGCCTTGAAAAAATCGACGCTTCTCCTGCTCAGGGAGATCGTTACCTTGATGCCGTCATCCTTCAAAACCAATTGATCTGGCGGCGGCAAGAAGTCCTTGATGATTCTGATCCGGCCGATCGGTTCATCCGTGTCTACGATTTTTTGCCTCATAAATCCTTTTGCCTTTACGCCAATATCCAGCCCCTATGATCCGGACCACGCCACTGCGAACCTTCCAAGTATATGGCTATAAGACCATATAACAATATGGCTGAAACAACAAGATATTGAGAGGTACTCGATTCGTTCGGCTAGCGGACGAGTCCATCAACGCTTCCGGCTCATACACAACACCAGCCTTGATCGTGCGGTACGCGCACGTGAGATTCGCGCCATTCTGTGACGGGTGCACGATCGTCGCCGCATTGATGACGATCACATTTCCGCGATTCGCGGGATTTGTGTGACCGCTTACCGGGATGCGCCAGGCCAATGCGACTACAACTCAACTCAACATATGCCGTTCTCCCTCACCCGGTTGATGGCTGGATGCGCCGCGCTGTCGGCGATGGCCGGATTCGCGCTGGCCCCGGCGCCCGCGCACGCTTTTGAGCAGGGCGAATTCCTCGCCGGACTTTACACAGCTCCGAACCAATTATTTACGGTGAAATCGCCGCTCGGGTCGGAGTCCTATCTGGTCGATGGCTTCGAACGCTCGGCGGGTGCCGTCACCTTCCTCGATGACTCCGGCGAGCTCTTCGGCGTGATCTGCACCCCGAGCTACGACGTGCTCGCCGGTGCCAACAACGACTTCGAAACTGACGCCGCAATCCTCCGGAACTGGTTTCACGCGGCGACCTTCCCGAATTTCTTCGAACGGCAGATTCCGGGCGCGTGGATCGTGCGCGAAGAGCCGGGCCTTTTTGAGGGCAAGCCCGCCTGGATTGCCGTGATCTACCTGCCCCACGGCTCGTCGAAGATCAAGAACGACACCGAAACCGGACAGCCGACGCGAGAGGATTCCTGGCGAGGACTTGTCGTGTTCAGTCGCGGTGAGCACACCTACCTCATTATGACGGAGACGCGGCCCGAGTCCGAAGGGCACCCGTACCTTGCGAAGCTCTCGGAATTCTATCGGGGCTTCACATTCGCGGCGCCCGAACCGGTCCTCCCAAAAATCACGATCTACGGCTTTCAGAACGCCGGCACCTGAACACTTAAAGGGGACCTTTGTTGAAGGGGACGTTCACCTTCAACTTCGAGTAG
Organism: uncultured Gammaproteobacteria bacterium; assembly: GCA_963819545.1. Taxonomy (GTDB): domain Bacteria; phylum Pseudomonadota; class Gammaproteobacteria; order Steroidobacterales; family Steroidobacteraceae; genus SCUD01. The sequence continues at coordinate 224,603 of CAWFWJ010000002.1, read as the reverse complement.
CACCCTCTTGAAGGTGAACGTCCCCTTCAACAAAGGTGAACGTCCCCTTTAGGCCGGGTTACGATCCGGCACCATGAGAGTACTTCTGCTGGCCTGCCTCCTGTTCGGAGCCGCGGCCCACGCGGCCGAGCCAAACGCAATCGCTGGAACCGAGGCGCTGTTCCTCGAGTTCCTCGACGCGCGCGACGCGGTCGCATACGTCGATTCCGGTCACGTCACGGAATACGAAGGCGCGGATGGCGCCATCTGGAACGAGCGGCTGCGCGAGCGGCACAAGGCGCTCCTCGCGAGTCTCGACGCGCTCGATCCGACAAAACTCCCGGCGGAAGACACCGCTGCTGTCGCAGCGATCCGCGTCACGCTCGCGGACTTCGGCGACCCGAGCCCGGCCGTCGCCAATGCGCCGAACGATCCCGAATGCAAAGATCGCGACAACAAGGCGCTCGACTATGAGGCTCTGAGCGCCGCGCTCTCGAGCTGCTACCGCGAGATCGGCAATCGCCCTCCATTTCGAGCAGGGCACGGTCGATCGCGGCACGGCGCTCGGCCTTCTCGAGCGACATCGAAGAACCGGCGCGGCGCAAGGCACTGCACGACGCTTTTCTTCCGCTCTGGGCCGCGCTCAACGGCAAGCAACGAAGCCGGACAGCCCTTACCGTCGCCTGATCAAGCTCGCCGCCGCGGCGGAAGCGACCAACGGATCCGGCGTCGAGGCCGCGACCCGCGCGATCGGCGTGACGACCGCGGATGTCGAGCGCTGGCTCATGCAGATCCTCGAAGCCTGGCGCGACTCTACCGGCACCGCGATGATCGAGCCCTGGGACTACCGCCACGCAATGGGCGAGGCGAATCGCCGGCTCGCGTCCAGCTTCCCCGGCGGCGATATCGTCTCGGTCGACCACCGCTTCTACCGCGATCTCGGCGTGGATCTCGAGAAGCTCGGCGTCGTCTACGACATCAAGGATCGCCCGGATCAATCGCCGCTCGCGTACACGGATTTCCTGAAGCGCGGGCATTACAAGGACGGCGAGTGGCACAAGACCCTCGCGCGCGTCGTCGGGCGTTACGAGGACGGCGGCCTCGGCTCGCTGAACGAACTCGTGCACGAGAACGGCCACGCCGTACACATCAGCGCGATCCGCAATCGCCCCGCGTACACCGACTGGACCGACACGCTCTTCACCGAAGCCTTCGCCGACGTGCCGTCGTGGAGCGTCTACGAACCGGTCTGGCAGAAGAAATACCTCGGCACGGAGCTGCCGGTCGGGATTTCGCTCCGCGGGTTGCTCGGCAGCGTGATGATGGACGTCGCCTGGTCGCTGTTCGAGATCCGGATGCTGCGCGCGCCCGAATTGGACCCGAATGAAGTGTGGACCGACATCACGAGCCAATATCTCCACATCGTTCCGCACCCGGAGGTCGCGTGGTGGGCGGTGCGCGTGCAGCTCGTGAGCAACCCCGGCTACATGGTGAACTACGGTCTCGGCGCGGTGCTCACCGCCGAGATCCGCAAGCGCACGACCGAAGCGATCGGGCCGTTCGATGCGGGTAACCCACAATGGTATGCGTGGTCGAGCGAGCATATGCTGAGGTATGGGTCGGAGAAGAGCGCGCTTGTACTCATGCAGGCTCTGCTCGGCCGGCCGCTGTCGCCCGAGGCGATGCTCGCGGAGATCCGCCGAATCCGTTGAAACGGCGCCGAAGGCGCTGAAGGGGACGTTCACCTTCAGTTCCTGAAGGTGAACGTCCCCTTCAGCGCCCGATTGATTGCAGGGGCGGCCGTCGTCCAAAGGTTTTTGCCGTCTTTTTCGACGGAGGTTCCCGTTGCGTTCATCCTGGCTCGCCGCCTCGCTGCTGATCTTTGCCTTGTCGACCGGCCAGGCGGGCGCGGCCACGCCTGCCCCCCAGCCGGCCACGCCGGCCTGGTCACTTCTCAAGTCCTTGAACGGCAAGGTCGTGCTGGTCGACTTCTGGGCGTCCTGGTGCGGGCCCTGCCTGCACTCCTTTCCCTGGATGAACGATCTCCAGCAGAAGCACGCCGGCGAGGGTCTGGTCATCGTCGCCGTCAATGTCGACCAGGAACCGCGCGCTCGCCGACGCATTTCTGAAGAAACTGCCAGCGAAATTCCGCATCGAATTCGACCAGGCCGGGAACATTGCGCGGCAGTTCGGTGTCCAGGCGATGCCGACCAGCTTCCTGATCGACCGCAACGGCCAGGTACGCGTGCGCCACGCCGGCTTTCGCGAAAAGCAGCGCGCGGAGCGCGAACATGAGATCGAGCAACTACTGAAGGAATCCGCGCCATGATCCGACTGCGTCCCACGCCTCCTGGTCCTGGCCGCTCATCGCGACCGCAGTCTCGGCGGCTGCGCGACGTGTCGAGCCCTGGGAGCGCGACCTGCACGCGCGCGAGGACATGCAGGCCGATCGAGCACGACGCCGCGATCGACGATCACATCTACTTCAGCAAGGAAGCATCGAGCGGCGGACGCGGCTTTGCCGGCGGTGGCTGCGGATGCAATTGAAGAAGCCGATCGGCGCCATCGCTCGCGAGCGCCACCTGCGGCCTGCTCGGCGCGTTGCCGGCGGCACCCGTCGCCGCGCAGGAAGTGCCGAACTGGGAAATCGACGCCTCGCTCCTTTATTACGGTGAGGACAACGAGCCGCGTCACGGACGGGAGCCTCATGCTCTCCATCGCGCCGCGCGTTCGACGAGGACCGCAGTCTCAACCTGAATCTCACGGTCGACTCGCTGACCGGCGCGACGCCGAACGGCGCCGTGCCCGCGAACGTCGTGCAGACATTCACCGGCCCGTCGGGCGGCGAATTCGTACACCATCGCCCCGGGCGAGCAGCCGCTCGACACCACCTTCCTCGACACGCGCGTCGCGCTCACGGCGAGCTGGCAGCAGTCGCTCGGCGAGTCGATGCGCTGGAGCCTGGGATTCAGCGGCTCGGACGAGTATGACTACCTGCACCTCGGCATCGACGCGCCGCCTCGAGCGCGACTTCAACAACCGCAACACGACGGTCTTCTTCGGCGCTCGCCTACGGCCAGGACGAAATCAACCCGGTCGGCGGCGCGCCAGTCGGGCTCTGCGCCGATGTTCGGCGAAGGCGAGGGCGAGAGACGACGATGACGATGACGACGAGGGCGGCGACGGCGATCGAGTCACGAAGGACGTCATGGACGTGCTCGTCGGCGTCACGCAGGTGCTGAGCCGGCGCTCGCTGCTCGAACTCGCGTTCTCCTACGGCCAGAGCGACGGCTACCTGACCGATCCGTACAAGATCCTCTCCGTCGTCGATCCGGTCACCGGCGTGCCGGTGCCCGGGCCGGCAGGCGAAGCGCCGTTCCTCTATCTCTACGAGCAGCGCCCGGACTACGCGCGCGAAGCAGAGCCTGTTCGCCGAGTGGCGCTACGCCTTCGACCGCGACTCGCATGGCGATCAGCCTCCGGCTACATGGACGACGACTGGGGCGTGACTTCGCAAACGGTGGATGCGCGCTATCGCTGGAACATCAACGGCCGGTCCTACCTCGAGCCGCACCTGCGCTACTACATGCAGAGCGCCGCGGATTTCTACCGCACCGTGCTGTTCGACGGCGATCCGCTGCCGGAATTCGCGTCGGCCGACTATCGCCTGGCTGACCTCGACGCCTACACGGTCGGTCTCAAGTACGGCCATCGGACGGAGCGCGGCGAGTTCTCGGTGCGGCTCGAGTACTACCACCAGGACGGCGACGCGTCACCGGGCTCGGCTGTGGGCGATCTGGTCGAACTATGATCTGGTTCCGCCCCTGACGGCCGTGATCGCGCAATTTGGATACAAATTCCGGTTTTAGACTCGACCGCAAGCGCGACCATTGGCACGCCGAGTTCGTCGCCATGGCGAGCCCCTGCGAGTTACTTTGCGAGACCGAGGATGAAGGCCTCGCCTGGCGCATCGCCCGGCATGCCTGTCGGGAAGCAGAGCGCATCGACCGGAAGTTCAGCCGGTATCGAACGGGCACGCGTCGTTCACGCGCTGCACGAGAGCCGCGGCAAGCCGTTCAAGCTGGATGATGAGACCGCGCGTCTCCTCGACTACGGCGCGGCGCTCTGGAAACTGAGCGAGGGACGCTTCGACCTCACTTCCGGGCTGCTTCGTTACGCGTGGAATTTCGACGAAGGCCCGATCAAGGCGGATACGAAGCGCATTCCAGAGCTGCTCGAACGCATCGGCTGGCAACGCGTGCTCTGGGAGCCGCCGTTCCTGACCCTGCCTGAAGGCATGGAAATCGACTTCGGCGGCATCGGCAAGGAATACGCGGTCGATCTCGTGGCCGACTGGGTCGTGCAACACGCCGTATTCCCGGTGCTCGTGAATTTCGGCGGCGACCTGCGCTGCACGGGCGACGCACCGAAGAGCGGCGCCTGGCAGGTCGGCATCGAGTCGATCGCGAAGTTCGGCGAGGCCGCCAAGCGCATCGAACTCAAGTCCGGCGCGCTCGCGACCAGCGGCGATGCGCGGCGCTTCATCGAGATCGACGGCAAGCGCTACGGCCACATCTTCGACGCCCGCACCGGCTGGCCCGCGCCTGGCACGCCGCGCTCCATCACCGTCGCCGCCGCGACCTGCTCACAGGCGGGGAGCTATTCCACGCTCGCGATGCTGCAGGGAGAGGGCGCCGAGGCCTTCCTCGAAGGCGAGGGCGTGAAGTACTGGTGCCTCCGCTAAAGGGGGTTAAGGGGGGTTGAAGGGGACGTTCACCTTCAGCACGGTCGCTGAAGGTGAACGTCCCCTTCAACGAAGGTGAACGTCCCCTTTAGAAAGCGCGCTTCCCAAGCTCCCAGGCCACCAGCAGCGCCAACGCAAACACCATCCACCAGCCGAAAGTGAATACCTTGCGCCGCGTCGGCACGTAGTTCGAGCCGACATGGACCCAGGTGTGCACGATGCGGCTCAGCACAAACAAAGTGGCGACTGCGAGCGCAGGCCAATGCACCGCGTCCAGCGCCCATAGCGCAAACGACATCACGTAGAACAACACGGGCACTTCGAACTGGTTACGGATGTTGTTGTTGATCTTCATCACGCTCTCGGGCCAGGCATCGTCGTGCAAGGCGCGCCGCGCCATGTCGACCTCACCGGCGCGCACCGCGCGAACCTTCTCGCGGATCAGCAGGACATAGGCCGCAAGTGTCAGCAGCACCTGGAAGAGGGCGGGGATGAAGATCAGGTTGCGAGTCATTCTTGCCAGCCTTTCGCGCTACTTGCGCGCACGCACGCGGTACTTGCGCGTGGGGTCACGGACCGCGGGCGTCCACGGCCTGATGTTACCGAGCTGCGGCCCGATCTCGCGCTCGGCCACCTCCGTATCGTGAGCCGCCTGCGCGCGCAGCCAATAGCCACTCGACAAGCCAAAGAACCGGCACAGCCGCAGATCCGTACCGGCGGTGACCGTCCGCTTGCCCGCCACGATATCGCCAATCCGCTGGGCCGGCACGCCGATCTCCTTGGCGAGCCGATACTGGCTGATGCCCATCGGCTTCAGGAACTCCTCCGAGAGGAGCTGGCCGGGTGTGACAGAGGCTGTTCCGCCATCGATCCCGCGATTCGATTTGTTGCGACGCATTCTGTCGCTGATAGTAACGCGTTGCGTTATTAACGCAAGGCGTTACTATCATGCAGGCAATGCGTCGGCAGACGACCCGCCGACTACGCGGCCCGGATCTTGACGATCTCGCTCTTTGCCGACGGCACGGGAACGGGATCTCCGGCCTCGCGCATGGCCCTGATATGAAGCGGAATGCCCTTGCGGATCAGCTTCATGACCCTGCGGCGCGACTCGCCTACTGCCACGCAACCTGGCAGGTCCGGTTCGTAGGCGCCATAACTGCTCTTACCCTTCTCAACGATTACCCGAACTTCCTCAGTCGCTCCTGAGGCCGGCACGCTCATGAATACTACGCAGAGTCCCAATGGACATGTCGCCAGCCATTCCGTCCGACTATCGGTGGTTAACGCCCAGAAAGCGTGACCCGCGCCGAGAAACTATCAACTTGCACCATATTCAGCCAGCCATGGCTATACGCAAGATACGTATAGTACACTGCATGCAGGCCGTCTTCATCGAGTTGCCGGCTTTTGAGCGACACCGCGCGGAATACCTCAACGACGAGGCTTTCGCCCGATTGCAGGTTGCGCTGATGACGAATCCACTCACGGGCGACCTGATCGTGGGAACTGGCGGTCTTCGCAAACTGCGGTTTGCCGATTCTCGCCGAGGAAAGGGTAAACGCGGCGGTCTGCGGGTAATTTACTACTACTGGGCGGGTGGTCTGGAGTTCTGGCTCTTCACCCTATACGACAAGGGTGAGATGGACGACCTGACCGCGAGGAACCGAGCGGCATTGAGGCAACTCGTGAAAGCCGAGTTGAGCATGCGGAGTAAGCCATGACCCGAAAGCGAGATCTGTTTGCGGAGTTGACCGAAGGATTTGGCGCGCTCGCGGATCGGCGCGCCGGCAAGCGCTCACTCCGTACGCATTTCGTCAAGCTGAGGCCAGCGCCGAAGATTTCCGCCCGGGAACTCGCGCGAATTCGCAGGCAGATGAATCTCTCGCGAGGCCTTTTTGCGAGATATTTGCGCACCAACGTCCGCACCCTGGAGAACTGGGAACAGGGACGCGCCAGGCCGAACGCCCAGGCTGCCTTGCTGATTCGCCTGGTACAGCGCTTCCCTGACACCGTACAGCGGCTGGCGAATATCTGATTCGGCGGTTGTTCCAAAGGGGGCTGCCCCCTCTTGCTTATTGTGACTTCCCCGCCATTTCCGCCAGCGCCTTCTCAAGCACTGCTTCATCAACGCCCCGCCGCCGCAGGCTGGTGACCAGTACGTTAACGTCTGAATCCTCGAGGCGGGCAAGGACGTCCGCGGGCATTCGGAGCGTCACTGCGAGCATTGGTCGGTCGCGACGCAAGCTTCTCAACACTCGTTCAGAGTTCTTCATAAGCCCGGCGCTCCTGCCGAGTCGCGTGGCGCGCGGAGACGATGCGGATGACTTCTTCATGGCGAGCCACGTGTACGCGTGAAACCGGTAGCGGTACGGTGCGACCCATAGTGTATTGACATCAACAATACGCGACAAGACGCCGGTGCGAGTCCTTAACCAAGTGACCGTCCCGCAAAGTTGAGCGCTCCCTTTGCGTCAACCTTTCGCTCGGCTGATCATCGACTTGACCGATGGTTCCGCATTTACAGCGACCAGTTCGATCCCCGGATGCTGTGTGGCGAATACACGAAATATTTCGTCGGCGAATGCCTGTCCGATTGTGTCGACGCCCTTGAAATCGAATATGACGACCTTGAAGAGCTCGACCCGGGCGAGCATTCGCTTCGCTTGCGACCTGGAGACGAGTTTGTCGTCGCCATACTGCGCGAGTCGAACCGGTACGACTGTCTTGTTGAAGCCGAAATCGTCACCAGAAGCAAACTGATCGTAGATCTTTCTGGTCGTTCGCGCCGTGTGATTGCTCAACCTCATGTGAACGGATGTGCCTGACTTGAAACGCTCCTGTTCCAGAATCCAGTCTTCGGGCTGACCAAAATCGTGGCTGAAGTAGACACCACCAGACAGAATCCCAAAGGAATCGACCATTCGCGAGGCGAAGAAAATTCCCTCACCGGTGTGGTTTGCAGGATCTGTCGTGAACTTGCCTTTTGAGAGCTCGAGGACCGCATGCCGCTCATCGAGCAGTCCCAGTGCGTTCTGAATCTTCTTGAAGATGCCAATGCCGTCATCTGCAATGTACATTTCGGTATAGGTGGCGGTCCGGGTGACGACGATAAAGATCTGGCTGCCGCCAGAGTGGTCAATCGCGTTGTTGAACATCTCGGTAAATACGGTCTGCCAGATGTTCAGCACGTTGTCTGGCAGTTGGCCAAGCGCCGGGCGGACGTCGTTTGACCACACGACGTCTTCTTTCAGCTCCGGCGTAACGGGGTAGTTGTGGCGCCACTCTGAGATTGGTGCGAGGCGATAAATGCGGGCTCGGGTTGCCCCGCTCTCAGCAAGGCAACCTTCCTCGACCAACTTCTGAAGGTGCTTGTTCGTGGCCTGGCGCGTGATGCCGAACTTTGTCGACGTGATCCTGCCAATGTCCGAAGGGTGGGCTTCGACGTGACCCAAAATGAACTCTCGGACTTTTTCGCCTCGGGGCCGGATCCTTGTCATGGCTTTCTTTGTCAACTTCAACGGACCGTATTGTCAACTTAGGAAAGTGACATTGTCAATTTACAAGATGTAACATATTGATATAGATGAAATAAAAGAATAGGCCCGCGCCGGGGACGGTCCCCTTTGTGCTCTGACAAAAGGGACTGTCCCCTCCGGCCAAAGGGAAACGTCCCCTTTGAAGGTGAACGTCCCCTTTAAGTCACGGCGCCGTGAACGCGACCGCGACGTAGTTGGCGGTCAGCGTGTCGAGTCCTCGTCGAACGACCCCCGCGCGGTAAGCGCGCGCATGTTCGCGCCGCCGTTCAGCAGCCGGTTCACCCGCCCGGCAAAGTCCGCGAAGTCGCGATACATCTCGACTCTCCGCGCCCGCGCGACGACGAACACCGTCTGGCCGACGGTCTCCGGCTCGATCGTCATCGGCGAGGCGAGGGTCCTGATGTCGACGATCCGCGAGCCCAGCTTGAGGAAGTGGCGGGCACCCAGGTCCGGGTTCCCGGTATCGATCACAAACCCGTCCGAGCCCATCGAGAGGAAGGGCGCATCCGTGCCGCCAATGCCCCAGCCGATCCCGAGGAGCGCGCGGAGTCCGTCGACGTTCACGAGCCTGAGGCCCGTGAAATCCGGCGGCGCCGCACCGAAGGGTGTCACGAAGCCGGCGGCGCGCGCGGGATCGCCCACTTCGACGTCGGCGAGGTCCAGGTCGCCCGTGTCGATCTCGTAGTTCGCCGGATCCGCGTCGGTCAGCACCGAGCCGCCCGTGCCGGTGAAATCGAAGACAAAGGGATTGCGGCCGTCGATCGAGAAGAGATCGAAGTCGACCTGGCCGGGGTTCGTGTCGACCACGGTCCCGAGTACATGCATGAAGTGCAGCCGCACCCGGCCGTCCCTCGCGTCGAGCGTGGGGTTCACGTCCGAGGAGGTCGCGTCGCCAAACGCATGGATGCGCTGGCCGACCGAGATCGCATCCGTGTCGAGGGGGCTCTCGCTGCCGCCTTCCTGCGTCACGCCCGTGTTCGCGCCGATCAGGACCCGGATGTCGCCGCGGGCGAAGACCACGCTGTCGTCCGTGCGGATCACCGTGCCGCCGCGCACGATCAGCTCGTTGCCCGCGCGCGCTAAAACATTTCCGATCACGACATCGAAGTTCGCGCCCGGCACGCTGCTGCCGCCCAGCACGCGATCCGCGGTGAACTCGCGAGTCGTGAGGTTATAGGCGCCCTGCGCAACGGTTGCCGTGCCCGCGGCGAGATCCGCGAGTGCGGCGAGCCCCGCCGCACCCGTCAACTCAATGCCATCCACCTCAAACGTGGTCTCCACGGTCGTCTCGACCGTGAAGCGGCCGAGCCGCGCGTCGGGATGATTGAAAGGACGCAGATCCACGACATAGCTGCCTGCCGCTTCATCCACGGAGACGAGCGGGCCCCGCACGCGGAATTCCCGCGCGTCGAGCGGCAGGATGGAGGCGACGAGCGCAGGATCTGTGGTCGCCGTCGCGGGAACCGTCAGGAGGTTGAGTTCGTGCGTTGCGACGATATCGAAGGCGAGCAGGAGCAGGGCGGGCGTGCTGGAGGCGATCGCGACCTGGTTCGCGGGGTCGAGCTCGAGCTCGATGTCCACGACGCCGAGCGCGGCGCCGTTCTCATCGACGACCCGGGCTTCAGCCGGAATGCCCGCGACCTCGACGCTCACTTCCGCGTCGGTGTAGTCAAGGCGGACCCTGGCCGCCACGTAGTCGCCATTCGGGATCGTTGCGGCGGTCGCGAATTCCGTGACCTCCGTGAGATCGGCGAAATCCACGCGCTGCGGGGTGGGGAGCGCCTGGACGGTATCGCCATTGCTGCGCTCGAGGCGGATCGAGACGACATCGACCGCATAGTTCAGGTAGTCGTCCGCGGCGGCGGTCAGGCCGATCCGGACCTCGCCGCAGGTGGTCGCAGTGCAGGCCACCGGCGGGTCGTCGTCCCCCGGCGTCAGGATGATCCCGCCGCCTTCGCCGCAGGCGGCGAGGGCGAGGAGGGTCGCGGCCAGTGGCGCTATTAAAGGGGACGTTCCCCTTTGAAGGGGAACGTCCCCTTTATATAGAGCGCGCAGGCGGGCCCAAATGCCTGTTTCACATAAGCGAAAAATTGCGAGGGGCAACATGGTGCGCTCCCGGATTCATGACGAGTATAGGGAGGGAATGCTTCGACGGGGCTGGCGTCGACGGCAACGGGACGTGCCTGAGATGTTTTCAGCTGAGCTGAGGAACGATTGCCTGCAAGTGCTGCAATAGGATCCGCGCCTGCTGAATGTTGACGTCTTGCATGGAGTTGTCGAGATACCAGGCAGATCCGGGTCGCAACGTCTTGCGTGGCATGTACGATTCGTCAGTTGTAGTCGAGCGGAATGTCGCGAGCCCAGTCTCTCGATTAACTAGCAGTATCTTTCGCCAGCTCTCGTGGGGATCGTTCAGCACGATGATAAATGGGTTCTTACCCCACGTTTCGTCGGGCATTGTGATTTCTTCCAGCAGGGTTGATCGCCTTGCGGCGTCAACGTTGTCAGAAACCGTTACCTGAAAGTCAGGATTGCGCTCGCGATCCACATACTTCTCGCTCAGGCCACCCAGCTTTTCGAGCTTGGAATACATGTCCAAAGCGGTGCGAGCTTCCATCGTCCAGACGTCACCCGTGGAGACGTAAAAGCGACGATTGTGGCCGCCTGGTCCGAGTCGGGTGCGCCAGCTGATGACGTGCCAGGTGTAGCCTTCGCGCCGGGAGGTGCGAGACTGAAGTGCCAAGGTGATTTCAGTTCCGTCAGGTTGATGGCCGAGAACCGTTTGAATCCTGCGGTACCGGGTTGCCGCGTCATCATCCGAGGCACCAACGGTAGGGCGTTCAGCCGCCTGCGCCTCGATCCAGGCTTCTCGATACTGTTCGGCGGCCGCAATTAGGGTTGATTGGCGCTGCTGAGTGGGAGCCTCAAGATAGTGGGCAAAGCTTTGATGCATGTTATCGGCCGCTTTGATGCTCATCGGTCCTGACTCCTACGTACTGTCAGTTTACAGTATATAGATTTTAGTATTTATACTGCAAATATACTGTTTTATGAACATATGTAGTATATAAGCCATGTAAGGCTGTTCGAATCAAGGTTTTGATAGCTTTTGCTCTTATTAAAATAATGGTCGAATGTTTTAATAAACGATATCGTTATTAAAGCCACCGCAACTACGGATACGACTGGATGAAACGAGGTCTGACCGGCCAATACGAACTGACGACGACGGCAGGCGAGGCGGTTCGCTCTTTCGTGCCGAAGCCATTGCCGCCGGTACCGCCGCTAGACCTTTCCGGGATTCTCCAACAAAGACTCGAGCAAGCGCTCCTCGCTTGTGGCCGACTCGATGGTGTCGCCTCACAGCTGCCTGATCGCGACCTCTTTCTATATGCCTATGTAAGACGCGAAGCGGTGCTGTCTTCGCAGATCGAGGGCACGCAGTCGTCGCTATCGGACTTGCTGCTGTTTGAACTGGACGACGCGCCTGGCGTCCCTTTCGATGACGTTGTGGAAGTGTCCAACTACGTCGCTGCCTTGGAGCACGGCATGGCACGGCTTCGCGATGGCCTGCCGCTTTCGAGCCGATTGCTGAAGGAGGTACACGGCAAGCTTCTTTCACGAGGCCGTGGCGCCGACAAGTTGCCAGGGGATTTTCGCAGCTCCCAGAACTGGATAGGCGGCACACGCCCAGGCAATGCCCATTTCGTGCCACCGCCGCCTGGCTCCGTGCCGGACTGCATGAGTGACCTCGAGCGCTTCGTTCACAACGAGGAACCGATACCTGCGCTTATCAAGGCTGCGCTGGCGCATGTCCAGTTTGAAACCATCCACCCGTTCCTGGATGGCAATGGTCGGGTAGGCCGACTGATGATTGCCCTGCTCCTGCACGAGGCGAAGGTCCTTCGGAAGCCACTTCTGTACCTCAGCCTTTATTTCAAGCAACAGCGCGATGAGTACTATCGACTGCTTGATAGCGTACGAAGCGATGGCGACTGGGAGACGTGGCTCGAATTCTTTCTGGAAGGGGTCGCTCAAACAGCAAGCGGCGCCGTCAATACGGCAGACGGCCTCCTGAATCTGTTTCGCGAGGACGAGCAGCGAATCACTGCGCTGGGGCGCGAAGCAAGCAGTGCCTTACGGGTACTAGCAGCGTTGCGCAGCAGGCCAATTGCGACGATTCAGGATCTCGCGGTCCGCGCAAAAGTTACGTTTCCGACATCCGCCAAGGCATTGGAGATCCTGGCCAGGGTTGGCATTGCCAGTGAAATAACGGGGCAGCGACGCAATCGAGTTTTCGCATACGATCGTTTCGTGGCGATTCTCAACGAAGGGGCCGAACCCCTCTGATCCGCGCTGGAGCCCGGCGGCGCGAGGCTCGCCCAGAACTCGTCCATCAGATCGAGCCGATCCGACACGCTGAGACTGGCCAGTTCCGCCGGGAATCAAGGGGTGCGTCCCTCTGCCGGCTCTACGGTCACGGGCGAGGCGAGCGTGGTGATGTCGATCAGCACCGGCCCGATCTTGATGTGATGTCGCGACCCGAGGTCCGGGTTGCCCGCATCCACCACGAGCCCGTCCGGACCCATCGAGAGGATCGGCTCAGGCGGCCACCTCGACATAATCGACACGGCTGGAAGGCAGCGGTACTGCCTGACCGTCCAGGCGCATGCCCTCGAGATGGAACTCGATCGCCTCGCGGATGCGCTGCTCGACTTCCGCAACAGTTGCGCCCGTTGCCACGCAGCCGGGCAGGTCCAGGACGTAGGCGGAGTAGTTCTCGTCCGCCTGCTCGATCACGATGGCGTATCGCACGGCTGTCACCTTTATTTCCTGAGGCCGGACTGTTTCAGAATACTCTTCAGAGTGCCCGGCGCCAATTCGTCGCTGGGCTTTCCGTGGACCGTCACACGACCCGGCTTGGCTGGGTGTTTGAACTGGCGGTGGCTCCCACGAGTCGCAACCAGGTGCCAGCCATTCTGATGTAACAGACGCAATACGGCGGCCACCTTCATTGCTCCAAAGTAGCTGCCTGCGTCCGTGCCGGCCTGCCGCATTTCCGCGGCGTAGCTCCAAATTTCAGTCGCCTGCCGTTGCAGTTCGTGCACTTTACCGGGGCGCGGTCACATCTTGATTTTCGCCAACGCCCGATTCACCGCTTGCCGATCAAACCGCGCCGGATCGAAGCGGCCGCCGCACCAGGCCAGGTAGTCCTCGTGCCCCTCGTGCCGCTGATGCAGCGGATTCTGAACTCTGACTGCGGCTGAATGAAGGTGTTCTCGATCATGTGAGCTCCATGACGCGATAAAGAAGAAAAAGGCCCGCGCCTCTCGCCGTAAAGGGAGTAGCGTCCCCTTTACGGCCTCTTCAACGCCACCGCCACATACCGCGCCGTCAGCGTAAAGCTTCCCGCGTCGTACGCACCGGTCGTGTACAGCGCCTGCGCCCTGGCACCGCCATTCAGCTTCTCATTCAACCGCGCGACGAACGGCGCCCAGTCGCGGAACACTTCCACGTTGCCGGGCTCACCCAGCGCGAACAGTGTGCGTCCCTGCGCCGGCGCCACGGTCACGGGCGAGGCGAGCGTGGTGATGTCGATCAGCACCGGCCCGATCTTGATGTGATGCCGCGACCCGAGGTCCGGGTTGCCCGCATCCACCACGAGCCCGTCCGGCACCCATCGAGAGGAACGGCGCCGCAGTGCCGTCGAGGCCCCAGCCGACGCCCATCACCGCGCGCACGCCCGAGAAATCCACCAGCGTGCGGCCGACGAAGTCCGGCGGCGCGAACCCGAACGGCGTCACGAAGCCGAACACGCGGGCCGGGGTGTCCGTCAACAGGGCATCCACCGCCAGCGCGCCCGTCAGGATCTCATAGTTCTCCGGATCCGCGTCCATGTCGGACGACACACCCGTGCCGCTGAAATCGAACGCCTCTGGCCTGCGCCCGTCGATCGCAAACAGATCGAGCGTCACCAGGCCCGGCACGGCCGTCACCACGCGCCCCGAGAGGTGCGTGAGCTTCATGCGCACGCGGCCCTGGGTCGCATCGAGCGTCAGGGAATCGACTGACGGCGTGGCCGTCACCTTGCCAAAGGCATTGATGCGCTGGCCGACCGAGATCGCGCCCGGGCGCAGCAGGTTGCGACCGCCGCCATCACGCGTCACCAGAGTATCCGGCCCGATCAGCACGGTGATGTCACCGCGGAGGTACCGCACGGAGTCATCCCGGCGGATCACGGTGCCGCCGCGCACGGTGAGCGTATCGCCCTCGCGCGCGATCACGTTGCCGCGAACGACGTCGAAGCGCGGGCCCGGCACGGAGTCGCCGGCCAGCACGTCGGTCGCCGTGAACGTGCGGTCCGAAAGATCGAGCACGCCGGCCGCGGCTGTGCGCGTGCCGGCCGGCTCCCCGGCCAACTGCGCCAGGCCCGCCGCACCCTCGTACTCCACGCCGTCGATCTCGAACGCGGTCGTTGCATCCGTGTGCACCGTGAAGCGGCCGAGGCGGGCGGAGGGATGGTTGAAGGGGCGCAGATCAATGACGTAGCTCGAGGCATTCACGTCGACCGAGACCAGCGGCCCGCGCACGCGCAGGTCCTTGTCTTCGACCGGCATGATGGTGGCGACGACAAACGGCTGCGCGATCGCAATCGCGGGTGTCGCCGTGATGTCCACGTCGTGCGAGGCGGCCAGGTCAAAGTCGAGCTGCAGCAACGACGGGCGGCCCGGGGCGATTACCACGTGGTTCGCGTTGTCGAGCTGGATGTCGAGTGTCACGACGCCGAGCGGGGCGCCCGTGCCGTCCACCACGGTCGCCGCAACCGGCGCACCCGTCGACCTCCACGCTGACGTCGGCATTCGCGTAGTCGAGCGTGATGCTGGCGCCGACATAGGCGCCGTTCGGGATCGTCGCGGCCGTGACCAGTTCCGTCAGGTCCACGAGCTCCGCGAAGTCCACGCGCTGGCGCATGGGCAGCGTCTCGACGGTCGAGCCATTCGCGCGCTCGAGCGAGAGGGAGACGACGTCCACGGAGTAGGAGAGGAAATCGCCGTCCGCGTCGGTCAGGCCGACGAGCAGCGTGCCGCAGGTGGTGGCATCGCAGGCCTGGTTGGCGACCGGAGGCTGGCCGCTATCGGAGCCGCCGCCGCCGCAGGCGGAGAGGGCGAATAGCGCGATCGCGATCGGCGCCATTAAATGAGCGCGCAGGCGCGCCCAAGGGGCTGTTTTACATAAGGAAGTCAGGGCGATGGGACAACATGGTTCGCTCCCAGGTTTACATGGCGAGTATGGGAGAGAACGGGTGGGCGGGGAGGGGTTGACGTCGCGGAAGTGAGACTTTGGGGAGTGTCGTGACAATATGTCATCGATGGGGATTGCAATGGCCAGGGAAAACCGCGGCTCAAGACGTGCGTTGTCTGCGCATGTGCAGGATCGAAATCACGACTACTTCGTCCCCGACGATTTGAAAAGAAACCGCGAAGGGAAACCGGCGTGCAAACACTCGCCGGACGCCTTCAAAAAGCTCCGCGTAAATCAACGCATTGTTCGCGAGCGAAGTGACGAGCAGGGAGAGTTCCTCGATGAACTCGGCACCAAGCCCCTGTCGCTGGGCTTCGTACCAGCCCGCGGCGACCAGCAGGTCGAGCTCGGCCTCAGGCCGAACCCTGACGCGCCAGGTCACAGCCGGCGCTTCAGCTCGGCAAATACGTCGTCCGCGGTCCGCCCGCGGTTGCCGTCCGCCGCGAATGCGGCGAGGCGGCGCTTGATTTCGGCGATATGCCAATCGGGCAGCGGCAGTGCGTCCGCACCTGGCGCGAGACTCGCCCAGATCTCGTCCATCAGATCGAGCCGATCCGACACGCTGAGACTGGCCAGTTCCGTTGCCTTTGGGATGGACGCCACGTGTGCCACGCTACACCTCCGGATCGCACCCCGTAAAGAGTGCCCTGCAGACGATTCTGGCAGTGCGCCAAATTGCGCCACCAGCCGCGAATCTGTTGCGATTCGACCGATTCACGCCTGAACCCTACGCTACGCACATGCCAAAAAAGACAAAGAAAGCGAGTGAAACCAGCGCCAACCTCGGCTTCGAGGCCAAGCTCTGGGCCGCCGCCGACGCGCTGCGCAACAACATGGACGCGGCCGAGTACAAGCACGTCGTCCTCGGCCTGATCTTCCTCAAGTACATCTCCGACGCCTTCGAGGCGAAGCACGCCGAGCTCGAAGCGCAGAAGGCGCAGGGCGCCGACCCCGAAGACCCCGACGAGTACCGCGCCGCAGCATCTTCTGGGTGCCGAAGGAGGCGCGCTGGCCGCACCTCAAGGCCAGCGCCCCGCAGCCCACCATCGGCACGCTCGTCGACGACGCGATGGCCGCCATCGAGCGCGACAACCCCTCGCTCAAGGGCGTGCTGCCCAAGGACTACGCCCGCCCCGGCCTCGACAAGCAGCGCCTCGGCCAGCTCATCAACCTGTCAGCGACATCGCGCTCGGCAGCGCCGGCCGACCGCGCCAAGGACACGCTCGGCCGCGTCTACGAGTACTTCCTCGCCCAGTTCGCCAGCGCCGAGGGCAAGAACGGCGGCCAGTTCTACACGCCCTCGCACGTCGTGCGCGTGCTGGTCGAGATGCTCGCGCCCTACAAGGGCCGCGTCTACGACCCCTGCTGCGGCTCGGGCGGCATGTTCGTGCAGAGCGAGAAGTTCATCGAGGCCCACGGCGGCAAGCTCGGCGACATCTCGCATCTACGGCCAGGAGTCCAACTACACCACCTGGCGGCTGGCCAAGATGAACCTCGCCATCCGCGGCATCGACGCGCAGATCGCGCACGGCGACACCTTCCACAACGACCTGCACCCCGACCTCAAGGCCGACTACGTCCTGGCCAACCCGCCCTTCAACGACAGCGACTGGCGCGGCGAGCTGCTCAAGGACGACAAGCGCTGGGTCTACGGCGTGCCGCCCGCGGGCAACGCCAACTTCGCCTGGGTGCAGCACTTCATCCACCACCTCGCGCCGACCGGGCTCGCCGGCTTCGTGCTCGCCAACGGCTCGATGTCGTCGAACCAGTCGGGCGAGGGCGAGATCCGCAAGGCCATCATCGAGGCCGACCTCGTGGACTGCATGGTGGCGCTGCCGGGCCAGCTCTTCTACTCGACGCAGATCCCGGTCTGCCTCTGGTTCCTCGCCCGCAACAAGAAGAACGGCCGCTTCCGCGACCGGCGCGGCGAGACGCTCTTCATCGACGCCCGCAAGCTCGGCACGCTGGTCGACCGCGTCCACCGCGAGCTGACCGACGACGACATCGCGAAGATCGCCGGCACCTACCACGCCTGGCGCGGCGACAAGGGCGCGGGCGAGTACGCCGACGTGCCCGGCTTCTGCAAGGCGCGCCACGCTCGACGACATCCGCAAGCACGGCCACGTGCTCACGCCCGGCCGCTACGTCGGCGCCGAGGCCGCCGAGGACGACGGCGAGCCGTTCGAGGAGAAGATGAAGCGGCTCACCGCGACGCTGCGCGAGCAGCAGGCCGAGGCCGCGAAGCTGGATGCCGCCATCGCCGCCAACCTGAAGGAGCTTGGGTATGGCGGGTGAGTGGCCGCATAGCGACGCTCGGCGACTGTCGACTGCGAACGGCGTGCTACTCGCCGACGGATCGACAGCCACTCGAGTAGCGGCTCCGGTCACGTTGCTCGAGATGGCGATCGCATTCGTCGCGCAGACACGATCGGCGCACGGTCGATGCCGTCGAGTCGCGCGATCAGCGACGAAGCAGTGCACGTCACGTATCGGCGCAGCCGACGGTGACCTGCTTCTCGCGCATCGAGACGGCGACGGCGTCGGGCCAGTTGCGCTAGGTCGGAATGACGCGCCGTTCGTGTTCGCACGGCATATTCTAGTGCACCTCGCGATCGACGCGACGGAGTCGACTCGACGTACTTCTACTACTTGCTTCGAAGTCGCCGAGTCCGGCGACGATCAATTCGAGATCAGTGCTGGCAGCGCAGTCCGAGACGCCTCGACATCGAGCGCTCACGAGCTGTCCGAGTTGCCGTTGCCCGCCGCTCGCACGAACAACGCGCCATCGCCCACATCCTCGGCACGCTGGACGACAAGATCGAGCTGAACCGGCGGATGAACGAGACGCTGGAGGCGATGGCGCGGGCGCTCTTCAAGTCGTGGTTCGTGGACTTCGACCCCGTCCGCGCCAAGGCCGAAGGCCGCGACCCCGGCCTGCCCAAGCCCCTCGCCGACCTCTTCCCGGATTCCTTCGAGGACTCGGAGCTGGGGGAGATTCCGAAGGGGTGGACAGTAAGAAGGCTGTCCGACCTTTGCTCGACGCAATACGGCTATACGGCAAATGCTATTCCAGAGCCCGTTGGCCCAATGTTCCTGCGAGTAATGGATATCAACAAACGTAACTGGATCGAGTGGGAAAATGTTCCGCACTGCGAGATAAGCGCTGACGCCACGGCGGCGCACGCGCTTCGAGTTGGGGATATCGTGGTCGCTCGAATGGCTGACCCAGGAAAATCAGCAATTATTGAAGAGGAGGTTAATGCCGTCTTTGCATCGTACCTTGTGCGCTTAAAGACGCAATCTCTCGCCCACAGCTATTACATTTATGGCTTCCTAAAGTCCGATTTCTATCTGGAGTATGTCGAAGGTGCAAAAAGCGGGTCGGTTCAGTCGAACATGAACGCTAAGGTTATCGTTGGCGCTTATCTGGTTGTTCCGTCGCCGCCTGTCATAGAGCGTTTCCTTGCATCGATACTTCCCATTCGGAAGCGCCTCGCGGCGAATGTACGGCATTCCCAAACGCTCGCTTCAATGCGCGACACGCTGCTTCCAAAGCTCATATCCGGCGAGCTTCGGGTGGGTGGCGACCAATGACCAGTTAGGCGTCAGACTATGGGCTGGCTACGGGACTTCCCGCTATTGAAGGACATCAAGAATGACAACTTCTGAAAGTGACTTTGATGCTGCAAAAGCAGTAACTGATCAACTAAAGGGCATGGACAAGGAACGTCAAGAGCGCATCCTGCGCTGGGTTGCGGAAGGTCTAGGGCTGAGCACGAGTGTCCCCGCGACGACGAATCGAAGCGATTCTGACTTGACACAAACCCAGACCGCGCAGTCGCAGCGCGCCAATCGCCAGCTCCAGCAGCCGGAAGGTAAACCCGCGGATATCAAGACCTTCGTTGATTCGAAGAAGCCGAAGAGTGACGTCCAGTTTGCCGCCGTCGTGGCGTACTACTACCGCTTCGAAGCTGCGGCAGAGTCACGAAAGGAGACAATTGACGCGCAAGCACTGCAGGATGCCTCACGGCTCACCGGACGTCGGCGGCCGACTAGTCCGCGCATGACCCTAAACAATGCAAAAAATCTTGGGTACTTAGATAGCCCCGAGAGAGGGCTGTTTAGCATAAACAGTGTGGGCGCTTGGCCCATGAGGCCATCGTCCGGCGTCTGCGCTCCGAGCGGCGAAGTCCTCGACCGTCACGACGCGATCCGTATGACACGCGATCGAGATCGATAACACGTATCTGGCGCTCGACGACTCAAAGACGATCGACGTCAGGCCCGCGGTCGACACGCGCTGGGCTGCCACCCGCCGTCGAGCTTCAGATGCGGCGCGCAGATTCAGTGCTGCGTCGGATGTGGACATGAGGGCGATTCTTGAGCGCCGCTGGACGGAGTGTCGGAAATGTATCAGCGCTGGCGCGCCGTGGCTGCAACGGTAATGATGGGAGGCCTTCTGGAAGCGCTCTTTGTGGCGCGTGCCAATCTAATGGCAAACAAGGGCCCACTCTTCCGAGCTAAAGCTACGCCGATCGATGCGAGAACAAAGAAACCCTTGGCGCTGCCGGAGTGGACGTTGCGACCGTATATCGACGTTGCGGCGGAGCTTGGTTGGATCTCAGCTCCGGCAAGGATCATCGCAGCAGTGCTGCGAGACTTCGCTAGCTGTCGCAGGCAGCGGATGCGATCATCGGATTCCTCCACCGTCTTCATAGGCAACGAGCGCGGAATGCCTCTGCCATCGCGCGCCTTGAGTACGGCGACAGACGCCGAGTTCAGCATGCTACGATCAGACGAGGCGGTACGGGTGAGAGCCGGGTTTTCGATCCTAGAGTACCGGCCAAGCGAAGTGCTGTTCAAGCTCTGGATCGCGAGTGCCGTACTCGCGATCTCTTGGCTGACTACGACCCGAGCGATGGCGTGCGGCACTGACGAGGCCTGAGCTTTGTGACGGCAGGCACCGCGCCGTGAGCCGGCAGCGCCTTCACCGAATCCGTCGTCGAAGACGCCGCCCTCGCCTGGCTGGAAGCGCTGGGCTACGCGGTGCTGCACGGCCCGGACATCGCCGCCGGCGAGCCCGGCGCGGAGCGCAGCGACCCGAACTACCGCGACGTCGTGCTGGAGCGGCGGCTGCGCCAGGCGCTCGCGCGGCTGAACCCGGACCTGCCGCCCGAGGCGCTGGAGGACGCCTTCCGCAAGCTCACGCGCGTCGACGCGCCGTCGCTGGTCGAGCGCAACCGCGCGCGTGCACCGGATGCTGGTCGACGGCGTCACGGTCGAGTACCGCCGCACGGACGGCTCGATCGCCGGGGCGCAGGCGCGGGTCATCGACTTCGACGCGCCCGGACAACAACGACTGGCTGGCCGTCAACCAGTTCACCGTGTCGGAGGGCCAGCACACGCGCCGGCCGGACGTGGTGCTGTTCGTCAACGGCCTGCCGCTGGCGGTGATCGAGCTGAAGAACCCGGCCGACGAGAACGCGACCGTCTGGTCGGCCTTCCAGCAGCTCCAGACCTACCAGGCGCAGATCCCGGCGCTGTTCGCGACCAACGCGGCGCTGGTCGTCTCCGACGGCGTGCAGGCGCGCATCGGCGCGCTCGGCGCGGGCAAGGAGTGGTTCAAGCCCTGGCGCACGATCACCGGGCGCGAGGACGCGCCGGCGCAGCTGCCCGAGCTGCAGGTGGTGCTCGAAGGGCGTGTTCGAGCAGCGCCGCTTCCTCGACCTGCTGCGCTACTTCATCGTGTTCGAGGACGCTGGGCGGCGGCGACGCTCGTCAAGAAGATGGCCGGCTACCACCAGTTCCACGCGGTGAACGTCGCGGTGGAGGAGACGCTGCGCGCCGCGCAGGCGGCCGCGGCGACCGCGGTCGCGGAGCCGCCGGGCCGCTACGAGGCCGGGCAGCAGCCGGGCGGCGACCCGGGCGACCGGCGCGTCGGCGTGGTCTGGCACACGCAGGGCTCGGGCAAGAGCCTGACCATGGCCTTCTACGCGGGCCGGTGATCCTGCACCCGGCGATGGCGAACCCGACGATCGTCGTGCTCACCGACCGCAACGACCTCGACGACCAGCTCTTCGGCACCTTCGCCCGCTGCCGCGACCTGCTGCGCCAGCCGCCGGTGCAGGCCGCGGACCGCGCCGACCTGCGCGCGAAGCTCGCGGTCGCTCCGGCGGCGTGGTGTTCACCACGATCCAGAAGTTCTTCCCCGAGGAGAAGGGCGACCGGCACCCGGTCCTCTCGGACCGGCGCAACATCGTCGTCATCGCCGACGAGGCGCACCGCAGCCAGTACGACTTCATCGACGGCTTCGCCCGGCACATGCGCGACGCGCTGCCGAACGCCTCGTTCATCGGCTTCACCGGCACGCCGATCGAGAAGACCGACGCCAACACGCGCGCGGTCTTCGGCGACTACATCAGCGTCTACGACATCCAGCGGGCGGTCGTCGACGGCGCGACGGTCCCGATCTACTACGAGAGCCGGCTGGCCAAGCTGGAGCTGAAGGAATCCGAGCGGCCCGAAGATCGACCCGGAGTTCGAGGAGGCCACCGAGGGCGAGGAGGTCGAGCGCAAGGAGAAGCTCAAGAGCCGGTGGGCGCAGCTCGAGGCGGTGGTCGGGCTCGGAGAACCGCCTCAAGCTCATCGCCCGCGACCTGGTCGAGCACTTCGAGAACCGGCTCGCGGACGATGGACGGCAAGGCGATGGTCGTGTGATGAGCCGCCGCATCGCGCGTCGAGCTGTACCGCGAGATCGTCGCGCTGCGGCCCGGCGTGGCACGGCGACGACGACGACGCAGGGCGCGCTCAAGGTCGTGATGACCGGCTCGGCGTCCGACCCGCTCGACTGGCAGCCGCACATCCGCAACAAGCCGCGCCGCGAGGCGCTGGCCGCAGCGCTTCCGCGACCCGGCGGACCCGTTCCAGATCGTGATCGTGCGCGACATGTGGCTCACCGGCTTCGACGCGCCGAGCCTGCACACGATGTACGTGGACAAGCCGATGCGCGGGCACGGGCTGATGCAGGCCATCGCCCGGGTCAACCGCGTGTTCAAGGACAAGCCCGGCGGCCTGGTGGTGGACTACCTCGGCCTGGC
The DNA here is from genome assembly GCA_963819545.1 of uncultured Gammaproteobacteria bacterium. Lineage (GTDB taxonomy): Bacteria > Pseudomonadota > Gammaproteobacteria > Steroidobacterales > Steroidobacteraceae > SCUD01. The sequence goes on along the minus strand of CAWFWJ010000002.1, from coordinate 201,942 downwards.
CGACGAGCTGCAAGCAGGCGCTGGCGACCTACACGGAGAGCGGCGGCACCGGCAAGACGGCGCATCGACCAGGCCGAGGCGGTGGCGCTGATGCTGGAGAAGTACGAGGTCTGCCGCGGCCTCTTCCACGGCTTCGACTGGTCGCGCTGGATCACCGGCACGCCGCAGGAGCGGCTGTCGCTGCTGCCCGCCGCGCAGGAGCACATCCTCGCGCAGGAGGACGGCAAGGCGCGGCTGCTGCGCGCCGTCACCGAGCTCTCGCAGGCGTTCGCGCTCGCGGTGCCGCACGAGGAGGCGCTGCGCATCCGCGACGACGTCGGCTTCTTCCAGGCGGTGCGCGCGGTGCTCGCCAAGAGCACGCCCGGCGAGCGGAAGACCGACGAGGAGCTCGACCACGCCATCCGGCAGATCGTCTCGAAGGCGGTCGTCTCCGACGAGGTCGTCGACATCTTCGCCGCGGCCGGCCTCAAGAAGCCGGACATCTCGATCCTGTCCGACGAGTTCCTGGCCGAGGTCCGCGGCATGCCGCAGCGCAACCTCGCCGTCGAGCTGCTGCAGAAGCTGCTGAAGGGCGAGATCAAGACCCGCGGCGCGGCGCAACGTCGTCCAGGCGCGCTCCTTCGCCGAGCTGCTGGAGCAGGCGCTGCGCCAGTACCAGAACCGGGCCATCGAGACGGCCCAGGTCATCGAGGAGCTGATCGCGCTCGCCAAGGACATGCGCGAGGCCGACGCGCGCGGCGAGGCAGCTCGGCCTGACCGAGGACGAGCTGGCCTTCTACGACGCGCTGGAGACCAACGACAGCGCGGTCAAGGTGCTGGGCGAGCCAGACGCTCGCGCACGATCGCCCGCGAGCTGGTCGAGACGGTCCGGAAGAACGTCACCATCGACTGGACGATCCGCGAGAACGTCCGCGCGCAGCTCCGCGTGCTCGTCAAGCGCATCCTGCGCAAGTACGGCTACCCGCCGGACAAGCAGGAGAAGGCGACGCAGACGGTGCTGGAGCAGGCGGAGGTGCTGTCGGAGGAGTGGGCGGCGGCATAGACCGGAGCGATCCAGGCGCCAAGCCTCGCATGTTTAGGGAGACTGACCTATGTTCTCTGGAACTGAAAAAGACGACTCCGGCCAGACTGAAGGCCTTGGGCCTGAACGAACGGTGGCTGCAAGATCGAATCGAAGAAGATCCGTCGCTGCTTGGCCTTGGCGAGGTACAAGTGATTCGCCGTGAAAGGCAGCAGTCTAGTGGTGGACGCTTGGACTTTCTCCTGTATGACCCAGAACAGGAGATCAGGTACGAAGTCGAGGTCATGCTTGGCTTCCTCGACGAAAGCCATACTATTCGCGCTATTGAGTATTGGGATATTGAGCGGCAGCGGTATCCAACTTACGACCATCGGGCAGTAATCGTTGCTGAGGAAATCACCGCCAGATTCTTCAACGTAATCCGTTTGTTGAATCGGGCAGTACCCCTGATTGCTTTGCAGTTAACTGCAATCCCGCTAGGCGACGAGCATGTGATGCTTCATGGAATTCGAATTACTGGACATCTATGAGGAGGCTGAATCTGAGGAAGATATTGCGGGCGAACAGGTTGATCGCAAGTATTGGGAGAGGAAGGGAAGTCCTGCAGCACAGCAATCATTTGACAAGATTGTCGAACTTGTCGGCAAGGCGTTTCGAAACACCTCGTGTGACCTACAACAAGAATCACATCGCGATGGGCATATCTGGTCGCAATTTCTGTTGGTTTCACCCTCCAAAGGCAGCGTCTAATTGCCGCATGAGGGTGCGGACTGTTGCCGATCGCCGGGAGGAACAGATTAAGCAATTTGAAGAAACGAGTCTGTACGTTCGTCCCTTTCAAAGAGAACTTATCACGCTGAAACTATCCATCAAGGACATAGAGGCTCACAAAGAATTGATCCTTGACTTGCTGCGAAGCTGCGCAGCAGCGTCAGTGACGGTGGACTAGCGGCAACAATGCTTTACTGGTGGGTCAACCAAAACCAGACCTACCGCCAGGAAATCGACGGCGGCTACATGTGGTCGCCCAAAGTCAGCAAGAACGGCAAACTCAATCCGTTCTATGAGTTCATGCGCGAGGTCGCGCCCGGCGATCTGATCTTCTCGTTCGCCGACACGCGCATTAAGGCGATCGGCATCGCGCCAGTCTCCGTGTTACGACTGCCCCAAGCCGCCGGAGTTTGGTACGGCCGGCCGTGTCTGGGGCGACGCCGGCTGGCGCGTGGATGTTCGTTGGCGTGAACTTGGCGGGCCAGATCAGGCCGAAAGACCACATGGAGTTGCTGTCGCCTTTTCTGCCGGCGAAATACTCGCCGCTTCAGACGAACCGGCGATGGCCTCCAGGGCATCTACCTGACGGAACTGCCGCCGAGCCTGGCCGATGCGCTCGTGCAGATCATGGGCCGGGAGGCTGCCGAGACGCGAGACGTCGCGCGGTCCTGGGTGTCGGACGTCGCCGACCCCAAGTCACCGGCGCAGGCGCAGGCCGAGTGGGAGGAGGATCTGGCCCGGCGCGTGGAGCAGGACACGCAGATTTCGAGCGACGACAAGAAACAGGTAATCCTGGCGCGCCGGGGGCAGGGCAAGTTCCGCAAGCGGGTCTCGATGATCGAGCACGCCTGCCGCATCACCCAGGTCAATCGGCCGGAGCACCTGATTGCGAGCCACTGCAAGCCGTGGCGCGACTGCGAATCCAACGACGAACGTCTGGACGGCGAGAACGGACTCCTGCTGACGCCGACCGTGGATCACCTGTTCGATCGCGGCTTCATCTCGTTCGAGAACAACGGCGATCTGCTGATCTCGCCGGTGGCGCACCGGGAATCCCTGAAGCGCATGGGCATTCCGCCGGACGAGCGGCGCAACGTGGGGGCGTTTTCGGAGGGGCAGCGGCGGTATCTGGAGTATCACCGCGGGTTGGTGTTTTTGGAGGCGAGGGTGAGGCGCCCCTAACCGCTAAGAGGCACGACGGCCCTGGAATACGTGAGAAATCGCCGACTTCGACAACCTATTGATGTTCCTAAGGAATCCAAGCTCACTTAGACTGCGGCGCGACGGTCGTTGACGATCTGACTGTATATCCATACAGTTCCGTTCAATTGACCGTTGGATGACCTGATCCATGCTGTACGCGCGCCAGAAAACGTTGCTCGCACTACTGAATGCGTTCGGCGGGAGCCTCAGCCGCCTGGATTTCCAGAAACTGTTGTTCCTCTATTGCCAGGAGCAACCATCGACGCGGAGCTATGAATTCGTTCCCTATCTCTTCGGCGGGTTCTCGTTCACCTCGTATGCGGACCGGCGGCGGCTCATCGCGCAAGGACTGATTGCCGATGAAGAGCGCCTCTGGTCGTTGACGAAGGCTGGCCAACGCGCCGCGGCCGTAGCTCCGTCCGTGCGGAAAGACCTCGCAGCGTTCGCACAGCGGTATGAAAAACTGCGCGGCGATGCACTCGTGGTAGAGACCTATCGCCGGTTCCCCTATTACGCCACGCGCAGCGAGATGGCCGAGCGCCTGTTTCGCAACGACGAGCGCGGCATGGCGGCTGTCAAGTCGGCACGTCCGCAGCCGGCGAAAGCTGGCATCTACACGATCGGCTATGAGGGCCGAAGCCTCGAGGCCTACCTGAACCAACTGCTAGTCGCCGGTATTGGCCTCCTGTGCGATGTCAGGCGGAATCCCTTGAGTCGCAAGTATGGATTCTCGAAAGGCACCTTGGCTCATGCGTGTGAAGGCGTCGGTATTCGATACGAGCACCTGCCGGAGCTCGGGATCGCCTCCGAGGAACGGCGCGGGCTTGATTCACCATCCGCTTACGAACGGCTTTTCAAAACGTACCGCCGCGAAACGCTGCCTGGTCAGCAAGTGGCGCTGACGAAGATCCGTGACTGGGTGGATGCAGGGCGAATCCGTGGCGCTGACCTGTTTCGAGGCGCACGCGCAGCAATGCCATCGCCATTGCGTCGCCGACGCGTTGAAGAAGCAGTTTGGTGATTCCTTCGCACCGACGCATTTGTGAACACTGTCAATGGCGCGGGAACGGATACTGATTACCGTCAAGACCTACCCGACGCTGTCACGCAAACACGGCGAGACGGTCTGTACCGCTGGAGTGCGCGAAGACGGAACCTGGGTGCGCATCTATCCGGTTCCATTCCGCCGGCTCGAGGAAGCCGAGCAGTACCGCAAGTTTGACTGGCTGGAGCTCGACCTCGTCAAGGCCCGATCCGACCCGCGACCCGAGTCATGGTCTCCGGTTGATCCGAAGCAGATGTCAGCAATCGGTCATCTTGACACCGCAGATGACTGGCGAGAGCGGCGCCGCCTGCTTCTGCAGACCGCAAAGGTCCACACACGGCTGGATGATCTGATCGCGGCTGCGAAAGCGAATGAGATGTCGCTGGCAGTCTTTCGGCCAACCACGATCAGAGGGTTTGGATGGGAGGAGGAAACCCGAGAATGGGATTCCTCAAAGGTGACTGAGATCCGAGCACGCTCGCAGCAGAAAGAGCTGTTTGCGGAAGAATCCTGGCGAGAGACATTCAAGCTGATTCCAAAGCTTCCTTACAGTTTCTCCTATCGATTTGAGGACTCAAGTGGTCGCGTCAGTGAATTGCAGATTCTCGACTGGGAGATCGGGGCGCTCTACCGGAACTGCTTGCGCAGCAGCGACGGCGATGAAGGAGCGGCGCTCGCGAAGGTCAGGGCGAAATACGTTGACGAATTTGGCCAACGCGACCTGCATTTCTTTCTCGGCACGACGCAGCAGTTTCACCAGGTTGCGCCAAATCCCTGGGTGATTGTGGGCGTGTTTCCCATCCCTCACGAGCGGCAAGCGTCCCTACTGTAGATAGCGGCGGGAACACCTGGTTTCGAGTCACTGCAAACGGTTGCCGATGCCCCATGGATTAGCTGTACTCGCTGTATGATGCCCTCGTCAGCATCAACGTCCCTTCCGACAAGGCGCGGGCGGTCGTGGATGCGATGGAGCGCGACATGGGCACCACGCTGGCGACGAAGCAAGATATGGAAGCGCTGAAGCTGGCGACGAAGCAGGACTTACTGCTCCTCAGGCATGAGATCCAGCTTCTGGCGACCAAGGAAGAACTGCTCCTGGTGAAGCAGGACGTAGCCGTGCTACGGCAGGAAATGGAGAGTCGATTCAATCTGCTGGCGCACGAGATCTCGACACTTGGCCTGCGGATGACGGTGCGATTCGGCTCCATGCTTTTCGTGGGTCTCGGCATGACGATCGCCGCCATGCGTTTGTGGGTGTGATTGCACTTCGCCGATTACTCCTCGATCACGACGAGTTGCGCATCTTGAGGTCGCAATTTGCGACCTCAAGTTGGGGCGGCCGACGTTATCGAATTCTGGCCTTTACCGAGCACGGCGCTTTCATGGTCGCCAACGTCCCGAATAGCCAGCACGCCACAGAAATCCCTGAAGCGCACGAGCCTTCCGCCTAACCAGCGGCGCAACGTGGGGGCGTTTTCGCAGCGGCAGCGGCGGTATCTGGAGTATCAGCGCAGGTTGGTGTTTCTGGAGGCGAGGGTCACGACGTAACCAGTACCGGCAGAATGCCGCGCTGGTCCGAGATTCTGGACGCTTGCGCGACTTTTCGGATCAACGACTTACTCTTACGGGTGCGATCCTTCCCCACCGGAACTTGGTGCCAGCCATGAATTACCTGTACTCGCTGTATGATGCCCTCGTCAGCATCAGCGTCCCGTCCGACAAGGCGCGGGCGGTCGTGGATGCGATGGAGCGCGACATGGGCACCACGCTGGCGACGAAGCAGGACCTGTTGCCGTTGGCAACCAGAGAGGATTTGCTGGCGACGAAACAGGATCTGATGCTCTTGAAACAGGAAATGACAGGCGCGATCACGGAGCTTCGGCAGGAGATGGAGAGTCGTTTCACTCTGCAGGCGCATGAGATTGCGACGCAGGGTCTGCGGACGACGGTGCGGTTGGGGTCGATGCTCATCGTCGGCTTCGGCCTGACGATTGCTGCCATGCGGCTCTGGGTGTGATCGCGCTGACGCTGATCGTCAGCGCGGTTGGATCGTCCCAAACTCACGATTGTTCGCAGGCGCCGGGCTCGATGGAGCCGGTCTCCGTGATTCGGCAGGTCGCGACGGGCGCATCGTTGTCGTACCACTCTGCGGTGCAGACGCAGGCCGCTCCGGCGGACTCTGATCCCGGTTCACTGGGGGCGCGGAGTTGACTTTCCGCTGCCACACCGGCGCTTGATCGGCGTCGATGCGTCGCGGACTGCCCTGAACCGTCGCGACCGTTTCGTGCCTGTCATCGTCCGGACGCCCATCGCGGCGCGGTCGCCCGAGCGGCGCAGTGTCGTGGGCGACGTGCTCTCTGGGGTGGTGGCGTCTTGCGGGTACCCAGCACCAGCGATTCAGGTGATCCAGATACGCCCAGCGGCCGTAATTAGATGTGTAGTAGCCCCACGGCATTGAATTGACCCAGGCCCAGCTCGTGCCGTAGGGCTGCCAGTGGCCGTAACGGAAAGGATCGTAGCCGCCGTATGCAAACGACGGCATCCACACACGCCCGTAGCTCGACTCTTCGTACCACTCGCCGTAGCGATTGAGTTCTTCGTACTGGTCGCCGCTCTCCATCAACTCCGGTGACGGCTCCAGGTCGGCGAGCTGCAACTCGCGCTCGAGAACCCAGTCGTCGAAGGCATCGGCCGATCGCGGCGTTGCGAGACTCGCGAGTGCCTGCTGCCCCTCGAGCCGCACGCGCTGGCCGTCGGCGATACGCACCGGTCCACCCGCGGTCATCGCCTCCGCGGCGCCGCCGCGCACGGTGAGATCGGTCGTGCCGTCCGTGGGCACCGCGATGCGATATTCGCCCGTCTCACGGAGCGCAAGCGTGGTATTCGGCGTCGCGACCTCGAAGGTCTCGTCGTTGAAAAGCTCCCGCAGATACACGCTCGCGGTGCCGTGGTTCAGCTCGACTCGGACGGTCGTCTCGTCGAGCGTGGAGATGGAATAGCTCGGTGCCCTCGTCGAGCCGGACGGTCGCGGTGCCGAGCGTGAACTCCGCCCGTCCGCCGGTCTCCGTGACGAAGCGGTCACCCGGAATCAGCGGGCGGTCGGGAAGGGCGGAGGGCGTCGATTCCTGCGCAGCATGGAACGCGACTCGGCCTTCGACAAAACTCAGGCGAGCGATGCGTGCAGGCGTTTCGAGCGGCTCGCCCCAGGCGAGGCTCGATGCCGAGAGCACCAGTACCAGCAGGGTGCGAGGCAGCATCATGGCGGTTCCATCATAGGCCTCCGGCAGGTGAATGGAGGCTGAATGAGGGTGATTTAGACAGAGGAATTACGCTCATGTTCCCGCAAACGGGGAACATAACCTCAAGGCCAACGCGAATTTCACCCGGCCGGCAACTGCTCGAGCGTAATTCCCAGCGCCTTTGCGAGTCGCAAACGGGTCGACTTCCGCGGTCGCGCGGAAACCTCGATCTGGGCGAGCGCCGGTTGCGTGATCCGCATTCGGCGCGCGACGGCCGCCTGCGTGAGTCCGCGATATTCGCGCCACGCGCGCGCGGCCGAAAAGCCCTCCACCATCAGGCTAACGACTTCGTGCGGAATCGTCCGGCGCTTGGCTATGCCACGCGCCCGGGCGACGAGCGCAGCGTAGGCCCTGATCGGCACCACGACGAAAGCCGGCTTGCCCCTGGCATCGGGGAGGGTGCGGAGGTTAGTAGGTATGTTCATCGCGCTTCCTAACGGCCTCGATGATGATTCGGCGTTGGACGCCCTGGAATGAAAACAGCACGCGATGATTGCCCACGCGCAGTCGGTAAGGCGGGTCATGGCTGGCAAGGTGCCGGACGTTGGTAGTCGTCGGGAAACTCACAAGCCTGTCCACCGCCTTGCGAATCCTGCGCTGATCGCGCTGCTCAAGCCGGAGCAACTGCCGCACCGCGCGAATTGACCACTCGATGCGGACGTTCATCGAAGTATAAGTATTTATAAGCTAATGGGCAAACATTGCACAAGCCGCCAACCAAGCACAAGGTGGCGTAGCGTCCCGGATCCGGCTGCATCGAATTCGAGCCAGAACGCTCAAATAGGCGTCTGGACGTGGGTGTCTTTAAGGTCACGGTTTGTGACCTTAGACGGCAGCCGAAGGCAGTAGCCGCCGAAAAAAACGAGCGGAAAGGTGCCCCGGCTGCGCTATTCTTGTGGCTATGAATACCTCACGCTTCATCGCCTGCGCCGCGACCGCCCTGGCGATCGCCTTTTCATCCCAAGTACCCGCCCAGCAGCTGGAACAGGACGTTCCGGTTCTGAGCGACGAGATCACGGGGCGCCTTGAAGGCTACAGCTACAAGGAAGGGCCGGAATCGAATCTCGAGTTTCGCGGCACTTCGATTGCGCTTGCCGCCGACGGCGATGTCGAAGTCGAATTCCAGGATGGACGTGCGCGTGTCGATGTCTCGGTGCGCAAGCTTCCGGATCCTGCGAGCCTGGGGCCGTTCTCGACCTATGTGCTGTGGGCGGTTTCCGTCGATGGCCGTGGCAACAATCTCGGTTCCCTGGAGGTGAAGAATGGCCGCGGTTCGCTCGATACCAGCACGGCACTTTCGCAGTTCGCGCTGATTGTGAGCGCGGAGCCACACTTCGCGGTGAGCGCGCCGAGCCGCGCGATCGTGCTCCAGAACCTCGGAACGCGGGTCCAGGGCGCGAAAATAAACATTTCGGCGCTCAAGACGCGCATGGACTACTCGACGCTGATCGCGCAGCCGCGCGCGGCAACCGCGGATACGCCAAGTGACCTGGTCCAGGCGCGTTACGCGCTCGACATCGCCGAGGCTGCGGAAGCGGGCCGGTTGGCGCCCCGTGATTTCACCGAGGCGGAACAACTCCTCGCCCGGGCCGAGGCCGCGCAGGCCGACAAGAAATACAGCGTGCGGAACACCGCACCGCAGCTTGCGCGCGAAGCCGTGCAGAAGGCGGAAGATGCGCGCTTCCGGGCGGTGCTGGCCGCGGTTACCGAGCGTCGCGACGCGGCGGCCCGCGCCGCGCGCGAGGAAGCCGAGCAGAAGGCGGCCGGCGAAGCTGCGATTGCAGCCGAGGAAGCCAAGCGCAGCGAAGCGCTGGCCGCGGAGGCAGCGGGTCTTGAAGCGGAGAAGCGGGCGCGCGCCGATCTCACCGCGCGGCTGAACCGCGCGCTGCCGACGCGCCAGACTGATCGCGGCATCGTTGCGGAGATCGCCGGCGTGCTATTCGCGACCGGGGCAGCCACGCTGACCCCGAATGCCCGGGAAGGGCTTGCGCGCTTCGCGGGGATCGTCGGTGTGTATCCGTCGCTGAGTTTCAAGGTCGAGGGCCACACCGACAGCACCGGCAGCGCCGAGACCAATCGGAACCTGTCACTGGCGCGCGCGACAACCGTGCGCGACTACCTGATTGGGCAGAGCGTCGATGCCGGCTCGATCAATGTCGAAGGCCTCGGGCCGGACCGGCCGGTCGGCGACAACGCGACGAGCGAGGGTCGCGCGCGTAACCGGCGCGTGGAGATCATCCTCACGGGCGACCTGGTGGCGACGCCGGCGCGCTGAAGTCAGGCCGAGCCAGCGCTCTCACGCACACCCGTGACGAAATGCCCCGTCTCCCCGAAACACGAGATCGGAATCCACTTGTGCTCCTGATAGTGCAGTGACACCCGCTGCCCGACACTCGTGTTGATCCTGGCCGCCACCGCATCATCCGGCACCGTGAAATAGAACTTTTCAGCGACGGTCCCCGGCATCGTCACCATCGCCATCTCGCCTTCCCAGGTCTTGCAGATCCAGCCTTTCTTCGAGAGCTTCTGCACGTAGCCCGCGCGCTCGCCGTCGGCATACGTCCAGTTCAGGGTGATCGCAGTCCAGCCGACGAGCACGGCGATGACCACAGCTACCGTAACAAGAATCGCTCTAATCATGAGTGCCACTCCGCTGGATACAGTCCGCAGGACGAATATTATGCCGCCAATGCGGCGGCCTCACGTCCCCGGCAATGGAGTATTCTTTGCGCCCAGGCTGGAGGCCACCGCACCATGAGACTCGACACCAAAGCCGCCGCCGCGACGCTCAACAAGATCCTCGAGTTCGAACTCGCGGGAACCGTGCGCTATACGCATTACTCACTGATGACCTACGGCTACAACCGCATTCCCATCGTCAAGTGGCTGAATGAGCAGGCGGCTGAGTCGCTTGCCCACGCTCGGGCTGCGGGCGAGCTGATCACGCAACTCGGCGAGCATCCCTCGCTCGCGATCGGACCGCTGCTCGAGACGCACAAGCACGACATCGGCGACATCCTGCGGGAATCCATGCAGCACGAGCGCGACACGCTCGCGCTGTATCACAAGCTGCTGGGACAGTCCGCCGGCGCCTCGGTCATGGTCGAGGAATACGCCCGCGAGATGATCTGCGCGGAAGAGCAGCACCTCGGCGAAGTCGACAAGATGCTGCGCAAGCCGGGGGATATCGGGAGGGCGGGCGGTTAGAGGTTTCACATGAACGATCAGGATCTCGAGTACGTCGGATTCTGGGCGCGCGTCGGCGCGTCGATCATCGATACGATCTTGATGCTGGTCATCGTTGCGCCGCTCCTGACCTGGATTTACGGCGCGGAATACTGGGTAACCGAGCGCTTCGTCGTCGGTCCGGCGGACGTCCTGCTCAACTGGGTGCTGCCGGCGATCGCAGTGATTCTCTTCTGGATCTACCGCCAGGCGACGCCCGGAAAGATGGCGATCTCTGCGAAGATCGTGGACGCGAAAACCGGCGGTAAGCCGAGCACAGGGCAATTGATCGGGCGCTATCTCGGGTATTACGTCTCGATCATCCCGCTGATGATTGGAATCTTCTGGGTCGGCTTCGACAAACGCAAGCAGGGCTGGCACGACAAGCTCGCCGGAACGCTGGTCGTGCGGTCAAAGTAAGAAGATCCAGGCGGGTACCAGGCGCCGCAAAACGTGCGGTACTTCACATCTGCATAGCCCGGCCGCCGGTCGTTGCCAATTGCCGACGATCCGCAAGTTCACCGGCGGGGAGCCGATGAGATGATTTGCGGCTCGTATGAGCCTCAAAGCACAGCGCGTGCCGATCCTGCTGCTGACCGCGACGGTGCTGCTGCTGGGCGCGCATCTGTGGTCGGTGCGCCCCACCCTCGATGAGGTTCTGCCGGCTTCCATTCACGAATTTACCGTCGAGCTCATGTTCGAGGGCTTTGGTGGCGAGGTCCGTCTTCGCACCTTCCTGCCGGTCGGTGATGAGCGTCAGACGATCATCGCGGAAAGCTTCGAGCAGGGTCCGCTCGCATTCTCTGACGAGGTTGCTGCCGCGGGCCGTTTCGCGGAGTGGAACGGCATGCCGCCGGAGGGCCAGCATCGCGTTCTCTACAGCGCGCGGCTCTCGACACGCGCGGTGCGTTATGAGTTGCCGGCCGGCCTCGGTTTTGGCACGCCGCTCGGTGATTTGGCCAGGCGCCAGCTTGAAGAAACCGAAGCCATTCCCTATCGGCATCCCGAAATCCGCAGCCTGTGGAACCGCATCCGGCCCGCGCAGTCGGCCGACCAGGTGCAGGTGCTGCGCGCGATTTTTGATTACACGCACGACAAGATCGAACCGGCTCCTTTCAAGGGCTACACCGATGCGCTGACGGCCTTGCGGCTCGGCCAGGCGAGCTGCAACGGCAAGAGCCGGTTGTTCGTCGCGCTTGCGCGCCTCAACGGAATTCCGGCGCGGCTGGTCGGTGGCGTGATCCTCGAGTCGGGGGTCAAGCGCACCTCGCATCAATGGGTCGAGGTATTGCTCGGCGGCCACTGGGTGCCATTCGATCCCCTGAACGGACACTTCGCTGCGCTCCCGGCCGACTACCTCGAGCTCTACCGCGGCGACGAGCCGCTGTTCAGCCACACGCGTGACATCAACTTCGATCACGCATTCCAGATCCGGCGCCTGCTCGCACCGGCAGAAAGCCTGAAGTCCGAAGAAACGGCAGGCCCGATCTGGCTTGCGGGTGTGGCACGTTTCATCGCCTCGAACGAACAGATCTCCGGCGTGTTCCTGCTGTTTCCGCTGGTCGCGCTGATCGTGACCTTCTGCCGGAACGTGGTAGGAATCCGCACCTTCGGCGTATTTCTGCCGATGCTGGTGGCGGCTGGCTGCGTGTACACCGGCCTGCTGCCGGGCATGCTGGGATTCATCGTGATCCTGGCAGTTGGCGCCGTCACGCATCGCTGGTTCCGCGGCATGCGCGTGCTGGTGGTGCCGCGCATCGCGGCGGTGATCACGGTGCTGACTGCGCTGATTCTGCTCGGCGGCGTGCTGGTGACCGAGAGCGCCGGGCACCGCCTCGCGCTGCTCGCACTATTTCCGGTCGTGATCCTGAGTTTTGCCGCCGAGCGCCTGCAGGAAATGATGGAACGCAGCCGGCTCGGCGAGCTCGTTCGCACGATCGCGTGGACCATGCTGGTCACGATGCTCTGCTATCTGGCGTTCACCTCGGTGCTGTTGCGCGGCCTGTTCTTCCAGTTCCCGGAACTGTTGCTCGCGGTGCTCGCGGTGCAGCTCGCGGTCGGGCGCTGGACCGGCATCCGGGCGAGCGAGTTCTACCGGTTCCTGCGCCTGTTCCGCGCCGCGGGCACGGACGATGCGGGCGTGCTCGGACTGAACTCCCGCAACATCCACTTCATCGCGCGCCTGAATGCCGTTCACTGGATGACGGTCGCGAACGACAAGCTGGCGACCAAGCGGCACCTGGACGAAAGCGGCGTGCCGACGCCGCGCACGCTGCTCTCGGTCGAGACCGAGCACGAGCTCGATTACCGGCGCGCGGCTTTGAATACCTCGGCAGGCTTTGCGCTGAAGCCGGCGTCGGGTTCCCAGGGCCAGGGCATCGTGCTGTTCTCGGGTTCCGATGCGGACCACTTCCACCTGCTGAACGGCGAGACCTGGACCTACGAACAACTGCGCGCACATGTCCGCGACATTACGCGCGGCCTGCACTCGTCCGCGGACGATCCGGATCGCGCGATTTTCGAGGAACTCATCCGGCCGGATGCGTTTTCCAGGTCGATCGCGCCGGACGGAGTTCCGGACATTCGCGTGCTGGTGGTCAGCGGCAAGCCGGTCGCGGCGATGCTGCGTGTGCCCACGCGGCAGTCCGGCGGCCGGGCCAACCTGCACCAGGGCGCCGCCGGCTTTGCCGTGGATCTCGCGAGCGGCCGCATCGGCAATGGCATTCACGAGGGCCGGGTGATCGACACCCATCCGGACAACGGTGAGCGGTTGACGGACCGCGAACTGCCGCATTGGCCGGAGGTGCTGCGCATCGCCTGCGCCGCACAGCAGGCGGTGCCGCTCGGTTATGCCGGCGTGGATGTGTGCCTGGATGAGCGACGCGGACCGGTCGTGATCGAGATTAACGCGCGCCCTGGCATCGAAATCCAGAATGCGATCCAGAAGGGCCTGGTGCCGGACCTGCAACTTGCGCTGGCGGAAGGCGCATGAAGATCAGCTGGCAGGAGAACGGCCTGGTGCTGACGGCGGTTGCGATCGCCGCCTCGGTGCTGTTCGTCGTCTCCGAGCAGTGGGTTGCGCGACGTGTGCAGAGCCCGATCGTCGTGACGGTCGAGGTGGCGGCGGACGCCGAGGACGAAGGCGATGAACGCAGCGCCCAGTCTTACGCGGTGCCGCTGTACGCCACGCCGGATGAGCTGACCGCAAGTGCGCGGCAAGTGCTGGCCGAGCCGCAACCGAACGCAGACCTGCTGCATGAACTCGCGCGCCAGGCGCGCTCGTTCCGGGCCTATCCACTGGCTGATGAGTTGCTCACGCGCTGCCTCGAAGTGGCGCCGAATCGCGTCGATTCGCTGTTTCTTCGCGCCCGTACGCAATCGGACCTCGATAATCCGGAACGCGCGGTCGAAATGTATGACCTCGTGTTGGCCGTATCGCCCAATCACCAGAAAGCCACCTATAACCTGGGAGTGCTGTCGCGCCGTGCAGGAGACTTCGAACGGGCCGAAAAATACCTGACGCGTGCTGCTGCGATCTCGAGCGGTCGCATCAAGTCGAAGGCGCTGCACCAGCTCGGGCTGACTCACGGCGCGGCTGGCCGATGGGACGCAGCGGCGAAATATTTGACCGAATCCGTGAGTCTGCGGCCGGACGCATCGCGTGGCTGGCTCGACCTCGGCAACGCCGAGTGGAAGCGCAACCAGCTGGACGAGGCCCATGCGGCTTTCGAGAAGGCGCTGGCGCTCAGCCCGCGCCTGGCAGATGCGCATCTGCTGATGGGCCTCTTCGAGGAGCAGCGCGGAAATCGCACCGCTGCGAATACGCACCTGACCCGAGCGGTGAAACTTGATGGCGACAATGCGGGCTATCGCAAAGCGCTGGCGCGCCATCTGCTGGGCGGCGGCGATGCCTCGACAGCGCGTGGCTCGCTGGTCTGGTTGACGCGTAACGCAGACCAGCAGGCAGACCGCGCCTATGCGAATGCCATGCTGGCGCTCCTCGATCGCGACAGCGAACGCATGCTGCTCGAAGTCCGGCGTGCGGAGGAGTTGCAACCGGGTAGCTACGACGACGCTATCGAGCAGGCCGCACTCGTGCTGCACGAACAAAAACGTTACCCGGAAGCGCGTGCATTGCTCGAATTGCTGCTGGCGCGGCCCTCGCCCTCACCGGAGTTGCTGCTGGTGGCCGCGCGCACTGCGTCGCGTCTCGGGCAGACCAAGGATGCCGAGGCCTTGCTGCGCCGCAGTCTGAAGGCCAGCCCCGAAAGTTCCGAGGCCTGGTTCCAGCTTGGGCGCGTGCTGTCCGAGCGCGGCGACATCAAAGGGGCGATCGAGGCCTATCGCGCGAGCCTCACCCGCAATCCGGGCGCGCGGAATACGCGGCTCAATCTGGCGGTACTGTACGCGCGCAGCGGCAATGAACGCGAAGCCCTGCGCCTCTACGGGCAGATCCTCGCGGCGCATCCGCGCTATACGCCGGCGCTGCTCAATCGCGCCCGGCTGCACGAGCGCGCCGGCCGCAATGCCGAGGCCATTGCCGACCTTGAAGTCGCGATGCGCGTTGCGCCGACGGATTCAGGTATCCGCGATCGTCTCGCGGGGCTGCTGTTGCAGGCCGGCGAGACCGACCGCGCTCGCATTCTGCTCTCGGATGCGATTGCCGAAATGCCCGCCGATCCGGAAGTGCGCCTGCTGCTGGCGGAAACCGAGTTGCAGGCAGGGAATCGCTCCAACGCGCTGCGGGAGCTGAATCGTGCTGCGGCACTCGCCGGGGACGACGCCCGATTGTGGTCTCGTCTCTCGCAGGGTTATCGGAACGCGGGGGACACCAATGCGGCAGCGCGGGCGAGTTCACGCGCCCAAGCCCGGATCGACGCAACGAGTCAGAAGCCGTGACCTTCAGATGACAGGAACCAACCGATGAACATCAGAATTGCAATGTTAATGACCGTCAGTGCACTGCTCGGCCCGCTTGCCGGCACCCGTGCATCGGCTGAGTCCGTGGTCGACTTGCGCGGCGGACTTGGCTACGACTCGAACGCGTTCGAGCTCAATCCGGTCGTCGGCGTGCAGGACGGGTTGTTCACCGAGCTGGAAGCCACCGTCAATGCCGAAGGACAAGCGACCAATGGGTGGACCAAGCACGGGGGCATCGGCGGATGGGGGCAGTTGTACGAATCCGCCGTGAGCGACGCCGATCAGGGGCGATTTTACGTGCGCGCCGGCGGCACGTCGGCCGACAAGTACGGCGAGCATGGCTGGGACTGGTCGCTGCGCTATCGGTTGCGCGAGCAGACCTATGTCAGCCGTTTTACCGGACAGGTAGCCATCGACGGCGCGGGCAACGAGATCGGTGATCGGTACAACAGCGCGACCGGCGACCTGTACGCGCAGTGGCGCTTTCCCGGCCACGTATTCGGGCGTTTTTCGGTGGCAGCTTTTGCCGCGGACCGCAATTACCTGGAAGATTACGAACAGTTCGGGCTGGAGCGACTGGACTACACCGAGTATGGAGTCGGACCCGGATACGAGCTCGGCGGGCGTGAACGAAATCTGCGCATCAACCTGAAACTGGAGGAGCGCGCGTATCGTGACCGGCGAACGAGCGATGCCGCCGGCGACCCCGTGACCGGCACGGATCTCGAGTATCGCTACTACACCGTGGATGCGCGCTACCAGCATCGATTTACGCGGCGCAGTTCGCTCGAACTCACGGGCGGTTACGACATCCGGGAGGACAACGGCGTCGGCTATGCCGATCGCACGCAATGGCATGCCGGTATCGAGTGGACTTCGCGGTTCCGGGACGACGGCCGCCTGACCCTGGAGTCGGAATACAGCTCCCGCATGTTCGATCAGCAGTCGATCGACGACCCGACGATCAACGATGAAGCACCCGCGAAGAAGGGATTTGACGTCCGGGTCCGGTACGTCAGGCCATTTCCTTTTCTGGATATACGGGACTTCGCACTGGTGGTCGAGGCGGAATGGATGTCGTACGACAATACGGACGACGTGCGTTACACCTACGATCGCCTGATCGGGTTCGTCAGCGTACGCAAGGAGTTCTGAACGGCGGCGCGACGGCGCGCGATCACCCCGTCGCGCGCGTATCCGTCACGAAGTACCCCGTATCTCCGAAGCAGGAGAACGGAATCCACCGGTGTTCCTCATAGCGCAGCGCGACACGCGTGCCGACGCCATTTCGCCTTCCCAGGTGTTGCAGATCCAGCCTTTCTCGGAAAGCTTCTGCACGTAACCCGCGCGCTCGCCTTTGACACACGACCAGTTGAGCGTGAACAGGGTCCACAGGGTCAGGACCACAGCGACGGCGGCCAGGACAATGAGGATGAACTTCAGGAACTTGCCCACGGGGGGGATTATTCCTGCGGACTGGCCGGACGGTGCCGGGTCGTAGTTTCGTAGCTTTTACGAAGTCGCACACGCGAGCCGAGCGGGCGCTTCAGTTGCTGGCAGTACGCCAGTCCTCGCCGCCATCCGGATGACGTTTGCCAGTTCCGCCTCCCATATCGCTGGCGCGAGAATGTCGCCCGCTGATTCCAGTAACGATTCCGTTTCGGCCGCAAACCGGGGAGTTCCAAGCAGGTGATAGGCGAAGACGTTGGTGTCGACAACCGCCTTCATTTGCGGCCGACGGCAATCCAGGCGTCGATCTCCATGGCCCGCGGCCGATGCGCATGGGCACGTTCCGGAGATCCGGAGCTAAATCCCCGAATCTCCGACGCGGCTATTTTTTGAGCAGCGCCGTCTCGACGAAGCCTCTTCGGCAGGCGTTGCAGGGCGACACGAACGTGTAGGGAGCGTCGCGTGCCTTGCCGATCACGACCACGGTCGTTCCGACCGGATACTCGTCGAGCACCTGGCCTTTCTTGCCCGGCGCATCGATTACCGCCGAATCCTGCGTGAGCCTCATGAGTCCGCCCGGCGCGAAATCGACGGGATGCCCCTTGAAGTCGATCCAGGTGCGCTCGTACGCGCTGCCGTTCCATTCGTAATGCGTGTATTCGCTGCAGGGCTGCTGGCCGCCGCAGCCACCGCGCAGCGTCGCGTAGCTGCCCTCCGCAGTCGGGAGCACTTCGATGCCCGGCGCGTCGTCGGCATTGATAGCGCCCAATTCTATCCAGGTGTCTTCGCGTCTCTTGTAGAGGATGTACGGACAACCGAGGCTGCCGCAGGAGAAGACGCCGGGCGCGCCCTCGCAGTCGATGTTCTCGCTGAGGTCCACGAGCATCTCGGCGCTGGCGTCGCCATCGACGTCGAGCGACCAGGCGATGGATTCCGCAAGCGGCTTCAACTTGCCGCCGACCGCGGAACACTCCGTGTTCATGTAGTCCAGGGCGAGCAGGGCGAAGGAGGGGCAGCGGCTGGAATTCGCCTCTTCGTCCGCGATGTCCTCCGCAAAGCAGGAGGCAATGTCGAGCCGCTTGGTCTTGACGGCGGGCGCGCCTGCCTGCATCCCGGCGACGGCCGCGGATGTGCCGTTCTTGCCGCGTCTGGATTGCTGATCAGCATCGCCGCCGCAGGCGATCAGAGACAAGACTGGCCGTCAGAATCGCGATGAAAATCCGCATACCCGTCCTCCAGAGCGGGGAGCGTACCAAATTTCCTGAAGGGGACGTTCACCTTCAGCCGCTGAAGGTGAACGTCCCCTTCAGGTTCACCAGCGCAGCGAAAGACAGCTCAGGCCGCCGTCGAGCTTGCGGAACTCCGACATCTCGAGGGCGATCACGTCGTAGCCGAGCGCTTCAATCGCGGCTGTCGTCCTTGGGTACCCCGCCGCGAGCAGGACGTGGTCGTTCACGCGAAGTGCATTGGCGGCGTAACGCTCGCTGGCCGGCACTTCGATGAGTTCATACGCATCGAGCGCCGGCACGCGCGGGACGCCCGAGGTCGCGAGCATGCGACCTTCGCCGAGATAACTGAGGCCGGTCTTGAGGTGCAGGAGCTCGCGGGCGTTGCGGATATCGAGCACGGTCGCCGGGTAACCGAAGTCGCCGAGGAGTTTCGCGAGTTCCTCGGCGCCGGCCTCATTCGTGCGCGCGGAGATCCCGATCAGGAAATGGCCGTCCGCTTCGCAGACATCGCCCGCATCGACGGTGCCGGGGGACGGGATTCGGGGAATCTCCGGGAAAAGACCCTTGAGCGCCGCCTCGATGACCTCGACTTCGCCGCGTCGCGAGGGTGCGCCGGGGCGCATGACGATCGCGCCGCGCTCGGTGAGGAGCGCCGTGTCCTCGACAAAGCAGCCGTCGGGATGACGCGGGTCGGCCGGCAGGACCGTGAGCGAGAGGCCGCAGGCGGCAAGCGCCTCGCAGTAGCGCTGGTGCTGCTCGAGCGCGAGTTCCGGGTCCGGTGCGCCTTCGCCGGCCTGAGTGAGCCCGGCCGCGAAGTTGTCGCCGGGGAGCCGAAGCAAAGCGTGTGTGAACATGGTTGCTGCCGGATTGAAGGGGACGTTCACCTTCAAGGAGGGTATCCCCATTATTCTTGAAGGTGAACGTCCCCTTTAAAGGGGAACGCCCCCTTTGAACTTTGCGTCGCAAAAAACGCATCCGATATTTCATGCGTGGCGTAGTATTTCGGCCAGCGGCTCGGTCTATTGACTGACCGTTGGGATTTCTCAGCGGATCGACTTACACATGAGGGGCATGAAATGGCTATGAATCGTCGTGATTTTGGCAAGGTGATGATGGGTGTGGCGGGCGGTTTGGTCGCTGGCGCGCAGTTCGCGAATGTCGCGATCGCCGGTGAAGAAGCCGGCGGCGACGACCACATCTGTAAAGGCCATAACGAGTGCAAGGGCAAGGGCGGCTGCAAGAGTGGCGACGGCGGCTGCGCCGGCAAGAACTCCTGCAAGGGCAAGGGCGGTTGTGCTGCCGCTTCCGCCAAGCACGAGTGCTCGGGCAAGAACGCGTGCAAGGGCCAGGGCGGCTGCAAGGGTGGCGACGGCGGCTGCGCCGGCAAGAACTCCTGCAAGGGCAAGGGCGGCTGCAGCGTGCCGGTCGACCCGAAGCACATGGGCGGCTGAAGTCCTGATGCCGTCACCTGGGTCGCTCGACCCGGGTGGCGGCCTTTTGAATGACTGCACTTCCCAATCGCTGGAAACTGCCGGACCTCGGCCTCGGGGTCGGTCTGCGCACGCAGCATTTCCGGTACATCACCGAGCGTTGGCCGGCGATGGACTGGTTCGAGATCGTCTCCGAGAACTTCATCGACACCGAGGGCCGGCCGCTCTACTTCCTCGATCAGATCGCCGAGCGCTATCCGATTGTGATGCATGGCGTCTGCCTCTCGGTCGGCAGCACCGATCCGGTCGATTTCGAGTACCTCGACAAGCTGCGGGCGCTTTCGAAGCGCGTGCGCGCGAAATGGCTCGGCGACCACATCTGCTGGACCGGCGTGAACGGCCTCAACGGCCACGACCTCTATCCGGTGCCGTACACGGAAGAAGGCCTGCGCCACATGGTGGCGCGGGTGAAGATCATCCAGGACTATCTCGAGCAGCCGCTCGTACTCGAGAATCCCTCGACCTACCTCACTTTCGCGGCGTCATCGATGCCGGAAGAGGAATTCATCGCGCGGCTCGCCGTGGAGGCGGACTGCGCGCTCCTGCTCGACGTCAATAACGTCTACGTGACCTGCCGGAACCATGACCTGGATCCGGTCGCCTATCTCGATGCCATTCCTTATGAGCACGTGGTGCAGGTGCACCTCGCGGGCCACACGGACAACGGCACGCACTGCATCGATACCCATGACGGACGGGTGATCGACGAGGTCTGGCAGCTCTATGCGCGGGTCCACGAACGCACCGGCGGGCGGGCGACGCTGCTCGAGTGGGATGCCAATATTCCGAAGTTTTCCGTTCTGCAACAAGAGGTTAAGAAGGCTGCGCGGTTCCGGAATGGGAGCGTTAAGCGGGTGGCGGCATGAGGGCCGCCGCGGCGGATCTGCAAACGCTCGAGCGCTGGATGCAGGCGGTCGTGATGCATCCCGAGGGCGCGGATGCGGGCCTGCGCTCGCGGCCGGCGCGGAAGCTGGTTCCCGCGGCGGCATCAGACCCCGAATCTGTGGTGCTGCCGTCGAAGGCGCTTTCGTCGGTCGAGCGCCTCGAACTCTACGCGCACATGTACTACGCGCGGCTCATCGAGATCATGGAGGTGGAATTTCCGACAACGCGGCAAATCCTCGGCGCGCATGAGTTCGCGGTCGCCTGCCGCCGATTCATCGCCCGGAACCCGTCGCGCTCGCGGACTCTCAACAGTATGAGCTCGAAGTTTCCGGACTTCCTGGCGCGCTACCTGCCGCGGGGACCTCGGCGCGGACTCGTGGCCGACGTCGCCCGGATCGAGCGCGCGATGGAAGACGTCTTCGACGCGCCACGCGCCGAGCCGATGACGGCCGCCCAGTTCGCAGCGATCGGCGCGGATCAGTGGGAGCGGGTCCGGCTGAACGTCAATCCGGCGCTGCGGCTGCTGACGCTCCGCTATCCGGTGAACGACCATATGAATGCCTTGAGGGCTGGCCGGAAGCCGCGCCTCCCGCGGCCACGGAAGACGTTTGCGATCGTCTACCGGCGTGGCTACCAGGTCTTCCGGCGCGACCAGGAGCCGGAGCAGTTCAAGTTGCTCGCGGCGCTCGTCTCCGGCCGGGTGCTGGCCGCCGCCGTGCGAGCGAGTATTGGCGGCCGCTCCGGCAGCGCCGACCGCCTCGCCTCAAAGCTCGGCGCCTGGTTTCGCGAATGGGCCACCGCGGGAATCTTCACCTCTAAAGGGGACGTTCCCCTTTAAAGGGGGGTCCTCTTTAAAGGCTGTTACGATGGATCAGCGTATTAGCTGAAAAGGGGATGTCTATGAACATCCGAAGCCTCGCAAAAGGTCTCAAGTTCTGCGGCGAAACGGCTGGTAAAAGACAGACTTACTATGTGTTTGAAAGCGGCGCGGGCTATGTCGTGATGTCGGTGTCACGCACCAAGCGCGCGAGCGGTTATTTCAACCTCGTGAGCCGCAAGGCGGTCGACCGCATCCGCAAGAGCTATGCGGGGAAACAGGACGTGACGGCGAAGCAGCTCGCCACGCGGTCCCGCGGTGCCGGTGTCCGCGACGCACTTCAGGCGCTCAACATCCTCTACGTGCTGGTCGCGACCGGCGCCGCGAAGCGCGATGACCGGTACCAGGACACGCGGCTGCACTTCAACATCCTGCCGCGCTAACTGGTTAAAGGGGACGTTCGTTAAAGGGGACGTTCACCTTCAAAGGTGAACGTCCCCTTTAAAGAAAAAGGCCCGCCTTGCAGCGGGCCTTTTGTTGGCCGCGTCCTGCGGACTTGGTTCAGGGCTTGTAACGCTTCCAGATATTGCACGAGACGATCATCAACGCCGCGCCGGCCGCGAAGGTACCCAATGCGCTGAAGATGCTCGTCAGGTACTGGCCGACTTCCGGAATGTTCATCAGCACACCGGACAGCGAGGTCAGCACGAGTGCGGAGACCAGCACGCGAACGTGGTCCTCCGCTGCGATGGCGTAGCCGCCTGCCAGGCCGAGCAGCACCAAGAGGAGTCCCGCGTACGGGATCTCCGTAAAGGCGCCGACGACGGCGATAGCGAGGCCCACCCAACCAATGATCTTGAATGGATTCACTTTCATCCCCCCTGAGCTTGTTATGGACGCGGTCCTGTTAGCCGGTACCGCAGCCGCGATCCTACGCTTGCCGGGGGCGGGCTGGCAAAAGTGCGGTCTGGGTTTATATCGTAACTTATTGAAAATAAAGGATGTATTGTTTAAGTCAAACGGGCCTCGGCCGCTCCGGCCGGAAAGCTGAGGTCGTGGGGGATTAATTCTGGTCTGGCTGCCGACGCCCATGCAGCCGCCACTCCCGCAAGAACCGGGTTGCAGGCCGGGTGACGGGGCGCAATCCTGCGCCCCATGAATTACCAGCTGCGCGGGCTCGAACCCGCCTTGTTCGAGGGTTTCTTTGGTCTGGACGACGAGGCGCTCGCCGCGCGCGGCATGCGCTGGATGCGATCAGATGCACCAGTCGGGTTTCCCTGCCGCATCAGCCTTGAGGACGCGCCGGTCGGCGAGTCCGTGCTGCTGCTCCCGTTCCCCCACCAGGACGGCCGTTCGCCATACCGCGCGTCGGGGCCGATTTTCGTGCGCCGCGGCCGTAACCAGGCCGCGCACATCGTGAACGAATTGCCGTCGTACCTGACCCTCCGGCCATTGTCGGTGCGGGCCTACGACGCCGCCGACGAGATGGTCGACGCGGACATCGTGGACGGCGCCGCCGCGGCACCTCTTATAGAGCGTTTACTCGCGCGCGCGGACGTGGGCTATTTGCACCTGCATTTCGCGCGTCGCGGTTGCTTCGCCTGCCGCGTCGACCGCTACTGAGGGGCTTCTGAAGGGGACGTTCACCTTCAGTCGCTGAAGGTGAACGTCCCCTTCAGAAATGCCCCGTAGAATGGGCGTATGACGTCGCGTGTCAGCCGCCGAAGATTCCTTGCAGGATCCGCCTCGCTCGTTGCCGTGATCGGCGCATTGCACGCACGCCGCGCGATGGCCAGGTCACTTACATCAAAAAGCGTCGCCGGTCCTTATGGACCGTTGCAGCCGGTCGCGGATCTGGAAACCGGGTTGCCACTCATCCAGCTTCCCGAGGGCTTCGAGTACCGCACCTTCTCCTGGACCGGCGATTCGATGACGAACGGAGAGCCGACGCCGGATCTGCATGACGGCATGGGCGTGATCGCGGCCCGCGGCGGCGGCGCGGATCGAGA
The DNA here is from genome assembly GCA_963819545.1 of uncultured Gammaproteobacteria bacterium. Lineage (GTDB taxonomy): Bacteria > Pseudomonadota > Gammaproteobacteria > Steroidobacterales > Steroidobacteraceae > SCUD01. The sequence continues at coordinate 178,579 of CAWFWJ010000002.1, read as the reverse complement.
AATAATCCTCGTGCGCAATCACGAGCGCGCGATCGAAAATCCGATCCTCGCGCCCGCGCGTTACGACACGGCAACGGCAGGGGGGCAGGGTTTCGCGCCGGCCGGTGGCACGACCACACTCAAGTTTCGCGGCCGCCGCTGGGTAAGCGCCGAGCCCTCGCTCGGCGGCACGATCTATAACTGCGCGGGCGGCGTGACGCCCTGGGGCACATGGCTCAGCTGCGAAGAGGCGGTCGTCGACTTCAGCGCGAGAGGCGGGCGCCGTCACGGCTACGTGTTCGAAATCCGCGAGGATGCGAACCAGACGACGGGGCAGCCGATCGTGGACATGGGACGCATGCTGCACGAGGCGGTTGCCGTCGATCCGCGAACGCACATCGCTTACCTGACCGAAGACCATCCGCATCATTCCGGTTTCTATCGTTTCCTGCCGAATGACTCGAATGGCGGCGCTGGAAGTTATGAAGCAGGCGGACGTCTGCAGGCGGCGAGGGTCGTCGATCGCGCAAATGCGGACTTGCAGAACCCGGAGGTCGGCGACGTCCATCTCATTTCATGGGTGGATATCGAAAATCCGGATGCGGAGCCGGGTCCCGCGCCGCACGCGGTTTCCATGGCATCGACGGCGGCCAGTGGTCCCTTCCTTCAGGCCTGGGCACGCGGTGGATTGCGCATGAGCCGCGGCGAGGGTATTTGCCATCACGAAGGCAAGTTCTACGTAGTCGACACGGAAGCAGGCGTGAGTGCCAGGGGCCGTTCGGGCGAGGGCAACGGCGCCGTCTGGGAATTCGATCCGGAGGAAAACTCGCTCCGCGCGCTCTTTGTCGCCGGCAGTGACCAGGCCGGCAACAACATCGACAACATCGTTGTCAGTCCCCGCGGCGGAATCCTGCTCTGCGAGGACGGTGATTCGGTCAGGGGAAACTATGGATCCAGCGCGCGGCTGCTCGGTATTACCGCGGATGGAGCTTCCTATACTTTCGCCAAGAACAACATCTCATTGAAGCTCAAGCAAATTGTCGGCGCCGGAAAACGCATCAATCCAGGCGGGTATCGTTCCCAGGAATGGGCCGGCGTCTGCTTCGATCCGGACGGCGAGGTGCTGTTCGTGAACATCCAGGTGCCCGGCATCACCTTCGCGATCTGGGGTCCCTGGGAGCGCGGCAACCTCTGATGGGGCCGGGTCGCGAATCCGCGACCCGGCACCAACCGCGATTCACGCGTCGCGCTGCGTCTCGCGGCCGTTCCCGTTCTTCCTCGATTCGACGAAGTAGGCGATCAGGTTCGCAATGCCAATCGCGGCCGGAATCAACCCGAAGAGCGCGACGTCATCCCCGGTAACGCGATCGAGTGCGAAATAGAGCACGATGCCGACGAACAGGCCAGTGAGACCGCTCCGCAGCGAAGAACTTTTTTTCCTGTTCTCAGGTTCGATCGGATCAAGAGGCAACTCGATGCCTTTTTCTATCGCCGCAAGCCGCTCGCGATGGCGCAGTTCAGCGCGCTTCACTCTCTCGCGATGTCCGGCGACAATCGTGACGATCGCCACGCCGACGCCGAACACGATCCCAAAAATCGGGACCAACAATGTCATGCTTTCTGCTTCCATCGATGTACTCCCTGGTCAAATGCCGAACAGCAGGCGCAAAATCTGCCAGAACGGGCGGAAGGCCGCGCGGAGCATGTCCGCCGCGAGCAGTGCGAGCGCCGCGGCAACCGCGCATTCGAGTGCGCGCGCGTCGAGCGGAGATCCGGATCCTGGCTGCTTCACATCGGGTGATACGCGCTCCGGGCCGCGTGGGTTTCAGCTCACTGGGATAAAATACCCTGAAACCTGTGCGCCCTCCCGCGCGTATCAACCGGGGAGAAGGTCCAAACCGAATGCCGGCCGACGAGGCGATCATCCAGTTGATCCAGGCCGGCCGGGTGCAGGAGGCCTTCGAGCGGCTGGTTCCGGCCTACCGCCGGCGCGTGTTCGGCCTCGCGTACAGCATCCTGCGCGATCGCGGTGGCGCCGAGGACCTGGCCCAGGAGGTTTTCGTGAAACTGTGGCAAGCGCTGCCACGCTACGACGGTCGCGCGCAGCTCTCGACCTGGATCTACGCGATTACGCGGAACGCAGCGATTTCGGCGCTCAGGAGTCGCCGCCGCTCGGTGTCCCTGTCGGACCCGGGGGTGCTGGAGGAAGTCGAAGGCTTGGTCGCGGTGCCCGCTGCGTCTGCGGACGACGTGTCACTTCGCCGCCATGTCGAGGGGCTGCCGGAAAAGCAGCGCCAGGCGGTCACACTCTATTATCTGGACGAGCGATCGGTGGATGAGGTTGCGGCGATGATGGGCATGCCGGTCAACACCGTGAAGACGCACCTGCACCGCGCGCGAGCAGGCCTTGCGACGGCGCTCGGCGCCGCCGGCAAGGAAGTCACATGAGTGAGCAAGACGCGCGGCTCGAAGCGCGCTTGCGCGGGCTCTTTGCGGGCAACGACACGAGCCGGGAATTCGACGCGCGCGTGATGCAGCGCATCGCGGCGCTCGGTTCCATGCCGACAGAAGATCTGCGCGCTCAGTTCGAGCGGAAACGCGAGCTTGTGCGGCGCAGGCTGCGCCGCGAGGCCTGGTCGAATGCCGTGACGATCGCGAGCATCGGCGCGGCGGCCGGTGTCGTGGTGTGGCGTCATGCGCCGGCGATCATGCACTGGGCCAGGTCCGGTGGCGTGACGGAGATCGGTCCGTGGCTCATCGCGGGCGTCGTGGTCGCTGTGCTTGCAGGCAGCTTGTGGCCGCTGTTGCGGAGGTTCTCGGCTCCCTTATAGTGGCCGGATGTTCATCGGCCATTTTGCAGTTGCCTGCGCGACCAAGCGGCTCGCGCCCCGCACTTCTCTCGGCACGCTATTCTTCGCGGCGCAGTTTCTCGACCTGCTATGGCCCTGGCTCGTCATCGCGGGCGTCGAGCGGCTTTCGCTCGCGCCGGCGGGGAGCATATTCCCGCTGGTGTTCGATCATTACCCCTGGTCGCACAGCCTGGCCATGGCCGTGCTCTGGGGACTCGTCGTCGGCAGCATCTACGGAATCATCCGGCGTGACAGGCGCGCCGCCTGCGTCGTTGGCGCGCTAGTCCTGAGTCACTGGTTCCTCGATTTCCTCACGCACTTTCCCGATCTGCCACTCGCGCCCGGCGGTGCCACGCGATTCGGGCTCGGACTCTGGAATTTCCCGTTGGTCGCGCTTGCCGTGGAACTCACGCTGCTGGCCGGCGGCGTCGCGCATTATGTCGCGAATACGCGTGCGCTTCGCGCCCCGGGATCCTGGGGATTCGCGGGCTTGATTTCGATTCTCGTCGTCATCCAGGTTGCGAATGTCTTCGGTCCGCCGCCACCCGGTCCGTTGGCAGTCGCCTGGACCGTAATGGCGATGTGGGTGCTCGTGCTCTGGGCGTGGTGGTGTGATCGGGCGCGCGCGCCACGACGGCTGAACCCGTGACCCACCGCCTGCAGGAATCCGCGGACGCCGTCGTCCTGGCGCCCGCGACGCCGGCCTCGGCCAGCGTCATCTGGCTGCACGGCCTCGGCGCCGACGGCCACGACTTCGTGCCGATCGTGCCGGAGCTGAAATTGCCGCCGGCGCTGGCCGTGCGTTTCGTGTTTCCGCATGCCCGCGTGCGCCCGGTGACGCTCAACATGGGCATGCGCATGCGCGCCTGGTACGACATCAAGACACTGACGGCGGAAGGCCGCGCGGACGAGGCGGGCATCCGCGAGTCGGTCGCCGTGCTCGGGCGATTCATCGCCGCGGAGCGCGCGGCCGGCATCGCGTCGGAGCGCATCGTCGATCGCCGGCTTTTCGCAGGGCGGCGCGATCGCGCTGCACGGCGCGCTGCGGCATCCGGAACCGCTCGGCGGAATTCTCGCGCTTGTCCTGCTACCTGCCGCTGCAGGCGACACTTGAAGGCGAGCTGGCTGACGCCAACCGGCGTACGCCGATCCTCATGTGCCATGGCCAGTACGATCCCGTGCTGCCGATGGCGCTCGGCGTCATGGCGCGCAACTGGCTGCGTACGCCAGGGCTACACGCGTCGAGTGGAAGGAATACCCGATGCAGCACCAGGTCTGCCCGCCGGAAATCCAGGACATTTCGAGCGTGGCTCGGCGCACGGCTCGCCGCGGGAGCAGCGGCCTGATGGAGTATCATTCGCGTGGCTTCAGGGGAGATTCGCCATGGGCTGGGTCGTTCTCGGGATCATCGTCCTGCTCGCGTTCTTCGCGGTCGGCATCTACAACGGCCTGGTCACGGCGCGGAACGGCTACAAGAACGCGTTCGCGCAGATCGACGTGCAGCTCACGCGCCGCCACGACCTGATCCCGAACCTGGTCGAGACGGCCAAGGGCTACCTCGCGCACGAGCGCAACACGCTCGAGGCCGTGATCACGGCGCGCAACGCCGCGGTCACCGGCCTCAAGGCCGCAGCCGCAAATCCGGGCGATCCCGGCCGCGGTGCAGCAGCTCGCCGGCGCGGAGAACGCGCTCTCCGGCGCGCTCGGCCGCCTGTTCGCGCTCGCCGAGGCCTATCCCGACCTCAAGGCGAACCAGAACATGATGCAGCTCTCCGAGGAGCTGACCACGACCGAGAACAAGGTCGCGTTCGCGCGCCAGGCCTTCAACGACTCGGTGATGGGCTACAACAATCGCCGCGAGGTGTTCCCGTCGAGCATCGTCGCCGGCATGTTCAACTTCCTGCCGGCGCAGCTGCTCGAGATCGAGTCGCCGCAGAAGCGCGAAGTGCCGAAGGTCAGCTTCACCTGATCCGAATCGTGCGGGGCTGAGCCGCCATGGATTTCTTCGCGCGGCAGGCCGCCACCCGGCGGCTGTCGCGCTGGATGGTCTTCCTCTTCATCATCGCGGTGGTCGCGATCGTGATCGCGATCGACTTCGTCGTCGTCATGACGGTCGCGATCCTCTCCGTCAGGACGACGGCGGCCTGCTCGCGACGCCAGGACATGTCGCTCGCGCGCTATCCGCGTGGTCGTCGTCGTTCACGTCGATCGTCGTGCTCGGAACGATCGGCATTTCGAGCCTCGCGCGCACGGTTTCGCTCGCGGCCGGCGGCAGCAAGGTGGCCGAGCAGCTCGGCGGCACGCGCGTCAGCGCCGACACGACCGACCCGCTCAAGCGGCGGCTGCTGAACGTCGTCGAGGAGATGGCGATCGCCTCCGGCGTGCCGGTGCCGCAGGTCTACGTGCTCGAGCGCGAGGCCGGCATCAACGCCTTCGCCGCCGGGCTACAGCCCGGCGAATGCCGCGGTCGCCGTGACGCGCGGCGCGCTCGTCAACCTCAACCGCGACGAACTGCAGGGCGTGATCGCGCACGAGTTCAGCCACGTGCTGAACGGCGACATGCGGCTCAGCACGCGGCTGATCGGCCTGCTGTTCGGGCTGACGGTCATCGCGATGATCGCGCGCACTGATCCTGCGGCATCGGCCCGCGCAGCAGCGGCGGCCGCAAGGGCGGCGGCGGAATCGCCGTGATCTATCGTCGCGGCGCTCGTCGTGCTGGCTCTCGGCTGGATCGGCCTCTTCTTCGGCCGCCTGATCCAGGCCGCCGTCTCGCGCAATCGCGAATCGCTCGCCGACGCCTCGGCCGTGCAGTTCACGCGCGACCCGCAGGGGCTCCGCGGTGCGCTCGTCAAGATCGGTGCGCTCGGCATCGGACTCGCGTTTCGCGGATGCCGACGCGGAGGAGGTCGCGCACCTGCTGTTCGCCGAAGGGCGTCCAGCGCGCCTTCGCGACGCACCCGCCGCTCATCGAGCGCATCCGCGAGATCGACCCGAGTTTCCAGCCGTCGGAGTTCGAGCGCGGCGCGGCGCCGGATGAACGAGGAGCGCGGGAGCACGGAGGAGGAGGCTGCGAGAACGCGCCCCGAATGCGGCAGCGCGCGATGGGCGGCTTGCTCGAGGCTGCGGTCGTGCTGGCGCCGGCGGCGGTCGCCGCGCTCGTCGCGAATCCGGGTACCGAGCATGTGCTGCAGGCGCAGGAGATGCTGGAGTCGCTGCCGGCCTCGTTCCAGCGCGCGGCGCGCGACCCGGAGCAGGCCAAGGCGCTCTTTCTCGCGCTCGCGCTCGACGTGGCCGCCGATGCGCGCGAGACGCCAGCTCGCGTTCATCCACCAGCAGTTCGGCGTCGAGTTTCACGATCTCGTCAAGGCGATGCTCGCGCAGGTCGACGCGCTGACCGCGTGCAGCGCATGCCGGCCCTGCTTCAGGTGTTCGCGGCGCTGAACCAGCTCGGCCGCGCCGGAGCGTGTCGACCTCCTGAAATGCCTGAACGGCCTGCTGGCGCGCGAGAATCGCGCCTCGGTCTTCGCCTACGCGCTCCGGAAACTCGCGCAGGTTCAGCTGCAGGACACCTCGACCCGCGCCGGCGCGCAGCCGGCTATCTGAGCGCCCAGGGCGCACGCGACGAATTGCAGATCCTGTTCTCCGCCCTCGCGATGCAGGGCAGCGAGGATGAGCAGGAAGGGCGGCGCGCCTACGAGGCGGGCATGAGCGACCTGCTGCCGGGCATCCATCCGCCATTCGTGCGGCTCGGGCACTGGCCGCCGCGACTCGACCAGGCGCTGACGCGCCTCGATCGCCTGCAGCCGGCGGCGAAAGGGCAGCTGGTCAAGGCGCTGGTGCGCACGATCTCGCATGATCTGCGCATGACGGTCGCGGAATCCGAGTTGCTGCGCGCGATCTGCGCGGTCCTGCACTGCCCGTTGCCGCCGCTGTACGCGGCAGCTAGGGCAGCTTAAAGGGGACGTTCCCCTTTAAAGGGGAACGTCCCCTTTAAGAGATGCATGGCCGCGTCGAGGCTATACTGCGCCGCGTGCACAGGTTCAACGAGTTCTTTTACCGGCTGCGCTGGGGCAGGCTCGACGAGCGGCGCCGGCGCGGCCTGATCCGGCTGCACGAACACCTCTCGCGCACGCCGTTCGCGGACAAGTACTGGATGATCATGGGCCTGCTGCTCGGCTGCAGGCGGGACGGCGCGCCGATTGCCTGGGACCGCGACTCCGATTTCGGATTCATGGATCGAGACCTGCCGCTCTTTCTCGCCGCCATGAGAAAACTCCGCGCCGTGGGTTACAACCTGCGCCCGCCGCAGGTGAACAATGACGGTCGTACGACGATGTGGACCCTGAAATACGAGGCGGTCAAATACGATTTCTTCCTGTTCGACCGTCACGGTGCGAACATTCGCTGGTACTTCCACCAACGCAAGCCGCCCCTCGAGTTGATCAACGAAGTGCCTGCGCACGGTTTCACGCCATTCGAGCTGTACGGACGCCGCTGGTTGATCCCGAACGCGGCCGACGAGGTGCTGACGCGGATCTATGGCGACTGGCGCAAGCCCAACCCGGACTACGTCTACTGGCGCGACTGCCGCGCGATCGTCGAGCGCTATCCCTGGACCGGAGAAAGGAGGCCGCCCGATTGAGCTTGCGCGACGATATCGCGCAATCCCTGGTCCGCGTTGCGACGACGGGTCTCGTGCCTGCGCGCTGGTTCCTGAAACCGCCGGACCCGGCGAGCATCGCGGCGCGCACCGGCGTGCTCAAGATCGAGATCGTGAGCCACTGCTGGCAATACGCGCATCTGCTCGCGTACCAGCTGAGCTCGCTCGTGAACTTCCCGCCGACGCGGGCGCGCGTGCGGATGACGGTCTTCCATGCGCTCGAGGACACGCGCACCCGGGCAATGCTCGAATTCTTCGGCGGTATCCAGGCCCCGAACGTCCGCTGGAACTGGCAGGCGCTGTCGCCGCCCGAACTCTTCCGGCGCGCGATCGGCCGGAATCGCGTCGCCCGCGCGACCCATGCGGACTGGATCTGGTTCACCGACTGCGACATCGTTTTCCACCGCGACTGTCTGGATACGCTTGCGCGCGAACTCCAGGGTCGGCGCGACCTGCTGGCTTATCCGAAATTCGAGCGGATCACGCCGATGCTCGAGGAGACCGACCCGGTGCTCGCCGCGGAGCGCGACCGCCCGCGTGTCGTCGACATCGACACCAGCCAGTTCACACTGGCCGCGAATCCACCCAAGGCCAAGGGCGCCTACCACATCGTTCACGGCGACGCGGCTCGCCAGTGCGGCTACTGCGAACAGATTCCGGTGTACCAGCGACCGGTACCGCGCTGGGCCAAGACTTTCGAGGACAGCGCATTCCGCTGGCTGCTTGACACCGACGGCGTCGGGCTTGACGTGCCCGGTGTGCACCGCATTCGTCACGTTCACAAAGGCCGCTACGGCGAGAACAAGACAGCCGCACTCGTGCGTGGCAACATCCGTCGGGCGAAGGAGAGCATGCAGCGGCCATGACCAAGCGCGACAGCATCACATTCACAATCGGTGAGGCGGGCGCCGCGCTCGCGAAGGCGGGCGGTGAGTTCACGACGCTCTTCCGCCAGGGCACGCTAGAGATCGAGATCTATCGTCCGGTAGGAGTCGACCTGCAGAAGCCGCACAACAAGGACGAGTTGTACGTGGTCATCAACGGGACCGGAATCTTCGCGCACGGTCAGGAGCGCACCCCGATTCACGAGGGCGACGCGCTCTTCGTGCGGGCCGGCGTCCCGCACCGATTCGAGGATTTCAGTGCCGATTTTGCGACGTGGGTATTCTTCTACGGGCCCGACGGCGGCGAGTAAGCCGCGCCCTGTGGTACCTTGCCGGCAACCTGGCTGAACCAAAGGTGTCCAATGCGCATTGAAAGACTTCGTCGCGCCTGTGTCGCGCTAGTCAGCTTGAGTCTTTTGTCGGTCGGCCTGCAGGCGCCAGCCGCAGCCGGCGTCGTCGGCACGGCCGAGGCCATCGCGGCCAGCCGCGAGCGAAGCGGCCCGCGCCACGGTCGATGCGGTGCTTGCCCGCGACGACGTGCGATTGAAGTTCGTCGAACTCGGCGTCGACGCTGCGGTTATCGAAGGCCGTCTTGCCGCGCTTTCGGATGACGAGATTCAGACACTTGCCGACCGTATCGGCGAAGCACCCGCCGGCGGTGACGCACTCGCCGTGATCGGCATCGTGTTCATCGTGCTGATGATCCTCGAGTTCACCGGCGTCATCGATATCTTCAAGAAGGCGTGAGACGAAGCGCGCCGGCGGTCGCGGCGCTTGCGGTCGCGCTGACCGGCTGCGCCGCTTCGCCACCGCTCGCGGATGGAATCGCGGGCGATGCGCCGCGCTCGATCGAATTGAGCGCGACGCCGTTCTATCCCCAGGAGGACTATCAGTGCGGGCCCGCGGCGCTCGCGACGCTCTTGCGCGCGAGTGGTCTCGACATCGACGCCGGAGACGCCTTGCCCCGGAGGTCTTCGTTCCGGGACTCCGCGGCAGTCTCCAGCTCGAGATGATCGGCGCGACGCGCCGCCACGGGCGACTGCCATACGTGCTTTCGACCACCGCCGATGAAATGGTCGCGGAGCTCGCCGCCGGTCGTCCGGTTCTCGTGCTCCAGAATCTCGGCGCCGAGCGGCTGCCGGTCTGGCATTACGCGGTGTTGATCGGCTACGACGCGGATCGCAACGTGGCGATTCTGCGCTCCGGCCGCACGAAACGCGAAGAAATGCGCTGGCAGCGTTTCGCCAAGACCTGGCATCGCGGCGGACGTTTCGCTCTGACGACGCTGCATCCGGCTGAAATCCCGACCCATGCGGAACCCTGCGCGCTTCATCGAGGCGACGGCCGGCCTCGAAGCGGCGGGGCAACGGCGCGCGGCGGCGAGGCTTCTACGATGCCGCGATTGCGCGCTGGCCGGACGAACCGCATGCCTGGCTCGGGCGCGGCAACATTGCTTATGCTGAGGGTGACCGCTACGCGGCCGCCGATGCCTATCTGCGCGCCATCCTGCTCGCGCCCGCCGACGCAGCGGCCCGGAACAACCTGGCGCATCTGCTGTTGGATGCCGGCTGCCTCGACGAGTCGCGAAAGCAGATCGAACGAGCGTCCGCGCTCGCGCAAGGCACGACGCTCGCGCAATCCGTATCGCAACGACGCGCGCGAAGATCGAGGCGGCCCCGATGCAGGTCGACCGTTGTCAGTTGGAAGGTCGTGCCTGGCCGGATTGATCGTGTCGCGGATTTCCTACACAATCAATGAAGAATAATGCCAAGAACACGCATCCACGGTTGTCACAGGCGGCGTCATTTACATAACAGGAAGGCTCAGGCCTTTCGGAGAGTGCGATGAGCTATAAGCGTTCGCTGATTGCCATCGCCCTGGTCGCGATGGCGACACTCATGTTCGAGCTCCTCGTCAACAAGGCCCTGGCCTTCTCCACCTGGAGCGGGCTCGGTTACATGATCATCGGCTCGGCAATCTTCGGCTATTCAATCGCCGGAGTCGTCATCGCGATCTGGAAGCCGCACGAGAAATACCGTGTCGACATGCTGCTGGGCTACGCGGCGCTCGGGCTCGCGCTCACGATGATGCTCAGCTACGTGGTGATGAATGTCGTGCCGTTCGGCTTCGGCAACATGTACTTCGCTCCGGCTGCCAATCTTTTCTACTTCACGATCTGGTATCTGGTCCTGCTCATTCCGTTTTCGCTTTCTGGCTTCATCATTGCGACACTGCTCACGGTCTTCAAGGACCAAAGCAACCGTCTCTATGGTGCGGACCTCATCGGCGCCGGCATCGGCTGCCTGATCGTCGTACCCCTGTTTCCGCAATTCGGTGCGTCGGGCGTCTATGCACTCTGCGCGATCATCCCGGCGGTCTGTGCGATTATTTTCACGGCCGGCAGGATGCGGCGGCTGACGGTCGGGGCGTTGGCGGCTATCGTCGCGCTGGTCGTGTATGCCCCGCTGGCCGAGCGGGTCTATCCCGTCGAGACGCATGACATCAAGCGGGATCGCAGTGAGGATTTTCGGCTCGGCTACATCAAGAATTCGATGTGGAGCTTCTTGTCGAAGATCGAAGTCGCGATCGTGCCGGAGGACAAGGGGCGAAGCCAGCTCTGGTTCGACGGCGGCCTGATGCAGTCGAACATCGATCCATTCGACGGCAACTACGACGCCGAACGGTCACTGAAACGTGCGAATGGTGCAAGCTCCATCGGCTATCGGTTGAGGCCGCGCGACAATGCCTTGATCATCGCGTCGGCGGGCGGGCGCGAAGTACGGGTCGCATTGGCCTGGGGCGCCAAGCGCGTGACGGCCGTGGAGCTGGATCCGTCGGTCGTCGCGCTCGTCCACGACGAACTCAATGATTATCTCGGCGGCATCTTCCGGAACCCGCGAGTCGTGATCGCGAACGACGAGGGGCGCAGTTTCGTTCGACGCAGTACCGAGCAGTACGACGTGATCCAGTTCATCAGCGCGTACTCGAGAGGCGCGGCGCAGTCAGGCGCGGTTGACCAGGTGTCGTCCTATCTCGTCACCACGGAGGCCTTTCAGGACTACCTGGATCACCTGGCACCTGAGGGTGTGCTGGCGATTTCCTACGCTTCGAGCTTGCGGCTTTTCATATCGGTATGGGACGCACTCGAGAAGCGAGGTCTCGACCCGGCCAATCGCGTTGTGATGATCCACAACGACCCTTCGACGATGACCCAGAACACCATCTTCGTGAAGCTGACGCCATTCACGACGGAGGAACTCGGCTTCATGCGGCAAGTCACGCTTGGCAGGATGCCGATCAACTACGCGCCGCGCGCCCTGATGGCTGACGTGGACCGCACCCCTGACCTCGTGTCGCAGCCCAACACTCGCCGCCTGATCGAGGAGTTCATCGCCACCGATCCCGCGAAGCGGGAGGACTTTTACGACAAGTTTCCATACCGGGTGGCGCCCGTCTCCGACAACCGGCCTTATTACATGCAAGGGCGCTACATCGGCGTGGACGAATCGAAATACCCGGACCGGCTGACCGAAGAGCTGGCGGAACAGATCGCCAAGAAGGAGTACATACCGAGGGTGCCGCTCAGCGAAGCCGCGCAGATCGTGATCCTGCTCGAGGCGGCTGTGTTCGCCGCGTTGTTCCTGGTATTTCCGTTGTCGAAGTACAAGGCGGACGGGATCCGTACGCGATCGCAAAGACTCGCGCTGCTTTACTTCCTCTCGCTCGGGCTCGCGTTCATCTGGGTCGAAGTCGTCTTTCTCAAGGCCTTCATCCTGTTCATGGGAAGTCCGGTCTACTCGATCGCGGTCGTGCTATTTGCAATGCTGATCTTCGCCGGCCTCGGCAGCTTCTATTCCGAGCGCTTGCGCGGCAGCCTCGCATCGAAGCTGACCGTCATCGGAGTGGGGCTGGTTCTCATTTCGCTGGCCGTCGCATTTGCGTATCCGTCGCTGCTCCAGGCATTCCTGGGGCTGCCACTGGTCGGCCGTGCGCTGGTTGCGATCGCGCTCATGGCGCCAGTCGGCTTCGTGCTGGGAATGCCGTTCCCGACGGGGCTCGCCGTGCTCGCGAAAGCGAATCCGCAGTCGATTCCCTGGGCCTGGGCCATGAATGGCTACGCAACGGTCGTCGGCCTTTCGTCGGCGGCGCTGATCGCGATGAGGACCGGCTACACGATGCTGATCCTGTTGTCGCTGGGCGTCTATCTGCTCGGCTTTCTCGCGCTATTGGCAAGCGCGAAGGCGCGCCTGGCTGAGGCCTGATCAGACCTTCGGCGGGACGTTCGCGTTCAGCCGGAACAGGTTCATCGGGTCGTATTTCGCCTTGAGCGCGACAAGTCGCTCGAAGTTTGCGCCAAAGTTCTCGCGATTACCGTCCGCTTTCGTCTCCGAGCCGACGTAATTCGTGTACAAGCCTTTCGTCAGTGGTTCGAGTTCTTTCCAGGCCGCGCGCATCTGCGCGACCTTTTCATCGATGCCGTCCGAAGTGGGCCAACCGCTCCAGATAGCCAATACGAACTTCATGTCGCGCCTCGGAAATGCCGTCGCATCCAGGGGCATGCGCGAATAGGCTCCGCCACAGTGATCGCAGAACAGGTCGTACAGGCCAGGTACGCGCACGAAGACGTCGAGCATGAGATCGATGTCGTCGTTCGAGAGACCTCCAAGGAAGCCGTTCTTCGCGTAGCTGCGTATGCCATGGGGAGCGGTCGCATCGCCGCTCGACTGAAGTTTTACATAGGGCATCAGGCCGATGTTGTCCATGGCCGGCTTTCCGAAAGCACGCAGCGGTTTAAGCCATGCTTCGCCCTCGGCATGGTCCCCGGACCAACAGGCCTCGACGCCGAAGAAGGGAGTCTTGTCCTCCCAGTACAGCACGGGGAACAGGTTGACCGACTCCGGTGCATCCATCGCGGTGTCGCGGTAGAAGCGCAGCACGTCGCGGGCCTGGTCAAACGGCCAGGCGATGAAACCGCCAAGAATGATCGGGTTCACCGGATGCAGCCGATACTCGATGGAGGTCACGACGCCGAAATTGCCACCGCCACCGCGCAAGCCCCAGTACAGGTCCATGTTTTCGTCGTCGCTGGCTCGCAGGAAGTGTCCATCGGCGGTCACGACATCGAAGGACGCCACGTTGTCGCAAGCGAGCCCGAATCGCCGCCCGAGCCTTCCGAAGCCGCCGCTCAGCGTAAGGCCCGCGGCGCCGGTGTCGGAAAACGTGCCGGCCGTAGTCGCGAGCCCGAAGGCCGCGCTTTCATGATCAAGCTGGCCGAGTAGCGAGCCGGACTCCAGGTAAGCGCGCCGCGCTTCGGGGTCGACACGCACGCCCTGCATCTGCTGCAGGTCGATCACGAGCCCGCTGTCACAGGTGGACTTGCCCGAAAGGCTGTGGCCACCGGCACGCACAGCCGTCAGCAACTGGTGTTCGCGCGCGAAATCGACTGCATGTCGCACATCGCTCGCACCGGTGCAGCGCGCGATCAATGCGGGATGCTTGTCGAACATTCCGTTCCAGACGCGCCGTGTGCGGTCGTAATCCGGATTTCCTGGCAGCAATACATCACCGCGCAGGCTGGCGGCGAAAGCCTCGATCGACGAGCCACGCAATGTGAGGTCGGCCCCGTCGAGCGACTTTGCCGCCAGATCGCCCACGTTCTTGAGTACGGCCGACCAGCCCCTGAATGGCCAGGCGGCGGCGAGTGCAAGACCCGCTCCAACGAATTCGCGTCGTTTCATGGGGCTACCCTCCGGGCCGGACTGTACTCCTGGCGCCGCGCCAGCGCACGACGGCGCGGATGGCAAACCCGATCAGGATGACGATGACGACGTCGCGCACGGCCTAGCGTGAGGCCGTAAAAAGCAAGGCGACGCAGGCCGCGAGCGAGAGCACCGCGACTGCGATCCCCCCGGGCACCTGTACCGGCGCGGGACCTTCGCGGCGGCGCAGCACGATGAGCGCAGCCGCGGTCGAGCCGTAGGCCAACATGCGCGAGATGACGAAGATCGCCAGCAGGTACTTGAACGTGCCTGTGACCGCGAGCAGCCACGCCACCACGGCGTACGCAATGATCGCGACGTAGGGAGTGCGCCAGCTCGGATGCACCGCGGCGAACGAGCGCGGCAGGTCCCCGGCCTCGGCCAGGGCAAAGATGTCCGCGCGGCGAAACGAGCATCTGCACCGCGTTGCCGCCGGCCGTTGAAATGACCGCCGCAACCGCCATCAGGATACCGCCAACCGGGCCGATGAAAGCGGAGGCGACATCGGTCAACGGTACTTTGGATGCTGCGGTGTCCTGGAGCACGCCGAAGCACGCGAGCATGAGGAGCAGGTAGAGCAGGCAGGAGATCGCAAGTCCGCCCGATGATGCTGACAGGCAGGTCGCGCCGCGGATCGCGCATTTCTCCGGCGACTACGGCCGTCGACGTCGAAACCGACGCAGGCGAAGAGGGCAAGCAGCAGCGCGTCCATGAGGCCGTCCGGCGCGCGCGGCTCCGTGACCGGCAAGTTGTTCCACCCGGCGAACCAGAGGCCTGCGAGCGCGATCAGGCCGAGGGGAAGGAGCTTGGCGATGGTGAGCAGGTTGCCGACCAGGGCGCCGCGGGTGACGCCGCGCAAGTTGAACACGGCGAGCGTCGCGTGAACAAGGTGAGCGCGGCCACCCGTGGCCAGGGTGCCGCCAGCACCGACCACAGCACGGCCGCGTAGTCGATCATGATCTGCGCGATCAGTGCGAAAGACGCGAATCCTCGATACGGTGAACAACCAGCCCACGGTGAAGCCGGCGAGCGGTCCGAAAGTGTGCTGGGCGTAGACCTGCGGGCCGCCGGTCACGTCAAAGCGGCTCGAAACTTCGGCGAGCGACAAGGCGAGGAAGGCAACAACGACGAACGCGACGAAAATGACGGCGAGGCTATAGTGGCCGGCGTCGATCGCAAGGCCCGCCGGCATCGCAAAGACACCAGCGCCGACGATCGAGTTGATCGTCAACAGGACCACGTCGAACCGCCGGAGGCCGCGATGCAGCCCCGGCGATCCGGCGTGACCGGAATCACTCAAGTCGCGGGTGCCGCCGCCTCGGCCGGCTTGAGCTGGGTGCCGGCGTCAACCACCGCGCGCCAGCTGCCGTCGGCCTTGGTCCAGACGGTTACGTACCGACCGGTCGTCGGCGCCGCTTCGCCATCGCCATCCGCATCCTCTGTCGACGTGCCGAGTTCATAGGCCAGGTCGCCGGAGGCGGCGACGTGGACTTCATCCGTGACCCACGTGGTAGTCGCATTCGGCCGGGCCGCATAACCCGCGTCGGTTGCAGCTTGAACAGCTGCTGCACCCTCGTTGATCACGCCGTCGTACATGGTGACGGAACTGGCCGCGAGTATCCCGTTGGCGATGCCGGCCGCGTCCTTTGCGGTTGCGAGCTTCAACCATTCCATCGAGCGGTCACGCACGGCCTGCGCTTCCGCCGCCAGATCGACGGCCGGCGCTTCCGGCTCCGGTGCCGGTTTCGCGCAACCGGCAACGAGCGCGCCGCATGCTGCCGCCACAAGTACTAAATTTCGTCCACGCATGGAACCCCCCGGGTTATTGATTATCAGGCCGAATCCAGCCGCGCGGCGGCTGGATCACCCCCGCGCGGCGCAATCATCTTAGACCTCCGCCGGAAAATGGGAAGTCCGGCCGCTGGTCAGGGCTTGCGGCTCGTGTTTATGGCCGGATTGCGGTTGAAGAAATCGAAAGGCCGCAGCCTGAAGTCGTGCCAGAGCACCGGCATCACCGGCCAGTCTTCGGCGCGCGGGACATGGTGCATCCCGATCGTGTACCAGAGCACAAGGTCGGCGTTTTCGATCGGCCGGTTGGCCGCAGTCCATTCGGGCAGGCCCTTGCCGGAAAGGCTGCGCGTCGGATAGTCGCCGGCCGCATAGCGTTCGTCGGCGCGATACGGCGTCACCCACAACGCCTGGCTGGTGAAGCCGGCGCGCTTCATCGTGTAATCGTCGCGCGTCACCGGTCCCGACGACATGCCCGGCATCAGCTGGTAGCTGGTCGGATAGCCAACGGCATTCTTGCGGCCCTCGCTGGTCACCCGCCACAGCGCAGGTTCCATCATGTCGCTGTGAAGCAGCCCATCGTGCTCGGTCCTGGCGAGCTTCTGCTCCGTGACCCAGATACTGCCGCGCGGATGCCCGGCGGCGAGGCGCTCCTCCTTGAAGACGTCGCGGACGAAGGAATTGCGCACGCCGTCCACGTCGAGGTCGAGCCGGAAGCTGAAGAAGTGATCGTGATTGACGGCGACGATGTTCTGGTCCACGAAGCGGCCATGGGCATCCTCGCGTGGCTCGCCAGTGCTCGCGTCATTGGCATTCTTCGCCTTCGCCATCTTGACCTCGACGATCCCGGTCGCGCCGATCGCGACCCGCATCTGCCCGTCGGACTCGAAGATCCAGTCCACCACGTAGTCGTAGTTCCCGAGCAGCGCCGTCCAGCGCGACACCAGTTCGCGCTTCGGGCGTCCGTCCTCGCCGTGCCGCCAGTTGACGTCGCCGGCGTAACGCTCGAACAGGCAGGCGACGCGCGGCTTGTCCTTCGGGCGGCCGTTGTCTTCGATAACGATGCCGTTGAAAAAGACCGCGTTGTCCGGGCAATCGATGCCGGGTGTCATGGTATTCGCGAGACCTCCGGCGGAATACTCGCCGGCGTCCAGGAAGGTACGCGTGTACCAGTTGAGGCTCGGATCCATGTAGGGCACGAATATCTCGGACAGGTTACCCTCGTAAAGCACCGGGCGGTCGGCGTCGCCGTCGCGCCAGGTCACCGTCGAGATGATCGTGCCGACGCGGGCATCGGAGCGCAGATGGAAGCGCCACTGGTCCCAGCTGACGACATGACCGTCGATCGTGAATCCTGGTCCGAGCGGCTGGCGGATCTCGATGGGCGATGGAAACGTGCGCAGCGGCCCGATCGTTTCATCGTCGAAGTCGGCGTTGGTCCGCGGGACCGGCACCGTTGCTTCATCCACGATCTCAAGGATCTCTTTACTGTCCATGTCGACCGTCACCGCCACGCCTTCGATGCCTCGAGGCCAGTCGTTGCGGACGCCCTGTGCCGAACCGCAATGCAACATTGCGATGCGCCGGTTCGCATACTCTTGCTCGCCAAGGTATCCAAGCGGGACGGCGGTGCAATCCACGAACAATGGATTCTCGATGCCGCGTTTGCGCAGCGCCTCGAGGAACTCCGGCCGCTTCTTCAGTTCATCGATCAGGTCCGGCTTGAAGTCCTTTTCCAGAAAGGCAGCCTGCACACCCTCGATCGCCTTCCACGCGGCGACGCTCTTGCGGTCGAGGTCGACGACAGCCTCGAAGACCTGCTTGCCCTGGCGTCCGTAGACCTCTGCCTGGCGCGACACCGGCATGCCGGGCTTGAATGACCAGACAGCGTCCTTTGCCGGCGGCTTCAACGCAATGCGATTGAAGGTAGTGTCCTCGTCAATCTTGCCGGCATCCAGCAGGACCTCGAGTGCGGCCCATTGTTCCTGCCAGGAGAGAGGATCGAGCGGATGACGGTTGTCGGCCAGGGCCGAAATTCGGTGCAAGGCAAAGCAGAACGCACCCGAGCGCTGCGGCAAATCGGCTGGTCATTGGCATCCCCCTGGAAGGCACTCGGGGAATCTACGCCCCGCATGGCCGCGGGCGCAACAATGCGTATACTCCGCCGGCCAATAAGCAAGAACCACAGGGTTTCGGACAGTGGTCTTCAATTCGCTCACGTTCCTTGTGTTCTTCGCGGTGCTATTGGTGCTGCACCGCCTGCCTTTCTCGTGGACCACGAAGAAAGTCAACCTGCTGATCGCGAGCTACGTGTTCTACGCGGCCTGGAATCCGCCCTTCATCCTGCTGCTCTGGGCCTCGACTATCGTCGACTGGTTCATCGCGCGCGGCATCTATGCCTCGCGCGACAAGAGCCGCGCGCACCGGCGCTCCTGGCTCGTGATCTCGGTCGCGGTCAACATCGGCTTCATCGGCTTCTTCAAGTACGGCGAATTCCTGCTGCAGAACTGGCAGGCGCTGATGGCCTCGTTCGGCGTCACCTGGGTGGCGCCCGAGTGGAACATCGTGCTGCCGATCGGAATTTCGTTCTACACTTTCGTAACCCTGTCATACACGCTCGACGTGTACCTCGGCCGCCTGAAGCCGATCGACTCGTTCCTGAACTACGCGCTGTTCGTCACCTTCTTCCCGCACCTGGTCGCGGGCCCGATCGTGCGCCCGACGCAGCTCGACGCCGCAGTTCGCGATCGCCGCGGCAGGCGACGCGCGACCAGATGCTCTGGGGGCTCGGATTGATGGTGCTTGGCCTGTTCGAGAAAGTGGTCGTCGCCGACGCCGGACTCGCGAACGTCGCCGATCGCGTTTTCGGCGCCGAGGGCCCGGTCGGTTTCGCGGATGCCTGGCTCGGAACGCTCGCGTTCTCCGGCCAGATCTTCTGCGACTTTGCGGGTTACTCGACGATCGCGGTGGGCGCCTCGCTCTGTCTCGGCTTCGCGCTGCCCGACAACTTCCGGATGCCTTACGCAGCGATCGGCTTTTCCGATTTCTGGCGGCGCTGGCACATTTCGCTCTCGACCTGGCTGCGCGACTACCTGTACATCCCGCTCGGCGGCAATCGCGGCAGCGAACTGCGCACCTACGTCAACCTGATGCTGACCATGCTGCTCGGCGGCCTCTGGCACGGCGCCAACTGGACCTTTGTCGTCTGGGGCGGATTGCACGGCCTATATCTGGCGGCGGAACGCTGGATACGCGCGCAGACCGGCGTCGTCGGCGATCCGGTTTCCGGGTGGAGTCGCCTGTCGCTCGCGCTCGTCACGTACTTCCTGGTCAACATCACCTGGGTGTTCTTCCGGGCGCATGATTTCGGCGCCGCCGCGCGAATGCTGGCCGGCATGTTCGGCCTTTCCGGCGAGGCGCCCGCCGTGCTGCCGACGATCTACATGATCAAGGCCGCCGTAATCGTCGCCGGCATCGTCACCGTGCAATGGCTGATGCGGAAGCGCGAACTCGAAGACGTGGTCGCGCGTACGCCCTGGTGGTTGACCGGGCTCGTCTGCGCCGTGATGCTTTTCGCGGTGATCATCGCGCAGGGCTCGGGCGAAGCTTTCATCTACTTCCAGTTCTAGGCGGCAGATATGGCGCATCACGAACAAGACGACATGACGGTGAGGCAGATCCCGGCGGCGCGCTTCATCGCGATCGGCTGGCTGGTGCTGGTGCTTGTGATCGCGGCGACGGCGGCCTGGGAATGGAAGATGCGCTCCCTCGGCCTGCACGCGGGCGATCTCGACGACGGACTTTCGTACTGGACCGTCGAGCGCCGCAAGATTGCTGCGGGTGATCACGACGGGGTCGTGATCTTTGGCTCGTCCCGCATCCTGTTCGATACGGACCTCGACGTCTGGAAGGAAATGACCGGCCGCCGGCCGATCCAGCTCGCGCTGGTGGGCACTAATCCGCGGTCGTTCCTAAAGCGCTTCGCCGACGATGCAGATTTCGACGGCCTGGTCGTCGTCGGCGTCACGCCGGAGCTATTTTTCTCCGACTTCACGAGCGCATTCCCCGAATTCCTCGGCTTGAATGACTTGTGGCGTGACGAATCGCCGTCGAAGCGCTTCGGTCACCAGGTCGGGCTCGTGCTGTCACGCTACGTCGCATTCCTTGATGACGAGTACAGCCTGGGCAAGCTGATCGAGCGCGTGGACATCCCGGATCGTGAGGGCGTCCATCGACCGTATCTCGACGTGTGGAAACTGTCGGAGTCCTTCGCGGGCCGCCAGGCCCGGATGTGGCCACGGCTCGAGACCGATCGGCGTCTTCAAGATCATGCGATCAAGGTCTGGCTGGAGAGGGACCGCGGCGGACCCGATACCAGGACGGTCACGAAGGCGATCGAGGACGCCCGGCAGTCCATCGAAAAGATCCGCGCGCGGGGTGGCGACGTGGTCTTCGTGCGCTCACCGTCGGCCAGCGCCTATTACGAAAGGGAATTACGCAATTCGCCGCGGGACAAGACCTGGGATCGGTTGCTGCGCGAGACCGGTGCTTTCGGCATTCACTTCAAAGACTACCCCGAGATGCAGGGCCTCGAATCTCCGGAGTTGTCGCACCTCTCGCGCGAGTCGGCGACGCGCTTCACGCGCGCCTATGTCGGCGTATTACGTGAGCGGTATGTAGGGCTGCGGTCGGGTCCGGTGGCGCATCCGGTCCCCTGATTCCGTCTTGTTCGCCGGCACGCGAACGAAGAGCTGGTGATGGCCGAGCTTCCAGCTCGTGCCGCCGTCAAAGCTCGTCTCCGTCAGCGACTCGAAGCGGTTCGCCGCGATGCCGTAGCGCGTGTGGCGCTGGAGCATCCGCCGGCCGTCAGGGAGCGGGATCGCTGCGGTCGTGCGCGTTTCGGCGCCGGCCGGTCCGCTCATCACGAGCAACTGCCCGTCGGCGTCGACCGAGGCCATCTCGAGTGTCGAACGCCGCTCGTTCACATAAAAGAGCATGCCGGCCGTCTGCTTCCAGTCCGGTATGACCGCGCGCCCCGAGAGCACGCGGTCCTGCACCACCCAGTCGAAGTGCCAGGTCCCGGAAGCGACGCCGGCGACGGCGCCGTTATCGCCGTAACGCGTCGTCGTGACATTCCAGTGCCCGGCCGCCTGCCGCAGTTGCTGGACTGCGCTTGCGAGCGAGGGGGGTGCCATCTCTGCCCCCTCGGCGAGCGGCAGGACCAAAAACGACAGGATCGCGGCTGCAAGTTTCATGGAATCGCCTCCACCAGGCGGCTCCGGATGGCGCCCGGTCCGCTCATAATACGCCGATGACCAGCCGCTCATTGCAGCGCCGCCAGTTGAGCCGTTCGAAGATCGACCTGTTCGTCGAGTGTCCGCGTTGCCTGTATCTCGATGTCGCCCGGGGCATTCCGCGGCCGAGCGGCCCGCCGTTCACGCTGAATCTTGCCGTCGATTCCCTGATGAAGGCGGAGTTCGACCGTTACCGGGCGTCGGGCGAGCCGCATCCGCTGTTTGCGACTGTCGGGCTCGATGCCGTGCCGTTCCCGCATCCCGATCTCGACCGCTGGCGACACAATTTCACCGGCGTGCGCTGGCTCGACAAGGAAACCAGCTGGACGCTCTTTGGCGCGGTTGACGACCTCTGGAAGGCGCGCTCGGGCGAGTTGATCGTCGCCGACTACAAGGCGACGGCGCGCGCGGAGATGCCGACTGCGAACAATCTCTATCCGTCTTATCGGCGACAGATGGACGTCTACCAGTTCCTGGTGCGGCGCCAGGATTTCAAGGTCAGCGACCGTGGCTGGTTCGTGTACACGAACGGCGACGGCCGCGCAGGCGGATTCGGCGACAAGCTCTGCTTCACGACGTCGATGGTGCCCTACGACGGTAACGACGACTGGGTGCTCGATGCCTTCCGGCGGGCGGTCGCGACGGTCGAGGGCGGCTCAATTCCCGATTCCGGCAAGGACTGCAAACACTGCGCCTACGTCGTGAGCGCGTCGGAGGCGCGGGCTTAACGCGGTTCGTCGGGTTCCGGCGCGAGCAGATGCTCGATCAGGCTGCCGAGAAGTTTGTCATTGCTTGTGAGTTCGTCGTGCCCGGCACAGACGAACAATTCCCGGTGAGCCCCGAGGCCTTCCTGTTCATTGCGCGGGACAGTGGGACTGAGATCCTGGCGCGAGAGCAGGGATGATTTCGTGACGCTGCCATCGCCGGGCGCGAACATCAGCGTTTCATAGTCGACGCCCGGCATCGGATTCACGATCTGTTCCGGCTGCAGCCGCGCGACCGACTGGCCGCCGATGTTCTCGAACACGAGGCGCCTCGGCGTCGGCACGCAGTCGGCGCCGAGGAGCAGGGGCTCGATCATCGGCACGGTGCCTGCAGGCACCATAAGCGACCATACGAAGCGCCGCGCACGTTCGAGGCGCTTTTCAAACCAGCGCTCGAATACTTCCGGCGCGGGCCAGTGGTCGGGATCCTGACTGATGCGACGCCGGACCCTTTGGTCGAAGATCGACCATTCGTAGCGGCGCCAGAACCCCACGTCGAACACGTCGAAATTGAGCGGCTGGCCGTTGATGTTCACGACCCAGTCAACGAGCGGGTGCGGGAACAACTGGAATGTGGAGGGCATCGTCGCGACGCCTTCGGTCGGCAGCGCGGAAATCCCGACGCGATAGCCGTTCAGGAATTTGTGCAGGGCGGTTACCGCGCCCTGGTTGGGCGTGCCGAGCAGGACGATGCGCCGGAGTTTCGACAGACCCAGTCCGGTCACCGGAAAGCTGTTGCCGCCCAGCACGTCCACGGTGCCGTAACGCTCGTAGTAACGAACGATCAGCCCGCCCATGCTGTGGGCGATCACGTCGACACGAAGAGTGGGGTCGTCATAGTCGCGGCGTATCTGCTCGATCAGCTCGTCGAGCTTGCGCACCGATACGACGTTGTCCTGACGCCAGTCGTAGGCGAACAGATACAGCCGCGCCTTCTGCTGCACGACCTTGCTGCCCGGGCGGCTCAAGCGGTAGCCGCCCGCTTCGCCGAGCTGCATGACGATCCGGCGATAGAAATCGAGCCCGACCGCGCCGTCGAACAGGCCGCTCGCTACGAGTCCGTCGTCGATCGGTTCGAGCGTCTCCGGATCGATGCGAAGCGCGAGGTCTTCGTAGCCGCTGGTCAGGAGCTTGCGCGTGCTGCCGGGCCAGAGTTCCTGGCCGTTGTCGGCGCGGGCGAGCCGCGAACCCAGCAGGCCCGGTATGAGAATGACGGGGACGCGCTCGCGGTTTGCGGAGTGCGCCGGATACAGTTGTTCGATCGCCGGGCTTCCGGCTGCGCAGGAGCCGAGGAACGCGGCGCAAGAAATGACGGCAACCCATGCAAATTGTCGGCGCAAGCGGGTCTTACTCCGGTTGAAAGGACGAGAGGTTACCATTCGCCTCCCGGCCAGCGGGTCAGTTATCGACGGTCGGAGGCAGCAGCTTGTACATCACCGGCGTCACCAGCCGAGCGAGCAGCGTCGAGCTGATCAGGCCGCCGATGATCACGATCGCAAGCGGCGAGTAGAGTCCCGAGCCCTGGATCGCGAGCGGTGTCAGGCCGCCGATCGCCGTCAGCGACGTGAGCAGGATCGGCAAGAATCGCACTTCGCCTGCTTCTGCGATCGCGTCGTCGAGCGCCTTGCCCTGTTCGCGCAGGCGGTTGGTGAAGTCTACCAGCAGGATCGAGTTCTTGATCTCGATGCCGACCAGCGCGATTACGCCGATCAATGAGGTGAACGACAGCGTGTAGCCTGTCAGGAAGAGGGCGACGAGCCCGCCGGTGATGCCAAGCGGGACCACGCCGAACACGATCAGCATCGAACGGAAGCTGCCGAACTCGAGCACCAGCACGGCGAGGATGCCGAACACGGCGACCAGCATGGCGACGCCGAGCCCCGAGAAACTTTCGCTGCGTGCCTCGACCTCGCCGGCAGCGACATAGCGATAGCCGGGCGGCCAGGCGATCGCGTCGAGTCCGGAGAGAACCTTGCGGGTCAGCTCGTCGGTCGCGTAGCCGGTCGCGGGGTGCGCGGTCACGGTCACGGCGCGTTCGCGGTTGTAGCGCTTGATCAGCGGCGCCGCGGTGCGGAATTGAGGATCCGTGATCTGGGCGAGGGGCACCTGCTGTCCCGAGACTGACGAGACCTGGATGGACCGGAGCAGGTCGAGCGTCGGCCGCCCGGTGATCGGGAGACGAAGCGTGATGTCGTATTCGTCGCCGTCCGGTTCGCGGAACCGGCCGGCCGTAAGGCCCGCGACCGCAAGCCGCACGGTGCGGTCGGCCTCGACGGCCTGGACGCCGAACATCGCCGCCTTTTCCGTATCGACGTTGAGGTCGAGATCGGTGCGCTTGCGCCGCATCGGGTTCATGACATCACGCGTGCCGGGAATGCCGGCGATCAGCTTCTCGACCTCGCCCGCGAGGAGTCGAAGTGTTTCGATATCCGGCCCAATCACGCGAATCTCGATGGGTGCCGCGACCGGCGGTCCATTCTCGAACTGGTGCACGCTGATGTGGGCGCCGGGATAGCCCTCGAAGGCGTCGCGGAGTCCGTCGAGCATCCGGCCCGACTCAGTGGGATCGTAGTCCGCGATCTCGGCGAAGACTTCGGCGATGTTTGCCGAGGAGTTCCGCGACAGTACGTTGTAGTAAATACGCGGGTTCTCCTGGCCAAGATTCGAGAACCACCAGTGGATTCCAGCTGTGGCGGCCAGCTTCTCTTCGACGAAGCGGAGAGCCCGGTCCGTCTCGGCGAGGCTCGCGCCGTCCGGCGCCTCGATTCGAACGCGAAACTGCGGGATGTCCGCCGTCGGGAACAGGCTGAATCCGATCGCCGGAATCAGCGCGAGCGAGAGCACAAAGACCCCGAGTGCGGCGGCAAGCGTTGCGCGCGGCCGCGCGAGACCCCAACGCAGCGCCGGCCCGTAAATGCGGTGGATGCCGCCCATCAGGCTGCCGAGCACGCGATCCGCCACTTCATCCGAGCGATCAACGATGCCGCGAATCCGGGCGTAGAGCGCCGCGAGCCAGGGCTGGCTCGGTTCGCGCGGCGCCCCGCCGCGCAACAACCGGCTCGCGAGGAACGGAATGATCGACAGCGACACGAAAAACGAGGCGATGATGGTGAAGAGAACCGCAGCCGGCAGCGAGCGGATGAAATCCCCGGCGCCCTCGGGCAGGAAGAGCAGCGGCACGAAGGCGAGCAGAAGCGTCGCCGTGCAGCCGAGCACGGCGAGCCAGATCTGATCGGTCGCGGCGATGGCGGCTTCGCGCCGCGACATGCCCTGGCGCACGTTTCGCGCGATGTTCTCGACCACGACGATCGAATCGTCGACCAGCAGTCCAAGCGCGACCACGAAGCCCGCGATCGAGAGCTGATTCAGCGAAAAGCCGACGAGATAGAGCGCCGCGAGTCCGATCGCGAGCGATAACGGAATGGAGATCATCACGATGCCGGCGGCTCGAAGCCCGAGCGGGAGCAGGGTCAGGATGACGAGGGCGATCGCAATCGTGAAATCGATCTGGAGGCGCGACAGTCGGCGATCGACATTCGAGGACTGGTCAAATCCGCGCTCGAGCCGAACGTGGGACGGCAACGCGGTCTCGAATCCAGGCAGGCGCTGGTAGATCGCATTCCGCACATCGAAGACATTCTGGTTGTCTTTCATGCTCGCCGTGACGAACACGGCGCGCTCGCCGTTGAAGCGGCCGAGGTAGCGTTCCTCTTCGGCGCTCCAGGCGATGTCGGCGAGGTCGCGAAGCCGCACGACGCGCTCGCCGCGCGCGCTGATGACGGTGCTGCCGATCTCATCGAGGGATTCGTAGCTGCCTGAGGTCTTCAGGTTGTAGCGCCGGAGCCCGACGTCGACCGCACCTCCGGGGATGCTCTCGTTCTCGCCCTGGACGGCCGCGATGACCTGGCCGAGCGTCACGCGTGCCGCGGAGAGCCGTTCGAGATCGATCGCGACCCGCACCTCGGGCTTTGGGTACGCCCAGGTTTCGGCGCGACGGACGCCGGGCGCCGTTTCGATCAACTCCTCGAGGTTCTCAGCCTGCTTGGAGAGTTCCCGCCAGTCGGCGCTCGCGCTCACCAGGGCGAGCTGGACGATATTCACCGTGCCCGGCGTGAACTGGCGGACATCGATCGAGAACACATCCGCAGGCAAAGAGGATCGAACGACATTCAGTTCCCGCACGACCTCGTCGTACTTGCGATCCGGATCGTTGCCGTAGACGAACTCGATCTCCATCAGCGCGAGGCCGTCGAGCGCCGTGCTGTTGAGGCGCTTGATGTCCTCGAGCTCCGCGAGCGCATCCTCGATCGGATCGACCACGAGCCGCTCGACGTCCTCGGGATCGGCGCCCGGATACTGGACGACGATCAGCGTACCCGGAAACTTGAGCGTCGGATCCTCGGCGCGCGGGATGGACTTGAGCGCCCACAGGCCGGTCGCGATCAGGAGCGCGAACACGACCAGCGTGAACTGCCAGCGCTTGACCGAAAAAGACCAAAGGCTCATGGACGCGACTCAGGTTCCGCCGAGCACGCGAACAGGATCGTTGTCGTCGAGCCAGGCCGCGCCCTCGGTGACGACCTGGTCGCCAAGCGCAAGACCGGCGACCACTTCGATCCGCTCGCCGAGAAGGCGGCCGGTCTGGACCGACAACTTCTTCGCAACGCCGCCTTTCGCGACGACGAAAACCGTTGCAATCCGGCCGTCCGCCTCGAGCAGCGATGTCACCGGCACGACGACGACGCTTTCCGCGTCGGGGTCGGCGATCGTGACTTTGGCGACGAGTCCCTGGATGAATCGCGCACCCGCAGGATCGACGGACACCTTCATTTCATAGGTGCCGGTCTCGGGATCGGCGGCGGCCGCGATCTCGACGACTTCCGCTGCAAAACGGCGTCCGGGATAGGCATCGAGCGTGACTTCGGCGATGCCGCCCGACTGCACGCGCACGATGTCCCGGTCCGAGAGCGCGGCGCGGACGATCCAGCCTGCGGAGGTGTTGCCAACAACGAGGACGGGCTGGCCGGCGGCCACCTGCTCATCGGGCTCCGCGAGGCGGCGCAACACGACGCCATCGCCGGGCGCCTCGATGCGCGCGTGGCGCGCATTGAAGAGCGCGGAGCGCAGCTGCGCACCCGCAACGGCATGCGCAGTCGCCAGGTCTTCGACCTGTTCGCGCGTTGCGACCTCGTCCGCAAGCAGTGCACGGCCGCGCTCGAGATCGCGTGTCGTCTGTTCGGACACGGCACGGGCCTGGGTCACGTTGGATGCGACTTCATCGTCGGCGAGCGTGGCGAGCAACTGGCCCTTCTTGACGATGGCGCCTTGTTCGACAGCGATCGTGCGAATCACACCGCCGGTCTTGAATGCGAGGCGGACTTCATCGGCGGGCGCAAGCACGCCGATGGCGCGAAGCGTTGCGGTGGCCGGCGCGTTTTCGACGACGGTAACGCGGACCGGCGCCGCGCTCTTCGCGGTCGTCGTGTCTCCGCCGTTGCCGCAGCCGGCAATCGCCAGGCTGGCGACGATCGCCAGGGTGAAAAATTTTTTCTTCATGGTTGTTGCTCCATCCCGCCAATCGCGTACTCGACCTGCGCCAGGGCCCCGAGGGCCTGGAAGCGCGTGACGTTTCCATTGAGACGCGCCTGTGTCAGTGCGCGCTGCGCATCGAGGTAATCCGCCGGCGATACCTGGCCGAGATCGCGCTTCCTGGCGACGATCGTGTAGGCCGCCTCGGCCGCCTCGACCCGCCTGCCGGCGGTATCGAGCGAGGCCTCGGCCACCTCGAGATCGGTGATCGCCTCCTGCACTTCGATGCGGATTTGCTGCTCCGCGAGCGCGCGCCCTGCGGCGAGCTCCGCAATCTGGGCGCGGGCGGCCCGGACTCCGGCGCGATCGCCGCCGCCGTTGAAGAGGTTGAAGCGGACGATGAAGGACGCGAGGACAAAGGGATCCTCGTCGGCGTAGTTCCATTCCCGACCCTGGGATCCGGCGTCGACCGCGAACGCGAGCTGGGGCTTGAATGCCGCGCGCGCCGCCGCCTCGGACTCACCCGCCGCGGCCACGCCGGACTCGAGCTCGCGAAGCTCGGCGCGCTGGTTAACCGCCAGTTCCTCGAGCGCAGTGCCGCGGGCGCGCGGCATGCGAACCGCGAGCCGCGGCAGGTCCGTGTCGTTGACCGCGACCGCCTCAGGCTCGCGTTCGAGCGGTGCGTTGCAAAGCAGGTTCAGGTAGCGCCGCGCAAGATCCTCCGACGCACGCGCGCGCAAGAGTTGCTGGGTGATCTCGAGATGCTCGGCCTCGGCACGAAGCAGCAGGTCGCGGGTCACCTTGCCATTGCGATAGAGGCTGTCGTTGACGCGCTCGTTTTCCTTGGCGAGCACGGCGGTGGCCTCGAGCACGGCGACCGATTCGCGTGTCGCGAGCCAGCGGTAATAGGCCTGGCGCACGTCGCGCGCGAGGCGGAGCCGATAGGCCTCAAGGCCGTAACGCGATGCGTCGTAAATGTGCTGTGCGCCGCGCCGCTCGGCGGCGATGCGCGCGTCATAGATCGGTTGCGTCAGTCGGACGTACGATTCCTGTTCGCGGTCGCGCAGGAACCGGAAGTTCAGGTCGAGCGCAGGGACTTCGATCTCGCGGCCGCCGTCTGCCTCCGAGTAACGCAATTGCAGGTCGATCTGCGGCAAGTACTGGGCCCGCGCCTGGTCGAGGAGTGCCAGGCGCCGGTCCACGTTTGCCGCGGACTGATCGAGGCCGAGATTCGATGCGAGCGCCTCGGCGACCAGCGCGTCGGTGACGCGCCCGACGGCGGGGACCTCATCGGCGGGCGCTGCCGTTGCCAGGAACAGCGAGGCAATAAATACAATTGTCGAGTGACTGGACATGTGTCAATTCTTGAACGAAAAAAATCAGCCGCCGGGTTTCGCGGCGAGCATGTAGCGCAGCATCGCGAACGAACCCTCTGTCAACTGCGAGACCTCGATGCCGAGGCGCGCAATTTCCTGCGTCTTGTTCGTACCGATCTGGATCAGGCCATGCGTGAACGCCCAGAGCATCACGCAGACCTGCGCAGGATTGCCGATGTCTTTGCGGATCGAACCATCGGCCTGGCCCTGCGTCAGCGCATCGACGATGACGGCGATGACCGCGTCACCCGCGGCAGCGCATGCATCGTCAGTCGGCTGACCGGCCGCCTGGTGCGCGTGAAAGCGGCTGCAGGCGTCGAACCGGAACGGCATTTCTTGCTGAAACAATACGTAGGCGTGACCGATGGACTGGACCTTGTCGAGTCCAAACTCTTGCGCGGCCGCCGCAGCGACGAAGCGCGCGCGCAATTCGACCAGCGCGCGTTCGGCGATCGCCAGCAGCAGATCGCTCTTGTCCTGGAAATAGACGTAGATCAGGGCACGCGAGAGGCGGGCACTTTTCGCGATGCGATCCATCGTGACGTCGTCCCAGCCGACCTCGGCATAGAGCGCCTCAGCCGCGTCCACAATCTCGGACCGGCGACGCTCCTTTTCCTCTTCGCGACGATCGGCGAGATAGGGCATTGCCCGAGCTTAGGCTCTAATTGACACAATGTCAATACATATACAGCTGTTTAGCGCACACTTCCTTCTTGCGCATTTTCAGCCGCCTGAAGCATTGGGCCCGACTCGCGAGGCGTGACCTGCACGCGCTCTATCTCGCGGCGCGCGACCCGCGAGTGCCGTGGCATGCGAAGGCAGTCGCGGCCTTCGTGGCGGCCTACGCTTTTTCCCCCATCGACCTGATCCCGGATTTCGTGCCTGTCCTCGGTTATCTCGATGACCTGATCATCGTGCCGCTCGGCATCCTGCTGGCGGTGCGGCTGATCCCGCCGCACATATTGGCCGAGCATCGCGTTGCCGCAGAAAGTGCCGCACAGCGGCCGGTCAGCAGGGCCGCTGCCGCAGCGATCATGTCGATCTGGTTTTTGCTGGCAATGGGGGCGGGCTGGATCGCCTACAGGTACTTCACGCCGTAATCAGCGGAGTGTGCCGTGTCAGCAGACGCGATTGCGGCGATCGCCCGCGAGAAATGCCTCGACGTTGAGGGCAAGTTCATCGACGCAGCGTTGACGGGCCTCACGCGCGGCCCAGGCGATGTGCGGTGTGACGATGAGATTCGGAATCGATGCATCGAGCAGCGGATGATCGGACGGCGGCGGTTCCCGCTCGAGCACGTCGATGCCGGCGCCGCCGAGACGCTGCGCCTTCAGCGCCTCTGCGAGTGCCTTCGCATCGACGAGCGCGCCGCGGGCCGTGTTGATCAGCACGGCGTCGGGTTTCATGTGCGCGAGACGGTCGCGGCTGATCAGGCCGCGTGTGGCGTCGGTGAGTGGGCAGTGCAGGGACAGCACGTCGAGCTCGGGCAGCAGTGTGTCGAGATCCCGTCGTCCGGCGACGGCCGCGCCGCCCGGGCGATTGGCGACCTCGACGCGCAGCCCGAAGGCGCGCGCGACTTCCGCGACCGCGCGGCCGAGCGCACCGAGTCCGACGATTCCGAATACGCGGCCCTGCAATTCGCGAATCGGGTAGGGGAACACGGAGAACTGCCCCGCCTGCTGCCAGCGGCCGCTCGCGACCAGGGTCTTGTAATCGGCGAGACGATGCGTGAGCGCGAGGAGCATCGCAAAGACGTGCTGCACGACCGATGGCGTGCAGTAATCTCGCAGATTACAGACTGCGACGCCTAGCTCTCGTGCGGCGGCGAGGTCCACATTATCGACGCCGGTCGCCGTCAGCGCGATGAGCCTGAGCTGCGGGTTCGCGGCGATGGTCGCGCGATCGATCACGGACTTGTTGGCGAATACGGCTTCGAAACCCGCGACGCGCGCGGGGACATCCGCCTGTGCCGTCTGCTCGTGGATCGCGATACCGGGCACGACGCGTTCGAGCGGACCCGTGTCGAGGTCGCCGCTGCTGACCGTGCCGAAATCCAGGAACACCGCACGCATGCAGCGTTCAGTCGCGGAAATTCTTGAACTGCAGCGGCCGGTCGAGATCGGCCTTGCGGATCAGGGCCATGGCCGCCTGAAGGTCATCGCGCTGCTTGCCGGTCACTCGCAGCTGGTCACCCTGGATCGACGCCTGGACCTTCAGCTTTGAGTCCTTGATCTGGCGCTGGAGCTTGCGGCCGCTGTCGGCGTCGATGCCGTGGCGCAGCACGAGATCCTGTTTCGCCGAGTTCAGGGCGATTTCCGGCTCGCCGGGTTCGAGACAGACGACGTCGATGCCGCGCTTCGAGAGCTTCAGCTTCAGGACATCGAGCATCTGCTTGAGCTGGAAATCGACCTGGGCGTGCAGTGTGATCAGGTGATCCGCAAGCTCGAAATTGGCGCCGGTGTCCTTGAAGTCGAAGCGCTGGGACACCTCGCGATTCGCCTGGTCCACCGCGTTCGCCAGTTCGTGCGGATCGATCTCGGAAACGACGTCGAAGGAAGGCATGTTATCCCCGTTCCTCCAGCAGTGTGTCGATGAGCGCAGAGAGCTCCCGGTTCTGTTCTTCGTAGTGACTGCCCGTTGCCGGTCCGCTGAAACCGGTATGAATCGTGCGCACGCGGCCCTGGCGATCGATCACGAACAGCGTCGGATAGGCCATGAATGCGGCGAGCTGCGGCAGCTTTTTCAGGACGTCGTCATCGCTCGTCGTGCCGGCGATCAGCACCGGATAGTCGATGGAATACTTCTCCGCGAAGGCGCGGGCCGCGCTGGAGGCACTCGCGAAATCCGGCGTGTGCTCGAACATGAGCTGGATCACCTCGAGGCCGCGATCATGCCGGCTCGCGAGCAGCTCTTTCAGTAAGACGGCTTCGTCGTGGCAGTTCGGGCACCAGCTGCCACCGACCGTGATCAGCACGACCTTGCCGGCATGACGCTCGTCCGGATACGTCTGCGTCTTGCCATCGAGATCGGGGAAGCTGAATTCGAGCTGCTCGACCCCGGGCTTGAGTGCCGTCTTGCCCGCGGGATCGTCGAGTTTGGCGGCGGGATCGCGGCGCCCGTAAAACGTCTCGTGGGATCCGCCGCCTGTGTGGAAATCGCCGGCGAGCACGCCGTCGCTGCGCAGCCGCGCCAGGTAGAGATACGCGCTGCCGCCGTCGAAGCGGGAAAGGAAAAGCGTATCGCCCCGCGCCTCGCCCGCGATGAAGCGGTCGTCGCCGCTCGGCCGCAGCACTGTGCCCGTGACCTCGTGACCACGTTGCGACAGCTCGGCAATCGCGGAACTTTCGCCGCCTTTGTCGTCGCGGAAAGTGAGTGCCCAGCGGCCGGAGAAATCCGCGGGCGCGGCGTCTGGTTTCGGGAAGAAGCGCCAGCTCTCTCCGGGCATGCCGACGAAGCGTACGTCCTTGATCACGCCGCGCGGGCGCAATAGATGTAATGCGCCCTCGTACCGCCCGTCGATGAATCTCGCTTCGATTCGATGCTGGTAGCCCGGCATCTGGATGGTGAGCTGATCGCCGTCGAGCTGGACGTTTGTCGCGCGCACCCGCTCGGGGCCGTTGATCAGGGTGGCGACGACAGTGTCGTTCTCACGCGCGAGCTCGATGCCGAACGGAAGATCGCCACCCGCGACCGAGAGCACGCCGCGGTAAATCCCGAGTGGCGGCCCCGTGGAATCGCCGGCGCAGGCCAGGAGCGAGCAGAAAAGGAGGACGAGGGCGCCCAGCCGGCCGAACGATACTGTGCCGGATCTGGCCATCTTCACAAGGTCGATGCCGGCCGCGGGAAGCCGTCGGCACCGCTGCGCCAGGGCTCCCAGGCGATCGCGATGCGGCCGATCGCGATGTCGGATTTCCGCGGCGCGATGCGAAGCCGCTCGAGCGCGATGCTTGCGGGATCGAGTGTTGCCGTCAGCGCAGTGGCCTCCTGCTCGATGCGGCCCAGCAATTCGTTGCGTTCCGCGGTGAGCGACTCAAGGCTCTCGTCGGCGCGCGCGACGTCGCCTCGTTCGCTGAACACACGGCCGGCGGAACGTGCGGCGGAGCCTGCGCGCGTCGTCGCGACGCTGCGGCCGCCGAAGATGGCGCCAAGCACCGAGGTGCCGATCGAGATCGCGGTGTCGAGTTTGCGCTGCGTGTATTGCGACTTCTCCCGGTCGACGCGATCACCCGCGCGCTGCAAACGGTCTTCGAGGGACTTGAGCTTCGCGGCGTGCTTTTCGCGCAGTTTCGCCACTTCGCGGTCGCGGTGCTCGCGCAGACCCTGGGCGAGGCGGGCACGGAAATCACCCTCGCTCTCACCGGGATTCGACGTCAGCTTGAGTGACCTGGCGGCCAGCAACTCGACCGCGCCGTTCTGGTAAAGCGTAGCGGCGAGCGCCTTGCCCCAGCCTTCGTAGTTCCTGGCTGCGAGTGCGGTAGCCGGTAGCTCCGCGAAACCCGCATTCTCGACCGGACCTGCGGCGGTGACCGCATCCAGGTTTGGCACCAGGACCGCGTCGCCCCACGCCGGAGCGCCGTCGCCATCCGCGAGCGGGGCGAGCCAGGCGCCGCGCGTCCAGCTGTCGATGGCCGCGGCCTTGTCGGCGTAATGCAGTTCGGCGGTTGCGACGATGCGCGGCCGATAAACGAGTTCGCCCGTTCCGGGCTTGGCTGCGAGGAAGATTTCTCCGACGCCATTCGGCAACGTGGGCCTTGCGGCGGGCTTTGGCGCTGCAGCGGCGGCTTCGGGCTTCGCAGGCTCGGCGGCCTTCCGCCCCGCCATGAGACGTGTGATCTCGGGAAGCGTCAGCGGTCCGCGCAACCAGCTCATGGCCCATCGCGTGCGAAACAGGATCGGCGCGTCGTCGTTGACATTGCGCATGAGAAACACGCGCGGCGCGATACCTACCATCAGTTTCTCAAGAGCGCCGCGATCGAAGCCGGCGCCTGCCTGAGCGCTCATGAGGCCCTCGATCACGCGCGCCTGGTCGCGTTCGGTCTGGAGGCGACCGATGAACCAGGTACCCGCGTTCGAAAGTCCCTTGTAATCGAGATCGACCGGATTCTGGGTTGCGAGCACGACTCCGAGACCGAACGCGCGCGCCTGCTTCATGAGCGTGAGCAGCGGGAGCTTGGACGGCGGCATCGCCGTAGGCGGGAAGTAGCCGAAGATCTCGTCCATATAAAAGAGTGCGCGGAGCGCCGCCGTGCCCGGTTGACGGCGCATCCACGCGACCAGCTCGTTCGCGAGCAGCGTCACGACGAACATGCGCTCGGGATCGGTCAGGTGGGCGATCGAGATGATCGAGATCCGCGGCTTGCCTTCGGCCGTAAACAGGAGCCGCTGGATGTCGAGCGCCTCGCCTTCGAGCCAGACGCCAAATCCGGGCGAGGCGAGGAGGTTGTTGATCGACATCGCGAGTTCGAGGCGTTCCTTTGCCGGATAGAACGTCTCGACGTCGAACACACCGACCTTGTCGAAGGGCGGCTTCTGGATTGCGCCGATGAGGCCCGCGAGATCGAGCGCGTTGCCCTTGCTCCAGGCGGCGTCGACGATGGCCGACAGCAGGATGTGCTCGCGGCTCTTCAGCGGATCGGCCGCGATGCCGACGAGGCCGAGCAGTCCCGCGACCGCTGCGGAGATCCGGTCCCGTGTCGCTGCCCCGTCGCTTCCGGCCGGCGGCGGCGCGAAGGAACGCAAGATCGACAGCGGCAGGCCCGCGGTACTCCCGGGCGTGTAGATCGCGATGTCGACAGCCTCGCGGAAGCGGCGGATACGATCGCCGTCCTGGCCCCATTCGGCGAGCCCGGTTTTCCAGGTCTCGGCCGTCTTTTTCGCAAGCTCATCCGCTGTCGTACCCTTGCGCCCGGCTTCGGCTGGATCGATCCAGGGCAGGAATTCCGCGGGCGCGAGGCTGGGGAAACTCAGCATCAGGTTGGCGATGTCGCCTTTCGGATCGATCACGAGCGCAGGGATGCCGTCGAGCGCGGCCTCCTCGAGCAGCGAAATGCAGAGGCCTGTTTTTCCACTGCCCGTCATGCCGACGCAGACCGCGTGCGTCGTGAGATCGCGCGAGTCGTACATCAGGGGGTCGGCGGCCAGCGCGTCTTTCGCCGGGTCGTAGCCGCGGCCGATATAGAAGGCGCCCAGTTTTTCAAAGTCGGCCACGCCCTGATTATACGCAGGGAAGATCCGTGCTACTTTGACCGCCCGCGGCGGGCCGGAAGGAGGCCAATTGCGACCCGACATCAATCCGTTTCGGCATGAGCCCACCGGGACCTGGAGCTACCTGGTTGCGGACCCGCGGTCGCGTATGTCCGCAATCATCGATCCGGTGCTCGACTTCGACGCGAAGTCGGGCAAGAGCTCGACCGCGACCGCGGATGCCATCGCCGCGTTCGTGCGCGAGCAGTCGCTGACCAACCTGTGGATACTGGAGACCCATGCGCACGCGGATCACCTGAGCGCAGCACCGTATCTGCAGGCGGCCGTTGGCGGGCAGATCGCGATCGGCACGGGGATAAAGGACGTTCAGCGCGCGTTCCGCGACATCCTCAATCTCGAGCCGGCATTTCCGGTCGACGGCCGCCAGTTCAACAGGCTGCTCGACGACGGCGACGAATTCGCGATCGGGTCGCTCACCGCGCGCGTGATCGCGACCCCCGGACACACCAGCGACAGCCTGAGCTACCTGATCGGCGATGCGGTTTTCGTCGGCGACTCGATTTTCATGCCGGACAGCGGCACGGCGCGCTGCGATTTTCCGGGCGGTGACGCGAAGCTGCTTTACGCGTCGATTCGCAGGCTATACGACCTGCCCGGTTCGACGCGCGTCTTCGTCTGCCACGACTACAAGCCCGGCGGTCGCGAAGCCCGCTGCGAAACGACGATCGAGGCCCAGCGCGAGGCCAACATTCACCTTCGGGACGGCGTCAGCGAAGAGGAGTTCACCGAGATGCGCCGGCGCCGCGACGCGGGCCTCGACCTTCCCGCGCTTCTCTATCCCGCAGTTCAGTTCAACATCCGCGGCGGCCGGCCGCCGCCCGCGGAATCGAACGGACGGAGTTATCTGAGACTTCCCTACTCGGGACCGACGTGAGGGATCCGGCGGCGCAGCGCGCTTGTGCCGACGCATCCCCATCAAGAGAGGATAGAAGATGACAATCAGACCGATGCTGATCCTGGCTGCCGTGGCGAGTGTGGCGCTTGCCACAGGGTGCAGCGCACCCAAGTCCGAAACCGCCGCGGACACGATTTACGCAGGCGGCGACATCATCACCATCAATGACGCCCAGCCGATGGCGGAGGCGGTCGCCGTGAAGGACGGCAAGATTCTCGCCGTCGGCGCCCGCGGCGAGGTCGAGCGCGGCTACAAGGGTCAAGCCACAGTGATCGTCGATCTCGCCGGAAAGACCCTGCTGCCCGGCTTCCTGGACCCGCACAGCCACTACTTCAGTTCGCTCACCGTTGCCAACCAGGTGAACGTCTTCGCGCCGCCCGCGGGACCCGGCAAGGACATTCCCAGCATCGTCGTCGAGCTGAAGAAGTTCCGCGACGCGAAGAAGATCCCGGCTGGCGAGGTCATCCAGGCGTATGGCTATGACGAGAACGCGATGCCGAACGGCGTCGGCCTTTCGCGCCGCGACTTGGACGCGGACTTCCCGGACAATCCGGTGATCGTCGGGCATGTTTCAATGCACGGTGCCGTGCTCAACTCCGCCGCGTTCAAGCGGTACGGCTTCTCGGCCGCCACCAAGACGCCGGAGGGCGGCGTCATCCTGCGCGAAGCCGGTTCCAATGAGCCCGCCGGGTTGATCATGGAAATGGCGTTTCTGCCGGTCTTCGCCGCGCTGCCCAAGCCAACCCCCGAACAGGAGGTGGAATGGAGCCAGGCCGGCCAGATGCTTTACGCCGCGGCCGGCATCACCACGGCGCAGGAAGGGGCCACGCACGCTGGGGACTGGGAGCTGATGCAACGCGTCGCGGCCCAGGGGGTCCACCTCATCGACGTGGTCGCCTATCCGTTCGTGACCGACTTCGAGATGGTGTTGACGAAGAACCCGCTGGACACCTGGGGCCGATACATCAATGGCCTCAAGCTTGGCGGCGGCAAGATCACGCTGGACGGATCCATCCAGGGCAAGACCGCCTATTTCACTACGCCTTACCTCACCGGTGGTCCCGGCGGCGAAAAGAACTGGGCTGGCGAACCCGGGTTCCCGGTGGAGGCGGGGCGTGCTTTTGTGAAGCGCATCTACGATCTTGGCCTTCCGTTGAACATCCATGCCAACGGTGATGCGGCAATCGACATGGCCTTGCAGGCCCATGAGCTGGCCGCTGCCGGTGACCTCACCAAGGATCGGCACGTCACCGTGATCCACTCCCAGATGGTGCGACCGGACCAACTGGAGAAGTTCGTGACCTACAAGTTCACGCCCTCCTTCTTCACGGCGCACGCCTACTACTTTGCCGACACGCATATCCTCAACCGGGGCCAGGCGCAGACCTTCTTCCTCAGTCCGATGCGGACGACCATCGACATGGGCCTGCGTCCCACGAACCACACAGACTTCGTCGTGACCCCGCTCGATCAGCTGTTCCTGATGTGGACGGCGGTCAACCGCGTCTCGCGCAGCGGAGTGGTCATCGGAGCGGATCAACGCATTACCCCGCTGGAGGCTCTGAAGGCGATCACGATCAACGCTGCGTATCAGTATCAAGAGGAAGCGTCGAAGGGCTCGCTGGAGTCGGGCAAGCTCGCGGATCTCGTGATTCTCGACAAGAACCCGCTCAAGGTGGACCCCATGATGATCAAAGGCATCAAGGTCGTCGAAACTATTAAGGAAGGGAAGACGATCTACAAGGCCAAGTGAGCGTGCAGCCTAACAACAGCATGAAGCTGACGGCGCTTCGCGCCACAGCTGATGCTGCGCGTTAGGTCTCAACGTGGCGGAAATTCGTGATGCCAACGAAGCAGACTTCGATGGCATCGTTCACCTTAACGTTGCCGAAGAGTTGCAAACAAGCCCCATGGATTTGGAGCGGCTTCAGACGCTGCACGCTCTGTCCTGCTACCACAGAGTTGCAACGAATTACGGTCGAATCGCGGGGTTTCTTCTTGCCATGCGGGAGACGGCTCCCTACCAGAACGAAAACTTTATCTGGTTTGCTTCCCGATACCCACGGTTTATCTACGTTGATCGTGTCGTTGTCTCGAGGGAATTCTCGGGGATGAAGATTGGTACATCTCTTTACAATGATTTGTTTGGTTTTGCGCGTATTGACGGCGTGAAAACCCTGGTTTGTGAGTACAACATTGAGCCGCCCAACGCGGCTTCCAAAGCCTTCCATGACAGATTCGGATTCGAGGAAGTCGGCACTCAGCGCGTTGCCAATAGTTCTAAACTGGTCTCAATGCAGGCTGCTGAGACTTGGCAGGACTCTCATTGATGGCTTTCTTCGCTTCCTTGGTAGGCAACGTGCGGGCGTGCAGCATCTGCGCCTCGCACCTGCCGCATGGGGTGCGGCCCATTCTTCAGATACACCCGCAGGCTCGGATCCTGATCGCAGGTCAAGCGCCAGGCAGAAAGGTTCACGAATCCGCCGCAATGCATGGTTCGAGAAGGAGGTATTGTCATCGCTGCGGACACGGGTGTCGGAGGTGCTTGTGCGATGAGTCGGGTTAACCACAGGATGCCGCGGACTTTGCTGCGTGCCACCGCCGAGCAAGGGCGCTAGAACGCACGCGTCCTCGACACCGAATGGAACCCGAAATATTTGCGGCACTCACCGTGGCGGTCTTCATTGTCGCGCTGCTCTATTCTTCGGTGGGGCATGCCGGCGCCTCCGGTTACATCGCGGTGATGTCGCTCTTGAATCTCGCGCCTGCCGAGATCAAGCCGATCGCGTTGGCGTTGAACATTCTGGTGGCCTCGATCGGGAGCTGGCAGTTCTGGCGAGCCGGCCATTTTTCCTGGAATGTCTTCTGGCCGTTTGCGGTGCTTTCAGTGCCATTCGCCTTTCTGGGTGGCTACCTCAACCTTCCGGCCGATGTCTTCAAGGTGATCGTCGGATGCGTGCTGCTCATCTCCGCCGCGCAGCTCCTGTTTCGGCCACCCGCTGAGAGTGAGTCGAACCCACCGGCCAGGCCGGTCGCCGTGGGTATTGGAGCAGGACTGGGCTTGCTCTCCGGATTGACGGGGACCGGCGGCGGCATATTCCTGACACCACTTTTGATCTTCATGCGTTGGGCAAGAACGAAAACGGCGTCCGCGGTATCCGCCCTGTTTATCCTGCTGAATTCCGCATCAGGCCTTCTCGGCAACGTCAGCGCGACGAAGTCTTTTCCGAGTTTCGCGCTCTCGCTGCTTGCGGCCGCCGGGATTGGCGGCGTGATGGGCTCTTACCTCGGCAGCCGGCGCTTCGATCCCGCCGTCATCAGGAGGCTCCTTGCGGTTGTCCTGGTCATCGCCGGCACCAAACTCATCTTCACCTGATCAGCGCGTGTCGATGCCGGCGGCCTCGAGGCGCGCGCGCAGGGGTTCGAGTTGCCGCGCGTAGCGGCGCCACTTGCCAATTGAAGTGGCGTAGATCGGCTGGCGCACCTGCAGAGCGCTTGCCGTCGTCGAGGCTTGCTGGTTTTCATGGAAGCGCAGGCACTGGTCTTCCCAGGGCAAGCTGCAGAAATCCAGCAGGCGCCGCGCCTCGGCTTCGACATCGGCCACGAGCGCCTCGTACCGGATCGTGTGGATCACGCCCGGCATCACGGCATTCCAGTGCTGCATGAGGCGGTGGTAGGCGATGTAGTACTGGCCCAGTTCATCGAGGTCATAGGAGAAGGGATACGCATCCTTGAAAAGTTGCTTGTACACCGCATAGCAGGTGTCCATGGGATGGCGTTGCAGGTTGATGATCTTCGCGCGCGGCAGCGCCAGGTGAATCAGGCCCGCGTAGAGGAAATTGAAGGGTAGCTTGTCGATGAAATACGGCCGCGCGTCGCGCAGCGGCTGCGTTGCGGCGATGTAGGCCTCGCCGAGTGCGCGGAAGTCCACGCGGGCGGACGCCTCGACGAACTCGAGCCGCGACGGACGCTTCGGGCCTGCCAGTTTGCGGACGAGCGGGATCAGTTCGAGCGAGAAGTGATTCAGCTCGCCTGCGGAGAAGACCTTCGAGTGACTGCCGAGAATGCGCTCGACCAGCGTTGTGCCGGTGCGAGGCATGCCGACGATGAAGATCGGATCGGCGCTGATCGCAGCCCTTGATGTGGCCATCGAACATTCCGGGGCCAAAGGTTTCACGGATCTTCGCGAAGATCTGCAGGTCAGTCTCGACGCCGTACTGCATCTGCCGGCGCTTGGTGCCGGTAGCGGTCGCGAGGCTGTCGAAAGCGGCGTCGTATTCGCCGATATCTTCCAGCTCCTTGGCGAGTGCGTAATGCAGCTGGACCAGACCCGCAGGTGAACGCGTGCGCGCGATGGCTTCCTTGAGCTGCGCGATGTGATTCCGTTCCCGGGTCTGCGTGCGCAGGTTCGCGCGACCATTGTAGGCCTCGAATTCCTCCGGCTTGAGCTCGATGGACTTGTCGAAACCGGCCTCGGCGCCGTCGATGTTGCCAAAGTAACGCTGCACTGCCGCCCGGTTGAAATAGTGTTCCGCGTTGCTGGCGTCGAGCGCGATCGCCTTCGTGTAATGAACGAGGGCCCTGGCATTGTCCCCGAGGTGGTGGAGCAACGATCCCAGTTGGCTGTGAAGGACAGGATCGGTGAAGGACTTATCCTTGATTACGCTTGCGGCTGTGACGGCGCCCGCGAGGTCATTGGCCTCGAAATGGCACCGGACTTTGTGCAACTGGTAGTTGTCGAGATTGGCGAGCTGCAGTGCCCGGTCGATTGCCTTTATGGCATCGGCGTAGTGGCGCACCTTTTGCATCAGGAAGCTGGCCAGGTACCAGCCGTAGGCGTAGTCGGGGTGCT
This sequence comes from uncultured Gammaproteobacteria bacterium, assembly GCA_963819545.1. Lineage (GTDB taxonomy): Bacteria > Pseudomonadota > Gammaproteobacteria > Steroidobacterales > Steroidobacteraceae > SCUD01. The sequence goes on along the minus strand of CAWFWJ010000002.1, from coordinate 137,686 downwards.
GCCGGTTCAATTGCTGGCAGATCGCCAGCGCCTTGCGCAGATCCTTCCCGTCAATGCATCGGACGATCGAGTCGGCGATCTGCTCCTTGCTCTGCGGTGCTGGGCTCGACATCGTGGGGACGGCGCGTACTGGGAATCATCCATCCTAGCAAAGAAAAAAGGCCGGGCAGTGCCCGGCCTTTGTGATCACGCAGCCCGATCAGAATCGGTAACTGAGCGCGAGGCCGAATGTGCGCGGCAGCGCGATGTAGTCCCGCGAGTTGTTGCCGTCATACCTCTGGGCGGGCGAGACGTTGGATCCGAAAGCCGCAAACGGGGCGACGCCTGTGGTTCCCTCGTCATTGAACAGGTTTTTCACGTAGGCCGACGCGCTCCACGAGTTCTTGCTGAATGTGGCGCTCAAATGCCAGATCTGGAAGCTGTCGATTTCCGTGTAGCTCCTGGAGTAGATGGAAGTCGGGGCATAAATCCGCGGGGCAGTGGTACCAGCTGTCGGACTCGGGCTGTCCTCGCACACGCCGAATGCGCTGAACTCGGTCAGGCAGTTGTCGTCACCAAGGCTGTTGATCGAATCCGACTGGTAGTACCCGCTGAGCACCGTGCTCACCTCGATGCCGTTGGCCAGTGCCATGTCGTGGCGCAGTGATACGTTGAATACATGTTCCGCAGTTCCAGGCAGGCGATCACCGTGTGCAGCAACCCGGTCTTCGTAGAGGAAGCCGCTGCCGTAGAAGTTGCCGGCTGGCTGAAATACGTCGGCCGTCAGTTCGGCGTCGGCGAAGGTATAGCCGAGGCTGTAACTCAGGCTGTCGGTGAGGGCGCCCGACAACTCAACCTCGAAGCCCTGGGTTCTTGCCGACTCGCCGTTGATGACCCCAAAGAAGCCCCAGTTTGAAGTTGAGGTATTCAGCTGGGGATCTTTCCAATCCGTGTAGTACACGTCCATCGCATAGTTCAGCCGGCCAGTCGTGCCCTTGTATCCAATCTCGTAGTTGTCGACCGAATCCGCGTTGAAAGTGAAGAAGGCGGGGTTTTCGGCGTACTTGTCGGATGTGGGCACGGCATTCGCGCCGGCATGGCGATAGCCCTGCGAGAAGGTCGCATACAGCATCGAATCGTCGGTCACGTCCCACGCGAGGTTCCCCTTGAACAGGAAATCACTGTCGCTGATGCTTTCCGCGGCCACACCGGGCGGGTTGGGGTAAAACGGCACGTCCACAAGCGCATCGACATCCACCTGGTTGTCGAACCAGCGCCCGCCAACGGTGAGTTCGAACCTTTCTCCAAGATCGAACGTCGCCTCGCCGAAGAGCGCCATTTCTTCATATTTCTGGCTGCGGCGGAACAGGAAATCCTGCTCCGTGGTAAAGGGGGCAAGGCCGTACAAGTCGATCGCATTGACGTACGGGAGATAACCGACCAGGTAGCTGTTCTGCCCGAGGTCTGAGTCCTGGTCCGTGTAATACAGGCCGGCGGTCCAGTCGATGTGGTTGTCGCCAGTGGAAACCAGGCGCAGTTCCTGCGTCAGTGCGGAGTCGTCATAGAAGCGCTCCGCCTGCGCGATCGGTCGCGGCGAGCTTCCGTAGAAGGCGAACCATCCATTGCGGGCATACACGCCGGAGTTGTCGCTGATTCCCGTGCCGGTGTGCTCGTAATACGAAGTGCTGGAGGCCAAAGTCGCAAAGCCGAGTTCCATTTCCAGCTCGAGTGCCGCCAGTTCGACTTCCCGGCTCGCGGGTTCGAGCTGAATGGCGCCGAATTCATACTCGCCGTACTGGCCGCCATTGATCAGGTTATCGCCACGGGTCACCTGCCGCCGGCCGCCGATTTCGTCTTCCTGTCGCTGATAGGAGAGCAGGGCGTTGAAAGTATCGGTCGGTGCGAACAAGGCCGACACTCGACCGTACTTGATGTCCACGGTATCGACATCCTTACGGCTTGTGAAAACGGGGGTGTCATTGATGACATCGCCAGTCGCCACCACCGGGTCGCCGTTGGCATCCAACTCGTAGAGATTGGGGTAGTCGACGATGCCGTCGTTATCGATCATGCCGGCGTTCAAACGGATGGCGAAAGTCTCGCCGACTGGCATGTTGAGCATGATGTCCGGGTTCAGGTTGTAACCGTCCGAACCGTCCGTCTGTCCATAAGAAACGCTTGCCTCGCCGCTGAAGCCGCTCAGGTCCGGCTTCTTCATGATGTAGCGCACGTTGCCGGCGAGCGAACCGGAGCCATAAAGCGTGCCCTGCGGCCCGCGCAGGACCTCCACGCGCTCGATATCCTTGAGGATGAAGTTGCCATAGAGCGCGGTGTTGTCGATATAGGTGGCGACCGTTGGCACAGCGGCGAGCGGGACGTCGCCCCAGGTACCGGAATCGACATTGATGCCGCGGATCACGATGCCGTTACTGCCCATGCCCGAGTTGCGATAGCCGCGATCCTGCACCGAGATGCCCGGCATGGAGCGAAGTGCATCCACGGCATCGATGATGTGGGCCTTTTCCAGCGACTCACCGCTCACCGCGGAGATATTGAAAGGAATGTCCTGGACTGACTGCTCGCGGCGCGTGGCCGTGACCACGACCTCCCCGAGTGTGGCAGACGGCGTGACCTGGGCATGCGCGGCCTGCGTTCCACCGGCAAGGATGCTCGATACGGCGAGCGCGATGGCCGATTTCTGGCGGAGTGCAAGGTGTCTTTTCACGGCGGTTCTCCAGTCAACTGCAGTTTTATGGGTTACTCGCGCTCTGGCATGCGCATTGGGCCGAGCGAGGAAAGGGCATCGGACTTGAGGTGCCGATCTCCGCAAACGGGAAAGTCGACGGCCCGGTCGCGGAAGCTCTTCAGCACCTGGCCGACGCCGTGCCATCCACGCCGGCGTACCTGGCGCAGGTACTCGAAGTTGATTTCGACCGGAAAAATCTCGCGGCCGCGGCCTGCTTCGTGCACCACCTCGCCGCCCGGTCCGCAAACGATCGACCGGCCGAATCCGAGCCGGCCGGCCACGTTGATGTCGAGGAAGTAGCACTGGTTGACTGCGGCGTTGGCGCGCGCGATCGAAAGCTCGACGTCCCGGTCAATCATGTTGGTCATCGAGGGATGCAGGATCACCTCGGCACCCATCGCGGCAAGTGTGCGTGTGGATTCGGGAAACCACATGTCGTAGCAGATGCTGACGCCGAACCGGCCAACCTTTGGCACGTCGAAGATCGTGAACTCCGTGCCAGAAGCGACGCCGGTTTCATAGGGGAGGAATGGGAAGAGCTTGCGGTGCCGCGCGACGACTTCGCCCGCCGGGTTGATGACGGGCGTCAGGTTGTAGATGGCGTTGCTTTCGCGGACATAGAAAGAGCCCGGCACCAGCCAGATGCCGAGCATCCTCGCGATGCGGCAGAAATCCTTCTCGGTGGGACCGGCAAGCGGCTCAGCGCGGTCAGTGCCGGTGCCAAAGGCGGAAAGTTCGCCGAGCACGGCCATCTGCACCCACGGAAAGCGTGCGACGACTAACTCGATTTCGGTGCGCAGGGATGCCAGGTTATCGCCGCGCGAAGTCTCCAGCTGTAATGCTGCGATTGCGAAACTGGTCATGACAGGCGCAAGCCCACCCCTCGAGCGAACCCGGGTCTGAATCGGGTGCTAGTATTCGCAAACGACCCGCATGGGCAATATGGCGGAAGACATAGAACAGGACGGCAAACAGGACGCGGGCCTGCCGTGGGCGGCGCTGGCGCGCGATTGGCTGCCGCGCGTGGCGGCAAGCGCCGGCACGCCACCGTTCGCCCAGCATCTGGTCGCGGCGCTGCGCCAGGTGCTCGCATTCGACTGGTGGATGGTGATGATCTACCGCGAGCAGGCGAACCCGGAGATGCTCTGCGAGAATTTCACCGGAAGCTGGCGCGCGCGCGGACTCACAACCTACGTCGCCGGCTACTACGTGCTCGACCCGTTTTACATCATGAGTCGTTCGCTCGATCAACCGGAGGTGTGCCGGCTGGGCGATATTGCACCCGACGGGTTCCTCGATAGCGATTACCACCGGGCGCACTACGCATCGGGGCGCATCGGCGACGAGATCAATTACCTGTGGCCGCTCGAGCCGGGGGTGACGTTGGCCATCAGTCTCGAGCGGTCAGAGCATTGCGTGCCCTACAGCGATACGGACGTCGAAAGGATGGAGGCCGCACAGCCCCTGCTATACGCGCTCGCCTGCAAGCACTGGAGCCTGGTGCGGCAGAAAGCCGTGCCGCCGGCCTCGCTCGAACTCGGTCGGCTGGTGCAGGAGGCGGCCGCCAACTTCGGCCGCAAAGTGCTGACGCCACGCGAGTGCGAAGTTGTCAAGCTGGTGCTGCGAGGCTATTCGAGCAAGTCGATCTCGCAGGCACTCGGCATCTCGCCGGGAACGGTCAAGGTCCACCGCGAAAACATCTACGGCAAGCTCGGCGTTTCCTCGCAGGCAGAGCTGTTCAACCTGTTCATCTCATCGGTGTCCGCGCCGCACGGCGGCACGGGTGTCGATGCCGGTCGCGCCGCGTAGCGCGAGCGGTCAGCGCCGCCGATAAAGGTGCGTGAACCGGTCCGTCTTTCCGTGGATCGCGGGATCGAAGACCATCTTCGTCAAGTCATCGGCGGAATTGCGGTAACCGTCCCAGGTCTTCTCGAGCTCGAAGCCGTGGCTGGTGATGTCCCGCGTCGCGAAGACCTCGTCGATCCGGTGCAGGCTCTGCGCCGGCGCCCTGCCGCTGTCGGCCTTCGCGGAGTGATCGACGATCAGGAGTCGGCCACCCGGCATCAATCCGGTGTGCAGCTGCTTCAGGAAACCATCGGCGTCGATCGCCGGCCAGCCGCCTTCTTCTTCAACCCAGTACAGGTCGTGATACGACATGAAGATCACGATCAGGTTGTACTGGCCGCTGCCGAGATCGAGCGCGCGGGTCTCGACAACGCGCGGCGTGACGTTCTTGAGCCGCCCGTCAGCAAAGCGCGTCTTGAGGTCATCCTTGCTGAAATTCCAGTACGGGGAGTTGTTGACCAGGGTGACGCTGCCCGAGGGACCGACGGCGCGCCCGAAGAGCTCGGACCAGTAACCGCCGCCGCCGAAGACGTCCGCGACCTTCATGCCCGGAACGATGCCGGTGAATGCCAGGAGCTCAGCGGGCTTCTCGCGTGCGTCGCGCTCGCGATCCGCGGCACTGCGCTCGGGAGCGGCGACCGCGGCTGCGATGTAATCAGGAATGTCCGCGGCCTCAAGCGGCGCGGCGAACAGAAGGCAGGTAAGGGTAAGTGCGAAATGGCGCATGACTATCTCCTAGCCAGCAGCGCTGGCATCGATGTCGACTCTAGGCCAGCCGGCGCCTGCCGCAGGCCTGCAGTCGACGAACCGCCCGGCCGCCGCGACCGGCGGTGTGTCTATTCATCGCCGCCGCCCGGTACGCCGCGACGGTAGTCGAGGGCGGGCTTGCGGTCGCCGAGCAGGGCGCGGTACTTGAAATCCGGACCGCGGCGTTCCTCGAACTCGGCGCGCGCCTTGACGATCAGTTCGGGGCGCAGGAACAGCTCGCGACCCATGAGGGCCAGCGTCCGCGAAGCGACGTTCATGCCCTTGTAGCCGATGCTCATGCCGCCTGCCGCGGTCGACTGCCAGCTGTGCGCGGGCGTGCCCGGTACCCAGGTGGCGGTCCGCAGTCCCACGGTCGGAACCGTCCAGCTCACGTCGCCGACGTCAGTCGAGCCGAGACCGGGGCGCTCGAAATCGAAAGCCTGGATATTTGCCTCGGAGCCAGGCTCGACCGAGGGCGAGATCAGCGTCGCATGGATCTTCGCGGCAAACGCCTGTTCCTCGGGCGTGTAAGTGACGCCGCCGACTTCGTTGAGCTTCTCGTTCATCACGCGCGATAGCGTCTCGTTGGCGAGCAGGTTGTAGGTGCCGCCGATGACTTCATGATCCACCGTCGTCCCGGTGCCGAGTGCCGCGCCTTCCGCGGTCTTCACGAGCCGGTCGAATATGGACTCCACGACATTCGGGTCAAGGTGCCGGACGTAATAATAGGACTCGGCGAAATCAGGCACGACATTTGGCGCGGAACCGCCGCTGGTGATCACGTAGTGCATGCGCGCGTCCGATGGAATGTGCTCGCGCATCAGGTTCGACATGTAATCCATGGCCTCGATGCCGTCGAGCGCGGAGCGTCCCTTTTCGGGCGCGCCAGAGGCATGGGCGGAGAGCCCGTGGAAGCGGAACTTCGCGGACTTGTTCGCGAGCGCGCGATCGAGGCCCGCGAAGTTGACGTCGGAGGGATGCCAATGCATCACCGTGTCCACCTCGGTGAAGAGGCCCGCGCGCACCATGTAAACCTTTCCCGAACCTCCTTCTTCCGCAGGCGTGCCGTAGACGCGGATCGTGCCGGTGGTACCACTCGTCTGCAGCCAGTTGGCGAGCGCGATTCCCGCCGAGACCGAGGCGGTGCCGAAGAGGTGGTGTCCGCAGGCGTGGCCGGATTGCTTGCCCTCGATCGGCTTGCGATCGGGCACCGCGTCCTGATTGATACCGGGCAGAGCGTCGAACTCGGCCAGGATGCCAATCACCGGCTTGCCGCTTCCGGCGGTTGCGACGAAAGCCGTCGGCATCCCGGCGACGCCCGCTTCGACCTTGAATCCGGCGGCCGTGAGTTCCTGCTGGAGCAGAGCGGAACTCCTGATTTCCTGGTAGCCCACTTCCGCCCATTCCCAGATCGAATGCGCAACCTCGGCGTCATGCGCCTCACGCTTCGCGAGAAACTGACGCATTCCGTCGCCCGATTCGGCCGCTGCGGCGGCGGCAGTGAGCGCAGAAAGGGTGATGCCAAGGGCGACAGCTTTCATGCCGGACTTCCGTGTGTCCTGAGGGTGGCGGTCAGCTTAGCTTCCGATCGCGCCCGCATCCACCCCCGATCGGCTAGGATTCGGCGCACGATGACCGCGAAACGCCTGCTCGTGATCGGACGACGGTTTTGCGGCCCGCCGGCCTCGGGCAATGGCGGCTACACGGCCGGCATGCTCGCCGCGGCCGCAGTGAAGCCGGTCGAAGTGCGACTCATGCGGCCGCCGCCGCTCGACACGCCGCTCACGATCCAGGACGACCCTGCAACTTCGGGGCTGTTGTTGAAGGATGGCGAGGAATCGGTGGCGAGCGCCACACCGAAAATCTTCGAACTCGAAATCCCGAAGCCGCCGTCCTATGCGCGCGCACTTGCGGCGGTGAGCAAATACGAGGGATTCCACGACCACAGCTATCCCGGTTGTTTCGTCTGCGGGCCGGCGCGCGCGCGCGGCGACGGCATGCGTATTTTCGCGTCGCCGATTGAAGCGATGGATCTCTGCGCGGCGGCCTGGCTGCCCGACCCTTCGCTCGCCGATGTGGACGGCAAGGTACTGCCGGAGTTCATGTGGGCGGCGCTCGACTGTCCCGGATTCTTCGCCTGCGGCGCTGCCGCGCGCGGGCCCTTGCTCGGCCAGTACGCAGCCCGCATCGATCGCTGCGTCCACGTCGATGCGCCTTGTGTCGTCATCGGATGGTCGCTCGGCCACGACGGCCGCAAGCACTACACGGGCACCGCAATCTTCGACGGCTTCGGAGAACTCTGCGGCCGCGCGCTCGCAACCTGGATCGAACCGCGTCAGCCTCTCTAAAGGGGACGTTCCCCTTTAAAGGGGAACGTCCCCTTTAGAGAGGCCAGTCCGTCACTCTCGCCGGAGGACTTCATGACCCAGCAAGCGATTCATCCCTTCATCGAGGACCGGACGGATTTCGATCACCTCGGCGCGCAGGTCATCGGGATGCTCGGAGAGTACCTCCGCAGCTTGCCCGCCCAACCGGTCGATCGCGTCGTACCCGGAGATGTTCGCCATCGCCTGATGTCCCTGCCATTGCCCGAAGAGGGGCAAGCGCCCGATGAAATCCTCAATTTCCTCGGCCGCGAAATCATGCCCTGGCCGGTCCCGGTCGGGCACAAGCGGTCTTATGGCTGGGTCAATTCGCCGCCCGCGCCGATCTCCATCCTGGCCGATGCGGTCTCAAGCACGATGAATTGCGGGCTCGACGGTTATGACCATTCCACTATTTTCCTGATGGTGAGCGTCGGGCGCTGGATCATGGAGCTGGTCGGATTCCCCGTCGAAGGCAGCCTGTGCCTGTTGCTGAGCGGCGGTTCCGCAGCGAACCTCAATGCGCTGACCGCGGCCTGTCATCGCGCCGCCGAGCGCGATGGATGGAACCTGCGCACCGAGGGCCTGCAGGGTAGCCGCAAGCGGCTCGTCGTCTATGCGAGCGCCGAAAGCCATTCCTCGATCCAGAAGTGCGTCGAGCAGCTTGGCATCGGCACCAATAACCTGCGCGCGATTCCAGCCGACGCGGACTTCCGCATGACGCCCGACGCCCTGCGCCGTGCGATCGCGGACGACCTCAAGGCTGGACACCTCCCCTCGGTCATCGTTGCCTGCGGCGGCGCCACCAACACCGGCGCGATCGATCCACTCGACGAGATCGCGGACATCGCCGCCGAGTTCGGCATCTGGCTGCATGTCGACGGCGCCTTTGGCGCCTGGGGGGCGCTCGATTCCGCCTATGCCGAGCGGTTCAAGGCGCTTGCGCGGGCCGATTCCGTCACGCTCAATCCGCACAAGTGGCTACAAGTGCCGGTCGACTGCGGCGCGCTGCTGACGCGGCACCCGGACGCGCATCGGGCAGCGTTCTCGCTGATCCCCGACTACCTCGTCGCCGGCCACAGCGAAGCGCCCTGGCCCTGCGAGTACATGTTCCAGCTCACCTATGGCAACCGTGCCCTGAAAGTCTGGGCCGCGATCGCGCGACTGGGGCGCAAAGGCATCGTCGAGCTGGTGACCCGTTGCAACCGGCTGGCCGGGCTGCTGGAAGCGCGCGTGCGCGCCATGCCGGATTTCGAGATGCTGGCGCCCGCGTCACTGTCGGTCGTGAATTTCCGTTACCGGCCGGCGGGCCGAGACCTCGACAGTGCGGCGATTGATGCGCTCAATGAGAGGATCTCGAACGCGATCAGTGAGAGCGGCGAAGCGCAGTTGCCGATCACGCGCGTGCACGGCAAGACCTCACTGCGCGCCTGTTTCCTGCATTACGAGAACGACGAAAGCGACGTGGAGCACCTCGTGCGACTGGTCAGCCGGCTGGGGTCATCGCTTGCCGATCAACTGGAGTCTGCATGACAACCCGGACCCTTGAATTCGCGGCGGCATGCATGCTGCAGGTGCTGTGCGCGGGGCCCGCGACCGCGGACCCAAGGCTCAACCATCTCCTGGTCGAGAGCCCGCTGTCGCAGGACGTGCAGGTCATCGACGTTGCCACGCGCAAGGTGGTGAGCAACATCGATATACACGAACATACTGATGACGTGATGGGTTCGCCCGACGGCAGCGCGTTCTATGTCGCGGCCCAGGACGACATGCGCAGTCCCTTCGGTTACCAGACCAACGAGAGTGGCAAGGTTTTGGCTTTCGACAGCCGCTCGCTGAAGCAATTGTGGTCAGTTGCGCTCGACGGTTCGCCCAATCACATGGCCCGCTCGCCGGACGGCAAGCACATCTACGTTCCGCTCTACACGCGCCACTGGATGGTAGTGCTGCGTGCCGCAGACGGCAGCATCGAGCACTGGTGGCCGGCGACCATCGGCAATCACGCGACCGAAATTTCCGGGGACGGCAAGCGTCTTTACGTCGGCAACATGGTGACCGACACCATTTACGTATACGACACTGATACAGGCCGGGTGGTCATGGCGATGGACGCGGGCGAATCGGTCAGGCCAATCGTGCTCGATGAGCCGCGCGGCCTCATTTACTATCAGTTGTCGCGCCTGCACGGCTTCGAGGCGCGGCGCCTGGATGATGGTTCGCTGGTGAAGCGTGTCGAACTGCCGCCACTCGTCCAGGCAATCCCCGCGACGGGCAGCAATCTTGCGGAGAGGCTGGCCAACGCCGCGGGTGCGGGTGCCTGGCCTTACACCTATGACCACGGTCTGGCAATGACCCGCGATGGCCGGCACCTGATCGCGGTGGCGACGGTGGCGAATTACGTGGCGATCTACTCGTTGCCAGATTTTTCCCTGAAGGGCACGGTGCCGGTGGGTGGCAGCCCGAACTGGGTAGTCTGTGACCCCGAAGGCAAGTTCGCCTATGTCACCAACCCGAAAGATAACTCGGTGTCGGTGATTGATATTGCGGCAGTCCGCGAGGTCGCGCGCATCCCGGTGGGCAAGGGGCCGAAGCGGATCGCCTTCAGCGTCGAGTGAACCACAGCGCGCCGCCAGCCACGAGCAGCCAGCCGATCCAGTCGGGTTGGGTGGCGAGCGCGAGCCAGATGATTCCGCCGAGGAACAGGACGCCGGCCGCAATGACGGTGTCGCTGCGCCGCCGGTCGCGACGAAGTTCCGCGCGGAGCCGCTCGAGCGATTCGGATTCCGTGCGGACCACAAGTTCGTCGTCGTAGGCGCGTCGGATCGCGCGGCGCGCGATCACCGGCAGCACCTTGATCGCCTCAGCGATGTCCGGCCAGTGGTCGCGGAGACTCCCGAGCACAGCACGCGGGCCGCTCCGCTCCCGCATCCACTCGCGGAGGATAGGCAGCGCCGTCTTCCACAGGTCGAGCTCCGGATAGAGCTGGCGGCCGAGTCCTTCGATGTTGAGCAGCGTTTTCTGGAGCAGGATGAGTTGCGGCTGGATCTGCATCTGGAACTGGCGCGCGACTTCGAACAGGCGCAGGAGCACGAGGCCGAAAGAAATGTCCTTGAGCGGCTTGTCGAAGATCGGCTCACAGACCGTGCGCACGGCGGTTTCAAGTTCATCGACCCGCGTACCGGCCGGCACCCAGCCGCTCTCGAGATGCAGTACCGCGACCTTGCGGTAATCGCGCTCAAAGAAAGCGAGGAAATTGCCGGCGAGGTACAGCTGGTCGCGTGGATCGAGCGTGCCGACGATGCCGAAGTCGACCGCGGCGTAGCGCGGGTTCGCCGGATCGGACACGTCCACGAAGATATTTCCGGGATGCATGTCGGCGTGGAAGAAATTGTGCCGGAACACCTGGGTGAAGAAGATCGTCACGCCGTTCTCGGCGAGTTTCGGGATGTCGGCGCCGAGTTCGCGCAGGCGCGCCACTTCGGAGATCGGTATGCCGTGGATTCGCTCCATCACCATGACTTCGCGGCGGCAAAGATCCCAGTGGACCTCCGGCACGTGCAGCATCTGCGAGCCCGCGAAATTGCGCTTGAGCTGGGAGGCGTTGCCGGCCTCGCGCATCAGGTCGAGCTCGTTCAGGATGGTTTTTTCGTATTCGACGACGACTTCGCGCGGCCGCAGGCGTCGCGAATCGGGCCAGTACTCCTCGGCGAGCCCGGCGAGCGCATGCAGCACTTCGAGATCGCGCCCGATGATTTCGCGCATGCCCGGACGCAGCACCTTGACGACGACCTCGCGACCGTCGGGGAGTGTCGCGACGTGTACCTGGGCGATCGAGGCGGCCGCAAGCGGCGTCACATCGAAGTCGCGGAACAACTCAGCCACCGGGCGGCCGAGCGCCTCCTCGATTCGCGCCCTCGCGACTTCGCCGGGAAACGGCGGAACCCGGTCCTGGAGTCTCGCCAGCTCGTCGGCGATATCTGTCAGGGAGCAGATCGCGGCGCGTCGACACCACCTGGCCGAACTTCACGAAGATCGGGCCGAGATCCTCGAGCGCTCGCCGCAGCCGCTCGCCGCGCGTCCCGCGGCGGCGCCTGAACCAGGTCCAGGGCGACAGCCAGAATACGAAGCGGAGCGGGCGATAAAGGTGGGTTGCGCGGACGAAGTCGTCGAGACCGTAGCGCACCAGCACGCGGTGGATGGTCAGGAGTCGCCGGGCCACGCGCATCGAAATCATCGCGCGCTCGGCGTGCGTTCGGCGGCGGCGAGGCGCGCATCGAGTCGGTCGACGGCCTCGCGCAGGCGGTCGACGTCGGCGAGGAATTCCTCGACCTCGACGCGGACCGGCAGGTCGCGGCTCTCCTCGGTCAGGTATTCGGCGGCGTCCCTGGCAATGGCATCGCGTGCGCGCCGACCGAAATCAAGGGCATCGCGCGCAAAGCCCGCGAGAGTGTGCGCGGCGACGTCGCCCGTGAGCCGCGAGAGTTCCTCCTCGAAGTCCGGGCGTGCGGCCGCGAGCAGTTTCCGGAAACCGTCGGCAATCTCGGCATCGCCGTGAACCTCGGTCCCGCCGGCGCGGATCGATTGCGCGGCGTCGCCGGTCGCGAGTCGCAGGAAGGAGAGCGGTGTGCCCTCGATCACGGCGTCCGAAGCTTCTTCGGCCGCGGCGCGAACCGACAAACCGTCCGCCGTTGCGGAGAGCCGGACCCGCAGCGGCGTCGCGGCGAACCTCAGTTCCATCGAGCGGCCGGAAAGCTCCGCGAGCAGGCCGCGCGCACGGCTCGAGGCCGCGATGTGGCGGTTCACGAGTTTCTCGAATGGCCGCAGCAGGTCGGGCATCATGCCGGGCTTAGTAAACAAAGCCGAGATGCAGGGCGACGATGCCGCCCGCGAGATTGTGCCAGCGGCAATCGTCGAATCCAGCGGTCGCGGATCATCGCCGGCGAGCGTCTCCTGGTCCGGGTGCATGCGGATCGACTCGGCGAGATAGCGGTAGCTCGACTCGTCGCCCGCGACGAGTGCGCCGAGGCGCGGCAGCACATTGAATGAATAGGCGTCGTAGGCTGGTTGCAGCGTTGCATGCTTCGGCTTCGAGAATTCGAGCACGAGCAGGCGGCCACCGGGCCTCAGCACACGGCGCATCGAGGCGAGTGCCGCCGCCTTGTCGGTGACGTTTCTGAGACCGAAGCCGATCGTCACGCAATCGAAGCTGCGATCGGGAAAGGGCAGGGTCTCGGCATTCGCGATTGCGAACGCGACCTGCGCGCTGAATCCGCGATCGATCAGCCGATCGCGCCCACGCGAGAGCATCTCGCGGTTGATGTCGGTGAGAACCGCGAGCCCGGACGATCCCACCTGGCGCGCGAGACCCGCGCCGAGATCGCCGGTGCCGGAGGCGACGTCGAGCGCACGCTGCCCGGGCCGGAGCCCGGTTTGCGCCAGTGCAAAGCGCTTCCACAGGCGATGCAGGCCGCCGGACATCAGGTCGTTCATCAGGTCGTAATTGCCGGCGACGGAGTCGAAAACGCTGCGCACGCGCGCGGTCTTCTCCGCGGGCGCGACGCGCTCGTAGCCGAAATCGACGCTTTTCACGACATCCCGATTCTACGGGTTCGCCGGAGGCTTCGCTCGCAAGCGCTGGAAGAGCTTCATCGCCAGCGCGCCGAGCAAGCCTGCGACGATGCCGACGCTGGCGTTGGCCAGCATAGGCGTCAACGCCCCCAGCACCACACCGACGCCGGGGATCTGCGCCGCATCGACGGACGCGTCCTTGATCCATTCGCCGACGGCGTGAACGCCATGGGCGAGGATGCCACCACCGACCAGGAACATCGCCGCCGTGCCGGCAACCGACAGCATTTTCATCAGCCACGGCGCCGCGCTCAGGATGCCGCGGCCCAATGCCGCAGCCGCCGCGTTCGCCATGCGGCTCATGTGCAGGCCCGCGTCATCGAGCTTGACGATGCCGGCGACGAGCCCGTAGACACCGACAGTCATGAGCGCGGCGATGCCGACCAGCACGCCGAGTTGCACTGCGAAGTCGCGGTCGGCCACCGTGCCCAGTGCGATGACGATGATTTCGGCGGACAGGATGAAATCGGTGCGAATCGCACCCTTGATCTTGTCCTTCTCGATGGCGAGCAGATCGCCGTCCGGTCGCATCAGGGCGGCGACATGCGCGACGTGGTGCGCGTCGCCTTCTTGCCTGCCGTGCAGAAATTTATGCGCTATCTTCTCGAAACCCTCATAACAGAGGAACAGTCCGCCGATCATGAGTATCGGCGTGACCGCCCACGGCAGGACTGCGCTGATCGCCAGCGCGGCGGGCACCAGGATCAGCTTGTTGCGCGCCGATCCCTTCGCCACCGCCCATACCACGGGCAGCTCGCGGTCGGCGCGCACGCCGCTGACCTGTTCCGCATTGAGCGCGAGGTCGTCGCCGAGAATACCTGACGTCTTCTTCGCGGCGACCTTGGACATCACCGACACGTCGTCGAGGATCGTGGCGATGTCGTCGAGCAGCAAGAACAGGCTGGAGGCCATCAGATGGGTGGCTTGCGCTCGTAGCCGAGCTTTTCACAGCGCTCGAGGTAGCGAGCCCACTTCCTGTCGTACTGCTCGCCGAGTTCGCGAAGATAGGTCCAGCTGTAGAGGCCGGTGTTGTGACCGTCGTCGAAATGCAGCCGCACGGCGTAGACCCCGACCTGCTCGACCTGCGTAACCTGGACCGCTTCCTTGGCAAGCTCGAGCTTGCCTTCGCCGCCGCCGTGGCCACGCACCTCGGCGGAGGGCGAATAGACACGCAGGTATTCGAAGGGCAGCGAGTATTGCGTGCCGTCTTCCCAGGCGACCTCGACGACCCGGGTCTTCTTCTTGACCGTGATTCCGGTGGGCGCCTGCATCTACTTGCGACGCCTCGCGCGTGGGTGGGCTTCGTCGTAGACGCGGGCCAGGTGCTGGAAATCGAGGTGTGTGTACACCTGTGTCGTACTGATGTCGGCATGACCGAGAAGTTCCTGCACGCCGCGCAGGTCCCGGCTCGACTCGAGCAGGTGTGTCGCGAAGGAATGGCGGAGCAGATGCGGATACACCGGCACGTTGAGGCCGGTCTTCACGGCCCAGCGTCCGATGCGCCGCTGGATCGCGCGCGCGCCGAGACGCCGGCCGTTCTGCCCGACGAAAAGTGCGCTGCCACCGCCCTTGACGAGGCCCGCACGGTCTCCGAGCCAGGCGCGAAGCGCGGCGACGGCCTGCTTGCCGACGGGGAGTATCCGCGTCTTCGAGCCCTTGCCGAGCACGCGCACGGTGCGATCGGCGAGATCGAGATCGGCAACATCGAGGCCGGCGAGCTCCGCAAGGCGCAGCCCGGACGAATACAGCAATTCGAGCATCGCGTGATCGCGACGCGTCAGCGCATCGGTCGGCTTGCGCCCGAGCAGGCTCGCGACCTGGTCGACATCGAGCGTTTTCGGCAATCGTTTCGCGGCCTTGGGCGCGCGGATATCGGCGGCCGGATTCGCCTCGACCACTTTCTCGCGGATCAGGTAATTGAAGAAACCGCGCACTGCGGACAGCCGGCGCTGGACGCTTCGCGGTCCCAGGCCGTCTCGGTGCTCGCGCGCGGCAAACGTGCGCACATGGAAATTGTCGATCTGTTTCCAGCCCGCGATCCGCTCGGAATCGCAATAGGCGACGAGCGCGTCGAGATCGCGGCGATAAGCGGATTCCGTGTGAGGCGAGAGCCTGCGCTCGGTCCGCAGGTGGGCCAGGTAGCGCCCGATCCACGCGGCGGCCTTGCCGTGCATCAGTCGCCGGCGAGTGCGGCGGCGATCAGCTCCCCGATGTGCGCGAGGAAATCCGTGCTCATGGTGGGATTGAAGCGCTGACTGTCGTTCGAGCCGCAGGCCAGGAGGCCAAGGCTCCCTTTGGCGCCGAGCGGCACGAGCGCCACCGACCCGACTTCCGCCACGGCATCGGCGCCGAACAGGAATTCGCGCTGCGAGTCGCGCAGCTGACCGCAGCGGGGTTTGCCGGCGCTGAAGAGCGTCTCGAAGGAGCGCAACTCCGCCGCATCGGCAGGAACGATCCGGAGGAAACGGCTCTCCGCGATGCCGGCAGGAGCGCGGGCGGCCATCAGCACCAGCACCGACTGGCCGGCGCCGAAATCCTCGCGCAGTGCCGCTTCGATCGCGGAAATCGTCACTGAACGGTCCCGCGCTGCGATGAGGCGCCGCGCCATCGCGAGCACGCGCGTGCCGAGCGCGTCGTTTTCGCGCGCAACATCGACGAAATCCTTGACCTTGCGCTCGAGCTGGCGGTTGCGCTCGCGCAGCACTTCGACCTGGCGCTCGAGCAGGGAGATGGTAGAGCCTCCGCCGCGCGAATCCGGCAGGCGGATCTTCGCGAGGAGCTGCGCGTGGCGATCGAAGAACTCGGGTGTCGCCGCGAGATAGGAGGCGAGGGCGGCCTCGTCGACCTCGGCGATTTCGACGCCGCGAACCGGTCGTGTCGTCATATCGTGACTTCTCCCTCGAATGCCCGTTCCGCCGGCCCGGTCATCCAGATCAGCTCCCCGGGTCCTTTCCATTGTATGTCGAGACGGCCCCCGGGTAGGTCGACCCGCACATTTTCGTCCAGCAGGCCATGGCGGCGGCCGACCGCGACCGCGGCGCAGGCGCCGGTGCCGCAGGCGCGGGTCTCGCCGGTGCCGCGCTCATGCACACGCAGGCGAATGTGCCCCCGGTCGACGACTTCCATGAAGCCGACATTGGTGCGCTTCGGAAAGCGCGGGTGATTCTCGATCGCGGGGCCGAGTCGGGCGACGGGCGCGTCGGCGACCGCGGGCACCCGGATCACGGCATGCGGATTGCCGACCGAGACAGCACCGACCTCGACGTCGCTCGCGCCGACGCTGAGCGGATAAACATAAGCCTCGCCGCTCGCCTCGAATGGCAGCGAAGCCGGCTCGAAATCGGGCACGCCCATGGTGACCGACACCTGGTCGCCGTTCATTCGCGTCTGCACCAGGCCGCCCGGGCTGTCGAGCACGAGATCCGCCCGGTCGCCGCCGCGCTCGCGCAGGAAACGCGCGATGCAGCGCGCACCGTTGCCGCATTGTTCGACCTCGCGGCCATCGGCATTGAAAATGCGGTAATAAACGGCAGTCCCGGGCCGGCGGGGCGGCTCGAGCATCAGGGCCTGGTCGAAGCCGATGCCCGTATAGCGGTCGGCGAGGCGGCGAATGGTGTCCGCGCCGGGGGCGCCCGCAGCGGGTGCGTCGAAGAGGATGAAGTCGTTGCCGAGCCCATGCATCTTCGTAAAGCGCATCTGAGGATTCTAGCGCGGCAGCCGCTAAAATGCCGCGTGGCCACCCGATCCCCCCGTGTCGGTTTTGTCAGCCTCGGCTGCCCCAAGGCGCTCGTGGATTCCGAGCGGATCCTGACGCAGCTGCGTGCCGAGGGCTACGAGGTCGCGCCGACCTACGAGGCGGCCGACCTCGTCGTCGTCAACACCTGCGGCTTCATCGACGAGGCCGTGCACGAATCGCTCGACGCGATCGGCGAGGCGCTCGCGAAGAACGGGCGCGTGATCGTCACGGGTTGTCTTGGCGCGAAGCCCGCGAAGATCACCGAGCGGCATCCCTCGGTGCTGCGCGTGACCGGCCCGCAGGCCTACGAGGAGGTGGTCAACGCCGTACACGAGTTCCTGCCGCCGAAGCACGACCCGTTCATGGATCTCGTGCCGCCGCAGGGTGTGCGCCTGACGCCGCGGCATTACGCCTACCTCAAGATCTCGGAAGGCTGCAATCACCGCTGCCGCTTCTGCATCATCCCGTCGATGCGCGGCGACCTTGCCAGCCGCCCGATCGACCAGGTCTTGAATGAGGCGATCCGGCTCCGCAATGCCGGCGTGCGGGAACTGCTGGTGATCTCACAGGACACGAGCGCCTACGGCGTGGATCTCAAATTCCGCCCTGCGACCTGGGGCAGCCGCGAGATCCCGACCCGCTTCATCGATCTGGTACGCGAGCTCGGCGAGGTCGGACCCTGGGTGCGGCTGCACTATGTCTATCCGTATCCACACGTGGACGACGTGATCCCGCTGATGGCGGAGGGGAAGGTGCTGCCTTATCTCGACGTGCCGTTCCAGCACGGCAGCCCGCGCGTGCTGAAGCTGATGCGCCGGCCGGCGCATGCGGTGAACACGCTCGCGCGCATCAAGAGCTGGCGCGAACAGTTGCCGCAGATGACGATCCGCAGCACCTTCATCGTCGGATTCCCCGGCGAGACCGAGGAGGATTTCCAGATACTCCTCGATTGGCTCGAACAAGCGGAGCTCGACCGGGTCGGCTGCTTCAAGTACTCGCCGGTCGAGGGCGCCGCGGCGAATGCGCTGCCGGACCCGGTGCCGGATGCGGTCAAGGAGGAGCGCTGGCACCGCTTCATGCAGGCGCAGCAGAAGATCAGCGCGCGCCGGCTCGCTGCGCGCGTCGGGCGCCGCATGCGTGTGCTGGTGGATTCGATCGAGAGTGACGTCGCGATTGCACGCAGTGAAGCCGATGCACCCGAGATCGATGGCGTCGTGCGAATCAAGGGCAGGGGTGCCGCCGCGTTGCCGGTCGGCGAATTCGCGGACGTACGGATCAGCGCGGCGTCCGAGTACGACCTCGAAGCCCGGCTTGCGTGAATGAATCCGGAATTCTTCCGCCTGCGCGCCTTGCGTGCCGACATCACGACGCTTGCCGTGGATGCGATCGTGAACGCGGCGAATGAGACGCTTTTGGGCGGCGGCGGCGTCGATGGCGCGATTCATCGGGTGGCGGGACCGGGACTGCTGGCGGAATGCCGGCGGCTCGGCGGCTGCGCGACCGGCGATGCGAAGATTACGACTCGGCTATCGCCTGCCGTCACGGCATGTGATCCATGCGGTCGGTCCGGTCTGGCGCGGCGGCGATGCGAATGAATCGGCGCTTCTGGCCTCATGTTACCGGCGTTCGCTCGAGATCGCCGATGCCATCGGACTCGAGACCATCGCGTTCCCGTCCATCAGCACCGGCGTCTACGGTTATCCGGCACAGCCTGCGGCCCGGATCGCGGTCGCCACCGCGGGAGAGTTCGGTCCGCGTGCGTCGAAGTTGCGCGAGGTCGTATTCTGCTGCTTCTCGGCGGCGGACCTGACGATCTACCGGGAGCTTCTGCACTCATGATCGACGGCGACTCGCTTCCCACGATCGACGCGCCGCGGGTGCGGCTGCGTTGGCTGACGGAACTGGATATCGATGCGTTGTTCGCGGTGTTTTCCGATCCGCGGATGATGCGCTACTGGTCGACGCCGGCGATGAAAGAGCGTGCGGAGGCACACGCGTATCTGTTGAAAATCCACGAGGGATTCGGCGGCAAGTCGGCGTTTCCATGGGGCGTCGAGCGCAAGGACGACGGGCAGGTGATGGGCACCTGCACGCTGTTCCACATCGATGCCGCAAACATGCGCGCGGAACTCGGTTACTGCCTCGCCAGCGCCTACTGGAGCCAGGGCTACATGAGAGAGGCGCTCACAGCGCTCATCGATTTCTCATTCGGCACGCTGAGGCTTCGCCGGCTCGAAGCCGACGTCGATCCGCGCAACGAGAACTCGCATGCGCATTCTCGGCAAGCTCGGATTCAAGCGCGAGGGGCTGTTGCGCGAACGCTGGAATGTGGACGGCGAAATCCAGGACTCCGCCTTCCTCGGCCTGCTGGCGAAGGAATGGCGCGGCGGTAACGGCGGATGAGCGGCATCACGGTCGTGCCGTTTCGTCGCGAGCTGGCGGGTGATTTCCGCAGGCTCAATCTCGACTGGATCGAGCGGCTGTTCGCGGTCGAAGCGGCGGACCGCAAGGTGCTTGACGACCCGGAAGCGGCGATCGTCGCAAAGGGCGGCATGATATTTTTCGCGCTCGACGGCGAGGCAGTCGTCGGCACTGCAGCGATCATTCGCTTCAGCGATGTTCGCTTCGAGCTCGCCAAGATGGCGGTCGCAGGCACACACCAGCGCCGCGGCATCGGCGAGTTGCTGGGCCACGCCTGCAAGGACTGGGCGACGGGGAAGGGCGTGCAGACCGTTTTTCTGGAGACCAACAGCCGGCTCGCCAATGCGATCCGCCTCTATGAACGCCTGGGTTTCCGCCTCGCGGTCGACCCGCATCCGTCGGATTACGCGCGCTCGGATGTCTACATGGAATTGCCAATCACTCAGAGCGGAGATTAGGTGACTCATGCACAAGAGCAAGCTCGCGGGATTCATCATCGACTGCAAGACGGACGATCTGGAAGGCTGCGGCGGCCTTCTGGTCGGCGGCGCTCGGCATGGCGACACGCTCATTGCCGGGGGTGGAAGGCGAAAGCTACATCGCTTGCTCGATGCAGGAGGACCGGCTTCACATCGAGGTGCAGGCCGTCGAGCACGACAGTCGCGTGCATCTCGATATCGCGGCCGACGATGTTGAGGCCGAAGTGAAGAGGCTCGAGAAGCTCGGTGCCAGGCGGGTCGCGAAGGTCAACGACTGGGTCGTGATGGAAGCCCCGACCGGACAGCGATTCTGCGTCGTGCTTGCCAAGAGCGAGGGCTTCACGGAAACGGCCAGGACCTGGGAGTAGCCTCGGAGCAAAGCCCGTTGTTCGTAAAAGTGTGCTGCATCCAGGATCTCGACGAGGCGCGGCTTGCGATTTCGGCCGGCGCTTCCGCCATCGGGCTCGTCTCGGAAATGCCCAGCGGTCCTGGTCCGATCGGCGAAGCGCAAATCGCCCGCATCGCGGCCGCCGTGCCGGCTCCGATCGAGACCTTTCTCCTGACCGCACTTTGCGAGGCGGAAGGAATCGCAGAGCAACACCGTCGCTGTGGAACGACGGCCGTGCAACTCGTAGACCACCTGGCTGAACCCGAGTTGCGGCGCCTGCGCAAATTGCTGCCGAGGACGCGGCTGGTCCAGGTGATTCACATCGTGGGTCCCGAGTCCGTCGACGAGGCGCAAGTCGCGGCCGAATTCGTCGACACGCTGCTGCTGGATTCGGGTAATCCGCGACTCGCCGTAAAAGAACTGGGCGGCACCGGCCGTGTACATGACTGGACGCACAGTCGGCGCATCCGCGAAACTACAGGAGTTCCCGTGCTGCTTGCAGGCGGACTGCATCCCGGCAATGCGCGCGCCGCCATGGAGTGCGTGCGGCCAGCGGGACTCGACGTTTGTAGCGGCCTGCGCACTGACGGCAGGCTGGATGCAGGGAAGCTGGGGGATTTCTTCAAGGCGATTCATTGAAACCACCGGAGAACGAGCATGATCGGATATGTGTGTCTGGGCACCAACGACCTGAAGCGCGCTGCGGCGTACTACGACAAGCTGCTCGCCGAAATTGGCGGGAAGCGCTTCATGGAATTCGAGACTTTCATCGCATGGAGCGCCGGACGTAACTCGCCGGGGCTCGCACTGACAAAACCGTTCAACGGCAAGCCCGCAACCGTCGGCAATGGTGTCATGGTTGCGCTCGCCGTCGACAGCCCCGCAAAAGTCGATGCGCTCTACCGCAAGGCGATCGAACTCGGCGGTACAGACGAAGGCCCGGCCGGGCCGCGCGGTGACGATTTCTACGCCGGGTATTTTCGCGATCCTGACGGCAACAAGTTGAGCTTCTTTCACATGAAATGAGTAGTCGCGCTCCATATTCGATTTCGACCATCGCCGGCTGGGCCGACATGGACGCGAACGCGCACATGGCGAACTTCGCCTATGTCAGCAAGTGCGTGGATTCGCGCATGAGTTTCTTCAACCAGAACGGCTTCCCGGTGACCGAGTTCGCGAAGCGCCGCCTGGGACCGGTGGTACGCCGCGACGAGCTCGAGTATTTCCGCGAGATCGCGCTTCTCGAGCCGATCACGGTCACGCTCGCGCTCGGCGGCATGGCAGTGGACGGCTCGCGCTTCCGGTTGGTCAACGAGGTATTGAATGCCGAGGGGAAGCTGGCCGCCAGGATCAAGAGCGAAGGCGGCTGGCTCGATCTCGTGGCGCGCAAGCTGATCGCGCCGCCCGCGGACCTGCTGGCGGCATTCAATAAGATGCCTATCGCGACCGAGTTCGAGCAGCTGCCCTCGAGTATCCGGAAATGAGCGTTTACCGGGGCCGCTGTCATTGCGGCGCAGTCGGATACGACTACGAGACCGCAATCGCACCCGCCGGCTGGCCCATGCGTGCCTGCCAGTGCAGTTTCTGCCGGAAGCATGGAGCGGTTTACACCTCGGATCCGAAGGGCTTCGTTCGTTGGACTGACGCGGACCCCGCGCTGCTCTCGCGTTATCGCTTCGGCCACCAGACTGCGGATTTTGTCTTTTGCGGCCGCTGCGGTGGCTATCTCGGTGCCGTGACCGAGGAGGGCGGACAGACACTGATGGTGATCAACACACGCTCGCTCGATCCGCGGCCGGAGGGCCTGCCGGCGGTGCAGCCGATGTCTTACGAGGGCGAAACCACCGGCAATCGCGCCACGCGCCGCTCGGCGCGGTGGACGCCGGTCATGCCGCTTCGGAAATGAGCGCGGCCCAGCGGGGATCGGAATGAAGCGCTTTCAGGAAGGGCGATACGCTCGCCTCGATCTGAAAATACGACACGACAGGCAGCTCTGAATCCGGGCCGCGTTCAAGCGCGTCTTTCTTCCTCGCCAGCGTTGCAAATGCTTCCTCGGTCATCCCGCGAAAAGCCTGCACTTCCGCCAGCCTGATATCGTCCATGACGCCGTCAACGATGCTTTCCGCGGCTTCATTTCGCCGCCGGATCAGCCGCGCAAGCGCGGCATCCGCTTCCGCCCGGTGGTCTGGCGCCCGGTACAGCAGCGCCAGTCCATGATCCCGATACTTGCCTTCAGGCATTCGCGTAACGGCTTCATAGGCTTCGGCGTCGCGTCCCTGCAGCACGTCGATGCGAACAAGTTCGATCTCGACGTCCAGACCGGCGTCCGGGTTCAGCTCCAGCACCTCGCGATACTCCGACATCGCTTCGTCAAATCGGTGGTCGGCAAGAAGCAGCACCGCGAGATTCTGCCGGCCCCCAGGATTGAGGGGATCCCGGGTGACAATCCGGCGTTGAATTGCGATTGCCGCGTCGATGTCGCCTTCGCCATAGGACACGCTGCCTGCCAGCACCATCGGCTCATTGGGGTCGAGTGCCATGGCAATGCGGTGATGTTCTTCCGCTTTCTTTTCGTCCGTTGTCTCGCTATAGAACTGGGCGAGGCGGCTGTGGGCTACCGCGAGACGCGGATCGAGTTCGACGGCCCTGAGTGCCGCCTCACCCTGGAGGCGTTGCAGCTCCTTGTCCAAGTGGACTCCGGCCCAGGACAGGTGTGAGTACGCACCGGCGAGAGCTGCCCATGCCCTGGCGTAGCGAGGATCGATGGAAGTCGCTTCCTTGAAGTACGTGACGGAGCGCTCGACGTCACCGGGAGCGCGGCGATCGTAGAAGAATTCCCCCTGCAGGAAGCTTTCATAGGCCTCGACGCTGGCCGGCATCCGGCCTGTCGGCGTTCCACCGCCAAGCGTGATCTGCAGCGCCGTGGCGACCGCTGTCGCAATTTCATCCTGGACTGAAAACACGTCGTCAAGCCCGCGGTCGAAGGTTTCGGACCAGACGTGTGAGCTATCGGATGCGGCAATGAGCTGCGCCGTAATGCGGATCTGGTTATCCGACTTGCGGACGCTGCCCTCGAGCACATGGGTCACGTTGAGCCGCTTCGCGATTTCCTCGACGGCAAGTGTCGGGTCCCGGAGCGCAAACGACGAAGTGCGGGCAATGACACGAAGGTTCTTGGCCTGGGCCAGGCGATTCAAGATCTCTTCGGAAATGCCGTCCGCGAGGTAACCCTGGTCCTTGCCGGGGCTCATGTCGACGAACGGGAGCACAGCGATCGAATTCACCGTGGTTGCGGCTGGTGACGGCTTGGGCTCTTCTGGCGACTTGCCAATCCGTTGACTGACAAGAATTGCGACGAGGATGGCGACGCCGGAAGCGACGGCAACTGCAGGCAGAAGCCACCTCGGCCTGGCGCCCTGCCGCGGAGAATACGGCGTGATGTCGCCCGTTAGACGGTAGCCGCGTTTCGGTACCGTTTCGATCATCTCCTTGTAGCGCTCGTTGCCACCCGCCTGGCTGAGCTGCCTGCGAAGCTCGTAAATGCAACGCGACAGCACCTCGTCCGTCACGACGACATTCGGCCAAAGGCGGGCAAGTAATTCCTCGCGCAGGACGACCTGCCCGGCGTGTTGTGCCAGGACGACGAGTACATCCATGACTTTGGGATCGAGCTTTTCTCGTCCGCCGGGGCCGTGGGCCTCGCCGGCCCTGGGATCGACCGTGAGCTCGCCTAATTGAAATGCCGCCTCCGGCATACGGGTGGCCGCGTTTTCGGCAGGTGTATTCATATGGAGTCCCCGGTTCTCGCGACCGGAGCGTCGGGCGAACAAGAATATTCAACCGATATCAAGTTTGCATCAGGACGCTGACTCCAGCGCTGTCTCAGCATGGCATGGCAGCAGAGTCACAGTTCGGAAAGCGGGAGAACGGCATGTGTATCAAATGGTTACGGGTGATCGGACTGCTATCAGTCGCGGTTCTATTAACCGGTCCCGCGCGCGCAGACATCGATCTGCGTATCGAGTCGCGGCCCAATACGGACCCCATTGAGGCCTTCGTCCGGGTCACTGACGGCAGCGGTTCGGTCACCGGGCTGACGAGTCGCCGACTTCGCCGTCACGCTCGACGGCGCGCCGTTGAACACGTTCACTTTCGGCCTGCCGCCCGATCAGGATCCGGCGCAACGTATCTCAGTCGTTTTCGTCCTCGACAACGGCGACTTCTCGGACGCCATTCAGGGCGCCGTGAGGGACTTCATCAACCAGATGGTTGTGGGCGATTACGCGGCGATCGTCAAGACCAGGTACTCCAGCGACCCGGATCTGAATGTTCAAGTCGTGCAGCCATTTACACAGATTGACGGCGGTACCGGCACGAGCACGCTGATTGACTTTGTCACCGTCGTATCCCGCGAAGGGTTTCCGAAATCGCTTAATTCCCTGATGCTGGCGGTGGACCAATTCGAGACACTCCCCGTGGCGTCGCCGAACGGCCCGAAGGCGATCATCCTGGTCGGCAGAGGTCGGTTCGATCTCTCGACACAATCGCTGAGCGATGTCGTCTCCCGTGCGAACGAAAACAGCATCCCGATTTTCGTGGTCGAAACCGGCGACAATAGCGTGGCACCTCAAGCAACTGCACGCATGACATCGCTTGCCGCGGACACGGGCGGCACCCACTTCGCTGCACCGAACGAGGCGAATGTCGCCCAGGCCTATGGAACCCTGACCTCGCTGCTGAACAATGCCTACCGGCTGACAATTCCACAGACCGCGGCAAACGACTGCGACCTCCACATGCTGGAAGTCACGGCACTGGGACAGTCGATGAGCTCTCCATTCGCTCGCTGCGACACGACGCCCGACCGCTTCGGCTTCACGGACCAGATCAATGTCGCGACTGGGTCAGTCGTCGTCTCAGATCCGGTGATGATTACGAGCATCGAGAGCCCGACTTCGATCAGCGTGATCGGTGGCGAATACTCTATTGGCTGCGTCGCCACGTTCACCACTTCGGGATTCATCCTGCCCAACGAAGAGGTCTGCGTCCGCCATACGACGTCGGCGAGCGTTCTGACGTCGACGTCGACGACGCTGACCGTGGGCGGCGAGTCAGCCATGTTTACGTCGACGACCAGCGCTGCTCCGCCACCGCCCCCAGCCGGTGGCGGCGGTGGCGGCGGTGTCGGTAATGGCGGAGGTGGTGGCTCTACAGGCCTGTTCGAGCTCTTGCTCGCGCTCGGCGCATTGTTCGCGCGGAAGGGGCGCCGGCTATAGCTCGAAGGTGGTGCTTTGCCAGACCGGCGCCCGCGAACGTAGTATCGGTGCCGAACTCCTGCTGATCGAGGCGCGAGTCGATGCACCGCTTGTCGGGGGATGGAATCCGCGCCGCGCTGGGCATAGGCCTCGTGACAGCAGTGCTGGCCCCGGCCGCTCAAGCACAACAGGCTGCGGCACAGCAGCAGGCCGCTCTGCAGGACGTCGTCGTCACAGGTTCGCGCATCCGCCGTGTCGAGGGTCAGGCCGCCACGGTGCCGATCATTTCGGTCGCAGCGGAGGAACTCAACGATCAAGGCGACATCAGCCTCGGCGATGCGCTCAATGATCTGCCGGCACTTCGATCAACCTACAGTCAGGGCAACTCGAGCCGCTTTATCGGCACCGCGGGCCTGAACTGGCTCGACCTCCGCGGCCTCGGCGTCGAGCGGACGCTGGTGCTCGTGAACAACCGGCGCCACGTGACGTCTCAGCCCGGCGACTACTACGTCGACGTCAATACGATCCCATCCGACCTGATCGAGCGGGTCGACCTGGTCACCGGCGGCAACTCCGCGGTCTACGGATCGGACGCGGTGGCGGGTGTCGTGAATTTTGTTACCCGGCGCGATTTCGAAGGGCTGCGACTACGCGCGCAGACCGGCGTGTCGTCGGAGGGCGATCGCGATTCGAACTTCGTGTCGGTAACCGCCGGCCGCAATTTTGCGGAAAGCCGCGGCAACGTCGCACTCGCAATCGAGTGGGGCAGAACGGATGCGTTGTACTTCCGGGAGCGTGACAGTCTGACCGGTGCGTTCAGCGGCCTCAGACAGTTCGATGCAGCGGAAGACAGCGCGGGTGAGCCGGGTGGCTCGGACGGGATCGCCGACAATGTCTTTTACGACGGCGGGATGTTCGATGGCAACATCGCGGACGGCGGACTGGTCTCCGTAAATGTTTCCGACGATCCGGCGTCCCCCGACTTCTGCAGTAGCCAGCGCTGCCTGCCCAACAACCAGCCGCGCATTTTCAGTTTCGACAGCAGCGGAAACCTGGTCGAAACGATTCCCGGGACTGACCTCAGGCCGTTTGGTTCCGGCAATGTCAGGATTGGCAGCAATCCGGGCAGTCTTGCGTCGTACGGCAGGACCGGGCAACTTGCTCCCGGCCTCGAGCACTATTCGGCGAATCTGTTCGCGCACTACGACGTGTCTGAGGCCTTCAGTCCGTTCCTGGAAGCCAAGTTCGTCCACATCGACGCGATACAGGAAGGTTCGCCCAGCTTCTGGCGGGGCAGCATTCCAAAATTCTTTCGCCGCGACATC
This sequence comes from uncultured Gammaproteobacteria bacterium, assembly GCA_963819545.1. Taxonomy (GTDB): domain Bacteria; phylum Pseudomonadota; class Gammaproteobacteria; order Steroidobacterales; family Steroidobacteraceae; genus SCUD01. The sequence continues at coordinate 110,774 of CAWFWJ010000002.1, read as the reverse complement.
GACATCGAACCAAGAGGCAAGGAGCTCAGTTGCGGCAATCCCTTCCTGTCGGCGCAGGCGCTGGGAGCCCTGCAGACACTCGGTAACTGTGCAGCGCCCGGCGCCACCTTTGAGATGAGCCGCTTGAACGTCGACTTTGGCGGCCGCGGCGAGCTGCATGATCGCGACACCTACCGTGTCGTGGCCGGTATCGAGGGCGGGTTCAACGAGGACTGGCACTACGAGGTCGCGTTCAACTACGGCCACCTCGACACCCGGATGCGTTCGCTGAATAACCTGCTGGTGTTCGACCCTCGACGGCAATGAGGATGGCTTTCTCCTTGCAGTCGACGCGGTTCGAAATGCCCAGGGCCAGATCGTGTGCGGTGTAAACGCCGATGCCGACCTGTCAAACGACCGGCCCGACTGTGTGCCCATCGATGTCTTCGGCCCGGGCGCGCCATCGCAGGCGGCCCTCGACTTTGTGAATACGACCGCGTTGCGCAACGAAAAGGCCAGCCAGTTCGTGGTCTCTGCCTTCATGTCCGGCGACCTGTCGCAACTGTTCGAGCTTCCGGCTGGCCCGGTCGGTTTCGCCCTGGGCGCGGAATATCGCAACGAGCAGGCGCAGTCCGTGTTCGATGAGTTGACCGCGGCGGGCGCTACCTTTCTGAACGCGATACCGCCGTTTCTGCCACCGGATCTGTCGATCAAAGAGGTCTTTGCAGAGTTGCGCCTCCCGTTGCTCCGGGATCTGCCAATGGTGCGTGAGCTGACCATCGAGGGGGCAGGCCGGATTTCCGACTACAACAACGCGACCGGAAGCGTATCCACCTACAACGCGGGCCTGATCTATGCGCCGGTGTCGGCGATACGGTTCCGCGGCAATATCTCGACGTCGGTTCGCGCGCCGACGCAGGGCGACCTGTACCGGCCATTGACACAGGACTTCGCCGGTGTCGCGGATCCCTGCGATTTCCAGTTCATCGGCGACAACCCGAATCGGGCGGCCAACTGTGTGGAAGCGGGCGTGCCGGTCGGCTTCGAGAATATACCGGCAAACATCGGGTCGATTGGTTTCTTGCAGGGCGGCAACCCGCTGCTGGTCGAGGAAGAAGGCAAGAGCTACACGATCGGCGCCATCATCACGCCGCGATTCCTTCCGGGACTCGTGTTTTCGGTCGACTACTACGACATTGAAGTCACGTCCCTGATCGCTCCGCCGAGCGCGCAGGCGATCCTGAACGCCTGCTACGACTCGCCGTCCGGCTATCGACAACCAGTACTGCACCACGATCAATCGAAACCCGGACAGTACCTTTGCCCCGGTAGCGCTGATCGCAAGTGGCTTCAACTACGCCCGTCAGGTGACCGAAGGCGTGGATGTGGACTTATCGTACGGGACCACGTTCAGCAATGGACACCAGCTAAACGCGCGGATGGTCGCGGTGAAGGCGCTCAAGCTCAACAACTTTATCGACCCGGAAAATCCGTCGGTCCCGGACCGCCAATTGAGCGAACTCGGGGATCCCGAGCTTGTCTTGAACCTGGACCTCGGCTACACGATCGGCGATCTCGAGATGACCTACAACCTGCGCTACCTCGGCAAGCAGACGATTGGCGCATACGAGGACCAGCATGCGTTCAATGGCAATCCTCCGACGAACGCGGACCTCTTCCCGAGCAAGTACTATCCGGAGGAATACATCCACGGCATCCGCGGCGAGTACGCCGTCAGCGAACAGGTGAGGGTGTTTGGCGGCGTTGACAACCTGACCGACAGCCTGCCCCCGCTTGGGCTCCTGGGCATCTACGCCGGCGATCCGTATGACAGCATCGGCCGGTACTTCTACTTCGGCATGACGTTCGACATGTGATTTCCCGCCGGCCGGGCAGCCGGATTGAGAATATCAAGCGGATATCAAGTCTTCATCAAGACCGCCAGCGCGGTTCGGGCCTAAAAGTTTCGCAGGACATCCAGCCGCGAAGCGGAGGCGAACATGAAGACTCCACTGCCCGTACTGGCCATGGCGGCCAGCCTTGCACCGGCGCTCGCACAAGCGGCCACCGGCGACCTCGATCCTGCATTTTCGGACCACGGCCGCTTGGACATGGTTCCTACTGCGGGCGCGGCGTGGTCCGTCGAGGTACTCGACTCGGGTGACATCTTCGTTGCGGGAACCGGTGTACGGTTTCGCGACGCGCGCTTTGACTGGGGGATATGCGCTTCGGGAACGAGTTTCATGAGCCGACTGGACGAAGACGGCAGCGTCGACCCCACGTATCAAGCAGCATCAAACATCGACTCCATACAAGCCCTCGAAATCGCGCGCCAAGCGGATGGCAAGGTCGTCGCAATCGGCCGCAAGTACTCCAAATACGGAGGTTACGGCCGCTGTAATGGTCCCTCGTTTTCCAAACTCGCGGTTTTCCGTCTTGAAAGCGATGGCTCGGTCGATAGCAGCTTCGGCGTAGATGGCATCTTTGTGTGGTCGGGTGGGGAAAACAGCAATGGGCACGAGGCGCGTTCTGTCTCGCTCGACCCGGACGGGCGCATCGTCGTTGCCGGCATTCACGAAGTCGTGATCGGCGACGAAGTCGAGTACCGCGTAGTGGTCCTTCGCTTGCTGAACGACGGAAGCCTCGACCAGGCTTTCGGGGACGATGGCATCTACATCGGCTCCGGCGTCGGCCGTTCCGGCGAAACCCGACTCATCCGCACCGGTGCTGGAGACTATCGCGTATTACACGGGGGAGCTGACGGCTGCGCGATCGTCGGACTCACCGCCAATGGCGCGGTGGATGTGGCGTTCGGCATCGCCGGCAGCGCAATCGTCGGGTCTCAGGGCGGCAATCCGGTTACGTGCAATTCTCTCGAATTGCTTGCTAGTGGGGGCCTGTTCGTCGCTGGAAGTGCGGCGGAACAAGGTTTTGTGGCGCGCCTCTTGGCGAATGGCGCGCCGGATTCGACGTTCGTGGCGGACGGTGCGATCGCCAATTCAATGACCATGGCGACGGCCATCACGCAGGTCGCCGACGGCAAGTTGCTCGTTGCGGGATCAGGCCCCCAAGGTGCGTCGATCCTGCGCCTGCATTCCGCTGGCACGCTGGATGCAGAGTTTGGTGACGGCGGTCGCACCTGGATCGATTTGCCTTCGGATGACATCTCGAAACCAGTCGTTCATGACATGGCGATCCGGCAAGACGGCGGCGTTATCGCCGCTGGCGGTGATAGAGGCCAGCCATTCGTGGTGCGCTTGATCGGTGACGCGGGCGGGACAAGCGTGGGCGTGCTGAGCTTCGCAGGACCTGAGGCGGCCCCGGTCGAGTCAGAGGGCGTGGCGATCGTACGAGTTCGACGCAGCGGGGGCAGCGAAGGTGACTTGAGCGTTACGTTCCGGACCGCTGCGAACGGGGAAGCGACGGCTGGTGAGGATTTCACCGTCACCGAAGGAATACTTCATTGGGCCAGCGGCGACCGATCGGTGCGGAATATTGACGTAGAAATTGCGCCGGATGCGGGACCGGCAGAGGGTCCAGAGACGTTCCAGGTTGCACTCGCAGACTTCCAGGGCGGTTCGGGCATTGGCGCTCAGAACGTGACTGTGACCATTCAGGCTGATGGATTCCCCGCCGGCCAATTCTCGATCTACCTCGGCGGAGGATACTACGAAGATCACAATTTTTTTCAGTTCGAGGTTTCCCGCGATTTCAACTTCAGCGGAAACGTCTGCGTAGACATCAATGCCAGGTCTGGATCCGCGATCGCGGGCGAGGACTTCAAGGCGGATTCGAGTTCCGTTTGCTGGGGCGACCAAGAAGCTGGGGTGAAGCTCGTCGATATACAAATCATCAACGACAACGTCAAAGAAGGCGACGAGACTTTCACTGTCGAGTTAGCGAAACCGACGGGCGGGGCGATCATCGGGCCGCTCAGCTCGGTCGTCGCTACGATCCACGACAATGACGTTACTCCACCCCCCTCAGATCCACCGACGTTGCCGCCCGATGATGACAACTCCGGAGGCGGCGGCCCGGCCGGACCCGTGGAGCTCCTGCTATGCCTCGGCCTGCTGATTGCGGAGGGTCGGCGTCGTCGAACAGGGTGACTTGCGACTTAGCGCTGGCGCACGTATTCGCCCGGCGCGTCGGCGAGCGGTTTGTAACCCGCTTCCGGCGCGCCGATTTCCGGCGGCGCGACGCGCTCCGGCGATGAATGTGCCTTGAGCCAGTCGGCCCAGATCGGGCCACCAGGAACCCGGCTTCGCCTCGGTCGTCGCGAACCATTCGTCGGCCGGCAAAGCCGCTTCGCCTGATTTCTGCGTGCGGACGCGATGCCGGCGCTTCGGATGCACAGGACCGCTAATGATGCCGGCGTTGTGTCCGCCGCTCGTCAGCAGGAAAGTGAATTCGGGAGAGGAAGTGAGACCGCTCACCTTATAGACGGACTTCCACGGCGCGACGTGGTCGGTCTCGGTGCCGACGACGAACATCGGCACGCGGATGTCCTTGAGGCTGACCGGTCTCGCCCTCGACCTTGAAGCGGCCTTCGGCCAGGTCGTTCTGAAGGTAGAGCCCGACCAGGTATTCGGTGTGCATCTTCCACGGCATGCGCGTGCCGTCGGCATTCCACGCCATCAGGTCGATCATGCCGTCGCGCTCGCCCTTCAGGTACGACTTCACGGCCGGCTGCCACAGCAGGTCGTGCGCGCGCAGCATCGTGAAGGCGCCGCCCATCTGCTTCGAGTCGAGCACGCCCTCCTTGTACATCAGCGCCTCGAGCATCTCGACCTGCGCCGGGCTGATGTAGAGCGAGAGCTCGCCGGGTTCGCTGAAGTCCGTCTGCGCGGCGAAAAGCGTGATGTCGCAGATGCGCGTGTCGCCCCATTCGGCGAGTGCGGCGGCCGCGATCGAAAGCAGTGTGCCGCCGATGCAATAGCCGACGGCGTGGATGTCGCGGTCGGGCACGACGGCGTCGAAACGACATCGAGCGCCGCGTACACGCCCTTGCGCAGGTAGTCGTCCATGCCGAGGTCGCGGTCGGCGGCGGTCGGGTTCTTCCACGACATCATGAAAACAGTGAAGCCCTGGTCCACGAGCCAGGCGACGAGCGAGTTCTTCGGCGACAGGTCGAGGATGTAGTACTTCATGATCCAGGCCGGCACGATCAGGACCGGCTCGGCATGCACGTCCGGCGTCGTCGGCGAGTACTGGATCAGCTCGATCAGTTCGTTGCGGAAGATCACCTGGCCTTCGGTGACGGCGACTTTCTCGCCGACGCGGAAGTCCTCGGTGCCCGGGATCTCACCACCCTGCAGCGTGCGCTCCATGTCGTCGAGGAAATGCTTGTAGCCGCGCGCGAGGTTCTGGCCACGCTCGGCGACGCGTCTGCTGCAGCACCTCGGGATTGGTCAGCGGATTGTTGGCGGGCGAGAGCGGTTCGGCCGCCTGGCGCGCTGCGAACTCGACAGCTGGGCGTTTCTGCGGCTCGACGCCCGGGACATTGCGCGTGGACTGCTCCATCAGCGACAGGCCGTTCTGGAATGCCTGCGCCCAGACATTGAACGGATACTGCTGCCAGGCGGGATTCGCGAAGCGTCGGTCGCCGTTCTCGGTCGGCGCCAGCGGCTTTCCCTGCGCGGCCTCGGCGTTGAAGCGCCAGAGGTCCATCGCCTGTTTCATGGCCGTCTGCTGCAGTTCGGCCTGCTTCTCGGGCGACTTCGCGAGATTGAGCCACCAGTCCCAGAAAGCCGCGCCGTAATCCTGCGGTCGCGAGACCCCCAGTCATCTTGGCGAGCATGGCGCGGAATTCGCGCTCGACGACGTCGATCTTGTCCATCCGCCGGCATTATAAGGTGTCGCGGAGCGCGACGGTGTCGTCGGCCGAGTTTCGACGAGGTCGGGACGCGCACGCTCGGCGATCAGCTTGCGCGCCGCCATGAAATCCTTGGCGTGGTTCACGGCATCGAGCGCGATCAGCTCGCCGCCGCGCAGATAGCAGCAGCTGAACGAGCGCGAGGCCGGATCGCCGCGCAGGACGACCTTGTCATAATCCTGACTGAGTCCGACGATCTGCAGCTTCAGTTCGTACTGGTCCGACCAGAACCACGGCGTCTTGTCGTGCAGCGATCGACTTGCCGCAGATGTTCGCGGCAGCGGACTTCGCCTGCTCGAAGGCGTTGTCCACCGATTCGAGGCGGATGCGCCGGCCGTAGCGCGGGCTCGGATGGCTGCAGCAGTCGCCGATCGCGTAGATGTCGGGATCGCTGGTGCGGCAGTGCTCGTCCACCGCGATTCCGTCTTCGCACTTGAGACCGGCGGCATTCGGCGAGCGGCCGTATTGGGGACGAGGCCGATGCCGACGATCGCGAGGTCCGCGGGCACCTGCGTGCCGTCGGTGCACTCGACGGCGTGCGACGCTGCCGTCGCCCCAGAAGGCGGCGACCTTGCGGTCGGTCAGGATATTGACGCCGTGGCGCGCATGCTCCGACTGGTAGAAGCGGCTCATCTCCGGCGCGACGACGCGGTTCATCACGCGATCCATCATCTCGATCACAGTCACGTCGAGGCCGAGCTTGCGGAAGGTCGCGGCGCATTCGAGGCCGATGTAGCCCGCGCCCACGATCGCGACGCGCACGCCCGGGGCGATCCGCGCGCGGATCGCCTCGACATCCGCCATCGTGCGGAGCACATGCACGCCCGGCAGATCGGCGCCGGGCACCGGCAGTGGCCGCGCGTGCCCGCCGACCGCGAGCACGAGCTTGTCGTAGCGCGAGTTCGCCGCCGTCAGCCAGGCGAAGCTTGCCGTGCCCTGGCGTCGATCGCAACGACGTGGATTGCCGAGCATCAGCTCGCAGTGGATGCTCTCGTAGAAGCTCGCCGGGCGGATCGGCAGGCGTTCCGCTTCGAGTTCGCCGCCGAGGAATTTCTTGGAGAGCGGCGGGCGCTGGTAGGGCAGAGTCGGTTCGCCGGCAGACCATCACCAGGCGGCCATGGAAGCCGTCGCGGCGCAGGCTGTCGACGACCTGCGCGGCGGCATGGCCGCCTCCCGCGACGACGATCGTGTCCTGCATGCGCGAACACCCCCGGAAGCCCGTCACTTTATACTGGCGCGCCGCGATGCGGCAGGGAGAGGCGATGGCGGCTGCGTCCGGCAGGACCAGGGTGCAAAACACCGGGCTTTTGCTCGGCGTGATCGCGTTCGCGGCGACTCTTCTCACCGAGCCGCCCGCCGGACTGTCGATCGCGGGCTGGCAGGTGGCGGGCACGATGGCGCTGATGGCGGTCTGGTGGGCGACCGAAGCACTGCCTTTCGCCGCAACGGCGCTGGTGCCGCTCGCGATCCTACCTCCGCTCGGCGCGGCATCGGCCGACGGATCTCGCGCAAGGTTACGGCAACACGACGCTGTACCTGATTCTCGGCGGCTTTCTGCTCGGGCTCGCGATGGAGCGCTGCAACCTGCACCGTCGCATCGCGTACGCGATCGTCGCGCGAGCGAGCGGCAACGCGCAGGGGCTCGTGTTCGGCATGATGTGCGCGACCGGCTTCGTCAGCATGTGGGTGCAGAACACCTCGACCACGCTGATGATGCTGCCGGTCGCCCTATCGGTGGCGACGATCGTCGCGCCGGACACTGCCGCGGGCGATCGCGATGCGAAGAACTTCGCGAGCGCGATCATTCTCTGCGTCGCCTATGCGGCGAACATCGGCGGCCTCGGCACGCTCGTCGGTACGGCGCCGAATGCGATGGTCGCCGGATTCATGCAGCAGAACTACGGCGAGACGATCAGCTTTGCGCAGTGGCTCGCGTTCGGGATTGCCGACTGTGCTGCTGCTGCTGCCGGTCGCCTGGCTCGTGCTTGTGAAGACTCGCATTCCCGTTCAGGCTCGGATCGCAGACGATTGCACGCGACCGGCTCATTGAGGCGCGCGCGGCTCTCGGGCCGATGTCGGCCGCCGAGCGGCGCGTGACAGCGGTCTTCGTGCTGACGGCCGCCGCGTGGATCACCGGCCCGCTGCTGCGCCGAACTCCCGGGACTTTCGGAGTTCAACGACACGACCATTGCATTGTTTGCGGGCCTCGCGTTGTTTCTGATCCCGAATGGCACGAGGGAAGGCGGCGGCCTGCTCGATTGGCGCGGACCTGCGGCGCTTCCCTGGGACGTGCTGCTGCTGTTCGGCGGCGGCCTCGCGCTTGCGGAAGCGATCCAGGGCAGCGGCCTGTCGGCATTCATGGGCGAGGCACTCGCCGAGCATCGGCACCTGGCCGCTGCTTGCGCTCGTCGCCGCCGTCGTGACCCTGATCGTGCTCTGGACCGAAATCAATTCGAACATGGCGACCGCTGCGACCTTCATGCCGATCCTCGCCGCGATCGCTGCCGCCTCGAACTACCCGGTGCTGCAGCTCGCGGCGCCGGCGGCACTCGCGGCCACCTGCGGATTCATGCTGCCGGTCGGCACGCCGCCGAACGCGATCGTGTTCGGCACGGGCCGGCTCTCGATGCAGGACATGATCCGCGCCGGCTGGCGCGTGAACCTCGCCGCGATCGTCATCGTGACCGCGGTCTCGATGCTCGTGATCCCGCTGATCGCCTGACCGCTACTTCAGATGATGCTTCGCAAGGATCCGGCCGTTCGCGAGGTCGAGGTCGCAGCGATAGGCGGAGAAGGAGAGCGCGACCAGGGGCTGGCGGCTCTCGATCCGGTAATAGTGATCGTCGGTCTCCGGCTGCTCCGCTTGCCATAGCAACTCGCCGGAGGGCGAATAGGCGCGCAGGTTCTGCACCGGATCGCGGCTGCGGCGCCTTGCGCTGCGCCGTAGGCGACTTGTCGAGGAAGGCGTCCGGGTTCGAGCAGCACCACGGCGCGGCCGTCCGCCCAGAAAGCGTCGCGCACCATGTATTCCATGCGAACGGCTTGCCGTCGATTTTGACGATGTCGCCGTCGTGGGTGACGGCGCGTTGCTTGTCAGTCGGCATAGGTGATGATTATCTCACTGACGCAGCCTTTGGCGTCGAACTCGGAATTGATTCTGCCCCAGGCGTACTCGTAGGGCGGTTCCCCGAGTTCGCGCACGAAGCCATGTGTCGTGCTGCGCTTTGCGTTGCGCTCGAGTCTCCATAGTCCACTCACCGGTTTCGTCCGATGGTATCTCCATCAGCACCAGACCTGATGCAGTTGGTCGCCCTTGAAGATCGAGCGTTGCCGCGATGCCGGGCTCAGGCTCGAATCGTAGCCTGCCGCCAGTCTTCGTTGACCAGCTCGCATCTTTCGCGTCACGGCCGATCGGCGAGGCGAGAAAACTCTGCGCGATGCGTCGTGCCGCTCGATTGTGCCGCGCGGCAAACACGATCGATCCGTCAGTAATGTCCGATCTTCATGTCAGGGACCCAATGGGTAGTCTCCCAGGTAACGCAGGCTGGATTCAAACGAAGGTACTACGACCTGCGGGAGCCGGCCAGGGCCGTGTTCGGTGTTTGCAATCGCGAGGCCGAATGCTGCCGGCGTGTCCTCGATTACTTCGTATGCAGCGACACGCGTGCGCATCGGCCGTGTATCCGGTGCTTCGCAATCTGCAAGCCCGCGAGTAAATGCGGTAGCGCTGTCGCCAGACGCGCCGCAATGCGCTGGCCGTCGTATAGAAGCAGCCCTGGCCCGGGATAGCCCGCGTAAATGAGCGTGCCTTTCTTGAGCATGATGTCCTTGAAGCGATCCATGCCCGGGTACTTGTCGCTGCCTTGCAATGATCGCGCGAACGCGCTCGGCGGAACCGCCGGCGATCTCCGAACCGCCCTTGCGGATGCATCCCGGCGGCGCCGCCGACGAAGTATCCGACATTCCCGAGCTGGCGCGCCGGTGCGCCCGGCGTCGCTGTCCGGCTCGTCGGAAATACTGGAAGTCCGGATCGGCGCCGAAGAGCATCGCGATCGGCGACGAACTGATCGTCAGGTTGCCGACGCGCGCCGCGAATCCCTGGGCGGCGTCCAGGGCGCCGCTGCGGGAGAGCGACGCATCGGGGTACGTGCCGACCGTCAGCACGATGCTCGACGGCGATACGAGCCGGGCCGACTGCATGGCGCAGGCGAGCGCGTCGCCGTCCTGCCCGCAGGGATCGCGCTCGATGGCGCTCGCGATCTGGGCCGATGCCTCCGCCCAGGTAACGGATCCAGTCCGCCCACTTCAAGCCGACGACCGTGATCTGCGCGCAGTTTCCGGAGGACGACTGCGATGCAGGGTGGCGGGTCGAATCCGCTCGGGTCGATGAACGCGAGTGGATTGTTCAGGGCGTAGGCGTAGCGATTGAGGCCCTGTCCGTCGTACGGCAGCGTGACGTAGGGATCCGCGCTGATGAATCGGCCAAGCGCCGGGTCGTACACGCGGCCATTCATATGAATGAGGTCGAGGTTGTCGAGGTACTCGTGGCCCGTAAAACCGTCGCGCGTGACCGCGGCGATCTTCGCGAGCTCCGCGGCTGTCGGCACGCCGGCCCAGTTCGCCTTTCGGCGCGATCCGAACGCACCGAAGCTTTCGGCGACGACAGACGTTGCCCGCAGCGTCGAGAATCCGGTCCGTGCTCCCGAGGTGGTCCTGCGTCAGGTAACGCATCGCCGGCGCGCGATCCATCGCCATAGCGCAGATGAATGACGGCGATGCCGCAGGGCGTCGCCACGTAATGGCGCCAGGTCGTGACGCCCGCCGCGCGTGATCTTCTCGAAGTGCCCGCCGGCGTAGAGCGTCGTTTCGGTCGTCGCGCCGTTCTTCGCGACCTGCTTCCAGCGATTGCCTCCGGGCCCATAGGAGAACTGGCTGTTATTGCCGTTCGAATGGGCGATCGGAGGCTGGCAGGTTGTCGCTGGTCCAGGCGATGGCCGCGCCGTCGCGCTTCGTCATGTTGCCGTTGGCGTCGTAGACGAAGTTCCGACCGGCGGCCGTGACGACGGCGTGCTTGCGGGTCGCGTGGTAGGTGTAGCAGGCCGCCGTAGCCGGGCAGACATCGGACTTGCGGCGGATGTTGCCGATCGCGTCGTAGTCGAGCTCGAGATTGACGGTGCCGTTCCTGCGCGATTCGTCCAGCCGATCGAGGGCGTCGTAGCGGAAGTCTTCGACGAGAGTCCCTGGTTCAGGTCGCGTCGCGACGCGTGAGATTGCCGTTCGCGTCCCAGTCGTAGGCGAGGTCCTGGACCGCCGCGCCGCCGCCAGCCTGGCTCTGGCGATACTCGAGCATTGCCGCCGACCGGCGGAATCCGCTGACGACGCGGAGCGCGGAGCCGAACGATTCGTCGAGCGGTATTGCCGGCGGCGTCCTGCGCATTGAGCTTCCAGTAAGTACTCGCCCGGCGCATTGCGCATTGCCGATGCGCGAGACGCGGCCGGCGTCGTACTCGTGCCGGATCCTGAACGGCGTCCCGGTTCCCGCCGCGGGGTAGGTCGATCGCGTCGAGGAGCCCGAGCGCGTTGTACGTGTAATCGAACCGGTAGCTCGCATCGGACACGATCGTGCGTGTGGCGGGTCGGCCGATGCTGTCGTAGGTGAAGTTCTCGGAATAGCCGGGACCGGCGATGCCGGCGAGCCGGCCGATGTTCTTGCTCGCAGCCAGGCCGCCCCAGGTCCAGTTCGCGGTGCCGTCCGGCGTCGATGCGTTTCGTGACGCGGCCGAGCGCGTCGTATTCGAAACGGATGAGCTGCCCCTTCGCGTCGCGCAACGCCGTGGCTTCGCCGAGCGCGTTGCGCGTCCAGGTCCAGTTGCCGCATGTCGGCATCGGCCTGCGTCAGTTTCATGCCGCGCGGGTTGTAAAGTTGCCGTCGCGATCGTGTTGTTTGCCGCATCGCGAACGCGCTTGCAGCCCGCCGAATGCGTCGTACTCGTAGCGCGTCCTGCCGCCCAGCGCGTCGACGACGTCGGAGAGTTTCCCCAGGCCGCGCGTGTGCCGGTCGTGGCGTGACCGAGGGAATCCGTCTCCGTCGTCGCATGTCCGTCGTACCGGATCGTCGTTGAGCGCTCGACGGCGTTGCCGCTGCCGAGAAGCCGCGCCGAAGTCGGCCGACCGAGCAGGTCGTAGTCCTGCTGCCAGTAACCCGGCGGCGCGCCGCCGTCCCAGGTCGGCAGGTACGCTGCGTTGGCAGGCCGCGGTCGTCCGAGTCGACCGTCGCGATCGAAATGCCGCCGCCGGCCCGCTGCGACCTCAGTCGAAATCCGCGTTCGTGCTGGTCGATCTCGAGACGCGTCATGACGCGCGAGTGCACCGCTCGTGTCGCGGTCCTCCTGGGCGAGCCGGTACCTTGCGCGCGCATCGCATACCGTCGTGCAGGACTCGAGAGACCACACGGTGCTGGTGCCGTCGGGCTGGGTTTCCTGCGCCAGGCGGCCGTAGTTGTCGTATCGCCATCTCACGACCGAGCCGTTCGGATCGGTCATCGTCAATGGCAATCCGCTGGCATCGTCCCAGGTGAAGAGCGTCAGTTGCGCGAGCGGATTGGCGATGCGGATCGGCAGCTGGCCGCGCGGGCCCCAATTGACGGCCAGGCTGCGCGCGGCCATGCCGGCGCCGGTAATCTTCTCGCTGCCGAGATTGCCGAACGAGTCGTAACTCAGGTCGTGCGTCACCTGCCACTGGCTGTCCCCGGGCTCCACGGTCCACTGTGTGGGCCGGCACTTCACGCCATCCCAGACCTGGCCGACATCGCGGGCGATCGGCGCACCGCCGGTCAACGTATGACTTGCCGTCAGCTGCAGTGTCTGGGGTCGGCCGAGACACCAGTTCGCGGTGTCATTCAGGAGATTCGTGCGCTGGCTGCGGATACTTGCGGACGATCCCACATTGGCGCCGCCGGCAATCTCGCTGACGGTCGTCGTTTCGTCGGTGACGACCCCGGATGCCGCATCGATTGCGGCGACGCTGCGCACGACGCGGGCGATTTCGCTGCCGTCGAACGGGCCGCCGACTTCGTAGCGGCGCGACGTAACGGTCGAAGGGTAGGGGAACTGGCGATGATTCATCAATGTGCCGATATCGATCCTCGACCATTGATAGTTCGTGACCGCGACGGTCCTTCCGGACGGCTGGCGCGCGATCACCGACTCGGGAAGATGCGTGTAAGGAAAATCCTGGCGCAGCGTGAACTCGGTGCTGAGCCTCTGCACCGGAGTGAGTTCGGTCCGGATCTGCTTCCTGAATCCGAGGGAGCCGCGGCCCTGCGCATGCTGACGAAGTCCCTCGTAACGGAAACCGGTCGACGACTTTCGGCCAATGCCGCTTCCGTCAGTCGTCGTCAGCGTCGAGACCACCTGCGCGGCAGGCTGCGCGTCCTGCTCCGGATACACGGCGGTGCTGCCGCGCTGATGGACCGATGGGTCGGTCAGCGGGCGATACCCGAATTCCGCGGACACGCCGAAGCCGTCGGCTGCGGAAAGCATGAGGTCCGGCTTGAGCCCGTTTTTCAGCCGCAATCGAACCTGGCCCGATGTGAGGGCAATGAGATCCTCGAGTCCGTTCCCGTCGGCGTCGATGCCAGTGAAAGCGGTTCCGCCGTCGTGAGGCATGCCGGTGTCCGCGATCGGTGCGAGGGAGTCGCCTCGCGACAGTGAAACATTCCAGTTGCTGGCGCTGCGCAGCAGAAGATCGTCCCGCCCGTCGCCATTCCAGTCATGGGCGTGGAGGTCCGCGCCGGTCCAGGCCGGTCCCTGCAATTCGGACTGCGGGCCGCCGATGCCGCAGCCGCTGACGCGGACACGGATGCTGCCGGTCCAGTGCTTGTAGACGAGATCGGTGCAATCGTCGTCGTTGAAATCGAACGGTACGCCGCCCGGGAACAGGGCGTCGAAACGATCGGTACCGTAACCCGCATCGGAAATCCGCGCGACCGAGAAATTCTCGTTCATCAGAAGATCCTCGGCGCCGTCGCCGTCGAGATCGACGCGGCGGCCGGGTCGCCCGATGAATTCCCCGCCTTCGGGGTTGTCGTAGGCGACGGCTTCCCATTGCGAGTAGAGCGTGACTGGGGCCGAGTACCCGCCCGCCGGCAGGGCGTAGCGCACGCGGACTTTCAGGCTGTTCACCTGCGGATCCGGCACTTCGGACCAGGCGATGTCGCCAAGTCCGTCGCCGTTCATGTCGACGCCGCGGTAATCCCTCGTTCCCTGCGCCAGCGCGATCGCGGTCGTAACCGGCGCAGCAAGCCCGTTCACACTGCCCTTGATAATCGAGAAAACCAGATTCGGGGTATAAGTCAACAGGTCGGCCCGCCCATCGCCATTGCTGTCGAATGGCACGCCGATTCCGTAGGGACTGGCGATTCCGGAATTGACCTCCGGACCGAAGCCGCCGCCTGCGAGACCGAGGCGATAACGGACTGTTGCCGACGCCATCGCACTCCCGCCGGCCCAGACAAGGTCTGCGCGGCCGTCGCCGTTGATGTCGGCCGAGTTGAATAGTCGCCTTGCCGGTGTGCTGGACGCCAACGGGACAGCGGCCACAAATGCGGTCGCGGCCGTGAATCCCGGCGCGCCAGCCTGCCAATTGAACGTCGTCGGCGCGAGGCAATCGGTTCCGCCAGCGCCGCATTCCTGGACCGACGCGAGCCGGCTTCGCCCGCCGGTAGACAGCGCCGGCTCGTAATTCAGTTCGTAGCGGTGGAGGACCGCGGCGCTGTAGAGCACGTCGACACGATCGAGCCGCAAGACCTGTCGCACCGGCGTACCTGCAACATATCCCGTGTCGACTTCATTGTTTGGCCGGTTCTCGTAGATGAACGAAACCTGGTGCGACGCGGCGACGCCGGCTGACGGATTCGCGTTGTAATGAATGCTGGCGATGCGGAAGCTGCCGTTCACGGTGTCTTCGATGTAGCGATAGTCGATGACGTTGCCCGCGCGATCGCGAATGCGGTTGAGCGCCCAGGTGCGGGCGTTGTTCGATGCCGTAGTCGTTCGTCCGTCGATGCGCGAATCCGCCGTGGCACCGTACTCGTAGATGCGACCATCGGCCGCCTCAACCACGAAATGGTCCGGCCCGCCGGCCGCGCTCGGAGTGGAGCGAATCCGCGCATAGGATTCGATTTCCGTGCGGTACTCGGCGCCCGGGGTCTGGTAAATGACATGGTTGGAGACAACGAGCCGCTGTCCGTCGAGACAGAACCGGTCGTTGGCGGTCATCTCGGGCCGCGCGGCGACGCCGTCCTGAGCGACCGTTCGCGTGCAACGTGCGATCTGTGACAGGCCGCCGATCGACCAGCCGATACCGAGCAGATCCGCCCTGCGTCCGATGGCGGTACTCGAGCGCAATCGTCGGCGTCATCCCGTTCGTGCCCGCGGGCAGCGCGATCGGGATCGTGTATTGCGCTTCGCCGTCCTGCGAGACGGCGGCGAATCCGCGCGTGCGGCCGATGCCGGCCTCCGCGCCGAGCGCTGTCAACAGTAGGAATAGTCCAAGAATGACGCCGAATCGGCGCTCCGCGACGGGCAGTTCCATTGCCAGGTCTCCGCTATAGCCGGCATCCGGCCGGGTGTCGTCAAGCTAGCGGCCCGGCCGCATCGCGGCTCGCCACTTATGTGAGGCAAATCCGTAGAATCTGCATCCGGACCCACGTGTGGAACGGAATGCCCGAGGAGCCTCGATGAAACTCGTCACCGCCATCATCAAGCCCTTCAAGCTCGACGACGTGCGCGCGGCGCTCTCCGAGATCGGCATCTCCGGCATGACCGTCACGGAAGTGAAGGGCTTCGGCCGCCAGCGCGGCCACACCGAGCTCTATCGCGGCGCGGAATACGTCGTGGACTTCGTGCCGAAGACGCGCATCGAAGTCGCGGTGCGCGACGACCTCGTCGAACAGGTGACCGACGCGATCATCGCTGCGGCGAAGACCGGCAAGGTCGGCGACGGCAAGATTTTCGTCACGACGATTGAGCGCGTGATCCGCATCCGCACCAGCGATATGGACGAGGCGGCGCTTTGACCGAGCCGGTCGAGAATCCGAAAACCCTGACCATCGAAGCGGCGGTCGCGAAGATCGCACTCGGCGGCGCGCGACGCCATGTGTTCTTCTGCACGCACGGCGACTGCGCGCCTGCGGAGGTTTCCGAGGCCTCGTGGAAGTATCTCAAGCGCAGGCTGCGCGAAGTCGGCCTCGCCGATGTCGAGGGCGGCGTGCTCCGCACGCGCGCGGACTGCCTGCGGATCTGCCGCGAAGGGCCGATCATGCTGGTTTATCCCGGAGGGCACCTGGTACCGGCACGCGACGCCCGAAAATATCGAGCGGATCATTCAGGAGCATTTGCTCGGCGGGCGGCCAGTCGCCGATCTGTCGTTCGCGACCCAGCCGCTCTGAACATGCCGCACGCCATCCGCATTCACGAACACGGCGGGCCGGAGGTTCTGCGCCTCGAGTCCTTCGATCCGGGGCCGGTCGGCGCGCGGCAGGTTCGCATCCGACAGACCGCGATCGGCGTCAATTTCATCGACACCTATGACCGCTCCGGACTCTATCCAGTCTCATTGCCGAGCGGCCTTGGCCGCGAGGCCGCCGGTGTAATCACGGAAGTCGGACGCAGCGTAAAGACGCTGAAAGCGGGCGAACGCGTGGCCTACGCGGGAAGCACGCCGGGCGCCTATGCCGATGAGTGCGTCATCGACGCGGCCCGCGTCGTGAAGCTCCCCGATTCGATTTCCGACCGGGTGGCGGCGGCGCTGATGCTGAAAGGGCTCACGGCCTGGTTCCTGCTGCGGCGTTGCCACCGCGTGCGACGCAATGAGTTCGTATTGCTGCACGCGGCCGCGGGCGGCGTCGGCCTGGTCGCGTTGCAGTGGGCGGCCGCACTCGGCGCGAAGGTGATCGCAGTCGTCGGAAGCGACGAGAAAGCGGCGCTCGTCCGCGAGCACGGTGCAACGGAGGTGATCGTCAGCTCGCGGGAGAACATCGTCGAGCGCGTGCGATTGATAACAAGAAACCGGGGCGTGCCGGTCGTCTATGACGGCGTCGGCAAGGACACGTTCTTCGCGTCGCTCGATTGTCTCGAGCCACTCGGGCTGATGGTCAGTTACGGCAACGCCTCGGGCGCCGTGCCGCCGTTCTCGCCGCTCGAGCTCACGCGGCGCGGGTCGCTCTTCCTCACGCGGCCGACCCTGTTTCATTACACCGCGAAGCCCTCGGATCTCGCCCGCGGGGCGCGCGAGCTGTTCGACATCGTCGGCAGCGGCCAGGTGAAAGTGCGGATCGGGCATACGTACCCGCTTTCAGATGCCGGGCAGGCACACCGCGACCTGGAAGCCCGCCGGACGACCGGCAGCACCCTGCTGATCCCCTGAATTTCGAGTCCCTGGCTTGGCTATTGGGCAGGCAATCGACTTCCGGCAACCGCCATCGGCCTGTCCCGGCACAAGTGCTAGAATCTCGATTCACTTGTCGCCGACTTACGGGGTGTACGTGATGAATGACAGCAGTCAGGGTGATCGCAAGCGCCACCTGATTTTGGCCACGTCCGCCGCGTCACTGTTGTGGGTGGCCGTGCCTGCGGCGCAGGCAGAGGAAATCAACCTGATTCAGGAACGGGGCCAGGTCTCCCTCGGCACCTTTCTTAACAACTCCGATGTCAAGATCAGCCTGGACGGCGAGACGAGCACGGGTGACCTTGTCGATTTCGGCAACACCTTCGGCGACAAGGACGTGTCACGCTTCCGACTGGATGGCCTCTGGCGCATAAACGATCGTCACCACGTGCGGTTCATGTACACCGACTATTCGCGCACCAAGACCGCGACCATCGACACGGAAATCAACTGGCAAGACGATGTGTTCCCGGTCAACGCGGTGGTCACCGCCGGCACCAGTTTCGAGATCATTGAAGCAGCCTACGAATACGCATTCATGCGTTCGGACACGTATGAACTGGCCGGCTCCTTCGGCCTGCACTACACCACCTTGTCTGCTTCTCTCAAGGCGGACGTAGCCGCGCCGGGCGGCGGCGGTACGGTGGCGATCGGCGGACCGGCGTCAGTCGATGCGCCGCTGCCGGTGATCGGCTTGCACGGCATGTGGCGCATGGGCGGTAACTTCTATCTCGACGCGCACGCCCAATACTTCGCATTGTCAATCGACAACATTGACGGGAGCATCGTCAACTATCGAGCGGCGTTCATCTGGCAACCGAAGAAGTACGTCGGTCTGGGTCTCGGGTACGACAGCTTCAGTATTGACGTGGACGTCAGCAAACCGAGGTTCACCGGCACGTTGGACTGGACCTATTCCGGTCCGCAGCTGTTCTACAACGTTTCGTTCTAGTCGCGGTCGCCCCGACATCCACCGCCCCAGCACGGTAATCGTGTACGGGGTGCGAAGCCTCGGAGAATTTCCATGAAGGCACAAACACAGCCGTGGGTCTTCGGACTTGCGTCACTCCTGTTGGTCCTTGCGCAAGTCGCTGCGGTACAGGGGCAGACGACTCCAGCTCCGGCGGCGGCAGCGACCTTCACCAAGGAGCAACTCGAACAGATTGTGGCGCCGATGGCGCTTTATCCGGACCCGATTGTGTCGCAGATGCTGATGGCTTCGACCTATCCGCTCGAGATCGTCGAGGCCGCACGCTGGATGAAAGCGAATCCAGGGCTCAAGGACACGGCGCTTGAGGGAAGACTGAAAGAGAAGGATTGGGACGCAAGCGTGAAATCGCTGTGCGGCTTTCCGGACGTGCTGAAGCAGATGGACGAGAACCTGGACTGGACCCAGGACCTCGGCGACGCCTTCCTGGCCCAGAAGACGGAGTTGATGGATACGATCCAGCGCATGCGCGGCAAGGCCTATGACTCCGGCAACCTGAAGACCACGGAGCAACAGGTCGTCACGCAGCAGCCGGACAAGATCATCGTGGTCGAACCCGCCAATCCCGAGATCATCTACGTTCCGACTTACTCGTCGACGGTGGTCTACGGATCATCGTGGTCTTACCCGTACTATTACTACCCGCCGATGTATGTCGCGCCGCCCTACGGCTACGGCGCCATGGCATTCACCGCGGGCGTGGTCTGGGGCGCGGCGATCTGGGGCGGATGCAACTGGGGTTGGGGCGGCAGTGATATCGATATCGACATCAACCGACAGAACAATTTCATTCGCAACACGAACATCGACGGCGGCAGAAACAACATCGGTAACAATGCCGGGGGCAAGCAGTCGTGGAATCACGATGCCTCGCACCGTGGCGGCGTCAACTACCGCGATAACAAGACCGCGCAGCAGTTCGGGGCGAACTCAGGGTCGAACCGCGCCTCGCGCGACCAGGCGCGCGGCTATGACCGCGGCGGCGCAGGCAACATGTCCGCAGGCCAGCGCGGCCCCAGCGCGTCGACCGGCGCGGCTCGGCAAGCCGGGATCCTGGGCAGTTCCCGCGGCAGCGGGCAGCAGCGCCTATAGCGGCTCGCGCAATTCGAGTATGGATCGTTCTGCGAGCAGCCGCGGCGGCATGAGCCGCGGCGGTGGCGGATGAGCCGCGGCGGCGGCGGCGGGCGGCGGCGATAAGGATCAGGGAGAAAAACAATGAATACGGCTAATCAGCTGCGCAATTTCTGCCTGACTCTTGTCGGGCGTCGTGGTCCTGGCCGCGCTGGCGGCATGCTCACCCGCGCCGGCCGGCACTTACTCTACTCCGGAAGAAGCCGTTCAGGCGCTCGCGGATCTCGCAGGATCAGGTGATTCCAAGAAATCCGAAGAGATGTTTGGCACCGACGGAGTCGACTTACTGAACTCGGGCGACGAAGCCGCCGACCGTGAGGACGCGTTGCGCGTCAAGGCAATGATTCTCGAGAAAGTCGCGTTCGAGGATCTCGACGCGACGACCAAGGCTGCCGTGCTCGGGAATGAGGGATGGACATTCCCGCTGCCATTGGTTCTGGAGGATGGGCGCTGGCGCTTCGACGCTGCCATCGGACGGGAGGAGTTGCTGAATCGGCGCATCGGCCGGAATGAACTGGATGCGCTCGCAAGCCTTCACGCCTTCGTGGACGCTCAGCGCGAGTACTTCTCACAGGGCCGGAATGGCAAGCCGTCGGCCTACGCACGTCGCTTCCGGAGCAGCGAGGGTGCACACGACGGCCTCTACTGGCCGGTGGCGGAGGGCGAGGAAGAAAGCCCGCTCGGGCCGCTCTATGCCGAGGCTGCGGATGAACAGATGAAGGATGCCGGCCCCCAACCGTTCCATGGGTACTATTTTCGTATCCTCGATGGCCAGGGCAAAAACGCGCCCGGCGGCGAGCGCAGCTATCTCGACAAGAAGGGCCGGTTGACGGGGGGTTTTGCGGCCATCGCCAGGCCCGCGAAGTACGGCAACTCGGGAATCATGAGCTTCCAGGTCAACCGGACAGGGCCTCATTTTCCAGAAGGATCTCGGAGCCGAGACGGAAACGGCGGTCGCCGCGATCAGCGCTTACGATCCTGATGAGAGTTGGCATCCGACCGGCGACTGAGTACGTACGCCATGCAGCCCTGATAACTCATGAGGTTCACAATGAACAGGAACACGAAGCTCGCAATGGTGGCAGCCAGCCTGACGCTCGCCGCCCCACTCTATGCACAGACTCCGCCAGCGGCCGCGCCGTCAAAACCACTCTCGACGTCGCTTGGCGTCGTGGTGTTCCCCGCGCAAGCGCAAACCCCGCAGCAGCAGAGCCAGGACGAAGGCGAGTGTTACGCCTGGTCGAAAGGCCAAACCGGCGTCGATCCGATGGCGCCGGCCCCCGCGATGCCGCCGCCAGCACAACCAGCCGCCCAGCAGCCGGCGCAGGGATCACGGGCGCGCGGTGCCGTGCGCGGTGCGGCAGCGGGTGCAGTCATCGGCGAAGTCGCTAATAACGATGCCGGGGAGGGCGCTGCGGTCGGTGCGACCCTTGGCGTGGTCAAAGGCGGTGCCGAAGCCCGCAAGAAGCAGGAGCAGGCCAAGCAGCAGGCCACGCAACAGCAGCAACAGGCCGCAGAGCAGCAGAAGGCAGCCACGGAGGAGCAGCTCACTCTGTTCAAGAATGGATTCGGGGCCTGTCTCGAATCGAAAGGCTATACGGTCAAGTAGGCGAGCGGTCGTTGCAGGTGGACCCCATGAAGGAACCGGCCAAGTTCTCGTTGGTCCTCGGCGGGCCGTTATTCCAGTTCTTCCGGCGGACACATCTGTCCGGAGACGAGCTGCAATTGCTGCCACGCCGTATCCTGGTGTTGGCGCTACTGGCCTGGGCGCCGCTGCTGCTGTTATCGGTCGTGGAGGGGCATGCCTGGGGCGGCACGGTCAAACTGCCGTTCCTTCTCGACGTGGAGATTCACGCGCGCTTGCTGCTCGCACTGCCGCTGTTGATCGTGGCGGAACTGATGGTTTACCAGCGAATGCGCCGGCTGGTACCGCAATTTCTGGAGCGCGGCCTGATCCCGGACTCACAGCGGGGGACGTTCGATGCAGCTATCGCCTCAGCAATGCGCCTGCGCAATTCGATTACGGCAGAGGTACTGTTGATCGTATTCGTCTATCTCGTCGGCGTCGCACTCGTGTGGCGGACGCGAGTGGCGCTCGATGTGACGAGTTGGTACGGCGTGACTGTGAACGGGAAATTGCAGCCATCCATGGCCGGTTGGTGGCTGGGCTGGGTGAGTCTGCCGCTGTTTCAGTTTTTGCTGCTGCGCTGGTATTTCCGGCTGTTCATCTGGGCGCGCTTCCTGTGGCAGGTGTCGCGCATCGAGTTACGGCTGATGCCGACGCATCCGGATCGCTGCGGCGGCGTGGGCTTCCTGGCGGCGGTGAGCCACGCATTCGCGCCGTTGTTGGCGGCCCAGGGAATTCTGCTCGCAGGGTTGATGGCCGACCGGATTTTTTACGCCGGCGCCAAGTTCCCGGAATTCAAGGTGGAGGTCATCGGGCTGGTGGCCGTGATGGTTTTCGCTATCCTCGGACCGCTGCTGGTGTTCACACCGAAACTTGCGGCGGCCAAGCGCGCGGGCCAACGGGAATACGGCACGCTGGCACAGCGCTACGTGCGCGAGTTCGACACCAAATGGCTGCGCGGAGGAGCGCCGACGGGCGAGCCCCTGATCGGCAGCGCGGACGTCCAGTCGCTGGCCGATCTGGCTAACAGCTTCGAAGTGGTGAAGGGCATGAGAGTCGTGCCTTTCACGACGCAAGCGGTGCTGCAGCTGGCGGTGACCACGCTGATACCCGTGGTGCCGTTGATGTTGACGATGTTTTCGGTCGAAGAACTTCTCATGCGGATACTGAAGATCGTCCTCTGATGATGAAGGCAAGGCTTACCCCACTCGCGCTCGGCTGGGGCATCGCCTGCGCGATGATCGCCGCCTGCAGCAATGAGCCTGCGTCGCCGGCTGACACCGTTACCCCGATCGCGCCCGCAAAGCCTGAGCCGGCTTTGCCAGACGCGGCTGACGGGACACTCACAATCGATCTCGCGAAGATCCAGAAGCCGTGGAGCGGCGATCTGGACGGGATGGTTGAGCGGGGCTTCATCCGCGTGCTGACCGTCAATAGCAAGACCATTTATTTCGTCGACAAGGGCGTATTGCGTGGCACTGCCGTCGATTACGCCCGCCTGTTCGAGGAAGAACTCAACAAGAAACTGCTGGCGGAGAAAAAACTCAAGAACAAGAACCTGAAAGTGCGGGTCGTTTTCATTCCGGTACAGCGCGACGAATTACTGCCGGCGTTGGTTGCCGGCAAGGGCGACATTGCTGCCGCCAGTCTGACCATCACACCGGAGCGCCGGAAACTCGTCGACTTCACAACTGCCGGCATGAGCAACGTAAACCAGGTTGTGGTCACCGGTCCCGAGTCGCCAACGATCACCAGCCTGGATGATCTCTCCGCCAAGTCGGTCTTCGTGCGCAAGTCGTCGAGTTATTACGAAAACCTGGTTGCGCTCAACAGGAAGTTCACGGCCAGCAGGAAACCGCTGATTACGCTCAAGGAGGCGCCCGAGACGCTGGAGGACGAAGATTTGCTCGAGATGCTCGACGCCGGCCTCATTTCGCTCGTCGTCGTCGATCAGCACCTGGCGGTCTTCTGGAAGCAGGTATTTCCGCGCATCACCGTGCATGAGGATGTCGCGGTTGACACCGGTGGAGAGATCGCGTGGGCAATCCGCAAAGATAGCCCGCAGCTCAAGGCGAAGCTCGACGACTTTGCCAGGCGCCACAAAGTCGGAACCTCCATCGGCAATCAACTGCTGACGCGCTACCTGAAAGACCTCAAGTACGTGAAGAACGCGACCTCCGAAGAGGAGCGCAAGAAATTCCAGGCTCTCGTCGAGTACTTCAAGAAATACGGCGATCAGTACGACGTAGATTGGATTTTGATGGGAGCGCAGGCCTACCAGGAGTCGCAACTCAACCAGAGTGTCAAAAGCCCGGTGGGTGCGATCGGGATCATGCAGTTGATGCCGGCCACGGCCAAGGAAATGAACGTCGGCGACGTCACCAAGACCGAAGCGAATATCCACGCCGGCATCAAATACATGCGCTACATGATGGATCAGTACTACGAGAAGGAACCGATGACGAAGCTGAACAAGGCGCTTTTCGCGTTTGCTTCATACAACGCAGGCCCCGCGCGCGTCAGGAAACTCCGGGCGGAGGCCGCAGAACGCGGGCTCGATCCGAATGTCTGGTTTCACAACGTGGAATACGTGGCGGCCGAAAGGGTGGGCCAGGAAACGGTGACCTACGTCAGCAATATCTACAAGTACTACATTGCCTACCGGCTCGTGATGGAGAACCAGGCTGTCAAGAAGGAAGATCTTGAGAAGGTCAAGGGTGACGCCGGATGAATATCAGAAAGCTTGGATTCTGGCTCGCGTCTGCGGCGTTCATCGCCGGTTGTACGCATCTGGGTCCCAAAACTATCCCGATGGACCGCTTCGACTACAGCTCGGCGATCGCCGATTCGTGGAAGCAGCAGACGCTGCTCAACATCGTCAAGCTGCGCTACATGGACCTGCCGGTGTTCGTGGACGTGGCGTCCATCGTTGCCGGTTATTCACTGCAAACCGGGGTGACGGTCGGCGGCGTCGTATCAAGCAGCGGTACGGTGCAGGGCAATTACGGATCGCTGGGTGGACAGGCCATCTACACCGACCGGCCCACCATCACCTACGTGCCGATGACCGGAGAGAAATTCCTGCGTGGATTGATCACGCCGATCGACCCGAAGAACATCTTCTTCATGCTGCAGTCGGGTTACCCGGCCGACTTCATCCTGGGCCTGACCGTCGAGTCGCTCAATGGAGTGCGCAATCGTTCGACGGCCGGCGGTATCGTTCGGGAAGCAGACCCGGAGTTCGTACAGGCGCTGGCGTTGATGCGCGAGGTGCAGGCGGCCGGCGCGGTCGGGATGCGCGTGGAGGAAGACAAGGCCAAGGGTTCGACCGGCGTGCTGTTCTTCCGGCGGGAGGACATCACTCCTGAAATCGCGGAGAAATCGGTTGAAATCCGCCGGCTTCTGAGGATGCCCGTCGACCAGCAGAGATTCACGCTGACCTATTCGCCGGGGCGCGGGGCGGAGGGCGAACTGGCCGTGAACAGCCGCTCGATGCTGCAGATCATGGGGGCCTTTGCCAGTTACCTGGATGTGCCCGCGGCGCACCTGCAGGACCACAGTGCGACGTCCGCTTTCGAAAATTCTCCTACCGAGAACCGCGCGCAAGCAGTACGGATTCACAGCGGAAAGGAAAGGCCGACGGCCGCATTCGCTGCCGTGAA
Source organism: uncultured Gammaproteobacteria bacterium (assembly GCA_963819545.1). Taxonomy (GTDB): domain Bacteria; phylum Pseudomonadota; class Gammaproteobacteria; order Steroidobacterales; family Steroidobacteraceae; genus SCUD01. Next base: position 86,064 of record CAWFWJ010000002.1, on the reverse strand, counting down.
TTACCGCGATCACTGGTTCTGGGTCGACAACGGTGACTGGCAGACCAAGCGCGCAATGACGGCAATCATGTTCTTCTTCACGCTCGCGGATACCGGGACCAACGACAAGCTGCCATTGATCACTATTCCGGCGCAGTAGTCTTGCGATCCATGCCAAGAAGCTGACCGTCGGCGAGCCAAATGCAGTAAAGTGCCGCCCTTCTCTACGACATCAAGAAACGGTCACGAAACATGATCCATACACAATTCGGCGGCGTGCTGCGAGTCAGTTTGGTCGTCCTGGCACTTGCTCTGTCAGCCTGTGGCACGAAGGAATCCGCGCCCGCGGCAGTCACGGCAGACGGGTCAGTCTTGCCGCGTCCCGATCAGCCCTTCGAAGGAAAAATCGCCCGCACAGCCGCCGAGTCCACGCCGGACTTCCCGAAGGCGATCGAAGCGCCCCAAGACGCGCCCAACATCCTGCTCATTCTCACCGATGACGTTGGATTTGGTGCGTCTTCGACTTTTGGCGGCGCGATTCCGACGCCAACGTTTGATCGGCTGGCAAACGAAGGATTGCGTTACAACACGTTTCACACAACGGCGCTCTGCTCGCCGACACGCTCGGCGCTTATTACCGGACGCAACCATCACACCAATGCCACCGGCGTTATCACGGAAATGGGCACGGGCTATCCCGGCTATAACTCGTTGATGCCGAAAAGCTCCGGGTCCGTCGGAGAAATTCTCAGGCAGAACGGCTACAACACCTCATGGTTCGGCAAGAACCACAATGTGCCTGACTGGCAGTCCAGCCAGGCAGGGCCGTTCGATCTTTGGCCCACCGCCCTCGGCTTTGAATATTTCTACGGCTTCATCGGCGGCGACACCGACCAATGGCATTCCGCCATCATCGATGGAACGAATCCCGTCGAAGCGGAGGAACAGGGTGCAGGTAAATCCGCGCACTTTGACGACCTGATGGCGGACAAGGCCATCACGTGGATTCGCCGGCAGAACTCGTTGGCGCCGGACAAGCCATTCTTTGCGTACTACGCGCCGGGGCTCACCCATGCGCCGCACCATGCGCCAAAGGTTTGGATTACCCGGTTCAAAGGCCAGTTCGACCAGGGCTGGGACAAGCTGCGCGAGGAGACTTTCGCGCGGCAAAAACAGATGGGCGTCATCCCTGCCAACGCGAATCTCACCCCGCGGCCGCAGGAAATCCCCGCATGGGATTCGCTCACCGCTGACCAGAAGAAGCTCTATGCCCACATGATGGAGGTGTATGCCGGCAGCCTGGCTTACGTCGACCACAACATTGGACGAGTAATCAAAGCTGTCGAAGACACGGGTGAGCTGGACAACACACTGATCATTTACGAAATGGGCGACAACGGCGCGAGCGGCGAAGGCACCTTGCAGGGCCTGGCCAACGAAGTCGGCATCGCGGCGAACGGCGCGCTGGAGAGCGAGGAATATCTCCTGTCCATCATGGATGATCTGGGTGGTCCGACAACTTACAACCACTACCCGGTCGGCTGGGCGCACGCGATGGACACGCCCTTTCAGTGGACCAAGCAGGTCGCTTCCCACTTCGGCGGTACGCGCAACGGCCTCGTCATCTCCTGGCCCAGGCGCATCAAGCAGACCGGCGAAGTCCGTTCACAGTTCAGCTCGGTCATCGACATCGTGCCGACGATTCTCGAGGCGACCGGCATCAAGGCGCCGACGATGATCAACGGCGTGAAGCAGACGCCCATCGAAGGCTTCAGCCTCGTGAAAACATTCGACAACGCCAAGGAACCCACCCCTCACACGTCGCAATACTTCGAGCTGATGGGCAATCGCGGCATTTACAAGGACGGTTGGATGGCCAACACCTCGCCGCTGAAATTGCCCTGGGCCCCGCCCGCCATCGGCAAGGCCACGCCCAATCCCGATGACTTCCAGTGGGAGCTTTACCACATCGCAGAAGATTTCTCGCAGTCGAACAACCTGGCCGCGCAGAATCCGGCCAAGCTGAAGGAACTGCAGGCGGCCTTCGAGCTCGAAGCGCAGAAATACAACGTCTATCCGCTCGATTCCTCGCTCGCCGAACGCGCCGATGTTCGGCTGCGCCCCAGCCTGACCCGTGGGCGCGATACGTTCACCTACTATCCGGGCACCATCCGTATCCCCGAGGGCGCGGCCCCGGACACCAAGAACAAGTCCTTCACCGTCACGGCGGAAGTCGAAATTCCAGCCGGCGGAGCCAATGGTGTGCTCATCACCCAAGGCGGACGCTTTGGCGGTTGGGCCCTGCTAATCATTGATGGCAAACCCCAGTACGTGCATGCGTTCTCTCAGCAGCCGCAGCACAAGTATCGCGTCGCCTCGACCGAGAAACTCGCCCCCGGCAAGCACACCATCCACGTGGACATGGCCTACAACGGCCCCGGCATGGGTAAAAGCGCCACCGGCACGCTCCTCGTGGACGGCAAGCAAGTCGCGCAAGGCAAGATTGAGCGCACGGTGCCACTTCGCTTCTCGCTCGACGAGACGATGGACTGCGGCGAAGACACCGGCACCCCTGTGGTCGAGGACTACGTGAACAAGATGCCGTTCAAGTTCACCGGGGAACTGAAAAAAGTCGTCATCGAACTGGGTAAGAGCGGCCTGACGGCCAGTGATGAGAAAAAGCTCGAAGAAGCCAACGACAAGCTCGCCTCTGTCCGCGACTGAACGCTGCCACGCCGCACCCGTCACGCCGGCGGGTGCGGCTCGAATCCGAGCATCACGATGGAGGTGACGCCGCATGGGTTCGCGGGACACCGCCTACTCGGGGCTCGATCACTGGTTCTGGGATGACAATGCCGACTGACAGACCAAGCGCGCGATGACTGCGATCGTCAACTTCGTTACGCTTGCGGACACTGGCGGCACCGAGAAGTTGCCTTTGATCACCATTCCGGCGCAATGAAAAGCCTTCTTGTCACTACAGCGGTGCTCGAAGCGGCCACGGGTGTTGCATTGCTGGTCGTACCTGCAATGGTGGTTTCGCTGCTGCTCGGCGCATCGCTGGATACGCCCGGCGGATTTGCTGTTGCGCGCGTGACCGGGGCGGCAACGCTGTCGCTTGGCCTGGCTTGCTGGTTTGCGCGCCACGACGGACAGTCTCGGCCGGGCCGGGGTCTGATCGCGGCGATGCTGGTCTATAACATCGTGGTCGTGGCGGTTGTGGTACACGCGGGTCTTGGTCTGGGCATGACAGGCATCGGCCTGTGGCCGGCCGCGGCAATGCACACGGCGCTGGCGGTCTGGTGCATTGCGGCCCTCAGTGGCCAGGACAGTCAAGTCGTTCGATCAAGATGACCCGGCGGCGACAAAAGCGGCAACCCGCAGCAATCAACCCATCGCAAACACCCCCACCAGTTGCAAGTCGGCGGTGGATCTGGCTGGCTTGCGGCCTATTGGCGGTTGCCGCGGTGTTATGGGCGGGCCTGCATTTCGGTCCTTGGAAAACGGTTGGCACCGATTCTTTGATCGAAACGGCAGCACCGCACCACGTCGGCAGCGCAGCCTGCGCGGAATGCCACGCGGAGCAACAGGCTGCCTGGACCGGCTCGCACCACGACCTGGCGATGCAGGAAGCGACCGAGGCGACGGTGCTCGGGAACTTCAAGGACGCGCGCTTCGCCTACGCCGGAGTGACGACCGAATTCTTCCGGCGCGATGGAAAATTTGTGGTGCGCACCGACGGTGCCGGACGGAAAGCTCGCCGATTTCACGGTCCGCTACGCGTTCGGGGTCGAGCCGCTGCAGCAATACCTGATCGAATTCCCGGGCGGCCGCCTGCAGGCGCTCTCGATCGCCTGGGATTCCCGTCCCACGGAGCTAGGCGGCCAGCGCTGGTTTCACCTCTATCCGGACGAATCCATCGATCATGCTGATGAATTCACTGGACTGGTCCGCAGCAGAACTGGAATTACATGTGCGCCGAGTGTCACTCCACCAACCTGCAGCGGAACTACGACGCGGCGAAGCGGAGTTATGCGACGAGCTGGTCGGAGATCGACGTTTCCTGCGAGGCCTGCCACGGGCCGGGATCGCAGCACGTGGACTGGGCGAAGGATCGCGATGAGTCGCGCGCTGATGACGCCGGGGATCTGGGACTCGTCGTGCGCTTCGACGAGCGTCGCGGTGTTGCCTGGAACACCGATGCCACGAGCGGCAAGCCGGTGCGCAGCAGTCCGAGAACCTCGAACCGCGAGCTCGACACTTGTGCGCGTTGTCATTCGAGGCGCGGCCAGATCTGGGACGACTACGTCGCCGGCCGGCCGATCGGCGAAACGCATCGAGTGGCGCTGCTCGATTCGGGGCTCTACTTCCCGGACGGGCAGATTCGCGACGAGGTCTATGAATATGGTTCTTTCCTGCAAAGCCGGATGCATCAGGCGGGCGTCACCTGCAGCGACTGCCATGAGCCGCACAGCCAGAAACTGCGGTCGTCGGGCGGCGAAGTCTGCCTGAGCTGTCACCAGGCGACGAAATACCAGAACGCGGAGCATCATCACCACCAGCCCGAATCCTCGGGCTCCGAGTGCATTGAGTGCCACATGCCTGGGCGCGACTACATGGTCATCGACAACCGCCGCGATCACAGCCTGCGCATTCCTCGGCCGGATCTCGCAGAGGCCATCGGCGCCCCGGACGCCTGCACAGCCTGCCATCGCGATCGCAAGCCGGCCTGGGCGGCTGCGAAGCTGAAGGACTGGTTCGGATCGACGCCGGTCGGGCTGCAGCGCTACGCCGAAGTGCTGCACGATGGCGACATCCGTGCTGCGGGCGCGCGCAAGCGCTTGCTCGAGCTCGCCCAGGATGAAACCCAGCCAGGCATCGCGCGGGCGAGCGCGCTGCAGCGCCTGGACCAGGTTCGCGGACCAGCCGAGCTCACCGCACTCGCTGCGTTACTGCAGGACGCCGATCCCCTCGTGCGCCGGGCTGCTGCCGCTGCGCATGGAACTCTGCCACCGGACATGTTCGATCGACTACTCGCGACACTTGGAGACCCTGATCGCGCGGTGAGGCTCGAGGCCGTACCGCTTATCGCCGCCATTCCAGCGGCGCGCCTGAAGCCGGAGCAGATTGCCGCACGCGATCGAGCGATCGCGGAGTACGAGACTTCGCAGCGCGTCAATGCGGACCGGCCGGAATCGCATGTCAACCTCGGGCTGCTGTGGGAAACGCTCGGACGGCAGGCTGAGGCCCAGGCGGCCTTCGAAGAAGCCCTGTCGATCGATCCGCGATTCGTGCCGGCGGCGGTGAATCTTGCCGATCTGCACCGCGCGTTGGGGCGGGAATCCGCCGCAGAGTCTGTACTCAGGAGCTCAATCGAAGTGAACCCGGAAGCGGCGGCATTGCACCATTCCCTGGGATTGTTGTTGGTGCGCACCGGACGTTCAGCGGACGCGCTGGCCGAGCTGAAGCTCGCCGCGGATCTTGCACCCGCGGCGACCCGCTATGCCTATGTCTATGCCGTCGGGCTCGAAGGCGCTGGCCGACGCCCGGATGCGATCCGGGTCCTCCGTTCGGTGCTCACCCGGCAGCCGAACGATCGCGAAGCGCTTTGGGCGCTTGCCACCTGGCAACTGGACGGCGGAAACCGCGCGCAGGGGCTCGAGGCCGCCCGCCGGCTCGAAGTGCTCGAGCCCGATGACCCGAATGTGCGCGCCCTGATCGAACCCTAGCGGAACAGACCGTCGTCCAGGATCGAGCCTTTACCGATCGGCCGGCTGAGCGACAGCCAGAGGCTCCAATCGTCGGGAGCGACGCCCGCTCCCAGTGTGAATGTACCGAAGGTCGTTGGGCCCGCGAGGTAAGCGGCCGCGCCGTAAATCTCGTCGTCTGCGACGAAGTCCACCCGGTCGTAAAGTCCGGCGGCCTGCAAGCCGAAACCTGCGTAGATCGCCTGGTTCTTGACTGGAACGAGATCTTTCAGGCGCCAGAGAAAACTGGCCTGCGCGAGCCAGTATTCGCGCGCTCGCAACTCATCGTACGAAAACGCCGGAAGTGTCCGCGGCCCGCCCAGTGAGAACGCGCGATCAGCAGGCAATTCGTCGCCGAGGTCGGCTCCGCCCGCGAGACTGAGCCACATGACGTTCTTCCCGAAGGGCAGCGCCGCGCGGAATCCCGCCTCGACACTCTCCCAGTCTCGATCGGATCCCATCGAATCGTCCATCAGCCGGTACTCCACCGCCGCGGCGATGCCGCTGGTGGCGAACGACGCGGCATCCCTGGAGTCGTACCTGGCGGAAATCATGAGTCCGGCATCCATGAAATCGCCTTCGGGCAGCAGCGCGGTGCCGGTCTCGACGTTTACCTCGCGCTCCCCAGCACCGTAGCCGACTCGTAGTTGCGCGAACCGCGAGATATTCCATCCCAGATCCACGCGCCCGCCATAGTCGGTGAAGTGATATCTGGCGACGTTATCGCCATCGAGGTAGACATCTTCTACCGTTCGGCCCACGAACAGGCCGGGCTCGACAAAGAACTGCTGCGGGACGTCGAATGGCTGATACAAGCTCGTTGAAAGCAGTGACTCATTGCCGACCTGCAGGTTGTTGCGCCACTGGCCGCCACGATCGTTCAGCCAGCTGCGCACATGCTGGACGCCCACCAGGAGCTTGAGGTCGCCGCCGCCGTCTGCATAAAAGCCCATGCTGGGTCGCAGGACGTTCGGCCCGATGGATACTTCCTGCGGCAGCCAGACCAGCGTCGCGTTGTCCGCATCGCCTTCCAGCCGATACGCCACCGATTCGAGATCCTTGAGCGCCGACATTCGCCGGGCGTCCTTGCTGATGGCGTTGATATCAGTGTCTTTGCCCGGGCGAATGGTCGTGAGTGTCAGAAGGTAATCGGGGTTGACGTGGTCGAGGCCCTCGAATCGTATGTCGGCGACCTTGGCCTCGACTTTCTGGGGCGTGCTGATCTCTTGCCGCCACGCCGTGTATTCCGCATTGCCCACGGAAAGCGCAGCCAGGCGGTCTGTGGCCAGGCGCGCCGCTGCCTCGCCCAATGGAATGGTCTCCGGCACGCGCTCGAAATCGGAAGTCGAGATGTCTCCCATTGGCACGTCGATGCGGATGTCGTGCTCGGTGAGCGACTGCAACTGGATCTTTTCGTTGACCTCGAACATGACGTCCATGCTGCGTGAAAGCAGCTGCGTCGCCTGCACCAGTTTCTCGGCAGTGGGCGGCGGCTCGACGAGATTGACGACGATCACGATATCAGCGCAGGTGGTGCGTGCGACATCGACCGGAATGTTCCGGACCATCCCACCGTCCGCGAGGATATAGCCTTCGCCCACGACGGGGGAAAATGCGCCGGGGATCGCCATGCTGGCCCGCATCGCGTTCGCGAGGTCGCCGTGATCGAGGACGACCATGTTGCCGGTGATCATGTCGGTTGCCACGGCCCGATAGGGTATCGGGAGCTCGTCGAACTGCTCGACGAGACGCGAGCGAGCGACGTAGGCGCGCAACAGGTCATCGATAGCGCTCGAGTTGGTCAGCCCGGAAGGCGTCACGACCCCACCGTCACGCAGCCCGAGTGCCAGCGACGTGTTGGCTTCGGTAGACAGCCGTTTCTGTTCGATAGGCTCATGGGGCCGACGGCCCGCGCCGCCGACAATCGCCTTCCAGTCGATGCCGGTGATGAATTTTTCGATTTCCGCGGCGGATTGGCCGGATGCATAACCGCCGCCGACCAGCGCGCCCATGCTGGTACCGGCGATGCAATCGATCGGCACGCGGAGTTCCTCGAGCACCTTCAGCACGCCGACATGCGCTCCGCCCTTGGCTCCGCCCCCGGCCAGCACCAGGCCGATACGCGGGCGCTGAAGCGGCTCCGCGGCTGAAATCGGCGCCAGTGCCGACAGCGCATAAGACGCCAGAATTGCAAGGCAAAGCCTGCCGTATAAGGGAATCGGGCGCATCGAAAGTTCTCCGGGGCAATAAACCAGCGCGCAAAATGCGCGGCCGGCGCAGTACTGTCGAGAGTGACCGCCATCATAATACCCGCATGAAAGTTCGGCTGCTGCCGGCAAACCGGGAATTCCAGGCGCAGGACGACGAACCCGTGCTCTCGGCGGCGCTGCGTCAGCATCTGAACCTGCCGCACAGTTGCAAGGGCGGTTCCTGCGGCACCTGTCGCGTGCGCGTCCAGTGCGGCAGTTTCGATTACCCGCACGGCCGGCCGATCGGAATCACTGCGGCGGAAGAGGCAGCCGGTTACGCGCTCATCTGCCAGGCGCGTGCGACGGCGGATCTCGTCATCGAGATCCGCGAGATCCGCCACGTCACCGACGTCGAGATCCGCGAGCTGCCCGCACGCGTGGAACGCATGGAGCGGCTCGCGCCGGACGTCATGGGACTCTGGCTGCGCCTGCCTGCAATCGAGCCGTTCGCCTGGCAATGCGGTCAGTACGTCGACGTGATGCTCCCGGGCGACCGGCGCCGGAGCTTTTCGCTCGCGAATCCGCCTCGAGATGCGGCCCTCCTCGAACTGCACGTCCGCCGCGCCCGCGGCGGCGAGTTCAGCGAGCGTGTGTTCGGCGGCATGAAACCGGGATCGCTGCTGCGCATCGAAGGCCCGCTCGGTCAGTTCATTTACCGACCCGGGGACCGGCCGCTCCTCATGATCGGCGGCGGAACCGGCTACGCCCCGCTCAAGGCCATGATCCGCGAAGTGCTGGATTCGGGAGTCGGGCGCGATCTGCATCTATTCTGGGGTGCACGCGCGGCTGATCGATTTCTACGACGATGACTGGCTCCGCGCCCTCGCCGCGAAGCATCCGCGGTTTCACTACACGCCGGTGCCGGGGGGATTCGTGCACGAAGCCGTGCTCGCCCGCATCGCGGATCTCGCGGATTACGACATCTACGCGGCGGGTCCGCCGGCGATGATCGATGCCGTACGCGCCGCCTGCCGCGCCAGGGCGCCGATCCCGGTCGCATCTATATCGACTCTTTCGATTACGCGCCGGTCTAGGGGTTGCCGGCGCGCCAGCGAACCAGGGCGCCGGTCAGCGCCGCATCGTCAGGCGAGTCCGCGAGAATGACCGGTGAGCCGAGACCGAGGCGGGCGGCGGCATCGGCAACGCGCTGCGAGCCGGTCACGAGCGCCGTTGAGTCCATCAGCTCCCGGCAACGCAGGGTGACGATACCGACGAGTGCCTGCGAGCAGTTCGACACTTGTCGCCGCGTAGACGGAGAGTCCGCCCTGCCGCCAGAGCGTCTCGATCTGCGTCTGCAATTCCGCGGAAGGCCGCGCGGGCTCGCGGGTGTACACCTCGGCGTATTGCACGAGCGCGCCGCGCGCGGTCAGCACCTCGGCGAGCAATGCGCGGCCGCCTGAACCGCGCACGATCAGCACGCGTTGCCCATTCATCTGCGCGAGTTGCGGCATGGCGAGCAGGGATTCGCTGTCGGCGCCTTCCGCCGGCATCAGCGACACGCGGTATCCCGCCGCGTTCAACGCCGCCGCCGTCGCCTGGCCGACCGCGGCAACCGGTGCATCGCGCCGCTGGTCGAGAAAATCCGCGCCAAAGCGCGCCGCGTTGGCGCTGACGAAAATCACGAGGTCATAGCGGTCCGCGGGCCCGATGGCCGCGCGCACCGCGGCGCGATCCGGCCGCGGCTTGATCACGAGCGCGGGATAACGAACCGCGGCGCCGCCTTCAGCTTCGATCAGCTGGCAGAGGTGGTAAGACTGATGCTCGGGCCGCGTCACCAGCACGCCGACACCTTTCAGCCGAGGCATTTCAGGATCTCCGCGCCGCCGGCATCGAGGAGTCGGCCAGCCAGCGCAGTGCCAAGCTTGACCGCATCGGAAGCTGCGCCCAGGAGTTCGTCGGCGAAGATCGTCCGGCCGTCCGGCGAGCCGACGAGTCCGCGCAGATGCAGCGATCCGCGGTCGAGTGTCGCCTGCGCCGCAATCGGCGACTGGCAACTGCCGCCGAGCCGCGCCGCGAACGCGCGCTCCGCATCCAGCAGCGTGCGCGTCGGTGCATGTTCCAGCGGGCGGAGCAGGGCGAGGATTTCTGCCTGACCGGCGACGCACTCGATTCCGATGACGCCCTGGCCGACGGCTGGCAGCATCTCCTGCGTCGACAGGTACGCTCGGATGCGCGCCTCGAGACCGAGCCGCTGGAGTCCCGCTGCCGCGAGGACGGTCGCATCGCATTCGCCGGCATCGAGCTTGCGGAGCCTCGTCTCGACGTTGCCTCGCAGCACGACGATCTCGAGGTCGGGTCGGGCGTGGCGGAGCTGGCATTGCCGCCGCAGGCTCGAAGTGCCGACGCGCGCGCCGCGCGGCAGGGCGGCGAGCGATTTGTGCCGCGACGATACCAAGGCATCGCGCGGATCACCGCGCTCGAGCGCAGCGCCGATCGCGAACCCTGGCGGCAGTTCGCTCGGCACGTCCTTCATGGAGTGCACCGCGATGTCCGCCTGGCCCGCATGCATCGCGTGCTCGAGCTCCTTGATGAAGAGACCCTTGCCGCCCGCGGCTGCGAGGCTCCCCTGGATCCGGTCGCCTTCCGTGACGATCGGCACCAGGCTGACGACGAGGCCGGGATGGGCGGCGGCGAGACGCAGGGCGACGTGCTCAGCCTGCCAGAGGGCAAGCCGGCTCCGTCGCGTCGCGATGCGGACTTGTCGAATCATGCGGTCACTCTCTGGAGCGCAGGGTCCGAATGACGTCCGCCGCGAGCCGGCGGCTGACCGCAAGTAACTCGCCGTTTCCCAGCCGCACGACTTGCTGTCCCTCGGCGTTTTTTTCGAGTCCGACGATGTGCCCGATCGCGACCAGCGAATTGCGGTGCACGCGGACGAATCGCCCCGTGAACTCCTCTTCGAGCGATTTGAGCGGTTCCTCGATCAGCTCCTCGCCGTTCTTGTGGCGAAGTGTCGTGTATTTCTGCTCGGCGATGAAGCAAAGGATGTTCTCGACCGGGATCAGCCGCAGTTCGTCGCGTGCGCGCACGGCGATGCGCGTGCGCGGGCCGCCGGTGCCCTCCGCAATGCGCGTGAGTTGCGCGCGGGTCGGACGGCGGGCGCGTTCGAGCGCTTCCTTCAGCTTGTCCGGCCGCACCGGTTTCAGCAGATAGCCTGCGGCCTGGGCGTCGAATGCCGCGAGTGCGTGCTGCTCGAAGGCGGTCGTGAAGATCACGGCCGGCGGCTCCGGCATGCGCGCGAGATGGTGCGCGGTTTCGAGTCCGTCCATGCCCGGCATGCGGATATCGAGCAGCACGACTTCCGGCCGCAGTCGGCCCGCGAGCAGCAGCGCTTCCTCGCCGCTGGCGGCGACGCCGGCCAGTTCGACTTCCGGCAATTCCTCGACCAGGTGCGAGAGCCGCTCGCGTGCGAGCGGCTCGTCGTCGACGACGAGGACGCGCAGGATCATTTGGGCTGGCTGCCGGCGGGAAAACGCAGAGTGACGACGAAGCGCTCCGGCGCCTCGAATACTTCGACCTGCGCGTCGCCGTGGAACATGAGCTCGAGCCGCTGCCGCACGTTGTCGAGGCCGATCCGGTGGCCGGCCCGCCGCGCGACGATTTTCGCCGCCACCGGATTGTCGATTGTCAGGACCGCCATCGGACCCTCGCGCTTGCCGGTCGACCCGGATCGTGCCGCCTTTTTCGAGCGGCTCGATGCCGTGATAAACGGCGTTTTCGAGCAGTGGCTGCAGGATCAGCGCGGGCACCGGCGCGTCCATCGGCAGGCTGTCGATCTGCCAGTCGACCTGCAGCCGATCGCCGAGCCGCAGCCGCTCGACGCGCTCGTAGGCGCGCGCGATCTCGATTTCGCTCGCGAGCGGGATGCGCTCGCGATGTTCGCGCAGCGATGCCCGGAACAGATCGGAGAGGTCCGCGATTGCCTGCTCGGCGCGCGCGCGGGTTGGTGCGCGTGAGCGAGGCGATCGTATTCATGCTGTTGAACAGGAAATGCGGGCGGATCCGTGCCTGGAGCGCGCGCACGCGGCTCTGCGCCTCGGCTTCGACATTGCGGCGCCACTGGTGCGCCACGTAGAAGTAGCGCAGCGCGAGTCCGCCCGCGATCGCGCAGACGGCGAGATTTCGCAGCATGAGTTCGCAGGTGCATCGGTGCCGGTCGGAACGCTGTCGACGCCGAGCAGCCGGCTGGTAGTCGGCGGAGAGCCACCAGGCGCCCTCGGTCACGAGCGCGGTGACGGCGAGCGTCGAGTGCGAGCGCGACGGCGGAGCCTGCGAGCACGTCGAGCTTCGACATCAGGCCGCGCGCGGCGCACCAGGCGGCCGCGGTGCCGAGCGCCGCCCACAGCAGGAACAGCGAGATCTGCGCGAGGTCGAGTCCAGAAGTTGGCCGAGATGCCGTGGCGCGCGAGCGTGAAGAGGAGCGCGACGAGTTCGGCGATCAGGATCACCGCCAGCACGCTCTGGGCGCGGCAGAAATCGGGAAGGTAGAAGCCCGGACGCTCAGCCATCGGTTCGAGTCCGAGAAAAGCGGCGTCTTGAGCCGGAAAATCGTCGAGATGTCCTCCTCGCCATGGCCCGAGGCCAGCAGGCGCGCGTAGTCCGCAAGCGTCGTTTCGACGACCGGGAGCGTCGCGCCGTGCCGTGCCGCCATGTCGCGGCAGATCCGGAGGTCCTTCTCGTGCAGCCGCACGCGGAATCCCGCGGGATAGTAGCCGCGCGCCATGAATGGCGCCCGATGCACGAAATACCAGGAGGAACCGGCGCCCTGGCCGAGGATCTCGATCACGCGCTCGAGCGGCAGTCCTTCGGCCTGCGCAAAGGCCATGGCTTCGGCCGCGACCTGGATCGCACCGGCGCAGAGGATCTGGTTGGTCGCCTTCGTCGCCTGACCGGCGCCTGAAGGTCCCATCAGCACGATCGTCTTGCCGAGGGCGTCGAGCACTGGCCGCGCCCGCTCGAAGGCCTCGGGCTCGCCGCCGCACATGATGGCGAGCGTCGCGTTCCTGGCGCCTTCGACACCGCCGCTGACCGGGCAATCGAGAAAACCGGCGCCAACGGTCGCGAGCCGTCGCGCCGCTTCGCGCGCCGTGTCCGCGGCGACCGTCGAGCAGTCGATGACGATCGCATCGCCTGGCAATGCAGTTCGGAGCGCATCGACGACCGCAAGCAGATCGTCGTCGGCCGAAACGCAGATGACGACGACCGGACAGGCTGGCTGCGAGTTCCGCCGGCGTCGCGAATGCGCGGCAGCCGGTCTCAGCGGCGAGCGCAGCGGCTTTCGCGGAAGTGCGATTCCAGACGCCGGCGAGGAGTCCGGCGCGATGGAGATTGCGGGCCATGTGCTGGCCCATGGCGCCGAGACCGATGAATCCGGCTTTGCATGGCGGGCCCCATTCTGCCCGCTTCGGCCGATCAGCTGCAGTAGTCGTCGACTGCCTGCTTGGCGCGGGCACGTGCTTCGGTGAGCTCCTGGTCTGTCAGGTACTCGCGCTTGCCGTCCGCCGTTTCGCGGAACAGGCGGCGCGAATCGATGTACCGCTGGTAGCGATCCTGCGCCGCCTTGCACTGCTCGACCTTGGCCTTGGCCGCATCGGCTTCCGCGGATGCCATTGCCTCTTCCGAAACCGGCGGTTCGGGCGTTGTCGCCTCGCCGGACTGCGAGGCCGGGCTTGAGGCCGATTCGTCGCCATCTTCCGAGTTATCACTGTCGTCTGAACTGCCGTCGTCCACCGTGCCGGATTCCTGCTGATAGACGCTCAGGATCTTGGCGTCGCCCTGCCGCGGCGGCAGGTCCGTGAATGAATCTGTCCGGACGAATCGACCCATTTATAGACGGTTTCCGCCGTCGGCCATGGCAGCGAGGCCGGCTATCAGCAGTCCCATCAGGATCTTGTTCAGCATCTCGACCTCTACTTTACGCCAACGCGAAGTCTGGCGTTTCCGGCACCCGAAACCCTTGACCGCCGTCACATTGGGCCGCGCGTTCATTAATGGTCGCGACGGGTGCGTTTTTCCACGACCGTCAGGAGGCCATCTGGGGTAGCTTCAGCCGGGGTGGGATTATTGGAAAATCAACGTGTTACGATATTGCCATGGCTTTCGATCCCCGGTCCATCGAGGAGCTTGCGCGCAAGCTCGCGGACGCCGTGCCGCCCGGCCTCGCCGCACTCGGCCAGGACCTCGAGCAGAACTTCAAGGCGGTGCTGCAGAGCGGCCTCGCGAGGCTCGACCTCGTCACGCGCCAGGAGTTCGACATCCAGGCCGCGGTCCTGCGGCGAAGCCGCGAACTCCTCGAGGAACTCGAGCGGCGCATCGCGGCGCTCGAAAAGACCCCGAAAAAGTAGTTACCGCGGGCCGCGGCCCGTGACGCTCGCGACCGTGCTGACCCGCGCCCAGTTCGGGCTCGATGCGCCGCTCGTGCGCGTCGAGGTCCACTGTGGCGCCGGACTCCCGCAACTCACAGTCGTCGGCCTCGCCGAGACCGCGGTGCGCGAGAGCCGCGAGCGGGTCCGCGCCGCGCTCGCGCATGGCGGCTTCGAGTTTCCCGCCGGGCGCGTCACGGTCAATCTCGCGCCGGCTGACCTGCCGAAGGAAGGCGGGCGCTTCGATCTCGCGGTCGCGCTCGGCATCCTCGCGGCGTCGGAGCAGCTGCCCGCAGAGCGGCTCGAGGACACCGAGTTCTACGGCGAGCTCTCGCTTTCCGGCGAGCTGCGGCCGGTGCGCGGCACGCTCGCGGCGGCGGTCCACGCGGTGCGCGACGGGCGCCGGCTCGTCGTGCCCGTCCTGAATGCGGACGAGGCGCGCGTCGCGCGCGGAGCGCGGGTCGCGGGAGCAATGTACGCTGACCGCTGTCTGTAACGGACTGCAGGGCGGCGCCGGTCTCGAGTTCAAGAGCGGCGGCGAGCTTCCGATTCGGCCGCGGTTCGGGTCCGGATCTCGCCGACGTGCGCGGCCAGGCGGGCGCGAGGCGCGCATTGGAAATCGCGGCCGCAGGTGGCCACAGCCTTCTTCTGATCGGACCGCCGGGCGCGGGGAAGAGCATGCTCGCGCAGCGACTGCCGGGCCTGCTGCCGCCGCTCGACGACGCCGAGGCGCTCGAGTGCGCGATGCTGCATTCGCTCGCGCGGTCGCTGCCGCCGATCGCCGAGTGGCGCCGCCGGCCGTTTCGCGCGCCGCATCACGGCGCCTCGGCCGCCGCAGTCGTCGGCGGAGGAGGGCGGCTGCGTCCCGGCGAGATTTCGCTCGCGCATCACGGCGTGCTGTTCCTGGACGAGCTGCCGGAATACCGGCGCGACGTGCTGGAGGCGCTTCGCGAGCCGCTCGAGACGGGCTCGGTCAGCATCGCGCGCTCGGCCTGGCACGGCCAGTTTCCGGCGCGTTTCCAGCTCGTCGCCGCGATGAATCCCTGCCAGTGCGGTTACGCGGGCGATGCGAACGGCCGCTGCCGTTGCACGGCGCCGCAGGTCCGGCGCTACCTCGCGCGGATCTCCGGTCCCTTGCTCGACCGCATCGACCTGCACGTCGAGGTGCCGCGTCTCGCGTACGCGGCGCTCGCGCCCGCGGCGCGGCTCCGGAGTCGAGCGCTGCTGTCGCGGCGCGCGTCCGGGAGGCGCGCAGCCGTCAGGAAGCGCGCGGCGCGCTCAACTCGACGCTCGACGCGCGGATGCTCGGCGATGCCTGCGGCCTCGGCCTGCGCGAGCACAGCCTGCTCGACGCCGCGTCCCGGCGGCTCGGACTTTCGGCGCGCGCCTGCCATCGGATCCTGCGCGTCGCGCGCACGATCGCGGACCTCGCAGGCCTGCGAGGCGTCGGCGTCGGCGGAACTGTCGGAGGCGATCGGTTATCAGGCGGCTCGATCGCGAGCCGCAGACGGCGACCGGCTAGCGGCTCTGCGCCACCATGTGTTCGACCGCGGCCTTGACGGCGTCGTCGGGCAGGTCGAGGCGTCCGCCCTTCGCCGGCATGACGCCGGATGCGCCCTGGAAGCCCGTCGAGCGCATGCGTTCTCGAGCGTCGCAATGCCCTGCGCGATGCGCGGCGCCCAGGCGGCCTTGTCGCCGACGCTTCGGCGCGCCCGCGATTCCCGATCCATGGCAGGCCACGCAGGCCGATTCGAAGACGGACTTGCCGTCCGTCGCCGCCGGCTTCGACGGGCGCCGCCTGGACCGGCGATACTGCAGTCGCTGCGATCGACTAGCGCCGCATTGTCCTGCGCCCGCGACCGCAACCTGGCCGAAGGGCTTGATCCGCTCGTGCGCCGAGGCCTGCATCAGCGGATCGTCGGTGTCCCGGGCGCCTTTCGGGCCGCTGTCCACCATGCGCGAAACGCCGATCAAGACCAGCGCAATCGCGATCAGGATGCCGAGCACGGCGCTGAAAACGTTCTTGAAATGACGGTCGGTTTTCGCCATGCGTGAATTATAGCGCCCGGGCGCCGCGGCCGCTAAAATCGCGCACCAGTAACGCGCCCGTAGCTCAGCTGGATAGAGTGACGGTCTCCGAAGCCGTAGGTCGTGGGTTCGACTCCCGCCGGGCGCGCCATTTTTCCGCCGAATTTCTGGTGACCCAATGAAGATGTCGCATTCCAGATGGATCGCTCTGTTGCTGACTGGATTCCTGCTCATGACGACGCCCGCGACCGCGGAAACTTTCCGCTGCGGCCAGTGGATCGCCTCGCCCGACATGAGCATCGAAGAACTGCTCGAAAAGTGCGGTGAGCCTACCGACAAGACGGTCGAGGAAATCGACGTCTATGGGCCAGGCGTTTCGGGTGCGGGGCGGGTCAAGCGCGGCACTTCAACTTTCGAGAAATGGACTTACGACCGGGGTAGCCAGGCGGCGGCGATGGTCGTCACCATTGTGGACGGGGAGATCAAGAGCATGAGTCGGGGCGAGTGATGGCGACGCGTTACTTCATCAGTGTGACATGACCCTTGAGTTCGATCTTGCGCTGATTGCCCGCGGCGGCGCAGGACGAGACCAGGACGTTTTCCAGCTCGTAGCGCGCGTTGTCGGGACCCGTCAACGTGGCCTTCTTGATGTGCTTGCCGGTCGCGCACAGGCGGACCAGTTGCGCAGTCGTTTCATTGCCGGGCTCCGGCACCACGATGCTGAGTGTCTTCTCCTCGGTTGCTTCCGGGGCGGCGGCGCGTTCGGCCGTCGTCGTCGTTGTCGTCGGGGAAATCACGGTCACCGGCTTATGCTGGCGCTTGCCGCTTGCCTGGCCGGTCGCGACGTCGCGCGGCGACACGGCCGACTGCTGGGTCACACCCCAGGAATAGGATGACACCTCGATCTGTCCGCCGCCCGGCTGCGTCGCGCTTTCGCCTTCGACGTCTTCGATCTTCAGCAGGTAGTCGGACGCAGCGCTCACTGCGCTTGCGATGAACATCGAGCCGCAGACTGCGACCCAGGTTGCGAGCGGGGACGTGCGCATCGTTGCATACTCCAGAGGGTGATTCGTGCAGTCTTGCACACGCGAACCGGTCGCGATCGTGACGTGCTACCGCTTTTGGCCGGATTGATCGACGACGATGGGGCGCGTTCGGCGCGCATGCGCTGGCCAAGCTCGCGTGGTGGATCATCCGCTCGTTTCAGGGATCGCCGGCGAGCGCCTTGTAAAGTGCCGCGAGAGTGGTAGCCCGGCGGGTTTCCGCCTGGACGTGCTGGTCCGCAAGCTCGATCTGCGTGCGTTCGGAAACGAGTACGGCGAGATACTCGCCTGCCCCGACCGCGTAGCGCTTGCGCGCGAGGCGCGCCGCCTCCGTGGCTGCCGCCGCGCCGGCGCGGAGTTCGGCCTCCGACTGGTTCGCCGCCCGGAATCCTGCGAGCGCATTCTCCGTTTCCTCGAGAGCCAGCAGCACCGATTCCTGGTAGCGCGCGATGGCACCGTCGCGCCGGGCTTCCGAGGCTTTCACTCGCTGATGGATGCGACCGAAATCGAGAAAGCTCCAGGTGATCGAAGGACCGTAGAACCAGCGTTCGGCCTCCGGCTCGCCGATCTGCTCACGGCTTTGCGAGGTCCAGCCGAAGGCGCCGAGCAGCGTGACCTTGGGAAAATACTCCGCAATCTCGTCGCCGACATCCGAATAACTGGCGGCGAGCTCGCGCTCGGCCGCGCGGACGTCGGGGCGGCGCTTCAGCCATTCCTCCGGCGTGCCAGCGGCGACGAGCACCGGCAACTCCGGAATCGATGCCGTCGGCGCAACCTTCGAGCGCAGCGTCTCGATCGGCCAGGCGGTCAGTACGGCGAGGCGCTGCTCTTCGCGCACCAGGTCGGCCTCGGCCTGCGGCACGGTGGCAGCCACGGCCCGCATGTCGGCCTCGGCCTGGGCCAGGTCCAGCCCGCTCGAATAGCCCGCGTTGAAGCGGGCGGTCAGGATCGCGACGTTGTCGCTGGAGGTTTGCGAGTTGCTGGCGCCGCAGCGCCAGCCGCTCACGCGCGCCGATCATCGCGAACCAGGCCTGCGCCGTTTCGGCGACGATCGAGAGTTGCGCGTCGGCCAGCAGTGCGGCATTGGCCTCGGTGCGGCGGTCCAAGGCGCGACTCTCGTTGCGCAGGCTGCCGAACAGGTCGATTTCCCAGCTCGCGTCAAATCCCGCGCGGTAGACGTCCGTTTCCAGTCCGCCCGGCGGCGCGAACGGATCGTCGCTGCTGATGAGGCTTTGCTGGCGATCGGCGCCCGCGGTGACGGTCGGAAACCAGTAGTAAACCGAAAGTCCCGAAAGCGCGCGTGTCTCCGCGAGCCGCGCCGCGGCCTGGGCAATCGTCGTATTGGCTTCGAGCGCGCGCGCGATCAGGCCGTCGAGTTCAGAACTGCCGAATCCCGCCCAGAGCTTCGAGCCGGCGGGTTCGGCCGTCGTCTCGCTCATCGCCTGGTCAAAGCGCTCGGGAAGGGGCGTCTCCGGTACCTGGTGGCGCGGCCCGACGGTGCAGGCCGCCGGGATCAGAAGGATTGCAGCAAAGACAAGCTTACGCATGGCGTCGCTCTTTGCGGCGCTCAACGAGTTTCCGCAATACGACATAGAACACTGGCGTGAAGAAGAGCCCGAAGAAGGTGACACCCAGCATTCCCGCAACCACGGTCACACCCATGACGTAGCGCACCTCGGCGCCGGCGCCGGATGCCAACACGAGCGGCGTGACGCCGGCGACGAAGGCGAAGCTTGTCATCAGGATCGGGCGGAGCCGCAGCCGGCAGGCCTCGATCGCTGCGTCGACGATGCCCTTGCCCTGCTCCTCGAGGTCGCGCGCGAATTCGACGATCAGGATCGCATTCTTGCAGGCAAGGCCGATCAATACCGCGAGCCCTATCTTGGTGAAGATGTTGTTGTCGAGGAATGTCGGCGCGAACGCCGGCGGCGACACCATGAGCCACAACCCGTGGATGAAATTGACAAGCCAGGTGCCGCCGATCGCCGACAGCAGGCACAGCGGCACGATCAGGATGATCGCGAGCGGCAGCGACCAGCTTTCATAGAGCGCGGACAGAACCAAGTACACCAGCAGCACGCAGAGCGGGAACACGAACAGCGCCGTGTTGCCCTGGGTAACCTGCTGGTAAGTCAGGCCGGTCCATTCGATTGCCATGCCACGCGGCAATTGCTGATCGGAAATCGCGCGAACTTTCGCGAGCGCGTCGGTCGAGGACAGGATTGCGGGATTGAGCCCGGCCGACATGTCCGCCGCGGCGTAGCCGTTGTAGCGGATGACGGGATCCGGGCCGTAGCTCGGCTTGATATCGACGACGCTGCCGAGCGGCACCATTTCGCCGCGATTGTTACGCACCTTCAGGCCCTGGATGTCCTGCACGGTCGCGCGATACGGCGCATCGGCCTGGGCGTACACCGAGTAGGTCCGCCCGAACAGGTTGAAGTCGTTGACGTAGGCGGACCCGAGGTAAATCTGCAGCGTGTTGAAGACGTCGGTCAGCTGGAGACCCAATTCCTTGACCCTGGTGCGATCGACGGTGGCATCGAGTTGCGGGACGTTCGACTGGAAAGAGGTAAAGGTCGCGTACGGGTCGAAACCCTCGGTCCGGCCCAGTGTGCCGACCAGCCCCATTGTCTGCGTGTAGAGCTCGCCATAGCCGATGGCGCCACGGTCTTCCACGTAGAACTCGAGCCCGTTCGCATTGCCGAGACCGAGCACCGGCGGCGGCAGCAGCGCGAAGGCGATTCCTTCCTGGATCTGGCTGTAGCCCATATTGATGCGCATCGCGATTTCGCCGGCTGTGAGTTCTCGCTTGCCGGGTTCCTCGAGACCCACGAACATCACGCCGGTGTTCGGCGTCGCGACGAAGTGAATTGCATTCAGGCCGGGAAACTGAACCACGTTTTCGACGCCCGGCACCTGCATGGCGATGTCGCCCATCTTGCGCATCACGGCGTCTGTTCGATCGATGGTCGCCGCCTCCGGCAACTGCAGTATTGCGAACAGGTATTGCTTGTCCTGGGTCGGAATGTAGCCGCCCTGCACCGCGCGGAATGCAATGACGGTCACGACGACCAGCACGGCATAGATTGCGAGCAGCCGTGGTGCGCGGGAAATCGTGCCGCCGATGCCCCCCGAATAACGTTCGCCGAAGCCCCTGAAAACCCGGTTGAATGCGCCGAATGGCCGCCCGAATACCCGTTCGATCCAGCGGCCCACTGCATCTTTTTTTGCGCCGTGCGGCTGCAGCAGCATTGCCGCGAGCGCCGGCGACAAGGTCAGCGAGTTGAATCCGGAGATGATCACCGCGGCCGCGATCGTGACCGCGAACTGCTTGTAGAACTGGCCGGTCACGCCGCCGAGGAAGGCGAGCGGTATGAACACGGCAGACAGCACCAGCGTGATCGCGACGATCGGGCCGGACACTTCGCTCATGGCCTGGTGGGCCGCATCCCGCGGCGACTTGCCGTTCTCGATATGGCGCTCGACGTTCTCCACGACGACGATCGCGTCGTCCACCACGATGCCGATCGCGAGCACGAGGCCGAAGAGTGTCAATACGTTGATCGAGAAGCCGAGCAGCCACAGGACCGCGAAGGAGCCGATGATCGAGACCGGCACCGCGACCAGCGGAATCAGCGAGGCGCGCCAGGTCTGCAGAAACAGCACGACGACGATGACGACGAGGGCGATCGCCTCGAGCAGCGTCTCGATGACCGAGGCGATTGAGTCCCTGACGTACACAGTCGGGTCGAAGACGACCGACCAGTGAACGTCCTCCGGGAATCCGCCTCCCAGCTCGGCCATGCGGTCGCGAATCGCCTGGGAAAGCGCAATGCTGTTGGCGCCCGGGGCCTCGAAGATCACGATCGCGGCCGCGTCCTCGTTGTTGAGCAACGAACGGATTGCATAGCTGTTGGCGCCGAGCTCGATGCGGGCGACGTCCTTCAGGCGCGTGAGTTCGCTGCCGTCGGATTTCAGGACGATCTCGCCGAAGGCCTCGGGCGACGCCAGCCGGCCCTGGGCGTTGACCGAAACCTGCAGGACGGAGCCCGCGGGTGTCGGCGGGCTGCCGATGCTGCCGGCAGACACTTCGACATTCTGTTCGCGGATGGCGGCGACGATATCGGTGGCCGACAGACCGCGGGCCGATACGCGCTCCGGGTCGAGCCAGATGCGCATGGCGTAATTGCCGATGCCGAAGGCAAGCGCCTGGCCGACGCCCGGCAGTCGAGCGAGTTCGTCGCGGACGCGGAGATTCGCGAAATTGGAGAGATACAGCGCGTCGTAGGTCTTGTTGGGCGAATCGAGGTGCACGACCATCGTGATCGACGACGAAGACTTGACGGTCGAGACGCCGAGCGCGCGCACGGCTTCCGGGAGCCGGGGAATCGCCTGGGCGACCCGGTTTTGCACCTGGACGGCCGCCAGATCGATATTGGTGCCGCCCTTGAAGGTGACGGTGAGCGACATCTGGCCGTCGGAGCTCGCCGTCGACTTCATGTAGATCATGTTCTCGACGCCGTTGACCGCCTCTTCGAGCGGACCGGCGACGGTCTCGGCGATCGTGCGCGGATTCGCGCCCGGATAGTTCGCGGTCACCTGCACGGACGGCGGCACGACATCCGGATACTCGCTGATCGGCAGGTTCGGGATCGCCATCAGGCCCGAGACCAGGATCAGCGCCGACAGCACCGTCGCGAGGATCGGGCGGTCGATGAAGATCCGCGAAAAATCGGTGTGCTTCGACATTACTTGCCGCCGGGTGCCGGCTGGTCCGGCTGATCCATCGGCACGTCGCGCGGATTCACCGGCTGGCCCGGGAAGAAGATCTTGCGCATGCCGTTGATGATTACCTTGTCGCCGGCCTTGAGCCCGGATTCAACGGCGACCAGGCCCTCGACGCGCGGCCCGATCTTCACGTCCCGGCGTTCGGCAGCGTTGTCCTTGCCGACGACATAGACGTAACGGCGGTCCTGATCGGTCAGCACCGCCTGTTCGTTGATCAGCAGCGCATCCGTCTGCGAGGCGCCGAGCAGCCGCACGCGCGCGAACAGGCCCGGCGTGAAAATCCCGTCCGGATTCGGCAGGATGGCGCGGGCACGAATCGTGCCGGTCGCAGGATTGAGGGCATTGTCGACGAAGTCCACCTCGCCCGGGTGCGGGAAGCCTTCCTCGTTGGCGAGTCCGATCAGCACGGGATTCCGCACGTCACGCGAACTTTCGCGCGTGCCGGCGCGCGCGAGTTCCTGGTAGCGCAAATAGGCGCGCTCGTCACCCGTGAAGCTGACGTAGACGGGGTCCACGGACACCACGGTCGTCAGCAACGACTGGTTCGGCGCGACCAGGTTGCCCGGCTTGATGAGTGCCTCTCCCGCGCGTCCGGTGATCGGCGAGGTGATGCGCGTGAAACTGAGATCGAGATCCGCCCTCGCCAGATTTGCACGCGCGGCGAGAAGATCCGCCTCCGCCTGCTGCGCTTCCATGTGGCGCTGATCGACCTCGCCCTGTGACACCGCGCGATCCGTGACCAGCGTTTCTGCCCGCGACAGATCCTGCTTCGCGAGCGCGACTCGGGCTTCGGCGCGCGACGCATCCGCGCGCGCGGCGTCCGCGATCGCCTGGTACTCGCGATTGTCGATCGTGAACAGCAGCTGGCCTTTCTCGACCAGGCCGCCTTCCTGGTAGTTCACGCGGTTCAGGTGTCCTGACACGCGCGGCCGGATCTCGGCCGACTCGATCGCCTCGATATGGCCGCTGTATTCGTCCCACTCGGTGACCGATTTCTTCACGACTGCGGCGACATTGACGTCGGGCGGCGGCAGGCTGCTGCGGCCCGCCGCCGCCACAGGCGGCAAGGATGGCGAAGACCACGGACATTGTGATGCGGCGCATGACTCAGGCTTCCTTCGCGATTTCCCCCGGAGTTGTCCGGCGGCTCAGAGCCAGCCGCGGCGCCGGAAGTAAATGTAGGGCAGTACGGCGGAAATGAGGATGAAGAACAGCGCCAGCGGGTAGCCGAGATGCCAGTCCAGCTCCGGCATGAACTCGAAATTCATGCCGTAGATACTCGCGATCAGGGTCGGCGGCAGGAACACGGCGGCCGCGACCGAGAAGATCTTGATGATGTTGTTCTGCTCGATGTTGATCAGGCCGAGCGTCGCCTGGAGCATGAAGCTCGACTTGTTCGCAAGAAACGACGCGTGATCCGAGAGCGCCAGCACGTCGCGCGACATGCTGCGATAGCGCGGCAGCAGTTCCTTCGGGATCTGGATCGCCTGCGCCTGCTGGATGAAGGTCAGCTGGCGGCCGAGGGTCACGAGGCTCTCCCTCGCCTTTGACGTGAGATCACCGTCGCGTCCGATCCGCTCCATCACGCCGCGCAGGTCGCGCGCGCGCGCCGCGCCTTTTGCGGCGGGTGCGGCGAACACGCCCGCGGACAGGTCATCGAGCCCGATCCCGACCCGCTCGAGAACGTCCGCGGTGCGTTCGATGATCGCCTCCAGCAGGCCCGCGAGGATTCCCGGCGCACTGGTCGCCGCCGACGGATGCCGTTCGGAATAGGCGACGAAACGACGGAACGGCAATGGATCGACATAGCGGTTCGTGATCAGCCGGTCGCGGGACAGGATGAAGGTGATCGCTGCGGACTCGGGGCGATCGGTGTCGATCTTGGTCACGACGGTCGCCGTCATGTACAAGGAGCCGTTTTCCTCGTAGAGGCGGCTCGAGGTCTCGATCTCGCGCATCTCCTCGCGCGACGGCACGTCGATCGCGAGCAGGCGTTCGACGGCGCGTTCCTCGGCGAGCGTCGGCTCGAGGAGATCGACCCAGACGCACTTTTCCGGGATGTCGGCGGGCGGCGGATCCAGGCGATCGAGCCCCTGGCTGCCGGGTACGAAACAGTTCAGCACGCGGGCGTCCGGTCAGGCCGGTTCAGGTCAGTTGGCGCCGCGCTCGCGTGCCGCGAGATCGCTGACGAGCTGGAACAGCTGCTCAATGCCTCCCGCCATCTCGGCGTCGGTCAGGTACTTGCCGTGAACGACCATCATCGGCGTGTGATCGAGCCGGTAGCGGCGCGAGAGATTTTCGGCCTGTCGAAGCTTGTTTTCGGCAGAAAACGTGCGGTAGTGCTTGGCAAAGTCCTCTTCGGACACGCCGTTCCTGGCCAGGAATTCGCGCGCGGCCTTTTCGGTCGCGGCGCGATCGACACTGCCGCCGCGAATGACCGTGAGCGGATGGTTCTTCGCGTGGATTTCCCGGAAGACTTCGGCATGCAGCTTGTCGAGCAGGCCGAGCGACTCGATCGTGTAATAGAGCCGGGCGTCCTCGCGTGTCACCTCGTTCCAGATGACCGGCACGCGCTTCAACTTGATCCAGTCCGGGTTTGCCTTGTTCCAGGCCTCGAGACGCGGTTCGAGCGAGTAGCAGTGACCGCAGCCGTACCAGAAACCTTCGACGACCTCGACGCTGCCGGGCGGCGTGCTGACCGGTTGGGCGACCGGGTAGGCGATGAAATTCTCGCCGGCCTTCCAGCGCGACAGGTCGCCCGCGGCAGGCGCCGGCGTGGTGGCCGCAACTGCGGCGGCGATCGGGCTCGTCGAACTCGTCGTCTCCTCGACCGTCTCGCCGTCGCTGCTGCGGGCCGCGGGCTCGGCAGCCTTTTCGGCCGGCGGAGCCTCCGCGATCGTCGCGACGGGCGCCTTGGCCCCGGTATCCGCGGTGGTGGCGGGCGGCGCTTCCTGGCCACAGGCCGCGCAGACGAGCAGAGCCGCGAGTATCCAAATTCCGAACTTGTTCATCGTAGACCCTGTGTATAGGACGCGAGTGCGCGCATTTCCTCGTCCGTCAGTTTCCCGGCGATGACCTGCATGATGTCGTTGCCCGGGGTCGTGCGCTGGGCGTCCGCGAATGCCAGGAGCTGGTTGTAGGCGTAGACCGCGTGCTGGGCGCGAAGTGCCGGGTATCTGGCCGGCGCGTTGCCCTTGCCCTGGGGACCGTGGCAGGCGATGCAGGCCGGTATTCCGCGGGCCGGATCGCCGCCCCGATAGAGCTTCTCGCCGTTCTTCCAGTTCGACGGATCGGCCTCGAGACCCGGCCGGGGTCTGCTGGGCGAAATGCGCGCCGAGGTCCTGCATGTCCTGTTCCGAGAGCATGGCCGCCATCGGCGTCATCAGGGGATTGATACGCCCGCCCTGCTTGAACTGCTGAAGCTGCGCGACGATATAGGACTCGTGCTGTCCCGCCAGGCTCGGCCATTCGGGGTTGACGCTCGAGCCGGTCATGCCGTGGCAGGCGCCGCAAACCGCGGCTTTCTGCGCACCGACGGCCGCGTCGCCCGCAGAGGCCGCAGCCGCGATCAACGATGTGGCGAGGACACAGCCGATCCAGGTGTTCTTCATGCCAGAATTATATATGTCCCGGTATTCCAAGGCCCGATTCCTGAAAAGCGCCGCATCCCCGGACGCTTTCGGCGACGATTCGGGTGCGAGGTCGCTTTCGCCGGCCGCTCAAACAGCGGCAAATCGAGCGCGCTGAACGCGATCGTGCGCCGCAGGGACCTCGCGCGCACGAGCCGCACCCCGGGGCGCACGCAATCCGTGAACCTGTTCGAGCTGGAACCGGGCCGGCGGCTGGCGGACCTGCCGGGCTACGGCCATGCGAACGTGCCGGTGGCCGTCCGTGCGGCCTGGGGCCGGCTGATCGAAACCTACTTCGCGGAGCGCGAATCGCTCGCGGGGCTCTTCATCATTGCCGATTCGCGGCGCGGGTTCGGCGATAGCGACCTGGTCGATGCTCGAGTACGCTGACGGCACGCCGCCTGCCGGCGCACGTGCTGCTCAGCAAGTCCGACAAGCTCGACCGCAACGAGGCGCGCCAGACGCTGCAGACGGCCCAGCGTGCGCTCGGAGAACGAGCCGACGTGCAGCTCTTTTCGGCCCAGTCCGGGGAAGGGGTGGAGAAGGCACAGGGGGCGATGGACGCGCTGCTCGCCAGGAAGCGATAAAAAATGCCCGGCGATCCGTGAGGACCGCCGGGCGGATACCCGGCTTGGGGATGCAATCCGGGCGACCCGCTCAGGGAGGGAAGCGGGGAGCGTCTCACGGCGCTCGAAAGACTTAGATGGGGACCATCAAGACAAGTTCCAGGTCCTGCAAGACTTAGTGCGCATCGTCCCAGTTCGCGCCGATCCCGGTGTCCACCTTGAGTGCAACCGCGAGCTCCGCGGCGCCGCACATGAGCTCGACGACCTTGGCGCGCACGTTGTCGACCGATTTCTGCCGCCACTTCGAGCACGAGCTCGTCGTGCACCTGCATGACGAGGTGTGCCGGTGCCCGCGACTCGTGAAGCCACGCGTGCACGCGGATCATCGCTCGCTTGATGATGTCGGCGGCCGTGCCCTGCATCGGCGCGTTGATTGCGCTGCGCTCCGCGTACTGCTGCAGGTTGCGGTCGCGCGAGCGGATGTCCGGCAGGTACAGCCGCCGGCCGAAGACGGTTTCGACGAATCCCTGCTCGCGGGCGCTCGCGCGGGTCCGCTCCATGTATTCGCGCACGCCCGGGGTAACGGCCGAAGTAGCGCCCGACGTATTCCTGCGCGGCGTGCCGCTCGATGCCGAGCTGGCGCGCGAGGCCGAAAGCCGACATGCCGTAGATCAGCCCGAAGTTGATCGCCTTCGCGGCGCGGCGCTGGTCGTTCGTCACCTGGTCCGGCGCGACGTCGAATACTTCTGCCGCCGTCGCGCGATGAATGTCGCCTTCCTCGGCGAAGGCGCGCCGCAGGCTCTCATCGCCAGAAAGATGCGCCATGATCCGCAGCTCGATCTGCGAATAATCCGCGGAGAGCAGCACATGACCCTTCGGCGCGATGAAGGCCTGGCGGATGCGCCGGCCCTCCGCCGTCCGGATCGGGATGTTCTGCAGGTTCGGGTCGCTGGATGACAGCCGGCCGGTCACGGCGACCGCCTGGTGATACGAGGTGTGCACGCGGCCGGTCTGCGCGTCGATCTGCTCGGGCAGCTTCTCGGTGTAGGTCGAACGCAGCTTCGCGAGGCCGCGGTACTCGAGGATGATGCGCGGCAGCAGGTATTTCTCCGCAAGTTCCTCGAGCACTTCCTCGGCCGTCGATGGCTGGCCGGTGCGGGTCTTCTGCCGGACCGGCAGGCCCTGCTTCGTGAACAGGATTTCCTGCAGCTGCTTCGGCGAGTCCAGGTTGAAGGGCTGGCCGGCCGAGCGGTGGGCATCGGCTTCGAGTTCGGCGAGGCGCTTCGCGAATCTCGCCGCTCTGTTTCTTCAGCAGCCTGCGGTCGACCAGCACGCCGCGGTGCTCCATTTCGAGCAGCACCGGCACCAGCGGCTGCTCGATCTCCTCGTAGACATTGAGCAACGCCGGCTGCTTTTCGAGCGCGGCGTGCAGGACGCGGTGCAGTTGCAGCGTGACGTCCGCGTCCTCGGCGGCGTAGGGCGAGGCCTGCTCGAGCGCGACCTGGTTGAAGGGAATCTGCTTCGCGCCCTTGCCGGCGACGTCCTCGTACTTGATCGTGTCGATACCGAGATAGAGTTTCGCGCAGGAATCCATGTCGTGGCGGGTCGCGGTGGAGTTCAGCACGTAGGACTCGAGCATCGAGTCGTAGCGCATGCCGGCGAGCGCGATGCCGGCACCGGCGAGCACGTGCGCGTCGTACTTGAGGTGGTGGCCGACCTTCGCCCGCTTCGGGTCCTCGAGCAGCGGCTTGAGCCGGGCGAGCGTCTTCTTCCGGTCCAGCTGGTCCGGCGCGCCGGGGTAGTCGTGCGCGAGCGGAAGGTACGCGGCCTTGCCCGGCTCGATGCAGAAAGAGACGCCGACGATCTCGGCCTGCATGTAGTCGAGGCTTGTCGTCTCGGTGTCGAAGGCGAAGAGCGGTGCCTTTTTGAGCGCTGAGAGCCAGGTTGCGAGCTGCTTCTCGGTCAGAATCGTCTCGTACTGGCGCGGGGGCGCAGACACCGGCGGCCGGGAGTCCGGCTCGCTCGCGCCGCCGGAACTTACGCGCTCGCTCGCCGGCTCCCGGCTTGCCGGTGCCTGCGTGGTTGCGCCAGTCAGTTGGCGCAGCAGCGAGTTCATTTCGAGCCTGCTGTAAAGCGCGCTGAGCACGGCGACGTCGGCCGGCTTGCGCGTCAGTTCCTTCGGCGCGAGCGGCAGCGTGAGGTCGCGGCGGATCGTCGCGAGTTTGCGTGACAGTTCGAGCATCTCGAGATTCTCGCGCAGGCTTTCGCCGACCTTGCCCGCGATGTCCTTTGCGTGCGTTACGATGCTGTCGACGCTGCCGTATTCGTTCGAGCCATTTCGCGGCGGTCTTCGGGCCCACCTTCGGTACGCCGGGAATGTTGTCCGAGCTGTCGCCGACGAGCGCGAGGTAGTCGACGATCTGCTCGGGCAGCACGTCGAACTTCGCCTTGACGCCGGCGCGATCGAGCTTGGTGTCGAACATCGTGTTGACGCAGGTGATGCGGTCGTTGACGAGCTGCGCCATGTCCTTGTCGCCCGTCGAGATCACGACCTCGAGCCCATCGGCCGCCGCGCGTTCGGCGAGCGTGCCGATGACGTCGTCGGCTTCGACGCCCTCGATCCTGAGCAGCGACAGACCGAGAGCTGGAATCGCTTCGATCAGCGGCTCGATCTGGGTGCGCAGATCGTCCGGCATCGGCGGCCGATGCGCCTTGTATTCCTCGAAGAGTTCGTCACGGAAAGTCCGCCCAGGCGCGTCGAGCACGACCGCGATGAGCTCCGGGTTCTCGTCCTTGAGGAGCTTGTTCAGCATGTTGAGCACGCCAAGCACGGCTCCGGTCGGCACGCCCGTCTTGGTCGTGAGTGGCGGCAGGGCGTAAAAGGCGCGGTAGAGGTAGGACGAGCCGTCTACCAGCCAGAGCTTGCCGGTCTTGCCCATAGGGTTCAGCCACCCGGCGGCTGGGTGTCTTTCTTTTTCTCTTCGTCGTCGGCGGGTACACGGATCTCGACCGGTGTTTCGACGGAATCATCCGGGCAGAAACAGCGGCCCGGTCTGGCCGCAGCCGGTCGTCGCCATCATCGCCAGGAAGGTCGCTGCAACTCTCATCGTTCGAGTATAGCGATCGTCAGCCGCGAGACGCAGATGAGCCGCTTGTCGTCGTCGCTGATCTCGATGCTCCACACCTGGCTCCGTCTCCCCAGATGGATCGGCCGCGCGCGGCCGGTCACGTGACCGCCGGTTGCGGACCGCAGGTGATTCGCGTTGATCTCCTGGCCGACGATCTGGAAACGCTCGCGGTCCACGCACATCGAGCCGCCGACGCTGCCGAGCGTTTCCGCCAGCGCGACCGAGGCTCCGCCGTGGAGGATGCGATCCGGCTGCATCGTACGGTGATCCACGGGCATCTTCGCTTCGAGGTGATCCGGCCCGATGGCGACGATCTCGATGCCGAGATGCGCGCCCATCGTGTCGTGCTGGAATTTGCGGACTTCATCGAGCGTGAATTGCCTGAACCAGATACTCATAGCTGCCCATCCTCGTTTCCGTTAGTGTACCCGCCGCATGGCCGACCAACATGCCGTTCCCGCCGCTCCCCGGCCGACCGTCGCGGTCGCCGGTTTCCAATCGCGATTTCCCGTGCGCCGGATCTTCTGTGTCGGGCGCAACTATCCGGAACATGCGCGCGAGATGGGCGCGAGCGACGTCAGGGCGCCGCCGTTCTTCTTCACGAAGCCAGCCGATGCGGTTATCGAGAGTGGGGCCGTCGTCCCGTTTCCGACGCGTACGGAGAATTTGCATCACGAGATCGAACTGGTCGTGGCACTCGGCGCCGGCGCCCGCATCTTCGGCTATGCAGTGGGCAACGACCTGACGCGGCGCGACGTCCAGTTGAATCTGAAACAGGCAGGCAAGCCCTGGGACACGGCGAAGGGTTTTGATCATTCCGCGCCGATCACGCCGATCACGCCTGTCGAATCCATCGGCCACCCGTCGCGGGCGAGAATCTGGCTCGAGGTGAACGATACTTTGCGGCAGAACGGTGACATCGCTGACATGATCTGGGCCGTGCCGGAAATCATCGCCGAACTCTCGACCTGGTTCGAACTTGCGTCCGGTGACCTGATATTCACCGGGACGCCGGCCGGCGTCGGTCCGCTGCAACCGGGCGATCGAGTGCGCGGCGGCGTGGACGGCGTTGGCGTGCTGACCCACACGATGGCGGCGCGATGAAGCTCTTCACCTATTTCGGAGCTCCGCGGCCTGGCGTGTGCGCATCGCGCTGTCGTGGAAGGGCATTCCGCACGGCACGGTGCCCGTGCACCTCGTGCGTGACGGCGGCCAGCAGCACAGCGAGTCCTATCGCGAGATGAATCCGCAGGGCCTCGTGCCGGCGCTGGCCGACGACGACCGCGTGTTCAGCCAGTCGCTCGCGATCATCGAGTACCTGGAGGAGACGCATCCCGATCCGCCGCTGTTGCCGCCTGATTTCGCAGGGCGCGCGATCGTGCGGTCCATGGCGTTCGGCATCGCCTGCGACATCCACCCGCTGCAGAACCTGCGCGTGCTCAATTACCTGCGTGGACCGCTCAGGCAAGAAGACGGTCCGGTCGCGGAATGGGTGCGGCACTGGATCGGCCAGGGTTTCCGTTCTCTCGAGGAGCTTGCCCGCCGGCACGGCGACGGCACACATCATCTGTATGGCGACGACGTGACGATGGCGGACCTGTGCCTGGTGCCGCAGATGTACAACGCGCGGCGCTACTATTGCGACCTGACAGCCGTACCCGGCGCTGGTCGCGATCGATGCGCACCTGATGTCATTGCCCGCGTTTGCGACGACGCGGCCCGAAGCACAGGCAGACGCAGAATGAGCGACAGCGACAAGCCCGACGATCCCGATGGCCGGGATCCATTGGGATCTCGATCGCTCGATCAGCTATAGCCAGTACCTGCAGCTCGACAAGGTGCTGACGGCGCAGAAGCCGCTTTCCGGGCCAGCACGACGAGATGCTGTTCATCCTGATTCACCAGGCCAGCGAGCTGTGGATGAAACTCTGCCTGCACGAGCTGTCGGCGACGCGCGCGCAGATCCGCTCCGACGATCTCGAGCCCGCATTCAAGATGCTCTCGCGCGTCTCGCGCGCGCAGATGCAGCTGATCCAGTCCTGGGATGTGCTTGGCACGATGACTCCGGCGGACTACATCGCGCTTTCGCGACTCGCTCGGCCAGAGTTCCGGATTCCAGTCCTGGCAATACCGCTTGCTCGAATTCATGCTCGGCAACAAGGATGCGCGGCTGATCGAGGTGCATGCGAAGGACAAGGCCGTGCATGCGCTGCTGAAGCAGGAGCTCTCGACGCCGTCACTCTACGACGAGTCATTGCGGGTGCTGTCGCTGCGCGGATTCGACATCCCGAAGGAATGCACCGAGCGGGACTGGACCAGGCCTTACGAGGCGAATCCGGCAGTCGAGGCCGCCTGGCTCGCGGTGTATCGTGATTCGACCGCGCATTGGGATCTCTATGAGCTCGCCGAAAAACTCGTGGACCTGGAATACCGGTTCCAGCAATGGCGCTTCGCGCACCTGAAGACGGTCGAGCGCATCATCGGATTCAAGCGCGGCACCGGCGGTTCGAGCGGGGTCGGCTATCTCGAGCACGTATTGAAGCGCGGATTTTTCCCGGAGCTGATCAGTCTCCGCACTTCGATTTAGCGGGCTTTCCTCGAATAAGCGCTCATCCCAGCGCACGGGCTCGGTGCCGGCGACCCGAATTCGCGGAAATCCGCGTGGGCGGGATTGATCAGTACGTTGCGCTCGACGTCGAAGACGACGCTCGGCACGCGCAGCACGCGGACTCCGCCGGCTGCGAGCCAGGCGTCGCCGGCCGCGCGGCTCGCGATCATGTCGGGCTTGTCCCAGCCGGACGCCGCCTTCGGGTCGATCGAGACGACCTTGAGCGCATCGGGCGCCTCGTAGGTCACGCAGACCTGGTGCTTCGGCATGCGGCCGTTCGTGTGCACGAGTTTCTCGAGCATCGCGCCGGTCTGCGTCTCGCAGGCGTAGATCACGGAGCGGCCCGGCGAATTCCAGCGGCCGCCGTGGAGGCGGGCGCCTTCGCCGCTCTCGGGCGAGTAGCGGGAGTCCGCGATGCGATAGAACCGCATCCGTCGGGGTCAGACGGGCAATCCGTGCAGCGCGCGCATGACGATGTCCTCGACCTGGCGCGCGCCGAGTTCGGTGAGCGCCGGCTTCGATAGGCTTCCTGCGGCCGAGCTCCGGATGCGGCGTGGCGAGGAATCGCTTTGCGTCGGCCTCGTCATCCCAGAGCATTTCCGCGAGCGCGATCACGCGGGCGAGGCGCTCGGTGCGCTCGCTCTCGACGAGCTTCAGGCGATGGCGGCGCTTCCAGGTGGCCGCCGGCACGACGCGATGCATGAGCTTCAGCGCGGGCAGGGCCCTCGATGCCGGAGCGCTCGACGACGCGCTCGAGGCTGTGCTTCGGCAGGCCGGATTCGACCGCATCGGCGATCGCGGCGATCGAACGGACGGTCGGACTTGAGTCCGAGGATTCTGGCGACGCGATCGGCAGGGACGGCCATGGGTTCGACTCCTGTGTGCGATCATTATCGGCTCAAATGAGCTAATATTACAAGCTCATATAACGTATCATAAGTAGCTTGCATTATATGCAGGTTCTGATAGGATACTGTATATAAATAACAGGCTCTGGAGGTGGTCCATGGAAGGGGAGTTTTCGTCGCTTTCGACGCCGGATCTGGTCGACCAAATTACGACCCTGGCCGGGCACCTGAATGCTGCCAACGCGCGCTTTCTCACGTTGGTCGCGGAGCTCGACCGGCGCCGCGGCTGGGCGGAGTGGGGCGTGAAGTCCTGTGCGCACTGGCTCAACTGGCAGTGCGGGATCGAGTCTGGGCGCGGCGCGCGAGAAGCTGCGGGTGGCCCATGCGCTTGGGAAGCTGCCGCGCGATTGCCGCGGCCATGGCGGAGGGCCGGGTCAGCTATGTCAAGTGCCCGGGCAACTGACCCGGGTCGCGGATGCGGCGAACGAGGACTACCTCCTCAACATCGCGCTGTGCGGGACCGCGAGCCACGTCGAGAATGTGGTGCGGGGCTATCGCCGGGCGCTGGATGCCGCGGAGCTGACCCGCGAGGCGATCCAGCAACGCGACCAGTCATTCGCTGTGCTACACGGATACCGGATGGCTCGCTCGTGATCCGGGGCCGGCTGCCGGCCGAGATCGGGGCGCTCTTCATGAAGGCGCTCGAGGCGGCCGAGGACTCGCTGCCGATCCCAAAAAACGTTTCCGCGGAACGTCTTCGGACGAACTGCACCGGGCGTCGCAAGCGCCGGGTCGAGGCGCTCGCGGTGCTGGCCGAGAGCTTCCTCGCGTCCGGATCCCAGGATCTGTCCGGCGGCGACCGGCAGCAGATCGTCGTGCACGTCGATGCCGAGACCCTGCAGACACAGCCATGCCGGCCGCTGCGAGCTGGAGCACGGCCCTTCGATCGCCGCAGAGACCGCAAGACGGCTTGCCTGCGATGCGAGCGTCGTCGCGTATCATCGAGAACGAGCAGGGCGAACCACTCGAACGTGGGTCGCAAGACCCGGACCATCCCGCCGGCGATCCGCCGGGCGCTCAATTCACGTGACAAAGGCTGCCGCTTTCCCGGCTGCAGCTTCAAGCGCTATGTCGATGGCCATCATGTGAAGCACTGGGCCCAGGGCGGCGAGACCAAGCTTTCCAATCTCGTCACGCTCTGCCGCTTCCATCATCGGCTGGTGCACGAAGGGCAGGTCGACGATCCAGATGCTCGACGATGGGGCGTTCCGGTTCGTCCGGCCGGACGGAAAATCCTTCGACAGTCCCGCTCCGCCGCCAGCCGACTGGGCGGAGCTCGTCGCGGCCCATGAAGCGCAGGGCATCCAGGTCACTCGCGCACCGCGATCACCCGCTGGACCGGCGAGGCGCTCGACCACGGACTCGCGATCGAGACCTGATGCGGCGGCGCAAAACGTCGCAAGAAGCATTCCCGCGGAACGTTCAGGCCACCCGCACGGGAATCTTTAGCGCCTTGATTTTCTCACCCCAGATCCGCGGCCCTGTCTCATGCACCGACTCCCCGCGCGCATCGACGGCGACCGTCACCGGCATGTCCTTGACCTCGAATTCGTAGATCGCCTCCATGCCGAGGTCTTCGAACGCGACGACCCGCGCCTTTCGGATCGCCTTCGACACGAGATACGCCGCGCCGCCGATCGCGATCAGGTACGCGGCCTTGTGCTTGCGGATCGCCTCGATCGCGACCGGCCCGCGCTCGGCCTTGCCGATCATCGCGAAGAGCCCGGTCTTCTCGAGCAGGAGGTCGGTGAACTTGTCCATGCGGGTCGCTGTCGTCGGCCCCGCGGGTCCGACCGCTTCGTCGCGCACGGCATCCACCGGGCCCGACGTAATAAATGACGCGGCCTCTCAGATCCACGCCCGGATGGCAGGCCCTTGCCCGCGTTCAATAGCTCCGCGAGCCGCTTGTGAGCGGCATCGCGGCCCGTCAGCATCCGGCCAGACAGCAGCAACGTCTGCCCTGGTTTCCAGCTGGCGATTTCCTCGCGCGTCAACCGGTCGAGATCCACGCGCCGCGACTCCGCCGACGGTTTCCAGTGCACGTCGGGCCAGAGATCGAGCGAGGGCGGATCGAGTGCGACGGGCCCGCTGCCATCCAGCACGAAATGCGCATGCCGTGTCGCTGCGCAATTCGGGATCATCGCGACAGGTTTCGATGCCGCATGCGTCGGGAAACGTCCGGATCTTCACGTCGAGCACGGTCGTGAGTCCGCCGAGGCCTTGCGCGCCGATGCCGAGGGCATTCACCTTCTCGTAGAGTTCGATGCGCAGTTCCTCGAGTTTGTTCGACGGCCCGCGCTCGAGCAGCTCGTGCATGTCGATCGGATCCATCAGCGATTCCTTCGCGAGGACCATGGCCTTGTCGGCCGTACCGCCGACGCCGATGCCGAGCATGCCGGGCGGGCACCAGCCCGCGCCCATTTCGGGCACTGTCTCGAGCACCCAGTCCACGATCGAGTCCGAGGGATTCAGCATCGCGAACGTGGCCTTGTTCTCGGAGCCACCGCCTTTCGCGGCGACGGTGACCTCGACCTTGTCGCCTGAAACGAGCTCGACGTGCACGACGGCCGGCGTGTTGTCGCCGGTGTTCTTCCGGGCGAACAGCGGGTCCGCGACGATCGAGGGACGCAGACGATTGTCGGGCTGCAGGTAGCCGCGACGCACGCCTTCGTCGACGATTTCCTGGAGGCTGCGTGAAGTGTCCCAGCGCACGCCCAGACCCGCCTTCACGAACACGTTGACGATGCCCGTGTCCTGGCAGATTGGTCGGCGGCCTTCGGCGCACATCCGCGAGTTGGTCAGGATCTGCGCGATCGCGTCCTTCGCCGCGGGCGATTGCTCGCGCGCGTAGGCGCGTGCCGAGGTGCGCGATGTAATCGGCGGGATGGTAGTAGGAAATGAACTGCAGCGCGTCTGCGACGCTCTGCACGAAGTCGGCTTCACGGATCAGCGCAGGAATGCCGCCCCCCTGGTCAGGAACGTGTAGTCGCCCTCGATCGCCATCAAGCTGATCAGGACCAGCAGGCACAGCGGCGGCACCAGGATCGCGAGCTTGAGAGCAAGGCGCTCCCAGGCCATGTGCATGAAGATCGCGACGATGAAGCCGGCCTTCAGCAGCATGAAAGTGATGATCAGCGACCAGCGCAGATAGCCCTGGAGGTGGAAGTAATCCACGAGGTAGGAGAACGTGCTGAGCACGAACAACAGCAGCCAGATCCAGAGATAGACCGTCAGCGGGTGTTGCTGGCCTTCTTTTGCGTCAGACATGCTGCCTCACCACAGGTAGAAGAAAGCGAAAATGAAGACCCAGACGAGGTCGACGAAGTGCCAGTACAGGCCCGCGACCTCGACCGTCTCGTAGCTGCCCTTCCGGTCGTAGAAGCCGGATGCGACGCGTTTCGCCGTGATCAGCAGGTAGATTACGCCTGCGGTCACGTGGCAGCCGTGGAAACCGGTGATCATGAAGAATGCGGAGCCGAACTGCGGCGCGCCCCAGGGATTTTCCCAGGGCCGCACGCCTTCCATGATCAGCTTGGTCCACTCGAAGGCCTGCATGCTGACGAATGTCGCGCCGAGCACGGCGGTCGCGACCAGGAGCCACACGGTCCTGCGCTTGTCGCGGCGGTAGCCGTAGTTCACCGCGAGCGCCATCGTGCCGCTCGAGGTGATCAGGACGAAGGTCATGATCGCGATCAGGATCAGCGGAATGTCCTGACCGAACAGGTGAAGCGCGAAGACCTGGCTCGGGTTCGGCCAGGCGTCCAGCGTGGATACCCGGACGTTCATGTACGCCGGTCAGGAAGCAGCTGAAGATGAAGGTGTCCGAGAGCAGGAAGATCCACATCATCGCCTTGCCCCAGGGCACCGTGAACGCCTGCTTGTCGGCGGCGAAGTCGCCGGTGACCTGCTGGAGCGGGCCTAGGGCAGCGGCTTGCGCGTCATGAGCCATTGGCAGGACTTCCTCTCACAGAAACAGCAGCACGCCGAACACGGCGAGCCAGACGAGCAGCAGGAAATGCCAGTAGATCGCGCAGAGCGAGAGGCTCTGCCGAAGATCGACCAGTTCCGCGCCGCCCGCGAAGCGGAGTGACGCGCGGCCGAGCACGACCAGGCCGCCGATCAGGTGCAGTCCGTGCGCGATCGTCAGCACGTAGAAGAATGCGATCGCAGGGCTCCCCTGGATGAAATAAAGCGACGGTCCAACCGCCTGCCAGGCGAGCATCTGCCCGGCGAGAAACGCGATCGAGAGCGCGCCGCCTGCGATCAGCGCCACTTGCGCAAACCGGCGACTGCCGCGGCCAACGGCGCTGCTCGCGAGTTGCATCGCGACGCTCGCGGCGAGGAGCACGAGCGTGTTCACCCAGAGGATGCCCGGGATCGTCAGGTGGCACCAGCCGACGCTCTGGTGCATCCGCATTGAATAGGCCGACAGGAACAGCGCAAACAGCGAGGTCACGACCGCCATGAAGAACCACAGGCCGATGCGCGCGGGGGCCGTATGGATCGCGCCAACGTCTCCGGGCTGCTCGCGGTTCTCCCAGGGCTTCGCCGTCAGCCGGCTCGCGACCGCGAACCAGACGCGCGACGCCGACGAGGAGCGCGACGACTATCGCGGTGTTGCTCAATGATGAACCCCGTGGTCGCGTCCGGACGAGAGTTTCGGATCGACCGGCTCGTTCTGCGGGATGAAATCATCCTTCGCACCGGGCACGCTGTAGTCGTAGGCCCAGCGATGGACCACCGGCAGGCTTCGGCCCCCAGTTGCCGTGATGCGGCGGCGTGTCGGGCGTCTGCCACTCGAGCGTCGTCGCCTTCCACGGATTCGGCGGCGCCTTTGCGCCCTTCCTCAGGCTCACGATCATGTTGTAGAGGAAGATGACCTGTGCGGCGGCGACGATGAGCGCCGCGATCGTGATCGCCGCATTGATCGAGTGCACCGAGTCGGGCAGGAACTGCGGTGTCGCCGAGCGCGTAGTAGCGACGCGGCACGCCGAGGATTCCGAGATAGTGCATCGGCAGGTAGATCGCATAGGTGCCGAGGAACGTCAACCAGAAATGCATCTTGCCGAGCTTCACGTCCCACATGCGGCCGGTGATCTTCGGATACCAGTGATAGATCGCGCCGAACACGACCAGGATCGGCGAGACGCCCATGACCATGTGGAAATGACCGACCACGAAATACGTGTCGGAGAGCGGCAGGTCCACCGTCACGTTGCCGAGGAAGAGTCCGGTCAGGCCGCCGTGGATGAACGTGAAGATGAAGCCGATCGAGAACAGCATCGGCACCGTCAGGTGAATGTCGCCCTTCCACAGCGTCAGCACCCAGTTGTAGACCTTGATCGCCGTCGGCACCGCGATGATCAGCGTGGTCGTCGCGAAGAAGAACCCGAAGTACGGATTCATGCCGCTGACGTACATGTGATGCGCCCAGACGACGAACGAGAGTCCGCCGATCGCGAGGATCGCCCAGACCATCATCCGGTAGCCGAAGATATTCTTGCGCGCATGCGTCGACAGCAGGTCGGAGACGATGCCGAAGGCGGGCAGGGCGACGATGTAGACCTCCGGGTGCCCGAAGAACCAGAAGAGATGCTGGAACAGGAGTGGGCTGCCGCCGGCGTGGCCGGGGTTTTCGCCCATCGAGCTGATTGCCGGCATGAAGAAGCTCGTTCCAAGCGTGCCGTCGAGCGTCATCATTACGGCGGAGACGAGGAGCGCCGGAAACGCGAGCAGGCCCAGGATCGTCGCCATGAAGATGCCCCAGACCGAGAGCGGCATGCGCATCAACGTCATGCCCTTGCAGCGCGCCTGGAGCACGGTCGTCACGTAGTTCAGGCCGCCCATCGTGAAGGCGATGATGAAGATTCCGAGCGAGACGAGCATCAGGATGATGCCGAGGCCCGAGCCCGGCGTGCCGGTCAGCACGGCCTGTGGCGGATACAGCGTCCAGCCGGCGCCCGTCGGTCCGCCCGGCACGAAGAAGCTCGAAAGCAGTACGAGCACGGCGAGGAAATACACCCAGAAGCTCAGCATGTTCATGTACGGGAACACCATGTCCCGCGCGCCGCACATGAGTGGGATCAGGTAATTGCCGAACCCGCCGAGGAACAGCGCCGTCAGCAGGTAGATCACCATGATCATTCCGTGCATGGTGATGAACTGGTAGTAGTGGCTCGGGTCGACGAAGTGGAACTGCTCCGGGAAGCCGAGCTGGAGCCGCATCAGGCCGGACAGCACGAGCGCCACGAGCCCGACGAAGATCGCGACGATGGCGTACTGGATCGCGATGACCTTGTGGTCCTGGCTCCAGATGTACTTCAGGAAGAATGTGTGGGGATCGTGAATCGGGGCATCGCGATCCGCAATTGCGACGTAAGCCATCAGTTCGTCCTCGGATCGAGCGTGTTGATGTAGGCGACGACGTCATTGATGGAGCGTTCGTTCTTCAGCGAATCCGCCATCGTCGCCATCTGCCAGCCGTAATAGTCGTGCTCGTGCGCCGCCGCGAACGCGCTGCTGGAAGTTCTGCAGCTGGCGCACGAGATACCAGTCCGACATGTCTGTGAGCCGCGGCGCATTGAGCGCCCAGATGCCCTGGCCCTCGCTCCCGTGACAGGCGGCGCAGGTCATGTAGAGCGAGCGGCCGCGCTTCGCGTCACCGGTCACGGTCGCCTGCGGCGCGTTGCCCGGCAGCGTCTGGATGTAGGCCGTGAGATTGCGGATCGCGGTGTCGTCCGGGAGCATCGACGCGAAGGCGCGCATCTGCGCTCCGTACGTGTCGCGCTCATGCGCACCGCGCAGTCCGTTGCGGAAAGCGTGCAGCTGGCGCCGAAGATACCAGGCCTCCTGTCCCGCGAGCCGCGGCGCGTTCAGCGCCGGGTTGCCTTCGCCGGATGGCCCGTGGCAGGCCATGCACACGGCGTATTGCGCGGCGCCTGCAAGCGGGTCCGCCTTCGCGAGCGCCTGTGTCTCGCTGAACGTGGGCATCGCGGCGAGCCAGGTGTTGAACTCATCTCGCGCAGTCACGACGACGCGGCCGCGCATCGCGAAATGCCCGACGCCGCAGAGTTCTTCGCAGAGGATTTCGTACTTGCCAGGCTTGGTCGGCGTGAGCCACAGGTAGGTGATCATGCCCGGGACGAGATCCATCTTGACCCTGAACTGGGTGCACCGTGAAGTTGTGCAGTACGTCCTTCGAACGCAGCAGGACCTTGACCGGCTGATCGACCGGCAGGTGCAGTTCGGGGCTCGCGACCAGCACGTCGTCGCGTCCCTTCGGGTCTTCCGGATCGAGGCCGAACGGATTCTCGGGCGTGACGAGCGAAGCGTCGCTGTGGCCGAGCTCGTTGTCCTTGCCGGGGAAGCGGAAACTCCAGTGCCACTGTTGTCCGACGGCCTCGACGATCGCCGCATCCTTGGGGACATTGACGAACTTGCCCCAGACGAAGAGTCCTGGGGCAAGCATTGCGGCGACGCCGATCGAGGTCACGATCGTAAGCCACCACTCGAGTTTCTTGTTCTCAGGATCGTAGGTCGCCTTCTGGTCCTTGCGGTGCCGGTATCGCAGCACGACCCAGGCCAGGAACAGGTTGACGACGACGAAGACAACGCCCGTGACCCAGAAGGTGAGGATCACGGTGTCGTCCATGGTGCCCCAGTTCGACGCGATCGGCGTGAACCACCAGGGACTCGGAAATGGAAAATGAGTGAGCCGACGACGAGGAGAACCAGAACAACTGCCATCGCCATCGTCCAGCCCCCTTGTTAAGCGCGTACCCGATCGCCCGGGTTCCGTCGACGCCGTACGGCCGTGAACGGATTGACGAATTGTCGATCGACGCCGGCGAACTCGGCCTCGGGATGGCGCCGGCTCATCATGTGCCGGACCACCGATTCCTGGTCCCTGCGGGCGTAGATCAGTATCAGATACTTGCCAGCCTCGATATCGTCGTGGAAGCGTTCGATCTTCTTGTTCTTCTTCTCCACGCCGATCAGTCCGCCTTCCCAGGCGCCGAAAAGCGTGGCGACGCCGCACAATGCGACATAAACGAACCACGGGATATTGGCGAATGGACCGAACTGGTCGAGGAGGATGCAGCCAACGACTCCTGCGAACAGGCCGATGGCCGCGCCCAGAAATCCTTCGCGTACGAAGTCGAGTGTCTCGAGGTAGTTGGCGGCGTGAATGTGGCGTTTCTTGAGGCCCGATTCATCTTTCGCAATCACGTGGACGTAGAAATCGTCGATGCCGACGTCGTGCAGATCATCGGAAACCTGCGAGGTGCTGTCGAGCTCGGGCGCGACGTAATACAGGCATTTCATCGATTTCCCCCCGCGATTTTCGAGTCTCGCACACTCACCCTGCCGGCCACAACCAGCCGAACGCGCCACCGGTCAGAAGCGCGTAAATCAAGCCGTCGAACGTGTGCTTCAGCGTCGTGGACCAGGGCCGGCTGTACCAGATCGATTGCTGCCAGAGCCCGGCTGCATACGCGATGAATGCGGTCGTGCCGGCCACGCGGAACACGCCCAGATAGTGCGTGCCGGCCGGCAGTGTCGCGCCCGCGACGTAGGCCGCGAGCATCCCGACGACGAGCGTGTAGATGAACCACTGCACGAGGCTCTTCGACATCGTGATCGGACCACTCGGGATCACGGTCATGATGATCACGGGACCGCGCTTCAGCTTCTCGACGAACTCCGGCGCCTGCATGGACTTCATGTCCTTCGCGCGCGGCAGCATGTATTCGCCGGGCTGGAAGTTGAACGGGCGCAGCGCGTCCTGCACGCGGTCCTGGTCCGGCAGCGGCGGGCACTCGCCGCGGTGCCACAGCGGCGTCATGTGGATGATCGAACTCGCGATGAAGACGATGACGGCCGAAAACAGTATTGGCAGCCAGAGTGCAGCGATAGTGGTCATGGTGTCCTCCCGAGGAACCGGTACATGGCGGCGCCGATCGAGGCGCCGATGATCGGAGCTACCCAGAACAGCCAGAGCTGCGCAGTGGCCCAGTCACCGACATAGACCGCGACTCGCGGTGCTGCGGGCCGGATTTACTGAAGTCTGCGAAACCGGAATGCTGATGAGGTGAATCAGGCACAGCGTCAGGCCGATGGCGAGTGGCGCGAATCCCTGCGGTGCGCGTGGATCGGTTACGCCCATGATGATCAGCAGAAACATCGCCGTCATCACGATCTCGCAGATCAGTACGGACGACATTGAGTAGCCGCCTAGCGAATGCGCATCGTAGCCGTTTGCAGCGAATCCGGAGGCGACGTCGAACCCCGCGTTTCCGCTCGCGATCAGATACAGCACGCCGCCGGCTGCGATACCACCCAGCACCTGCGACACGATGTACGGCAGGAGCTGGCCGGCCGGGAATCGGCCGCCGACCCAGAGTCCGATGGAGACAGCCGGATTCAGATGACATCCTGAAATATGGCCGATTGCATAAGCCATCGTCACCACGGTCAGGCCGAATGCGAGCGACACGCCGAGCAGGCCGATGCCAATATCAGGAAACGCACCGGCCAGGACCGCGC
This sequence comes from uncultured Gammaproteobacteria bacterium, assembly GCA_963819545.1. GTDB lineage: Bacteria > Pseudomonadota > Gammaproteobacteria > Steroidobacterales > Steroidobacteraceae > SCUD01. The sequence goes on along the minus strand of CAWFWJ010000002.1, from coordinate 43,480 downwards.
TGCCGCATCCGCCTAGCACGAGCCAGAAAGTACCGAGAATTCCGCCAGATACTTTTTCACGAATTCCCCTCCTTGCGGTGTCAAGTTGATGTCCCTTGCGCCCGCCGCGGACCAGCGCGCCCTGGCCGAGCGAACTCTCGATCATGACACGGGCCATGTCGGCGGACCGGCGTACGAGTGCGGTGGCGCCGTCGTGCAGGAATTTCGAATCGCGCACGTACTGTTCGTTGTTCTCCATGTCCTCTGCGCTCCAGCCGCGCGAGTGCGCAATGAAGGGAAACTGCGGAAACTGGCAGCCGAGCTCGGCGAAGAACGTCAGCACCTGGCCGACGACCGCCTGCACGTTGTCCTGGCCGCCGGTCACGATCAGCGCGACCACCTTGTTGCGGCAGCAGGTGCCGGTTCGCGGTCGTCTCCTGGTTCTGGATGCAATTCATGCGCTCGATCATCTTGTAGTACAGGCTGCTTGCGCCGCCCCAGCGGATCGGCGTCGCGACGACGATGACGTCGGCCCAGTGCACGACGCCCTCGTAGACCTGGTCCATCTGGTCCTTCGAGTCCATCTGCGTGATCGAGCAGGGCCAGGTGCAGGCGCGCGCGGATTTCGAGTAGAAGCCCTCGCAGGCGCGGAATGCGAGCTCGCGGACCCGGATCATGCCGCGTCTCGCATCTCGCCGTCGCCGCTTTCGCGGGCGTTCGCGAGCGCGTGCAGCAGGAGATCCTCCGAGGTGCTGTAGCGCGGCTGTCCGCTTCGTCATCGTCGTAGTCGAGAGTCCGAGGATCCGGATCGGGCCCGGCTCGCGCTTGCGGCTCGCGCGCGAGCGGATGCGGCGTCGTGCGGCAGGCGGCCGCGCTTCGTGCGCTGCGGCTTCGGACACGAGCACGCGGCCGTTCTCGACCTTGACCGCGTGCGACGGCACGCGGTCCGCCTCGTAGCCGGGCTCGCCTTCGCCCGTCTGCCAGTGGAACTTGTAGTAGTGCCAGGGGCAGACGACGAAGTCGCCTTCGAGATGTCCCTGGCCGAGCGGGCCGCCGACGTGATTGCAGACGCCGGAAATCGCGCCGAACTTCCCCGTCCTTGCGTCAGCGCGATGCGCTTCGCGCCGACGCGGACTTCCTGCATGGGCCTGGCTGCGAGCTCGACGCTTGCGCCGACGTCGACCCAGACTTCGTCGCTCACCGCCCCTGGCCGCGATACAGGTAGGCGACGACCGCGCCGAGAATCAGCGTCAGGATCGTGTCGAACACGATCTGCTTGGCGGCAAGCTCGCCCGGCGTCGGCTGCACGACGTAATAGATGATGTAGATCGGCACGACGCAGAGCAGGGCAACGGCGAGACCGAAGCGCAGGCCCTGGCCGAGCCACGGCTTGTTCTCGACGCCGCGCGCATAGATCCAGGTAAATGCGCCCGCCATCAGCACGTGCGCGAACAGCATCCAGCCCATCATCGCTTGCGACTCCGCTTCCGGTCGCATCAGTCCAGTCGCGGCATAGTCATCCGCAATCACCACGCCGTGAACGACGATGCCGCCCGCCATGTAGACGATGAACAGGACGAGCCAGGCGATCAGAAATTTCTTGTTCATGAAATCCTCTCTGTTGACTGTGCATCGCGAATCTTACGCCTCGGCGGCGGTCCGCCGATCAGCACGGAGCTCATCGAGATCGATCCGACGGACCCGGGCATTGAAAATCTCGGCCGCTTCCTCCGGATTGCTGCAGTGCAAGCGCGTACAGGAGCGGCAGGTAATGCTCCGGCGTCGGCACGGCGAGGCGGCCTTCGTCGTCGCGCCGGGTAGTCCATCAGAGCGTCGTGGCGCCCGGCCGCAACGTGCGCGCGGATCTCGGCGTCGCAGCGGTTCGCCCAGGCGAGCGGGGTCGGGTCTCGGAAGTCGAACTGCCGGAGGTTGTGCACGATGTTGCCGCTGCCGATCACGAGCACGCCCTCGTCGCGAAGCGGCGCGAGTTGCCGCGCGAGCGCGTAGTGATGACGGCCGGGCCGGCTCGTGTCCATGCTGAGTTGCACGACAGGCACGTCGGCATCCGGGTACATCGCGACGAGCACGCTCCAGGCGCCGTGGTCGAGCCCGCGGCCCGGGTCGAGCCGCACGCGCTCGCTCGCGACGAGCGCAGCGACGCGCCGCGCGAGCGCGGGGTCGCCCGGAGCCGGGTAGCGCACCTCGAACAGGGCGCGCGGAAAGCCGTAGAAGTCATGGATCGTCTCGGGCGCGTCGGTCGCGGTCACGTAGGCGTTCCGCGTTTCCCAGTGCGCGGAGACGCAAAGGATCGACTTCGGGCGCGGCAGGCGCTTGCCGAGCGCGATCCAGGCTTCGTGGAACTCGTTGCGCTCGATCGCGTTCATCGGGTTGCCATGCCCGACGAAGAGCACAGGCATCTTCATGTGCATTGCCCCGATGCCGGTCCGATGAGATCCCACTTGTTTCCATAGAGGTCGAGAAAGACGACGACCTTGCCGTACTCCTCGTGGCGCGGCTCCTCCGTGAAGCGTACGCCGCGGGATTTCATGTGTTCATAATCGCGGTCGAAATCGTCCGTCTCAGGAACATGAAAACGCGACCGCCCGTCTGATTACCGATCGCACGTTCCTGTTCCGGCGTGGACGCCCTCGCAAGCAGCAAGCCCATGCCGGCCGCGCTTGACGGTGCGATCCTCACCCAGCGCTTGCCGTCGGCAAGCGGCGTGTCCTCGAGCAACACGAAGCGCAAAGCCTGCGTAAAAAAGCGGATGGCCTCGTCGTAGTCCCGGACCAGCAGCGCGACCATTGAAATACGCTGTGTCATCGATGCTGAAGTGCGAGCCGTATCCCGAGCGCGATCAGGAATGTGCCGCAGACTGCGTCGAGCCAGCGGCGCAATACCGGCCTCACGAATAACCGCCGCGAGCGCTCGACCAGCCAGGCAACACCGCCGAGCCAAAAGATGCCCTCGCCAAAATGAATCGCTGCGAGCAGCAGCGATTTCACGAGCACCGCGTCGCCCGGGTCGATGAACTGCGGCAGAAGTGCGAGATAGAAGACGACGACTTTGGGATTCAGCAGATTGGTCAGGAAGCCTTCGCTGAAACTACGCGGTGGCGGACACGCTCGCAGGTGCCTGATCCGGCATCGCGGTTGCGGTCCGCGCGAAAACTCGAGCGAATTGACTGGATGCCGAGCCAGGCAAGGTAGCAGGCTCCCGCGAACTTCATCGCCGTGAAGGCTGCGGCCGAATGCGCCAGAACGACCGACACCCGAGCGCCGAGAGCAGTGCATGCACGAAGAGGCCGCTGCAGATGCCGGCAACGGTCAGGAAGCCGTCGTGCCGGCCGCCGCGCAGCGAGTTGCGAACGACGAGCAGCGTGTCTGCGCCCGGAAGCATCGTCATGAGCGCGGCGACGAGCGCGAAGGCCAGGACCTGTGAATCAAGCATTGCGGCAGACTTCCGAAACCGGAAACAGTCCGTCGTATGGTCGTTCACGATGCCGACGGCCTGCATGAAGGCGTAACAAATCGTCGTGCCGACGAACCGGAATCCGCGCCGCTTCAGCTCCTTGCTGAGGGTCTTCCGCAAGCCAGGCTGCGCGGCGCTTCCGCCGACAAACTCCCAAAGGAAACGGTCGAAGCTGCCGAATTCGCGCTGGACCTTCAGAAAGGCGGCCGCGTTCGTGACGGTGCTGTCGATCTTCAGGCGATTGCGGACGATCCCGGGGTCGCGCATCAGGCGGGCCCGGCGCGCGGCAGTGAATCGCGCGACTTTCGCGGGATCGAAGTCCGCGAAAGCTGCGCGGTAGGCTTCGCGCTTGTTCGAGGATTGTCTCCCAGCTGAGTCCGGCCTGCGCGCCTTCCAGCGTGATGAATTCGAACAGGACGCGGTCATCGTGCACGGGCACGCCCCACTCGCGATCGTGATATTCGATCGATGAGCGGCGTTTGCGCCCAGGCGCAGCGCTTCATGGCTCGGACACGAACAGGCGCAGCTCCTCGCCGCCGAGGTCGATCAGCGGTCGAAGCGGAAGCCGAGCTTGCCGAGAAGGCGCATCGAAGGCTCATTATCCTTCGACGTGATCGCGAGGATGCGTCCGAGCCGAAGCGTCTCGCGCGCATGCCGCATCACGGCGCTTGCCGACTCGAGCGCGTAGCCCTGCGACCAGTACTCCGGAAAAAAAGAGAAGCCGATGTCCGGGTCCGGCAGCGTGTCGCGCTTCAGCACGCCGCACATGCCGACCGCGACGCCGTCCGCCTTGCGCACGACGCGCATCAGTCCGTGGCCGTGTTTCGTGTAGCCGGCGACCGGGCCCTCGGCGATGTATCGGCGGGCATCCGCGATCGAACGGACGCCACGATCGCCGATGTAGCGCAGGAAGGTAGGCTCGTTGACGAGCCGGAGCATGAATTCGGCGTCGTCCTCGCCGAACTCCCGGAGTTCGAGCCGTTCCGTCGTCGATCAGGATCACTGGTGCAGCGCCCAGAACGGCAACACCGTGCGGTCGACGAAATTCATCTTGCGGTAGACGCCGATCGCGCGGGTGTTGTCCGCGTACACGTGAAGGAACGGCGTGAAGCCGCGATCGAACGCGGAATTGCAGAGGACCGCGAGCAGGCGCTGTGCATAGCCGCGGCCCGTGTAATCGGGATGCGTGCAGACTGCGCTCAGTTCCTGGTAACCGTCGAGCCGCATGCGCTCGCCGGCCATCGCCGCAAGCCGCGGGCCGTCGTAGATGCCGATGTAACTTCCCATGTCGAGCGTTCGCGGCCGGAAGAAGCCGGGAAACACGAGGTCGGTCAGCGCGATCATGTCGGGCGCCTGGGCGGTCGTCATCGTAGTCACCGGCGGCCCGGGCAGATCCGGCGCGCGCGTACTTGCAGATCATCTGCAGCACCGGCTTCTTCGGCTCGAGCTGCCATCCGGGCGGCGGCTCCGGTGCGACGCCGACGACGAAGACGGACTCCGCGTCGTCGACGAGGCTGGTCAACTGGTGCGCGGCGCGCGCCGAGGGCCCGCCGACCGCGGCGAAAGGAACGATGGCCGCGGGATACCGGGCCGCGCCGTCGGCCGTGAGCGCGAGGCCGGCGTGCTGGGTCGTCAGCGAATGCCAGACCGGATTATCGAGCGCGTGCAAAGCCGCCGTCCATCGCCTCAGCCGACGACGCCGAATGCGCTTCCGATCGCCGCAGTCAGTGCCATCGCGATTGCGCCCCAGAAGGTGACGCGCAGCGTGCCTTTCAGGATTGTTAGCGCGCCCGACCCGCGCGGCGATGGCACCGAGCACGGCGAGGAAGGCAAGCGACAGGACCGCCACGATCAGCACGACGTTTTCCGCGGGCGACAAGAATGCGGTGGCCAGCGGCAACGCGGCGCCGGTCGCGAATGACGCTGCGGATGCCAGCGCCGCCTGCAGGGGGCGCGCGCGCAGGATCTCTGAAATGCCCGAGTTCATCGCGCGCATGAGCGCCGAGCGCATCCTTCGCCATCAGCTGCGTCGAAACTTCCGCGGCGAGCCTCGGATCGAGGCCGCGTTCGACGTAGATCGCTGCAAGCTCCCGGTGTTCGGCGTCGAGGTCGTCCTCGAGTTCCTTGCGTTCACGCGCGAGATCCGAGTGTTCCGTGTCGGCCTGCGAGCTGACCGAGACGTATTCACCCGCCGCCATGGACATCGCGCCGGCCACGAGGCCGGCAAGGCCGGCGATCAGGACGGCGCCGCGGTCAGCACCGGCGGCGGCGACGCCGATTACGAGACTCGCTGTCGAGACGATTCCGTCGTTCGCACCAAGGACCGCCGCCCGAAGCCAGTTGATGCGACCTGAGCCATGTCGTTCCCAGTGACGCATGTCATTTCTGGTTGATCGCGTAGCGTCCCGGCCCGATGAGGGCGACGGCGATCGCCGAGAAAAAGTACATGTACTGCTTCTCGAGCGCGAGCCCGCCGGATTGCGGGTCGATGACGAACAATTCGGCGCCGTGCGCAAGGCCGAACGCAAACAGCATGTTGACGGCGATCAGCCAGGCGCCGATGCGCGAGTAATAGCCCGCGATGACGAGCAGCGGCGCGACGATTTCACCGATATAGACGCCGTACTTGAAGAATATTGGCAGGCCCGGCCGTTGTCAGGGCGCCGTCGAGCCAGTCGACTGCCGTGCATCAGCTTGCCGATTCCATGCAGCAGGATGAGGATTCCGAGCGCGATGCGAAGAATCAGCTTGCCGGTGCTCTCGTTCATGACTGTGACTCCCGGGGTGTTGCGTGGCCGCGTGACGACAGGATACGTCAGTCCTCGATCCGGTACTCGATGTCTGCGGCGTCCTGGCTGCCGGATTCGGCCGAAATAGTCCAGCGGTCTCCGATCGTATAACGAAGCTTGAGCGTATTGATCTCCTCGACCAGTGAGATGCCGTAACTGACGTAGAGGCGCGGTGAGAGGTATTTGCCAAGGACGAGCTCCGCGCCTGCGTCGGTGTCCTGTATAAGTCCGACTTCATCGAGACCCACGTACTTGCCAAGCTGACCCGCAATCATTGCGCCGCCTTGCTCGGTCATGCCCACGGATTCGTCGACTTTCCCAGGGTCTTCCTGGATGCTGGACCGGCCGACGAGCAGCATCGAGGCGATCTGATGCTGTGGCAGGCTGGGTTCCGAGAACAGGCTGAGCTGTGGCCGGCGGAGCGGTCCCCGCGCGATCACGCCGACCTTGTAGCCGGGTAATTCGCGCGTGGCGCGAAGGTCCACGCCGGGATCCGTGACCGGGCCGCCGGTGAACAGCAGTTTTCCACGTTCCACTTCCAGCTCTTTGCCATAGGCACGGTATTCGCCGTCGACCACTACCAGTTCGCCGCTCGCGACCGACGCTGCGCGCGGGGCTGTGCGCGTACGCACCGCGCCGGTGACGGTGCCGCTGAGGCCATAGGCGCTGATCTGCACCTTCTTGCCGAGGGTCACGCGCAAATCAGTCGTCACTTCGAACGGTTCGGCGGCGCCGGGCGATGTTTCCGGCCGAATGATCCGCTCGTCCGCCGATACGAGCACCGCAGTTGCGGTGTCGGCAGGCACAATTCGGGCCTCGGGTATTTGCACGCTTCCGCTGACATTCATGCGCCGGCCATCGAGCACGAATTTGAGGTCGGGGGAAGCAAGAACGCGCGCCTCGGGCACGTCCGTCACAAGCAGGCTGTCACCCGACAGCGTGAGTTCGCCGTTCAGCCGCCGGTTTGTCCAGCCAAGCCGTCCGTCGATATCGAGGGTGCCATCTCCTGCCTTCCCTTCTGCCCTCAGTGTGAGCGTGTTGTCCCGCAGACCGACAGTCGAGCGAAGCTCGCGGAGACGAAGGTTGGCCTGGTAGAAATCCAGCGAACCCTGGGTCAGCCGCGCCTCGCCTTCGAGCAGTGGCGCGGCGACGCGCCCGGTGACGGCGAAGTTGAGTGCAACCTGGCCGGAGGCATTATCAATGGCGTCTACGAGCAGCGGCAGCAGGCCGATCAGCCGCAGTTGAGCCTTTCACGCTGCCGCTGACCGGTAGCTCGCCGAAGGGTATGTCCGCAATCCGCGCCGCCTCGAGCGCGACCGTGAAGTCGATGTCGGCGGCATCGCTGACGCGCAGGTCGAGTCGATGGCGATCCGCTTCGCTCCGGAGCGTCATTCGCGTGAGCCCGAGTTGCACACTGCGCTCGGTGCCGCTCGCGGACTTGTACTGGAGCGCGGCATCCCGGATCTCGGCACGCAGATCGGCGGTCCAGGGTTCTCCCGGGACGCCCGATGCGCGGGCGTCGGCGACCAGGAGGCCGCGGTAGCGCGGCTTGTCGGGCGCCTGCTTGTCAAGCGCTTCCAGTGGAAACGATTCCGTTGTCGCTTTCGCCGACCATCGGCCGTCCCGCTGCCACTGACCTTCGAAGCAGAGACGACGCGCCTCGTAGACGAGACAGGCGGGCTCGAGCCCGGCCCCTTCCAGGCTTGCTGACAACCGGGTCGGGGATTCCAGGTGCCAGGGCACGACGCGGGGGCCGCTCGCGTCAATGCGATCGAGCGAAAGCGTGAAGCGCTCGTCGACCCAGGCGCCGCGGCCGCGAAGCAGTACTGCATCTTTGCCGGCACCGACGCGAAAGACGAGAGCGTGATCCTGCGGCAGGCCGTCGAGTGAAAGACGTGTGTCGGTCAGCGGAACGCCGGCGATGGTAAGGCCGTTCGAACGCAGTCGAAGCCAGGAATGCTCGCGCCCGTCGCGGTCGATGTTCGCATCGACGGAGAGGATCACCGCGCGATGCGACTGCCAGGCGAGGTCATGGCCGGTGAATGCGATCGAGATCGTCCGGTCGCGCATCAGGAGCGTCGCGTCGACCTGCCCGCCGAGTTCCGGCAGAAAAGCCGACAGGTCTTCCGAGGCGAGGCGTGCGTCGAGATTCGTGCCGCGCCCGAGCGTGCCATCGAGTGCAAGCCGGGCGGGACCGAGTGCCAGGGCGACGTCCTCGAACTCGGTGCGATCGACGCCGCGGCGAACCCCGCCGCCGCCGCTCAAAGGCTGGCCGCGAAACCGCCCCGACAGCCTCCGCACCGACGCCGCCCAGGTCGAGTCCTTCTCGAATCCCGCACCGGAGCCGGCGAACTCGAACGCGAGCTTGCCTGGCAGTTCCGCGCGGATCTTCGATGGATCGATGTCTTGCGCGCTGCCGTTCGCCGTCCACGATTGCCTGGCGTCGCGGCCGAGCGTTCCACGGAGCGCCACGTTTCCCCCGAGGACATCCCATTTGGATTCCTCGACGACAATCTGTTCCCTCGTGAAGCGGCCCGACGCATGGCCCTGCAACGGCGGCGCACCGGCGGGTTCGAATTCGCCGTTCACGCGATAGTCGAATTCCTGCCAGCCACGGGCCTCGAGCCCGCCGCGCGCGGAGTTCAATACCGCGCGCCCGGCAAGCGGCCAGCGGAATCCGGACCACGTTGCGCGAACGTCATACTGCGGCGCCTCTGCGACCGTCATCGTGCCTTCGGCGCGAATCGCCATGGAATCCGCTTCGAGCGCGAGTTCCGGAATGGAAACGACACCGTTGGCGTACTGCGCCTGGCCGCGAACGTCCAGGCCAGGTTCCGGAAGACCGGCGCCCAGGACGACGCCCGTCGCGGTGTAGTGCGTGCGATCGCCTTGAAGCGATAGCGAAGCGCTCAAGGGCCCGAACGGCGGGTTCTCGATCCATTGCTGGAGATCGAGTTTTTCCACCTCGGCCTTGCCGTTCCAGCGAAGATTGCCGCTGAGGTTCCTCATCTCGGCCGTGACCCGCGCGATGCCGGGCGCGGCGACATGGACGTCGACCAGCAACCGATCGAGGTCGCCGACCGCGTGCACGATGCCTGCGATCCGACGGTCGCTCGAGAGCGACCAGGCCGTGTTCACGTTGAGCGCAATCGGATTGCGTGCCAGCAGGCTGCCGCTCGCACCGGCGACCGCCCAGGCGGGCGCATCCATATGCACGCCGTCGAATTCGATCTCGCTCTTCGCAATTCTTGCCGAACCGCGGACATCCCGCAGCGGCAATTCGATGCCGCCCGTTGAAACGAGGAGAAACTTCGCGACGGCTGCATCGTCGACCACGACCGTAAGCCAGCCTGGCATGAAGGACGGCGGGCCGGAAGGGGCTTCGTGCGGCTGCAGCCGGATGCTCGCCTCTTCGATGCGCAGGCCCTCGGCGGAGATCCTGCCCGCGAGAATCTCGAGCGGCTCGTAGTCGGCCTCGAATCCGGAGATCCGGATCGTCGCGCGCGGATGATCGATGGCAAGCGAGGCGATCTTCAGCGGACCGATCAATCGCCCGGCCGCCCCGTCCACGCGAATCGCGATTCGGTCCTGCGATTCGAGCGCGGCAACAGCCGATGCAAGCCCTGCCTCCGTCGTCACCAGCCAGGCGACGCCCGCGGCGAGAATGGCGAGAGCAATCGCGAGCGACGCGAGTAGCCATTTGAGAGTTCTTCGGGCGGGCCAGCGCATCTCAGAATTCCGGCGTGAAGTTGATGTGCAGGCGCGGGCTCCGATCCGTCTCGGAGATCGACTGCGCCACGTCGATGCCGATGCTCAGGAACGGCAGGCGGTAGCGCAGACCGATGCCGACGGAATACTCGAGCGGGTCGCCGAATTTGTTGATTGCATTTCCGGCGTCCATGAAGACTGCTCCGACGAGATTTTTCGGCAGGTTCCTCTGAAGCTCGACGCTCGCCGTGATCAGGTGGCGGCCGCCGATCTTGTTGCCGTTGGCGTCGACCGGCGACAGTTCCTCATACCCGTAGCCGCGGACACTCTGGTCGCCGCCGGCGAAGAATCGATAGTCCGCCGGCAGCTCCTGGAACTCGCCGACCGCGCTCGCACCGATTTCACCGCGAACCTGGAATGCCCACTTGTCGCCGAGGCGGAACCTCCGCTCGTCGCTCACCACGATGCGCGTGAAGCTGGTGTCGGATCCAAGAGTCTCGGTCGAAGCACTAAGCTCGACCTGAAAGCCGCGCGGAATGGCGTTGACGCCGAGAAAATTCGGCGGCAACCGTGCGTAGGTGATGCCGGGGACGAGCAGCGTGCTGCGATTGCGGTCGACGAGCGTAGACCCGCCGGAAACCGTGGTGACTTTGTCGTCGGTCCTGTCCGCCGTGACAGACAAGACGCGTTGCCAGCCGCCGCGGACCTGGGTGAGTCCGACCTTGAAAGTGGCGCCGCTGGTCTCGACGTCTCCGCTCTGTTCGGTGAAGCCGCGCATTTCGAATGACAGCTTCTCGAGCGCCGGGTCCGTCCAGGGAATGATGTAGGCAACACCCACGGAGTCCTCGATATCGGACGCGCGAATCTGAGCGCGTATGCGATGCCCGGCGCGGTTGAAGCGCCGATCCTCCCAACCAAGTGTGCCTCGTGCACCGGTGTCCGTCCCGTAGCCGGCAGCGATCGTGTAGAGATGCCGGCGATTGGCTTCCGACGTGATCCGGACCGGCGCGATCTTGTTCTGGCGGTCCCTTTCCTCAGGCAGCACTTCGACCAGCGAGAAGTACTGCGAATCGTCGAGCGCGAACTGCGTGCGCAGCAGTGCCTCCGCGCTGTACCAGTCTCCCTCGCGGTACCGGAGGTAGCGCCGGACCAGGCTCTCGCGCAACGAACTTTGCTCGATCGTTTGTCGGCCCGAAGCGGTAACGCTCGCCGGTCTCGAGCGTCACTTGGGCGCGGGCAGTTCGCGCGGCCGGATCGACCAGGAGCTCGGCGCGCGTGAACTCGGCGTCGAGATAGCCGTTGCCGAGCGCCGCGCGCAGCATTTCGCCCTTCAACTGGTCGTAGGCAAGGTGACTCAGTCTCTCGCCGGTCTTGCAGCGGCGACCGCGCGAGCGCTTCGCGCAGGAATTTCTCGTCGCGGCCCGGACCTGTGATCTCGACCTGCTGCTCGACCAACAAGACCGGACTGCCGGGATCGATCGTCGACATGGACCTTCCACGCGCCTTCGGCCTCCTTCAGTTCGGTTTCGACTTTCGGCGCGTAGTAGCCGAACGGCCGCAGGGCCGTCCGCGCCTCGCCCGGCGCACGCTGCGCGAGGCGGCCGACCATTTCGGCGTCGAGTTCCTCCGACGTCGACAGCCGGTGCAGACTCGACAGCGCCTTCACGTTCTCGAGGAGCGCACCCTCGACGCCGGTGAATTCGACCTGAAGTTTCGCGTCCTTGTTGCCGTTGCTGCCGATGCCGAAGAGCTCAACGGCGCCCGCCGTGGGCAACCAGGCGAGAGTCGCCAGGCAGAGTGCGACGACGGGTTTGCGCGAGCGCATGTCAATTCAGACCAGGCGCCTGCGCCGGCGTTGCAGCAGCCAGGCGACGATCGCCGCGGCCGCGACCACGGCAATCAGCGGCAGGAGGATGGCGAGCATTGCGAGCAGGACCGAACCCGCGAGTTCCGCCGTCGAATACACGCGGATTCCCGAGGCCGCCGGAGGCGAGCGCCGGTCTTTGCGCGGCCGACGGCGTTCAGGGCGTGACCGGCGGTCGTGACGGCGCCGCCCGCGCCGATCGCGGTGAACCAGCGCAGCCAGTCCGGCAACCCGACGATGACGCCGGCCGCGGCGACGATGCCCGCGGCGACGGCGACCGGCGCGCCGATCAGGTCGAGCACGTGATCGACGCCGGGAACGTAGTAGGCGGTGATCTCGGTGAGCGTCGCTGCGATGAGCGCGACGAGGACGATCGGCTCGCCGAGCCAGTCGAAGCCGCGCGCGGCTTCGACATAACCGAAATGTATCGCGAGACCGGCAGCGAGCAGCGGCACGAACGCGCGGAATCCCGCCGCTGCGGCGAGCGCGAGGCCGGCCGCGACCGACAGCAGGATGCTCAAGGATTCAGCCATTCTTCGATGAGGCGATAAGCGATCGACTGGGAGAACGGCATCATCGAGCCGCGTTGCGAGTTCGTCGCGATGAAACCACCGCGCGTCCTCGAGTTCGCGGTCGCCGAGGCGGATCTCGGTCGTCTGCGCCTCGGCGCGGAATCCGAGCATCAACGAACGCGGGAACGGCCAGGGCTGCGACGACTGGTAAATCATCGCGCCGGCTTCGATGCCGGTTTCCTCGAGCACCTCACGGCGCACCGCGTCCTCGAGGCTCTCGCCCGGCTCGACGAATCCGGCGATTGTCGAATAACGCCCGGCTGGCCAGCCCGGCTGTCGGCCAAGCAGCGCGCGGTCGCCGTCGGTCACGAGCACGATGACCGCCGGATCGACGCGCGGGAAGGATTCCGTGCCGCAGCCCTCGCGCGTGCAGACCATCACGCGGCCGTTGTCCTGCGGCTCGGTCGGCGCGCCGCAGCTCCCGCAGAAGCGATGGCGGTGGCGAAACGAGATCATCGCGCGCGCATAAGCGACGAGTCCGGCTTCGTCGTGCGGAAGGAGCGTGGCCGCAAGCCGCAGGTCCGCGAACTCCGCGCCGTCTCGAGCAGCGGCGGTGGATCCGCGGCCTCGATCTCGGTCGTGAATATCGCGAGACCGCGATAGTCGCCGAGAAGGATCAGTCTCGCGGATGTCGATTCCGGCGAACGGACCGCTTTCGAACGGGAGCAGGAAAGCCGCGGGCGTCGGAAGACGGACGACCGGGCAGCGCGACTTCCAGATCGGGATCAGTCGTGCCGATCCCTCCGCGATCGCGCGCGCGACCAAATCGGCGTCGGCGTTTGCGAGCTTGAGACGATCGACATGCGGCCCGGCGAAGACGTTGGGGCGCATCGGTGCCCGTTCCTCAAAAGCGAATTGCGCATTCTAGCAGTCGCCCACCGAGAGCCCGGGGCGCGCGGGTGGCCGGCTCGTTGCGCAGAATTCGCAGGCTTTCGGCCGCTCCGCATAGCGCATGACCACGAGCAGGCTGCCGCAGCCCTCGCAGTCGTCGAGGCAGATCTCGTTCTGCTTTTCGAGCGAGCGCATCAGGTGGCAGGCGTGCTCAAAGGAGATCTGCGGACGCTCGTTGAGACTGATAAAAGTCTCGTAGGCCTCGCAGAAGTTCTCGCCCCAGCGCAACTGTTCGACGGCGCCCGCCGTTGCCGTCGACTCGCGCCGGAGCAGGCCCAGGATGCAGAGGAGGGTGGCGAGCCCGGCGGCCTCGCGGCGGATGCCGGCGTTACGCATGAAGAAGGCGCTCTGCCGCGGACTCTTGCCGCGATGTCGGCGCACGTCGCGGCGGCCTGCGTCGGCGACGTAGGAGCGGTAAAGCTTGCGGATCCGGTCGTCGGTGAGGCCGGTCCAGCTCCGGATCGTGCGGGTCCGCGCCTCGTGGCGGATCAGCCGCAGTGCGAGGTCGAGCCGCAGCCGGTCGCGTGTGTATCGGTCGTCGGTGATGCGCATGTTTGTCGCCTTGACGGTTTCGAACAGGACTGGTAGTTTCATACCAGTCAATCGTAAGCTGGCCCCAGAGCCGGCGAAACGAGAAATGGCACGTCATCGGGGAGAAATGCCATGAATCGCCAGCAGCCACTTGCGCTCGCGCCGCCCGCGGGCGACGCCGACTGGACCGAACGTTCGCTCCTGGACGGCCCGACGCGACGGGCGCTCGGATCGATCAACCTGGCCTTCCTGGATCTGGCGATCGAGCTCGCGGAGGAGGGTCGGCTCAAGCTGATTTCGGGGCTGCCGCCGCGGGCCATCGACTCGCTGATCGATCCTGACGCCGGACGCAAACTCTGCGAGAGACTGCCGTACGCGCTCTTCGACCTGCGTTTCGGCGACGGCAGTTTCTGGGCAGCGAGATCGCCGCGACCGGCAGCGTGCAGGACGCGGAGCCGGGGCCGGCCGTGGACGAACGGCTGGTGTCGTTCGCGCGCGCCGCGATCATGCTGGTCTGGCACCTTGCGCAGACGCGGACCGCAGGGGCGCGGCTCGTCTTCGGCGCGTCACCTGCAACCATCGCCGCCGTGGCTGCGATGCCGATCGCGGCGGCGGAGCGACTTGCGCGGCGTGTGGCGGCCGTGTTGGCGGCGCGTTTTTCCTCGCGCGCGCGCTTCTGGCTGCAGTTCGAAGGCTGCGCCGCGCAACCTGACGACCGGGCGGTCAATCTGTTGCGACAGCTCGGGCTGCAGATCCAGGGCGCCGACAGCGCGCGCGGTCAGGCGCTCCAAAGGCGTCAGAGGCGTGGCGCGGCCGGCTGAGGTACGCTTCGCGCCTCATGCAGGCGCTGTCAATCCGCGGGCTGACCAAGACCTACTCGAACGGCGTCCTTGCGCTCCGCGGTATCGACCTCGACGTCGCCGAGGGCGACTTCTTTGCGCTGCTCGGACCGAACGGCGCCGGCAAGACGACGACTATCGGCATCATCATGTCGCTGGTCGAGAAGAGCGGTGGCACCGTCTCGGTCTTCGGCCACGACATCGACCGCGAGCTCGACCGCGCGAAGTCCTGCATCGGCCTCGTGCCGCAGGAAATCAACTTCAACCAGTTCGAGAAGGTGTTCACGATCATCGTGAACCAGGCGGGCTTCTACGGCATTCCGCGCAAGCTTGCGGTCGAGCGCTCGGAGAAGTACCTGCGGCAGCTGCAGCTCTGGGACAAGCGCGAGCAAATCGCGCGCTCGCTCTCGGGCGGCATGAAGCGGCGCCTCATGATCGCGCGCGCGCTGGTGCACGAGCCGCAGGCTCCTGATCCTCGACGAGCCGACCGCGGGCGTCGACATCGAGATCCGCCGCAGCATGTGGACCTTCCTGCGGGCGATCAACGAGCAGGGCACGACGATCATCCTGACGACGCATTACCTCGAGGAGGCCGAGAGCCTCTGCCGCAACATCGCGATCATCGACGGCGGACGCATCATCGAGAACGACACGATGGCGGGCGTCATCCGCAAGCTCTCCCAGGAAACCTTCGTGCTGAACTTCCGCGCCGCGACGGCGGCCGTGCCGCTCGCTGCCCGGCTACGTCTCACGGCTGACTCGACGACCACACGCTCGAAGTCGAGGTCAAGAAGGAGCAGGGGCTGAACGACATCTTCGCGCGCCTGTCGCAGCAGGGCATCGAGGTCGTCAGCATGCGCAACAAGGTGAACCGGCTCGAGGAGCTGTTCATGCGGCTGGTCGAGAGCAAGGGCGCAGCCGGCGCAGGGGCGCGCTGACGTGGAAATGCAGTCGCTCGCGCGGATCCGGCGCATCGGCTTGCAGACGATCGTGCGCCGCGAGTACGGGCGCATCATCCGCATCTGGGGCCAGACGCTGGTGCCGCCGGCGGTCACGGCGGCGCTCTACTTCGTGATCTTCGGCAGCCTGATCGGCCGGCGGATCGGCCAGATGGGCGGCTTCGACTACATGCAGTACATTGCGCCCGGACTCATCATGATGGCGGTGATCAGCAATTCCTACGGCAACGTCGTCTCGAGCTTCTTCGGCGCCAAGTTCGGCAAGCACATCGAGGAGCTGCTGGTCGCGCCACTGCCGAACTGGCTGATCGTCATCGGCTACGTCTCGGGCGGCGTGATGCGGGGGCTCCTGGTCGGGGCCGTCGTCACCGGCGTGACGCTGTTCTTCACGCGCGTTCCGGTCGCGCATCCGCTCCTGATTCTTGGTTCGGTGTTCCTGACCTCCGTGGTCTTTTCGCTCGGCGGATTCTTCAATGCGATTTTCGCGAAGAACTTCGACCAGATTTCCTGGTTTCCCGACGTTCATTCTGACGCCGCTCATCTACCTCGGCGGCGTGTTCTATTCGGTTTCGCTGCTGCCGGAATGGGCGGAGCGGCTTTCCTACGTGAACCCGATCCTGTACATGGTCAACGCGTTCCGGCACGGCTTCCTCGGGCACGAGCGACGTGGATCCCGGGATTCGCATTCGTGATCATGGGTGCGTTTGCCGTCGCGATGTTCACGGTCGTCGTCATGCTCATGAACCGCGGAACCGGTATCCGGGAGTAGGCGGGACAGTTGCATGTGCGGGCGCTACGCGTTCTTTTCCCCGGCCGAGGCGGTGAAGCGGATCTTCGCGCTCGACGATGTGCCCGAGCTCGAGCCGCGCTACAACATCGCGCCGACCCAGGCCGTGCCCGCGGTGCGCGCGGGCGAGGAGGGCGCGCGCGCATTCGCGATGCTGCACTGGGGCCTCGTGCCGAAATGGGCGAAGGAGCGCGCGATCGGCAACCGCATGATCAATGCGCGCTCGGAGACGCCTCGCGGAGAAGCCCTCGTTCCGCGAGGCGTTCCGCAAGCGCCGCTGCCTCGTGCTCGCCGACGGCTGGTATGAATGGCAGGTCACGCCGGACGGCAAGCAGCCCTGGTTCATCCGCATGAAGGATGCCCGGCCGCTCGCCTTCGCCGGGCTATGGGAGCGCTGGAAAGATCCCGAGGACGGCTGCGCTGCTCGAGTCCTGCACGATCGTGACGACGGACGCTGCCGCAGTCGATCAGGAAGATCCACGAGCGGATGCCGGTCGTGCTCGCGGAAGCGGACTGGGACCGCTGGCTCGACACGGCTTTTTCGGAGACCGACAAGCTCTCGGAGCTGCTGCGCCCTTACGAACCGAAAGCGCTCGAGGCCTGGCCGGTCAGCCGCGCAGGTCAACGCCCCGAAGAACCAGGGTCCGGAGCTGATCGCCCGCGGTTGAATGACTCACTTCTGCGTCCAGGCGCCCGCCTTCGACTTGTAGTACCAGCCGGCGCGCGCGTTCGCGATCCAGCGCTCGGCGAACGTGCTGCGGATGTCCGACTTCCCATTCCGGGTTGCCGTTCGCAGTCGCGATCTCGCGGTAGAGCGCATTGCGGTCCGCGTTGTCGTCGGCGACGAGCTTCTTGAGCGTGTTGCGGTCGGCGAGCGGCACGGCATTGGCGTCGCGAATCTCGACGAGGCCGTCGGCCGTGAGCCCGATCGCGCCTGAGGCGAAGAACGGACCTCGAGATCCGCGGCGCGGGCCTTCATCGAAGCCGTCAACGCGCGGATCGCCGGGCTCGAGATGTCGATGTCGGCCTGGGCCTGTGCGGCCGGGATGACGAAGTCGAGTGCGTGCTGCAGTGCCGCGACCATGCATGTCGCCGGCACCGAGCTCGCGTCGACGACTGCTCGTCGCCCGCAGGCTTCGGGCCTTGTCGGGCCCCCAGATGTCCTCGATGATCCGGTCGGCCGCTTTCTCTGCGGCCGCGGCGGGGAAGTAGACGTTGATCGTCACGCAGGCGGCGAGCACCAGGACGAATGCGGCGAGCAGCGGCGGTGATCCAGCGCGAACATCGGTGCATTTGCTCCTGGCTGAACGAGTCCTGAACCGATTCTAGCGCAGCGTGTCGCCTTACTCGACGACGATTTCGGACTCCATCACCGCACCGAGCTGGCGGACGAGCGTGGTCCAGGCCACCCGCGTCTGGCTGCCGATCACGTCGATGCGCGGCAGGCCCGCGCCCTTGACGATGTAATAGCCGCCGGGCGCCGGCTTCTCAACGCCGCCCATGATGCAGACATCGTTCGCGAGGCGGCAGCTGAGGCCCAGCGGTCTTGTAGCCGAAGTCGTCGAAGAACCGCAGGAAGCCGCCCTGCAGCGCGGCAGCGACGCTGCCGCCGCTGCCGCCGCCGATGCTCGACAGGTTGCGTGACCGCGCGCTGGCTGATGCGGTGCTTCGAGCGGTCATCCGGCGGCGTGAAGAGGAAGTGCGTCGAAGGCCTCCGGCATCCAGCCGAAAGTCTCGAGGTCCGCGATCCGTAGCCGGAAAGCCGCCCCGTGATCATGCCGAACTAGAACGTCTGCGTGACGAGAGTCGAGGTCGAGGTTCTCGATGTCGATGCTCGCGTGCAGGCGCGGGAAACTTGCCGAGCGGTTCGCGCAGGCTCAGGTCGCGCACGATGACGCGCCCGTCGAACACGCGCCGCCTCGAGATTGCCGTCGAGCGTCACGACGCCCTGTCGCAGCTGCAGGCCGGGGATGCTGCCGGCGAGCGTGCCCTGGAACTCCGGCCAGCCGAAGGCGCGCGACAGCAGCGCGACGCTGATCGGCCGGATCTCCGCGTCGAAGCGCACGTACATCTCCTCCGTGCCCGCGTGGCGCACGCGCAGCGTCGTCGATCGCGAGGCCGCCGTCGAAGATCGGGAGGACGACCGGCTCGAGCACCCGGAAATGCCGCCCCGTCGTCGCGAACGGCAGGTCGCGCGGCGCCGAGCTCGAGGCCCCACAGCCGGCCGGAGTCCCAGGCGAGCCGCGACTGGAACAGGCCGTCGTCGATCTGGCCGGCGAGCGCGCTGCGCGACGCGTCGTCGAACCAGTTGACGCTGACCGCGCGAGTCCCTCGAGCGAGATCGCAGCGGTCGGGCTGTCGACCGTGACCGCGTCGAGCTCGAGCGCGGCGCGTGTCGGCGACGCCGCCGCCGATGTCCACTTCGCCGCGGATCGTGCCGGCGCCTGTCCAGATCCTTGAATCCGCTGTCGATCAGGAATGGCTGGACGTAGGCCGGCAGCGCGTTCGTGACCTCGAGCGCTGGCGATCCGGATACGCGCCTCGGGCAGCAACGTTTCGGCTCGCGAAGTCGAGTGTCGCTGCGCCGCTCGCCTGCAGGACGCCCGTGTGATCGAGGGTGAAGTTCTCTGCGACGAACCGCGCGGCATGCGTGTCGAGCGTTCCCGAAAATTCGATCTCGGCGCCGTGCGCCCCGAAGTCCAGGAACACCGGATCGCTGTAGGCCTGGCCGCTCGTGAGAGCCAGTTGTCCTTTCGTTGCGAAGGCGCCTGCATTCGTCGCAGTCGCGTCGATCTGGAAATTTCCGGACGAGCCGCTCGCCGGCGAGCGTGCCTGCCGTATCGGAGAAGTCAAGCGTCTCGAAGAGCGATGTCCGCGTGCGCGGACCGAAGCAGCTCGCCGGTGCCCGCCCGCGCGAAAATCTCCAGAAACCTTGCCCGCGACACGTCAAGTCCTGCGGCAGCTCGAGCCAGGGCTTCGCGACGACTGCAAGAAGGGCGATGTCGAGACCCGCGAGGTTCGCGTCGACGTGTCCAGCTCGAGCCGTGAAGCTGATACGTTGAGCTGGCCGTGGCCGTCCGGCGATTCTGAATCGATCGAATCCAAGCCGGAGGCCTCCGTCAGCACGACGCTTCGCCTTGAAACGCGTGTCCTGCACGCCAAGCGAGCCGAGCGAACCCGAGAGCCGGCCGTTGTCGCAGCTGCATTTCGTCGCCGGCGATCCGCAAAGTCCGGGCAGTCGAGCGCGAACGCGGAGAGCGGACCGGTCGCCGCGATGCCGCGGATGCGGGTGGCTCGAATCGCGATCGCGCCTGGATCACCGCCGCGTGGCGACCAGTCGGCCTCGAGGCTCTCGACCGTCAGGCCTGCGAACTCGGCCTGTCCGACACTGACACTGACCTTGCTGGCCGCCAGCGATGGGGGCACTGCGCATAGGAGGGCGCAGCCGGCGAACGCAGCGACCGATCTGATGATCATCGGACAATTATGACGGAGGCTCGTGGGAATTCTTCCAGCAGATTCAGGCGCTTCCGGGTTTTTCAGGCGGCATGTCGATTGGGGCGCCGTCCGACCGACTATTGGTTGTCATGAACCCAGCCTATATGGTCGTTGCCGTGATCTTGGCCGCCGAGTCGACGCGGGGTCGCGCCATCCAGGAGGACGCAATGCAGTACCTGTGCCTGATCTACGAGGACGAGAAGGAGTGGCAGAAACTGCCGCCGGCCGAATCGCCGAAAATCATGGGCGAGTTCTCCGCCTACACCGAGTCGATCAAGAAGAGCGGACACTACGTCGGCGGCAACGCGCTGCAGCCCACGCACACGGCAACGACGGTGCGCGTGCGCCAGGGCAAGGTCGCGACGACCGACGGCCCGTTCGCGGAGACGAAGGAGCAGCTCGGCGGGTATTACCTGCTGAAGGCGCGCGACCTCAACGAGGCGATCCAGCTCGCGGCGCGGATACCCGGCGCGCGGCTCGGTTCGGTCGAAGTCCGTCCGGTCATGGAGTTCCAGTCATGAGATTCATGATCCTGGTCAAGGCCACGAAAGACTCAGAAGCGGGCGTCCTGCCACCCGAGCATCTCCTCGCCGAGATGGCCGGCTATCATGAGGAGCTCGCGAAAGCCAGCGTGCTGATCGACGGCTCCGGGCTGCAGGCGACATCCAAAGGCTGGCGCGTGCGCTACCGTGGCGCAAACCGCAGCATCGTCGACGGACCTTTCGCCGAAACGAAGGAATTGCTCGCGGGTTACACGATGATCCAGGTCAAGACCCGCGCCGAGGCCGTCGAATGGTCCCGCAGGTTCCCGAACCCGACGCTCGACGGATCCGACTGCGAGATCGAGGTGCGTCAGATGTTCGAGCTCGAGGACTTCGGGCCGGGCGACGCGGTCGACCGCTTCCGCGAGATGGGCATGAGCGGAGCGGAGAAGAAGCCATGAAGTTCGTCTGCCTCGGTTGCCTCGACAAGGACGCCTGGGGAAGATTGAGCGCCGCGGAGCAGGCAGTCGTTGGTCGCCGAGTGCACCGCATTCGACCAGGAGCTGCACGCCAAGGGACATTTTGCCGCCGGATTCGCCCTTCAGGATTCCGCGGCAGCGACGACCCTGCGATGGAAAGGCGGCAAGGCCATCGCCTGACGGACGGGCCTTTCGCGGAAACCAAGGAAATGCTCGGCGGCATCCTGATCCTCGAGGCGAAGGACAAAGCCGAGGCGCTCGCGATCATGAGCCGGCATCCCGGCATCCGGATCGGACCGTTCGAGATCCGGCCGGCCGAACGAGGCCTTCATGGCGCAGCATCCGGTCTTGAAAATACAGTAGGAGAAGGAACATGCATTACGTCGATGGATTCGTGTTGCCAGTACCCCGCGCAAGCTCGCGGCCTACCGGAGCATGGCGAAACACTGGCCGGCAAGATCTGGCGCGAGCACGGGGCGCTCCAGTACGTCGAGTGCATCGCAGATGACGTCAAGCCGGGCAAGGTCACCTCGTTCCCGCAGAGCCGTGAAGCTGAAGAAAGGCGAAATCGTCGTGTTCTTTTCGTTCGTCATCTACAGTCCCGAAAGCAGCGCGACCGCGTGAACCAGAAAGTGATGAGCGACCCGCGGCTCAAGAAATACATGGACCCAAAGAACATGCCATTCGACGGCAAGCGCATGTTCTGGGGCGGATTCAAGGCGCTTCGTCGAGTACTGAGCGTCGTCGAGGACGTCTATCGCGAGGAATCCCGCCGCGTGCTCGCGACCCTGATCCGCCTGCTCGGGGATTTCGACCGGGCGGAGGAGGCGATGCAGGAGGCGTTCGCAGCGGCCATCGAGCAGTGGCCGCGGGACGGCGTGCCCGCCAATCCCCGCGCCTGGCTGGTATCGGCTGGCCGCTTCAAGGGCATCGACGCGATGCGGCGCCATTCGCGCATCGACGGCAGGTACGACACGGTCGAGGATCTTGCGGCACACGAATCGTCCGATCCCGCGCTTGCGGTGGACGTCGCCGTCGAGGACGACCGGCTGCGGCTCATCTTCACCTGCTGCCATCCGGCGCTCGCGCCGGACGCCCAGGTCGCGATGACGCTGCGCGAAGTCTGCGGACTGACGACGGAAGAGATCGCAAGCGCATTCCTGATTCCGCCGTCGACGCTTGCGCAGCGGATCGTCCGCGCCAAGACCAAGATCCGCGATGCGCGCATTCCCTACGAGATTCCGGCGGCTGCCGAACTGCCCGAACGCCTCGACGCCGTGCTCCGCGTCGTCTACCTCGTATTCAACGAGGGCTATGCAGCATCCAGCGGAGAGGCGCTGACGCGCGCCGATCTTTCGACCGAGGCGATTCGTCTCGGGCGGCTGCTGCTCGAACTGCTGCCGGAGCCGGAAGCCGCGACGGCGGCCGCGACCGACTGGAACCGGATCGCCGAGATCTACAACCTGCTGCTCGAAGTCGAGCCATCGCCGGTCATCGAACTCAATCGCGCCGCGGCGATCGCGATGCGCGACGGGCCGGCTGCGGGACTCGCGCTCGTCGATTCGATCCTGGAGCGTGGCGAGCTTGCGGACTACCAGCCGGCGCACGCGGCGCGGCGGTTCCTGGAACGACGGCTCGCGGAGTTGCAGTCGGACTAGCCGCTGCTAAGTGCGCCAGTAGCGCTGCATTTCCAGGTAGGCAAATGACGCCGACCAGGTGATCATGAGGAAACCGACCAAGGCTTCCGTGCCGAACAGGAAGCGCACCGCGCCCTTCGGCACGAGATCGCCATAGCCGAGCGTGGTATAGGCGGTCGCCGATGCGTAGACCGCGTCCAGCAAAACCACCTGCTCAGCTCCAACGAGCTGTCCGAGACCTGGAACGCGAACGGCCAGGTAGATTCCGAAGGCGAACAGCCATATCTCGAGGATGTGGACCGCGAGGATGCAGAACATCATCACGAGCACACGCGGATGCGGCGGCAGTTTCCAGTTCGGCATCCGCTGATTCAGTTGCTGCAATGCCTCGTAGTGCAAGCCGATGGCCATGCCAGCCAGGAGGAGCGTGAGCAATACCGCCATCCAGTAGGCGGGCGTAGCCAGCGCGACGGCCAGTTCGGGAGTCATGGCCAACTTAATAGCAGTATCGACCATCGCCTGTAAAATGCACCGATGCCGGGCGTCATCTCGATCTCCAGCCTCACGAAGACCTATGCGACCGGCCAGTCCGCGCTGAAGAACGTCTCGCTCGACATCCGGCCCGGCGAGATCTTCGCGCTGCTCGGCCCGAACGGCGCCGGCAAGACGACCCTGATCAGCATCGTCTGCGGCATCGTCAAGGCGACGTCCGGCAGCGTGCTGGTCGACGGCTTCGACATCCAGCGGGAGTATCGGGCGGCCCGCTCGCGCATCGGCCTGGTTCCCCAGGAACTCGCGATCGAGGCTTTCGAGACGGTGCGCGCCGCGGCCGCGTTCAGTCGCGGGCTTTTCGGCCGCGCACCGGACGCTGCTCATATCGAACGCGTTCTGCGTGATCTTTCGCTCTGGGACCGGCGGGATGACATCCTGATGACTCTTTCCGGCGGCATGAAGCGGCGCGTGATGATTGCGAAGGCGCTGGCGCACGAGCCGCGAATCCTGTTCCTCGACGAGCCGACTGCAGGCGTCGACGTGGAGCTGCGCCGCGACATGTGGGCGCTGGTCAGGCGGCTTCGTGACCAGGGCGTGACGATCATCCTGACGACGCATTACATCGACGAGGCCGAGGAGATGGCGGACCGGATCGGTGTCGTCAATAACGGCGAATTGATCGTCGTCGAGGACAAGAAGGTCCTGATGAAGAAACTCGGCAAGCGGCAGCTGACCCTGACGCTGCAGGAGCCGCTCGCGGCGATACCGCCTGAACTCGCAGAGTGGCAGCTCGCCCTGAATGCGCACGGCTGCGAGCTTCAGTTCACATTCGATGCGGCGCTCGAGCAGACCGGGGTCGCGGCGCTATTACGGCGTCTCGAGCAGCTCGGCATCAATTACCGTGACCTGAACACGCAGGAGAGTTCGCTCGAGGAGATATTCGTGAACCTGGTCGGACGTGGAGCGCGGCCGTGAATGCGCTTTCCTTCAATCGCCATGGGGTCTGGGCGATCTACCGGTTCGAGATGGCGCGGTTCCTCCGCACGCTCCTTCAGAGCGTGCTGACGCCCGTCATCACGACCTCCCTGTTCGTCGTCGTATTCGGCACGGCGATCGGATCGCGGATGAACGAGGTGGACGGTGTCAGCTACGGCGCCTTCATCGTGCCCGGGCTGATCATGCTGTCGCTCTTCACCGAGAGCATTGCGAACGCCTCGTTCGGAATTCATTTCCCGAAATTCACCGGCACGATCTTCGAGATCCTGTCGGCGCCGGTCGCCGCCTTCGAGATCGTGCTCGGCTACGTGGGCGCGGCCTCGACCAAATCGGTACTGCTCGGACTCATCATCCTGGCGACGGCCTCGTTCTTCGTGCCGATCACCATCCTGCATCCCGTCTGGATGGTGACGTTCATGGTGCTGACGGCGGTGACCTTCAGCCTGTTCGGCTTCATCGTCGGGATCTGGGCGAAGAACTGGGAGCAGATGCAGCTGATTCCAATGCTGATCGTGACGCCGCTGACTTTCCTCGGCGGCGCCTTCTATTCCATCGACATGCTGCCGCCGGGCTGGCGCACCGTCGCGCTTTTCAATCCCGTGGTCTACCTGATCAGCGGATTCCGCTGGAGCTTCTACGGCAAATCGGACGTGGCGGTGGAAACAAGCCTTGGCATGACGCTTGTGTTCATGCTGGTCTGCCTCGGGGCGATCGCCTGGATCTTTCGCACCGGATACCGGCTGAAAAATTGACCGCAGTCCACAGAACTGGCGCGGCAGGCTGGGATACACTGCGGTGGGGCGGGCGGAGAACGGAATGATGCCGGGCAAGCGGGCGCTGGTGGTCGACGATTCCAAGTCCGCGCGGGTCGTATTGAGCCGCATGCTCGAGCGTTACGGAATCGTGGTGGACTCTGCCGAGTCGGCCGAATCGGCGATCGAATACCTGAAGGATCGCCGCCCGGACGTGATCTTCATGGATCACCTGATGCCGGGCATGGACGGGCTGCAGGCCGTCCGCGACATCAAGTCGAAACCCGAGCTCTCCTCGATCCCTATCATGATGTACACCTCGCAGGAGGGCGAGATCTACGGCGGACAGGCGCGCGCTTCTGGCGCGGTCGGCGTGCTGCCGAAGTCGATCCGTCCGATCGACGTGACCAAGGCGCTGTACCAGCTTCAGTTGCTGCAGGACCGGCGCGACGACGAGCCATCTGCGCTCGAAGCCGTTGGCGGCGAAGCACGCCGCGAGCGCGCCCCTGCGATCGCCCCAACGCCGATCGAGACCCTGCTCAAGGAGCAGAATCTCGAACTCCGGCGTTTCATCGTCTCGACACTCGACACCTGGACCCACCGGATCGTCGCCGAACTCCGGCCGAAGATTTCCATGGAGGATGCCGAGGCGGAAGCGGCCGGTGTCGAAGTGGCGCCACCCGCGAAACCCTGGCCCTGGGTCATTGCGACGGCGGCGGCCGCAATCGCATTTATCGTGGTCGCAGTTCTCTACTGGCAGGCCCGGGTCGCGACGCAACAGGCGGAACGCGCTTTCGAGGCGGTCACGGCGTCGAACGAGACGCTGACAAGAGCCATCGAGAAGTGGCGCATCGCGGGCGAAGCCTCGGCTGATTCGGCGAGCCAGGAGGGCTTCCGGCCGATGGTGCTTGCGGTCCCGTTCGGCGAGCAGGCCTTGAATCCCGCGCGGCTCGAGTCCGTGCGCACGCTGGTCGCGCAGCTCGAGCGCGCGGCGATCAGCGGGGTCGTGAGGATCGAAAATTTCGCCGGCAGCTTCTGTCTCGCGAGCGCGGGTAATGACGGTTATACGCTTGCAGCGCCGACCTCGCCGGCCTCGCAGTGCGAACAGCTCGGCAATCCCTTCGACGATACCCGGGGCAGCGCAGCGCGCCAGCCGCTCGCCTTCGCAAATCTCTCGGCATCGGTGCGACAGCGCACCGGCAGCGCAATCGAGCTCGAGCTCGTGCCGGGACCGCGCGAACGCCTCGCGGTCTCGTATCCGGCCGATCGAACAGGCGACGGCGGGGCAGTGGAACGCCGCGGCCCAATCCAATAATCGCATCGAGATCAGTATCGTCGAGCGATGAGTCCGAGTCTGCTGATTTACGGCGCGAACGGCTACACCGGCGAGATGATCGCGCGTGCCGCCGTCCGCGAGGGTCTCTCGCCGGTGCTCGCGGGCAGGTCGGGAGCGGCGGTCTCGGCCCTTGCGAACGAGCTCGGCTGCGAGTTTCGCGTGTTCGACCTTGACGATCCGGCGAAGCTCGCAGCGGGGCTCGCGGATTGCCGCCTCGTGATCCATTGCGCGGGACCGTTTTCGAATACCGCAGCGCCGATGATGGCGGCCTGTCTCGCCGCGCGCGTGCATTACACGGACATCACGGGCGAAATCGACGTGTTCGAGCATGCATTTGCGCAGGACGCCGCAGCGCGCGCGGCCGGAGTCCTCATCTGCCCCGGAGTCGGATTCGACGTCGTGCCGACGGACTGCGTCGCGCTCACTCTCGCGAGGGCGCTGCCGGGCGCCACCCGGCTCACGCTCGGTTTCGACAGCCGAAGCGGCTTGAGCCGCGGCACTGCGGCGACCAGCGTTGAAGGACTCGGCCATGGCAGCCGCGTGCGCGAGAACGGCGAGATCCGGCGCATCCTGCTCGGGTCGCGCTCGCGCCGGATCGACTTCGGCGCCGGCCCGAAGCTCGCGACCGCGATTCCCTGGGGCGACGTCAGCACCGCCTTTCGCACCACCGGCATCGGCAACATTGAGGTCTACGTGCCAGTCTCGCCGTCGGCGCTCGCAGGCCTCCGTCGCCTGGGCCGCCTCGGCTGGATCCTGCGCCGCAGGTCGGTTCAGTCGTTCCTGAAATGGCGCATCCGAAAGCGCGCGCCAGGGCCTGACCCGGCGGAGCGCGTGAAAACGCCGGTCTTCGTCTGGGGGGAGGCGGCCGACGATAATGGCCGGACAATCGTCGCGCGCCTGCGGGTGCCGAATGGCTACACCGTGACGACGGATGCCGCGATTGCGATCGCGCGGCGGCTGCTTGAATCCGAAGTGCCTGCAGGATTCACGACGCCGGCTCGCCTGATGGGAAGCGATTTCGTCACGAGACTGCCCGGCGCGACGCAGATAACCCTTGAATGATCTGATTCCCGAATTCCACCCGCCGCGCTGGCTCGCGAACCCTCATGTGCAGTCGGTGTTGCCGAGCCTGCCGTTGCGGCGCGGCACGATCGAAAGGCGCGCGGCCGCGATGATGGCCGCGAGTCGGCCGCTCGTTCTCGATTGTGGCGATGGCGTCCGCCTGATGGGCCAGTACGCGGATCCGTCCGCCGCCACCGAGCGTGCGCCGCGCCGGATTGCGGTCCTGCTGCATGGCTGGGAAGGCAGCTCGGAATCGCTCTATGTGCTTTCGGTCGCAGAGCTCCTCCATCAACGCGGCTTCGCCGTGCTCAGGCTCAACCTCCGCGATCACGGCGGCACGCATGCACTGAACCAGGAATTGTTCCACTCCTGCCGCCTGCCCGAGGTCGTGGGCGCGATCGCGCGCCTCCAGGCGCTCTATCCCGGTCACAGCCTGTCCCTCGCCGGTTTCTCGCTCGGCGGAAATTTCTGCCTGCGTGTCGGCGCGCGTGCTCGCGCCGCCGGACTCCGGATCGCGCGCATCGTCGCCGTGTGTCCCGTACTCGATCCCGCGACGACCCTCGATGCGCTCGAGCACGGGCCTGCGATCTATCGCCGGTACTTCATGTACAAGTGGCGCCGCTCGCTGCGGTCGAAACAGGCAGCATGGCCGGATCACTACGATTTCGGCGAACTGATCGGGAATCCGTCATTGACCGGCATGACGGAAAGGATGGTCCTGCGGTACACGGACTACCCTGATCTTGCGACTTACCTGCGCGGCTACGCGATCACGGGAGACGTGCTCGAAAGCCTCGAGACGCCGACGCACGTCATCACTTCGCGGGACGATCCGATGATCCTCGCGCGCGACCTTGACCGGCTCGCGCGGTCAAGCGCGTTCCGGCTGACTGTCACGCAGCACGGCGGGCATTGCGGTTACATGGATGCGGTCAGGGGCCCGAGCTGGATCGATCGGCTGCTCGTTTCGGAGCTCGCACGCGACTGATCGTCACTCGCCGGTAGCGGCCCCGCATCAGCTCGAGCCATTTCAGGTAGCGGGCGAGGAGGCTCTGGTCCGGGTCGGGTTCGAAGCGCAGGACGGGCGGGGCCGCGAAGTCCGCGGGCTCGCCGGCGACAAGAAAAGCGAGACCGCGCGACGTCGCTTCGCGATCGCTGCCGCGATCCGCCGGCACTTCGGCGAGACAGGCAAGCATGCGGCAGAGCAGGCGATTCTCGGCAAGCCCGCCACTCGCGACCAGCCGCGCGGGCGGCGGCAAGTGCCGGTCAATCTCGTCGAGATTCGCCTTGAGCAGGAATGCCACGCTTTCGAGCACGGCCCGGCACAGCTGGAGGTCGGTGCCGTCGCCGACGAATGAGGACTGGAAATCGGGCCGCCAGAACGGCGAGGCGAGGCCTGCGACGCCATTCAGGAAGAACGGCGCCGTCGTCGTCCGCGAGCGGTTCGTCGGCGAGGAGCGCGAGCAGACGGTCCGGCGGCAGCGCCCTGGTGCCGTTCGAGCCAGTCGAGTGCGGCGCCCGCGCCGTTGACCGAACCCTCGAGCGCGAAATCGTAGTGCTCCGCATCGGCGCGAATCACGCTGGTGAGCAGCGGAGGCGCATGCAGCGCATCGGCCGTCGCGCGGAGCACGAACGCGCCGGTTCCGAGATTGACGTAGGCGGCGTCGCGGTCGAGCGGACCCGCGGCAAATGGAACGACGGACTGGTCGCCGTTGCAGACAGTGACCGCGACAGACTTGCCTTCGCAGTCGAGCGTCCCGAACTCGGCCGAAGTGCCGAGTCGCGCGCGGCAGAATCGCGCGCGGAATTCCGAACAACCCGAGGAGTTCCTCCGACCAGCCGCGTTCGAATGGCGACCACAACAAGGTGCGCGCCGCGGTCGACGCGTCGGCGAGGAATGGCTGCTCGCGGAGCAGCCGGTGCAGGAGATAGGAGGCAAGCGGTCCGGCATGCAGCCGGCTCTGCGCAGCGGCGCTACGGACTTCCGGCAGGTGATCGAGGCACCAGCGCAGCTTGCTCGCGCCGTAATGCGGCGACAGCGGCAGACCGGTCAGTCGCTGGACGTCATCCGACCTGCGCGCGATGCCCTTGAGCCATTGGGCATTGCGCGTGTCCTGCCAGGAGATGACCGGCGACAGCGCGTGGCCATCGGTCGCATCCCAGCAGACGAGACTCGATCGTTGCACGGCGAATCCCGCGGACTCCCAGCGCGAGACAGGCGCGATGCGGGCAAGTTCGGCGAGTGCCGTCCGCACGCTCGCGACGATCTCTTCCGGGTCGTGCTCGACGTGGCCGAGCGCATTGTGCTGCGTCGCGATTGTAACGAGGGCAGCGCCCGCGAGAGTCCCGGTCGCGTCGTAAGCGCTCGCGCGGGTCGCATGACCGCCCTGATCGATTGCGATGTAGAGTCCGCCGGTCATGCGCGCTGATTTTCGCGGGCGGCGAGTGCTGCAGCGAGCCGGAACGGCGCCATCGACTCGACCATCTCGACGCCGCGACCCCGCAAGCTCGAGCGCGAGTCTCGCGTCGGTCACTTCATAGACGACCCAGGTCCACGGCCCCGACGGCAGCGGCCTGCCTGCGGGCAGCTGCCGGTAATCGCAGAAAACGAACTCCGGCTTCATCGCTTCGATCTCCGTCTGCAGTCGGATCGGATCGTCGTCAAGCACCCAGCCGATCGGCGACACCGGCGGCCGCGCGGGCGAGCCGGCAGGCATCGGCATCGAATGAAATCAGGCTGCAACGATCGAGCACCGGTCCGAGCGCCGTGAGAATCCTGTCGATGCAGTGTGCGTGCCCATGATGCACGAGGCTCGCGCGCTTGACCTCGACGAATGCGCGGGCTTCCGGAATGCCGGCCATCAGCTGGACCACCGCCGTCAGCCGCGGCAGCGCCGTGCCGGCATGCCTGTGACCGAAACGGGCGGGCTCGCCGGCGTCGATTCCATCGAGCTGTCCCGACCTCATGAACCGGAGATCGCCGGTCGCGCCGGTCGTGCGTTCGAGGTTGGCGTCGTGGATCAGATACGGCACGCCGTCCGCCGAGAGCTGCACGTCGAACTCGACGTGGCTGAGACCGCGCCGCCATGCGGCTTCGAGGGCCGGCAGGCTGTTCTCGGGGAAGTGTTCCGCGTCGCCACGGTGTGCGACGATTGTAGGCAGCATGCGGAGAATTATAGTCTTGTGGGTTCTCGCCGCCGTGGCGGTTGCGGCCTGCAGCCGCCAGGAAGCGGGATGGCAGGATGCCCTGCGCGAGAATTCTATCGGCAGCTACCGTCAGTACCTCGAGAATTTCCCCGCGGGCGCGCACGCGACCGAGGCAAGCGCTCGAGTGCTTGCGTTGCAGGAGGAAGCGGCCTGGCTGCGCGCCAATCGCCTGCGTGCGCCCGAGGCCTGGCAGCGGTATCTCGGCGATTGGCCGGACGGCCGGCATGCCGCTCTCGCGCGGCGGCAACTCGTCGCATTCATTCCCGCGCAAGCACCGGCTGCTCACGGCGATTTCGCGGTCCAGCTCGGCGCCTGGTCGAACGAGGCGGGGGCGCGCGAAAGCCTTTCGCGCCTTGGCCGCGAGCACGCCGGCGAGCTGACCGGAATCGAGCTCCGGGTCCTGGCGCCGCAGCTGCCCGAAACCGACGTGTGGCGGCTTCGCACGGGTCCGCTCGCGGAAGCCGCGGCGCGGGATCTCTGTGAAAGGCTCCGGGGAGGCGGCGTCGATTGCGTGCCGGTCGCCGACGGCTCAGCCGGTCAGGCGGCGCCATAGCGCGCGGCCGACCAGGCGCGCCTGGTCGGCGAGCCCGAATCGCTTCAGATTCGTCCGGATGACGCCTTCAGTGAAGCGCGTGCGCCGGGAGTAGTCGATCCGCACGTCGACCAGCACCGGTTCGCCCGCGGCGGCGGCGGCGAGCGCATCGCCGATGACGCGATCGATGTCGGAATCGTTGCGCATGACGCGGTAGCCGACGCGATTCGCCTTCGCCAGGCCTTCAAAATCGAGTTCCGGAAGCACGGTGCAGGTCTTGCGGTTGTAGGGCGTTTCCTGGGCCTGCGCGATCTGCGCGAGCTCTCCGTCATTGAAGATGAACCACACGACGCCGACCTTCTGGGCGACTGCGGTCGCCATTTCGAGTCCCGTCATTCGCGCCGCGCCGTCACCGACGATGCCGACGACCGTACGATCAGGCCGCGCAAGCTTTGCGCCGATAACCGCGGGAATGCAGTAGCCCATCGAATTGAAATCGGACGGGGAGAAGAATGCCCGCGGCGCGTGGATGGGCATCAGCTCCGCGATCAGAAAGGTGTGATTGCCGTCGTCGGCGACGACGATGCCGTCGTCCGGCAGGCGGCGGCGCAGCGCATCGAAGAAACGCTGCGGATTCACGCGGTCCTTCGAATCGTGTGCGAGCCACTCCTCGCGGTATCGGCGCTTGTCGGCGGCGACCTGCGCCGCCACGGCGCTTCTCCGCGCTGCTGCCCCGGGCGCCGCGCCGAGCGCTCGCATTGAGCGCGCCGAGTACGGCGCGGGCGTCGCCCTCGAGCGCAACCGCGGCCGGGTAGTTCGCACCGAACACGCGCGGGTTGATGTCCACGTGGATGAGATTCGCGGGCGGCTCGTAGCCGTAGCTGCCGGTCGGAATTTCCGCGAAGCGCGTTCCGACGGCGAGCAGGCAGTCGCAGTCGCGAAACGCATTCTCGACTGCGGGGACCGCCGCGGGCCCAAGCGCGAAGCCCGCATGCAGCGGGTGATTTGCCGGAAAGGCGGAAAGACCCTGCAGCGTCGTCGTGACCGGCGCGCCAAGCGATTCGGCCAGCTGTCGAAGCTCCTGCCCTGCATCCACCGCGCCCCAGCCGCAGAAGATCCCCGGGTGCTTCGCCCGCCCATGAGAAGTTCCGCTGCGCGCGCGAGATTCGCATCGCTCGCGCGATGGCCCGCAGCCGGCGCGGGAACGAATGCCGGAATGTCGCCGGTGTCGCCCGGCATCAGCTGCAGATTGACGGGAATCTCGATGAACACCGGCCCCGGCTCGCCACTGGTCGCGAGTCGATATGCCTCGTAAATGACCGGGACGACGTCCGCATGCCGGTCGACGCGCCAGCGTCCCTTGGTGATCGGGGCGAGCAGCGCATGCTGGTCCATGTCGTGCAGCTGGTAAGCGCGTCCGAGATCGCGGCGGATGCCGCCGGCGATCACGAGCATCGGGATTCCATCGAGCGACGCCTCGCCGATGCCGCTCGCGGCGTGAGTCACGCCCGCCGCGGGAACGATCAGCAGCGCCCCGACGCCCGCGCCCGTGCGACTGACCGCATCCGCCATGAAGGCGCCGCCGCCTTCGTGCGCGACGAGGACCGGCGTGATCGATTCAGACGCGCCCAACGCGTCGTAAAGTTCGGTGTTGTGGACGCCCGGTATGCCGAAGGTGAAGCGGATGCCGAGCTGTTCGAGCGCGTGGCGCGCAAGCCATGCCGCTGTCCTGTGCATGCCAGCGGATCAACTCTTGATCATGCGCCAGTCACCCTCGCCGAAGCGGCAGGCGTTTCCACGCTTGGTGACCTGGCGCCCGCCGAACTCGCGCAACAGTGTGAAGTGCCGGCAAACGCGGCCGTCACGCTCGAATCGTCCGTCGGGTGTCAGCCGGTAACGCATGCCATCGCGCGCGCCGTCCCAAAGGACATAGCGCCCATCCTCCAGTAGCTCCAGCGAATGGCCGAAGCAGGCACGGTCGTTGTCGTCCATCTCGTCGCCGATCTCATGGCCGATGATTGCTCCGATCGTTGCGCCAGCCAGTATGGCGATCAGGCGGTTGTCACCGTCGCTGACCGCCGCACCGATCGCGCCGCCGACGACAGCGCCGAGGACTGTGCCAACGCGATCGCGGTCGCAGCGGCCATCGCGAATCCCATAGTCGTCGCGCCATTGGTGGCCTGTGTAGCCGACGTAGTAGGGGTCATGCTTCTTGCGCCACCCATGCGCGGGCGCATGCGACGGCGGATCCGCGAGTGCGGCGAGCGGGGTCGCCGCAGCGGCGATCAAAAGCGTCGTAGTCGCGGCGGCGAGAATTCTGCGTAGTTTCACGGCGTCCCTCCCGTTTTCAAGTTTCAGAACGCGTTGATGCCGGTGAGTTCGCGGCCGATCGTGAGTTGATGGATGGTCTCCGTGCCCTCGTAAGTGATCACGCTCTCCAGGTTGAGCGCGTGACGGATCGGTACGTACTCGGCGCTGATGCCGGAGCCGCCCAGCATGTCGCGGGCGTCGCGCGCAACGTCGATCGCCATGCGGCAATTGTTCCACTTGGCGAGCGATACCTGCGTGGGATGCATGCGCCCGGCATCCTTCAGGCGGCCGAGCTGCAGCGAAAGCAGCTGCGCACAGGTGATGCCGCGCGCCATCGCCGCGAGCCGGAACTGGATCGCCTGGTTGGCGGCGAGCGGCCGGCCGAACAGCACGCGCGACTGCGTGTAGTCGAGCACCTGCGCAAGACAGGCCTGGGCCGCGCCGATCACGCCCCAGGTGATTCCGAATCGGGCCTGTGTCAGGCAGGAGAGCGGGGCCTTCAGGCCGATGGTGCTGCCAGGCAGCACGTTCTCCTCCGGCACGACCACGTCCTCGAAATAGAGGGCGCCGGTGGACGAGGCGCGTAGCGAGAACTTCCGCTCGATCTCGGGCGCGGCGAATCCGCGCGTGCCTTTCTCGATCAGGAAGCCGCGGATGCCTTCCTCGGTCTTCGCCCAGACGACCGCGAGATCCGCGATCGGGGCGTTGGTGATCCACATCTTCGCGCCGTTCAGCACCCAGTCGCGCCCGCGGCGTTTCGCGTGGGTCTTCATGTTCGAAGGATCCGAGCCGCCGTGCGGTTCGGTGAGGCCGAAACAGCCGATCAGTTCACCGGTCGCCATCCGCGGAAGGTATTTCTCCTTCTGGGCCTCGCTGCCGTACGCATGGATCGGGTACATGCAGAGGCTCGACTGCACCGAGACGAAGCTGCGGATGCCCGAATCGCCGCGTTCGAGTTCCTGGCAGATCAGGCCGTAGCTGACGGCGTTCATGCCGGCGCAGCCGTAGCCTGAGAGCGAACTGCCGAGGAGGCCGAGCGAGGCGATCCCGGGGATCAGATCGCGCGGGAACGTGTGTTCCTCGAAGTGTTTCTGGATGACGGGCAGGACGGTGTCGTCGACGAGTCGCGCAACCGAGTCGCGCACCATGCGCTCCTCGTCGGAAAGCGACGCGCCGATCTCGTAGAGATCGAGGGCGTCCAGCGCTTCGCGGGCTGCT
This sequence comes from uncultured Gammaproteobacteria bacterium, assembly GCA_963819545.1. GTDB lineage: Bacteria > Pseudomonadota > Gammaproteobacteria > Steroidobacterales > Steroidobacteraceae > SCUD01. The sequence goes on along the minus strand of CAWFWJ010000002.1, from coordinate 9,089 downwards.
TCCCGGTTCACCCGGCCTGCATTCCGAGACGGGTGACGAGATCCTGCGCCATGCCCTCGACATCGCGTGCCTTGCCGACCGCGGCATCCAGGTTTCCGCTGGTGAAGGTGGCACCGGCCTCGTCCCAGGCGGACTGCACGCTCGCGAAGGCGGCCCTGGTCTCCTCCAGGAGCTGCTTGTCCATGCCCTCCGGAAGCCGGCGCATCTTGCCGAGCTCGTCGAGGCGGGTGCCGATGCCCGACAGGAGATCCGGCAGGCTGTTCGATAGTCGCGCCCAATCCGCATTCATCTCGGAGACGCGCTTCTCCTTCGCTGCGGCGGCTTCTTTCGCGAGCTGCTCGGCGTGAGCAGGCAGGTCCTTGACCGCGGTGATGGCATCCGCGTAGCGCTCTTCGTTGAATGCCGTGCGCGCAGTTTCGAGCTCCACCTTCACTTCCGCGTAGTGCTCGGGCAGGTACTTCTGCGCATCTTCATAGACGGCATTCAGCGCATTCTCGGCCGCCGAGATTGCATCCGCCGCCGAATCCTTCTGCGAGCAGGCTGCAAGTGCGAGGAAGCCGGCGAGCGCGGCGACGACTTTCCAGCTGTTCACGGATTCTCCTCAGGAGGCCTTGAGGCCGAGTGATTCCATGATTGCCGCGATCTTCACTTTCGCGTCCCGGGCGGCGAGCACCGAGGCCTCGAAGTTCGCTGTCGTGACCTCACCCGCGGCCTTGCTCCAGGAACTCCGCGCGGCGTCGTAGGCCTGGATCGTCGATTTCCAGGCGTCCTTCTCCATGCCTTTCGGCGGCCGGGTGCCCTGGGCGGAGATCTTCTTGTCCACGGCATCGATCATGCCCGGCATGCTCTTGGTGAGCTCGGCCCATTCGGACTCCATCTCGACCCGGAGCTGTGCGTGGCGGATCCGGCTCTCGGCGATCGCGCGGCGCAGGTTGTCCTGGACGGAACCCGCTTCCGAAACCACGTCGCTGAAATTCTCCTTCGTCATCGCCTCGCGGAGCGACGCAATGCTTGCGCTCAATTCCGCATGGCGTTCCGGCAGGTACTTCTCTATATCGCCGCCGGATTCCGCGAACGTCTTTTCGATCGCGGCGAGTGCCTGCTCGGCCGGTTCTTTCTGGCTGGCGCAACCGGCCAGGCCGAGAATCGCGACGGCAAAAGCCGCCAGTGCAAAGCCTTTGGATCCCTTGAACATTGCTGATACTCCCACGAATGCTGACCGCTTAGATTAGCACTGATCGGGCAACACTCCGCTCATCGCGCTTCGCAGTTTCCCGATTGCCGCCGATTCGATCTGCCGGATGCGCTCGGCTGAAACGCCGAATTCGTCCGCGAGATCCTGCAGCGTCTTCTTGTCCTCGGCGAGCCAGCGCGCCTTGATCACGGTGCGGCTGCGTTCGTCCAGGCCCTCGAGCGCGGTCCGCGAGCTGAACCGGACATGGCGCCTTCCCACTGATCCTGCTCGATGATGGCGGCAGGGTCCGCCTCGGCCGAGGGCAGGTAGAGGGACGGAGATGCAGTCGATTTCCTCGTCGCCGGTATCCGGCGCCGGATCGAACGACAGGTCGCGCGCCGAGAGCCGGCGCTCCATTTCGCGCACTTCGCGGGGCTCGACGCCGAGTTCGCCGGCGACGGCCTGTGTCTCCTCGTCGGACAGCCAGGCGAGGTTCTTCTTCATCCGGCGCAGGTTGAAGAAGAGCTTGCGCTGCGCCTTGGTGGTCGCGACGCGGACCAGTCGCCAGTTGCGGATCACGAATTCATGGATCTCGGCGCGGATCCAGTGCACGGCGAAGCTGACGAGCCTTACGCCCATGTCTGGATCGAAGCGCTTGACCGCCTTCATCAGGCCGACGTTGCCTTCCTGGATCAGGTCGCCGACGGGCAGGCCATAGCCCATGTAGCCGCGCGCGATGTGGACGACGAAACGCAGGTGCGAAAGCACGAGTTCGCGCGCCGCGTCGAGGTCCTGGTGCTCGTGGAACCGGCGGGCGAGCGCGAGTTCTTCGTCGCGCCCGAGCATCGGAATCGCCGACACCTGTGCGATGTAGGCCTCAAGGCTTCCGACCGGGCCGGACAGGACGAGCGATGAGTTGGGAAGTGCGAGTGCTTTGCCGGTCATTTCGTGTTAAAACCTCCGGACGAAGATACTAGCACTCGTAGCAATAGAGTGCTAAATACCACTAAAAACAGAGGCTTATGCGCGTGGTTCGATGCGACGCAGGTGATAGGCGGCCGCGAGCCAGGCACCCAGGAATCCGAGCGCAGCGCCGCCACCGACGACCACGGGCCATTCGCGGATCGAAAGTCCCCGAAGCGTAAATGCAGAGCCGTAGGCCTCGGCCAGACTCGCGACATGGGGTTCGAGCGCCATGAGTCCGGCCGCGATCAGCCCGACGGCCAGCAGGCCGCCGCCAAGGCCCTGCCAGAGGCCCGAATACAGGAACGGGCGCCGCACGAAGGCATTACTGCCGCCGACGAGCTTGGTCACTTCGATCTCGGCGCGCCGGCCGTTGATCTCGAGGCGAATCGTGTTGCCGACGACGGCGAGCACGCCTGCCGCGAGCATCGCGGCCACGAGCAGCACGAGCCGCTGCCATCGTGTCCTCGATCGCATGCAGACGCCGGACCCAGGCCGTGTCAGCCTCGACCAGCTCGACATTTTCGATCTTGCGCAGTTCTGCCGCGAGTTGCTCGACCGCTGCGGCGGTGTCGTGCGGCGGCGCGGGCCGTACCTTCACGAGCCAGGGCAGCGGATTCTCCAGGCAGGGCCTTCAGGGCATCGCCGATCCCGGACAGCTTGCGAAACTCGGCAAGGCCTTCGTCGGGACTCACGAGCTCGGTTTCCTGGATGCCGCTTTGCGCCGCGATCGCCGCCGCCGCTTTTTTCGCCTCGGCTTCGGTCGTCGACATGCGCAGATATACGGAGAGCTGCACCGTGTCGTCGAGGCCGGCCGGTCACCGTGCGCATGTTCGAGACGGCGACATAGAGCGCTGCGGGCAGCGCGAGCGCGATGCCGATCACGACGATCGTGAGGAAGGTCGCGAACGGCTGGCGGGCGAGCCGCCCGAGCGAGCCGAGCAAGCGCCTGCGCGTGGCGCTCGAGGAGGATGGAGAGGGCGTCAGGCAGCGGCATGCGGCAGATCGCGGCGAGCCGGCCTTGCTCGATGTGCACGCGGCGCACGCGGAAGCGCTCGAGCAGGTGGATGTCGTGGGTCGCGACCAGCACCGTGACGCCGACCGCGTTGAATCGCTGGAACAGGTTCATGACCTCGAGCGCGAGGTCGGGATCGAGGTTGCCGGTCGGCTCGTCGGCGATCAGGACGGGCGGCTTCGTGATGACCGCGCGCGCGATGCCGACGCGCTGCTGTTCCCCGGCGGACAGCTCGAGCGGGAAGGAGCGCTCGCGGCCGAGCAGCCCGACCTGGTCGAGCGCCGCGCGCACGCGCTTGTCCATTTCGCGCCGCGGCACGCCGCCGATCGCGAGCGGCAGGGCGACGTTGTCATAGACGGGCCGGTCGTCGAGCAGCCGGTGGTCCTGGAACACGATCCCGACCTGGCGGCGGAAGGCCGGAATCGCGCAGCGGCGGAGCGTCCCCGTATTGCTTGCCGTTGACGAACACCTGGCCGCGCGTCGGCCGCTCGAGCAGCGCGATGAGCCGCAGCACCGTGCTCTTGCCCGCGCCGGAATGGCCGGTCAGGAAGGCCATTTCACCCGAATCGAGCTCGAAGGAGAGCTCCGCGAGGGCCTCGCGCCCGTTCGGGTAGCGCTTGAAAACACGGTCGAATCGGATCACGGCGTCTCACCTGCCGGCCGCAGAAGTCCCTCGACGTAGGCCCTTGCGTCGAAGATACCGAAATCCTCGGCCTGTTCGCCAACGCCGACGAAACGGATCGGCAGGCCGAACCGGCGCGCGATCGCAACCACGATGCCGCCCTTGGCCGTCCCATCGAGCTTGGTCACGACGATTCCGCTCACGCCGATCGCATTGCTGAACTGCTCGGCCTGCCTGAGCGCGTTCTGCCCGAGTCCCGCATCCAGCACGAGCAGCACCTCGTGGGGGGCTTCCGCATCGAGCCGCTTGATCACGCGCGCGATCTTCGCGAGTTCGTCCATGAGGTGGGACTGCGTGTGCAGGCGGCCCGCCGTATCCGCGATCAGCACGTCGATGCCCCGCGCCCTGGCGGACTGCATCGCATCGAAGACGACCGCCGCCGGGTCCGCGCCGGGCGCCTGGGAGACGATCGGCACGCCGTTTCGTTCCGCCCAGACCGCGAGCTGCTCGACCGCCGCCGCCCGGAACGTGTCGCCGGCGGCGAGCATCACCGAGAGGCCCTCGTCCTTCAGGCGCTTCGCGCGAGCTTGCCGATCGTCGTCGTCTTGCCCGAGCCGTTGACGCCGACGACGAGAATGACGAATGGCTTGCGCGTCCGGTCGACGACGAGCGGCCGTTCGACCGGCTTCAGGATCGAGATGCAGCGACGCGGCGAGGGCGCGCCTCGAGCGCGTTCGCGTCGGCGAGCTCGGCACGCGCGACTTGCTTGCGAAGATCGGAAAGCAGCGCCTGTGTCACTTCGACGCCCATGTCGGCCGCGAGCAGGCGGGTTTCGAGTTCCTCGAGAAGTGCGTCGTCAATCCTGCGGCCTGGCAGCAGATCCGCGACCCAGGAGGTGCCGCGACTGACGCTGCGCGCGCAGGCGCGCGAGGAAGCCGCCTTCAGCCGGCGTCAAGGTTTCAGGAGGCCCGGGTTTGCGATGATGAACGCCGCGCCGCCAGTCGACCTGGAACAACCGCCGAGCAAGAGGCCGGCAAGCAGCAATGCAGAGGCGAAACGCATGCTCATGTCGGAAGCTCCGGCAAAGTGAGGGTCGCGGGCGCGTATCATCGCGCAAGTCCGGGCGTGTGCGCTGCAAAAAATGCTCAATACCCTCCGCATCATCGGCGGTGAATGGCGTGGCAGGCGAATCCGCTTTCCGGGAACCGCCGGCATCCGGCCCACGCCCGACCGGGTGAGGGAAACACTCTTCAACTGGCTGGCGCCGGTCATCGAAGGCAGCCGCTGCCTCGACCTGTTTGCCGGCAGCGGCGCCCTGGGACTCGAAGCCCTGTCTCGCGGGGCCGCACATGTCACGTTTGTGGAGCGCGATCGGGAAGCCGCCGGGCGGCTTCGCGAGACGGCTGACCTGCTGGCGCGGGACCGCACCGCCGTCGTGCATGCGGATGCCCTCGCCTGGCTGGCGCGGGCGCCGGTCGCGCATGACATTGTTTTCCTGGACCCGCCGTTCGATTCGGGCGTGCTGGCCGGACTGATGCAGACGCTCGAGTCGCGTGGCTGGCTTGCGGCCGCCGCCAGCATCTATATCGAATTGCCGGCAAAGCAGGGCGCGCCGGCATTGCCTGAAGCCTGGGTTGCCCACCGGTCCGGCCGCGCGGGGGCGGTCGGTTATCATCTGGCCCGGCGGCGGAACGGCGGAGAGCCAAAGAAGTGAATCCCAGGCGGAGCGCAGTCTATCCCGGCACATTCGATCCGATCACGAATGGCCACCACGACCTGATTCGCCGCGCGGCGGGAATCTTCGATCGGGTCGTGATCGGCATCGCGGTCAACCCCGGCAAGACACCGCTCTTCACGGTCGAGGAACGGGTCGAACTCTCGAGGCAGGTTCTCGCGGATCTCCCGAATGTCACGGTCCTCGGCTATTCCGGCCTCACGGTCGACTTCGCACGCGAGCAGGGTTGCGGCATCGTGGTCCGGGGACTGCGCGCGATGTCGGACTTCGAGTTCGAGTTCCAGCTCGCGAACATGAGCCGTCACCTCGCGCGCGACATCGACTACGTGTTCCTGACGCCGCAGGAGCAGTTCACGTTCATTTCCTCGACCCTGGTGCGCGAAATCGCGCTGCTCGACGGCGACGTCTCGGAATTCGTGCACCCGATCGTGGTCGCGGCGCTACGCGGGCGGAAAAAAGCCTAACGCTGGCAGTGCGGACACCAATAGGTGCTTCGCTGTCCCTGCGTGAATTGCCGGATCGGCGTCTTGCACTTGCGGCAGGGCTTTCCCGCGCGTTCATAGACAAATAGCTTCTGCCCGAAATATCCCGGCATTCCCGAGGCGTCGACGTAATCGCGAAGCGTCGTGCCGCCAACTTTGATCGCTTCCGAAAGCACGTCTCGGATTGCGTCGGCGAGTGACGCCATTCGAATCCGGCTCACACGCCCCGCCGCAAGCCCCGGCCGGATGCCGGAGCGGAACAGCGCCTCGCTCGCGTAGATGTTCCCGACGCCCGCGACAATGCGTGAATCCATGATGAATACCTTGATCGAAGCGCGACGGCCGCGCGCGCGGCGCCATAGATCGAGGGCATCGAATCTGTCGGACAGCGGCTCGACCGCGAGGCGCGAAAGCAGCGGGTGTTTTTCGGGTTCGCCTGCCGTGAAGAGCAGGCAGCCAAAACGCCGCGGGTCGTTGAAACGAAGGCAACGCCCGGAATCGAGCACCAGATCGACGTGATCGTGGGCGAGTGGCGGCGAGGTCGCGTCCATGACCCGCAGGCTTCCCGACATGCCGAGGTGCCAGATGAGCGTCCCGGCGTTGGTCTCGATCAGCAGGTATTTCGCACGCCGGCCGACCGAGTGGATTTTCGCGCCACGGATCCGCTCCGGCAAGCCGCGAGGCACGCGCCAGCGCAGGCGCCACTCGCGCACCAGCAGCCGTTCGATGCGCCGGCCGACGAGCCAGGGCTCGATGCCCCGGCGCGTCGTTTCTACCTCGGGTAGCTCCGGCATCCCATGCGGCCCGCCCTCAGAAGCGGGTCTTGAATGAAGCGCCGATTATGCGGGGCTCGTTGTCGAATCCCGTCAGGTTGTTGAAGTCGATGGCGCCCTTGACGTTTTCCTCGTCGGTGATGTTGCGCCCGAAGAGTGCCACTTCCCACTTGCCGCCATCATGCGAGTACCCGATGCGTGCGCCGCCTTCGAAAGTATCGTCGCTGAAGGATTCGGCCGACTCGTAGATGAAAAACTGGGTCTTCCCCTGGAAAGCCCAGTCGGTCAAGAAGAAGAACTCGCTGTTGTTCGCCATCGGGATTCCATAGCGCGCCGTGATGGTCGCGATGTAATCCGGTGCCTGGGTAAAGGAGTTGCCGTCGACGATGGCGTTGCCGTCAATGTCGAGGGAATCGAGCACTGTGCAGAGCCCCGAACCGCAGGGAGCCACTACGAGTGAGCTGTCCTTGATCTCGGTGTCGGTGTAGCTCAGACCTGCCGTCACCAGGAAACGGTCGGTGACGAGGAATTCACCCTCGAGGTCGAAACCCATCCCGGTGCCCTTGTCGGCGTTGACCAACTGAACAAGGTTGCCGGTGCCGCCGATGGCCGAGAGCTGCTGGTCCTTGACCTCGTAGTAGAAGACCGAGCCGTTGACTCGCACCCGATCGCCGGCGAGTTGCGACTTGAATCCCGCCTCGATCGACGTAATGGTTTCGGAGTTCGCGGTCGACGGAGGTTCGAAGAACGCGATGTTACGGCCCTGGATGGTCGGTGCGCGAAAGCCTGAGGCAAGCCGCCCGTAGATGTTGAACTGATCGTTGACCTTGTACAGCGCGCTCAGATCGCCGCTCACCTGCGAGTCGGACACATCGGTATGTGGCGGGGCGAAACCGTTCGGCGAACTGTCGATGTCCAGGTCTTTCTGGTCGTCCGTGTAACGCGCGCCACCGGTGACGGTGAGCGCGTCGGTCACGTCATAGCTGACGTGGCCAAACACGGCCCAGGCCGTGTTCTGGTGCGTCAACGTCGTTGGCGGGGCGAAAAACGGATTGGTCGTCACTGAGAACTCGGAATCGAAGTAGAAGGCGCCTGCCTGCCAGAACAAGCGGTCGCTCGCCTGTGAGGAGATGCGGACCTCCTGGGTCAGCTGATCGAGGTCGTCGATTCCGTCGATCGTGTGCGACGGGAACGGAATGCACGGATCGCCAACCGCGCTGCCCGGCGGGCACGGTCCGACGTACGGCGGCGGCAGGAAGTTCAGAAAGTCTGCGCCGAATCCGCCGTCAATGTCGCCTTCGCTGCTGCTTTCGGTGGTCTCGTACGCCGTCACTGACGTCAGAGTCATGTCACCGCCGAACTTGAAGTCAAGCTTGAGTGACCCGCCCTGGCCCTCGGCACTCTGCGGATTGTTGTCGCCCTCGTCGTAGGAGACGCTGTCGCGATCGTAATTGGAATTGAAGCCATCGCTGCCGGGGCCGAGGACGTTGGCGCGAAAGATCGACGCGGTGCCATCGATATCGCGGCCATGGAAGTTCAGCAGCGCACTGAAATTGTCGGATGGCTCGATCAGGAGCTGGGCGCGGTAGGCAAACTCGTCATAACCTCCCATCGCGTCTTTCTGGCCTGTGAAGCTGTTGTCGATCCAGTCGTCCCGTTCGTGATAGATCGCGGAGACGCGCGCGGAAACGGTGTCGGTCAGTCCGCCGCCGACCGCACCTTCAATCGTCATGGAGCCCAGGTCGCCATAGCTCAAGCTGAGATCGCCACCGAAATCCTGGCTCGGCTTCCGGGTGTCGAACTTGACGATGCCCGCGGGAGTATTGCGGCCGAACAGGGTTCCCTGCGGGCCGCGCAGGACTTCGACCCGCTCGAGGTCGAACAGCGGGAAGCTCTTGAGGATGACGTTTTCGAGGACGACTTCGTCCACGATGATCGACACGGGCTGTGACGCGGCCAGGTCGAAGTCCGAGTTGCCGAGGCCGCGGATGTAGAATCTTGGCGCGAGCCTGCCATTGGATGACTCGGCGTACAGGCTCGGAACGCGCGTCGCGAGAACCTGGATGTCTCCGCCACCCTCGAACATGGCGGCGAGGCGCTCGCCCTCGAGCGGCGAAACCGAAATCGGCACTTCCTGGATGTTCTCGCTGCGGCGCTGAGCCGTCACGATAACTTCCCCGAGCGTCGCGGCCGCTGCCGGCGTCTGTGCCCAGGCAGCGGGAATTGGCAATGCCGCGGCAATCGCGGCAGCGAGAATTGCATTACGCATTTTTGAACTCCCCAGTGTCAGGCGGAGGAGTTTAGCCGAGCGGCCGCCCGGTGGCC
>CAWFWJ010000001.1:0-48670 GCA_963819545.1 uncultured Gammaproteobacteria bacterium | reverse complement strand
CCGGATCCTGCATCGGCAGGGTCGCCACGGCGGCGAGCCGCCCGGGATGCGCCGCGACAAGGGCCGCCACGGCGTCGTTGTGCGCCTGGCAAAATCGGATGCCATCGGCCGCGGGCTGGTCGTAGAAATAAAGCATCGGGTAGGGCGACATGATTTGCTGGGTGATTCCAAGGCGGTCCATGAGGGCGAGGCGCTGGGCCGGAACGGACATCGGCGAATCGCGAACCGGACCCCGCGAATCGTATAATCCCCGGCGCGGAACACCTGCTCACCGCCAACCTCGTCGAGCGCGGGCCCGGCCGCACCGCACATCCCGAGCACACCCTCGAGAAAGACATGCGCGTGGATATCGATGACGTGTTCGGCAGCCGGCGTCATGTCACGTTGCTCCGCTGAGAATCCGGGCGACGCAGCGAGGCGAGATGCGACTGGGCCGCCGCCGTCGCAGCGTCCTTGTTGCCGCGCTTCAGTGCCTGGAAGATCGCCTCATGCTCGCGTTGGGTTACGCGCAGATCGCTTGGATTCCACACTTGCAGATGCCAGATGCGGCTCGAGCGCTCATGCAGGAGCCGCATCAGCTCGCCGAGCACCGGATTGCCGCACGCCCGCGCGCTCGCCATGGAACTGCACGTCGAGCGCCATGAACTCGGCCATCGAGCCCGATGCGATCGTGCGCTGCGAGCGCCGCAGGAGATCGGAGAGTTTGGCCAGCACCGCAGCGGAGGCGCGCTCGGCGGCGAGTCCGATGCTATGCGCCTCGACCACCAGCCGCGCATCGAGCAGGGCGATGACATCATTCAGAGAATCGGGGCGAACGAGAATGCCCTTGCGCGGGATGATCTCGACCAGGCCTTCCAGTTTCAGCCGGTGCAAGGCCTCATGGACCGGCGTGCGCCCGATTGCCAGTTGCCCGCAAATGGTCGACTCGTTCAGGAACTGGCCCGGGCGGTAGCCGAGGGTGATGATGCGTTGCTTGATCTCGGTGTAGGCGCGCTCGGTCAGCGAAAGCTGCGGCGGTGGACTCGCAGCGCGTTCGCGTCGTGGCGTGGTCGTGGGATGGGACGATCTGGTCATGGTACGGCGGCGGGGATCAACTCGGTGTGCATTCGATTGGCCTCGCACTATCGGGAAGCAGTCGAACCCGAGGCCCACCAGTACGGCGTGATTGTGAGGAAGCGAACGCGCCGCTACATGGAGTTAGACTGACACCCCGCTAGCGTAGCGCCAGCGAGAATCGAAAGTGAAGGAGTATTCGATGTCGCAAGCCCAGCCCGTTCGACCCAAGGTACTGATCGTCGGCGCCGGCCCGGCGGGCTCGCGCTGGCGATCGACTCGGCCATCGTTCATTCCGTGCCTGCTGGTGGAGCGCAACGATCGCGTCGGTTACGCGCCGCGCGCCAAGACCACCAATATTCGTACGCGCGAGCATCTGCGCCGCTGGGGCATCGCCGACAACTTGAAGGCCGCCTCGCCGTTGGGCGCCGACTATCCATCGAATATCGTGTTCTGCACCCGGCTCGCGGGATTTGGGCTGACGCGATTCGAAAACGCGGTGTATTGCGCGCCGGGAAGCAACCCGTTCTACTCCGAACACTCGCAGTGGATCCCCCAATACATCCTCGAGGAGGTGCTGCGCGCACATGCGCAATCGCTGCCCGGTGTCGAGATCCGGTTCAATGCAGAACTGCAAGCTTCGAGCAGGACGCGAATACGGTCACGGCAAGCGTGCGCAATCTTACCGACGGCTCGGTCCGGCGCATCGCATGCGAGTACCTGGTCGGCGCGGACGGCGCGCGCAGCACGGTGCGCGAGGGCATCGGCGCGAAGATGAAAGGCACGTACGGGCTGTCACGCAACTACAACGTGGTGTTTCGGGCGCCGGGTCTCGCCGCCGCGCACCGTCACGGGCCCGCCACCATGTACTGGCAGGTCAACGCCGATGCGCCGAGCCTCATCGGCCCGATGGACCGCGGCGACAAATGGTTCTTCATGCCGACCCACGTGCCCGAGGGCGGGAAGCTCGCCGATCTCGCGGCCGCGCCCGATTGGATCCGCCGCGCCACGGGCATCGACCTGCCCTACGAGATATTGAGCTCCGACGAGTGGGTGGCGAGCCGAACTGATCGCCGACAACTATCGCGACCGGCGCGTCTTTCTCGCGGGCGACGCCTGCCACCTGCATCCGCCGTTTGGCGGCTACGGCATGAACATGGGCATCGCCGACGGCGTCGATCTCGGCTGGAAGATCGCCGCCGTGCTGATGGGCTGGGGCGGGCCGGCGCTGCTCGACAGCTACGCGCGTGAACGGCGGCCGGTGCACGAATTCGTGATCGACGAGGCGGTCATCAACCACTCCACGCTCGGCAATCAACTCTGGCAGGCGGGCATCGAAGACGACTCGACCGAGGGCGCGCGCATTCGAAGCGAGATCGGCGCGCGCATTCAGGCCGCCAAGATGCGCGAGTTCTGCACGCTTGGCGTCATGCTCGGCTATCGCTACGACGATTCACCGGTGATCGTGGGCGACGGTACCGAGCCCACACCGCATGATTTCGTCAACTACGTCCCGTCGGCGCGGCCAGGCCATCTCGCGCCGCACGCGTGGATGCACGATGGATCGTCACTGTACGACCACTTCGGCCTGGGCTTCACGCTGCTCGTCACCGATGATCGCGATGCCGCGACGGTCGATGCGATCCAGCGTGCCGCTGCCGCGGGCGGCGTGCCACTCGCGGTGATTCGCCCGCGAGAACCCGGCATCCCCGCGCTCTACAAGGCGCGCTTCGCGTTGATCCGTCCGGACCAGCACGTCGCCTGGCGCGGGAATGCCGCGGGTGACGCCGCGGCGGTCATCCGGACGATCGTGGGGAAAGCGGCGCGGTAAGCGCGCCCGCTGCAATTTCCTCGGCAGTGAATCGCGGCGTGATGTGCTGTGGACAGTTCCAGTCGAACGCCTCGATCGCGATCAACACCGCCCGTTCGACGCGGGCGCGATAGTCCGGCACTTGCAGGCGCTCGATCAGCGCGCGGTCTTCGGCCGCATCGATTAGACGTGCCCGCCCGAGCAGCTTCAGCCGCTGCCGGCGAGCGTGGTCCATTAGAATGATCGACACGCGATCGTCGGTAGTCAGATTGCCTGCGCTGATGTACTGCCGATTGCCGCGAAAGTCCGCATACCCGATGGTGCGCTCGTCCAGCACCTTCAGAAACCCGGCGGGACCGCCGCGGAATTGCACATACGGCCAGCCGGTCTCGCTCACCGTAGCCTGAAAGAAGCCATCGCGCGCCTCGATGAAGGCGGCCTCGCGCTCGGTCAGCCGATCGTGTCGGTCCGGGGATTCGTCGAGCGCTGCGTAGCTCGCGCGACTCGCCATACGCGTTTGTAGCGCACGGACCGTGGGCGTGAAGGCGATATCGGAGTAGGCGAATGACATGGAAGGCTCCTGACGGCGAGGGTGTTGATCCGGCGAACGGATCACACTTTGACGGACCCCGCGCCGACCGGAATCCCCCCGAATGCCAAGAGACCATTTCAGGATCGGCAACAATGGCGATCGATTGCAGGCCATGACTGCCTTCCAGGGCGTGGTCAAAGCCGGTGCTCACCCAATGCGAGGCTACTCAACGCAGTGCTCGCCGAGCGCGCCGGCCCGAACCGCGCTGCGATCGATTCCCCGACCCGATGCATCGCGTTGCGCGCACGCAGCATCGATGCGTGGAGGACACGGCGCGGTGCTGCGAGCCACCTGTCGACCTGGCTGCTGCGCGGCTCACCGGAGATGCACCACTCGGAGAAGTGCTCGCAGTTGTTGCGCAGGACGCTGTAGCGATTCTCGCCAAGACGCGAGCGGGCGCGGCGAATGACCTCATCGGGGGCGTAGGGACCGGGGCCGCGGTCGATCAGCACGATGCCGCGGCCGGCCTCGAATCGGGAGAACTGGATTTCCTCCACCGGACCGGCGCGCAAACGGCGATTCAATCCCGCATAGTGGACGACTCGCCCGTCGCCGACATAGATCCCGTGATGTCGGTACCACCTGCGCGGTGTCATGAGATGCGCCCCGAGCGGGAGCGTGCCCAACGCGATTGGCGCGCCCTCGGCGCGACGGGATTGCCACCGGGACCGGCGCCGGCGGCCGCCGCGATTTCCGGGTGCCTTCGAAATTGTGGTTCATTGGGGGGTCCGCCTCAGCGCGCCTGCTTGTGCGGGCGCAATGGAGCGGACTACGGACGCAGGGACACGGTCGGATGTCGCGCGCCGATCACTTTTTCGAATCGCGACAATCAGCACCGCTGCGCGAGCAACGCTGGATCGGCGCGTGAGAATTGCGTGAGATCTCCGCGCGTGATTGAGCTTGCCTCGGCGCCAGGCGCCGGGTGAAACTGTGCCCTCGCGCTTCAATCCACCGAACGACGATCCCATGCAGACCCTGCGCGCCCTCTTATTCATCGCCGCGTTGGCGGCCGCCGTCGTGCCGCACGGCATCCAGGCGCAGCCTGCGGCGTCGTTTCCCACCAAGCCGGTTACGCTGGTCGTGCCGTTCACGGCCAGCAGCGGCAGCGATATCATCGCCCGCATCATCGGCCCCGCGCTCATCGCACGCTGGGGCCAGCCGGTAGTGGTTGAGAACAAGCCGGGTGCGAGCGGCAACCTCGGCGCCGCCTACGTTGCGAAGGCAGCGCCGGACGGGCACACGCTGCTCATGATGATCAACTCGTTCACGATGACCCCGGCGATCTACAAGAAGCTGCCTTACGACCCGGTGGCGGATTTCGTGTCGGTCGGAAAGCTCGCCGAGGCGGGCTATACGCTCGCGGTGCATCCGGGCGTGCCCGGCGAAAGACATGGCCTCGCTCGTTGCGCTGATCAAAGGTAGCAGCGGGGAAATCAACTACGCGAGCCCGGGCAATGGCACGCCCCATCACCTCGCGATGGAGTTGTTGAAATCGCACCTCGGTTTGGATGTCGTGCATGTGCCCTACAAAGGGATCGCGGGTGCGCTGACCGACTTGGTAGGCGGTCAGGTTCAGATGATGTTCGCGACCATTCACTCCACCCGGCCAATGGCGCAAGCGGGAAAACTGCGCATGCTTGCGGTCACTGGCGCGGCGCGCAGCCCGCAAGTGCCGGACGTACCGACCTTCCGTGAGCAGGGCATCGACGTCATGGACACGGTTGATGCCTGGTATGGCGTGATGGCGCCGGCGCGCACGCCCCCCGAGCTGGTGAGCCGCCTGAATCGCGATTTCATCGCGGTCATGAGCCCCGACGCGGTGAAAGCCGATCTCGCGAAGCTCGGTCTGTCGGTGAAGACCGGCTCCCCCGAGCAGATGGGCGGGCTGGTCAAGACCGACCTCGCGCGCTGGGCGAAGGTGGTGAAGGACGCTGGCATTTCGGCCGACTGAACACGCTTGCCGCGCGGCATGCTCAGCGAAGTGTCTTGCGCAGGCCCGCCGCGCCGAATATCGATCTGACCTCTTGCGCGAATACCGTGAAGGGTTCGCCGGCTGGGCCGGTGTCGAGCCGGATGACGCCATTGAGTGGCTCCCCTGGCCAGCGTAGCGGCAAGGCGTGGAGCTCCTTGGTCCGCAACTCGGTATGCACCACCGAGCGCTGAAAGATGGAAAGCGTATCGGAGGCGATGATCACTGCGCGCCGGGCAGGCACGACATCCATCCGACGCGATCGCCGGCATCGGGATGCCGACGGCGCGGCAGAATTCGTCCATCCGATCCGCGACGGCGACCCCGGCGGCCCGATGACCCAGTGTTCGCTCGCGAGCTCCTCTCACCGTCGACCCGGCGCTTCTGAAAGCAGGCTCGCGCGGCCGCACACGATGCAGAGCTCCTCGTCGTAGAGCGGCTCTTCGGCATAGCCCTTGCGCAGCGGTCCTTCGGGGAGCGGGCCGAAAATGAATCGAGCGTGCCGGTCCCGAGCCTGGGAACAGCTTCCGGCAAATCGCCGATGTCGACCCGGATGGCGCGATTCGGGAGCAGGGCCCGCGTGCGCAGCAATACGTCGGCGAGGTCGAGATCCACCGGATGCATCGGCACTACTCCGATCACGACACCGCGTCTTCGCCCTTGCCGTGGCATCGCGATGTCTTGCCGGAGAGCTTCGGATTGGAGCGTATGCCGCGTGCATGGGAAACGAGTACCGCGCCCTCTGCCGTGAGCGATACGCCCTTCGGCCCGCGCGAAAAAATCTGCACATCGAGGCTCGCTTCCATTTCGCGTACCGTACGGGTAAGCGCAGGCTGGGCGATATGCAGGCTCCGGGCGGCACGATTGATGCTCCCTAGTTCGGCGACGCCAGCACGCGCAACAGGTTTCGCAGGTCGATCGGGGTATTCAGGATATGCGAATTGGGCATAGCTATATCGCCGAATTGTATTATTCAATTATAGGCTGCCCGAATATGATCCGTCGCAGATCGCGATCACCCACCAACGGAGAAAGAGCGCCAATGAAAACCGCACGCTTCGGTCTGGCCGTCATCGCTTGGATGTTCTTGATCGCCGCCGGCGGCGCGTACGCGCAGGCCTGGCCATCGAAGCCGCTGCGGCTGATCGCGCCCTTCCCGCCGGGCGGCGCGGTCGATCAGATGTCGCGGGCGATCGCCATGAAGCTTCAGGCGCTCGGGCAGCCGGTGATCGTCGAGAACAAGCCCGGCGCGAACGGCATCATCGGCGTCGATGCCTGTGCCAAGGGCGATAGCGAGGGTTACACGCTCTGCCTGACCAACAACGACTCGGTCACCTTCAACGCCTACCTCTTCAAGAAGCTACCCTACGCACCGGCCACCGATCTGGTGCCGATCGTGAACGTCGGCTTCATCGATGCGGTCGTGATCGCGCATGCGGGCGCGCCGGTGAGCACGATGGTCGAGGCACTCAACATGCTCAAGGTGCGACCCACTCGATGACGATCGGGTCCTTCGGGCCGGGAAGCGTCGGACATCTTTACGCCGAGTGGCTGGCGAAGGAGGTGGGCGCCCGCTTCGTGCACGTACCGTTCAAGGGCGCCGGACCGGCCATGCAGGCGGCAATCGGTGGCCAGGTCGATGTCGCACTCGTCGGGGTCGGTCCGATCATTCCCCTCGTGAAGGCCGGAAAGCCGAAGCCGCTCGCCGTCACCGGTGAGCGCCGCTCGAGTTACCTCCCCGACACGCCCACGTTCGGCGAACTGGGGCTCAAATTCGCGATCCGCTCATGGGTGAGCATTTTCGCGCCGAAGGGCGTGCCGGCCGAAGTCGGTGCGGCGGGTGAACGCCGAGGTCAATCGCGCGATCAAGGAGGACGCCGACTTCCACGACCGGTGGTACACGAAGCAGGCAATCGAGTTCACCCCGAACACGCCGGAACAGTTCGCTGGTTCTTCCGCCAGACCTCGCGATGCCGAGCAACTCGTAAGGATCTCCGGCGTCGGCCTTGACTGATCGTCATGCGCATCCCCGGTCCGGGCGCGGCTGCGCGGCATGAAATCGAAACTGCAATTTCAGGCGATGCTTCTCGCGCTGCCGGGCGCGGTTCGCCTTGCCGCCAAGCTCGACGCGAAGTTCGCCGGCTACCTGGCGGCGCGCGCTTACGTCGCGCAAATCGTCACCCGCAACCGCAAGACCGGGCGGACGTTCCATGTCGCGAACGGCAAGGTGCGCGGCAGCGCCGATCTTGCGGCGAAGGCCGATGTCACGATCGAGTTCGAGAACGTCGCGCGCGCGGTGGCGTTCATGAAGCCGCCGGTGAACTGGCTCGAGCGCATCAACGCGGGCAAGGGTTTCCAAGTGGTGGTGAACGGCCCCGATGAGGAGGCCTATCACTTCATGCAGGTGCTCGCGGGTATCAATCGCATTGGCTGGTCAACCGGCACCGCGATGCCCGATGGCACGCGGCGCTATACCACGATGACCAATGGCGGTCCGTGCTTCGTTTTTGTCCGAGATGACAAGATCATCCGGATCACGCCGATCGATCTCGCGCCCGAGGACGGCAGCACCTGGTCGATCACCGCGCGTGGGCGCACGTTCACGCCGCCGCGAAAGGCGACGGTCGCGCCGCACGCGCTCAATTGGAAATCGATGGTGTACTCGCCGGATCCAATCCTTATCCGATGAAGCGCGTGGACTTCGATCCGGACGGTGAACGCAATCCGCAGACACGCGGTACCGCCGGCTATGAACGCATCAACTGGGACGAGGCGACGCGCATCGTCACGCTGAGATCAAGCGGGTCAAGCTCCGCTACGGCCCGGCCGCGATCACGTTCAATCATCCGTCGCACCACACGTGGGGGAACATCGGCTACTGGATCAGCGCGATGTTCCGCTTCGCCAACGCGATCGGCCACACCAAGGTCAACCACAATCCGGATAGCTGGGAAGGCTGGTATTGGGGCGCGATGCATCACTGGGGCAATTCGCTGCGCCTTGGCGCCGGCGAGCCCTACGGCACGGTCGAGGATCTGCTGAAGGAGGCCGAGATGGTGGTCTTCTGGCTCGAGCGATCCGGAGGCGACCAACGGGATTTACGGCGGGCAGGAAGGCACGGTGCGACGCCTGTGGCTGAAGGAGCTCGGCATTCCGATCGTGCACATCGATCCGTTCTTCAATCACACCGCCGGATTTCTCGGTGGCACGTGGATCGCACCGCGCCCGGGGACCGACACCGCGATGGCGCTCGCGATCGCGCAGGTCTGGATGACCGAAGGCCTCTACGACAAGGATTTCGTCGCGACGAGGACCCACGGGTTCGACGAATGGCGCGCTACGTCATGGGGGAGTCCGACGGCATCCCCAAGACCCCATCGGCAGCGACTCGTCGACGATGCGATTCACGAACGACGTATTGGCGCCGTTCTCGAGCAGCCGCCGCACGAGGTACGGCAGCAGTTCCTCGTGCGAGCCGACCGGCGCATAGACGCGGCAAGGCAAGGCGCGGCCGGCCGGATCCGTCAGCTCCGCAGTAGAGCTCCTCGCCCATGCCGTGCAGGCGCTGGAACTCGAACTCGCGGCCGCGCGCCTTCGCGAGATGGATGATGCGAGCCGCCGTGTGCGCGTTGTGCGTCGCGAACTGCGGATAGACGCGGCGCGCTGCCCTCCAGCAGGATGCGCGCGCAGGCGAGGTACGCGACGTCGGTGTTGGCCTTGCGCGTGTAGACCGGGTAGCCCGGCAGGCCGCGCTCCTGGGCGCGCTTGATCTCGCTGTCCCAGTAGGCGCCCTTGACGAGCCGGACATTGAGCACGCGGCCGCTCGCATCCGCGCGCCGCTGCAGGTAGCGGATCACGTCCGGCGCGCGCTTCGAATAGGCCTGCACGGCGAGGCCGAGCCCGTCCCAGCCGGCGAGCGCGGGCAATTCGAGCAGCCGGTCGAGGAGCATGAGCGACAGCTCGAGCCGGTCCGCCTCCTCGGCGTCGACCGTGAGCGCGATGCCCGGCCGACTTCGCCGCGAGCGCGAGCGACTCGAGCCGCGGGCCGAGCTCGTCGCAGCACCTGCCGTTGCCGGCCGTATTCGTAGCGCGGGTGCAGCGCCGACAGCTTGACCGAGATGCTCGGCCAGCCCGCGGGCGCGCTGCCCGCGCGCACCGAGCGGCCGACCGCCTCGATCGCGGCGCGATAGGACTCGAGATAGCGCAGCGCGTCGGGCTCGGTCAGCGCGGACTCGCCGAGCATGTCGTAGGTGTGGCGGTAGCGGGCGCCCTCGTCGTCCGCGGCGCGCTCGAGCGCCTCGCCGATGTCGCGGCCCATGACGAACTGGCGGCCCATGATGCGCATCGCCTGGCGGAATGCCGTGCGCACGACCGGCTCGCCGAGGCGCGCGACGAGCCGGCGCAGGAATGACGCCGGATCGCGGATCTCGACCTCGGATGCGCGCACCAGCTTGCCCGGTCAGCATGAGGCCCCAGGTCGAGGCATTGACGAACAGCGAATCCGCCTCGCCCAGGTAGTCCGACCACTGGCCGATCGCGATCTTGTCGGCGATCAGCCGGTCCGCCGTTTCCGCGTCCGGTATGCGCAGCAGCGCCTCGGCGAGGCACATCGAGCACGACGCCCTCCTGCGAGGCGAGGCCGTACTGCTGCAGGAAGGACTCGATGCCGGTCTTGCCTTCGCGCGCGGCTGCGCGCGGCGACCACGAGCGCGACCGCGTCGCGGCGGATCGCCGCGCGATCCGCGGCGGGCAGCCGCGCGAGCGCGAGCATTTCCGAGACGACGGTCTCCTCGTCCGCGAGGAAGCTGCCGTTGATCGCGTCTCCCGGCGCGGAAGCTGAACTCGCCGTCGTCGGAACGCAGGAACCGGGCTGCGCGGGCTGTCGTTCATGCGGCGATTCTAGCCGCGCGACGACCGCGGTCCCGGCGCCGCGCTATGTAGTCGCCGAGGATCCGGTCGTGGTCGAAGACGAGCGGCGGCGCCTGCTCCGGGATCGGTGACGAGTATCGCCGGCCGCGTCGTCGCCGGCCGACGGGCTCGCCGCGACGCCGTCGCGACATAGACGATGCTGACCGTATGGCCGCGCGGGTCCCGCGCCGGATCGGAGTAGACGCCAAGCAGCTCCGCCGAGCGTGACGTCGAGGCCCGGTCTCCTCGCGCGCCTCGCGTCGCGGCCGCATCGCTCGACGGTTTCGCCGATGTCGACGAAGCCGCCCGGCAGCGCGTGGCCCGGCGGCGGGTGGCCGCGGCGGATGAGCACGATCGGGCGGCCCGGGCGGTCTTCGCAGCTCGATCACGAGGTCGACCGCGATTTCCGGCGTGCGCGGCCGCGGCATCAGGCGCCGCCCCGGCCGGGCGCGTCGAGGTAGGCGCGGATCAGCCGCCGGCCCGAGGTACAGGAGCGGGATCAGCGCGATCGCCATCGCCATCTTGTAGCAGTAGTTGACCGTGCCGACGGCGAGGAAGAGCGGGATCGGCCAGTGCTGCGGACCCGAGCACGAAGGCGATGTAGAGCACGATGAAGCTGTCGATGAGCTGCGAGACCGCCGTCGAGCCGGTCGCGCGCAGCCACATCCAGCGCTCGCCGGTCGCGCGCGCGGATGCGGTGGAAGATCGCGACGTCGATCGAGCTGGCCGACCAGGAAAGCCGTGACGGAGCCGCCGATCGTCCACAGCCCCTGGCCGAAGATGCTCGCGAACGCGGCCTGCATGTCCGGCACGCCGCGTTCGCGCGCCGACCGTGACCCACCAGCCGGCCGGCGCGAGCCCGATCGCGAGGTAGGCGAACAGGAAGGCGTAGACGATGAAGGCGACGGCGAGCCAGGAGATGAGGCGCACGCCGCGCACGCCGAAGTGCTCGTTGATGATGTCGGTCATGATGAACACGACCGGCCAGAGCATCACGCCCGCGGTGAAGGACAGCGAGCCGCTCTGGCCGAACAGGCGCCAGTCGAACGGCGCGATGCCGAGCGTGTCCTCGAGCGCGAAGATCTTGACGCCGACGAACTCGGCGATCAGCGCGTTGGTGACGAAGAGGCCGGCGAGCGCGATGAACAGCCGCGCCTCGCGCGAGGCGACGATGGCGGCCGCCGGATCCGCCGGCGCCGCGCCCGTCGCGCCGGCAGGTTCCGCTCGACTCATGCTTCCTCCCGGCCGCGATTATACGAGGCGCCGCGCGGCGGCCGGTATAATCCGCGCTGGCAAGGAATCGCATGGACCAGGCCCTGCTCGATCGGCTCGAATCGCAGACCGCGGAACTCGCGCAGCAACGGGCTCTTCAAGCGCGAGCGCGTCATCGCCTCGCCGCAGGATCCCGTGATCCGGCTCGAGGACGGCCGCGAGGTCATCAACCTCTGCGCCAACAACTACCTCGGCCTCGCGAACCACCCCGCCGTCGTCGCTGCCGCCCACGCCGCGCTCGACCGCTACGGCTACGGCATGGCCTCGGTGCGCTTCATCTGCGGCACGCAGACCGTGCACCGCGAGCTCGAGCGCCGGCTGTCGGCCTTCCTCGGCACCGAGGACACGATCCTCTACTCCTCCTGCTTCGACGCGAACGGCGGACTGTTCGAGACGATGACGGACGAGCAGGACGCGATCATCTCGGATGCGCTGAATCACGCGAGCATCATCGACGGCATCCGCCTGTCGAAGGCGAAGCGGCTGCGCTACGACAACGCCGACCTCGGCCAGCTCGAGGCGCGGCTCGTCGAGGCGCGGGACGCGCGCACGCGCCTCGTCGTGACCGACGGCGTGTTCTCGATGGACGGCACGATCGCGCCGCTCGCGGGCATCTGCGAACTCGCGGAGCGCCATCGCGGCGACCGTGATCGTCGACGACTCGCACGCGACCGGGTTCATGGGCGCGGCGGGCGCGGCACGCACGAGCACTGCGGCGTCATGGGGCGCGTGGACGTCCTGACCGGCACGCTCGGCAAGGCGCTCGGCGGCGCGAGCGGCGGCTACGTGTCCGGGCCGCGCGCCGATCGATCGCCTGGCTGCGCCAGCGCTCGCGGCCCTACCTCTTCTCCAACACGATCGCGCCGGTCGTCGCGGCGACCACGCTCGCCGTCCTCGACCTGCTCGAGTCGACGCCTGCGCCGCGCCGCCAGCTCGCGGAGAACGCCGCCTGGTTCCGCGCCCGGCTCGCGGCTCGCAGGGATTCCGGCTCGTTCCGGGCGAGCATCCGATCATCCCGGTCATGATCGGCGACGCGGCGCTCGCGGTGCGCATGGCGGACCGGCTGCTCGAGCTCGGCGTCTACGCGATCGGCTTCTCCTACCCGGTCGTGCCGATGGGCAAGGCGCGCATCCGCACGCAGATGTGCGCGGCCCACACGCGCGCGATGCTCGAGACGGCGGCCGCGGCCTTCGCGCAGGCGGGCGCGGAACTCGGCGTCATCGGCAAGTGAGGAATCCATGAAGGCATTGATCAAGTCGCGTCCGGAGCCCGGCATCTGGCTCGGCGAGCTGCCGAAGCCGGAACCCGGCCCCAACGACGTGCTGATCCGCATGCGCAAGACCGCGATCTGCGGCACCGACATCCACATCTGGCAGTGGGACGCCTGGGCGCAGCCGCACGATCCCGGTGCCGATGCAGATCGGCCACGAGTACTGCGGCGAGATCGTCGCGATCGGCAGCGAAGTGCGCGGGCTCGCGGTCGGCGACCGCGTCTCCGGCGAGGGCCACATCACCTGCGGGCACTGCCGCAACTGCCGCGCGGGCCGCCGGCACCTGTGCCGCAACACGCAGGGCGTCGGCGTCAACCGGCCCGGGCTGCTTCGCCGAGTACATGGTGCTGCCGGCCGCCAACGTGTTCCGCCTGCCGGCCGGCATCCCGGACGAGATCGCCTCGATCCTCGACCCGCTCGGCAACGCGACCCACGCGGCGCTCTCCTTCAACATGGTCGGCGAGGACGTGCTGATCACGGGCGCGGGCCCGATCGGCATCATGGCGGTCGCGATCGCGCGCTTCATCGGCGCGCGCCACGTCGTCATCACCGACGTCAACGACTACCGGCTCGACCTCGCGCGCCGCATGGGCGCGACCCGCGCGCTCAACGTGCACGAACGAGAGCATCGACGACGCGATGACGCGAACTCGGCATGGAGGAAGGCTTCGACGTCGGCCTCGAGATGTCGGGCAATGCCTCCGCGTTCCGCGACATGCTGCGCGTGATGCACCACGGCGGCAGCATCGCGATGCTCGGCATCCCGCCCGCCGAAGTCGCGATCGACTGGAACCAGGTGATCTTCAAGGGCCTCGTGATCAAGGGCATCTACGGCCGCGAGATGTTCGAGACCTGGTACAAGATGGCGGCGATGCTGCAGAGCGGCCTCGACGTGAGCGGCGTGATCACGCACCGCTTCGGCGCGGCCGACTACGGCAACGCTTTCGACACGATGGGTGGCGGCCAGTCCGGCAAGGTGATCCTGGACTGGGCCGCCTAAGGTCCGAATAGAAACTGGCATGAAACAGCCTATTTTGCGCCACTTTGCGCGTCCTTGCAGGGAGCCGCCGATGTACTCGCAGATCATTAGCGCCGTAATTCTTTCTCTTGCCCTCGGTTTCCTCAGTACCGCCCATGCGCAGAGCACTGGCGATGAAACGCCACCCGATCCTGCACCGGCAGCCGTCGATCCGGGTGGTGGCGCGCCCCTGCGCTGCGAACCACCTGATGCACGGTTGAGCGGTGGATTAATGTCCTAGCACTTGTACTCCAGTTTGCCTGACGTCGAGGCAAAGAAGGAGAGGACAAGTGGCAAGCCAAAGAGAGACGAAGAGGACACGCCCGGGCGGCAACGCCAAGGGCGAGCGGCGCCGTCCGTGGCCGCGGGATCTGTGTCTGGCAGCGGCACGTGCGGTGGTGGACAAGGGCCTGAACGCGTATGCGGTAGCGCCGCAGTTCGGCGTGCCTTATACGACTTTGCTGGAGTGGTGCCGGAAGTATCGGGCGGGTGGCGAGGCGCGGTTGGTGCCGGCTGGCGGTCGGCGCGCGATGCGGCCGAGTGTGGCATCGAACTCGCGACGCGCGGCCATCGTGGCGGCGAAGCGCGCGCAGCCGAACGCTGGCAGCCGTCGGATCCGCGACGTGCTGAGGCGCTACTTTGGACTGGGGACCTCGGACACCACGGTGCGGCGGGTGCTCAAGCAGGAGGGACTCGGATCGCCACGACCGCGGGCGCGTGCCAAGCCGCAACCGAAGCTGCAGCGCTTCGAACGCGCCGAGCCCAACCAGTTATGGCAGTCGGACCTGTTCACGTTCCTGCTCAGGAAGCACGAGCGGCTGTACGTGGCGGCATTCCTGGACGATCACTCGCGTTATCTGGTGAGTCTGGCGCTCGCGCATCATCAGCGCAGCACGCTGGTGCTGGAGGCGTTATCGCGTGGCATTGCCGAGTATGGTGCGCCGCGCGAGATCCTGACCGACCAGGGCCGGCAATACACCAGCTGGCGTGGTGCCACCGAGTTCGAAGCCGAGCTCAAGCGTCATGGCATCCGGCATATCAAGAGCCGGCCGCATCACCCGCAGACCTGCGGCAAGATCGAGCGCTTCTGGAAGACGCTGTGGGAAGAGTTGCTGTCGCGGACCGTGTTCGCGGACTTCCAGGACTGTGAGCGGCGCGTGGCGCTCTACATCCAGCATTACAACTTCCAGCGTCCGCATCAGGCACTCGAGGGACTGATGCCGGCCGATCGGTACTTCCGGGCCGCGGCACCGGTGCGGGCGGCGGTCGAGGCGACGGTAGCGGCCAATGCGCTGCGCATGGCGCGCGAGCAACCGCCCAAGTTGCCGTTCTATCTGGTGGGGCGGCTGGGTGATCGGGACCTCGCGATCAGTGCGAGTGGCGCCGATCTCAAGGTACGTGTTGGGGACGAGGAGACCACGATCCCGTTGGGACAGGAGGCGGAACATGAAGACGGAACGAGCGGCGCGCGCTGGATCGGCGGGCCGGCGGCGGCCGAAGCCGCGGCCCCGGAGGTTACCGAAATGGCTGCAGGACTCGAACCAGCTGGATGCGCTCGCGCGCAGTCGCTGCCTGCTGTTGCTGTCGGTATTGTCCGGGGCGACACCGGTGACCGAGGCGGTGGCGCAGGCCAAGATCTCGCACGGCACGTATTACAAGCTGGAGACGCGCGCCTTGCACGCAATGCTGGCGGCGTTGAACCCGCTCTCGGGGTCGAGTGCGAACGGGGCGGCGGATCGATCGCTGGCGGCGAGCCGGATCGCCGAGTTGGAGACCAAAGTGCAGCGTCTGGAGCAGGACAAGCGGCGTGCCGAGCGGCTGTTGATGTTGACCCGCAAGACGCTGCGCGCGCCGCTGATCACGGGTCATCGGGGCCGCTGGCCGAAGGCTTTGACCGACGGCGCTTCGACGCCGATGTCCCCTGGCGCGAGCTCGCTCTGATCTGGGAGCGCAAACTATGTGCTGCAGAGGCGTCGGCGGGGATCCGCCGGGAGGAGCCGCGTCATGAGCGAGCGCAAGCCGAAGTACACACCGATGCCGGCGGTACCGCCGGAACTGATGCCACGGCTGGCGGCGGTGCTGGAGGTGATGGCCGGGGTGAAGACGGTGTCGGCGGCGGCACGGTCGCTGGGTCTGTCGCGCAACCACTTCCAGAGTCTGCTGCATCGCGGGATCGCGGCGTTGGTGGAGGCGATCGCGGCGCAGCCGGGCGGGCGACCGGCGACACCGCCGGCGATCGCGAGCCTGCAAGCGCAGCTGAAGCAGCTGCAGCGCGAGAACGCACGCTTGCAGAACCAGGTGAGATCGACCGAGCGCTTGCTGGAGGTGGCGAGCGGGCTGTTGCTCGGCCGGATCCGGCCGAGCGGACGGCAGGCGCGGGTGCGCAAGACGGCCGGGAGCAGCGCTGATGGCAATGATGACAGCGACCCTGCGACCGGTCGGTGGCAGTTGCTGGCGGGAGTCGGTGAGATGCAGCGGCTCGGCATGACGGCGGTGGCGGCGGCGACGATCGCCGGCGTGCATGACTCGACGGTGCGCCGCTGGCGCGCGCGTGCACTGTGCGGCCGAACCTGCGCGAGCATTGATCACGCAGCTGCGCTGGAGCCACCGGTGCCGAGCGTCGCGGTGAACCAGGTCGCGACCTTGGTGCGCGAGCTGCACGGCCTGATCGGTGCCGAATCGTTACGCCACAGTGTGGCGGGCATCTCGCGGCGGATGGCGGCGCGGATCAAGGTGGCAACACTGACGGCGATGGAGCGCGAGCGCAAGGCAGCGCTGGTCCGGATCACGATCACCGTGCCCGGCGTGCTGCGTGGCATGGATGCGATGCAGTTCCCGAACGCGCGCACCGCGCGCTATGCGCTGATCGCTGCCGATGGCGCGGTGCCGTATCGGACCAGCCTGACCACGGGCGCGCGCTACGACGCTGAACTGGTGACGCGCGCGCTGTGTCGCGATCTGGAGCAGCACGGCGCACCGCTGGTCTATCGGTTGGATCGCGCGAGCGCGCACGACACGCCGGCGGCGCGTGCGGTGTTGGCCGCACATCAGGTGCTGGTGCTGCATGGACCACCGCGTTATCCAGGCTACTACGGCCAACTGGAGCGTCAGAACCGCGAGCATCGCGCCTGGCTCAATGCGGAGCCGCTACCTGACAGCACCGCGCTCGAGCCGCGGCTCGCGGAAATGCTGAACCGTGTCAACCGGCTCTGGCGCCGGCGTACACTCGGATGGAAGACGGCGGCTGAAGTCTGGAGCACGCGGCCGTCGCTCAATGTGGACCGCCAAGCGCTCCGTGAGGAGGTGCAGGATCGCGCGCTCAGGATCGCGCGTAAAATATCAGGCCGCGGCCAACCCGCGGACTTGGCCGAGCGTCTTGCCATCGAGCAGACGCTCACACGAATGGGATACTTGTGTCGGGAAACGGGTGGCTGGTGCTAGGTAGTTATCACACCGCCAAACGTGCAAACAGGGTGGCGCGGCACACCTACGCCAATAACAATCCCTTCAAATTTACCGACCCAGATGGGCGGTATGCCAGAGGCAGTGGTTTCACCAATAAGGAGTGGAATCGTTTCAATAGAGCGCAGCGGCGCTCAGCGAAATCAATGGATAACGCTGCCCGAAAGATTTCTAGGGCGCTTGAGACTGGCAAAAGAATCAAACGTGTCACCAAAGCGTTTGAGCGTGTATTCGGCAAAGGCAATGGCACTGCAGAAAACATGACTGCCGTTGCATCTTCCTTGACGAGCATGGCTGACGTCTTGAAGGATGATGGAACGAATGGCTTCACGGCCTCTGGGCAATCTCAATCTGACATGACTGCGCTCCTCGGACGTGATGCCACTGATGTTTTGGCCGCAGGAGAGGTTGGCGGAAACAATATCTACGTGAATACAGGCCATGCGTCATTCACAGATAGTGCAGAGTTAGGCCGCTCGACAGGTCACGAATCTGCGCACAACGTCGGAATGCGCGATCAAAGAGTCAACGGCGTAACTGCGTATAAATACGGAACCGACGCTCAGCGAGCAGCGTTTGGTAGCCTGCCAACCATTGATCCAGCTGCAGCGCTAGTCAATCCAGATACCGTTATGGACTTCACGCAATGAAAGCGATTTTTGCAACAGGCATTTTGTTGGTCGGGCTAATCACTCTGGGCTGTTCGTCAAGCCCATTAATAAATGCAAAGCCGATGACCAGCCCAATGTTTAAGTTGGAAACGATCGACATTCCTGAGCAAAAGCGTTTTGAGCTTACGCTAAAGTCTTTGGACGCTAGGCAACTCTGCCTTGACGTCGAGCAATGGCCAAATTCCATTGGCGGTGTGCATTTTGGCCGTGATATTGCAGTCTTGGAATTCGACGACGGATCTGTTCCAATTCACGACTCCAATTTTGGCTATTGCCCTGGCGGGTGTGGAACTATTGAAGTCGAGCCAAATTCTGAGCTTCGAGCGCTCATTCCATACGGTCAGTTTGGCGATCCGAATGAAATCGCAAAATTGAAGAACAAGCGATTGAAATTCTCGGTCTCGCCTCGGTATTGCAAAGGGACGCGCTGATTAACTCAAGCTAGTCTTCAAGGCGAAATTTGATGTCGCACTTCGACTTAGCCCTGCTGCCTGTTTCCCACCGTTGGGCCGTAGCAACAACAAAGTGCGTTAGACAAATCCGCTGTAGTCGCAGCCGGCGCAGGACACGCAGTCGTCGACGACGTGGAGCGCAGACTGGACAAGGAAAAATAGATGATAGTGAAACGGGTCTATCGTCTCGCAGGCTGGGCATTAGCTTCATTACTTCTGGTTGCCTTTTTGCTTTTTAGTCACAGCGAAGAAGCAGTATTAGTCGTAGCCTTGATAATTGCGTGTGCATATCTGAATGCAATGTTTTTGGCCGCCCCTTTGAGGGCGTTCAAGGTACGTGATGTCAAAAGCATCGCCATTGCTTTTGGGGCGTTGTTGGCCAATGTCGTCTTGCTGTATGTCGCCGACTTTAGTCTCCTGATAGCTGTCGTGGTTTGGCTTCCAGCTATCGCCGGCATCATTGCAGTTGCACTTCTGCGAAAAAGGTAGCAACACATTTACAACACCGCGCTCAATCGCCTGACCAGCATTACCGGTGCCAATCCCGCCACCTTCACCTATGACACCCGCGGGAACGTCACGAGCAACGGCATCCAGGGCTTTACTGAACCGCCGCGGCTTTCCCGGAGACTCCTTACTTTGAGAGGATGGAGTCAAACACAGGCGCTTTTACCCGCGCGCGATCGACCACAGCGATCTAAAGGTGCTCGGCAAGAAACTTTTCCATGGCCTGAAACAGGATCAGGCGATTGTTGTTCTCATCGAAATAGTGAGTTCCACCTGCCACTTCGATGTACTCGATATCAGCGCCCGCGGAAACTGCTTTCCGGTTGAAGTCGATAGACTGCTTTACCCTGACCTGGGTGTCGTACGTGCCGTGGATCAGCAGGATCGGCGCTTTCATCTTGTCAACGTGACTGATGGGCGAGTTGTCTCGCAGCCGCAGCTTCTGCTCGCCGTCCCAAATATCTCCAACCGTCTCCTTGTACGAAATGCTGGTGGTCTTCTCATACAGAAGGCCAGTCTCGATCATCTCGATCAGATCACTGACGCCCGAGATACTGACAATGCACTTGAACTGTTTGGGGCGCTGGTAGGCCGCGGTCAGTGCAACGTACCCGCCGTAGCTTGCGCCAACGACACAGGTCCGGTCCATGTCGACCAGCTTCTGGTCACGCAAGCCAGTCTATGGCATCGTACACATCCTCCTGCATCGCCTGGCCCCATTCGCGATATCCAGCGCGCGTGTACTGACTGTTGAATCCGATGGACCCACGGAAGTTGACCTGCAGAACCGCGTAGCCGCGACTGGCGAAGTACTGCACGAAAGGATCGAAATACTGGGCGTCGCGTGACTGCGGTCCGCCGTGCGGGAACACGATGAGCGGTGGCATCTGGCCCTTGCCTTGCGAAGGCAAGGTCAGATAGCCATTCAGCTTCATGCCGTCGCGGGCTGTAAAGTCAAATGGCCGCACCTTTGCAAGTGAGGTTTTTTCAAGATCCGGATACTCGCTAAACCACAGCCCCCCTCTTTTTCCACTCAGGTCGAGCCAGAAGTACTTGATGGGTGAATCGTCACGAACTGCGAGCACCATCAGTTTCTTCCAGTCGCGATCGTGACTCACTATGTGGGATTGGTAATCCGGGAAACTCTTTTCGACCAGCTTATACACAGCAGCTTCGGCTTCTTTGAAGAAGTGATGCCGATGGTAATGCTCAAGGTAGGCGGCGCCGATGAGCTCGGTTTCATCGGTATTGAGCAAGCCGCCGCTGACATCGAAGCCGTCCACCGCATAAATCAGTTCTTCGAAAACACCGGATGGAATGTCGTAGCGCCAGATTGCGTCGCGCCCGAGTTCATGATCGCTGAGAACGATCGCTTTTTGCCCATCGATGATAATGGGACTGAAGACCGCGTCCTTGAAACATCGTCCTGGTGTTCATTTTCTCGAAGTCTTTGTTGCCTGGGCGCCGATACCAGGTCGTTTGAACTCCGTTCTCCCAACCGACGCCGAATGTTACGTTGCCGTGCGTGTCGGCATACCAGTGATCGACTTTGTAGTTGTTGACAAACTGCTTGTCGAACTGGTTCTTGTTCACATCTACCTTGAATACCGCAACTGCATCGTCCTGATCGTCGTACAGTTGCATCAGAATGAAACCTGGCTCTTCAGGCAAAATGGACAGTACAGTGTCGGTGTCCCACCATCGGGCGCGGTCCAGTGGATTGCGCGCGGTCTTGCGCTTGATTTCCTGCAGTCCCTTGCCGGTCCGGTCGATGGAAAACAACCTGCGCATCGCGAAACCGCTCGCCCTGCGCATTCTCGGAATAGCTTGCCGAAATGAGAATGCGGTCGTCGCTTGCCCACCTGACCCATTCGATCCGGTCCTCGGCTTCCTTGAGCTTGAGCTACGGCTCGCAGGTCTTTCGAGCCGAACTCGCTGACGACCACCGTCGGCCCGTCATTCGCGTTCAGCACGGCGACAATGTGGCCGCCGCCGGGCGAGACAATCGGGTTCTCAATGACCGGCAGGTGCCCGAAACTCTCGACCGGTATTTTTTCGGCAAGAGCGGAAAAACCGAGAAGAACTGAATATCAGGCAGCTAACTGTTCGCATCGGACAATTACTCCACCCGGCAGTTGCAGAGATAAACCGGCCTGCCCTCGGCCGCGAGCGCGAGCAGCGCGCGTGCGCGCGCCGAGCGCCGACCCGAATTCCGGCAATTGCACCTGTGCGCGGAGCGACCGCATCGACCACCCAGGCCGCGACCCGGCGCAGTTGCAGCGCGAGCGCATCGCGCCACGACAATCTCCTGCTCCATCCACTCGACCTCGTAGTCGTCTTCGAGGCCCGCGAGCTTCGCGGCTTCCGCGATCGCATCGTCCACGCCGCCGAGTTCGTCCACGATGCCCGCGGCACTGCGCATCCGCTCCGGTCCACACGCGTCCCTGGGCCAGGCTGTCGATCTCTTCGGGACGGCGCTTGCGCGAACGCGCGACGTTGTCGACGAAGGTCCTGTACGCGTGCTCGACCGAGGCCTGGAGGATCTGCTTCGACTCGGGCCCGAGCGCCGCGGTCGAGGTCGGTCTGGCCCGAGAGCCGCGTCGTGCCGAAGCCGTCATTCGTCACCCCGATCTTGTCGAGCGTGCGCTGGAAAGTCGGAATCACTGCGAATACGCCGATCGAGCCCGTGATCGTCGCCGGCGCAGCGATGATCCGGTCCGCGTCCATGGCAATGTAGTACCCGCCGGACGCGGCGACCGTTCCCATCGAGGCGACGATCGGCTTGCCGGAGGCGCGCAAGGCCGCCACTTCGCGGCGTATGACTTCGGACGCCATGATGCTGCCGCCCGGGCTGTCGATGCGCAGTACGATGGCCGCGAGGTCATCGTCCTTTCTTGCCTCGCGCAGGAGCTTGGACAAGCGAATCGCCGCCGACGATGCCGGGCGAATGCTCGCCGTCCAGGATCTCGCCCGAGGCGACGATGACGCCGACCTTCTCGTCGCCATGTTCGCGGAGCGCCCGTTCGGAACGCACGTAGGGCAGGTAGCCCCGCCAGTCGACGGCCGTGTAACCGGTGTCCTCGTCCTCGCCCGTGACCTTGGCGACGATCTCCTCGAATTCCTGGCGGGTCTTGAGGCCGTCCACCAGGCCGCGCGCCAGCGCGTACTGGGCGAGGTCCCCGCCGGTCGCACGCACGCCCTCCGCGGCCTCGTCCGCGTAGGCCTGGATCAGGGCGGGATCGAGATCGCGCGCGGCGCCGACGTCCGTCTTGTATGCGTCCCAGAGCGCGCCGACCCAGACACGGGCGTCCTCGCGATCCTCGGGCGACATGTCGGTCCGCGCCCATTCGTCGGGCGCCGACTTGTGGCTGCCGGCCTTGAACACGTTGACGTCGACCGCGAGCTTGTCGAGCGTGCCGCGGAAATAGGTGCGGAAATAGCCGTAACCTTCGAGCAGCACGTAGCCCATCGGGTCGAGGTAGACCTCGTCGGCCTGCGGCCGCCAGGAAGTACTGGCGCTGCGAGATAGGCCTCGCCGTAGGCGTAGACCTTCTTGCCGCTCTCGCGGAACCAGCGGATCGACTGCGCGAGGTCCTGGAGCAGCGGCAGGCCCGCGCCCTCGAGGCCCTCGAGGTCGAGCACGAGCGCCTGGATGCGGTCGTCGTCGCGCGCCTCGTCGACGACGTCGACGAGGTCGCGAATCCGCGTCTCAGCGCGGTCACTCACCGCTGGCCCGCGACAGCGCGCGGTCGAGCGGGTCGCCCGAAAGCTCCTCGACCAGGTAGCCCTGCGGCGAAAGCACCAGCGCCGCGTCATCGGGCACGTACGGCAGTTCGGTCTGGCCGGCTGCGAGCAGCGCGCCGAACAGCATCAGCAGCAGTACGAGATGCAGGACCTTGCGCAGCCCGTCGAGGGCGATACCAGACGCCCTTGAGGACGGACCAGAGCGCGCGCAGCACGGGCATTCGCGTCCTCAGCCTCCGAGCTTTTCCTCGATGCGCGCCGACTTGCCGGAGCGGTCGCGCAGGTAATAGAGCTTCGCGCGGCGCACCTTGCCGCGGCGCTTCACTTCGATGTCGGCGATCGCCGGGCTGTGCGTCTGGAACACGCGCTCGACGCCCTCGCCGTGGGAGACTTTGCGCACCGTGAACGAGCTGTTGAGGCCGCGGTTCCGGCAGGCGATGACGACGCCCTCATAGGCCTGGACGCGCTCGCGGTCGCCTTCGCGCACCTTGACCTGGACGACGACCGTGTCGCCGGGACCGAACTCGGGCAGCTTGCGCTTCATCGAGCGCGATTCAATTTCCTGCATGATCTTGTTCATCATCTGTCCCCGATCTGTGCTTGATCCAACCCCGGTACCTGTCGCGGCGGTTCGACACCGGCCGCGACGCAATATTCCTCGAGCAGCAAGCGCTCGTCCGGCGTCAGCCGGCGGCGCGCCAGCAGGTCCGGCCGCAGCTGCCAGGTCCGGCCGAGCGCCTGCATCAGCCGCCAGCGCCGGATCGCGGCGTGGTTTCCGCCGAGCAGCACCGGCCGGCACCGGCCTTGCCGTCCCAGACTTCCGGCCGCGTGTAGTGCGGCCAGTCGAGCAGTCCGTCGCCGAACGAATCCTCGGCAGCCGAAGCCTCGTCGCCGAGCACGCCCGGCAGGAGCCTCGCCACCGCGTCGATCACGATGAGCGCCGGGAGTTCGCCGCCCGACAGCACATAGTCGCCGATCGACAGCTCTTCGTCGATCAGCGCGTCCGAAACACGCTGATCGATCCCTTCATAGCGACCGGCCACCAGGCCGAAGCCCGGCAAGCCCCGCGAGCCGCCGCGCCACCGCCTGAGTC
Organism: uncultured Gammaproteobacteria bacterium; assembly: GCA_963819545.1. Taxonomy (GTDB): domain Bacteria; phylum Pseudomonadota; class Gammaproteobacteria; order Steroidobacterales; family Steroidobacteraceae; genus SCUD01. Next base: position 24,848 of record CAWFWJ010000001.1, on the reverse strand, counting down.
GAACGGTCGGCCCTGCGCCGAAAGCCCGATCATCGGGGCCTTGGGCGGCAATCGTGCCGCCGCTGCGTGCAGTGCCTGCGCGAGCGGCTCCGCCTTCAGCACCATTCCGGGCCCGCCGCCGAACGGACGGTCATCGACCGTCCGGTGCACATCCTGCGTGTGGCTCCGCGGGTTCTCGAACCCGACTTCGAGCCGGCCCGCGTTCACCGCCCGCCCCAGCACGCCGGCCGCGAGCCCCGCTTCCACCAGCTGCGGAAACAGCGTCACGACCTCGATCCGCATCGCTCAGAACTCCGCGTCCCAGTCGACCGTGATCCGGCGATTCTCGCGATCGACCCGCAGAAGACGATCCCGGCCCCGTCGGCAGCCAGCGCTCGCGCTCTCCCCGACCACGACCATCACCGCGCCTGCCGGCATGTCGAGGAAGTGGTCAACGCGGCCGAACCGCTCGCCCTGCAGGTTCACGACCTCGAGACCGATCAGGTCCTCCTGGTAGTGCTCGCCTTCCTTCAGCGCCGGCAGCTCCCGGCGTTCAACCCACAGTTCCGGCTTCGCGAGCGCGATCGCCGCGTCGCGATCGTCGATGCCCTCGAGCCGGACGACCAGGCCTTTGCCGTGGCGACGGCCCTCGGCATGCCGCAATTCGCGCGTGCCGCCGTCCGGCTGATCGGCGCGCCACAGCGGGAAATCCAGTATCTGCTCGGGAGGGTCCGTGAAAGAGACGACCTTGAGCCAGCCTCGAACGCCGAACGGCCCCGCGATCCGTCCCAGCACGACCCGTGTCACCGGAATCGCGCGCGCGAGCCGCTCAGGCCGCCGCTTGCTTCCTGGCAGCGGTGACGAGCGTACGCACGCGATCCGACATCGTCGCGCCCGTGCCGGTCCAGTACGCGATCCGCGTCAGGTCGAGTTCGAGCTTCGTGTCCTTGCCGCGCGCGACCGGATTGAAGAATCCAACCTGCTCGAGCACCGTGCCGCCCTGCCGCTTGCGGCTGTCGGTGACGACGACGTGGTAGAAGGGCGAATTCCTGCCGCCGCGGCGCGTCAGTCGGATCGTGACCATCGATTGAGTCCCTCGCAGCCTCGGCTGCGTCAGTTTCGCGGGGCTTCGGGCCCCGTCAAAGAGCCGCGCATTCTACTCAAATCATTCGGTGAATGAAAGGCTTAGACGCCTGCGGACCGCGGCCGCTCAGCGCGGCCCGCCGCGGCCCGGCAACTGCCCCGACAAGCCCCGCATAAGCTTGGCGAGGCCCCCGCCCTGCATCTTTTTCATCACTTTTTCCATCTGCATGAACTGCTTGAGGAGGCGGTTCACTTCCTGGACCGGCACGCCGGCACCCGGCGGCGATGCGGCGCTTGCGGGAGGCGGCGATGATCGCCGGCCGGCGGCGCTCGCCGGGGGTCATCGAATCGATGATCCCGATCTGGCGTCGGATCGAATTCTCGTCCACCTGGGCGAGCGCGCCCGGCGGCAGCGCCTGGTTCGGCAGCTTCGATGGCGAGCGCCTGCGATGCCCCCCATGCGGTTGAACTCGGCGAGCTGGTCGCGCAGGTCCGTGAAGTCGAAGCCCTTGCCCTTCGTGAGCTTGGCGGCAAGCTTCGCCGCCTTCTCGTGGTCGGCGGTCGTCTGCACCTGCTCGATCAGCGAGAGCACGTCGCCCATGCCGAGGATGCGCGAGGCGACGCGCTCCGGATGGAACGGCTTCGAGCGCCTCGGTCTTCTCGCCGACGCCGAGGAACAGGATCGGCTTGCCGGTCGACCTGGCGCACCGAAAGCGCCGCGCCGCCGCGCGCGTCGCCGTCCGCCTTGGTCAGGATGACGCCCGTGAGGTCGAGCGCCGCATTGAAGCTCTGCGCGGCGCGCACCGCATCCTGGCCCGCCATGCTGTCGACGACGAACAGGCGCTCGGTCGCGCCGACCGCGCGGTCGATCGCCTGCACCTCCTCCATCATCGCCGTCGTCGACGTGCAGGCGGCCCGCGGTGTCGACGATCACGACGTCGTGCTGGTGGCGGCGCGCATGGTCGAGCGCCGCGGTCGCGATCGCGACCGGCGTCGCGTCCGCGGGCGGCGTGAAGTAGTCCGCCCCGACCTGCGCCGGCGAGCCGCTCGAGCTGCGTCATCGCGGCCGGGCGATAGACGTCGGTGCTCACGAGCAGCGGCTTCCGCCGCTGGCTTCTCGATGAGGTGGCGCGCGAGCTTCGCGGCAGTCGTCGTCTTGCCGGCGCCCTGCAGGCCCGCGAGCAGCACGACGACCGGCGGCGTCGCGTGCAGGTTGAGCCCGCGGCCGGGCTCGCCCATGACGCGCGTCAGCTCCTCGTGGATGACGCCGATGAACGCCTGGCCCGGCGTCAGGCTCTCGCATCACCTCGGTGCCGATCGCGCGCGCGCGCGCCGCATCGGTGAAGGACTTCACGACCGGCGACCGCGACGTCCGCCTCGAGCAGCGCCATGCGCACCTGGCGCAGCGTGTCCGCGATGTTCTCCTCGGTCAGGCGGCCGCGCCCGCGAAGCGAATCCACGGCCTTGCCGAGCCGGTCGGCTGAGCATGTCGAACATCGGGAACCTCGGTCGCGCGGCCGAAGCTGCCGTGCGCAGCCGCGGATTATAGGGCCGGCGGCCGCGCTCGCCCCGCCCCTGTACAATGAATCCGGCGCGTCCCGGGAGTCGGCATTCAGTGAGCGGATTTCTCGTCATCCTGCTCTATCTGGTGGCCGCGGCCGCCGCCCTGCACGCCGCGCGGCGCGCGGCGCCGCGCGCGCGCGTTCCACGAACCCGCGCTCTACCTCGCGGCCGCGGCACTCGCCGCGCACGCGGCCTGGCTCGCGGACACGCTGCGAACCCATGGGCGGCCTGTCGCTCGGTCTCGCCGACAGCGCCTCGCTGATGGGGCTCGCGATCGGCGTCGGCGGCCTGCTCGCCGTCTTCGCGCCGCGCTTCCGCACGGTCGCCGCTGTCGTCCTCGGCCTCGCCGCGCTGCCTCGCGGCCGGCACCGGCAGCCTGCCGCGCGCCGCACGAGATCGCAGCGAGCGGCTGGCCGCTCGCCGTGCACGTCGTGCTCGCGATGGGCTCTGCCGGCATGTTCGCGATCGCGGCGGTCCTCGTCGTCATGCTCGCGCTTGCAGGACTCGGCGCTGCGCAGCGGCCGCACTGTCGGCTGGCTCGCGACGCTGCCGCCGGTCGAGAGCCTCGAGCGCGCGCTGTTCTCGGTCATCGCGATCGGCACGGCTGCGCTCACGGTCGCGATCCTCGCGGGCCTCCTGTTCGTCACCGACCTGTTCGCGCAGCACCTGATACACAAGACCGTGCTCGCGCTCGTCGCCTGGGCGATCTTCGCCTGCCTGCTGTTCGGACGCTGGCGCTTCGGCTGGCGCGGGCGCAAGGCGGCGCGCTACACGATCGCGGGTTTCGTGGTGCTCGCGCTCGCCTACTTCGGCAGCAAGTTCGTGCTGGAGATCCTGCTCGGCCGGCATTGGGGCTGAGTCCTTGGGCGCACTGATCGCGGCGCTCGCGCTCCTCGTGCTCGCCGGCCTCATCGAGGCGGCGATGCCGGCCCTGCGCGACGCGCCGCGCCGCTCCCGCATCGCTCGCAGGAACCCTGGATCTCGCGGCTTCGCCGCCGCATGGCGCGACGAGCCGCGGCGCACGCGCCTGGCCGCTTGCCTGCTGCGCGCCCTCGTGCTCGCGGCCCTCCTCGCCTGCATTGCGCTGGCGGCGCCCGGTGCCCTGCGACTGCGGTGTCGCCGTCGCCGTGGCCGCCGGGCTTGCGCTCCTGTCCTGCTCGGCGGCATCGGCTGGCTGCGCCGCGACGGCGTGCTCCGCGATCAGGCCGCGCAGCTCGTCGCCTGGCTGGTGGCGCCGCTCTTCCTCGCTGCTGCCGCGACGTGACGGCGCCGAAGGACGACGGACCGCGATCCGGCCGATCCATTGCCGACCTCGCGGATGCGCTCGTCGCGCGCACCACCGAGCGCCAGGGCATGGTCGAGGCCCTGCTCGGCACTCGAGCGCCGCCGCGTCGAGGACGTGATGGTGCCGCGGAGCGAGATCGACGGCATCGACATCAACGCGGATTGGGACGAGATCAGCGGACGCCTGCGAGACACCTCGCACACGCGCATGCCGCTCTTCGACGGCGATCTCGACCGCGTGCACGGGATCGTCCACATGCGCCTCGTCGCGAACGAGCTCGCCTCGGGTCGGATGACGCGCGAGCGGCTGCGTGAGATCGCCGTGCGCCGCGAGGCGCTCTTCACGCCGGAAGGGCACGACGCTCTACGATCAGCTTCTGCGCTTCCGGCGCCTGCGCCGGCGCATCGCATTCGTCGTCGACGAGTACGGCGACCTGCAGGGACTCGTGACGCTCGAGGACATCCTCGAGGAAGTCGTGGGCGAGTTCACGACCCAGGCCGAGCCGCCGCTCGGGCGCATCGACGCGCGAGCGGACGGCAGCCATGTCGTGGCCGGAGCGGCGCGTTCCTGCGCGAGATCAATCGCAGGCTTGGATCGACGCTTCCGGTCGACGGACCGCGCACGCTCTCGGGCCTCATCGTCGAACGCCTGGAATCGATTCCGGAGCCGGGAGCCGTCGCTCCGGATCGGTGCCGCCTCCATCGAAGTGCTGCAGGTCGCCGGCAACGCGGTGCGCACGGCGCGCCTCTGGCGGTCCTGCCGAAGAGGACTGACTTCAGCCGAAGGCGGTCGAGTGCTTCAGCGATCTTCGCGGCCGGCGACGATCTCGATGCCTTCCGGCGCCTGCCGCGGGACATTGGCCAGCGGCACGATGGCGCGACGGAATCCGTGCTTGGCCGCTTCGCGTAATCGATCCTCGCCGTAGGGCACGGGCCGGATTTCGCCGGTCAGGCCGATCTCGCCGAAGACCACGAGGTCCTGTGGCAGCGGCCTGCCGTTCAGGCTCGAACAGAGTGCCGCGATCACGGCGAGGTCGGCCGCGGTCTCGGCGAGCCGCACGCCGCCGACGACGTTCACGAAGACGTCGTGGGCATGCAGCGCGACGCCCGCATGGCGGTGCAGGACGGCGAGCAGGAGCGCAACGCGGTTCGACTCGAATCCGACCGCGACGCGGCGCGGATTCGCGAGCTGGCTCGGGTCGACGAGCGCCTGCACCTCGATCAGCATCTGCCGCGTGCCTTCGCGCGCGACCGTAACGACCGAGCCCGGCACGGGATCGCTGCTCGCGCGAGAGGAAGATCGCGGACGGATTGCGCACTTCCCGCAGGCCCCGCTCTTCCATTGCGAACACGCCGATCTCGTTGGCCGCGCCGAAGCGGTTCTTGACCGCCCGGATCACGCGGAAGCGGCTGCCCGAATCGCTCTCGAAATAGAGCACTGTGTCCACCATGTGCTCGAGCACGCGCGGGCCCGCAATGACGCCTTCACGCGTCACGTGCCCGATCAGGAGCACGGCAGGTGCCCGTCGCTCTTGGCATGCCGAACCAGGCTCGCCGTGGATTCGCGAAGCTGCGTTACGGCGCCCGGCGCCGCGTCGAGGCCGGCGACCGACATGGTCTGGATCGAATCGATGACGATGACCCGCGCGCCCGCTTCGGTGGCGAACTCGAGGATCCGCTCGACCGCGGTCTCGGCGACGAGCACGAGGGCCCCCGGATCGACGGCGAGCCGGCGCGCCCGCTCGGCGACCTGCCGCACGGACTCCTCGCCGGTCGCATACAGCACGCCGTTGCTCGCGGGCGAGCGCGGCGGCGCATTGCAGGAGCAGCGTCGACTTGCCGATTCCCGGCTCGCCGCCGATCAGCGTCACCGATCCCGGCACGAGGCCGCCACCCAGCACGCGGTCGAATTCCGCGAATCCGGTCGGCAGCCGGGTCTCCGTCTCGGTAACGAGGCGCGCGATGGGTTCAGGCCGCTCGGCGCGCCTCCGCCTCGTTTCGTCCTGCAGCACGCGCGCGCGCTTCGGCGAACGGCGCGAGCGTGTTCCACTCGCCGCAGGCCGAGCACTGCCCGCTCCAGCGGGGCGCATCGGCGCCGCAGGACGAGCAGACGAATACCGTGCGGGGCTTGGCCATCGGGCGGGTCCGGACCGGGAAGCGGCGATGCTAGCACGCGACTTGGCTGCCGATTTTGCCCGGGCGGACTGCGGCGCAGGTCGCGGTTTCGGCCATAAGCTTTTGAAAATCCGGCCTGTGGCAGTTTCGGCGGGAGCAACGGCCCGTTTATGATCCATGGACCAGGGTGGCAACGGATCGGTCCTCGCATGCCTGACGATTCCAGTCGCGGCGGATGGCTGCGAGGCTTGTCCGGCGGGTCCGGCAAGAAAGCCGGACGATACGAACCCGCGGTTCGGCAAGCCGCTTGCGGTTGCGGTCGCGGAAAAGCCGCAGCCCGCCGGCCAGCAGCCGCCAGTCAATCGCGCTCGCGCGGACTCACGTTCCGTCCGGGTCAGCTCTTCCATCATTTCCGGCTCCAGCAGCAGCTCGGCCGCGGCGCGACCGCGACCGTCTATCGCGCGGTCGACGAACGCAACGAACGACGTCGTCGCGCTGAAGCTCCTCTCCCTCGCCGACGACTGGCCGGACGACCTGCTCGACGAGGCCAAGCTTCGGCTGCTGCGCGAGGCTGACGCCGCGGGCTCGCTCGCGCACCCCGACATCGTCGAGATCCGCGAGGCCGGCGAGCACGAGGGCCAGGTCTACATGGCGATGGAGTACGTCGAGGGCGTCAATCTCGCGACGCACGCGACCGAGGGCCGCATGCTGCCGCCGCGCCTCGTCTGCGAGATGTGCGCCCGCGTCGCCGATGCGGTCTACTTCGCGCACCAGCGCGGCATCATCCACCGCGACATCAAGCCCGCGAACATCGTCTTCGACCAGAAGAACCGCCGCGTGCGGGTCATGGATTTCGGCGTCGCGCGGCTCGAGAACAGCCGCGCGACGCGCACCGGCGTGATCCTCGGCTCGCCGTCCTACATGGCGCCCGAGCAGCTCGACGCGCGCCCGGTGACGCCGCAGTCCGACCTGTTTTCGCTCGGCGTCACGCTGTTCCAGCTGCTGACCGGCATGCTGCCGTTCCGCTCCGACTCGATTCCCGGGCCTGATGCAGAAGATCTCCGCGCGAACCGCATCCGCCGCTGCGCGTCGTCCGGCCCGACCTGCCGCCGCGCTCGCGGCGATTCATCGACCGCGCGCTCGAAAAGGACCCGGAGGCTGCGCTACCGCAGCGGCGCCGAGATGGCGCAGGCGCTGCGCGACTGCGCGCGCGACATCGACCCGGCGCTGCGCTGATGGGCCGCTACGTCTCGCTCCGCAACCGTGTCCAGGCCGTCGGCTTGACCGACACCGGCAAGGTGCGCGAGCACAACGAGGATTCGATCGCGCTCGACGGCGACATCGGCCTCTTCGTGCTCGCCGACGGCATGGGCGGCTACAACGCCGGCGAGGTCGCGAGCGGCATTGCGGTCAAGACCATCACGAACCTGGTGCGCGAGGCCTACCTGGCGCAGGAGCTCGACGGCAGCGACAAGTCGACCGGCCTGCATCGGCCGAGCATCATCCTGCGCGATGCCATCGCCCGCGCCAACAAGATCATCCACCAGACCTCGAAGTCGCAGACCCAGTGCGAAGGCATGGGCACGACCGTCGTCGCCGCGCTCCTCCACGACAACCGGATCACGATTGCCCACGTCGGCGACTCGCGCATGTACCGGCTGCGCAAGGACACTTTCGAGCAGCTGACCATGGACCATTCGCTGCTCCAGGAGCTGGTGGACCGCGGTTTCTACTCAGCCGAAGAGGCCCAGCGCGCGACCAACAAGAACTACGTGACGCGGGCGCTCGGCGTCGAGGCGACCGTCGAAGTCGAGGTCCACGAGCTGCCGGTCGAGGCCGGGCGACTGGCTGGTTCTCTGCTCCGACGGCCTGACCGACATGGTCGAGGACGAGGATATTCACTTAACAATCAGTACTTTCGGCGGTAATCTTGATACAGTTGCAAGGCAGCTGGTGCAGCTCGCCAATGACAGCGGCGGCCGGGACAACATCTCGGTCGTGCTGGCGCAGGTGGTCGAACTTTTCCCCGCGCGGCGCGGCATACTTGACAGAATATTGGCCTGGTTCGGATAACCGACAGCGAGGGAGACGATGGCGCGCCTTATCTTGAGTCTGGACGGTCAGGTTTTGGCCGAATACAACATGACCAAGGAGCGGTATACGGTCGGTCGCCTGCCGGACAATGACGTCCGCATCGACAACGCCGCCGTCAGCGGCCATCACGGCCTGATCATCAACATCCTCAACGACTCCTTCCTTGAGGACCTGAACAGCACGAACGGCACCTACGTCAACGGCAAGCTGATCAAGAAGCATGCGCTGACGCACGGCGACGTCATCACGATCGGGCACCACCACCTGCGCTTCGTCGACAGCCAGGTCGAGAGCTCCGAGCAGGACGAATTCGAGCGCACGCTCGTGATCCAGCCGGGCCAGGTCAACGAGGCGCGCCTCAAGGCCGCCGCCGAGTCGATCGCGCCCGCCGCGGCGCCAGCGCCCGCGCCAAACGCCGCGCTGCCGCCGCAGCCGCCGGAGAAAGGCGCGCCCGCGCGTCCCGCCAAGCTCCAGGTCCTGTCCGGCCAGTTTGCCGGCCGCGAACTGGAGCTCGCGAAGACGCTGACGACGCTCGGCCGTCCGGGCGTGCAGGTCGCGGCCATCAGCCGCCGCGCGGACGGCTACTACGTCGTCCACGTCGAGAGCAGCAAGCCGGGCGATTACCCGCTGGTGAACGGCCAGCCGATCGGTCCGCAGGCGCGCAGGCTCCACGACAACGACGTCGTGACGCTCGCCGGCGTGAAGATGGGCTTCTTCGAAGCCTGATCAGCACAGCAGCAGCCAGGCAAACGTCGCCTGGCTCGCAAATCCCGCGGCGAACGCAAGCGTCCGCACCCAGGGCCAGGCCAGCGTATACGCGATTGCGTGCACCAGTCGCGCCCAGAAATACAACTGGGCGGCGAACACTGTCGTCTCGCTCGTGAGACCGGTGGCGTGCGCGATCAGCACGAGCGCTGCGAACACGGCCAGGTTTTCGACGGCATTGCCGTGCGCCTTCTGCAGCCGGGTCGCCCAGGCCGCCTGCGGTTTCGGATTCTCGGGATAGCCGACTGTATCGAGCAGACCCCGCACGACGATCCGGTTCAGGATGTAGGGCACCCAGAGCAGCAGAGTCAATGCGGTGACCATCGCGAGATATTGAAGTTCGAGCGTCATGTTCCGACCCCCCCCTTTTCCGGACTGAGGCGCAGCGCCTGCTGCAGCAGAGTACGCCGGCCGTTGCCGGCATGCCAACGGGCCTTCAGATTGCAGCGATGAGTCCGCTCAGTCCGAAGGCGAGGATTCCCACCGCAGCCGCGCAATTGATCGCTTGCTGCCATCCGGGCCCTGGCAAAGCCGCGCCGAGCGCCTTCCCCGCAGCCGCGAGTACGATCTGAACCACAAGACTGCCTGCGAACAGCGCGAATGCGAGCCAGACGGCGGTCGACAGCGACCCGGCGACCGGCAACTGCGGCACGAAGCCTGCGAACACCACAAGTGTCATCGGGTTGACCAGCGTCAGCAGAAAGGTCGGCAGCAGCGCGCGAGCGGCGGGTTCTCGCGCGAATGCGTCACGGTCGCCGCCGGCGCTCCGCAACAGCATCGAGACGCCGAGACCGATCAGCAGCGATGCGCACGCGATCCGGATCACCGTGGCATGCGCCTCGAGCAATGGCAACAACAGCGCGCCAATCGAGAACGCGAGCAGCGCATAGACCAGGTCCGCAAGCGCCGCTCCGAGTCCTGCGTAAAATCCGGCCGCGAAGCCGCTGCGTGCGGCGGTGCCGAAAATCAGGAGCGCAATCGGCCCGATCGATGCGGCGAGAACCACGCCGAAGACCAGGGTCTTCCAGAATGCGCCGCCCATGATTCGGCCCGGTGCCTCGTAAAAGCGGTGACGGCGCGCTTCAGCCGGGGGCGGCGGAGTTGCCAGCGGTCGCGAGCTGCACGCCGAGGACCGCCCAGTATGCCAGCAGGATCAGCCACGACAGTGCGAATGCGCGAAAGCGCCACAGCACTCGATTCGTGCTCAGGTGAATCGCGCTGTGCAGGACCCGGAGCACCACGTACGTCCAGCCGAGTGCCACCAGGAGCACGCCCGCCTCGCCCGCCGCGAATGCGATCGCGGTCCCGGCGTAAAAGAGGGTCGGCGCCTCAAACAGGTTGTTCAGGTTTCGCGCGACAGCCGCGACCTCCTCGGGTTCGCCGTCGCCCCGGAAGATCTTGTAGAAACGCGGATCCACGCGGCCGCCCGCGACCGCCGCGAATCGCAGCCGTGCAAGTCGCAGCACCACGATTGCCGTCAGCGCGAAGAGCGCGAATGCGGGCCAGAGTATTGCCATCAGATGGTTCCTTGCGGGCGGGTCAACCGTGCGCGATCGGCTTGTTGCTGAACAGGTATTCCTCGAGTTCTTTCGACAGCACGCCGTCGTGACGGCGGATCCATTCGAGCACCATCGCCGCGTGTTCCTTTTCTTCGTCGCGGTTGTGCGCGAGTATCGCGCGGAGTTCGGGATCCTTGCAGGCATCGGCGCGCTGGTTGTACCAGTCGACCGCTTCCAGTTCCTCCATCAGCGAAACGATGGCGCGATGCATGTCGCGCGTCTCGTCCGACAGTTCCTCGACAGGCTCGTGATAACCGACGCTCGACATCGTAATCCTCCCCCGGGCGGCCGCTCAGGACGCTTGCCGCTGAAACAGCGAAGCGAAATCGTGCTCCGGCCGGTAGCCGAGACCCGCGATCGCCTTGTCCACAACATAAACGCGGTCGATGGACCGTGGCAACAGCCAGGCGCGCCGCGCGAATTCGGCGGCGGCCCAGGGGTGGCGCTCGAGCACCACGGATTCGGCGTCCTCCAGGAGCCGTCGGCCGTCGCCGGCAACAAATGGCGACGGCGCGGAAACATTGTAGATTTCGTGGCCGGGCCGGGCGCATCCGAGCGCGAGTTCGTGCGCCTGGGCGACGTCCTGGGCGGCTACGCCCCGGTACAGGCGGTAGATCGCGACGAGTCGCGGCTCCTCCTCGAAGCAACGGGACATGCGCAGACTGATGCAGGCCATGCCGCAACGCGAAGCTTCGGCGCAGGCCGCTTCCGCCGCCAGCTTGGTCTCGTCGTATATATCGCGCGGCCGCGGCGCCAGTGTTTCGGTGACCCAGACCGCGGCGTCCGCCTCGGGCAGCAGAGCATCGCCGTAAATCGATGTCGTGCTGGTGTAGATGAAGCGCTGGACACCCGCTTCGCCGCAGGCCTGCAGCAGCCGGCGCGTTGCGTCGACATTGACCTCGCGGAAATCTCGCTCGGTTCGGGACGCGAGATCCGGCACGTGGAGTGACGCCGTGTGCACGACGGCGTCCATGCCGGCGCAGAGCGCCGCCATGCGGCCCGTGTCGCAGACATCGGCGATTGCAGTCGTGAGCGCACCGGGGCGCAGGTCGACGCCGGTGACCTGATGCCTGAGCGTGAGACGCGCGGCAATGGCGCCGCCGATCCGGCCCGATGAGCCGGTGACCAGGACTTTCACGGCCGCCGTTCGAAACGCACGCGCCGGCTGACGCGGCAGGTCAATTCGTAGCCGACCGTGCCGGCAGAGGCTGCCACGCGCTCGATCGGCACTGCGGGCCCCCAGAGCTGGACCGGATCGCCGACCGAAACCTGCGGCACGTCGCTCACATCGATCGTCAGCATGTCCATCGAAACCCGGCCGGCGAGTACCGCCGGCATGCCATTGACCTGAACCGGCGTGCCGTTGGCGGCACTCCGCGGGTATCCATCACCGTAACCGGCGGCCGCAATCGCGATGCGCGAGCGGCGCTTCGCGGTCCACGTAGCGCCGTATCCGACGCGATCACCGACAGCGAGGTCCTTGAGGGCGAGAACCCGCGTCTCGAGCGTCATCACGGGCTCGAGGCCGAGATCCGCGCCGATCGCATCTGCAAACGGCGAGATGCCGTACAACATGATCCCTGGCCGCACCCAGTCGGCCTGCGCATCGGGCCAGGCGATCAGGCCGGCCGAATTGGCGATGCTGCGCTCGCCGGGCATTCCGCGGGTCAGCTGGTTGAACAGGTCGATCTGCGCGCGCGTATCCGCATTGCCGCGCTGATCTGCTTCGGCCAGGTGCGTCACGAGATTCGCGGGTTCGGCGACACGCGCGCAAGCCGCGAGCCTCGCGGCTGCAGCCGGCACTTCCGCGGGCCTGAATCCGAGGCGGCCCATGCCGGTGTCGATCTTGAGCCAGACGCGCAATTTCTGCGCGCCGCGCCAGTCTTCGATCAGCTCGATCTGCGCGGTTTGGTGTACGAATGATTCAAGTCCGAGCTGCGCCGCCTGCCCGAGTTCGCGTGCATCGGCGACGCCCTCGAGCAGCACGATGCGGGCGCGGCAACCTGCCGCACGCAGCATGACGGCCTCCTCGAGGCGCGCAACCGCAAACGCATCCGCGGCGCCGAGCGCCTCGGCGGCAGTCACGATGCCATGGCCATAGGCGTTCGCCTTGATCACTGCGAGCACGCGGCATCCGGGCGCGAGTTCGCGGACCCGGGAGAGATTGTGCTGGAGCGCCGCCGTATCGATGACAGCGCGCAGAGCCGCGCTCAGAACGCGCCCTCGCCGTAGGACTCGGCCACCAGGTTCTCGAAGCGCGTGTATTCGCCGAGAAAGGTCAGCTGGACCTCGCCGATGGGTCCGTTTCTCTGTTTCGCGATGATGATGTCCGCGATGCCACGGCGCGTCGTGTTCGGATCGTAAACCTCGTCGCGGTAGATCAGCAGGATCAGGTCGCTGTCCTGCTCGATGGCGCCTGATTCGCGGAGATCCGACATCACCGGCCTCTTGTCTGTGCGCTGTTCAACCGCGCGATTGAGCTGCGAGAGCGCAATCACGGGAACCTGGAGTTCTTTTGCGAGCGCCTTGAGACTCCGCGAGATCTCCGAGATCTCGGTCGCGCGATTTTCCTTGGTGCCGCTCACCTGCATCAGCTGGAGGTAATCCACGACGATCAGGCCGATATTGTGTTCGCGCTTGAGCCGCCGGGCGCGGGCGCGCACTTCCGTAGGCGTGAGCGCCGGTGATTCGTCGACAAAGATCGGTGCGCCAGAGAGTTGCGCCAGCGCGCCCTGGATACGCGACCAGTCTTCCTCCGAGAAATTCCCGGTACGCAGGTGGGTCTGGTTGACGCGGCCGAGCGACGAGATCAGCCGCAGCGTCAGCTGCTCGGCCGACATTTCCATCGAGAAGATCGCCGACGGTACGCCTTTTGCGATCGCGGCATTTTCGGCGATGTTTACCGCGAGCGTCGTCTTGCCCATCGAGGGCCGGCCCGCGATCACGATCAGGTCCCCCGCCTGGAAACCCGTCGTCTTCCGGTCGAGCTGCGTGAAGCCGCTCGGGACGCCTCGGATCTCGCCCGGAGACTGGTGCAGGAGGTCGAGCCGGTCGATGGTTTGCGGCAGCACGTCCTTGATCGCGATGAATCCGCTCTTGCCGCGGCTGCCGCGCTCGGCGATCGCGAAGATACGCCGTTCCGCCTCGTCCACCAGTTCGGAGGCCGAACCGCCGCGGCTATCGGTCGCCGCGGCCGCGATCTCGCCGCCGGCGGCAACGAGCTGCCGGAGGATCGAACGTTCGCGGATGATCTCGGCGTAGGCGCGCACATTGGCCGCTGAAGGCGTGTCGCGCGCGATCGTGCCGAGATACGCGAGCCCGCCGATCTCATCGAGCCGACCCTTGCGCTCGAGTTGCTCGGATACCGTGACCGCGTCGCAGGAACCGCGAATTTCGGCAACTTCGGCGATCGCCTCGAAGATGAGCCGATGGTCGCGGCGGTAAAAATCGGAGGCGTGGACAATGTCGGCGACAGCGTCCCAGGCGTTCGAATCGAGCATCAGGCCGCCGAGCACGGCCTGTTCCGCCTCCACCGAATGCGGCGGCGTGCGGATCTCGTCGTGGCGGATCATTGCGACCATCAGCCGAAAGCTTACTCTTCCGCGATCACCGTGAGCGGCACCTGGACATTGATGTCGCCGTGCAGGTGCAGCGTGATGACGTGTTCGCCGACCATGCGGATCGGGCCGTCGGGCAGCCGGACTTCCGCGCGCTCAATCCGCTGACCGGCCTTGAGGCAGGCCTCGGCGATGTCGGATGTGCCGATCGAGCCAAAGAGCTTGCCTTCGCTACCGGCCTTCGCCGCGATGCTGAGCGTGAATCCCTCAAGCGCCGCCGCCCGCGTCCGCGCGGATGCGAGGTCCGCCGAGGACTTGGCTTCGAGTTCCGCGCGGCGGCTCTCGAACTTGGCGATGTTCTCGGCCGTTGCAAGCGTCGCCTTGCCGCCGGGCAGCAGGAAATTCCGGCCGTAGCCCGACTTGACCTTCACGCGATCGCCGATTTCGCCGAGATTTGCGATCTTCTGTAACAGGATGACTTCCATCGACTTACACTCCTTGACGCGGCGCAAAGCGCTCGCGAAAGCGGACCCAGGTATCCGCGATTCCGATGCCGACCAGGGCCATCGGCACCAAAATCACTGCCACGTAGGCCAGAACGACCGGCAGGACGCCGATGACCTGGAGTTCGCGCAGGCCGTGCACGACCGCAAGCGCCTGCACCAGCAAGGCCGCCGCCAGCACGAACAGAACGTCGTCCGCCACCTGCCACCCGTGACCCAGCAGCCGGTGCGAGACCAGGCTCGCAGCGAACGTGGCGACGAAGAACCATGCGACGAAGCGCCCGAGCTTGAGGCTCCTGAACTCCCGGCCGAAGAGCCCCGGTTCGCGCAGACGGGCGAATCCCCACAATCCAGCGCACTGCGCCAGAAAGGCATGCAGAAGGACCATCCAGCCGAGCGTCGCCCAGGCGACGCGCGCGGTGGCCGCGCCGATTTCCTGCGGCGAACGTTCGATGCCCCATTGCGACAGCGTCTCGGCCGTGCGGCGCAGCATCGGTTCGAGGTCGGTGATGACGGGCATCAGGACGCCCTGCGGATCGCCGAGCAGGCCGTGGATTCCGATCACAAGCAGGCAGGCGGCGACCGTCAGCGCCTGGAACACGAAGCTGAGACTGCGGGTGCCGATGAGCGCAAAGGCTGCGAGCACCGATGGTCCGAGCGCGACCGTCGCGATCACGAGCGCAGGTCCCGCGCCGAAGAGTGGTGCGAAGGCCCAGACCAGCGCGATCGCGGCACCCGCGGCGGCCGCGAAAGCAGCCGCGCGTCCGCTCGCAAGCAGGGCGAGCACAATGATGCCCGCCGGCAGCCAAGCCGCCATCGGCAGCGCAACGAGCGCGATGAGCGACGCCAGCCCGGCCGCCAGAAAGGCCCGGACCGGATTCGCGGTCATCCAGTTCAACAGCGCACTCATCGGATCGTTTCCAGCCGCGGGCTCGCGCCCCGAAGCCTCAGTGCTGGTCGGTGTACGGCAGCAGCGCGAGGTACCGCGCCCGCTTGATCGCGACCGCGAGCTGGCGCTGATAGAACGAGCGCGTGCCGGTGATGCGGCTCGGAACGATCTTGCCGGTTTCGGTGATGTAGGCCTTGAGCGTCACCAGGTCCTTGTAATCGATCTGGTCGGTGTCCTCGGCCGTGAACTTGCAGTATTTCTTGCGCCGGAAAAAACGTGACATCGTGGTCTCCCCGCTCAGTCCATGCCCATGGAGTCGCCGATCGGATCGCGGTCACCGCGGTCGCCGCGGTCGCCGCGATCACCACGATCACCGCGGTCGCGCTCATGCTCGTCCGGCTCCTTCGCCATCGGCGAGGGATCGGTAACCGCGCGCTCCATCTTGACAACCAGGTGCCGCAGCACGGCGTCGCTGAAGCGGAATGCCCCGGTCAGCTCCTCGAGAACCTTGCCACTGCACTCGATATTCATCAGAACGTAGTGCGCCTTGTGCATCTTGGAGATGGCAAAGGCGAGCTGGCGCCGGCCCCAGTCCTCGAGCCGGTGGACGGTTCCACCGTCCGCGGCGATGAGGCCGCGGTACCGCTCGATCATGGCGGGAACCTGCTCGCTCTGGTCGGGATGGACCAGAAATACGATTTCGTAATGCCGCATCTTGTGCTCCTTATGGTCTTGGCCTCCCGCTGACGCGATGGCGGTGAGGCAAGGAGAAAAGCCCCGGCGGTCCGGAGCGAGGGCCGCGTAAGTTACCGGACTGGCTTGGTTTCTGCAACTTTGGCGCGCCGTTGCCGGAGCGCCTCGTAAAGCACGATTCCGGCCGCGACCGAGACGTTAAGGCTCGCAACCGCGCCCAGCATGGGGAGTCGCAGGCTGAAGTCGCAGCTTTCCCGGGTCAGCCGCCGAAGACCCCGGCCCTCGGACCCCATCACGACCGCCAGCGGGCCGCCGAGGTCGGCCTGGTACAGTTCCTGATCCCCATCGCCGGCCGTGCCCGCAATCCAGAGCCCCGCCCCCTTCATGTCACGGAGTGCCCGCGCGAGATTCGTCACCTGGGCGAAGGGAACGGTCTCCGCAGCGCCGGCCGCGACCTTCCGGACCACCGGCGTCAGGCCGGCCGCCCGGTCGCGCGGGACGACGACTGCGGTCGGCGCCCGCCGCGTCGGCGGTGCGCAGGCAAGCGCCCAGGTTGTGCGGATCGGACACGCCGTCTAACACGAGTACCAGGGCCGGGACCGTCGCCGCGGTCAGGAGGTCGAGCAGCGTGTTCTCGTCGAGCGGCACGCTCGGCCGCACCTCGGCGACGACGCCCTGGTGGACCGCACCGCCGGTTTCCTGATCGAGCGACTCGGTCGTGGCACTGGCCGCTTTCAGGCCTTGCGTCGCCGCGAGTTCGCGGAGCTCCCGTACGCGGGCGTCATCGCGGGCGGCCGCGATCGAAAGCCGCATCACGTCCTGCGGCCGGCTGCTTCAGCACGGCGTGCACGGCATGCAGCCCATAGACGATCGACCCGCTCATTTGTGACGCGCCGGTGCCCGGCCAGCCCGGCGGCGCGGATGGAAGTGACTCGCCGGTCTTCGCCACGTGCTCGAAATCGATCTTGCGTTCCGCCGAATCCACGCGGACCAGCCGCACCCGCATTTCGTCGCCGATCGAGAATCGAAGCTTGGTGCGTTCGCCGACCAGCGTGCGGTCGCGCTCGTGGAAATGGAAATAGTCGCCCGGCAGCGCCGTGACGTGCACCAGGCCGTCGATCTGCATCTGCTTCAGCTGGACGAACACGCCGAAGTCGGTGACGCCGGTCGCGACTGCGTCGAACTCCTCGCCGACTCGCGGGCGCATGTATTCGCACTTGAGCCAGGCGACGACCGAGCGGGCCGCCTCGTCGGCGCGACGCTCGCGCAGCGAACATTCCGGCCGAGGGTCTCCATTTCGCGCGGCGAATGCGTGAAGGTCCCCGGCGCTTCCGCCGCCGAGCCCGTGGCGGATGCCACGGTGCACGAGCAGGTCCGGATAGCGGCGAATCGGCGACGTGAAGTGGGCGTACTCCGCGAGCGCGAGCCCGAAATGGCCGATGTTCATCGGCTGGTAGAGCGCCTGAGGCAGCGAGCGGATGATCGCGTTCTCGAGCACGCCGGCGTCGGGGCGGCCGGCGATGGACTTCAGCGCCTTCTGCAGGCGCGCCGGCGTCAGGTCGCCCGCGATTTCGAGCAACACGCCTCGCATCGACAGGAAGCGTTTCAGCTCCTCGATGCGTTCCTCGTCCGGCTTGCCGTGGATCCGGAACAGCGCCGGCATGCGATGCTTCTTGAGGAAACCGGCGGCCTCGACGTTCGCCGCGATCATGCATTCCTCGATCATGCGATGGGCGTCGTTGCGCGGATATTCGCGGATGTCGGTCACCTTGCCCGCGGCGTCGACCAGCACCTTGACCTCCGGTGCCTCGAAGTCGAGCGCGCCGCGTTTCTCGCGCCGCTTGCGGAGCGCACCAGTAAACCTCGCGCAGGCAGTCGAGCCCCGGCCCGAGGCGCCTGAGTTCCGCGCGAGCGGCGGGATCGGTCCCGTCGAGATGCGCCGCCACGCGCGTGTACGTGAAGCGCGCGGCGGATCGCATCACGGCCGGATAGAAGCGGCTTTTCGACACGACGCCCGTGCGAGCAACCTGCATGTCGCAGACCATGCAGAGGCGGTCCACCTCGGGCATCAGCGAGCACAGGTGATTCGACAGTTCCTCCGGCAACATCGGAAGAACGCGATTCGGGAAATAGACCGAGGTCGCGCGCTCGCGCGCCTCGGTATCGAGGGCGCTTCCCGGCTGGACGTAGTGGCTGACGTCGGCGATTGCGACGATCAGCCGGAATCCGTTCGCATTCTCCTCGGCCCAGACCGCGTCGTCGAAATCGCGCGCGTCCTCGCCGTCGATCGTGACGAGCGGAAGTTTGCGCAGGTCCTGCGCGGCCGGCGGCCGCCGGTGCCGTCACCTCGCGGCCGTACCTGCGCGCCTCGGCTAGCCGCCTCCGGCGGAAACTCGTGCGACAGTCCGTGCGATGCGATCGCGAGCTCGATCGCCGTATCGGCGCCGCCACTCTCCGGCAGCACGCGGAGTACGCGTCCAACCGGATCGCGATTGCGGCTCGGCTGCTCCACGATCTCGACGACCGCAAGATCGCCATGGCGGGCATCACCGATCGCCTCGCGCGGCACCACGACACGCTGGCTGATGCGCCGGTTGTCCGGCGACGACGAAGCCGATGCCGCCTTCGAGTGAGAACCGGCCCGCAACCTGTTGCGTGCGCCGCTCGAGCACCTCGACAATCGCGCCCTCCGGCCGGCCGCGTTCGTCCCGTCCGGTGACGCGCGCCGCGGCGCGATCGCCGTGAAAGAGCATCCGCATTTCGCGATAGGGCAGGAAGAGATCGTCGCCGCCGCCGTCGGGCGCCAGAAAGCCGAAGCCATCGCGATGACCGCTCACGGTGCCGACGATGACCGGCAGCCGCTCGATCAGGCAATACTCACTGGCACGATTGACCAGGAGCTTGCCCTCGCGCGCCATCGCACCGAGGCGCTTCGCGAGCGCTTCGCGCTGCGACGCATCGCTGATGCCGAGCAGCACCATGAGCGCGTCGAAGCCGAGCGGTTTCTTCGCCTCGGCGAGTTTCGAGAGCAGCAGTTCGCGGCTCGGGATCGGCTCCGCATAGCGCGCCGATTCCTCGCGGAAACGCGGATCCTCTTTCTGCCAGTGCGGCTTGCGGCTCATGCCTTCCTTAAAATTGACATGGAACGGGTGCCTGCGTAAATTGACGCGCCCTCGCCGGGGCCCTCCCCGGTCGCAACCTGTGCCCAGGTGGCGGAATTGGTAGACGCGCTAGGTTCAGGTCTTAGTGCCGAGAGGCGTGGAGGTTCGAGTCCTCTCCTGGGCACCATTCTCGCGCCCGCATTGTAGACGAGCGGCGTGCCACGCGAAACGACCGTCGGCGGAGCCTCACCAGTGCACGCCGCGCAGGATCGACGCGAACATTAAGGCTTCCTTGGTCGGCGGCTGCTCCGGCTTTTTCTCGCCTTGCTCGCCCTTGGCCGCCGCGGAATCCGGGAACATGCGGTAAGCCGTGTTCATCACGACCTCGGTGATCCGAGGCGCGACCAGATGCATCATTTCGGCCGCGATGCCGAGCCTGGTTGCGATGCGTTTCGGCCGGTCGGTGATCGCCTCGGCGATCATGTCGGCGGCCTCCTCCGGCGTCGCGACCGGCACCTGGTCGTAGATCTTCGTCGGCGCGATCATCGGCGTGCGCACGAGCGGCATGTTGATGATCGTGAACGTCACGCCGCGATCTGCGTACTCGGCGGCCGCGCAGCGTGTCCAGGCCTCCATCGCGGCCTTTGAGGAAACGTAGGCCGAGAATCGCGGTGCGTTCGACAGCACGCCGATCGAGGAGATGTTCACGACATGCCCGCCGCGTTCGAGCAGGGACGGCATCAGGGCCATGGTGAGCCGCACGACCGCGAAGTAATTGAGCTGCATGGTGCGTTCGAAGTCGTGAAAGCGGTCGTACGACAGGTCGATCGAACGGCGGATCGAGCGTCCGGCATTGTTGACGAGCACGTCGACCCCGCCGTGCTCTGCGATCAGCTGCTTCGCTAAGGCATCGCAGGCGGCGTAATCGGAGATGTCGCAGGCGTAAGTGGAGACACTACCGCCGCGCTCGGCAAGCCGTACGCGGACAGCTTCGAGCTTTTCAGGGTCGCGCGCGACGATGACGACTTTCGCGCCGGCATCCGCGCAGCGCTCCGCCGCCGCAAGCCCGATCCCCGATGAGCCGCCTGTGATCACGACGACCTTGCCGCGCACCGCGCCCGCGAGGCTGCGATCGAGCGAGAGATCCGGATCGAGGTGACGCTCCCAGTAGTCCCACAACCGCCAGGCATAGTCCTCGAGAGCGGGCACCCGGATGTCCGAGCCCTCGAGCAGCCGCTGGGTGCGCGTGCAGTCGAATCGCGTCTGCCAGTTGAAGAACTGCGTGACGTCACGGGGAATCCGCAGATCGCGCAGGATCGTGTCCACCATCTGCTGCAGCGGACGGTAGTTCGCCATCGAGGCGGTGACGCCCGACGGAATGAGTTCGAGCAGTTTCGGATCGACGCGGAACGCCATGGTCGGTGCGTGCCCCGCGCGCGCGAACAGGTTGAGCACCTCGCCGACGCGCCGCTGGCGGGGGTCGGTCAGGTGGAAACACTGGCCGTCCTGTCCCGGCAGGTGTGCGAGATGATCCATCGCCGCGACTACGTAATCCACGGGCACGAGATTGATGTAACCGCCCTCGAGACCGATCAGCGGAAACCACGGCGGCAGCGATTGCCGCAGCTTCTGGATCATCTTGAAGAAATAGTAGGGGCCGTCGATCTTGTCGATCTGGCCGGTCTGCGAGTGGCCGACGACGATGCCGGGGCGATAGACGCGCCAGGGGCGGTTGCTGCGATTGCGGACCAGCGCCTCCGATTCGTGCTTGGTGCGGAAGTACGGGTGATCGAGCCCTGTCGCCTCCTCGAACATGTTCTCCCGGAAGCTGCCTTGGTAGAGTCCCGCGGCCGCGATCGAACTCACGAGATGGAAGCAACCCGCCTGCACGCTGTCCGCGAACTGCAGGGCGTGATCGGTGCCGACGATGTTCGCGTTGTCCTGTTCCTCGCTGCCGGCCTGGAGGTCGTACACCGCCGCCAGGTGGAACAGGTGATCGATCTTGCCGGTGAGCTTGCGGAGGTCAGCCTTGGAAACACCGAGGTCGCGGCCGGCGAGGTCGCCCGAGATCGGTACCACGCGGCTCGCGCGCGCGCCCCAGAACTCGCGAAGGGCCTCGAATTTCTGTAAGGACTGCGGCCGCACGAGCACATAGACGCGTTCACCGCGCGCGAGCAGCCGTTCGACGAGGTGGCGGCCGATGAATCCGGTCGCGCCGGTGACGAAATACGCCATGTGCTTTACTGTAATCCGATGGCCCCCGAAACGGAACGTATGTCCGCGGTCGATGCCGCGTGGCTCCGCATGGACCGGCCGACCAACCTGATGATGATCGTCGGGGTCGTCGTATTGGAGTCGCGGGTCGATTTCAGGCGTTTCCGCCGCACGATCGCGCAACGTTTCCTCGAATTCCCGCGATTCCGCTGCCGCGCGCGGCAGGACACGGTCTCGGCGCATTGGGAACCCGATCCCGACTTTGATCTCGATGCGCACGTGATCCGCGCGGCGCTGCCCGCGCCCGCAGGCCAGGCGGAACTCGAGGCCTTCGTGTCCGAGCTCGCGGGCACGGACCTCGACCGGCGACGCCCGATCTGGCAGTTCCATTTCATCGACGAATTCCAGGGCGGTAGCGCAGTCATCCTGCGCATTCATCACTGCTATGCGGACGGCATGGCGATGATCCGCGTCTTTCTGACGCTCACGGACGAGCAAGCAAAGCTGGCGGCGAAGCGGCCTGCACCCCTTCCCGAGCCGGGGTCGACGGATGCCGGCGGCGAGGGGCAGAACTGGTTCGATCGGCTGAACCTGCCCGGCGCGGATCTCCTGAAGCAGGCGTATGCGGGAGGCGCAGAATGGCTCTCGCGGGCGGTCGACCTGTCGAAGAATCCGGAACAGGCGAGCGAGATCGCGCGTCACGCGCTCGGTATCGCGGGCGAACTCGCGCGCGTCGCAACGCTTGCCGACGATCCGCCGACGCGTTTCAAGGGCCCGCTCGGCACGCGCAAGATCGCGGCCTGGACCGATCCACTGCCCCTCGCCGAGGTCAAGACGGTCGCGCGCGCCCTCGGCTGCACGATCAACGACCTGCTGATGTCGACGGCAGCCGGCGCGCTCGGCGGCTATCTGCGCCAGCACGGCGAGAACACCGACGGCATTACGATTCGCGCGGCCGTACCGGTCAACCTGCGCGATCCGGCGGCGGCGGCGTCGCTCGGCAATTATTTCGGTCTCGTGTTCCTTGAACTGCCGGTCGGAATCCGCGATCCGTTCGAGCGGCTGTTCGCGGTACATGCCGCGATGTCGGCGCTGAAGAATTCCTATCAGCCCATATTGACGCTCGGCCTGATGGCCGCACTCGGCCGGATGCCGGGCTCGGTTGAAGCCGCAGCGATCGACCTGCTCTCGACCAAGGCGACCGCGGTCGCGACCAATGTTCCGGGACCGCAGCAACCGCTCTATCTCGCGGGCGGTCGGATCTCACGGCTCATCTTCTGGGTGCCCCAGTCCGGCGACATCGGACTCGGCATCAGCATCCTGTCCTACGCCGGCCAGGTACAGTTCGGTCTCATCGCGGACCAGAAGCGCGTGCCGGATCCGGACCAGGTCACGGCGCGCTTTCGCGAGGAATTCGAGAAGCTCGTGCTGTCGGTATTGCTCGGGCCTTATCTCAGGAAAGGACGCTGACACAGATCACTCGAAGGTGCATCCTGCCCCGTATGAGCCAGACGCCCACTTATGTTTTGGGTCATTCTTCGAAGGAACTCGAACGCCTTGCGGTACAGGCACGTCTGATTGACCCGATCACGCGGCAATTTTTTGTCGAGGCGGGCATTTCAACTGGCATGCGCGTACTCGACGTTGGCAGCGGCGCCGGCGACGTCGCCTTCCTCGTGGCGAGCCTCGTCGGACCCGCGGGCGAAGTCGTTGGCACGGATCGCTCCGCTACCGCACTGGCTGCCGCGCGCGCGCGCGCCGCCGAACGCACGCTGACCCATGTTACTTTCCGCGAGGGCGATCCGGCACTGCTGAACTTCGAGAGCCCATTCGACGCGGTCGTCGGGCGCTACGTCCTGATGTTTCAGGACGATCCCGTCGCAATGCTGCGCGGCGTCGCGCGCCACCTTCGACCCGGCGGCATTATCATTTTCCACGAAGTCGACTGGGACAATGTGCGCTCGCATCCGCCGGTTGCGTCTTATGACCAGTGCTGCAAGTGGCTGGTTGAGACGCTTGAGCGGCGTGGCGCCCGCACTCGCATGGGAATCGAGCTGCATTCCACGTTCCTGGCTGCCGGCCTTCCCGCACCGTCACTTCGAACACATGCGGTCATTGGCGGCGGAAACAACGCCCACGACGCGGTGCACTTCAAAACTGACCTGGCGGAGACACTGGCCTCAGAGATGGCGCGCCTGGGTGTCGCCACCGCGGAGGAAATCGCTGTCGATACGCTGGCTGACCGGGTATTGCGTGAAATGGCCGAGCGCAATGCTGTCATTGTCGGCCGCGCCGAAATCGGCGCCTGGGCACGTGTCTGATTTCAGCGCATTGGCCAACCCCGTGTCTCCGGCAGAAAAAACACTCCAATGACGAATGTCGCGCCCGCAACGATGACCGGATACCAGAGACCCGAAAATACGTTGCCGGTTGCCGAAACGATCGCGAACGCCGTCGCCGGCAGGAAGCCCCCAAACCAGCCGTTGCCGAGATTCTGTGGTAAGGAAAGCGCCGAGTAGCGAATGCGCGCGGGGAACAGCTCGACCATGATGATCGGCATTGACCCGGTGCTCATTGCGGCAATGCCGAGCAGAGCCGCAAGAATTGCCACGACCAGCGGCCGATTGATTGCTGCCGGGTCCGCTTGACTGGCGTATCCGGAATCGCCAAGTACGGCCTCCACGCGCGCCCGAAACGCGGCCGTCGTCGCCGCCCGTTCGCCTTCCGGCAGCGATGCCGGATCCGGGGCGATGAGTGCCCGCGAGCCGATCACGACTCGCGCAGGCCCTTCATCCTCCAACCGCCGAGAGTCATAGCTGACGCCTGCACGTGCGAGATACGACTTGACGATGTCGCAGGATGTCGACTCGAATCGGTTCCGGCCAAGCGGATCGAATTGAACGGAACAATTGTCCGGGTCGGCGAGCACGATGACGGGCGAGGTCTTGATCGCGGCGGCAAGTTGCGGATTCGCCGCGTTCATCAGCGCAGTGAACAGCGGGAAGAACAGGAGCGCGCCGAGCGCCAGGCCGCCCATGAGAACTGGCTTGCGACCGATCCGATCGCTTAGCCACCCAAAGAACACGACCAATGGAGCGCCGATTGCGAGCGCTGCACCGACAAGAATTATCGCGGTCAAGCCGTCCAATCGCGCCGTCCGTTCGAGAAAAAACAGGGCGTAGAATGTGGTTGCATAAAAGATGACAGCCTGGCCTGCGACCCCTCCGAAGAGCACAGCCAGTGCGGATTTCAGATTTTCCCAGCGCAGGAACGACTCCGCGAGCGGCGCCTTGGAGGTCGCGCCTGCCGCCTTCATTTGCAGAAAAACCGGACTTTCGTGGAGCTTCAGCCGAATCCACAGTGAAATTCCGAGCAGGAATGCTGAAATCAGGAACGGAACGCGCCATCCCCAATCGATGAATGAATCCGGCGCCATCGCAGAGCGCGTG